>OY282385.1 GCA_958295935.1 uncultured Dehalococcoidia bacterium
CTATTTCGCCTTGTTCCATCGCCCGTATGAGGGCCGCTTCGTCTACGACTCCGCCTCGGCAGCAGCTAACGAACATTGCGCTGGATTTCATTGCTGCGAACTCTGCATCGCCGATCATGTGTCGGGTCTGGGTATTCAGGGGGACTTGCAGCGATACGTAGTCTGAGATGGAGAGCATTTCGTGCAGGCTGTTGAATCGTTCTACGGCGTACTCCCGGAAGGGCCAATCTTCCGCTATGGGGTCGTAGGCGACCACTCTGAGGCCGAAGGGCTGCAGGCGCTTTGCGAGGGAACGTCCTATTGCGCCGAGGCCGATGAGGCCGGCGACTTCGCCGTCTAATGGCCCGACGGGTCTGCCTGCTGGCCTGTCCCATACTCCGGAGCGCATAGCGCGATCGTACTGTACGAGGTTGCGGTTTAGGGCGAGTATCATGGCGGCGGCGTGGTTTGCGACTTCCCAGTTGCATATGTATGCGGCGTTTGTGACGATGATGCCGGATCGCGTGGCGGCGTCCACGTCCACCTTGTCGAAGCCGTGGCCGAAGATGCATACCCCTCTGGCCCGCTTCATGGCGCTGATCAGTTCGGCGTCCAGGCTGAAACCGGTCATCACCACGTCAGCGTCCTGTACGGCCTCGATAGCCTCGCCCCGGCTATCTATTCTCACGTCGTCTATGTCGACGTCTATGCCCTCGAAGGCTGAATGGTCGAGCCGGAAGGGAAAGATTTGGGATTTTTCCGAGAGCATTACCAGTCTTTGTCTGGTCACTTCGAGCGTCTCCTATGGGTGTCGCGGTTCTCCGTGAGGGGATGGTCATTCCGAGCGCACGTCGTCAAGCGAACATTGTACGCGCCTTCTTTTCCTGTAGCGGGGGCTGGGCTGCCGTTGGCTCATGCCTGGCTGTGCCGCTTGATCACGTTCCAGATTTCCGGCGAGAGGCTGTTGTATACGAAGTAGCAGTATCGCGTCACGCCCTGGGTCCTCATTTCTGCAAGGAGGCGGTCGAGTTCGGACGGGGTGACCCAGTTCGATCCGAAGTGCTCGAGGCCGACCCATGGGACGAGTCGGTCGGCGGTTTCCGCGGCTGCCATCATCTTGCGGGTCTGGTCTCTGACGGAGGTTGTGAACCAGGCGTCGGTGGCTTCGGACTCGTAGGCGGATACCGGGTAGTCTTTGGGCATTGGGTAGTCGAAGGCTGCGCTGAACCACTTTTCTGCGAGGTCGCGGTCGAGGCCGGGGTTCCATTCGCACAGCGTTTTCAGCCAGTTCACGACCGTTCCCCTGAAGCCTGCGACGCCTCCCGACCACCAGTATTCCTTGGGCATCTGGAAGTCGGTATATGCCTGCTTGCGCGGGAGGTTGTGTCCGGTGATGGTGGCGACGAAGGGCAGTCGGGATGAGTTTCCCACCATCACGTTGGGCAGGTGGGTCTTTATGGCTCGGTAGGACTGGGAGACACTCCACTCTACGGCGTCCTGCTTGAAGCGGTACCAGTCTGCGAATTGCGGGCGCTCGGCCCACCATCGATGGTCTGCGAGCGCTCCCGGGGAGTGTTCGATGAATCGGCGGGCTGCGTCCGGGTGCAGCGATTGCAGGAACTCTTTGAATCGCTCCCTGCCGTCCAGCACGCTCTGCATTTCGATGCCTCGCGCGGAAGCGAACTGACGGTTTGCCGGGGTGTCGATAGGCTCTACCCACATGTCGTCCCTGTGACCGGGGGCTATTTCCCATTTGAAGTCCGGGCCATCCAGTAGGATTCCGTTGATTTCGGGGAAGTTGGCGATGGTGTCTCTCGCCCTTGCGGCAGTCATCGCGGGTCCGTCCGGGTCGGTCACGCTGGGTATGGGTCGGTTCGTGTTGAGTCGGCCGGTGCCGAAACTGCCTAGGAGAAAGTACGCCTTGTCGTCCATGGCGTAGATTTTGAAGCCCTTTTCTGCGCCGGTTCGGAGAGCGTCTCGCATTCTCTGCGACTCTCCGGCGAGGTGTGCCGGCATCTGGGGCGGTTGCCATTCCATGCCTTGGTACAGGTCGGGATCTGGCTGGAATGCGGCGACCGGGACGCGTTGGACAGGGGATCCTCCCACGGCGGCGAGTGCGCGCGGGTGGGTGTCCTCGACCTGCGGGTAGCGGTTTCCGAGGTTCTGTCTTTCGTCCAGCAGGCATAGCCACTGGAGGGCGACCTCATAGATGCCTGCGTCGGCGAGTTCGTCCCAGAATGACTCGTCGTACAGGATCGAGTTTGGGGGCCTCACGAGCATCATCGGTTTTAAGGGGGCGTTTGGCACTTTGCGATTCCTTGCTGCGCGCGGGAGTCTGTTGGGCTGGAACGTTACGCCCGCGGGCGCGTCTCCGGCAAGGGCTCGGTGGGGCGGCGAGTGTTTGCCGGCGTCCTCGTGAAGCCGGGCTTTGCATTCCGAATTCTTGCTGGAAGGGCGGCGAAAGATCGTTTGCGGTACGCGGTACGTTGATCGAGTACATTCTGCGGCCGTTGTTGCGCGTAAGCCGATTAAGTACTAATATCTTTGCCGTCAACGCGTGTGGACAGGGTATCCACTTGCGTCATATTGCGTGTAAACGCGACAGAGAGCCTGAATTTTCCAATTCACTTCAAGGAGGAGATGATGGGATCAGTCTGGAAGAGGGGCAGGCGAACGCGCCTGTTCACGCTTGGGCTGCTTGCCGTCGGCAGTATGTTGGCTGCTTTGGCGGCTGCTTGCGGCGGTACGGAGACGGTGGTCGAGACTGTAATAGTCGAGAGGACAGTCCCTGAGAGAGTCGTTGAGACGGTTGTGGTCGAAAAGGAGGTCACCCGTACTGAGAGGGTGGTCGAGACGGTTGTGGTCGAGAGACAGGTCCAGGGCGAGACTGTCAGGGTCGTAGAGACCGTGGTGGTGGAGCGGCCTGTGACGGTTGTCGAGACTGTTGTTGTTGAGCGGCCCGTGGTGGTGGTGGCGACTCCGGTTGCTCCGCCGACGCCTGCTCCTACGCCTGCGGGCGGTCCTTCCGGGACTTTCCGTCTTGCTATTCGGAACATCATTCCTCCGTTGTTCGTCCCGGCGCTTGGCGGCGTTGGCCACGAGCAGGACTACGCATCCTGGGGGATGGTGGAGTTCCTTCTCTATGCGGACTACGACGAGAACATCGACCCTGACATCAGCATGGCGACGTCGTGGGAGGTAGCGCCGGACCAGAGCAAGGTTCGGTTCACGCTTCGCGACGGGATCATGTTCCACAAGGGTTACGGCGAGATGACCGCGGATGACGTGGTCTGGAGCATGAACAACGCGATCCGCGAGGGTTCCACGTTCTGGGGCGTTGGCGGCCTGCAATCCTGGATGGACCGCTGGGAGAAGGTTGACGACAACACAGTCGATCTTTTCTTCCGGACCTACCGGGCGACGTGGGACGTTACCTTGTCGAACCTTTCGACGCACCAGCCTTGGATCTACCCCAAGAAGGCTGTTGATGAGTTGGGCGAGTCGGTTGCGAACGTAACTCCGCTGGGTACGGGTCCGTTCGAGAACGTTCTGTACCGGACGGACGACATCGTCATCGTGGAGGCGTTCAACGAGGGCAACCACTGGCGTGCGGATCCTGCTGCGCAGCGCATGGAAGTGGTGGAGATCGAAGAGCCTCTGGTGAGGAACGCTGCTTTCACGACTCGTGAAATGGACATAATCGAGGTTGCCAACAAGGACATCCCGCAGTTGAAGCGGGCAGTGACCGGCGCTTACGAGCAGATCGCTCGCGGCACGACCTGGCCGCACGTGGTCTACTACACGGGCAACTACTGGCGGGGCGAAGAGGCTTGCGAGTCCACTTTGACCACCACCTGGACGGCGGACGCTGAGTGGCCTCGGCCCGGGTTCAAGCCGGATGCGGAGCACCCCTGGATAGGCGACCCCTGGGGCAACGGGAACAGCATGGAAAGCGCTCTGAAGGTTCGGCAGGCCATGTCGATGGCCATAGACCGCCAGACGCTGCTGAACACGGTATTCGGCGGACTTGGCCTTCCGACGGCCACGTACACCGGTTTCATACCTTCCGATCCAGGTTGGAAGGATGAGTGGGACGTATCGTACGATCTGGATGCTGCCAAGGCTCTGCTTGCGGAGGCTGGTTACCCGGATGGTTTCGAGTTCACGTTCTACGTACCGCCGGACCACATCGTGGTGAACCCGGAGGCTGGTCAGGCAGTGGCGCAGATGTGGCGTCAGCTTGGTTTGCAGGTGAACATCGAGCAGAGCGCCTACGCAACTGCGCGTCCTCGCCACTTCAAGGGTGTGGACGACATAATCTGGTACCACCACTCGGGCGGCGGTAACCTTGATCGGGAGAAGATCGGGGCGTACGGTCGCTACAACACCTTCCACGGCGCTGAGGTTCCCTGTGACATACAGGACCTGGCTGCGTCGGTGTTGGAAGAGGACGACGAGCAGACGAGGATCGAGAGCAACCGCAAGGTTCAGGACTACGTGAGCGAGTGGCGTTTGAACATTCCTCTGGGCACGATCAGCGACTACTTCATGGTCGGGCCGAGGATCGAGGCGTGGACGCCGCACCGGATAGCCGGGCGTTACTTCACCAACCCTGAGACGGTGCAGGTGCGAGCCGAGTAACGGACACACCAGCGTACGCGTTCATAGTAAAGCCGCCATGCAGGTGCACAGGCTTCGTCGCTGATCATTCAGCGGCGGGGCCTGTGCACCCCGGCGGCTTTGCTTTAGCAACGGGGTACAGGCTTCCAGCGCATGTCAGACGCCGGTAAGACAAATTGAGGCGGTTCTTTCTGCGGCGGGTCATCACCTCGCTGCTGATGGTCCTGCTCACCACGGTCTTCGTATTCGCGCTCTCGCGTGCGGCAGGGGATCCGCGGTACCTATACCTGAACGAGTACACTACGACAGAGGTGTGGGAGCAGTGGGGCGAGGCGATGGGTTTGAACAGGCCGTACTATATTCAGTACCTGAGTTGGCTGGGTGACGCGCTGCGGTTTGACTTTGGAGACTCCCAAGCGCAGAAGCGCCCTGCGCTGGAGCTGATCTTGAACCGGGCGCCGGCAACAATCAGGCTCTCTGCCGCGGCTTTCGTCTTCGCTCTCCTGGTAGGCGTTCCGCTTGGCGTGCTGTCTGCGGTCAAGCGCAGTTCTATGGGTGACTATCTAGGCCGAGGCTTTGCTCTGTTGGGGCAGTCTGCACCGCCGTTTGCTCTAGGCATAGCACTCATCTATATATTCGCGGTGGGACTGGGTTGGCTGCCGACCGGCAGGCAGGACCATGGGATCCGGAGCTACATACTGCCGGCTGTAACCTTGGGCTGGTATCCGGCGGCAGGTCTTTTGCGTCTGATCCGTTCTTCACTGCTCGAGGTGCTGGACTCGGAGTACGTAAAGATGGCACGCGCCAAGGGTGTGCGTAACTTCGCTATCGTATGGAAACACGCCTTGCGGAATGCCCTGATCGCGCCATTGACCTACTCCAGTCTGCTGCTGGCCGGCTTCGTTACCGGCGCGCTTCTGGTGGAAACCGTATTTTCGTGGCCGGGCCTGGGACAGCTTGGGTTTCAGGCGGTAGGGCACAACGATTTTGCGTTGATGGTAGCGGTGGTAGTACTGACGGGGGCTATCTTCATAACGGCGAATCTGGTGGCGGACCTGCTCTACGCGTACCTCGATCCGAGGATCAGGTTGAGTTGAAGGCGGGTACGACTTGACGACCAGAGTTACGACCGACCAGGGGGTCAGATTCCGCAATCTGGAGTCCAGGCGGGGCTTGGGTTGGGCCGTTTACCGTTTCATTCGGGAGTGGCCGTTGATTCCGCTGGCGATACTGGTTCTCTTCCTGGTGTTTGCCATCTTTGCGGACGTCATATCGGGTTACGACTCCACCGGTAATGACCCCGACCCCGACCGCACCGCTAGCCAGCTTCATGACCGACTCGCTCCTCCGATGTGGTATCCGGAGGGTTCGTCGGCCCACCTACTGGGTGCGGATGCTCTGGGCCGGGACATCATGACTCGGATCATGCACGGCACCCGTATTTCCCTTATGTTCGTTGGTATCGTGCTTTCGGCGGGCGCGGTTGCGGGGACGTCGCTGGGTCTGATATCGGGCTGGTACGGCGGCGTGGTGGACGAGGTCATTCAGCGCGCAATAGAGCTATTGATCGCGCTTCCATTCATACTTGTGGCGTTGGTAGTGGTGATCGTGTGGAGCCAAAGCCTCCAACTAATCATAATTCTTCTGGTCATCTTCAGTTGGGGCGGTTTTGCCCGGCAGGTGCGCGCGGAAACTCTGCAACTGAGGAACATGGACTACGTTTCGCTTGCCAGGGTGGCGGGGGCTTCGACTCCTCGGTTACTCTCGCGCCACGTCTTTCCAGGTGTGATCAATACCGTGATGGTGCTGATCAGCCTCAACGTGGGCGGGCTGATCATTACGGAATCGATACTGAGCTACCTCGGTGTAGGCATTCCGCCGCCCACTCCGGCGTGGGGAGTGATGGTGAACGACGGAAAGAATTACCTTACGGATGCCCCGTGGATCTCGCTGTTTCCGGCTCTCGCCATCACCCTGACGGTTATGGCGTTCAACTTCCTTGGTGACTGGTTGCGGGACCGCTTCGATCCAAGGCTGCGGCAACTGATCTAAGGACTTACTGCTGAATGCGGAATAATCGTCCGGTCGTGAAGTGGCATGAGCCAAGCGTCGGGCGAAGGAGCGCGAGCGCTCCAAAGAGGTGACCTGATACCGATGCTCGCTGACTTCGATCTTCCGCTTCTTCCGACCTCTGTGGTTGGGAGCCATGCCAAGCCGAGCTGGTTGTGGACGGCGCTGGCTGCGGCTCGCGCGGGGGAGTATGGCGCGGCTGACCTTGAGGAGACTCTGGAGGATGCGACGGCTATCGCTATCCGGGATCAGACGGATGCGGGTGTTGACGTTATCAGCAGCGGGGAGATGCGCCGCGAGGACTTCATCATGGGGTTCTACGAGCGCATAGAGGGATTGCGGCCGGTGCCGGCGAGGCGCGCGGTGGGTTCCGCGGGTTATGACCAGATAGGCACTTTCAGGGCTGTGGACAGGCTTTCTGCGCCGGGCGGTCTGGGTATCGTGGAGGAGCTCCGCCAGACTTTCGCACTGACTGACAGGCCGCTCAAGGCGACGTGTCCGGGGCCGCTCACCCTGGGTTTCCGCATAGATCCCGGCGAGGCGTACCGGAGCTCGGAGGATGTTGCTGCGGACGTTTCGCGGATCGTGAATGCGGAGTTGAAGTCGATGGTTGCAGCGGGTGCGAGGTTCATTCAGATAGACGAGCCTCGTTATGCGAATTTTCCGGGCGGCGGGCGTCAGTGGGCGGAGTTGTTCAACGAGACGACGGCGGGGGTGGATGCGGAGCTTGCGCTGCACATTTGCTTTGGGAATTACCAGAATCGTTCGGCGAGCCGCCGAGTCTACGCCTCGATGTTTCCTGAGATACTGGACGTTAGGGCAGGGCAGTTGGTGCTGGAGTTCGGGAACCGCGAGATGAGCGAGGTTGATCTATGGCAGAGGTTTCCGAATGACAAGACGTTGGGGCTTGGCGTGATAGACATCAAGTCTTACTACGTCGAGACGCCGGAGGACGTTGCGGGTCGAATTCGGCAGGCATTGCGGTTCGTGCGGGCTGAGCAGTTGTGGATCAACCCGGACTGCGGTTTCAATCACACGCCTCGGCACGCGGCGCGGGCCAAGTTGAGGGCGATGGTCGAGGGGGTGAGGATCGTCCGGCGGGAGTTGGCTGGGGGTCAAGTGGACTGATAGTAGCGAGTTTTTCGCGGGCGTGCGGCGTTCCGCGGTTGTGGGTTCCGAGTTTGCCGGCAGGGATGCCGAATGGAGAATGCGAATGACGACGGGCAGAACTTTCCGCCTGGGCTATAACACTCTGACCTGGGGCGCGACTCCTGACATGGAGGAGATGCTGGGGGCCATATCGGGCGCGGGATGGGAGGGAGTGGAGTTCATATCGTCGTCTCTTGACTGGCTGGGCACACCGTCTCGGCTGCGCGGTCTGGTCGACCGGTACGGTCTTGAGCCGGTCAGCGTGTTCGGGAACGTGAGCGTGGACTCGGACGCGGAGGAGGTGATGGAGCGTCAGCGCCGACGCATGGAGTTTGCGGCGGAGTTGGGGGCTACGGTCTACCCCTTCCTGGGCGGCAAGCGGGCGGCGCAGCGCTATCCGAGCGACGAGGACTTCAAGCGGCTGGCGGAGCAGTGCAACATATTGATGGAGTATGCCGGTGGGTTGGGTCTTACGGTGGCTTACCATGCTCACCCGCTCTGCACCGTGGAGACGGAGGAGGAACAGGATCGTCTGCTGGAGTTCGCGCCGGATCTTCCGCTGTGCCTCGACGTTTCGGTGTCGGCCCGCATGGGTGAGGATCCTGTTCCTCAGATCGTGAAGTACCGGGATCGGTTGGCGTATCTTCACATGAAGGACGACGGCGTGGGCAAGTTTTGCGTGATGGGTCAGGGTGTTGCGGGTCTGGACTTCGGCAAGATCCGTGAGACTCTGAACAGCATCGGCTACTCAGGATGGGTCATGGGCGAGCTTTCAAACTACGCCGATACTCCGGCCGTGGAGTCTTGCTATGCGAACATGGATCATCTGAAGTCGGTGGGTTACTGATCGGGGCTGACTGTTCGGCGCGATATTGGTCGTGCCGCAATTCGACGAAGGAGCGCTCTCTTGGAAAAGGTTCCGCTTTGTCTCGTAGGCAGCGGGGGCATGGGCCACCGCCACATTCTGGCGTACAAGGAACTGGAAGACAGCGGCATCGGCAACATAGATTTGATTGCCGTTTGCGACGTGAACCCGGCTAACGCGGCTCTGGGGGCGCGCGAGATCGAGCGGCTGTTCGGGCGCAAGCCGCTGGTGTTTACGGACCTGGAGGATGCGCTGGCCCACCCGGACGTCGCCGCGGTGGACGTGGTTACCGATCCATCGTTCCACCACACTGTTGCGGTACCTGCGCTTGAGGCGGGCAAACATGCGCTTGTGGAGAAGCCTCTGGGCATCACGGTGCGTGCGTGCCAGGCGATCATCAGCGCGGCGAAACGCGGCGGGGCTGTACTTGCGACTGCTGAGAACCTGCGTCGGGATCCGCCGAATCGGTTGGCGCGGTCGATTATCGACCACGGCTTGCTGGGCGACCCGTATTTGATGCTGCACAACGCTCTTGGCGGGAACGATGAGATCATCATCACTCCGTGGCGTCATCTGAAGGAGCGGGCGGCGATAGGGCTGGACATGGGTGTTCACTACACGGACATAATCCAGTACTACATGGGTGAGTACGATCAGATCTTTGGTCTTGGGCTCATCGTGGAGCCGGTGCGCCGCCGTCCTGCCGAGTTCGACCACATGCTGGAATCTTACCGGGAGCGGTTCAAGACGTTTCCGGCTGAAGTGGAGGCTACGGGTGAGGACTCGGCGATAGCGTTGTATCGAATGAAGTCCGGGGCTACGGTGCAGTTTTCCTACGTTGGAGCAGGGAAGGGCAGCCGGACGTTCGAGCGCAGCGTTCACGGCAAGCGGGGGGCTCTGTACGCTCCGGGCGACCGGAACGGCAATCCGGTCGTGCTGCGTCTGGACGGGCGCGAGTTGAAGGGCGGGGAGATTCTGGAGTTGCTGCCGGACTTTCAGATGACGGAGATAACCGAGCGTCTGTTTGGGAAGGACGTCGTGGTTTACGACTTGCCGTTTCCGCCGATCGACGCGAAGCACATGGCGATTGAGATGCATGACTTTGCTGCGGCTATCCTCGACGGGGGCGCTCCGGAGGTGGACGGCTACCTGGGTATGACGGCAGTGGCGGCCATACACGGGGCTTATGAGTCGGCAGTTGCCGGTCGCGCGGTGACGATGGAGGAGATGCTTTCGGGGGAGGTCAGCGCCTACCAGGACGAGATCGACGAGGCGTTGGGGCTGATCGACTCGTAGCCGACACGGGCGGGGTTAGAAAGAGGGGCGAGCGTGGGGCGCGGGGAGATGCTCGGTCACGGGCCGTTTCCTTGGTGGTTGAGGCGGAGTAAGGGCTGGCCGAGGAGCGCGGTTGTGCCGGCTCTGGCGGGGTCGGGGATAGGCGAGGCAGGTTCCGGCCCGGGAGCGCCGGCGGCGCTGAAACGGCGAACGTTCCGGTTGAAAAACCGGGTCCCGGCGCGGGCGCGCGGGCGTCGTTGGGGTTTTTAGCGGGGCGGTGTGCGTTGTTGCGTTTTTGGCTTATATCTGGCGGAGGCGGGGGTCCCAGCGGTCTCTTAGCCAGTCGCCTAGGAAGTTGAGGGCCATGACGGTGAGGAATATGGCGAGGCCTGGGAAGAAGGATATCCACCATGCTTCGCTGAGGAAGGCTCGTCCGTCGCTGACCATGTTTCCCCAGGTGGCTTGTGGCTTGGGTATTCCGACGCCGAGGAAGCTGAGGCTTGCCTCTGCGAGTATGAGTCCGCCGACTCGCAGGGTGGCTATTACTACGACGGTGTTTATGGTGTTGGGGAGTATGTGGCGCCACATGATGCTGGCGGGTCCTGCTCCGGCGATTTTCGCCTGAGCCACGTAGTCTCGTTCGCGGAGGGTGAGGGTTTCGGCCCGCACGTTTCTGACGAAGGAGCTCCATGAGACCATGGCGAGCAGCCCCATTACGATCGTGAGGCTGTTTCCGACGACTGTGGCGATGATGAGGGCGATGAGCAGGAAGGGTATAGCGGCCCATATGTCCCATATGCGTGAGATTATCTCGTCGATTATTCCTCCGAAGTATCCTGCGACGAGTCCGAGTGTGGTTCCAATGAACATTCCGGAGGCTAGTGATACAGCCATGACCATTAGTGATATGCGTGCGCCGTCGACCATGCGGCTGAAGACGTCCCTTCCGACGCCGTCGGCTCCGAGGAGGAAGCGTCCTTCAACCCTTGGGTTTTGCTCGTACCATTCGCTGTTCCATAGGGGGGGCGCTGTTTTGGCGCGCAGTTGTCCGTAATTGGGGTTGTGGGGCATGATGAGCGGGGCGAATATCCCTACTACGAGCAGGCTGCCGATGATGGCTATGGAGATTATGGGGTAGCGCCTGAAGATGTTCAGGAAGCGTATAGCCGGGTTTTCCCTCTGCCTGATTTCGGCCGTGGTCTCTCCGTAATCCGCTGTTACCGCCTGGGTCATTGTGAAGGCCCTCTGGCTACGTCAGCCTGATTCTTGGGTCAATGACCACGTATAGGACGTCTGCGATGAAGTTGGTGGTGACCCATAGGGCGGTGAATACCATGGTGATGCCTGAGACGAGGGGGAAGTCGTTGTTTGTGACGGACTGTATGGCTAGGCTTCCGAGTCCCGGTATGGCGAATACGGACTCGGTGATGAGTGATCCGGTGATGAATCCGGCCATGAGTACTGCGGAGACTGTCAGGGGTGGTATGAGTGCGTTTCTGAGTGCGTGCTTCCATACAACGGGGCCGCCCTGGACACCCTTTGCGCGTGCGAGTTTTACATATTCGGAGTCCAGGACTTCCAGCATTGCGGATCGTGTGATGCGCAGGTATCCGCCAGCGGTGGCGGTACCGAGTACGATCACGGGCATGACGTAGTGCCTCCAGCTCAAGAAGCCTTCGCCGGCGGTGGCGCTTGGGAGCCAGTCAAATCGTACTGCGAATAGGAAGATCATCATTATTCCGAGCCAGAAGTTTGGCACGGCCTGTCCGAAGAGTGCGAATCCTCTTCCTATGTAGTCCCATACGGTGGCTCTCTTGACTGCGGAGAGTATTCCCATGGGGATTCCGACGGCGGTGGCGAAGATCCAGGAGAGTATTCCAAGTTTGAGTGTGACGCCGACTCGTTCGTTTATCTTGTCGGTTACGGGTCTTTCGTCGAATATGCTGTCGCCCAAGTCGCCTCTCAGGGCTCTTCCGATCCATAGCAGGTACTGGACGACGAGGGGTCTATCTAGTCCGAGTTTGGCTTTTAGGGCGTCTCGTTGCTGCTCAGTCACTCCGTATCCGGTGGGCTTTACGTATAGGAGCAGTGGGTCATCGGAAGCGATGGAGATCATGAAGACGAGGCAGGTCGCACCTATCAGTGACAGGAACGCGGAGACGGCTCTTCTTAGCAGGAAGGTCCTCACTCTTCAGGTTTCTCCGTTTTTGCGTGTTGGTTATTCGGAACGTGCAAATAGGGGCCGCCCATATTCTGGACGGCCCCCATCGCTCATCAAAGCAGCGTCTAAGCTCTAGCGAGCAGGGACGATGTTCTGTGTTTCACAGGTGCAGTTGTTGCCGTCGTTGTTCCAGGACTGTATGGCGTTGGGGTTGTAGATGATCTGAGTTGGGATCGTAAACACGCCGGTCAGCGTTCTCCAGTGGTGGAAGAAGTCTGCTACCTGGTTGTTGAGTTCGACTCTCTTCTGGACATCCGGCTCGAGGTTGCCCTGTACGTATGCCTGGGCAACGATTGGGGCTTCGAGAGCGCAGCTGAAGCCGCCTCTGCTGACGCTGGAGAGAGTCAATCCCTTTGGCCAGTCCCACGGTACGGGGAACGGGCCGTCGCATGAGTTCATGAATGGGATGCTTGCTTCCCGGCCCACGATGGAGGGTCGGAATACTCGGTAGTGGAAGGACTGTACGATGACGTCTAGTCCGAGGTTCTGGTTCCAGTAAGAGGCGATGGCTTCGGCGGTTTGCTGGCGTATCAGTGTGTTTGACTGTCCGAAGATTTCGATCTGGAATCCATCCGGATAGCCTGCCTGTGCGAGTTTCTGCCGAGCGCCTGCGGGGTCGTATGGCATCGACCACTTGTTGTCCCACTGGGGCATTCTGGGGTTGAATTTTCCGATGTAGAGGGGCCATCCCTGTCCGTCGGTCAGAACGTCTACGAGTTCCTCTCGGTCGTATGCTTCGGACAGTGCGGTTCGGACGAGGCGCGCCTGTTCCATGTCCGCCGGGTCATCGGGGTCTCCGATCCAAGGCTTTTCGACCTGTAGGCCGCCGCGTGTGAGTGGTTCGCCTGTGACGGCGTGTACGGTCTCCCACAGGTTGCCGGCCCATGCGATGTTCAGTTCGGATCCGCCGAGGTTCTGCCGCTTGAAGCCGGCTGCGAGGAGCGGTGGAGCGTCCTTGAGCTGCAGGTCTGGTACAGCGTCGGCCTCACCGGTTTTCATCTGTGCGAGCCTGACGGTTGGGTCAGGGATGTCCAGGACGACGAGTCTGTCGATCTGTGCATTCTTTCGCCAGTGGTCATACGGGACCTTTGTGAGGACTATGCGGCTGTCTTGGGTCCACTCTTCGACCTCGAAGTGTCCGGTTCCTACGATGTTGTCTCTCATCCAGTCCTCGCCCATCTGGTCTCGGACTGCGGTGGACTGTACTCCGGTGGGCTGGAACCCCTGGCTGAGCGCTACGGACTGCCAGCGTATGTCGAATCGTGTGAATGGGATTTGGACGGTGTAAGTGTCGATCTGTACTGCTTCGCCGAACATGGCGGCGAGGTCACCTGCCTGAGCGTGAATGCTCGTTGGCGTGACGTTTGGGTTTGCGTCGTTGAGTGAGTAGACGACGTCTGCGGCGGTCATTTCGCCAAAGCCGTCGTGGAACTGTACTCCCTGTTCAAGTGTCAGATCGACGGAGCTGAGGTCTGCTGCGAGTCTCCACTCCTTTACGAGCCAGGGTTCTCCGAAGACGGGTCCTGATCCGAGGTCTGCGTTTCTGAACATGCCTTCCATGGCGCCCCATCGTACGGGTCCCTCACCGCCCTGTGCCCTGTGCAGGCCGATACCGGGTCCCACGTCCTGTACGACGATGGTTATGGTGCCTCTTGGGCTCTTGGGTTGGGGCAGGTCGATTTGCTCGAAGGGCAATGGTGTTGCGGTAGGAGTGGGTGTTGGCAGTACAAGTTGTCCGCTGCCTGACGGCACTGCGGTGGCTGCCGGCCTTGCGGTGGCTGCCGGGGCCGGGTTCATTGCCGGGGCTGCCGTGGGTGCGGGCATTGCCGTTGGGGCCATGGCGGCGGCTTCCGGCGCTTTGGGTTGTTGTGGTTGAGCAGGCATCGCGGTCGGGTCCGCGCTACCGCCACATGCTGTAGCGATGGCTAAACCCAGCGCTAGCAGCATTAGGGGCAGAAATTTGAATTGGGTTCGAGATCGTCTCATGCGGCACCCCCGTGTGGGTCACCTATCGACGGCTGACATTCGGCAATCGATTATTCTCTTGCCTGTGAATGTCCAATGACGACGGCGCGTGCACCTTCTGAATCGAGAGGCTCAAGCAGAGCCTCGTTACTTTGCTGGCGTAGTTTAACAAAACCTGAGAATCTTCGCACACAGCGTTTGCAAGTTGTCGAACGCGCGAGGTTGGGCTGCGAGTTACTGTGCGGGGAATGGGGATGGAAGGGGGGTGAAAGAGCGCAAACGGCGGCTCATGGTGGGAGCCAAGCCGTTCCCCGCCTTGTAGGTGGAGCCTCGGAGCCTCGGATGCTCGGTCTGGGGCATAGCGGGTCGGCGGGAAATTCCGTATGAGCCGGTTCGGGCGGGCGGTTCCGGTTCGGCCTGTTCGAGGGTTTTAGCTACTACTTCCCTGAAGGGGGCCGCCTTCCGGGCCTCATTTTGCCTTGTGGATTCATTGGGGGGAGGCTCGGCGCGGCTTTCGGCCCTCTGTGGTTCTACGAAAGGGGAGGTTTGGGTGCGGCCGAGGGCTGCATGGCCTATTTAGCTAGTCTGCTCGACGGTCTGCGGGATTTCTTACTGCTGCCTCTGAAGCGGTAGTCGGGGGCGGCTATGAGTCTTTCGGTTACTACGAGACCGTCTCTCAGCCTGGATGCTATGGCTTCCGAGTAGAGTGAGCCGAAACCGCCTTGGTATTCGGCTTTGGAGTTTTTGGCGGCGCTTTCGAGCAGCACTCGGCTTGTGATCACTGTGGGGATGGCTGCATCGTGGCGATGTACGATCAGCTGGTAGAGCTTTTCCTCTGCCCAGGGTGTGGAGACTTGTGCGCCGAGGTCGTCGAGTATGAGGAGTTCGGCGTATTTGACGCTGTCGAACAGCCTATCGAAGGTGGTGCGCCCGACGTTGGAGTATCCCATTCGTAGGTGGTCGAGGAGGTTGGGGGTTTTCCAGAAGAGGGCCGGTTCTCGCTTCTCGATGCGCGCGTTTGCGATAGCGACGGCGAGGTGTGTCTTTCCGACGCCGGTTGGTCCTGCGAGGTAGAGCCATCCGTCGGGGTGTCCTGCGAAGGATTTGGCGGCCTTGAGGGCTTCCCGCAAAGTGGCCCTGTGTTCGGTTGTAGAGCCGGAACCTCCTCGCTGGTTAAAGCTATCGAGGGTCATAGAGGCCTGCAATCTGGGTTCAATGCCGGGGTCGTCGAGGCGGGAGTTGTACCATCCCGGCCGTATGTGTGCGACGGTGGAGAGCACGGGATCGGTTATGCGCGAGCGCAATCTGTCGGGCAAGTCTTCGAGGGGGGTGGAGCTGATTATGACCGTTGGCATCCGGCCGTCGTACCTGTGGGCGAGTATCTGGTCTAGTTTTTCCTCTGCCCATGGTGAAGGGGAGTGTGCGGTCAGGTCGTTGAGAATCAGCAGTGGTGCGGAGAGGGTTTGATCGAAGAGTTCATCGTAGTTGGCGGTGGCTTCGGGTCCGAATGCCGCGCGTAGGTGGTCGAGGAGTTCAGGTACTGCGACGAAACGGGTGGGGAGTCCTCTTGCCATGGCCCTGTTGGCTATGGCGGCTGCGAGGTGTGTCTTTCCTGCTCCGGAGGGGCCTATGAGTGTGAACCATCCGGCCGGTCGGTCAGCGAACCTCTCGGCCTGTGTGCAGGCTCTTCGGAAGGAAGAGGGTTCTACGTAGCCGTCTCTCCCTGCGGGATCGATTGAGTCGAACGTGAGCGTCTTCAGGGGTCCGAGTTCGCTGTAGTCGAGCAGTCGCTCGGACTGATTGACTCCCCATGCTCTTTCCTGGCACGTGCATGGGGCTACTCTTCCGAATTCGGGAGTACCTACGGGGGCCTTGAGGTTGAGCCATCTTGCGTCGTCGCAAACGTTGCAGTGGTACTCATCCTCAGCGGTTGCCGCGCTGCTGCTGGCGGTTGCGGTACCAGCGGATAAATTGGTCAGACCTGACCTCTTGAGAATTTCCTCCAGGCTTTCCATGTTCGGTCTGCTTCTCCCTCCGGGGTCGTCTCAGCACGGCTGCTACGTAGCTCCAGTTTCTTGCGTCTCGTTCGACAGCCTCTCGTATGGCATCCAGTACGTCGTTTTCCGAGTATTCGGATATGGCATCGCGAATTTTTTCGGCGACCATGGGCGTGATCGGGCCGATATTTTCCTCGTATGCGACGGCAGCGGGAGTGGGTTTTAGCGCGGCGTGTAGGTAGGGCCACGTCTCCAGTTCTGCGTGATCGGTATCCGATTCGCTGCCGGTTGCGGCGGCGCGGTGGAGTTCCGGGCGCCGCTTGGCCAAGGCTCTTCGCACCGGCTCGGTATTGAGGTAGTAGTTGTCGGGTGCGCGGAGTTCGGGGGTTCTTAGCAGAGTACCACGTTGTACTGCCTGGTCGAGGATGGCTGAGATCCTGTCTTGTAGTTCTTCGTCGTCGGCGCCGAGCATGGCTGCCACGGTTGGGTCAGAGGCGAGGTCGGCTTGCGTCAGGGACGGCGGGAAGCCTCTTTTCTGGTGCAGGGCCCATATTGCTCGCAGTGTCAGGCGTAGTTCGTCGGGGTCGGATATTTCGACCAAGAGTTGGGCAAGCAGGGGGTTTGGCACGGGAGTGGAGCGGTATCCCCTGGGAAATGGCGATGGCATGGTCAGTTGGCGCTGGGCGCGTGCACGCCGGCGGGGATCGTTTGCTCCATGAATTGGCCTATGGAGTCACGCACTGCCATCATGAGGTCATCTGTGGGTCCGTGCCTGTGCTTGGCGACGATGATTTCGGCGAGGCCTCGGGGGTAGGGGGAGCTGGGGTTGTTCCTGTTCCATTCCTCCTCGGTCATGTACTTGTCGACCCGGTGAATGAACATAACTACGTCGGAGTCCTGCTCGATGCTGCCGCTTTCTCGTAGGTCGGAGAGTACGGGCCTGTGGGATGGGCGCTGCTCTATGGCCCGGCTCAACTGTGATACTGCAAGCACGGGTACGTTGAGGTCTCTTGCCATGCCCTTTAGGGAGCGTGAGATTTCGCTGACCTCTTGTGATCGGTTCTGGTCTCGGCGCCAGCCTGATCCACCTCCGGTTATGAGTTGCATGTAGTCGACGACGGCGAAGTCCATTCCGGCTTCGAGTTGGAGTCGTCGGGCCTTGCCTCTGATTTCGGCGACTGTCTGCAAGGGGGTGTCGTCTACGTATATGGAGAGGTCTGACAAGAAGCCTATGGAGTCGACGATGCGCGCCTGCTCATCTTCACTTACGAGGCGTGTTCTTATGCGGTGCATGTTGACCCTTGCCTCGGCGGAGAGTAGCCGCATGGCGACCTGTTCGCGTCCCATTTCGAGGCTGAGTATGCCTACGCGCGCTCCGTTGACTGCGGCATTGCGCGCCAAGTTCAGCGCCAGGGTGCTCTTGCCCACGCTGGGGCGGGCGGCCAGTACGATCATGTCTGACCGCTGGAGGCCTCCCAGCAGGGCATCGAGGTTTGGGAAGCCGGACGGTATGGGCCCCGTGGTCTGCTCATCGAGGTCAGGCACGGGCGAGGTTGACTCCAGGTATGGCTCCAAGGCTTCCCTTATGGGGATGAAGTCTCGGGTTCTCGTTCCGGATCGGACGCTGAAGAGGAGGTCTTCGGCGTTGCTGAGCGCGAGGTCTATGTCGGCCTGATCCTGGAAGCCGATGTCAGCTATCTTGTGCGACACGTCGATGAGCCGTCTCATGGTCGAGGTTCGGTAGACTATTTCGCCGTAGTGCTTTACGTGTACGGAGGTGGGCACGACGGTCACGATGTGGTTGAGGTATAGGCTGCCGCCGACTTCTTCGAGTACTCCCATGGTTTCGAGTTCGTGGGCAAGGGTTACCTGGTTTATGGCTTCGTTGCGGTTCAGCAGTTCAATGCAGGCCTCGAAACACCATCGGTTGCGCTCGCGGTAGAAGTCTTCCGGCTTGAGGAATCCCGAGATGGTTGTGATGGACTCTCCGTCTATAAGCAGGGACCCGATGACGGATTCCTCGGCCTGAATGTCATGTGGTGGCAGTCGGTCAGCTTGCAAGGCCTTGAAGCTCCAATGGGGGGGCGTACGCGGGTCGTGCGGCCCTCGCGTTTGCGCCTTTTGCAAATGCTCGGTTAAGGGGGGACAGTAGACGGCCCCCGGTTCGTCAACCGCTTATTTCGGGTGCGCCGGCAGGGGGAGTTTCTTCGTTCTCGCCAGAGCCACCCTCATTTGGGGAAGGCTTTTCGGAGTCGGATTTGACGAGGATACGGAGGTCTGCTTCCACTTCTCCGGGGAATCTGACGGGTATGAGGTAGTTTCCGATGGTGCGTATTGGTGCGGGTATTCGGACTGATCGTCGGTCTACTTCGCGCTGTATCAACTCTGAGACCTTTTCGGCAATCATGGCGCTTGTTACTGAGCCGTACAAGCGGCCGGTGGGGCCTGAGCGTACTTCGACCTCGATGGGGGTTTCTGCGATTCCCTCAGCGACGTCTCGCCACTCCTGGGCCTCTCTCAGCCTGCGCTTCTCTGCGGCCTTGCGGAGCTTGTCGGCCCTTTGCAATTCGTCTCGAGTGGCGAGTACGGCGAGTTTGTTGGGCAGCAAATAGTTTCGTGCAAATCCGTTCTTGACTTCCTTGACGTCTCCGGCCCTTGCGGTTGGCCGCACGTCTTGCAAAAAGAGCACCTTCATACGGTTCGATCCTCTACGGGGGCTTTGCTTCGCGCTCGATGCTGACTTGACCCGGGTCAGCCCGCTCGCTGCGTTCCCCTGACTGTTTTCCTTATTTCGCACTATAGCAGTTGCAGGCCGGCGGTCTGCAAGCGTCCTGGTCTTTGGCATGGTTCAGGGATTCCTTTATATTCCCCCCATAGATCACCCAGTATGGTCGGAGGCTCGTCCGCGTCATGCGGCGAGCAGGGAGCAACGGAGCAACGATGATGGATTACGAAGTTATCGGCAAGCCATCGGCACAGTACGAGGGATTGACGCCCAACCTCTCGGACTACGAATCGGCGAGGGAGGGGTTCGATTGGTACCGAGACGCCTTCCCGGAGCTGGACTGGCTGCCTGGCGGCGGGCTTAACAATGCCTATGAGGCGATCGACCGGCACGTGCATCATGGGTACGGGGATAAGTCTGCGATGATTTGGGCGGGCAAGAACGGTGAGGAGGAGACCTATACCTATGCCGAGATGAAGGAGTTGTCGGATCGCTTTGGTTCGGTGATGAACGGGTTGGGGATCCAAAGAGGCGACCGGGTGTTCATCTTCATGGATCGGTTGCCGGAGCTTTACGTGGCGGCTCTGGGAGTACTGAAGGCGGGGGGGGTGATCGGTCCGCTCTTTTCGGCTTTTGGTCCGGATCCGGTGCTGGACAGGATGCAGGATGCGGGAGCGCGGTTCCTGATCACGACTCCTGAGTTGCGCAACAAGATCGAGTCGATCCTGTCCAAGGTGGAAACGCTAGAGAAGGTGATCGTGGTCAACAAGGGCGGACGCTACCGGGAACCTCTGGCAAAGGGTGACCTGGACTACTACGAGCTCATGTCGGTAGCGAGTTCGGAGGGCTTCCAGATCGCCGGTACCGGTCAGTACGACTACTCGATCATGCACTACACGTCGGGTAGCACTGGCAAGCCAAAGGGGGTGCTTCACCGGCATCAGGCGGTGGTTCAGCAGTACATGACGGGCAAATGGTGCCTGGACCTCAATTTCGATGACGTGTATTTCTGTACGGCGGATCCTGGCTGGGTCACGGGCACTTCTTACGGGATGATGGCGCCCTGGACGAACGGTGTGACGAACGTGATCTACGAGGGGGGATTTGGGGCTAACGCGTATTACGACGTGATCGACAGGTACAAGGTGACGGTGTGGTACACGGCTCCGACGGCTATCCGTCTTTTGATGCGTGCGGGCGCCGGTCCGGTGGCTTCGCACGACCTTTCTTCGCTGCGCTTCATCGCGAGTGTGGGTGAGCCTCTGAACCCGGAGGCGGTGGTTTGGGGTAACGAGCACTACAAGATGCCTATTCACGACAATTGGTGGCAGACGGAGACGGGGGCGATCATGTGCTCGAACTATGCGTCTATGGAGGTTCGAGCGGGTTCTATGGGCCGGCCGATTCCGGGCGTGGAGATGGCGGTTCTGGATGAGGACTACAACCCGAAGCCTGCCGGCGAGGCGGGGATATTGGCCTTGCGGCCGGGCTGGCCCTCGATGATGCACGCCTATTGGGGGCAGGATGAGATGTACTCGTCTCGTTTCAGGAAGGGTTGGTACATTACCGGGGATCAGGCATCGCTGGACGAGGACGGCTATTTCTGGTTCCAGGGCAGGGCGGATGACGTGATCAACACGGCTGGGCACCTCGTCGGGCCGTTCGAGGTTGAGAGCGCGCTCATCGAGCATCCGGCGGTGGCAGAGGCTGGGGTGATCGGCAAACCGGACCCGATTGCGATGGAGGTGGTAAAGGCGTTCGTGACGCTCAACCCGGACTACGAATGGTCGACGGCTCTGCGTCGCGAGTTGATGCAGTTCTCTCGGCAGAAGCTGGCGGCGGGCGTTGCGCCCCGTGAGATCGACGTGGTGGACGTGATGCCGAAGACCCGCTCCGGGAAGATCATGCGGCGGCTGCTGAAGGCCCGTGAACTTGGTTTGCCTGAGGGAGACACTTCCACTCTGGAAGACGACTGAACGCGCGGGGCTTGCGTCCCGAACCGATGATGGAGTGTGGGTGCGACTTTTGGTGGGAGAGATTCCATGAACATCCTGATTACCGGTGCGCTGGGGTGGCTTGGTAAGGCTTTGACTGAGACGTTGGGCCGCGCTCATGCGGTGACGGCGTTCGATCTTGAGAGCCCGGACGCTCCGCGCGAGGATCTGGACCTGTCGAGTTCGGCGTCGTGCGATGGATTGCGGTCGGTGTCGGTTCGGTATGGCGACGTGACAGAGTTCGACTCGGTGAGCGCTGCGATGGCGGGGCAGGACGCAGTGGTGCACGCGGCCATAGCGAGTACAGTTACGAGGGGTTTGTACCGGGCGGATGATCCGGCGCCATTCGCCGTAAACGTGCGGGGCGCGTACAACGTCCTGGAGGCGGCTCGTCGTAACGGTGTCCGCCGTGCGGCGCTGGTTGCATCGGCAGAGACGCACGTTTCGCACCCTCCGGGCAGGTTTATCGACCACGCAAGTTTCTACCGCGGCGCGGGCAGCATCTATGATCTGACCAAGGCTTTGCAGGAGGAGGTTGCCAGGTGGTTTTGCGATCTGCACGGTATGAACGTGTCCGTTCTACGTTTAGGCGATATTCTCGATCTGGGGGCGGGTGCGGCGAAGGCGATAGGGCTTGAAGAGGATGCGAGCGATGATGCCAAGGTGCAGGCTCGCGGGGAGGAGACGTGGCAGGAAAGCATGAATACGAACAGTTGGATAGACCGCTACGACGTTGCCCGGGCTTGCCTGAAGGCCCTGGAATCCGATCAGCAGGGCTTCAACGTGTTCCACGCGGTTGCCGCGGCTGAGGCCCGAGGCAGGTTTGACGTTGACAGGACGGAGCGGGTTCTGGGTATCAGGTTTCGTCGAGATTTTGATCTTCGGCCCGCGTCGCAAAGGACTCCAACATGAATTCGGGTACGGGATCGGCGATATTCGACAGCCTTGGCGTGAGGCGGATCATCAACGGTCGCGGTTGGATCACCGCGCTGGGGGGCAGCATCATGCCCCCGGAGGTGTGCGAGGCTATGGCTGAGGCGGTGAACACGTACGTTGACTTCGATGAGCTGAACCTTGCGGCTGGCAGAAAGATTGCCGGGTATACGGGGGCGGAGGCTGGGCTCGCGGTGGCAGGAGCGGCGGCTGGATTGCTACTTCAGACAGCGGCATGCATGACGGGAGACGATCCGGCGCTGATCGATCAGCTGCCCGATTGCTCCGGGCTGCGCGACGAGGTGGCGCTTTATTACCTGCATCAGACGAACTACGACCGCTGCTACCGGGCTGCAGGAGCGAAGCTGGTCATCTGGGGGGAGGGTGATGGGTCTGCGGAGGAGCAGCTGGAGGAGGCGATAGGGGAGAGCACTGCGGCCCTGGCCTACGTTTTTCATCCCTGGAACTCGTGTCCGATACCGCTGGAACGAGCGGTTGAGATAGCCCATGGTCGGGGTGTGCCTGTGATCGTGGACGCGGCTGTCATGCTTCCTCCGGCTTCCAACCTGACGGCTTATATCGATGCGGGGGCTGACATGGTGGCATTCTCCGGCGGCAAGGGTCTTCGGGGGCCCCAGTCAACGGGCATTTTGTGCGGCAGGGCGGATCTGATAGAGGCGGCTCGGCTGAGCACGTCGCCGTACAAGGGGGTCGGCCGAGCTGCGAAGGTGTGCAAGGAAGAGATTGCGGGTTTGCTTGCCGCGCTGGATCTGTTCGTTCGCACCGACCATGAGGCTGAGTGGGCGGTATGGCGGTCCAGGTCGGCGGCGATTGCCTCGGCGGTTGGGGATATTCCCGGTCTGGAGGTTCGTATAGAGGAAGATGACCCGAATCGGCAGGGGCCACAAGCGGTGGTTTACTTCCGGGATGGTTGGGCCGGTGCATCCTCTTCGGCGGTTTTGGAGAGGCTGGCGTCTCGTGAGCCGTCCATTCGCATTGGCCAAGGCGGTTATGGGGATGAGCTGTTCATCAGCCCGGTAACGCTGTGCGAGGGAGAGGAGGAGGCCGTGGGGCGTGCGCTGAGGGAGGAATTGCTGGCGGCGGAGTGAGCGGGGTGTCGGGGGCGCGGGTGCGGCCGCGGCGGGGTTCGAGTCGGTTTTGGTAGTGCGCAGGCAGGTGGGGAGGGCTTTTTGCTGGCGGCTCTTCTTGATGGATCCCGGTTACGCAAATTGCGGGATCACCTTGTCGATGAACAATTTCATCTGCGTGGTGTCCTGAAAATCGTTGAAGTAGGCGATCAGTAGATCGAACCCCAAGGATCGCAGTTCCTCACACTTTTCCTTTACGGCCACCGGGTCTCCGGCTATGACGTTTGGGGCGGCGCTTCCTCTGAGCCGTGCCATTTCGAGGGCCTTCGAGTGCGAGGGGTGTATGAATATTCCCATAGAGACTGTCTTTCGGATCGAGTCGTAATTTCGTCCTACGTGTTCGCAGTGTTTCTTCAAGACAGCCAGCTTGTGCCGCAGTTCCGGGACTGTGCGGGCGATATCGTTCCACCAGTCGGCATGTTTTGCGACGACTCGCAGGGTCTTCTTCTCTCCGCCGCCTCCGATCATGATGGGCGGTACGGGGTTTGGCCTGGGCTCTGCGTGAGCGTTGGAGATGGAGTAGTAGCGGCCTGAGAAGCTGGCTGGGGAGTCTGACCAGAGGGTCTTTATGACCTGTATGGCCTCTTCCATTCGGTCGATGCGCGGGCCCGGGCTGGGCAGATCTATTCCGAATGCCCGATGCTCTCCCTGGTGCCAGCCTGCGCCGTAGCCGAGGACGAACCGGCCCTGGCTGAGTTCCTGTAGGGATGCGGCCATCTTGGCCATCACAGCGGGATGGCGGAAGGTGTTGCTCATGACGATGGTGCTCAGCCCTACGTTGGGGTAGCGGGCTGCGATCCACGTTAGCAGGGTCCAGCACTCGATCCGCCACTCATTCGAGTAGTTGAGGTGGTCGGATACCCATATAGAGTCGAAGCCCTGTGCTGCGACGTCGAGCGCGTCGTGCAGGTCGGCCAGGTACTCGCGGGGCCTGATGGTTTCGCGTCCTCTCTCTCCAGAGGGCGGGTTGTAGCCGAACTCCATGCGCTGCGATTTTGTCATTTGAGCCTGCTCCCGAAGTTCGCGCCATGTTATCCGTATACCGGCGATGCCGTAGGGAGAATGACGGGTGGTTGGGCGGCAATGGGGTGAGTGAAACGCGATGGTATTGCGTATCTGCGCGGGACGAGGCTTTTGCGCCTATAGTGCATACTGTCTTACTCTCGATGCGACCTGGGGCCTGCGCAAGGGTCTTCTTCGTATTCTTCCAAGGAGGGAACGGCTTGCTCTTCGATTCACATGCGTACTGCTTTCCACCCCTGGACGGTGACGGAGGGTTTGAGGATCCGGAGGAGTTTCGCCGTCACTTGCAACATGCTACGGCTCGGCATCACCAGCCGGCATGGCGAGCTAGGGATCGCGCTTCCGCGGATACAAGCGCTCTGATGGGTTCCGCTAACAGGGGGTCTCTGGATTCCCTGAAGGAGGCTGGCTTCCGCGCGGCGGGTCACGGCCGCTTCGAGTGGACGGATGCCGGGGAGACTTACGTCAAGCAGTGGTTGCCGCCGTCGGTTACGGACATGTCGTACCCGCCTGAGCGTCTCATAGCGGAGATGGATTACGCGGGGGTGGACATGGCTCTGCTGCATCGCACGCCGTATCTTGGTTTGGGTAACGAGTTCATAGTGGATTGCGTGCGCCGCTTTCCGGATCGCTTACGGGGTTTGGCCCATACGCCGGAGTGGCTGGTACCTGCGGCCCCGGCGGTGGCTGCGGCGCAGGTAGTTTCGGCTGTTCGGGATGAGGGTCTTTCCGGCCTCCAGTTTCTTTCGCACCAGATGGACCTGTACAACGACTGGGGCGCTTGGGATCGGAAAGAGTTCTTGCCGTTCTGGGATGCGGTGGTGGAGGCGGGTGTTCCGGTCTTCTTTTCCTTGAAGCCCAGGCGCGAGCCATTTCTGGAAAGTTATCTTGCGGAGCACGAGACGCTGCGGCGCTGGATGAGGCGCTACCCCGATGCCAGCGTAGTCATGACTCATGGTGTGTCCTGGGATTTCTGGGTTGGGGATGACTCGCTGAACATTCCGGCGTGGGTGTGGGAGACGTTCGATGGGAACGGGCTGATGCTTCAGTTGATGTTTCCTATTGCAGTGGCGCTGAACTTCGATTACCCGATGCCGCAGGCGCGCTCTGTCATCCGAACTTGCTTTGAAAGAATCGGGGCCGAGCGGCTGACGTGGGGAACGGACATGCCGATGGTGATGCGTGACTGGACGTATCGGCAGAACATCACGTTCATACGAGACTACTGCGACTTTCTGAGCGCGTCTGAGGCTGACATGTTCTTCGGCGGCACGATTGCCGGGCTTCTGGATGCGAGCGCTGTTGCGAAGTGATGCGTTAGCGCCTGTGGCATCCGGGTTCGCGTGCGTCTATCCTGACAACGGAGCGCGGGCTGTGCGAAGGGCGCATTTCGTTCCACTTGCTGCGAGGACAATCGCTGATGCGCTGAGGCGTACGGTAAGGGAAGAGGGGCGCGAACACTGCGGCCGGCGGATTGGATTTGTTGGACGCGCTTGAGGGAAGGCGGTAAGAGACATTCTCGATTTGCAAGGCTCTTCGGCGTTGATCGCGGGCACCAAGCGCGTTGGCGAGAGAGTCGCTGAGCGCCTGGCGCTTGAGGGCGTGAACCTGGCGGTCGCTTACAGGAGTTCGAGAATAGAGGCGGAACGGCTTACGAGCGCGGTGGCGGCGCAGGTCGAGCGCGTTTGCCTGGTGCAGGGGGATCTGAGCCTGGAGGATGACGCTCGTCGTATGGTGGATGAGGCAGCCGAGGCTCTTGGCGGTCTGCGATTCGTGGTCAACCTTGCGTCTGATTATCCCCGTGCGACGTTGGAGGAGCTGGACGGCGCGGCCTGGGATCGTGCGATGCGCTCTGCGAAGGGGAGTTACCTGCTTTGCATAAACGCGGCCCGCGTGATCCGGCGGAATGGGCTGCGTACGAACGGCCACTTGATCATGTTTAGCGATTGGGCGGCTGGCGAGACCCCTTACACGGATTACTTGCCTTATCTGACTGCCAAGGCGGCGGTGGATTTCATGACCCGGGCTTTCGCGGCGGAGTTGGCGCATTACCGAATCCTCGTGAACTCGATAGCGCCTGGTCCGACGATGCGCCCGCCTGAGATCAGCCGTGAGAGTTGGGCCCGGGAGGTGGTCGCTCTGTCGCCTCTGAAGCGTGAGTCCTCGGCGGATGAGATCGCGGAGATGGTTGTGACGCTCCTCAAGAGCGAGACGATCACCGGGGAGACTATACGCGTAGATTCGGGGCGCCACTTTGCCGGGCCGGGGGTGTTCGATCATGCCGGTTAATCGTCACGCGAGAGGCGCGAGGCACCTGGTGACGAAGCAGATCGACTTTGCATACGGGCACCGGCTGGTCAACTATGAAGGCAAGTGCCGTTACCTCCACGGCCACAATGGCTTGCTGGAGGTGGATATCGCGGCGGATGAGCTTGATGAGCGGGGTATGGTGGTGGATTTCGTGGACGTGAAGAGTCTGGTCAAGGGGTGGATCGACTCGAACCTCGACCACCGTATGATCCTGTACAGGGGCGACCCTATGGTGGAGGTGTTGCGCGGGATGGATGAGCCGGTGTACGTGATGGATCACAACCCGACAGCGGAGAGCATGGCGCGGCACATATTCGCCAAGGTCGTCGAGATGGGCTTGCGCATCGTGGAGGCCAGGCTTTGGGAGACTCCATCGAGTTACGCGGCCTATCGGGAGGACGGCTAACTTGATACAGACTGCGGTGCTCACCAGCGGAGGTCTGGACAGCGCGGCGCTTCTTGCCGAGATGGCCTCGGATGGAGTGGCATGGCCGATCTACGTGGAGGCGGGTATGATCTGGGAGGCAGTGGAAAAGCGTTCGCTTGACAGGTTCATCCAGTCTTTGGGGAGTTCCTCGGTAAGGCCGGTCACTTTTCTTACGGTTCCGGTGGGGCCGCTGATTTCCGGGCACTGGAGCGTTACAGGGGAGGGCGTTCCATCTGCGGATGCTGCGGATGAAGAGATGTACATTCCGGGCCGGAACATTCTGCTCATAGGGCTTGCCGCGGTGTGGTGCAGTGTTCACGGGGTGAACCGGATCGTGATCGGGTCGCTTGGGGCGAACCCTTTTCCGGATGCCACGCCCGGTTTCTTTGCCTCTTACTCGGAGTTGCTGAGCGCCGGTCTGAACCATGCGATCACCGTAGAAGCGCCTTTTCGCGGGATGCACAAGGAGGACCTCATCCGCAGGTACGGGCATCTTCCACTCTACAAAACGCTTACTTGCGCCAACCCAGTCGGAGAGTCCCACTGCGGGGCGTGCAACAAGTGCTTCGAGCGGCAGTCTGCATTTAGAGCGGCGGGCGTGATCGACAAGACTCCATATGCGGAGGCCGTACTATAGTTCTGTGACCTATACGCCAATTGCCTGACAGCGGATCAACGCCTTGGGCTCTGCGCCCCGGTCGTACTCGAGGTTTGAAATGTCCGTCGAAGATAAGCCCGTGAAGCCGTCCACCGCGCCCTGGTACGTGGAGTTCTTCGAGGAGGATTACCGGGCCGCTTACGGCTCTACGCTTACGGAGGAGCGGAGTGATGCGGAGGCGGCTTTCGCTTCGTGGGCGCTCGATCTGTCTGCCGGCCAGGAAGTGCTCGACCTGTGCTGCGGGCACGGTCGGCACGCGCTGCGCCTTGCGGCGGCCGGAATGAAGGTGACGGGACAGGACCTCAACGGGGATTACCTCGCAGAGGCTCGCGCTGCGGCTTCGGAGAAGGGCTTGTCTCTGGAGTTGGTGCAGGGGGACATGCGGGAGATCCCGTTTTCAGGCCGTTTCGATGCGGTGATCAACATGTTTTCTGCCTTTGGGTACCTGGAGTCTGAAGCCGAGGATCAAAAGGCGCTGGAGGCGGTTCACGGGGCGTTGAAGCCTGGGGGTGCGTTTCTGGTCGACCTGATCAACAGGGAATGGGTGATTACAAACTTCGAGGAGAAGGATTGGCGGGTGGATGAGGACGGCACGACGATATTGGAGCGTCGTCGGCTCGATCTGCTGTCGAGCAGAAACTACGTGAGTTTTTCGATCATCGGGTCTGACGGCACGCGCAGGGAGTCTTCCGGCCATCGTATGCGGCTGTACACGCTGACGGAGATGGCTGGAATGCTTGGCCGCGCGGGTCTTTTGCTGGAGAAGACTTTCGGCGACTATGACGCGGGGGCGTATTCTATAAATTCCCGGCGGATGATACTGGCGGCTAGGAAGCCGTAGATACGCCCGGGTACGGCGGGACGTCGTGGACCTGTGGGATTATTGCAGGGGCAGAGGGGGCTGAAGCCACTTGGAGGTTCTGTTGACCTGGATGGATGCCACCCACTTCACCCATTCGAATCCTCGTCTGCCTGGGGCCACGAGCCGCAGCGGTGCGCCGTGTCCGTGGGACAAGGGTTCACCGCCCACGCGAGTCGCGAGAAGATAGTTGCGGGCTTCTTCCAGAGAGGCTCGCCTGTAGTATCCGGTGACTGACGTAAAGGTGACGCTTCGAGCGCCTTCTTCGAGAACCGCGCTGTCCAGCAGGTCTGCAACCCATATTCCGCTCCATTGTCGTTGGGCGTACCAGCCGCCGGTGCAGTCGAGAGTCGCTGTCAGAGCGTCTTCAGACTTGCGATGCGTGAGCAACTCGTTGAGTTCCAGGTCGAGCTCGTTTACTACGAGCCCGTGGATGCGTAGTCGCCAAGCGTCCGTATCAACGGGCGGGGGTCGGTCGTTTAGCCATGACGTGACGGGGAAGGCGTTTGCTCCGGCGCCGCTTTGTTCATGGGAACCGGTGAACCTTCTCGAAGATCCTTCCAGATCGATGCGCCTGAGTACTCCCTCGTAGGCAAGCCACAGTCCGGCGCCTGCGACAGTGGCTGCGACCCATCGGATAGCGGCTCTTCGGCCGGCGTCTACTCCGACTTTCATCCTGCGGGTGTACTTGAGGGCGTGCCACACGGCTAGGGGAAGGGCGAGGCCTCCCACGAACATGTGCCAGTTGAGGCCGGTGATGCCGGCCACTCGAAAGAACCCTCCCAAGGTCCATGAGAATCCCAGGCCGATGGAGAGGACTATCAGGAATGCCAACGCAAGGGAGGCTGTTCTTGCCGCGCCGTTGGGCCGGCGTCTGAGCGAGCGGGCGACAAGCGCGACTTTCCATCCGGCGATGGCGAGAATGGCGAAGGCGCCGACGTTGTGCAGTACGATGAAGATGGCCCTGTCGGGTGAGCCGGCAACCAGTCCGAACAGACCGGTTGCCAACTCGAACGCGAGCAGTCCGACCAGTGCGGTATTCGACCAGCTGTGCCTCAAGAGCCTGCTCCCTAATCTGACTCCTCTTGTAGAACGACGAGGCTGGCAAGTCGGTTTACATAGGGAAAGGGTTCCCTGGTTTCATGGGGTCTTGCAGGACGCTTGCGAGAACGGGGTGGGGCAGGCCGTCGCTTGGCCTGCCGGACCCGGTTAAAGGTATTTTCTGGTCCAGCCGAGGCCGTCTTGGGTCCGGCCTGCCGGGCGGTATTCGCATCCGACCCATCCCTCGTATCCGAGGCTGTCTACGTATGGCAGGATGAAGTCGTAGTTGATCTCTCCGGTGCCGGGCTCATTCCGGCCTGGGTTGTCTGCGAGCTGGAAGTGGTGGATGACGTCCATGTTGGCCTCTATGGTCATGGCGAGGTCACCCTCCATGATCTGCATGTGGTAGACGTCGTACTGTAGTTTGACGTTGCTCTCTCCGACGGCCTCCAGCAGGGCTCTGCCGTGGGTTGAAGTAGAGACGTATGTTCCTGGCACGTCTCGTGTGTTCAGGGGCTCTATGAGGACGGTTATACCGGCGTCGGCGGCCTGTTTGGCTGCAAACTTGAGGTTGTCCACCATGGTTTGCTCAATGGTTTCGGGTTTTACGTTTTCGGGTGCGATGCCGGCCAGACACGTTAGGCGTGAGCAGGAAAGGGTGTGCGCGTATTCGAGGGCCTTACCTACGGAGTCCTGGAATTCGCCGAGGCGATCCGGTATGCAGGCCAAGCCCCGGTCGCCTGCATCCCAGTTTCCGGCAGGGAAATCGAACAGCACCTGTTGAAGGCCGCGTGCCTCAAGTCTGTCTGCGATTGCGTCGGCTTCATAGTCGTATGGGAACAGGTACTCGACGCCCTTGAACCCGGCGTCGGCAGCTGCGCCGAAGCGGTCTAGGAAGTCGGCCTCGTTGAACATCATGGTGAGGTTTGCGGCTAGTTTGACCATTTGCAGTTCTCCATTTTGGGTTTCAGGGATTGTGTGTGTTCCATGCTATACGCCCAGGCCGAGGTCGATAGAGACTTCGGCGATGGACTCGTCGAGTGCGCGCACTATTTCATCGACTTCGCCTCGCGTGATGCACAGCGGAGGGCCGATGGACATACTGCTCTGGTAGGCTCGGAAGATCATGGCCCGGTCGGCCATCTTCTGCCCAATGCGTGCGCCGACGTCGGCTTCCTGCCCGAGGGGTTCCCTTGTTTCCCTGTCCTTGACCAGTTCTACTCCGAGGAATAGTCCGAGTCCTCTTACGTCTCCGATGATGTCGTGCTTGTCTTTTAGTTCTTCAAGGGATTCGAGGAAGTATTTGCCTGTTTTCTCGGAGTTGTCGACCAGATTTTCGGTTTCGAGGATTTCGATGTTCTTGAGAGCGGCTGCTGCTGCGACGGGGTGTCCTGAGAAGGTCAGGGTGTGGTTGAGTTGTCGGTTCTTGCTGTTGGGGCCTCCTGCGAATGCTTGGGCGACCTGCTCGGTGGCTATGGCGGCGCCAATGGGCAGGTAGCTGCTGACGATGCCCTTGGCAACGGTCATGACGTCGGGGGTTACGCCCCAGTGCTCGACGGCGAACATCTTTCCCGTTCTGCCAAAGCCTGTTACGACCTCGTCGGCGATCAGTACTACTCCGTACCTGGTGCAGGTTTCGCGCAACATCGGCCAGTACTCTCCGCCTGGCACTGCGGCGCCTAGCGGGGAGGCTACGGGTTCGGCGATCACGGCGCATACGCTTTCCTCGCCGTGGAATTGGATCAGACTCTTGACGGCTTCGGCGCACAGCGCGGCGCACTCGGAGGGTGTTCGTCCTCCAAGCTCGCATCGGTAGGGCAGAGGCTGGGGTGCGTACACCATGCCTGGGTATGAGGGGCCGTAGTCTTCGCGATGCTGACCGGGGAGGCCTCCTAGCCACATAGTTTGTCCAAGGGCGCCGTGGTATGACCCTCGTCGGCTTATGACGATATGCCGGCCGGGGTAGCCTGTACGCTGCTGAAATGCCCTTGCCATCTTGAGGGCGCTTTCGTTGGCCTCTGAACCACCGGAGACGAAGTAGCTGCGCGTGAGATTTCCGGGCGTGATTTCGGCAAGTTTTCGGGCGAGTTTCGGCGTGGGCTCGGCCGTGGTGGTGTTGGCCATGTATGGGAGGCGTTTCATCTGCTCATACGCGGCGTCGGCTATTTCGGTGCGGCCGTATCCTGCATGGACCGACATATATCCGCCGTTGACGTCCATCCACCACTTGCCCGAGGCATCCTTTACCCTGACGCCGCTTCCCTCCACCAGGACGTTAGGCTCCCCCGACTCTGCCATCTCGGTCCAGCCTCGGCTGTTCATCCACAGGTGGTCGATGGCTGCTCGACGCGCGTCCTCGGATGCTTCTGTCGAATGGGTCGCTGTAACCATTTTGCGGCTCCCTTTTGCGAGGGTTGGAGTTTGGGTCATCCTGAGCGTTGGCGGGGTGGTTGTCAACGCGGAACGCCGCGAGGGGCTGGGAGATCCAGATTTGCCTTTGCTTTTTGGAGATACTGGTTGGGGTTAGGGAGATTCTCATGAAGCAAGGGCGTAGAATCCCGTCAAGGACGGATCGAGCACCGGAAGGAGCGCACGCATCATGAGAGTTGCAACCTGGCATGGCGGCACGCAGTTCACTGTTGACGAGGCGCCGGATCCTGTGCCGGGGCCCGGTGAGGTGCTGCTGAAGATCGACACTTGCGGCATATGCGGCACGGACGTTCACATAACGCAGGGGCTGTTTCCCGGCGACCCTCCTTCTGTGCTGGGGCATGAGTGGAGCGGAACGATCGTGGATACCGGGCTGGGGGTTGATGCGTCGCGCGTGGGTATGGACGTTGCGCCGGAGCCGAGCGCTTACTGTCTCCAATGCTGGAATTGCCGCATAGGGCGCCACTCGCGTTGCGAGCGGGCAGATCGTTGGCCTCGCAACGGCGGATTTGCGGAGTATGCGGTTCTTCCGGATCGGATCGTGCACGATCTTCCTGAGGGGCTTTCATTGGCCGATGCTGCGATGGGCGAGCCGGCTTCGGTTTGCCTTGTGGGACTGGAGCGGTGCAGAACTCCCGGCGGTTCTAACATGACGATCATCGGGGGCGGCCTCATAGGGCTGCTCACTTTGGCGTTCGCGAAGTCTCGCGGTATAGGTACGACGATCCTGTCCGATCCTGTCCGGTTCAGACGCGAGCAGGCCCTGCGCATGGGGGCCGAGTACGTTCACGATCCGGCTGACGGGCCGCTCAGGGAGATGGTGGATGAGGTGTCGGAGGGCCGCGGTGCGGACCTGGCGGTGGAGGCGGTGGGCAAGCCGGAGTTGGTCGACCTGGCGATACAGGCGGCAAGGCCGCGCGGGGAGGTGCTGATCCTGGGGGTCAGCCCGCGCGGGACCGTGATACCGAGCGATCTATTCGAGACGCAGTACAAAGAGTTGGTAATTGTGAACTCTTTTGGTCGCGGTGATGGATACTTGCGAGCCGTCAACCTCTTGGCCAAGACCGACCTTACGGGCCTGATGGGGGATCGCTATCCGCTTGAGCGGGCAGGGGAAGCGATGGAGGCGGCTAGCAAAGTCACGTCGAAGTCTGTGAAGACGTCGATAGCGCCGCACATGGATTGAAGTTTCCAGCATTGCGACCCCTTTTCGACGAGGACAGTCGGAATGGAGTAGATAGTGCGGCGGCCGGTATGGGAAGGACCTGCCGGGGTCGTACTCCTTCACATAGTCACAGAGGAGTGAGGCATTGACCGTTTACAGCGCGCTGGTAGGTTGCGGGGGCATGGGTCTGAGGCATGCTCATGGTTACTTTGAGCTTCGCAAGCATTTCGCCGACGTAAAGATGGTGGCGGTGTGCGATCTGCACGAGTCCGCGGCCGACTACGTGGCGTCGGCGGTGGAGGCTGCGACGGGCGACCGGCCTGCGGTGTTCACGGATTTCGATCGCATGTTGGATGAGCAGAAGCCGCTTGACATGGTGGACATAGTTACGGACACGCGTATGCACCATGTTTTTGCCGTGAAGGCTCTGGACGCGGGTGTAAACGTTCTGACGGAGAAGCCTATGGGCATCACGGTGCGTGCGTGCCAGGCTATGCGTGCGGCTGCTGCGCGGTCTGGCAAGTCTTTGTCGGTTGCAGAGAACTACCGGCGGGACCCGATGAATCGTTTGGCGAAGGCATTGATAGATGGCGGGGCGATTGGGGAGCCTTACTACATCTTCAAGGCTGGATTGTCCGGCGGTTCGGCTTTGATGCACGACACCGCCTGGCGCGGTCTGAAGAGTCGCGGCGGTTTTCTGATCGACGGGGGTGTTCATGAGAGCGACTTGCTGCTGTACTTCATGGGCGAGGTGGAGACTATCTATGCCGTGACGGGCCTCTTTACTCCTATGCGCAAGCGGCAGGGTGGTCTGGTTGGCAACTTGGTACCGTTCTACCAACACCGTACTGAGGACGTGTTCGCGGGGCAGTCGACCGTAGAGATAGATCAGGAGGACACGGCTTTCGCCGTTCTGCGGTTTGCCTCGGGAGCGATCGGTACGTATGCGAGCAGCAACGCTTCGCACGGCTACCACGTTGGCGTGAACACGGTGCACGGCAGCTCGGGGACCATCCAATTGCCGCCGAGCCGGAGCGGGATCGGGCCGAGGATACATTTGGAGGGCAGGGAGGAACCTATCGAGGGCGACGACCTGCTTTCGCTGGTTCCCGATTGGGAGCTGGACGACCTGACTGCGCCTTTCTGGGACGGCGCGCGGCGGCTGTCCTCGTATGACCAGGATTTTCCTGCGACGGATCGCAAGATCATTGGGCTGGAGTATCTTGAGTTGGCGCGCGCAATCGAGACCGGCTCTACCCTTGAGGTGGGCCCTGATACTGGTATGGAGGCGCTGGCGATCAGCTACGGCACGTTGGAATCGGGGCTGTCGGGTCAGCCTGTCAGGATGTCGGAATTGCTTGAGGGGGAGGTGGAAGAGTACCAGTCTGAGATAAACGAATCGGCGGGGCTTTGAGGGCCGCGGGCAGCGCCGGGGACATAGGGGGACGGGTGTCGGGTTGTGCGACGGTTTCGTTGCGGGAAGGGTGAAAGGTTTCCGGTGTTGCGATGAAGGTTTCCCGTGGCTCGCAGATTGGTAGGGAGGTGGTGCACGTTGGGAGTACGCGATCGACGATGGATTTGGCTGCGCGCATGGCTCGTGAGGGAGCGGCGGAGGGCCTTGTGGTGTCTGCGGACGAGCAGACGGCTGGTCGGGGCAGGCATGGCAGGAACTGGGTTTCGACGCCTGGCCGGGATTTGCTGGCGTCCATAGTTTTTCGGCCTCGCCCGGCTCTGTTGCCGCAGATGCAGTTTGTCGCGGCCCTTGCGGCCGTCGAGGCAGTTAGAGTGACGACCGGAGCTTCTCCGACGATAAAGTGGCCGAACGACGTTCGGGTCGCTGGCAGCAAGGTGTGCGGAGTGCTGGTTGAGAGTTATGACGGCCCGGGCGGGCTGATCGCTATAGCCGGTTTTGGGATAAACGTACATACTTCAAGCGCCAATAGCCCTGATCTTCCCCCTGCCGTGAGTTTGTCCGAGCTGGCCGGGCGCGAGGTTGACAGGGCTGGTCTGTTGGAGCGGCTTGTGGAGAGCGCGGGGTGGTTTTACCGGAGGGCGATGCAGGGGGAGTCTCTGCTGCGCGCGTGGTCGTCCCTGCTCGATACGACCGGCCAGTTCGTGGAGGTGCGAGCAGGCGTGGGCGGGCATCGTGAAAGCGTTGTTTCAGGAACCGCGGAGGGGGTGGATGAGCATGGCCGGCTGCTGGTTCGCGACGAGGTTGGGCGGGTGTGGCCTCTTTCGGCGGGGGACGTCACTCTGTCTGAGACCTTGGGATGATTCCCGGGCGCGTGGTGCGCGCACTCGTCCGGCCTTATCCTTTCTCGTAAATCGAGGGTGTATCTTGCTTCTGGCATCACGTGGAGTTCTTGGAGCGGAACGGTGAGGGGCCAGGAAATTGGCGGCCATGGGCCGAGAGGAGGAAAGTATGCTGCGCCTAGACGGCGAGACGGCGCTGGTTACGGGCGGTGGTTCGGGTCTTGGTCGTGCCATGGCTCTTGGGCTGGCTCGCGCGGGGGCTGTCGTGGCGGTCGCGGGTCGGAGGAAGGGGCCGCTGGAGGAGGTGTCGGATGAGGTCGTCAGGTCCGGCGGAAGGGCGCTGGCGGTGCCTGCGGACCTTACTGATTCATCGGACGTTGCCAGGGCAGCGGCCAGGGTCGAGAGCGAGTTGGGAGCGGTGAGCGTGCTTGTGAACAACGCGGGTTTGGTGCGCGACCAGGGTGGAACTGCGATCTGGGACGTTACGGACGACGCCTGGCGCGGTGGTATCGCGGGGATTCTCGACCCTGCCTTCTACTGTTCACGGGCGGTTGCCAGAGGCATGTGCGAGAGGGGACGCGGGAAGATAGTGAACGTTTCATCGGGTTTGGGGCTACGGGGCACTCGGGATAACTACATGTACGCTTGCGCGAAGGGTGCGGTGATACAGCTGACTCGTTCGTTGGCTGTAAGCCTGGGTCGGTGGGGTGTGACGGCCAACTGCATAGCGCCGGGCTTCTTTCCGACAGAGGCGACGGACGCTTCTCCGATGGCGCTGCCGCCGGCTGAGTTCATACCGGTTGGCCGGACGGGCCGGGTCGATGAGCTTGCTCCGTTGGTGGTCTGGCTGGCCTCTTCGGCCTCTGACTACATGACCGGGGAGATTTTCGTGATAGACGGCGGGGGATTGGCCGGGGGGTACGCTCCAACGGGATGGCGGCCTTCTTCTTCCTCGCGGGGGTGAGCGATGGCAGGCATACTTTCGGGCAAGGTTTCGGTGGTGCGTTCCGACGATGCGCGGTGGCTAAGGCCGATATGCGGGGCTCTATTGGGCGCCGGCGCGAAGGTTGCGCTTGTGGGTGAGAACGTTTCGGGGGTTGAGCGCCACGCGTCTATCAGCGGGCCTTGCGGGGATGAGGAGTCGGTGCGGGATGCTCTGAGCGAGATCGAGGCTGATGTGGGGAGGATTGGCGCGCTGGTGAACGGCCCTGTGCGGCCGCTCTTTCGCAGCGCATCGCGGGTTGTGGATGAGGACGTGGTGCGGGCACAGGCGTCGTCGGCGTCGGCGCATCGCTGGATGCGCCTGGCGGGTACGGCGATGGCGGCACGGGGCGCGGGGTCTATCGTGTCGTTCGTAACGGGGCTGGCCAGGCGCGGGGTTGCGGAGGCTTCGGTGGGTTCGATGACCCAGGCATCGATAGAAGCGATGACGAGGTCGTTTGCCCTGGAGTGGGCTGCTGCGGGCGTGCGAGTGAACGCGATCGGTCTGGGCTGGTTCGAGATGGAGGGCAGGCCTATCGAGGAGCAGCGTTCTGAGCGTTTAGTTCGCTATATTCCTCTACGGCGCAGGGGGATACCGGACGACGTTGCCAGTTTGCTGGTTTATCTGCTGTCTGACGAATCGGGCTACGTTACGGGTCAGACGGTGTACGTGGACGGGGGGGCCATGTCCCACGCGTAAGGGGAATTGCTATTATTACTGGGTTTATCCGAGTGACGATGACTGGAGAGATACCCCATGTCTAAAACGCACGTGAGGAGCTGCTCACATGGAGACTATATTCTTTTACTGCCCCAACTGTGATGGATATTTCGGGATGCTTGAGTGCTATGTGGACCCGGAAGAACCAGATTGTATGGAGTGTGGCGGCCCATTGGAGAGAGACGATCCGGAATGACGAGAGGCCATGGCCGACGCGTAAGGGGAGCTGCGCGTAACTGTCATGCCTTTGCGAACGATACGCATATCGGTTCGTCTCCAGCCTCGCGCATCGTCGAACGAGACTCTCGGCTTTGACGAGGCCGGCTTCCTGCGGGTACGGGTGACGGCTGCTCCGGTTGGGGGGAAGGCAAACGAGGCGTTGGTCAGGTTGCTTGCGAGCGAGTTGGGGGTGTCACGCGGGGCTGTGCGGGTCGTGCGCGGGGCTGCCTCGAGGCGCAAATTGGTAGAGGTTCAGGGGGTGGACGAGGCTCGGGCCGGGGTCAGGCTCTCAGGTGTGCAGCCTGGTTGAACGGGGGTCTAAAAGTGTAGGTTCCCCCCCCCTTGGTCATTGCGGCGTCTCATGGGTGCAGCCTGGTTGAACGGGGGTCTAAAAGGTTCTTATTCCGAGGATGCCTGCGACGACCTGGAGGACGACGAATGCGATCATTGGGCTTATGTCCAGCATTCCTATTCTGGGTACGATTTTCTGAATAGGGAGAATTACGGGGTCGGTAATCTGGTGCAGTAGATCGACGGCGGGGTGATTTCGCGCGTCCGGGAACCAGGAGAGGAGTGCTCGTGCGATGATGAGCCATGAGAATATGTATATGGCTACTCCTATGAGCCTCAGGAGTTGTTCTACGCCGCTCACTTCTTTCCGGCTCCCAATTCTTCGCCTCTGCGCCATGCGGCGAGAACCGCTTCGCTGGCGGCGGCTCGCAGTCCCTTTTCTTCGAGTGCGTGTAGTCCTGCGGCGGTGGTGCCTCCGGGTGAGGTGACCATGTTTCTGAGTTCGCCTGTGTGCTTGCCGGTTTGGCGGGCCAATTCTGCACTGCCTGCGATGGTCTGAATGGTCAGTCTGCGGGCCACGTCCTGGGGCATTCCGAGTTGTACTCCGGCGTCTATGAGGGACTCCATGAAGACGTATACGAATCCTGGTCCGCTGGCGCTGAGTGCGGTGGCTACGTCGAGGAGTTTTTCGTCGTGGAGCCTTACCTGGTCGCCGAGGGCGTCGAGCATGGCCGCGGTGAAGCTGAGCGCTTCGTCCGGGACTTCGTCGGCGGCTATCCAGACGGACATGCCCATTCGGACGTGTGCGGGGGTATTTGGCATGACTCGTATGAGGCGTCGGTGGTTCAGTGCGAGTCCGACGGAATGGATCTTGATGCCTGCCATGATGGAGAGCACGGTTTGTTCCGGTGAGAGCGATTCTGTGATTTCGCGTGCTGCTCCGGGGAATTGCTGTGGCTTTACGGCCAATATGACGATCTGTGAGCCGTCGATGGCCTTTGCGTTGGAGCCATGGGCCGTGAGGTCGTAGTTTGCGGCGAGACGTTCCCGTCGTGTGGGTATGGGTTCTCCTACGGAGACGCGGGCGTCGAGTCGGGCGTTTCGTATGCCGGCGATGATGGCTTCGGCCATTGCTCCGCCGCCTATGAAGCCGAGATTCATGTTGAGGGCCGCTCCGCTGGGGCCTGTCCGTGGGCTGCCGCCGTTGTGGTTTGTTTGGGTTGCAACGTAGAGGGGATTATACGTCTGCCGGGTTTGGCTCTGCGCGGGGGGTCAGGCTCTAAACCATCTGTGTTAGGGGGGTGTTTTGGTGCGGGCTTCAGCGGGGTTTCAGTCCGGAGCGGGTTGCGAGGGATGCTGCCATTTTGAGGGCTTCTACCATGCTGGTTTCGTCTGCGCGGTTCTTACCTGCGATGTCGAATGCCGTTCCGTGGTCTACTGAGGTTCTTATGAATGGGATTCCGAGGTTGACGCTTATGCTTTCCTGGAATCCGTGTACTTTTATGGCTACGTGCCCCTGGTCGTGGTACATGACTACTACGACGTCGAATTTGCCGTCGATTGCCTGGTTGAACACGGAGTCGGCGGGATGCGGCCCGGTTGCCTGGATGCCTTCGGTCTGGGCTGCTTTCACGGCCGGGGCTATGTGGTCTATTTCCTCCCGGCCTATGAGTCCGTTGTCGCTGGCGTGTGGGTTGAGTCCTGCTACTGCGATGCGCGGGTCGTCGAAGCCCCAGCGTGTGAAGTGTGTGTGTGTGAGCCTTATGGCTCGCAGGACGTTTGGCGCGGTTACGTAGTCGCATGCATCTCGCAGGGATCGGTGTGTGGAGAGGTGCATACATCGCAGTTCGCCGGACACGAGCATGGTGGCGACGTACTCGGAGCCTGTGAGTCGTCGGAATACTTCCTGGTGTCCGAGGTCTGGGGATCCGGCCATTTGCCATGATTCTTTGTTGACGGGGGCTGTGGCTATGGCGTGTACTTCTTGCCGTATGGCCATAGCGGCGGCTTGCTCGACCCATGCATGAGAGGCTTTGCCGGATTCGGCGGAGTGTCGGCCTTTTGGGAAGTCGAGGTTTTGCGTGCCGTCGATTTCCAGGACTTCCACGATTTCGGGCCTGCCGTTGATTTCGGCCGTGGACTTCACCCGTGCGGTGCGTGCGTCTGAGCGGATCATTCGCAGGGCGTCGTTCATTTGGCTGACTGCGCCGACCACGAAGGGTTTCATCCGTCTGTGGATTTCGGGTTGTCTGAGGGCCTTGGCTACCACCTCGGGGCCGATACCGGACGGGTCGCCCATGGTGATTGCTATGAGTGGTTTGTCTTTCACGCTAAGCGTCCGTGGTCGGGGAGAGGATTTGCTTCGGGGTTTTGGTTTCTGCGCCTGGGCGTCTATGTTCGACGGTTGGCTTCATGATTTGCAAGGGGGTCGGGCGTTGCCTTGGCAGTCAACCTTCCCGCGTGAATAGGGGAGGGCGCGGGATTACGGGATCAGCCTTGGGGCCAGAGTGACGGCAGGGGATGGGGCGAGCCGTTTCCGGGTGCGGCGTCGGAGCGGCGGTTGGGGGGCTTACGTCTTGGAGAGCAACAGGGCCCGCCGGCGGCGCAGCCGGCGGGCCCGAAGAAGTCGCTCGGGCCGTGGGATCGGGCGGCCTGAGCCTTAGTTTGGCAGGATTCCGGCTGTATCCCAAGAATCAGCTAAGTACGGCGCTCCTCGTGGTCCTTCGCCTTGCAGCGGGGTGGCTTCGGAGGAACGGGGGTATATCCATGGAGGACTGGTCTCCGAGAACGTCTCTCAGAGCGGTCCTGTCTTCCTTTTCCTTTTCGACCCATGCTTCTGCGGGCGGGAATCCGGTTGCGATGACGGTTAGTTTGACCTCGTTTTCCATCTTTGGGTCAGTGACTGTTCCGAAGATGATGTTTGCGTCCGGGTCTACCATTTGAGAGATGACTTCGGATGCCTGGTGTACTTCGGCGAGTGTGAGGTCTCTTCCCCCGGTGACGTTGAAGATGACTCCTCTGGCGCCCTGAATGGAGACTTCGAGGAGTGGGCTGTCGATGGCGGCTTCTGCGGCGGTGACGGCTCGGTCGGGTCCTGATCCTGAACCGATGGCCATCCATGCGGGTCCTGCGTTGCTCATGACGGCTTTGATGTCTGCGAAGTCGAGGTTTATCTCGCCTGGTACGAGGATCAGTTCTGCGATGGACTGTACTCCCTGTCTGAGTACGTCATCTGCGAGTCTGAAAGCGGTGTCCATGCAGAGGGTTTCGTCGGACATGATCAGGAGTCTGTCGTTGGGTATGACTATGAGGGTGTCGACGGCTTCTTTGAGTCTTGCCATACCTTCCTCGGCCTGTCTCTGTCGTCTGTTTCCCTCGAAGGCGAAGGGTTTAGTAACGACTCCTACGGTGAGTGCGCCGAGTTCCTTTGCGACGTCTGCGACGACCGGGCTTCCGCCTGTTCCAGTTCCTCCGCCCATACCTGCTGCGATGAAGACCATGTCAGCGCCTTCGAGGATTTCGAGGATTTCTTCTCGGTCTTCCTCGTGACAATCCCGCCCTCTTTCGGGGTCACCTCCGACTCCGAGTCCTCGTGCGGTTCGGTCTCCGACCCTTAGCCTCATGGGTACGTCGCTTCGTACGAGCGCTTGTGCGTCGGTGTTTATGGTGACGTATTCAACTTCGGGTATACGGTCTCTGTACATGCGTGATACGGCGTTGGAGCCTCCGCCGCCGACTCCTACGACCTTTATATTGGCCATGCCGATCTTGTGGGTTGCGTGTTCTTCCACTGTGGTTGCTTGCATCGCTCTTGTCTCCTGATCCTGAAGCGACCTTGCGATCAGCTCCGCTTTTTTTGTGGTCAGTCCGGCCCCTCCACCGGCTGACTTGCCTTGTTGATTTACGTTTGTTCGTTCAGTGTCTTCTTCCGAACCATGCGGTTATGGCTGAGAATCTTCTTCGTATGCCTCCCTGGGTTGGGAGTTCGATTTGCTGCGGCTCGACTGTGGGGGCGGGCTGTGCGGCCGTGGGAGCATCGGGCACGGGTGCAGGTGCAGGTGCGGGTGCGGGTTTTCCGACGTGGTTTTCTCTGGGGAGGTTTCTCATGCTCCAGAGTATGATTCCGGCGGCTGCGGAGCAGCTGGGGTCTCGGTACTCGTTGGAGAGGCCATCGATGGCTCTTGGGGTTGCGATCCTGACCTTTCGTTGGAAGACGAATTTGGCGAGGCTCGTGAAGCCTTCGACCTTTGCTCCGCCGCCGGTGAAGACGATGTTCTCTATGGGTACATCCTGGAGGCGTTCGTCTTCCAGTTTTATTTGAACCATGTTGAAGATTTCCTGCACCCGTTCCTTTATCACCTGTCCGATTTCTCTTCGTGTGATGAGTATGGGTTGTTCCATGGTGGTTGGGTGCAGGGGTATTTCTTCGGAGAGGCCTACGAGTTCAGGTGCGGCGGTTCCGTGTTTCGTCTTGATGTCTTCTGCGTCTTGGTATCTGATCGAGAAGGCTATGGCGAGGTCGTTGGTGATCTGATGTCCTCCAACGGGCAGGGCATCGGTATATGCGATGGAGCCTTCGTGGAAGACGGCTATGTCGGAGGTTCCTCCGCCGACGTCTATGAGGGCGACGCCTTCTTCCCGCTCGTCAGCGGCTAGTACAGAGTCACCGGTTGCGACGGGTCCCACGATGAATTCGGCGGGAATTATGCCTGCAGCTCTGACTGCCTGGTCCACGTCTTCGACGTGTTCGATTGATCCGGCGATGTTGTGGCTGTTTACGTGTAGTTCTACGGCGTGCATACCGAGTGGATTCCGTACTCCGTGTAGGCCGTCGAGTGAGTATCCTCTGGGTATTACGTGCAGGAGTTTCATCCCGGGGCTGAGTTTTATCCTGCTGGCGGTGCGAAGAGCTGCGTTGATGTCCTGCTGAGTGACGGCTCTGGCGTTTCCTTCTCTTGGGACGTTGTGGGATCGGTTCAGCGACTCAATTCGGCTGGCGTTTAGTCCGACGTATGCTCGTGCGATTTGCTTTCCGGCCTGTGCGGAGGCTTCTTCGACGGCGCTTCTTACGGCCTGTGCGATAGCGTTCCTATCTTCGACCTCGCCTCTTTTCATTCCGGAGCACGGTGCGACGCCGGCTCCTACGAGTTCGACTCTCTGGTCGGGCTTTCGTCTTGCGAGCATGGCGACCACTTTGGTATCGCCCACGTCAATTGCGGCTCTGTAGTCGTCCTGGATCATGTGAGTGTGCTCGGCGTCGAGTGCCGGTTTGTGTGCCGGCCTCGAGGCGCTTTTCTAGATCCTCTCTGCTGCCCTGAGCCTTGCGCTTCGGCTGCGCGGGTTTGCCTTTATTTCGGTTTCAGTGGGGACTACGGCTCTTCGTCGGATGAGTTTGAGCGTAGGCCGGTGGCTGCATATGCATATGGGTGTTCCCGGCGGGCATACGCATTCTGAGGACTGTCTGCGCATGAAGTTCTTTACGATTCGGTCTTCGAGGGAGTGGTATGAGATGGCGACGAGTCTTCCGCCCTGTCCGAGTACGGAGACGGCCTGTTCGAGCGCTGATTCGATGGCTGCGAGTTCATCGTTGACGGCTATGCGGAGGGCCTGGAAGGTTCGTGTTGCCGGGTGTATTCGGCTTCGTCGTCTTGGTAGTGCGTTCTTGACTATTTCTGCGAGTTCTCCGGAGGTGGTGACGGGTCTTGCTCCGACGATGGCTCGTGCGAGTTTTCTTGCGCTTCTGTCCTCGCCGAGGTGGTATATGAGGTCTGCGAGTTCGACTTCGGTGTATGAGTTGACGATATCGGCGGCGGTTGTCTTTTGATCGAGTCCGAAGCGCATGTCGAGCGGGTCGGGTCTTCGGAAAGAGAATCCTCTTGTTTCGACGTCGAGTTGTAGTGAGGAGACTCCGAGGTCGAATATCACACCGTGAACGGGTACGAAGCTATTTTGCAGGGCTATGGCTCTTATGTCTCTGAAGTTTTCGTTTACTGCGAGGAAGGATTGTTCGAACCCGCTGAGTCGGTCTCGTGCGACGGAGACGGCTTCGGGGTCTGCGTCGAGTCCTAGGAGCTGTCCTCCGGGGCTTGCTGCTCTGAGGACGGCGTTAGCGTGTCCGCCTTCTCCGAGCGTGGCGTCTATGTATCGTCCGCCTGGCTGCACGTCTAGTGCGTCGAGTGTTTCGGGGACCAGGGCGGGTCGATGGTGGAGTTCGAGGTCCATCAGGGTCAACTCCGCCCCTCCCCGCGAGTTGCTGCGGCGCGGATCAGGGAGACGGTGTTGCCGGGTGTGTTTGCGCTGTTGGGTTTCACTTTTCGGTAGGGTCGCGCGGTGCGGCGCGGGGTTGTGTGATTCCGCGCCGGGTGTGTGGTGGGTTTGCGTACTCAACTAGTAACAGGCGCTTGAGCCGCGCGCATAGGTAAATCGCCAGCGTGTTTGAGCGGTTTGTGTCGTGATTCGACTGTTATGCTGGGCTTGCGATGGCGACTTATGCGGTGTTGACGAGCAGCGATCTTGGGGCTCGCGGGGAGCGCGCGGATACGAGCGGCGACGCGATAGTCGAGCTGATGGATTCGGCCGGTCACACGCTGGCGGCGCGGGTTATCCTTCCGGATGACGTTGATCGGTTGAGCGGTCAGTTGGCGTCGTGGTGTGGTTCGGGGCGTGTTGGCGCGGTGTTGACGACTGGGGGTACAGGGCTGGGCGCCCGCGACGTCATGCCTGAGGCGACGGCCCGGGTGCTGGATTTCGAGATACCTGGAATTGCGGAGGCGATGCGCTCTCAGACCTTGCACAAGACGCCTATGGCGATGCTCAGCCGCTCTCGTGCGGGGGTTCGGGGTCGGACTTTGATAGTGAACCTTCCCGGCAGCCCTGCGGGGGTGCGTGAGACGCTGGCGGTGGTTCTTCCGGTGCTGGAGCATGCGGTGGAGGTGTTGCAGGGCCGGCACGCGGGGCCGCATCCTCTCTAGAGGGCCGGTTCGGGTATTTGGTCGAGGTTGTCGAGGGGCTGCTATGACGCTCAGGATCAGGGTTTTGACGTTGTTCCCCAGGATGTTCGACGTTCCGCTGGGAGAGAGCATCGTGGGGCGCGCCCGTGCGCGGGGCCTGGTGTCTCTGACGGTGCATGATCTTCGGGACTATGCTCTGGGCCGGCACAGGCGGGTTGACGATGAGCCTTATGGGGGCGGTCCTGGCATGGTGATGCGGGCTGAGCCGCTCATTTCGGCGGTGGAGGGTCTGAGGTGCGAGGCGCTGGCCCAGGGCGAGCCGGAGCCTCTGGCGGCTTTGATGTCTCCTCAGGGGGCCTTGTTCGATCAGTCTGCGGCGGCCCGGCTGAGCAGGCGGCCGTCTCTGCTGCTGGTGTGCGGCCATTACGGCGGGGTTGACGAGCGTTTCATCAGTCGCTGCGTGGATGAGGAGTTGTCGATCGGCGACTACGTACTGACGGGCGGGGAGTTGGCTGCGATGGTGGTAGTGGATGCAGTGACGCGTTTGCTGCCGGGGGTCGTGGGGAATGCGGATTCGGTTGATCTGGACACTTTCGGCGCTGGTGCGGGTGGACTGCTTCAGGGGCCGGTGTATACGAGGCCGGAGGAGGTTGAGGGTATGCGTGTACCGCCGGAGTTGCTGTCCGGGGACCACGGGCGGGTGGAGGAATGGCGTCTGCGTCAGTCGGTTGAGCGTACGCGTCGTCGTCGTCCGGATCTGCTGGAGGGGTGGCCCGGCGGGTGAGTCCGTGGGTTGCGCGGGCTGCGGGCGTGTTGATACGGGGGTCGTGGAGGATGTAAACTTTAGGCCACTTACTGCTCAACTTCGTTCGTAGACAGCGCGCCGGGTGCGCTTCTTTGCGCCGGCCGTTTGGATTTTCGAGGACCTACCCATCATGGATGCGCGCCAGATATTGGATATAAAGCCTTCGGATGCGATGGAGGAGTTTCGTCCTGGGGACACGGTGATAGTGAACGTGCGGATTCGCGAGGGTGAGCGGGAGCGTGTGCAGGCATATCAGGGCAACGTGATCGTGGGTTCTCACCGGAAGGATCATATTCCTCAGCCTGGGGCTACTTTCACGGTGCGGCGCGTGTCTTACGGGGTGGGGGTGGAGCGGATATTTCCGTTGTGCTCGCCGATGATCGAGTCGGTGAAGGTGACGCGTCGGGGCAAGGTGCGCAGGGCCCGGCTGTTCTATCTGCGCGGTCTTACGGGTCGGAAGGCTCGTATCAAGGAGCGCCGCTAGCTGCTTTGGGGCGTCGCTCGCTTCATCGCCTGAGCCTGCCTGGGCTGTCGCGCGGTGCGGCGGGCGGGAGTGTTTTTCGCTGGCGCTAGTTGTTATGGGCTGTGCTAATATTTTGTTAATTGGATGAGAAGCCGTTCGATGGGTAGGGCTACGAGGAGGTGTGGAGATGGCAAATATATTAGTACGTCTGGTATGGGTTTTCGCCCTGTCTCTATCGCTGAGCCTTGTGGTTTTTGTGGCGTGGATGCTGGGGCAGCCTTCCGGGACGATCAAGGGTTATGAGGATTGGTTCTGCGACGCTCATCCTGAGTTGTGCAGGACGATGTCGACTCCCACTTCCCAGCCTACTGCGACGACGTCTCCGGGGGTTGCGGTGACGCCGCAGGGGGTTTCGTATCCTCGCGCTGTTTCGGCGGAGGAGTTGAAGGGTCTCTGCAAATATTCCGGTGAGTTGGGATCCAGTTCCACTGTAAAGCGTACAAAGCATTATGAAGAAGTGGACGGTCGATTTGAGCTTGTGAGAGAGGACATGTCTATCAGTTCTATAGATGCGAACTTGAACATGCAGTGGACGTTCATAGATGAGAACGGGGTTAAATATTTTGAGACATATTACGTTGATGGCTTTACTTATACTCGCGTCAGTGAAGATGAGGCCGATGGTTGGAACGTGGAGGCGTCTCCCGGGTTCTGGGGCGATCTGATACCCGACGCCGACGACCCTGTGGGACCGACCGGTCGGGTTATCGATCTGCCCGATGGGTCTGACACGGTATGTGCGCACTCGCCTGAGGACTTGGAGGACGTTACGGACTATGGTATGGAGATGTTGGATGGAGTGCGGGTCAGGCACGTGGGCGTTACTCTGAAACCTCGTCCCTACGATCGGTCACAGATGATCGTAGAGTACTGGGTGGATTTGGACGGTCAGGGGGTCCAAATCAAGGACACCCGGATCTGGGCTTCAAGGGGCGAATACCCTGACGCGTCGGTCTGAGGGGATTACTACATCTATAGATCGTGACCCGTCCATTTTGATAACGGCGCCGGCGGGCGCTGCTACGCCTGCGGCGGGGCCGTGAGGGGGTGGGTTGCGGTCATGCGCGGCTTTTGGGGGCTGACGTCGGGAGTGCGGTTGCAGTCTTGCGGTTCCATCTTGCCGGGGTTGTTTCGAGTTGGACTGCTGACGATCGCAGGAATCGTCGTGCTTGCAGCCCTACCCGGTTGCGGGACGATTCGAGAGGGAGCTGCGCCGGGGGGTGATGCTGTGGCGGGGACGCAGGTCGTTTTGGTGAGTTCGCCGGAGGGTGAGGGGACGGCTACTGCGACGACGTCTCCGGAGGTTGTGGCGACGCCGCAGGGGGTTGTATCCACGGCTACAGCGGAAGCTTCGCCTCGGGCTGGCGAGGCCACGGCCACGGCTACGGCTTCACCGGAGGTTTCGTATCCGCGCTCTGTTTCGGCGGAGGATTTGAAGGGTCTCTGCAAATATTCCGGTGAGTTGGGATCCAGTTCCACTGTGATACGTACAAAGTATTATGAAGAAGTGGACGGTCGATTTGAATTTGTGAGAGAGGACATGTCTATCGGTTCCATAGATGCGAACTTGAACATGAACTGGGTGTCCATGGATGCGAACGGGGTTAAATATAGCGAGACATATTACGTTGATGGCTTTACTTATTATAGCGTGAGTGAAGATGAGGCCGATGGTTGGAGGGTGGAGGCGTCTCCCGGGTTCTGGGACTATCTGATACCCGACTCCGACGACCCTGTGGGACCGACCGGTCGGGTTATCGATCTTCCCGATGGGTCTGACACGGTATGTGAGCACTCGCCTGAGGACTTGGAGGACGTTACGGACTATGGCATGGAGATGTTGGACGGAGTGAGAGTCCGGCACGTGGGGGCTAATTTGAAACCTCATCTTTTCCATAGGGCTTGGACGCAGATGATCGTGGAGTACTGGGTGGATTCGGACGGTCAGCTGGTCCAAACCAAGGACACCGAGATTGGGGCTTCAAGCGGTGAATACCCTGCGAGTCGGTCTGAGGCGGTTTCTACATTTATAGATCGTGATCCGTCCATTTTGATAACGGCGCCGGCGGGCGCGGCTACGCCTGCGGCGGGGCCGTGAGGGGGTGGGTTGGGGTCATGCGCGGTTTTTGGGGTCTAACGTCGGGTGTGCGGTTACAGTTTTGCGGTTTCATCTTGCCGGGGTTGTTTCGGGTTGGGCTGCTGGCGGTCTCAGGAATCGTCGTGCTTGCAGCCCTACCCGGTTGCGGGACGCTGCCGGAGGGAGCTGTGGCGGGGGGTGATGCTGCTGCGGGGACGGCTTCACCGGAGGTTTCATATCCGCGCTCTGTTTCGGCGGAGGATTTGAAGGGTCTCTGCAAATATACCAGTGAGCCGGGAGCCAATTCCACTGTACAGCGTAGAAAGCATTATGAAGAAGTGGACGGTCGATTTGAGCTTGTGGGAGAAGACATGATTATCATGTCTATAGATGCGAACTTGAACGTGCACTGGGTGTTCATGGATGAGAACGGGGTTAAATATGACGAGACATATTACGTTGATGGCTTTACTTATAATTGGGTGAGTGAAGATGAGGCCGATGGTTGGAACGTGGAGGCGTCTCCCGGGTTCTGGGGCGATCTGATACCTGACGCCGACGACCCTGTGGGACCGGTGGGCGGGGTTGGCGGCCCGTCGGATGGAACCGGCTCGACGCCCGGGGGCGACTCTGAGGGATCTGTGGGCCCGACCGGTCGGGTTGTGGATCTGCCCGATGGGTCTGACACGGTATGTTTGCACTCGCCGGACGAATTGGAGGACGTTACGGACTATGGCATGGAGATGTTGGATGGAGTGCGGGTCAGGCACGTGGGGGCTACTGTGAAATCTCGTCCCTACGATTGGGCGCAGATGCTCGTGGAGTACTGGGTGGATTCGGAGGGACAGTCGGTCCAAATCAAGCACACCGATATCTGGGCTTCTAGGGGTGAATACCCTGCGAGTCGGTCTGAGGGGATTTCTACATCTATAGATCGTGATCCGACCATTTTGATAACGGCGCCGGCGGGCGCTGCTACGCCTGCGGCGGGGCCGTGAGGGGGGGTGGGTTGCGGTCATGCGCGGCTTTTGGGGTCTAACATCGGGTGTGCGGTTACAGTTTTGCCGCGCCACAGTGCCGGGGTTGTTTCGAGTTGCGCTACGCAGAGGTGGCGGTCGATCTGCCGACCAGCCACTCGGAGACCTTCACATACTCTATTCCCGACCAGCTGGTCGTGTCTCCGGGGGATCTCGTGTGGTCGCCTTTTGGGGCTCGTTCGCTACAGGGAATCGTGTTTGAGACCGGTGGGGAGTCGGAGGTCGAGCGGACTCGTGAGATCATCCGTGTGGCGGAGGGGGGGCCGTTCATCGATCCGGTTCGGTTGATGCTGGCGCGTTGGGTGGCGTCTTACTATCGTACGGGCCTGTATGCGGCTGCCAGCGCTATGCTGCCGCCCGGCTCATCCACCCGTCTGCGTTGGTGGCTGGAGCGGGCTGAGTTTCCGCCGTTCGAGGGGGAGCTGTTGCGGCCGCGGGAGCGTCGTGCACTGGACTACGTGCCTCCGGGCGGGCGGGTCAGGCGGGACCGGGTGATTCGTAAGCTGGGCAGGGGCGGTTTGGGGGTTGTGGAGCGGTTGGTGCGTCGGGGCTATCTTGTGATGACGTCGTCGTGGGAACGTCCTCGCGTCAAGGCTCGTTACGCGGCGTCGGTGGAGTTGGGGGTTGCGGCTGAGGAGGCTCTGAGGGCTGCCGGGGTTTATCGCGGCGGTTCCAGCAGGCGCCGGGCGGATCTGCTTGAGTGGCTTGCCGAGGGGAATGGCGGGGAGACTCGCGCTGAGTTGGGTAGGCGCTTTGGCGTTTCTGCGGTGAAGGGCGTGTTGGCTGCGGGCCTGGCCAGGCTGGAGCGGGTGCGCGTGGAGCGGGATCCTCTGGAGGGGTATGCGGTGCAGCGTCGGATTCCTAACGATCCGACGAGTGAGCAGGCTGCGGCTATCGGGGAGATCACGCGTGCGCTGGGTCTCTCCGGTGCAGGACCACGCTCGGCTGACGGCGGTCAGGAGGGGGTTGAGGGGGAGCGCGACGGTAAGAAGGCCTTTCTTCTGTACGGGGTGACGGGCAGCGGTAAGACGGAGGTTTATCTGCGCGCGGTGGATGCCTGCCTGAAGCTGGGCCGGCGTGCGCTGGTGCTGGTGCCTGAGATCGCTCTCACGCCTCAGACGCTTGAGCGTTTTGCATCTCGTTTTCCGGGGAAGATAGCGCTTCAGCACTCCGGGCTGTCGGATGGGCAGCGCTATGACCAGTGGCGGCGTATTCGGTCGGGAGATTTCCCTATCGTTCTTGGCTCACGCGGGGCTGTGTTTGCGCCGGTTGAGAATCTGGGTTTGTTGGTGATGGACGAGGAGCATGAGTGGACGTACAAGCAGCACGACCAGACGCCTCGTTACCATGCGCGGGCGGTTGCGGAGCGGTTGTGCAGGTTGTCGGGGGCTGTTCTGGTCCTTGGGAGCGCTACGCCGGATGCGGTTACTTACAGGCGGGCCTGCCGCGGCGGTCTGGGTCTTTTGAGGCTGCCTCACCGGGTCGTTTCGGATGGTGGGGGGAGGCCGTCGGGCCGGCCCGGTGCGCGGGCGGAGGTGCGGGTGGTGGACATGCGGGATGAGTTGCGTGCGGGGCATACGGAGATGTTGAGCAGGCCATTGATAGAGGCGATGCGCGTTTCGCTGGATTCCGGGGGAAGGGCGATCCTGTTCATCAACCGTCGTGGGTCTGCGTCGTTCGTGCAGTGCCGGGATTGCGGGGGTATACGCAGGTGTCGGCGTTGCGATACGTCTCTTACGTATCATCGGTCTGAGGGGGATTCGACGCCGGACATGCTGGTGTGCCACTACTGCAACTATCGAATACGGGCGGAGCGGGGTTGCCGGGATTGCGGGGGTCTTCAGGTCAGGCGGTTGGCTCCCGGGACTCAGGCGGCCGCGGCCGCCGTGGCGTCGTACTTTCCGAGAGCGGGGGCCATTCGGTGGGACTCGGACTCGGCGAGGACTGCCAGGGACCATGCTCGAATCGTGGAGGAGTTCGAGCGGGGGGAGGCGCGCGTGCTGGTGGGCACGCAGATGGTGGCAAAGGGGCTGGACATTCCGTCGGTGACGCTCGTCGGGGTGTTGTCGGCGGATACCGGGCTTGCGATACCGGACTACCGGTCGAGCGAGCGAACGTTCCAGTTGCTGGCGCAGGTCGTGGGTCGTTCGGGTCGAGGTTTGAGGGGCGGGCGTGCGATCATCCAGACTTTTCAGCCCGGTCACTATGCGATCAGTGCGGCTGCCGCTCAGGACTATGAGTCTTTCTATGAGTCTGAGATCTCGATGCGCAGGATGTTGGCGAATCCGCCGTTTACCCGTTTGATCCGGCTGACGTACTCTTCGTCGGATATGGACGAGGCGCACGAGACGGCGCGTAGCATCGCAGCCCGCTTGCGGGCCGACCGTTCGAGGACGGGGCTGACGGACACGCTCGTTTCGGGGCCGACTCCCGGATTTCCGTTGCGAGTGCGTGACACGTACCGTTGGCACATTGCGCTCAAGGGGCCGCGGCCGGAGCGTTTGTTGGATGCGTCTCCGCCGGGGCGGGATTGCGTGGTTGACGTGGATCCCGTGAGTCTGGCGTGATAGGCGCTGAGGGATTGGGTCGACGGGGGTCTCGGCGCGGTGCGAGAATGGATGTATGCCGCTTCTTGAAATCCGCATAGCCCCGGACCCTATCCTTCGCAAGAAGGCCCGCGCGATAAGGCGTGTGGATGATGCCGTTCGCAAGCTGGCGTGTGACATGATCGAGACGATGCAGGATGCTCAGGGGGTGGGGCTTGCTGCGAACCAGGTGGGCGTGCTCAAGCGGCTCGTGACTATCCAGATACCAGAGGAGGATCCTCGGGTGTTGATAAACCCGGAGGTCACGAGGCGGGAGGGTTGTCGGGAGGTGCAGGAGGGTTGTCTGAGCGTTCCTGGGTACACGGGTTTGATCAATCGCTCTGTTCGGATACGTGCTCGTGCTCTGGATGAGTGGGGGGGGAAGTTCCGGTTTTCTGCGGAGGAGTTGCTTGCGCAGGCTATCGAGCACGAGATCGATCACCTCAACGGCATCCTGTTTCTGGACCATCTTGAGAGCCACGAGAAGTTGTGGCGCAACGATAACCCGCCTCCTATGGGTCCACATCTCCATGACGTGGACATAGAGGTTCACGCGGACCACTCGGACGGGGATGACGCGGGTTCAGCCGGAGGCGGGGCCGCTGGTGAGAAGGCGGATGGCGGGGCTGAGGGAGACGATGACGGGGGTGACACTGAAATCCTGGCAGTAAGGGCGAGGTTGTCGGCCGTGACTTCCGATGCGGGGATGAGGGATCTTGCGTATGACCTGTCGGACGCGAGGGCGATCCGGCCGGGCTCCGGCTTTGTGCAGGGTTCGAGGGGGCCGGAGTGATGCGCGTTCGGGCCGGTGGGTCACGGGAGTTGGCGGGTTGGATCGAATGGGCGTTTGGTCGGTGGGCGTCGGTTCGGCGTACCTGGAAATGATCGGTGATATACTCTTTGTCGGCTGCGAATGCCCTGGGGCGTCGGGGCCGTTTTTTTGTCAAGACCATCGTTGTTTCGGCCAAATTGGACTTTACTCTGCGCTTCAGCATGTTCCTATCCGGGTTGTCGTACAGGCTGGGGGCTGATGGTTTCCGGCATATCTTTCCATACCGAGACAAGACTATCTTGCGACCTTCCGCCTTCACGTCCGCCCGCGGCTCTGCGCGGGTATGCGACCCGTCCGGCGTGCTTAGAAGGTCCCAGGTTTGAGGTTTCCTGATTGTTCAGGCATTTGAGGCGTCTTAGCTTCTTCCTGGTGTTGGCAGTTCTTGCGGCTGCGCTGCTTGCTATTCCCGAGCTGCGGCTGAGCGCGTTTGGCAACACGTTCGTTCGGGGCAACGAGGACGCTTTCCTCGGTCTGTCGCTTGGTCTCGACCTGCAGGGGGGTACACACCTGGTGTACGTTGCGCAAGAGGAAGAGGGTCGCGAGATTACGCTGGAGGACCTGGAGGGGGTGCGTAGGATAATCGAGAGTCGTGTCAATCAATTCGGGGTTAGCGAACCGACGGTGCAGTTGCTTGGGAATCCTCCGGACCGTGTGATGATCCAGCTTCCCGGTCTGAGCGGCGCTTCGGTGACCGTTTCTTTCGCGGGCAATCCGGTTACGGCAGAGGAGGTGGAGAGTTTCTTCAGGGATGAGCTTGATCGTTCGGATGCCGAGGTTCAGCAGAACGACGACGGTTCGCTGTTGGTGAGGCTGGACGAGATTGCGGGGGAGTTGCGAGACGAATCCGGCGAGGTGACTCGGCGGGCGGAGGGGGAGGTGTTCCGGGAACGTTTGGAGGAGCGTTTCCCCGTGAGTTTGACGGCGGTTTTCAATCCGGAGCTGATCGTTCAGGTTACTACCGGGGACGATACCGGGGGCGAGCCGACGCCGACGCCTGCGGCGGATGATACCGGGGGCGAGTCGGAAGGCGAGGCGCCGTCTGTGCCGACTCCCACTGTGCCCACCGTTGCTGAGGTGCAGGCGGCGTTTGCTGCTGCGGGGCGGCCTGATGCGGAGGTTGCCGAGGTGGGGGAAGGCACCGGCCTTTTCGCTATCACGCTGTACGGGATATCCGAGGACGTCGTTGACGAGGAGGGCAACGTCGAGCCTGGGGACGTCAGCAAGATTACCGATGCGCTGCGCGCCATTGGCGATCTTGCCAACAACCTGACAATCACCGGCAACATCACCACCTGGTCGGTTGGCGGCGGTGTGCTGGAGGCTAAGCAGCTGATTGGCTCGACCGCGCAGCTGGAGTTTCGCGAGCGGGTGTGCGGCGGTACCGAGGATGAGCCTCAAGACGGTCTGCCGGACGAGGTTTGGCGGGTCGCGCGATGTGCAGACCCCAAGTACTACCAGCATCAGGCTACCAACCTGGAGGCGGACGACCTGGTGAACGCGTTCGCCAGTGTGGATCCTTCCTTTGGCCCTGTGGTGAACGTGGTGTTCAACGATGAGGGTGCGGATGAGTTCTACGTTCTTACCGACAGGATTTCTCGTACCAACGGGCGTCTGGCCATCTACCTGGACGGCGTTGAGCTAGTTTCTCCGACCACTCAGAGCGGCATTCAGGGCGGCCGCGCGATCATCTACGGCAATTTCACGCCTGAGCGTGCTCGGACCGTGGCTATCCAGCTGCGCTCCGGTTCCCTGCCGGTCACGCTGGACCTGATCCAGGAGCGCACTGTGGACGCGACGCTTGGAGCGGATTCTCTTCAGCGCAGTCTGATAGCCGGGGGAGTGGGTCTGCTTCTTCTATTGGTGTTCATGATTGCGTATTACAAGGTTCCGGGTGTGGTGGCTGCGATTGCGCTTGTGATCTATACGGCGCTGCTGCTGGCGGTGTTCAAGGGGATTCCGGTTACTCTGACTCTGGCGGGAGCGGCTGCGATAGTTCTTTCGCTGGGATTTGCGGTGGATGCCAACATCCTGATCGCTGAACGTATGAAGGAGGAGTTGCGAACCGGTCGTAGTTTGATGGCTGCGATCAGTGAGGGTTTCGACCGTGCATGGCCATCCATCCGGGACGGGAACATTTCCACGATCATCACTGCGATCGTGCTGTTCTGGTTTGGCGACCGGTTTAGCACCAGCATCATGCAGGGCTTTGCGCTGACTCTGGGCATCGGGGTGGCTCTGAGCATGTTTACTGCGTTCTTCGCTAGCCGTGTGATGCTGGGCGTGGCTGCTGCGACTCCGCTGGGTCGGCGTCAGGGCCTCTTCGTTCCGGTTCCAGATGCGCCTTCGTCCGAGGGAACGGGGGAGGCCAGGTAATGGACATAGTCGGCAAGCGGCGCATCTACCTTAGCTTTTCGGGAGCGCTGGCAGCGATCAGTATCATTTTTCTGTTAGCTCAGAACCTCGGTCTGAACTTTGGGGGGCTGAACCTGGGGATCGACTTCATATCCGGCACGGCCGTTACTTACTCTTTCGAGTCTACTGACGACCCCGGCCCGGACGCTTTGAGGGACGCTCTTGGCACGGCAGGGCACGATGAGGCGGTCGTGCAGAGCTTGGGGGAGTCCCGATATTTCGTGCGGATGACCGACCTGGGATCGGATGGGATAAACGCTGTCAACGCGTCTCTGGAAGATAGTTTCGGTTCGGATTTCTCCATGTTGGACACGACTACGGTGGGGCGTTCAGTGGCGGACGACACTATCCGGAACGCCTTTACCGCGGTTCTCGTGGCTGCGGTGTTCGTGATGCTGTACATCATCTACGCCTTTCGCTCGGTGCCTTATTCGTACCGCTACGCCATTGCGGCGGTGATTGCGCTGATGCACGACGTGCTGTTGGTGTTCGGGCTGTTCTCGGTTCTCGGGATTTTGATCAACGCTGAGGTGAACGCCATATTCATCGTGGGGATTCTTACGGTGATCGGGTACAGCGTGAACGACACGATCGTTGTATTCGACCGGATCAGGGAGAACGTGCGTCTGACGCCTGGCAGGGCTTTCCGGTCTACGGTGAACCTATCCATCCGCGAGACGTTCACCCGTTCTTTGGCGACCAGCGTGACGACGATGACGGTTATCCTGGCTATGTTGCTCTTCGGGGGCTCTTCGCTGAGGGATTTCCTGATAGTGCTTCTGGCGGGTGTCGTGGTGGGTACTTACAGTTCGATATTCATCGCGGCGCAGATTCTGGTGGCTTGGGATTCCGCCGGCGGTCTTGGGCAGTTTGTTCCGAGGCGGTTCCGGCGCGGGTCCGTGGAGGCGGCGTAGGGCTGCCGGGATCGGCAAAGAACCGGATCGCGGCGTAAGATGATGCGGGTTGTGCAAAGAATGAAGCGCGGGCCGGATTCCGCGCCCGGTACGGCCAGGACTTGCCTGGCGGTCTGAGACCCCTGGAGGTATGAATGCTTATAGGCGCGCACGTATCTGCGGCCGGCGGTGTGGAGAAGGCGGTGGGTCGGGCCGTTGACATTGGCGCGGAGTGTATGCAGATCTTTGCGTCCTCTCCCCGCACCTGGCGCTTCCGTCCGATTCCCGAGTCGAACTCGGACAAATTCAGGGCTGCGGCCGAGGAGGCTTCCATGGGGCCGACGGTGTTGCACGCCAGCTATCTGGTGGCTATCGGCTCGCCGGATCCGTCGCTTGCGGAGAAGAGCGTGCAATCGCTTAGCGATCACCTGCAAGCGGCGGAACAACTTGGGGCTCTTGGGCTCATCTTCCATCCGGCGAGCCACCGGGGTAAGGGGTTCGATGCGGTCTTCGATCAGTTCGTGTCGAACGTGCAGAAGGCGCTGGATGCTTCTCCGGGCGATGCGCTTCTGATGCTTGAGACGAGTGCGGGGTCCGGGGACCACATTGGTTCGAAGTTCGAGGAGCTTGGTAGGCTGATAAAGGCCATTGACAGTCCGCGGGCTGCGGTGTGTTTCGATACTCAGCACGTATGGGCGGCGGGCTACAACATAGCGGATCGGGACGGTCTGGAGGCTACTCTGGAGGAGTTCGACCGGGAGATTGGGCTAGACCTTCTGCGATCGGTTCACGCCAATGACTCGATGCGCGAGCTGGGTTCTTCGGTGGACCGCCACGACAACATCGGGGACGGATTGATCGGGGAGGCCGGATTCCATACGATTATGAGTCATCCTGCTTTTCAGGAGGTTCCGTTTTACCTGGAGGTGCCCGGTGCGGGCAAGAGCGGCCCTGATCGGCCCAACGTGGAGGCTCTCAAGAGAATCCGCGCTGCTACGGGTGGCTAATCGGGTGGCTGCGCCTTGAACCGCGGCAAGTTTGAGAGGCTTGTGCGGCGGGCGATAGAGAGTCTGCCTGATCGGTTCCTGGAGCGTTTGGACAACGTGGACGTGGTGGTGGAGGATGCGCCGAGTTCCGAGCAGGCGCAGGAGCATGGCCTGGCAGCCGGGGAGACGCTGTTCGGGCTGTACGAGGGTACTCCGCAGGTGGACCGCATCGAATACAGTTTCGCGGTTCCTGACAAGATCACCATCTTCCAGGGCGGCATCGAGGAGTTTTGCCGGAACGAGAGGGAAATCGTGGAGCAGGTGCGGTTGACGGTGGTTCACGAGATCGCGCACCACTTTGGCATTTCGGACGATGCGCTGCACGAGATGGGGCTTTCCTGACGGGGCTATGGCCGGTTGATGTCTATGCCGGCGTCGGTTATCCGGACCCGTCGGCTACAGGCGGCTACTTCTACCTCTCCGAGCCGCATTACGTCGTCGAGGAACAGCTTCATACGTCGGCTGGTCTGTTCTTCCCTGGCACGCGGGCGGGTTCCCCATAGCGTTCTGTGCGGCTGCGACTTGAGGGCTTGAGCGAGTTCCTCCATAAATGCGCAGAAGGCATCTTGTGAGACTCGTTGGAGCGGGGGGCCGCCGGGTGCGGCAAAGAACAGGTGGAGTTGTATGCGCCCGTCTTTGCCGTCTATGCGCGTCATGAGTGTTGGGGCCGGTCTGGACTCCGTGATTTGATGGCCGGTCTCGGTCCTGCTTGCGGCGTCCCGGACTGCGGCTTGCAAGGTTCGCAGCGTGGCGGATAGCGTGGACACCGGGTATACGTTCGAGCTCAGCTTCAGAATGAGCTGGCTCGCGGCGCCGGCGCTTTTCGTACTCCGGTTTGTCATGACGGCCTCAGTGTATCGCGCGCCGTCTGCACGCCATGGGCGGCTGGTGAGCGTGTTACCTCAACACGCGGTTATCGCCGGATCGCCTTGTGATCTGCTGTCGGTCCATGTGTTCGAGGAGGGCGAGGGTGTACTTGCGGCTTGTGGAGAAGGCCTCTCGGACGTGTGAGATGGTCACCTCTCCATGTTGTTTGGCAAGTTGGACTACCTTTTCGGCCATTTCTTCGTAAGCGGATTTGAGGAACACTACGTCTTCGCTGACTCGCACGACTCGGCCCTGTGCGGCGAGGGCTTGCAGCAATTCCTGATCGATAGTTGCGTCGGAGGGCGGGGAGTAGAGGTTCGATGCCAGCAGTGCGAGGTACTCGTCGGCCCGGCGCTGCTGGGTTGGGGAGAGTTTTGCGGAGTGCGCGGGTAGTCTGACGGAGACTTGGCCTTCCGAGAGGACGCGGTCTGCTACCAACCTTGCGAGGGCTGGGTTGAATTCCGCTGCGTTCATGTTCAGTCGATTTCTCAGTTCTTCCCTGGGCATTCCCTCCCTGAGCGGGTATGTGCGGTGGTACTCGGCGAGATCGTTCGAGGCTGTGGCGACGACCTTTGCCCATCCTGTGGCGCTGAAGTATTCGAGTGCGGATTTTTCGCCTATGGCTACGACCTCGTTTCGGTTTAGCAGTTCGTCGAGGATGGCGGCGGTGCGGGCCTCGGACAAGTTTGCTGCCGGGGCCAGTTCAGCTACTGCTGCGGGTCCCAGTGAGTCGAGAGCGGCGATCAGTATCTCTGATTCGGCGCCGCTCTCCAGTGAAGCGAGGCGCTGCGCGGTCGGCTCGTGGAAGCGCCGCGGCCTGGGCGCGTTGGGGGCCAGGGCTTGCCCTCCGCCGAGCGTGGTTACGGTGTCACGGATCACGAAGTAGTCGCCCTTGACCACGGGGACGGGGGTATCGAGGCGAATCTGCGCCCATCCCGACTCTCCGGGCGGCAGGGCGTTTTGGTCGAGCAGGCGCACCACGGCCGGTGTCTCAGACGTTCCGGTGTAGAGTGTGACTCGGTGGTTGTGGCGTATGGGGCGCGGGGAGTCGTTTATGGTTCTGATGGAGCAATCGAAGGCTGTGGAGGATTTGAGCCATCGCCCGGTTACCAGCACGTCTCCCCGCTCGATTTCATGCCGCTCGATGCCGCTGAGGTTCACGGCCACCCTGGAGCCTGGCATGGCCTCTTCCACTGCCTCCTTGTGGCTTTGCAGCCCCCGTATCCGTGCTTGTCGGCCGCTGGGTACGAGGTTGACCTGCTGGCCGGTTCTGAGGATTCCGCCGGATAGGGTCCCGGTCACGACTGCTCCGAAGCCTGACATGGTGAAAGACCTGTCGACCGGCAGGCGCGGGCGTCCGAGGTCTGGCCTTGGGGGTACGTTTGCGAGTTCTTCGTCGAGGTCATGGATGAGTTGATCGAGGCCTATGTCTTTCTCGGCGGATACGGCGACCACCTTGGACCCTGCGAGGGAATAGCTTTCCAAGGCTTCCTCGACGTCTGCAACGACGAGTTCGAGCCACTCTTCTTCGACGAGATCGACTTTCGTGATGACGGCGATTCCGCGTTCGATGCGCAGTAGGTCTAGGATGGCGAGGTGCTCTCTGGTCTGCGGCATGACGCCCTCATCCGCTGCGACTATGAGCATGGCGAGGTCTACGCCTCCTGCGCCCATGAGCATGTTCTTGATGAAGCGTTCGTGTCCCGGCACGTCGACGATGCTGACTTCAAGGCCGCTGGGCAGTCCGAGCCATGCGAATCCGAGTTCGATGGTCATACCTCGTTCCTTCTCCTCGTGCAGCCTGTCGGGGTCGATGCCGGAGAGGGAACGTATGAGGGTGGACTTGCCGTGGTCGACGTGTCCGGCGGTTCCAATTACGTACATGCGGGAATCATACAGCGCGGGGCGTTGTCGATTGCGGAGCGCGGCCATGCGCGACGGCGGATGTCCATGGTTTTTCGACCAGGCCGATTTTTTGGCCTTTGCCGAGTCGGGTACACCAGCGGGTTGTGTGTGGCGTTGGCGCGGTCTGTGGGGTGGACCCGCGGTTGTGCGAGCGGCAAGTGGGTTGTATGCGGGCGCGGCCGGGTTGTTGCGTTGGGGAGTCTGCCGGGGGTTGGCTATGCGGCCTGTCCCGGTCTGAACTGTGCGGCTTTGGATGATGCCTCAACCAGTCGGGCAAATACCTCGTTGCCCAGCAGCCTGCCCCTCGGTGTGAGCCTTGCGCCGGCGTGGTCGTGGATGATCAGCCCTGCGTCTGAGAGATCGCGCAGTTCTTCGTAAAAGACGTCGCTCATGTCTACGCCGAATCGGTGGTTGAAGTCGGCGTTCGAGACGCCTCGCGACAGGCGCATGCCCATCATCATAGTTTCCGCGATGGCGGTTTGTCGGTCCATGGTTTCGGCCTCTCCGACGGTACCGAGTGCGCGCATTGCGTCTACGGGGTGTGCGCGGTTGTTGTGGATTGCTGCGTCGGATTCGAGGCAACGGGCGTAGGCTCTCGGCGATTTGACGTTGGCAAAGCGTCGGCCATGGAGAAATGAGTGTGCGCCCGATCCCACGCCCAGGTATGGCTGGAGAGTCCAGTAGGCGAGGTTGTGTTGGCTTTCCTTGCCGCGTCGGGCCCAGTTTGAGATTTCGTAGTGTTCGAAACCGGCCTGGCCGAGGGTGTCCTCTGCGAGTGTGTACATATCGGCTGCGAGGTCGTTGTCGACGTCCGGCGTTCTGCCCAGTCTTACGTCTGCTTCCATGGGTGTGCCCGGCTCTAGTTGCAGCCCGTAGATGGAGAGGTGTTGCGGTTCCAGGTCGATGGCCGTGTTGAGTGAATTTTGCCACTGTCCAAGCGTTTGTAGCGGGAGGCCGAACATCAGATCGAGGCTAAGGTTTTCGAGGCCGCGTGACGCGGCGCAGAGGGCTGCACGTGCGGCCTCTTGGGAGGTGTGGCGCCTGCCCAGCGTCTTGAGTAGAGCGTCGTCGAAGCTCTGTACGCCGATGCTGAGTCTGTTTATTCCGGCCTTCATCCACGAATCGATTTGTTCCGGGGCGACGTCGCCCGGGTTTGCCTCCAAGGTGAGTTCGGCATCGCGGCTTACCTCGAAGAGGTTGGTGACGGTTTGCAGTGAAGAGGCTATCGAGTGTGGCGGGACGTAGGACGGGGTGCCTCCGCCGTAGTAGATGGATGAGACGGGTGGGCCGTGCAGCAACTCGGCCCACAGGCGGATTTCGCGTTCGAGGGCGGCCATGTATGCGGGTATCAGCGGTGTCAGGCCTTCGTAAGTGTTGAAGTCGCAGTAGGGGCATTTACTGAGGCAAAAGGGGACATGCAGGTAGAGCCCTATGCCGGAAGCCGCGTTGGGCAGCCGGCACGGCATGGGCGGGGACACTCTAGGATTGTCCGGGAACCCAGAGGCCGGCGCCTCCGGGGCGGTCCTGCGCGTCCGACTTCGGCTGTTCCCCGGGTTGTTCTGCGGAGCGTTGGGCTTCTTCTGCGCGTCGCATGGCTGCTTCGGCGATGCTCCTGGCGAGTCGACCCAATTCGTCGAGTTCCGGCGGGGATACTATGAACCGCTCAACGCCAGTCGGCAGGATCTGGCCTACTCCGGTGAAGTCCATTATCAGGGCGGCTTCGGTTTCCTCGATGGCTGAATCGAGGCGGGTCTTGAGGTGTTCGAGGCGTTTCTCCCTGGCTGAGTTGAAGTATTCCCGTGCGAGATTGGCGACTGTGTTGCCTACGAACCCGCCTTGAAGTATGCGGCCCCAGTCTATGAGTTGTTCATAGAGATCCTGGTCTTCGTAAGGTTCCAGCGCTGCGCCGGCGTCTATCCTGGATTTGGCGAGTGCGTGGGCTTGCGGGCTCGTTTGCCGGATGCTGAGCAGCCCCTCTTCACCTCCGACCCCTACTCCCTCGATGAATATGCGAGCTACTCGTCCTGCCCGCGTTTCCAGGTTTGCTACCTGTTCGTCGACGGCGCGCCAGTATTTATCTTGCAGTGCTCGGTATTCGGGCGGGGCGTCGGGCATGGGCCCGGTGAGGGTTACCTGGTAGGCCTTTCGCCTTGTCATGACGTCCCCGGCTGCGGGCCTGTTGATGCGTGCTAGTTCCTCTGCCAATCTGGTTTTTCTCCGGTATCCGTTTTCGTCGCGGGCAGGGCGTTTATCGTGCCATCTCTCCGGCGTCTGCGGGTATCTGCGGTTCAGTGCGGCGGGCCTAGACTGAGAACAGGAAGTTGATCACGTCTCCGTCATTGACCTCGTAGTTGCGGCCTTCCTGCCTTAGGGCCCCTCTCTTTCTCGCTTCGACGAAGGAGCCGCACTCCAGCAAGCGGTCGCAGCTGACGACCTCAGCCCGTATGAACCCGCGTTCCATGTCGGTGTGTACTGCGCCCGCGGCGCGGGGCGCGATCGTGCCGGTGGGGATGGACCATGCTCGTACCTCTTTGTCGTTGGCGGTGTAGAAGGATATGAGGCCCAATACATCGTACGCGAGCCTGACTATGCGCGAAAGTCCGGACTCTCCGGCCTGGAGGCCGGAGCGCATGTCGGCCTCGTCCTGCTCATCCATCTGTGCGAGTTCCATTTCCAGCCCGGCTGCGATGGGCGCGCCGCCGGTCCGGGGGCCGTTCAGGAGTTCGCTCAGGGCGGACTCTATTTCGGTTGACTGGTCCAGATCGCCTTCATTGACGTTTACGGCGGCGAGGAATGGCAGGGCGCTCAGCAGGAAGGCGCCTTGTAGGTGGTTATCGTCGGCTGCGGTGAGGTTTTGGGCGCGCACCGGTATCGCGTCCTCCAGCCTGGCCTGTACGTTTTGGAAAGTTCGGATGGCGTTCAGTGCGGCGTCGCGCTGTGCGGAGCGCATTCCCTTCATGGATTCGTTGATGCGCTCTATGCGCCGTTCGATTAGGGCGACGTCGGCGAAAGTTACTTCAAACACCAATTCTTCCAAGTCCCTGCGCCAGTCGATCGATCCGGCTACGTGGGGCACGTCGTCGGCGTCGAAGGCTCTGACTACTGCCAGCAGTGCGTCCACCTGCTGGAGCTGATTGATCCTCTCCCCACTGAATAGTTCGCGGCCGGGGTTTCGTCTCGTCTCAGGGAGGTCTACGCAGACTACCTCTACCTGAACGGAGGTTGGGGTTTGCAGCAGGTTGGCCAGCTGAGTGAGTCGCTGGTCGGGCACTCGCGCGACGCCTACGCGGCCATCGCGGCCGGACAGGGGGCCTGTCTGGGCGCGTCCTCGTGTCAGAGCGTTGAAGAGCGTGGTACGGCCGCTGGCGGGCAGTCCGATGATGGCTATTCGCATGTGGTTCGGCCTGTCGGTAGGCGATTATTCGGTCTTGGTATCTTCGTCGAGCCGCCGCGCGCTTCCTTCGATGGTGTTGTGCTGTTCGTCGTGCTGCTCGGTTCCGGTTTTGTCTGTGCGCTTCAGGCTGTCCGCAATGGCCTCTTTGGGGGATAGGACTATGAAGAGCGTCAAGAGGATGATGGTGATCAGCAGGTCGTCGATCAGGCCAAGGCCCAGTATGAAGTCCGGCCTGAGATCGAACGGGGAGATGAGGTAGAGAAGGGCGGCGACGGGTATTAGCTTTTGCAGCAGAGGTACGCGTGGGTCGAAGAGCAATCTCCATATGGCTCGCAGGAATTGGAATATCATAGGAGCGCGGTTACTGCTGTCTTGGCGTCGTGAGTCGTGATCCGGCGGGTCGATTGGATTATACGCGTGCCCGCGGGTCGGGCTTGGCCAGAGGCAGTTTCCGAGGGTGTATGAAATGATTCGAGTTCTTCATGGTCAAGACGAGTTCTCCATCGGGGAGGAACTTTCTCGCCTTGGGGAGATGGTGGGGCCGGCTGAAGTTCGCGATTCGAATACCACGGTATTCGAGGGAGACAACTTGAAGTTGGCTGAGGTCATTGGCACGGCTGCTGCGGGGCCCTTTCTAGCGGATCGTCGTCTGGTCATCGTGCGCGGTATGCTGTCTCGGCTCGATCAGCGCGATCGTTCGGTTGGGGAAGAATGGCGCAACCTGTCGAAGCGGTTGTCGGAAGTTCCGGCGACTACCGAGTTGGTATTCGTGGAGAGCGTGCGGCTGCGTCGCGGCGGTGTGGGCCTGCGCGCGGTGGGGACTGATGCGGATGCGCGGGAGTTTCCGGCACTGCGCGGGCGTGCGGTAGAGTCATGGATAGGCAACCGCTTCGTGCAGGAGGGCGCGTCGGCCGATGGTGGGGCGGTGTCCCGGTTGGCGTGGCTCGTGGGGGGGAATCTGCGACTGCTCGATCAGGAGATACGGAAGCTGGCGTTGTATGTGGATGGGCGTACCGTGACACGAGAGGACGTGGACGAGATGGTGACGGAGGCGAGGGATGCGAACATCTTCGCTGCCGTGGACGCCGTTTTGGAGCGCCGGCCGGCCGTGGCTATGCGCTTGCTGTATAGCCTGTTGGAAGGCGGCTCGTCGGTCAGCAACGTACTGGGATTGATGGCCCGGCAGGTGCGTATAGCGCTTCTTGCGGGTCACCTGTCCAGTAAGTCGGTGGAGCGTGAGGAGATAGGCCGCCGCATCGGGGTTAGCAATCGCTTCGCTTTGGACAAGACTATTCGGCAGGCGGGCCATTTTTCCAGGGACTATCTTGCGGATACTCATCGCCGCCTGCTCTCTGCGGACTTGGCGATCAAGTCGGGTGAGCTGGACGACCGGCTGGCTCTGGAAATTCTGGTGGGCAGGCTATCTGCGGGTTAGGCTGGGCGTTCGGAATCCATGGGCGTCAGATTTGGCGTATTCTGGGAGTAGAGGGGGGATTTGCCCCGAGGCCTTTCGTTGTTCAAGAATCTACTGACAAGACCGTTCTTCATTGCCTCGTTTGCGCTCACGGGGCTTTTGGTGTTGGCGGCTGCGTGTTCCAACCCGGTCGAGCCGACTCCGACGGTGACTCCGGAGCCTATTCCTTCCGCCACGCCGTCACCGACCCCGTCTCCGCGTCCTGAGCCAACTGCTGCGCCAGCGCCCACGGCCTCGCCGGCCGCGACGCCCACGCCGGATACGGAGAGCGTCGGTCACTATGTTTCGGGGCATAACTTGCTCAACCGGGGGGAGTACAAGCAGGCGGAACAGAGGTTCACCATAGTGATAGAGCTGGAGCCCGATTTTGCTCGCGGATGGGATGGGCGCGGGCAGGCCAGGATGCTGCAAGGGGAGTACGAGGAGGCTTCGTTAGATTTCGATCAGGCGATAATGCTGAAGCCGAACCTTTGGCAGGCGTACGGGCATCGCGCCACGTCTAGGATGAATGCGGGGGACACCAGCGGCGCAAAGCGGGACGCGGAGCGCGCGACCGAGGGCGACCCTGATCTTGTTGAGCCTTACATCGTGCTTGGGCGTGCGCACAGCTCACTGGGGGACCTTGCTGCTGCGGAGTCCAGTTTTACTGCTGCTATCGACCTTGCGCCGGACGAAGGCGCGACCCACTGGTGGCGCGGCCGCTTCTATAGAGACTACGCGGAGGAGCCGTTGCACGCGATGGCGGATCTCGATAAGGCTATAGAGCTCGAGCCTAACCGGGCCGTCATCTATCTTGATCGGGCGATCCTGCTCCTCCGATATGGAGGCTCGGAGGATGACATCAGGGCCGACGTTGAAGAGGCGGTCTCGCTCGCGCAGGATCCCCGTCTTCCGAACGTACTGGACGCTGCGGAGCAGATACTGCAAGTGTTGGATGCCCGGAGCAGCTAGGGGCGTCGGCGTTTGGGAGCTTCTACGCTCTGCCTCTAGACGCGGAGATGCGTGCGGCGGGGCTTGTGATTGGAAATCGGGGCCGGCTGTTTTATGAGGGCCAGCCCCGCTCGTGAACTGCGGGCGAGGTCATCCGTACCGGAAGAAGACTCTCTCCGGGGTCATGGCGAGTATGACGCGGTCCTCCTTGCGCATCTGTGCCAGTCTGTCCGAGACCTTATCCGGCTTGACGTAGCGTTGGATGATGGATTTGGTGAGCGGCCAGATTTCGTCGCCTTCGACAATTTGCGCTTGGCCGCTGGCAGTCACGTAATCGTGGGCCATGGGCTCGGAGTAGATGGACACTGCCATCCGTGGGTCGCGGGCTATGTTGCGGCATTTCACCCGCTGTTTCGTGGTAGATACCAGGATCCGTCCGTGGTCGCATGCGTACCAATTCGGCGTCAGATGCGGCATCCCGTCTTTGCCGATGGTGGCGACTACGGCGATGTACGCGGGAGCCGCGAAGTTGCGGAGACGTTCGAGTTGTTCATTTGTTGCCATGGTGACCTCCTGTGCAGTGTAAGGCGTTGGCAGGGTGAGTTTACCCGCGACCACTCAGGCGCGGCGGGGGGGTTGGGTGAATGGGGGTATAGCATCGTTGAAACTAGAGGGTGGACGGTCCTGGAGGGGTGTTTTCCGGGGCTGGGAACAGGGCAGGGGTAAGGAGCGAACGTGAATGACGGGAGTGGTCGTAGGAGTGACGCGATGGGTCGAGGTTGGGCCTGACGTTGCTATGCTTGGGACGCTTGGGAAGGAATCATGTCCGCTTTGCCGCGCCAAATAGAGGAAAACGCCAACAACGCTTTGGGCGAGTTGCTACGCGGGATGCTTTCGGGCTGTGAGGTGCGGTGCGAGAGCACTCGCACGATACGCGAGCGCCGGGCTCATCGAGCCGACATCCTGATCACCGGCAGAGGCCGCGCTCCGGTCGTCGTGGAGGCGGAGTACGAGCCGGGGGCCAGCGTGGAGGACGATGCGCGTTCGCGCCTTGGGCGTAAGCCGGTGGGAGAGCCGCGTCCCATCGAGTCCGCCATTGCATTGCGATACCCGCCGTCGATCGAGAGCGCGTACGACATTGCCGCTGCGGTCGCTGCGGCGCAGTTGTCCTACTGCGTGGCGTATGCCGACGGCAGCCGCTTTCCGGAGTCGGGTTGGCTGAGCGGCTCGGTTGCCGACCTGGCCGATCTGATCAGCCTGTCGGCGGTGCCTCAGAGCGCGGTGAACGCGGCGGCCGATGAGTTGGAGCGCGGGATCGACGATGCGCAGACGGTGCTGGAGGAGGTCGACAAACTGCGTCCGGGCATCACGTCGTCCATAGCCGTAACGCTGGGGATGAGCAACGTGCCGCAGACTCGGCGCATGGCCTGCGCGATCATGGCGAACGCCATAACGTTTCACCAGCGCATCGCCGGTATGCATCAGGGCATAAAGCCGCTGCGCCAGGTGTGCGGGCCGGACGTGTCCGATCCACAGGAAGAAACCCTGGCGGCATGGAAAGGCATTCTGGCGATCAACTACTGGCCCATATTCGCTATCGCGAAGGACGTTCTATCCCTGCTGACTCCCGGCTATGCGGCCGATGTTCTGGCCGCGCTGCGCGATACCGCTCAGCGTATCGACGCCGCGGGCGTGAACAACGCCCACGACCTGACGGGGCGCATCTTCCAGCGTCTCATCTCGGACCGCAAGTATCTTGCGACCTTCTACACGCTGCCGCCCTCTGCGGCTCTGCTGGCGCGCCTTGCCGTTGCAAAGATGGATGGGGTGGACTGGTCGGACGCCGGGGCTATCGGCAAGCTGCGCATAGGCGACTTTGCGTGCGGCACGGGCGCGCTTCTATCGGCGGTGTACGAGCAGATCGCGTCCCGCCACGAGCGCGCCGGGGGCGACCCCGCCTCGCTGCACCAGGTGATGATGGAGGATGCGCTGTACGGCTGCGACGTGATGCCGTCCGCCATTCACATCACCGGCTCCACGCTGTCGGGGGTGCGCCCCGAGGCCGGATTCAACCGGTCTCGGCTTTATACGCTGGCCTACGGGAGACAGATCGATGGCAGCGTGAAGATAGGCTCGCTCGAACTTCTGCAATCCTCGGCGTTGCCCTCGCTCTTCAACACCAGCGATCCGGCCCTGCGCACCACCGGCGTGGGAGAAGAGACGGCGGCCTACGTGACTGCGGACATTCCCGATGGCGGTTTCGACCTGGTGATCATGAATCCGCCGTTTACCCGCGCTACCAACCACGAGGGCGCTCATGCCAACGTTACCAACCCGCCCTTTGCCGCGTTTGAAGCCACGCGCGCCGATCAGTCAGCGATGGGTAAGCGGATCAACGCGGCGGGCAAAGGCACTTGCTATCACGGCAATGCGGGCATTGCGTCGGCGTTTGCCGCTCTGGCTCACAACAAACTCAGGGATGGCGGAATCCTGGCGCTGGTACTGCCCCTGTCCGCTACTGCCGGCCTGTCGTGGCAGAAGTTCCGGCGGATGTTGGTGCGAGATTACACGGACGTGTGCGTTGTGAGCATAACTTCCGACGGTTCAGATATATCTTTCTCATCCGACACAGGCATGGGGGAGTGTCTCGTAGTAGCTCGCAAATTGAAATCCAGGACGCGCAAGACCCAGCGAATCAGCTTCACGTCTCTACGCAGCAGGCCGCCCGGCTTTGTGGGGGCCAGCGCCGTCGCAAAGAGCGTCGCTGAGGTCGGCCCAGTACGACAAATCGAGGATGGCCCATATGATGGCAGCTATCTGATGGTTGGCGGAGACGCGGTTGGCAAAATGCTGACCGCTCCCCAGTCTGACGCCGGCGAGCATTGGGGCAGCGTTCGAGTAAATGATTATTCTCTGGCTCAAACCGCCTATGCCCTGTCCCATTCCAAACTCTGGCTGCCGGGCGATCCGGCGCCGTTTGACTTGTCTACATTCCGGCTAGGCGCCCTGGGGAAACTTGGATTGGTTGATCGTGACATCACGGGGCCTGAGCCTCGGGGTCCGTTTGACAAGGTAGCGGCCAGTTCAACTGCGACCTATCCGTCTCTCTGGAACCACGATGCCAAGCGGGAAACCAGATTGGTCTGCGCTCCTGACTCTCAGTTGCGTGTGAGGCCGGGAATGGAGGCCAAGGCGGCCGCGGCTTGGGAAACTGCCAGCCGCGCCCATCTGAACCTCGATTTTCGGTTCAATTCTCAGCCCCTGGCCGCTGCATTCACAGAGCAATGGAGTATCGGCGGTACTGCTTGGCCGAATGTCCTTTTCGCTGACGCCCGTGTGGACTTCATGTTTACTCTGTGGTGCAACTCCACGCTGGGTCTACTGTTATTTTGGTGGCTCTCCAACCGGCAGCAGAATGGACGTGGAAGAATCACCATTCGTTCTGCGGAGTCCCTGCCCGTACTGGATTTCCGCACTCTTACCGGCGAGCAGTTGCTCATGGCGGAGTCGATATTCGATGAGTTCCGCGGCAGGGAGTTGAAGCCGGCATATCTTGCGGACGCTGATCCGAACAGGGCGCTGTTGGACCGGCGAGTAGTATGCGACCTGCTGGGTTTTGGAGAAGAGACGTACCGGGCCGTGCGGCGGTTGTCGGCCAAGTGGTGCGCCGAGCCGTCGGTGCACGGCGGCAAGGCGCGGCCGCGGGGATCTGAGCTCATCATCTGATCCGTTTAGCTCGGCAGGCATCTCCGACCTGCCGCCATTCCGATGAAAGGCCGCCGGCACTCCGATACAGGAAAGGGATTGCCCACGACGCCGGCTATGCACGGGCCGCCGCGACCAGACGCGGCCGACGAGTTGCGACATGCGAGTATGAAGGTAAATCCTGACGATGCTACCCTCGGCGCAGTTGAAGAGGGTCACGTGACGACTGCGCCGCGCCAAATAGAAGAAAACGCCAACAACGCTTTGGGCGAGTTGCTACGCGGGATGCTTTCGGGCTGTGAGGTGCGGTGCGAGAGCACTCGCACGATACGCGAGCGCCGGGCGCATCGAGCCGACATCCTGATCACCGGCAGAGGCCGCGCTCCGGTCGTCGTGGAGGCGGAGTACGAGCCGGGGGCCAGCGTGGAGGACGATGCGCGTTCGCGCCTTGGGCGTAAGCCGGTGGGCGAGCCGCGTCCCATCGAGTCCGCCATCGCATTGCGATACCCGCCGTCGATCGAGAGCGCGTACGACATTGCCGCTGCGGTGGCTGCGGCGCAGTTGTCCTACTGCGTGGCGTATGCCGACGGCAGCCGCTTTCCGGAGTCGGGTTGGCTGAGCGGCTCGGTTGCCGACCTGGCCGATCTGATCAGCCTGTCGGCGGTGCCTCAGAGCGCGGTGAACGCGGCGGCTGATGAGTTGGAGCGCGGGATCGACGATGCGCAGACGGTGTTGGAAGAGGTGGACAAACTGCGTCCGGGCATCACGTCGTCCATAGCCGTAACGCTGGGGATGAGCAACGTGCCGCAGACTCGGCGCATGGCCTGCGCGATCATGGCCAACGCCATAACGTTTCACCAGCGCATCGCCGGGATGCATCAGGGCATAAAGCCGCTGCGCCAGGTGTGCGGGCCGGAAGTGCCCGATCCACAGGAAGAGACCCTGGCGGCCTGGGAAGGCATTCTGGCGATCAACTACTGGCCCATATTCGCTATCGCCAAGGACGTTCTGTCTCTGCTGACTCCCGGTTATGCGGCCGATGTTCTAGCCGCGCTGCGCGAGACCGCTCAGCGTATCGACGCCGCGGGCGTGAACAACGCCCACGACCTGACGGGGCGCATCTTCCAGCGTCTCATCTCGGACCGCAAGTACCTTGCGACCTTCTACACCCTGCCGCCCTCTGCGGCTCTGCTGGCGCGCCTTGCCGTTGCAAAGATGGAGGGGGTGGACTGGTCGGACGCCGGGGCTATCGGCAAGCTGCGGATAGGCGACTTTGCGTGCGGCACGGGCGCGCTGCTGTCGGCGGTGTACGAGCAGATCGCGTCCCGCCACGAGCGGGCCGGGGGCGACCCTGCCTCGCTGCATCAGGTGATGATGGAGGATGCGCTGTACGGTTGCGACGTGATGCCGTCGGCCATTCACATCACCGGCTCCACGCTGTCCGGGGTGCGTCCCGAGGCCGGGTTCAACCGGTCTCGGCTGTACACGCTGGCCTACGGGAGACAGATCGACGGCAGCGTGAAGATAGGCTCGCTCGAGCTTCTGCAATCCTCGGCCCTGCCCTCGCTCTTCAACACCAGCGATCCGGCCCTGCGCACCACCGGCGTGGGAGAAGAGATGGCGGCCTACGTGACTGCGGACATTCCCGACGGCGGTTTCGACCTGGTGATCATGAACCCGCCGTTTACCAGCGACACCAAACATTACGATGCGGCTTCGGGCGTTCTGGCCGCTGCCTTTGCGGCCTTCAACGCCAGCGTGGAAGAGCAGGACAAGATGGCAGCCCGTTTGCGCCAACGGGCAAGGGGCACCTGTTACCACGGCCATGCCGGGCTAGGTTCTGCCTTTGCCGCTCTCGCCGCCCGGAAGATTCGCCCCAACGGCATTATTGCGCTGGTTCTGCCCTTCACCGCAATCAACGGCGCATCCTGGGCCAAGTTTCGGGAACTGATCGCCACTGAATACACGGACGTTACCATCGTCAGCATTGCCGCCAACGGCAAGGACATGTCTTTTTCGTCGGATACCGGGATTGCGGAATGTCTGGTAATCGCACGAAGAATCGCCAGTGACAAACGGCCAAAACAACGGGCACAGTTCGTTTCACTGACCAAGCGCCCGGCGAACTTCGCGGCGGCGGCTGAGCTCAGTAAAGCAATCCTGGCCGGTCTGCCTGCGCGTCGACTTGAGGACGGGCCATACGGGGGTGTCCCCATCCGCTCTGGAGACGCTGCGGCTGGCGAGGCGCTGGAAGCTCCTCTTACACAGTACGAAAGCGGGTGGGGCGCAGCGCGCATTCTAGACGCCGCCACCGCTCAGGTCGCACATTCACTGTCTTTGGGGAAATTGTGGCTTCCCGCAGAACCTGAAGCGCTTGACCTGCCCATAGCTCATCTGAACCAAGTGGGGCAACGCGGGCTGGACTCTCAGCTATTCATCAGCTCTTCCCATAACGGGCCTTTCATTCAGGGCCCGCGTTCTTCAACTGCGACCTATCCGTCTCTCTGGAACCACAGCGCCAAGCGGGAAACCAGATTTGTGTGTGAGCCTGACTCTCAGTTGCGTGTGAAGCCTGGAATGGAGAGCAGGGCTGCCGAACTTTGGGAGACTGCCAGCCGCGCCCATCTGAATCGTGATTTTCGGTTCAATTCTCAGCCGCTGGCCGCTGCATTCACAGAGCAATCGAGCATAGGCGGACGTGCTTGGCCGAATATCCTCTTCGCTGACGCCCGGGTGGACTTCATGTTTACTCTGTGGTGCAACTCTACGCTGGGTCTACTGTTATTTTGGTGGCATTCCAACCTACAGCAAGGCGGACGTGGAATGACTACTATTCGCTCCTTGGAATCCCTGTCGGTCCTGGATTTCCGTGCGCTTAGCGGCGAGCAGTTGCTCATGGCGGAGTCGATATTCGATGAGTTCCGCGGCAGGGAGTTGAAGCCGGCATACCTTGCGGACGCCGATCCGAACAGGGCGCTGTTGGACCGGCGAGTGGTGTGCGACCTGCTGGGTTTTGGAGAAGAGACGTACCGGGCCGTGCGGCGGTTGTCGGCCAAGTGGTGCGCCGAGCCGTCGGTGCACGGCGGCAAGACGCGGCCTCGGGATGCCGTATTCGCCGTATAGCCGGCAGTAGTTCCGTCGAGGAGGGGAGGGCGGATGCGGCGCTATGTCCCGCTTTCACGCGTCTTCCGGACCTCGGCTTTGGCTTGGATGACCGGGGGGCGCGGTTCGTGCCAAAGCATTTGCGGGTGAGTTGAAGCTGGCCCTTTGCTTTTGCCTACCGGCAAGGGCGCTTGTCAGCCTTTCGGGACTGTCTACGTGTGCAGGAACGTCATTTGCTTACCTGACGGGTACTTGTCAGCCCGGCGTCCATGGTCTGCCTGCGAGGGCGGCTTCGATGCTATCTGCCAACTCTTCGCTTGTTGCGTAGCCTTCGAAGCGTGCGGCGATCAGGCCGTCCGGGTCTATCAGGAAGGTCCACGGCTCTGTGGAGAGGTTCCATTGGGCGACGGCTGGGGAGACGATCCCGGTTCCCCGGTCTCCGGTCTCCAGCATTTCGCGTGGGTTATCCCATATTTCTACGTGCATGAAGTGGGCTAGTCCTGTGTAATCGTGCCTGAGTTCCTTGAACACTTCGAGTTGGGGTCCGCAGGTATGTGTATGACAGAAGGCGGGGGTGGCGAAGGTCACTACCACTGGGATACCGGAGTCCATCGCCTCGTGGAGGCTCAACTGGTAGAGCGCGGGGTTGGGTTCGGGATCGCTGCTGATGTTGCGGGCTTCTTCGACTGTGTATGCGGTCTTTGTGGGGGTCCTGGGCGCTGGGCTGCCTACAGCGGGGGTCTGCGGCGTATCTTTCACCTGTATTGCGACCTTTCCCGATATGGTTTCTTCGGGTTCTTGGAGTGTTACGTGTATCTCCCATATTCCGGTGCGGTCGAACTGCGCCTGGAAGGTGTAGACGCCTCTGTGATGGGGCCAGGGCCTCCAGCGTATGGCGTCCGCCTGGCGGGTCGCTTCCTCATTCAGAGGGCCATATTCGATCGAGAGGTCGGACGCGCGGTCCGTGATGACCGTTTGATCAATGCGAAGGAGGTTTATGGGCACCCGGTTGGGTCCCAGTGCGAGGTCGCGGGCGACTGAGAATACGACGAGGTCCTGTTGTTCGCCGAGGACGACCAGTCCGGGCTGTGACGTATCGGAGGTGCGGTCATTTTCTTGTTGCGAACCTCCGCATGCCGTTGCCAATACGGTTGCCAACAGGACGGCGTACAGGGCGGCGCGTAAGCTTCCCAAGATGCTGTGAGCTTCATCTGCTTTCCTGGAAAGCGGGTGGGGAAGTGCGGAGCTTGGCAAGGGATGCGGCGTATGGAGGGAGCGGCTCTCGGCTCGTTTTGGCTGTCGCGGGATTGGGCTACTTGAAGGTGAGCATACGGGTCGGGTTGTCAACCAGTATGAGTCGGAGGTCTTCTTCGGCAAATCCGCGAGCCCGCATCCACGGGACGACGTTGGTGAGGATGTGGTCCCATCCGTGTCCGCCGTATGCCTTTAGGCGGTGCTTGGTGCAGATGTCGTGAGCGAGCAGCAATCGGTCTCCGACGGCATGGGAGAGCAGGAAGTCGATCATGTCTATCCGCTCGTGGTCTCCGGGCATGTACGTATCGGGAGCGAGAGGGTAGAAGGATGAGTCGTGTCCGAAGAGGTCCAGGTTGACGTAAACGCCGCTGTCGGCCACTTCTCTGAGTATTCCCCGGTCGAAGATGGTTCGTTCGATATGTCCCATTACGGTGTGGCTGAGGTCGCCTCCCCATTTATCTATGGCGTCGATGATTTCGAGTGGTGCGCGCTGGTTTCTGCCGGGGTGTATGAGAACGGGGGCTCCTGTTTCCCTCTGGGCCATCACTGCGGCGAGTGCGCTTTTCCGCTCGCCTTCCGTCCATGGCCAGGAGCATCCGATCTCGCCAATGATTCCGCTGCGTATGCCGGTGGTTCCCACTCCGGTTTCAACGTCTGCGATGATTCCTGCGGCGACGTCCTCGGCGGTCTTGTCTGCGAACCACTCCGGGTGGGTGGAGTCTACGTAGTATCCGGATCCCATGATGACGTTCAGGCCGGTTGCCCTGGAGACTCTGGCGAGCGCGTATGGATCTCGTCCCAGTCCCAGGGAGGTGACGTCTACCAGGGTGTTTCCCCCGGCCTTGTAGTAGAGAGCGGCCTCTTGGGTGGATATTTCTTCGTCCAGTATTTCCAGGTTGTCCTCGTTGCTGGTCCAGTTGTATCGGATCCATCCGAGGTTTTGGAGGGACACTTCTTGGCGCATGAGCTTCCGGCCAGTGGCTGATTCGGGCGGGGTGAGCACGGCCTTGAAGTCTATGAAGAGGTGCTCGTGCGTGGTGGTTATGCCCACCTTTGCGGGTTCGATGGGGCCGAGGACGGTGAGTACTTTTCCGGAGGCTCGCTCCTTGGGGACGGGGTGGTTTGCAGATGTCATTTCACTGGTTCCAAGTTGCGCGTACGGATTGAGTGGGGGTTGTCTTTGGGAGGCCTGCTGACCGGGGCGGAAGTTTATACCAGCGCCGGATCGGGGCCGTCGTTTCGTCGGCTTGAGCCTACGCGTCTGGAGTGTCTAGAACGCCGGGGTCATGTCCACGTTCAGTCGTCCGACGTCGCGGTTATGTGCGTCTGCGTACCAGAGTGTATCTTGGTGCATGGTCAGGCCGTGCACTTCCACCGGGTCCAGGACTCTAAACATGTCGTAGACCCGTCCATCGGCGACTCGTACCTTGCTCACGACCCCCATGGCGGTGTCTGCTAGCCACATCATGCCTTTTTCTCTTGCCCAGGCGATGCCGTGCACCCGGAATCCGGGCGTCTTGAAGCGGTGGACCTCTTTCCATTCGTCCGGTTCCATCACGTGCACGTGCTGTGACGGTGGCGAGGCCACGTACAGGTATCCGTCCTTCCACTCCAAGCCGTGGTCTCCCGTTTCGGCTGGGTTCGGGAAGCCCTCGCGCGTTGAGTTTATTCCTGCTCCGGGCGAGGGGCGCTCCTCCAGCGTAACGCCTGTTTCAGGGTCGAGGCGAGCGACCTTTCGGTTGTAGGTGGATGCGATCCAGAGGCTTCCACCGCCGAGGGTGATGCCGCTCGACCGGTCGGTAGTGGTCTGGGCCTCGAACAGCGTGTCGCCCGAGTCGTAATCGAGCTTGAAGAGGCGGTTGTCTCCCTGATCTATGTACCATAGGCCGTCTTCCTCGGCCTGCAGCCCGTTTGGTTGCGGTCCGGGGCTCTTGAATCTGAACTCCACTTCGGCGGTCTTGGCCATTCCCATGCTCCTTGGCGTTTCGAGCGATTCGGCTGTCTCGTTATGTTATTCGGCTCGAATCGGGCGATCCGTTCCCTGCGGCGCTTATGCTAAGCGCAGTTTAGCCTTTGTGGATGCGGTGGGATAAGCTGCGCGCGTGGCTTGTGTTCGGGCTGTTCCGAACGGTCGAATGGGGCAACTGACATTTGAGCATTGTTCAGGCGTTTGTACTGGCGCTGGTGCAAGGGCTGACCGAGTTTCTTCCGATCAGCAGCAGCGGTCACCTGGTACTTGGGTCCTGGATATTCGGCTGGCCGGATCAGGGAGTGTTGTTCGACGTTGCGGTGCACGCCGGGACGCTGGCTGCTGCTGCGTTGTACTTCCGGCGACTGTGGATCGACCTGGCCGTCGGCGTGTTCAGGGGTGCGGGAGCGGGCGAGGCTGACCGTGCGGCCTCCGGGGGACCTGTGAGGGTCGGGCCTGGAATAGGTGGCGGGGGTGCGAGAAGGCTCGTCGGGATGATCGTCGTCGCCAGCGTTCCGATCTCCATTGCCGGCGTGCTGCTTCAAGACGGTCTGGAGGGTGTATTTCGTTCTCCCGAATGGGTGGGAGGGTTTCTTCTGGTCACTGCGGCTGTGCTGACGGTTAGTGAGCTTGTGGGAAAGCGGAGCAGAGATATTGGCGGTATGACGTTCTCGAGTGGATTGGCCATTGGTCTGGCGCAGGCGTTCGCGGTACTTCCGGGGGTATCTCGGACCGGGGCGACTATTGCGGGGGCTCTGCTGGGCGGAATGACGCGTGAGGCGGCGGCGCGTTTTTCGTTTCTGCTCGCGGCTCCGGCGATAATCGGGGCGGGGTTGCTCCTTGCACTAGAGGCGGTCACCGATCCCGGGGTAAATACGCCTTCGGCCGGGGTGTTGCTCATCGGGATATCGGTTTCATTTGCGTCGGGTTTGGCGGCTATCGGGTTATTCATGCGGTTGTTGCGGTCCGGCTCGCTTTGGCCTTTCGTTGCGTACTGTGTCCTTGCAGGCGGGGCCACGCTGTCGGCGCGTGCGGCCGGGCTCTAGCCGCCGGGCGTCAGGCGATGGCGATAGCGCTCATTGCTGCCTGCTCTGCTGCCTGCGCTTCGCTGGGGGTGTGGGTGTATCTGGCGTTATTCAGGGGGATGTTCTGGCGTGCCGACGTGCGGTTGGCGGCAGGGGCCATGCCCGGTGAGGAGGGTCGGAACTGGCCGGGCGTGGCTGTGATCGTGCCGGCGCGAAACGAGGCTGAGACGCTGGGCGATACGCTGCCCGGTCTGCTGAGCCAGAGTTATCGGGGAGAGTTGAGCGTGTATCTGGTGGACGATCAATCGGAGGACGGCACTGCGGTCGTGGCCCGTGGTCTGGCTGAGAAGAATGGGGGCGGGGTGGAGCTGCGTGTGATCGAGGGCGAGGCGCTGCCGCGCGGATGGGTTGGCAAGGTATGGGCTATGCAGCAGGGATACGCGGCGGCCATTCGGGGGTCTTGCGAATACTTGCTGTTTACGGACGCCGACATCTTGCATCCGTCCGGGAGCGTGCGCGATCTGGCGGCCAAGGCGGAAGGCGATGGGTTGGACATGGTGTCGGTGATGGCCAAGTTGCGCGCTTGTACTCTGATTGAGAGCCTGTTGATTCCGGCATTCGTGTTCTTCTTTGGCAAGTTGTTTCCGTTCCGCTGGGTGAACGACGGGGCGCGGTCGACTGCTGCGGCAGCCGGGGGTTGCATGTTTGTCCGCCGGGCTGCGCTGGAGCGCGTGGGGGGTCTGGTTTGCATCAGGGATCGGATCATTGACGACTGCGCGCTGGCTTCTGTCTTGAAGGGAGGCGAGTCTCGAGGGATATGGCTTGGGTTCAGCGAGTCGGTGCGGAGCGTGCGCGGCTACGAGGGCGGCTGGGGTGTTTGGGGTATGGTGACGCGCTCGGCCTACGCGCAGTTGGGCAATTCGCCTCTGCTTCTGGCCGGGGCGGTTGGCGGCATGGCGCTTACCTACGTTGCGCCGGCGCTGGGCGCGGCTGCGGGGGTGGCGGGTCTGGCGATGGGCGCGGAGGCCGGCTTGGGCGCGTTTGCGCTTGTGAGCGGCGCGCTGTCCTGGCTGCTGATGGCTGTCGTCTTCTTGCCGATGCTTCTTTTCTACCGAAAGCCGGCGGCTCTTTCCGTGCTGCTGCCGTTCATCGCTGCGGTGTACACGCTCATGACGGTGGACTCAGCGCGTCGGTACTACGGCGGCTCCGGCGGCGCCTGGAAGGGTCGGACGTACTGACGGCCTCGGCGTTCAGTCGTTTTGGTATCCGGTCCAGTCGCTGTACTCTGACCAGTCGCCCTCGTCCAGTCTTACGTAGTCGCCCAGTGTGTCGAATTCGGGTCTAGAGATGCCGTTGAGGTCCCACGCGATTTCTCCTTTCAGGATGGTCACGCGGCAAGTCAGTCGTTTGTCTCCCTTCATTCTTGCGAGTCCTGAGTCGACGAATCCGAAGTCGCCTTTTTCAAGTTCGAGTACTGCGACGTCGGCCTCTGCGCCGACGGAGAGGTTGCCGAGTTCGGGGCGTTTCATCCACCTTGCCGGGGCGGCGGTTGACATTTCCACGACCTGGTTGAGGGAGAGGCCGAGGTTCATGAGTTTGGACATGGTGATCGGCATGGTAGCCCTGGGCAGGTAGTAGCTGCCGGCGTGCACGTCTGTTGAGATAGTGCTGGGTACGTGGCCTTGCGGTATGAGTTTGCTTGCGGTACTGAACCAGAAGCTGAACCCGCCGTGTCCGACGTCGAACTGGATTCCTCGCTCTCTCGCTTCCGTGATGAACGGGTATAGGACGCCGTCGTCGTCCATCTGTGGCGTGTGTCTTCCGTACATGTGGGTGTGCGTGTCTCCGGGTCTTAGTCTCGCCAGTAGGCCGCGATAGTTGCGGTCCGGGTGGCGGTGATAGTCGATCATGACGGGCTTTCCGGCGCTCTCTCCGGCCTCGACGGCCTGCTCGATGCCGTGGTAGTCGGGGCCGTCGTAGTGTGCGGCTTTGATGCCCACTATGTGGTCTGGAAACTCGTTGATCACGACTGCGCAGGGAGCGGAGCGCAGTTGCAACCGGTCCTGCTCTGCATGCTTGAGCATTCCCTGCCGGCAGATGTTGAGCAGGGCCAATACCCTGATGCGCGCCTGGTCGATGACGGCCTCTTTGAAGCGAGTGAAGCTCTCGGCGCCGGAAGTGCCTGCGTCTACGACTGTGGTGACTCCGTTGGGGATCCCGTAGACATCGGGGTTGACTTGTGCGAAGCGGCCGAAGTGGTGGGTATGGACGTCGATGAGGCCGGGTGTGACGTATAGGCCGGTCAGGTCGATAGTTTGCTCTGCGCAGTGGGTTGGCAGTTCGGCGGCTAGTTCAGCGATCACGCCGTTCACGATGGCGAGATCGAGCGGCCCGTCATGGCCATTGGCCGGGTCGATGACGTGGCCGCCCTTTAGGAGCAGGTCATGTTTGGCGTTGGCTGAGGTCATCTCTGGCTCCTGGGCTTTACTGTTCGCCGCCTTGTTCCTGTTTGAATCGCAGTGTAGGCGTTTTGAGGATACTGATTGCCGACGACGCGGGATTACGTGAAGCTGGCTCAGGCAGCTGTAGTCCCTGAAGTCTGGCGGCGCTGCGTCCTCACCTCTCGCGGGTCCCTGTCTTCCTGCCTCAAGTACTGCCGGCGGAACGGCTGGACGGCAGGGCGATGAGGTCAGAATCAGGATTTTTGTTGGTCAGAGGATGTTCGAGATTGGCGGGGAAGACCGCCAAGTCGCCGGTTTCAATCAACCTCTCTATGACGCGGTATATCCGCTCCCCGACGTTCCTGGACACTGTCCTGAACCCCAGAAGCCTGGCCGTCTCTGACGCTGCTTCCTTACGATCGATCCTATAGGAGTGTTTCACAATCTCCTTGAGAGCTTCGGCGATTTCCTCCGGGGAGACCATCTCGATTTTCTTTCCCGCGAGATCACTTCGGTCTCTTACGATGGGTAATTGCATACCAGGGTCCCACAGGAATTCACCCTTCTTTACCACTTCTCCTCTCCATTCTGCATAGCGGATGGCCCGATCGAGATTCTGCTTAATCCTGTCGCCTATTCTTTTGACGGGCCAAGCATCCGCAATGCGGCGTCGTACATCGCTAACATGCACGGGGCTTTCAGTTCGGACAATGTCGATGATCGGGTCCCGCAGGATAGTTAGGGGAACTTTATGAAGCTCATAATAATAAGTGTTTATGCTGGGTCGTGCCAATTCATATCGGCGTGGGGCGACTAAATCGCTTCTGAGCTTCTCTTTGTCCTCACGTTCGATCCGGGGTCTGTCCTTCTTTTGTGGTGAGATATCAATGGGAGCTGTGGCCTTCGCTTGCTCGATGGCCTGGTTGGTGCGTTCCAGCTCGCGCTCCGGGTTGCGGGACCAGTCGGTACTCCAAATTCGGTACAGCTTCCAGCCCAAGTCGTTCAAGTACTGTTCTCTGAGCCTGTCTCTGTCTCTTGCCCAGCTGGAGCTGTGGTACGCGGCCCCGTCGCACTCGATCCCCAAGATATATCTGCCGGGATGTTCTGGGTCCACTACGGCAAGGTCTATGAACTTACCGCCGGTACCCACCTCCTCGCGGATGTCATGTCCCAAGGATCGGAGCTTGCTTGCGACTTCTTTCTGGAACGGCGAGTCTACCTCGCGCCCAGACTCTTCCGCAGGATCCTTAAGAACGCCAGTATCTGCGTAAGCCAGGAAAGTTTTGAGCGCTCGTACGCCTCTGGATCTGGTGCGACGCAGGTCGATATCGGCGGCGCGCAGATTTGTGAAGACCTCACATCGTTGCTTTGCCCTAGTGATAAGGACATTCAGGCGCCTTTCACCGCCGTCTGCCGTTAGGGGTCCAAAGTTCATGGCAACCTGCCCATTGGCGTCTCGCCCGTATCCAATGCTTATGAAAATAACGTCCCGTTCGTCGCCCTGAATATTTTCCAGGTTCTTTACGAAGAACGGCTCTTCAGGATGGTCATAAAAAAACGTCTCACATGAGGGGTCCTCTAGTCGGAGTATTTCCAACTGGTCCTGGATGGCATCTCTTTGAGCAGAACTGAAAGCGGCCACGCCGAGAGTCAATTCCGGGCTCTGCCTGGCATGTTCCATGACCGAGGCAGCCACTCGTTCGGCCTCTTTTCGATTCGTTCTGCTTTTTCCTCGGTCGTATACGGCCTGGGAAAGGTGGTGATACTTAAGTCCAAAGTTCTCTTTACCGTAATAGGGGCTGGGGTAGACCGTTAGTCTGTTTTCGTAGAACTCCCGGTTCGATACTGCTATTAGCGACTCGTGCCTACTTCGGTAATGCCATCGCAGCATCCTGTTCGGAGCCCCCTGGGCACGGAACAGTCCCAAGATGCTCTCCATATCCGCGACCGCGCTGGCATGCTCCTCTTCGTCCTCGTCCGATCGCGTGACGTTATCGAAAAAACTGGTCGGCGGCAGTTGCATGCTGTCACCCACCACCACCGATTGTTTGGCTCTCATGAGAGTGCCTAAAGCATCTGCCGGCCTCACTTGGCTGGCCTCGTCGAACACCGCCAAGTCGAAGCTGACGCTGCCAGGGCGCAGATACGTTGCTATGGACATAGGACTCATCATGAATACGGGTTTGATATCCTGGATGGCTTCTCCGGCTCGGTTCATCAATTGCCGTATTGGAAGATGCCTTCGCTTCTTCTCGAACTCTCTTCGCAGAATCCCTAGCTGCCCACCTGCGTTGTGTTTGGGAAGTTGGGACCAATGGGAACAGGCCACCCTGGTGCGGTTGTGGTCCAGCGCTGACTCGTCCAGCTGACGGAATTTTCCTATGCGATCTTCGTGGATATTTCTGTTGAAGCCTGCTAGAGCAGGCCGCTCATAGTAGGCGCAGGATATGACGTGTAGATACCACTTTAGTTTCAATATATTTATCAGATGATCTACTGCTTCAGGCCACTCTTCCCCAAGCTCCACAATTGATCCCAACCCTTTTGCCTTAGCGTCGTGAGCCGCTCTGTTGAACCCTATAAGGTCATGGAGATTGTCTATCCCTGTTGACCAGACTTTGAGGACGTTGGACTGCTCCACGAACGGCAGGGTTATCAACCCCTCGTACTTCTTATTAGTTGAACTGGTGCGCAAGGATCCTTTGAATATCTTCTCAGGGTCTATTTGCAAGAAGGACTGAAGTTCATCCAGGAGCTTGGGATGAGAGTTCGAGACTAACTTGACCTGACTCAGCAGATCGCCCACCTGCGCCGCGTCTATGTCCTTGCGCATAGACAAGACGGCATCCAGCGTTATCGCGCCGCTGTCGACGTCTTTGAATAGCTCAAGCGCCCACTCTACTGTTCTGCTGATAGCGTCCCAATCGGATTCCGCACCTTGCCATTTCGGTCCCAGCACAACCTTGGCAATCTGTGACAGTTGCTCAAACGTCTGTCGATATTTTTGTTCCTGAAGTATCGCATTCACGAGCGCTATCTTGTCCTCGACACTCGAGGGAAGCGGTACGCGGCACAGCTCAGCGAGATACTTCGTGTCTCGCCGGTATTTTGGATACAGGAATCTCCAGAACTTTCGGCCAATTGTGGATAGTGTGTCGTGAATTTCCGCCGCGTCAGCATTCCACGCGCTCGGCTTCAGGATGCTGCCATACTTGGAGTGCAAGCCGGCATGAGCGCGCCCGGCGTCCGTTAGGCGCTTCATCTCATCGCGTTGGGAGTGCTTTTGGAATGCGGATAGATCCACATTCTGAATATCGGGGGCCTTGGCGGCGCGTTCCGCGATGGGCAGCAGGTCTTCGGTCTGTGCGGCGTCCTCCGGCGGCTTCAGTTCGAGGGCCTCTGCGAGGTCTGACGCCGTTCCTTGGAGCGTTTCCAGCGATTTTATCGCCGTATCGATTTTCTCTTCCAAGGATGCCTGATCGTTCGGCGTGAGCATATCCCGACTCGATCCCCAGAAGGGGTGATTTTGTGGCACTCCGACGTCGTCTTTGAGGTCTTTGAGTCTGGACTGAAGTTGGGAAACGGCTTCCTTCTTCGACTCGAAGTCGGCGCCTGACCACGAGTTGATGTCTGCTATTTCGACACTCGGCAGTTGAGGGCCCTCTTGTTCTTGGCGTCTAATACAAAGGTACTCGCCGTAGGCCCTGTACGGAGTGACTCCGGTGTCGCCGGCAGTGGAATTGACCGCGTCGGCGTACTCATTTAGTATGTTCCGAAGGCTGGTAAGCGCTTTGAAATCACTTTCTATGTCATTGAGATTCGGTTGGCGCAACTCCAATGTCTTATTCAATTCGTCCAAGACGACTTTCTTGTTCGTCTTTTGGCTGTGCAGCTCAAGGCATGCGACACCCAGGCCGATGTTGTCCAGCCTGCGTTTCACGACTTCCAGTGCGGCCATCTTTTCGGAGACGAACAGGACTGTTTTTCCATCAGCTATGGCCTCCGCGATAATGTTTACGATGGTCTGAGATTTACCCGTTCCCGGTGGTCCCTGGATCACAAAATTGCGGCCTTGGCTGACGTCGAAAATCGCTAGTGTCTGTGACGCGTCGGCATCCATGACGTGGTGAATGTCCTCCGGTCGCAAGTGGTCGTCCAGATTGTCTTCTTCGTGGATCTTCGGATCAGGCTCCGAGAACCCCTCGGCGAACAGGTTGCATATGATGGAGCTTTCCTGGGGACCGTACCCCATTCCGCTGGGCCAATTATTGGGATCTAGATCTTTGTACATGAGGAACTTGCCAAACGAGAAGAAACCGAGTACGACGCTCTCGCGGTCTACTGACCAGCGCTTCAAATGTTCAACGCGGGTTGAAACCTTCGCGAAGTACTTGTCGACATCGAGGTCTTCTTCGTTAGGGGGGTCGGGAATCCTTGGGCCGAACTCGGTCTGTACTTTTTCGATGAACGAGCGATTGCCTCCCAGCTCCTCGCCGGTATATTCGATGTGGAATCTACGTCGAACATCGGATCGAGCAATCTTGACCGGAACCAATACCAAAGGCGCTCTGCGCATGGTGTTGCTACTATCCGATTCGTACCACTCGACCATGCCAAGGGAAATAAAGAGGGTGTTTACGCCTTGTTCCTGGATCACAGTGTTGACGGCGTGGTAGGTCTTGAGGAGACGAGATTGCAGCTGGTTGTCCGGTTCGTTGGTTTGCAAGCGGTAAGCGTTGCGCCGCGGAGGTAGGCTATTCGGCCTGCTGTCACCATCCCGGCGGGGCGTGAACGACATACGGCGACCCTTTTTAACCAAGACGTCGAAGACGGCAGAGGGGATTTCATCGACGACTTCCACTCCCCTGGACTTGAGCGTGCGGTAGTTCAGCAACGGGTTACGGAGGCTGAAGTCGAGAAGTTCCTTCCTCGACGCTTCAATCTCTTTGATGATCGGGTCGCCGGTTTCCTCTTTATCGGAGGATGGCGGGGTTTCGGAGTTCGCGTAGGCCATGCACAAGTGTCCTAGTCGTTCAACCCGCCCTTGTCATCGTCAAGATCCATGGCTCGGTCCCTATTCTCATCTCCGGTTAGACTTACGGGCCAGGCTGCGATACAAAGGTTCTCGACGTTGCGCGATGGGTGGGAGCAGGCTGTACCGGGTCGACCTTGGCGGGATTTTATGGCGCCACGCGACGCGGGGCAATGAAAATGACTATTTGGAGGTGACAAGGCTATGGGTCTCATTGCGGGTTCGATCAGGGATGCAAAGACCGGGGAGATGGTGGAGGCGAGGGTGCAGGTGCTGGATCCGGCCGGGGATGCGGCGGGGCCCAAGGGGGCACTGTGGAAGGTGGGGCCGGGCGAGCCGTTCTTCTACTCGGCGGGGGAGTTTTCGGTAGAGGTTTCCCGCGGCTACCACCGGGTTTTGGTGGAACGCGGGACGGAGTTCCGTCCGTGGCAGACGACGGTGCACGTGGGCAAGTCGTCGGTCGCTCCGCTTGACGTATCCCTGGAGCGTTGGGCCGATCTGCCTGAGCGGGGTTGGCATCCGGGCAATACGCACATCCACTATGACGAAAAGGAGACCCGGCCTGACGAGCGGCTGGGTTACGACTCGCGGGTCGAGGATCTGCGGATGACGGCGGTCAGCATCCTGAAGCGTTGGGACCTCGATTATGCGACCAACAAGTATCCGCCGGGCGTGCTCAATGACTATACGGACACGCACCACTACGTGCAGTGCGGCGAGGAGACGCGTCACAATGCGGGCGGCTCCCACGAGATCGGGTACGGTCACGTGATGCTGTTGAACATTCGGAACGTCGTGGCTCCGCTCAGCCGGGGCCTTCTGGTGGATCGTTTCGACCCGGATTATCCTCCGTTGTCTTACGCCTGCGATGAGGCTGAGCGTCAGGGCGGTTTGGTGATCTGGTGCCACAACGGGCGCGGTATGGAGGCGCCGGTTGCGGCGGCTTTGGGGAAGTTGCATGCGTTCAACCTGTTCGATCCCTTCTGGCACGACGTGGAGTATGACATTTACTACCAGATGTTGAATTGCGGGATCCGGCTGCCGGCGTCGACGGGTTCGGACTGGTTCGTATCCTCTGCGAATCGCGTTTACTCACAGACGGGCGGCGATTTTCTCTATGAGCGGTGGCTGCACGGGATCAAGGCGGGGAATACCTTTATCACCAACGGGCCTGCGCTCTTCACGTCGGTGTGCGGCAAGGAACCCGGTGAGACGATTCAGTGCAGTCCTGGGGATAAGCTGAACGTCCACGTGAGTTGGAAGTCTCACTACCGCGTTCATCGTGCGGAGGTGGTTAGCAACGGCGAGGTGGTTGCGCGGCGTGAGTTTCCTGCGGGTTCTACCGGCGGTCACTTGAGCGTTGCGGTGCCTGTCGATTCGGATGGCTGGGTGGCGGCGCGTCTTGGCTCAGGCTCTCGGGATAGTTTCAACCAGCCTTTGTGGGCTCACACGAGCCCGGTTTACGTTAGCGCGGGCGGGGTTCGCGGCGTGCACACCAAGACGGCGTCGGCGAGGTTCGCGGCGTCTATCGACAGGTCGTTGGAGTGGGTGCGTCGGAAGGGCAAGTACTATAGCGACGAGCAGCGCCGGGAGGTTGCGGCTTTGTTCCGGGAGGGGCAGGAGGTCTACAAGCGGCTGGCGAAGTGAGAGGGTAGGGCGGCGCGGCGAATGGCGCGTCGTCGCTGGGGTATCGGTCGAGCGGGGGTGGTTGATGGCGGGCTTGTTCGAGCGTATGCTAGCAACGAACTCAGGTGCGTCCTGAGTAAGCATATTGCTTGGCGGCAGATTGCGTGTCTGTCGCCTTTTTTGTGTTCGTGGGGACTACGTGGCTGACCGAGTGTGTATATTCGTCGATGGGGAGAATTTCAGGTTCCAGGCGGAGCGATGCGGCTCAACCAAGTGGCCGACTGGAGTTTTGAAATCAGGTATAACGATCTTGGCCAATATCTTGGCTTGATTGGACGGTAAACTGCGCCCGGAGAGGCTTGGCCGCGGGTGTGGGAGGAGTGGGTGGTCCGTGGGCCGGGCACAGTTTCCTAGTGGAGTTGCCGCAGGCTCTTTTTATTTGTCGGTTTGAGTAAACTGTCTGCGTTGGCGCTCTATCGGGCCTTGCTTGTGCCGAATCCGCTCGGTTAGGTGAATCTGGCGAGGCCGCCAGCAGAGATTTGGAGGTTTCACGTGCATCTTCTGGAAGTGATGAACCCGGTCGCCCGGCAGCGGGCGCTTGAGAGCCCATTTCAAACGACTCCGAGGCCGCGGAGTTTGGACGGCAAGACGGTTGGGCTGGTGTGGAGCGGGACGCATGGCGGTGACGTTGCGCTGAAGCGTGCGGGTGAGATGCTTCAGGAGCGGTTCCGGGGCGTGCGAGTGAACTTCTACACGGGCGGCAACTACCCGACGCCGCCGGCCGTACTCCGGCAGGCAGGGGAGGAGTGTGACGCCGTAATCGGCGCCACGGCGGACTGAGGGACGTGTGCGTCGTGGATGGTCCACGACATGATCGAGGTCGAGAAGATGGGCAAGCCCGGCGTGCCCATCGTGTCCGGCCGGTTCGAGGGCGACGCCATCGCGAGTTCGAGGGCGTTCGGGATGCCCGATCTGCAGTTCGTGGTAGTGCCTCGCATCTACCGGAACCTGGCTCTGGAGGAGTGCGTCAGTCAGACGGAGAGTTCGTTCGGCCAACTGGTCTCGGCGTTGACGGAGAACGGAGAGGGGGCGGCGCGTGCGCGTGCTGCGGATGAGGAGGGGCCGCACAACTTCGAGGGCGATGACCGCTACGACGCGGCGCTGCGGATGAACGAGGAGTTCATCCGGCGCGATTGGGGCGACGGCTTTCCGCTGCTGCCTGCGACGCGGGATGCGGTGGACGATTTGCTTGCGGGTACGCGCCTTCCTGCGGATTACGAGGTGTGCGACGTGCCGCCGGGCTTTGGGGTGGCGACGGTTGAGAAGATAGCGGTTAACGCGGCTCTGGCAGGGGCCAGGCCTGAGCACATGCCGGTCATCATAGCCTCGGTCAAGGCTCTTTCGGAGATCGGTTCTCACGGCGGCAAGTCGCTGCTGATGTCAACGAGTCCGAACGCGCCGCTGCTGATCGTGAACGGTCCTATAGCGAACGAGCTGGGCATCAACGCGCGTTCGGCTCTGGGGCCTGGGCGGGACAACCGCATCAACATAGTCATTGGCCGCGCCTTTTCGCTTTGCCTGCGCAACATCGGTTACTGGTATCCGAATGAAATGGACATGGACACGATCGGCACCACTCGCAAGTTCGTCCATTGCATAGCGGAGAACGAGTCGGCCAGCCCATGGGCGCCGTTCCACGTGGACCGCGGCTTCGATGCAGATGAGAGCGCGGTCAGCCTGTTCATCACGGACGGCGAGTTGGACGTTCAGGACCAGGGCAATACGACTGCGGAGGGGCTGCTCAAGACTCTGGCCTATGGCTGTACGTTCGGCACGCGGTCGTTGCAGCAGAAGGACGACGGCGAGCGTCTGATACTGATGCCTCCGGACGTTGCCGGCCCCATTGGTGCGTCCGGCATGTCCAAGGCCGAGGCCAGGGACTTCATCCACGCCCACGCGAACGCCAGTCTTGGCAAGATGATCCAGTACATGCCGCTGGAGGGTGAGGCGAGAGTGGTGGAGGAGTGGAAGTGGTTGGAGAATCTGAGCGAGCAGCAGCGGTTGGATATCACGGTTCCGGTGCTCTACAGCGCGGACAGGTACTTCATAGTGGTCGTCGGCGCCGATCGGGCAAAGACCGGTGTAATGCCCAGCGGCCCCAGCCCGGTTACGGTTGGCATAGACCAGTACCGGCGTAAGGGAGGGCAGGCAGTGGAAGAAGTAGAGATGCCTGCACGAAAGAAGGATTTCGCTGTGACCATGCAGGAGTACTGGACGCCTGAGAGGCGAGCCGAAGCGTCACGAAAGCAGAAAGCTGCCTGGACGCCTGAGCGCAGGAAGAAGGCCAGCGAAGCTTCTAAGGCTATTTGGAACAGCTAGACACAAGTGGTCTTGGGCACGACCCTAAACTGCCCAACTGAAGCAACCGCACTCGATCAAAAAGTTTAGGGTGCAAGAACAACGCGAACCAAGTGAGCTGGATATCCCGGCGCCATCGGATGAGGGACTCGAAGCACAGTACCCCCGATGAGGAACTAGGCCGGGGGGATGGCCGCAGGTTTGGCAGCGCTGTAGGTGGAGAGTCCGTCAGGCCAGTTCCGGGTGCGTGTTCTTTACGCGGTGCCTGTCGTCCACAGGTCGAATCATCATGTTGGCTATGAAGGCGGCGGCGAGAAGGCCGGCCATGACGAACATCGTGATGTTGTATAGGTTTGGCGTGGGGTCTATCGTGCCTGGCGGGGCGATTTCCATCAGTTTGCCAATGGTGACGGTCTTGGCTGCGATGAGTTCTTCGAGTCGTTCTATGGGCGCTCCGAACTTGAGTGCGAATTCGGCGGGATCTACCCTGGATGCCAGATCGTTGATCGATGAGGCGATGGACCTATCGCGAAAGTAGGTGACAACGAAAGGCCCCAGCAGTCCGGAGGCGCATACCGCGGCGAGTACCCGGCCGTGAATTCCTCCGACGTGCAGCCTTCCGTATAGGTCGGCTACGTATGCCGGCAGGGATGCGATTCCGCCGCCGAACATGGTTAATGCCAGCATGGTGGCGGCGTAGAACATTATGAGCCAGGTTACGGCTGGATTTACGCTTACGGAACTGGTGGCGAAGGGGATGGAGAGATACAGCGCGGCCCCGATCCCGGTAAGGCAGAAGTAGGTCTTTCTTCTTCCTATGTAGTCTGACAGGTACGCCCAGAAGAACCTTCCCAGGAGGTTGAAGGCGCTTATCATCAGGACGTAGGTGGCTGCGAAGGCTGGGGTGACGATTCCGGGCAGGGTTGCGCCGAAGATGTCGCTCATCATGGTTTTGGCGACGCCGATTATGCCTATTCCCGCGGTTGCGTTGAAGCACAGGGTGATAGATAGGAGGTAGAACTGCGGCGTCTTGTGAACCTGGGTTATGTGCACGTCGTCGGGCAAAGCTTCTTTGGCCGGCGGCCCGTCGCTCTGCGGAGCTTCTCGCCCCGGCTCCCACCCTCTGGGGGGTACCCTATATGCGAAGGCGGCGATCATCATGACGGTGAAGTAGATTATCCCCAGTACTATGAATGCCCCGGTCGCGCCGGTATCGCCGGTGCCTACGACGTAGACTCCGGCTGCGCCGGACGCGTCGGCTGCGCTTGTGACGACCACTTCGATTTGCTGTCCTGCGACGTTAGCGAATCTTCGGCCATTTTCGGTAACCAGGTTTACGGCTTCGGCGGGGCCGAGGTATTGCGGGGCTTCGTAGAAGAGCCTTATCAGGAGCTCTTTCAAGGGGACGGCGAGTATTGCGCCGCCTCCAAAGCCCATCAGAGCCGTGCCTGCGGCCATTCCTGGCCGGTCGGGGAACCATCGGATGAGGTTGGCGATTGGGGCGACGTATCCCAGCCCGATTCCTGCTCCGCCAAGGACTCCGTATCCCAGGAAGACCACCCACAGTTGATGCAGGTATATGCCTAGGCTGCCTACGAGGAATCCGCCTCCCCAGAGGCATGCGGCGCAGGCGCCGACCATCCGAGGTCCAGCGACCCTCAGCCAGCGGCCGGCCAGCGCTGCGGCGATGCCTAGGAAGAGTACGGCTACGGAGAATACCCAGACTACGGAGCTGATGTTCCAGTCATCTGCCGCGCTGGATACCACGCCAAGTTCCCTGATGAGGATGGGGTTGAAGATGCTCCAGGAATAGACCGCGCCGATGCAGAGATGCATGGCTACCGCCGCCGGGAGGACTTTCCACCTGTTGAAGTCTCTCGGCGCGACGATATTCTCTCTCGTCATGAACGAAAGAGGGGATGAGTCCGGTGTTTTCTTCATTGGGGAACGGCTATGTCTATGATGGCGTGAGGCTCTGGGCATTGTCGGTAGAGCCGGCTGGCTGGCCGCCGGTTTCGCCGCGCGGTGGGCGGAGTCCGTCAGGCCAGTTCCGGGTGTGTGTTCTTTACGCGATGCCTCTCGTCCACAGGTCGAACCATGATGTTGGCTATGAAGGCGGCGGCGAGAAGGCCGGCCATGACGAACATCGTTGTGTTGTATAGGTTTGGCGTAGGGTCGACGGTGCCTGGCGGTGCGATTTCCATCAGTTTGCCAATGGTGACGGTCTTGGCAGCGATGAGTTCTTCGAGTCGTTCTATGGGGGATCCGAACTTGCGTGCGAATTCGGCGGGATCTACCCTGGATGCCAGATCGTTGATCGATGACTGCATGGATCTCTCCCGAAAGTATGTGAGAACGAAAGGCCCGAGCAGTCCTGCGGTACTCCATGCGGTGAGTATCCGGCCGTGAATTCCTCCAACGTGCAGCCTTCCGTATAGGTCGGCTATGTATGCCGGTATGGATGCGAATCCTCCGCCGTACATGGTGAATGCCAGCATGGTGGCGGCGTAGAACATTATGAGCCAGGTTATGGCTGGGTTTACGCTTACGGAACTGGCGGCGAAGGGGATGGAGAGGTACAGCGCGGCCCCGATTCCGGTAAGGCAGAAGTAGGTCTTTCTTCTGCCTATGTAGTCTGACAGGTACGCCCAGAAGAACCTTCCCAGGAGGTTGAAGGCGCTTATCATCAGGACGTAGGTGGCTGCGAAGGCCGGGGTGACGATTCCGGGCAAAGTTGCGCCGAAGATGTCGCTCATCATGGTTTTGGCGACGCCGATTATGCCTATTCCCGCGGTTATGTTGAAGCACAGGATGATCCACAGGAGGTAGAACTGGGGGGTCTTGTGAACCTGGGTTATGTGCACGTCGTCCGGCAAAGCCTCCTTGGCCGGCGGCCCGTCGCTCTGCGGCGCTTCTCCCCCCGGCTTCCACCCTCTGGGGGGTACCCTATATGCGAAAGCGGCGGTCATCATGACGGTGAAGTAGATTATCCCCAGTACTATGAATGCCCCGGTCGCGCCGGTATTGCCGGTGCCTACGACGTAGACTCCGGCGGCGGCGGACGCGTCGGCTGCGCTTGCGACGACCACTTCGACTTGCTGTCCTGCGACGTTAGCGAATCTTCGGCCATTTTCGGTAACCAGGTTTACGGCTTCGGTGGGGCCGAGGTATTGCGGGGCTTCGTAGAAGAGCCTTATCAGGAACTCTTTCAAGGGGACGGCGAGTATTGCGCCGCCGCCAAAGCCCATGATCGCCATGCCGGCTGCCATACCTGGCCGATCCGGGAACCATCGGATGAGGTTGGCCACGGGCGATACGTATCCCAGCCCGATTCCTGCTCCGCCAAGGACTCCGTATCCCAGGAAGACCACCCACAGTTGATGGAGGTATATGCCTAGGCTGCCTACTAGGAATCCGCCTCCCCACAGGCATGCGGCGCAGGCGCCGACCACCCGGGGGCCAACGATCCTCAGCCAGCGGCCGGCCAGGGCCGTGGAGACGCCGATGAAGAGGATGGCTACTGAGAATACCCAGACTACGGAGCTGATGTTCCAGTCCTCTGCCGCGCTGGATACCACGCCAAGTTCTCTGATGAGGATGGGGTTGAAGATGCTCCAGGAGTAGACCGCGCCGATGCAGAGGTGCATGGCTATCGCCGCCGGGGGGATTCTCCACCTGTTGAAGTCTCTCGGCGCGACGATGCTCTCTCTCATCATGAACGAAAGAGGCGATGAGTCCGGTTTTTTCTTCATTGGCGGAAGGGCCGCGTCTGAGGAGGGCGTGAGGCGTCGAGCATGGTCGGCGCAGTGTGCGCCTCGCCAGCATCTGGGAATGGGTTTTGCAAAGGTCTCGCCGGGGAAGTGGGTTGAGGGGGGCTGTCCAGACTGTGACTCGACGCGTTTATCGACAGAGGCAGAGCTTTCGATGGTCGGCTACGGATCTGGTAGCTGAAATTTCGTGCATATCCCCGGCTGGACGCGACGAACGCTGCATTGTGAAGAGAGAAGAAGAGGCCGGGGCGGTTGTTGTTCACTCCGTTCTCACTGCGTTTGTGGGATTGCCTCAAACCGGAACTAGCGGGCGGCTGCCTGGGCGACGGCCCGTCGTCGGGCGGTGATGCTGGCGGCCACTTCGGGGTTCTGTGCGGCCATGGGCCACTCTCCTCGCAGTACGGCGGCGACCTGAGCGGCTGCGCGGTGTGCGCTGAGCCAGGCAGAGCGGCTTGAGCCGCCGGCCATGTGCGGGGCGCAGATGACGTTGTTCATCTTGAGTAGGGGGTTGTCGGGATCGGTGGGTTCCTGCTCGAACACGTCCAGCCCGGCGCCGCGAATCTGTCCGTCCTGCAGGGCTTCTATCAAGGCTTGCTCGTCGACGACCGGCCCTCGGCACACATTCACCAGGTAGGCGGACTCCTTCATGGCCTGAAACTGCTCGGCGCCGATCATGTGGTGCGTTTCATCGTTCAGCGGCACTATTACGGTTACATAGTCTGCGCGGGCGCACAGTTCGTTCAGATCGAACACCTGCTCGACCCTGTACTCCTGTATGAGCCATGGCTGAACGTAAGGGTCGAACACGAGGGTTTCCATACCCCATCCGGTCACCTTGCGTGCGACGAGGCGTGCGATGTTGCCGAATCCGACGAGGCCGAGGGTCTGGGTATCGAGCGGGTCGGTGCGGAAGTCGAAGCGGTTCCACTTTCCGGCCCGTACTTGCTCGGTGGCCTGCACGACGTGGCGGTTGAGAGCGAGTATGAATGCCATTGCCTGGTCGGAGACCTCCTCGGCGCACATACCGGCGGAGTTGGTGAGGATGATTCCCTTTTGGGTGCAGGCCTGTACGTCGATGTTGTTGAATCCGTGTGAGTAGACGGCGAGCACCTGGCAGCGGTCAGCGGCGTTGATGACCGGCTCTACGCCCCATGCGCCGCGGGTCATGATGGCGTCGGCGTCCTTTACGACCTCCATCGCCTCGCCCTGGCTCTGCGGGTTGGCCTGTACGAACTCTACGTCGAGGTCGGCCATTTCCGCCCTTTCGGCGTCTATGGATGCGTCTTCGGGGCCCAGTATCAGTACTTTGTGCTCTGCCATTGTGTTGTTCCCAGTCGTTTTTCGTCTATTCCGTGTCTGTGGTGCGGTTTGCCGGTGGAGTTCGATCGGTTCGTTGCGGAGCTGGTGCGCTGTCCTACGCGCCGAGGGCGGGCATCCGGGGGTTGGCTACGACGCTAGCAGCTTCGCCAGATAGGTCTCCCATTGCAGGGGCGTGGAGCGGTCCCTGATCACGTGGCGCACTTCGGGGTTGATGAGGGACATGGGCCAGGATCCGGTGGCGATTCGCACGGCCTCCTCGCCCATCTGGGTTTGCGCCCTCTCCCATGCCGCCTCCGAGTGGCTGGCGTAGTGGTTGGTGACCGCGACGTTGTCCATCTTCAGTAGGGGGTTGTCTGGGTCGACGGGCTCTTGCTCGAACACGTCTAGGGCTGCGCCTGCGATCCGGCCTTCCTGAAGGGCCTCGATGAGGGCCTTCTCGTCTACGACGGGTCCTCGGGAGCAGTTGATGAGGTATGCGGTGGGCTTCATGATCTGGAACTGTCTCTCTCCGATCATGTGGTACGTCGCGTCGTTCAGATAGACGTGCGGGCTGAGATAGTCCGCCCTGCGGCAGACCTCATCGACGCTTGGGACGGGCTCGACTCCGTACTCCTTGATGTCCCAGGAAGGCTTGAGCGGGTCATGGGCGATCACGTTCATTCCGAAGGCCTTGGCCTTGCGGGCTACGGCGCGTCCGATGTAGCCCAATCCGATGATGCCGAAGGTCTGGCCGGATATGTGCCCCATGGGGTATAGGTGTTCCCGTGTCCAGACGCCGCTGGTTACGAGTTTGTGATGTAGGACGAACTTCCTCGATGCGACGAGGAACAGCATCATGGTGTGGTTGGACACCTCCTCGGTGCCGAATGAGGCGGTGTTTGCGAGGATGATGCCGTTTTCGGTTGCGGATTCCAGGTCTATGCCATCGAAGCCGTGGCCGAAAGAGACCATGCCCTTGCATCGTCCGTTCCTGCCCATGTGGTCGAATACCTGTGCGTCCATCGCGTGGCCCTGGGACAACATCACGTCTGCGCCCTTCACGGCCTCGATGATCGCTCCGGCGTCGGTGTCCTCCACCCTGTCAACCTGCGCGCCTATGGCTCGGAAGGCGCGTGTGTGCTGTTCGATGTCGGTGTCGGCGGGTCCTACGTAAAGTCCTCGAATCTCGTTGCCCATGTGTTGATTCTCCTACGTTGCTTCGCTGGCTGTTGCAGCGTCTTTGCGTTTCCTTGCGGCGGGGGTCGGAGGGTCCTGTGTATTTTGGCGCTTTGCCGTCAGACTGCGCGGTCTGGCGGGGGTAATCAGGCCGGTATTCCGTTCACTCCGGTTCGGTCACGACGCTCTCCGGCTGTTGTCCCGACCATACCCTTTCCATGTTGTGGAAGGCGAAGTCCACCCTGCGCGGGAAGCTCTCGACGGTCTGCCCGGCGGCGTGCGGGGCTGCGGTTACGTTGTCGAGCTTGAGCAGGGGGTTGTCCGGGGACGTGGGTTCCTGCTCGAACACGTCGATTCCCGCGCCGTAGATTCGGCGGTTCTTGAGCGCCTCGTACAACGCCGTTTCGTCGACGACCGGCCCCCGGCAGGTGTTCACGAGTATGGCCGTGGGCTTCATGAGCGCGAGTTCGCGTGCCCCGATCAGTTTGTGCGTGGACGGTACGAGCGGTACGTGAAGTGAGACGACGTCTGATTCCCTCAGCAAGGCGTCTAGCTCGACTCTGCGCGCGCCTGCGGCCTCTATGTTTGGGCTTGCCGCTACGTCGGCGTACAGGGTGCGCGTCTCGAACCCCTGCAGCAGCCGGGCGAGCATCGAGCCTATTCGGCCGCCTCCGACTATTCCGACGGTCTTGCCGAACAGTTCATGCCCCTGTCTGTGTTCGGTCTGCCAGCCTCCGGCCCTGACGGCTCGGTCGAGGGCGTGCAGGCGGCGGTGAGCGGCTAGTATGAGCGACAGGGCGAACTCTGCGACGGGTATGGCGTTTGCTCCGCCGTTGTTGGCTACCGGGATACCCAGTTCGGCGGCGACGCGCATATCGACCTTGTCCCATCCTGCGGCGGCGAGTTGCACGAGTTTCACTTTTTTCCCAGCCCTTAGCAGATCGGGCCCCACGGTGTGGGCGCATGAGAAGATGAAGTCGGCTTCTCTGGCGGCTTCCACTTTTTTCGCGTCATCGTTCTCGCTGTCGAAAGCGGTCATGTCCCAGCCGTCGGGGAGGCGCTGCCTGGCAAAGCCCGACAATGGCAGCGAGGGCCCTGTGAGGCAGAGTACTTTTGGCATGTATGGTTCTCAGGGGCTTTGATCAGCACAGGGGTTTGTTTTCGTCAGTCGGTATTGTAGCCGCGCCCGGCGGTCGGGCGCGGCCCGGCGGTTCACAGCACAGAGGGGAGGTCCGCTATGCCTGAAGGCCGCAACCGGATGTACGACGAGTTCGCTCACCTTTGGGGGCTGATCAGCGCGCCGGAGGACTACTCGGATGAAGCCGTCTACTGGCGGAGCGCCTTGGAGGCAAGGTTGGGATCCGGCAGGCGCCGATTGCTGGAGTTAGGCACAGGCGGCGGTCATTTCTCGTCTCGCCTTGCGCCGGAGTTCGACATCGTAGGGGTGGATACGTCAGCGCGGATGCTTGCGAACTCGCAAAGGCTCAATCCGGGTGTAGAGCACGTCGTAGGGGACATGCGCAGTGTCCGCTTGGGCCGCCGTTTCGACGCGGTGATCGCTCACGATGCGATCTCGTACCTGCTAACCGAGGATGACTTGACGGCAACTTTCAGAACGGCTGCCGCGCACCTTGGCCCGGGCGGGGTGTTCATAGCTGCGCCGGACGATTTCATCGAGACTTACGTTCCCGGAACCTCTGTGACCGGACCTCGCAGGGAGGGGGACACGGAGTTGACTTACGTGGAGCATTTCCACGATCCTGATCCGTCCGATTCGACTATAGAGACGGTCTACGTGTATTTCATCAACCGGCGCGGAGAGCTTAACGTTGAGGTGGACAGGCACACGACCGGGCTGTTTTCCGTGGATACCTGGACCGTTTTGATGGAGCAGGCCGGCTTTAGTACGGAGCGCTTGTCGTACCCTGTTCGCCAGGACGGAAACGATACTTTCCTTCTGGTTGGCACGCTTCGAGCGGTTTAGGAGGGATACCCCTGGAAGAGGCTGAGACAAGAGAGATAGCGTTGAGCGCCCTCGCGGCGTTGGGGCGCCTTCCCTGTTCACCCTATTACGAGCAGCGCGGAGCGGAGTACGTACGCGATACCTGCGAGTCTGCCGGTCTGCACGTGGAGACGGACCAGTGGGGGAATGTGTTGGCATCGCGGCCCGGCGTCCGACCGGACGCTCCGGGGCTGGCTTTCGTTGCGCACCTCGACCATCCGGGCTTCGAGGCGGTCTCCTACGACGGCGAGTATCTGCTATGCCGCGCGCTGGGCGGCGTGCCGCCGGGTTCGTTGAGGGCTGGCGCGAGAGTGCAGTTGATCATCGACGAGGGCGCTGACGAGGCGAGGCGCGTTCCGGGCAGGGTGGCCGGGGCCATTCCGGTGTCCGAGGACGCTCATGACACTCCGCCCCGTGAGCGGAGCGTGTTGGTGCACGTCGAGGAGCGCGTTTCAGAGCCGCCGTTTCCCGTTGTGTTGGACCTGCCGGACTTTGATCTGGAGGGCGGGATGATTCGTATGCGCGCGCTCGACGACCTCGCGGGATGTGCGTCCATCGTGTCCGCGCTCTGCGCTTCGCTGGAGTTCGAGACTCCCGGCACGGTGTACGGTCTGTTCACCAGGGCTGAAGAGACGGGTCTTACGGGTGCGCGGCTCGCTGCGGGTGATGGCTTGTTGCCGAGAGATACGATCGTGGTTTCTGTGGAGTCGAGCCGGGCATTGCCTGGCGCGGAGGTCGGCATGGGGCCGGTTATTCGTGTGGGGGACAGGGCAACGACGTTCGATAACGGCGCTGAGGCTTATCTGGCCGCGGCGCGCGACCGGCTCTTCGAGGATAGAGGCGAGTTTGCATGTCAGCGTCAGCTTATGAGCGGGGGCGTCTGTGAGGCTACGGCGTTTTCGGCATTCGGCTATGCGTCTACAGGCGTGGCGTTTCCTCTTTCCAACTACCACAACGCCGGGCCGGACGATACGGTCGCGGCGGAGGGGATAGCCTTGGGGGACTTTGCGGGCGGTGTTGCGCTGTTGTCGGAGACGGCCCGGCTGGCCGGTATGTCATTGCGTCCGCGCTCTGCGGCGTGGGCGGGGGAGCGTCCGACTGAAGAGGCCATGCGCCTGTCGGGATGACGAACCTCCCCCTTATCTACGCTGCCTGGTTTTGCGGGGATCGTGGATAGGGCGATGACGAACCTTTGCGTTTGCCGTTTACACGTACTTGGCGCTTATCGGGTAGAGTCTGAGTCCGCGGTGCAGGAGCGCGACTCACTGGTTGCCGGGAGGGGGCGCGGCGCAGGGCGAGGGTAGTTATCTTGTTGCCCGGACTCTGAAAGAGGAGGGTCCGGGTACTCTGTTCTATCTGATGGGCGGTCCAAACTACGAGATCGTCGATAACTCAGAGGACGCGGGCATCTGCGCGGGCGTTGTCGAACTGGACAGGTTCTAGGATGGAATGACCGATCATAGGCGGAATAGCGGGCCTCGCCCCGCGCTCACGAGTTGACGTGTATAGATTCGCCGTGGCACCTCGTCGGGCGCACGTGCGCAGGGGAACAGACATATGCAAAAGTACCTGATGTTGTCGAACTTGACGGAGCGGGGCAGAGCTCGAATACGGGATAATCCGCATCGCGTCCTGGAGGTGAATCAGGAGGTGGAGGAGCACGGGTGCAGGATCCTCGCTCAGTACGCCCTGCTGGGGGAGTACTCGTTTGCGACGATCATCGAGGTGCCGGATAATGCCGCGATGTACAGGCTTGCGATTGAGTTGGGCGCGCGGGGCACGGTCAATACGACGACCATGCCGGCGATAGAGACGGACGAGTTCATCGCCGACATGGAGTCCTGGATACAAAGTAAGTAAGCGACTATGGGAAACAGAACTGCGGGAGGCTCTGCGGTCTGCCCGGATATGGGAAGTCATTTGTCGGTTCATCATGGGAGAGAGGTGAGAAAGAATGGCGCATGACGACAGGGAATTGATGTTCACGTCCGGCTGGCGGCTGGCCGAGATGGTGGCCGGCAAGGAGGTGTCTCCGGTGGAGTTGACCGATGCCTGTCTTAGACGCATCGATGAGCTTGAGCCGAAGCTTCACGCCTTCCTTCACTTGGCGGGGGATTACGCGACGTCGGCGGCTCGCGAGGCGGAATCGGCGGTCATGCGGGGCGAATCGCTTGGGCCTCTGCACGGCGTGCCGGTGCCGATCAAGGACACCGAGGCGGTGGCGGGCATGCCTCACACGATGGGATCTCTGTTGTTGAAGGACCATGTTTCCGATGAGGATTCGCTGCCTGCGGAACGTATCAAGGGGGCTGGCGCGATCGTGGTGGGCAAGACCAACCTGCCGGAGTTCGGTCACGCGGGGTTTACGGAGAATCGGCTGGGGGAACCCTGCCGCAATCCGTGGAACCTCGCTCACACGCCCGGGGGGTCGAGCGGCGGAGCAGCGGCGGGGGTGGCGGCCGGGATGTTTCCGGTGGGTCACGGCGGGGATGGGGGCGGATCGATACGTATTCCCTCGTCTTTCAGCGGTCTGTTCGGAATCAAGGGCACACAGGGCCGCAACCCGCGCCGTCCGTCCGGAAAGGAGTCCTGGCACGTGGTGAACCACTCCTCGGGCGGTCCTCTGACGCGCGACGTGCGCGACTCGGCGCTGATGATGAACGTCATGGCCGGGCCTTCTGCGGACGCCGAGTACGGTACGCTGCCGGACGCGCCGCCTGACTTTACCGGGGCGCTTGGTCGCGGGGTGAAGGGGCTCAGGATTGCCTGGAGCCGCGATCTGGGGGGCGCGGTGGTGGATCCGGAGGTGGCCGATGCGGCTCAGCGCGCGGCTGAGTCGTTCGAGGAAATGGGCGCGACCGTGGAGGAGCCGGGATTCAAGCCGGATGAGTTCGATGAGGTGCGCCGCACTTTCTTCCACTACTGGACTACGCGCACCTACGCCGGGAATCCGAGTGCGCTCGATCAGGCCGATCTGCTTACCGACTACGTGCGCGTGGACATGGAGTACGGGCGGGAGATGAGCGGCGCGGATTACGTCGAGGTGTTGAACAACATCGGGCGGTACCGCGACTACACGTCTCGGTTCATGGAGAGATATGACCTGTTGATGACGTCGACCACCGCGGTTACCGCGCTGGAGATTGGCAAGCGTCCTGCCGTGATCGGGGGCACGCGGGTCGTGAACCCGATGCTGGACTATTTTCCGTTCACGTATCTGTTCAACCTTACCGGCAATCCCGCGGCCAGCGTTCCATGCGGCTTCTCGTCAGCCGGGCTGCCGTTCGGGTTGCAGGTGGTTGGCAGGCTGCTCGACGAGGAGACCGTCCTGGCGGCTTCCGCCGCGTATGAGGAAGCTCATCCGTGGGCCGATAAGCGGCCGCCCGTCAGCTGAGGTGTGCGCAGGCCGGCCGGAATAGCCACGGTGGGCGACCGGCCTCTTCGCGCCCCAACGGCCTGCCTGCTAGCTGAGAGCGCCGGCTAGCAGGGCGCCTATCCGTGCGCTGCGTGTCCCTATCATCGCCAGCGCGTTCCTTGTGGTGGTCCGTTCGATCTCTTCTACGTCCAAGCCCTTGATCTCGGCCAATTTTGCGGCTACGAGCGGCAGGTCGCGGGGTTCGGTCCACTTTTCTCTCTTGCGCTTGAAGGGCTGGGGGTAAGAGTCGGTCTCTAGAACGATTCGGTCTATGGGGGCCCATGCGGCCACGTCCTGCAACTCGGGCAGTCTCAGAAGGGGCTTGGCGAGGGAGAGGTGGAACCCCATGTCGAGTACGGATCGGGCGTACTCACGGCTGCCCTGGAAGTAATGGGCCGCGCCTCCCAGATCGCCTGCCCGCTCGTCGGCCAGGACGCGCACTGCGTCTCTCTCCGCCTCGCGGACGTGGAAGACTATTGGAAGCTCGTGCCGTCTTGCGACGTCGATCTGGGCGCGCAGGGCGCGTTCCTGCATCTGTCGGTCGGGGCTGTGCGGTAGGTAGTCGAGTCCGATCTCGCTCATGACCACCACCTTCTCGGAGCCGGCCAGCCGGTCGAGGTCGTCGAGGTCGTTGGGGGTGAGGTCTCCTTCGAGATCGGATGGGTGCACGCCGACGCCGGCAAAGATGCCTCGGTTGGTTTGGGCTATCTCCACGCATCGGGAAGAACTGGCTACCGTGACCCCGGCGACCACGATGGCGGCGACGCCCCGGGCCGCGGCTCTCTCTATGATTCCGGGCAGTTCTTCCGGATCATGTTGGTCGAGGTGTGTGTGTACGTCTATGAGCAAGATGTGCCGGGCCTTGCCAGAACTCCGTTGGGGTGTATTGTCGCGTCTTGTCAAACCTCTGCAAGGGTTCGCAGGGGTTCGGCGCGGATGCCCGCGGCCGTTTGCCTGGTCTGGGGAGACCTGCTCGGCGAGATGGGGCTCAACTAATTGTGAATGGGGAAATGAAAATGCGGCACGGTTACGGCCAGTTCAAGGAAGCGACGCCGGAGTTTCTGCGTTTTGCCAGGCAGTTCGGGGCGAGCGACGTACTGCTCAACACTCCCAACCTTCCGGCAGTTGATGGCAAGTGGCAGCTGAAGGATTTGATAAAGCTGCGGGTGTCTGTGGAGCAGGAGGGTCTCAAGCTATCGGCTCTTGAGAACGTTCCCACCGAGTTCTACGACCACATAATGCTGAACGGCCCGCGCCGGGACGAGCAGGTCGACAACATGGTGGAGACGGTGCGCAACATAGCTCGCGCCGGCATTCCCGTATTTGGTTACAACTGGATGCCCTCGCACGTGTGGCGGTCGCCGATGGCCGTCATCCGCGGGGGCGCGCTCGCCACTGCGTTCGACCTGGAACATGCGGAATCGATGCCGCTTACGCACGGGCGGGAGTACACCGAAGCTGAGATGTGGGAGAACCTCGAGTATTGGATCCGCATCATCACTCCGGTAGCCGAGGAAGAGGGTATAAGGCTTGGGATCCATCCCTGCGACCCTCCGGTGGAGAAGCTGGGCGGCATTCCGCAGCTGCTGAGGAGTTTCGAGGCTTACAAGCGGCTCGTGAGCATCGTGGATAGCGACTCGAACGGCATCGAGTTCTGTCAGGGCACCTTCTCGGAGATGGAGGACGCAGCCGGCGGCGGCATATACGAGATGATCCGCTATTTCGGAGAGCGCAGGAAGATTCTGTACGTCCACTTCCGCAACGTGTCAGGCACGGTGCCGAAGTTTCACGAGGAGTTCGTCAACACGGGCCACGTGGACATGTATCGGGCTATGAAGATCTACTACGAGGTCGGTTTCGACGGATTCTTCATAGACGACCACGTTCCGCAGACGTATCAGGATACGCAGTGGGGTCACCGGGGCAGGGCGCACGCAGGGGGGTACATACAGGCGATGATCGAGGCTGTCAGCAAGCAGGGGGAGGGTCGGTAGCTGCGGGCCGCGGGCCGGGAAGAAGTTCCCGGCTCGTGGAATTGCCGGGCCGACGTGACACGCGCCTTAAGGATTCAGGCTGATCGTGCATATACTTTATGTACGTACCTCAGCGCACGTCAGGGCGGCCATTCTGATTGACAAGTGAGTCAACCGCCCTGGCAGGTCGGCGTAGACCTCATACCGCGCGCGGTGCGGCGACAGGAGAAACGAAATGCCAGTAGTAACTGAAACGACCCAGGGATCCCCCACGTGGCTCGACCTTTCCACGACGGATGAGAAGGCGGCCATAGAGTTCTATGGCTCGCTCTTTGGATGGACCAACGAGAGCAACGACGTCGGCAACGGAGTGTACTACCACATGCAGAAGCAGGGTGAAGCCTACGTTTGCGGCATCTTCCAGCAGCAAGAGGAACAGGTGGGGATGCCGCCGTGCTGGAATACCTACATTGCGGTGGATGACGCGGACGAAGTGGCTGCAAAGGTGGCGTCTGCAGGCGGCCAGGTCTACCAGGAGCCGTTCGACGTGTTCGATGCAGGCCGCACGGCGGTAATCGTCGACCCCACCGGGGGCGTTGTCATGTTGTGGCAGAACAAGCAGGGCACCGGCGGGACGCTGGTGGGCGAGCCCAACTCGCGCTGTTGGAGCGAGTTGATGACGGACGATCCGGACAAGGCTCTGAGCTTCTTCGAGACTGTGCTGGGCGTCGAGAGGGGCGAGGTCCCGGGTCCCGGCGGCATGCGGTACCACCTGATCAAGGCCGGGGGCACAGAGGTGGCCGGGGTCGTCGAGAAGACCCCGGAGATGGGGGTGGACATGCCGGTGCATTGGTTGAACTACTTTGCGGTGGCGGACTGTGACGCCACGATGGAGAAGGCGAAATCTCTGGGCGGGTCCCTGCTCGCCGGACCGATGGACGTCATGCCGGGCAGGTTCGCTGTACTTGCGGACGGGCAGGGCGTATCGTTTGGCGTGATCCAGTTGAACGAACCTTCCTGATCGAGACCGCAGGAGCTTGAGAAGCGCCGGGCAGGCCGTATGGCCGTCCGGCGCTTTGTCGTTTGCGGGCGCTCTACAATGCCCTTGCATCTGCCCGGCGCGGAGAACGCGGAACGCGGGGAGGGTTGCACAAAGGCGCCTGCTTGAGACGGGCGCAGTTTCCAGAGTGGAAGTATGAAGATCGAAAACGTAGAGACATGGTTGGCCTGGAAGTGGGTTGCCGTCCGGGTGACCTGCTCTGACGGCACGCACGGCGTGGGGGAGGCGCAGTTCTGGGGCTATGCCGAGGCCACTGAGGCGATTCTCAGGCGCATGGCGGATGACCTGATCGGGCAGGATCCCAGGCATATCGATAACCTCTGGAATGCCGCTTACCGCAAGTACTCTTTCCGTTCTGCCGCTATTACAGCCGCTTTGAGCGCCATCGACGTGGCCCTGTGGGATATCAAGGGGAAACGGCTCGGCGCGCCGGTGTGGGATCTGCTTGGCGGCAAGGTGCGGGATAACGTGCGTGCGATGGTTCTTCTGGGCGGGGACGGGCCGATGCGCACGCCCGACGACTTTGCGGCGTCTGCGCGCGAGGCCAAGGCCGAGGGCTATAGCGCGGTGAAGATGACGCCGTTTCCCGACGGGTGGGCGGGATTGCCGTACCCGCAGCTGATCAGGACCAACACGGAGATCGTGGCGGCTGTGCGCGAAGAGCTGGGCTGGGAGATCGACATAGGCGTCGAGATACACCGGAACATGCTCCCGTCCGAGGCGGTGGTCTTCGCGGAACGCATCGCCAAATTCCTGCCTTACTTCTACGAAGACCCCATCGCTCCCGAGAGCGTGTTCTCCATGGGCGAGGTGGCCGAACGGTTGCGTATACCGTTGGCCGTGGGCGAACGGAACGCGACCATCTGGGAGTTCCGGGAGTACTCGGCCCTGCCGGGGGTGCACTTCGTGCGCCCGGACGTTGGGCTTGCCGGGGGTATAACGCAGGCAAAGAAGATAGCGGCTATCGCCGAGTCTTTTCACCAGCGCGTCATCCCGCACAACTTCCTGGGCCCGGTTACGACCATGGCCTGCGTACAACTGGCCGCGGCCACGCCCAACTGGGACCTGCAGGAGTACGTCAGGGAGGCTGGAACTCCTCGCGCCGAGGCGGCCGCCAACACGGTGCAGGTCGTCGACGGCTACATGCAGATACCGGAGGGTCCCGGGCTTGGGATCGACCTGGACCTGGCCGGTATCGAACGTCATCCGTACGATCCGGGCGCGGGCGATCCGGCGAGGCGCGCTGATGGGTCGGTGGCGCTCCGCTGAGGGGCGTCGAGGCAACGATTTGGAAAAGCTGATGAGACTAAAAGACAGGGCAGCGATCATCACCGGCGGCGCAGGTTCTATGGGGAGAGCGCAGGCGAGGCTCTTTTCAGCCGAGGGGGCCGCGGTATGCGTGGCGGACTTCAACCTGCCGGGCGCGGAAGAGGTTGCGTCCGGGATAAACGCGGGCGGAGGCAGGGCTATGGCCGTTGAGCTAGACGTTCGCGACCTGGCCCGTTGGGAGGAAGTGGCGGCGGCGGCGGAACGCGAGTTCGGGAAGGTGGACACGCTGTGCAACATTGCGGGAGCCAACTTCCGGGTGAGTTTCGACGATCAGAGCGAGGAGATGTGGCAGGTAATCATCGACTCGAACCTGACCGCATATTTCCTGGGTACCAAGGCGGTGGTTCCGGCTATGCGCCGAGCCGGTGGGGGCGTGATCCTGAACGTGGGTTCGCTGGGGAGTATCCGCCAGGGCGCGATGAGCCCGGCTTACGGAGTCAGCAAGATCGGCCTTCTTGGACTGACCCGCAGCACCGCATCGGCTTACGCCAAGGACAACATCAGGTGCGTGTTGATTTCGCCTGGGCACGTTGACACGAACTTCCTTCGGGGCAACAGTTCGCACAGCCCGAACGATGAATCGACTGACATAGACGTTCCTGAGAACTACAGGAGACGGGTCGAGGCGACTCCGCTGGGTAGAATGTGCACGCCGGAGGACATTGCCAGCGCATTTCTCTTCGCCGCCTCGGATGAGGCTTCCATGATCACCGGTTCGATGATCACCGTGGACGGGGGCGCGGCTCTCTAGCGCTGCGGGGGCTCTGACTGAAGGGCTGCCATCACGTTTCTCATCTGCCTTGGCATCCTGGCGTTGGACTCCCACGTCTGGTCCACGCCTTGTTCGGCCGGCTCGGGCGCGGTCTTGAGATTGACCAGCGCCGGCCCTTCTTCCGCCATTATGCGGGGCAGTTCCATGGCCAGGTCCTCTAAGTCCTCGAACTCATACGCGGATCTGTAGCCGGCCGCCAGCGCCATCCCCCGGTAGTCGATCCGGTTCATGTTGGGAACCGGCTGTCCTCCGGTCACCGCGTACATGCCGTTATCGAAGACGAAGTGTAGGAAGTTCTTTGGGGCCTGCCCGGCCACGGTGACGAGGCTGCCGAGGTTCATGAGCAGGCTGCCGTCGCCGTCGAGCACTATCACCCGCCGGTCGGGGCGTCCCAACGCGATTCCCAGCCCCAGCGACGACGCCTTGCTCATGCCGTTGGAAATTCCCACGTCGAGGTCGGGCCGGCTGGAGACGTTGGCCCATGCGCCCCCCTGGGTCATGGTATAGACGGCGACGGCGTTTCCCCGCAGTTCGCTGATCAGGGGTATGGACTCTTCGTACTTGATCATTAGCCGCCGCCTGTTCGTGCCAGTGAGTCTAGCCCGGAGAGTACTCGGTGCCGATGAGTACGGCTACGGGCTGGTTCTCCCTGGCCGCGCGTTCGAAGGCCATTGGTACGCGGTCGAGGTCATCCTCTCCCTCCACCACGTAGTAGGGTACTCGCCACAGGTGTAGGTACGGCTCGAGGAACTGGGCTGCGGTGTCCGGCGTGTCCCCTCTGCGTGTGTATCCCCGGTAGCCGACGAACATTACCAGTGGTTGGTTCACTCCGATGCCCATCCCTCGCAGAGCGTCCCCGGACTCGAACAGCCCGGCGTTCTGGATCATGACGACCGGCCTCTTTCCTGCGATCCACAGTCCGGCGGCGATGCAGATGGACTCTCCCTCGCGGGCGATGGGTATCAGTTCGATAGTAGGCTCGCGCACCAGCGCGTCGTACATGTGGCGGGTCTCCGAGTCTGGCAGCGCGATGACGTGCGTTACGCTCTGCCGCCTGAGTGATTCGACGACCTTGCTTGCTGGCAGCTTGCCGATTTCCATATCTAGAGATAGTTCGTTCGCTGGGTTGGGGTTGTCCGCGCCGCCTCATCCAGAATTGCGTGAAGGCATTCGCCAAGCGCAAGCCTACCGCAAGCGTTGGGTTGCGGCAATGAAAGCGCAGCCGGGCAACGGCGTGATTGCTGCTAAAGTTGGGGCATCGTAAGAATTCAGGCGCAGCGCACGCCCAGGCTTGGAGCCGGGCGTTCCGGATAAGGCGGCAGCAATGACAGGTACAGACCCCTTTGGCGCGCTAACCACGCTGGAGACTTCCTCCGGGCCGGTTGACTACTACTCCCTGGCATCGCTTGGGGAAGCGGGGCTCATCGATCTGGATCGGACTCCTTTTTCGATACGCATCCTCATCGAGAACGCGCTGCGTCATTGCAGCGGCGGCCCTGCGACGGTCGAACACGTTGAACAAGCCGCTTCCTGGAGTCCCTACCGGCGTCCTGAGCGGGAATTTCCATACATGCCCGGTCGGGTGGCCCTACAGGATTTCACCGGAGTTCCTTGCATAGTGGACCTTGCCGCCATGCGGGATGCGGTGGCCAGTCGGGGCGGCAATCCGGGGATCATCAATCCCGTGGTGCGTTCCGACCTGGTGATAGACCATTCTGTGCAGGTTGACTATTTCAACTCGGCGGGAGCGTTGGCGGCCAATATCGAGCGGGAGTTCGAGCGCAACCAGGAACGGTACCAGTTGCTCAAGTGGTCTCAGAGCGCTTTCGACAATCTGCGGGTCGTGCCTCCTGGCACGGGCATCGTCCACCAGGTGAATCTGGAATATCTGGCCGAGGGCGTTCTGACCTCGCGCTCGAACGGCAGGACTATCGCGTATCCCGACACGTGCATAGGCACCGACTCCCACACCACGATGATCAACGGGCTTGGCGTGTTGGGTTGGGGCGTGGGAGGCATCGAGGCAGAGGCGGTGATGCTTGGGCAGCCCTACTACATGCTCATGCCGGAAGTCGTGGGGGTCAGACTGACCGGCGTTCTGCCGGAAGGGGCGACCGCGACCGACCTTGTACTCTCGGTAACGGAGTCGCTGCGCAGTCTGGGCGTTGTGGAAAAGTTCGTGGAGTTCTTTGGGCCTGGCCTTGGATCTCTGCCCGTTGCGGACCGTGCGACTATCGGCAACATGTCTCCGGAGTACGGCGCAACCTGCGGTTTCTTCCCTGTGGACGAGCAATCGCTCAGATACCTGCGCAATACGGGCAGACCGGGCGCCACTGTGGATCTGGTGGAGCGCTACTCGAAGGCGCAAGGGTTGTTCCACGAACCAGGCAGCGAGCCGGAGTACACGACCAGAGTGGAGTTTGACTTGGGTTCGGTTGTTCCCAGCATGGCCGGGCCCAAGCGGCCACAGGACCGCGTTGCGCTTGGGAAGGCCGGGGCCAACTTTCGGGCGGCCTTTCCTGCCAGCGAGTCCAGGGACAAGGGAGTGGAGATAGAAGTCGAGGGGGAAAAGGCCAGAGTGAGCGACGGGTCGGTGGTCATATCCGCCATCACGAGCTGCACCAACACCTCCAACCCTTCCGTGATGATTGGCGCGGGGCTGCTGGCGCGCAATGCCCGGCGTTTGGGGCTGCGGAGGAAGCCGTGGGTCAAGACCAGTATGGCGCCAGGCTCTACGGTGGTGACCCGCTATCTCGAGGCGGCTGGGCTGGACGAGGAGTTGGACGCTCTGGGCTTCCACACCGTCGGCTATGGCTGCACCACCTGCATCGGCAACTCAGGCCCCCTGCCGCAGGCCGTAGCGGAGGCCGTCGACGACCATGACCTCATCGCGGCGGCCGTGCTGAGCGGCAACCGCAATTTCGAGGGCCGTGTGCACCCGCAGGTGAAGGCGAATTACCTTGCTTCGCCGATGCTCGTGGTGGCGTATGCGCTGGCCGGGCACATGGACGTCGACCTGCAGAACGCCCCGATAGGCTCCGGAGCAGATGGGCGCGAGGTCTATCTGCGAGACATCTGGCCCAGCCAGCGGGAGATTGCCGACACTGTTGCCGGAGCGCTCGACGCGGAGATGTTCCGTGAGCAGTACAGCCGCGCTTTCGAGGGGCCGGACGACTGGCGGAAGCTGCCCGCGCCGGAGGGCGTGCAGTTCAATTGGGACCCGGGCTCGACGTACATACAGCGCCCCAATTTCTTCGATGGCTTTACGGAGCATCCCGGCCAGCGCGGCGAGATCGAAGGCGCACGCGTGTTGGTCATGCTGGGCGACTCGGTGACCACAGATCACATTTCACCTGCCGGCAGCATCCCGCCCAGCGCGCCATCGGGCCAGTTTCTCATTGGCAATGACGTGCCGCGCAGGGATTTCAACTCTTACGGATCGCGTCGCGGCAACCACGACGTGATGGTGCGGGGAACGTTCGGCAACATCCGCCTGCGCAATCTGCTGACGCCGGACGAGGAGGGCGATTGGACGATCCATCTGCCTGACGGCGAACTGATGCGCGTCTACCAGGCCTCGGAGCGCTACTCGTCCGACGGGGTGCCGCTGATGGTTCTTGCGGGCAAGGAGTACGGTACCGGGAGTTCCCGCGACTGGGCGGCCAAGGGGCCTATGCTTCTGGGAGTTCGCGCGGTCATCGCGCAGAGTTTCGAGCGCATCCACCGGGCGAACCTGGTGGGCATGGGCGTGCTGCCCTTGCAGTACGTGCGGGGTGAGAGCGCTGCGTCCCTGGGGCTGACCGGCAGGGAGTCTTACGAGATTCCCGGGGTTGGCCGGACCGTCGAGCCGGGATCCACCATCAGGGTGACCGCGGTCTCGGATGGCGGCGTGCGTACGGAGTTCGACGCTCTGGTCAGGGTGGATACCGCTATCGAGGCGGAGTACTACCAGCACGGAGGTCTGTTGCCGTACGTGCTGCGCCAGATGATGGCTGAGAGCGGATCGTAGTGAGGGCCAGACTCAAGCGGATTCTGCCGGTGCGAATTCCTGCTTCAGGCAGGAGACCAAATCTGGGTATCTGAACTGGAAACCTGCTTGCATTAGCTTCTCAGGCGCGGCTCGTGCGCTTGCGAGGGCCAGTTCCTGGACGAATTGGCCGAATAGCAGGCGGGCGACTATGGCGGGCATCCAGAGCAGGGCCGGCCTGCCCATCGCTTTTCCGATGGTTTTGGAGAGGTCTGAGTTGCGAGCTACGCCCGGCGCGGCCACGATGACGGGGCCTTTCAAGTCTGGCTGCGTCGTGATGAAGAGAAGGGCGTTGATGGCGTCGTCCAGATGAATCCAGGGCGTCCACTGGCGTCCGTTTCCCAGTCGTCCCCCCATGCCAAAGCGGAACGGGCGCGCCAGGGTGGGCAGCCCACCTCCCTTTCCGCTCATCACCATGCCAAACCTCGCAGTCACGGCTCGGCAACCCAGTTCGGTTGCGGCGTTCGTCGCTTCCTCCCAGGGAATCGCTATGCCGGCGAGGAATCCCGATCCCGGCCCGCTCGACTCGGTCAGCAACTCTTCCCCTCGGTCGCCGTAGATCGCGAGGCCGGATGCCGTGATCAGAAGCCGGGGCGGCTGTTCCAGACCTTTCAGAATCTGAATCAGGTTGCGGGTGGTCTCGATACGGCTGTCGGCGATGAGCCGCTTGTAGCGCTGCGTCCAGCGCTTCGCGACAGTGGCTCCCGAGAAGTTGAAAGCTACGTCCGCCTGGCCGACTTCCGCCGGGTCCACGGAGTTAGGATCCGAGGGGTTCCACCGGATTTCGCGAATGGGCGCCTCTGGGCTGGGCGCCCGCCGCACGAGGTGGGTTACTTGATCGCCTCGTTCAATCAGGCGTTGTGTCAGGGCTTGCCCGATGAATCCGCTTCCGCCGGTGATGAGTGCGCGCATCCTGTAAGTATAGTCGCGTGAAACGCTTGGGCAGCCGGCGTTGTGCGTTACTGAGCGCGGCGTTGTGCCGGGCGTTATTCTTGTGGGTCGTTGCCGGTTTGAATGACTCGCGGGGCCCTTGGATGAGCGCAGTGAACAACACCAATTCGATCATCGTTGATATTGATGGAAATATCGCTACGGTGACCATCAACCGCCCCGATCGTCTCAATGCGATCGACCTTCCGACTTGGCATGGCTTGCGGGAAGCCCTCCACCAACTGGCTGAGGACAGGCCGGTGCGATGCGTAGTACTGCGCGGCGCGGGAGACAGGGCGTTTTCGGCTGGAGCCGACATCAAGGACTTCGAGGAACGCCGATACGATTCGGAGAGCGCCGCCCGTTACGCGCAGGTGTTCGAGGGCGCGCTTAAGAGCGTCGAGGAGATGCCGCAACCCACCGTTTCCATGATCCGGGGCGTGTGCGTCGGGGGCGGTCTCGAGCTTGCGGCGGCGACCGACATACGAATTGCGGCGGAGGGATCTCGCTTTGGAGTGCCGGTGGCGCGCATCGGCATAGTCGCAGGCTGGAACGAGCTGCGAAGAATGACCGCGGTGGCCGGTCAGGCCGCGGTGAGCTACCTGCTGCTGAGCGGGCGGATAGTGGGCCACGAGGAGGCTCTGCGCATGGGGCTGGTGACCGCGGTCGCCGCGCCGGGCGAACTTGAGGCGGATGTTTACCGTCTGGCGGACGAAATTGCCCGCGCCGCGCCGCTGTCTCACGCCGACCACAAGACGATGATGCGGCGCATCGCATCGGAGCCGGGGATAGAGTCGCTGACGGAATCGGAGCGGGCGCTGCAATATCGGGTTTTCGACTCCGAGGACTTCGCCGAGGGCCGGTCGGCGTTCATCGCCAAGCGGCGGCCCAACTTCAAGGGCCGCTAGTGCGCTCGCAGGCCTTTGGCTGAAAGGCCGTCGCGCCGGCCGCCCCGCTTACGAGGCGCGAGCGGCGCTCACCTTGTCCAGCATGCTGGGGGGCAGCGGGAAGACCCAGCCCCTGTTGGCGATGATTTCCCGTGCGAGGGCTTGGGGAATTGCGACGATTATCTCAGGCTCTAGCGAGAACCTGCCGGTGAATCCGCCGATGGCGCTGCGAGCGTGAACCCCGGCGTATCCGCCAGCATCCTCGCCGTCGCTGGCGAACTCGCCCATTCCGCCGCCAAAGACCGACTGCCAGCGGAATGAAAACCCGTTGACCACGGCCGGGCCGGAATTGAACTCCACGTCGGTAGAGACGACCATGCCCAACGCCTTGACCGTGTAGAGCACGTCGTTCAGGTCGCCGCCTTCTCCGCCGCAGGCAATCGCCCAGTGCAGGCGAGCGAGCATGGAGTCCGCTATGTCGGAGGCGGCCTTCTGGCCGTGCAGCACCCTCTCCGGGTCGTCGTTCATCTGCTTCTCTCCGCCTCCGGCCCCGGAGAGATAGACGAGGCCCGAATCGTGGAACACGACACCTGCGATGCCCGCGCCCTTGAGTGACGTCACGCTATCCTCGAATGATCCCAGGTCTATGCCCAGACTGCGGATGCGGTCGTATACGTCATAGCCCCTCCGCATCTCATCGGGGATCGCTGCTTCCTCGTAGTACTTGCCCAATTCAGGCCTCCTGGGTGAGTGGCGTGCGAACCGGTTTCACACGCCGTGTTGCGCTAGCGTTCTTCTCAAGAAGTCCGCCGCCATCGGCACAGCCGTCTCTTCGTCGAGATCGTCCTGACCCTCGTAGACTATCGACATCCAGCCGTTGAATTTGCAACGCTCGATGATCGGCATGATGCGGTCGTAGTCCAGCCAAGCCTCTTTGCCGGAACGTATACGGTACACCTTAGCCCTGACGTGTACAGCCCTGGGCGCCGAAAGTTCTATCGAACCGTAGAAGTCTTCCGTTTGATCCTCCACTCCGCGTTCGCCCAAAGACGCACCGGGCGAGCCGCGGTATTGTCCGGTGTCGAGGATGTGTGAGTAGTAGGGATCGCCGACCTCGTCTAGCAGTCTCAAGACCTGTTGGCCTGTGGCGGGTATGCATCCGTGATTGTGGTTGTGCAGGCCAAGGACGACGCCTTGGGAGCGGGCGTACTCGGTGACTTTGCGGGACGCGCTTATGAGCCGCGGCCATACCGACTCTTCTCGCTCTCCGTCCGGGACCCATGCCCCGAACACCCTCACCATCGGCGCGCCCATGGCGCGGGCCGCGTCCACCCAAAAGTTCACTCGGCTTACCTGCTGTTCGAGCTCCGTTCCCGTCTTTCCGAAGTCGTTGCTGACGCCGAGGTAGCACACGTGCAGCCCGCCGCGCATCGTTGCCAGCTTCAACTCTTCGAGATAGGCAGGCTCGGTCGACTCGAACTGTCCGCTGTGCAGGTCTACGCCGTCGAGGCGCAACTCCGCGGCGCGCTCGATGATGCCGAGCAGGTCGATCTTGCCGGCGCGCGCAGTGTCTCGGTAGGAGAGTGATTGGAGGCTTAACTTGATCAATCCGGACCGCCGAGGCGCTTTGGATCGTGCACGGGTCGAGGGGCCCGCCACGGTGAAAATCTACCATGAAACGGCGGGGCAGGGCAGAGCGTTGCGTGCTTGCGCACTCGCCACGAGGGGGCAATCGGGGTTACCCTGCTTGCGATGGGACTATCTGCCGCTTACTTGCGCCCGGGGCGGTACGCAAAGGGGGACGTTGCCATCAAGAGTTCTTCGACCCTACGCAAGGCGCCCATTGCTGGATCTAACTTCTTCAGGACTTCCGAAGTCAATAATGTTTATCCCGCATCGTCACTATAAACCACTTTCCCATTTATTCCGGCCCATTTTATCGAAAAGCTTATATGTGATATTTCGTTTCGGCTGGCGTCCAGCTGACGCTCGGCTTCCGCTACAACAGTATCAACGTCAAATTCATAGATGATTTTGCATTTCATCTGGTTACGTGCGTAAAAGACGGCATAGTATATTTTTGCGTTCCTGGTAATACGCGTGAGTGATTCTCGACGCTTATAATCAGGGTATGCAAACATCCGATCAAGCTGGCCGCGGCCCCCTTCTTTACACGATAGATATTCGTATTTCTCGCCAGGGTTCCCGACCGCATGAGCATCTGCGTCCCGCTTGGAGTGAATCAACTCGTGGCCAAGTATGTCTGCAATGATCATTTCCTTGACTAGACCGGGTTGAAGCAAATTTGCAATCCCTATCGTACGCGCCAAGTCTGACGCTTTGAGCACTAAATCGATGATCTTATGGTAGATTTGTCCGGCCATAGCGCTGCATACTATCAGATGAGTCTTCGCGCCAATTCTGATTCCACTTGCAGCAATCTCCGATTTGCTATGTCTACAAACTCCTTCTCTTTTTCGATAGCTATAAAATGTCTATCAAGTCTGCGGCACACAACTGGGCAAGTTCCAACACCCGCAAACGGGTCGAGCACCAAATCACCTTTCGATGAACTGGCTTTTATTAGTCTTTCGATCAATTTCTCAGGCTTTTGGATAGTGTTAAGCACTTCCCTGTTGGCAAGCTCTTTTGACTTGTAGGTCAGCTGCTTGACGTCACCCCAAACGTCCCCTGGATTCTTGCCTTCCGGGTTGAATTTTGTCTTTGCGTATTGCCCATTTTGAACTGACGGTACACGCTCGCACCGGAGTCTGTGTTCCAATTCGACCAACTGGCTGACGCGTATGTCCTCTAAATTAAACGTCTTGGGCTTTGCGCCCTTTGTGAAGTAGCATATGATATCGTAGTTGTTAGTGTAGTTAATCCTTCCTTGTGCTAGTCGGCTTGGTTGGAACCATATAATTTTGGAACGCAGGGTTAGAAATGGCCGATAGTCAATAAAGTCAATGCAGTTCGGCTTTCCGAAAAGATAGAGCGCTCCGCCTTCCTTCAATTTAGTGGAGAATATCTTGAGCAGCTCCAGATTGAAGCGCTGTATGTTGGAAATTTGATCCCACTTATTGGAAGTTACTCCATATGGGCCATCGCAGACGATAAGATCGACTGATTCATCATCTAATTGAGTGAAAAGATCAAATGCATCGTCATGATAGATTTTGTTAATATCAAGCATGTGTTTTCTTACCTCGTGTTTCAACTTTGGTTGGGAATTGTTGCCCAAAACGTTCGACAAGCAACTGGCATTTTAGTACTCCCGGAGTTAGGTGCAGCTGGCCCTTTTGGTGACCTGACACTCAGGTATTAGGTTGTCCTTATAGCATACTCTGTTGGATTCTGTGCTCCGTGTCTTCCTTCTATCTGGTGTATCTCGGTTCATGGCACGTTGTGGCTGAGTGCAGTCTTGGGGATGGCCAGCGCGAAGATGTAGAGCGATTATACTGCTATTAACGACTGTTTCAATCCACTTTGGCGGATGCCGTGAGTTCCGGGGCGCTTTTTCGCACGCGGGCACACGTGTCGCACTCGCCACGAGGGGGCAATCGGGGTTACCCTGCTTGCGATGGGACTATCTACCGCTTACTTGCGCCCGGGGCGGTACGCAAAGGGGGACGTTGCCATGTCGAACTCGAACGCCGTCAAACGCATGACCAAGGCCAGCCTGGCATTTCTGGAATCCCTGACCCCTGAGCAGGCCGGGCGGGCGAGCTTCCCCTTCGCCGGCGGCGAGCGCTACGTCTGGAACTACACGCCGGTTGACCGCAACGGCCTGATCCTGACCGAAATGAGCGATGAGCAGCGCGCGCTGGCTCTGAGGCTGATGGAGACGGCCTTGAGCGGGCGGGGAATCAGGCAGGCCAACGAGATCATCGACCTGGAACTGTTGCTGGGCGAATGGGAGGACATGCAGGGCGAGCCGAGCAGCTGGTCTCGCGATCCCCGCCGGTATTGGTTCAGCGTGTTCGGAACGCCGGGCGGCGCCGCGCCGTGGGGCTGGCGGGCCGGCGGGCATCATATAGGCATTCATGCCACAGTGGTGGACGGGCGGCGCGTGTCTGCGTTGCCGTTTTTCTTCGGGGCCAACCCGGCTGAAGTGCGGCACGGCCCGGAGAAGGGCAGGCGCGTCCTCGAACTGGAAGAAGAATTGCCCCGGCAGCTGGTACGTTCACTCGACGCGGGGCAGCGAGGAGTCGCGGTGGTCGATCCGGTAGCTCCCGCTGACATTCTCACCAAGACCTATCGCGCCGTTTCTCCCGGTGCGGCTCCCACTGGCCTTGCGTACTCGGCTATGTCCGGGGAACAGCGCGAGAAGCTGGTCAGGCTGATTCGTCACTACGTGGAACGGATGTCTGACGACCTGTCGGCGTCCTACTGGAATCGGGTCGAGTCGGCTGGGCTGGAGACTATTTCATTCGCCTGGGCCGGCCCGCTGGAGCGATGGCATGGCCACTATTATTCGATCTCGGCGCCGGAGTTCCTGATCGAATACGACAATACCCAGAACGGCGCGAACCACATCCACTCCGTGCTGCGCGACTACCGGCACGACTGGGGCGAGGACCTGCTGGCAGCGCACTACGCCGACGCGCACGCGTAGACCTGCCCTGTACCAGACCCGGACGGGGGGAGTATGGCACGCCGCCGCGCACGGGTAGACCTGCCCGCGTTTTACACTACGCCTGAGATTGTTAGGTCGCGCCGTTTCCCCGGTGCGGCTCCCGCTGGCCTTGCGTACTCGGCCACGTCCGGGGAACAGCGCGAGGCGGTTGATACACTCAGGGTTGTAGTTGGGTCTGAAGCGCGGTCAGGCATCCAGGGAGGGCGACTATGGTAGGCGCAAAGGCTGACAGGCTCGCCGGTCGCGGCGCGTCCGGGCCATCGGGGCTCACGTACTCGGATTACCTGAGGACTTCTGACGATGAGCGCTACGAGCTTCTGAACGGAGAGTTGCTCATGGTTCCTGCGCCGAATATAGCCCATCAGAAGGCCCAGGCTGAACTGGGGATACGCTTGGGCGCATGGGTGAAAGAGAGGGGGCTAGGCTCCGTCTACTTCGCCCCCACTGACGTGGTGTTGTCGGACTCGGACGTCGTGCAACCCGACCTGCTTTTCATCTCCAATGAGCGGGGTCACGTCGTCACACGCGACAACGTACAGGGCGCGCCGGACCTGGTCGTTGAAGTACTGTCTCCCTCCACGAGCGCGGTGGACTGGACCACCAAGCGCGATCTTTACGCCAGATACGGCGTTAGGGAGTACTGGATTGTGGACCCGGACGACAGGACCGTGGCGGTACTGTCGCTTCACGAGGGAACGCTGGAGTTCGTGAGGACCTGCGGCGACGGTGAAGATCTGACGTCGGCCGTGGTGGATGGCTTTCACCTGGAAACCGGGTTGATATTCGGTTCGTGATGCAAGGAATTTTCCGGGCAGCGCACTACGCCGACGCGCACGCGTAAACCTGCCCGCGTTTTACACTACGCCTGAGATTGTTAGGTCGCGCCGTTTCTCCCGGTGCGGCTCCCACTGGCCTTGCGTACTCGGCCACGTCCGGGGAACAGCGCGAGGCGGTTGATACACTCAGGGTTGTAGTTGGGTCTGAAGCGCGGTCAGGCATCCAGGGAGGGCGACTATGGTAGGCGTAAAGGCTGATAGGCTCGCCGGTCGCGGCGCGTCCGGGCCATCGGGGCTCACGTACTCGGATTACCTGAGGACTTCTGACGATGAGCGCTACGAGCTTCTGAACGGAGAGTTGCTCATGGTTCCTGCGCCGAATATAGCCCATCAGAAAATTGTGGGTAACCTGGGCGCGCGGCTGCTTCTGTTCGCACAAGACGGAGACTTGGGCAAGGTCTACTTCGCCCCCACTGACGTGGTGTTGTCGGACTCGGACGTCGTGCAACCCGACCTGCTTTTCATCTCCAATGAGCGGGGTCATGTCGTCACACGCGACAACGTACAGGGCGCGCCGGACATGGTCGTTGAAGTACTGTCTCCCTCCACGAGCGCGATAGACTGGACCACCAAGCGCGATCTGTACGCCAGATACGGCGTTAGGGAGTACTGGATTGTGGACCCGGACGACAGGACCGTGACGGTACTGTCGCTTCACGAAGGAACGCTGGAGTTCGTGAGGACCTGCGGCGACGGTGAAGATCTGACATCGGCCGTGGTGGACGGCTTTCACCTGGAAACCGGGTTGATATTCGGGTCGTGACCAAGAGAACCTTCCGGGCAGCGCATCAGGCCTTTGCAGGAACATCTCGGATCGATGCCGCAGCTTTGGTGTACTCGAAAGCAATCTTCTCTGGATTGACCCTTCTTTGAGCCCCTTCTAATATCAGGAAAGTTCATCAGACCTTCGACAAGCACACCGAGACTTGGAAAGGCCGTACACAATGGTTCAAACAGCGTCGCTACCGCAAACCGGCCAAGCGCTCAGGGAGGCCGTCCGCTCAGGACGGTTCAGGCAGCCCACGTCTGGGGTGGCCCCGGATTACGTGCAGACCAACGTGGCCATCCTGCCCAAGGCGGACGCCTTCGACTTCCTGCTTTTCTGCCAACGCAATCCCAGGCCCTGCCCGCTGATCGAAGTCATAGAGGCAGGCCGGACGGAGGCCGTGCAGTCGGCTCCGGGATCCGACATACGAACCGACGTGCCGCTCTACCGCGTATATCGGCGGGGGGAGCTGGTGGACGAACCCGCCGACCTGCTCTCGATCTGGGAAGATGACTTTGTGACCTTCCTTCTGGGCTGTAGCTTCACCTTCGAGCACGCCCTGCTGCGAAACGGGATTCGCCTGCCGTACTTCGGCACTGACAAGGGCGTTTCCATGTTCGTTACCAACGTGGAGACGAACCCGGCCGGGCCTTTTCACGGCCCGATGGTCGTCTCGCAGCGGTGGATACCCTCGGACAAGGTGGTGCGGGCAGTGCAGGCCACGTCACGCTACCCCGCGGTGCACGGTGCACCGGTTCACATAGGAGACCCTGCCTCTATAGGCGTGCCCAACGTTCTCAAACCCGATTTCGGGGACGCCTGGGAACCCAACTCACCGGACGACGTGCCGGTGTTCTGGGCCTGCGGCGTGACCCCGCAGGCTGTGGCGATGGCTTCCAAGCCGGAGTTGATGATCACCCATGCCCCCGGCTACATGTTCGTCACAGACCTCAAGGACGAGGACCTGGCGGTGATTTGATCGGCTGGCGCAATTGGGATGAGCTTTCATCGTCAGGGTGTGTGCTGTGCCCGCCGGCCGGGTGAGCAGAGCCGAAGCGATTCCGTACGTAGCAAAACCAGGAGGGCCCTGTAAATGTCGGGCAGAACAATCGAAGACATCATCCTGCAGAATGACACGCGAAACATGACGTCGCTGCGGCCGCATTTGCCGCCTGACTTTGCGACGGAAGCGGCGCAGGTACTTCTCGACCATCCGGGCAAGGCCCTCATCGTCACCGGCTTCTACATCCTGGCGGCCGACGCGCCGGAGACGGACGGCCCGCCGGGCGCGGCGGGCATAGGCGAAGCCTTGGCTCAGATCGGCTACGAGGTCGCCTACGTCACGGACAAGTACTCTAAGGCCGCCATGGAATCTGTAGCGGGCGGTAAGGAAGTGATCGAATTTCCCGTTGCCACCCACAACGAATCCTCACGCTTTGCCAACGGTCTTATCCACGACTGGGCGCCCACCTGCCTCGTCGCTATCGAGCGGGCCAGTCTTGTGGGAGACGGCACCTACCGCAACTGGAAGGGCGTGGACTTCTCCGAATACAACGCCAAGATCGACCACCTATTCGATCAGCATCCATATTCGGTCGGTATCGGCGATGGCGGGAACGAGATAGGCATGGGCAACCTGCGCCACGTAATTCCCGAGCAGGAGGGTTTGCCGAACGACCCGAGTGTGACGACGACGACCAAACTCATAATCGCCAGTTGTTCCAACTGGGGCGGTTACGGTCTGGCTGCGGCCCTTTCCCAGTTGAAGGGCAAGAACCTGCTGCCGTCCGTGGAGCAGGGCCACCAGTGGGTGAAGGACACCGTGGCGGCCGGGGCGGTCGAGGGTATGTCCGCAGAGGCCAAGGACTGGGTGGACGGACGGTCGCCCGAAGAGGACTCGGTCTGCCTCCGAGACCTGCACGAGTTGCTGGCTTCACAGGGCCTGTAGCAGCCCCATCGGTGACGGCGCGGGCCGCTACAACAAAATCCGCGGACCCCTGGCAGAGACCTTTGTGAAGCGGGTTGCCTGACGCAGCGCGCTGCCACTTTAACGCCGGTCCTGACCTTCCCCTTTGAGGAAGGGCATGTCTTGGAGTCCTGCGAGAGGGGTTTCGCAAAGGTCTCTCGCAAGAGGGCCCCAAGATCTCTCTTCTATGAATGGAGAGAGTCTGCTATCCGCTTGTGGAAATCGACCGGCCAAGAGTCACGACCGAGCGTGTCTCACTTGGCCTATGCAAATTTGACGTGTCAGATAGCCTGTAGACTTGCGTTTTGGCGCTTAGTGATATGCTAGCCGCCGAACGTCGTCACTGAACCGGCGTTCCGAGGCCAATCGGCTGTTGCATAGTAGTCCTTCGCGGATAAGGACCACTCTTTTGGAGGCGTACGATATGAGGAAAGTTCACATGTTCAAACGCAGATTGCCGTTGGCGATCTCGGCGATTTTCGCGGCGGTCGCGCTTGTCGCGGTGGCCTGCGGAGGGGGTGAAGCGGCGACTCCTACCAGTGCGCCGCAGCCGACCGCGCGGCCCACGGTGGCCCAACCCACCGCGACAACGGCGCCTGAGCCGTCAGGACCAGAAGGCAGGGTGACCATCGCCTCCGCCATCTCGCCGCTGATTCAGCACCAGCGGAGGGATATATCGGCAGTCGGAGGACTTGGCCGGTCGCTTTCCGTGTGGGAAACCATAGTGCGCGCGCCTTTCGTGCCGCCGCCGATGCCGCCGCCTCAGGACCACACGCTCTATACCCCGGACGACCTGGGCATCGCTTCAGGATGGACCATCGCCTCAGACTTCACGAGCATCACGTTCGATATTCGTTCAGACATTGCCTGGCACGACAACGGCGGCGATTGGGGGAACGTGACGGCTGACGACGTGGCCTGGAGCTTCAACGAGGCGTTCGCGCCCGACTCAGTCAACAACGGCGCCGAAGAGATCGGAGCCGAGATGAAGCTCGGGTTCGACGTCGTGGGTACTTTGCAAGTTAGGCAGAACATCGCCCCAGGGGGATTCGACCCGACGTGGGCGTGGCTACAGGGCAACGCCAGCTTTGCGGGCATAGTGATCACCAACAAGGCGGCATTCGAGCAACTGGGCGAGGAAAGGTACGCCGAGACGCCTATAGGCACGGGCAAGTACCGGGTTCTTGAGTGGGTCGGCAGCGAAAAAGTCGAGGTCGAGGCGGTGGACGACCACTGGACGGGCATCGTTCCCAACGTCAAGAACATCACCGTCGTTGACATGCCCGACGCTGCCACTGTCGAGGCCGCGTTACGCGCTGGCGAAATAGACGCCGGTTCCCTGCCGCCGCAGGTCATAAATGACGTGGTGGACAGCATCGGCGGCTTTCTGCAGGAGATCGGAATCGCCCGCCCGCAGGGTTTCCAGATGGCTGGCAACTACTGGGGTCAAGCCTGCGTGGACTGTGAGGGCGGCATCATGGCGCGGCCCGGATTCGACGAGGGTCTCGACAGCGGCTTCCCGTGGATCGGGGACCCTGCGGACCCGGCCTCGATGGAGAGCGCCCGGAAAGTGCGTTGGGCCATGGCGATGGCCATCGACCGCGAGTCGATCATCGAGAACGTTCTCGAAGGACTGGGGCGGGTGATCTACGCCTGGCAGAACATCCTGCCGGACGACCCGGCCCACAAGGCTGAGTGGAACATACCGTTCGACCCGGCAATGGCGAAGCAGTACATGGTCGACGCCGGCTATCCGGACGGCTTCGACTATGAGATATGGGTACCCAGCAACTTTGCTCCGGGGACAGTCTCAGCTGCTGAGGCTGTGGCGGAAATGTGGCGCCAGCACCTGGGCATCAACGCCACCATCGACCGCACCGAGTACGGCACACGCAGGCCGCAGACTGTGGACAAGACGATCAACGTACCGTTCACGCACGGGATCAACTGGATACCGGGCGCTACGTCAGCTCGTTACATCTGCCCGCAGCCCGGCCACATCGTTGGATTCACCATGGCTGACGACGTCTGCGCCGTGGGTCTGTCGAACGCTACGGAACAGTCTCTGGAGAAGAGAATCTCGAACAACATCGAGGTGCAGGACTACCTCTCGAACTGGATGCTCTTCATCCCGATCTACCAGGCGCCTGCCACGCTCTACGCTGTGGGGCCTCGCATCGCAGAGTACAAGCCCTACAACCAGCAGGACGTCTTCTTCAACCGGGTGGAGTCGATCAAGCTGAAGTAGGGCCTCGATAGCAACGATTCCGAACCGGATACGATATGCCGGCGCGGGCGGGTCTTGCTCGACTCGCTCCCGCGCCGGCGCCGCCGGTGAGGCCCGGTTCGCGTGCCGCGCCTCGCTTCTGGAGACTAGATGACGCGCTTCCTGGCTCTTCGCAGCGTCTACATGATCTTGGTGATGATCGGCATCTCCATCCTGGTCTTCGCACTTTCCAGAATGTCCGGCGACCCGCGCTACCTGTATATGACGCCCGGCACGCGTTGGTCTCAGGAGGCATGGGATGCGCGGGGCAAGGAGTTGGGACTGGACCGGCCGCTGGTGATGCAGTACGTCGTTTGGGCCGCGGGGGCTGTGCGGGGAGATTTCGGGGATTCCATATGGCACAAGCGTAATTCTTTGAAGGTGATCCTGGAACGCGCACCTGCCACCCTTCAGTTGTCCGGGATCGCTTACGTGTGCGCCATCGTCTTGGGCACGGCGCTTGGCGTAGCCTCGGCGGTAACCAGAGGGAGCATGTTGGATCTGGTCGTCCGCAGCTTCGCCCTGGTTGGACAGGCCGCCCCTCCGTTCTGGATTGCCTTGGTGCTGATCTACGTGTTTGCGGTCATCTTGGACTGGTTGCCGACCTCTCGCAGAGGCGACTGGACTCACTTCGTGCTGCCCGTCACCACGCTGGCCTGGCTGGCCTCGGCAGGTATTACGCGCATCACCCGTTCAGCGTTGCTCGAGGTTCTGGACAGCGAGTACGTCAAACTGGCGCGGGCCAAGGGGGTGGGTAGGGCGAAGATCGTCTTCAAGCACGCGCTGAAGAACGCTCTGGTGGCGCCACTGACCGTGGCCGCCATCCTGTTTGCCTCATTCATCACCGGAACGGTCGTGGTCGAGATGGTATTTGCGTGGCCGGGGTTGGGCAGGCTGGCCGTAGAGGCCACGCTGCAGACCGACTTCCCACTCGTGACCGGCCTGACGGTGATATTCGCAGCGGTGTTCTTGCTTTCGAGCCTGGCCGCGGACCTTCTCTATGCGTACATCGATCCCAGAATACGAATCTACTAGCAGCGGCAGCGCGTTCCAGGGTTCAGAAGCCGCTGAGCTTCCGCCTATGCTGGCTATGCTGGTGCGCGTCTGGCGCTTCATCCGGCGCTATCCGGTCATACCGGTGGCGATAGTCATTCTCCTGGCCGTGACGGCTACCTTCGCTCCGCTGATCTCCCCAAAGCATCAGTTGGTGCAGGATCTATCGAAGGTCAAGGCGCCCCCATTCTGGGTGGATGGAGGGACGACTGAGTACTTTCTGGGGGCCGACCACCTTGGCCGGGACATTCTCAGCCGCATCATCCACGGCTCGCGTATATCCCTGATGGTGGCGGGGATCGTGCTCAGCGCCGGCGCAGTCATAGGTACCAGCCTGGGCATCCTGGCGGGTCTGTCCGGCGGGTTCTGGGACGAATTCATCATGCGGATGGTGGACCTGACCTACGCCGTGCCGTTCCTGCTCGTGGCCCTGGTGACCGCGGTAGTGTTCGGGGCAAGCCTCGGGTTGGTACTGATACTCCTTTCCCTGTTCAGCTGGCCCGGCTTTGCACGACAGACGCGCGGCCTCACGCTGCAACTCAAGAACACGGATTACGTGGCTTCGGCCAAGATTGCGGGCAGCTCTACGCTGCGCATCTCTTACCGGCACATACTTCCGGGCGTGATCAACATCGTGATGGTGCTTGCCACGCTTCAGGTTGGAGGGTTGATACTGACCGAGTCGGTGCTCAGTTTCCTGGGAATCGGGATACCTGCTCCGCAGCCGGCCTGGGGGTCGATGGTGGCTGATGGCCGACAGTTCATCGGCACGGCGTGGTGGGTTGCCATGATGCCGGGATTCGCCATATTCCTGACCGTGTTCGCGTTCAACTTCCTGGGAGATTGGCTGAGAGACTACTTCGACCCCCGATTGAGGCAGATCTAGGGCTGCATTGGGGCAATAGCCGGATTCATTCGAACTCGGCGAATCCATTTCAACTGTGCCGGCAAGGCACGCAGGATTATCGGAGGCGATGAGAAATGGCGAGGAGTTGGGACAGGTCCAAAGGTGAACAGCCCGGGCTTGCGCGGGACGTGGACATAAGGTACGGCCGCGGTCTGCTGAGAGCCGAGAGTGCGAATTGGCCGCGTTACGTAGCCGTGTCAACGCCCACCGCCTGGCGCGTTGCCCAGCCGTACCTGGCCCAACCCCCGGCTGGGCTGGGCACAGTGGACTACCTCGACTGGGGCCATCTGGAGGAGGTGAGCGCCAGTCTCCCCGATGACGCCGAGCTGGTCGTCGGCGTCGGCGGAGGGGTGCCGCTGGACGCGTCCAAGTACGTCGCTCTCAGGAAAGAGCTGCCCCTGATCCTCGTTCCGTCCATCGTATCCACCGGGGCGATAATCCACGGCATGTTTGCCAAGTGGGAGGGTCGATTGATCATTGGCGGCGAGGAAATGCCGTTTTGCGATTGCGAACACGTCATTGTCGATTACGACTACGTTTTGCAGGCGCCGGAGTACCTGAACACCGCGGGGCTTGGCGATGTTCTGTGCGGGTTCTCAGGCATCGCCGAATGGCAGTACAACGCCGAGCGCGGCGCGGCCCCGCCGGTCGACGAGGAAGCGGTGGGAAACACTTTGTCCCACCACCGAGACATAGCGCAGGGCTTTCCGAAGACGCTGGATCCGGAAGGGAATCTCACTTCCGACAGCATCAGGTTCATCATGCAGGCGGTACAGGACCGGGACGACCGTATGCTGCAAAACCCTAACGCCCCTGGCGCGGACCACGCGATGATGATCGTCTTCGAGATTGTTGCCGATCGGCGCCTCGTGCACGGGGAGTTGACGGCTCTCGGAGCGGTAATCGCAGCGTGGGGAGCAGGTAGGCGGCAGGAGGAATTGGTCGAAAGACTTGAGCAGTGCAGGGTGCGTTTCCGGCCTACGGACATCGGCCTGACCCGCGCTGAGTTCCGCCAAATCATCGAGGACGTCGTGCCGTATCTGACGGAGCGCGGCATGGACACGGTGGTCGCCCGCGAGCCGATTGTTGGGGAACGGTTTGAGGCTCTCTGGGACTACCTCGAGGGAAGCCGGCCCGCGTCGCTCGGCGCGTAAGCGCGACTTTCTTGCGGCGAGCGTGCCAGAGGTGAGCGGTATGAGTCAGCGTCCGCGCGCTGGATAGCTGCGTAGTCAGAGCCATGACCGAGTTGGCGAAACGCACCGCTGGCGCTATGGCGCTATTGGCGCCGCTGCTCACCGCCCTGTTGGCGGCGGGATGTACCGACTCGACGACCGGACCGGCGGCCACCTCTCCGCCGCCTCTGCCGACCCCCGATGGGATTTTCACGCCCGCGGCCGAACCGCAGCCCTCGCCCTCGCCGCAATCTGGCGCCGCCTCGCCCACGGCAGCATCCACGCCTTCTCCGACGCCGCTCGCGACTGCGACCCAAGAGGAGAAGGCCGTGCGGGTAATGGAGAGCATGTTCGACGTTAACAATCGCGTCAACGTCGGCGCTATCGCGTCCGCCGGTCTCACAGGGCATCCCGGTCTTGTACCCGTGCTCGTGGAGGCGGCGTCCCGAACGTTCGATTTTGAAACTGCGCTTGTCATCGCCGACGCTCTTGAAAGGATTACAGGCGAGCGCGTGGGCGGCGACTTTGTGCTAGTTGCGCCGTGGTTCAGCTGGATGGCGCAGCAGGACGACCTGCCCGAACTGCCTGGGTTCGGCGCCTGGAAGGGCGAGAGCTACGGCGCTATCGACCCTTCTTTCCGCGATTTCTTCTATGAGGGCGTGCCTCACACCATCCCGTTATGGTCGCCGATGTGGGGGGGCGTCAGGAGGGACGGCATACCGCCTCTGGAGTATCCCGAAACGATACCCGCCTCGGAGGCCGGATACCTCGAACCGGATGAGCCGGTCTTTGGGGTAGTGATTAACGGAGAGGCAAGGGCGTATCCCTGGCGCATCATGGGCTGGCATGAACTAGCGAACGACGTCGTGGGAGGGAGGAACATCTCGGTCGTGTTCTGAACGCTTTGCGGCCTGGGCATCGTGTACGACGCCGAGTTCGACGACAAGGTTTGGTCGTTCGGCACCTCCGGATGGCTATGGCAAAGCAACAAGCTGATGTACGACCGCTTTACCAACACGCTCTGGCATTCGCTGACCGGGGAGCCGGTCATTGGAGAGCTCGCGGGCTCAGATTTACGGCCGCCGATGCTGCCGGTCACGGTACTGAACTGGGAGGAATGGGTCGCCAGATACCCGGACTCCACGGTGTTGTCTCTCGATACCGGGCATCGCCGCACTTACAACGCGCCCGGTCAACCGGGGTCTGCGTATAACGACTACTTCAGTTCCCCAGGCAAGATGTTCCCCACCTTCGCGGAGGACGAGAGATTGCCCTTCAAGGATCGCGTGTTGGGACTTTCTTTCGGGGACGTTGCCAGGGCGTACCCGGTCGAGGTCGTTACCGCGCGCCGAGTCATCAACGATCAGGTGGGGAGCCAGGCGGCGCTGTTGGTCGGCGTTCCGGGCGCGGGCGCGGTTCGCGTATTCGACCCGCAAGGCAACACCTTCACGCCCGGCAAGGATACCCGCGAGGTAGTTGATCAGGATGGCGGGGTGTGGCTCATAGAGGAAGATGGATTGGTCAGCGCCGACGGATCCCTCAGATTGCCCAGGCTGCCTGCCCGCGAGCTGTTCTGGTTCGCCTGGACAGCCTTCTTCCCACATACGGAACTTTACCCATAGCGGAAGCCCTGCGGAGTGTTCCCAAGCCTTTCGCGCTTCTAGAATGGAGTGGATGGACAAGTCACGCATCCGCAACTTCTGCATTATCGCCCACATCGACCACGGCAAATCGACGCTTGCCGACCGGCTGATGCAGTTCACGGGCGCGGTCGAGGACCGCGACCTTACCGAACAGCACCTCGACACGATGGAGCTCGAACGGGAGCGCGGTATCACCATAAAAGCGCAGGCGGTCAGGCTCTCCTATACGGCCCGCGATGGCCGCGGCTACGAACTGAACCTCATCGACACCCCCGGCCACGTTGACTTTACCTATGAGGTCTCGCGCTCCCTTGCAGCGTGCGAGGGAGCCCTGCTCCTGATAGACGCCACCCAGGGCATTCAGGCCCAAACCATGGCCAACATCTACCTCGCCATGGAGCACGACCTGAGCATTATCCCGGTCATAAACAAGATCGACCTGCCGGGAGCCGAGCCGGAGCGCGTTGCCGGCGAGATTGAACAGTCTTTCGGATTCGCGCCGCAGGACATCCAATACATATCGGCCAAGACCGGAAAGGGCGTGCTCGATCTGCTGGAAACCGTGGTGGAGCTTGTAGAGCCTCCGCGCGGAGATCCGTCGGCTCCGCTCAGAGCGCTCATCTTCGACTCCCGTTACGACCCATACAAAGGCGTCGTGGCTTACCTGCGCGTTGTGGACGGAGAGATGAAGGGAACCGAGCGGGCGATGCTCATGAGCGCCGGCGTAACCGCCGACGTACTCGAAGCGGGTTTCTTTTCCCCGGCTCCGGAAAAATCGGCCGGGCTTGCCACGGGACAGGTCGGGTACCTCGCCACGGGGCTGAAGAACGTACGAGACTGTAGGGTGGGGGATACGCTGACCTCCAGCCGCCTTCCCGCGACCGCCCCCCTGGCCGGCTACCGCCCGCTCAAGCCCATGGTCTTTTCAGGACTGTACCCCGCGGATGGCAAGGCCTATCCGGAACTCCGGGACGCCCTGGACAAGCTGCAACTCAACGACCCTGCGCTGGTGTTCGAGCCGGAGTCGTCCACCGCCCTGGGGTTTGGATTTCGCTGCGGGTTCCTCGGTCTGCTGCACATGGACATAGTGCAGGAACGCTTGGAGCGGGAGTACGACCTGAGCCTGATAGCCACCGCGCCGGGGGTGAACTACCGGGTAACCCTTACCGACCAGAGCGTGGTGGAGGTGGACAACCCTTCCAGGATGCCGCCGGCCCAGACCATCGCAGAGGTGCGAGAACCGTGGGTGGAACTGTCGATAATCGCACCATCCCGCTTCATCGGCCCGGTCATGGATCTGGTCACCGGCCGGCGCGGCGAATACCGGAAGATGGAGTACCTGCCCACGCGATCCTCCATGAGCGCCGGCGCGAACGGCCCGGCGGATGCGCCGGCCAACGACGCCAGGGTGCACCTGGAGTACCTGGCGCCGCTCTCGGAGATACTCGTCGACTTCCACGATCAGTTGAAGGCCAGGACTCAGGGCTACGCCTCGATGGACTATTCGCTCGTCGATGACCGCCCCGCGGATCTGGTGAAATTGGAGGTGTTGGTGAACCAGGAGCCGGTCGATGCCCTGTCCATCATCACCCACCGGGGAGACGCTCAATCGCAGGGGCGCAAGCTGGCCCGCAAGCTCAGGGAGTTGATCCCGCGCCAGATGTTCGAAGTGCCCATTCAGGCGGCCATAGGCAACAAGGTGATCGCCAGAGAGACGGTCAGGGCCCTGCGAAAGAACGTACTCGCCAAGTGCTACGGCGGCGACGTGACTCGCAAGCGCAAGCTGCTGGAACAACAGGCTGAGGGGAAGAAGCGGCTCAAGAAGATCGGAAGGGTAGACGTTCCGCAGGAAGCCTTCCTGGCCGTGCTGAAGATCGACCGGGAGTAGTCCGGACTGCGGCCCCGCGTTTGCGGCGTCGTTTGCGGCGCCTGGCCGAGCCGGCGGGGTGTAAAACATTGACAGGGACGTGAGGCTGTGAAGCGAAGATCGTGGACTGGCGGCGCGTTCTCCTATCCCTCTTACCGCACGCTGTGGGTGGCAGGGAACTTCGTAGCTTTTGGCACGTGGATGGAGCGGCTGGCCGTCGGCTGGCTGGTGCTGGTCGAGACCGACTCGGCCCTGCTCACCGCGGTGGCCTTTGGCATACGAAGCGCGCCGGGGATCATTGCCGCGCCGGTGGGCGGCGCGGTGGCCGACAGGTTTCCACGCAACCGGCTGCTGCTGGCGACGGCCTTGGCAAGAGCCGCGGCGTTCCTTGGCATGGCCCTCGTGGCCGTCGACGGTTTCTCCAATCCGTGGCCCATATTCCTGCTTGTAGCAGTAGGCGGAGTGCTCAACTCCTTCGAGATGCCCGCGAGGCAGGCTTTCATCACCGACGTAGTTCCTGCCAGGGCTCGCATGAACGCCATCTCGATTCATTCACTGGGTATGCGCGCAGTGGGGGCAGCCGGAGCGTTGGCGAGCGGTCTCATAGCAGAGTTTCTGGGAGTGCCCGCCGCGCTTTTGACAGGCGCGGCTGCCGTTCTTCTGGGCGGCCTTTTGATCCTGCTAGTTCCAGCGGTGAGCATGGGCTCGAAGAGGCTCGTGACGCCGCTTAGGAGTGTGGGTCTCGAAGCGGTGAGGGGCATTCGGTCAATAGTGCGAATGCCTGCGGTTTCGACCCTGCTATGGATGGCCGTGGTCGTCGAGATATTCGGGTTTGCCTACGAGGCGGTGATGCCGGCTATGGCGCGGGATGAGTTGTCGGTTACCGAGTCGGGATTTGGGACGCTGCGATTGGTCACCGGCCTGGGCGCAGTAGCAGGGGCGGCCTTGCTTTCCCTGCTCGGAGACTTTCGGCGCAAGGGGCCGCTCTTGCTTGCCATAACCCTGGGATACGGGCTTGGGCTATTTGGCCTTTCCATGAGCCAGAGCTTCGTAGTAGCTCTCGCCCTTGTGGCCTTGGTGGGGGCTATGGCCGCTATGTTCGATGCCATGGAGTGGACGCTGCTTCAATCCAACGTGCCCCATGACATGCGCGGCCGCGTAATCGGCGGGTGGGTCTTTGCGATCGGTTTCGGCTGGATCGGCCACCTGGCCATGGGGGCTGTGGGCGAGGCCTTTGGCGTTAGGTGGGCGATAGGGGGAGCTGGCGCGATCGTGGTAGCGGTGAGCGTGGCCGCGCTGCTGCTTGCGCCTGCGCTGCGGCGCTCGTGACGGGACTTTCAGCTACCAATCTCCTATCGCGTCGAGTACCGCCTGCCGAAGCTCTCTGTCCGACGCCGCCTCGTGAAGCGCTGCCAACAGCATCCCTTGGGGCTCGCCCGCGTCTGCGTGGTAGCCCTCGAACTCGCAGGCCGACAGGGGAACCTCGCCTATCGTGGCCGCGATCGCATCCGTTATCTGTATCTCGCCGCCTGCCCCTGCTTTGCCCGCGGCGAGATGGTCGAACACGGCGGGGTGCAGGACGTACCGACCTATTATCGACAAGTTGCCGGGGGCATCCTCCAGCGCGGGTTTTTCAACCAGACCGCGCACTTGGTGGACGCGTTCGCCAATGGGTTTGGCATCGATTATGCCCTTGGAGGGGATCACTTCCTCGGCCACTGCACGCGCCGCGATCACGCTGCCCCCGTGCTCGCGGTGCACCTGCATAAGTTGTTGCAGGGCCGCCGGGCGGTTCCAGATCATGTCGTCGGGCAGGATGACGGCGAAAGTCTCTCGACCCACCACGCTCTTCGCCAAATGGACTGCGTGACCCAATCCCCTGGCCTCCGACTGCACCACAGAGACGATTTCGACGGCTTCTCTTATCGCCCGCTGCTGGGCAAGCAGATCATCCCTCCCGCGATCCGCGAGCGCCTGCTCCAGGCCGTGATGACTCTCGAAGTAGGCTGTCACGCCCTCCATGCCGGGGGAGATGACCAGGGCTGCGGTTTCAATTCCGCATTCCGCAGCCTCGGCAACGGCGTAGTGGATGAGCGGCGTGCTCAGCACGGGGAGAAGCGCCTTCGGTACCGAGCGAGTGACCGGCAAGAACCTGGTGCCGAGGCCCGCTATGGGTATGACGGCTTTGCGAACTTTCATAGACCGGCCTGTCATGCCGCTAGTTTACAAGCCTGGCGCCTGGAATACCCGGCAGGCGTCCAAATCCGCCCCCGGCGCGCCGTGGAACGTTGTAGCATTGAATTGGCCGTGCTAGGCGGGGAGCTAGCGGTGCCCTGTACCCGCAATCCGCTTTAGCGGGGCTTAATTCCCCCTGGAGGCGCCGTAGCAGGGGTCACTGCAGGCCGTCGAGCGGCATTGAGAGCTTGGTCCCGCGCGGCGAGGACTCACGAACCCCGTCAGGTCCGGAAGGAAGCAGCGGTAAGGGAGAACCCTCGGGTGCCGCGGGACAGCCGGGCTTGAGCTGATCCGGCTGACCACACTCGGGCGCGGGGCCGAAATGGGGGTGCACGGCCATTTATTACACCATCCTCTCCGCCTGCTTCAAGGCGCGACTTCAGTTTCCCCTCTTGCGGGAGGGGGCAATGCAATCGCAATAGCGGACGTATGTCACCCAGGCGGCTAGGACAACACTTCCTGACTGACCGCGCCATCGCTGCCCGAATCATCGATGCGGCGGGCATCGATGCGGGTGAAACCGTCGTGGAAATCGGCCCGGGGCGCGGCTCTCTGACCGGGCTGATCGTCGAAGCGGCAGGGCGGACCATCCTCGTGGAGTTGGACGGCGGGCTGGTTTCAAGGCTGCTCTCCCGGTATGAAGGCTGCGGCTCCGTATGCGTAATCGAGGCGGACGCCCGCACCCTGCCGGTATCCAGCCTGCCGTGGCTCGACGGACGACCGTACCTGGTCGTTGGCAACCTGCCGTACTACGCCGCGTCGCCGATCATACGCAACTTCATAGAGTCGCCCCATCCGCCCGCCCGCATGGTGGCGATGGTGCAGAAAGAGGTGGCGCTGGAGACGTGCGCGCCTGCTGGCAAGAAGAGCCTGCTATCTATAGCCATGCAACTCTATGCAGAAGTCGAAAGTCTTTTCGACATTCAGCCTGAGGCGTTCCGGCCCAGGCCAAAGGTTACTTCCACCCTGCTCGAACTGCGACCGCTGGGAAAACCGCGCGTAGGTCTGGAATCAGTAGACGACTTCTTCCGAGTGGTCAGAGCGGGTTTCAGCCAACCCAGGAAGCAGCTGAGGAACTCTATGGCGAACGGTCTCTCCGAGACCCCCGCGTCGGTAGCCGGGTTGCTTGCAAACGCCGATATAGACCCGTCCCGCCGTCCATCTACGCTATCCATCGAGGAGTGGGCTGCCGTCTACCGTGAGTATGCGTCCACGCTGGCCCATGGCAAAGAGGCCGCCGTATGACCCGCGCCGCCGAACCGGAGAGCGGGTTTGACGGCTCCGACGCACTCCGGGAAGAGGCGCACGCCAAGATCAACCTGACGCTGGAGGTCATTGGCAAACGCGGCGATGGCTACCACAACCTCGTGTCGGTCATGCAAACGGTAGAACTGCACGACGTGCTCACGTTCACCCCCGCGGAAGGACTCCGCGTCACTTGCAGCGATGCCGGGATACCCGCTGAATCCAACCTGGCCTTGCTGGCGGCTCGGGAACTCCAACGGCACACCGGTACGGGGCTGGGGGCCCGTATCCACCTTGAAAAGAACATCCCGCTGGCTTCGGGTCTGGGCGGGGGCTCGGCCGATGCGGCAGCAGCCTTGCGCGGGCTGAACAGGATGTGGCGAACCGGCCTGTCGGCGGACAGATTGAGGGAAATAGGCGCACGGGTGGGCTCGGACGTGCCTTTCCTGGTAGACGGGGGTACCGCCTTGGTGCAGGGCAGGGGAGAAGAGGTCAAGACATTGCCTCGTGCGAGCGTGGAATGGATCGTGATTGCGTCTCCGGCCAGCCTCGTAGAGGGCAAGACCGGCGTGATGTTCACGCGACTGGACCCCTCTACGTTCACTAGAGGCGCCCTCTCTCACAAGCTCGCCGGTCGCATAATCGCCGGCTCGGACGTGCCGCAGGAGTTGCTATTCAACGTGTTCGGAGAGATCGCGCAGAGCGTCTTTCCACACGTGGAAGAAGCGAACTCCGCTTTTAAGTCGTTGGGCGCGAGAGAGGTATTCCTCAGCGGCGCAGGGCCCAGCATCTTCGCCATACCGCCGTCGCGGGAGATCGGCACGGCGTGGCAACTCCTCATGGAACAGCGGGGTATCAGGGCATTTCTCACGAAACCGTGGTGGCCTGCCTTGCAGACGTAGAAGAGGCCGGAACCTGAGTTGTTGACACTAGCGGCAGGGGTGATCGTCGGCTCCATCATGGGGATGACCTTCGTAACTCATGCCGCCTGGCTGCTTGTGGCCGCGCCCCCAACCTGGCTGTTACAGCGCGCCCGGACGATTGGCGTGGCCGGACTCCTGGCGATGGCGAGCCTCTTCGCCTTCGTCATCTGGCAGTTGATAGGCGCAGGCGCCGCTTTCCTGTTCGGAATCCTGCACGAACGATACCCGACGACGCTTCCCGGCATCCCCAGCGCCGTGTACTTGCTGATGATTCTCTTCCTCTCGGCCATAGCAACCATGCCGGCATTAGTCCTCATGCCGGATCGCATCAGGCACGTTCTCTTCCAGTATCTTGTGTTCGCAGGACTGTTCGGGCTGTTTATTCCGTTCCTGGTCAGTTCGCGGTAGAGCCGGACCGCCGCGAGCAGACCCGATTCGTGGAACAATGCGGCAGGTAAGGCAGGCCCTTGGCAACTCCACAACAGAGGGATCTCTCCAACGCACCGGATCTTGTGGCGGAAGACGGAAAGCCGTATGAGACTTGCGGGAAAAGTGGCGATTATCACCGGGGCCGCCGTGGGCCTCAAAGGCGAGTTGATGAACTTTGGCGGCGGAGCGGCATGGAGATTCGTCGAGCAGGGAGCGCAGGTGGTCCTGACCGACATAGACGACGAGCGGGGAGAGTTGACCGCCGCCCAGATCTGTGAAGCGGGAGGCGATGCCCTGTACCTGCACCACGATGTTTCGGACGAGAACGATTGGGCGCGCGTGGTGGACGCCGCCCTTGCGAGATTCGGACGGCTGGACGTGTTGGTCAACAACGCAGGCGGAGGCGGGGGCGGCTCGGAGATCACCTCGGACTCGTCGATCCAGGCGTTCAAGCATTGGATGGACGTCAACTGCACCGGTACCTTTCTCGGTATACGCGCTGCAATCGACTCGATGAAGGAGGCCGGCGGCGGCTCGATCATCAACGTATCGTCCATCTACGGCATGGTGGGCGGCCCTGCGCCTCCCTCGTACCTTGCCTCGAAGGGCGCAATTCGCAACCTGACCAAGGGAACTGCCGTGCAGTTGGCCCCATACGGGATACGCGTAAACTCCATTCACCCAGGTTTCGCTTTCACCGCCCGCACCAGGGAGAACTTCAGCAAGAAGGAAGAGGCCGCCGTACGCCTGGCGCGGGTGCCCATGGGCCGCTTCGCAACGGTCGATGAGGTGGTCTATGGCATGATCTACCTGGCCTCTGATGAGTCTTCGTGGGTTACCGGAACGGAGTTGGTGATCGACGGCGGATTGACGGCGGCCTAGAGTCGCCGCACCCCCGCGTGCAGGCGCACTCCTGGGACGAAGCCAGGCAGAGAGCAAAACATCCGAACCACGAGGTAGTAGCCGGAACGGAGACATGGACAGATTCAAAGGAAAAGTGTTGTTGCTAACTGGATCGGCCGCCGCGGTCAGAGGCGAGCAGTTGGGATTCGGAGGCGAGACGGCTTGGCGGTTTCTCGAGGAAGGCGGGCAAGGCGTGATGCTGACGGACGTACAGGACGAGAAGGGCGAACGCGCTGCCAGCCAGATGCGGGCCGACGGCTACGATGCCCGCTACATGCGCCTCGACGTTACCGATGAGCATCAGTGGCAGGCCGTCGTAGACAGGACGGTAAGCGAGTTCGGCAGGCTGGACGGCTTGGTAAACATAGCGGGCGCGATCGACCGCGGCACCATCTCGGAAACTTCCTCGGATCACTGGCAGCGGGTGATAGACGTCTCCTTGCGGCAGGTATTTCTGGGAACCAGGACAGCCATCGCGCCGATGCGTCAGGCCGGCGGCGGGTCTATCGTAAACATCGCCTCCATGGTCGGACGTTCCTCATCGCTCTACGCCGCGGGATATTCGACCTCGCGCGCCGGCATGGTGCAGTTTGCCAAGGCTGCTGCGATCCAGTTGGGGAAGTACAACATCAGGGTCAACGCCATCCTGCCCGGCTGGACCAGAACGCCTTTCACTGAGTCGATATACCAGGACGATGCGCAGCGCCGCATTCGGGACGTGCGGGTGCCGCTGGGGCGCTGGGCGGAGCCTAAGGAGATAGCCGCGGCGATCCTGTTCCTGCTCTCGGACGACGCCAGCTACGTATCCGGCGCCGACCTGTTGGTCGACGGAGGAACCACCGCAGGAATGGCAGACCTCGGCCTGACCACAGATCACCTGAACGTGTAAGGAAACGCATCGCAGCGGGCGGACCCGATCATCCGGAAAGCCCGGGAACATCGGCCGCCAGCGCCGCGTTCCTTTGCACTTATATCGGTCGGATGAGCAACAAAAACGGTCGCCCATCCTCTTCTGTCGCCCAGCGCCCAGCACGGGCGGCCAAAGCGCTTTCCACAACTTGAGGCCTGTCTACTCTACTTTGTAGAGTCGGTTTAGTCCCTGTATCCTTAGAGCATCGGTGACTCAGGAGGAAGATATGACAACAGTAGAAGAGCGGGTAGCGCGCTTGGAGGGTGGCTATGAACATCTAGCCACCAAAGCCGATCTTGCCAGTGCAGAAAGCCGTCTTTCCGAGCGCATATCGGGGCTGGAAATCAAGATCGCCGAGTTGGGCGCGCAGATGCTCTTGATAGCCCAGGCAGTCATAGTTCCGTCTGAAAGAAACGCCATGGGATTTGGGCGCGGACAGCAAGCCACCGGCTTCCCGGCGCCTCTACCCCAAATCTTGCAGAATTCCAGCGGGAATCATAATGAATGTCGCGCCCGTATCTACCAAAGCGTCAAACTACTGAAAGCGTCTCCCGGCGGGATATCCTAATCTCTATTGGCATGTTTAATCTTATTTCTGGCCAACCCTCTTCCGTCATCTCTAGCTTTCCACTATACGCCCATTCTCTTCTGCCGCCCTCGCTGGGCGCGGGGCGCGGGCGTGTATTGAGGCGGTAACTGGCGTGATGGCATGTCGATTCGTTGTCCGCCAACGATCTGCCCGGCGGTCAGTATCTGTATACGCGGGTACGTCCGGCCATCGTAATGGCACCTGTACGCTCCTGCTGAAATTGCCGCCTGCTCCATAGCACGCGTGGGTGTGCGAACTGCCACGAGTACGCCCAACGCCGCCTTCTCGTTCTGCACCGCGCCGATCAGATCTCGCACGTGAGACGGTCCGGTGGCGCCGCCCTTCACCGAAATGATCACTTGCCGGTACTCGATAGCCTCGGCGCCGGACTTCTTCGGGTCCATCTCCGGAAAGGCCAGCACTCCGTCTACGCCTTGGTCTGCGCCCTTCTTGTTCTGCCCGCCTCGGGACGTGCCTCCCAGTTTGGCGACAGCCCAAAACTGGAACTGAAACTTGTCTCGCTCCGCAAGGGCGAGCGCTGCCGCCTCGTCCGCCGGTTCGCCGTCCACCTCGATGCCGTCCCTGAAATCTTCGGGGAACGTGGTCGCAAGTCGGTTGCGTATCAAGTCAACGGCGAGAAATGTAACGTCTATGCCAATCCATTTGCGCCCCAGTTTGTGCGCCGCTGCCACTGCTGTGCCGCAACCGCAGAAGGGGTCGAGAATGACGTCGCCGGGGTTCGACGAGACCTGAATGATGCGCTCCAGAAGCGCTTGGGGCTTCTGGGTAGGGTAGCCGAGTCGTTCTCTTGAACCTCCTACGCGGTGAATATCCGTCCAGATACTTTGCAAAGGTATTCCAGGCATTTCATCCAGATACACTTTTCGGCGAGGCATTCCAGTCCGGGTATAGACAAGTTTGCCGGCGCGTTCGAATTGCTCCATCTTCGAACGCGAAAATGCCCAGAATCGTCCTTTGTAGGGCATGACTGTTCGCCCGTCTGGACCGGTCCAGGGGTATTCCGTATCGCCGCCTGGTTTGGCCGCAGTCAAGTCAACACTCTGGTACCTTCGGCCCGTGCCTTCCTCGACGTGCCTGTAGTGAGAATCGACGTACTCCTGAGCGTAGTCTCCGTATTGTGTAGTCCACTTGGAATCTCTCGATTTTGAATAAAACAAAAGTGCATCATGGATCCTGCCGTAGTGTCTTGCCCCCTGGCCCACGTCTGAGTGCGCCGTCGTGCGCTTCCAGATAATTTCATTCTTGAAGTTCACCGCGCCGAATACCGCATCCATCATCGCCTTCAGGTAATGGCTCGCGGTCGGGTCGCAATGCAAATAGATAGATCCTGTGGACTTCATAACGCGCCGAAGTTCGACCAGCCTTGGAGTCATCATGGTCAGATATGCCGTGCCGTCGTTGTACCCCAGAGCCTCGACGAAAGCTCCCAGCATACGTCCTACTTCATCGCCCCTGGAGACGACCTCGTGAAAGATCTCGTGCGTGGTCGTGCCGGGCTTGCCCCAATGCCACGTATCCTCGAATGCCTGTATCTGCGCCTCTGACTCCGTGCCCTTGGACTCCTTGAGTAGCACGGTGTAAGAGCGGTTGGAGTTGAAGGGCGGGTCCAGGTAGACGAGATCGACGCACTCCGGCGGGAAGTTGCGCAGTACAGTGAGGTTGTCGCCGTAGTAGAGGGTGTTGGGACTGAAGCTAGGCATAGAGTCTGGCTTTTGCCGCCATCTCGTTTTGCACTGCGCCGATCAGATCGCGGAGGTATGCGAGCGCTTATTGGCTCAATGCGGATGCCCATGCCCCGACTGCTTGCCGCGCACGTCGGCGATAGCCTGCTCGAACACCCTCTTTATGCTGGCGTGCCGCTCCGGCGTGTCCCGCGTCGCCAGCGTGTCGAGCCACTCCAGGCCGCCCTGCATCGTGGTGATCAGATACTCGCCCAGGTCGTGGGCGAACACGTCGCTGCCCTTCGCCTTCACGTACACGGGAGAGGTATGGGCCCCAAAGTTCACGGGCCACACGTGCCAGGCCCGATGCTTGCTGATGCACCGGGCCGCAAGCCACCCGCTTCCCGGCACCTCGACCTCTTCGCTAAGCCTGATGGACGTGGAGCCGCGAGGAGCGCTTTCCTGCGCAATGATCCGCCCGTTGAAGACCACCTCGACGGCGTGCATCGGCATCGTGGAAATCGCGGCGGCCTCCACGTGCAGCCTGCCGCCGCCGGCCGGTACGTGGATCTCGGCGCCGGGCGCTCGCCCTTCCACGCTGAAGTCCAGCAGGGGGCCGGTTGAAGTGACGGTGCGGCCGGCTCGCACCGCCCGGGCCCACGCCTGGAAGGTGAAGTCATCATCGCCTATGTGGGCGTAGGTGCGAGAGCCGCCCACCGGCATACCGGCAGACATCTTGTCGGTGCCGCCGACCACGGCGACCCGGTAGCCGCAGTTCAGCAGCCGGTACCACTCGTGGATTCCAAAGGTGTCCATCGAGGCCGACCAGAAATCCCTGATCTCCAGCCCGTCCACCTTGCCCAGAATGACCTCGGCTATCACCTCCGAATGCGGATGAGGGAAGTGGGGGACGATAGCCGCGCCACCCTGTGCGCGTACCCGGTCGGCCCACTCGCTCATCGCAAGCTCCGTGGCATCCCCCACGTAGCCTTCCGTGGGCCCGCTGGTGCTCATCGGATAGATCGGCTGGCCCGTGGCCCCAAGCAGGCTTATGTGACCGAGGAAGTGCTGGCGGTTCTCCGACCCGACCCACACGAGCACCTCGTCCCGGCTCGACCCTGATAGGGCGCCGGTGTAGTCGGCTACGTTGGTAAACAGATCGCCCCACTGCGCGGCCAGCAGATTGATGATGTTCAGGTCTTCCGCGCCGGCCTCCAACCGGGCCGTCTCGGTACTGATGAAGTGCACGTGGGTATCCGCGGTGACCCAGCCCTCCGACCGCTTGTTCGCGATGCGCTCCAGGACTATCTCCAGCTCTCGCTGGCCCGGCATGATCTGCAGCTTCTGCCTTACGGGCAGGTACTCGAAGCCCTTTGAGACCTCGGCGTACACCTCGCCCACCGGCAGTTCTCCCTGGAACTCGCCGTCCACGTATGCGTACTGCGTTTGTCCCAGCTTCAGATCCGCCCCATAGTCCTCGAACCAGTTGTCGTTCACCTCGTGGCGGTGTCCGTAGGGTGGAAGATAACGCCCGTCCGCAGAGCGGAAGTGGATTCGCGCAGGCGTGGGCTTGCCGGTCGATGCGTCGATGACGCGCCCATGCAGCCACGTTCTGGTCGGAGTCAACCTGCGTATGGTCACCGCTCCGTCGGGGCTAGCCGCCGATCCTGAGCGCAGCGCGTCTCCCACGTGTATGGGGCGCCCCCCGGCGGTCAGCGTGGCGTCCGGCGTCGCTGACATGTCCAGAGCAAGCTTCAGAGGAACGTCCGGATCGAATTCGCCCCAGCCCTTCACCGGCTCGGAAAGCCAAACCTCCGGATCGAACTGCTCCACGAGGCGTTTTCTGGCTATCACCCCCAGGTCCACGTCCAACGCAAGGTCTTCGACCTGCTCCGGCGGCCCTGCATCCGTCTCCACGGCGTAGGTTTCCAGCCTGCCCTGCCTCAGCGGGTGCTCGCTGCCGTTGAACAGCGTCAGCGCGCCTATGCCTATGGCCGCCGCGCCGGTCGGTTCGATGCGAACGGCCTTGAGCGGTCTCTCCGGGTGTGGATTGGGCAGCGCGTAGATAGACCATGAGGCGGTCGGCGGGTTCATGGTGGGCATACTCTGACGCGGCGGGCTGAGCACGGGCACAATCGGCCCCACGGTGACGCCGGTCTGGAAGCGGCCCCACATGTTTTCCGGGTAGGGGCCTCGCATTTCCAGAGCCGCGATATCCTGATGCTGTCGGGATACGAAACCGCTTTGAGACCGCACGTTCACCTGGTTCACCTCGAACCGGCGACGCACGGTGACACCCTCTTCCCCGCCGTCCTCGTACACCATTACGTAGTCGGCCAGGCGTTCGCCCGGCGCGGTAACCACCGGGTTCACGTAGTCGGAGGTCTGGCCGGCCACCGTACTACGGGCCCGCGAATCGCACAGGTGCGCGAATATCAGGTACGAGGCGGATCCCTCGACCGGAATAGTTGCAGCCTCTTCAGAGCCGTTAGCCCCGGCCACGAGGATGCCGCTTGCGTCGGCATCGGCCGGCCCAAGGTCGAACGGAACGCCCCAAAACCGCTGCTCCCCGCCTGGCAGCGCTGCAATGGCCTGAGCCGCTGCATCCTCCCACGGACTCGCATCAGACCGCGAATGGGTGTAGTGGTTGCCCACAGGAACCTGTCTGAATTTGCTCATGGCCGCCTCCTCACTGATGCCGCTTCAGCGCCGCGCTTCCCGGAGCGCGCTGCCGCGGGCTTTCTTGCGAACAACATGAACGCAGCGCCCGCCAGCATAACAATCATGAACACGTTGAAGGCTACCTGGTACTCGCCGGTTACGTCGAACACCCTTCCCGCAAAGACCGGGCCGAAGAAGGTCACCGGCACGAGCAGGAACTGGATCAACCCGTGAATCGTGGCGTACCTGCGTCTCCCGAAGTAGTCCCCGATTATCGCCATCGACACCGGTATCGTGGCCCCGTATCCAATGCCGTAAACCCCTGCAAACAACCACAGACGGGAGGCGCTATCCGCTTCCGAGAGCAGCCAGATGCCCAGAGCCTGCAACAGGAACCCGCCTATCAGAGCGTAGTTCTTGGGAACGTAATCGCCCGCCAGTCCGAAGAGCAGCCGGCCAGCGATGCTGATGGCTACCGTCGTACCCAGAATGGAACTGGCGACTGCCAGAGAGAAATCCCTCACCTCGGTCAGGTAGTTCACCTGATGAATGACCACCGACGTCGACGCCATGTTCCGCGCTGCAAATCCTAGTACCAGCAACCAGAACGACATGGTGATGAGCGCTTGCCGCACCGTCACGTCGGCATCCTGGCCCGCCGTCCTGAGCCGGGCGGAACGGCTCCCGGACGCAGCAGCGCCGCCGCTTTCGACTCGGCTCCCCGGATCGTCACCGTCCGGCAGGTACCCGTAATCCTCCGGGCGTTTGCGCAGAAGCGCGGACAGCGGCACGGATAGCGCGAGCACGCCCACCCCCGCCGCAAACGCAGCGGTGCGCCACCCGTAGTCGTCGGCGAGCCACCCCAGCAGCGCCACGGTGCCGCCCGAAGCGCCCGCGCCGATGGTGTACAGCGCAAAGGCGCGGCCCCGCTTCCTGATGAACCACGCGTTTACCGCCGCACTGCGGGACGTAGAACCCGTGCTGTATCCCACCGACATCCAGCCGGCATAAAGCAGCAGAAACGCCGCGAACGCCGTTACGTGAACAGGGCCGGCGTTGAACCCGTTCAACCGGCTCATCGCCAGGAACCCAACGCCGACCATAGCGGCGCCGGCCATCGCCATCCTGCGGGGACCGAAGCGGTCTACCAGAGAACCGATTAGCGGGCCGAGTATTCCGCCCTCGAGCCGGGAGAGGGAAACCACCATCGCCCCGGCCGCGGCCGACCATCCGAACTCGCCCAGCAGGGCGGTGTAGAAGATCGGGAAGCCGTAGAACCATACCCCGGAGCCGTAGAAATTCTGGGCCCCGGCTGCTGCTACCACCCACCAGCCGAAGAAGATCTTTGGCCTACGGGCGGGTATGGAGGCTACGATGCGGATAGGTCTCTGAAGTCCCTGGCCTATGCCACCTCGAAGGCTTTAGTTAGCCCAGAGATGCCGCCTGTGCTTTGACCTCGTCGTAATCCGGCTCATTCGGGGGAGCGTCCGCCACCCAGGTCCAGCGTACAACGCCGCCCTTGTCCACCACGAACACAGACCGCACCGCGGCATCGTAACCCGGCATACCGGCAAAGTCCTTGAACACTACGCCGTAGTCGTTGATCGCCGTGCGCGCGTAGTCGCTCAACACCGCGAAAGTCAGGCCGTGCTTGGCCGTGAACTCGCTGATCGCCCAACGCGGGTCCACGGAAATGCCTATGACCTCGGCGTCGGCCTTGTTCAGCTCGGCCAGCGAGTCCCGGAACGTGCACATCTCTGTGTCGCAAACGCCGGAGAAAACAGCCGGGAAAAAGGCGATCACCACGTTCTTGCCGGCATAATCCGACAGGCTCACCTTATCGCCCGCACCATCTACCAACGTGAATCCCGGCGCCTCTTGACCTGGTTGTACAGCCATCTCACACTCCTTATATCAATCGCCTCGGCGGAAACTCTGCGCGTTCAATCGCCGCATTATGCCACTCGCCGCAGCGGGTGTCTCCGAAAGACCCTACGACGGAACGGCGCCGGCAGGCTCCGCCGTGCAACGGCGGCTGATATAGGATTGCCCCAACTTGTTCGCGCCGGCGCACGTTCCGACAGGCGGGAAGGATGCAGAAGCTACTCTGTGGACGACCGACACTCATACTCGCGCTCGGATCTGCGGTTTTGATCGCCCTGGCAGCCTGCGGAGGGTCCGGACCTGCTCCTGAAATTGTTGGCCAACAGCTCAAGACAGGCCTGGTTAACTTGGATTACACGGTGTGGGTGGACTGCACTGTCCGCAACTCAGGCGCGGAAGGTGACGTTGAATTGACCGCGACTCTAGATGGCGGGGGGTCTTGGAAGAAGCGAAAGACCTTGTACGTTGGTTCCGAGCAAGAGACCGCCCATCAATTTGAGTTTCGCGAACCCGAATTTCTTGCGGCAGACCGCTACGAATACCAGTGTGAGGCTCGGCCAAAGTAGGCGGGGAAGTTACTGGGAAGTTGACTGAACAGGAGAGTAGGACCTGTGAGCAATTCAGGAAAAGTGATTGCCTGCTGTGCCAGGCAGGAACGGGGTATGCCCAAGTTTCCCCTCGACGAAGTGGAGGTGGGGAAACACGGCGTGGTCGGTGACTACCACGCCGGCGCCCTCGGCCAGCACGGCAGCAACGCCGGCAAGCCCAACAAACGGCAAGTCAGCGTGGTGGGCAAAGAGCTCTACGACAGCCTGGCGGAATCCCTGCAGGTGGAGATTCTGCCCGGCGCGTTCGGCGAGAACTTCCTCGTCGAAGGGCTGGGCGACCTCTCCGAACTCGCTGGCGGCGACGTGATCAGGATCGGCAACCGCGTCGCTGTTCGAGTTACCGAACAAAACGATCCGTGCTCCAACCTAGATTACATCCACAAGGGCGTGCTGAAGGCGTGCGTCGGTCGGCGCGGCGTGGTCGGATCCGTCATTTCCACCGGCAGCGTGAGACCCGGCGACGAGGTGTCTATCGAGGCCGGAGCGATGAGCGGCGAATGACGAGGCGCCTGCTCGTAGTCGGCGGCGGCGCGGTGGGCAGCTACCTGGCGGGTTGGTTGTCCCGAGAGGGCCGCGACGTAACCATCCTCGATACGTGGCCGGAGCACGTGGACGCGGTGAACGAACGGGGCCTGAGAGTGTCAGGCCCGCACCGGACTTTCGTCGCCAGACCGGCGATGCTCAATCTGAACGAGGCGCAGCGCCTGGCCCGGCAGGAGCCATTCGACGCCGCCTTCATATGCGTAAAGTCGTTCGACACGGCATGGGCCGCGCCTCTGGCGTCTCGTTTCATAGCCCGGGACGGTTATCTAGTTTCCGCGCAAAACTGCTGGAACGACCCCGCGCTGGCCGCTGCGGTCGGCGTTGAACGGGCCGTGGGCCTCGTCATGTCATCAATACAGGTGGCCCTGTGGGAACCCGGCAACGTGGCGCGCGGCGGGAAGCAGCGCCGCCGGGATGCCGGCTACGACGTGTTTCGAGCCGGCGAGCACGACGGCCGCATTTCGAGGCGCATTCGGGAACTCGCGGCCATGCTGGACCCCATCGATGGGGCAAGGGTCACCGACAACCTATGGGGAGAGCGGTGGGCCAAGCTTTGCCAGAACTGCATGGGCAACCCGGTAACCGCAGTTTCCGCTATGGGCGTATCCCAACTGGCGGCAGACCCCAGAGCCAGGGAATTGCAGATGAGGTTGGCCGCCGAGTCGGCCCGCGTCGGACTGGCTATCGGGTACCGCATTCCCGATTTCGCAGGATTCAGCGCCGAGGTGTGGGCGGATGCCGCGTCGCCCCAACACTACGAGGCCATCGACGCCGCGCTTTCCGCGCGCAAAGACGGGGACAACTGGAGGCCCTCCATGGCCCAGGACGCCGAAAAGCGGAGGCCGACCGAGATAGACGAAATGAACGGCTTCGTCCTGCGCAAGGCCCGCGAACTGGCCGAACCCGTCCCCGTGACAGAAGCCGTCGTGAACGCGGTACGCGCCTTCGAGCGAGGCGAGATAGAGCCGGCTCCAAACCAGATCGAGGCTATCCTCGGCGCATCCGGCAATTCCCTTCACCCGCAACGGGAGAAATTTGGAGACTGACCCCGCGATGCAGGCGATGGGGCAGGGTAGGGCGGCGCCGAGGGCCGAACGCATCAACCGGGTCACCCAAGATGATTCTCGACAAACCATTTCCACGCTAGTTCGGAGGCTGGACGCGTCAACCAGGTCACCCAGGATGATTCCCGACAAACCATTTCCACGCTAGTTCGGAGGCTGGACGCATCAACCGGGTCACCCAAGATGATTCCCGCCAAACCATTTCCCCGCTAGTTCGGAGGCTGGACGCATCAACCAGGTCACCCAAGATGATTCCCGACAAACCATTTCCCCGCTAGCTAAAAAGACATGAAACTCAGCAGAAACGCCTTGGCCGGCGCCGGTTTGGGCGGCGTCGTAGCCATTGCCGCGACGATCATCTCACTATTCCGGCTTGAGAACACCGGTGTCGGCGTGGGAGAGGCCATCGCGGTCGGCCTCCTCATAGGCATGCCCATAGCCGTTGCCGGCGGCTTCCTCGTCGGATGGCTTTGGGACGCCGTAGCCCGTCGTTAACTCACCCTCGCCGACGCCGAGCCCAAGCGGCGAGCAAACACTCCGGCCCGACGTATGGGCTGGGAAAAGAGAATCTTCAGGTACAGTTTGACCTATGACTCAACGCCTACACTCGCCCACCGAACTGCCTGACGAGACCTATGTCGCGCTCGATCTGGAGACCACCGGTCTGGACCCGCAGCGCGACGACATCATCGAGGTCGGCGCAGTCAAGTTCAGGGGCAACGAAGAACTGGGCCGATTCTCCAGCCTTGTGAATCCGCGCCGGAAGTTGCCCCCCTTCATCACGTCCCTAACCGGCATTACCCAAGAGGAAGTCGACTCTGCCCCTGCGTGGAGCCAGGTGGCGCAAGGCCTGCGGAGATTCCTGGCCGACTTGCCGATGGTGGGCCACAACGTGGGCTTCGACGTGGCATTCCTGCGCTCTAACAATGTCTTTCACAAGGGCATGGCCCTGGATACCAATGAACTCGCCTATGTCGCGCTGCCGACCGAGCCGTCGTACGGACTCGTCCGGCTCGCCCAGAAGTACGCCGTACCCCACGATTCCCCGCACCGCGCCCTCTCCGACGCCATGGCGACGCGGGACGTGTTCCTGGAACTCTACCGACGTCTTTCAGCTATGGACCCGGCAATGCTGAGACAGTTGCAGCGAATGGGCGGTCAAAGCAACCCGACGATAGCGACCGTTGCAGGCCGCGCCATCGACAAACTGAAGCTAACGCAGCAGCAATCACAAACTCACTCGACGGGCCTGGATACGCGGGAGCTGGCGCGCAGGCTGCACACGCCTCGGATACAGCGGCAAGAAGCGGAACCGCCGGATCGCGAACTGTACCTCGAACAGGTGAAGGCGCTCTTCGCGCCAGGCGGTTCTCTGGAAAAGACTTTGCCGGCCTTTGAACTGCGAGGCGAGCAAATCGCCATGGCGAGGGCCGTAGCAGAGGCCATCGCGGACGGAGAAAACCTCGTGGTGGAGGCAGGCACCGGAGTGGGGAAGTCCATCGCCTATCTGGCCGGCGCAGCCCTGCACGCAACCTCCGGAGGCGGGACGGTAATCGTCTCCACCAACACTATCAATCTACAGGCCCAGCTCAAGAACAAAGACGTGCCTCTGCTCAAGGAGAGCCTGGCAGCCGCAGGTTTGATAGAAGCGGAAGATATTTGCGTAAGCGAACTGAAGGGCAGAAGCAACTACATCTGCTACCGGCGTTGGGCGCACGCCGCGCAATCCGACTTGCTCGACGATCAAACGACCCGCTTGGCGGCCAAGTGTCTCGTATGGCTGTCCGATACCGGCACCGGTGACCGCTCCGAACTGCGACTGAGCCGGCAAGACGGCCCGGCCTTTGCCAAGCTCTTGTCAGCCGAAGGAGCCATGAAATGTCCGCCCCCGGAGGGCCCATGTTTCCTGCGGCAGGCCAGAAACCTGGCGCACTCGGCAAACGTCCTCATCGTCAATCACGCCCTGCTCATGTCCGATGCGCACGTGGGAGGCGGTTTCCTGCCCCCACACGACGCTCTCGTTATAGACGAAGCCCATCACCTGCTGCCCGTGGCCACTAACCAGCTCGGTTTCAGGGTCATGCAGCAACAGTTTGAAAGCGAACTGGCCAGACTGTCCGGCGAGCGCGGCCTGATAATGGAACTGGGAAACGCCTTGCAGTCCAGCGAAGGACCGGTCGAGGCCCTTGACCTCTCCCTGGCTCAAACGATGAAGGGAAGTGAAGCGGCGCGGGGCGCCGAAGAACGCTCTGTAGACTTCTTCACCCGCCTGAGCTCAACCTACGCCGACTTTGTCGGCCGAGGCCAAGGCGGCAAGCTGCGAATTACAGACGGCCTGAGAGCGCAACCTGCATGGTCGCCCCTGGAGGTCGCCTGGGAAAACCTCGATACGGCCCTTGCGGTAACCATTGGCGTTCTCGATGACCTCCAGGGCAGGGCCAATCGAGCTGAAAAACTGGACGAAAGCATAGCCCCCATCGTGCTCAACGCCCACGCCGCCTTGAAGTATTTACTCGACGCCCGTGAGGCCCTCCGACAGTCTGTCCCCCAGCCGCAGGATGGCATGGTGTATTGGATAGAACAACGGGGCAGGGATCGGTTGCTGACCCTGAACGCCGCCCCGCTTGAAGTAGGACCCATTCTGAGAGAGAAGATCTTCGAGAGGGAACGCTCGGTGATCCTGACCGGGGGAACCCTGGAATACGACGGAAATATCGAAAGATTTCGCGATTCCGTGGGACTTGAGGGCGGCAAAGACCTCTTGCTGGGTTCGCCGTTCGACTACAAGCGCGCCGCTCTGGTAGCTGTTCCGGCAGATATGCCGGAACCGGGAAACTCCGGTTACGCCAGAGCGGTTTCCGAAGCCATACTGGACGTCGCCCTGAAGCTCCGCAACCGCATCCTGGTCCTCTTCACGTCATACTCCGCTCTGGAAACGGCCAGACGGTCAATCGCAGAACCGCTCGGCCGCGCCGGAATCATGCTGCTTGCTCAGGGAGCCGGCATGACGCCTCACCGCGTCATGCAGGAACTCGCGCGAAACGAAGCCGCCGTGGCCCTCGGGACGAGCAGCCTCTGGGAGGGCGTGGACCTGGAAGGAGCCTCGATAAAGGCGCTGATCATGGCGAGGCTGCCCTTTCCGGTTCCTACCGATCCCGTGGTGGAGGCGCGAGCCGAACTCGTCGAGGACGGCTTCAACGAATACATGGTCCCGGAAGCGGTTGTGCGCTTCCGGCAGGGATTCGGCAGGCTGATACGTTCAGCCACCGACCGAGGCGCCTTCGTGGTGCTGGATCGGCGCATCATAGCGCGCGGCTACGGGGGAAAGTTCCGGAGGGCATTGCCCGAGTGCACGGTGAGGCGCCCCCCCTTGTCAAACCTCGGCGGCGTAGTGGCGGACTGGAACGCCGGCAGGCCCGTTTGAAGACGCAGACCCCGAACGCTGACAGATCTGGCCGCGCAGTTGTCGAGGTGGTGGACGGACCTATAGACCTCGCGGCCACGCTTGACGGAGGGCAGGCCTTTCGCTGGTGGCCGGACGATGCAGAAGGCCAGGGATCCTACAGAGGGGTGATTCTCGACCGCGTGGTGCGAATCTCCCCCAGCGGCAATGATCTTGTGGTGACCGCGCTCGACGATAAGCCCGTTGACCAGGCAGCCGGTCTGGTATCCGATCACGTCAACGCGAGCGCGACTCTCGCAGCCTTCCGGCGCAAGTTCGGCTCCGAGCCGGGCGTTTGCGGCGCAATACTCGACTATCCCGGCCTCCGGCTGCTCCGACAAGACCCATGGGAATGCCTGGCGTGCTACCTCTGTTCCTCAACCTCGAGCGTCAAGCGAATCAAGCAAAATGCCGAAGACCTGGCCGTGACGCTGGGCCGAAAAGTGGGCCCCGGGAAGGGCGACTTCGAGTTTCCCTCGGCACAGGCCGTAGCAGATGCCGGCGAGCAAAAGCTGCGAGACCTAAAACTGGGATTCCATGCAAAAGGCCTCGCCAAAGCCGCAGCGCTGGTCGCAGCAGGCGATCTGGACCTCTCCTCCTTGAGAACGCTTGCCTACGACGAGGCAAAGAGGGAACTCCTGAAACTCGAAGGCGTCGGAGACAAAATTGCAGACTGCGTGCTCGCCTTTTCCCTGGACAAGCCCCAGACATTCCCCCTTGATACCTGGGTCAGACAGGCAGTCAGGAAGCGCTACACGCTCCCCGACCGTTGCGACGACGCATTTATCAGGGAATGGGCCCGCGAAAAGTTCGGAGACTTCAGCGCGATCGCCAGTCAGTTCCTGTTCTACAGGGAGTGGGTAACCCGCGGGACTGCCGGATAGGGCAGGGCGGACCTAATCGTCTACTTGCGCTAGCTTCGCGCCGCAAGACGCTGACGGCGCCCCACCAGCTCCATCTCTTCCTGCCTCGTCGTTACCGAACCGTCGAGCCTGGCTCGCTTGGCCTCGTCCAGCAGCCGCCCGATCTCCGGCCCCTGCGGGATTCCGGCAGCCAGCAGGTCGTCCCCCGTTATCTCAGGCCGCACGTGGCGCAGCTTCTCCATGTAGGCGTCCAGCCGGGCCTTCTGGGGACTGGCCGCCGCGATCTCACGCTGCGCATCCAGAGCCGCCGGGGGAAACTCCGACAACAGACCTGCCACTTCGCTCGGCGACAGGTCATCACGCTTCAATAGAACTGAAATACTCCGGTAGTGCGGCGCCGCCAAAATCACTTCCCGCCACTCCGATGGCGGAGCCAACCGAGCCACAAGCGCACGCGCCTCGCCGGTTGTCAGAGCCGCAGTGGCAAGCGCCAGGTAGAAGATGAACTCCCTGCCAGGTAAGCGGCGCATCGCCGCAAGCGCAGCCCGGCCTATGCGAAATGACGGGTCGATGGCCGCCAGCAGACCCCTCTCATCAGCCATCTCCAGCAAGTCCGCCTGGACCGGCTCGCACAGCATCTTCTCAAGCTCTGCCCTCATGCGCGCCGAACTCACGCGGTCCACGTAGCCGGAATCCCGCTGCATGAGAAGCACAGTAGAGGGCTTGATACGGAAGCTGAGCCGGTGCTCGTAACGAAGCGCCCGGAAGATCCTGGTGGGATCGTCCCTGAAACTATCGTCGTGCAGCACGCGGATCATCTTCCTCGCGGTGTCCCCAAAGCCTCCGTGCGGGTCGATCAGATCGCCCCAGCTTGACGGCGCAAGGCTTACTGACATGGCGTTGACCGTGAAGTCTCGACGGGCCAGGTCGTCCTCGATGCCCGACGGCTCCACCACCGGCAAGGCCCCAGGCTCCTCGTAAGTCTCTCTGCGAGCTGTTGCCACGTCCACCTGGCCCATGGGCATCGAAACCCTGGCCGTACCGAACTCCTGAGAAGTCCGCTCCACCTTCCCGTTCCCATCCGCGGCAAGAAGATCGGCGAACTCGTGAGCGTCTCCAACCACGGAAACGTCCAGGTCCTCCGGATGGCGGCCCAAAATCGTGTCGCGCACAGGCCCGCCCACCAGGTAGGCGGCTTTCGCAGGCCCATCCGGCCTGGACGCCAGCCTCCCAACCAAGCGAAGACTATGCAACGCCTCCTGGGGAAGCGTTCGCTGGAGCAGAGCGGCTATATTCGGCAATCTGGACTACCTTCAGGGTTCTACGAGTCTATGCAATTCTACTCTCTAGGGCATGTGAAACTCGACTGAATGATTAGACGGTTTACGTCAACTCTGCGCATGTATCATCAGAATGTCAGCCATAGACTTGGAACAAACAGAGAGTCAAGCAAGCGAGGAACTTATGTCCACTGAAACGCCTTTGAAGATGGAAGTGTTCATCGACTACACCTGACCGTGGGTTCGTCAGACGGCTGTTTGGCTGTCCAGAGTTCAGGAAGAGCTTGGCGATGGGCTTGAGATCGAGTACCGCAGCTTCGTTCTGGAGCAGGCCAACTCACGACATGGGGAAGGATGGAAGGCATGGGAACAGGGAGACGACTACGTAAGCCGCGGCCTTGACTCGCTGCGAGGCGGCGTCGCGGCGCGCAAACAGGGCAGAGGCGCGCACACCGCGTACATGCTGGCGGTACTCGATGCCAAGCACGTCGAACGCAGAGACGTACGCTCCCGCGAGGCCGTCTTCGGCTGCGCCGAAAGCGCGGGTCTCGACATGGAAAGGTTCAAGCGCGACTTCGACGACCCGGCAGCCCTGCGGGAAATAGCGCGCGACCACGAATACGCCGCCTCAGAGGGCATATTCGGTACCCCCACCTTCAAGTTCCAGGACGGGTCGCTGGCATTCCTGAAGATGTACACGCCGCCCGAATCCGAAGCCATAACCGCCTTTCAACACTTCGTTGGAATGGCGAGCGGAAGGAAATACTTCGGCGAGTTGAAGCGGCCGCAACCCCCGTGGCCGCGAGGCGCATTGGATTAGCCTTGCCAACTAACCTCCCCGACCGCTCCGCCCTCTCAGCCGTTCAGAAAGCTTTGCAAATCGAATTCGCCGACTCCGATCTGTTGAGATTGGCCCTCACTCACAAGTCGTTTGTGAACGAATACCCGGATGCGGGCGTGGAATCCAATGAAAGACTGGAGTTCCTGGGAGACGGCGTAGTTAACTTCGTGGTCGCTCGAAACCTCTACCGGCGGATGCCGGAAGCGCCGGAAGGAGAACTGACCAACAGGCGCTCCCACGCAGTCAGGCGGGAAGCCCTCGCTTCGGCTGCCGAGCGCATCGGGCTGGGCAGCCACCTCGTCATGGGCCGGGGCGAAGCCGCGACCGGCGGCGCACAACGCCCTACCAATCTGGCCAACGCCTTCGAGGCATTGTCCGGCGCCGTCTTTCTCGACAGGGGCTTCGACGAATGCGAGAAGCTCCTGCTCGGCTGGCTCGGACCGGAAATCGACCAAGCCCTTCAACTCCGGAGCCCAAAAGACCCAAAGTCGCTGCTGCAAGAGATCGTTCAGCGAAGCGGGATTTCCCCGCCCACGTACCGCCTGGCGGACTGCGGCGAGCAGGATTATCGAAATCGATTTGCCGCAGAAGCCCTGATCGACGGAGAGGTCATGGGAACCGGCGTCGGCGGCAGGAAGATTGACGCAGAGCGAGCCGCAGCGCAGGACGCCCTGAACAATCACGCTATCGCAGCGGTATCCCGTCAAGCCGACACATAGGCGCTCGACACCGCGCCTGAAAGGAACCGGCCCTGTTCAAGTTTGGAGACAAGCGGAAGAAAACCGCTGAGACTTCTGAAAAAACCGGCGCGTCATGGCGGCGCGTCCTGGGAAGGGTCTTTAGACGACCAGGCGCCGACCCCGACTTCTGGAACGAGCTGGAAGAGGCCCTCATCACTTCCGACGTCGGGGCGCGCACCACCATAGAACTGCTCGACAACGTCCGCAGCCGCACCTCCGCCTCAGACGATGCAAACCAAGTCAAGGCCCAACTCAAAGCGGCCATGATAGAAACACTCTCCCGGCCCGCAGGCCCTGATCCCTTCCCCGATGGCCGCCCCGTAGCCGCGTTGGTCGTTGGAGTTAACGGATCCGGCAAGACGACCAGCATCGCAAAACTGGCCGCGGCAGGGGACCGGGAAGGCCGCACCGTGCTCCTGGGAGCCGCCGATACGTTTCGCGCCGGCGCTATCGAACAACTCAGAACGTGGGGAGACCGCCTCAACCTGCCGGTCGTATATCAAAAGGCGGGCAGCGACCCCGGAGCCGTCGCCTTCGACACCATGGGCGCAGCAAGAGCACGCGGCGCAGACCTCGTCATGATCGACACCGCCGGACGGCTCCACACCCGACACAACCTCATGGAAGAATTGAAGAAGGTCAGGACAATAGTCGAAAGACAGGCCGCAGGATACGAACAGCGAGTGCTCCTCGTAATCGACGGCGTATCAGGACAAAACGCGGTTGCGCAGGCCAGAGCCTTTACCGAGGCCGTGAGATGCGACGGGGTGATGATCACCAAGCTGGACGGCTCCGCGCGGGGAGGCATGGCTTTGGCCATCGCGGGAGACTTGGGGCTGCCGATCTGGTTCATAGGTACCGGGGAATCCGTGAACGACTTTTCCGAATTCGACCCGGAAGGTTTCACAGACGCCCTTTTGCCAGGCGTCAGGACCGCCTGATCTTAAACAGGCCGGCCCGCCCCAAGAATCTGCGCCATGCTTGAGTCCGTCAGCTGGCTGCTCACCATCCAAATCGTGGGCCTGGCCGCCTTCCCGTTCGCTTTCGCAGCCTTTCCCAACCTCGCAGACAGGGCATGGGGATTCGCCAAGCCCCTCGGCCTCATCATAATCGGCCTCGCCATATGGGGCCTCAGTCAGCTGGGAGTCCTCCCCAACGCCCCATGGGCTTGGCGTCTCGCTATTGGCGTACTTGCCGTGGCAGGTGCAACGTTTGCCTGGCCGCGCCGCGCGGAAATCATAGCCGCTGTACGGCGCAACAGTCTCCCGATAGCGGTTGGCGAGACCCTGTTCCTCGCCTTCTTCGTAGCCTGGACCCTCTTTCGGCTGTTCGATCCCAACATCGCGGGCACCGAAAAGCCGATGGACTTCATGTTCCTGAACGCCTCGACCATCGCGCAGGCGGCCCCCCCGGAAGATCCATGGATGAGCGGCCAGCCCGTCGCTTACTACTACTTCGGATACTGGATGTTTGCCGGATTGGGCAAGGCCGCGTCCGTTCAACCCTCTATCGCCTACAACCTCTCCCTGTCGCTCGTTGCCGCCATGGCGGCAGGCGCCATCTTCACGCTCGTATATTCCATGGTTCGGAAGGACGACGGGCCTATGCGCAGCGCGCTTTGGGCCGGCGCGGCCGCCAGCCTGCTGCTGCTGGCCGTCTCCAGCCTCGCGGGATGGTGGGAGTTGCTGGCCAACTTCGGGATCGGCAGCGACGGCTTCTACAACTGGCTTGCCATAGACAACCTCGAACGCAACGACCAGCCCGGCAGTTGGAGGCCAACCGAATTCTGGTGGTGGTGGCGCGCATCCAGAGTAATCAACACGTTCAATGAATCGGGCATTGGCCTCGACTTCACCATCCAGGAATTCCCCTTATTCAGCTTCGTGCTCGGTGACCTGCATCCGCACGTCATGTCCATCCCCTTCGTACTCACCGGGCTGGGCGCAGCCTTCAACATCCTTGCGTCCAGGGAGAGATGGGGATTCCCCTGGCTTCGAAAGAATCCGGCAGCCGCGATCTGCCTGGCGCTGCTCATAGGAGCCGCTGGATTCATCAATGCCTGGGACCTGATGTTTCTGACAACGGCCCTGATGGGGGCGGCGCTGCTCAACACTGCCACCCACTCCCGTCCCGCGTCCGCGCTCCGGAAGGTACTGTCGTCAACATTGTCCCTTGCCTCGATTGGCGCGGTCGGCATACTGGCGTTCTCGACCTTCTACTTTGGAACTCTGGCCGCGCAGATACGATTGCCTCCGATAGCCCCTGCCGATTTTGGCTCCAGACCCATTCACTTCCTCACGGTATGGGGCCTGCTGCTGCTCATAAGCGGGGCCTTTCTGTCCGTCACGGCTTGGCGAACCCTCCGGCCCCAATTTCTATGGGCGCGGGACGCCGTGGAAGGAAGGGCCTCCGCGTTCGCACGGCCCGGCCTGGCCCCCTGGACCGTCGCTCTGAGCGGCGTGATCCTGCCATACCTCATATGGGCATTTGCGCACCTGGAATTCATCGAAGGCGCCCAAACCTTTGACCTGATTACCCGCCTGTGGACAGTTCTACCCCTGGGGGCAATAGTCGTGATCCTCTTCGTCACCGTCGTGAAACGGGCCGGCGAGGGCAATAACGACGCCGCCCAATTTGCGCTACTGGGATCCCTGATAGCCGCGTACCTGCTCTACGGCGCAGAACTGCTGCACGTGCATGACGCATTTGGCAACCGCATGAATACCGTTTTCAAGTTCTACTACCAAGGCTGGATAATCCTGTCCGCGATTGGAGCATACGCACTATGGCGATGGCGCTCCATTCACCGGAATCTCAAAGGCTGGAGGCTGGGCGCAAGCGCCGCCGCCGCCGTCCTCGGAGTCGTCTTGCTCGCCGGATCCCTCTACTACACCGCCGCCGCAACGGTGACCAAGGCCGGTGAAGGCGGTGGAAACTCACTTGACGGCCTCGCATACCTGGAACGCACCGCCCCGGACGAGTTCGCGGCGATACAATTCCTAAGAGAAAACGCCGACCCCGGTGACCGCCTGGTCGAGGCCGTCGGAGGCTCCTATAGCGATTTCGGACGCGTGTCCGGCTCGACAGGCATACCTACAATACTCGGATGGCCGGGTCACGAACTGCAATGGCGCGGCTCGAACGAGCTCGTGACACCCAGGGAAAACGACGTGCAACAGCTGTACACCACAAGCGACCGGCAAAGCGCGGCGAGCATCATAGACCGGTACGGCATCGATTACGTCATAGTTGGAAAGCGAGACAGGTCTAAATACCCGTCACTTGACGTAACCAAGTTCGATACGCTGGGTATACGCGTGTTCGAGGAGAACCACATGACCATCTACTGCTTCAAGGAGGACTGCCCCTGATGGCTGGCGAAGGCGCCGAGGAAATGCTTGGCCCAACGGGAACGACCGCGCCTGGAGCTGAACCCCCGCAGGCGCGTATCTCAGATACGCCTGCAAGCTCCGATGGGCGCTGGGCAGGCGGGCGCTGGGTGGATTCAACCGATCCGCAGACCCCGCCAGGGGAGGCCTTCGCACCCGAACGCGGCGAGACCGACCAAGAAGACCTGATACCCGTATTCTGGGAAAAGCTCGGCTACGCCGCACTCTTCTTCATCGCTCTCGCCATGCGGCTGTGGGACCTCGGAGCGCGTGCAGTCCACCACGACGAGAGCCTGCACGGCTTCTTCGCATGGCAAATATTCAACGGCACGGGCCACGAGCACAACCCGCTCCTGCACGGCATGTTCCTGTTTCACAGCGTCGCAGGATCATTCTGGATATTCGGGGACAGCGACTACACCATGCGCCTCCCCATGGCCCTCTTCGGAAGCGCGCTTGTACTCATGCCCCTCCTGCTCAGGTCCAGGCTGGGGCAGGTCGGCGCACTCGCCGCCGCCGTCATGCTGGCCTTCTCCCCAGCCATGCTCTACTTCAGCCGATTTGCCCGAAACGACATCTTCATGGCCGTCTTCGTATTCGGACTGTTCGTCATGATCTGGCGCTACCTCGATGAACGAAAGAACCGCTACCTGTACCTGGCCGCAGCCTTCCTCGCGCTGGGCTTCACGACCAAAGAGACCGCCTACATATCGTCGCTCATATTCATGGTTGGCCTCCTCTACCTGGCGCACCGCAAGGTGGGCCAATGGCTCTGGGGCCGCAGTACCCTCAGGCAGTTCGATCCGCCTGGAAGACTGCTCATACTCCTGGCGTGTCTCACCATGCCCCTCGGGGGCGCGATCATCGCGATCTTTCAAGAGCCTCTGGGCATCACGCTCGCCGCCACCGCAGGCAATGCCGAGGGGCTGCCCACCGGCTCGCCAGGCGGAGGAGGTTGGGCCATAGCCATCGCCGTGACCGTCGCCCTGACACTGACCGCCATGGGTATCGGACTCATGTGGAATCGCAGGGCGTGGCTCATCTCATGGGCCGTGTTCGCAGCCATATTCGTCACCATATTCACAAACTTCTTCACTCACCCGGGCGGAATAGGCAGCGGAATATGGCAGTCGCTCGGATACTGGATGGCCCAGCAGGAAGTAAATCGCGGAGAGCAGCCCTGGTTCTACTACTTCATCATGGTCTCCGTGTACGAGTTCCTGCCCTTTCTCATCGCAGTAGGCGCGGCGGTCTGGTACACCTTCAAGGGAAACGCATTCTCGCGCTTCCTCGTATTCTGGACCGTCGCAAACTTTGCCGCATACTCCCTCGCCGGCGAGAAGATGCCCTGGCTGCTGGTCAACGTTGCCCTGCCCATCATCATCCTTGCAGCCAAGGCGATAAACGACATGGTGCGGACCATATCCTGGCGCACCGTGATCGAGTCTAAACTGCCCTATCTACTGATCGGGGTTCCTCTGTTCCTGATCTTGATATGGCGGCTGGCGTTCTTCCAGTTCGATAACCAAAACGGCATCCGATCTTTCTTCGCTCTGTGGCTCTTGGTAGCGGCCATCGGAGTTATCCTCGTCCTCTTCTGGTGGCTGGCGCGACGTATGGGCTGGAAGCCGACACTCTCAGCAACCGCTCTTCTGCTGACCGGGCTAATGTTCCTCCTCACCATCAGGGCCGGATGGGTGGCTACCTATACACACTCCGACGTACCCCGCGAAATGCTCGTATACACCCAGACCTCCCCCCTGCTGCATGACCTCGTTCAGGAAATCGAGGCCGCCGGCAACCTCACGGGGGACCGAGAGGACATACGGCTATACATAGACGCCGCAGACGGATACACCTGGCCTTGGGCGTGGTACCTGAGAAACTATGCGCAAGTCTCTTTCCTTGACCTCTCGCAGGCAGAACCCACCAAACCCGGCCAGGGCACCTCAGTGGCAGTAGTCCACGCCAAAAACAACGACAAGGTCGAGACCGACCTCATGGACGAGTACACCTCGGGACGCAGGATTCCGCACCGATGGTGGTTCCCGGAACGATACAAGCAACTGACCCCCGGCAAGTTCTTCAGCGCCTTTGCAGACCGCGAGTCCTGGCGCGTGGTCATCGACTTCTTCCTATACCGCGAACTGGCAGCCCCCATCGGATCGGTCGATTCTTACGTCTACTTTGACAAGGACATACCGCTTGCCGTCCGAGAGTAGACCCACTCCCGCGCAGGCGGAACCTCAAGTCTATCCCCGGCCGTTTGCCCAGCCGGAGAAGCCCCTTCCCGCGCGGTCGGAAACCACGCCATGAGGGGCCGCCGCGTGAGGGGCTATCCACGCCGCAGACCGCAAGGGGGCAGCATATGGAGCCTGCTGGTTCCCCTGCTCATAATTCATCGTGCCTTTGTGTTTGGCGCGGGCGTGTAAAGCCATCGTGAGCGGCTAGCGCGGGGAGTTTTAGGCCATGACAGACAACGACGTTCAAAACAACTGGATTCGCAGGAACTTCAAGGGAGCGTTGACCATCGTCCTGCTACTGCTGTGCTTCGTGCTCGCATTGAACGCATACAACGCCGCGATCCGCGTAATCGGCGAGTACGAGTCGGCGCTCCAAGCCGAGTTGGCCGACCTGCAGGACACGAAGAAGCGAGCCAACGACCGCATTGAAGAGCTGATCGACGAGCTGGCCGAACTGCGGGACGCAAGGAAGGGCATCATCGAGCGCAACACGCGGGAAGGCGAGCTCGTGCAGGAGATCGCCAAAGAGTTGCGGGAGTTGGCCGACAGGTACAGCGAGAGACTGGAGACATCGCCATGACCACACAGACACCTACCGAGCGCGTGGACGACGGCGGGGAACTGCGCCGCGATTCCACGCTGCGAATCAGCGTGGCGAAACCCATTCCCGCGCGGTCGGAAACCCAAGCCGGATTCCATCCCCCGCGCCATCAGGAAGATCGGGACCGAAACGCATGATTGGGCAACGCGCCTTGTGGCTGGGGTTCGCGGCAAGCGCAGGTTTTCTGGCGATCTTCGTCGTCCTGTTCGTCGACTTCTCCCGCATAGCCAGCGAGTTGAGGTCAGCCAACTACCTATACGTAGCCCCCTCCATGCTCTTCTACCTTGCCTCCCTCTACCTCAGAGCCCACCGCTGGAAATTCCTCCTCTTTCCGGTTATGGGCTCGCCCCGCAGGCCCATATTCCCCGTAGTCGTAGTCGGATACATGGCCAACAACCTCATCCCCATGCGCATGGGCGAAATCGTCCGCTCCTACTACACCAGTCTGAGGGAAGACATCTCCACGAGCGGAGCCTTGGGCACCATTGCCGTGGAGAGAGCCTCTGACGCGCTCGCGCTGCTTTTCCTCCTGGCCATCGCGTGGACCGTCGTCCCGGCATACGGCGCCATAAGCGGAATCGCCGAACAGATTCCCGGAGGCACGGCAACGCTGATCCTGGCCGGACTGATGCCGTTTATCCTCGTCATGGCAGCGGTGGCAGCAATAACCGCCGTCTCAGAGGCCAAGGCGCTCTCTATAGCAGCACGAGTCGCCTCCCCGCTTCCGCACGGCGCCAGGGCCAGAGTCCTCGACCTGCTCACCGGCCTGCTGCGTGGAATGACCGTGGTCAGGTCGCCCAGGAAGCTTTTCTACCTCATCGTCCTGTCTCTCCCGATCTGGCTCATGGAGGCGGCGATGTATGGAACCATAGCCATCGGCTTCGACATGCCCGCTCAGTTCAACGGAAACCTGGAGTTCGTCGCAGTCATACTCGTCTTTACCGCAGCGGCCAACCTCGCCGGCGTGCTGCCGTCAACCGCCGGCGGGTGGGGACCGTTCGACCTCTTCGGCGCGGCCGCGCTCGTGGCATTGGGGCTGTCCGGAAACGCCGCTTCGGCATACGCCATCACTGTCCACGTAGCCCTATGGGTGCCGCCCACGTTGCTGGGCGCGGCCCTGCTGCTGTTCGACGGCGCATCCCTCACTCGCCTGGCAGACGACGCCAAGCGATCTCGACTCCAACCATCTACCGGCCCTGCCGGCACCAAGCAAGCCCTGTGAACGTAGGCATCATCGGCGCAGGAGCCGCCGGCCTCGCCGCGGGCTATGACCTCGTCAACGCCGGCCACGCCGTCACCCTGTATGAGTCGGCGCCCTTCACCGGCGGCCAGGCATCCACCATAGAAGTGGGCGGAGGCCGACTCGAACGCGGATACCACCACCTCTTCACCAGCGACTACGCAATCATCGATCTCATCCAGGAAATCGGTCTCTCCGAAGAGCTGAAGTGGTTCCCGTCACTGGTCGGCACCTACGCCGCCGGGCGCGTCTACCGAACGACCACTCCCCTCGACCTGCTGAAGTTCGGGGCGCTCCCCCTTCTTGGCAGGATTCGCCTGGGGCTATTGGCGCTGCGCCTGCAACGAATGAAGAACTGGCGCGCGCTTGAATCTTTCACCGCGGACCAGTGGCTCCGTACGAGGCTCGGAGGCAGAGCCTACGAGGTGGTGTGGAACCCCCTGCTGCGAGCAAAATTCGGCGAGTACTACGAAGAAATCGGTATGCCATGGTTCTGGTCCAAGATCCAAACCCGGTTCGCCTCCCGCAAAGGGCTGGGCGGGGAAAGATTGGGATACCCCATAGGCAGCTTCGACTCTATATTCGACGAACTCGCCCGACGTATAGAGAGCGCGGGCGGCAGGGTGCTGCTTGAAAATCCAGTCCGCACCGTAGAGGTCGCGAACGGAGAGGCCGCCGGCATCACGGCCTTGGGGACTGACCGCGAACCGTTCAGCGAGGGGTTCGACGCAGTCATCGCAACCGTGCCGTCCTTCGAATTTCCCAAGCTCGTTGACCTGCCCGACCATTACCGCTCCAGGCTGGACTCCGTACATTACCTCGCAGCAGTCGTCTTGATACTGGAAATGAACCGGCCACTGACGGATATCTACTGGATGAACATCGCAGACCGCAGCGTGCCATTCCTGGGAATCATCGAGCACACCAACCTGGCGCCGAGAAGCCTGTACGGGGGAAGATACGTGCTCTACCTGACCAACTACCTCGATAGGCGAGACGAAATGTTCGCCCTCTCGCCCGACGAACTCCTCGACCGCTACCTGCCGCACCTGAAGAAGTTCAATCCGGCCTTCCAGCCAAACTGGATCGAGCGGATGCACTACAACAGCGTCAGCGCCGCCCAGCCCATAATCGGCGCCAACTACTCCGCACGCATACCGGATCACAGAACCCCGATCCGACGTCTGTACCTCGCCAACACCACCCAGATATACCCGGAGGATCGAGGCACTAATTACAGCGTGCGTATGGGCCGGCAGGTCGCCAGGATGCTCATGCAAGACGAGAAGAACGGCTGGAACGCTTGGCCCGCTGCATGATCTCGCCGCAAGCCCGAGTCAGCCGCGCCGCTCAGCCCTGTTCTATTCTGTGCGAACCGGGTTGATAATGCCTGATGCCTCACGCGGCAGCATGGCGCCGAGCAGGGGGTAAGGAATTGGGAAAGCTCCAGGACAAAATCGCAATAGTCACCGGCGGCGGAACCGGCATAGGCCGGGAGACGGCTTTACTGATGGCAGGGGAGGGCGCAAAGGTCGTAGTTTGCGGGCGCCGAAAAGCCCCCCTCGATCAGGTCGCGGCGGAGATACGGGCAGCGGAAGGAATTTGCGTCCCTCGGCCCGTTGATCTGGAAGATGGAGAGGCCGCCGCCGAACTGATTGAATGGGCCAACACTGAGTTCGGACGCGTCGACGTACTCGTCAACAACGCCGGATTCTCCAGCCGCATCCGATCCATCCGGTACGTGCAGCCCGAAGAGTGGGACGCCGTGTTCAGGGTCAACGTACAGGCCGTATACAGACTTACCCAAGCCGTGTTGGACGGCATGATACAGCGCGGTGAAGGAACCATAATCACCGTGTGCAGCATGGCAGCGCTTTCACCCGGCCCCCTCGGAGGAGCCCCTTACTCAGCGGCAAAAGCGGCAGCCATCGCCATCATGCGATACGTCAATAACGAGCAGCGAAACACCGGAGTACGAGCCAGCGCAATCATACCCGCCGAGGTGAATACCGACATCCTGGACAAGCGCGCCGTTCCACCGTCAGAGAAAGACCGAAACACCATGATGGGCGCGCGGGACGTCGCAGAGGCCATACTCCTATGCGCAACCCTCCCACAGAGAACGGTCATCGAGCAGGTCACCATGACGCCGTCCTACCTGCGCGACCAATCGGCTGACGCCGCAGCTCTCTCGCAGGTGGGCGCACCGGAATAATCCGCGCCCCCGCAATGGGTAGGGGAGAGGCAGGAGTACACCCGCGCCAATGACAGACTGCTTGCCAGGTCCTGCCGCATCTGGCATTGTCCTCAATAGCAAGAACCCCCCGGCCCGCCAGCCCTAACGGCCCGCTCCCGAACAAACCCACCCGCTTGAAGTAACTAAACTTACGCCCGCGGCCAGCAGCCCGTAGCGTCCACAGACGCTGGCGAGGGCCTATGGTAGATTTATCCATGGACAAAAGGGGTGAACCATGAATCAAAGCCAACTAGGCACTATAGAGCGCGCTCAGGGTGTCCTGTTGGGGCTGCTCGATGCTTTCGGGGGCGGGATACCCAAGACTAAGCTTGTCAAGCTGGTCTATCTGATGGATTGGCACGCCTACCGACTGCGCGGGGAGACGCTAACAGGTTTCAGCTACAAGTTCGACCATTACGGACCTAACGCAGAAGGCAACGCGATAGTACGCGAGTTGGACAAGATGGCAGATGCGGACCTGGTCGGCATATCTCGGGCGCAGACCTCTGTCGGGTTCGCCTATATCTACCGAAGCGCACCCCATCTCGACTCCTCCAGACTGCATCTTTCAGATGAGGATTGGTCAGAAATCCATACGGCGCTCTTCAAATACGGCTACCTGGATCGTGAGGAGATCACTCGCGTCGCAAAGAGCACCCCTCCAATGGTGGGCATACGGCAAGGCGATGCTCTGACGTTCGAGCAGGATCTGCTGCTAACAGATGAAGAGGTCGCCGCCGATCCTTTTTGGCAGGAAAGCTTTGCAGCTATGCAGGATAATTCGGAACGAGTAACCATCGAAGAAATAAGGAAAGATATTGGCGAACCGACTAACCTTCAGCCGTAACGGTCCTGCTCGATCCTTCTACGCAAGCCTGCCTTATGATGACCGGAAGGCCCTGGATGAGATACTGGAATACATCAAAGATTTTCCCTTCGAGCATGGTGACATAATCACGAAACGGTTTGCCCCTCCCGTGTACATATATGTGTACAGAGATGATGAATGGCGGATTTCCTACGGCCTGTCCTTCCATAGAGGCAGCGTCTATTGCGATATCGGCATATGGGCGATCTCGCGGGTAGAACCTGAGGCCGCATAGTAAGCGCAGCTCGGCAAGCCGGACTGGCGCGCATACCCATAGCTCGGTAGGGCAGACGCCGGAGTGCGCGCGGCCCGTAACGCCCCTGACCCCCTCTAGCCTACTCTAATCAGGAAATCGGCAACCGCAGCAACGGGGCTGGAACCTGCTGGAGGCCGCGAAACCCCATCTTGGACGGAACTCGGAGTTGCGAATCAAGCAACGCACCGATTCCCTATGCTATTTAGCCTATGTTATGGCATCAACGCATGTCAACGTCGCACTGCGTTTCGACGCGCGCTAATGACCTGCCTCGCGCTGCCATACTACTCATAGCTCGGTAGGGCAGACGGCGGAGTGCGCGCGGCCCGTAACGCCCCTGACCCCCCGGCCTCTCCGCGTCCCTGCACACACCCGCGCCTGACGCTAACCCGCAGGCGCTTCAAACTCCATCACGCGCGTACCCGCCCTGGACAGAAACCAACGCACGGAATGCTCAAGAGCGCTGTTGAAACTCGCAGACGGCCACGAACCGCAATTCTCAGGCTCGATCAGATGGCTGCCCGGTATCGCCTCGTGCAGCCTCACGCCCTGGGAATGCGACGTCTCCTCGCTTTGACGCCCGCGGAACACCAGACAAGGAGCAACCGGCCTCATCACAGTACCGGACGCGGGCTCCGCCAGGGCGTAGTCCGCGATTATCAACGCCCGCAGCGAGCCAGGAGCCGATACCGCCATATCGATCGCCGCGGACCCGGACCCACCCTGAGCGATCACAACCGCAGGCTCGCCCGCAGCCCAGATCGCCTCCAGCAAGCTGCCCGCCTGTTCAGCCTCCAACGCCGCAACGCGATACTCCCCGGCAAACCGGACCGCAAAGTCAGACCACTGGCTGGCGCAGCCCCCGCCCGCTATCAGGAATAGCGGCGGCGCGGGCTCTCCGCCGCACGACCATTCCAGTACCGGGATTTCCCGGCCCGGAAACTGAGCCAGATGCGTTTCTGAATATGACATGCCCTCGCTCCGTACCTCAACGTCGGAAAAGCGCCTGACGGCCGCCGCAAGTACTCTCTGCCAGTGTGCCCCGCGCGCCTTTCAGCCAGATGGCCGCACCGTACGCGTGCCTGCCGCAGCCCCGCCGTCCTTCCCACAAACGCCCCTCATCCCTCCCGCAGCCTGCACACCGCTTGGCGACGCGAAAGGCTGCGCCGGAGAATCCAGGCGGCATCTCCTAAGTGGCGCGACCCTCTGCGACCATGCTCTGCCTCTCAGAGGAACTGTGGGCTAGCAGATGTCCCACGTGATGGTTCTCCACGCAGCCTTTCAGAGATTTCTCCACCTGTATCGTCGCGTGACCAATGCCAAAGTCGTCGTGCGTGATCCCTTGGATCCTGGTGAGCAGCTCGTCCACGTTGCCATCATATGAGGGGTCTACCAGTACGTGCGCCGTAAACGCCTCGTTACCGGAAGTTATCGTCCAGATGTGAACGTCGTGCACCACTGTCACACCCTCAAGTTCCTCGATGTCGCTGCAAAGCTTGTAAACGTCTATGTGCTCAGGAGTTCCCTCCAGCAGTACGTGGAATATCCTTCTCACGAGATTCCAGGAACTGACCAGCACCAGCAAACCTATCACCACACTCAGGATCGGGTCCGCTATCGTCCAGTCGAAAGCCAAGATCAGCACCGCAGAAATGACCACCCCAACCGAACCCAGCAGGTCGGCCACCACGTGCCAGAAAGCCCCCTGCACGTTCAGGTTCTCCTTCGAGGACGCGTGAAGTATCCCGGCGACCACCAGATTTATGACAAGGCCGCCTATGCCCACGATCAGCACCGGCCCTGCATCTACGTCAATATCCTCCACCCCCCTGAACCGATGGTACGCCTCGAAGAATATCCAGCCCACGATCAACCACAGCGCAAGCACGTTGGCCAACGCGGCAAGCACCTCAGTCCGGTAGTAGCCAAACGTACGCTCCGGAGAGGAGTCGCGCTCCGCAATCCACATGGCGAACAGAGCCACGGCAATAGCCGCCGCATCCGTAAACATGTGCCCCGCGTCGGACACAAGCGCCAAACTGCCTGAAACGAAGCCCGTCACCGCCTCCGCAACCATGTAGACGGAGATCAGCCCTAGGGAAATGGTCAGGCGGCGCTTGCTAGCCCCCCGCAGGTCGTGAGAATGATCATGGCCGCCGTGATCGTGCCCATGATCGTCATGACCATGCCCGTGGTCGTCATGATCATGGTCCTCATGGCCGCCGTGATCATGCCCATGATCGTCGTGCCCGTGATCGTCATGATCATGGGCGTGGCGGCCCCCGCCGCCGCTATCGCCGGACTGGCCTGAACTACGTGGGTCGGACTCTTTGGCCATGAAACTGATACTTGAAGAACGGGGATCGGCTTGTCTACCGGGCGGCAGTCTGAAAGTCCGGGAAATCTCCCTCTCCGACAAGGCCGGCAGGGAACTCAAAGCGGCAGCGGATGACGCCAAGAAACGACTCCGCCGCTAGTCTATAGCGAAACCTCATTCTTGTCTTGTGGTGGCCCGCGTACAGATAGCCCAATCCAAGACCGCACTTCCGCCGCCGCCCATCAGTCAGCCCATCCCGCTGTCATCTCCGACCCATGTTGAATGTGCCGCATCGAACCGCTTCAGCCCATCCCCCTATTTCCCCATCGCTACCACCGCCGCCGTGACCTAGGCCGCCGTCTAACGCCTTCTCCAACCTGCCTTACCCCCAATACATAACACCAAAAAGCCCCGCACGGGCCATGAAGACTCTTCGCGTGCGACAGCGCGGCAGTCAGAGTAAACTTGCTAGCGCCAGGCTGCGCGACGACGCCCGCCCAGGTGTGAAACGACAGATTCGGAACAGACTGAAGAGTGAAGCTAAGGAGCCAACGTTGACGACAGCATCAGGCTGGGGAGACATCTACAAGGAAATCGGGGCTACACCCATCATAAACGCCATCGGAAGCGTGACGCTGTTGGGCGGCTCAACTCCAATCCCGGAAGTGAAAGACGCGATGGAGCGCGCAAACGACGCATTCATCCCCCTGGAACATCTCGAGGAAAAGGCTGGACAGGCCATCGCAGACCTCATCGGAGCGCCCGCAGGATACATCACCTCCGGAGGAGGATCCGCCCTCACACTCGCCACCGCAGCTTTCATCGCAGGTGACGATGACGACAAAATCGAGCGGCTGCCCGACACCTCCGGAATGAAGAACGAAATCCTGATACAGAAGCGGCAACGCTACTGGTACGACCGATGCCTCGAAATGGCCGGAGGAAAACTCGTCGACTTCGGCTCCGAAGAAGAAACCACCGAGGCAGACCTCGAAAACGCCATAGGCCCAAATACCGCAGTCGTGCACTACGTAGCATACGAGCAGAACCCGGTAGATCCCCACGCACTCACCTTGGACCAGACCGTCGAAGTCGCAAAGGACAACGGCGTGCCGGTCATGGTCGACGCCGCAGGCCAGATATACCCGCTGGAAAATCTCGGAAAGTACGTCAAAGCCGGAGCCGATATCTCCTGCGTCGCAGCAAAGTACATGGGAGCCCCGCACTCCACAGGGTTCGCACTCGGAACCAAAGACGCCATACGCAAACTCGCCCTGCAGTCGTTCGTTTCCTACGAAGGCAGGCGCGTGCGCGGCATCGGGAGGCCCCACAAGGTTGACCGGGGAGAAATGATGGGTGTGGTCGCAGCCGTACAACGGTGGATGACCATGAACCACGAAACACGCCTCGCAAACGCCGAGCAGCAGAGCCAGGCCATCCTGGCCCCGATCAGGGGCATACCCGGCGTCAACGCAAGCCTCATCAACAACGTCGTAGCCAACCAGCCCTTCGGAGTACGGATGGACCTCGACCCACAGGTCGCCGGCATGACGAACGAAGACCTCATCGAGCGGCTCAAGGAAAACGACCCCCCCATCTGGACGCGCGTGCCGGCAGGCGGAGATAGCATCACGATCCACGTATTCGGCCTGTCGGAAGGCGAAGACAAAGTCGTAGGCGAAGCCATCGCAGCCGTACTCAAGAAGGCCTGATAGAACGAGGCGCCGCACGTGCCAGTAAACAACGTCGCAATACTCAGCCCCGGCAGCATGGGCTCAGCCGTAGGACGCGTCCTGCGCGAGCACGGATACGACGTGACCACCATGCTGACCGGGCGCAGCCAGCGCACGCGCGCACTGGCCCGGCAAGCAGGCTTTCGAGACGTCCCGCAACTCGACCGGCTCGTTGAAGAGGCCGACCTCATACTGGCAATCCTCGTGCCCGACAGGGCCGCGGACTTGGCAAACCAGGTGGCGCAGGCCATGAGCAGGACCGGCGCGCGTCCCACCTACGCCGATTGCAACGCCGTCTCGCCCGAAACCGCCCGGAAATTGGCCGAAATCATCGAACAGGCCGGGGCAAGTTACGTCGACGCAGGCATCATCGGAGGCCCGCCAGGTTCCGGAGAACCCCCGCGCTTCTACGCATCAGGCCCGAACCAGGCAGTACTGGGCGAACTGGACGGGAAGGGCATATACGTCCCCCTGCTGGGAGGCGAGGCGGGCAGAGCGTCGGCCATGAAGATGTGCTACGCCTCACTCACGAAGGGACTGGCCGCCCTTCAGACCGCAGCCCTGATCGCAGCCCACCGCCTCGAACTGTCAGAGCAACTGAAAGACGAACTGGAGTCGAGCCAGGCAAACACCCTGCGGCAAATGCAGTCCATCAAGAGCCTGCCCGGCAAAGCTTTCCGCTGGGTCGGAGAAATGGAAGAAATCGCCGACACGTTCGAAAACGTCAACGTAACCGGAGGATTTCACAGAGGCGCCGCGGACATATTCAGACTCGTGGCCGACTCGCCGCTTGGAAATGAGCGCCCGGAGACCATAGACTCTGAGCGAACGCTCCAGGACACCATCAGGATATTCGCCGAATAAGCAAGCCTGATCCTGCCCCGCTCAACACCCCTTCAGACACTCTCCTCGTTCCCGGCGGCCATCCAGCGCGTCGCACCGCCCGCGTCGCCGGAGCCCAACTGGAACTACGCCAAAAACCGTCTCCCCACCTCTACGCGCCCCGCCAACAGCACACCCAACGGCATCCAAGCGCCTTACGGGTGTCGCGCCGCCTACAGCTCCGAAATGCGCTTTCGCAACCCCGAGGCGATGTGCTGATACTCGTCCGCCACCGCGTCCGACTCAAAGATCACGGGGCGCTTGGCGTCCCGGTACTCGATCCGCATCTCCGTTCTGCCGAGAAAGGGCAATCCCATCTCGTCGGCAAGCTCCTCACCCGCGCCGTAACCAAAGATCGACCCGGAAAGGTTCTCGACTACGCCAAGAACAGGAAGATTCATCTTGCGGATCATGTTTATCGAGCGCTTCGCATCCAGAGCGGCCAACTCCTGCGGAGTCGTTACCACGATAAAGCCGTCCAGGTTCAGCGTTTGCATCACCGTCAGCGGCGCGTCCGAGGTGCCGGGCGGAAGGTCCACGATCATGTAATCGATATTCCCCCACTCGGTATGCGTAAGAAACTGATTGATGGCGTTGTGGATCATCGGACCGCGCCAGATGATCGCCTCCTCCTCGTTCTCCTGGAAGAACGCCATGGACATCACCTTCACCCCAAAGCGGGATGACGGATAGAAAACCCCGTTCTCGTGAGCAGGCCCCTCGGTCACCCGCAGCACGCGGGTAACGTTCGGACAATCGATGTCACAGTCGAACAGGGCTACGTTCTCCCCCTCCTGCGCAAGGATCGCCGCAATGTTGACCGCAACGGTCGTCTTGCCCACGCCCCCCTTGCCGCTGTACACGCCGACCCGCTTGCCTATGCGGTTCAGCTTCTCCGAAATGGCCTTGCGCTGACGGAAATTCTCCCGCACCTGTGCCAGTCGGGCCTCTTCCTGAGGGGTGAGCGGTCTGCGAGGGGAGGTCATTGACTCTGGTATGCGGCTTCGGCGCAGGTCTTGGCGCGCCCGCCATGTTGTCTGCGGGAATATCGTCGGTTTGCAGGGTGGGAGCGGACGGGACGCAGCCGCTTGCCCAGACCTTCAGTCCAGGCCGAGCAGCCGCTTGCCGTCATCTGTGATCATGTCGGGCGTCCAGGGCGGATCGAAAACCACGTCCACCTGCACGTCCTCCACCTCATCCAACTCGGCAATTCGCCATTCCGCCTGCTGTGCGATGTATGGCCCCATGCCGCAGCCGGCCGCGGTAAGCGTCATCTCGACGTGCACGTCCCCGTCCTCCACCTCGACCGTGTATATCAAGCCGAGGTCCACCACGTTGACGGGAATCTCAGGGTCATACACATCGCGCAAGGCGTCCATAACTTCGTCACGGGTTAGAGTCGCTGTAGATTCAATCATCTCGCATCCGGGATGGCGTCAGTGCGCCCTGATAGCGGTTTCCTCTCACGCCGATGACCGGGCTGCGCGCCCGGCCAATGAGCGGTGCATAGCCAAGATTAACAGAGAATCCACGCCGCCGCCGTAGAACCGCTCGCAACGCCCAGGCAGGCGCCCTGTTGGTCATCCGGCGAAGAGCCTGTTCCCCATCGAAAACGCGGGGCAGGGGAACACCGTGGAAGACGTTGCGCCATGATCGCCGCCGCAACGCGATGACGCCGAGCCTTGCACTCGCCCGAACTTGTCGAGCGCCCCTACGCGAAACGCAGGAACGGCCGCAATGACCGTTCCTGCGTCTCCACTTCTATCCGTGGAACTGCCCGCTAGGCGCAGTCCGGGTGTCCTTCCTGCCAGCGTCCGAAGCGCACGTCCGACTCGCCGTTCTGGTTGATCTTTGCCATCTTCGAGCGCGCATTCGTCCACATCTCCGTCCACAAGTCCGCATCACGCAACTCCAGACTCGGGTCCTGCTTGCTGCGGGCCACGAATCCCGGGAAAGCCCCCCGACCGGTCGCCTGACCGATCGGGTTGTAGCGAAGGTCGAAGCTCCAACGAATCTTCTCGCTCACGTTGGACAGCGAACCATGCACCGTCTCCTTGTGCAAGAAGATCACGTCCCCGCGCTTCGCAGGCATCGGAATTGTAGAGTCGATGTCGAAGAGATGCTCGGGAATGACCCGCCTACCCTGGCCCTGGTAGTTCAGGCAGTGCGTAAGCAGGCCGCTGTCATGGCTCTGAGGCACGATCTTCAACGGCCCCTGCTCGATCGACGCGTCCGTAAGCGAAAACCAGGCCGTGATCATCTCCGTCTCGTCCGCATCCGGAGTGACCACACCGTGGTCCTGATGCCACTCCGTAGCACCGATGACCGGCTCGCCCCGCTCATTCCTCGGCAGGTACTTCTCAGGCGGCTTGATGCGGACGTGCTGCACCGGGTTCGAGTAGATCTCCGGGCCGATCAGCGACTCCACCGCATCCAGCAACGGCGCCGCCGTCAGAGCATTCAGAACGGCCTGACCCGTCCAGAACGGAGTCTCCTCCGTGACCCCCGCGAAAGGCAGGGAAAAATCGAAATGGCCGGAGAAGTGCGTCCCCGTCTCGGCGTAGATCCTGGTCACCCGGTCGCCGAACGGCAAATCCTCGTACCTCGATGAAATCTCACCCTTTTCGTAGAGCACGTCGGCCAGCTGGTCGAGCACCCCCGCGTACTCCTCGATGATCGGGTCCAGATACCTCTCACCATCCAGGACCCCGTCCACCTTCAGGAATCCGTACTTATAGAAACCGTCTACTTGTTCCTTTGTCAGCGAGCCCATTTTGCTTGACCTCCGCTTCTGTCGAGGCTGTTCGTTTACGCAATTTAACGCGCGATGGCAGCGTATATTACACCTTTCCGCGCTGTTGACTCACCTGCGGTACGGCGCAACTTTCAGATGAGGCGCGCTCCCGGGCGCTCAGGCGCTCCTGGTGAGGAGAGAACACGTCGTCCGTCAATTCGACCGGGGCCGACGCCTCCACGACGAAAGGAGCAGGCAATGACCGACCGGCGGAGCATATGGGCGTGGGGAATGGAATCCACCGAGCCCGCCGCCGTGCAGAGACGCCTGGCGGCTCAGGACGCTTCCGGACGCTTCGGAATCCAGCTTGAACCCGATGAGCCGCCGAGAGTGCAGAGCCTGCAACTGCGAAAACCGCGCATCACGCCGCCCGCCGCGCTGGCTCATATCTGTTCCACCGATCCCCGCGCCCGCACGGTTCACAGCTACGGACACAGCTTCAAGGACCGCGTCAGGAAGTTCGACGGGACGTTTCACAATCCGCCCGACGTGGTAGCCCTCCCGGCCACCGAAGATGACGTAGCCACCGTGCTCGACTGGTGCTCCACAAGCGGATACGCCGCAGTGCCCTTTGGAGGCGGCTCCTCGGTGGTCGGAGGAGTCGAACCCCCGCAAGACCGCGCAGGTGTCGTAAGCGTAGACCTTACCGCCCTCAACCGGGTCCTCGAAGTTGACGACACCTCCCGCACTGCCCGCATCCAGGCAGGCGCTTTGGGACCCGTGCTTGAGGCCCAGCTAAGGCCGCTGGGCATGACGCTAAGGCATTTCCCACAAAGCTTCGAGTTCTCGACCCTCGGAGGATGGATCGCCACACGGTCAGGCGGACACTACGCAACCAACAGAACTCAGATCGACGATTTTGTACAGTCCGTGCGCCTGCTCACCCCTGCCGGAAAATGGGAGTCACGGCGGCTCCCGCGCAGCGGCGCAGGGCCAAGCCCGGATCGACTCCTCATGGGCAGCGAGGGCGCACTGGGCATAATCACGGAGGCATGGGTCAGAGTGCAGCCCCGCCCCAGGTTCAGGGCAGGGGCCAGCGCTGCCTTTCAGTCATTCCGCTCGGCATGTGACGCCGCCAGAGGCATCGTTCAGGCAGGATTGTGGCCTGCTAACTGCCGGGTACTGGATCCGGCAGAGGCCCGCAACTCGGCTGGCATGGATGGCGCCTCCGCGCTGCTCATCATCGGTTTCGAGTCCGCAGAAATCCCCCAGGACTTCAACCTCGAGGCGGCCGCGGCCATAGCAAGGGACGCGGGCGGATGCGTGCTCGTCGAAAGCTCAACGCCCGCTCCGGCCGGCCGCCCCGCACGCGGTAGCCCGGGGCGCGATCCTGCCGTAGCGTGGCGAAACGCCTTCATTAACATGCCCTACAAGTGGGACGAGTTGGCCGGACTTGGATTGATACTCGACACCTTTGAAACCGCGATCACGTGGGAACGCTGGCCACAGTTCGATCAGTCGGTACGAGCCGCAGTCGCAGAGGCCCTCCGGGAAGTATGCGGCGACGGGGAAATAACCTGCCGATTTACACACGTATACCCCGATGGCCCCGCGCCGTACTACACCTTCATCGCTCCCGGCAAACGAGGATCCGAACTGTCAATGTGGGCGGAGATAAAGCAAGCCGCATCCAACGCAGTACTCGACGCAGGCGGGACTATCACCCACCACCACGCCGTGGGGCGCGATCACCGGCCATGGTACGACCGACAGAGACCGCGCCTCTTCGGCGAAGCCCTGCGAGCAGTGAAGAAGGCGGTCGATCCGCACGGGGTCATGAATCCTGGAGTACTGATCGACCCCTGAACCATTGTCCCTGGCAGCGGACAAAATGACTTCACCCTCTCTCTGAAACCGCGCACCGAAATTCCCCAACTGACCGAAGGCCGTACCGCCGCCGCGCCATGCGTACAAGCGCCTGCCTGACCTGACTAGAAGAGGGACACCAACGCCCGAATAATGCCGACAAACAGCCCGATAAACCCTACCGGCAGCATGAAGATCCCACAGCCGCAGCCGGTCCCTGCCATCACGCAGCCGGCTCCCGGCGCGGAGTCATGGCCTCCTGCCCTTGACCGAAACGCCCCTGCCGCCATGCCCATGGAAAACCCAACACCTGCACCTATCGCGCCGCCGACCATCGTACCGAACGAGAGACTGGCGCCAACCGCCCACGCCCAGATCAGGCCGGTCAGGGCGCACTGCCCCCCGACGATGATCACGGAAGATAATAGAATCTTCACCAATTCGACTATAAGCCTCTCTCTGACATACGGCTCTTTCTCCCCTCGGCTGCCAAAGATGGTACCCGTTTCATGGGCAAAAGCGGCAGACTGACCTGTCCGCGTGGCGCCAGCGTGGCGCCAGAGGGAGCGCGACTCGCCCGTCCGCCCACTCCTCGCCTCGATCCGTCGGCCGGGAGAGCCTCCGCCAAAGCGCTCCCTCGGTTTTGCCCCATGATCGCGCCCGACGATTGACCTCGCGCCCGGACGTATCCACAAACGCTCTTGCAGGTGTTAGGTTTATCCGGCTCAAGGCATAGAGTGGCAGCCGCTGCGTACCGGTTGCTGCCGCAGGAGAACCCATCCATGACCGCAATTGAAGAACGATTCCGCCAGCTTCACCCAAAATCCGAAGTACTAGCCGAACAGGCAGGACGATTTTTCCCAGAGGGCGTAACACACGTTAGCCGGAAACTGGCGCCGTACCCCGTATACATGGACCGGGGAAAGGGGCCGCGCAAGTGGGACGTGGATGGCAACGAATACGTCGACTACCGGACCGGGCACGGTTCCATGATCCTCGGACAGGCGCACCCGGCAGTGGTCGACGCCGTGCAGGCACAGATGGAGAAGGGAACCCACTTCAGCGCCAGCACCGAAGTCGAAATTAGATGGGCAAGACTTATAGAGCAGATCGTGCCGTCCGTCGAAAAGGTGCGCTTCGTCAGCTCCGGTACAGAGGCCGTCATGATGGCCTTTCGCATATGCCGCCGCTTCTCTGGCAAGCAAAAGATAGTCAAGTTCGCCGATGCATTCCACGGTTGGTCCGACGCCGCATACGTCACCGACCCGGACACCGACGCCGCATACGGCATCCCCGCCGGCACCGCTTCAACCATCATCAACCTGCCAGAGCACGACCTCGACGCTGTGGAAGACACTCTCAAGGCAGACGACGACGTCGCAGCCGTCATATTCCAGGGAAACGACCTCGCCAGGCCGGAATTCATACGCGGCCTGCGAGAAGTCACCGAACGCCATGAAACACTACTCATATTCGACGAGGTGGTCAGCGGCTTCAGGTGGTCCATGGCAGGGTGCCAGGGACGATACGACCTGCGCCCGGACGTGAGCGCTTTCGCAAAGATACTCGCAGGAGGACTGCCCGGCGGAGCCGTAGGCGGAAGGGCAGACGTGATCGACGTCATCAGCGAAGGCGGAGTACGACACCCAGGAACCTTCAACGCAAACCCGCTCTCCGCAGCAGCAGGCTCCACGGCCCTGCAGATACTGATCGACGAGCCGGTAGTCGCAACCGCGGAAGCGTCTGCCGAAAAGCTGAAGGCAGGTATAAACGACGTGCTGCAGCGCATGGAGATCCCCGGAGGCGCCTACGGCATCTCGTCCTCCATATCCGTAAGCCTCGGGCAGAAAGTCGATACTGCCGACCCCTACGCGTCCCCGGCAGAAACCGACCCTCACGGCTCGCAAGTACCGTCGCACGCCATGGACCAGCTTCAGATGGAGTTGATCAACCAGGGCGTATGGTCAAGCCCGGCGGCTTTCATACTGTCGAGCACGCACGAGGACAGCGACGTCGACTTTACGGTCGAGAAATACGAGGCGGCTTTGCGGGAGGTGCGCAAGACCGGCGCGATCTAGCCCGCGCCCGGTCGGGATCAGCCTACCCGATCAGATTCGCCCGAACGACGCGCCCCTCGGAAGCCGCCTGAATAAGCGCGTCAGCTCTTGACCAGCTTGGTGAAGCGGCCCCCTATGAGCCACTCCGGCACGTAGAGATTGCCTTGAGCGTCCGCGGCAATCCCGTGCGGGCTGTTGAACTTGCCCGGACCCAGGTCCGGAGGACGCATCGGAACTCCGCCCTCTCCCAGCGAGTTGGGCCAGCCCTCTCGCTGCGCCGCCTCGAGGTTCGCCCCAAGTTGCCCCGCAAGATCGTCGTTCAGGTCCACCAGGGTCACCCGCGCCTGAAGCTCGGGTATCGCCAAAAGGTCTCCCGCCACCGCGAACGCGCACGGCGTGATCAACCAAGCCTCCCCGAAAGACCTCTTGAATCCCCCTTCCAGGTCGTACACCTGCACACGATTATTGGCGCGGTCCGCTATGTACAACTCCGGCTCCGCCTTGCGGTAATCGATCAGCAAGCCATGCGGCGTGTTGAACCGGCCCGCCGCTCCCTCCTCCCCGTTGATGCTGCCCAAATAATCCCCCTGCCGGTCGTACCGGTGCACCACGCTCTGACCGTATCCGTCAGCTACCCAGACGTCGCCGTTGCCCCCGTGACTCTCCTGATGCACCGCAACCGACGTGACTGAGAACGATCCAGCATCGTAGATCGACAGATCCGGCTGGCCGATACGCAGCAATTCGTTGCCGCGAAGATCCAGCTTGATGGCCTGACTGGGCTTTGACCCGTCCGGGTACTCGTAGTTCAGCTCAGGCGCCCTTTTCCGCCCCGTATCGCCTATCCACAAAACCTCACCCTCGCCCTCCCCGGCCGCAATGGTTATCCCATGCGCCTCAGTGATAGGCGCGTCCCATGACTCCACGACGTTGCCGTCCGTGTCGAAAGTCAGAATAGTCGGCTTGCCTCCGTGACAAGACACGATGCGGCCGTCAGAACGGATCACAGCGTCATGGTGTGACCAGCCCTTGGCCGCAACCTCGTCATCGGGAATCTCGGCCCAGTTATCGACCCACGTGTAGACGTGATCTCCCTTGCCAATTTTCATTTGCCAACCTCCTTCAGGGCCTGAAAGTCGCGCACCGAGACCCTCGGCGCGGCTCGACGGCCCCGCCTCGATGCGCTCCCAAAAACGCGTGCGTTCGTCAGAGCCGCTTGCGCTCGCGTCTCCTTACGGGTGCAGGATTACCTTGGTATAGCCCTCTTCCCTGCGGTCGAACTTCGTGTACGCCTCCGGCGCTTCGTCGAGCGGAATTTCATGCGAAACCACGAAATTAGGCTCCACACGCTCGGCGATGATCAGGTCGCGCAGGTAAGCGTTGTACTGCTTCACGTTGCACTGGCCGGTACCCAGGCGCAGCCCCTTCTCGAACAGCTTCCCAAAATTGATTAGCAATGAACCTCTGGCGGCGTGGGGGTCAACGCCTCCAGGATCGGAGGGCACGTACAGGCCCGGAATTCCCAAGGCCCCGGTGGGCGAAACAACGTCTATCAACTGGTTCAGCACGATGTTGGGAACCTCGTCCTGCTCACCGCCCGCCGCCGAGGACCCCGCCGACGTGGCCTGATATCCGACCGCGTCTATGCCCTTGTCGACGCCCTCCCCCTTCCTGTGAGACTTGATCTGCTCTACCGGATCGCCCGCGTCATAGTCGATCGGTATCGCTCCGATCCCTTCCGCCTTTTCAAGACGCTCCTTCACGTGGTCCACCGAATAGACCTCCGCAGCCCCACGGATTACGCAACTGTACGCAGCCATGAGGCCCACCGGCCCGGCCCCGAAAACCGCTGCCGACTCGCCAGGGCGAACACCGGCCAGCTCCGCTCCGTGGTAACCGGTGGGAAAAATGTCGGCGAGGAGTGCAAAATCCGCCTCGTAGTCGTTGCCAGGCGGAAGCGGAAGCGCGTTGAAATCCGCAAAAGGTACCTGAAGATACTCAGCCTGCCCGCCAACCCAGGGCCCCATCGCCACGTAGCCGTAAGCTCCACCGGCAAAACCGGGATTGACCGTGGTGCAAAATCCCGTAAAACCACCCAAGCAGTTCTTGCAGAAACCGCACGCCACGTTGAAAGGAAGAACTACGCGATCACCAACTTCGCGCTCCTTGACACCCGAACCCACCTCCTCGATGACCCCCATGTTTTCGTGCCCAAACACGATGCCCGGCTCCGCAGCCGTCCGCCCCTCGTACATGTGCAGGTCTGAACCGCAGATGCAGGACGAAGTGATCCGAACAATCGCATCGTTCGGATGCTTGATCTCTGGGTCGGGTACCTGCTCGATCGCGACTCGGAACGGTTCCTTGTAAACTACAGCCTTCATTCGCACCCTCCGGGGGCCTGTTGCCAAGGTTGATAAATGCCGCTCGATAGATGCGCCTATCTTACCCGACCGCGAGATGATTTGCCGTTGAACCAAAGAATACTGCGCACAACTCGCTCGCAAGAGGAATACCATGTCTCTCCGAGCCCCTCCAACAATTCCCGGAAATCGGGAAAGATCTTGGTTCGGCCCATGATTTCAAGTACTCGCAGCTGGGCAAAGCTCAAACCGGAGCGCTTCCGCTCTTTATATGCAGGGACGGAACCCACCGGAGGTGCCGTTGGTGTTTAATGATTCCTTCACGTCATGAGCGCGTAGCCGGAGAAAGAACGAAAATGGGATTGGGCATCTCGCAATCGTCCGACGATATGCTGACGCAGTTGGGTGTGACGCCAGTCATTAACGCCGGCGGCCCCAACACCAAGCACTCCGGGAGCCGTCCGTTGCCCGAAGTCATCGACGCCATGGAAGCAATGGCCCCGATCTTCGTGCAGATGGACGAGTGGCTGATCGCAGCAGGCCAGGAGATCGCAAGACTGGTGGGCGCGCCCGCAGCCACCATCACCAGCGGCGCATCAGGAGGGCTTGTCGTACAAGCCGCAGCAGCAATATCCAGAGGCGACGCCGAAGTGATCGAACGGCTCCCAATCACCGACGGAGCGCCAAACGAGCTCATCATCCAGAAGAACCAGCGCTTCCCTTACGACCGCCTATACCTCACGCCCGGCGCGCGCTTTGTTGAAGTCGGGGATGAGAACGGCTGCACCGCCGACGAAGTGGAAGCCGCCATAACCGACAGAACCGCCGGAATCATTGACCTCGAGGCAGGCCCGGAAAATCCATGCGACGTACCCCTGACAACGCTCGCAGACGTCGCCCACGCCCGAGACCTGCCGGTACTATGCGACGCCGCCTCCAAACTCCCCCCTCGCTCGAACCTCACGCGCTACCTCGAAGAAGGCGCCGACCTCGTCAGCTTTTCCGGCGGCAAGGGCATGCGAGGCCCACAGAGCACCGGAATGCTCCTCGGCAGGCCGGAATGGGTTGAGTACGCTCGACTGTGCAACGCGCCGAACGCGACTGTAGCGCGAGGGCTGAAAGTCTCCAAAGAAGAGATCGCCGGCCTCGTAGCCGCGGTGCGCAAGTTCGTCACCGTCGATGAAGTGGCCGAGACCGCGGAATACTTGCGGCTCATGCACGAACTCGTAGAGCAGGTCGGTGAAGTCCCGGGGGTAGACTCTTCGGTGCAGCGCGGTGAGCCCTACTACGTCCCCCACGCAGTGTTCCGGTTCAACCAATCGTGGGCTGGGCCGGACAACGGCGAGATAGGCCGGCGCCTGATGGAGGGAAGGCCGAGAATTTACTTGCGGCACGTACACCCAAGCGGACGCGAACTGTCTGTAGACCCGCTTAGCATACAGCCTGGCGAGCATGAGCAGGTCGCAAAGCGGCTTCGCGAAGAACTCCTGCTCGCAGCACGAGAAAACTGACAAGGCGACAAGTCGGGCAAGCAAGCCTTCCAGTGGCGGAAGGCGAGCAGACCCACCAGTAAGGAAGGGCGGAACAGGAATGAAGGGCAGCGATGCGTTGATGGAAATGCTACGGGCCGAGGGTGTCAAGTACATCTTCGGAAATCCCGGCACGAGCGAGGCGGCAATTATGGACTCGCTCGAAAACTACCCCGAATTCGAGTACGTGCTCGCCGTGCAGGAGTCGGTAGCCATCGGAATGGCCGACACATACGCCCGCGCAACGGGCAAGCCCGCTTTTGTGAGTCTGCACATAGACAACGGCCTCTCCAACTCATTCGCGCTGCTCATAGACTCCTACAACGCCGGCACCCCCCTCGTGATGACCGCCGGAAACAAGGACGTCCGAAAGCTCGCTGAAGGGCGGAGCGACCTTGCGGAAATGGCCAGGCCATACACCAAGTGGAGCGCCGAAATCACACATCCCGAACAGTACCCGTCGGTGATCCGAAGAGCCTTCAACGAGGCCGTCAGCCCACCCACCGGACCGGTGTTCGTCTCGCTCTCCGCCAATTCACTGGACGATGACGCCGAGGTCAACCTCATCCCGTCAACACCGCTCAGAAAATCCCCAACCGCCGACCACAGAGATATTGATGAAGCGGTGGAGATTCTGGCCGGCGCCAAAAGCCCGGTCATGATAGTCGGAGACCGGGTGATGGAGAACCACGGCGTCGATGCCGCAATCCAGGTCGCCCAAATGCTCGGAGTGCCCGTGTACGGACACGGCAGCAGCCAGGTCAACTTTCCCAGCGGACATCCGCAGTACGTGGGCCCCCTCAGCATCAGACAACCGGCAGCCGTCGAGACCTTGGCCAATGCCGACGCCGTGCTCGCCGCAGGTTGCCCCGTGTTCAACGACTTCTTCTATCAGAGCGACACCGTCTTGGGACCCCAAACCAAGCTGGTGCACCTCGACATAAACGCACACGAAATAGGCAAGTCCGAACCCACCGACGTCGGCATCCTGGCCTCGCCTGGCGCCGCACTGGGACAACTTGCCGAGGCCCTCGGCGCGGAAATGACCGGATCACAGATCGAGGCCGCGCGGGGCAGGGCGGCAGCCGTAGCCGAAAAGACCAGAGCCGCAGATGAGGCGTTTCGCAAACTCGCAGCAGCAGGCGGCAGCCAACGACCGATGTCGCCCGAGGCTGCAATGCTCGCTCTTGCCGAAGCGCTGCCCGAAAACGCCGCCGTGTTCGACGATGCAATAAGCAACCGAGGCTCCTTGCACGCCGCCGCAAAGTTCAACCAGCCCGGAGATTACTTCGGCTCCCGAGGCGGATCCATTGGATGGGGCCCAGGCGCAGCACTCGGTCTGAAGCTCGCAAACCCGGATCGGCCCGTCGTAGCCGTATGCGGAGACGGCACCATGATGATGTCCGTACAGGGCCTTTGGACCGCCGTCAACTCCAGAATCCCAGCGGTGTTCGTGATCTGCAACAACGCCATGTACCGCGTACTCAAGCTGAACATGAACGTCTACAAGAGAGCCGTAAAGGGCAGGCCGGACGAGCCGAGCAAGTACCTCGGAATGGATTTCCCAGTGCCTTTCGACTTTGCTTCCCTCGCCCAGGCCTTTGGAGCCCACGGCGTGCGCATCGAGGACCCGGCAGACGTCGGCCCGGAACTCAACAAGGCCATCGAGATGAACGCGCCCGCAGTGCTCGACGTGATAATCGACGGGGCTGTATAAACCCCGGAGGCCCAGCCAAGTAGACCCAGGCCGCAGTGGATAACGCGTTATCCCTGCGGAGTGGGATACCGGAATCAAACGTCGGAGCGCACGAGGCCGATGCGCCGCGCGGCGGCAGATGGCAGATCGTACAACAGAGCCTCCCGCACACACTTGGGCAACGCTGTGGGCGGCGAGCGCAAGAGTAGCCCCGACGAAACGCGCAGTTGGAAAAAGCCATCCCGGAATCTATCCCAGGACAGAATGGCGCCCCCGGCAGGATTTGAACCCGCGACCGTCTGCTTAGAAGGCAGCTGCTCTGTCCACTGAGCTACGGGGGCACGCCCATATTCAGGATATACCCGCCCGACGCCGCACGCAGACCCCCGCCGCGCATCCTCGGCGCACCGCGGCCACCCCGCTCCCACCGCGCCGTTTTTTTGTTCTCACCCAGCGCAGACCGAATCGGGAAATGCCTATCCTCAACCAGACCGGTTGCCTGAGTAACGAACGATCGCCTCCACACTGTCCAGGCTGATGGCTACGCCCATGTGCTCATTTCGAGACTTCACCTCGATCTCCACCTCGTTCCAACCTTGCCGCAGCGCGGGCGATCTGGAAACGTCGAAGTCGAGCCAGTAGTGGTTGTAGAGGATGTGCTTCGTTGCAGCCTCGCGATCCAGCCTCTCACCGTTCAGGCGGAACTCCAGGTCGTCCAACGACGTGAAATTGACGAGCAACAACCGCAGCGTCGCTCCCTTCAGGCGGCCGACCGCTTCCTCGGACGCAACGTCGTCGGCAACGTCCACCCTCACAGACGCCGTATCCCCGGGCTGATCGAGGTCGATTGGCAGAGGCCCGGGCGGCACCGTCGGCGCCCCGTACTCCGCCGCATTCCAATCCCACTCCGGCGGCTTGTCGACGAGATAGTGCTTGTCACTACCTTCCAGGGTCGCCGGATCACCTATCTCTCGCCACTGCTGCCCGCTGTAATTGATATCGCGGCTGAACCGGATGATCTGGTTGTTCCACAAGTAGATGCCGTCAACCCCTGCGCGCCAGTAGGTGGCCGCCGACGCCCGGCACATCTCCGTGCTGAATACCGTAGGCTCGCCGAAAAGCACCCCCGCGCTGTACGCGCGATCCCACCAGAACAGGCCCAAGTTCTGCGCGATGACCTGAACCCCAGTGTCGCTGCACGCCTCCACGTACTCCTCGACGGGGACGCGGTGCATACTCCCGTGCACCACGCCCGCAACGAGAATGTCGATAATCCCCTCGGCAATCCAGGTCCTCACGTCTAGGCCGGAACCCATGGCAAGCTCGAATGTCGGAGGCACGCGCACGGACAGCGGAAGCGGCCTCCCGAGCTCCTTGGACCGCTCGTCGAGCAGAGCGCGGATTGCGCGCAGCAAATCGGTCATCAGCGGCGCGTTGTCCTTGGCCGTTCCTGGCCGGAAGAACCTTGGAAAGCGGCAGAAATCCCAATCGAAGCCGTCCAAGTCGTAGTTCTGTATCGCCTCCCTCGCTATCGACAGACGATACTCACGCACCTCCTCCAGCCCAAAGTCGTATGCGAATCGAGACCAACCGGGCCGTATACTCCCGTGGGGGTTGTCCGCCAGGCCCAGAAGCCAATCCGGGTGCGCTCGCTTCATCGGCGAAAGGTGTGGATGGCCGTCGGGCAGATTGCCGTCGTGCACGTCGTTGACGCGCATCGAAAGAAAGACGTCGAGGCCGTGCCGGTGGCCGTGATCGATTAGAACCGATGGGGGGTCAACACCCCTCTCGATCAAATCCCGCGTGTTCTCGTAAACGCGCCACTGGCCCGCAGTCGTGAACTTGTCCACGTCCTCGCCCCAGATAGGCCCGACCTTCGTGTCATGCGAGTACTGATCGGAAAACCGATGTGAAGGCGAGCCCAGAAACGGGTCGGTGCCGAGCTGCCAGTACAGCGTATCGACCTGCGTGCCCAGCAACGGCCCGATGGTCAACTCCACCAACCCCTCTTCGCCCATCGGAGCGTCCTTGGTCGGCCCGATCAGGGTTCCCCCGTCGTTGCAAAAGATCAATCTGTGTGGTTTGCCTTTAGCTGCCAACTCTTCCCCCAATCAGTTCGTTCATACCCATTTGAATACCGCAACCGTATCCGGGCGGGCAGTGCGTTCGTGAGTGACTCACGCCGATGTTACAGCCATCCGGCCCTCCCAAGCATCTCCGCCAACAAACCTCCCCGTTAACAGTCCGCGCACAAACCGCCCTTGCGAATGTTAGGTTATACTCCCTTTGCAGTGGCCGGCAGGGATCATGCCTCCCCCTTATACAGGGTTCGGATCTTGGTACGTTCGCAATGACCCTCATGAAATTACGATTCGCAGGCGCGGTCTTGCTCCTGTTGGGCCTCTTCGCCATGGCCCTCGCCGCGTGCGGCGGCGGCGGCGATGAGCCCGCCTCTTCAAGCGGAGAGCAGGGCGCGGATCAGGCTGAAGAATCCAGGTCTCAACCTACTCCGTCTGACAACCCGGAACGGCTCAAGTCCGAAGCGCCCGCGGTCGAAGAGGGCCAAGCCGACGTAGAATCCGGGATACAGGTCGATGAGATTCGGATTGAACCCGCCGGGCTGGGCGGAAAAGTTAAAGTCCTCATAACGAACGTGCTGCAAGAGGAATGCACCGGTCCGGTTATCAACATGGACCTGGTCGATGCCGATGACGGGGTCGCGGGGCAGATGGGCATCAACAGCTCCTCGCCGCTGCCGGCCGGCGAGCAGAAACTCTACGAACAACGCTACCTCGGCAAGTCAGTGTCCGACGCTCGAATCACTTCAATCACTTGCGACAACTCCCCGTCCCGCCACGGAGCTCCCCGTAGCCCAACCAAGAAATGACCCGCGCAGTCTGTGACTACACCGGCCTCGCGTATACTTGCAGCCGTGGCCAGGCAGCCCGGCAGCGGCGCAGATAGACAACGGATCTTTCACATGTCCCGAATCAACTATCGAACGAAAAGCGTTTTCCTGACGGCGCTCGGACTCCTTGCAGTCGCACTTGCGGCCTGCGGCGGCGGAAGCGGCGATTCCTCGTCCCCACAATCAACCTCTCCGGCGGGGGGCTCTTCTCAGCAACCCACCCCGGTCCCTCCAACCGCAACCCCCATACCTCAAGACAGCGCCGTACAGTCGCTTGAAGAAACCGGGCTTGCCGTTGAGAACATCGAGTTGGAAGCCGGCAGCTTCGGAGGAACTGTCCGGGCGGACGTTACGAACAACGCCGATACCCCATGCAATGGAGCCGTCATACTCGTCAGCCTGCTCAGGGAAGACGGAACACAGGCCGGAGAGGTCGGCTTGCTGGGTCAAAAAATCGACCCCGGAGAGACCAAGAAACTCAAGGACCGCTACTTCGGCACAGTCGCAAAGGCCGCTGTCAGCTCCGCAACCTGTGAAGCCTCCGTGTTGAGTGACGCCTCCGCACCCGATCGCGCACAGACCCCCGAGGCCGGGAAATAGCGCGTCCTGCCCCGTAGCTCGGACGGACGTTTTCCAGGGAAACCGTCAGTTCGGCGCGTACAACGTGGTTTCGGGGTGGAAGGCGTACCAGGCCGACCAGAACGCGTGCACGCCGCTGAGCCGGCTCAATCTGACTGAAGGGTCATCATTCCTGATCAGATGCGACTCGCTGGCCGTCCACGCATTGCCCGCGTGGTCCTCCACCGAAGCCGAGGTTGAACCGAATCGAAAGTTATACTCACCCCTCTCGTACGCCCGCACCGCGCCGCTATGGGGATCTACCGAAATTACCACCGGCTTGCCGCCAATGCGGCCGTTGAGAACGCGGGCCGTCCAAAGGTCGTACACCTGCCAGGCGCGGGCCGCCCCCTTGATCTTCAGCCCGAAAACAGGCGTCTTGGGCGGCAGACGTTCGTCGGTCCTGAACACCGGGAACATCAGAGCCGGACTCGTCCCGTAGCCGCCGTAGGGCGCTTCCGGGTCCAGCGGGTTCCTGTAGTTGCGTACGAATCCCGTGTCGATGGAAAGCACCGTGGTGTCGGGGTGCTTTTCCTTCCACGCAGACCACGTGGAAAGAACAACCGGCAGGCGCGGCAGGCTAATCCCGCTCAGAGCCAATCTGCCCACGACCGGCTCGCCGGTCATCGAGTGCCAGAGTGACCTGGTGCCCCTGTCATACAGCAAATTGTCTCCCTGATAGAGGTAGCCGGACGTGCCAAACGTATAAGTCCTGCTGCCGATGTTCGTTGCATACATCGTCGCCGTTCCGTTGACAGGACTCACGGACAGGGAAATCCGTACCCCGCCGATAGTGTCGTTCACAACCTCATGCACGTTCAGGATGCGCAACGGAAACGCGCGGGCATCCCCGTTCACGCGAACCCCCACAACCCGATCGTTATCATCCAGGTAGTCCGCCTCTGCAGCCGCCGAGTACTCAGGTTCATCGAGGGCGGGTATGTCGAAAGGACCGACCCCTCCCCACTGGACCGCCCACGTATCCAATCGAGACGGAACGTCACGGTAGATGAAGCGCTCCAGGCTCAGATCGAACTGGGCGAACAGCGTACCCTTCCAACGGTCGTAATCCGGTGGAGCGTTAATCTCCGGATGTTCACCCAGCCACCTGTACCAATCCGCGACCGAACGGGTGTCCCCGCCGTAATCCTCACCGGTCAGAGCCTTGAGCGCGCGGGCTACGCGGGACGCGGTTAGCGCATCCAGCGTTAGCGAGGCCGTATCGACCAACGGCATTACCAACCCGGTGTGCCCGAGCTCGCCGGCGTCGTCTATCGCTTCAAGATCGGGATTCGGGTCGAACTCAAGGTGATTGGAGTACGGCCGCTGGCTGAAGAGGTAAAAGCGGAACATCACCTGCCGCGCCGCAATATCCAGTTCTGAAGAGGCAGGCCGGGGCGTCGAGGTCGGAACTGCCGGCCTGGGAAGCAGCACGCGAGCCGGAGTCGGAACCGCCGTCGCCTGAAGAGTGTCCGGCAGGGACTCGCTCGCCGTGCAGCCCGCCAGACAAACGCTCGCCCCAAAGGCGATGACCGCAGCAATGATCGATCGAGCCATATCCCTCCGCCGTGCGCCCCGCCAGAATCGCACCGGTTGACATTGAACTGGGGCATCGCTATTATCGCCGAGCTTGCGGCTACAGAGCATATCTGTGGTTGAATTGTGTTCGCAGTGACAGATCTATGTACAGCGCAGCCAAGTTCACTAGTGGAACTTTGAGGTGGAGAGTCAACAGAATGTTCAGTAAACGCTTTCGCTGGCGGAGTTTGGTACTAGCATCGATGATCACCGGCGCACTCGTCGCCGTCGCGTGCGGCGGGGGAGCTGATCCCACGGCCACGACCGCGCCAGTAGCCCCTGCGCCAACCGCTACCGCGGCCGCAGCCCCAACTGCCATGCCGGCAGCTACACCCACCGCCGCACCCGCCGCAACCGCCATGGCAGCTACGGCCACGCCAAGGCCCGCCGCAACCGCCACTACGGCTCCCGAGCCGTCAGGCGGAGGCAATTTGGTCATAGGCGTACCCGCGGTATGCCCGCCCATCTTCAACAACCGCTTCCTGACCGGCGCATGCTTCGAGCGCGTACAGATGTGGGGATTCACCGAGGGACTTACCTGGATGAAGCACGCCCCGCCCCCCATCCAGGTAGATGAGGAAGACCTGTCCAAGTCCATGATTGAGTCATGGAACCACGACAGCGCCGCCAACACTTTGACCTGGACCATCAAGACCGGCATACCTTTCCATAACCCAGACTTTGGAGAGGTCGATGCCGAAGACGTTGCCTTCAGCTTCAACGAAGCCTTTGCCGAAGGATCCACCTTCAACAGGGCAGGGCAGTTGAGGCAATGGATCGACACCATCGAGGCAGTGGACAAGCGCACCGTCCTCATCAACTGCACCGACGCAGGCTGCCAGAAAGACTGGATCAGGCAGCAGTCCAACTACAACGGGCAGACCGCCTCGATAACCAGCTTGGACGCCTTTGAAGACCTAGGTGAAGAGGCTTCGCTTGGCCACCTCGAAAACATAACCGGCGCCTTCAAGGCCACACGCTGGATTGCAGACGAAATCATCGAGTCCGAAGCAGTACGACCACACTGGCGATGGGACCCCATCGTGGACACCCTCACCTTCAGGGCAATTCCTGAAAACTCCATCCGGCTAGCCGCACTGGTCAACAGCGAGATACATCTTGCAGACCTCCCGCCCCGATTCGTGGCCGAAGCGGTCGACAAGACCAGCGGTAGGGCGCAGCAGGTCGGCGGCGGCCAGGGGCAGGGCATCTGGTACGCAGGAAACTACTGGGCAACCACCGACTACCTTGGAGCCGCCGGCGAAGGCAATGACGTAACCATGCGCCCAGGCTACAACCACGACGACGACCACCCCTGGATCGGAGAGTGGGGCAACGACGCGTCCATGGAACGCGCTCGCAAGATCCGCATGGCCATGTCCATGATGATCGACTGGGAGCGTCTCTCCGACAAGATCTTCGGTGGACTCGCAGACAGAAGTTGGTCGCAGTATGGATGGAACCCCGATGACGCCGAATGGCGCAGCAGTTGGGAAATCGGGTACGACACGGCCATGGCCCAGCAACTTCTCCAAGAAGCCGGGTTCGCCGACGGGTTCTCCTTCGGATACTGGATACCGCCCGACGTTACAGTCGTCATCGACCCCGAGTTTGCGGAAGCCATAGCCCAAATGTGGGTGGACGGCGGCCTAACGCCTGAAATCGAAAAGACCGCTTACTCCGCACGCAGGCCAACCCTGGTCGCACGTTCCATGGACATACCATGGGCATTCAGCGCCAACGGTGGAAACTCCACCCCGAGAGACACCAACGCCGTAGGCTCGCACGTACCCAGGGCCGGAAGCTGGGGATCCGGCCTCGAACTGCCCGACGAAATCGGACAGCTCTGGAAAGCCATCGAAGAAGAACGAGAGCCCGCCAACAAGAGGATGATCAATGCTGACGTCTCAGACTTCTTCAACAGCTGGCGGCTATACACCCCCGTGGTAGACGTGGTGCCCTTCTGGGCCGTTAGGCCGGAGGTGACCGCCTGGGACCCGTACACGGGCAACCTGCCATACTTCAGCAACCCGCACACCATCAGACTCTCCAACTGACGCAAACGTTGGCCTGAGCAAGAAGGGGCCGGGGGGATTTCCGCCCCGGCCCCTTCTCGTTTAATATCCCTTGCAGCGCATCTGGATAGCTCCCCTACGCCAAATTCGCTCCACTTTCAGCTCGCAACGAGGTCGGAATGCGAAGATTCATAGTCCGCAGGCTGGTATACGGCGTCGTTGTGATATGGCTCGTCAGCTTCCTCATCTTCGCCCTCTCCAGAATGGCCGGCGACCCGCGGCAGTTCTTCGTGGACGAGTACACCACCGCCGAATCTTATGAGGCTATGGGAAGGGCAATGGGCCTCGACAGGCCCCTTGTCGTCCAGTACGGACTCTGGTTCGGAAATGCCCTCACCGGAGACTTTGGACGATCCCTATACACCCGGGTTTCCGCTCTCGACAGCATCCTCGAGCGAATGCCCGCCACTCTTCAGTTGACCGCAGGCGCCTTCATATTCGCCTTGATAACCGGCATCCCCCTCGGAGTGCTCTCCGCCGTCAGACGAGGAACCTTCTGGGACTACTTTGGACGCACGTTTGCCCTGTACGGGCAGGCCTTGCCAGGATTCTGGCTCGGAGTCATGCTCGTACTTATCATAAGCGTACAGTTCAAGCTGCTGCCCACCTCTGGCAAAGGCGACTGGACGCATTACGTGCTGCCCGCAGTCACCTTGGGATGGGGCTCGGCAGCTGCATTCGTTCGACTCACCCGCTCCGCGATGCTCGAAATACTCGACTCGGAGTTCGTAAAGTTCGCACGAGCCAAGGGCGTCGCAAACCAGAAGATCATATGGAAGCATTCCTTCAGAAACGCACTCATCGCACCCCTCACCTTCTCAGGCATTCTGCTCGCCGCCTTCCTTACTGGCGCCGTCGTCACGGAGAAAGTCTTCGCCTGGCCGGGCATGGGAAGCCTGGCCGTACAATCCGTCATCAACAACGACTTCCCCGTCATGACCGGATCCGTCATGATCTTTGCCGGTTTCTTCGTCGGCGCAAACTTCGTAGTCGACATTCTCTACGCGGTTATAGATCCGCGCATCAAGTACGAATAGACCCCGATGGACATCACCGAAAATACTGCAACTGCAACACCGCGGCGAATATCCGGGCAGACGCTTTGGAAGCAGACTTGGAGAATAGCTCGCACATGGCCGCTCATTCCCCTCATCATCATCGGCCTTCTCGTAAGCTCCGCCGTCTTTGCTCCCCTCATAGCGAATAAAGAGGCCGAGAGGGGAGACATCTTCTTCAAGAACATCCCACCCATCTGGTACACCGAGTATTACGCGCAAAACCCGGATGACCCCAAATTCATTCTCGGCGCAGATGCACTGGGACGGGACGTTTTCAGCAGGGTCGTATACGGCAGCCGAATCTCCATCACCATCGCCGGAATTGTTCTCTCGGCAGGCGCAATCGGTGGAACCATCATCGGCCTCGTCGCAGGCTACTTCGGAAGAAACATCGACGAATTGCTCATGCGCTTTGTGGATCTCACCTTCGCCGTGCCCTTCATCCTGGTCGCATTGGTGGTTGTTATCGTCTTTGGGCAAAGCCTGACGATAATCATCGTCCTGCTCATAGCCTTCAGCTGGGGCGTCTTTGCAAGGCAGGTAAGGGGTGAAACCTTGGTCCTAAGAGAGCAGGACTACGTTTCCATGGCAAAGGTCGTAGGAGCATCGCCTGTATATATTCTCTACAGGCATCTGTTCCCAGGCGTTTTCAACACCCTCATGGTCGTAGCCAGTCTGAGAGTAGGTACGCTGATACTGGCGGAGTCCGTGCTCAGCTACCTCGGCGTCGGCGTGCCCCCTCCCACGCCCGCCTGGGGCGCCATGGTCTCCGATGGCCGAGACTACATAGCCACGGCATGGTGGAGCACCTTCTTCCCAGGCCTGGCCATCTTCCTGACCGTGCTGGCCTTCAATTTCCTGGGCGACTGGCTGAGGGACAGGCTCGACCCGCGGCTGCGGCAACTGGCGGACTGAGGCCCCCACCACTGGCCGAGCCCCATGCCTGCGCCCTTGAGCCTGCCGTCGAGCGGAGTGCAGGACATAGGTAGATGCGAAACCACCACGTAGCCTTGCCGCTCCTTCACCTGCTCATTGGTGCAGCGGCGGCGCTGCTGCTGACCGCGGCATGCAGGTCCGCCGGCCCCGAATCTCCCACTCCCCAACCGGCTGAGATCCGCCAAGCCGATGAAAGCCCCGCCGTAGCCTTTTCGGGAAGCGGACGCCTTGCCGACGTAACCCCCTTCGAGGACATAGCCGTATCTGCGCTGGGCGCCGACGCCTTCGTTGACAACTGGTTCCCGGGCATAGCGCTGTTCGACTACGACCGAGACGGCGATATCGACATATACGTGTCATCCGCGGAAGATGCCTCACCCAGGGGACAGGCGCGGGGCGGCCCCAACCTGCTGCTGAGGAACGACGGAGATGAAACCTTCACGGAGGTCGCCGAAACCGCCGGCGTAGATATCCCCAAGGCCAACAGCTCAGGAGTCGCAGCATGCGACCTCGACAACGACGGCTACCAGGACCTATACGTAGCCTCATACGGGCGTATCGGAGACGACCTCGACTACCGGTCCGTAGATGAAACCCCCGGCCTGCGCGATGCAGTCATGGACCACCTCTTCCGAAACCGCGGGGACGGTACATTCGAGGACGTCACAGAAAGGGCCGTCGAAGAACCCAACATATTGTCTGCCCTGAGCGTGGCCTGCGCAGACGTGAACGGTGACGGATGGCTCGACCTATACGTCGGCAACCGCGCCGATGACGACTTCATCACGTTCGAGGAGTCCCGACACCACGGACAATACAACGTCCTATATCTAAACAACGGAGACTTCACCTTTTCAGACGTGACGGAGGAGGCCGGTCTCCTCGAAGGCGAAATCAAGCTCCTTGGGCCGGATGGCCGCCCCATCCAGTACACCGACCCAGCAACGGGCCGCACCACCGTCGGGTTCGACCCCTCGTTCGTCGACCAAAACGGCAACCTGGTCGGAGACCCCACGGGTCAAACGCTTGCCCTGATGTTCTTCGATTATGACTCCGACGGAGACCCCGACCTCTGGCAGGCCGACGACGGAGACGTGCTAAAGGTCTACCGCAATGACTCCACGCGGGACTCCGTAAGGTTTACGCGCGTCGATGCCGAACTCGGCATAGATATAGCCGGCGCCTGGATGGGCTTCGCACTTGGAGACTACGATTCCGACCTCGACCTCGACGTGTTCGTGACCAACATAGGCTTCCACCCGCTGCTGCACGAGCAGCCCAAGATCTCCACCGGAGACTGCGCCTCCACGCACAACTACGAATGGAGCACTTGCTACCACTTCCTCCTTGAGAACAAGAGCAGCCCTGACCGAGGAACGAAAGACGCGGCCGGCCTGTTCCAGAACGTCGCCCCGAAAGTGGCCGTCACGCCCAGCGGAGTGATGCCGCCCCCTTCTCTTGACCCAGCCAACTATTTGCCGGAGTGGGACGTCAACACCGTTCCCCCCGGCCTGCAGGCCTACGACTTCGGCTTCGGCACCACCTTCCTCGACATGGAGAACGACGGCGATCAAGACCTCTACTGGCTTGGATCCATGGGCGGCAGGGGAGAGGGCCCATACGGCCAGCAATACGAGGGAGCAGGGCGCATGATGCGAAGCGACGGCTCCGGCAACTTCGAAGACGTAACCGTCGAAAGCAGGTTGCTTGACATAGCCCTCGTCGACTACGAGAACCTAGACCCAAAGGATCCCGCGTTCGACCCCGTCAGCAGACGCATCTCCGCAAAATTCCATGAGAACGGCAAGGGAGTCGCAAAAGCCGACCTAAACGGAGACGGGTACGTCGATCTGGTAGGAAGCAACAGCATGGGCCCCATATGGGTCGGCCCAAACCTGCTAGACCTCCTCGGTGGGCGGCTGTTCGTGTGGATGAACGGAGGCGGAGATAATCAATGGGTCACGCTCAGGCTCAAGGGGCGCATGGCCATAGACGGAACCGGCTCCAACGCTGACGCGATAGGAGCGAGGGTGAAGATATGGGCCGCTTCGGCAGACGGCGAAATTCGATCCCAGGTGCAAGACCTCATAGCCGGATCCAGTTTCATCTCTATGAGCAGCATGGACCTTCACTTCGGACTCGGCAGCGCAACCCAGGTTGAGAGACTGGAGATCCGCTGGCCGAGCGGAACAGTCCAGATCATCGAAAATCTGGAAATCAACCGCCTGCACCAGATTGCCGAACCACCCGGATGACCCGTCCCGCCACCGCCGTTCCAACGCCTGAACCTGCCGGAAAATCGGTTCGTTGACATTTACCGCGCTTGAGAATAATCTCGCGTGCTCTACGGACGATCCGGATTCACATATGGATCTGGCGTGTTCTTGTGCCCTACGCGGGCGTAACCAAAACCAAAGAGGTGTAATCATGGCATTTGGCCGCTTATGTTCACGCAGCCTTTGGGCTGCGGCGATTCTTCTATGTGGCAGCCTTTTCTTACTAGCCGCATGTGGCGGAGGCGATGCCGACCCCACAGCTACCACTGCGCCGGCAGCCCCAACCACAGCTCCAGCAGCGCCAACCGCGATGCCTGCAACCGCAGTGCCCGCAACCGCAATGCCACAACCGACCAACACTCCAGCGCCGTCAAGCGGCGGAGGCGGAACCCTCGTAGTCGCCAACGACCTCATAGGGCCAAAGGTCTTCAGACCCTCGCTTATCACAGGCGGCGCTCACTCCGCTTTCGGACTTCAGGACTGGGGCTTCTACGACTTCCTGCTGCAAGCAGACCACTCCAATCCCCTCAACTTCGGAGAGGTCGGAACCTCCGGCATTGCAACCAGTTGGACGGTTGACGACAACCAGACCGAAATCATCTTCACCATCCGCACCGACGCCGAATTCCACTGCGACGCAGGCGGAACCGTTGGGCCGGAAGACGTCGTGCACTCCTTCATGGAGAGTATGACCGAAGGCACGAAGAGCACCCGAGGCCCGGGCATCAAGCGGTGGGCGCCTACGTGGGAAGTGGTCGACGCCACCACCGTACGGGCCAACCTCCTGCCAGGAAAACTTGAACCCACCTGGAAACTCGCGCTCGCAAACAACGGCGGCGGAAGCATACCCATCGTAAGCAAGGCCCTCTTCGACCAGGGAGGGGACGCAGACCTCACCACCCCATGCGGATCAGGCCCGTTCGAAATACAGGAATGGGTCTCCGAGGAGAAGGTCGTAGCTACACCCGTTCAGGACAACTGGCGGGCACAGCCGGAAATGATCGACGAACTCCAGGTCGTTCAGATCCCCGAAACCAACTCCAAGATAGCCGCTCTCAAGACGGGTGAGGTACACATGGCCAACATCCCGCTCAAGTTCCTCGCAGACACCAAGGATGAAATACCCGGAAGCTGGGAACAGGCCACCGGAAAGTACCAGCCGCAAATCGTCTACTTCGCCGGTAACTTCTGGGCCAAGCGAGCCTACAACTTCGAGGACGAGGCCGACATCTTCCCCAGGGAAGGGCTCAAGGCCGACGACGAACACCCATGGATCGGCAACCCGGACGACGACGCCTCTATGGAGAGCGCACGCAAGGTGCGATGGGCAATGTCCATGGCGATCGACCGGGAAAAACTCAACGACAACGTGTTCAATGGACTCGGACAGATCACCTACGCATACACCGACGTGCTGCCCAGCAGCCCGCTCTTCAAAGACGAGTGGACTGTTGACTACGACCTCGACGGCGCAAGGAGAATGCTCGCCGAGGCAGGCCACGCAGACGGCTTCGAACTTGACTTCTGGGTATCCCCGGACAACACCGCAGCCGTCGAGCCCGAAACCTTCGAGGCTATAGCACAGATGTGGCAGGACATTGGCGTTCAGGCTTCCATCGAAAAGACCGTCTACGCCTCACGCAGGCCCACGCTGGTCGCAAGGTCGATAGACATACCCTTCGCTCACCACACCTTCTGGTTGTCCGCCGACGAACCCAAGGGCGGCACCCTCGTGCCTACCGGCGGATTCAACCACGGTATCGAGCTGCCAGAGGAAATCGGCGTCATCCGATACCTCAACATCTCGGAACCGGACCTGCAGACCAGAATCGACAACAACATCCGACTGCAGGACTACCTCAGCCACTGGCAATTGATGGCCGTCACAGTCACGCTGCAACCCCACTGGCTCGTGCGCCCAGAGGTAGTGTCATGGGACCTCTACCAGCAAGCCTGGGCAGTCTTCAACTCCCCCGAAAGAGTGAAGATGCAGAACTAGCCGCGGGCAAAGCGGACTCAGTTGGTGAATGGCTCGGCCTGCCGCCGCCTCGGCGGCAGGCCGTGACTTTGATAGACACAAGCAGGCTGCACCGGTCGAGCGCCCTCGCAAGACCGGTGCACGTGCAAACCAGTACAATCGGGCAACCCACCCGGAGCGCACGCCGCCCCCATTGGGCTTGACGCCGGATAAAACCTCCCCAAACTCCTGATGGCCAAATTCATAGGAAGGCGCCTCATCTACTCGGTAGGCGTCATGATCGCCACCAGCATCATCGTCTTTGGCCTCTCAAGGGCCGCAGGAGACCCTCGACACCTCTTCCTCACCGAATACACCACCACCGCCACCTGGGACGCATGGGGCAAGGAATATGGACTAGATAGACCTTTCATCGTCCAGTACGTGATATGGATGGGAAGGGCCGTAAGAGGAGACTTCGGAACTTCACTGCGCGACCACGTCAACGCGCGCACCGTCATATGGGAGAAGGTACCGGCCACCCTCCAACTAACCGTAAGCTCCTTCATTGCAGCCATCGTCATCGGAGTTCCCTTGGGAGTCCTCTCAGCCGTCAAGCGAGGCACCGTGTGGGACTACCTCGGCCGTACCTGGGCGCTCCTGGGCCAGGCCCTGCCGCCGTACTGGCTCGGCGTCATGCTGGTGTTGTTGTTCGCCGTTACCTGGAATTTGCTCCCGTCCAGCAGGCGAGGCGATTGGACTCACTTCGTACTGCCCACCCTCACACTCGCCTGGGGATCCGCCGCGGCCATGCTGCGGCTCACACGCTCCGCCATGCTGGAAGTCCTAGATTCGGAATTCGTGAAGTTCGCTCGATCCAAGGGATCCACAAACCCAATGATCATATGGAAACACGCCTTTCGGAACGCACTAATAGCCCCGCTGACATTCTCCGGACTGCTGCTCGCAGGATTCATGACCGGCACGGTGGTCACCGAAACCGTCTTTGCATGGCCGGGACTCGGACGACTTGCCGTGCAGGCAGTATTCAACAACGACTTCCCGGTGCTTACCGGCGTTGTCCTGCTCGTAACCGCTATCTACCTCGCCGTCAACCTGATGATCGACCTCACCTACGCCCTCGTAGACCCCCGAATAAGGCTCTCGTAGACAACAACCATGGCCCTAGAAGCAAGCGCAAAAACTGAAGCCGACCTGTTCGGCGCGCCAAAGAGCCGAGCAAGGGTCGTCTACTCCTTCACCCGCAGATACCCCGTAATCCCCGGCATCATCATCATAGTGCTAGCCGTCTTTGCAATCTTTGCACCCCTGCTAACTTCATACGACCCGGAAAAGGCCGAGGAATACAACGACAACGGAATCCCTCCCTTCTGGCAGGCAGACGGCAGTACCAAATACATCCTGGGCACCGACTACCTCGGAAGAGACGTCCTCGCAAGAATCATCTTCGGAACTCGAATCTCACTCCTGGTAGCCTTCTCTGTACTCGGCATCGGCGGAGTCATAGGCATCGCGGTCGGCCTCATCTCCGGATACTTCGGAGGCATAATAGACGAGGTATTGATGCGCCTCGTCGATCTCACCCTCGCAGTACCATTCATACTCGTAGCCCTCGTATGGGCCATCGTCCTCGAAGATTCCCTCACGTCCGTAGTCATACTCCTCATAATGTTCTTCTGGAACGGCTTCGCCAGGCAGGTGCGCGCAGAAACCCTCCAGCTAAAGACACTCGACTACGTGGCCCTTGCAAGGATCGCAGGCGCATCCCCATTGCGCATCATGTACAAGCACATCCTCCCCGGCGTCTTCTCCACCGTGATCGTCATAGCCACCCTCACCGTCGGAGTAGTCATACTCGTCGAATCCATACTCAGCTTCCTCGGCGTCGGCGTACCCGCCCCCACACCCACTTGGGGAGCCATGATCTCCGACGGACGAAACTACCTCACCTCAGGATGGTGGATGGCATTCTTCCCAGGCATGGCAATACTATTCACCGTTCTGGCATTCAACTTCCTCGGTGACTGGCTCCGAGACACGCTTGACCCCAAGCTCAGACAACTCAACTAGAACGTCCGCCCCTCCATGCACGTGGACCACGCCCCTTGGCTGGAACCCGGCCGCAACGCATCCTTGCGAGTGACTCCGGCCGCCCCCTTACCGGCCGCGGCCGAGCCGGTGCCCGATTCGCGGCGAACTACGGAAAATGCCCCCCAATTCTGCTAACGTTCTTGAATGTCTCGCAAAATCACCGAATACACGCGCACCCACGGTTGAACACCATCCAATGAGGGCACCCAAAAAAGGAGAAGCAAAGGCGCCATGAAAGTAACGATGAGCGTAATCAAGGCCGACGTCGGCTCAATCGGCGGACACACCAAGCCCAGCGATGCCATGGTCGCAAAGGTCAAGTCCATGGTCAGCGACGCCATTGCAAGCGGGCGACTCATCGACGGCATGGTCACCTACACCGGAGACGACATCGCCATGCTCATGTCCCACACACACGGTGAGGGAGCCGCCCCGGTACACGAATTCGCATGGGCATGCTTTGAATCCGCTGCCAACGTAGCCGCACAAGAGGGAAACTACGGGGCAGGGCAGGACCTGCTCGTAGACGCCCCCAGCGGAAACGTGCGCGGCGCCGGGCCCGCAGTCGCCGAAATCGAATTCGACCTCCTACCCGATCACCGGCCCGCCGAAGCATTCATGGTATTCGCCGCAGACAAGTGCGCACCAGGCGCATACAACCTACCCCTATACCTCACCTTTTGCGACCCCATGCACAACGGAGGCCTCCTACTCAGCCCAGTGCTGCACCAAGGCTTCACCTTCACAGTCATCGACATGGACCACGCTTCGAGAGACTCAGACCGAGTCATCAAGCTCAACGTACCGGAGCAAACCTGGGACCTCGCAGCCCTGCTAAGGGACGAAGACCGCTTCGCCGTCGAGTCCATACACTCGAGGGTATATCCCGACGAAAAGATCGTCTCCGTAGCGGCAACGAGGCTCCACAACGTAGCCGGCAAGTACACGGGTAAGGACGACCCGGTGGCCATCGTGCGGGTCCAATCCATATTCCCCGCACCCGAAGAGGTCGTCGAACCCTGGGCCGCGGTAAACCAGATCATCACGGGAGACTGCCGAGGCTCCCACAACATGCCCATAATGCCGGTCGGAATAAACACCCCCGTCACTGGACCATACTGCCTGCCCATCGTATCCGCCCTCGGATTCTCCATGGACCGCAACGGCGCGTTCTCGCATGGCTCGGTGGACTTCTTCGAGGGATCCGCATTCGATCAGGTAAGGCTCGACGTACAAAAGAAGGCGATCGACTTCAGACGCCAAGGCTTCTTCGGCATAGCCATGGCCTCGAAGACCGAACTGGCCTACACCGGCCTCTCGGACACGCTGGACACGCTCGAATCCAAATTCGAGATGCGCTCCGACACCAGGGCAGCCGTAAACGTCAACCCGGACGCCAAAGACCCGGACTGACCGGACAAATCCCCCCATGCTTGACGCGCCACAATCGCGCAAGTATTCTTTCCGCCGTTGGAGCAGGCTGGCTGAACGCCTGCCGGCCCGGTATGGAACTTAGCGCACAGGCCGGATCGACCAGCGGCGCTTGAAATGGATCATCTGAATTCGGAGGAATACTCAATGTCACCGTTCCGATTGAAATTATCGGTGATGGCTCTCATCGTCGTATCGGCTGCCCTGCTGGTACTTGCTGCCTGCGGCGGCACTGAAACGGTGACCGAGACAGTCATCGTCAAGGAAACCGTCACCGTCAGAGAAGAGGTCGTGGTCCAGGAGACGGTCGTTGTCGAAGGACAGACCATAACGAAAGAGGTCGTGGTGACCGCCACTCCCGGCCCCTCCGACAGTATGGACTCCGGCAGTATGATGGCGGAAGAGAGCAGTGTGGTCGTTGCCGACTCAAGCGTCTTCCCCGTCATCTTCGTTCATGCACTCTCCGGCCTCGGCCAGGAATGGAAAGTCATCGGCTGGGACGTAGGCGAAAACCTGCTGCGCGTAGACCAAAACGGCAACTACATGCCCGATGAGTCCATCGCACAGTCATTCGAAATAGCTCCCGACAACACCTCCATCACGTTCAAGCTCAGAAACGACGTGATGTTCCACCCAACTCCGGGAGGAACCGAGGTAGGAGGCATGACCGCCGAGGACGTCGCTTGGAGCTTCAACAACGCCGGAAGAGCCGACTCCATCTTCTACCGCGCAGGCAGCGTCCGTGACTGGATGGGCGAGTTCGATGAAGACGGAAACCGAACCGTCGAACCCTTCGACGTGATCGACACATACACAGTACGGCTCAACTGGAAGCCAGGAAAGTTCCTGCCCTGGTGGACCACCAACCTCAGCCAGACCGCAAGCGCAGACCCATGGATCACCTCCAAGAAATTGGTGGATGACCTTGGAGAAGCAAAGGCTTCACAGGTTCCAGTCGCCACAGGCCCATACAGGGCGGCCAACTGGAGCGTGGGTGAACGCATGGACCTCGAAGCCGTCGAGGGACACTGGCGCAAAACCCCGCAGGTGAAGAACTTCACCGTCATCGAACTGCGCGAAACGCAGACCATGGTCTCCGCATTCAGGACCGGGCAGATAGACCTCGCGCCCATTCCAAACAGCCTCTTGGGGCAAGCCTTGGATAGCACGCCCGGTTCCCGCAGACAGGCTGTCGGACAGTCGCAAATGGGCTGCATAAACTTCACGGGCAACTACTGGCAGCAGAAGAACAACAACCCGGACAGCTCAGGCTTTGGAGAGCAGATCTTCCCCAGGCCGGGATTCAACCCCGAAAACGCTTGGGTCGGAGACCCGCGCGATGACGCCAGCATGGAAGCCGCCCGCAAGATCAGGCGAGCGCTCATACTCGCAATTGACCGCGAGAGCATCCGAGACGAACTCTTCGGAGGCTTTGGAGGAATCCAGGGATCCGCAGTCAACGGATGGGGACCCGACTTCTCAGGTTGGAAGACCGAGTGGGAACGAAACTTCGATCCCGACGAGGCCGAAAAGCTGATCGCAGAGGCCGGATACCCCAACGGTTTCGACATCCCCCTCTTCGTGCCCTCTGACCACCCCAGAGTCAACCCAGAGGCCGGACGGGTCATCGCACAGATGTGGAGCGACGTCGGAGCTAACGTCGACCTTGACGTAAGCGCTTACGCCGCCGCAAGACCCAGAAGATTCAACGGCGTGGACGACATACCCTGGTACCACTGCGGAACCATCCGACCAGGTCTCGAAGACCGGCCTTTCGACGGCGGAATGGGCCCAACCTCCACCTTCCGGGGGTTCGAGGTACATGACGAAATGGTCCCGCTCTACTTCGCAAACTTCACCGAACCGGACAGACAGAAGCGCATCGAGAACAACGTCAAGATCAATGACTACGTTCTCGGAACCTGGGAACTGCAAACCGCCTTCGTGGCCGACATACCGCACTACGCGGTAGGCCCCAGGATCGGCGAGTGGATGCCGCACGCAATCGACGCACCGATCTTCACGGGCGCTGCAACAGTAACCCTGAAGTAACAGTCCGCCCCAGCGGGAATACCTGTTTTGGAGATGATCGAGGGGGCGGAGCCGGCCGGCTCCGCCCCCTTGTGTCTATACCCGCACCGGCCGGCTAAGCGCCAGAGACCAGGTACGGCAAAGTGGCATATTTCATAACGCGCAGAATCATCTACACCATCGTGATGATCATCGGCATGAGTATCTTTCTCTTCGGTATGTCACGCGCTCAGGGTGACCCCCGCCTTCTATATCTAAACGAGTACTCCACGGAACAGGACTGGGAAGCATGGGGCAAGGCCATGGGCCTCGACCGACCCCTTGTCGTGCAGTACGGATCGTGGGCCGCAAACGCAGCGCGCGGAGACTTCGGAAACTCTAGGCAACACCAGAGAACCTCACTCGCCGTTGCATACGACCGCCTCGGAGCCACTCTGATGCTGGCCCTCACAGGCACACTGTTCGTAATGTTCTTGGCCATACCCCTAGGCGTCCTCTCAGCCGTCAAGCGCGGCACCATATGGGATTACATCGGAAGAACCATCGCTCTCGTCGGACAAACCGCACCACAATTCTGGCTCGGAATCATGTTGGTACTCATCTTCTCCGTCTGGTTCGGATTGTTGCCCACGTTCGGACGAGGAGGATGGACAAACTACATACTGCCAACCATAACCATCGGATGGCTCAGCGCAGCCGGCCTGCTGCGCCTCGTTAGAGCATCCATGCTGGAAGTCATGGACTCCGAGTACATCAAACTCGCAAGGGCAAAGGGCGTCGGCACACGAATGATCATATGGAAGCACGCGTTCAAGAACGCTCTCATAGCGCCCCTTACTTACTCCGCCCTCATTATTGCCGGTTTCGTCGACGGTTCCGTAGTCACCGAGACCGTCTTTGCATGGCCGGGCGTCGGAAGGCTCGGCATCGAAGCCGTCAACGCCAACGATTTTCCACTCATAACCGCCATCATCACCCTTGTAACCATCCTGTACGTAGGGATGGCCCTGCTGGTAGACATACTCTATGCAGTAGTGGACCCCCGCATCAGGCTCAACTAGATGCTTGAACTCACTTCAAAACTCTATTGCCCAAACCAGCCAGGCAGGGGATCGGAATAATGGCCGTTCGTGACGTAGAGGCAAGCCCAGACCTCCGCCTGGACGCCTTTCAGACGTCCACCGCAAAAAGGTACTGGCGAGAGTTTCGACGATGGCCCGTTATACCGGGAGTGGTCATTCTAGTCCTGATTGTGGTCGCCATATTTGCACCGCTCATAGCCCCGCACGACCCGGAAAGAAGCAACCTGCGAGATCGACACATCCCGCCCGCATGGCTCGAAGACGGCTCCGGAAAATACTTATTGGGTACCGACTTCGCAGGTAGCGACATATTCAGCAGGCTCATATACGGGGCCAGAATCTCCCTCATGGTGGCAACTATCGTACTGGCAGGAGGGGTGATCGGCGGAACTCTGGTCGGACTTGTATCAGGATGGTACGGAGGCCAAGTAGACGAACTCCTCATGCGATTCGTCGACTTCACCTTCGCCATTCCATTCATCCTCGTCGCCCTGGTCGCAATTATTGTGCTCGGCCAGAGTCTGACCGTCATCATTATCCTGCTCGTCATATTCAGCTGGAACAGCTTCGCAAGACAGGTACGAGGCGAAACCCTCTCAATCAAGACCGAGGCATACGTCGACGCCGCACGCACCTTGGGAGCGCCCACTACCAGAATATTCCTCAGACACATCTTCCCAGGCCTCCTTAGCACCATAATGGTCATGATGTCACTCAGAGTAGGAGGCCTGATACTTACCGAGTCCACCCTCAGCTTCCTCGGAGTAGGCATACCCCCGCCCACCCCCGCCTGGGGAGTGATGGTCGCAGACGGACGCCAATACGTCACTACCGCTTGGTGGGAAAGCCTGTTCCCAGGCCTCGCAATCATGCTCGTAGTTCTAGCCTTCAACTTCTTCGGAGACTGGCTCAGAGACTTCCTCGATCCAAAACTCCGACAAAACGTCTGATTTGCCCCAGAACACTCCGGCACGGGTCACCGAGTACCGACCCGTAACCACAAACGAAGCACACCACCTCAACCGCTTCTCCGAGGCCCACGGCAAGTTCCGATACTGCTCATGCATGAGATGGCGATTGACCAGCTCGGAATTCGGACGCGCAGCCAAACAGGGCCGCATACGCAACCTCCAACACCTCGCCGCAAACGGCGTACCCACCGGAATACTCGCCTACGCAAACGACGAGCCCGTAGGCTGGTGCGCCATCGCACCCCGTGAACTGCTACTGGGATTGGAGAGATACCGCAAACTGGCGCGCATCGACGAGGCCCCGGTGTGGTCCGTCACCTGCTTCTTCATCGACGCCGCATTCCGGCGCAACGGGCTCACGCTGGGCCTTCTAAGAGCCGCCGTTCAATACGCAGCCGCGAACGGCGCAAGAATCGTAGAGGGATACCCCGTCGAGCCAACCGCCACTTCATACACCTACATGGGATCCCCTTCCACATTCGCCGGGGCAGGATTCAGAGACGTAACCCCCGGAGGCAGGGAAAGGCTCATATACAGATATGAAATCCCGGCAGAAAAGGCCCCAAGCCTTGGCTAGGAGAACTGACCCGCCGCCCGCAACACAACCGCGCGCCACACTATCGGAATCGACAAACCACTCTGCCCACCCACCGCCACAGAAAAACGGGGAAATGATAACGCTGCAACGCATTGAGATAGACTCGCGCACTGACCGGCCTGGATCGTCACACAGCAGGAGCAAATAAATGCGGCAACTTCCACACACCGAATACGACGGCTATAGAGGCGTCGGAGTAAGGCTGTCCGAACCCATGGTCGACGACCTGCGGGCTGACGTAGCCCATGGGCGGGAAACCCCGGTGTTCAAGGGCCTGCACATGTTCGACAAGGCCCACACACTCATGCTTGGCGAAGAAGGTCTCATCCCGGCCAAAGACGCCGCAGCCATTCTCAAGGCATTCCGGGAAATGGAACAACGGGGCTATATGCAAGCACGCTCAGAGCAGCCCTGGGGCCTACACGCCGGCGAAAACTTCTTGATACGTAAACTGGGATACGAGGTCGGAGGACGCATACACCTCGCACGATCCTCCGGAGACCTCATGGCCGTATCCAGACGAGTGGCCACGCGAGACACCATCATCGAAACCATGCAGGGAGTCGTCGACTTAAGGCGCGCGCTGCTGCCCGTGGTCCACGAAACAGCCGACGCCGTGATGCCCGGATACACCCACGGAATGCACGCACAGCCCACCACACTGGGCGCACAACTACTCGCATGGGTCGCAGGCCTGGAGCGAGACTTCGAACGCCTCGACGCAGCATACCAACACGCAAACCAAAGCCCCGCAGGCGCAGCCATCATGACCGGGTCGCCCTTCAGCGTGAACCGACAGCGCACCGCCGACTGCCTCGGATTCGACTCGGTCATGTACAGTACCTTCGACGCCATAGTGGGCAGCAGAGACTACTCGCTCGAGGCCTTCTCCGCAGCCGCAATACTCGATAGCCACGTCGGCAGAGCAGGCGAGGACATCGCATACTGGTACAACAACGAGTCCCGAATGGTCGACATCCCGGACCGCTTCTGCCACACCAGCAGCATCATGTTGCACAAGAAGAACCCCGTTGCCCTTGAGCAAATCAGGGGATCCGCAGCCGAGGCCATTGGAGGGCTGACCGGCGCTTTCGTAGCCTCCAAGAGCCGCAGCGGAGCGCCCGATGGCGGCGGCGGAGTCTTCTTCGAAATGCTCGACGTATTCAAAAACACCCGAAGGAACATGCACTGGCTAGCAATCATGGTCCCCGACATGGAAGTCAAGCGGGAACGCATGTACCAACTCGCCAGCTCCCATTGGGCCGTCGCACCGGACATCGCAAGCGCTATCGTCAGGGAAAAAGGCCTGCCATGGCGAATCGCCCATCAGTGCGTCGGCACCATGGTCCGATTCTCACACGAACGCGGACTTTCGCCCATGCAAGCCACGCCGGAACTCCTCGACGAGGCCGCTGTCGAGTACATGGGAAAAACCATCGGCCTCAGCGGAAAGGCTTTGCAGGACGCGCTCGACCCCGCAAAGGCGGTGGAACGGAGAACCCTGTACGGCGGGCCCGCTCCGGAGCAGACACGCGCAAGGTCCGGAGAGGCCGCTGACAGAGTTGAAGCCGACGCACAAAACATTGTCCGGAAAACACAGAAACTCGACGCCGCAGCCGACCTCCTGGAAAAAGGCATCGACGAACTCATAGCCGCAACCTCCGCCTGACACGTGAACCGCGTGTCGCGGCACGTGGAAACAACAGGAAACTCGCTTCAACCGCGCCCCCTGCTACGCGCCAAGATGGAGTCAACGCTCCGATACCTTGGACACGCCGCGTTCCTGTGGACCGGCGCCCGCGGCTCGCGCGCCCTGATAGACCCCTTCAGGAACCCCGAACGGGGCCGTTGGTTCGTGCGGCCTTTCCCACGCGTCCACGCCGATATCTTGATGGTCACCCACGATCATTTCGACCACAACGCAGTCGAAATGGCGCCAGGTTCACCGGAGATCCTTGCAGGGCAGGGCGGCGCGCAACGCGAGGACCTAACCGTGCTCGGCATAGCCGAGGTGCACTCACGGGCGCCAGAGATCAATATGGTCAACACCATCTTTCGCGTAGAGGCAGGTGGGGTCAGCTACTGCCACTTGGGGGACAACAGGCCGGATATAGCCCCGCAAGCGCTGGAGCAGTTGGGCCAAATAGACGTCCTCATGGTACCGGTCGACGACTCAAGACACCTGCTCAGATTTGAAGAAGTGGCCGCTCTCATTGAGAGCATCGATCCCCGCGTCATCATCCCCATGCACTACTTCACCCACGGAACGACCCACGAAGACTCCACGCTGCTATCTATCGACGAGTGGCTTTCCCTGCAACCCTCGGTCAAACGCATCCGCGCTCACACGCTCACGATGTCCCCAAAGGCCCTTCCACAGAAACCCCGTAAGGCGCCGGCGAGGACTGACGCGTCGCTGCCTCCAGAGGCCCTCGCAGGGAAACCCGAAGTATGGGTCATGGACCCTTGGCTGCCCTGACGATGCCTCAAAGCACCCCCCGCTGCCTCGCCGTCAATCCCGCAGGGCCAACTGTCGCCGGAACTCGCGCAAGCCAAAAAAGATCAACGGCAACAGATTCGCCGCTATTCCCGCCGATGCGATCGCGGTGACGTACCCGTCGCTCGAAGGAATCGGAATGTCGAACACCGCCTGAGCGTATAGCAGACCGGCCCAGGTTCCCACAGACCCGCCAATCAGCGTCATCCAGAGACCAGGCAAATTCCGCCGCACTCCCTCGTCCAGCCTCACCCAGCCGGATAACGCGCCAAGACCGCCAAAGATCCCCGTGGAAACCACCAAGACCACGAAGGAAAACGTGGAGGACATCCAAGGCTGCAGAAGGAAGAACCAGCCGATGAAATAGCCCACAAGCGCCGCTGCGCCGCCCGCCACTACACCGATTGAAACCCTGATCAGCAGGATCATAAGTATTTCGAACATCAGCACCCCTGAACGGCTACGCAAGAGCCGGTATATTGTCCACCAGTACGGGTTGTATCTTAAAAGAATACACCCGGGAAACCCGCGCTCGACTCAAGATTTGCACCCGGCTGAAAAAACGCAGGATCCCCCAAAGCGCCGGGGCGAACCTCGCATTGACAGGATACCCCTATGAAAATTGCCGGAATATCAACCTACCCCATTGCGATTCCTTACCGAACACCATGGCGCAACCGCCACACCGAAGAGGCGGGCAAGCCCATGAATAACCTCGAAACTACGATAGTGGAGGTCCATACCGATAGCGGCATCAGCGGCCTCGGTGAAGCCAAGGGCGCAGACGTCATCGAGAAAATCGAAAACCGCGTCGCACCCGCCCTCAGCGGACAAGACCCCATGAACCTCGCCACCCTGATAACTGAACTGGAAAGATCATTCGGCAACTCCCCGATCGTCGCAGCCATAGACTTCGCCCTGCACGACATAGCCGGAAAGGCCTTGGGCGTGCCCGTATACGCACTGCTTGGCGGAAAGATCAGAAAAAGCGTGCCCCTGGTCTGGACCCTGCCTTACCTTGACGTAGAAGAGCAGGTCCAACTGGCCATAGAGCGAGTGCGCGAGGGCTTCACCCACGCCATCAAGATGAAAGTAGGAGTCCCCGGAGACCTTGAGCACGTGTTCGCAGTGGGCAAGGCAATAGGAGACGTACCCGTGCGCCCCGACTCCAACATGGGCCACTCCAAACAGCAGGCTATCAGCCAGACCGAGGCTCTACAGGCCGAAGGCATCCGCATAGAAATGCTGGAAGACCCCTGCCCGGCCAACTGGGACGACTACCAGGACATATCCGATCAACTAGGCGTGGATATATCCGTACATGGCGGCTGGAACTCCTTTAGCGAACTGGCCGACGTCATACTGGCCGCAAAGCCCGGTATCCGATGCGTTAACGTCATGCCAACAGACTGGGGAATTCTCAGAACCGCGCAGATAGTAGGCGCGCTGGAAATCGCCGGAATCGGATGGACCATGGGCACAAGCCATGACTCCTCCATCAAGATCGCAGCCTCGCTGCACCTCGGAGTGGCCCTGACAAACCGCATATACCCCTGCGACCTGCTAGGCCCCCGGCTGCATTCAGCCGACGTAGCCGCCAATCCCCTCACCATCGCAGCAGGGCAGGGCATCGCTCCTGAAACACCCGGCCTCGGAATCCAGCTCAACAGGGACGTCCTGCGTGAGTATCGGTCCGATCCGGCCAATCCGGGACAGGTATAAAACCCCGTGAAGAAGGGCAGGCCGACATAGACGCCTCACCCGGACGACCCGCGCCGACGTGAACACCCGGGCCCCCCACTGAAGAAACGCCGCAGCCTCATCGGCCCACAGGCCGCCAGCGGTGATCCCCGATACTCAGCGGTTTTCCACGAACTCGTTCGTGAATGCCGACCCGGGATCCACGTCCCCACGGATCAGCCCCCGCCCCTTCATCCAGTCCGAGAACTCCGTCCACCTGCCAGCATCCTGCCAGCCAAACGAAGGCGCCCCGTCCGTCCAGAGCGGCGACAGAAGATCAACCCCCTGACGCTCCAGCTCCTCGTTCACCGTGCCCTCATCCGTCTCCTCCAGCAGCGCGCTTATCGACCTTTGGGGGTCCTCGATGGCCGACTCGAAACCGCGACTCACTGCGCGAACGAAGCGTTGGACCACGTCCGAACGATTCGACACACTGTCCTCGCTCGCTACCACCAGCAGCTCGTAGAAATCAGGCACCCCCCACTCCTCCATACGCATGATGGTCACGTCGTACCCCTCAAGCTCCATCAGGATCGACTCGTGCGTCCAATAGGCCCCCACAATCGCATCCACTCGACCTCCCAACAAAGCCTGTACCAGGTCAAACCCCACGCCCACCATCTCCACCTCATCCAGCGCAACCCCATCGGTGTTCAGCATCGTCTCGAGCATCCCCTCGTTAGACGGAATGCCCGGATGCCCGATCTTCTTGCCGCGCAGATCCCCCGGCCTGCTTAAACCCGAATCCGCAAGGGTCATGATCGAGTTCAAAGGATGCTGCACGATCCCCGCAACCGCCACCACCGGAATACCCTCACTGCGTGCCTGAAGAATCTCCGCCTGGTAGTTGATGCCGAAATCGTCCCTACCAGCCCCCACCGTCTGCAAAATCGTAGACGGGTCTGACGGAGTGTATATCCGAACGTCCAGCCCCTCATCTTCAAAATACCCCTGCATCACCGCCTCATATATGCCCGCATGGTTGGAATTCGGGTACCAGTCCAGCGCCAACGATACGCTCACCCTCTCCGGCTCGCCACCGCACCCAGCAGCCAGCGAGTAGACGCCCAAAACCAGAACCGCTGCAAAGACTCGTAACTTCATGCTGATGAAAATCCTCCTGAATCGATACCCCTGATTTTACTCAAAATAAAAACCCCTCGGTATCAGCAACGTTTCTCTTCCTCTCAGACCGCCTCTCCGCGTCAAGGCGCTCAAGCTCATAGCCACCGTGGTCAACGTAGCTCATGCACTCCGCAATGGCCGTGTGGCCGGCGACGTCCCGGATCAGACGATGCATCTCCTGGCATATCCGACGATAATCGGGATGACCCTGCCGGGTAGTACGCAACTCCAACAGATGGAACGCTTCCCGCGCGTTCAACTGCATCACGTACCGCAGGCGGTACGCAAACGGAACCGCATACTGCGCCGCATCCCGCCCGTGCTCCTTCAAGATACCTTCGTGCAATTCTGCCATACGCTCCATCGCATCGCTCCATACAGCCTTTTTGTGAATCTCCGCAATGGCCGGCGGAACGCAATAACTGTGCGACACACCCAGCGGCTGCCACTCGATGGTCAGCATACGGTGCCGCTGAAGGTCTCGGAAACTCCCAAAATCCGACAGTATGTCGAAGCGATAGGACACTCGCTCCATACCCCTGCCCGGCTTGTGACGACGATTGCGGCGTTCCCCAACGTAAGAGCGAATCACGCTCGCCCTCTCATCCGGAGTCATCCTTCTGGAAATCTCCAGCAACTCCGCATCGGGCTTGTCAGTGAATGCATACAGCGCAGCAGCAGCAACCTTTATTTCCCCCTCACAATCCCAGTCCGTCAGCGTCACCTCCGGCTCCTCGTTGGAAGAAACCCCGAGCCCCGCGAGACTGCTCGCCTTCTCGGACATCGACTCCGCAGTACGACGAATGTAATCGCTCCAAACACCCCCTCGATCAGGCTCGTCAACCCGCCGCATGAACGCCGGAATCACCTTCCGCAACTCCGTCAAGATCAGCGAAGAGTAATCCTCCACCTCCCGCAACGCGCTCGCGCGCATTCGCAGAAGCAAAGACTCATACGCCTGACCGCTGCCGAATATCCCCACGTTCGACAGCGTGGCCGCCGGCAGTAACCCCCGCGCCGTATCGCACGCCTTCGCACGAATACTCGACCGCCACACGCGCGCAGAGTCTCCGGCCGCACGGGGGAACATGCGGGAAAAGTATTGGCCCAGCTCGCGCACAAGATCCGAGTAAGCGGCGAATTGCCGATCCATGGTTGCCCTGTAATCGGCTTCAAGCCCCGATCCTAGGATTTCAGGAGGCGTCAGATAGCGGTAGCCCCCGCCCAGCTTGCGGTCGTAGTAGATATACCGCGTGCTCTGCTCCAGATAGGCCGCCAGCCGTCCCCACTCCAACACCTTGGTCAGAATGTTCGACGCCTGCTCGCAAGCCAGGTGAGCCCCGCCCAATTGGGCTACCGAGTCATCGCCGTACTCGCCGAACACCCGGTCGTACAACCGCTCGGCGCGGCCCGTATCCAGCGCGCCGGCAGCGCCGCCCCCGCCTGCCTCCGAAATCGCCTCTATCCCAATATCCGGCTGATGGTAGAACTCGTCTAGGAACAGGCGGCGAAGAGGCTTGTGCGTCCTGCTATAGCGAGCGAACAACGCCCCCTTGACGACCTCAGGGAGATTTACCAGCGCAAATACCGGCTGGTCGAGATTCGTAAAGAAGCGCCCAAGCGCAGAACGCTCTTCAGCAGTGAAATTCTCCTGGAAGTACATCGCCGAAGGATTCTAGTAGCCGGCAGCAGTCAGCGCACGGGCCGGAAGCGAGCGGTTTCTGCCTGCGGCCACGGGCGCAAACAAGACCGGGCGAAGCCTACGCGCAGCCTTGGACTGAGCGCGCCCCGCCGGAGGGCAACCACGAAGGCTCCACCCGGAAATGACGATGTGATCGCGTTGACTCAACGCCTATATCAGCAGCCTGACCGGATTCTCCAGGTTCCCCTTGATCTCGTTCAGGAAAACCGCACCCTCGGCCCCATCTGCTACCCGGTGGTCCACCGACAAAGTCGCCTTCATGATGTCCGCCGCAACGATCTCGCCGTCACGCACCACCGGAGTAGGCGTGACGCTGCCAGTAGCCAGTATCGCCGTCTGCGGAGGAACGATGATCGCCGAAAAACTCTCCACGTCCAGCATACCCATGTTCGATATGGCAAACGTCGCCCCAGTCAGCTCTTCCTGAGTCAGAGACCCGCCGTCGCCGCGGGCCCTGCGGCCAAGATCCTTGGCCGCCTGGGACAACTCCGAAAGAGACTTGCCCTCGCAGTGAAGCAGCGCAGGAACTATCAGCCCGGCCTCCAGAGAGATAGCGATCCCGATGTTGATGCCGGACTGCCCAACCAGACGGTCGTCCGCATAGAACTTGTTGAACTTCGGCCGCGCGGCAAGAGCGTTCACACTGGCCTTGATCAGCATGTCGTTCACCGAAATACGAGTGCCCGAGCCCGACAGAGCCTCATTGATGCTGCCGCGCATCCGCATAAGCTCCGTCATGTCAACCGAAACGGTCACGTAGAAGTGAGGCTTCTCGGTCTTGCTCCTCACGGTTACACGCGCTATGGCTTGCCTCATGCTCGTCAAAGGCGTATCGGACGAGTCGATCAGCGCGGAGGGAGCGTCCGCAACCAGTGGAGCAGGCGCTTCCGGCGGAGCAGGTACTTCTGGTGGAACGGGCGCTTCTAGTGGAGCAGGCGCTGCAACCGGGGCCGCCGCTTCCGGCAAAGGCTCCGCCGGAGGCTGCCAGGAAAGAACGTCATCGCGCGTGACCCGACCGCCGGGACCGCTGCCGGGCACAAGGGAAATGTCTATACCGCGCTCACGAGCCAGGCGTCTCGCCATGGGAGAGGCCTTGACCCTGCCGCCTGCCGACCGCGCTGGCGGCGCTGGCGGCGCGAGAGCCGATGGAATATCTGCCGGCGGTCGCGCCTGAGCCTCCGGAACCTCAGACTCCGGAGGCGCCTCCTCCGCCGGCACTTCGTCCTCGGCATCGCCGATGAACGCAATCAGATCCCCGACAGGCACCTTTACCCCCTCGCCAACCACGATCCTCCTCAGCAGACCATCCGCATAGGCCTCCATCTCAACTACCGTCTTGTCAGTCTCTATCTCCGCAAGCTTGTCCCCCCGGACAACCGCATCCCCCTCCGCCTTGAGCCACTTCACAACAGTACCTTCGGTCATGTCGGCGCCCATAGAGGGCATGGTCACTTCGCTGATCAAGTCAACCTGCTCCGATCCGAGTATCTAGCGATGGAATCTGCCGCGGGCGGCCCCGCCGGGGTACAGCCCGCCACACTGCTAGAGGTTACACAAATGCGCCTCATTCGGCAGCATGAGCCAAGCATCGGGCTACAGGTCATATGTCGCCGACAACATTCCGGTGACATCCTGAGCATCCGGCAACGAACCTTGCTCCATCTCCCTGTTGTAAGGCCAGGGAGCGCACTTGGCCCCGATCCGAACCACCGGCCCGTCCAGCCAGTCGCTAGTCTGCTCCTGCAGCGTAGCCGTCACCTCGGCCATGATGCCGCCCGACCGCCGCGCCGTATCAAGAGCAAGCACGCGCCCCGTTTTTTGCACCGAGTCCACCAGCACGCCGGTATCTATTGGACTCAGCGACCTCAGGTCTATCACCTCTGCCGAAACCCCCCGGGCCGCCAGAATCTCAGCCGACTCATACAGGATCGGCATACCGTGCCCATACGAAATCAGCGTCGCGTCATCACCTGACCGGCAGACCTTCGCAGAACCTATAGGCACTTCGTAATACTCCGCAGGTGTTTCCCCGCTTGCCCCATAGAGACCCGCAGACTCCGCGTAGATCACCGGGTTGTCTTCCTTGATCGAACTCCTTAGCAGCCCCAGTGCGTCATACGGAGTCGAAGGCGCAACCACACGCAGACCCGGCACTTCCGCCAGCCAGGTCTCGAAACTCTGAGAGTGCGTAGCAGCCAACTGCATACCCGCGCCTGTGGGAGCACGTATCACCATGGGAGCCTTTATCTGTCCCCCGGACATGTAGCGCAGGTTGGCCGCCATATTCACGATCTGGTCGAAACCCACCAGCGCGAAACTCATCGACATCAACTCCACGATCGGACGCAATCCCCCTGCCGCCGCTCCCACACCCGCACCGATGAACGCCGCCTCCGATATCGGAGTATCCCTCACCCGATCCGGGCCGTACTTCTCCAGAAGCCCCGCAGTAACTGCGTAAGCCCCGCCATAGGTACCGATGTCCTCGCCCATCAGAAAAACCGAAGGGTCGGTTTCCAACGCCTCGTCGAGGCCCAGACGAATCGCTTCCCGGATGGTCAGAGTTGGCATGAGTGCATGAAATTCAGGCGGCAAGCTTCCGTGGACCGCTTATGCGTACACGTCGTCGAATATCTCATGAGGAGACGGCTTCGCGCTCCCCTCGGAAAATCGCACCGCGGCCGAGACCTCCTGATGAACCGACTCTCTCTGCGCCTCCAGATCGGATTCGACAGCCGCGCCGCGAGCCAGCAAGAGGCTGGGAAAAGTCTTCAGCGGATCCTTTTCCATCCACTCAGCAAGCTCAGAATCATCGCGATACCGCGCCGGGTCCGCCATCGAATGGCCCACGTAGCGGAACGTCTTCGCCTCTATGAACTGTGGCCCCCCGCCAGCGCGCATCTTGCCAACCGCATTCGCCATCACCTCGCGCACCTCCAATACGTTCATACCGTCCACGAGCACGGATTCAATACCGTAAGACTCCGCCATCGGGTAGAAGTCGGTCCCACCGGCCCTCACCTTCCCAATGGCAGAACCCATCCCGTAGAAGTTATTCTCGAGGAAGAACAGCAGCGGAAGCTTCCAGACCGCAGCCAGGTTCATAGTCTCATGGAAAGTGCCCTGATTGACCGCGCCGTCCCCAAAGAACACGATGGCGATGTCGTCTGTGCCCTTGTACGTGCACGATAGGCTTAGCCCCGCTGCAAGCGGCAATTGGCCCCCTACTATGGCGTGCCCCCCCATGAAGCGCTTCGACGCGTCGAAAAGATGCATCGACCCGCCCTTCCCCTTGCTCAGACCGGTTTTTCGCCCAAACAACTCCGCCATAGCGCGGTTCGTGTCAACCCCCCGAGCCAAGGCATGGCCATGGTCCCGGTAGTGCGTGACCACGTAATCGCCGGGCCGCAGTACCGACATCACCCCCACCGCAACCGCTTCCTGACCAATGTAGAGATGCAAGAAGCCGCGGATGTTCCCCTTCGAGTAGTTTTCAGCGCAGGCCTCCTCGAACCGTCGGATGAGATACATCTGACGGTAGAGATCCAGCAGTTCCGCCTTCTCGCCCGGCCCGTAAAGGGAAACCTCGCCCACGGAACGCAACTCCCCAACTCCGTCGAGGGAGCTAGCCTGTTCTATTTGTTGAAGATCGGCTCTCATCTGTCGGGCAGGGCGCAACTGCGTCGGCACATACCGCTGAATCTCCATTCACACGCGGCAACTGCCAATTTTACCCCTGTTTGCAAATAGACGCGGCAGACCCCCAGGATTGCACCAGAGGAAGGCCAGCGTGTACCAACGGAGCTCATCGACCGCCTCCCAAGGACAATTTTCGCGCCAGCAATACGTTGTGCAACAACATCGCAATGGTCATCGGGCCAACACCTCCAGGCACCGGGGTTATGGCAGAGGCGACCGCTGAAACCTCGCCATAAGCCACATCTCCCACCAGCCTGTACCCGCGCCGCCTCGACTGATCCTCCACTCGGGATATCCCAACGTCTATGACCACGGCGCCAGGCTTCACCATCTCAGAAGTGATAGCCCTAGGTTCCCCCACGGCAGCCACCAATATGTCCGCCTGCCGGGTCTCAGAGGCCAGATCACGAGTCCCGGTGTGGCACACCGTCACAGTTGCATTAGCCCCCCGGCCGCGTCCCAGCAGCAGAGCCGCCAATGGCATACCCACGATGTTACTGCGTCCACAGATGACCACCTTCGCCCCGTTCGTCTCGATACCATCCTCGATCAGCAGACGTTGCACTCCCAGGGGCGTTGCAGGGACGAAGCGCGGCGCACCGGCCAGCAAGAGACCCGCATTCTCGGGGTGCAAGCCGTCCACGTCCTTGGAAGGATCAACCGACCGGATTACCGCACGCTCGTCGATATGGTCCGGCAAGGGTAACTGCACCAGGATGCCGTGGAATCGCTTATCCCTGTTGAAGCGCTCCACCTGATCCACAACCTCCCTCTGAGAAACCCCTCCCTCCAAGCGCATCGTCTCTGTGAAAATACCCGCCTCTTCACATGCACGTTCCTTGCCCCGCACGTAAGAATGTGAGGCCGGATCGTTCCCAACCAGAATCACTCCCAGCCCGGGGGACGGGGCATGAGCCTCTCGAAGCGCTGAAACCTCGGCAGCAAGGCTCGCCCGCACCTTCGCGGCGATAGCCTTGCCGTCTATAACGCGGGCAGTCTGCCTTTTCTTGGATTGGTCCACTTCTTGGAAATCGGCGGCTAAGGAACCCGGAATCTCTGCAACGGCCAAAGCCGAAGCGCCTCACTCAATCCATTCTAGCGAACCGGAGAGCAAAATCCCCTAGCGTCAATACCCTGGTTGCAGAACGTATCATGAAGCCATACTTCCCCGACTCGGCAGGCTGAAACCCATGCGAACCGGAGCCGTACCTTGATCTATACAGGCATCGACATCATCGAGATAAACCGGATTGAGGACGTAGCCCAACGTTACCCAAAGAGGTTTCTGGAAAAGGTCTACACCCAGGGTGAGCGGATCTACAGCCGGGGAAGAGCCCCCCAACTAGCCAGTCGCTTCGCAGCCAAAGAGGCCATGATGAAGGCCTTGGGCACCGGAATACGCGGAGTCGGATGGCAGGAAGTGGAGGTCGTCAGAAAACGGGGGCAGGCTCCGGAAATAGTCCTGCACGGAAGAGCGAAGAAACGAGCCGAGCGACTGGGAATAATCCGCACGGCCCTGAGTCTCTCCCACTCCAGAGAGTACGCGGTCGCCTCTGTCGTCGCGGTCACCGGGAGAGTCGAGGTCGACCCACCGCGATGAAAGCCGTAACCGCTGCACAGATGCGGGCAATAGAGGAAGCATCCGTACAAGCCGGCGTCTCGCTCCAACTGCTGATGGAGAACGCTGGCCGAGCCGTTGCAGATGCAGTCGCCGACAGGCTCGATAACGTAGAAGGTTCTCGGATCGTCATACTCATCGGCCCGGGAAACAACGGAGGCGACGGCCTCGTGGCCGCGACCAGATTGGCGCGGATGCGAGGCTCGGTTAAAGCATTCGTCTTGGCAGGCAGCGGAAACCCCGCGGGGAAGCGGCCTCATGCCCAAGATGCAGACGTAGAAATAGTAACGGCCCAGGACCCCGCCGGCATTCGTGAACTTGAGAAAACCGCCTCCGCCGCCAACGTCGTCGTAGACGCCGTACTCGGTACCGGGTCCAGCCGCCCAATTACGGCCCCGCTATCCGACGCTCTCGCGGTAGTTCGACGTGCGCGAACCCCGGTGGTCGCCGTCGATCTTCCAACCGGCATGAACCCGGACACCGGACGCCTGGATCCATGCGGGCTGCCCGCAAGCCTGACTCTCATGCTCGGCAGACCGAAGATCGGCCCAATCGCGCGCGCCGGCGAAGGAAAATGCGGAAAGATCCAGGTACTCGATATCGGAATCCCCCCGGGCCTAGATTCCCACATAAGCGCTGAGCTGCTGGACAGCACGGCCGCCGCATCCCTGATGCCTACGAGAAAGGGAGACGCTCACAAGGGCGACTTTGGCCGTACTCTCATCGTCGCAGGGTCGCGGCGCTATCCCGGCGCGGCTCTGCTGGCTGCCAAAGCCGCCACTAGAAGCGGGGCAGGATTGATCGAACTGGCAACCCCCGAAAGCGTGTACCCAGTCGTCGCAGGACATGCTCCCGAGGCCATATGCACCCCGATTGAAGAAGAGGTCTCAGGCCTCGCAGGGCAAGCCACAGCCGCCCGGCAGGTAATCAGCAGCGCCTCAGACGCCTCGGCCATGCTGATAGGTCCCGGACTGGGAACCATGGAACCCACGGCCGCTCTCACCAGAACGTTGACCGCACAGGCCGACAGTCTGCCCCCGCTCGTGGTGGACGCCGACGCCCTCAACGTACTCGCCAGAACCCACCGGTGGTGGCGCCGGTTGCCTGAAACCACCATCCTTACGCCGCATCCGGGAGAAATGGCCCGCCTCGCAGGCATCAGCGTTCGGGAAGTCCAGGACGACCGCCTGAACCTTGCCGCGCAAGCCGCAGAGGATTGGGGAGTGCACCTGACCCTGAAAGGCGCCGCAACCATCATCGCATCCCCCGGCGGCCGCATTGGAATCAGCCCATTCGTCAACCCGGGCCTTGCCAAAGGCGGAACCGGTGATGTTCTCGCAGGCCTCATGGCGGGCATACTAGCCCAAATGCCTCAACGCTCTCATGAGGCCGCTTCACTGGCCGTATACCTGCACGGTCGCGCCGGCGAAATCGCCCGCCGGTCAATGGGAGAAACCGCTATGAAGGCCGGAGACGTGATCGACGCACTGCCTCAGGCGTTCCTAGAATTGGGTGAACGACAACAGCATTCCGGCTGAGCAGCGTCCTTTACCGCCAAACCCGAACGTATAATTCGAGACCCATGATCACTCTGCTAACCGCCGACGTCGGCAACAGCAACGTCACTATAGGAGCTTTTAAAGGCGAGCGGCTGGCCGCTACCTGGCGCCTATCCACCGACTGGCGCCGCACCACGGATGAATACACCTGGTTGATAGGCGGACTCCTCTCCGCAGCAAACCTTGACCCATCATCCATAGGCGCAGTCGCTATGTGCTCGGTAGTACCGCCCGTGACCGAAATGGTTCGGGCAGCGCTGGACAAACTCACCGGCAAAAGGTCATTGCTCGTAGGGCCGGGCACACGCACAGGCATCAGGATCGATTACGACCGAGTGCAGGATGTCGGGACAGACCGGGTGGTCGACGCCGTAGCCGCACGTACAAAGTACGGAGGCCCCGTCATTGTGGTGGACTTCGGAACCGCCACCGTATTCGACGCAGTAACCGCAGATGGCGTGTACAGGGGAGGAGCTCTCGCCCCAGGACTCGCCATGTCCGCAGAGGCCCTATACGAAAGCACCTCACAACTGCGAAGAGTAGATCTCTCCCCGCCCGAAACAGCCATCGGAAGAAATACCACCGCAGCCATTCAGTCCGGATTGATATACGGGCACGTAGGGTTGGTAGAGGGAATGGTGACGCGCTTCAGGGCGGAACTAAACTGCCGAACTCCCGAAGAATGCACCGTCGTCGCAACAGGAGGTCTGGCAGCCCTTATCTCCGGCTGTACTAGCGTCTTTGACCGCGTTAACGAGAACCTCACCCTGGAGGGGCTGCGGTTCGTCTACGAAATGAACCAGTAAGGAAATCTCGGTCCGCACGCAAGACTCATCCGACCTCAAGTTCGCCGCCCAAGGCGATGAGCAATGAGTAGAAAAGCATGAACGTCGAAGCCTACCTGCCGCTCGCAGGCAAGAACGTCGTACTCGGCGTTACAGGCAGCATCGCCGCATACAAGGCGGCAGACCTCGCCAGTAAACTCGTACAGGCAGGAGCACAAGTCGACGTTGTGATGACTTCCGCAGCTCAGGAATTCATCGGCCCGACCACCTTTGCAGCGCTGACCCATAGACCGGTCACCGTTGGCCTCTTTCAGTCCAACTCTGAGTTGAATATCGATCACGTAGCCTTGGCTCTGCGGGCAGATGCCGTAGTGGTGGCCCCGGCTACCGCAAATACTATGGCCAAGATTCGGCTGGGGATAGCAGACGACCCCCTCGGAGCCACCGTCTTGGCAACCAACGCCCCGGTTGTGGTAGCTCCGGCCATGGACGCCCACATGTGGGACCATGCCGCCACCGCTCGCAACGTTGAGGTTCTGCGCTCCCGCGGCGTCAAGTTCGCCGGACCTGTAGAAGGACGCATGGCCTCCGGTCTGTCCGGCAAGGGACGCATGGCCGAACCCGCCGAAATCGTCCAACACGTACGCGCCGCACTCGGTGAAAACGGAGATTACGCCGGAAGGGAAGTGGTCGTCTCGGCAGGAGGAACTCGTGAACCCCTCGACCCTGTACGATACCTCGGCAACCGGTCATCGGGAAAAATGGGGTATGCCCTCGCCGAAGCCGCCAGAGACCGAGGCGCCGCTGTGACACTCGTATCCGGCCCGACTGCCTTGCACGATCCCGTGGACGTTGAAGTCGTAAAAGTCGAAACGGCCGGGGAAATGCAAGGAGAGGTGGTCGCATCATCCCGCGAGGCCGACCTGCTGGTGATGGCGGCAGCAGTGGCAGACTTCAGGCCGAGCGCCCGGTCAACCGGCAAGATCAAGAAGGAAAATGGCCGTCCCCGGTCAATAACCCTCGAAGAGAACGCGGATATCATTGCATCATCGAGCGGGCCAAGGCTCGTGAAAATCGCATTCGCAGCCGAGACAGGCGGACACGTCGAGAAAGCCCGCCCTAAACTTGAGGCAAAAGGAGCAGCGTTCGTCGTTGCCAACGACTTGAACCAACCCGGTAGCGGCTTCGGAGTGGACACCAATCGAGTCTCAATCGTTGGTCCAGGCGGAAAGGTGGAACACCTCCCCCTCATGCACAAGCTCGCGGTCGCACACCAAGTGCTCGACCGCGCATTGCCGCTGCTTAAGTAAAGTGAGCTCACAACCATGAAAATGTACTGGCAGGAAAAGAAACGAGGCCTCGACCTGGTCGTCGAAATGGACAACGGCGAAACCTTCTCCGTCGGAGGGGTGAGGGTCACCCGACGCGGTATCGAAGCCTTGGCCAAGACCAACGGATACGACCCGGGCCGAGCCATTAAGGGGCTCAACAACCTTGAAGAAGGCAGGGTGTTCGTCGAGCACTTCGAACCCTGGCGAGACTTCTTTCCCGTAGAGGACCTGGTCGTGGAGGCCGAGGTACGGCCCGCAGGGTAGGGCAGTGAAGCGTTGCCGGACTACGCCGAGGGCAGCCTTGGAAAAGCATGAACGAACCGCCTACCCACCGCCGGCCCAGCCGGCGATGCGGAAGTAGCAGCCCGTGATCACCGTAGACGAATCCGTTGTCGAACAGCTGAGCCGATTCGACTCAGCAACCGTACAGAACGCCGCCATACTGGTACGAGGATACGTACCCCCGGAAAGTGACTACTCCGGGCCGGAACTCAAGTGCATGATGCCGGACATGGGAACCATTGTCGGATACGCCATGACCGCAGAACTGATGCCCCTCCATGCCGACAAGGCCGGCAGAGACCTGCGAATCGAGTTCTACGACTCCTTAGCCAACGCAAACGTCCCAGCCATAGCCGTCCTCAAGGACGTAGACCAACCCCCTGGACGAGGCGCCATCATCGGAGATGGAATGTGCTACCAGATGCGAGCCCTCGGATGCATAGGAGTGGTCGCCGACGGTAGCGCACGAGACGTTCCGGGCATCCGAAAAACTGGAATAGCGCTCTGGGCTACGGGCCGAGTCCCCGGTCACGGACCCTTCAAAACCGTCCGGCACGGTGAACCGGTGTCCGTAGCAGGACTCACGGTATGCCAGGGCGATCTGCTGGTCTGCGACGGGGACGGCGTGACGAGAGTACCCGTGGATCTGGCGCGAGACGTCGCCAGAAAAGCGGCAGAAGTGCGGGACGCCGAAACCCGGATGCACCAATACTTCAAAAACCCGGAGTTCACCAAGGACTCCTGGGAACGCTGGAAGAAGAGCCAAGATTAGCGGCAGGCCCGACCCCGCGCGGGAAGGCGCGGAGTCGCCAGGGAAATCCGGTAGACCGAGCCAATCTATCGGCAGGCGAAGGGGCAGGGCGGCACAGGTGAAAAGCAAGTCCGGGAAGTTATCCCTATAAACGCTAAAATGCCCCTGCTGGAATAACGCAAAATCGCATGGCATGAATAAATAGAGCAAAAGATACAATCAACGTGGAAATAGCATTACAGCCCAAGATTACATACGCAGAGAATGAAGCCAGCATTTATAGACCGCGGAATCAGCGAACACAACGACCGTATATATGATCAATACTAGCAATACTAGAACGAATGCGAAGAAGCCAATATAGGCGACCGCAGGTCGCGTCAAAATGGACCGAGCCCGCCCTCCAAAGCTCGAAGAGACACGCGTGAAACTCAGACAGCGAGGGGCAACTCCGAGATTCTCGCTAAGGTACCGACAAATCCCGAACTACAGAGTCAACAGCCCAAATCAGGATCGAGGACTTCACCATAGAGGGCCGTGAAGCGGCCCGGACAGTACCAGAATACCTTTCCGACGTTCGGAGGGCCTGTTTCAGTGCCCGCCCGATAAGGGGTAGGATCCACAACCCTCCGACACCGAACACCTCCCCCAACCATCCGACGTCCTCCCCAAAAGGCGCCGCGTACACCAGCCATCACCGAAAAAGTCGGAAACGCTCCCGGCGGCGGCAAATCCCCCGAACTCGGTAGTGAACCAGAGACCGCGCCTCGCAAAGAGCCCGCCCAAAGGGCCTTTTGGCCCCTCAACAGCCTCCGATGGGTTAAGTCCTTACAGCGTCGGCTAGAGGCTCGATATCGGCAGTGTAGGGGGCATCCGAATCCACTTCCCGGACAGATACAAGCTCCGCTGTTGGGGATCCGGACGCGCTGAGCACGTCAGGGAGAACCGCTTCAAGCCTCTCCAGCATCTGGGCAGTGCTGTAAATTCGCAACCTCGAAAGCGGTTTACCCAAACCCACCGAACGCTCGGACTTCGCCTTCCGCACTGCGGCAATGGCCCCGCATGCAACACGGAACGACTCCGAGTCCAACGGCTCCTCCACCTCCGCAAGCTCCGACGTCGAGGGCCAACCGGCCAGATGAACGGACGCCTTCCCAGTCTCCTCCGCGAATACCCACGACCACACCTCATCGGCGATGGAAGGCACGAACGGGGCAAACAATCGCAGATGCACCGACAGCCCCAATCGCAGCGTCGCTAGGGCAGACCCATGCCCAACGGGGTCGTCCCAGTTCCTCGCCCGATGCTTTGCCAACTCGATGTAGTTGTCCGTGAAAGACCCCCAGAAGAACGACTCCGCCGCTTCCAGAGCTGAAGCGAATTCGTAACGCTCGAACGAGCCGGTGGCGCGTTCCACAACGCTCCTCAGCTCAGCCGCGAACGCCCTGTCCAACTCGTTCTGTACACTCCCGGCCGGACCAGCCTGCGAAAGAACGAACTTGCCAGCGTTATATATCTTGGTCACCAGCCGCTTGCCGACCCGGAACACCTTGTCGTCGTGGATCGTGTCCGCACCGAGCCGCGCACGCGCCGACCAGTAGCGCACCGCGTCAGCCCCGTACTGGTCCAGCAAGCCAATGGGCGTAACCACATTGCCCCTGCTTTTGCTCATCTTCTTGCGGTCTGGGTCGACCACAAACCCACTGATGACGATATTGCGCCAGGGCACGTCATCGTGGTGGAGCATCGCCTTGACGATAGTGTAGAAAGCCCAAGTGCGTATGATGTCGTGCGCTTGCGGCCTTATGTCCATAGGGAAGAGGCGGTCCATCTCCTCGTCCGGGTCGCCCCAACGAGCCACTATCTGAGGCGATAGCGAAGAGGTAAACCAGGTGTCGAAAACGTCGCGCTCGCCGGCGAAACCTCCCGGCTGATCCCTCTGAGACTCTCTGAAACCCGGCGCAGGCTCAGTCATGGGATCGATAGGCAACAGGTCGTCCGAAGGCATGATCGGCGAGCCGTAGTTCCGGCCCCCGGAGTCGTCCAGCGGATACCAGACCGGTATCGGAACCCCGAAGTAACGTTGCCGACCAATCGCCCAATCCGAGTTGAGGTTCTCCGTCCAGTTCTCGAAGCGCGCCTGCATGTAGTCCGGCAGCCAGCGGATGCGCGAACCCATTTCTATCAGCCTATCCTTCTTGTCCAACAGCCGGACGAACCACTGCCGGGACGTCAGATACTCAAGGGGACTGTCACCCTTTTCGTAGTAGCGGACCACCTGCTGAGTGGGCCTGGGCTCCCCGCGGAGCGGCGGGCCGTTGCCGGTCGCCGAGTTCTCTCCACTGGCAAGAATTTGCTCCATCTCACGTCTGGCCGAAGCGACGCGCTTGCCCACTAGGCGAGCGTAGTTGGCATTTGCAACCTCGGGACGCGTACTCTCCCAACCCGAATCCCCAAAACGACGATCAAGAATACGACCGTCCAGTCCTAGCATGTGCCGCATCTCAAGACTTCTCGCGCGCCACCATTCAACGTCGGTCTGATCCCCAAAGGTGCACACCATCAGGATTCCAGAGCCTTTTTCAGGGTCGGCCAGTTCGCTGGGGAATATGGGCACTGGAGCGAAGAAGGCCGGGGTCACTGCCCGCTTGCCGAACAAATCCGTGTACCGCTTGTCATCAGGGTGGGCCGTCACGCCTACGCAGGCAGCAAGTAGCTCCGGCCGAGTGGTGGAGATCATGAAAGATCCTCCACCCTCAACCCCGAACTCCAGATCGTAATACGCGCTCGTGCGCTCACGATCCTCCACCTCAGCTTGGGCCACCGCGGTGCGGAAGTCCACGTCCCACATCGTCGGCGCCTCTTCCTGGTAGACGTGGCCCTTCTCGTAGAGGTCCAAAAAACTGCGCTGAGCGATCCGACGGCACCGCTCGTCGATAGTCGCATACTCCTCTGACCAGTCAATCGACAGACCGAGCCGTTGCCACATCTCCTTGAACGCAAGTTCATCCCGCTCCGTAACTATCCGGCACAACTTGATGAAGTTCTGGCGGGAAATGGCCTGCGGCGGCCCGGAAGACCTGCGGCGGCCCGCGGGCTCGACCTTCAGACCGGCTTCGTACGGCACACCAGGCTCAGCCTGAACGTTGAAATAGTTCTGCACCCGGCGCTCGGTGGGAAGACCGTTATCGTCCCAGCCCATCGGGTAAGAAATGTTCCAGCCCTGCATCCGCTTGTAACGCACCAGCAGGTCCTGATGCGTATACGAGAACACGTGCCCCACGTGCAGAGAACCGCTTACGGTCGGCGGCGGAGAATCCACCGCGAAAGTCCTGTCACGGGACTGAAGGCGGTCGCGGGACGCTATGTTCAGCTCAATCCAGCGCGCCCGCCACTTCGTTTCCATCTCGCCGATGTTCAGGTTCCTCGGCAGGCTGTTGAAATCAATCGATTTAACCAACTCGGTCATACTTACGGATTCGCTCCTATTCGAGGCCATGTCGCCTGTGCTCTCGCAAAGACCGCCTAGCATCGAGTGACTTGGAAATCTGGATTCCTGTGGAAATCAGGAAAGACGTTATAGGGGAGGGACGTCGGGAGACGCCTGTACACGAGTTTATCCCAAATACTGCTCGCCCTGCCGGATCGGTCCCTGGCTGCGAGACGGCGGATTCAGCCGCGGCGCGGAAACCTCAACGCTGATTCTCCTCTGAGGTCCTTGTGCGATCCGCCTTCCATGAGAGCATGAATCCGAAGAACAAAGCCCTCTGCGACCGCCGATCCGTGAAGTCGCGTCAGATATCGCGATAGTACCAACCTCAACCGAAAACCCAAGAAGAGCATGGACCCGTTCACGCCGTCTAAACCTCACTTCCCCCAAGCCGCCCCATGCAGATGCAGCGTTACCCATAACAGTTTACAGTAACCATCTCGCTCCACCCTGGAGCCGGCCACCATGGAGACGATTTGACAAATTCACCACCCCTGCTCCAAGTCTGCGACGTTGTGAAGGACTTCGGGGGAGTCCGCGCAGTAGACCATTGCTCCGTGGAAATTGAGACCGGCGGCATCACCGGACTCATAGGCCCTAACGGAGCCGGAAAAACGACTCTCTTCAACCTGGTATCGGGAGCCATCGCGCCGACCAGCGGGCGAATCTTGTTTCAGGGCAGACGTATTGAAGGAATGATGATGCACGAAACCTTCAAACTCGGCTTGGTCCGCACCTTTCAGATACCCAGAGAGATGAAGCGGATGACAGTGCTCGAGAACCTCATGCTCGTACCGGCCCCTCAAGTCGGTGAGCGCGTTTGGGCCTCGTGGATGATGCCATGGCGAGTGGCTCGAGAGGAAGCAAGCATAGAACGACAGGCCTTGGAGGTTCTGGAGCTAGTCAACCTCGCCCACCTGACCAACGAATATGCAGGCAACCTCTCCGGCGGCCAGAAGAAACTGCTGGAATTGGCGCGTACCCTGATGGCCGAGCCAAAGATGGTCTTGCTGGACGAACCTGCCGCCGGAGTCAACCGAACGCTGCTTCAGAGCCTGGCAGCCACCATTCTCCAGGCAAGCGTCGACCGGGACATCACCTTTGTCATCATCGAACACGATATCCGCCTAGTCATGAACCTATGCGACCCAATCATCGTAATGGCGAACGGAACCGTCATCTCCCACGGTACCCCAACCCAAGTACAACAAGACCCGCAAGTGCTGGAAGCATATCTCGGAGGCGCCGTCAGTGACTCTTCTTGAAGCATCCGGCGTGGTGGCAGGGTACGGGGAAACCCAGATACTCCACGGCGTATCCATGGCTGTGAACCAGGGAGAGGTGGTTACCATCATCGGGCCCAACGGCTGCGGCAAGTCCACTCTGCTAAAAACCATCATAGGGCTGGTGAGAGTACGCGCTGGATCAGTAGCGTTCCGCGGTACGGACATATCCTCCCGGCCGCCGGAGCAGATCGTGCGAACCGGGCTCTGCTACGTTCCACAGACCGCCAACGTCTTCTCCTCGCTTACCATTCTGGAAAACCTGGAGATGGGCGCATTCGTGCGCAACAGCGGCCAGGGGGAACGAATAGGGGAGATGTTCCAACTGTTCCCGGACCTCGCACGGCGTACGGATCAAAAGGCAGGCAGCCTATCAGGCGGCCAGCGGCAGATGCTGGCGATAGCGCGTGCCCTTATGCTCGATCCCGTCCTGCTGATGCTGGACGAGCCCTCAGCCGGACTATCCCCCGCCATGACAGGCCTGGTCTTGGAGCGGATCAAAGATATAAATGAGACCGGGGTCGCTGTTCTGCTGGTCGAACAGAACGCCCGCGAAGCCCTGCAAATGTCGCACCGAGGATACATCCTCGTCGCCGGAGAAACACGCTTGGAGGACACCGGACCCCAGCTGCTCAACAACCCGGAAGTGGCCCGGCTTTACCTTGGAGGATAGGTCCATGCCGTTTCCTTACCGCACCGCGGATCAGCATACCTTCCCGCTCTTCACCGAAATCCCAAATCCTTCGACCCAGGCTCCGGGCGCCGGCAGGCCGGCTTGAGCCAGGCCCCGCACAAGAGGCTTGAGTGAGTACTCTGCAAAATATCTCAACCAGAATCCGCCGAAAGTGGGCGCCAGGCCACACTATCGTACTGATAGTCATATTGGCCGTGGCAGCAGGATTCTTGCCCTTCGTCAAGATGGGACTGGTGGTCAACGGAGTCTTTCTGGCGTCCATCATCGCACTCGGCGCCATCGGCCTCACCCTGATCTACGGCATCCTGGACTTCGCAAACGTAGCCCACGGCGACTACATGACCATGGGCGCCTACGTCGCCCTCTTCATCGTGGCAGGAGTAATCGCGGCAATCGGAGCGGAAAGCCAGGGATTGGGGCCGTTCACCTTCGGATACCCCCTGCTCATTGCGATTCCGCTGACCGCAGCGATCGTTGCCCTGGGAGCCATCGCCCTCGACGCGGTGATATACCGCAGGCTACGAAACTGGCGCGTAAACACTGCCGTGGTCTCCATGGCCTCTCTCGGGGTCGCCATTGCCCTGAGAGGCTTGGTGCAAATCATCTGGTCGTCCGATACCCAGAACTACCCAAGAGAATCGCGGCAGGTCTTTCACCTCCCCATGGACGTGCGCATACCGCCAGACAACATCTTCATCGCTCTCGTGGCTGTGATTCTGGCCGTAGCCGTCTACCTCTTGTTGACCCGCACCAAAATGGGCAAGGCAATGAGAGCCACCGCTGACAACCCGGACCTGGCCCTGGTCAGCGGTATAGAGACAGCGCGGGTCATCCGGTGGACGTGGGTGATCGGTGCGGTTCTGGCCGCCGTCGCGGGAATTCTGCTGGCGGTGTTCCAGGCGCACCTGGTACCCATCATGGGCTGGAAATTTCTCATCCCCCTCTTCGCAGCCGTCGTCCTCGGAGGCATAGGCAACCCATACGGCGCGTTGGCAGGAGCTTTCATCATAGGCGTGACTTCAGAAGTCTCTACGCAGTGGATCAACCCCAGCTACAAGCCCGCAGTGGCCTTCGCGATCATGATCGCCATGCTGCTGGTCAGACCTCGCGGCCTCTTTGGCGGTCAGGGATGAAGGGCAGGGCAGCATGGACATAATCAGCTACGCCGCAGGCTTCGCCATCATGGCGGGTATCTACGCCGTGTTCTCGCTCGGCCTCAACATCCACTGGGGAGCCACCGGCCTGTTCAACATAGGGATCGCGGGGTTCTTTGCACTCGGAGCCTATACAGCGGCCCTTCTCACCACCCAGCCCCCGGATCCCATGCTGTTCGAGGACTTTACCTTCGGAGGCAACTGGTCCGAAATCGGATTCCTGGACCTTGGAATCGACCTGTGGTTCTTTCTTGGAATCGCAGCCGCTGCTATAGCATGCGGGATCATTGCGCTCGCGATAGGCTACGTCACCCTGCGCCTGCGGGATGACTATCTGGCGATAGCCACCTTGGGAATCGCCGAGACCGTCCGGCTGTTCTTCCTCAACGAAAAGTGGGTGGCCAACGGCTCGAAGGGTCTATACCGAATTCCAAAATTTCTCGGTGACCTGGTATCTCCCGAAAACTACGACTACATATACCTGGGGGTGGTGCTGGCGGTGCTGGTTGCACTCTTCATAGCCGTCGAACTCGCCCTCAAGTCTCCCTGGGGAAGGGTACTGCGGGCTATTCGAGAGGATGAAGTAGCGGCCGAGGCAAGCGGAAAGAACGTGTTCAACTTCAAACTGCAAGCCTTCATCCTCGGAGCCGTCATCATGGGCATAGGCGGAGCCCTATTCGCGCACAACGTCCGTTTCCTGGCGCCCATCACTTTCGATCCGCTGCTCGCCACCTTTGTCATATGGGCCATGCTCATGGTCGGAGGGTCAGGCAACAACCGGGGGGCGATACTGGGCGCCTTTGCTGTCTGGGGAATCTGGACAGGCACACAATTCCTGCCGGGCATATTTGAAGACCCCAACTTCCGATTCTTCATGATCGGCGCGCTCATAGTGACCGTGATACTCATTCGCCCAGGCGGCATCCTGGGCGAAGAGCGGCGAATGGCGCAAACCGTAAAGGACTAGAGTTAAGCACAGGGTGAACGCCTGCTTGGGGCCTGCGGACAAGGGGAATGGCGAGAGGGCAGGGAAGTCCCCAAAGTCAGAGCTGGAATGGTTGGACGGCCAAGCTTCGTGGATTGGCGCTGTCTGAATCAGGATTGGCCCCGTCGCGCGTGGGAGCTTGCGCCTTTCCGACACCTACAGGAAACGGCTAGAGATTTGGCCCCGTCGCGGCTGGCAGCTCGGCGTCGAGGGAGAGGCGAGGCCGGCGCGGTCTGGAAGGATTACCGCCTACGCTAGCAGAGAAAGCATGGCGGGGAATGAAAAGACGACCGCCGCTGACGTGCGCGATCTTAGTTGTCTTGCACGGCCGGCGCCACTGAAGATAGTTCGCCAATAAAAAAGGGGCTGCTCGATTCGAGCAGCCCCTGTGCGAATCAGCGGAAGTGTGTCAGGCTAGGGAGTCTCGAACCTCCCGGTAGACCTGATCTCGCCCCCCTCGACCGTCCATATCTCGATGGGACCGACCACGTCTCCGTTCTCGTCGAAGTCCACCGAACCCGCGGCTCCCTCATAGTTGATGTCCTCACCGGCCGCTATCAGCTCAAGCGCCCTGGCGATACTGTCCCGACCAGGCCCCACCACCGTACCCGGAGGGTTGGCCACAAACCGAAGAGCATCGCGTATGGCCGCAGAATCCGTGGTATTTCCAGCCTTGGCCGCTGCAAGCCCTATCAGAACCGCTGCGTCGTAGTGCTCGGCCATGAAGGGATGCGAAACCGGAAAGCCAAACGCCTCCTCATAAGAACTCTCGAACGAGCTCTTACCAGGCGTGGCCGGACTGCCCTGAGCGGTTCCCAAGGTACCCTCGAGCGCATCCCAGCTGTCGATTTCGTTAATCCATTCAGCGCCCTTGACACCATCGACGAACAGGAACTCGTCGGCGTATCCACCCTCCAGCGCCTCACGCACGTACACCTTGGCCTGGCCCGTGTAGCTCATGACGGCGAGTACGTCCGGATCCCCGTCGGTAGCCTTTTCCAACTCCGAAACGTACGAGGGTTGCACGTCCTCGTGAGGAACCTTCGCCGTCACCGTGCCTCCCTGCGCAGTGAAAGCCCTCTCGAATTGGTCGGCCAGGCCCTCGCCATAGGCATTGTTGATGTACATGATGCCGACCTTCCCGTATCCCTGCTCAGAAGCGAGATTGGCCAGCACAACTCCCTGTGCAGCGTCGGAAGGCGTGGTACGAAAGACGAAGTCCCCATCTTCGAGCACCGTAATGCTCGGCGCAGTCGACGCACCCGAAATGAGAAGCGTTCCCCTAGGTATCGTGACCGACTGAGCCACCGCAATCGCCACACCGCTCGAAAGAGGACCCACGATCGCAGCAGCGCTTTCAACGTCCACCAGCGCACGAGCAGCGTCAACACCCTGCACAGGGTTGACTGCCGTGTCACGGCTGATCAGAACCACCGAACTGCCATCTATCCCCCCAGCACGGTTGAGGTGATCGACCGCAAGCTCAACAGAGTTCCGAAGAGGCGGCCCGAACTCCGCGAGGGAACCGGTAAAGGTGTTCAGGTTTCCTATGATCAGAGGGGGCTGCATCATCACCGGACCGGGGGTCGCCGTAACCACCACCTCCCTCGTCTCCGCCACTACCACGGTCTCCTTGACTACGACCTCTCTTGACTCCTCCACAACGACGGTCTCTTTCACTATGACCGTCTCGGTCACTGTTTCAGTACCGCCGCAGGCAACAACCACCAGAAGTAGCGCCGCCATCGCGACTGCGAAGGCAAGTACCGGAAGCTTCAATCGAAATGATGACATCGTAGGTTTCCTCGTGAAGAGGCGACTAGCCTCGAACACAGTCTTTTCTGATACACACCTGTAGCGCTGCAGAAGAAATCGGCAGGGCGCGGACCGCCCACCTCAACGCCTCAGTTTACTAACCAAGAGCCGATAACGTCAATTCGGGTGAGCGTACTCGGACCAACCCACAAGCCTGATCCCTACGTCTCGCGGGTAGAGTCCGGATGCACGAGCCGGGGCGGGCCTACTTCCGCCGGAACAGCCGCACGACCCGATCCACGAGAGCGCGAAGCGGTCCCATCCGCCCGAGCTGTGAAACTCCCCCTCGACGGTTGGATCGCCGCCTACTGCAACTGATGCAGGTGCAATAGACCGGGTGAGACCCACCCCTGTACGTTCTGTCGTCCATCGTCCTCACCGGCAACCGGCTCGTACGCCGCGCGCTGTTTTCCTCTGCCCAGTATATGCGCCCACCGTTTCAGGCAGTGTACCCTCACTTGGCAACCGGCAAGGCAGTCGCGAATCCGTAGCACGCAGGAACGACAAGTTACACGCCGCCATGACAAAACTGTCCAACGTCAACACCGCGAACGTCCGCTCAGCCATTGAAATGGGTCTCCGGACCATGTCCAGCGTATTCAACGCCGATGACAACGACGTGCCCTTCTTCGGATCCGAGGCCCTGCCGAATCCACGCCTGAGCTTCAGCAGCGTGCACTCTGAATCCCACGTGCCGGGCCGACACCTCAACGCTCTCCTGACTGCTGAGAGTGTGACCGGCATCGCCATAGACGAGGCAGCCGTCGAAAAGCACGCCAGGGCAGCCTTCTTCTCATACTCCGGCCCGGCGCCGCTGCCCCTGAACCGTGATGCACAGGATGGCCCGCTCATCAACTTCAACGAGCACAACCTGCGGGAGGGCTTCCACGCCCTCTACGCGCTAGCCCGTTACCGGGACTCTGAACGGGCCAGGGAGACGGCTGAAAGGAGCATCGAGTTCCTCTTGCAGCGGTGGGACCCGCAAAACGGGCTCGACGCGGCAGCGTTGGAAGCGGAATTCGGAATCCGACAGGTCAGGAAACACACCTTCATCACCGGCATAGCCCGCTCCATAGGCCCATTGGTCAAGTACTACCGCATAGCCCATCACGGACCCGCCTTGGAACTGGCTTGCGCCCTCGCCGACAAAGCCACCTCGGAATTCTTCACGCCGCAGGGAAGATATGACCGAGACCTCTTCGGCACGCACACGCATTCCACCACCTGCGTCATGTCCTCTCTGGCCCAACTTGCCGACCTAACCGCAGACTCCGCACGACTGGAGCGGGTGCGCGCCTTCTATGAAAACGGCCTGAGAGACATCAGGGACGAGGTCGGCTGGGTGATCGAAAGCAGCGCCGACCACAGCCCCCCGGACAGGGGAGAGTGCAACAACACCGGAGACCTCATCGAGACAGCCCTGATCCTGGGCCGGCGCGGCTACCCGAAGTACTACCAGGACGCCGAGCGAATGCTGCGCGGACACCTGCTCCCCTCGCAGCTCCGGGACGCGTCCTTCATCCCCCAGGTTGCAAATCCACAGGGCGAGGACGGTCTGCGAAACGTCCGCGAGCGGCATCTTGGCGCCTTCGGATTCCCAGCGCCGTACGGACACGCGCCCAAGGGTCTGGACAGAATCAGCTTCAACATGGACATCGTGGGCGGCGCAGTCGGATCCCTCTGCGAGGCGCTGCGAGAGGCTATCGTCGAAACTGCCTACGGTCTCAGGGTGAATCTCCTCCTCGACCACGAATCAGACGGCGCTCGCGTCGAGGCGCCCCGGACCGGCGGAGGCGTCACGGTCACCGCCAAACGCGCCGCACCCCTATGGATTCGACTACCCGAATGGGCTGACAGGAAGCGCCTTGAGATCAGCGGAGCCGGACGCTGCCGGGTACTTGGCAGCTACCTGCTGGTATCTCAGGCTGGGGCAGGGCAGACCATCCGCATCCGCTATCCGGTCGCGACAAGCGAGATTACACTCGCCCACCGCACGCGAGACATACGGGCGGTACTGCACGGCGATTCAGTCGTAGCTATGGATAACTTCGGCGCCGACCTGACCTTCTTCGAACCTGTCCGATAAGACCCTGCGCCTGCTTCCCTCCGTGTAGACCCGCCTCGTTCCGCGCTCGCAGCGAGAGGCGCGGCCCTCACTGTGTGACACGTCGGTTTCGGATTATCGGCAGTGCGCTCTTAGTATGCGGTTGTCGAAGCATCTCTTTCATTTATTCAAGAGCGCAGGCGCCGCCGATACGAGGTGAAACTTGCTAGCAAAAACAAAGTCCTCAGCAGTCGTGGGTCTCGACGGGTTCCTCGTCGAAGTGGAAGTCGATATATCGCCGGGCCTGCCAGCCTTCAACATCGTCGGACTGCCAGACAAGGCAGTACAGGAATCCAGCGAACGAGTACGCGCCGCGATCCGCAACTCCGGCGCCGAGTTCCCTATGCGGCGCATCACCGTAAGCCTGGCTCCCGCAGACGTCAGGAAGTCCGGACCCTCTTACGACCTGCCAATAGCCATCGGCATACTGCTCTCAACCGGGCAGGTCCCGGACAGCATCAACGGCTCCCTGCTGCTGGGCGAACTGGCGCTGGACGGCTCGCTAAGGGCTACCCAGGGCATCCTGCCAATGGTCGCAGTAGGGAAAGAGCGGGGCATCGAGAAGGTGTTCGTACCCGCCCCCAATGCAGCCGAGGCCGCCTTGGTGGAAGGCGTCAGCGTTACCCCCGTCACCGAACTTTCCCAGCTGGCCGGCCATCTCCGCTCGGAAACTATGATCCCCGCGTACAAGCCGGCTGAGACGAACGGCGCTTCGCAGTACAAACTGAACGGCAACCTCAAACGCGCCCCCGATCTCGCCGAAGTTCGCGGACAGGAAATGGCAAAGCGCGCCCTGGAGGTGGCCGCGGCAGGCGCGCACAACGTGCTCATGACCGGCCCGCCCGGCTCAGGGAAAACCCTGCTTGCGAGGCGTTTGCCCACCATCCTGCCCCCAATGACTCCCAGCGAATCCCTCGACGTCACCAAGATATACAGCGTGGCAGGGCTCTTGCCATCCGGAAGCCCACTGATCGACCAACGCCCGTTTCGCACGCCCCACTACACGATTTCTAGCGCCGGCCTCGTGGGCGGCGGCGCTATCCCGCGCCCCGGCGAGATCACCCTCAGCCATCGCGGCGTGCTCTTCCTGGACGAACTGCCCGAGTTCGGCCATTCGTCTCTGGAAGTGCTGCGCCAGCCCATCGAGGACAAACTCGTGACCATAAGCAGGGCGCAGGGCACCATCACCTTCCCGGCCAACTTCATGCTCGTCGGAGCCATGAACCCCTGTCCATGCGGCTACTACGGCGACACCGCCCAAACCTGCTCCTGCTCACTCTCCGCCATCTCGCGCTATCAGAGACGCATATCAGGCCCCTTGATGGACCGCATCGACATCTTCGTCGAGGTGCCGCGAGTGGAGTACGAAAAGCTGGTGAAGCCCTCCAACTCTGAAAGCTCGGAGACCGTCAGACAGCGCATCACTGCCGCCCGCGAACTTCAGCACGAGAGATTCGGCAAGGGCGGCGCAGTCGCGAACGCCGAAATGGGGCCGGTCGAGGTCTGGGAACATTGCGCGGTCGAGGACTCGGCCCGCTCGCTTCTACAGATGGCCATGAAGCAGCTGAGCCTGTCGGCAAGAGGGTTTCATCGCATCCTGAAAGTGGCCCGCACCATCGCCGACCTCGAAGGGCACGCCAAGATAGAAACCTCGCACTTGGCGGAAGCCCTCCAATACCGCCCGCGCTCGCCGCTCTAGTTTTCTTCCGCGGCCGCGCGGGCTCCCCCACGCAGATGGCCGGGCGGTTGATTCATCGGACTGATCCATGTATTAGGTACACGCGACGCGAGAGGAAGTCCGCCATGCAGCCGACCATTGAAATTCAACCCTTCCCGCAAGTGAAACCGGAGAAGTCCGCGCAGACCTTTCCAGCAGAACAAGAGCCGCGGGCGAACGGCAACGTCCAGCCTGTCCTTGCCTGCCAGGACAACCTGGACTTCATGAAGGGCCTTCTCGACGGGCAGATGAAGCTGGTCGTCACCTCGCCTCCCTACAATCTCGGCAAGGACTACGAGGACAAGACCTCACTCGACGCCTACCTCGAGGCCCAGGAAGCCGTGATCAGCGAGTGCGTCCGCATTCTCCACCCGCAGGGGTCCCTCTGCTGGCAAGTTGGGAACTACGTCGAGAACGGGGAGATAGTCCCTCTCGACGCGGTTTTGTACCCCTTGTTCCGCGCCAGGGGACTCAAGCTCCGCAACCGCATCATCTGGCATTTTGGCCACGGCCTGCATTGCACCAGGCGCCTTTCCGGGCGCTACGAGACCATCAACTGGTGGACGAAGAGCGATGAGTACACCTGGAACCTGGACCCCATAAGGGTTCCGTCCAAGTATCCGGGCAAGCGCCACTTCAAGGGCCCCAACGTCGGAAAGTTGTCGGGAAACCCAAAGGGGAAGAACCCAAGCGACGTATGGGAGTTCCCCAACGTCAAGAACAACCACCCGGAGAAAACCATCCACCCCTGCCAATTCCCCGTCGAACTCGTGGAACGGCTCGTCCTCTCCATGACGAACCGGGGGGACGCCGTGTTCGACCCCTACGCGGGAGTCGGTTCATCCGTCATCGCCGCACTCATGCACGGTAGGGCGGCCTACGGATGCGACGTCGTGCCGGAATACGTGGACGTAGCACGCCAACGAGTGCGCCGGCTCCGAGCAGGGAAGCTCCGGACTCGCCCGATGGGAAAGCCCGTTTACGACCCCGCGCTGCCCAATGGCGGAGTTCCCGCCCCGTAGGGGCCGTTCGTGAACCACGCGGCGTCCCCGCCGTCCCCCTCGTCCTCATCCGAGGCGCTCCCTGATTGACCGCGCAGCGGGATATACTCGCCGCAATTTCCTCACCCGTTACCCGATGCCGCGCCGCATCGAGGGGCTGCCGACCAATGAAGACATCTCTCAAACGCGACGTCGTAATCGCCGGCGCCGCAAGAACGCCCGTCGGCAAGTTCGGCGGCGGACTCGCCGCCACTCCCGCAACCCGGCTGGGAAGTACCGCCTTGAGCGCAGCCATAGACCGCTCCGGCCTACCTCCCGACGAGATCGAATACGTGGCGATGGGCAACATGCTCTCCGCAGGTCTCGGCCAAACCCCTGCGCGGCAGGCCGCCATCGACGCAGGCATCCCCGAATCCACCTCCGCAACCACGTTGAACAAGGCCTGCGCTTCCGGCATCGCCGCCGCCATCGCCGGCGCCCGGATGATCCAGCTTGGAGAAGCCGAAACCGTCGCCGCAGGCGGAATGGAAAACATGAGCGCCGCACCGCATCTGCTCGCGAACAGCAGGACCGGGCAGCGCCTCGGAGACGCCGCGCTGATCGACTCCATGGTCCACGACGGCCTCTGGTGCCCCTTTGAAAACCGGCACATGGGAGAATCCGCCGAGGCCATAGCCATCGAGTACGGCATATCGAGGCAGGAACAGGACGAATACGCCCTCCGATCTCACCAACTGGCCTCCACGGCCGTTGCCGAGGGATGGTTCGACGACGAGACCGTCCACGTCGAGGTCACCGGGCGAAAGGGAGAAACCATACTCATCCGGGCCGACGAAGGGCCCAGGCCGGACTCCACCCGGGAATCGCTCGCAAGACTCCGACCCGCCTTCCCGCCGGGCCATACCGTCACCCCAGGCAACTCCTCGCAGATCAGCGACGGGGCCGCCGCGTTCATCGTCGCGTCGGCAGATCGGGCACGCGACACAGGCGCGAACGTCGATGCCCGCATCACCGGATACGCACACGCCGCCAACGAGCCCGGAATGTTGTTCGACGCTCCCCGCATCGCCGTGAAACGGCTCCTCGAACGCACCGGTATGCAGCTGAGCGACTTCGACCTCATAGAGGTCAACGAGGCCTTCGCCGCCCAGGTACTCGCCAACGCCAGGGCCCTCGAATGGGATCCGGACAAGGTGAACAGTAGGGGAGGGGCCATAGCCCTCGGCCACCCCCTCGCCGCCAGCGGCGCCCGCATACTCGTCACCCTGATATACGGCCTGAAGCGCTCCGGCGGCGGGGCCGGACTAGCGGTAATTTGCCACGCCGGCGGTGGGGCAGTGGCCATGAGCATCGAGGCAGCCTGATCCGTTCCCGGACTCCCTCCCGCAACTTGAAACCGCGCCCAACACACTATGATTCTGCCAAAACATAACGACAAAACCATCCCCCCCGTTCCCATAGAAGAACGCCTGGGCGTCCTCGACCGCAGGCGCATCGAGGCGATGATCCTCGGCCCCGTCATCCGGGCCTATCAGGACGAGATCGGACGCGAGCAGGCCGCCGACGTAGCCCGACGAACCATCACCGGAATCGCCCGCGAGCAGGGCGCCGCCATGGCCGCAAAACTCGGAACCAACAGCCTGCGGGCCTTCGCCTCGAGCAAGGAACCGTGGCTCAGGAACGGCGCGCTTGAGATCGACGTGATCGAAGAAAACGACGACGCCTACGCCTTCAACGTCACCCGCTGCCGATACGCCGAGATGTACGAGGAACTCGGCTTCCGCGACCTCGGCGAAGCCTTCTCCTGCACCAGAGACTTCGAATTCTCCAGAGGATTCAACCCCGACGTGAAGCTCACGCGCACCCAGACCATCATGCAGGGCGCTTCACACTGCGACTTCCGATACGAACTGCCGCAACCGGCCAGCACGCAGACGGACAACGGAGAGGCCGCGGCAGACGCACGCAACGAGGCCCCATGACAGGCGCCCGGTTCAGGGAAAACTCCGCTTGCGAGGCGCTTCCCCGCGATCCTGCCCCAATGACTCACTGCGAATCTACCAACGCCGCCAAGACATCCAGCGCGATATCTGGCAGGGCAGAGCTGCCCCCATGCGAAAGACCACTGATCGACGAACGCCCGGTTCGTATGCCCCGCAGCGCCATTTCAGCGCCGGATTCGAATTTGGTAGGCGGGGGTGCCATTTTTCCGCCAAGCGTGTAACATGCGCCCGGATTCAAAAACAATACTCTGAGACCGCCCGATTGGGCGACTCGCGTGAAAAGATGCATAACCCCCCCCCCCCCCCCCCCCCCCCGATTTTTGAAATCGCGGAGGGAAGCATGTGACATGACCTTGAGGATTCTCTGAAAATGGGTGGATGGGATCGCGCCTCCTGGTGGAAGGCCGCCGCCGCAGTACTGCTCGCAGTTCTCTTGACCTTCGCGTCCACGGACGGAGCGCGCGCGCAGACCGAGCGGGCCAAGGTAACGGACCTATCCGCAACCGCGCACGCAACCAACGGCGCGACGCAGATCAACCTGACCTGGAGCACGCCCACCGGCGGATCCACCATCACCGGCTACAAGCTGCAGCGCAAGACCTCGACAACCAGCTACGTGGAGGTGACGTCGTCCATAGCGGCCAGCGCAACCAGCTACACGGACACCGGCCTCACGCCCGGCACTACGTATACCTACGTCATCAGCGCCCTCGACTCCGAAGGCGAAGCAGGGCTCGCGTCCGCCGATGCATCCGCAACGACCGACTCCACAGCGCCCGCCGTCGTGTCCGACCTCGCGGCTGCCCTCCACACAACCTACGTCGCGACTCAGATCAACCTGACGTGGACCGCGCCCAACCCCCACGGAGAACAAATCACCGGTTACGCGATTCAGCGCAAGGCCGGCTCCGGCTCCTTCGCCAACATATCCACGGAGATAGCGGCCAGTGCTACCAGCTACGAGGACACCGGCCTCACGCCCAGCACTACGTACACGTACCAGATCCGCGCCTCGAACTCCGTCGGCGACGCGGCCTGGTCCGCCGACGCCTCCGCAACCACCCAGGCCAGCCAGCCTCCGTCGAAGATAACGGACCTGGCCGCAACCGCCACAAGCTCGCACGCGATCACCCTTACGTGGAGCGCGCCCGACGTCATCGACGCCGCCATCACCGGATACACGCTTCAGCGCAAGGCCGGCTCCGGAAGCTACGCCGAAGTATCGTCGACCATAGCGGCCGAAGATACCAGCTACTACGACACCGGCCTCACGCCCGAGGTGAGGTACACCTACCGGATTCGCGCCGAGAACTCCGTCGGCAACGGGGTCTGGTCGAACGAAGCCTCCGCAACAACGGTCCGAGCGGAGCGGCCTAGCGCGGTGTTCGACCTGCGCGGCGTACAGGAGGGCGGGAGCGCCACGGCCGGGCCCACGTCGACCCGACTGAGGTGGACCAGAGCTAACGGCGACGATGATTATTATCACGTCTTTTGGAACGACGGCGGAACCTGGAAACGGCAGGCTATCACCCCACCCTCCGCTCTTGACACGTTCACTTACGCCAATCAACACCTCACTGCCGGCAGGACTTACAGCTATCGCGTGCTCGCGGGCAGTTGGACACAGGGCCAAGGGCCGTTTCAATACGTTGACATCACTGTGGGCGCTCCGGCCGCCGGAACCCTCAGCGCTCCCACCGTTAGCAACGCATCGGTGGTTCTGAGCTGGACAGCGTCAACCAGGGTCTTCGGCAACGCCATCACCGGGTTCCGCGTGGAACGGAGGATAGGCACCACCGAGCCGTGGAGCTTGGTTACGACCACGGACTCCACAACCACTACCTATACCGACGACACCGCGGCGGGCAACACCGCCTACTACTACCGCATACGCGCGCTGAACTCGGTCGGCGTCGGAGACGCGACGCGGCAGCAGGCAGTGACCGTGGGCGCCGGACGCCCCTCCGCTCCCACGGGCCTGGGCGCGACCGCCTCCGGGTCCGCGGCTATAGACCTCGCGTGGACCGCGCCGGACAACGGCGGAGCCGCTATCACCGGATACACACTACAGCGCAAGAGCGGCGAGGGAAGCTACGCCAACGTATCCGCCTCCATCGGCGCAGGCGATACCGCGTACTCAGACTCCGGACTCACCCCCGGCACTGAATACACCTACCGAATACGCGCCGCGAACTCCCACGGCAGCGGCGGTTGGTCCAGCGAAGCCAGCGAAACCACGGACAACGTCGTGCCCGAGGCCGTTGCAGACCTGAGAGCAACCAAGGACGCAACCAACAACACAACCGAGATCGACCTGTCCTGGACCGCACCCGACGACAACGGCCGCCCCATAACCGCATACACACTACAGCGCAAGATCGGCAGCAGAGGAGACTACGCCGACGTCGCGACCTCGACCATCTCGGTCAGCGCCACCAGCTACTCCGACACCGGCCTCTCGCCCGGTACTACCTACACCTACCGCATACGCGCCGCGAACTCCGAAGGCCCCGCCGAATGGTCCAACGAACCCAGCGAAACCACGGACGCCAACGTCCCCGATGAAGTAACCGGCCTGACCGCAACTAAAGACGAAACCAACGGCGACACGCAGATCAACCTCACCTGGACCGCGCCCGAAAACGACGGAGGAGCCGCCATCTCCGGCTATACGCTTCAGCGCAAGAGCGGCTCCGGCCAATACGCCGACGTATCCACCGAGATCGCCGCAAGCGCTACCAGCTACTCCGACTCCGGACTCACGCCGGCAACCGAGTACACCTACCGCATCAGCGCCGAGAACTCCGCAGGCAGCTCCGAATGGTCCAACGAACCAAGCGCAACCACGGACATCGCCCCACCCGCGCGCATAGAAGACCTGCAAGCAATCAAGGACGCAATCGACGCCGCCAGCAAGATCAACCTCCAGTGGACCCCGCCTGCCGACAACGGATCCCTCATAACCGGATACAACATACGGCGCAAGGTCGGCGGCGGAAGCTACGTGATCATATCCACCACCACCATTGCAACCTCTACGTACTCCGACGTCGGCCTAATGCCCGGCGCTGCATACACGTACCAGGTTCGGGCGAGGAACTCCGAAGGCGACGCAGACTGGTCCAACGAAGGCACAGAAACCACGGACGCCACCGCACCGGAGGCCGTTGCAGACCTGGACGCAACCGCGAACGGCGTGAGGAGGGTTGACCTGTCGTGGACCGCGCCCACGAACAACGGAGCCGCCATCAGCTCCTACACACTCGCGCGCAAGACCGGCTCCGGCAACTACGCCGACATATCCACGACCATAGCGGGCAGCGCTACCGCGCACTCCGACACCGGACTCACCCCCGCAACCACGTATACCTACCGCATACGCGCGGTGAACTCCGTCGGCCCCTCCGACTGGTCCAACGAAGCCAGCGTAAACACGGGCACCGCCGCGCCCGACGCCGTAACCGGCATGACCGCAACCAAGAGCGGCACGTCGAGGGTCGACATCGCGTGGACCGCGCCGGCAACCAACGGCGCCGCCATCTCCGGATACCACCTGGACCGCAAGGCAGGATCAGGAAGCTACGCCAGCGTATCCACCTCCATAGCAGCAAGCGCTACCTCCTACGCAGACACCGGACTCGCGGCAGGAATCACCTACACCTACCGCATACGAGCCGCCAGCTCCGCAGGCAACGCCGGCTGGTCAAACGAACCCACCGCAACCACGGACAGCTCCGCGCCCTCGCGCATAACGGACCTGACCGCAACCAAGAACGGCGCCAGGAGGGTCGACCTGGCGTGGTCAACCCCCGCACCCAACGGAGAAGCCATCACCGGATACCGCCTGGAACGCAAGATCGGATCCGGCTCCTACACACTGCTGACGTCGGCCATAGCCGTCACCGCTACCAGCTACTCCGACACCGGCCTCACCCCCGGAACCGCGTATACATACCACATACGCGCCGCGAACTCCGAAGGCGACGCGGCCTGGTCCAACGAAGCCAGCGTAAACACGGGCACCTCCCCGCCCGATGAAGTAACCGGCATGACCGCAACCAAGATCGGCTCGTCGAGAGTCGACCTGGCCTGGACCGCGCCGGCAACCAACGGCTCCGCCATCACCGGATACCACCTGGACCGCAAGGCAGGCTCAGGAAGCTACGCCAGCGTATCCACCTCCATAGCCGCAAGCGCTACCAGCTACTCCGACACCGGACTCCCGGCCGGAATCACCTACACCTACCGCATACGAGCCGCCAGCTCCGCAGGCAACGCCGACTGGTCAAACGAACCCACCGCTACCACGGACAGCACAGAGCCAGCACGCATAACGGACCTGACCGCAACCAAGAACGGCGGCAGGAGGATCGACCTGGCGTGGTCAAAACCCGCACCCAACGGAGAAGCCATCACCGGATACACCCTACAGCGCAAGACCGGCTCAGGAAGCTTCGCGACCGTATCGACCTCCATCAGCGCAAGCGCTACCTCCTACTCCGACACCGGACTCTCGCCCGTAACCACGTACACCTACAGCATCTGGGCCACGAACTCCGAAGGCGACGCTCCATGGTCCAACACTGCATCCGCAACCACGGACGCCGCCGCGCCGGACAAGATAACGACCCTGTCCGCAACCGCAAGCGGAAACACGGTCAGCCTGTCATGGACCGCGCCGGCCAACAACGGCGCCGCCATCAACGGATACCGACTGATGGCCCTGACTGTTGATAGACCATTCGGGATAGTGCTGTTGAACTTCGTTGCAACCACTACCTACTCGCACACCAACCTCCGTTACGGAACACTGCACGCCTACAGAGTCCAAGCCAGGAACTCCGTCGGCACCGGGCCGTATTCCGACTACGCTCAAGTAACCACGGGCACCGACGTGCCCGCAGCCATAACCAACCTGTCCGCAACTAGAGACGCAACCAACGGCGACACGGAAATCGACCTGACCTGGAGCACGCCCGCACCCCGCGGATCCGCCATGACCGGATACACCCTACAGCGCAAGAGCGGCTCAGGAGACTTCGCGAACGTATCGACGTCCATAGTCGCAACCGCTACCTCGTACTCCGACACCGGACTCACCCCCGGAACCACGTATACCTACCGCATACGCGCCGTGAACTCCGTCGGCGCGGCCGGCTGGTCCAACGAGGAGAGCGAAACCACGGACGCCGCAAAGCCCGACGCCGTAGCCGACCTGACCGCAACTAAAGACGCAACCAACAGCGACACGGAAATCGACCTGGCCTGGACCGCGCCAGCCAACAACGGCGCCGCCATCGCCTCCTACACACTCCAGCGCAAGAGCGGCTCAGGAAACTTCGAGAACGTATCCACGGCCATCGGCGCAAGCGCTACCGCGTACTCCGACACCGGACTCACCCCCGCCACCGCGTATACATACCGCATACGCGCCGTGAACTCGGTCGGCAACGCCGACTGGTCCAACGAGGAGAGTGAAACCACGGACGCGGCAAAGCCCGCAGCCGTAACCGACCTGACCGCAACTAAAGACGCAACCAACGGCTCCACGGAGATCGACCTGGCCTGGACCGCGCCCGCAGCCAACGGCGCCGCCATCGCCTCCTACACACTCCAGCGCAAGAGCGGCTCAGGAAACTTCGAGAACGTATCGACGTCCATAGCCGCAAGCGCTACCGCGTACTCCGACACCGGACTCACCCCCGCAACCGCGTATACCTACCGCATACGCGCCGTGAACTCCGTCGGCGACGCGGCCTGGTCCAACGAGGAGAGCGAAACCACGGACGCCGCAAAGCCCGACGCCGTAACCGGCCTGACCGCAACTAAAGACGCAACCAACAGCTCCACGGAGATCGACCTGGCCTGGACCGCGCCCGCAGCCAACGGCGCCGCCATCTCCGGATACCACCTGGACCGCAAGGCCGGCTCAGGAAGCTACGCCAGCGTATCCACCACCATCGGCGCAAGCGCTACCGCATACGCCGACACCGGACTCACCCCGGGAACCGCGTATACCTACCGCATACGCGCCGTCAACTCCGTCGGCAACGCCGACTGGTCCAACGAACCCACCGCTACCACGGACAACGTCCCCGACGCCGTAACCGGCCTGACCGCAACTAAAGACGCAACCAACGGAGACACGGAGGTCGACCTCGCCTGGACCGCGCCCGCAGACAACGGCGCCGCCATCACCTCCTACACACTCCAGCGCAAGAGCGGGGCAGGGGGCTTCGCGAACGTATCCACCACCATCGGCGCAAGCGCTACCTCGTACTCCGACACCGGACTCACCCCCGCCACCACCTATACCTACCGCATACGCGCCGTCAACTCCGTCGGCAACGGAGGATGGTCCAACGAAGACTCCGCTACCACGGACAACTCCGCGCCCGCAGCCGTGACAGACCTGGCCGCAACCACCGCAAGCTCGAGCGCCATAAGCCTGACCTGGACCGCGCCCGTCAACAACGGCGCCGCCATCACCTCCTACACCCTGCAGAGCAAGACCGGCTCCGGAAACTTCGCCGACGTATCCACCACCATCGGCGCAAGCGATACCGCGTACACCCACACCGGCCTCGCAGCCACGACCATCTACACCTACCGCATACGCGCAGTGAACTCCGTCGGCGACGGAGCATGGTCCAACGAACCCAGCGCAGCCACGGGCACGGCCCCGCCCTCAGCCATAACCAACCTGTCCGCAACTAAAGACGCAACCAACGGCGCCACGGAGATCGACCTGGCCTGGTCGGCGCCCTCACCTAACGGAGCCGCCATAACCTCCTACACACTCCAGCGCAAGACCGGCTCCGAAAGCTTCGCCAACGTATCCACCACCATCGGCGCAAGCGCTACCAGCTACTCCGACACCGGACTCACCCCCGCAACCGAATACACCTACCGCATACGCGCCGCGAACTCCGTAGGCCCGGCCGGCTGGTCCAACGAAGACTCCGCAACCACGGACAACGCCCCGCCCGATGGAATAACGGACCTGACCGCAACCAAAGACGCAACCAACGGCAAGACCGAAATCGACCTGACCTGGAGCGCGCCCGCAGCCAACGGCCGCCCCATCACCGGATACACACTCCAGCGCAAGACCGGCTCCGGAACCTACGCCGACGGATCCACGGTCCTCGGAATAAGCGCTACCGCGTACTCAGACACCGGACTCACCCCCGGAACCACATACACCTACCGCGTACGCGCCATCAACTCCCTCGGCGACGGCGCATGGTCCAACGAACCCAGCGCTACCACCGACAAAGACGCACCCGCCGACATAACCGACCTGGCCGCAACCGCTAACGGCGCCAGGGGGATCAACCTGACCTGGACCGCCCCCAACAACCACGGAGAAGCCATCACCGCATACACACTCCAGCGCAAGACCGGCTCAGGAACCTACGCAGACGTTGCCACCTCCACTGCCGACATAGCGGTCAGCGCTACCAGCTACGCCGACACCGGACTCACCCCCGCAACCGAATACACCTACCGACTGCGCGCTACGAACGCCATAGACGACGCGGAATGGTCCAACGAGCCCAGCGCAACCACGGCCGCCGACGTACCCGACGCCATAACCGACCTCGAGGCAACTCCCGGGGCCGATGACCCCTACCGCTCCGTCGACCTCGAGTGGACCACGCCCGAAAACAACGGAGCCGCCATCGACCGGTACTCGGTTCGGGTGCGCTGGGGTACGCCTGAGCAGATGCAGTGGAAACTGGTAAATACGGCGGACGCGGTGGTAGACGGAAGCAAAACCACCTACACGTGGGACACCTCCACGACGCCCAACCTCACGCCCGGCGTTACATATAGGTACGACATCTTCGTGCGCAACTCCGTCGGCAACAGCGCCGGGTCCAACGTCGCCACCGTAACGACGCAGGACACCGCCGCACCGGACGCCATAACCGACCTCGCCGCAACCAAGGACGCTACCAACGGCGCAACCGAGATCGACCTGTCGTGGACCGCGCCAGACGCCAACGGAGAAGCCATCACCGGATACGTACTCCAGCGCAAGACCGGCTCAGGAACCTACGCCACTACGACCGCGTCCATCGCAGCCAGCGCTACCAGCTACTCCGACACCGGACTCTCGCCCGTAACCGAATACACATACCGCCTGCGGGCCGTCAACTCCAGGGGCAACGCCGCATGGTCCAACGAAGACAGCGCAACCACGGACCCCGACGTGCCCGATGTAATAGACGACCTCGTCGCAACCAAGGACGCAACCAACGGCGAGACGCAGATCAACCTGACCTGGTCCGCGCCCGACGCCAACGGATCCCCCATCACGGGCTACACCATCCAGCGCATAAGCGATGATCGACCCACGTGGACCAATCTTCCGTCCATACCGGCAACCGCAACCAGCTACTCGGACACGGGCCTCGCGCCCGGAAATGAACACGCGTACAGCATTCGGGCCACGAACTCCATCGGCGACGCCGAGTGGTCCAGCCACGCTCTGGCGACGACCGACGCCGCACAGGTTCCCACGAAGATAACGACCCTGGCCGCAACCGCCGCAAGCTCGACCGCCATAAACCTCTCTTGGACCGCACCCGCCGAGAGGGGATCCGCCATAATCTCCTACACACTCCAGCGCAAGACCGGCGCCGGCTCCTACGCCACCACCACTACAGAAATCGCCGCAGACGCTACTACCCACACCGACTCCGGACTCACCCCCGCAACCGCCTACACCTACCGCATCAGCGCGGTGAACTCCGTAGGCGCCGGCGAATGGTCCAACGAACCCAACGCAGAGACGCACCGAGCCCCGCCCGGGCGCATAACGGACCTGCGCGCAACCAAGACCGGCGCGAGGTCGATCCGACTCTTCTGGGGCTCGCCCGCCGCCAACGGACGCGCCATCAGCGCATACACGCTTCAGCGCAAGGCCGGCTCCGAAGACTACGTCGTCGTGTCTTCGAGCATCGATGTAGGCGCAACCATCTACGACGACACCGGAGTCGCGCCCGCAACCGCGTACACCTACCGAATACGCGCCAGGAACGCCCTGGGCAACGCCGAATGGTCCAACGAATCCAGCGCTACCACGGACAACGCCGCGCCCGACGCCGTGACAGACCTGACCGCTACAGCCGCAAGCTCCACCGCCGTCAGACTGACCTGGACCGCGCCCCCGGCTAACGGGCGCACCATCACCGCATACACGCTACAGCGCAAGGCCGGCGCAGGCGGCTACGACGACGTGGCGCCCGGACCAGCCGTGGGCGATACCGGCTACCTCGACGTTGCGCTCGCAGGCGGCACTCTCTACACCTACCGCATCCGCGCCGTCAACTCCGTCGGAAACGGAGGATGGTCCAACGAACCAACCGCAACCACCCAGCCAGCCAGCGGCGACCCGCCGAGCGACGGCCCGTTCGACCTGCGAGGCGAACAGACCGGCGGAAGCGCCACCCTGCCGCCCACCGGAGCCAAGGTCAAATGGAGCGACGCCCCCGGCGCCGGGTCCTACCACTTCCAGTACTCCGCGGACGGAACCACATGGGAACCCATGCCCCCGGCCGGCCACGGATCAGACAACAAGGAGTTCGATCTCCCCAGCGCCCATTTCAACATCGGCACGCCCTACTACTACCGCGTGCGCGGGGTGAACGGCGGCGGGGTAGGGCAGTGGGACACCATCGACGTCACGCCGGGCGCTCCGGCCGCTTACTCCGGGTTTACTGCCGAAGTTGTAAACGCGTCGGTGCTATTGACATTGGGTACCGCGCCAACCAGAGTCTTCGGCAACGACATCACCGAGGTCCGGGTGGAGCGAAGGATAGGCAACTCCGGGCCGTGGGATTCGGTGGCAACCCTTGCCGCAGGATCCGGGTCCTGGACCGACACCACCGCGGTGGGCAACCGCACCTACGTCTACCGCATCCGCGCAGTCAACTCCGAAGGGGTTGGTGACCCGACGCGGCAGCTGTCCGTGACCCTCGGACCCGGACGGCCCGACGCTCCCACCGGCCTCAGCGCAGCCGCTTCCACCGCGTCCACCATAGACCTGACCTGGACCGCACCCGCCGACGACGGAGGCGCCGCCGTCTCGTCATACATCCTCGAACGCTCGACCGGCGGAGGGACCTACGACGAAGTGACGAGGCCCGCGGCAGGCACAACCAGCTACGAGGACACCGGCCTCACCCCCAACACGGCGTACAACTACCGCATCCTGGCCGTGAACGAGCACGGAACAGGCCCGTGGTCCACCATACTCTCCCTAACGACGCCCGCCACCTCCAGGCCCGCGCGCACAACCGACCTGACCGCTACCAAGGACGCAACCGACAGCTCTACTAGGATCGACCTGTCCTGGACCGCAGCCGCAGCCAACGGATCCGCCATCCTCCGCTACAACATCCAGCGCAAGGCCGGCTCCGGAAACTACATAAACATTGGCTCTACAAACGAGACCAGCTTCTCCAACCCTGGCCTGTTGCCCGGTACGACGTACACCTTCCGCGTCCGAGCCGTGAACTCCCTGGGCAACGCCGCATGGTCCAACGAGGCCTCCGAAACGACGGACGACACGCCCGATCAAGTAACGGACCTCGCCGCAACAGCCGCAAGCTCGACCGCGATCCGACTGACCTGGACCACGCCCGCAGACAACGGAGAAGCCATCAGCGGCTACACACTCTCGCGCAAGACCGGCTCCGGCAACTACGCCGACGTATCCACGTCCATAGCGGCAAGCGCTACCAGCCACGTCGACGCCGGACTCACCCCCGCAACCGCCTACACCTACCGCATAACCGCTGTCAACCGCATAGGCAACGGCGCATGGTCCAACGAGGCCGCCGCAACCACGCCCGACGACGCACCCGCAGCCATAACCGACCTGAGGGCAACCCTCTCGTCCTCTGACCCGTACCGCTCCGTGGCCCTGGAGTGGACCGCGCCCGCCGACCACGGAGAAGCCATCACCGGATACACCCTCCAGCGCAAGGCCGGCTCAGGAAACTACTCCAACGTATCGACCACGATAGCCGCAGGCGATACCAGCTACTCCGACACCGGACTCACTCCGGGCACGATCTACACCTACCGCATCCACGCTACGAACTCCATCGGCAACGCCGAGTGGTCCAACGAGCCCGTGGTAACCACGACCGATACCGCCGTGCCCGACGCCATAACGGACCTGGAGGCAACCGCCACAAGCACGACCTCGATCATCCTGACGTGGTCAACGCCCGACGACAACGGAGAAACCATCACCAGCTACACCCTCCAACGCAGGATCGGGACAGGGAGCTGGGCTGCACTATCAACCGGACCCAGTGCAGCCGCTACCACCTTCACGGACATCGGCCTCACGGCCAATACGGCGTACACCTACCGCATACAGGCCTGGAACAGAGAGGGCGCAGGCGCGTGGTCCAACCTAGCCGCCGCAACCACGCTCACCGATCCACCCGACGCCATAACGGACCTCGCCGCAACCGCCGCAAGCGCGACCTCGATCCGACTGACCTGGACCGCGCCCGCCGACAACGGAGCCGAAATCGACAACTACACCCTCGAGCGCAAGACCGGGACAGGGAACTTTGTTGCACTATCAGGCGGACCTGGCGCAGCCGCTACCACCTTCACGGACACCGGCCTCACGCCCGAAACGACCTACACCTACCGCATGCGGGCCTGGAACACAGCGGGCGCAGGCGGGCGGTCCAACGAAGCCACCGAAACTACACCCCCGGCCGGGGCGCCGGTGGCCGTGTCAGACCTGACCGCAACCGCAAGCTCCACCGCAATAGCGATCGAACTCTCGTGGTCCGCGCCCGACGACAACGGATCCGCCATCACCGGATACACACTCCAGCGCAAGACCGGCTCAGGAAACTTCGCCGACGTATCGACCACGATACCCGCAGACGCTACCGCCTACTCCGACGACGACCTCACACCCGCTACCGCGTACACCTACCGCATCCGAGCCGCCAACGTCATAGGCGACGGCCCCTGGTCCAACGAGGACAGCGCAACCACCGGAAACGCTCCCCCCGCAGCCATAACCGACCTGGCCGCAACCAGGGACGCAACCAACGGCGACACCGAGATCGACCTGAGCTGGACCGCGCCCGCCGCCCACGGAGCCGCCATCACCGGATACACACTCCAGCGCAAGAGCGGGGCAGGGGAGTACGCCAACATATCCACGACGATAGCCGCAAGCGCTACCGGCTACTCCGACACCGGCCTCACACCCGGCACGACCTACACCTACCAAATCCGCGCCGCCAACTCCCTGGGCCCCGCCGAATGGTCCAACGAGGAGAGCGAAACCACGGACAACGCCGCACCCGCAGCCATAACGGACCTGAGGGCAACCCTCTCGACCTCTGACCCGTACCGCTCCGTGGCCTTGCAGTGGACCGCGCCCGCCGACAACGGAGAAGCCATCACCGGATACACACTCCAGCGCAAGGCCGGCTCCGGAGCCTACTCCAACGTATCGACCGCGATAGCCGCCGACGCTACCAGCTACTCCGACACCGGCCTCACGCCCGGCACGACCTACACCTACCGACTGCGGGCCGTCAACTCCGTAGGCGCCGGCGAATGGTCCAACGAACCCGCAGTAACCACGACGGATACCGCCGCGCCGGACGCCATTGCTCTCACCGCAACCAAGGACGCAACCAACGGCAAGACCGAAATCAACCTGACGTGGTCAACCCCCGACGATAACGGAGAAGACATCACCGCCTACCGACTGGAACGCAAGGTCGGATCCGGCTCCTTCACGCTGTTGTCGGCCTCCATAGACGTCGGCGCTACCGCGTACTCCGACACCGGCCTCACCCCGGCAACCACATACGCCTACCGACTGCGGGCCGCCAACTCCGTAGGCAACGGCGCATGGTCCAACGAAGCCGACGATACCACGGACAACGACGTACCCGCCGCCGTGGCAGACCTGCTCGCATCGGCCACAGACTTGACCACGATCCGCATTACCTGGACCGCACCCGCCGCCAACGGCGCAGCCATCAGCGGATACACCCTCCAGCGCAAGACCGGCACAGGAAACTACGCCAACGTATCCACGACGATAGCCGCCGGCGCAACCAGCTACGAGGACACCAGTCTCACGGCCGCAACCACGTACACGTACCAAATCCGCGCCGTGAACTCCGTCGGCAACGCGGAATGGTCCAACGAAGCCACCGAAACTACACCCGCGGCAGGCGCGCCGTCGGCCGTGTCAGACCTGACCGCAACCGCAAGCTCCACCGCGATAGCGATCGACCTCTCGTGGTCCGCGCCGACAACCAACGGATCCGCCATCACCGGATACACCCTCCAGCGCAAGACCGGCTCAGGAAACTACGCCGACGTATCCACGACGATACCCGCAGACGCTACCGCGTACGCCGACGAAGACGACGACCTCACACCCGCAACCGAATACACCTACCGCATCCGAGCCGCCAGCTCCGCCGGCAACGGCCCCTGGTCCAACGAGGAGAGCGCTACCACCGGAAACGCTCCGCCCGCAGCCGTGACAGACCTGGCCGCAACCTCCGTAGGCGCGAGATCGATCAGCCTGTCCTGGACCCCGCCCGCCAACAACGGATCCCCCATCATCGAATACGTCGTCCACCGCCGGGTCCTCACAGGGTTCCCCTCGGAAGCGCAGTTCTTACTAACAGCGCGCGCTACCGACTTCACCGACTTCCGCCTCAAGCCCGCAACCCAATACGGCTACCGCATCCGCGCGACCAACTCCCTGGGCGACGGCGAGTGGTCCGAAGAAGTCTTGATAACCACGGGCCCCGCCGAACCCGGAGTCATCATAGGCCTGACCGCAACCGCCGGATCCTCTGACCCGCACCGCTCCGTGGATCTGACGTGGACCGCGCCGCCAACCAGCGGCGCCACCATCACCGCCTACACCCTTCAGCGCAAGACCGGCTCAGGAACCTACGCGAACGTATCGACGACCATAGCCGCCGACGCTACCAGCTACTCCGACACCGGCCTCACACCCGGCGCGACCTACGCCTACCGCATCCGAGCCGCCAACTCCACAGGCGAAGGAGAGTGGTCGGCCGAACGCAGCGTAACCACCACGGACACTTCCAAGCCCGCCGCCATAACCGACCTCGACGCAACCAAGGACGCGAACAACGGCGCGACCGAGATCGACCTGACGTGGTCAACCCCCAACGCCAACGGAGAAGACATCACCGCCTACCGACTGGAACGCAAGGCCGGATCCGGCTCCTACGCACTGCTCTCGTCGTCCATAGCCGTCAGCGATACCACATACTCCGACACAGGACTCTCACTCGGCACTACCTACACCTACCGACTCCGAGCCGCCAACTCCATAGGCGACGCCGAGTGGTCCAACGAGGACAGCGCAACGACCGACTCCGGCGTGCCCGCGCGCATAACCGACCTGCTTGCAGAGACGGCAAGCTCGACCTCGATCTACATTTCGTGGACCCCGCCAGACGACAACGGATCCGCCCTCACCGGATACACCATCCAGCGCAAGACCGTCGACGGCTCCTACGTCGAATTAGACAGGGACTTCCACCCCGCCGCAGACGGCTGGACCGACGGCTTCCTCACCCCCTTGACCGCGTACACCTACCGACTCCGCGCTACGAACTCCCTCGGCAACTCGGAATGGTCCAACGAAACGACCGCAACTACCACGGCCGACGGCTCGCCCAACAACGTAATTGACATGGCCGCAACCGCCCTAAGCCCGACCTCGATCCGCCTTACCTGGACCGCGCCCGACGACAACGGATTAGCCCTCACCGGATACCGCCTGGAACGCAAGGCCGGTCCGCCGCTGCGGCGAGCCGAACAACGCCCGGACCCCGATACCGGCTCATTCACACTGGTGTCGTCCACCATCGCAGGCAGCGCTACCACCTACACCGACACCGGCCTGGCGCCCGGCACCAAGTACACGTACCGACTCGTGGCCGTCAACGCCGGAGGCGACTCCCCATGGTCCAACGACCCCAGCGCTACCACGGACCCCATCCGGCCCGAACCCGTAACCGACCTGACCGCTGCCAAAGACGCTGACAATGGCGCCAGGGAGATCAACCTGTCCTGGACCGCGCCCCACGACAACGGCGCCGACATCACCTCATACACACTCCAGCGCAAGGCCGGCTCAGGAGACTACGCGAACGTATCCACGACGATAGCCGGCGCCGCTACCAGCTACTCCGACACCGGCCTCACACCCGCAACCGCGTACACGTACCAAATCCTGGCCGTCAACTCCGAGGGCAACAGCGCCTGGTCCAACGACCCCTCCGAAACCACGGACAACGCCCCGCCCGCAGCCGTGACAAACCTGGCCGCAACCAGCGTAGGCGCGAACACGATTGGCCTGTCGTGGACCGCACCCGCCGCACACGGAGCAGCCATCACCGGATACACCCTCCAGCGAAAGACCGGCTCAGGAGACTACGAGAACGTATCCACCTCCATCGCGGCTAGCGCTACCACCCACCCCGACCTCGGCCTCACACCCGCAACCGCGTACACCTACCGCATTCGCGCCAGAAACGCCGAAGGCGAAGGCGCATGGTCCAATGAAGACGACGCAACCACGAACAACGACGCACCCGCAGCCGTGACAGACCTCGACGCAACCGCCGCAAGCGCGACCTCGATCCGACTGACCTGGACCGCACCCGCCGCACACGGAGCAGCCATCAGCAGCTACACCCTCCAGCGCAAGACCGGCTCGGGAAACTACGCCAACGTAGCGACGAACATAGCGGCCAGCGCTACCAGCCACACGGACACCGGCCTCACGCCCGCAACCGCGTACACCTACCAAATCCGCGCCGTGAACTCCATTGGCAACGGCGCATGGTCCAACCAACCATCCGAAACCACCCCCTCCGGCCAGGCTCCGTCCCCCGTGTCCGACCTGACCGCAACCAGGGACGCAACCAACGGCGCGACGGAGATCGACCTGGCATGGACCGCGCCCGCCACCGGTGCATCCGCCATAACCGAATACACCCTGCAGCGCAAGAGCGGCACAGGAAACTACGCCGACATAGCGACGAACATCGAGGCCAGCGAGACCGGCTACTCCGACACCGGCCTGACCCCCGGCACGACCTACACCTACCGCATTCGCGCCGCCAACACCCAGGGCAACGCCGCCTGGTCCAGCGAAACCAGCGAAACCACGAACAACGCCGCGCCCGCAGCCATAACCGACCTCGCCGCAAACCACGCAAGCGCAACCTCGATCCGCCTTACCTGGACCGCGCCCAACGCCCACGGCGCCGCAATCACCGCCTACACACTCCAGCGCAAGACCGGCTCAGGGAAATACGCCGACGTATTGACGACGATACCCGCCGGCGATACCGGATACACCGACACCGGCCTCGCAGCCGGCACTGAATACACCTACCGGATTCGGGCTGCTAACTCCCTGGGCAACGGCGAATGGTCCAACGAGCCCAGCGCAACGCCGCAGGGCCCGCCCGATGAAATAACCGACCTCGCCGCAACCTCCGCAAGCGCAACCTCGATCAGCCTGACCTGGACCGCGCCCGCCGCCAACGGAGCCGCCATCACCGGATACACACTCCAGCGCAAGACCGGCACGGGAACCTACGAGGACGTTGCCACCTCCACCATAGCCGTCAGCGCTACCGGCTACTCCGACACCGGCCTCACGGTCGGAACCGAATACACCTACCGAATCCGCGCCGCCAACTCCCTGGGCGACGGCGGGTGGTCGAACGAGGCAAGCGCAACGACGCAGGCCGTAGCCCCGCCGCCCCCGCCGCCGCCACCCCCGCCAGCCCCACCGCCGCCCGGCGGAGGTGGAGGCGGTGGAGGAAACGGTGGAGGAAACGGCGGTGGCCCGCCGCCCGCCACAGACGTGATCGCCTTCGCACCGACCGCGATCGGGTTCACTATCAGTCAGGGCGCCGCCAGCCTGCCGGCTAAGGAATTTGAGGTGTGGAACACCCAGTCCGCAAGCATGACCCTTCGGATAGCAAGGGACGTGCTCTGGATCACCGCAACCCTCTCGCAGAACAACTCCACCGGCCCCAACAACCGGGCACAGGTGTCCGTCTCCGTTGACCCGACCGGCCTCGCCGTAGGCACGCACACGGGCACGCTGAGGATAGTGTCGACCAGCGCTTCGAACTCCCCGCAGACGATAGACGTAACCCTGATCGTCCTCGGCCCCGCAACCGCCTATGCCGTCGTGACCCCCGGCGAGAGCGCGCAGATAGAAATAGCCGACGGCTCCGTGCAGCTCGCGGCCCCCGCAGGCGCGGCCCCCGCCAACGTCGAGATCAGGATGACAACGCTCGAACCAGCCACCCTCGACCCGAGCGGCCGAGTCGCGCTGGCCATCCAACTCGACACCTTCGACGCAATCACCGGCGCACTCAAGCCCACCCAATACTCCGCCCCCGTCAGCCTGCGCTTCCGACTGCCCGAGGACAACGGCGCCGCGTGCGAAGACGGACGCGCAAGCCTCTACCGCGTGCCGGACGAAGGCGCTTGGACCCTGCTCACGCACAGCTGCGAAACCGATGACGCAGGACGCGTATGGGCCGTCGCAGCACTCTCCAACTTCAGCAGATACGCGCTCACCATAAGCGGCGAACCGACTGCTACGCCAACCCCCACGCCGACCCCAACGCCCGCGGCTACGCCAACACCGGCGCCGACCGCGACGCCCGCGGCAACCCCGACCGCGACGCCCACGCCCGTGCCGACCGCTGCGCCCACGCCCGTACCCACTGCGGCCCCAACGCCCGTGCCCACCGCCGCGCCTACACCCGTGCCGACCGCGGCCCCAACGCCCGCGCCGACTGCGGCCCCAACGCCCGAGCCGACCGCGAGACCCACGCCCGCGCCTACTGCCAGGCCAACGCCCGCGCCGACCGCGACGCCCAGACCCGCGCCAACTGCCGCGCCCACACCCGCGCCTACTGTGGCGCCAACTACCGCGCCAACCACGACGCCCGCGCCCGTGACGACCTCCACGCCGAGGCCCGAGGTAACGCCAACGGTTCAGCCGGAAGAGAGCGGAGGCGGAGGCGGAGCGCTGTGGATCATCCTCATCGTCCTGCTATTGCTAGGCGCAGCAGCCGGCGGAGGCGCGTACTACTACTTCAAGGTCTACCGCAAGCCACAGGACTGAACCCCAACCGCGCTGACGGCCAGCGCAGCGTGACCCCTGCTTCTTTGCGGTTTTTTTGACACCCGACAATATCGGCGCTAAGTTTCCGCTAGATTACGGTCTGCTTGGGCGTGTAACCAAAGGCATGACGCGCTGGCTTCTTACGAAAATCGTAGACATTTTTCTCGCAGAGGCGCCCAGGCCCTCCACTCACAATTCGGCCCAGCCAACGTTGAGGCCATTCTCAGGGAGGTAGTGTTATGAAATGGATCCCATCAACATGCGGCAAGGCCCGATCCCTTGCAGCGGTCATCCTGGCCGCAGTTGCCGCATTCGCCATCGCCTGCGGAGGTGAAACAACGACGGTCGTGAAGGAGACCGTGGTAATCGAGAGGCCCGTCACCGTCAAAGAGACGGTGGTCGTCGAGAAGGAAAAGCAAGTACAGGTAACCGTAAAGGAAACCGTGGTAGTCGTGGCCACACAAGCCCCGGCCATGGAGCCGCCCGTCGAGCAGTCGGGGACGTTGCGCGTGGCAGTCGGCAGCATCACGCCGCCCATCTTCAGGCCAAGTCTGCTCAAGTGGCCGGTCAATCTAGACAAGGTGGCGTGGGGAGTGGCCGACCCGCTCACGTATCACCCGCATGAGGCGCCAATCCTGGGCGACACAGTGCCGGAAGCGCTTGCCGAATCGTGGGAAGCAGCCTCCGACGGTACCTCCGTGACCTTCAAGATACGCAAGGGCGTGCAATTCCATGACGGCTGGGGCGAACTGACCGCAGACGACGTGGTATACACGTTCGACGACGCACTGTTCGCAGAAGGCACGCTCGCCAAGATAGCCGAGGCCAGCGTATGGATGGACCGATGGGTCAAGGACGACGCCTACACGGTCACCATGACCACGAAGGACGGCGAGTTCATACCGCCGCAATGGGACCGACAGCTGTCCAACAACAGCCAGATTGGAGGAATCTGGAGCAAGAAGGTCTTTGACGACCTGGGACCGGATAAAGCCGCGGAGACGCCCGTAGGCACCGGCCCCTTCACCGTCAATAAGTGGACGGCTAACGAGGAAGTGATACTCGACGCTCAGGAAAGCCACTTCCGGGCCACGCCAAGCATCCAGCGAGTAATCGTGCGGGAGATTCCCGAAGAAGCCACCCGGCTCGCGGCGTTCAAGGCCGGAGAAGTTGACATCACGCCGGTGTCCCTCAGATTCCTAGGATCAATACTTGGAGAGACCGGCGCCCACGCAGTCGAAACCAATACCGCAGCACGGACCACCGTTTGGTACACAGGCAACCACTGGATCAAGACCGACCTGCTGACCGGTGATCCGGTTGAAACACGTGAAGCGTTTCTGCCGGATGACGAACACCCATGGATAGGGGACCCGGACGACCCGGACCGCATGGAACGCTCGGCCAAGGTCCGCCGCGCAATGTCCATGGCGATAGACAGGGAGAGTATCAACCTCGCCATCCTGAGCGGTCTTGGCCAGGTCGGACCCAACACCTGGTACAACTTCTCTCCGGATGATGCTCAGTGGAAAGAGGAGTGGCGGGATGAATTCACTTTCGACCCGGAGGGCGCGAAGGCCTTGATGGCCGAGTCGGGGTTCGGCCGCTTCTCGATCGACTTCTTCGTGACGCCCGACCTGCCATCCGTCGTCAACCCACAGGTGGGTGAGGCGATTGCCCAGATGTGGCAGGACAACCTCGACGTCACTGTCAACATAGATTCAACCGCATACTCTGCAAAGCGGCCCAGCCTCGTCGCACGGTCATTCGCAGGCGCCTACATCTGGAGATACGGCAGCCCCTCTCCCGATACGCCTCAGCACTACAACCAGCGGCCGGTGGTTGGTGGATGGAATCCTGGCGTTGAAATCACCTGCGTCGACCAGACTTGGTATGACATACGAGCTGAACTGGACGTGCAGACCAGGCTCAGGGCAAATGCCGCCGCTCAAGACTGTCTGCACGAGTACCGATGGGCCACGCTGATAGTAAAGGTCCCGACTTTCGCCGCGGTGGCAAAGAACGTCGAGTGGCAACCCACGACCCTCCCCGGTGTCGCGGCCGGCGACTTCGAGAGGGCGGTGATCCGGTAGCCCATGACCAGACCGGCGCTTGCGCGGGGACAGGGACGTAATCCCCCCGTGCGGGCGTCGGTACAGTGGGCGGCAGGCAACTTGTGCCCCGGGGAAAGATCTCCGGGGTCGGCAAGTAATGCAGAGAGGCCAGCTTGCGCCGCTTCATAATTACTCGTCTCGTATACGCCGTGCTCGTCGCTCTCGCAACGAGCATCTTCGTGTTCGCACTTGCACACAAGTCCGGTGATCCCAGGACTGTTCTGCTCACAGAGTACGCAACAAAGGAACAGTGGGACGCCTGGGGCAGGCGCTGGGGTCTGGACAAGCCGCTGGTCGTCCAGTACGGCCTATGGTTGGGCAGGGCTTTGACCGGTGACCTAGGCGATTCGATTCGGGAGTTGCGGCCGGTGCGAAAGGTTATCCAGGAGCGCATACCGGCCACTTTGCAGCTGGCCGCCGGCGCCTTCACCTTTTCTCTGGTCGTAGGCATACCTCTGGGAGTCCTGTCAGCCGTCAAACGGGGGACCGTATGGGACTACGCCGGGCGGACCTTCGCCCTCTTCGGACAAGCCCTTCCACCGTTCTGGCTGGGCATCATGCTGATACTCCTCTTCGCTGTGCGTATCGACTGGCTGCCAACGTCGGGTAGAGGTGGAGTAAACCATTACATATTGCCATCCATAACCCTGGGCTGGCTCACCGCTGCCGGAATCCTCAGGATCATCCGCTCAGCCATGCTGGAGGTACTTGCATCCGAGTACGTGAAACTGGCTCGCGCCAAGGGAGTCAGCACCCGGGGCGTGGTGTGGAAGCACGCTTTTCGCAACGCCATGCTTGCTCCGCTGACTTTTGGCGGCCTCATCCTGGCCGCGTTCGTCACCGGCGCAGTTGTAACCGAGACGGTATTCGCATGGCCGGGTTTGGGCAGGCTGGCGGTACAGTCGGTAACCAACAACGATTTTTCCACGATGACGGGCGTAGTGCTGCTATTCACGGTGGTATACCTCGCCATCAACACCGCGGTAGACGTTTTGTACGCATACATCGACCCCAGAATTCGGTATTAGGGGGATACGTGACCGAATCGACTGCCGATGTGCCGCTGGCAGAGTCGCTCGGCCCCCGGCGGGGCGTGTTGCCTGCTGCATGGCGATTCGTGCGCGAGTGGCCCCTGATTCCTGGCGCAATGGTCGCCATTCTGATCATTGCCGCAATAACCGCACCGTGGATATCTCCGCATAACCCGCTCAGGGGGAACCTGATGAAGAGCGGGCAGCCGCCCGTCTGGGACGAGCGCGGTGAAGCAACCCACCTTCTGGGCACCGACATCCAGGGTAGAGACGTTCTGAGCCGCATAATCCACGGTGCCCGCATTTCCCTGATCGTGGCCTCCGTGGTGCTGACCACAGGCGGCACAGTGGGCACAGCCGTAGGGATAGTGGCCGGGTACTACGGCGGCCAACTCGACGAATTCCTCATGCGTATCGTCGACTTCACCCTCGCAGTGCCGTTCTTGCTCATAGCCCTTGTAGTCGTCATCGTGTTTGAACAGAGCCTTGGCGTGCTTGTGACGCTGTTGGCGGTCTTCAGCTGGGGCGCCTTCTCACGCCAGATCAGGGCCGAGACCCTGTCCCTAAAGACCCGTGATTACGTTGCTCAGGCGAGAGTCATGGGCGCTTCGACAGCCCGGATCATGTCGAAACACATACTCCCCGGCGTCGCTAACACCCTGATAGTGGTCTCCACCTTGAGAGTGGGTTCGCTGATTCTCTCGGAGTCGATCCTGAGCTTTCTGGGCGCCGGAATACCACCGCCCACGCCTGCATGGGGCCTGATGGTGGCGCAAGGACGCGCCTACGTCAGCGTCGAGTGGTGGATCACGTTCTTCCCCGGAATGGCGATATTCCTGACGGTGTTCGCCATGAATTTCCTCGGCGATTGGCTGCGCGACCGATTCGACCCCCAATTGCGCCAACTCTGACGCCTGGCGCGTCTGACGCGAAATAACACGAACATCCCGCGCAGCGAGTATGATTCGAGATATGTTCATCCAACCTCGACACCCTTGCAGCGCCATCATTAGAGGGAGCGTAAATCGACGACAAGGTCTCGCACCGGTCTGAATATCGACCGGACAGGCGGACCGGCCACCTGGGAAATGCCATGACACAGTACACGTGCCCGGTTGACGGCGCCCCTCTTGTGGAATCGAAGCTGGGAGACGACGACTCCCGGAAATGCCCGGAATGCTCAGGCTCGTGGGTACCGATGAGTACCCTTGAGGCCTTCGAGGACAAGCACTTCAGGGATGACATGGTCAAAGGCCAGCGCCGATATGGAGAGCGCGGCGTGGAACACGATTGCCCACACTGCGGCGAAAGTATGACCCGATTCCGTTATCGCGGCTACAACCTCGAACTTGAGGCTTGCCCGGAAAATGTTGGATTCTGGCTTGATCGAGGCGAAGACAAACGTATCAAAGAGGTCATGAAGACCCGCGTATCCCGCATGCAGCGGTCAGGATCAGCCCAGGTAGCGTGGGAACACTTCCGGCGGGGAGATAACCGCTCATTCTTTCAGAAGATCAAGGACCTGTTCACCGGGTAGGATGGCGGCGCCAATGCATCGAGGGTCGGTCTCTTTGATAAAGTCTGTCCGCAGAGCAGTCATTCGGTTTCGCATCGGGCTACGGTCCAAAGAGGCGGGATAGCCCCAAGATGGGGTTTGAACATGTTTGAATCTCAAGAAAACAAGAACACAGACGTCACGCTGTGCATTTTTCCCAACCTCGCCGACTTCGTCGCGGTGGACGCTAGATCCGACCTGCCGGGCCGCCCGCTCATCCGCACGCTGAGCATCAGTGAAATTTCCGGCGAGGACTTCGCACGAGGTTTGGAAAACGACTTGCAGCAACTCATCCGCGAGCAAATACCCGCCTTCCTCGGACTTATGGGATTGCCCAAGAAGGTCGAGGAACTCGTGAGGGCGCATGCCCTGAAGAGTGTGGCGGAATTGATCAACAGGGAAGCTCCATGGCAATCTACCGCGGATATCGGAAGCATCGGAGTGCTCTTCTTTACGGGCCGACTCCTGCACCTGGAAGCCGGTCACTTCAGGCAGTTGGCCGGTGAGTTGTTCGAGGGGCGCCTTTCCGATACCCAACTCGACGACCTCATTGAGATGCTCGAAAAACTTATCGAACGTCAGCGAGCAGCGGAGAACCAAACGAGCCGACCCGACGTGGAGCAGATGATAAGCGGGCGCGGCGGTCAGTACGTGACGCTATGGGAAAGCGGCAAGGACTGAACAGCCGTCCCCCCGGTCAATCGCTTGCAGCCTGCCCATAATTCGCCTGTCCGCCGCAGAACGCGGCGTAGCACACACAGCTTTGACGTGATGAACGGGCCATCCCAACCGTGAACGGATCCCTGCTTCGCGATCTCTTTGGCAACCCGGCCGACGGTACGTTTCTGGCCTGGCTGGCCGACAAGGGCCTGTGGGCGACTCTCATAGCCGTCGGAGCCGTGGCTGTATGGATCCTCGCGCGCAGCCTCATCCGACGCCGGATAACTCGCGCCGTTGCCACACTGGAAAAAATGGAGGCCGCAGCCGAAGTCCGACCCGCCGTTCGCTTCTTCGACCGCTTGCTGACCGACGTCATACCCGGAGCCGCGATACTGTCCGCCGCCGTCTTGGGCATTCTGCACGTCCTCGGCGCCAACATAGACCCCGCACTCGGCTATCTGGAGAATGTCGGAAGAGCAGCAGGGCAGTGGTTCGCTACTGACGGCCTCCGCATCGCGCTAATCATCTTTCTCGGATGGGTAGCGACTCGCATCTCGAGGCAGTGGCTGCCCCGCCTCGTGCGGTCTGCAACCTTTGGACAGACCACCGCGGATGACCACGAGGAGATGATGAAGCGGGCAAACACGCTCTCCGCGGTGTTCGTAGGTACCGCCAACGTACTGATAATCCTCGCTACCACGTTCATCGTCCTCACTGAACTATCGGTGCCCATCGGGCCCGTCCTCGGCGGCTTTGGCATCGCCGGCATAGCCGTCGGTTTCGGCGCACAGCACCTCGTAAGAGACCTGATAAACGGCATATTCATCCTCTGGGAAAACCAGTACCGGAAGGGAGACGTCGTTAACATCGCAGGCATCGCAGGGCTGGTAGAGAATATGAACATGCGCCGAACCGTCCTGCGAGACCTCGATGGCAAAGTACACGTCATCCCGCACGGGGACGTATCCACCACCACCAACTTCACGAAGTACTGGTCACGAGTGAATCTGAACGTGGGGGTGGCGTACAAGGAAAGCCTGGATGAAGTGATAAAGGTGCTGAACCGCATTGGGGACGAGATAGCTCAGGACCCGTACTTTGGCCTGCTCATCATCACGCCGCCCCAGGTCCTGAGAGTCAACTCTATGGACGATTCCGCTATCACGATCAAGATGCTCGGAGACTGCAAACCCCTCAAACAATGGGAGATCATGGGCGAATTGCGGAAACGTATCAAGCAGGAATTCGACGACGCAGGTATCGAGATCCCCTTCCCTCATCAGACTTTGTACTGGGGCGTAGATCAGGTGAGGCTGCCCTGGGACACCACCGCCGACACAGAAGCCAGGGCCGCGCCCTCCGCTGACGATTTCATTCCGCCTGAGCGCATGTCGCCGGAGGAGAGAGAAGCGGCCCTCGCGGAGATTGCGCTGGCAGGAACAGGGTATGACCCGGTAAGTCCCGCTGTGGCTGCGGCAGGAGTGGCTGCCGGCGGTCGTCAACGACGCGTACGAGCAGAAGGGGCAGGGATGTCGGAAGAAGGAGACTAGGCGGGCAGACGCGGAGCAGAGAGCGCTTTTTGACATGCCTATCCTCCATTTCTAAACTTGTACAGACTCCGAAGCCCCGTTGGGTGCGGGTGAGCGTCAACAATCTGACAGACTCCTGACGCAAGCGGCCTCAGCCGGCTTGCCAACCATTAGTCTCCCAAGGCGCGGCCTCATGTCGCGTAGACAAAGCAAATGCGCTCGAACGTAAAAACTGCATCAGAGTTGCGGGAAACCTTCCTGCGCTTCTTCGAAGAACGGGGCCATCTTCGGCTGCCGTCAGCCTCGTTGATACCCGCAGCCGACCCCACGCTGCTTCTGACCAACGCCGGCATGGCCCCCTTCAAGGCCTATTTCGCCGGAGAACTCACGCCACCAAGCCCGCGCATCGCCACCGTGCAAAAGAGTTTCCGTACCACAGACATAGAAGAGGTCGGAGACTCTACCCACATGACCTTGTTCGAGATGCTCGGAAACTTCAGCTTTGGAGACTACTTCAAGGAAGAGGCGTGCGAATGGGGTCTGGAATTGATGACCCACGCCTTGGGATTCGAACCCGATCGCCTGTACGTCACCATATTCGAAAGCGATGACGAGGCCGAGAAGGTTTGGCTGAATCTGGGCGTGCCCCCCGACCGCATATACCGCTTTGGCCCAGCCGAAAACTGGTGGGGCCCCGCCGGTTCAGAGGGCCCATGCGGTCCGTGCAGTGAGATACACCTATACCGCGGCGACGTGGAGGCTATTCCAGCATCCGACGACCCTGCCCGCAAGACAAGCTGGGGGCCAAACCTGCACCAGGACTTCATCGAACTCTACAACCTGGTGTTCACACAGTACTACCGCGATCCGGAGGGCAACGACTCGCCGCTGCCAAAGAACAACATAGATACCGGGATGGGCCTGGAGCGAACCATCACGGCCATCCAGAACGTCGCCTCACCGTATGAGTCCGACCTATTCCTCCCAATAGTCAAGCGAGTAGAGGAGATGGCCGGAAGCGCTATGTCCGAAGGGGGAGAAGTACAGAGGGCGATACGAGTCGTAACCGAACACGCCAGGTCGGCGGCATTCCTGATCGGAGACGGAGTCGTGCCCGGCAACACCGGCCGCGGATACGTTCTCAGGAGAGTGATCCGCCGCGGCATGCTCTTTGGGAGGACGCTGGGGCTGGAAGCTCCCGTGCTTGCGCCAGTGGCGGACGTGGTTGCCGATACGCTGGGCGACGTATACCCGGAGTTGAAAAGCAACTTTCCCTTCATCGAGCGGACGTTGGAACTGGAAGAGAACAACTTCGCCAGAACTCTGGAATTCGGTGCCGCCGTGCTCGGCGGGATGATCAGACGCCGAACACACGATGAAACCGCAGGCAAAAGCGATCCACCCGCACAGACGGGGCCGAGGGCAAAACGCCAAGGCAAGCATGAGGCCGGCTTGGTCGGGATCAGGGCGGCCTCCGAGGCCGCCGAAACCCAACCACAATCGGGATGGCCAACCGAAATATCGGGTCGAGAAGCCTTCCTGCTATACGATACCTACGGATTTCCCGTTGAGGTCACCAGGGAACTACTGGCGGAACGCAACATGACGCTGGACGTGGACGGTTTCGAGGATGAGATGGAAAAGCAGCGAAACCGAGCGCGGGCAGCCTCCGCCGGATTTGGCGGAGACGCCGAACAGCGGCGTGTATACGAGCGCGTCGGCGTCGACTTCACCCAGTTCTTGGGATACGAGACCACAACTGCCGAATCGGTCGTGCTGGCAATCATTAGAGACGGCGACCTGGCCAACTCGGCTTCAAAAGGCGATGCCATTGAAGTCGTACTGCGGGAAACCCCCTTCTATGCGGAAAAGGGAGGCCAGATTGGGGACACGGGACGACTCACTACCGACACCGCAACCCTCGACGTGACCGACACCCAGTCGCCATATGCCCGACTTGCCGTCCATGCAGCCCGCTTGACTCAAGGCAAAATCAGCGTGGGCGATACCGTTACGGCGGAAGTTGACTCAGACCGACGAGAGCAAATTCGCCGGAATCACACCGCCACACACCTGCTGCACGCCGCGCTGAGAGAAATCATCGGCCCACACGTCCGGCAATCCGGCTCACTTGTAGCCCCGGACCGCCTGCGTTTCGACTTCACACACATGAGCCCCCTCGATGGGAAAGAGATAAGGGCCGTGCAGGAGCGCGTCAACCAGAAAATTCGCGATAACGCCGACGTCCACGTTCATACCACTACCTACAGCAAGGCCATAGAGGACGGGGCATTGGCCTTCTTTGGAGACACCTACGACAACGAAGTCCGCACCGTCGGCATCGACCACCCCTGGAGCTACGAACTGTGCGGCGGTACCCACATGGCCCGCACCGGCGGCATCGGAGCCTTTGTGATCACGTCGGAGACCGGCATTGGCGCAGGAGTGCGCAGACTCGAAGCCCTAACCGGCATTGGCGCAGAAAACGCCATCCAAGAACGTTTTGGCGTTCTGGAAAGACTGTCAGAAACATTGAGCGCACCGGTCATTCAACTGGAAACGCGCACCAGAGCCTTGCTGGACGAAATCGAAACCTACCGACGCCGAGTTGCCACTCTGGAAGATCAGGTAGTAAGCGCAAGCCTGGGGAATGCAGCAGGGGAGAAGTCCGGAACCCAGTTCGAGGTCGCCCTCGACACCACCAACTTCCAGGTCGAAGTACGGCGAATACCCGCAGCCAACTCAGACGCCTTGCGCAGGGCTGCCGACCGGATGCGAGAGCAGATGAGAACCGGCGCAGCAGTACTCGGGGCGACGTTCAACGGTCGAGCCTTGGTCATGGTCATGGTTACGGCTGACCTCGTGGGGAAGGGCCTTAACGCAGGGAACATCGTTCAGAAACTCGGCAAAGCCTTGGGAGGCGGAGGAGGCGGAGGACCACACCTGGCGCAGGCCGGCGGCAGGGATCCCGCGAAACTGGATGCAGCGCTCGCTTCTGCGCGCGAAGTGATCGAAGAGGCGGCTCGAATGGCCGGCCGCGCATCATAGACAGTTCCAAAGGCCGCGCTCTGGGAGTCGATCTGGGCGATGCGCGCATCGGCCTCGCCATTTCAGACCCGTCTCGCACCGTCGTCACGCCTATTAGCGCAATAAAGCGAACTGGCAGCCCTGCCGACGTTGCCGCTGTCATTTCCCTGGCCAGGGAATGGGGCGCAGGGGCGATTGTCGTCGGGTTGCCGCTTGAAATGGACGGCCGGCACGGTAAACAAGCGCGTAAAGCGCTCCGATGTTGTGCAGAACTGAGGCAGTACAAGGAATTCCTCGTGATCGCGCAAGACGAACGACTGACTACAGTTGAGGCCGAATCGAGGCTGCGTGCCGCGGGCGTGCAACCTAGCCGAGACCGTGCTCGCCTGGATTCGGCTGCCGCCGCCATAATCCTCGAAGGATGGCTTGCCGAGCGGCGGGGCAGGGCAGGATAGCCAAAGTCGGCCCCCTCTCTCGCAATAACTGGTATCTTTTGAAACCACGCACGCGCTACTACCGGATTTGCCGCAGCCAACCTGTTTGCAAGCAAGAAGGGGCGAGAATGACAAAGAGCATGGGAATCATCGGATACCCGCTGGGGCACACGCTGTCGCCCGTGTTTCAGCAGGCGGCGCTCGACCACCTGGGTATCGACGCCACTTTCACCGCATGGCCCACCCCGCCTGAGGACCTCGAAGACACAATCGCTTCATGGCGCGATGAACGATTCCTTGCAGGATGCGTCACACTGCCGCACAAGCAGGCAGTGATGTCACTGGTCGATGACGTCGACGAGACCGCCCGGCTAATAGGCGCGGTGAACTGGGTGGTCAATCGCAACGGCAAGCTCACCGGCTACAACACAGACTCGCCCGGATTCTTGCGCGCCCTGCGGCATAAGGCGGGATTCGACCCTGCCGGAAAGACCGCCGTACTGTTCGGAGCCGGTGGAGCGGCTCGAGCCATAGTCCACGGGCTGCGTACCGGCGGCGTTTCAAAGATCACTATCGCAAACCGAACCATATCCCGCGCGCGCCAACTGGCCTCAGATCTGTCAGACGGCAAATTCAGGCCCGGCGCAACAGGCTTGGACCGGGATGAACTTTCCAACGTGGTCCCATACGCTGACCTTCTGGTAAACGCTACCTCTATGGGCATGGCCGGGGGAGAAGCAGATTCCCAATCCCCGGTAACTGCCGAACTGGTCTCGGCCGACTCACTCGCATACGATGCCGTTTACGCACCGCCCATGACACCCTTCCTGAAAGAGGTGGAACGAGCCGGCGGATCGACTGCCGGCGGCCAGTCCATGCTGATATACCAGGGCGTGGAGGGATTTGAGTTGGCCACGGGGAGCGATGCACCGGTGGACGTGATGTTCCAGGCTGTCGCAGATGCCACACGCGGCTCTTAGCGCATGCGCCTGGCGCGCTTCAGAGGCCGGGAACTCGCATTCCCCGCGCTTCTAGTACGCTTTAGCATTCCCGTTTTCACGACAGCACAGTGACGGCCCCGGCCCTACAGAGCGATTGCCCATGCTGAGATACCTGACAGCCGGTGAATCCCACGGTCCCGGTCTAATCGTGATCGTCGAAGGTGTACCGGCAGGGCTGCCCGTAAGCGAAGAGTACGTCGCCCGCCAACTCGCCAGACGACAGCGCGGCTACGGCAGCGGCGGCCGCATGAAGATAGAGAAAGACCGCGCGGCCATTAGAGGCGGCGTGCGGCATGGCATGACGCTCGGATCCCCGGTTTCTATGTGGATCGAGAACCTCGACTTTGCAAACTGGACCGAGGCCATGTCCATAGCCCCGGCGCCGGAAGGGGCCGACCGCAAAGTACACACCCACGTGGTTCCCGGACACGCCGACTTTCCAGGCGCCCTCAAGTACGCCCATCACGACCTGCGAAACGTCCTTGAAAGGGCCAGCGCCAGGGAAACCACCGCCCGCGTGGCCGCGGCGGCGATAGCCCGCAGGCTATGCGAGGAAATCGGAATAGAGGTGCACGCACACGTAGCCTCCATTGGCGACGCGGTTGCGGAACGTCAGGGTCGCTCGCTGCCGGATTGGGACGCAGTAGATGAATCGGAAGTGCGCGCCGCGACCGACGAGGCCGATCATGCCTTCAAGCAGCGTATCGATCAGGCCAAGGCCAACCGAACCACCGTTGGAGGCGTGATGGAAGTGGTCGCAACCGGAGTGCCCGTCGGCTTGGGCAGTCACGTGCAGTGGGACCGCAAGCTCGATGGCCGACTGGCGCAGGCCATGATGAGCATCAACGCCGTCAAGGGAGTCGAAATAGGCTCCGGATTCGCCAACACCCGGCTTCCTGGCAGGGAAGTGCATGACGTGATCGTGCCGGACCCGGACGACCCGCGCCGCTTTCGGCATCTCTCCAACCACGCAGGCGGCATCGAGGGAGGAATGACAAACGGAGAGCCGGTCATAGTGCGGGTCGCAGTGAAGCCCATAGCGACCATGACCAAACCACTCCCATCGGTCGATATAAACACCGGCGAAGTCGTGGAAGCCGCGTACCACCGGAGCGACGTCTGCCAGGTACCCAGGGCCTGCCCCATTGGAGAGGCTATGATGGCCCTTACCCTTGCAGATGCATTGCTGGAAAAATTCGGCGGAGACAGTATGGCCGAGATCGGCCGCAACTACCGGGCGTACATAGCCTCGCTCGCCAGATTCGGAAACCCGAACAACCCGGTCACACCATAACCAAAAACGCCCAACACCCAACAAGAGAAGCGCGTCATGACCACCGCGACCGCCAATTCGTCGAAACACGTAACGAAATTCCAGCAACTGCTGCGCGAGCTATTCCAGTTCGACTGCGCCGACCTCGATTTCGGCATCTACCGCATTATGAATTACAAGCGGGATGCGATTGAGAAGTTCATTACCGAGAAGCTGCCTGCCGACGTCTCCGAAGAGTTGGACCGCGGCATATTGCGCCAACAGGCCTGGGTCGCCGAAACGCTTGAGGAAACCCGCCAGAACGTCATAAACGGGCTCGGCTCAGGCGCTATCGATGCCGAGGGTGAATTGAACGATGGATACGTGGACACCCCGCTTGGCAGGGCATATCTGAATGCGAAGGCCGCTGCCAAATACAGCCGCAGCCGAGACGCCCTTGAAGCTTCCATATACAACCACCTGAGCGCATTTTTCAGCCGCTATTACCAGGACGGCGATTTTATCTCGACTAGGCGCTACGGACGCAATCAAAAATACGCCATTCCATATAACGGCGAGGAGGTATATCTCCACTGGGCAAACAGCGATCAGTACTACGTAAAGACAGGCGAGCGCTTTCACGACTACGACTGGAAAGCGCCCAACGGAGTGGTAACTCACTTCCTGATGCAGACCGCCAGAGTGGAACAGAACAACGTCAAGGGTGACAAGCGCTTCTTCCTCCCCCGCGTCGCAGAGACAAAATGGAACGAGAACGCACGCGCCGTCGTCATTCCCTTTGAGTACCGGCCCTTGAACGCGAAAGAGCAGTCCGCCTATGGCAATCGGAACCAGCAGGACAAGATTATTGCCGAGGCGGTCCAGGAAATTCCGCAGCGGTTGGGGGCAAATGCGCCGGAAGCGGTAGCGGCCATGACCGGAGAACGACGCCTCGATAGCAACGGCCAATCCGTAAGCTATCTGGAACACCACCTACGGCAGTACACCAGGAAAAACACCTCCGACTTCTTCATCCACAAAGACCTGTCCGGCTTCCTCAACCGGGAGCTCGACTTCTATATCAAGAACGAGGCGCTGAATCTGGGCGACCTGATCATCGCAGGCGAGAACATGGCCGGTGGATGGTTTCAAATAGTGCAGCTGATCAAGATCATCGGCGCCCGCATCATCGAGTTTCTGGCCCAGATCGAAACCTTCCAGAAGATGCTATGGGAGAAACGGAAGTTCATCGTTGAAACCCAATACTGCATCACCATCGGCAACATAAGCGCTGACTTCTACTCCGAAATTGCCGCCAACGACGCGCAGTGGGCCGAATGGCGAGAGCTGGGCATCGACTACCCCCCCCCCCCCCCCGAGATTCGTTCCTGCAAGAGCACCCAACCCTCCCCCTGGACACCAGACACTTCAGCCCCGATTTCACAGACCGCCTGCTCGCGTCCTTCGATGATCTCGACGGAATGACCGACGGCCTGCTGATACACAGCGAGAACTGGCAGGCCCTAAACCTCTTGCAGGAAAAGTACAACGGCAAAATCAAGTGCATATACATAGACCCACCGTATAATTCAAAGACGTCAGAAATTCTATACAAGAACAACTACAAGCACTCTTCATGGTTATCACTAATGGAAAATCGCATCTCCATTAGCCAACGTTTATCTACGGTAGACGGCTCATTCATTATTGCAATTGATGAGAATGAACAAATATTACTCGGTCAGTTGCTTATGAAATATTTCCCAAATCACGATAATGTCTGTGTGAGCATTATTCACAATAAGAAAGGAATACAGGGAGACCATTTCTCATATAACCATGACTTTGCATATTTCTGCGTCCCACATACTCTAAAATCTACTCACGGAAAATCTATACATAAAGATGAATGGATTTACGTCAACCTAAGGAAATGGGGACGTGAATCGGAACGCTCAACGGCCAAGAACTGCTTCTACCCGATTTTTGTGGAAAATAGTAAGATCGTAGAATTCGGCGATGTATGTGACGACACCTTCCATCCAAGAGCAGCCAATGTGCGTGATGGTAGATTCAAAAATCGCGTGGCAGTGTACCCAGTAGACGCGAAAGGTGTAGAGCGCAAATGGAGATACGCACGTAACTCAGTTGAAAGCATACGCTATCTGCTTAAATTACACACTACTTCATCTGGTGAAATTCAAATACACAAAGCAAGTGATGAACAAATGTTCAAAACAGTGTGGGATGATTCAAGGTATATTGCGGGAGATTACGGAACGAAATGGCTTACGTATCTTGGATTGAAGGTAAAGGAAGATCTATATCCGAAGTCAGTACATACGGTGGAAGACTCTATCCATTTATCGTCAAATAGTGACTCACTAACTCTCGACTACTTCGCCGGCTCCGGCACCACCGGGCACGCCGTCATCAACCTGAATCGCGAGGACGAAGGACAGCGGAAGTTCATGCTGGTCGAGATGGGCGAATACTTCCACACGGTGCTGTTGCCGCGCATCAAGAAAGTCACCTTCACGCCAGAGTGGAAAGACGGCAAACCAAAGCGCCCGGCAACATCCTGGGAGGCGGAACGATCACCGCGCATCGTCAAGTACCTGCGCCTGGAATCCTACGAGGACACACTGGACAGCATCGCTTTCGACCAAGAGGCCGGCCGCATGAAGCTGGAAGAGCGGATCGAGGGATACCTGCTCAAATACATGCTCAAGTGGGAAACCAAGGAAAGCGAGACCCTGCTCAACGCGGCCAAACTGACCCGGCCCTTCGACTACAAGCTGAGGTCTCAAGCAAACGGCGAGACCCGGGAACAGATCGCGGACGTTGCCGAAACCTTCAACTACCTGCTGGGGCTGAACGTTCGCACCCGGCGAGTGTACGACGACAGCGGACGCCGCTACCTGGTCTACACAGGCGAAACCCGCGAGGCCCCCGGCCGCGTGGCGGCAGTCATATGGCGGAACACCGAGGGATGGACCGAGGACGACTTCAGGCGCGACCGCCGGTTCGTCGCCGAGCGGAAACTTGCCGATGGAGCGGACGAAGTGTACGTAAACGGCGATTCCTGCATCCTCGGAGCCAAAGCCGTCGAACCGATATTCAAGGCGAGGATGTTCGACGCGGCACAGGCCTGAACGCCATAAGAAAACGTTGATCTATGCCGACCCGCGCCCGTACCAGACCAAAATCCCGTGAGAACACCGCCGGAGTATCCGCCCGGTTGGAAGAACGTCTGCTTCTGTTGGACTGGCTGCACCAGCGGCTGGGTTATACCGATACCGGGCCGCTGCTGAAGGACATGAAGCTTGCAGACGAGGGATTCGACCCGGACGGCCACAGCTACGTCTATAACCGGTTGGCGTCGCGGGAAGGCCGGCTGCAGGGGATTACGCTGGACGACCTACAACGCTACGACCACAACATCCGAGCGCATCTGGCAGCTATGAACGCGGGGCGCAGGCAGCCCATCACGCTTCGCTACTTCCAGTACCTGGCAGCGCTGTACGCCGAAATCTTTCTCGACTGGTACTTCAACCACTCAAAACTGTTGCTGGAGTCACTGAACCGATTTGTTTCCCGGCGCAACGCCAGGCGGCGCACAGGCGAACACGTCGAGACGAACTTCAACGACTACGATCTGAAGAAACTCGCCTTCTGGATGGCCACCGGCAGCGGCAAGACGCTGCTGATGCACCTGAATTACCGCCAGTTCCTCCACTACAACCCCAAGGCGCTGGACAACATACTGCTGATCACTCCCAACGAAGGGCTGAGCGAGCAGCACCTCGCAGAATTGCAGGCGTCGAACATTCCGGCTGACCGGTTCGACGTGGCCGAAAGCGGACTGCTGGCCGTCAGCGGAAACCGCGTCAAGGTTACTGAGATAACCAAACTGGTGGAGCAAAAGCGGGGCGGAGGCGTAAGGGTGCCGGTTGAGGCGTTCGAGGGCAACAACCTGATCTTCGTGGATGAGGGGCACAAAGGGTCGGGAGGCGAGGCGTGGCGGAGGATGCGAGACATGCTGGGTGAGACGGGTTTCACTTTTGAGTACAGCGCCACATTTGGGCAGGCTTTGAGCGCAGCCGGCAACGAGGATCTGGCCGCGGAGTACGGCAAGGCCATCGCATTCGACTATTCATATCGCTTCTTCTACGACGAGGGATACGGCAAGGACTTCCACATACTCAATCTTCAACAGGAGACCACTCAGGACCAGACGGACAGGCTGCTGTTGGCCAACCTGCTTTCCTTCTACGAGCAGCAAATGGTGTTCGAGCAGCAGCGCGACGCACTTCGGCGCTACAACCTGGACCAGCCGCTTTGGGTGTTCGTAGGCAGCAAAGTCAACGCCGTACATAGGGAACGAGGGCGATCCAGGAGCGACGTTCTGACCGTTGTCCGGTTCCTGCACCGATTGCTGAGCGACGTCGGCTGGGCTACGACAGCCATAAGCCAGTTGCTGAAAGGCCAATCGGAGTTGCGCGACCAGTACGGCGAGGATGTCTTCAATGACAAATTCGACTACCTGCGCCAGCGCATGGGGAAGGCGGAGAACGTCTACCGGGGCATATTGGAGAAGACGCTGCACGCGCCCGCCGGGGGCGGGCTGCACATATCCGACATACGCGGAAGCCGAGGCGAGTTGGGCCTCAAGGTGGGCGGAGCCGACGATTACTTCGGCCTGATCTACATCGGGGACACGGCAGCATTCAAGAATCTGGTCAAGGATGACAATCCCGACGTCGCGGTTGAGGACGATGCCGTCTCAGGCCCCCTGTTTAGCGGGGTCAACCAGCCGGGGAGCTCCATAGAAATACTGATAGGCGCCCGAAAATTCATCGAAGGCTGGAACTCCTGGCGCGTGTCCAACATCGGGCTGCTCAACATCGGCAGAAGCGAGGGATCCCAGATAATCCAGCTATTCGGGCGGGGTGTGCGACTGAGAGGGCTGAACTTCACGCTGAAGCGCAGTTCAGCGCTGGAAGGCCGCCATCCCGATCACCTCGATCTGCTGGAAACCCTCAACATCTTCGCCGTGCGAGCCAACTACATGGCACAATTCCGGGATTACCTTGAACGCGAAGGCGTGGCAACGGACAGGATGTTGGAACTGCCGCTGCTCATCCAACCCAACCGCGATTTCCTGGGCCAGGGGCTGCTCATTCCCCGACTCGACGAAAAGCGTAACTTCAAAGCTGAAGCAGAGGCCCTGCTGGAATCTGGTACCCAGGTCCACAAGATATTTGTAGATATGACCGCCAGGGTGCAGTCAGTGGATATCGGACGATCCGGCATTGAACAGGTCAGCGCCAGTTCAGGGAGCGAAAGGCGTATCCCCTCCGAAAGCCTCGATCTGGTGGACTGGGACAAGGTATATCTGGCATTGATCGAGCACAAGGAGCAAAAGGGCCTCGAGAATCTGGCCCTAAGCAAGAAGGCGCTGAGGAGCATCCTGGAAGCCGACCCGCCGGTGTACCGGCTGAAGGCCGATGATGCCCTCGTAAATCCCACAGGCTTCGCTGAATGGGAGCGGCTGCAAGAAGGGGTGGTCAACATACTGCGGAAGTACGCCGACGCCTTCTACCGGAGCAGACGGGAGCGATGGGAGTCGCAGCGCTTGGTCTACAAGACGTTCGACGATAGAGACTCCAACCTGCGGTTCAACGTCTCCGAAGAGAAATACTCCGGCAGATACATAGTCAGCGTTCCGAGGAAGAAGACGGCGTTGATAGCGGAGATCGAGCAACTCATCGCCGATTGCGACAAACTTTACAACGGAGAGCAGGGCAAGTTGCCCCGTATTCACTTCGACCGCCACGTATACCAACCACTCCTGCTGGAAGGCGAAGGCATAGCTAAGATATCCCCGCCGGGGTTGACCGACAGCGAGCGGAATTTCATCGACGGTCTGAAAACGTATTGGGCTAAGGAGCAGGGCAGGGCGCCGGACGGCCCGGAAGTGTTCCTCTTGCGTAACCAGAGCCGTGGCATGGGCGTAGGATTCTTCGAAAACAGAGGCTTCTACCCCGATTTCATCCTCTGGATCAAGACAGGCGACAATCAGCGCATCGTATTTGTCGAACCGCATGGGATGATCCACTCTAACGCGTACGCTTACGACCACAAAGCGCGGCTCCATGAAAAATTGCCCGAACTGGCAGAGAAGATATCCCACAGCTCCGGTCCATCGAACGTGAGCTTGGATTCCTTCATCGTCTCGGCAACACCTTACGAGGAACTGCACAAACGATACGATGACGGGAAGTGGAGCCGAGAGCAGTTCGCAGACAAGCACGTCCTCTTTCCGGAGCGTAACGACGGGTACGATTACGTAGCGGAGATTTTCAGGGAAACCGAGAACCCTGCAGCCCTATGACTACCGCAAAGAACATCTACCTGATTGGCTTTTCCGGCACCGGCAAGACCGTCTCCGGCAATCTGGCGGCCATGGAACTCGGCTGGGCTTTCGTAGACACCGACGAACTGATCGAGCAACGGGCCGGCAAGCGAATTCCGGAAATGTTTGCCGAGGACGGTGAAAAGAGGTTCAGAGAGATCGAGAACGGAGTGCTGCTCGATGTTTCCTCAGGCGAACGCCAGGTTGTATCCACCGGAGGAGGCGCGCCGGTAAACGTGTCGAACCGCCAACTGATGCGAAGAACCGGGATGATAGTGCGGCTCACGGCAAGCCCAGAGGTGATCCACCAAAGACTCTCAAAGGGAAGCAAGCGCAACAGGCCTCTGAGGCCCTTGTTGGTCAGCAACACCCCGATCGACAGGATCAGAAAACTCCTCTCCCAGCGAGAGTCGGCATATTCACACGCCGACGTTACTATAACCACCGATGGCAGAGAGCACGCCAACGTGGCGCTGGACATAGCCCATGCGTGGCACAGGTTCGCACAGAAGCACGGCTATGAATGACCGATCCGATCCCAACCTTGCCGCGATTGTGACCACCTCACAGGGCGACTATCGCGTGGTCGTCGGCCGAGGCGTTGTGGATACTATCGGGGCGGAGATGAAGCGCACCGGCCTCGCCGGTAGGGCGTTTCTCATCGCAGACAGAGCCCTCTTCCCCGATACGGCCAGGCTCGCCCAGGAAGCCCTCGAATCCGGAGGCTATGAAACTCACCTGCTCGCTATACCGCCGGGTGAACAGGCGAAGAGCCTCGATAATGCATCCCGCATCTACGACTGGCTCGGAGAGCGCAGGGCAGAACGAGGCGACGTAGTAGTAGCGATGGGCGGGGGGGTAACCGGCGACCTGGCGGGATTCGCCGCGGCAACCTGGCTGCGAGGAGTGGCGTTCGTTCAACTTCCCACCACGCTGGCGGCTATGGTCGACGCTTCCATAGGCGGAAAGGTCGCGGTCAACCTGACCCACGGCAAAAACCTCGTGGGGGCATTTCACCAACCAAGGCTTGTCCTGTCAGACGTCGACTACCTCGACACTCTGCCAAAACGAGAGCTGGCCGCCGGATGGGCCGAGGCCATCAAGCACGGCCTGATACTGGACCACGCGCTTCTGGAAACTCTGGAACGCGAGGCTGCCGGAATGATGACTCTCAAGGGAGAAGCAGCGGTATCGGCAATACGGCGCAGTGTCGCAGTGAAAGCCGAGGTGGTAGCTCAAGACGAGTTCGAGACCGGCGCGGCGCGCATTCTGCTCAACTACGGCCACACTGTGGGGCACGCCCTCGAAGCCATCACCGGCTACGGGGAGTACCTGCACGGCGAGGCCGTTAGCGTGGGCATGATGGCCGCCGCCGGGATCGCAACCCGGTTGGACATGATCGGGGCCGATCTGGTGGAGCGCCAACAGGCCGTATTGACCAGCTACGGCCTACCTGTAAAAGCCCCCGGGGCGTCAGTAGACGACATCATAGACGCTACGAGGTCGGACAAGAAGAGCCGCGGCGGTTCTGTGCGCTGGGTGCTGCTCGAATCCGCCGGCAAAGCCACTGTACGCCAAGACGTGCCGGAGGAAATAGTGCGCGAGGCGATTGCGGAAGTAGTGGCCGCGTAAACGGGTGACGAGACGGTCTCTGTACAGGCCCGCGCCCCTTTCTCGCGGCCTGCCATGAGGAAGTTGACCGTCGATTGGCCCTGCCTAGGTTCCTGTCAGCCTCCGGCAACAGCGGGCACGATACTCACCTCGTCGCCCTCGCTAACCGCGCTGTTGAGACCGTCGAGATAGCGCACGTCTTCACCGTTCAGGTAGATATTCACGAAGTGGCGTAGTTCTCCGTTCGCCTCGCACATCCGCTCCTTGGTGCCCGGAAATTGGAGATCGAGCGACTCGATCACCGCGCTCAGCTTGTCTCCGTCCGCGCTTACGCTTGACTGATTGCCGGTAAGCCGCCTGAGCGGCGTTGGAATCTTGACCTTGACTGCCATCTGTCAACTTGCCCCTTTCCGCCGGAGAAACGATCGAGTCTCCGGCCTTGGTTACCCTGCCGCGCCGCATTGCGTCGCGGCCCCGCTAGCTTACTCGGCCGTCTACGTTAGCGTCGAACGATTCCACCGTGGGGTCGATTGACACCGGGTCGACGTAAGGGTCCATCAATTCCAGAGTCTTCAGGCCGTTGCCGGTTATCAGCGCGACCACTGATTCCCCTGGCTTGATCACTCCGTCCTTTGCCAGCCGGCGAAGCGCGGACACGGTTACGCCGCCCGCCGTTTCCGTGAAGATTCCCTCGGTGTCAGCCAACAACTTCATGCCCTCCGCCACTTCATGCTCAGGCACTATGACCGCCGTGCCGCCGGACTCTCTGGCGATGCGTAGAGCATAGAAGGCATCGGCCGGGTCGCCAATTGCAAGTGACTTTGCCACGGTGTCGGGTACGACGGGGCGGGCGTGAGTGTGGCCGTCGAGGAAGGCGCGGGAGACTGGCGAGCACCCCTCCGGCTGTGCGACGTGCATCCGGGTGTTTACTCCGTCGATCAATCCCAGTTCCGCAAACTCGTTCAGGCCTTTCCATACTTTGGTGAACATAGAGCCTGACGCCACGGGCGTGACGATATGATCAGGGGCCTTCCATCCCAACTGCTCGGCGATTTCGTAGCCAAGTGTCTTGCTACCCTCCGAGTAGTACGGACGCATATTTATATTGACGAAGGCCCAACGGCGTTCGTCGCCCAACTCACTGCACAGCCGGTTGGCCTGATCGTAATTGCCCTTGACCGCCACCAGCGTCGGGCCGTATACGGCGGCGCCGACGATCTTCCCGCTTTCAAGGTCGCCTGGTACGAAGACCAGCGTTTTCATGCCGGCCCGGGCGCCATGCGCGGCAGTGGCTCCCGCAAGATTCCCGGTCGAGACGCAGGCAAGTACCTCGAACTCGAACTCCAACGCCTTGGTGGACGCCACAGACACCACCCGGTCCTTGAATGACCACGTGGGATTCGCCGAATCGTTCTTTAGCCACACCTCGTGAAGACCAAACTCACCAGCCAGATTGTTCGAACGTATTAGAGGGGTCATACCCGCACCGATGTCCACCGCGTACTCTCGTCCCACCGGCAGCAAATCATCGTAACGCCAGAGAGTATGCGGGCCGCTCTCGATGCTCTTCCGACTGATCGACCTTGAGACCGCCTCGTAGTCATACGACACTTCAAGGGGGCCGAAGCAGAAATCGCAAACGTATACAGGCTCTACAGGGTACTCGCGACTGCACGCACGGCAGCGCAGGGATTGTACGTGGGGCAAGTAATTGACCCTCTCGGAAGCCATCATCACTTCCGGGGGTCTGCCGGGAGTGACAGCAGCAGCCCTTGATCTGAACTCGCTGATTCACCGACTTCGCCGCATCCCCAAGAATCGATCAGGAACAGCGGCAAAAGTTTGACCTGGCCCAATCTTAACAACGGGCAGGGTAGCGGTCAACTTGAGGCGTCGCCAGCGCGTACACGGAACCTGCGAGGTGGGTATACGCCTGTCTTGCAGAGTGTCTGTTCAGCGTTGATCAGTAATCGCTTCCGGCTACCCGGAACCGCTGTCGATGAAGTGGCTGTCACCTCGCGCCAGAACGCAGCCTCCCAGACGGACGCCGCACACATTCTCATGACAACGGCTTTGCTTTCCTATCGCAACCCGTGGATTTTGACGATCTCGAATACTCCTGGAGCGCAGATGATGAATCCGCTTCTCTATGACCCCACCGATGCCGAGGGCATCAGGTCGGCGGTTGACAGTCTCCCGGATGCTCTATTTGTTGCAGCATAGCCCTCCTCCGGGACACGGCATTGCAGGCCCGATACACGCCCGGAAAGCACGTGACCCGCATTCGGCCTACAGCCCCGGCCATTTGTTCACCATGCATCCACTAAACTAGCGCCATGTGCGGGAGATTCGTTCTCATACAGGTGGGTGAACTGATGGTGCGCTTCATGGTCATCGCCCCCTATCCAGGCGGTCACCGGCAAGACCCGGGGCCGCTGCCGGCTATGTTCAGTGAACCCCGTTACAACATCGCCCCGACGCAGAAGGTCTTGACTGTGAACTTCCAAAACGGCGAACGGTCAATCCGGCCGATGAGGTGGGGCCTGATCCCATCCTGGGCGAAAAACGGTCAAAAACTGCCGCTGAATATCAACGCCAGAGACGACCGGCTTGCCACTGCCGGTTCATGGCGCGGCCCGCTGCGCAACGGGAGATGCCTGATTCCGGCGGACGGCTATTACGAATGGACAGGGCCGAAAAATAATCGGAAGCCTGTTTTCATTCATCGCAAGGACGGACGACTGTTCGCCTTTGCCGGTCTGTACGACACTTGGCGGCATCCGTTCAGCGGCGAACTGACGAGGTCTTGCGCCATAGTTACCACGTCGCCAAACTCGCTGCTAAGACCTGTCCACCACAGGATGCCTGTCATCTTGGAAGAGGAGGCTGAGGCAGTCTGGCTCGACCCATCGATAACCCACGTTGGAAGTCTGCTGGCTTTGATACAGCCTTACCCCGACGAATACATGGAGGCGTACCCTGTAGGCAACGCGGTCAATCGGGTAGCAGCGGACGGACCCGCGCTCTTGGCCCCCGCTCCGGAACAGCCCTTCTTAACCGAGAAATGATTGCCTCGATCACCGAACACGGCCAAAAATGAAAAATCGCCGAAAGCCCTCTGAACCCAAAGAACGGAGAGGCCGATTCAAACTGGACGAGCAGCCGGACGAGCGCGACATCGAGCGTTCATGGGCATCCAAACCCGACTCCAGCGGCTCCGGAAAGTGGACCGAACGGGCGTGGCAGTTGGTCATCACCCTGATAGCAGCCGTAATGATACTGACGTTGGTCATCACCTTGCTGCCCCCATGCACGCGTCGCAGCCAGAAGCCGGTCGAGCCCGAAATCGAAACTCAAACCGGCTACGTTACTCACGTCACAGACGGCCCTACAATCATGGTGACGCGGGTCAGGGCAAAGTCGTAGTACGCTGCGTCGGTGCAGGCCCGCCCGCCCTTGCCGCGAATTCGTGGCCGACGTGAATCGCAGTCGGGTATCCGGCAAGAGTGTGGATCTAGAGCGCGGCGCAGCAGATTCGGACGAATAGGGCAGTTCCACGTGATCCTCTGCAACTGATGGTTTACAGTCACCCAGCCCGCGCTGCGAGTCGCACCGAACCAGTTCGGGAGGTGAAGCACGGCCAGCAGTCAGGCGCGGTCTCGCAGGGCCTGCATGAGGATGTAAAGTGCCAGAGCGAGCAATATCCCCCAAATTACAAACCTCGGATGAGGACGCCTCATTGTTTACCTTTACCGCTTTCCCGACTGCCAGGTAACCACAGACTCGCCGCCCGGTTGAGTCTATGAGCGGCATACCTCGCGCTGAACCCATGCAATCGACGTTCGCACCGCCGTCATGCTACTACTTTGCGAGCCGGCGATTGACAACGTGAGCCGCTGTACGGCCCATGACTGATATGCACACACGCTCCGCCGTAGTAATGGACGCCGACGGCACAATGATCGGCCCGGACAAAGTCATCCCGGAAAGACTCATACTAGCGGCTCGCGCTGCTGAACAGACAGAGGCGGTCGTATAGCTAGCTACCGGCAGAACGCGCCCCGGCGCTCTCGGTTTCGCCCGTCGACTCGGCGCTGCTAGGCCGGTTATCTGCTATCAGGGAGGGCCGCGACCATGGAGCCGGAAAGCTGCCATACCATGCAACACGCCCGCGTACCCCCGGACATAGCGGAGACAGCCATCGAAACCATGCCCGACGGGCGCCCGGAAACTATCAGCGCCGCAAACAGATTGACAGACGCTCCCCTCGGTACAGGCGTCGCCAAAGTGCTGGAAAGGCTTCTCGACGTCAGGAAGACTTGACCCATGAGAGACACCAAAAACAACAAGATCGTGGTGTTCGGCGCTATCAACATGGACTTGGTGGTAGAAACGTCCAGACTTGCAGGACCGGGTGAAACCGCCGAGGGCGAACGCTTCTATACCACTCCCGGAGGAAAGGGAGGCAATCAAGCCGTCGCGGCCGCGCGACTGACGCCGAACGAAGAGCGCGTCCTGATGGTGGGCCGAATCGGCGATGACGTATTCGGCGCCCAACTCCGGTCTTACATGGAGTCGCAGGGAGTAAACACCCGATACGTTCAGACAGAGGTGGGCCAGTCATCCGGAATCGCCGCCATTTTCATAGACCGAGAAGGCCAGAACTACGTCAACCCTGTTTATGGAGCCAACGCCCGCTGCGACGAATGGCAGACCCAGGACGCCATCGAAGCCATGAAGAAAGCGGCCGCCCTGCTGGTGCAGCAGGAAATCCCCCTCGCTCCTACGTTCGAAGCTATGTGGGCCGCACGAGAAAAGGGCGTCACTGTGATACTAGACCCGGCCCCGGCGCGGATATTGCCCAAAGGTTTCCTTGAAAGCGTGGACGTAATCACCCCGAACCAGACAGAGGCCGAAGCTCTATCCGGGATTGAGGTGAAGAGCCCGAGCGACGCGCTGAACGCGGCTAGAGCCATTAGGAAGCTGGGCCCATCAACGGTAATCGTAACTTTGGGAAACAAAGGCGCATACGTCGAGGCCGACGACTTCTCCGGCCACGTACCGGCGTTTGACGTGCCGGTCGCAGCGAGTGTTGCGGCAGGTGACGCCTTCAACGGCGCACTCGCTGTAGCGATGGGAGAGGACATGCCCTTGCGAAACGCCGTTGTCTTCGGATGTGCAGCCGGGGCAGTATGCGTATCTCAGCAGGGCTCGCAGCAGTCCATGGCCGCTAGGGAAGAGGTGGAATCCCTGTTATCCGGAGGGCGCCGATAAATTTCACCCCAGATCCAGGACAGCGCAGGGCGTCTCTTTCACTATTGGCCCACCCGACTCGCCTGGCACAGAATCCCTACTACCAAACATCACCGGGAAAGACCTCTCGACAAACTAGGGTCGGAACGCAAACGCCCAGTCGAAAGGAAGAAAGGCAGGACAAGGGCAGCTCGGAAATCCTGTGCCCGCAAGTTAGGCGCGGCTCTTACGCAGCGAGAGAGACTAGCTCGGAGGGGCTCCCTCTATGTCAACGATAGATTTGCAATCGGCCTTCTCCATCAGCCTGACAAGCCCGCGATTGATTGACCCGGGCAGGCCTGGGCCCCGATAAACCAGGGCGGTGTACAGCTGCGCAGCGGATGCTCCCACGGCAAGGAGCCTCCACAACTGCGAGGCCGTAAACACGCCGCCGCAGGCAACTATCGCCCCACGCTTTCCCAGGGCAGCCCGCGTTTCTGCCACCATGCGGAGCGTGTCGTCGTAGAGAGGCAAACCGCTCATGCCGCCGCGGCCCAAGGCCATGCCCACGTACTCCACCGGACGAGTGTTCGCCACGATCACACCGTCCGCGCCTGCGTCTACAGCCGTCTCCGCCAGAGACAATCCAATCGCGCGAGACTCTCTGCCCCTTTCCCAGGGCGGCAGCTTTACGAAAAGCGGACGCCGCTTGCCGCTCGCTAGGGACTGTGTCAGGGCGCGCAGCCTGCCGGGTTCGTGAAACGCTCTCAAACCGCCGGTGTTCGGGCTGGAGATGTTTATCTCCACCAGGGAGCAAAGCGGCTCCAGCCTGCGGTGGCACTGGATGATCTCGTCTTCGATAGTCCCAGAGATACTCACGAACAGCCTGCCCGCTCTCCTTGTAAGCTTGGACAACCGCTCACTCGCTGATTCCAATCCCGCTCCCGGAAAACCCATCGCATTGACCAGAGCCTCGCTACGCGTCTGCCTCGCCAGCCTGGGCCGAGGGTTCCCCGGCCGCGGACCCAGCGTCACCGTACCTCCCGTGGCGAAACCGAAACCAAGATCCAGCAGGGAGCCCAGGAACTTGCAATCCTTGTCAAGGCCCGCCGCCGCGCCGATAGGGGAGGGCACGACAAGCCCGGCAAATTCCGTTCGCAACCGGGCATTGAAGCCGGCCAGCGCAGGCCGCGCAAGACGCCACAACGGGCCTATTCTCAGCGCAGACTCAGCCAGACGCTGGGCGTTCTCAGGCGGAAGCCTGAACAGGGCAGGGCGTATGACGGTCCTGTAAACGATCGGAATTCCTCCGGACAACACGTCCATGCGCGAAAATAAACGCCCGCTCGATACATCCTGTGCACTATTGGGGCTCAGCGCGATTAGAATACATGCGGGTTCATGGCTATCGGAGCGAACCGGCTACACGGAACGGCGTACAGCATCATGACTTTAAACTTCGAGCGAGGCAACCCCGACAAACCCGTCGGCCACGCCGTGGTGTACTTCAATGACGCCGCAGACCCGCGCAAGGCCGGCATCACCTACGTCATGGTCCTCCCCTTAGCCATCGACGTTGCAAAATACGTACCCCCGTTCCTCTCAGGACATATCGAGGCCATGGGCTCATCCGACGTGTCCGGGTTCGCATTCCCGCCCGCGCCGGAACCGGTTGAAGACCCCAACATGATGCGGAAAATCGTGGAACTACGAGGAGACGACCTTATCTTTGGAGGCAGCGGAAACCTCTCCGACGCTGCCAGCATGATGGGAAGAGTAGGGGAGATCGTCTCGCAGTACAACGAGGCATACCAGCAAGCAATGGCAAGAGAGCAGGAGCGCTCCTCCAAGCCGGACCGTGCAGCCGTATCGGAAGTCGATGAAGTGATGTACGACATGATGGGCGAAGCCGACCTGCTCGGAGAAATGTCAAACCTCGTAGGCAGATTGCGCTACGCCTCCGAGGGAGAAGATAAGGCAACCATCGACGAATCGGCAGCGAGGCTGCGCGCCATCGGCCGCAGGTTGCCGGAAAACAGGAAGATGGACCGCATACTAGAGGCCGCCCTGTCCGATGACGACGCCTCCGCGGAACTGATTACCCTGTACGTAGAACGCGCTTACGCCTTGCTGAGAGAGGACTACCGCAGAGTTGGATCCCTTGATCAGCAGATAGCAAACTCCGAGCAAAATCTCCCCGGCATTGGCGCCTGACCAACACGCCGGAAATTCCTGCACACCTCCACGAAATCTACCCGCACGCAGGGACAGACGCTCAGCCGTCACCCGATGGCCGCAAGCGAATCCGCAAGCTGCTGCATAGACGCGTTCGCACCGCTGGCCACCAACACGACCCGCTTGCCAGCCAACCGATCTTTCATGTCCATCGCTGCGCCTAACGACGAGGCACCGGCGTATTCCACCAACGTGCGAGTAGCTGCTATGAAGCGACCGGCAGCCTCTTTTATCCGGCCATCGTCAACCAGCGCAAAGTCATGCAGGCGCCGCCGCAGTATCGACTGTGGCAGTTCATAGGAACTACCCGTCGCCAGGCCCTCCGCCACCGTCTTCATAGGCGCATCAACCAGTTTTCCCTGCCGCCAAGACAAATACGCAGACGGCGCCGCCGCAGATTGGGCGGCTATAACCTTCGTCTCCGGTGACACGGCGCCCGCCACGATGCACGCTCCGGCCGCGCCGCTGCCCGCACCAAGCGGCACGATCATGTAGTCAATCCCGCCTACGTCCTCGTGCACTTCCAGGGAATAGGTGCCCACCCCGGCTATGAGCAGCGGCTCGTTAGCCGGATGGACGTAGCGAAGGTCGTCCTCCACCTCAAGCCGTTCCGCGTACTCTCTGGCGGCATCGAACATCGGGCCGTGATGAATAACCCTCGCCCCCATGGCCTCCATCGCAGATACTTTCAGAGGATTCGCCCCCTCAGGTACCACGACCGTCGCGCGCGACCCATAGACCCTGGCCGCAAATGCCACCGACTGGCCATGGTTGCCGGTGGACGCAGTCACAAATCCCCGCGCACGTTCCTCACGCGAGGTGCTGGCCACGAGGTTCAGGCCCCCTCTAACCTTGAACGCCCCGGCGACCTGGAAATTCTCGTGCTTGACCCAGACGTCCGCGCCGATCAGCGCGGACAAGGCAGGGTAGCTGCGAAGCGGCGTTCTGTAGACGTGAGGACGTATGACGCGTTGCGCTTTCAATACGTCCTGAAAAGTGGGCTCTTGCATGGCTCTCCAACTTATCCTCGGTGCTTGGCTAGAATTCTACCCACGTGGCGCCGAATGTCACACATACGTAGAAGCTTACTACTCCGGCAATGCCGGAAACCTTGTGTAATCTAGAACGGCGGTATGAAACTTCCCTCTTCCCCAAAGCAGAGGAACAGGGCGAGGGTGGAGACCTGCGGCCAAGCGCATGTAAAACTCTCATGCCGGCCCGATAAAGGCGATGAAGGAAGCTATAGATAACGACAAACAAACCTTGACGGACCCGGATTTGCCGCCTGTAGCCGCTCGTCCGATCCGGCGAGGCGCGAGCGCCTGGCTCTACAGGACTTTTGAAGCCCTGGAGAATCGGAACTTCAGGTGGCTGTGGGCAGGTCTCGTTATCGCCCTTGGCGGTCTGCAAATGCAGATGGCTGTACGCGGAATCCTGGTCTATGAACTGACCAACGATCGCGTCCTCACCGGTCTGGTAACCCTGGGCTTCGCACCTTCCATGCTGGTCCTCTCTCTGTTTGGAGGAGTGGTAGGGGACAGGCTTGAACGCAGAACGGTCGTGCAGGCCGCGCAAGCAAGCGGGGCCATACTGGCCGCCGTCATCGGGCTGTTGATCGCTACAAATCAGATCAACTGGATCCACCTGCTCATCGCATCCTTCCTTCAAGGCGGTTTCTTCGCCTTCCAAATGCCGGCGCGCCAAGCCATGATCCCGCGCATGGTCGGGCGGGATAAGGCCACCAACGCGGTATCCCTGAACGCCGTGGGAATGAGCATCATGACCATGGTAGGCCCGGCCATAGGCGGCCTCCTATACGGAATAATCGGCCCCGATGGAGTCTACTTTGTGATCGCCAGCCTGTACGCCATAGCCGTGGTAGGCACCAGCATGGTGCCCAAATACTACCCGGACAAGACGACAGCCAGAAAATCGGTTCTGGGCGACATACTGAGCGGGCTCGCGTACATCCAAACCCGGCCCGCGATTATGGCCGTTCTCATCTTCTCGGTAGCCGTCGTACTCCTTTCCATGCCATTTCGCATGCTCATACAGGTGTTCGCAAAGGATGTTTACGGATCGACTCCCGATCAGGTGGGCGTGCTGATAGCCGTCGCCGGCGCGGGCGGGCTCGTTGGAGCTCTCGGAGTAGCGGGGCTGCGCCGCGGGCACCTGCGCGGCCTGGTCTTGATGGGATCCGCCGTCGTTTCCGGCCTGGTCATGCTCGCAATCGCATACGTGCCGATCTACTTGGCAGGTCTCGCGGCCATGCTTGGCATCGGATTCGGGGAATCTATCCGTTGGGCCCTGGCGCAGGCGCTGGTAATTGAGGAGACCGCGGACGAATTCCGCGCGCGAGTCATGAGCGTACTCATGATGACCTACGGGCTAATGCCCATAGGCGTGCTCCCCCTCAGCCTTGCCATGGATAGATTCGGAGCTCAGGCCGCGACCGCAGGGGTGGCCGTCATCCTGCTGGCCGTGACCGCCCTATGCCTCATCCTCATCCCTGCGCTCAGGCGCCTGCCCTAACATGCACAAACGTTCCGAGCCCGCGCTCGTCCGCTGCGGACACCCCTGGCAGGAACGTCTACGAAGTGAAACTCACGGGGACAAGTCAGATCCGAACCACTAAGAATCGCACTAACGTCCGACGTAGAGCCGCGCCCGGATACCTTGGTAAAACCTTCAGCTCCCTGCAGGACCGGAACTACCGATACTTCTGGTTCGGCCTGGTTGCGCTCATGGCCGCGGTCAACATACAGATGGTCGCACGCGCCCAACTGGCATGGGACCTGACCAACTCCATAGTGATGGTCGGCATCGTTTCAGCCGCCTTCGCTCCACCCATCCTCCTGTTCTCACTCTTCGGGGGCGTTGTAGCAGACCGGCTGGACCGCAAGCGAGTTATCCAGGGAGGCCAGTTCGGAATATCGATCATCTCCTTGTTCATCGCTGTCTCCATACTCACCAATACCGTGAGCGTATGGCATCTGGTCGCGTCCGCTGTCGTGCAAGGTGGCATGTGGGCATTCCTAATGCCAGCCAGGCAAGCCATCATCCCCCAGATAGTCGGGCCTGAGAAAATGACGAACGCAATAGCCCTGAACGCCAGCGGAATGTCGCTCATGACCCTTGCCGCGCCGGGAATCGGAGGGCTTCTATATGCATGGGCAGGAGTGGAAAGCGCCTACTTCACCATTGCCGGACTGGCCATGCTCTCCGCAATCCTGACAGGTCTGATACCCAGACTGCGCTCAAACGCCCCTACGCGGCGGCGCCCCATGGCATACGAACTCGTGGACGGTCTGCAATTCGTACGCGCCAACAGAACGGTGATGCTGCTCCTCATACTCGCCCTCGCAACCACCGTGTTCGCCATGCCGTTCCGCAGCCTCCTACCGGCATTTGTAGAGGACTCCTTTCAGAGAGACGCAGCAGCGGTCGGACTATTGCTCAGCATGATCGGCTGCGGATCCCTCGTGGGATCGCTATTCATAGCCGGCCTGCAAAAAAACAGCAGGCGAGGGATTGTGCTACTCGCCACAACCGCCATATCCGGCGTGGCCATCGCTCTTGCAGCTTTCACCCCTTCCTACGCAGTGGCAGCGGTAGTGATGGTTTTGCTGGGCATAGGCGACTCAGGCCGGCGGTCTCTGAACGCCTCCCTGATCATGGAGAACACGGATGAAGAACACCGGGGCAGGGTGATGGGAATCTACATGATGAACTTCGGACTTATACCCCTGGGCGTCATACCCCTAGCCGCAGTCGCCGAGGAGATAGGGCTTGATCTGGCCTTCGCCGGCTCCGGCGGGATTCTCGTAGTCGCAGCAATAATGTTCATGCTGCTTACCAGCAGGGTGCGCCGCCTGTAAGCCGCTGCTTCTTGGCTAAGGATTTGTAATCTCTCTCGTATCGCCGAGGACGTGCAGGGCGTGACCACGATCCATGAGTCCATGCCTGGACCATCTCATACGGCTATGAAATGCTAAGAGCCTGCGTACTCATCGACCCCGAATATCAAGAGAGAGAAAAACCGACGTGCTTCTCAGCCGGTTGCGCGAGACGGCCCGCCGAGATTTTGGCATCGGGCACACCGCGATACGAATAGAACAGTCAGCGTAGTACTACGAGGAAGATAACCGCTTCTGGCGCCTGTAAGCCAGGTTGAAGTGGGAGAAGCGCTGCGTCGAGTTACATCTTCGGCTATCATCCCGCACTGCAAGCGGCGCCCTGGGTCAGGCGGCGGGTAGACCACTACCAAGCAGGCATGTGGGAAGAAAACAAATGAATTTCTCCGGCAAACTGGTCATCATCATCGCCATCACAGTAACCGTACTGCTGATAAGCAACATCATAGCCGTCAAACCCCTCGCCCTATTCGACCTCCCCTTCGAGTTCATAGGCAGCGTCAGCCTCGTAGTCTCGGTCTCCGTCATATGCTTCCCTATCAGCTACATCGTCAGTGACGTTCTTACCGAAGTGTACGGATTCCGTGTCGCCAGAGGGGTTATATGGCTGGGATTTGCCTGCAACCTGCTCATGGTCATCCTGTTCTGGGTTGCCGGCCTCGTTCCCGCCCCAGGCTTCTGGAATGACCAGAATGCATTCCAAACCATACTCGGCTCAACCGCCTGGCTGCTGGCTGGCGGCTTCGTGGCGTACCTCGTAGGCGAATTCTCCAACTCCATGGTGATGGTAGTTCTCAAGAACCGTACCCAGGGCAGAATGCTGTGGCTGCGGACCATAAGCTCCACGGTAGTAGGGCAGGGCATCGACTCGGTGCTGTTCTACATCATCGCCTTCGGAGTATCGGGCCTATGGACCACAGGCGAAGACGGCTCCTGGGAAAGGGTGATCAGCGCAGCTATACTCGCCTGGATCGCCAAGACCATCTACGAAATACTCGCCACGCCCCTCACCTACCTCGTAGTCGGATGGCTCAAGCGCACCGAGCAGATGGACATCTACGACCCACCCAAGTCCCTCAACCCCTTCCACATATTCGGAGACGACTACGGAAGCAGCGTCAACGCCGCTGTCCAAAACTCCACTACTGAGACCGACGGCGCAGGTCTGGCTCCAGCAACGCCAGCGCAGCAGTCCTGAGTCAGAGAGCCTCCAGCAGACCGGCCTGGATTCGGCGCAAGAACGCTTCTCGCGGCCGGCAGCAACCTTCACGCCGTCGGCCCATGTGAGTATGGCGGCCATGAAGGCATTCCTTCCGCCGCCTGCGTTTCGCTTTGGCCCCAGCCCGTTTCCGCCCAACGTGCAGGTATAAGCCATCCCCGCGACCTGCGCGTTTCGCGGTTCCCCCCGCCGGGGCTAGAATTGCGCCATGCAAGGCCGTACACACGAGCGCACAGTCAACGTAGCCCTAGGCGAAGCGCTGGGCGAACTGCGCAGTAGTTGGAAGGTACGCTCAGAGCAGACAGGCCGCGTGCTCAGCGGGGGCGGGCGGCCAGACGTTCTGATCGAAGAAGCAAGCGGATGGCCAGTAGCAATCGAGGCCGAACTTGCCAATCATGCCAGCGCAGAGTCGGACGCCATAGAACGGCTTGGCCGAAAAGTACACCACTCGGGCCGCACCATAGAAACCGCCGTAGCCCTGGTATACCCCCCGCACCTAGGTACCCTGGACGGTCCCGCGCTCCGTGAAGCCCTCCACAGCGCCCGCGACTTTGAATACGCCCTCTATACCAACCTGACAAACCGGCCTCCGGACCGGATGCCATCCTCAGGCTGGCTGCGCGGAAACATCCGAGACCTTGCGATCATCGTGCACCGAGCCTCCGCACCCGCACCAAGAGTCGATGCTCTCTCGCGTGAACTCGAAAACGGGGTGGAGCAGGCCGCCGAAATCTTCACCAGGGCCAATCATTACGGCAGCCAGCGCGGGCACAGGGTCGCCGAAGCGCTGGGGCAGATCGACGACGAGGACGGACAGACTAGGCAAATGGCCATGACCGTGATGGCCAACGCCCTCATCTTCCACGCCGCGCTTGCAGAAGCCGGCTTCCAGGTCGGAAGCGACGGCGCACCAAGAGACTTGAGGCCCGTTCACAGCCTGATGCAAGGCCAATCCATCTCGCCAACACAACTCGCTACCGAGTGGGCGGCGATACTGGAAGTCAACTACTGGCCCATATTCAAGAACGCACTCGATATCTCCAGGCTACTGCCCACCGGTACGGCCATCGAGGTACTCCGACGCCTCTGGAACACCGCAGAGAAGCTCATGGAAGGCGGAGTCACCAGATCGCACGACCTAACGGGCATCGTCTTTCAGCGGCTCATAGCAGACCGGAAATTCCTCGCCACCTACTACACCCGGCCAGCAGCCGCATCCCTGCTCACAGGTCTGGCGCTGCCCGAAGACCGACCGCCCGGCGGAGACTGGGCCAATGCCAAAACCCTCGCCGAACTTCAGGTCGGAGACTTCGCATGCGGCACCGGAACGCTCCTATCAGCCGCATATCAACGCATATCCCTGATGCACGAACTGCACGGAGGCGACCCAAAGGCCCTGCACGCTCCCATGATGAAGCGAGGCCTAGTCGGCCTGGACGTTCTAAGCATCGGCGTCCACCTCACCGCCGCCATGCTCGCAGGCGCTCACCCAGGCACGCCCTTAGACGGCGATTGCCTGCTCACGATGCCATACGGCAAGCAGAACGGCGGCATCGCGGTCGGCTCACTAGACCTGCTCGTCAATACCGTTCAATCCTCCCTCATCAAGAGGGCTGTCGCAGTAACCGCAGGAGGGCGCGGGCCCGAAGAAATAAAAGACCTCGTGAGCCGAATCGGACACGACAACTTCGACCTCGTCATCATGAACCCGCCCTTCACACGATCCGGAGGACAGGAAGGCCTGAAGAAGGGTTCCGGAAATCCCGCTTTCGCAGCATTCCAAACGCCCAGACAGGTCCAGAAGGAAATGACCGAATCGCTGCGAAAACTGCGCGCGCAACCTCCACTGGCAGGCGGCAACGCCGGACTCGCCGCTGACTTCCTTGACCTGGCGCTGCGAAAGGTCAGTTCAAAAGGCGCCGTTGCCATCGTGCTGCCGTTGAGCGCCGTAAGCGGCTTGGAATGGGAATCGGCCCGAAGGAAGCTCGTAAGACGATTCCGAAATATCACGGTCGTAACCATTTCGGGCGCGGGAAATAACGACAAGGCATTCTCAGCAGACACAGGCATGGCCGATTGTCTCCTGATCTGTTCCGGAAAGCGCGACTTCTCCCTTACTACCAGCGGCGCACGCGGCGCTTTCGCGGTACTCAGCCGCGTACCGGAATCCATGCATGAAGGAGAGTTGCTGGCCGCGGCGATCAACCAGTTGAGCGGAAAACCGAGAATCCGACGACTCGAAGACTATGGAGGCGGAGACCCCCTGCAATTGGGCGGCCGCGTCTATGGAAGCGTCATAGACGCGGCTCTCCCGGAAACAGGGCCATGGCCCCTTGCAGGTATCGCAGATCTTGAACTGGCCCAGATCGCCCATCGCCTTGCAAACGGAAACTTCAAGGTGAACGCTCTCAGCTCAGGTTCCATCTCTCTATCAATCACAGCGATAGCAAGCATCGCCGGGCGCGGGCCGTACCACATGGACATATATTGGGACAAATCCGATGGAGTTCCGCAGGGGCCGTTCAACATCATCTCACCGCCCGCCGTACCGGTTCCGACGTACCCCGTTCTGTGGGCGCATAGTGCCCGACGCGAGCGGACGCTGGCGGTCGAACCCGACTCCCAGGGCCAGGTCAAAATCGTGACCCCAAAACACCGGGGCGTCATCGAATTGCAGGCCCGACGACATTGGGGATTCGTTGGAGAAACCCTCGACCCCAAACTGGAAAAGGCCCTTGATGACCTCGTCACCGCCGCTGAAGATCAATTGCATGACGACGCTAGGAGTATCTGGACAACTTCTACGAGAGCGCACTACAACCGAGACCTGCGCTTCAACTCCCAATCCCTCATCGCGGCCATGACCGAGCGAAGAGCCATCGGCGGGCATGCGTGGCCGTCGGTCATATTTGAAAATCCAGACCATGAATACGCATTTGCCCTCTGGTGCAACTCCACACTCGGCCTCCTCATGCACTGGTGGACGGCCAACAAGACCCAATCCGGGCGAGGACGCACCACGGTTACAGGCATCCCCGGCATTCCCACACTGGACACCCGCTCCCTGAGCCGGCAGCAGCACAAAGCCGCCAGGGAGGCCTTCGAGGCGATGCGGGAACTGCGATTCCTCCCATTCGATCAGATCGACGAAGACCCAGCACGCGCCGAACTGGATAGACGCCTTCTCGTCGACGTACTCGACCTGCCAGACTCCCTCTGCGAGCCTGACGGCCCCATGCAACTCCTGAGACGCAAACTCGCCGCCGAACCACAGATACACGGCGGAAAGAAAACTCGAATCGCCTTCTACGAGGACGTTGACGATAACGGGTACGTCATACACAGGGAACGTACTGAAAGACGCCGAGACCGCTAGAATCGAGCCCCCGGCTTCAACGCTCACACTCTCAAGCGCCACCGCTTCCGCCCAACGTGCAGGTATAAGCCGCCTCCGCGACCTGCGCGTTTCGCGTTTCCTCCTGCCGGGGTTAGAATTGCGCCATGCAAGGCCGTACACACGAGCGCACAGTCAACGTAGCCCTCGGCGAAGCGCTGGGCGAACTGCGCCGCAGTTGGAAGGTACGCTCAGAGCAGACAGGCCGAGTGCTCAGCGGGGGCGGGCGGCCAGACGTTCTGATCGAAGAAGCAAGCGGATGGCCAGTAGCAATCGAGGCCGAACTTGCCAACCATGCCAGCGCAGAGTCGGACGCCATAGAACGGCTTGGCCGAAAAGTACACCACTCGGGCCGCACCATAGAAACAGCCGTAGCCCTGGTATACCCCCCGCACCTAGGTACCCTGGACGGTCCCGCGCTCCGTGAAGCCCTCCACAGCGCCCGCGACTTTGAATACGCCCTCTATACCAACCTGACAAACCGGCCTCCGGACCGGATGCCATCCTCAGGCTGGCTGCACGGAAACATCCGAGACCTTGCGATCATCGTGCACCGAGCCTCCGCACCCGCACCAAGAGTCGATGCTCTCTCGCGTGAACTCGAAAACGGGGTGGAGCAGGCCGCCGAAATCTTCACTATGGCCAATCATTACGGCAGCCAGCGCGGACACAGAGTCGCCGAAGCGCTGGGGCAGACCGACGACGAGGACGGACAGACTAGGCAAATGGCCATGACCGTGATGGCCAACGCCCTCATCTTCCACGCCGCGCTTGCAGAAGCCGGCTTCCAGGTCGGAAGCGACGGCGCACCAAGAGACTTGAGGCCCGTTCACAGCCTGATGCAAGGCCAATCCATCTCGCCAACACAACTCGCTACCGAGTGGGCGGCGATACTGGAAGTCAACTACTGGCCCATATTCAAGAACGCACTCGATATCTCCAGGCTACTGCCCACCGGTACGGCCATCGAGGTACTCCGACGCCTCTGGAACACCGCAGAGAAGCTCATGGAAGGCGGAGTCACCAGATCGCACGACCTAACGGGCATCGTCTTTCAGCGGCTCATAGCAGACCGGAAATTCCTCGCCACCTACTACACCCGGCCAGCAGCCGCATCCCTGCTCACAGGTCTGGCGCTGCCCGAAGACCGACCGCCCGGCGGAGACTGGGCCAATGCCAAAACCCTCGCCGAACTTCAGGTCGGAGACTTCGCATGCGGCACCGGAACGCTCCTATCAGCCGCATATCAACGCATATCCCTGATGCACGAACTGCACGGAGGCGACCCAGAGGCCCTGCACGCTCCCATGATGAAGCGAGGACTCGTTGGCTTGGACGTTCTAAGCATCGGCGTCCACCTCACCGCCGCCATGCTCGCAGGCGCTCACCCAGGCACGCCCTTCGACGGCGATTGCCTGCTCACGATGCCATACGGCAAGCAGAACGGCGGCATCGCGGTCGGCTCTCTCGACCTGCTCGTCAATACCGTTCAATCCTCCCTCATCAAGAGGGCTGTCGCTGTAACCGCCGGAGGACGCGGGCCCGAAGAAATAAAAGACCTCGTGAGCCGAATCGGACACCACAACTTCGACCTCGTCATCATGAACCCGCCCTTCACACGATCCGGAGGACAGGAGGGCCTGAAGAAGGGTTCTGGAAATCCCGCTTTCGCAGCATTCCAAACGCCCCGACAGGTTCAGAAGGAGATGACCGAATCGCTGCGAAAACTGCGCGCGCAACCTCCACTGGCAGGCGGCAACGCCGGACTCGCGGCTGACTTCCTTGACCTGGCTATGCGAAAAGTCAGTTCAAAAGGCGCCGTTGCCATCGTGCTGCCGTTGAGCGCCGTAAGCGGCTTGGAATGGGAATCGGCCCGAAGGAAGCTCGTAAGACGATTCCGAAATATCACGGTCGTAACCATTTCGGGCGCGGGAAATAACGACAAGGCATTCTCAGCAGACACAGGCATGGCCGACTGTCTCCTGATCTGTTCCGGAAAGCGCGACTTCTCCCTTACTGTCAGCGGCGCACGCGGCGCTTTCGCGGTACTCAGCCGCGTACCGGAATCCATGCATGAAGGAGAGTTGCTGGCCGCGGCGATCAACCAGTTGAGTGGAAAACCGAGAATCCGACGACTCGAAGACTATGGAGGCGGAGACCCCCTGCAATTGGGCGGCCGCGTCTATGGAAGCGTCATAGACGCGGCTCTCCCGGAAACAGGGCCATGGCCCCTTGCAGGTATCGCAGATCTTGAACTGGCCCAGATCGCCCATCGCCTTGCAAACGGAAACTTCAAGGTCAACTCTCAAAGCTCAGCCGATGTCCCTATACCGATCACAGAGATAGCAAACATCGCCGGGCGCGGGCCGTACCACATGGACATATATTGGGACAACTCCAATGGAGTTCCCCAGGGGCCCTTCAACATCATCTCGCCGCCCGCCGTACCGGTTCCGACATACCCCGTTCTGTGGGCGCATAGTGCCCGACGCGAGCGGACGTTGGCGGTCGAACCCGACTCGCAGGGACAGATCAAAATCGTGACCCCAAAACACCGGGGCGTCATCGAATTGCAAGCCCGACGACATTGGGGATTCGTTGGAGAAACCCTAGACCCCAAACTGGAAAAGGCCCTTGATGACCTCGTCACCGCCGCTGAAGATCAATTGCATGACGACGCTAGGAGTATCTGGACAACTTCTACGAGAGCGCACTACAACCGAGACCTGCGCTTCAACTCCCAATCCCTCATCGCGGCCATGACCGAGCGAAGAGCCATCGGCGGGCATGCGTGGCCGTCGGTCATATTTGAAAATCCAGACCATGAATACGCATTTGCCCTCTGGTGCAACTCCACCCTCGGCCTGCTAATGCACTGGTGGACGGCCAACAAGACCCAATCAGGGCGAGGACGCACCACGGTTACAGGCATCCCCGGCATTCCCACCCTGGACACCCGCTCCCTGAGCCGGCAGCAGCACGCAGCCGCCAGGGAGGCTTTCGAGGCGATGCGGGAACTGCGATTCCTCCCATTCGATCAGATCGACGAAGACCCCTCCAGAGCCGAACTCGATAAACGCCTTCTCGTCGACATACTCGACCTGCCAGACTCCCTCTGCGAGCCTGACGGCCCCATGCAACTCCTGAGACGCAAACTCGCCGCCGAACCACAGATACACGGCGGAAAGAAAACTCGAATCGCCTTCTACGAGGACGTTGACGATAACGGGTACGTCATACACAGGGAACGAACTGAAAGACGCCGAGACCGCTAGAATCGAGCCCCCCGGCTTCAGCGCTCACACTCTCAAGCACCCCCCGCTCCCACCCAACGACCCGTGCAATGTAGCCTGTACATCCCATCTACTGGCCGCGCTACTTCCATCATCTGCATCCAACCACCGGCACCATGGCCCTCACCATTCTGAGCGAACAGCTAGCCGCTCGCATCGCCGCGGGCGAGGTGATCGAGTGGCCGGCGTCGGTAGTCAAGGAGTTGATCGAGAACTCTCTTGACGCAGGCGCCAGACGCATTCATCTGGAAATCTCACAAGGAGGCGCCAAGTCGATCTCGGTAACCGACGACGGTTGCGGAATACCCGCGGAAGACATCGCCCTGGCGTTCGAGCGCTTCGCCACCAGCAAGATCGACGATTCCTCCGACCTGTCCGGCATAGCAACACTGGGCTTCAGGGGAGAGGCACTGCCGTCCATAGCCTCAGTGTCCAGGGTAGAGGCCGTCAGCCGCACGCAGGACTCGGAATCCGGCGCCAGACTCGTAATCGACAACGGCCAGCAGATAGCTCTGGAACCCGCCCCAGCGCCTCCGGGTACGACCATGCGAGTCACCAGCCTGTTCAACAAACTGCCCGCCCGACGGAAGTTCATGGGGTCGATGCGACAGGAACTCGCGCGAATTCATAGGCTCGTAAACGCATTCGCTCTCGCACACCCTTCAGTAGCCTTTTCGCTGGTCGCAGATGGCAAACAACGACTCTCCTCGCCCGGCGACGGGCAGGGCAGGGCAGCCGCAGCGGCCGTTTACGGCTCGCGAGTAGCCGGATCCATGCTGGAGGTCGCAGACGCAGGCGGCGCCTTCGGAGTCAGCGGGCTCGTGGGAGAGCCGAGCGCTGCCAGAGGCGCACGCCGCTACATAACCCTGGCGGTCAACGGCAGGTGCGTAGAGAACCGCCGGCTGGCATTCGCCGTCGAGCAGGCATACCACGGATTCCTCCCTGAACGGAGATTCCCCATAGCAATCCTCTCCATCCGCGCACCCCTCGACGACGTCGACGTCAACGTGCATCCGGCCAAGCTGGAAGTAAGGCTGCTGCGAGAAAACCTCGTATTCGGAGAAATTCAACGAGCCGTCAGGTCGACGCTCAGCGGGTTCTCGCCGGTGCGCTCTCTGCATGTCCCGTCGGGATCAAGCCGGGGCGGGCGCACCACAGACGCGCCGTCGTTGCAGGGACGACAGTTCGCCGCCTCAGCCGCGTGGCCGGAGAGCCAAACCACGGGGGCTGAGGAAGACGGCCAATCCACCGCACAGGGCGGACCCGATGACACTCCAGCCCCGCTTGAGCCTGTACCTTCTTACCGGTCAACGCTGCCGATACTGCGCGTTATCGGGCAGGCGCACGAGACATACATACTCGCCGAAGGGCCTGACGGCCTATACCTGATCGACCAGCACGCCGCCCATGAACGCGTCCTCTTCGAGGAAATCAAGCAGCGATTCGAGTCGCGCGCCGCAGAGTCTCAGCCCCTCCTGGAACCTGAATCTATCGACCTGGACCCAAGCCAAGCTGAAGCCGCGGAACTGCACGCCGAAGAACTGGAACGCGCCGGATTCCTCATAGAACCCTTCGGAGGGACGTCCTTACTGCTCCGGGCCGTGCCGCAGCTTCTGTCGAGCAGCAGCCCCCAAGGGCCGGGCGCAACCCTCGCCGCAATCCTCGATGAAGTCGCCGAAGGACGGAAGAACGATTCTTGGCAGGACAGGCTGCTATACACAATGGCCTGCCACGGCTCTATAAGAGCGGGAAGGACGCTGAACATAGAGGAAAGCCGGGAACTCGTCCGGCAACTGGAACAGGCCCAGCAGCCCCAAACCTGCCCGCATGGCCGGCCGGTCATGGTTCATCTCAACGCCGGGACGCTGGAGTACCAATTCGGAAGACGGTAGACGAGCCTAGATGCCCCTAGGGGACGCAGCCCCAAATAGCTCCGCGCCCGGCGAATCGTGCGTAAACGCTCCCACACTGCCGTTATTCTCGTCCGTCACGTACAAGGTACGGCTTCCCTCCGGGCCAAAAGCCAGGTTGGAAGGCCGCCATCCGGACATGTGATACAGCTCCTGAAGCTTGCCATCCGGAGACACCAAGGCAAGCGCGCCGATGCCAGGCAAGGCCGCCAATATCCTTCCACGAGAGTCCACGGCCAGCCCGTCCGGGTTTGCTGGATCTCTAAACCTGCGGACCATACGGCAGGTGGACAGCTTCTCAACCGGAGTGATCTCGAACCCCAACAGGCGATTGGCGCGCATTTCTGCCACGAACAGTTCCGTTCCATCAGGCGAAAAGGCCAAGCCATTCGGATAAGCCAGGTCCGCCGCAAACGGAAACACCTCCCCGTCGGGTGTCACACGATAGATCGGGCTTATAGAAGGATCCGGAGGCGGCAATCGCAATGGATCCGTAAAAAACAGGTTCCCGCGCGGACCGAACGCCAGGTCGTTGGGCCCCGAGAATTCCCGACCGTCGTACTCGGAAGCAAAGACACTCACCGCACCGTCAGCTGTGATGCGCAGAATCGACTTCAACCCGGCGTCTGCAACGAACAGATCGCCGTCCGGCCCAAGGGCCAGACCGTTTGGAGAGCCGCCGGTGGAAGCAAACTCGATTGTCTCGCCGTTGATGCCCACACGACAGACCCCGCCTGAGTCGGCGTCTACCACGTAGAGAGAACCGTCGGACCCCAAACAAGGACCCTCCGGGATTTTCATACCCCTCGCTATTACGCGAAATGACGGAGGAGGATGGATCAGGGACGCCAAACCGCGCTCCAAACTTAAAACAGGCGATCGAACAGCCGAGTCTAGCATGAAGGCCCCTGGCCGCCGTTTGACCGGGTGGGGGCCGTCCATTTACTCTTCAACCGACCGACCGGTCAGTCGGTTCCCGCGCAGACCGAACAATCTCATGCCCCCAGCAACCAAAAGCCCCGCGGACAAAACCCGAGACCGCATCCTGAAAGCCGCCGAGGAAGTGTTCGCCCAAAAGGGCTATCACGATGCCCCCGTCGAGGAGATAGGTCAGGTTACCGCTCTCTCCAAGGGCGGCATCTACTTCCACTTTCCCAGCAAGGAGGAACTGTTCTTCGCCGTACTCGACCGGCTCGCCGGCCGACTGGTAGCCAGAGCTGAACGGGCAGCAGCAGCAGCGCCGGCTCACCTGCCAGGGGCAGAGGCTGCACTCGACGCCGTGATCAACGCACTGGCCCGCAGACGACGCATCGCCCGCTTGCTGCTGCTTCAGGGATACAGCATGGGAAACGCATTCCACCGCAAGCGGGCCGAACTGTTCGATCGCTTTGCCAGCGTTCTGGAACGACGCCTCGATCTCGCCGTCCGCAGCGGCGAGATCGAGCCAATCAACACCGAAGTCGCCGCACGGGCCTGGCTGGGAGCGACGAGCGAGGTGGTGATCCATTGGCTCTACTCCGGCGGCCCTCCGCCGGACAAGGCGCTGCCCACGTTGCGCCGGATGTTCGCCAACAGCTTCACCAGACCGAGCGGGAAAGGTTCAACCCGGTGAATGGCCCCGTAAGCCCGACCATGGGAAGAAGCGCGTCCTCGAACAAGCCTTGGCACAGAATTTTGACGTTCTCGGAAGCCATCAAATTTGAGCACAGCGTCTTCGCATTGCCGTTCGCCATCGTAGCCGCTCTGACCGCGATGCAACATCGACCAGACTGGCCTGCACTCGGCTGGGTGACTATGGCGATGGTGGCTATACGCACCTTCGGCATGGGCGCAAATCGAATAATAGACGCAGAAATCGACTCCCGAAACCCGCGCACAGCGGGCAGGGCGCTGCCGGCAGGCTTATTGTCCAGTCGGGAGATGTGGCTCTGGATGGGGCTCTCGCTCGCCGTCTACGGATTCGCAGTGGCGCAGTTGGAGCCGCTCGCATGGCGACTGGCCCCCGTTCCCCCCGCAGTAATGCTCATATACCCGTACATGAAGCGGTATACCTGGTTGAGCCACGCAGGACTTGGCCTGGTCTACCTGATCGTTCCCCCCGCAGCCTGGATCGCAGTAACCGGCGAACTGTCCGCAGGAATCATATGGATGGGCGTAGGGGCCATGCTTTGGGTGACCGGATTCGACGTTCTATACGCCACCGCAGATGTGCAGGTAGACCGCTCGCAGGGCCTCAAGTCGATCCCCGCACGTTTTGGCATCCCCGTATCCCTCGCCGTAGCAAGGGCGCTGCACCTGCTGGCAGTGGCCGCGCTGGCCCTGGCCGGAGCTCTGTTGAACGCCGGAATCCTCTATTTCGCGGGTGTCGCCGCCGCGGCCTTGCTGCTCGCCTGGGAGAACAGCCTCGTATCCCCTCGGGATCTTTCGCGGCTCAACGTGGCCTTCTTTACCATGAACGGCGTGATCGCAGCCGTGTTTGGCCTCTTCGCATCGATCGACGCGTTCCTTAACTGAAGGGATGACTGCCGTGGGTACATATGCCATAGGAATAACCGGCGCCAGCGGAGCGCCCTACGCCAGAACTATACTGTCGGAGTTGCTGCAAACCGGCCACCGCGTGTTTGCCGTTATGTCCCACTCAGGCCGCAAGGTACTGGACGTCGAGTGCGGAATCTCGCTGACCGGCAACACCGAGGCAGACCTCGACCCAATGCTGGAGTGGATCGGATCCCCCAACGCCGGAGACCGCCTAACGCTGCTGCACCATGAGGACGTAGCCGCGCCTATCGCCAGCGGATCGTACCCAACCAATGGCATGGCCGTCGTTCCGTGTTCCGGCGGCACGCTCGGCCGAATAGCCAACGGCATATCCGGCGGGCTAATAGAGCGCGCGGCGGACGTTTGCCTAAAGGAGCGTAGACGCCTGGTTCTGGTACCTCGCGAGACGCCGCTCAGCCTGATCCACTTGCGAAATATGACAGCCGCCGCAGAAGCGGGCGCCGTGGTGCTTCCCGCAAGCCCAGGGTTCTACCACTCCCCGCGTACGGTGCAGGATCTTGTAGACACCGTAGCCGGACGCGTCCTTCACCACCTCGGCGTCGAATCGCCGCTGCTAAGGCAGTGGCAGGGACGGCAACAAACCCGTAAAGCTCTGTCAGAGGCATAAAGATGCCATTTGCAGACCTACAGTCCTTCATCCGAGCGCTTGAGCGGGAAGGCGAGTTGCAAAGGGTCACCGCTCCGGTGAGTTCAGACCTGGAAATCACCGAGATCGCAACCAGAATGGTGAGCCGCGGCGGTAGGGCGCTTCTATTCGAGAACGTCTTGGGGTCGTCGTTTCCTCTCGCTATAAACCTCCTCGCCAGCGAGCGCCGCATCGAACTCGCGCTCGGCATGCATCCCGAACAGATCGGACAGGAACTCGCCCGCTTCGCCGAGAACGTCAACCCACCCACCTTGGGCGCTCTATGGGCCAACCGATCTACTGCCATCAGGCTCACGCGGGCTAGACCGAAACGGGTGCGCCGCGGCCCGGTCAGGGACGAGGAGATGGAACAGCCCGACCTCGGCGCGCTGCCTGTACTGAAGTGCTGGCCGGACGACGGAGGCCGATTCATCACCTTTCCCCTGGTCATGAGCAGAGACCCCGAGACCGGCGCATCCAACATGGGCATATACCGTATGCAAGTCTTTGACTCGGTTACCACCGGAATGCATATGCAGATACAGAAAGGCGGCGGGTTCCACCACCACACAGCAGAGTCCCGCAATGAACACCTTGAAATGGCCGTAGCCCTTGGCGGAGACCCGGCCCTGATGCTCGCAGCCGTCATGCCGCTGCCCGAAGGGATCGACGAAGTAGCCTTCTCAGGCATCATCAGAGGAAAGCGCACGCCCGTAACCAAAGGCCGCACAGTAGACATAGACGTGCCTGCCAATGCCGAATTCGTGCTGGAAGGCCGGGTACCGCCCGGCGCGAGAAGGCGGGAAGGGCCGTTTGGAGACCACTTCGGACACTACTCGGAAGCCGCGGACTTCCCGATATTCGAGTTGAAGGCCGTCACCCACCGGAAGGGCGCCGTATATCCCGCCACGGTCGTGGGCAAGCCACCGCAGGAGGACCGTTACCTCGGAGACGCAACGCAACTGGCCCTTAAACCAATCATCCGCATACTCCGACGCGAGGTCGTAGACCTATGGGCATACTACGAGGCGGGATTCCACAACCTGCTCGTCGTCTCCGTAGAGGACAGGTACACGAGGGAGCCCATAAAGACCGCCCTCGGCCTGCTGGGTGAAGGTCAGCTTTCCCTTACCAAAGTCCTCGTGCTGGTCAGCCAGGAGGTGAACCCCAGAGACCCCGCAGCCGTCCTCCAGGCCATCCGGCGCAACTTCGACCCCGCAGAGAACTTTCACCTCATAGCACGCACGGCTATAGACACGCTGGACTTCACCGGAGAGGCGATGCACAAGGGCAGCAAAATGATCATAGACGCCACAGGGCCGTCCGCGCAGGAAGCCGCCCCAAGGGCCTTGGCCATGCCGGCAAACCTTGACAGCCTCGCATCGGGCATCATGGCGAGCCGCCTTGCAGGCAGCGCGCTGCTCGTCGTCCAAACCGCGGCAAACGGCCGTCAACTCGTCGAAAAACTGGTGTCCAATCCGATACTGAAAGGCATCAAGGCGATCGTAGCCGTATCCCCCGACGTGGACGTCGAGAACGACGTCGAACTCTTGTGGGGCATCTTCACTCGTTTCGACCCTGCCAGAGACATCGTCTTCTCAAGTACGGAACTCCGGGGAATAGCGCCGCTCTACCGAGGCGTCATGGGGATCGACGCCACATGGAAAACCGGCTACCAGGAACCCTTGGTAATGGACCCCAAAATAGTTGAAAAGGTGGACAAGCGATGGGACGAATACTGGAAATAGACGGAGTGCAATTCGCCGACGCAGGCCTGATACCTATATGGGAGAAGGTGAAGGCGAGCGAGAGACTCACGCGCGAGGAAGGGATCGCGCTGCTCGAATCCGCCGACTTCGCAGCCGTCGGAAAGATGGCCGACTTCGCAAAGAAGCGAGTGTCGGGCGATAAGGTCTACTTCGTACTCAACCGCCACGTGAACCCCACCAACATATGCGTGCTGAGCTGCAAGTTCTGCGACTTCGCCAAGAAACCCGGTGAGGACGATGCCTACGAGATGTCCATCCAGGAAGTGCTCGACCACCTGGACGATGACATTCGGGAAGTGCATATCGTGGGCGGGCATCACCCAACCTGGCCGTTCGAGTACTACGTGGACATGGTCCGCTCGATTCACCAGTCCCACCCCCAGGTACAGATCAAGGCGTTCACCGCATCCGAAATCGACTACTTCCAGAGACGCTGGAAGGTGACCCCGGAAGAGTCGCTGGCCATATTCAAGGAGGCAGGCCTGTCCACCATGCCCGGCGGAGGCGCAGAGGTGTTCTCATCGCGCGTCCACAGGCTGTTGCTACCCGGCAAAGCCAACGCCGACCGATGGCTCGATATTCACCGCATCGCACACAACATGGGCATCAAGACGAACTGCACGCTCCTCTACGGCCACGTGGAAACCTTCGACGAACGCATTCGCCACCTCATGCGGCTCCGCGAACTACAAGATGAGACCGGAGGCTTCCTCGCCTTCATACCGCTCGAATACCAGGTAGGCATGACCGGGCTGCGACCCAGACACACCCCTCCCATGGACGACCTCAAAATGATCGCGGCCGCTAGACTAATGCTGGACAACGTGCCCTACGTAAAGAGCTACTGGGTCATGCTCGGAGAGGCCACCGCCTCTGTGGGACTCAATTTCGGCGCAAACGACCTGGACGGCACCATAGGAAAGGAGCGAATCGCACACGCCGCCCTGGCCAACTCACCGGCAGGAATTGCCAGGGAAAAAATGCTCAGGCTTATCGGAGACGCCGGCAGAATCCCCGTAGAGAGGGACGCCGTATACAACGAGATAACCGTCTATGGAAACTGACCCGCTCCGCGTCGGCCTCATGCCGTACCTGAACTCAGCAGTCTTCTACCGCTTCCTTCCCAAAGGCCCCTGGGAAATGAAGGAGATGACTCCCAAAGACATGGCCGCAGCGGTCGGGAGAGGTGAATTGGACGCCGGGCCGCTGCCGGTTGTCGAGGTCTTTCGCCTTGAGAACATTCTCAACCCGCTGGGCGGCCTGTGCGTCGCATCAAACGGCCCGGCAAATAGCGTACTGCTCTTTTCACGCGTGCCGGTAGAAGACCTCGATGGAAGCGACGTGGGCGTTACAAGCCATTCGGCAACATCGGTGCAGCTGATGCGAGTCCTCTTCGAGGATCTCTGGAGAGTCCGGCCAGCAAGATACGTGGGCGATGACAGAGATGCCGAGGCATATCTCTTTATAGGCGACAAGGCGCTGAGGTTGCGCGGACGCATGAATGGCTACGACTACGAGTACGACTTGGGAGAAGCATGGAAACGGCTGACAGGGCTGCCCTTTGTGTTCGCAACCTGGGTGGTCCGCTCAGATGCTCCACCGGCTGCTACCGCCCGGTTCAAATCCGCCCTGGAAGCGTCGTTTCTAGAAGGCATGTCCAGGATCCGGCAGATCGCAGAAGAGAGGAAGCTCCCGGGAACGAGCGGAGAGCGTTCAGCCGAGAAGGCAAAGGCCTACATCCGGAACTTTATCTATCGAACAGGCGGAAACGAGCAGCGCGGCATGATGGAGTTCCGGCGAAGACTCGATGGCCTCTACACACGGAGACCGCAGCCTGTGGACCGCCGCGCAGATTCGCCGCAAAACGCAGCGGCATCAACAGAACGACAAGGCTAGGACCTCCCTACGAGCCAAAGCAAAATACCCCTCAACTGAGCCTGCGGCCCGGAAAGGTCGCCAGCGGCCTGGGCCGCCTTTGACAGACCATCAGTTTCAACGAGAAGAAAGATGCTAAGACAGATCAGGAAGAAAGTGGAAGCAGGCGAGCGCATAGACGCAAACGAGGCGGCGTTCTTGCTAAGAGACGCAGACCTGCTGGACCTCGCTGCGGGTGCCCAAACCCTGCGCTATCGGCACAACCCCGAAGAACGCGTCACCTTTGTCGTAGACACCAACCTCAACTACACCAACATCTGCGATGCGTACTGCTCGTTTTGCGCCTTCTACCGAACCGATCCCAACGACCCGTCCGCATACACCTATACCGTAGAGCAGATCATGAACAAGATCGCAAGAGCCGCAGACAAGGGCGTAACCACGGTGCTCATGCAGGGCGGTCTGAACAGCGATCTGCCACTCGACTACTACACGCAGATGGTCAGCGAGACAGTGCGCCGATTCCCCTCAGTCACGCCGCATTACTGGTCCGCTCCCGAGATCATGAAAATGTGTGAAGTCTCAGGCCGCCCAATATCCGGCGTACTGCAGGCGCTGTGGGACGCCGGACAGCGCACCATGCCGGGCGGAGGCTCGGAGATACTCTCAAATCGAGTAAAGAGAGAAATCAGCCGATTCGCTCCAAAGAACACCGTCGATCAGTGGACCAAAGTACACGAAGAGGCCCACAGGATCGGCTTTCAGACCACCGCCACCATGATGTACGGACACGTTGAAGACGACCAGGACATTATCGAAAGCCTCGAACATATCCGGCGGGTCCAAGACCTAGCACAAGAAGGGCCCGGCGGATTCACAGCCTTCATCCCCTGGTCCTACAAGCGTGAGAACACCGCGCTCGGCAAAAAAGTGGAAGCCGAAGCGGGAGCGAATCGTTACATTCGAATCATTGCTCTCGCGCGCATCTTCTTGGACAACATCCCCCACGTTCAGGCCTCTTGGTTCTCGGAAGGCCGCAAAACGGGACAGATCGCTCTTCAGTTCGGCGCAGACGATTTCGGAGGAACACTCTTCGACGAAAACGTGATGCTCGCCGCCGGTTTCTATAACCGGACTAACCTCGACGAAGTGAAAGAGCTGATACGAGAAGCAGGCTTCGCACCAGCACAGAGGACAACCAGATACGAATTGGTTCCCGCCGACGAATCCAACCGGAAAAACGTTCCCGCCGCAGCGGCTTCTTCCGGCTGACCAAACCCCAGCGTGCTTGCAGACTGGCAAACCAAGGCGAACGAGCGAACCCGTGTGAAAGCTACGGTCCCTAAATCATGGATCTTCATTGACGCCACTAGATGACCGCACAAACGCCGCCTTCGCAAAGAAGGTCAGCGGGGCATGACTGTAACGAACAACGACGCGACTTTCTGATCAACCAGGCAGCTGGAGAAAGCAAGTGGACCAACACGGAAAGATCATATTCGGGCACAGCCCCGACGCTGACGACGCCTTCATGTTCTACGCCTTGGCGAAAGGCCTCGTTACCATACAGGGCCGCGCTATCGGACACCACATGGAGGACATCGAGTCCCTGAACAGGCGAGCCGTCCACGGAGAGCTGGACGTGACCGCCATATCGGCAGCACATTATCCGTCCGTCGCAGCACACTACCGCATCATGTCCTGTGGCGCCTCCGTCGGGCGAAACTACGGCCCCATGGTGGTAGCCAAGTCGGATATGACCGAGAATGACCTTGTAGGCAAGGTCATTGCGGTACCCGGCCAATTCACCACCTCATATCTGCTATGGCGCATATTCGGCCCAACTGCCTTTGAGCCGATTTTCGTAGACTTCGAGGCCGTGGAACCTACCGTGCAGCAGGGCAGGGCGGACGCCGGAATCCTCCTGCACGAAGGGCAGATCCTCTACCAACAACGGGGATTTACTGGCGTTCTGGACCTCGGCAAGAAATGGTTCGAGGCCACCGGCCTCCCCATCCCCCTTGGTCTGGATTGCGTCAACCGCAACTTGGGAAACGAGCTGGGCCGGGCTATTGCAAAGGCCCTCGAAGAAAGCGTGGCATACGCTAGGGCCCACGAGGACGACGCACTGGACTATGCCCTCCAGTTCGGAAGAGGCATAGACAAGGAAGACGCCCGTCGGTTCGTGCGAATGTACGTAAACGACGACACAGAGGACATGGGAGCCGAGGGCAGGCAAGCCTTGGAGAAGCTTTTTTCAATGGCCGCAGAACGAGGCATAATCGACGGAATCCCCGTGCTTGACATAGTTACCGGAAACTGAAATCGGTTCAAACCGTTCAAGCGAACGGGAATAGTATAAATCTGATTATAGAAACCCTCCGGCTCCATCCGCCGAGTGGCGTAGAAGAGACCGGAGGGACTCTGTTAGTGCGCGAGCCGCGAAGGCTTGGCGTTACGGAATCATTCCGCCTTATAGCGGAACTCGTTCTTGCCCACCCGGTCGAACTCGGACATCGACCGCAGAACTGCGCCTACCATTGTTGCCGGCCGAGCCACGTCGAACGTAACCCCGTCATCCGATAGCGCCTGTAGCACGTCGTCGGCGGATACCACGCTCTGACCGGATTGGGCCAGATTCAGGGCGCATTCGCGCACTGCCGCGCGTCGCTCCACGGCGCCCTCACGTTGCTGAACTGTACCGCCTCCCGTACGCTTCAGCCCGAACATCAGCCGATTCTCGTCGCTCACCGTCCGGAGCTTTACGTCCGCAGCCCGCGCGGCGTACCCCAGCCTGGAGCGGAGAGTCCCCATAGTTTCGTTTGGCTCCCGTACCAGCGCCTTTGCCTGATTCTGCTTGAGTGATTGAATCGCACTTATTAGATCAATCATCTCCTGAGACCGGGCACGGCCCATATAAGCGGCCTTCCGCAATGCGCTGATATCGGCAGTGACTATATTCAAAGCCATTCATCTTCCCCCAAGTATTCTCTGGCTCAAGTAACGCAACCTTGATCGCGCCTCTTCAATATAATGCAATTCAGAGTAAGAAATCAAGCGCCGACGAAATAGGCCCTATGCACTGAACTTGAACCCGCGACAGATTTGGGGCTGATCATATTCCGTAGAGGTGTGCCCAATAGCCCAACCGGTTATCATCGTTCACAGAGGCTTGGCGCCCGTGGAGCCCCGCGCAACTCATAAGCAGAGCAACCCCAATGACCGGATCCTTCGCATCTTCCATCTCACTCAAAGAGACCCCCGTGACGATCGGGCTGATCGCGCTCAACGTCATTATGTGGATCGGCCTGGAGGTCACCGGCGGATCTCAGGACACCCAGAACCTCGTTCGGTTCGGCGCCAAGTTCGGCCCCTACATTGCACAAGGTGAGTGGTGGCGCCTCGTCGTCCCCGTGTTCCTGCACATCGGTATATTCCACCTGCTGGCCAACTCCTTCGGATTGCTCATATTCGGAGGCATGGTAGAACGGATCTTCGGAAGCGTACCCTTCGCCGCCGTGTACCTCATCGCAGGCGTGCTCGGCAACCTCTTCAGCTACTGGGCAGACATCGGCATATACGACGCCACGCCCGTCGGAGCAGGCGCAAGCGGCGCCGTCTTCGGCATTGTGGGCGCTTTCGGCTCATACCTCATGCTCAACAGGCAGGTACTCGGCAGCATGGGCAGGCAGGCGCTGACCTCGGTGCTGTTCATCGTAGCTATCAACTTTGTATTCGGATTTACCGTGAGAGGCATCGACAATCTCGCCCACCTGGGAGGCCTCCTGGGAGGCGGTCTTGTAGCGCTGACCATCGCCCCAACCCAGAACGCCGTAATCGCCGCATTCACCCCCGGGCGGCCAACGGGGTATGTGCAGATCAGAACCCGCCGGCCAAGCCTCACTCGGCTCACTGCCACCATTGCCGTTTCGTGCCTCGCCCTGACCGGTTTGGCGGTGCTCATAGGCAACGCCTATCTGAACAGACTCGGCATATAGCGCCCCCTGAGACTCGGCCCTGCCGCGCGGTCTGAGCCTCCGTCAAGGCGCCAAAGCTATCGCCGCCGCCCCTCCGGCTATACAGACCGCTCCCGCCAAGCGCGCAGTGGTGAGACGCTCCTTCAAAACCAAAGCGCCCAGCGCCACGCCGAACAGTATCCCGATCTCCCGGAATGGACCCACGTAGCTGACCGGAGAGAGCCTCAGAGCGCTCAACGTCAGCCCATATGCAGTGAACTGCAATATGCCGCCCAGCACGATTCCCACGTAGTGCAGCCGGAACTCGCGCAAGAACGCCGACCGAGAGTAGCTCCTGTGCATCAGGGCCAGCATTCCCAAACCGCCGCCGGCAGACAACATGTACATGTAGAGAATCGGTTCTACCTGCTGAACACCCTGCTTGTCGATGATCGAGTATCCCCCGATCGTCAGCCCCGTCAGCAAGGCGTATCTAAGGCCAACGTCATTCAGCGCACGGCGCACCGAACGGAACGCCTTTGTCAACTCCCCACCGCTCCCGCCAACGGCAAACACTCCGGCCACCACGAGCGCGGCGCCCCCGGCAGCCGGCAAGGACATACCCTCGCGCAGCGCGAGAACTCCGAGGATAGGTATCAGGGCTGTACCCGTCCCTCTGGCAACGGGGTAAACCACCGACAAGTCGGAGGACTGGTAGGCGCGGCCAAGCCAGAAGAAGTAGCCAGTATGTAAAAATATCGTGGCGCAGATGAATCCCCAACCCGCGGCAGAGGGCGGATCCGTCACCAGAAAGTACACAGCGGCCGGCGCGAACGTAACAGCCCCGGACGCCGACATCCACCAGGTGAACACCATGGGCGTTGTCGCCCGCTTCGCAAGAAGGTTCCAGGAGGCGTGCGCCACGGAGGAGAGCAGCACAAGCAGTATCGCGTCGGTGGTCATCGGGCAATACTACGCCCGACTTTGGATATACTGCCCTCCGCCAACATCTTGCCGATAAGTAGGGAGAGTGCACCGATGCACTATCAGGACGAACGAACCTACGGCTGCCGAATATCGGACTCTTGGACGTACCGAGGCCTCAACGCGGTCATCTTGGAAAACGAACTCCTGCGCGTGACCGTACTGGCCGACAAGGGCGCAGACATATTGGAATTCGTACACAAGCCAAGCGACACCGACTTCATGTGGCGAACACCGTGGGGAGTGCGAGACCCTTCGCTATTCACCCCCAGCACGGGATGGCCCGAAGGAGTATGGCACGACCTCTACGAGGGAGGATGGCAGACGATAGCCCCAACCGGCGGATTCCCCGGAGACTATATGGGCGCCGAGATAGGGCAGCACAACGAATCGGCCCTCATGCCCTGGGACTCCCAGATCACAGAGGACACCCCTGAGCGGGTAAGCGCCCGATTCCACGTAAAGAGCTACCGCACTCCTTACGCAATAGAGAAAACCCTCACCATCGAGCAAGGCTCTCCCGCGCTAAGAGTGACCGAGTCCGTCACGAACCTGGCGGAAGAAGAGACCGAATGCGTCTGGGGCCAGCATATCGCCCTCGGAGAGCCGTTCCTAGGACCGGGATGCAGGCTGGATCTCCCAGGAGGCCGCGTCTACAACATGGGAGACGGCGGCGCCTCTGGAGCGCGCCTTGCCGCAGGCGAAAGCGGGGAATGGCCCATGAGCCCGGCCCAAGCTGGAGGATTCGCAGACCTGCGCACCTTCCCTCCCAGGAACGAACGACTGGAAGACCTCGCAGTCTTTCACAATCTGAGCGGCGGCTGGTATGCGGTCACCAACCCCGACCGAGGGGTGGGATTCGGATTTGCCTTTCCGGAGGACACGTTCAGATACATCTGGTACTGGCAAGTATTCGGGGGCAGGGGGGGATACCCCTGGTACAAGCGCACGTACAACGTCGGCCTGGAGCCATTTTCCAGTATGCCCAGCGGCATTCCCTTGCCCCCTGGAGACGAAAAGACCTCGATGACGTTCGCACCGGGAGAGACCCGCACCGCCCGGATGAGCGCCGTGGCCTACGAGTCCACAACCGGGGTCAAGTCCATATCCGCCGACGGCGCCGTGACCACCGCCGAATAGGAGCCGCACGAACCAGCGAAACGCTGCTCGCTACTCGGCCAGCATCACGCTGCCCGTCTGGTGGGACTTTATCCAGTCCCAATCCAGCGGAACGCCGATGCCAGGCCCCTCGGGAGCAAAGACGTTTCCATCGCTGTCGATACCGTCCAAATCGTCGTTGTAGTCGGCATAGAGCGGGTGCCGCGTGGACTTTACGTTGGGATGCACGAGCCCCAACTCATAGAAATTGGTGTTCCGGATCGAGGACATGACGTGACGGTGCACAGGCCCGGGTCCATGCAACTCCACGTCAAGCCCGAAACCCTCTGAGGCGTGAGCGATCTTCATCACACCGGTGATCCCGCCATCCTCGTGAGCGCCTGCCCGAACGTAGTCCGTCGCATCTGCAAGCAGGAAATTCACGTGCTGCTCCAGAAGGCGGACGTGCTCGGTCTGCAATATCGGCGTCTTGAGCATCTGGCGTAACTTGCGGTGGGCATACGTAGACACCCCGCCATCCTTGAACGGGTCCTCGTACCAGAAGAAATTGGCCTCATCGCACGCACGCCCGACCGCCAGGGCCTGCCCAAAGTTCTCGATCTCGCATGCAGGGTCGATCATCAACGCCATGCGGTCTCCAACCGCCTCGCGCACCGCGAGCACGTTGTCGATCTCCCGCTGAATGTCCTGCGCCGCGAGCCCCCAGCCATGGATCTTGAAAGCCGGATAGCCCATGTCCCTGCACTGGACGGCGAAGTCTGCAAACTGCGACGGGCTGGAAAGACCGCCGCTTTCATCCCCGTGCAGCGTAGACGCGTAGCAGGGCAGAGGACGGCGAGTACCGCCCAAGAGGCGATACAGAGGTTCGTTGTAGAGCTTCCCGGCGATGTCCCAAAGGCATATGTCGATCACTCCGACTCCCGTCATGTCGAAGTGCCGAAGGCCGCGCTTCAGGTCGCTGTATATCTTCTCCCGCCCGGTCGCATCCTTGCCGATCAGATAGCCCGCGCACATTGCAACCTGCTCGCCCGTCGGCCCTTTGAGGACCGGGTACTCGCCCGTCACGCCCTGATCGGTGTGGATCCTCAGCACGCCCCCCGCCTGCGTCAGCTTGCCGCCCGGCTCATGCACCATGTTGAAGGTGTTGTAGTCCTTGCCGAGGTTGTCCATGGTGAACTCATACGTGACGAATTCAACGCCGGTGATGATTGGGCCGCTGTTCATGCTCTGAATCCTTCCAGGTCAGCTTCCAGATTTATCCGGATCATAGACGAGACGAATCAACTCGCGAAACTCGATCACCATCCGGGTGATCTGACGCTCATTGTGCTTCTTCAATCTTTGCAGATACTGCTCATATTCCTTCGCTTCGACCCGGGTTCGCACTCTCGTAAACCAGACCAGCCGGAAATTTTTGCCCTTGGTGCTGGGCGTTTTGCCCATCCGGTGCTCCTCGATGCGAGCTTTGAGGTCGTTTGTCTGCCCAACATAGTACTCGTTGCTCTCCAGCTCCAGACGGCCTACGTAGACGTAGAAGACCTTGGTCTCCGAGTCCTTTCGCGTGAGAGGGTCAGGCGCAGCCGGATCGTAAACAGGCCTGGATTCGGAGACTCTGGTCTGACTGGGCTGGTCGGCGCTTGTCTCCTTCTTCGGTTTCCGTTGTTTTTCGCACTCCCGGCAAAGCTTGTAACCGACCGGCTTGAACCGTTCACACCCCGGGCACTTATCGACCTTGCCGTCCGTCATCCCATCCCAGTGATCGCGGCAAAGGTAGTGGTCGGCCCGGGGAAGGGTCTTCTTACAGTCGATGAAGGTGCAGGTGTTCGCCATTGCCTTGTCCGGGCAACCGGCAGCCGGGATCAACGTTTCGCGCTGAGATGCTATCACCAGACGAGCATGGCACTCCCATGGCTATCGAGTTTGCCCCCTTGCCGGTAGCGTGCAAGAATGCCACAACCTGCCTCACTCGGTACAACTAGCACAACCCATCGCCCCGTTCACATGCTTGCACTCAGATACCACGGCAATAAGGACCTGCGACTGGAGGACATACCCGTCCCGGAGCCGGGGCCGGGAGAAGTCCGAATCCGGTGCCGCAACACCAGCATCTGCGCCACCGACGTCGAGGAGTGGCAGTACGGCCCCTTGTGGGTACAGTACGGACCGCCAAATCCCCTTTCCGGCCGCTCGGCCCCATTGGTGATGGGGCATGAGATCAGCGGAATGATCGACAAAGCAGGGCACGGCGTCGAAGGCTGGAGCGTAGGAGAGCGTGTGGTCGTGAACAACGTCCGTACTTGCGGAGCGTGCTTCTGGTGCACACGCGGGCAACAAGCCGTGTGTCCAAACATGGCCGTGGCGGGATTGTCTGCCGATGGCGGCCTGGCAGAGTACATGACGTGGCCCGCAAACATGACGATTCGCCTGCCCGACTCCATCCCTGACGAAGCCGCGCCGCTCACCGAGCCGGCAATGGTCGGACTACACGCCGCACGCCGTTCAGGCGTGAAACCCGGTGACACGGTGTGCGTGCTGGGGTGCGGCACAGTTGGGCTCATGACCCTTCAGGCCTTCGCAGCGTCCGGCTCCAGAGTGATCGCCGTAGACTTGCGCCCGCAGAGCCTGAAGATGGCCGCAGAACTGGCCGGAGCGGTGACGATAAACCCGGCCGATGGCGACCCGCAGCAAGCCCTCCTGGACCTGACCGACGGTATCGGCCCCGACTTGGTCGTCGAGACCGCAGGCGCGGCGGAGACCCCCGTGCAGGCCATCGAGTGGTGCCGGCGAGGAGGCGTCGTCGTACTCGTCGGCATCTATTCGGCCGCGCCCAACCTGGATTTCAACAACGTGGTGGGAACCGAAAAGACCGTGATCGGCTCGGTGGCTTCCGCACCGGGAGACATGCAGGCCACAGTAGACTTGATCGCCAGAGGAAAGATCAAGACCGCGCCGCTGGTGTCATCGGTCATACCCCTGTCACGAGTCGTCGAAGAGGGTTTCGAGCGCATGATCTCACCGGGCAAAGACGTCTTCCGGATCGTCGTACAACCCGGTTCGTAAGTTGCCAAACCCAGTTATTAGAGCAATGTATAACGTCAAAATATCGCCGCGAGAACCTCATACTCAACTGGCGGTGATAGACGTTCCGCGCACCTGACCCGGCGCAGGAAGGAGACTGCCCAAGATGCACTATTCCGATGAACGGACAGACGCTTGCAGGGTGTCCGATGCCTGGACGTACCGAGGACTGAAGACCGTCATCCTGGAAAACGAACTGGTCCGTGTGGTCGTTCTTGCCGACAAGGGCGCCGACGTATACAGCTTCGTGCACAAGCCCACGGATACGGACTTCATGTGGCGGTCACCCTGGGGAGTACGAAATCCCGCCCTGCACGTACCTCAAAGCGGCTGGCCCGTAGGCCCCTGGATGGACGTGTACGAGGGCGGGTGGCAGACCGCAGTACCCCACGGCGGATACCCGGACGAGGTTTATGGGGCCGAAATGGGGCTGCACGCTGAACTCAATACGATTCCGTGGGATGCCGTGGTCGTGAAAGATTCAAGCCAGGAAGTCTCAGTCAGATTCTCCGCCAAGGGCGTTCGCATGCCTTTCAGAGCAGAAAAGACTCTCACCATACGGACCGGAAAACCCACCCTGTACGTAGACGAGGCGGTTACCAACGAGGGAGAAGAACCGCTTGATTGCGTGTGGCTGGAACACATAGCAATCGGGCCGCCGTTCCTCTCAGACAACTGTCGCCTGTTCGTGCCCGACTGCCGGATTATCAATCACCCCGTGCCGACTGCTGAATCGTCGATACTCAAGGACGGAGCGGAATCGCAATGGCCGATGGCTGAGACCGCAGACGGACGGCGGATCGATTTCTCACGTATCCCGGGAAAAGACGACCGCACCCTCGACATGGCCTACATGACCGGCATGTCCGATGGATGGTACGCCGTTCTCAACGAAGATCTCGGCCTGGGCTGGGCGGTTTCCTACCCGGTCGACGTGTTCCGATACCTATGGTTCTGGAGGAATCTCGGCGGGGGATGGGCATATCCGTGGTATGGACGCTGCTACAACGTCGGGTTGGAGCCGTGCACCAGCTTTCATAACGGCGGCCTCAAGCAGGCTCAGGAAAACGGCACGGCACGCTCATTCGGACCGGGAGAGACGGTCAGGGCAAACATCGCGGCAGGAGCATTCACCGGAAGCCGCCAGGTGACCCGGGTGTTGCCGGACGGACAGGTCATACTCGCCGATGCCTGATAAGCGGCAGAAATAGACCCTCCACAATCCCGGACTCGGACGGTTTGTCCAACAGGGCAGTGTGCGCTTGTAGCATATTCCCCACACCTCCGACGCATCGTGCGGAAGTGTGGGCATGGCGCGATGGCCCAGCGCCTGATGGATTCCGATGAAAGCCGGAATGACGAATCCGGAAGGCTCTCCGCAACTCAGCAGGCTGAAGAAAAACGCCCAACGGATGACCAGGAGAACATCTCAAGGTACGGTCTCGACGGGGGATTGCTCAAACATTCGGGAAGGAGATAGTCCGATGTTGATTATCGACACTCATTGCCACGCAGGGCGAAACTGGTTCGAACCCTTGGAGACCCTGCTTTTCCAGATGGACGAGAACGACGTAAACGGCGCGGTTCTCATCCAGCACGGCGGCGCCTATGACAACGAGTACCTGCTGAACGCGGCAGCCGCTCACGCGGGCAGGTTCAAGGTCGTGGCAATGATCGATCCCGACGACCCCGACACAACCGGTACGCTGGAAAGACTGGCAGGGCAGGGCGCCGCCGGCATACGTCTTTCCCCAAGCGCGCGGGTGCGCGGCCACGATCCTCTGGCCCTGTGGAAGAAAGCCGGGGAACTGGGCATGACGATATCCTCCCTCGGATCAGCCGTCGAGTTCGCATCAACCGAGTTCAAGCGCCTTCTGGACTCCTGCCCACACACGAGCGTGGTGATCGAGCATCTCGCCGGGGTGGGAATAACGCAGCCCCCTTACACAGACTATGAGTCTGCCCTGGAGTGCGCACAGAGACCAAATACATACCTCAAAGTGCCGGGGCTGGGAGAAATATGTCCCAGACCGCCGAGGCTAGACCCCCACTTCCACTTCGAAAACGTACCGCCGCTGTTCGAAATGGCCAAAGACGCCTTCGGAGTGCAGCGCATGATGTGGGGAAGCGACTTCCCGCCAAGCGCGGGAAGAGAGGGGTACGCCAACACGCTGGCAGGAGTGGCCTCGCACCCCGCTTTCGCAGAACAGGGCGAAAGGGAATGGGTGATGGGGAAAACTGCCGCCGCGGTGTGGGGCTTCGCAGGGGCCAACTGAACTTCGACGGCGCCGACTAAGAGGCAGCGGGCCGAGCTACTCGGCCCAGTAGGCTATGCCCACGAGACCAGGTCCCGTATGCGCTCCCATGAAGGGGTGGAACTGCGTGAGAAACATCTCCGAGCAGTCGAACTCGTCGCCGACCGTTGCAAGCAGCGCAGAAGCCTCCTCGGCCGCGTCCGCGTGCATAACGTTCACGTGAGCCTTCTTGCCTGCCAGATCCGAACGCGCCGAACGCAGAAGCCGCTCATACGCCCTGCGCCTCGACCGCGGACGTGCAATTACCCCGACTTTGCCCTTTGCAAACTGCATTACAGGCTTGATGTTGAGCAACTGGGAGGCCCAAACCGCTATGCGGGGAACCCGCCCGCCCCTGTGGATGTACTCGAGGGTATCGAGGTAAGCGACCAGCCGCACGCGGGAGGATACGTGCCGCGCCACCGATTCAACCTCCTCGAGCGCGGCTCCCCTGTACGCCGCACGCGCCGCCTCAAGAGCGATCAGGGCCTGGCTGCCTGCCGCCGCGGTAGAATCGAACACGCGTATCTCGGTACCTGACAACTCCTGGCCCGCCAGTTCCGCGGCCACCCGTGCTGAGTCATATGCGGCGCTGAGGTGAGAGGCCAACGTGATGCAGAGAATCGAGTCCGCGTCCTTCGAGGCCCTGGTAAAGGTCTCAAGCCAAACCTGAGGCTTTGGGGCAGAGGTAGTGGGAAGCCTCTGAGCGCGCCGCAGATCGTCGTAGAAACTCTCAAGACCGCTGGAAGGCCCATCGACGTAAGTATCGCCGTCGATGGTGATCTCCATCGGAGCTATACCAAGATCCACCGCAGCAGCCATACGCGCAGGAATAGCGCTGGCCGAGTCGGTGACCACGGCCACCCTGCGCGCAGTAAGGCGCCCCGCCTGATGGCTTGACTTTGCACTGTTCATGGGACGTTGATTATTCAACACTGCATGACCGCGGTCAAAACCTCGGCCCTCTGAAAAGCTGAACGGAGTGTGGCTGTGTCCAAACGCGCTGCAAGAGCGCGTCGAACCACAAAATTGTACCCCTCGATACCCTTATCGGCGATTGAACGTATCCATTGCGGAATACAATTAGACTGACGCATACAAGCCCCGGCATCGGTAAGCGAAACCGCCGGGCAGGAATCCAGGAAGATGAACTCTCCAAGGTCGATTGATCGGCTTCCCGGCATGGCAGACCTATACTCGGCGGAGATAGACCGCAGGGACAAGCTGGTCCGGACGCTGCAAGAGAGCTACGAGCTTCGCGGTTACCAGCGAGTGGATACTCCGCTGCTGGAACAGACCGAGCTGTTCATCCGCAAGTCTGGCGGAGACCTCTCCTCCCGGCTGTACGGCTTCAAGGAACCCGGCGGGTACGAGGTGAGCCTGAGACCGGAGTTCACCGCGCCCGTTCTACGCTTCGCCTCCAAGGGCCGCGCATCGGAAATACCGGCGCGCTACCAGTATGCAGGGCCCGTTTTTCGGTATCCGGTGACTGAGCCGGGCGGTCAGACTGAGCGCGGAGAGTTCTGGCAGTTGGGAGCAGAGTTGATCGGGCCAAACGCCCCCGCCGCAGACGGCGAGATCATCGCCATGGCTATGGAAGGGCTGGCTCTCCTCGACGCCCCTGAATCGGTAGTCAAGCTGGGCGACGTGGGCATGGTGTGGCAGGCGCTTCAGCCCTTCGGTCTCTCCCAGCGCGCAATCCTCTTCATGCTAAACAGCATTGGCGATTTACGACAGGCGGAAACTGAAGTGCACCGGGTGCGCAAGAAAGCCCGGGACATGGGCCTTACGGGCAATCAGCCCACTGCTAACGGCCCCCCTATCCTCCAGGGCGGAAGCGATCGAGCGCCTGCCCTGGTTGAATCGGTATTGGGAGAGGCCTCAAACGCCAACAGCTTCTTTGCCGGAGGGTCACGGTCGAAAGAGGAGATCGCAGAGAGGCTGGCCAGAAAGCTCACGAGAGCCGAGGACCCTGCCAGATTTGACGCAGCCCTGGACCTGCTGGGGAAACTGGCCAGTCTGAACGGCCCCCCCGCAGAGGTCTTTGACAAGGCGGAGGACGCGCTGAAGGGAGCAGGGCAGACAACGGAGCCGCTGGAAAACCTCATGCAGGTAGTCGAAGCCGCCATCTGCGAGGGAGTGCCCCGCGAGGCTATTCGCCTGGATCTTGGCTTGGCTCGTGGAATCCTCTACTACACAGGCGTGATTTTCGATGCCATATCTGCCGGCAGACCAGTGGGCGGGGGAGGGCGGTACGACGGCTTGACGCGGGCGCTCGGCGCAAAGCAAGACCTCCCTTCACTGGGATTCGCTTTCAACCTACATGCGATATCTGAGGTTATCCCTGCGGGTGAGATCGAGAGCAAGCCGGAAGGATCCCTCGTGGTCGCAAGAGGGCGGGAAGCGGCGCCGGCCGCGGCTCGCGAGGCGGCAAGGCTGAGGCAGCAGGGCAGTCGCGCGACGCTGGACTTCAACGCGCGCTCAGACCTGGAAACGCTCAGACCAACGGCCCGCAGCGCGGGATACGCGAGCATAGTCGCGGTTGCGGCGGACGGCGCCATACAGAGGGAAGATCTGCTTTGAGTCTCCGACTGGCCATTCCGTCCGAGGGCGCGTTGGCCAAAGGCGCTGAACGATTCATGGCCAGCTGCGGGCTGAAGGTCTCACGCGCCAGTTCACGCCGTTATACGGCCGCTGTACCTGCAATGCCCGGTTTGGTGGCCCTTTATCAGAGACAGTCAGACATCACGTCGGAGATCGACGGAGAAAGCGCCGACGTCGGGCTGGTAGGGCTTGACCGCTTTCGCGAGTCGCGCCGCGAAGGCGGAGACACCATCCTGATAGTGGAGGACCTGGGTTTTGGCAAATCGAGCCTGGAACTAGCGGTGCCGGACGCGTGGGTGGACGTGACGACGGTCTATGATCTGGCCGACTTGGCCATGGAGTTCAAGAACCGGGGCAGAGAGTTGCGCATCGCAACCAAGTACCCCCGCCTTGTAAAGCGATTCCTCAACAGGCGAGGAATAAACTACTTCTCGATGGTGCACGCCTCCGGCGGCTTGGAAGCCGCGCCCGTCATGGGCTACGCAGACATGATCGCAGACATCACGGCTACCGGAGTGACTCTTAGGGAAAACCGATTGAGGCCCCTGCTTGATGGCGCCGTCATACAATCTCAAGCCGCGCTGGTGGGAAACGCACGCCTCTTGGCCGTCCTGCCGGAACGGTTGAGTCTGGTACGCGAACTTCTGGAGCGCGTGGAGGCTTCTCTGCGCGCAAGGAGATTCCAGCGCATATCTGCAAACATCCCCGGAGAATCCCCGGAGAGCGTGGCCCGTATGGTCATGTCCAGAAGGGAACTGGCCGGCATAGAAGGGCCCACGGTGGCAAACGTGTTCACCGACGACGGCCTGAACTGGTTCAACGTACAGGTAGTCGTACGCAAGAACGACCTCATAGCCGCAGTAGACCACTTTCGCAGCATCGGGGGCAGCGGCATAACCGTGAATGAGGCCTCGTACGCCTTCCGCTCACGCTGCGAGTCGTTCGACCGGCTGCTGCACAGCCTCGAACCGTACCGCAACGGCCAAGAGCCAAGAAGCGGGCCGCAGTGAAACGGGTATACGGGCTGTCCGCCGCAATCGAGCGGTTCAGCCAGATACGGCGCCCAGGCGCGGAAGGCCCGAAGTCGGACGGCAACGGATTATTCGATCACGCTCTGGATCCAGACGAGTTTGCGGCCCATGTCATCGCTGAAGTACGACAGCATGGAGCCGATGGGCTGCTGCGCATTTCGGAACGCCTCGACGGTATTCCGCTCAGTTTCATAGAGGTTCCTCAAAAGCTGGTGAGATCTGCCCCGGAAGGCCTTTCGGGAGAATCCAGGGAAGCTCTGGATCTCTCGATAGAGCGCGTACGATCATTCCAGGAAACCGCGCTGCCCGCAGGGTGGACGCACGAGAGCGGAGAGTACGGCGAAATCGTCACGCCCGTACGCTCCGCAGGGGCATACGTTCCCGCCGGAACCGCTCCACTCGCCTCGACCGTTGTCATGACCGTAATCCCGGCACGCGTTGCCGGCGTCAGAGAGGTCGTGCTGTGTACCCCGGCTCCCGGCAACGAATTGCCTCACCGGGCCGTCCTTGCCGCCGCTGCGCTGTCAGGAGTTGACCGGGTCTTCAAGATTGGCGGCGCCCAGGCCATAGCCGCGCTCGCATACGGCGCGGGCATAGTGCCTGCGGTCGACGTCATTTGCGGGCCGGGCAACGTATGGGTCACCGCGGCAAAGAAAGCCGTGTACGGGGACGTCGGCATAGACGGCCTGTATGGACCCACCGAGACGCTAGTGGTGGTCGACCAAAACTCGGATCCCGAACTGGCAGCAGCCGACCTGCTCGCCCAGGCCGAGCACGACGTGCTTGCCGTCCCTGTGCTGGTCTGCATAGGAGAAGACATCGCAAAACGCGTGGAAGCAGAATTGGACAGGCAGTTGAAAGGTCTTGATCGAAGCGGGATCGCCGCTCAGGCGATAAGGCAAAATGGAATGTCGGCGGTGCTTGACACGCCTGACGAGGCCATCGAGGCGGCTAACGCTCTTGCGCCGGAACACCTTTGCCTCATGATAGAGGCCCCGCATGAGTGGAGCGGCGCAGTCACGGCTGCCGGCGGCATCTTCATGGGAGAGAACTCGGGAGAAATAATGGGAGACTACGTGGCCGGTCCTAGTCACGTGATGCCCACTGGAGGCACGGCTCGATTCGCCTCCGCGCTGAGCGTAAGAAACTTCCTGCGGACAACCCCGTTCCTCAACCTGAGCGAGGAGTCCCTCCTCCACACCGCGCCGGCCGCAGCCACCTTGGCGGGCATCGAGGGATTGGGCGGCCACAAGGCCGCGGCACAGATGAGACTCAAGAAACTGGTGGGTGAGTAGCTGCCATGAACGCAAAAGGCCAAGACATACAACGGCTCATGCGAAAGCACCTGGTCGAGGTAGCGACCTATTCCGGCGTGGACCCTTCCGAGGAACTGGCGCGCTCAGCCGGCATCAGCCCGGATGAGGTGATACGGCTGAACGCAAATGAAAACCCGTACGGGGCGCCGCACGAGGTGGTCGAGGCTCTAAGCGGATTGACGCTTCACCTATACCCCGACCCGGAACAGCGCCGCCTGAGAAAAGAGATCGCCGCATACACCGGGCAGCCCGTCGAAAGGGTCGTCGCTGGCGCTGGCGGAGACGAAATCATCGAACTACTGCTACGCCTGTTCGTAGAACCTGGGGAAACCGTGATCGACTGCGATCCGACGTTCGGCATGTACAGCTTCTCCGCACGGGTCGCCGCAGCCGAACTCGTATCCATTCCACGCCGAGACGACTGGTCCATAGACCTGGAAGCAATCGCATACGCGGCACAGAACAGCGCCAAGATCCTCTTCCTCGCCTCTCCGAATAACCCCACAGGCAACTCCGTAACCGAGCGGGAGGCTATCCAGTTGCTGGAGATGGGCCTGATAGTGGCCATTGACGAGACTTACTACGAATTCTCCGGTAACACTCTGGCGCACCTGATCGGAGACTACGACAACCTGACCATACTGAGATCGTTCTCCAAATGGGCCGGCATAGCCGGCCTGCGCGTCGGATACGCCATCGGATCGGAAACGCTGGTGCGCCACCTCATAGACATAAAGCAGCCCTACAACGTCAACGTGGCCGCAGAGGCCGCCGCCATAACCGCGATGCGAATTTCACGTCGACTGCTGGAAAGGGCTGATTCTCTGGTCCAACAGCGGCGGCGAATCGAGCGGGCCATCGACGGCATACCGGAAATGTCTTACTACCCGTCCGAAGGAAACTTCCTGCTCTGCCGCTTCGAACGAAAACAGTCGAGACAGGCATACGAAGAACTGGCGCGGCGCGGCGTGTTCGTGAGACTCTTTTCACACCCCAGGCTTGAAAAGTGCTTGAGAATCAGCTCTGGCACGCCGGAACAGACCGGCAAGCTCCTGGAGGCATTGGCGGATATTGCCTGAGCGGTTTCCTGATCGAGGGTAGAGAAGTGTCAGATCAAAGAGCGCAGCCTGCGCGGGTAGGATCGGTCAAACGCGAAACCGGGGAAAGCTCAGTCTCGGTGACCGTCAACCTCGACGGATCGGGCAGGGCGGACGTCGAATCGCCCGTGGGTTTCATGAACCACATGCTGGCCCAGATAGCGCGGCACGGAATGGTCGACCTGACCGTCAGAGCCGCGGGTGACGTCGAAACCGGTTCCCACCACACCGCAGAGGACACTGCCATCGTCCTGGGCCGCGCCATCGACAAGGCCCTCGGCGAGCGGCTTGGCATAGTGCGAATGGCAAATACCCTCGTGCCCCTGGATGAAGCCCTGGCGCAAGTGGCTCTGGATCTCAGCGGTAGAGGCTACGCGGTGGTGGACATGGCCTCCACGAACAACCTGGGCGAGTTTCCAGCGGACATGGCGAGGCACTTCTTCGAGGCTATGGCAATCGAGGGGCGATTCAATCTGCACCTCAGAGTTCTCGCAGGGCTGAACGAGCACCACGTGATAGAGGCCTCATTCAAGGCCTTCGCACGAGCATTGCGCGCAGCCTCAGCCATGGACGAGCGCGGGCAGGGCAGGGCGCCCAGCACCAAGGACACTCTGTCTGTCTAGGCTCCCTCAAGATCGAAGGAATAACGTTCGATCACGGGGTTGGCCAGGAGCTTGTCGCACATCTCCCCGACCTGCCGCCTTGCGCGGGGCTCGCTGTCCTCATCGAGTGTGATCTCGAAGTACTTGCCGGATCGCACCTGATCCACGGATTCAAAACCCAGCCTGCCAAGAGCCTTGGCAATGGTTATCCCCTCGGGATCGTTGACAGTGGGCTTGAGCGTTACCCGAACGCGCGCCATGAACACTGTAATTAGTACAGGTTGCCGGGCACGCTCTCCGGCGCCCGGTTGACGTAGGCTTCGATGAAATCTCTTATGGCCTGATCGTCCACCTCTTCTAGCTTCAGGTGGTGACGCCAGGCGGTGATCGTGAACTTGGAGCCCATTCCCGGATAGGGAGACATGATGAACTGTGACTGGCTAGTGGGAATGATGTCTCGCAGCGCCTGGAGCTCCTCAGAGCATCCGTCCGGGCAGTCGTAGTGGAATCCGATTCCCCCGTTCTCCAGATTCTGTATCAGCACCTCATCCGGGAGGAATACGTCGTACTCTCCCCACCGGGCCGGCGAGCCATAGGGCGCGGGCGAATCATCGCCGGCCAGAGGGGGAGTTGACCAGTGCGCGCCGGAAGTGGCGGGAACGTGCGTGTATGGATCGTGGCTAGCTCCCACCTCGATCTCTTCTCTGCCGTCATCGACGTCCAGAGCCACCGGGCCGCCGGTGTTGAGGCCCCGACGCGGTTCATCATCGGTTCGGTTTGGCGTCAAGCCTGGGCCGACTAGAAGAGCGGCAATCAGTATCGCCGCAACGGCCAAGCCGCCCGCGATGACAAGCCGCCTGCGGCGACGCCTGCGGCGCTGGCTGCGAGCGCGGCGCTCCGCCCTGATCTCGGACCGGGTCATCCCGCGCCGGCTATCCGGGCGCGTCGTGGCCTTTCGCTGAATTCTTTCTGTCATAAGTACGAGGGTCGGGGAGCAGCCCCAGCCTGTCCGTCGTTCTCTCTCAGGTTAATACGGATCGGCCCGTAAGTCGCTGAAAGGCTTCCTGATAACGTTTCCCGGTCTCGCAGACCACTCCCTGGGGAAGCGCAGGCCCCGGCGGTTCCTTGTCCCAGCCGTAGTCGGTAAGCCAATTGCGCACGAACTGCTTGTCGTAGGCCGGAGGCGAGTTCCCCATGCGCCAGTCTGCCGCGTCCCAGAAACGGCTGGAATCCGGGGTCAGAAGCTCGTCGATGAGGGACACTTCACCACCGATGAAACCAAACTCCAGCTTGGTGTCCGCCAGGATCATGCCTTTGGATAGCGCGGCGTCGTGCCCTATACGGTACACGAGCAGGCTGAGCTCTTCGAGACGCCGATAAAGGTCCACTCCCACCAGGTTTTCCCCATCCGCGCGCGTCAAAGGCTCGTCGTGACCCGATTCGGCCTTGGTCGAGGGTGTAAACAACGGCGTGTCGAAACGCTCCGCCTCCTGCATCCCGGCTGGCATGAGACTGCCGTTCAACGTGCCGGATTCGACGTACTCCCTCCAGCCCTGCCCCGTGACGTACCCCCGCACGACGCACTCCATGTCGATCCGGGCCGCGCGGCGCACTACCATCGCCCTGTGCGCAAGGGCAGGGGAGAGCTTCTGAATACCAGGATGTCCGGCCAAGTCTCCCAGGTTTTCCCGATCATAGGCCATGCCGATCATGTGATTGGGGACGGTCCGGCCGGTCATGTCGAACCAGAAAGCGGACATTTGCGCCAGGACGGCCCCCTTGCCGGGTACCGGGGTTGGCAGAACGACGTCGAAGGCAGATATGCGGTCGGAGGCCAACATCAGCATCAGCCCGTCGCCCAGATCGTAAGTATCGCGCACCTTGCCTCGATACATCAGGCCCGGCAAGTCGGTTTCATATACCGCAGAGGTCACGTCACGGCTTTCTCAGGTTCAGTCGGCGAAACGGAGGGCAGCAGACCTATCCCCCGGAAGGTGTGGTCGGTAAACCGCATGAAGTAAGCGTAATCGAACAACCGCCTCAACTCCGGCTCAGGCGTCAGCCGAGTTATGCGGGGGTCATCGCATACGAGGTCTCGGAAATCCGCCTCCTTGTGCGAGGCGTAAAGCGCGTGCTGTTGCACCAATTCGTAGGCCATGGAGCGATCCATACCGGCTTCTACGAGGGCCAGCATCACCCTGGGCGAGAAAACCACGCCGCGAGTGAATTCGAGATTGCGCATCATCCGGGCAGGGTACACCTCCATGCCAGAGACCACCCGGGTCAGCACGTGGAGCATGTAGTCCAATGCAAGCGCCGAGTCGGGGAGAATCATGCGCTCCGCCGAGGAGTGGGATATATCTCGTTCATGCCACAGGGGAACGTTTTCCAAGGCCGTGACGGCGTAGCCGCGCACCAGGCGCGCCAGACCGCATACGCGTTCGGAAAGCTCAGGATTGCGCTTGTGCGGCATTGAAGACGAACCCTTTGTAACGAAGCCGGGTTCTCCAAACGGCTCCTGAACCTCCCCGATTTCCGTCCTCTGCAGCGCCCTGATCTCTGTGGCGACCTTCTCCAGAGTGGCCGCCAGAAGGGCGAGCGAGAGAACGAACTCGGCATGTCGGTCTCGCTGGATTACCTGGTTGGAAATTGGGGCCGGCTGAAGTCCCAGTCGATCGCATACGTAAGCCTCGATTTCAGGCGGCACGCTGGCGTATGTCCCCACCGGGCCGGAAATCTTGCCAATAGCCACCCTGCGGGCAGTCGCCTCAAGCCGCTCGACCTGCCTGCCAAGCTCCGCACGCCAGAGCGCCGGCTTTAGCCCGAAACTCAGCGGCTCCGCGTGTATTCCGTGGGATCGGCCTATGCAGGGCGTATCCTTGAACTCCAGCGCACGAGACGCGCAGGCGTCCATCAGCCGTTTCACGCCAGCGAGTATCAATTCCAACGATCTGGTCATTTGCAGGCTGAGAGCGGTGTCCTTGACGTCGTTGGAAGTCAGGCCGTGGTGAAGCCACCTCCGTTCTTCCCCGAGCGACTCGCCCACGGCTCTGATAAAGGAAACCACGTCGTGCTTGGTGTCGGCAAACCAACGGGCATATGCATCCGGGTTGAACTTGGCGCGCTTGATCAAAGCCGCATCTTCGGCAGGAATCACCCTCAGCTCGGCCCAAGCCTCCGACACGGCCACCTCTATGCGCAGCCATAGCCCAAAGGCGTGGCTTTCGGACCACACCTTCTTCATCTCCGGGCGCGAGTACCTTTCGATCATTCCGCCCGTCCTTCCGGCTTCCCGGACTGCGCCCGCAGGAAACTCGCGGCCGGGTGCAGAGATTCAAACGGATTTGCCGGAATGCCATTCTCGCGGCAGTAGTTGAGCAACCTCGACCTTGCGAAGACGACTTCCGCCCGCGCGGCCGCGCAGGCGTCAGATCTGAGGCCGTCTCCTATGAAGACTGTTCGCATACCGGCGGCTTTGGCATCCATGATGGCCTTGCACTTGCACACTGCGCCCGCCGGATCGCAGCCGCGCAGGCGCAGAGGATAATCGTACCTAAAAGGCCCCCGCCCGGTGGATGAGGCGGTTGCATCGACTGCCACAATGTCGAGTTTTTCAAAACCGCGGGCATCGAGCAAAGCGCGAATGTAGAACCGCAGACCTGCGGAGACGATTTTCACAGAGCCACCGGTCCCCGAGGCAGCCTCGACTAGTTCCGCAAAGCCGGGCCGGAGCGATGCGTTCCTGCTTACGTATTCCGACATCTCGCCCACTGTGGCCCTTACCTCGTCGAAGGCTCTTTCCTGATACTCCCGGAAGTCGGTCTCGCCGCGGCTAAACAACTCCCGATGCATCCTCGTAGTGCGCGCGGCGAATCTCTCCAGCAGCATCTGAGCTACGTTCATCTCTGCCGCAGTATCGTCAAAATCACATGCCACGTAGAACGTCAAAGATATCGCCTCAGACAGGCGCGCCCACGGCGCGGCCGGCAACGTCCGTTCGGTAATGGGCTCGATCGAACTTGATGGCGCGCACTGAGTCGTAGGCGCGCGCCCGCGCCTCCGAGAGGTCAGCGCCGGAACCGGTCACAGCCAATACTCTGCCGCCGGAAGTGACTATACCGCCCTCGGGCGTCGACGCGGTGCCGGCATGGAACACCAGGGCTGAAGCGGCAGCCGATTCCAAACCGGTAATTGGATCGCCTGTGGCATAGCGCCCCGGATAACCGCCCGAAGCCATCACCACGGCAACGTGCGCGCGGCCATCCCAGACGACCTCGACGTCTTCCAGCCTGCCCTCCGCGGTAGCCGCGCAAACGTCGACGAGATCCGTGGCAAGGCGCGGCAAGACAACCTGAGTCTCCGGGTCTCCAAAGCGGCAGTTGAACTCGATCACCTTCGGACCTTCCAACGTGACCATCAGCCCGGCGTATATCACGCCCTGGTATGGGCAGCCCTCTGCAACCATGGCACGCGCCGTAGGCTCCAGGATTTGGCGGCGAACCAAACCGGCCAGGTCGTCCGTCCAGAACTCGGGAGGTGAATAGGCCCCCATGCCGCCTGTGTTCGGCCCCCTGTCTCCATCGTATACCCGCTTGTAGTCACAGGCCGCAACCTCGGCAGATACCTTCGTCCCGTCCACGAATGCAAAGACGCTCACCTCCACGCCGCTCAGACGCTCTTCTACTACTACGGTAGAACCCGCCTTTCCGAATGCGCCTCCCATCATGCTGGACACGGCGCGCTCCGCTTCCCCCTTGGTCGTAGGCAGCACGACGCCTTTCCCACCGGCCAGCCCGTCGGCCTTGATTACGGCCGCGCCCTCCGGCATCGACCTGATGTACCTGTGCGCAGGCGCCGCCGAGTGAAACGTCTTGTGCTCCGCGGTGGGAATGCCGTGACGCCGCATAAGATCCTTCGCCCACGCCTTGGACGACTCTATGCGGGCAGCGGATGCGGTTGGACCAAAGACCTTGATACCGGCCGCAGATAGCTCATCGGCAAGGCCGGCCTCAAGCGGCGCCTCCGGCCCGACCACGACCAAATCTACGCGATGATCGAGCGCGGCCCTAACCACCCCCGGAACGTCCTCGGCCGCCGTGTTGGGCAGGTTACGGGCCAACGCGCCTATGCCCGGATTGCCCGGCGCAGCAAGCAGACGGTACACCGACTTGCTCCGGCTCAGCTTCCAGGCCAGCGCATGCTCCCGACCGCCGGAACCTACGAGCAGTACTTTCACGTCAGATCGCCCGATCCTCAGCTGCGCTTATTCCCACTCTATGGTTCCGGGGGGCTTGCTCGTAATGTCGTACACCACCCGGTTTACAGAGGGGACCTCGTTGACGATTCGGGAGGAGATGCGGCCAAGAGTGTCGTAGGGCAGCCGCGCCCAGTCCGCGGTCATCGCGTCATTGCTGGAGACGGCTCGAATAGCGACCACGTGTTGGTACGTGCGCCGGTCCCCCATCACCCCCACGGTTCGCGTGTTGGTGAGCACGGCGAAAGCCTGCCACAATTGCTGATACAGCCGGTCCCTCTTCACCTCGTCGATCACTATCCAGTCGCAGGCCCGTAACGTCTCCAGCTTCTCAGCGGTCACTTCTCCAATGATCCGTATGGCAAGGCCAGGCCCCGGAAAAGGCTGACGGTTCAGGACCTCCGACGACAGCCCCAGCTCCGCTCCTGCCAGCCTGACCTCATCCTTGAACAGGTACCTCAGCGGCTCCACCAACTGTAAGTCCATCCTCTCAGGCAGCCCGCCGACGTTGTGATGCGTCTTGATCTTGTGAGAGGCGGTAGATTCGGAGGTCTTGCTCTCGATCACGTCCGGGTAGAGAGTTCCCTGCGCGAGAAAATCCACCTCCCCCAGCTCCTGAGCCTTCTCCTCGAATACGCGGATGAACTCGTTGCCTATTCGCTTGCGCTTCTCCTCGGGATCCGTAACCCGCGCCAGAGAGGACAGAAACCTCTCTACCGCGTCCACGTATATCAACTTGAGGCCCAGATTGCGCGCGAACAGGTCTCTCACACGCTGCGGCTCCTCCAGGCGCATCAGGCCGTTGTCAACGAAGATGCAGGTGAGCCGGTCGCCTATGGCTCTATTGATCAGCGCCGCGGCTACGGTGGAGTCGACCCCGCCCGAAAGTGCGCAGATGACTCGTCCACCATCCACCTGAGCGCGGATGTGCTCCACCGCGTCGTTCACGAAATTCGAGGGCGTCCAGGTTCCCTGGCATCCACAGACCCCGTACACGAAGTTGCGAATGATCTCAGCACCCTGAGGAGTATGGGCCACCTCCGGGTGGAACTGGATGCCGAACATGCCGCGGCCGTTTCCCATGACGGCGATTGGAGAATGCTCGGAGGAAGCGAGAACGCTAAACCCCGGCGGAGTCTCGTCGATGCGGTCGCCATGGCTCATCCAGACGGGCACGGAGTCGTCAAGCCCATCGAGCAATCCACCGCCCAATCCGATGCGGCGCAGAACCGAATATCCATACTCTCTGGCCGTACCTCGCGCCACCGCTCCACCCAGTTGGTGCGCAAGCAGTTGCATGCCGTAGCAGATGCCCAGCACAGGGACCCCGGAATCGAAAACCCAGCCCGGCACCATGGGAGCGCCGGGCTCGTACACACTTCCAGGACCGCCGGACAACACGATCCCGCGCACGTCCTGCTCATCGAGGATCTGCCCCTCGGCTGTATGAGGGATGATCTCGCAATAGACGTTCGCTTCTCGAACGCGGCGCGCTATGAGTTGGCTGTACTGAGAGCCGAAGTCGATTACTACGATGCTCTGGGTCTTGGTCGGCGAGCGCCCGGAAGGCTGCGCAGAGGCGCCGGCGCGCTCGCTCTGGGCTATCTCCAGATATGTCCCAACCTCGATGTCGTCAGAGGTCGAAACGCGGTGTGTGGAGGGCTTCCCCGAGAGCTCGTACATAGGCGTAAGAGGGGGGAAGGCTAGCAGTTGTGCTAAACTCCGTCAAACTGAAATCGTATTGCAGAACGCGCCCCGGAGCATGGGGCGCGTTGCGTTCCCGGCCCTTTCCGAAAACCCGGCCAAGTAGAACGCAAGAACCCCTTCTCTGGTCAATCGTAAGGGCAGAGACGAGCGTGCGGCGCCCGACCAAGGGGTTACCGCGCAGAGGTTCGACAGCCAGTTCGGAAACGGGCTTGGAGAAGACGTGTCCCCACTTGAAGAAGCAGTCGAGATTTTACGCAATGGAGGCATCGTGGCCTTTCCCACGGATACCTACTACGGCCTCGGCTGCGACGTGTTCAACGAGGCTGCCGCAAAGAGGGTGGTGAAGGCCAAGGGCCGCTTGCAGGGCTCGCCGCTGCCCGTTCTGCTGGCAGGCCCCCAGGACGTTGAGATGGTATGCAGCGACCCGCCCGACAGCCTGAAGAAATTGGCCGACAGGTACTGGCCAGGGCCGCTAACCATAGCCTCCAAGGCTAAAGACGAGGTGGCCGCCAGCGTGACCGGGGGCAGAGGTACAGTCGGTATGCGAGTGCCCAATCACCACACCCCTCGCAACCTCATACGCATGTTGGGCCGCCCAATAACGGGCACGAGCGCCAACCCGTCGGGAAAGCCGCCCCACAAAACCGCCGCACAGGTGCTCGACGACATGGACGGCGAGGTCGACCTCATCATCCCAGGCGAGTGCGGACCACATCCAGCCGCCTCAACAGTCATCGATCTGTCCGGCGACCGGCCCATAGTAGTGCGCGAAGGCGCAATCCCTGCCCGCGAACTCGCAGAACTCTTACCGGATATGACGGTAGCCGGACGCGCCCAGTAGCTCGACGACCGCGTTACTCAGTTCCTACCTCACCCATGAGCCAAGACACCGCCGCGAAATTGCCTCCCGAAGCCGCAGAAGAGCTCGACGCGGCCCTCCGTGAATTCATCGAGTCGCGCAAGCTGCCGCTGTATCACATGATGTCGTTCCAACTGGGCTGGAAGGACGAGATAGGTGAACGAGCGCAACCCGGACCCCCGCCTCGCGTGCACGGCTCCTTCACCCTCGCATCCGCCCATGCAGTGGGAGGCGATTACCGGCGCGCTATCGACTACGCCATCTCCGTGGAACTGATAAACGGCTTCTGGCTCATACACACAGACATCGAGGACGGAAACACCGAAAGGGCAGGGAGGCCGTCAGTCTGGTGGACGTGGGGGCCGGCGCAGGCCATCAATACCGGCGACGGCATGCACGCCATGGCGAGGCTCGCCCTTTTTCGCTTGACCGAAAAGGGCGTAGAGCCGCACCGGGTAGCGGCCGCGATACGAGGGCTGGACGAAGCCACCGTACGCATATGCGAAGGCGAATACCTGGACATAGCCAACCAGGACCGCCTCTTGATGGCGACCAGCGCATATCTCGAAATGGCGGAAAGCAGGGTAGGGGCCCTCTTCGGCTGCGCCGCACGGTTTGGCGCACTTGCAGCAGGAGACGCAGACGACCGGCTAGCCCTGAGTCTCGAAGCCTTTGGAACAAAGGTAGGGACGGCTCGCCAACTCGCCTCGGACTACGACACTCTGTGGCCCCAAGGCAATCGTGACCAGGTGCAGCAGGGACGCATGATCGCAAAGAAGAAGAACCTGCCGGTCGTACACACGTTTGAAAGCGCAGACCCCGCCACCAAACGGCGCCTTGGTGAGATCTACATGCAGCGCGTGCTGGACCCGAAGTCGCTGGACGAGGTGGCACACTTATGCGAGGCAGCGGGCGGAAGAGAAGCCGCAGCCGCAGCCATCCACCGACTTGTCGAGGAGTCCCAAGAAAATCTGGAGAGAAGCGGTCTGGGCCAGGCGGGACGCTCACTTCTCAGAGAAGAGGGCAGGGCGCTGGTGAGGCCCCATTCATGATCTCAAAAGTATGAAAGTCGCCAGGAAAACCGTGGCCGACGTCGACACCGCAGGCCGGAAGTGCCTGCTGAGAGTCGATTTCAACGTTCCATTCGAGCCCGGGGAACAGACCATATCCGACGATTCGCGCATCAGGGCAGCCCTGCCGACTATCTCATACCTCATCCAGCAAGGCGCATCGCTCATAATCTGCACCCACTTGGGTAGACCCAAAGGAAGAGTCGTCCCGGGAATGGGCACGGAACCGGTAAGGCTCAGACTTGCCCGGTTGCTGGACGCAGAGGTCGCACCCGCCGGCGGACCGGTCGGCCCGGAAACCGCCAAAGTTGTGTCCCGCCTGCGTGCAGGTCAGATCGCCATGCTTGAAAACCTGCGATTCCACCCAGGGGAAGAAGCAAACGACCCCGCCTTCGCAAGAGAACTAGCATCGCTTGCCGACATTTTCGTGAATGACGCCTTCGGAGCGGCACACAGGGCCCACGCCTCCACGGCAGGCATTGCCCGGCGCCTGCCAGCCGTTGCAGGACTCCTGATGACGCAGGAACTGGAAATGCTGGGCCGAATTCTCGAAGAGCCGGACCGGCCGGCTCTCGCAGTCATCGGAGGGGCCAAGGTGACCGACAAGATCGGGGTGGTCCAAAACCTCCTGGACAAGGTGGACAAAGTGCTCATAGGGGGCGGAATGTCGGCCGCTTTCATAGCAGCGCAGGGGATGAACCCCGGGGAACCGAGGCCATCGCGCAGCGACGTGGAGGCCGCCAAAACATTGCTTGATGCATACGGATCCCGTATCAGCCTGCCGGATGACGTTATCGTGGCCTTCGCATTCAGCGCTGAAGCGGAGGCGAGAGTCGCCGCAGCCGATCAAATCCCGAATGGCGCGCTGATTCTGGACATAGGACCGAGCGCGGCTGCCCGGTATGCTGATGAGATAGGGCGCGCCCGCACCGTGCTTTGGAACGGTCCTATGGGAGTGGCCGAGTGGGAAAGGTTCGCGGCAGGTACACGAACCGTTGCCAACGCAATCGCAGCCAAGCCCAGCCTAGTATCGGTTATCGGCGGCGGTTCGACCGCAGAGGCGGTGGCGAAATTTGATCTCACGGAGAAGATGACTCACGTTTCGACCGGTGGAGGCGCGTCGCTGGAGTTCCTGGAGGGAAAGACCCTGCCGGGCGTGGCCGCGCTAGATGAACGCAGCGCATGAACACGACGCCGAATATGAGTAGAATCCCCAGATCCGAATATCTGAAGGGCGAGTCTGAGCCATGCGCACACCGGTAATAGCAGGCAACTGGAAGATGAATACCACCCCGCATACCGCGGCCGACCTTGCGCGCAGCGTTGCAGAGCGGACGTCCGGGCTATTGGGGGTGACCAAAGTCGTTTGCCCGCCAAACGTCTGCATCCCTGCCGTGAAGGCCGCCCTGCATGGAACCGACGTAGAAGTCGGGGCGCAAAACGTTCACTCCGAGCCGACGGGCGCATTTACCGGAGAGATCTCCGTAGGGATGCTGACCGAACTGGCAACCCACGTGATCGTGGGCCATTCGGAACGGAGAAGCCTGTTCGGGGAGACCAATACCGGCGTGGCGCGCAAGGCCGCGGCAGCCGCGGCCGGCGGTCTGAAGCCCATCCTGTGCATCGGCGAGTCCCTCGATATACGACGGACGGGTGAAGCCGAGACGTTTTGCAAGGCGCAGTTGCGCGAGAGCCTGGAGGGATATTCGGCCTGGGACTCGCTCATAATCGCCTACGAGCCTGTGTGGGCCATAGGCTCCGGTGAGGCCGCTTCGCCCATGATCGCCCAGGTCATGGCCTCGGCCATAAGAGATGAAATCTCAGACATAGCCGGTCAAGCTGCCGCTGAACGCGTCCCCGTGCTGTACGGCGGCAGCGTCAATCCTCAGAACGCCGGCCCCTTCATGGACCGACCCGATATAGATGGAGCGCTTGTAGGCGGCGCCAGCCTCGACGCAGAGGCCTTTTCGGCCATAGTTCAGATTACGGCGGGCCCGATCAGTCCGTGAAACCCCTTGTGGCCGTAGTAGGCCCCACGGCCGCCGGAAAATCCGAAGCCGCTATTGAAATCGCGCTCCGCCACCGGGGCGAGGTTGTCAACGCAGATTCCCGCCTGCTGTACCAAGGCCTCGAAATCGGCTCCGCAACCCCAACGGATTCGGAACGACGGGGAACGAGACATCACCTGATCGGCTTTGTACAGCCGGATCAGGCGTACAGCGTAGCCGCATTCCTCGACTCGGCCAGGCGCATAATAGACGACATAACCGCCCGCGAGCGTCTACCTGTGATGGCCGGCGGAACAGGGCAGTACGCGTGGGGATTGATAGAGGGGTGGAACGTGCCAAAGACGCCTCCGGATACGGAACTGCGCCAGCGGCTTGAAAGGAAAATGCACGATGAGGGACTGGATAGCCTCGTCAGAAGACTGCAAGAACTAGACCCGGAAGTGACTAGGCTGATCGACGTCAGAAACCCAAGGCGGGTGATACGGGCCATAGAGCGGGCGATGGCTGGAAAGACGGGCGTAGCCGACAGACGACCCCCCGATGACCTTCCTTACGATACCCTGATCATTGGGTTGACCGCGAAACGAGATGCGCTCCACCGGCGGATCGAAAACCGCATCGAGGCCATGATCCAACGAGGCTGGGCAGATGAAGTAAAGACCCTCTTGAAAGCCGGAGTCCACGATGACGCGCCCGCAATGTCGGCCATAGGCTACCGAGACGTGGCGAAGTACGTGAGGGGAGAAATCGAGATCGGAGAGCTGAAATCTCTGGTGGCAAAAGCGACCAGGCGGTTAGTAAGGCGGCAGTACAACTGGTTTAAGCTGACCGACCCCCGGATCGTCTGGATCCAAGCCGGGCCGGGCGCGGCTGAAGATGCGGCTAAAGTAACGTGCAAGTGGCTTCGTTCACGCAAATTATAGCCAAACACAACGCCAAAATAACGACCTGTCAGGTACGGCCATCCGACAGGCACAATGGGAACCCTGATGATTGAGTTCGCAAAGCTGCATGGGGCAGGAAACGACTACATAGCAATAGACGGCCGAGGTGTCAGCCGAGATTGGGGCGCGCTGAGCCTGGAGATGAGCAGACTCAATTTCGGAGTCGGGGGCGATGGCATAGTGCTGGTACAAGACTCGGATCGCGCCCAGATAAGGATGCGCGTCTTCAACCCCGACGGGTCCGAGGCGGAAATGAGCGGCAACGGGATCAGGCTGTTCGCAAAGTTCGTCATAGACCGGAAGATCGCTCTACCCGGCCCCCAAGGGCTGATCGTTGAAACCGGCGGTGGAGTCAGGACGGTATGGCCGCGCACGTGCGGCGGCAAGATGGACGCGGCAAGAGTAGCAATGGGCAAGCCAGTATTTGAACCCGCGCTCATACCCGTGGCCGGGAACGTCGCCGCCGGCCGGGATCGCGTGATAGACCACCGCATGAGGGCCGGGGGCATCGAGCTTGCGGTCACCTGCCTTTCAGTGGGAAATCCACACGCAGTGGCCTTTCTGGAAGAGCCTGTAGACCAATTCCCGCTCCACGAGGTCGGGCCTGAAGTGGAAAACCATGACGACTTCCCAAACCGGATCAACTTCGAGATCGTAAACGTACTTGAACGCAGTCGGATAAAGGCTCGCATCTTCGAGCGAGGAGCCGGAGAGACCCTTTCATCAGGCACCGGCAGCACCGCCGCGGCAGTGGCTTCACGGCTCCACGGTATGGTCGGCGACGAGGTCTCGGTACTCGTGCCCGGCGGAGAGTTGATGGTTGCGTGGGACGGATCCGGGGAGGCTTTCCTCGAAGGCCCGGCGGTCGAAGTCTTTACCGGCATTTGGCCCGACTGACCCGGCAAAGCAGTAGTATCTTCTTCCCCGCAAACAAACCCGGTCGGGGCAAAATGTATCCAGAAAGACGGAGAAACCTCTCGAAATGACTCTAGCCAAGCGCGTTCAACAACTCCCGCCGTACCTCTTCGTAGGCATATCCAGAACCATCGCAGAGAAAAAGGCACAAGGGATAGACGTCGTCGACTTTGGCATAGGCGACCCGGACATTCCCACCCCCGACGCAGTGCTGGAGGCGCTCGACGCAGCCTCGCGCAAGCCCGCCAATCACCGTTACCCGGAGTCGGAGGGCCTGCCGCAGTTCAGGCGCGCGGTAACCGACTGGTACCAGCGTCGCTTTGGAGTGAAACTCGACCACGAGAGCGAGGCGATGAACCTCATAGGCGCCAAAGAAGGCATCGGACATGCCGCCCTGTGCTTCATAGACCCCGGAGGAACGGCCCTGATTCCGGATCCCGCCTACCCGGTGTACTCCATAGGGACGATGTTCGCAGGCGGTGAATCGCACTATCTACCGCTGCTGGAAGAGAACGGCTGGCTGGTAGATTTTCGGGAGGTGGACAGCGCCGCCGCAAAACGGGCCAGCGTAATGTGGCTGAACTACCCGAACAACCCGACCGGCGGCGTGGCCCCGCTGAAATTCTTCGACGAGGCCGTAGAGTTCGCCCGACAGTTCGGCCTGTATTTGCTCCACGACGCCTGCTATACCGAAGTCACCTTCGACGGCTACAAAGCCCCAAGCATCCTGCAGGCAACCGGCGCCAGAGAAATGAGCATGGAATTCCACTCGCTTTCAAAGACCGCAAACATGACCGGATGGCGGGTAGGTATGGCGGTTGGAAACTCCGAAATGGTGAACGCCCTCATGAGGGTCAAGTCCAACCTCGATTCAGGACTGTCCCAGGCGATACAGGAAATGGGAATCGCAGCCCTCAACCTGGATCCTCACTGGGTCGCCGAAAACTCCGAGAAATACCGCCGCAGGAGAGACAAACTGGTTGCAGGATTGCGGGGAGCGGGACTCAGGCCGGAATCGCCAAAGGCAGGGCTATACGTATGGTCGCCCGTGCCGGCGGCATACACCTCCGCCGCGTTCGCAGAACTGCTCCTCGACGACCTCAATATAGTCGTTACTCCAGGCACAGGGTACGGACCGGCCGGAGAGGGATACGTGCGGCTTTCCCTGACCACCCCAGACCATCGCGTCGAGGAAGGATTGCGCAGGCTCGCAGGTTGGAATATCCCGGCTCCGAACAGCGCAGGATGAAATGAAACGCACCAAATCGACGCGCCGAGCTATGCACGCCACAGGGCCTCACAAAGAACGGGCCCTGTTGGTTGGAGCGCGGGCGCGAAACGGCAGCGACCTGTGGGAACTTGACGAATCCCTGGACGAACTGGCGGAGTTGGCCGGCGCAGCCGAGGCCAAGGTGGAAGGACGCGTCACGCAACATCTCCCCGAACCCTCGCCAACCTATTTGGGCAAGGGAAAACTCGAAAACCTCACTCGAAGAGTGGACGCGGAAGGCATCGACACGGTCATATTCGATGACGAACTCACCCCAACCCAGCAGCGAACGCTTGAGAACAAGCTGGGCGTCAAAGTGATCGACCGGACCGCGCTCATACTGGACGTGTTCGCCCGCCGGGCCAGAACACGGGAAGGACAACTACAGATCGAACTGGCGCAAACCGAATACCTGCTGCCAAGGCTGGCGGGGCAGTGGTCACACCTCGAACGGCTGGGGGGAGGCATAGGCACCAGGGGGCCGGGCGAAACCCAGATCGAGACAGACCGCAGGCTCGTAAGGGGGCGGCTGGGAAGGATCAAGAGAGATCTCGATCGAGTCAGAAGCCAGCGAGCAAGCCAGCGCGGAAAGCGGGCGTCCGGCGCCGCAAGAGTGACCTCCCTCGTCGGATACACGAACGCAGGCAAGAGCGCGGTATTCAACAGGCTGGTATCCGGGGGCGTACCCTCCAGGAACCAGATGTTTTCCACCCTGGACACAACCACCAGGAAGCTGTACCTGCCATCGGGAGCCTCCGCCACTTTGAGCGATACGGTCGGATTTGTGCACAAACTGCCGCCGGTGCTCGTGGCCTCGTTCAGAGCGACTCTCGAAGAGTTGAGCGAGGCCGACCTGCTGCTGCACGTCGTAGACGTCAGCAACCGGCGGGCAGCCGAACAGGCTCAGGTGGTGGACGACACCCTCGAAGGCATGGGCCTGTCAGACAAGCCCCGCATACTGGTCTTGAACAAACTGGACCTCGTCGCAGGAGGGCCGGAAGTTGAGGAAACTTGGGGCATAAGGCCAAAAATCCGTATAGTCTTAACTTCGGCCCTTGAAGGATGGGGCATAAGGCAGTTGCGGGAAGCCATAGACGAGCAGGTGTCGGAGAAACCGACGTCCACGCTACACGCAGCCGCCGTTTCGTGATCTGAGAGACAGGACCGCCAACGCCAGGTCACCAGGTGGGCGGAGATTGCAAAAGGTACAAGACAGTGAGCCCAATCATCGGAGATAGCCTGCCGGCTCGGCCGTTCTTTAGCTGCGAGGAAGACGCTTTCGTGATCGTAGACTCCGCGAGCATGTCCGCGGGATTCAAGAGCGGAACCTTCGATCCCTGGTTCAGATTTGAAGTCGGCAGCCGCAACGTCTTCGAAAGTCGGCCGGTGAAGGTTCTCAGCCACTCCTCGGACAAAGCGCTCGTGGAGTGCACGGTCGGGACGGTGGAACTGGACTTCGAGTCAGGCTCAGCACGAAAAAGATCGCCGGATGGCAAGGAATGGGTCTATCTCGCCGGCCTGGACGAGGCTAACTCCGGGGGCGGCTGGATGCGGGTCTCCTGAAAGGCCTTCGCCTTGACGCAGAAAGGGCTGACCACTTGGCGCGGGGGAGAGGCAAAGTGCCGGAAAAGTATGTTCGCACTAGATACGTTATGTAAAGTTGGAAGCGTTGGAAAGTTCCGGGAAGGGCTTTCAAGCCCATCCCGATTCGAAGATCGGCTGTGAGAGCGTGACACTCCTACACACTGACTGCAAGAACAAGACGGTCTCTCAGCCCCTCCTGCTGATGCTGTCCATCGCGCTCGCTCTGGCCGCGCTCGCCGCGCTGGTAGCTTGCGGAAGGCCCGACCAACCCCCTGCGCAGCCCGCGCCGCAACAGGACCAAGGCAACGACGCCGTCGTCCTCTCCGACGGAACCATCGCAACCCCGACGGCCATGCCCCTCGCTCCGAGGCCGGAGGCCGTGCCGGAGGATCTCGCGGTCATATGGGAGGCCTACAACATCATTCGAGAGGACTACGTAAACCAGAGCAAGGTCGATCCCGACGTGCTCTCGGCGGCCGCAGTGAGCGCCATGGTGAAAGCCCTCGAAGATCGGCATAGCTCATACATCAGCGCCGAAACCTTCAGACTGGAAACGCAAAACTTCCAGGGCAAGTTCAGCGGGATCGGCGCACAGGTCGGACACTCCCCGGACGGCAGCAGGTTGATCATCATCGCACCGCTGCCTGATACGCCTGCAGAGCGGGCAGGCATAAGGGCCGGAGACCTGATCATGGCGGTCGATGGAGAAAGCGCCGAGGGATGGAGCATCCTCGAAGGCGTGAACAGGATTCGGGGGCCGAACGGCGAACCCGTGACCCTCACGGTGAGGCACGTCGGAGACATCTACGACGTGGACATAACCATCGTGCGGGGAACCATCGAACAGCCAAGCGTAACCTCCCGACACCTCGAAGACACCCAGTTCGGGGTGGTCAAGATATCCATCTTCACCGCAGAGACGATTCACGAGGTTCGAGATGCCATCGAGGAGTTGCTGGACGGCGGCGCAAAAGGCATCGCGATAGACCTTCGCCAGAACCCAGGCGGACTGCTTACATCCACGGTGGACATAGCAAGCGAGTTCCTCGAGGACGGCGGCCTCGTCACCTATGAACTCGACGCAAAGGGCAATCGGCAGGATTGGAAAGTCAGATCTGGCGGAAGGTACCCGGACCTGCCCCTGGCGGTGATCGTGGACGAATTTTCGGCCAGCGGGTCGGAGGTTCTCGCAGGCGCGCTGCAAGACCACGGGCGAGCAGTCGTAATCGGCGCCAGCTCATTCGGAAAAGGCAGCGTGAATCTGCTGCGCGAACTGAGCAACGGCGGAGGACTCTATCTGACTACAGGCCACTGGTACACCCCCAACGGCCGATTGCTCGAAGGCCACGGAGTCTCCCCCGACGTCGTAGTAGAGTCACCCTCCGCCGCTTCGATACGAGACGCGGAGTTTGAAGATACCCAAATGTCGGCCGCCATAAAGCAGTTGGAGTTCCAGACCGGCCTCTCAGGACCTGGCTAGAACCGGCGCGCCCCCTTAACCATTTGCCATGAACGACGAACCGGCGAAACTGATCGCCTCGAACCGGCGCGCCAGACGAAACTACGAGATCCTCGATACCGTAGAGGCAGGGATCGCTCTCACAGGCGCCGAGATCAAGTCCGTGCGTCAGGGGCGCGTGAACATCGCAGAGGCCTATGCAAGGGTGAGAAACCGCGAAATGATCATGATGAACATGCACGTCTCGCCCTACAAAGGCGCAAGCCACTACTCCCAGGAGCTCGATCCGGCCCGACCAAGGAAACTGCTCCTACATCGATCCCAGATCCGATATTTCGGGCTAGAGGCGGACCGACAAAGGCTAACCATCATCCCCCTCCGCCTCTACATCCGCAATCACCGCGCAAAGGTAGAAATCGCCCTCGCGAGAGGAAAACGCAGCCACGACCAACGGGAGACGATACGCCGGCGAGACGCTGAACGAGAGATGGCCCGCGCCTCGAGACGCAGCGCATGAGACAGGCGGAACTGACGCCCGCCCTGCCCCGCTCACGAAAACGCGGTCAAGGGAAAAATACTGCACCCTGTCCACGTGAGCGGTAAAACGCTATGATTAAGGGACGTGACTTTGGGGACGCGTGGATTCGACAGGGAGGAATTCTGCAAGATCGCGGGCCGAGGATGCTGCCAACCTCGTTAATCAGGCGGCAATGAAAGTAACTGGCGACAACGAACTCGCCTACGCTGCCTAAAGGGCAGCGTCGTCTCCCCGCTCCTTACCCTGGGTGGAGCGGACGAGGCGCCGACAATCCGGGGTGCGTTTCCGGCGACGCCGATAGCCGGCAACCAAGACACTCGGCTGGCCGTTGTGAAAACCGCCGGTGGGAACAGCAGCGGCAAGAACCATTCCGTCGGATACGCCCGTAGAAGTCGAAGCGGAACCCTCCCTGGACGGGGAGTTCGACCCTCCCCCGTCTCCACCAAAGTTTCATTACCCGAGGAAATCGGGGCGCAGCCAGACCGGTCCACGACGCGACCACTGAACGCCCCGCCGCATTCCCCACTAGATTCTAGAAATCTGAACCCGTCCATCCAGCCCCGTAACACTTGCCCCGCGAGGCCCCCGCGCCCGTTCGCACGGTGGTATAAATTTGCCATCCGCCCGTAGCTCGCAAAGCCGGCTGCACGAGGCCGGATCCATAACCCCGCCACCTAAGGAGAGCGATCTCATGTACGAACTGGAAGTACTCAACCCGGTTTCCCCGCAGCAGGGAGAAGTCAGCGCATTCCCATACGCCCCCCGTCCTGCCAGCCTCGATGGCAAAGTCCTCGGCCTGATGTGGAACGGCAAAGCACACGGAGACGACGCACTGAAAAGGGCCGGCGAGTTGATCCGGCAGAAGGCGCCAACCGTAGACGTCCGCTTCTACTCCGGCGCCCTGCCCTTCCCAGACCCCACTCGAAACAAGGCCATATCGGAGATAGACGCAGCCATCGGATGTACCGCCGACTGAGGGTCATGCACGTCGTGGCTTGTCTACGACATGGTCGAGTTGGAGAAGGCCGGTATACCGACCGCCATCATACTTTCCGACGGTTTCCAGCACGACGCCGACGCAAGCGCACGCGCCTTCGGCATGGGGCCAATACCGCGCGTCGAGGTCCCCAAGGTCTACAACAACATCACGACCGCCGAGGCCCGAGGACAGACCGAACCCGTCGTACCGCAGCTCATCGAACTGCTCACTAGGCAGATGACGGGCGAGGACCTCGAAGAGGCCGCCATACAGGCCGCCCAGTCCAGGAGGGAAATATTCCAGGGTGAAGACCCGTTCGACGCCCTCGATGCCTTCAACGAGGCCTTCCTCAGCAGGGATTGGGGAGACGGATTCCCCCTCATTCCTCCCACGCACGCACGCGTCGAACACATGCTCACCGGGTCCTCCATGGACCCGGACGAGATCGTCTGCAAACTGCCCCCAGGCAACGGAATGGTCACCGTGCAGAAGGTCGCAACAAACTGCGTAATGGCAGGCTGCAGACCGGAACACCTCCCCGTGGTCCTCGCAGCCTGCCGGGCCATATCACAAATGGACCCCTTCGCCGCACGCGGCCTGCTCATGTCCACCAGCGCCGGCGCGCCTCTCATCCTGGTCAATGGACCCATTAGAGAGGAAATAGGCCTGAATTCGAAACGCGCCGCGCTCGGACCAGGCAAACTCTCAAGGGTCAACGTCGCAATAGGCAGAGCCTTTACGCTCACCCTGAAGAACGGAGGACACTGGTACCCGGGCGTGCTCGACATGGACACCATAGGCACACCCCGCAAGTTCAGCCTCTGCGTGGCAGAGAACGAAGAGCACACCCCGTGGGAACCGTGGCACGTCGAGCAAGGATTCGACCCCGAACAAAGCACGGTCACGATATTCCCCACCGGCGGAGAACACGACCACGGAAACCAGGGCGTCGACACCCCGGACGGCCTACTGAGGTCTATCGCCAGCGGCATCGGAAGGGGCGGAGGATACATCGCAGACCTGCAGGGAGAGCATGACCGAACCGCGCCCGGAGAAATACGCAGCGGAGGCGGAACCCTGATACTCATCGCCCCGGCCCACGCTCAACCAATAGCCCAGGGAGGCTTCAGCAAGGCCGCAGCCAAGGAGTTCATACACCACCACGTAAACGTGCCCGCAAGCAAGCCGATGAGCCACTTCAACGTTCCTGACAAGGTACGCTTTCAGTACCGATGGCTATACGACCTGACCGAATCAGAACGCGAAAAGGTCATGCTCCCAGGACACCTCCACGCAGGCGCATACCACCTGGTATGCGTTGGAGCAAACGACCGCGCCAAGAACTTGATCATCGGCTCCGGGGATGCGTCGATAGTGGAGATAACCCACCGAAACTGACCGAACGGCACAGGCCCAACCACGAAAACGCGAAACTCATGGGACTCCCAAACTGAAAGGCCCGCGCTGGCACGGTTCATGGCAGGTTATTCAGGCACACCGCTGGCAAAGAAACTAGGCATCCGGGAGGGCCACCAGGTAGCGCTGCTGAACGCTCCCCGCGGTTTCGAGCTCAAGCTTGATGGGCTGCCCGATACGGCCGCGGTAACGCGCGACGAAATCGCCGGGCACGTCGACGTGATCGTCCTCTTCGCCGTCGAGAAAGCCCAACTGGCGACCGCCTTCCCCTCTCTCGCGCCGCTAGTGTTCCCGGCAGGAAATCTCTGGGTCGCCTGGCCCAAACGCTCTTCCAAAGTGAACACCGACTTGACCGAGGACGTACTGCGGCAAATCGGGTTGCCCCTCGGCATGGTGGACAACAAAGTCTGCGCGGTCGACGACACTTGGTCCGGGCTGCGCTTCACGTGGCGTAGAGAACTTAGAAAGATGAAGAAGCCGGTACCGATCACCCCCGCCGGGTGACCGACCGATCATCGACGCTATCCTCGCCCTTGGGTGCATAGCCGGAACCGCCCGACTCCACTCCCCGCGCCTCCAACTCGCCATGCGAGCCGGGAGCCGCGGGCCTCGGCGGGTGACTATGCACAACCTCTTTGCTCCGGCCAACCAGCCCAAGCCGCCTCAACAGGAAGAACGAAACCTCCACCGCTATCAACAGGCCCACGCCCGTAAGTACCACAGCGCCCCCCGGAGCGACGTCCGCGTAGAAAGCGATCACAATACCCCCCACTCCAATCACAACCCCGATCAGAGCCGAGGCGATGATCGCCGCCCCCAAACCCGTAGTAAGTCTCAGGCCGATCAGCACAGGCGTCACGATCAGCGCACCCACCAAGAGCACCCCCACTACCCGCATAGACACGGTTATCGTCGCGCCCGTGACCAGCGCCAGCGCCAGGTTGACCAGGTTGATCCGCACCCCGCTGATGCGAGCAAGGTCGGTGTCGTAAGACGTCTGCGCCAGTTCCACAAAGAACAACGTCAACATCAGCGCAACCCCCACGAGGAGAGCCCCGATCATCCACAGATCCGTGGTCGTGGCCGTCAGGATGCTGCCGAACAGGTAGCCGTAGAGGTTGGCGTTGAAACCCTCTGCGAGTGAGATGATGACCACCGCAACGGCCAACGCCCCGTACAGCACCACCGCCAGAGCCGCATCGCCCGGCATCATCCGGCGCACCCGCAGTTGCTCGATGCCCACAGCGGCCAGTGAGGTCGAAGCCAAAGCCAGGTAAGGCGGGAAAGTACGCGTCAACAGCCCGATAGCCACACCCGCAAGGGCAACGTGCGCGAGCGAGTCGGCTATCAGGGAAAGCCGCCGCAGCACGAGGAACACCCCGAAGGATGGCGCCAGCGCGCCGATCATTGCCGCCGCGGCCATGGAACGAAGCATGAAGTCGTACTGGAATATATCCGGCATCGCTGGACTATCGCCTCACAAAAGTCATCGATGCTCGTGAAGAGCGTCGTGAAGAAGAACGTCCACCGGGTAACCGTACAGACGCGACAACTCGCGAGAGGTCAACTCGTGCACCGGCCCATGAAACACCATCTCGCAGTTGATGCACGCGCAACTCTTGGCCTCCCGCATCACCGCGCCGATGTCGTGAGACACGATCACGATCGTGATATTCAGCTCCTCGTTCAGACGCCTCAGTAGATGGCTGAACTGCTCCTGACCGGCCGAATCCACGCCCGCAACCGGCTCATCCAGCAGCAAGAGCTCAGTGTCCCTGACGAGCACGCGCGCGATCAGCATACGTTGCTGCTGACCCGCAGAAAGGTCGGCCGCCCTTCTCTTGGCCAGACGCTCGATGCCAACCAGCTCCAGGGCCCTCGCAATCTTCTGCCGGCGAGAGCGTCTGAACGGAGCCAGCGGGTCCATGCCTGAATAGAGGCCAAAGCCCACCACCTCGCTAACAGTCGCAGGGAAACGAGCGTCGTGGGCCTCCACCCTCTGGGGTACGTAACCCACGCGGGACCACTGCCGGAAGCGTTCTGGCGGCTGCCCGAACAACAGGACAGACCCGCGAGTCGGTTTGAGAAGGCCCAGAGCCATCCTCAGCAGCGTCGTCTTGCCGCTCCCGTTAGGCCCCAGGATCGCCATGAAATCGCCCGGCTGAACGGCGAACGATATACGCTCCACAACCGGCTCGGAAAAGTACGAAAACCACGCATCGCGAAACTCGAGCGGCGGCGGGTCAGAGCCATTCTTTTTAAGATCAGGTATCAACTGCGCATCTACTTGCACACGGAGGTAAAACCCCGGCTATCAGCGGCTTCCATGCGTCGAGCACGCGGCGCAAACAACGTAGAACTCCATGCGGTGCCCCACTATCTCGTCAGGAATCTCGCGCTCGATTGACCTGAGAGCGCGCTCGATAGTCGAGTCCCGAAACTCGCTTACCGTCCCGCAGTTGATGCACATGGTGTGATGGTGATGCTCTACACGCGCCAAACTGTACTTGGGAGTGCCGTCCGGCATGATCAGCTTGCACAGCGACCCAACCTCCAGAAGATGCCTGATCGTGCGGTACACAGTAGCCCGGCCAACGTCCTGTAAAGCATCGCAAAGCGATTCCGCGGTAAAACCCTCGCCCTGCTCCTCTATCGCACCGATGACCCGCTGCCTGGGTCGCGTAATGCGGAAACCTCGGTCCTCCAGAGCGGCGGCCAGGTTAGGCCTCACCGCAGGCTGTTGTGAAGTCATGCTGTAATCGATCATTATTGATACCATATATCAGTTAAACAGTGCGCGTCAATAAACAGAAAGTGCATATGGACCGCTGCGCCGCCGCGCCGCGGGCCGCGTGAAAATAGTCTTTGCCCATTGTTCCGACCGCGCAACTCTCCGATGCAGGAGCCGACGTGCGCGCTGTCCACTGTCACAGCGCAATGCCGCTCGCTACAGCCGCCGGTTGGATACCACAGGCTCCGAGGCCAACAGGCCGCGCAGCGTCCGCAGATCGGGCAGCCCCAGGATCCTGGAAACGCCCGCGTCCACGCGTATTCGAGCCGGACAACGCGCCATGCCCGGCAGCCGATCGAACTCGTACTCTGCCAGCTCGTCGAACAGGTTGGACAGCCCATGAAGCTGCGAGGCCGAAATGGCCCGCAGGTCCACGACGGGCAACGATCTGAGATCGGCCTTCTTGAACTTCACCCAATTGCCCTGCGTGGTGTTGCGAATGGAGAGCAGGGCCAACAAACCGGCGCTGCTGTTGAGCCAGACCGCGATAGCCCTGTCCCAAACGTAGCTATCGCTCTTGACCGGCCACCAAACGTTGGACAGAACCGGCGCGTCGGTACACATAGCCGCGACTCTGGCCGTATTCAGCCTAAGACGTTCCGCTATGAGAAGCCGCCCCGCCCGCTGCCATAGCTGGTCAGCTGATTTGAGACGGCGGCCACGGCGCGCCTCGACAAGCGGGGCCAGATACCTGTCAGATTGGGTCGCCATGCATCTGCGAGCCATAGTGTCGTTGCCTTCCACCATCGGGTACGCCGTCACCGTACCCGTAGGCTCAAACCCGTCTCGAACGTCTCGCACGTCAGGCCCAATCCGCCCGATCTCCTGGAGCTGGCACAAAGGAACCTTGGAAGCCGCTGCCTCCCCCGGTACCCACGTCTCGCCGTCATCCAGCAGGCGCATCGCGCTGCGGATTACGTCCGCGCGGGCGAACTGCACGCCGGCCCACTTCCTCCCGGCGAACTTCGATTCAGGAATCGAAACCACCTCCCCGACGTGACGGCCATCAACTTCCAGAAGCGCCGCTCCCCTGCCCTCCAGTCTCGCCGGGATAGTTGACGCAACGGCCTGAGCCGTGCGGTGGGCGTCCAGAACGCCATCCGGATTCCTCCAGAGATTGACGAACGTAGTGCGCTGCTCTGAGTCAGCCTCCTTCTCAGACCGGCGCGTAGCGATCAACAGGGCCTCCGACAGGTCGGTGCTGTCCGAGAAGTTCCAACGCAACGGGTCGTGGGACGCAACCACCACGTCCAGCGAGAAATCACGCTCGATGAGCCGGCGCGTCTGCTCCCACGCCGGGCCGGTGCACACGGTGAGCGGCAACACCAAGGCCAGACGACCCTCGCCGGAGCGCAATTTGGGCGAGGCCGCCGCCACGAAAGCCGCGCCCAGGCCGGCCGTAGCCGAAGCCTGCATCGACTTCAGGCGGCGAGATAGCTCGTTCTGAAGTTCCCGCCGCTCCGAAGAAGGCAAACTGCCGAACAACAGATTGCCTCCCACAGACCGGGTGAAAGGCGGATTCATGATCGCCAGATCCAAGTCCGGCAGCGTAGCCGTAACACCCTCCGACGCGCCGCGAGAGCCGCCGCCGGACACTTTCCGCGCATCCTGTGCAACAACCCCTACCCCTTCAGGGGACAAGGCGAATTGCACCGCCGACTCGTCACGCCCCAAGAAATCCAGCGAACCCAACGACACGTTCGATCCGCTCACGCCCAGCGGCATCACGTATAGGTTCATGCGGTCGAACTGTATGTCGGGATTGAGCATCGCCAGGCTGGTGGCCGCAAAATGCACCGCAGAAAGCTGCACGTCGTACCCATGCAGAGCCTGCTCCACCATCACCTTGTGGAGAGCCGGAGCGTTCTGCCCGCCCGCCTGCTTGTGAAGACGCTCCACCTCCGAAGCGACCGCCATCAGCAGAGTCCCCGTGCCGCACGCCAGGTCCGCCACGTTGAGCGAGCCCGGAAACTCGTAGTCGCCCCAATCCACTCGCGGAGGCCAATCATGAAACGCCAAACGGGACAGCAGCGTGGCCGCCGGTACAGACGTGTAATACGCGCCGGTGAACTTCGCATCGCTCAACAGAGTATGGAACAACCGACCCGAAAGGTCGTGACCCTCCAGCTGACGAGTATCCTCCATCGCCCTGATCAGCGGAGCCATGACCGACTCCCGTACCTCGTCCGGCCCGTCAGACAACACGTCGAGGATGCTCGCCGCCAATTGGAAGACCGGCGCGTAGTCGATGTTGTCGCAAATATCGCGCCAAGCGTCGCGCAAACCGGAATCGCCCTGCCCGCGCGATTCGCTCACCGTCGCAACGTCAGGGCTCGCAGCAGCCAGCCGGTCCTGGAAGGCAAGAGCATTGAAAAGCACAAGGCAACCAATGCGCAGGGCCGCCGCCCTGTTCTTTTCCTGATCCGTACTGGCAATGATTTCGGCAACGCGGCGGGATACGCGGGCGTGCCGAGAGATGGCCTTGGACGACCGTTCCAGCGCGTAACCAACGACCCCGGCCGCAGCGGCCACCCGGTCCACGCCCTCCAGCTCCAGCGGAAGGGCGCGCAACTGATCGGCAAACTCGACAACTGAGCCCGTCCTGGTGCGGCGGCCTGCTACAACCGTGCCGCGGGAACCATGCACCCACCATCGAATATCCGAGGCCGCTTCAAGCTCGGCCTGCGTGTTCTCCGAGTAACGCAGCCGGTCGGGATAGAGAACGCCGAGCAAGCCTATGGCGTCAGGAAAACCCTCCAGCCTGCCATCGAACTGACCCCTCAGACCCTTGTCCGATCCCTCCCACTTGCATTCCACCAGTACCGAATCCCCGCCTCTCAACTCGACCCGGATATCTGGAGCCGCCTGCCCCCTGCGGCGTTCGGCCCTGGCGGATATTCCCCGGCCGCGGAGCAACTGGGCCAGAAGGACGTTTACAGCCTCTTCCCGAACGGTTTCGGAAGCGTTCGATCCGATCCGCCGAGCGGACCCCCTAGCCCTCAAGTTGCCAACGCCTCGCTTGCCCGGGAACCGTTCCCCGCCATTCCATTCCCGCATACAGGATCCGAGCAGCTATTGTCAGACAGGGAGCTTCGAAGAACGTCCCCTATCCCCACAGCCACAAAGGAAGGGAGAGACCATCTGTTGGACCTTCTATCACTCAATTTCCCGCCGCGAAAGGAAAGGGATGTCCTAGTGGCTTCCGTGGGGTTGCTAACCGCCTTTTCGACGTTTTCGCTCTTGCCGTCGCGGTTACTCACGATTGCCCGCCGGAAACGGCTATCCCAGTGGCGGAATGGCAGGCGCCAAAGCCGCTGTGGGCGCTGCAACCTAGCCGCCTCTTCGGACCCAAGCGCGTCCGTGATGGTTCTCTATGATTTTCTGCGCTGATGTACCTGCAAAAGTGTGTATCGCTGCGTGGTGAACTGAGAGCGCCGCGTCCTGAAGCTGAGGGTCATCTTCCAGATTCACTACTTTGACACCTATGCTGCGTACCTGATCCCTGCCGACTCGTCTTCCATGCGAGTTGAACGACTCATAATCTGCGAACCAATCCGCTATCTTCTTGGATTTCTCTTTTGCGTTCGCTTCTCTGGACAGCATATATCGCTCCAGCCAGCCTGCGACCATGCCAGAGGCCAATCTCTGGGAATCTTCGCATTGGGTAAGCAGGCCGGGCGCATAAGTCCTGAGAATTGGCATCCAGGCAGAAATATTCTCCGGTTTTCTACACTCACGTTTGGCGAGTTCAAACTGGTTGAGAATCGCTTTGGCCGGCGCGGACCTCATTCCTTCGGGAGTGGAGATTAGGAACTGCGGATCAATTGGTCCCAACTGCGAATGCTGCCCCATGACCAATTCGTCGGCTGAGAGTGCAATCATGGTCGCGGCAGACATGGCCGCAACGGGAACAAAGACCCGTATGTGATCGAATCTCTCCCTAAGATACTCCACCAATGATTCGGCAGCTTCTGCAGAGCCGCCGGGACTATGTATAAGGATGTCCAGGTTCCGCTCGCGGATATTGGAAACGGCCTCCATGAGGCCTTGAACATCGGGGAGTTCTACCTGTAGCTCAGCGGGGGGCATCCGGCGCGATTCAAACCACGCGGTCGCATATAGGATCGCCGCCCTGCCGGTAGCACGGCTCAACTGCCGCAAGTATTTCCTGCGGACGCCGTCGAAGTCAGGAACGCCCTGAAGAGTTAGGAGCGCTATTGAGTTCCTTTAGAATCTCGCCCCAAGTAGGCATTAGGCCTCACCATGTTCGTGGAATCAGAGGTATAGACGGCATCGCTCTGGGACGACAGGGATGCCCGCAAGTAGATCTTCTCAACCTTCTCGTAGAACTCCATCAACTCGGCTACCCCAGCCTCCCTGTTTTCAAACTCCTCCCGTAGCGATCCCAACTCCTGCTCTCTGGTAGTCATGTCCCACTTCTCCTTTACTTTACGGCTGTATGCTATCACGCATGCGATGCCAAGCCTTTCCCGATTCTCTTCCCAGAGACAGCCCGGAACCCAAGAAGGAGAAGGGTTGACCGGGCAGCGCCAACAGGTAAAGGACGACTGAGACCGCGGAGACCGAGCCCCCCCTGCTACACGAACATCGTCCGCCCATACACCTCCCAACCAACCCCTGCCTCTTCCTCTCCGCCCCCTCCCGGTATCAACACACCCCAACTCTTGAGAAACTCGTAGTTTTCCCTTGCAGACTTCGTAGGGTCGTTCCAGGAGCTATAGAACCTCACGCCATTCTCATCGCAGGCCCCCTTGACGGCCAGCCTGGCGCGGTCCATGTCATCGGGATAAGGCGGATCGTGCGAGTCTGCGTAGCCGTGGGACATGCCCATGTCGCCAGGCCCCCACTCGGCAAATCCAATGCCCGGAACTGCCGCGATATGACCCGCGTTGGCCATGCCCTCCCGATCCTCGATCTTGAGACCCAACAGAAGTTCACCCTCAGGGTTCAACGGCCACGGGTCCGCCAAACGCATGTACTCGCCCGGAGAAAGCCCCCAGATCCCAGCGGGAATCCCCTGCCCGCCCCCGCCTCTCTGACCTTCTCCCAACCCGTTTCCCACGCCGAGGGTTTGCCACACGTACCGGCAGCCCTCCACGAAAGCCTGCACCGCCGAGGCCTGACGCGCATGGGTGTGAAGAACCCCATGAACCCCGGCCGTCAAGACCTGCCTGATCTGCCACTGGTTATGGACCACCTCGTCCCTCGTGCGGCAGTTGGAGGGCAGCGTAGAGACCACGCAAGGCGTTCTGTGGCCGCTACTAGTCGGGCCGCCATCCACCAAACCCCGCATGAACTGGTGCAAGCCAGTCACGTCAAAGGCCCCGTGCTCGAAGTCGACAAGCAGGATGTCGGCCCAGGTGCCGGCCATACGCTTTCCGTTTTCGTAGGTCAGCGGCCCCGCGCCCGTTGGGAACGCGGGCTGACCCGCTTCAAGAAGTTCGATGGCTCGGTTGATTCTTTCAGGCATGACTTTGACCTTCTGTGCAGATGCTTTTTCAAGTGACGGATCGGAGTGAGTTTATCGAACTTGGAAAACTGCGGGTTTGCGGAGCGCCGGAGTCAGGTCAGATTCCACTCCAGACCAAGCTCAGCCGTAATGTCCCTAAACCATTCGATCACCTCCGGATGATACGGAATACCCTCGGCCAGGCGTTCCCGCTCATCCTCGGCCTCGGGCAGACCGGCATACACCACGCGCTCCTGTCCGGGCGAGGGAGGACACTCGCGCAGGCGGCGCAGGTACTCATCCATCGTGGACTTGAACTCAGCGACGTCCGTAAAAGCCTCGATGTTGTACGCGATGAAGTGGTGCGCCCTCGCAGACCCGCTGAACAGCCCCGGACCGGTGCCGGAAAGCAGCCCGGACAGGATGTCTATCATCACGCTGAGCCCATATCCCTTATGGGAACCGCTCTCCCTGTTGCCGCCCACGGGCAACATCAACTGGCCGTCCTCCGGGTATGTCTCCGTCATGATCGGCGTGCCGTCAGCTTGACCCACCCAGCCGGGCGCCAACCTCTCCCCCAACCGCCTCGCCAGTTGAACCTTGTTCCCTGCGACCGCGCTCATCGAGGCGTCGAACACGAAAGGCGCCTCCGCGCCGGCCGGCGCGGCTATGGAAAGCGGGTTGAGACCAAGCATCGCCTTTGCGCCGTTCGTCGGCGCCATCGCGGTACCGCCGATGGTCATAGCAATACCCACCATGTCGTGCTTCACGGCCATGTGCGCATGATAGGCCGCCGCGCCGAAGTGACGTGCGTTCCCAACCGCAACCGCCCCTATACCCGCAGAACGGGCCTTCTCTATCGCCATATTCATAGCCCGCGGCCCCACCACAAGACCCAGACCGCCGTCGCTGTCCAGAGTAGCCGACGCAACCGACTCGCGCAGCGCTCGCACACGCGGGCTGGGATTGATCACACCCTCGCCGAACATCTTCACGTAGGCGCGCATCATGTTGGACACGCCATGCGACTCGATGCCCCGCAAGTCAGCGTACACAAGCACGTCCGCAGACTGCACGGCATCAGCCCGGCTCATACCCATGCGCTCGAATATCGCCTCGACCGTGGCCCGCATGTCCTCCTGATTCACGCGGACCGCTATGTCCGCAGGAACGTGAAATCTCTCAAGCAACTTTCATTCCCTCCAACATGAGACGCACACAAGCTACCCGGGCGAGTAGCGAGGTGAAAGCGAACCGGTTTGCTCCCGCCGACCCGGAACCCGCTCTCTCCGGACTGACGCTCTCCGCGAAAAGACGATTACGCAAAGCTCCTTGGACATACGCGATCCCCCCGCTCCGCCGATGGGTCAACTCTGCCCAAACTCCTCACGCAACTCGGCGAAGATCCGCACCGTCTGCTCAGTTCCCAGCGACAGCGTGGAAGACACGTTCATCATCCGGTATCCCGCGGATATCCAGCGCCGGCAGGCCGCCGGATCCGTGAACGTCGTCGCAAGCGCCTTGCCGGAACCCTTCATACGCTCCGCCACGTCGATCATCACGTTCTCTGTCTTGCCGTGGTGAATCTGACCGGGAACCCCCAACGACGCAGACAGATCGGAAGGCCCCACCAGCAAAACCTCGAAGTGTTCGAGCTTCAGGGTCTCGTCCAAACGCTCGTAGGCCTTGACGCTCTCCATCTGAAGGATCAACACGGTCTCCTGATTGGCGTTCTCTATGACCGCATTCGGGCTTATCCCCATCAACGAGGCGAACCACGGGGCGATGCCCCGATTGCCAACCGGCGGGTACTTGGCATAGTCGATAGCACGCGCCGCCTCATCAGGCCCCTCGATCTGAGGCACCATGACCCCCACGGCCCCAACGTCATACGCCTTCTTGATCAGGCCGGGATCGTTCCACGCCACACGTATCACCGGCGCACAACCGGACTGCCTGCCCTGAACCGCTATAGTCCCCACCGACTCCGTGCCCCATGGCGAGTGCTCCTGGTCTATCCACACCCAATCCGGGCCGGTCTGATAGACGGCGGCCGCCACGTGAGCCTCACGGCTGAACATGGAAGTCCCCAGGATGAGCGCATCTTCCCTGATCTTCTGGCGTATATTGCTTGGATACATGCTGGGCCTCGTGCAATTGAACAGGTTGAAAAGCTGACAGCCGGGCATCTGCCCGATGCTGAGGAATGTTACTCCGAGCAGGGATGCTTTAATACCTGCCAGGGACGACGAGGCCAACAAGACAGCCCCGCGAGGGAACGGTGAAGCAGATGAAGATTGAAGAACTGAGAATCGACCTCATCGAGAGCGAGCCTATTACGCCCGAATGGCGGCCGATACGCAACATGATGGAGTACCCGGGCGCATACCGCGCCCGCTTCGGACACCGCCCGTTCGACGGCGAACCGATCAGGCTCTCCCCGCGCCCGGCATACGGCGCGGTGCTACGCCTGAGCACAGACGCAAACATCGAGACGTGCGCCCTACTCTCCGTTAGCTGGGGAAAAGAGCACGTCGAGTGGGAAGCGCAGGCGTTCAAGACACAGTGGAACGGGGAACTGGTTGGGGAAAACGCGCTCGACAGAGAGAGGATGTGGCACAAACTGTGGATGGCGAGGCGATACTTCCACGTAACGTCCACCACCCCCCTCGAACTCATAGACGAACTGCTGTGGGACCTGGCAGGTATGCAGGCAGGGCTGCCCGTGCACAAGCTGATAGGCGGCTTCAGAGACCGAATACCCGCATACCAGGTCGTCACATCACTCTCTTACGAGGAAAACCTCGCCGCCGCCGCAAAGGCCAAACAAGAAGGCTTCTTGGGCTTCAAGGACCACATGATGCTGGGCGTCGACACGAACCTCTCCCTGGCACGAGACCTGCGAGACCTCGTCGGAGATGACTTCCAGCTTATGCACGACCCCGTACAGCAGTACACGGTCGAGGATGCCGTGAAAGTCGGCCGCGCTCTTGAGGACCTCGGATATCTCTGGATCGAGGAGCCGTTGCAGGAAGTGGACGTACGCGGCCTGAAACGGCTCGCGGACGAACTCGACCTCCCCGTGCTGGCCCTGGAGTCTATCCAGGGACACCCGTACCTCGTAACACCCTATCTGGTCGCAGGAGCGGTCGACATAGTGCGCCAGCGAGGGTTCGGAATAACAGGACAGCTAAAACTTGCGAACCTCTGCGACATGTTCGGCGTAGGATGCCACGGAGGAAATCCGCACGTCGTCGCAGCCGTGCGCAACGACGACTGGTGGGAACATTCAGGATCCCCGCTCTCCCCGCCCCCGTCCCACCAAACGGCCTTCGCCCCCCTCTTCCGTGACACCACGCGCATCGAGGACGGATACATGTACCCGCCCACGAGCCCCGGCCTGGGCAGGGACATCGACCTGGCAGGAATAGCAGACCGCACGATAGCCACTGTCTAGGCCCCCGGCAGCCCTCCACCGACATACCGGCGCAACTCACGCCCGGCCAGTGACAACCCCGCTTGGAACTCGCAGGGCCGTGTTATAGAACATATGTTTTAGATACGCGCGAGAACGCGCCCAGGAGGTCTACTTTGCCCATCAGACACGTGCCAGACCGGTTCGAGAAATTACAGGCCCTCGGATCCATGGCCACCGACGACATCTTGACAAGATCTACAAGCCGAGGCGCAGAGGAACAACAAAGGCGCTCCCCATACTCCATACCCAGAAACAACCCAGGGCCGGGCGTGTACAGAGCATCCATGCCGAACGGCAAGCGCATCAACCTCATGCGGGTCATGTTCACAGACTTCTGCAAGATGGACTGCCACTTCTGCCCCAACAGCCACTGGGTGCCCAGACGCCGATTCGCCTTCAAGGTGGACGAACTCGCCAGAACCTTCATGGACCTCGCCGAGAGGCACACCGTGGACGGCCTGTTCCTCAGCTCAGGAGTGGCAGGCACAGGCTCCAAGACCACCGAACGGCTGGTGAAAGTCGTCGAATCCATACGAAAACGCTACGGATATCGAGGATACATTCACCTGAAAGTCATGCCCGGAACGGACTACGAATACGTCGAAGCAGCCCACCGACTGGGCACCCGACTGTCCGTAAACATAGAAACCCCCACAGTCGGACACATGAAGCGGCTCAGCAAGATGAAGGAACTCGTCAGGGACATCATGGCCCCGATGCGATGGATACACGACCTGACAAACGAAACCACAGGCGGCGCAGTCGGACAGGTGACGCAGATGGTCGTGGGCGCCGCAGATGAAACCGACCTGCACATATTCAAACGCATACGACAACTCTACTCGGACTGGAACCTCAAACGAATCTACTACGCAGCATTCCGACCGGTCAGGTACACCCCGTTGGAGGGCCATGAGCCAACCCCCCTCATGCGGGAACACCGCCTCTATCAAATGGACTGGCTAAAGCGCGTCTACCAATTCTCGGACAGTGAAATAGGACTGGCCTTCAACCAAAGAGGATTCCTCTCACTCGAACAGGACCCAAAGACCGCCATAGCGCTGGAAAACCTCGACGCCTTCCCGGTGGACGTGAACCAAGCCGACAGAGAACAACTGCTCAGAACACCGGGCGTCGGGCCGACGTCGACCGAACGCATACTCGCTTTGCGGCACAGGCACAAGATAGACGCCTGGCGCGATCTCCAGGCAATGGGCGTCGTCAAGAAACGCGCATGGCCCTTCCTGAAGTTCGCCGGACGGCGCACAGAGGGCGCATCCCAACTTCGCATGGACGTGTTCGACGATGGAAAACTGTTTCGCACCGAAAGACGGAGCGAACCCGCGCCCAACCACAGCCACACCGCGCCAACGACTACAGCCGCCGCACCATGCGGACTCACCCGATCCTGCGTAGGATGCTCCCTATACGGCGCACCCGGTCACCCAGGCTCGACGGAAACCCCGCAGCCCGCACCGAGAATTCTCGCAGGAACCGCCGCAACGCCATGACCAACCCGAGCCTCGATTCCCAGGCGATCGGAAGCTCCGCCTGGACACACAGGGAAAGTCACGCATGGACGAGCAAATACAGGTCAACAGGAAGAACTGGGACGAGAGAACTCCCGTACACGCCGCTTCCCGCTTCTACGACCTGAAAGGCTTCAAGGCCGGCCGGATAACCCTGAACGACATCGAACGGCGGGAGGTCGGACCCGTATCCGGCAAGAGCCTGCTTCACCTCCAATGCCACTTCGGGATGGACACCATGAGCTGGGCGCGGATGGGAGCCAACGCGACGGGCGTAGATTTTTCCGAAGCCGCTATCGAACTGGCGAGATCCCTCAACGACGAACTGGGCCTGGCGGTCAGGTTCATATGCGCCAACGTGTACAACCTGCCGGAAACCCTCCGTGAACAGTTCGACGTGGTGTTTACGTCCTACGGCGCACTGTGCTGGCTGCCGGATCTGGACGACTGGGCCCGCGTCATCGACAACCACCTCAAGCCAGGCGGCGTGTTCTATATCGTGGACTACCACCCGTTCATGGGAACGCTGGAACCGTCGGAATCAGGATGCCTGCAACCCGCGAAACCGTACTTCCACAACCGGCTGTTCTTCGATGACGATGAGCCCAGCTACGCAGGCGCCGAGCCGATCAGGAGTCCCTGCTACGAGTGGCAGCACAGCCTAGGCGAGATCGTAACCGCCCTCACGGCCTCCGGCCTCCACGTCGAGTTCCTGCACGAGTTCCCCTTCTGCAACTACAAGGCCATGCCCAACATGCAGCGCGGACAGGATGGCCTCTGGAGATTCGGAAAGCGCAACGACTCCATCCCACAAATGTTTTCTATCCGGGCGGCAAAGCCGCTCTCGTGACCGCCCCAACCCCCGCTGCCAGGCACGCGCCGCCCCATTCACCCGCGCATCGCCGTTCAACCGGACTAACCTCACCCCCGCGGGAGACCTGCGCACAACTCGGAAACGCCCCCGCAGAAGCGAATTCCGATCGCACCCCCTTCCCCCTGAGCCAACTTCCGCGCCCCAACAAACCGCAGCCCCATGCAATACAATCCCCGCAGATCAACACCAGTGCCCGGCCCGAAGCGCAGGAGGCAAACATGATAGTCGTGTCAACCGAGGAAGTCCCGGGCCGTGAGATAACGGAAGCTCTCGGCCTCGTCAGAGGGAACGCCGTCAGAGCCAGGGCCATCGGGCGGGACATAACAGCCACCCTGAAAAACATCGTAGGCGGAGAACTCAGTGAATACTCCAACCTCCTGCAGGACACCAGGGAGCAGGCCACACAGCGCATGATCAGCGAGGCCGCATCCATGGGCGCCGACGCCGTCCTCTCCGTGCGATACACAACCGCCGCGGTAGCAAGCGGCGCCGCAGAGATACTCGCGTACGGCACCGCCGTAAAACTGCGCTAAGCCGCAAGCCCAAGCTGCCCTCACTCCCAAAAAGTGGCACGCCCGGAGGGATTCGAACCCCCGACCCTCTGGTTCGAAGCCAGATGCTCTATCCACTGAGCTACGGGCGCGAGTCTTTGGGGTTTTAGCTACAGACTCAAGCAGACCGCCCGCTACGGGAACGGGCAGCCCGGCGGCTATGGCGCCAAGCCGCATGTTTGACGGCGGTTGGGGTGAGCGGAGGGACTCGAACCCTCGATCTTCAGGGCCACAACCTGACGTGTTAACCACTACACTACGCCCACCGCGCTCCATTGAGCCTAGCGCCTGCGCACGGCGCAATCAATCGAAAAACGGATCAACCCTCGTCCCCGCCCTGCTCTGCACGCCAAACGCGGTAACGCTCCACCGTCTCATCCGTGGGAGGATAGTACCGACCGGGAGGCGCATCCTCGGCGTCCATCAAACCCATGATGAAACTCTCCACACGCTCGTGCTCCTCGATCCACTCGATCACCTCCACGGCCAACTGAGAAGGGATGACCACCACGCCGTCGTCGTCAGCCACGATCACGTCCCCGGGCATCACCAGCGCACCGCCGCACCCGATGGGAACGTTAGCCTCGAAAGCCTCGATGCCGGGCCGGTTGACCGTGGGAAGCCGATCACCCGCGAACACCGCCAAGCCGTAGTCGTCCCGAATCATGTCCACGTCCCTGATCGCGGCATCGGTGACCACACCCTCAGCCCTATTCATCCACAAGTGCCTGGTCTTGACGTTCCCCAGAACCGTGCAACGAACGTCGCGGTTGCCGTCAACTACCAGCACGTCGCCAGGCCCGCAACTTGCCATAGCCTCATACTCGGGCGAAAACTCACCCCGCCGCGTGATCTCCAACAAGTCCGGACGAGGCGGAATGAACCGCAGCGTGCGCGCCCGCGCCGCGATCTTGCGGCCGAGCGTCATCGGACGCACCCCGTACATGAAGCAATTCTGCCAAGAAGCCTCCTCGTGTGAGCCGGGAGGCGCCTCGATGCCCATCCTGAAAATAGCGCTGTAGCAAGTGGCGGACGTGACATCCGTGAAACGACGCAGCAAATCGTCTTCCACGTGCACTCTGGGCTCATATGGCATCTTCTCGTATCACCTCTTTTTCACTGGCCGGAAACAGAGCGCCGGTACTCTTCCCGCATCGCATCGCTAGGAGGATAGTACTTGCCCGGTCTCGCTCCCTCGGCCTTGATCCTATCCTTGACGTAACTCTCCACACCCTCGGTCTCCTCCACCCACGCAATGCACTCCTCCGCATACCACGAAGGCACTACCACAGCGCCATCGTCATCGCCCACGATCACGTCCCCGGGACGCACCAGCGCGCCGCCGCACTGAATATCCACGCCCTCCTCCGCAGGCTCCGCCCACGGCAGCCCCCCGTAGGGTGTCCGAGACCCAGCGTATACGATCAACCCGTAACCCTCATCCTCCAATACCGTAAGGTCCCGGATGGCCCCGTCGGTCACCAGACCCTCCGCGCCGTTCATATGAAGTTGCAGCAGCTTCACGTCCCCGCCCACCGCAGCCATCTTCCTGCCCATCACGTCGGCCACCAGCACGTCGCCAGGCCCGCAGCGAGCCATCGCAAGGTACTCCGGAGAGTCTTCACCCTGCCTGGTCTCGGAAGATAGATCGAGGCGCGGAGGCAGAAACCTCAGAGTTCGGGCCCTGCCGGCCAAGCGGGCGCCGGGAGTGAAAGCCCTCACGCCCTCCATGAACGAAATCGGCACGCCAAGCCGATTCGTCACCGCCGCCCAAACCGTCGCCACCGGCACGACCCGGAACCTGGCGAGAATCTCATCGCTCACAGCCACCGGCTTCACCTTACGACCATTCATGAATTCCCCCTGCCCTGCCCCATCGAGGTGGGTCATCAGGCGTTCTTCCGTCCATCTATCCTGAAGCCAGGTCTTCCGCCAGCTGTACCAGCGACCTCGCCAAAACGCCGGTCGCACCGGAAGGATTCACTCCGTCCGTCGAATCGGCCATGCTCGTAGCGGCGATGTCCACGTGCACCCACGGCGTGCGGCCAGCGAACTCCGATATGAAATGCGCCGCCGTGATAGTACCTGCCGGACGCCCTCCCGTGTTCTTGATGTCCGCAACCTTGGACTTGTTCTGCTTCTTCGAAGCCTCATCGAGCGGAAGGCGCCACATAGCCTCTCCGCGACGACCCCCCGCAGCGATAACCGCCTCGGTCAGAGCGTCATCGTTCCCGAAAACCGCGCTCTGACCCCTGCCAAGCGCTATCGAAGCGGCCCCGGTGAGAGTCGCCACGTCAACAATCCGCTCAGCCCCATTCGACCTGGCGTAGGAAATGGCGTCCGCAAGCGTCAAACGACCCTCGGCATCCGTGTTGTCAACCTCTATGTACTTACCGCTCATAGACTTCACCACGTCCCCAGGCCGCTGAGCCGAACCGCCGGGCATGTTCTCAGTAGCAGCCACCACGGCATGAACGTTGATGCGAGGCCTCAGACTAGCGAGCGCCGTAATCGCCCCGATGACCGCCGCGCCGCCAGCCATGTCCCCCTTCATGGCAGACATCCCACCCGGAGGCTTCAGAGAAATGCCCCCGGTGTCGAACGTAATGCCCTTTCCGATCATCCAAAGATTGTTGGAAGGATTGCCGACATCCCCCATGAGCGACAGGTGTATGAACTTCGGAGGCTGATCGCTGCCCGCCGCAACCCCCAGGTACGCTCCCATACCCAACTCCTCCACCGCATCGCGATCCAGTACCCGGCACTCGACGCCCGCGGCGCGAGCCATCGAACACGCAACCTCCGCCATCCGCGAAGGCGGAAAACGGTTCCCCGGCTCGTTCACCATATCGCGCGCCGCCATAGCCGCGCCGGCATACGCTGCCCCGCGCCGGATCCCCGCCTCCAGAACAAGCCGCTTGGCCGGGTCGACGTCCAGCAAGGTCAACGATTCAAGCCTGCCCCCGGAACCCTCATCCCCCTTGGACTTGTACTTCTCGAATCTGTACACCCCGAGCAGCGCCCCTTCCGCTATCGCCTCCGCACTTTCCCCCGCATCGAGCCCGCCTATGCCCGCGCCGTGAACTATCGTCGCGGCTCTCTTGACCGAGGCCTGTTCAAGCCTGCGAAGAGCGCCCGCGGTCACGCGGCGCACCGACTCCACCCCAAAGTCGCTTGACTTCCCAAGACCCAACACCAGCGCTCGCGACGGCGCGAAAGACGGATACGCCAAACTCGGCGTGTGAACGAGGGTCGTCTCCCCCATGCGGCCCGTAATTTCCCCATCCGAAATAAGCCCCGAAAGAACCCCGCCAAGGGCGCGGTCCACCGCACCGGTCGCTCCACCCGGACTCGTCACCCCCTCGAAGAGATTCACGATCAATGCCGGAGTCTCATAACCCGTGAGGTCACCGGTAGCAGCCTTGATTTCCAACAATTCACACCTCCGCCGTATGTCTGACGCCATCGAGCAAATTCACCGGGCAGCCGCAGCACGCCCCATGACGGATCACGTAACCCGGGCAGCCCGAAGATACATTGTAGGGCCGGAAGGACGGGCGCACCCACCCGCCCTCCATCGGCTCCTTCCGCTCGGAAGCGGCGGCAGCGGGAACGATTTTTTGATAGGTCTTGAACATGTTCGAGACATAATCTATGATTCCGCCCAGCCAAATAGTACGAAAGTACCTTGTGAAACAAACGCCGACGTTAGTAACGTCCGGCAACGGTGAAACCGCAGGCGCGAAGTGTCCGCTTCGCCCGCGGAACGTGTGGGAAGCCATGCCGTAAGCAATAGGCCTCTCACGAAACGCGTCGGCTTGGTGACGTAAGCCCAGGCCGGTCAAGCGGGTTAGCCCTTGCCGATTTTGGGCCCCGCGCCCGAACCCTGAAGGGGGGATTAGATTGGTCAGCAACAACGTAGCAGTCAGAGTCGTCAGCGACGGTACCTTCTTACTGGACGGCGGCCCCGTCTTCGGACCCGTGCCTAAGATTCTTTGGGAAAGAAGCGCAAAGCCAGACCGAAAGAACCGGGTCCGATTGGGACTCAACAGCCTGCTCATTCGCACCCCGGAAGCAAACGTACTCGTTGACGCCGGCATAGGCTCCAAAGAGCCTGAGATAAACAGGGACATCTATGGCCACAAGTCCAGCAAACTGCCAAGCAACCTACGGTCTCAGGGAGTCCCGCCAAGGGAAATCGACTTCGTCCTACTCACACATCTGCACTTCGATCACTGCGGAGGATCCACCTGCCTCGACAGAGACGGCAACATAATGCCCACCTTCCCCAACGCAAGGTACCTAGTGCAAAGGGCCGCTTGGGAAGAGGCCTTCAGCCCCAACGAACGCTCCATACCGGTGTATGGACCCGGCATAGACCACCTCAAGACACTCGAAGAACGCGGCATGATCGACTTCCTCGACGGAGACACCGAAATCGCCCCAGGCGTCCGAGCCGTCGTAACCAACGGATACTCCAACGGACACCAGATCGTCACGGTCAACGCCGGAAGCGAACGCATCGCCTTCCTCTCAGACCTCATCCCAACCCCCAACCACTTGCCGCTGCCGTACATCACCGCATTCGACCGCTACCCGGACCAGACCCTGGAGGTCAAGAAGCAGATACTCGATCAGGCCGAGCGAGAAGGATGGCTGCTCGTATTCGCACACGGATACACCGAACGCGCCGGCTACCTGGAGCGCAAGAAGAGCGCCCTCACACTCAAGCCCGTGGCCATCTAGACCGCCCGACCCATATAACCCGCACAGCAGGCGCCGCCGCCAAAAGAGGCCGCTCTCGAAAGGGAGCGGCCTCTTTGTCGATACAGACCGCGTTTACCTTAAAACGGCCTCTACTACGGGCATACCCCGCCTGAAACCGGTCTCCGGCCCCGCAAAAATCACGCTCGAAGCCCCCTACCCCGTCTATGAAACGCGTTACGACCTTTGACCAACCGCGCTACCCGCTACTCCATAACCGCATTCAACTCGAATTGCCACAACGCTCGATCCGTTCTCCACTCCCGTACACCCATCCCGGATATCCACTCACTCCACTGCCCTCCTGTCGTCCAGGCCAGCGGGTCGGCGCAACTCACGTCGGCTCGGCAAGAACCGCCTTCCCGTCCACACCCGCTATCCTCACCCGCTCGAAACTATCAGCGCCCTCGGATCCATCACTCCGCGGACGACCCGCAAACCTCACTCGCAGATAGTCCTCAGTAAGGCCGGACAACCCCCTGTCCCCCTCCCATAGAGCCGTCCGCAACTGCCCCACTGACCGCCGCCTGTAGCTGGCGGCCATAGCGGATGCAACCTGCCTGACCGCCGCCGCCCGCCTGGACTTCGTAGACGCGTCGATCCGGCCATGGAAATGAGATGCGCTCGTGCCCGGACGCTCCGAATAGGGAAAAACGTGCGCATCCGCAAACTCCAACTCCCCCATCAGCGCCACAGTCTCCGCGTGGTCCGACTCGCTCTCCCCGGGGAATCCGCATATTACGTCCGTAGTTATCGAAGCCGTGGGTACCGCGTCGCGAACTCGCCCAACCGCCAACGCGTACTCCTCCGGAGTGTACCGACGGCGCATCCGACGCAGAACCTTTTCGCTCCCGCTCTGGAGCGGCATGTGAAAATGCGGACACAGCCGATCAGTCCCATGCGCAGCCCACACCTCGAGCGTCTCATCGGTCACCTCGAGAGGCTGAAGAGAAGAGACGCGCAGGCGAGGGATGCACGTCTCGGCCAGGATGGACCTCAACAGCTTCGGCAAGTCCGCGCCCGGCAAGTCAAAACCATATGAGCCGAGTTGAGTGCCCGTTAGAACCACCTCCCCGCAACCGTCCCTCGCCAGCGAGTCCACCTGCCCTATCACCAGCTCCGGAGGGATGCTTCTTTCCCGACCCCGTACTTTGGGAACAATGCAGTAAGCGCAAACCTGATCGCAACCCTCCTGGATCTTGACCGAGGCGCGAGACCGACCGACCGACCGCAAAACCTCCCGCCCCGCCGCGGCCCCCGTACCCCCGGGCGGTGAAGTTACGCCCATGATGCCGGCCACCAGAACCGCCAGACCGTCCTTCTCGCGATTGCCCGCCACCAGGTCAACCAAACCGGCGCCGTCGAACGCCGAGCGGTCCCGCTCCGTGTAGCACCCGGCCGCAACGATGAACGCCGACGGAAAGCGGCGCCGAGCTGACGATATCGCCTGCCGGGCCTTCTTGTCCGCCGTTGAAGTGACGGTGCAGGAATTCAGCACGAAAACGCTGGGATCGTCGTCAGATCCCGCCGCGCAAAACCCAACCGATAGAAACTCACCGGCAAGCTTCTGGCTGTCCGCCATGTTCAACTTGCAGCCGTGAGTCTCTATCCTGAAGGAAGGCCAGTACCCGTACTGCCCTCCCCGTTCGATTGTGGCGTCCCGTGGCGTCAACAAAAGGCCCTCCGTACCCGCATACAGGTCATTGTTATAATCCGCCCCGTGCAACGCAAGAGAAGATTCGCTGAAAGACCCTACGCAAACCCGGCGTTATCCATCGCGCCGACCGAAAAGAACCACAAAATGACTAAACGCATCGCCGTCACCGGTATCGGGCTGATTACCCCTTTGGGCCTCGATCGAAAGACCACTTGGGCCAACCTCATCAGGGGACAATCCGGCGTCGATCAGATCTCAGCCTTCAACGCAGAGGGCTATGAAACCCGCATCGCAGCGGAAATCCAGGATTTCAACCCCGCCCCAATACTTGGACGCAAGGAATCGAGGCGGCTGGACCGCTTCGCACAATTCGCCTGCGTAACCACTCTCGAAGCCCTGGAGCACGCCCAACTGGACACCTCCTGGACCAATCCCGACAGGGTCGCAGTACTAGTGGGAAGCGGCGTGGGAGGCATACTCACCCTGTCCCAGCAATACGACGTACTCGCACGCAGGGGGCCAAATCGCGTTAGCCCCTTCCTCATCCCCATGATGCTCAGCGACATGGCCGCCGGACAAGTCTCCATGATGATCGGAGCAAAGGGCCCAAACTTCAACACCGTCTCCGCGTGCGCAAGCGGCGCAGACGCCATCGGAGAAGGCGCCGAAATGATACGCAGAGGACGCGTCGACATAGCCGTCGCAGGAGGCAGCGAGGCCGCAATTTGCCCCATAGGCTTGGCAGGGTTCAGCGCATGCATGGCCCTCTCAAAACGAAATGACGACCCACAAACCGCATCCCGACCGTTCGACGCACACCGCGACGGATTCGTGCTCGGAGAGGGAGCAGGAGTCATCGTCATGGAGGACGTGGAACACGCCAAACAGCGAGGCGCAAACATACTCGCGGAAGTCGCAGGATACGGCGCAACCAGCGACGCACACCACGTAACCCAGCCAGACCCCGAAGGAGAAGGCGCCGCAAGAGCCATGCAACACGCTCTCGACGATGCCGGAATGGCCCCCCAAGAAGTCGCATACGTAAACGCACACGGCACCTCCACACCGCTCAACGATAAATTCGAAACCATGGCCATGAAGAAAGTGTTCGGCAAACACGCATACAAAGTGCCCGTAAGCTCCACCAAGTCCATGACCGGACACCTGCTCGGAGCCGCCGGCGGCATTGAATCCGCCTTCTCCGTCATGGCGATCAGCGAGTCGGTTATCCCACCCACCATCAACCTCGAAGAGCCAGACCCGGACTGTGACCTCGACTACGTGCCATACACCGCCCGACGAGGACGAGTACAGTCCTCCATGACCAACTCCCTAGGCTTCGGAGGACACAACGCAAGCGTGCTGTTCAAAGAATTCCTCAATTAGGAACTCACCACCAGACCACATGAACGATCCCGTCGAATGGCGCATCCCACAGCCGCCCGATGGCTTCTGGCTAGACCTCGCCGGAACCGGCGCACCGCCAGGACCGCTCCCCGCCAAGCTCCTATACAACCGGGGCATAACTACTAACAGGCAGGCCCTGGAGTACCTGCACGCAGACCTCGAAGGTCTATCCAGTCCCTTCGACCTGCCGGACGTGGACCAGGCGGCCAGCCGCCTACTCTCCTCAGCAGCAGCCGGAGAGCGCATCGGGATATTTGGTGACTTCGACGTCGACGGTCTGACCGGAACAGCGATCCTCGCCGACGCGGTCGAGAAATTGGGCGGTGTTCCCCTGCCCTATATCCCGCACAGGGAAAACGAAGGGCATGGGCTATCCATGCCAGCCCTTCGATCCTTGCTCGATGGCGGAGCGGCCTTGATAGTCACCGTCGACACCGGCTCGACGGCCGTTGACGAAGTGGACGCCGCGCACAGGGCCGGAGTGGACACCATAATCACCGATCACCACGTTGCAGGAGACGAACTGCCCGCAGCCGCCGCCATCGTGAACCCAGCCATCGACGGCCGCACCGAGGCCGATCTGACCGGTGCAGGGGTCGCATTCATGCTCGCTCGAGCCGTGTTTGAACTCGCAGGCAGCCAGCAGCCGGCACACCATTCCGCGCTTGCCGCCCTCGGCTCCATCGCAGACAGAGGCCCATTACAGGGAGATAACCGCTGCATCACCAGGAGCGGACTCGTAGAACTGGGACGAACCAGCCACCCAGGACTCGCCGCCCTGCTGAAAATCTCCGGCGCAGCGCGCACCGACGACAACCCAACTGCCGAGACGGTGTCCTTCCAACTGGCGCCTCGCCTGAATGCCCCAGGAAGACTGGGAGACGCCGCACCCAGCTTTGAACTGCTCACCGAGACCGATCCCGACCGCGCTGAACGCCTCGCCGAATGGCTGGACCTGAAGAACCGAGAACGCAGAACACTCGGTGAAGAGGCCTTCAGACAGGCCCGAGAACAGGTCTCCGCCCAAGGGGAGCAGGCATACGTGGCAGTGGCCGCGCTGCAAGACGTAAGGATCGGACTGCTGGGCCCACTGGCCGGGCGATTGTGCGATGTCTACAGTAAGCCCGCCATAGCAGTCGCCTGCAAAGACGGAGTGGCCCGCGCCTCAGCCAGGAGCGTGCCCGAATTCGACGTACACGCCGCCATCAAGACGTCCGAGCCGCTGCTATCGCACTTCGGAGGACACCCCAGAGCCGCCGGTTTCGCAACCCCCGCAGCATCCCTCCAGCAAGTACTCGATTCCGTCGAACATCAGGCCGCTTGGTCGCTCATGGGCCGCACCCGCACGCAATACCTCGACGTTGACGCCGAAGCCCACCTCGAAGAGCTGGGAACGGCAACGTGGGACTTCATAGACATGATGGCCCCGTTCGGGCCAGGAAATCCGGAACCGCTGCTCGCCTTCAGGAATCTGAAGGTGTCGAACGTCCGAACAGTCGGCGCAGGAAACCGGCACCTCCGGGTAGACCTCGAATCTCGAGGAGCCAGATATTCTGCCATCGGGTTCGGCCTTGGTGACGCGAACTTGGGCAGGGCGACCGTCGATGCCGTCTGCTCGCTCACGTGGAACGTCTGGGCCGGCCGACGTACGCGGGAACTCCGCATAAAGGACATCCGCCCTTCGTTGCGGAACGCATAAGAAACCTATCTGGCAGCAGCCCTGCGCCGCCTACGCTGTTCCCTGCCCCGCGCCGGCGAGTCTCCTACCTGAGGCTTAGGGCCGGATCCCGCCGGGCGTATAAATCTGGTCTTGATCAACAGGAACGGGACCGCGACCAGCAGAACCAGGATGGCGATGAGGTGCGCCTCCTGAAGCCCCCAGAACTTCACCGGATCGAGCCGCAGCCACTGGATCGCAAACCTGCCCACTGCATAGAGCGCAAGATAGACCATCCAGAGACTGCCGTCCGGCTTCAAACGCCCCCGCAATAGGAACAACAGCCCCAACGACATCATGTTCCAGATCATCTCGTAGACCACCGTCGGATGCACAGGAGTCACTGGATCGCCGTAGTCCCGCTGCGCGCCAAAGCGGGCGGGGCTGTCCGGGTGCGTGAAATACCAACCCCAAGCAAGATCCGTGGCACGAGACCAATGCTCGCCGTTGATGATGTCCCCCACCCTGCCTATCGTCTGGGATATGAGCATCGCCGGCGCCACAACGTCCATCAACCTGCCTACCGGGTACTTCGATACGTAGGCGTAGGCCATGCCTGCCAACCAGCCGCCAAGAATGCCCCCCCACAATCCAATGCCGCCGCTCCAGATCTGGAACATGCTCCCAAAGTTGCCAGAGTACTGACCCCAGTTATCCGCAACGTGCACCACTCGCGCACCGATTATTCCGCCCAGAATCCCCCAAATCGCCGTGTTGTACACCACCTCCGAAGAAATACCCTCACGCCTGGCCCAGCGCACCGAGAGATACACCGCAACCGCAACGGCAACGAAACTAAGAAAACCGTGCCAACTGAGAAGGAAGCCGCTGCCGCCGAAGATGTTCGGATCGAACGGGATGGAGATCGACAGAAGGTTCAAAATCGGTTATCGCTCGTCCGGGCGAGTCATGCGGAGGCTCGAAAATAGACCCCGCAAGCGGCACGCCCCCCTGTATCAACTTGTGTGCGTCTGTTCGCCGCTCTTAACTAAACGGCGCTTGAGATTCTAGGTTCGCCTTTGAACAGCGTCAAACCCGCGCCGCCCAAAAGGCCCGCCCAGCAGACCGATGGCGTAACGCTCACGCGCCTTCCGCACCCAAGGCGAGCCGTTCAAAGACCTGGAACAGGCAGCTGAGCTCTTCGGCGTAAGTCCGAGGGGCAACGGTAAACTGAATTGCAAGCACGCCAGCCAATCGCCGAGCAGACCACGTGACCCAGCTAGACTCAGCCCAACGTCAAATAGACCAGTTCCTGGACTACATCGCAGTAGAACGAGGTCTGGCGCGCAATACCTTGGATGCCTACCAGTCAGACCTGGAGGCAGCCGGCAAGTTCTTCGCAGACCGCTCAGGCGGCCCAGCTTCCCCCAACGGTGGATGGTCATGGGACCAACTCGACCGAGAATCGCTGGCAGACTACTTCTCCGACATGGAAGAGCGCGGCTACTCCGAGGCTACACGGGCTCGCAAGATCGCCTCGCTGCGAACCTGCGTCAAGTTCCTGAGCGATGAGGGCGTCCTCAATTCCAGCGTCGTGGACGCTGTACGCGCTCCAAAGGGGGGAAAGCGGCTGCCCAAAGCGCTTTCCATAGAGGAAATGGGCCAACTGCTCGACTCACTCCTCCGGGAAACCTCTCCCGCCGGCCTACGAGACCGCGCAATGCTAGAGTTGACGTACGGCGCGGGGCTGCGAGTGAGCGAGTTGGTCGGCCTTGACGTCCAGCACGTCGATATCTCCTACGGCCAGGTGAAGGCGTTCGGAAAGGGACGCAAAGAGCGCATAATCCCCCTGCACGATAACGCCGCAGCAGCCATAGACGCATACCTGATCCACGGACGGCCCAAAATCGAGGGCGAACGCAGCGGCAACGCACTGTTTCTGAACAATCGAGGCGGAAGGCTCACAAGGCAAGGGTTCTGGCTCGTACTCCGAAACGCCGGCATGAGAGCAGGCATCGAAAGACACCTCACGCCCCACACCCTGCGGCACAGCTTCGCAACCCATCTGCTAAGAGGCGGAGCATCACTCAGACACGTGCAGGAACTCCTGGGACACGCTAGCATTTCGACCACTCAAGTTTATACTCACCTGACGACAGAGCACAGGCGACGCCAGTACGACGATGCCCACCCCAGAGCTAAGGAGCCGGAACTCAGCGCATAGTAAAGAGGGAGATAACTATGACCGTCATAACGATCGAGGGACGTTTGGGAGCAGGGGCGTACAACCTTTCAAGGGTTGTCGCACGCGAAATGGGCATCGACTTCGTCGACAGGCTGATACTCGCCGACATAGCGCGCAGGGTCGGCGCAACCGTCGGAGCCCTCGTAGACAACGAACGCCGCGTACCCACCCTCGTCTCCAAACTGGCCCAGGGAGTCCAGAGAATGCTGCAAAAGTCGGCAGTCGCTGGAATGGGAGGCGACCCCTACTTCGGACCCGGCATAGACACCCTACTCGCCCGCCCATATCACGAAATGGAGGAAGCCCCCGCAACCGCGGCAGAGCAGATAGACGAACAACACTTCATTGACACCGCCGCCGAAGTCATCAGGGACATAGCCGCCGTCGATAACTGCGTGATACACGGACGAGGTGCCGGAGCCGTGCTCGGAGACCGCGCAGACGTACTGCGCGTAGGGGTCGTATCCAGAATGGAGGACCGCGTCACCAGAATCATGAACCGCGAGCGCCTGACCGAAGAGGAGGCGAGTGAACTGATCAGGCACGCAGACATGGCACAGCACAGATACTTCGAAAGAGCCTTCGGCCGCAGCCCAATAGACCCATTCCTGTATCATTTCATGTGGAATACGTCCGACGTTTCGACCGACTACGCAGCACAGATCACCATCGACGCAGCCCAAACCATGGCCGAAAAAGGGCTCCGCTGGGCAGCGCCGGACACAGGGATGCAGGCATCCCCTACCCCGCAGATTAGGCTATAGCCCCCCGACGTTCACAGGTGAAACCCCATGCCAGGCAAACGACCCGCCAAAAAACGAACCACCAGAACCCCCCGCCAACGCAGCAAGCGGGAAAGCAGGCCCAACGTATACGTACAGTCCAAAGAGGCCCAGAGGCCCCAGGACCAGGACGAGACCGGAACTTCACCCAGCGCAGGCTCTACGACCTCCACCCGAATAGCCGCAGCCAGACCACGAAGCGTACGCCGGCAGGGACGCCAGAGATCCGAAGTCTTCGCCCGAACCTTGCCCGCTGAACTCCGAAAGCTTTCCGTACTCGTCGGAGGTATAGCCGTAATACTCGCCGTGCTAACCGTAGTCCTGCGCCAAACCGCCTGACCTCGCAGCTCCAGGCAACCCCATACCGGCCATGCCCCCGCGGCGCGGCCCTACACGCCAAAGATCATGTACACCCGAACCGAACACGGGTTCACGGACCGGCTCGCCGCGGTTCCCAAACAGCCCGGCGTATACCTCATGCGAGGCCAGCGCAACCAGGTGCTGTACGTGGGAAAATCCGCCTCTTTGCGCAACCGGCTGCGATCCTATTTCGGAAGCAAAGCCGGGTTGACGGCAAAGACCCGCGACCTCGTTAGCCGGATACGAGACTTCGAGTACATCGTCACCGAGTCCGAGCAGGAAGCGCTCCTGCTCGAAAACAGCCTGATCAAGCAGCATAAGCCGCGCTTCAACGCAAGGCTCAAAGACGACAAGACCTATCCCTACATCAAGGTAGATCTCGAAGAACCCTTCCCAAGGGTCTACGTCACCAGACAGGCCGTAAAGGACAGCGCACGATACTTCGGCCCCTTCGCCAGCGCCGGAAGCGTACGCAAGACCCTGGACCTGCTCAACAGGCTCTTCCCATACAGGAACTGCACCAAGAACATCAACGGCAACGACGAACGCCCTTGTCTCGAATACCACATAAAGCGCTGTATAGCCCCATGCACCGGATACGCCGATGAGGACGAGTACCGGCGCGTCATCGATCAGGTGCTGCTGTTCCTGGAAGGCAACACCCGCGAGGTGGTGACCGGGCTGAGGTCCGCAATGCTAAACGCCTCAGACGAACTCGAATTCGAGCGGGCCGCTGCACTGAGAGACCGCCTACGCGCAATCGAAAAGGTCTACGAGGGACAAAAAGTAGTCGGGCTCGGACGCGAAGACCTCGACGCAATAGCCGTCGCATACGGAAGCAACGAGGCCTGGGTCGAAGCCTTCTTCATACGCCACGGCAACCTGGTCGGCAGGGACCATTACGTCATGGAGGGCACGAGGGACGACTCCCCTGCCCTGATTCTCAGCGAGTTCGCAAAACAGTTCTACGATTCCGCCTCCCACGTTCCCAGGCGAATACTCCTGCACGCCCAGCCCGAAGATGCAGACCTCATCCTGAAGTGGCTGTGCGAGAAGCGGAAAGGAAGAGTCCAGTTCGCAGTCCCCCAACGAGGCCCCAAGAAGCGCCTGCTAGACATGGTGCAGCAAAACGCCGAACAGGGCCTCGAACAACTCAAACTCAAGTGGCTCGCCGACGAGGACTTGACCGCCAGGGCAATGTCCGAACTGCAAGAGCAACTCAACCTGCCAAGACCGCCCCGGCGTATCGAATGCTTCGACGTCTCACACACCCAGGGAACCAACATAGTCGCCAGCATGTCGGTCATGCAGAACGGCAGGCCCCGCAGCGAGCGCTACAGGAAGTTCCGAATCAAGACGGTGAAGGGCAACGACGACTTCGCATCCATGAGGGAAGCCCTGGACAGGCGATTCAAGCGACTCAGGAAATCATTAGATGGGCAGGCCGACCATACCGGATTCGGAGAAATGCCCGACCTTGTACTGATAGACGGCGGCAAGGGGCAACTCAGCGCAGCCCTCGAAACTCTCCTGTACCTCGGAATGAACGACGTGCCCCTGGCCTCCATTGCCAAGAAACAAGAGGAAATCTTCCTGCCGGACAGCCCTGAACCCGTGCTGCTGCCCCGCAACTCACACGCCCTATTCCTCGTACAAAGGGCCAGGGACGAAGCCCACCGATTCGCCGTAACCTACCACCGCTCGGCGCGACAGAAGACCACTGTAAAGTCCATCCTGGACCTGGTCCCCGGTATCGGCCCGACGCGGAAGCGCACGCTCATAAGAAAATTCGGCTCAGTGAAGAGAATCAGGGAGGCGGCAACGGAAGAGATAGCCGCAATGCCCGGAATGACCCTTTCCCTGGCCGAAAAGATCAAGGAACACCTCTAACACCTAAAACCCTTGCCGGTCTGCGCCCCCGTACGCAGCCGCTACCTTGCGGCGGCGGGCCAAAAGCACGCTCAGCGCAGCGTCAATCGTTTCGACCGTCTCAGGGAGCGATAGCGAGCCGTCCGGCAGCTTTATCTCTATACGCCCCTCCGAGGCGCTCAGAGCAATATCGCCTCCCGCGGCAGCCGAAGGGCCTGAACTGACCGCGCCATCCGCATCGACCTCCGACTGAACGTCCCCTGCCCGTGCGCCGCTATCGGAGCGCGCCGGCGAGCGGTCCTCGGCCAAAAGCTGCCGCACCTCCCCAAATACGCGGTCTATCGTCGCGACTCTACGGCTCACCTCCTGGCGCCCGGCGCCCGTGATTTCCTCCAACAGCGACGCCATGCGCTTAGCGTCGCAAGGGTCTCGGCCAATCCTGTTTCCCAGCTGCACGAACAGAGGAACCGATCCCGCCAGGTCGCGCATCGACGACAGGGCATCAGAATGCGAAAACGGGCTTGCCGCGCGTAAACCATCGCGGGTCAGGCGTATGCGGCTGCGACCGGTCGTAATTCCCCATAGCCGCAACGCCGTGAGCCTGGACGCAAAGGCTCCGCCGCGTTCAGCCATCCCAAGAGAACGCGCCAACCAGCTCCTGGACACCTCCCCCGCAAAGTCGCTAGACATCTTCCTCGCAACGTCCACGGAAGCGTTCAACTCGATCTCCGGATACTCATACTTGCCAAGCTTTGCCATTTTCCGCCCGCTCTATCTCCTGAGACGATGCTGATGTCACCTGCCGCAGTCGAAGGCCCTCTACGGCCAAATGCGCCCGGCCTACCTTGCAGGAATACGAACAAGAACCTTTGTGCGAGGCCATGGGGAGGTCAGCGCAGTGTGAAACCGGCCGAAAAGCATTATGCCGCAAAATACGCCGCCCTACAAGCGCCAAACGCCGACAGAATCGGCCAAATCACCAACTTACGCTGGAAATGTGCCGCTATTGCGCCTCAAATATGCCGCAGGCCCTCCCATCAAGCCAAATACCCCCACCTTGAGCGTGCAGGAAAACGCAACACCGCCATTCGCCGGAAAGCAAATAGGCCGCCATACACGTCGGCCAAATGGCGCATGAAAAACCTGAAGGAGCGATTGCACCCGCCTGCGCGGCCGGCCCCTCCAAACGTCCCCGCTGACCCCCAAACCCCTTACGCTCCGTTGGGCATCCTTGGCGGTCAGGCGTCGCGCTTCCCCCGCCCAGTTCGCCGTCACAAGGCCCCTGCTCTACTGCTCTCAGCCCCTCCGGCTACACCCATTCCAGCGCCAGCGCCCCGCCGCTGCATCCACCCCAAGCCGCGCAGCACGCCTGAACTTGTTCACTGCCCGCCCCGTCGGAAGCGCTCCCCGCTCTATTTTCTCGTTGCGGCTATATATACAGACGGGGCGCAGCAAACGCCGCGCCCCGGTTCAACTCTAAGCGGAGCGCAGAGGCGAAACCGAGCCGCCAACAGCGGACCGCCGCCGCAGGAACCTCGATTCCGCCCCGCGCAGGGCCTAGGACCGAACTAGCCAGACTCTTTGTCGTCGTCCGATTTCCCCGTAAAGCCGCCGGCAAGACCGTCCAGAAGCTTTGTGAACTCCAGTGGGAATATGAACTTCGAGGATGGGCTCTCACCGATGTTCTTGAGTGTGTCCAGGTACTGGAGAGTCAGCGTGTTGGAATCGATTCCCCGTGCCACCTGGAAGATGCGGGCCAGAGCATCCGAGAAGCCTTGGGCCCTAAGCACCGCGGCCTGCTGGTCGCCCTCCGCGCTCAGTATCTCCGCCTGTCTCTGCCCTTCCGCCTTGAGAATCGACGCCTGCTTGTCCCCCTCGGCAACCGTGATGCTGGCCTGGCGAGTACCGTCCGCCTCCAACACCACAGCGCGCCTCACCCTTTCAGCCGACATCTGGCGGTTCATAGCCTCCTGAATCTCCCGCGGCGGGTCGATCTCCCGAATCTCAACGTTCGTGACCTTGATCCCCCAACGACCAGTCTCCTGGTCGAGTCTCAACCGGATCGCTTCATTGATACGCTCACGCTGGGAAAGCACTTCGTCAAGCGCAATGTCTCCGATCACCGCCCGAAGAGTGGTCGTAGCAAGACCCACCACCGCCATCCTGAACTCCTCAACCTCCAATATCGCCTTCTGGGCCTGGTTGATGTCAACCCGCATGTACACCAGAAAGTCGATGTCGATAGAGGCGTTGTCCTTCGTGATGTTCGTCTGACGAGGTATGTCCAGCACCTGAGTCCGTGTGTCCACCTTCACGACCTGGTGAAGTATGGGAATCGCGAATACGATGCCGGGCCCCATCATCCCCTCGAAACGGCCCAGCTTGAAGCGCGCAAGCCGCTCGTAGTCCCTTATGAAATTGATGATTCCCATGAAGTTCTCCTTGTCTCATTCACTTGAAATGCATCCGGACGGATCACGCCCGCCCGGTCTCTCCGTCCGTCTCCGTTTCGGTCTTGTCCTGACGAGCTACGACGAGCCTGATGTTATCGACTTGGGAAACCACTACCGTCTCCCCAACCTCGGCAACCCCTTCATCGACCTCAAGCTCGGCCAACCAAGACTCCCCTGCAACTCGTACCTCGCCCGATGGCGCCAGTTTAACCTCTACGACCGCATTCTGACCGACTATCTGCTCGCGTGCCAACGGACTCGCGTATCCAGACACCTTGCGGGAACGCCTGACCTCGTTGGCAAACCACAGAACCGTCAGACCAGCGGCAATCGCCAAGCCGTACAGCAACCAGCGATTCACGCTCAGCGCCGGGCCGGGTATCTCCGGCGCACCGAAGAAGCCAACCAGGAATATCCCGCCGAGTATCAGCGCCACAGTGCCCCCAGCCCCAAAGAAACCCACCCCAGGCGCCTGCGCCTCCATGAAGAACAGCACGATGGCGAGCGCCAGAAGCCCCACCCCTGCCCACGAAAACGGCAGGTTCCCAACACCCGCGAAACCCAACAGCAACATCATGACCCCGAGAGTACCCGGAATCCAAAGGCCAAAATTCCAAAGCTCTATCACCAGAGCCAGCCCGCCCAGCGATACAAGCAGAAAGGCAATGTTCGGATCCGCAAGGAAGGACAGACTGCGCTCGATGAGGTTCATGTCCACGAACTCGATCTCCAACGCACCGCCCGTATCAAGTTCGATAGACCCACCCGACACCTCCACCTCCATACCGTCGATCCCTTCCAGCAGCTCGTTCAGATCCGACGCAACAAGGTCGGATATACCAACATCCGCCGCCTCCGACGCAGACCAGGCCGAGGCCTCGCTCACCGCTGTCTCAAGAGCCTCGCCATTCCGGCCGCGCCGATCCGCGATGCTCCTGATGAAGGCCGCCGCATCCTCGTTCGCCTTTTTGCTTATCGTCTCCGGCAGATCCTCGCCGCCAGGACCAACGACCGACGCCGCACCGATATTTGTGGCAGGAGCCATCGCAAGCACAGAGGCCGAAGCGCCCACGAACGTCCCCGCGCTCGCCGCCTGAGCCCCCTCCGGCGCAACGTACACCACGACAGGCACCGGAGAGGCGAATATCCGCTCGACGATAGTACGCGTCGCATCGAGCAAGCCCCCGGGAGTATCGAGACGGATGATCACCACGCTTACGCCATCGCGAACCGCGCCGTCCAGAGACCGCGTGATGTACCTCGACGCCACGTTGTCTATCGCACCATCCAGCTCGACCACCCGCACCACCGGCACACCCTGTGCAGCCTGTGCAGCCTCTGCCCTGCCCGAATACACCAGCCCCGACAAACCGCCCAGCACGAACAACAGCGCAGCGGAAAGCCGAACAGCTCGGCGGAAAGCCGGGCCGGACCAGATTATGGGGAAAATCGCATACACGTACTGTTCCTGTACTCATAAGAGTAACCGACGCGCAGACTTTCCGAGAGCGCGTATACTGCGCCCGCCGCCAAGCTGGACGCTATACGGGACAAGCCGGTGAAGATCGCAGACATCAAGACATACCGCGCCTCGGACGGAAACCGTAATGCAATCTTCCTGCAGATAATCACCGACGAGGGCGTTACCGGCGCGGGACAACCGTACTCGATAGGCCCCGACGAATCCATCGTCGGCATGATCGAAGCGATCAAGCCGTGGTTCATAGGCCAGGACCCAGCCCGCATCGAATGGCTGCTCCGACGCGCTAAGAACACAATGCGCTTCCCACTGGGCCAGGTCGCATGGTCCGCCCTCTCCGGCATCGACCACGCACTGTGGGACATCGCAGGAAAGGTAGCAGGAGAGCCCGTTTACAGCCTGCTGGGCGGCCCCACGCGAGACCGGGTCAGGGTATATCACGGCGTCCACGGGGAATCCCCGCAATCACTCGCCGACCGGGCCCTGCAACTTCAGGCAGAAGGCTATACCGCCTTCAAGACCAGCCCATTCCCACCAAACTGGCCGGAAATGCCCTGGGCTATGGTCCTGCGAGAAGCCGAGGCGCGCATCGCAGCTCTGCGCAATGCCCTCGGAGAATCCGCCGGCATCGCCATAGACGTACACGTCAAACTGCGGGAGCCCGCAAAGGCCCTCGAACTCGTCCGCGCGCTCACCCCATACCGCCTGATGTTCGTCGAAGAACCAGCCCGGGCAGAGTTCATAGAATCCACCGCGCTGCTCCGCAGGGACTTCCGGGTAGCCCTCGCAACCGGCGAAAACCTCTACGGAATCGCCCGTTTTGCCGAACTGCTCGACGCCGACGCTGTGGACATCATCCAGCCGGACTTGCTCTGCTGCGGAGGACTCCTCGAAGCAAAGAAGATCGCCGCAATAGCCGAGGCCCATTACGTCACCGTCGCGCCGCACAACCCCCTCGGACTGCTATCCACGGCCACCGCAGTACACCACGCCGCAAGCATCCCCAACTTCACCATCCTGGAGTGGGGATCAGACCACAAGCGAAAGAAAGCCGAGTTCGTAGACCAAGCATGGCGACCGGTTGACGGGTACTTTGAACTGCCCCGGAAACCCGGCATAGGCATGGAATTGAACCTGGAGGCCATAGCAAAGAACCCGCCCCGCCAATGGGACCGGGGCTTCCCGGTACACGACGACGGGGCGCCCGCGTTCATCTGATCCCGCGCCCTTCCCGCAAAGAGGGGGCTGCCAAAAGCCAAAGGGACGCCTGAAAAACCATGAAGATCACCCAAATCGAATGCCTCATAGCAGGCTCTGAAACACTCAACAACGTCGTGATCGTCCGCACGCACACCGACAGCGGAATCTACGGAGTAGGCGAGGCGTACCGAGTCGGGCCGGACCTGGCCACGCCGCACTGGGTGGACTACTTTGCCGAGCAACTCATAGGGCGGAATCCGCTCGAAATCGAACGGGCATGGGCCATGATGTACCAGGGAGCCAGATTCCCACCCGGCGCATCGGGCATGGCCGCAATCTCAGGCATAGAACAATCCCTCTGGGACATCGCAGGAAAGGCCCGAGACGTCCCCGTATACCAGTTGCTGGGCGGAAGAGTGCGAGACCGCATAAGGGCATACCACGGAGTGGGAGGCGAATCCCCGGACGAACTGGCAGAAAACGGGATGCGCCTGGTGCAAAACCAGGGCTTCACCGCCCTAAAGACCGGCCCGCTTGGACCGCAATGGCGAAACATGACCTGGGAAGCCGCCCTGGCCGATGCACGCAACCGCATGGGCGCACTCAGAGAGGCCGTCGGCCCGGACGTGGACGTAGGCCTCGACGCTCACGCCGCAATATGGGAAGCCGCCAGAGTTCTGGAACTCTCTGACACACTCGCAGAGTTCCGACCCTTCTTCATGGAAGAACCCCTCCGAATGGAAAACCGACGAGCCATGGCCGAGCTACGACGAAAAATGCCCTTCGCTCTCGCCACCGGAGAGTGCCTATACACCAAGTACGAATTGGGAGACCTCATTCGAGACCGCGCAGCAGACATACTGCAGCCAGACGTGTGCATAGTGGGCGGAATCCTGGAAATGAGAAAAATCGCATTCAACGCCGAGGCTCACGACATCGTAGTCGCCCCGCACAACCCGCTCGGCCCGGTAGCGACCATGGTGAACTTGCACTTCGACGCAGCGACCTCGAACTTCATCATTCAGGAATTCAGGTCGCCCAACGAAACCGAGGCCGCCATCGTTGACAACCCCCCAAGACCAGTCGACGGGTACTTCCACCTGCCAGAGGGGCCCGGCCTAGGCATAGACGTCATAGACGAGGAAATCGAGGCGCGGCCATACGTTCGCGCATGGCGCCGAGGGGACGAAACTATGCAGGACGGCAGCATCGCCTACATCTGAGCCCCCAGCCCAAGCAGCGCTCCTTCCCGCCTCCCCTGCACCAATTCAAGATGCGGTTCTCCCCTACTATCCCCCCGTTCTTCAGCCGACCCCCTGGACAAGCTTGGGGAAAGGCCCTGACCCCTGGCTTTCGCAAGGGCGCGTGGCTGGCCCATCCGGACAGAAAGCTACGGGAAACGCTACGTCTCGTTCCTTGGAGCGCCGCTCGTCGTCAAGGGCAAGCGCCACCTACACGGGAAACGCCTTTACACAATGCCGGCGTGCGCAGCTGAGTTAGCAAGCCCAACGCCTACCCGGAAAATGCCCTCGAAGCGTCAGCCCACAAGCCGCAAAGCGAAGATGCCGCCTCTGCCCCTACAGGTCGGCCCCGGCGCCTCCGGCCCAGACCCCCATCGCCATCATCCCGCCATCCACGCACACATACTCCCCGGTCATGAACGAAGCGCGGTCGCTGGCAAGAAACAGGACGACGTTCGCAACCTCTTCCGGCATACCGATTCGACCCAGCGGGTGGGTCTTGCCATAGTCCCTCAGCTCAGACTCGACGTCCCGGCCCGTGCTGAGAGCGGCCATCCGCGCCATCGGCGTATCTATAGTGCCGGGGCAAACCGCCAGCACCCGGATGTTGTCACGCGCAAAGTCCAGAGACAGTTGGCGCACGAGTGAAAGGTCGCCGCCCTTGCTCGCAGCATAGGCCGAGACTCCGGGCATCGACTGCAAGCCCTGCACGCTCGCATTGTCCACGATCACTCCCCCGCCCCGCTCGCGCATGTGCGGAATGGCGTATTTCGCCATCAGGAAGCGGCTCTTGAGGTTGACCGCGATGATCCTGTCCCACGTCTCTTCGGGCAGATCCACCGCGTCGGCGTAAGACTCGGCAGGCTGGATTCCCACGTTGTTGAAAACTACGTCCACGCCGCCGAAAGTCGAGACGGTCTCCTCTACAACCCGCCGGCAGTCTGCAGACACCCCCATGTCCGCCACAATCACGATTCCCCTGCCCTCCGAGCCGACCATGTCCGAAACCGTCTTTGCCCCGGCCTGCTCGTCCAGGTCGGCCACGGCGACTGAGGCCCCCTCGCGGGCAAAAGCCAGCGCGGCCGAGCGGCCCATGCCCTGCGCGCCTCCGGTCACGATAACTATCTTTCCCGAAAAATCTCCCATCTAAAATCTCTCCCTCCGCCCTGCTTCTTGACAGCGGGCGGTCCGATCTGCGGCCCATGGTCCAGGTGACGACGTGACGATAACAGCGCCGCGCCCCGTTCGCACTAAACCGGATCGCGAGTCAACGCCCCAAAGCGGCCAAAAAACGCCTCTCTCCGGCAGAGGCCCCTACACAAACCACCCACCTGCCACCTAACGCCAATCTACCCGCTTGACGCGGGAAGGGGCTTGTCGTTCCCCCCTGAGAGAGCATGGCAGAGCCAGGCAGCCCCGCCTTATATCGCGTCGGCTGCGGCTACCACTGCACGAACATAGGCATCACAACATGCGTATAGCCGGCGTGATTGCCCGCACGGACCACCCCCGGGCTCGATGGCGTAGTCGTCTCCAGCGAAACCTCGTCGCCGTCCAGCACTGCCAAGACGTCCGTCAGAAACTTGCTGTTGAAAGCCACCCGCGACTCTTCCCCGTCGATCTTGGCCGGAATGACACCCTCGTTGTCCCCCACCTCTTCAGCGCGGGACTGCACCTTCATCTCGCCGTCCGAACCGCCCTCCCCGGGATTCATGAACAATCGAATGATCCCGCTCCCGTCACGCGCAAAGATAGACGCCGCACGAGTGGCCTGCATGAAGTCCTGCAGATCTACCGTGACGACCGTACCGTGACCAACCGGTATCAGTTTCTCGTAGTCCGGGAAGGTACCTTGCACCAACTGCGTCACCACCTCCACGCTCTGAAGCTTGAACAGCGCTTGGCCCCTGCTCTCAGTGATCTTGATCTCAACCGTCTTGTCACGATCGCCAACGAGACGTTGCACCTCGGAAAGCGTGCGGGCCGGGATGATCACTCCCAACTCCGCCTCGGTCTCCCCGGAAAGCTCGCCGGTATCCACCGCCAGCCGGAAGCCGTCCGCCGCGGCCAAGGTGTACCGGGACTCCGAAAGGTCCATCTTCACACCGGTCAGCACCGGGCGCGAATCGTCCGCGGCCGCAGCGAACGCCACCCTCTCCACAGAACCCTTCAGGCTCTCCGCAGGAATGATCGCGGTGGCTCCATCCTCCACGCTCGGAACCGGGGGAAAGTCACAAGGCTTCGTCCCGTAGAAAGAGGCCGTGTAGTTGGCGCACTGAAGATTGATGCCCCATGCTTCGGTGTTAAGGTCGATCTCAACCTTCCGGTCAGGCATCGAATTGATGAAATCGATCAGCGTCCTGGCCGGAATCGTAACCGCACCCTCGCCGAAGTGCGTGCAGTCAGGACAAAGGTCTCCACGAGTCTTATCCGGAATCGAGTCTATGCTCACAGCCTCGATCTGCGCGCCCAGCCAGACGCTTATCGCAATCTCCAGATTCGTAGCAGTAAGCTTCAGACGGTTCCCATCCGGCTGTATAAGTACGTTCTGGGTAACCGGCAACGTGGCACGGGACGCCACCGCCCTGCCGACCACCGCCAGTCCGCGGCTAAGATTCTCCTGAAGGCAAGTAACCCACATGCTCCGACCCCTGAGTAAGTTGAAGATTGCAACGCCAAATCACCCTGTGAGTATAGGTGAGTATAGGAACCGCCACAATACACCGCCAACTTGGCGCAGCCCGGCCGGCGCCGGAGCAGGCCCCGCAAACTCACACACGGGAGCACGGGAGAAGAACGCATGAAGACCGATAAACGGATTCTGGAAATCCTGGAACAGGTCGTAGCCGGCGGACTTTCCCCGGCCAAAGCAGCGGTTTCCATAGAGGACGCGCTCGCGGTAACCGGGGACCTGGGCTTTGCAAAGGTGGATCTAGATCGAGAAGCCCGCACCGGGTTCCCCGAAGTGATCTACGGCGAAGGCAAAGAGCCCCGGCACGTCGCAGAAATCGCTGAGACGGTATTCGCCCGCTCCCAGGTCCTGCTTGTCACACGCACCAACGAAGAAGCCTTCCGGCAAGTCAGGGAGAAAGTCCACAACGCCGCGTACAACCCCACGGGCAGGCTCATATTCGCCGACGCCAGAAAACCAAAGCCCGCCGTAGAGGGAGTGACCATCGTCGCCGCAGGAACCTCTGACCTGCCGGTCGCCGAGGAGGCTGCCGCAACCGCAACACTCATGGGCTGCACCGTGGCACGAATAAACGACGTCGGGGTCGCCGGCCTGCACAGGCTGCTCAGCCGCCTCGACGAACTCCGCCATGCCCGCGTCCTCGTAGTGGTCGCAGGCATGGAGGGCGCGCTCGCAAGCGTGGTCGCGGGCCTGGTCAAAGCCCCCGTCATAGGCGTACCCACCAGCGTAGGGTACGGCGCAAACTTCGGAGGAGTCGCGGCGCTGCTCGCAATGCTCAACTCATGCTCCCTGGGCGTGACCGTCGTCAACATCGACAACGGGGTCGCAGCGGGCTACGCGGCGGCTCTCATCGCCGGCGCAAACGATCCTGCAAGGGCCGGCAGCGTCTAATCCCTCGTACTTTCCGCGGTTTCAACCCCGCCCAGCCCCCCACCCTGCGCAGGCCGAACCCAAAGGACCTGGGGGAACCTATCGTAGCTCTAGGGGATCGTCTTCAAATACGCGATCAGATCCGCCACGTCCTGATCGGTTAACTGGGTGAGAGCCGGCATCAGAGCGTCAAAGCCTTCCACCAGGAAGACCCCCGGATCCCGTATCGACTCCGCCATGTACTCGTCCGCGCTCAAAGGCGGCTTTCGGCTCGCTGCCCGTTCAGCTATCCCGGACATGCCCGGCCCGGTCAGGGTGTCCGCGTCGGTGCGGTGGCAGCCCGAACAGGCCTGAGACACGAACAGACTCTCCCCGTTCACCGGGTCCCCGGCCGACGAAGGCACGAGCAGTATCTGAGCCCGCTCCCCGGAAGGCGCCTGCCCCCCCGCAAGAGCCGGGGTCGGAGAAAACGTTCTCGGAGTAGCTGTCGGCTGGAGAGCGTCAGAACACGCCGTGAACAACACCGCGGCGATCAGGGTCAGGGCCGCAATTCCTGCCGATTTGAACCTCAATGCTACTGCTGCCCCCGCTCAGAACGAGCCAACCGGGTTGGCCGACCATGCCAACCACTCGGATTTCCAACCGCGATTCTTGTTCGTGAATAGTTTCACAGCGTACCATTCGCCGAAAATATGGGTCAATCAGGTTAACGCCTAGTCGTTCTAGTCGCTGGTGCGCTTGACCTCGATGGTCTCTCCGGGCGCCAGAGCCACCCGGCGCATCTCGATTCCCAACTTCAGAAGCCAGTAGCTAAGCGTTGCCTTGCTAACGCCCAGCCGCTTCGCAGTAGCCGACTGGCCGTTGGCGTTGATCATCTCCGGCAACGCGCGCTCCAGAGGCCGACGCAACTTCCTCTCAGCGTCCACCATCTTGGGAGTCTTCTTCATAGTCATCTGGACCCCTTAATCCCGCCGCGCGCCAGAGCGCAGCCCGCGGACCGCCCTGCCGCATACGCTCAGGGCCTTGTGAACCGAGCCTCAAATGCTGGGAAACGTGCCCCATGCATGTCAAGACAAAAGTTAATCCATTATCATGAATTTAGTCAAGCACACATATAGCCTTTGCACAGTCCTAGTTCCAAACTAATACTTGATAAGTTTTTTCTAAGTTTTGAACCCATTCAGATAATCAGCCTCAGAAAGGCCCTTTTGAACTGAAGATAGCCCACAGAAATCGCGATGCGCTGAGTGCACGACACGCGCACCAGGTGCAACATACCGGCAGCAAACCATACGCTTGGAGATGCTCGAGGCGCGTACCGGAATGCCCCAACGAGTGCATGAATCCAGTCCGAAATGGCTCCGAGACCCCCACCCACAGGCTCTCAGGAGAAATGTAGGACGCCTGTTCCCCTCCCCCGCCGTGGGTAGCCGAGGCGCTGACCCTAGCCGCGCAAGAACGCTTGTGCCCTCCCCCTGCCCGTGGCAGCCGAGACGCTGACCCTCCGAACCGCGTAAGAACGCTTGTGCCCTCGCGTCGCCGGTGGGCAGTCGCGGCGTTGACCCGCCAACCGCGTAAGAACGCTTGTGCCACGCGCTCCCCTGCCCTGCCAAAACAGGCCCCTGCGGAGACGCGAACGGCCCAAAGGCCGTCCAACGGCTTTGCAACGGCTCTATGGCATTGTCTAAACTTAAGAGGACAACATCGCCGGATCCCACAACCGAGCTCGCGGAGGAGCTCCAGAAAGACCGCGACGGAGAAACCGACGCCCAGCCCCCTACCCCACCCTCGACGACAATGACCCACCGCTTCACACCCGCAAGGCCGCCTTGCCACCCCGCCGCCGCATTCGGTACAACCCGGCCCGTTGTCCGCTCTTCTACCCTTCTGGCGCCGGCGCGCACACCTGCACCCGCCTCCCCGTCTTTCACCAGGGGATCCGGTCCCTGCCGCCTCGGATCGAGGCGCTCACACCTGCAAGGTAGAAAAATCTCCAATGCGCCGCACTGCACTGGCGGCCGCCAATCCCCTACCCCTCCCGATAGATCTTGGACCTGCTGCACTTCGTAGAGGAATTCGTCCTCAACTTTTCCGCGGAGGTGTACGACACCATCGGATGGTTTGGAGTCGCCGTGCTCATGGCCATCGAGAGCACCGCGGTGCCTCTCCCCTCCGAAATTGTGATGCCCATGGCTGGTTGGCACTTGATCGCAGACAAGGGGCGGGGCTTGGAGTTCGTGCTCCTGGCCGGGCTTTTGGGAGGTCTCGGAAGCGTCGCGGGCTCCTTGGCCGAGTACTACGTCGCCAGGGCCGGCGGGCGGCCACTCATCGAAAAGTACGGAAAGTTCTTGCTCATCACGCGCAAGGACATAGAACGCGCAGATAGCTGGTTCGCCTCACGCGGAGAACTCACCATCTTCATAGGGCGCCTAATACCCGGCGTCCGGCACTTCATCTCCATCCCGGCAGGCGTCGCCCGCATGAACGTACTCCGATTCTCGATCTTCACCTTCCTAGGAGCATTCCCCTGGTCCCTGGCGCTGGCATGGGCAGGATTCTTGCTCGGAAAAAACTTCGAGACCATAAGGGACTTCACCCGCCCGTTCGTACTGCCAATCGCCATCATCGTTCTCATCGCAGCAATTTGGTTCATCGGTATGCGCATAAGGGAGATACGCCAGGAATCCCGGCAGATCGCGCTCGATGACGAAACCGAACAGGCTTGATCCCACAATTTCCCGGATCTATCTATCGGTACACTAGTCAGGCCAAGAGACCCGCACGGCAGCAAACAGCCAAAGTGCCCCGACCACCACGCCCCAAATCCATGACAACCGCCAGGCACGAGACAGAAACCTCCCGAGATCTTCAAGTCGAGGTCAACGGAGTCGCGGTCGCATGCCCAACCGGAAGCCGAATGCTCGACGCCGTGCGGCTCGCAGGATTCGACGTCCCCACCCTCTGCTATGACGAACGCGTAGGCCCGCAGGGCTCTTGCCGAACGTGCATGGTGGAGGTCGAAGTAAACGGCCGAACAGAAACGGTCGCGTCGTGCACCGCATTCGCCGAACAGGGCGCACGGGTCGCCACCCACTCCAGCGAGATAAAAGAATATCGGCGCACACTCCTCGAACTCCTGCTCTCCGAAACTGCATCACCCGCCAACTGCCCAAAGTGCAACTCCTTCGGAACGTGCGAGTTCCACCAGACCGCTGAGGAATACGGCGCCCGATTGGACCGATTCCCACCTATCCCGCAGCGCACCCCCGCAAAAGACCCAAACCCATTCATTCAACGAGATTACGACTACTGCATAGCCTGCTACCGATGCACGAACGTATGCAACGAATGGGAGCAAGCAGACGCCATCACAGTACAGGGACGAGGGCAGGAATCGAACATCTTTTCCTTCTTCAACAACAACCTCCTCGACTCCCCCTGCACCTTCTGCGGACAGTGCATAAACACCTGCCCCACCGGTGCGCTCACCAATCGAAAGACGGTCGGAAAGATCCAGGCCGACAAGATCGAGCGCACCAAGACCATCTGCCCATACTGCGGCGTCGGCTGCGGAATAAACCTCCTGTCACAGGACGGCGAGCTGATGGGCGCCGAACCAGACTTCGACTCCCCAAGCCGTGGATCGCTGTGCGTAAAGGGTCAGTTCGCTTCATGGGAGTTCGTCAAGAGCGAAGAGAGGCTCAAGTACCCCCTCATAAAGGAAAACGGAGCCTTCCGACGGGCATCATGGGACGAGGCCCTGGACCGCGTGGCAGCTCAGTTCAAGGACGCAATGGCCAGCCACGGACCCGACTCCGTAGTCTGCTGGGCATCCGCAAGGGTCGTCACAGAGGCCAGCTACCTCATGCAAAAATTCGCACGGGTAGCCATAGGCACTAACAACATAGACAACTGCTCACGTACCTGACACGCCCCCTCGGTCGCCGGTCTGGCGGTCATGGTAGGCAAGGGCGCTATGAGCAACTCCATAGAAGAACTTGCAAATACAGACTTCCTATTCGTCGCAGGATCAAACACCACCGAGGCCCACCCGGTGATCGCCCTCCGAATGAAGCGCGCAGTACGCAACGGCGCAACACTCGTCGTCGTAGACCCGCGCAAGATCGAACTCACCCGATGGGCCAACCGACACCTCCAGATCAGACTGGGCACTGACATACCCCTCTACAACGCCATGGCGAGGGTCATGATCGAGGAGGAACTGTACGACCGCGACTACGTGGAAAACAGGACCGAAGGGTTCCAACAGTTCGCACGGCACGTCGAAATGTACACCCCGGAATACGCATCAGACATATGCGGCATATCACCCGAAGACATCGTACGGACCGCAAGGGAATTCGGAGCAGCCGCACCCAAAGCTTCCATCTGCTACACAGTCGGAGTCACAGAGCACTCCTGCGGGTCGCACAACGTACAGGCCCTCGCCAACCTCGGAATGATGGCGGGCCTGTTCGGACGCCCAAACGCCGGGGTCAACCCACTCCGCGGACAGAACAACGTACAGGGAGCCAGCGACGCAGGAGCCATTCCCACAGACCTTCCCGGATATCAAAAGATCGAGTCCCCCGGAGTGCGAGAAAAGTTCGAGCGCGCATGGGGCGCCAAACTGCCCAAACGAAGGGGCATCACCAAGATCACCGCCATGGACCAGATGCTCAGGGGCAAGGTCAGGGCGGTCTACGTCATGGGGGAAAACACCGTCGTCTCAGACCCGCACGCAAATCACGCCAAGAAAGCGCTCGAGGCAGCCGACTTCCTCGTCGTGCAAGACATCTTCATGACCGATACCGCACGCCTCGCAGACGTCGTTCTGCCCGCGGCCTCGTTCGCAGAGTCGGAAGGAACCTTCGCAAACTCCGAAAGACGCGTGCAACGAGTGCGCCCCGCAGTACCGCCCCCAGGCGAGGCTCAACCGGACGTGGACATACTCCTCCAGCTTTTCCGGCGCATGGGAAAGCCCCAAAACTCCCGGACGGCCGAGGATGCATGGGACGAAATGCGGCGCCTCTCCCCTATTCACGCAGGCATCACGTACAAGCGCCTCGATCAAGAAGGCGGCCTGCAATGGCCATGCCCAAACGAAGAACACCCAGGCTCCATGTACCTGCACGGAGACGACATGGAATCAGGAATGCCGGGATTCTTCGCACCCGTAGACCACATCCCCCCCGCAGAACAGCCGGACGAGCAATACCCCCTCGCCCTCACCACAGGACGACGACGCTCCACGTACCACACCGGCACGCAAACCGGACGGGCCGCCGGATTCGACCTACTGGTCCCGCACGAATTTCTAGAAATAAACCCCGCCGACGCAAGCGAACTGAGCATACGGAACGGTGAAAAAGTCAGAGTAACCTCGCGACGAGGAGAAGTGGAAGTTCACGCCAACGTGACTGAGAAATCCCCCAGGGGAACTGTGTTCATGAGCTTCGCCTTCCCCGATTCAACACTCACAAACGCTCTCACCAGCGACGCATACGACTTCATCACCGAAACCCCGGAATTCAAGGCCTGCGCAGTGAGAGTCGAAAGAATTCCCAACATCCAACACGCCGCAAACGGAAAAACTCCGAGCGCCGACTAACCGCTGCGAGGCGACATGTGAGACGACCAGAACGCCGGATCCCCCGCCCGCGGATAATCCAGAATCTCCACCATCCCCTCCGGCTCACCGCCTGAAGCGAATCTAAGGATATTGCGGACGGCAAATTCGGCCGCCGCACGATGCGACGCCTCAGTACTCCCAGCCAAGCCGCGCGTCACCAGAAAACGTTCGTGCTCGTATGCCCGCAGCGCGTCGCCGAACCGAGGCGAGCACGGAAAATCGAGAGCCGCGCCCCGAATATCCCCGCCTGCAACCGCCTCGAACAGCGCATCGACGTCCATCACTCTGGGATCGGAAATACTCACGACCAACGCATCCCCGCCAAGCAACGAAATCTCCCGCCGCCCAATAACCGGGTTCGCCCCCGGACCCCACGGCACCGCCACAAACAAGACGTCGGAAGTCACCAGGAGCCGATCTATCGCGTACCGGCGTACCAACGACGCGTCCACACCCCCCTGCCTGGCAGTGCGCACGTCGGCGTAGGCCACTTCAGCCCCCGCCTCACATAGCAGAAGAGCCAGAGACTCGCCCACCCTGCCCATGCCCATTATCCCGGCCCGCACGCCAACCGGCGCCGACCAACGCCCCCCATCAACCGCAAGCGCGGCCAGGCGCTCACGAGGCGTTGGCACAGACGGGGGGCCGCCCCGAGCCAACTCCCCAGCCAGGCCGAGCGCAAACCTCGCAGCTGCAGGAGCCAACGACGGCGACGAGGTCGCCCCTGCCCCGTAGTCACCCGGCGCAGGCAGCCGCGACCAGGCCGGCTGACACTCCAGGAACTGAACGAACACCGGCCCGGGATCCGCCTCGAACAGCGGCTCCGGAGCGACGCCCTGCCCAACGACCACGATACGCCCGCCCACCTCACCGCCCATAAACCCCGCGCCATCCGGCGGAACCAGACTGACCGACATCGCCCCGCGGCTGGCAGCCGCGAACGCATCAGCCCGGCGGTCTCCGGGCCGGGCAGCCAGCGCCGCTTCAATCATACGAACGACCCGAAAAACCTGGAATCGAACTAGCGCAGCAGAACGCGCGACCGAGGTCGAAAAGTACGACGCGTGGGCGCCTGCCGCGCCTCGATCTCGCGAGCCAACGCTCCATCTGCGCCTCCCATGCCGCGCCCTGAACGGGCAGCCCAATGCCCCCGCTTCCAGAAGCAAGGCAACTTAAATTACCAAACTGAATACCAAAACATAACACCAAATCAACCCCTCTGCTACCCGCACAGACCGCCGCCCCGCCATCGCCTTGAGTCCTGCGATGGACGATGAGACGAGTCCACGCCCCAAGACGCCGCCACGCCGCCGCATTGAGTCCTGACCCGACAGCACAACCGCAAAGCGCCTCAGCGTAACGCCCTGCCCTGCTGCCCAGCGCCCAAGATCGTCCCGCAACACTCTCCCGCGTCTACGATGATTCACAACCCACGCCGCACTCGACGCACCATATAGATAGAAGGTGGACCTGCCATGCACGCGCGTGGTGCACCAAGACAAAGCGAACGCCGCGCCCGTGAGTGGACGTGTACACCGGCGCGCCCGCGATGTACCAAGACAAAGCCTCTGGCCCTATCATCGCAAAAGCCCCCGTGCCACAATATGATCTGATAACAGCCCGCCGACCTCTCAAGCCGGCGCGGTGACTACACAAACACGTGGGGCTGTAGCTCAGTGGGAGAGCGCCTGCTTTGCACGCAGGGGGCCACGGGTTCGAATCCCGTCAGCTCCACCAACCCGAACACGCCCTACCCCAAGCCCCTCACGCCCGGGTATACGTCAGCCGCGCCGCGTGAATAGAGACTCCGCCATCCACAGCACAGGATCAGGACAATCGACCGGTGACGGGCAATCCGGTTCTGGACCGGTTGCCGAAGCTACGAGGATAACCAGTCTGGACCTCATCCGAGGCGTAGCCGTGCTGGGAATCCTGTTGATGAACGCCGTCAGCTTCAAGTTCGGGCTCGTCCCCTACCTGAACATAAGCGCAGGCGGATCCGAAAACTGGCTCGACTGGACGGTCGGGGTCTTCGGCGAGGTCTTCATCGACCAGAAATTCATGGGCCTCTTCTCCCTACTGTTCGGCGCCGGCGTGATGCTCTTCATCGACAGGGCCGCAGCTCGCGGAGGCCGAGCGGTCCTACTGAACCTATGGCGCAACGCCCTGCTGCTCCTCATCGGCCTCTTCCATTTCCTGCTGCGGGACGGGGACATACTGATGGTCTATGCAGTCTCCTCCCTTTTCCTGGTCGCCATGAGGAAGCTTTCGGCCAGAACCCTCATAGTCGCTGGCGCCGGCCTCTACTTCGTGCCCATTGCCAGCGACCTGCTGCTCCAATCCATCGCCGACTCGAACAATGCGGCGCTCGCAGGAATATGGACTGAACCCAGCGGGGATATAGACGATCTGGACGAGCTGCTCCGCCTCGGGGCGCTGTCCGGATACTTCATGCGAGGACTCGGAATGATTCTCATGGGCGCCGGCCTCTACCGGCTAGGCTTCATGAGCGGAAAAATGTCGCCCAGTACCTATCGCAGGGTTGCAATTGGCGGCATCGGAATCGGCCTGCCCCTGGCCGCCCTGGGAGTCGCCTTCGTAGCCATCAACGACTTCTCAAACGAAGTGGCATTCATCGGCAACATTCCAAACAACCTCGGCGCCATTCCAGCATCCCTCGGATACATGAGCCTGATCGTGCTATGGAATCAGCGCCCCGATAACTGGCTCAAACGCAGCCTCAGATCCGCCGGCCGGATGGCCCTGACCAACTACCTGATGCAGAGTGTCCTAGGGATTCTCACATTCTCGATCCTGCTGAGCGGCGATACGGTCAATCGAGCCGGGATACTGCTTTTCGTCCTCGCGGTATGGGTTGTGCAACTGTGGTGGTCGAAGACGTGGCTCTCCCGATTTCGATTTGGCCCCGCAGAATGGCTATGGCGAGTCGCCACCTATCGCCGGTGGCAGCCAATCCGACGCGCCTGACGCGACACAACCCAAGGCAACAGCCCCTGAGTTCAGACGCCCGCGACCGGCTCCATCCGCGCCGCATGAACATGGCCGCCTGCTGGAGGAGCGCCCGCACGGCTTCGCGGCTGGCCGCACGATTCTCTCGTCCACCGTGACCTTGATCATGACGCGGGTCTGCCATAGGAACCGAGCTCGAATCGTGAAGGCTTCCTGGCCTCTCAGCCTCGGCCGCACGCCAGCCTATCGCCTCTAGGATGGCAACACTCGTTATGTAGATACCAACGGCGCGTCCTCCAGCTGGGAGAGCACGAAGAACCGCGTCAACGCGGGCCGCGGATTGCGGATTGATAGTTCCCTTGATAGGGTATGAGACATCAGTTCTAAGGAGGGATTCTCATGGGGAAGAAGCACGACTTCACTATTCAACGAGGCAGCCGAATGGAGCGTACGGTAGTGGGCATAGACGGGCAGACGCACGTGTACGCTAACGTAGTCAAACAGGGCAAGAACGGGCATTACACGGACGAGGGGAAGTACCGGCAGGCAATTAAGCAAGCTGTGAAAAAGAACACGAGCGCATGATACAGACCCACTTCACGCCGCGGCTGTTCGAGTTTCTCCTCGACCTGCGTACCAACAACACCCGCGAATGGTTCCAGGACAATAAAGTCCGGTACGACCGCGACGTCAAGGATCCGTTGCTCCGGTTCATCGGGGACTTCGAGCCGAGGCTGCACTCGATCAGCGCACACTTCGTGGCGGACGCACGCGCCAACGGCGGCTCGATGTTCCGCATCTATCGAGACGTCCGGTTCTCGGCAGACAAGAGCCCGTACAAAACGCAAGCGGCGGCCCATTTCCGCCATGAGGCCGGCAAGACAGCCCACGCACCCGGTTTCTACCTTCACCTTGCACCGGACGAGCTATTGGCGGGCGTTGGCATTTGGAAGCCAGACTCGGCGTCCCTATCTAGAATACGCAACGCGATCGACGCGGACCCAGTACGATGGGAGCGCGCCGCAAAGTCTGATTCGTTCTCAAGCGTATTCACAATCGGCGGCGAATCGTTGAAGCGTCCGCCCAAAGGCTTCGACCCTGACCATCCACACATCGAGGATCTCAAGCGCAAAGACCACATCGCATCCGTCGAGTTCATGCAAGACGACGTCATCTCCCCCGGCTTCATTGACGACTTCACCGACGTCTGCCGCCAAGCGTCGCCATACATGGAGTTCTTGACATCCGCGCTCCGCCTTCCATATTGACTGGACGACGCACCTTCGACCTAGACCCTCCGGTGCAGCGTCGCCTCAAAGCGGTGGCCGCCCTCGAGGGTATTAGCATGAGGCAGTATTGCCAAACTGCCATAGACAAGGAACTGGCCAGGGACGAGGCCAACGGCGCGACTGGTCTATTGGCTGGCAAGCCCGACCATGAATTGTTTGCGGAACTCCAAGAAAGGTATTTTGGGGACAAGGCGCTGCCTGGAAGCTCCGTTGACTTGATTCGGGAGGCCCGCGAGATCAGGGATGCCGAAATCAAGGAATGGGCATGAGCGAGTTCGTCGTCGTTGACTGGGCCGTTCCGACGCTATTATGTGTGGCTCATTTCCAGAGTATTGCACGACGTCAAGAATTTTGATACATTCCTCCCGTGAACCAAGCCGTTCGGTTTGATTAGGTGATGCAAAGCTCGCCAACGCTGCCAACTTTAGGATCTTCAAGCCGTGCATGACGCTAAATGAAAGAGATGAAATGGCACACAAAGTAGCATTGATCAATATGAAGGGAGGCGTTGGAAAGTCAACTCTTGCTGCCAACCTCGCATGGGAGATGGCAACAGCCCCTTGGTACAAGAGTGTTTTAATAGTGGATCTGGATCCACAATTCAACTGCAGTCAGTATCTAGTAGGCGTGCGCCAGATCGAGACGATCATATCAAGAGGACAACCAACAGTTCGGGACATCTTTGAGCAACTCACGGCAGTACCTGGTAGGCCAAGTGCTCCTATCGACCCTACCCGCGCAGTGGTCAGTGTATATTCTCCTCGCGCTCACGCTACGATCGGCCGCCGCCGCCATTACGGCCAAGGCCGCGGATATTCTCCTCACGCTCATGCCTCGATTGACCTTATACCTTCTCAGTTAGAGTTGTCTCAGGCACTGCGTAATCCAGCGAATAAGGAGCAGTTGCTCAAGCAGGCTATAGACCAATTGGAGGAAACATATGATCTCGTGATCATAGACTGCGCTCCAACCGAGTCAATGCTTACCACGGCGGCCTATCTTGTCGCCGATTATCTCTTGATACCAGTTCGGCCGGAATTTCTATCCACCATTGGATTGCCTTTGTTGGAGCAATCTTTGAATGATTTCGTTGATCGGTACCCCGGCAGGTCGCCAGAAGTCTTAGGGCTTGTCTTCAATGCGGCTTCTGGATATTCGCCGGAGGAGGTGACTTCAAAGGATGAGGTCCAGAGAGTTGCGCGCGGAAGAGGCTGGCCCGTCTTCGACGAAGAGGTTAGCTACTCCAAAACATTTCCAAAGAGCGCACGCGAGGGACGTCCCATCTTTTGGACTTCCTATGCGCGCACAACAACCAAGAAGAATTTCCACCAGTTCGCCCGCGAGTTCGCAGATCGGATCGGCATGTGACTGAAGAGAAGGACCTAGTGATGCTGGCCGCCGCACTAGACCGTCTAGTAACTCGGTACGGGCCTCGTCCGGTAACTCGCTTGGCCGAGTTGATTCGAGACCCGCAACGGGCAGAGGAGCTCGCGGCTGCATTGGAATCAGCAGCGGCTAGGGCTCCCCACAGTAAGATTAGGCCAAAGCGCCAAAGGGCCAACCGAGTTGGGATGGCCGTGCTGAAGGACCTGAGGTCGTCTGATCCAGAAAAACACTCCGTGGTAGCGGAAATCAGGCGTCAGCTAATATCGCGTACGATCCTCCAGTCTATGGATGAACTCCGGCGATTCGCTATGATGCATGACCTGTCAATAGGCAAGGCATCATCAAGGAACGCTGCTATTGCCCCTTTCTTGAAGTCACTGTCTCAACTCTCAGTGCCTGAGATAACTTTGCTACGCGATGCTGTCATTCAGTCCAACGTCAATGATCGGAGCCTAGACCAGTGGAGAGATGTGATTGTCAGGTCTCGCCCCTCCAAGTCAGATGCAGATGAGGCAACACGCAAATAGAGTGCAATAATAGGGGATGCACACACCCCCTGAGACAGTCATGGAGAGGAGCTAGTGACGGAACAACGGCCTGCGATTTAGCGTGGCCTCTACACCGGGTATCGAGCGAGAGGCAGAATGTGGACCTCTGCATCTCAGCCCAGCTGCCGCGATAATGGGGAACGGATTCTCCTCACATCTGTTGGCGCGGCAGTCTCGCGGGTAAAGGATGGAGTACACTCTGAGGTCCCTGCAAAGCGACCGACTTGGGCGCAGGTGCAAGTGCCGAGTCGTGCGCCATGTGGCTGGTATCCCGCGCTATGACCGCCGGAAATCGAGCCGGACCGAAGCCTTCACACGCGGCATTAGCCGGGCTTCGTCAACAACTTAGCATCGAAGACAAGCGCCGATACGGAGCACGCCAGTGAAGACATATAATCTTTTCATCAGCCATTCGTGGACCTATGCCAACCAATACTACCGGCTCTTTAACCTATTGAGGCGACGAGGATATTTTGAATTCAGGGATTATTCGGTTCCCCCGGATGACCCGATTCACCATGCTGACACCGACACACAGTTGCGCCAAGCTATACGCAATCATATGACTCCGTGCCACGTCGTTCTCATTCTGGCCGGCGTCTACGCCACTTACAGCAAGTGGATAAACATAGAGATCGACTTGGCTCAGAAAGGATTCATCGCCGCAAAGCCCATCATCGCCATAAGGCCCTGGGGCAACGAGCGAATATCCGAGCCAGTGAGACTGGCCGCCGACAGGATCGTCGGATGGAATACCGAGAGCGTCGTAAGGGCAATCAGGGATCTTGCATGACGGCTGATTCAGAACGGGATCGAATTCTGGAGATCTACAAGCTCCATGCTGAACTCGCAGACCGTGTAAGCCAGAGACGCGAAAGCGCGAACCGCCTGTACGTCAGTCTGCACGTAGGATTGATGATATTCATCGCTGCCCTTCTCAGATTTGGGTTTGGAGACGCGCCTGAACGTTTGGTACTCGCCGCGATCGGAGGCGTTGGAGCATTGCTGTCGGTCTCGTGGTTCGTAGTAATCCGCTCTCACCGTCAACTCAATACAGAGAAATTTCGCGTGCTCCAGGACTTGGAACAGAAGTTGCCCTATAAATTCTTCACACTAGAGTGGGACCCACGATCAAAAGGTAGGAAGAGCAACCGCTATTGGAAGCTAACACACGCTGAAGTGACCCTGCCAGTTATCTTCTTCACGCTGTTCGTGGCGCTCATTGCCTATTCGATTTTCAACTAAATCAGCTACTGACAAGCCTCCACCCCTTCTACACGCCCTACTCCCGAATCCACACCTCGCCTATCTTCTCGTCGATGGTCCTCCAGCGCCACGGTATTCGGTCCTCTATGTGCCGAACGCCCTCATAGTTCTCGCGGCGCGCCCTCCTGCACAAAACCTGAAAAGTCGGCTTCTTCAGACTCCTCCCCATATCGGTTTCGACAAGGACCCCCGGAGCGTTGTGAGTGTCCTGCCCTACCAAGACAACGACAATGTCGCACTTCCCAATAGCAGACCTTGCCTTGCTCTTCCAGACATTCTCCTGGTACGGCTCATTTAGAGAGTAGTTGCGTATGCTGTGCCGGCTATGATCCTCAGCCTGTTTGTAGAATGCATTCTTCAGGTCGTTATCCTTTCCGAACTCGAAACTCACGAATATCTTGAGAATAGACATAATTCACACTCCAGTGTCCGCAAGAATCAAGCCCACTACTTGCGGCCGCAGCCCGTTGCTCACAGTGTCGAACGTAGGCAGCCCTTGCGCCTAGCCATCCCCCCAACCTCCACCCTCTCACCCACACTCCGAGATGCGCCTCATGCCCAGTCGCGCCCAACCCAGCCGGAAGGCGTGACGCGCCTCAGCCAAGCCGCCGCTGTACTGTGGCATAGTATGCACATGACTTCACACACCGCTAATCAGACATCCGCGCGCCTCGAAGCCGTCTTCGGTCTCGGCCGCAAGTGGACTTCTCAGCGCGGCGCCTCGGCGGCGGTTTGGGAGACCCCGGCCTACCATCTTCTATGGTCCGATGGCGCAGCGAGCGAGGTCGAGTTGCGACGGCTGTGGGACGCCAGAAAGGGACGACAAGCCTACCCGGTCGTCTTGCTGGCCCCCTCGAATGATGCGGCCAAAGTCCGGGTCGCCGGTCCGCAGGACGCCCGGCCCGTTCGCGAGTTGCCCGCCGGACGGGTCCTCGACCTGTTGCAGACGAGCCGCAGACTGGCCGCCCGTGAAGCCGCAGCCTTCCTCACAAGGGAGTTCAGCCGACTCGAAGAGGCAGTCGTCCCGGGCCTCAGGGTCAAAGACCTGCTCACGCCTCACTTCCTCCGAGAACGCCTGCGACAGCCTATCTACGAGCGGAAATTGTCCCGCGCTGTACAAGGTTTGGCGCACACCGGCAGCGTAGCCTGGCGACCACTGTTCCAGGGCATGGGCTACGAGGTACAACGACTCACGCGCGGCTACCTGCTGCGCCACGACGACGCACCGGTTGCCGTGCTGCATCCACTCAGCGACCCATCCCACTTCAGCCGTCTCACCGACAAAGGAGAACTCCCCGAAGGAATGGCCCTGGCCGACTGTAGGAAGTATCGGGCCCAATGGGGCATCCTGTCCGCGAATGGCCGATACCGGCTCTTTCAAAGCCGGCCGCCGGTCGGATCGGCCACCGGCCAGCACGTCGAGATAGATACCGCCGAGTTGGAGCGCAAGGACCGCCTCTACCTCGGCCTTCTCGCCCCGAAGTCGCTGGGGGAAAACGGCTGGCTGAACGATTGGGTCACCGAGGCCAAGGACTTCGGAGAGGAACTGCGAAAAGGCCTGGAGGAGCGGCTCATCAAGGATGCGCTGCCCAATATCGCGCGGGGGCTTGGCGAGTATCTCGAATTGCACGGCGCCGACTTGAGCGACCGGGGTCAACTCCGAAAGATCGAGGAAGCCGCCCTGACACTCGTGTTCCGCTTCATGTTCCTGCTGCACACCGAGGCACGCGGCTACCTGCCCATCGGCTCGGCCGCCTACCGCCCACACAGCGCACGCCAGCTTGCCGACGATTCCCGGATGGAACAGTCTTCGTTCAGTCGGAGAGCCACCCAGCGGTGGGACCGACTGCGAACCCTGGTGCGGATGGTGAGAACAGGAGACCGCTCAGCCGGAGTGCCGGCATACAACGGCAGCCTCTTCGCCAACGAAGGCTTCCCCGGCAGTAAACTCCTGGAACGGGCCGAGGTCACCGACATATACCTCGCCCCGGCCCTCAAGGCCATCGCCTACGATACCAGTAAGCCAAACACCCCCGGCCTCGACTACGCCGGCCTGCAGATCGGACACCTCGGAGCCATATACGAAGCTCTACTCACCCTCCGGCTGACGCGCGCACCGGAAGACCTGGCCTACGACTCCAGGCGGGACGTGTTCCGCCCTGTCCGCGCCGGCGAACAGCCCGAGGTGACCAGGGCGCAGCTCTACTATCAGGCCGAGGCCGGCGGACGCAAGGCCGGAGGCGTGTTCTACACCCGGAGCGAGTTCGTGAACCACCTGCTCGAACACTCCCTGACGCCCGCCCTGGACGACCACCTGAAAGAGGTGGGCAAGCTGGCCAAACGTGATTCCAATGAGGCCGCGCAACGCCTGTTCGACTTCTCCGTCGTGGACCCGGCCATGGGCAGCGCACACTTCCTCACCGCCGCCCTGTCCAGGATGGCCGACCGCATCGATCTGTTCCTGGCCGAGGTGGGCGGCCTGCCCGCCATAGCCCGGCAATTCAACGAGTTGGCCCAGGAGGGAGACTCGACGAGCCGCCCGCCCGAGGCCGTAGACCTGCTGCACAGGCTCATACTCAAACGCTGCATCTACGGCGTCGACCTCTCCCCAATGGCCGTGGAGGTCGCCAACATAACGCTGTGGCTCGCGTCCTTCGTCCCCGGCCTCACCCTCTCCTACCTCGGCAGCAACCTCAAGTGCGGCGACGCCCTCATAGGCGTCGCAGACCCCGCCGCCGTCGGCGCCAGCGACAGCCCCCTGCTCACCGGCCAGACCGTGAGCGACGCCATGAAGCGCGCCGCCCGGTTGCAACGTAAGTTGGCCCAAAACCCGGACCGAACCCCTGACGAGGTGAAACTCTCGGAGGATCTGGCGGATGAACTTCGCGAAGCCACCACAGGGCTCAGAAACGCCTTCGACCTGTGGGCCGCAGAACCCCTGGGGCTGGAGGGCGCGCGCCATACTCTGGAGACCAACGCAGGGGCCATCGTCGAGCGGAACCCCGGACTGTCCGCCAAGATCGACGACGCCATCAACAAGGCTAGGAAAACAGCCGACCAATACCGCTTCTTCCACTGGCCACTGGAATTCCCCAACGTCTTCCACCGAGACCGACCAGGCTTCGACGTCGTGGTCGGCAACCCGCCGTGGAATAAGGTCAAGTTCGAGATGCCCAGCTTCCTCGCGCTCCACGATCCCGGCATTCGCGGACTGCGCTCCGGGCTGGAACGGGATAAACGCGCGAAGCGACTCTTCCGACAGAGGCCCGAACTGCGACGGGAGGTAGAGGACGGCAAACGGACGGTCGAGGAGCAGCGCAAGTTCTTCAGGTCGGAGAACGGCTACACCATCCAGGGGAGCGGAGATACCGACCTATACAAGCTCTTCTGCGAACGATACGCCTCAATCGCCCGGCCCAGCGGCTTCATCGGCGTGGTGCTGCCCAGAGTGGCCTTCCTGAACGACGGCAGCCGGGGATTTCGACGATGGTTCTTCAAGGAGTGTCGCCCCAGCCGGGTTGATACCTTGCTAAACAACCGACACTGGGCGTTCGATATTCATCCGCAGTATTCGATAGCCTTGGTGACAGCCCAGGCTGGAGTCCCCGCCGCCGGCTCGTTGACCATAACCGGCCCTGCTCGCAACGAGCAGGAGTTCGCTGACTGCATCGACGATCCCGGAGTGCAGGTCGAGCTAGCAGACCTTGCCTCGTGGACTCCCGCGCCGGTGAGTGATTCCAGCAACGAGCCAACCTGGGAATTGCCGCTGCTGCCTACTCCCACCCACGTATCTGTCTTGAGGAAACTGCGCCGCGGCGTGCGCTTCGATAGGCTGCAAAACCCCCGAAATGAAAAAAATTCAGATCCGAAAGAGGCCGCTGCTGCGCCTCGTGCAACTCCGTATAGGGAACTAGACGAGGCGCAGCAGCGGCCTCTTTTCACGCACCCTCCGGGTGAAGGACGCATCCCCGTATGGAAAGGCCGTTCCTTCGACCAATACGACCCTCACGGCCGAGAGCCAGCAGGCTATGGCAGCGAAAGGGTAATCATAGAGTTCTTGCAGGCCAAACGATCTAACTCTCGCGTGTTTAGCAACCTATTTCCAAAGGATGTACTCGATAACCCCGAGACACTTCCTGTCCACTCGGCAAGAGTAGCCTTCCGAGACGTGACCAACAAAACGAATTCTCGGACAGTCCTTGCTTGCCTCATTCCACCACAAGCCCCTCTAACTCACAAAGCGCCGTACTTTATTACCAGTGGATGGTCTTCAATCGCCCAAACTTACGTCTTAGCTGTAATGAATAGCCTTCCATTTGATTGGCTTGCCAGAAGGTATGTTGAAACAAACATGACGTATTTCATTCTCAATGGCCTCACCTTTCCCCCACCAGAAAACACTCCTTGGCAAGACATAGGAGCACTGGCCGCCCGTTTGTCCTGTGTGGACGAGCGGTTCGCCGAGTTCGCCGTCGAGGCCGGGGTGGAGTGCGGGACGCTGACAGACGCCCAGCGCTCCGACATGCGCGCAGAGATCGACGCTCTGGTCGCCCGCGCCTACGGGCTGACCGACGGCGAACTGCAATTCATCTTCACCGACTTCACCGAAAACGCCGTCAGCCCGGCCTACCGGCGGCAAGTCATGAAAAAGTTCGATCTGGCCGCGCCTGCCAGGTGGCTTGCCGAAGCGGGAGGCAGCGCGCCGGACATGGAATACATCCCGCGCCGCCGTAGCGAACTTGCCCGATGATTCTGGTGGATACCTCGGTGTGGTAGCCCGCGCCTGCGGGCTGACCGACTACGAACTGCAATTCAGCTTCACCGACTTCACCAGGAACGCCGTCAGCCCGGCCTGCCGGAAGCCAAACAACAGGAGCTTGCCAAAGCAGGCTCATGATGGGAACATACGTTCCTATTAGTGAAGAGGCCTTGCGCCATGCCATCGACAATTGAATGGACAGATGAGACCTGGAACCCGGTCACCGGCTGCACGCGCGTCTCCCCCGGCTGCGACCACTGCTACATGTTCGCCATGTACCCCAGGCTGAGAGCTATGTCAGTCCCCGGATACGCCGGAGACCCCGAGGAGATTCAACTGCTGCCTGAGCGGCTGGACGCCCCATTGCGATGGAGATCGCCCCGCCGGGTCTTTGTAAACAGCATGTCCGACCTCTTTCACCCTCGCGTGCCGTACGATTTCATCACGAAGGTATTTGACGCCATGCGCGCGGCAGCAACGCAGCGCGGGCACATATTCCAGGTCCTGACAAAGAGACCGGGGCGGGCCGTTGGATGGTGGAATCGCAATCAGGATCGTTATGGGAAAGTGTGGCCCGCAGGGGTATGGATCGGCGCATCGGTGGAGAACCAGAAGTACGCGCCGAGAATCACCGTGCTGGCCCGCCTGCCGGCCGCGGTGCGGTTCGTCTCAGCCGAACCGCTGCTGGGCGCCGTCGATCTCAGGGAATGGCTCCGCCGCAGGGACGTCCAGTGGGTCATCGCCGGAGGTGAAAGCGGCCCGGCCGCCAGGCCGATGGACCTCGACTGGGCGCGGGATCTGCGCGACCAGTCATCCGAAGCCGGAGTAGCCTTCTTCCTCAAGCAGCTGGGGGGAAGGCGCGGCAAGCGGTCAGGACAGGAAGCAACCCTGGACGGACGCCAATGGCATGAGTACCCGGAGCCAGCGAAAGGATCACAACATGCCGCCTAGAACCACCACTTGGCCCCTTGAGGCGCACACCAAGGGCAAGCACATGGTGCTTGAGAACTACATGGGGGCTTGGCTGCCAATCATGACCAGGTGGAACGGGCTGGTTCTGTTCATCGACGCATTCGCAGGGCCGGGCGAATACTCAGGAGGCGAGGAAGGGTCACCCGTGATAGCTCTTCGCGCGTTGATCGACCATCGCGCCAAGAACCAGATGCGGAGTGAAATCAGGTACATCTTCATCGAGAAAGATCGCGAGCGATACGAGCATCTGAAACATGTCCTACGCGACTTGGACAGTAAGTTGCCGTCCAACTGCAACTATACAGTCATCAACTCCACGTTTGATAAGACACTCACGGACGTTCTTGACAAAATCGAAGAGCAAGGGGCCCAGCTGCCTCCCGCATTTGTCATGATCGATCCCTTCGGTGTCTCTGATACATCCATGAGGACCATTGCAAGAATCTTGAAAAACCCGAAATCGGAAGTCTATATTTCCTTTATGTCCAGAGAGATCAACAGATTTAGGGAACATTCCAATTTCGAGAACCACTTAGACGAACTGTTTGGATGCACGGAATGGCGCCAGGGCATGGACTTGGCGGATAGCAAGGAGCGGAAGGACTTCTTCTACGGCCTGTATAGGAGCCAGCTCAAGAAAAATGGCGCTCAGTACGTCGTGCATTTTGAGCTATACGAGGGTGAGGGAGTCGTATACACAATCTTCTTCGGCACAAATAGCTTGGAAGGCTGCGACAAGATGAAGAAGGCAATCTGGAAGGCTGCTCCGTTCGGAGACTTCAAGTTTCGAGGAGGACAACTCGGTCAGCTTACACTGGGCGAGAGCGTCCTCGATTTCGGCCTGCTTGAGCAGGCCCTCCGCAAACAGTTTGGAACAAAGGGCTGGCAGAATATAGAGACCGTGCAAAACTTCGTGAAATCTGACGCGGTGAACTTTCATTCAGATCACCTCAAGAGCAAGACTCTGAAACCTATGGAAAGCAGCGGCAAGATCGAGGTAGAACGTCCCCCAGGCAAGCGTAGAGGGTTCTTTACCTCTGGGACCCGTATTCGTTTCCTGTAAAGGATGTATTTGCCTTGTCACTCTCCAACCCCCACGGCCACTACGAACTAGTCGACAACGTTGCCTACGGCGACCACCTCCAGGCGCTGGAATGGCTGGCACAGCACTACCTGGGCCCGCTGAACGTCGCAACAGGCTACGTCGGCCTGCAGGGGCTCGACGCACTGGCGCGCATAGCCGCAGACCGAAGCGAGGACGGACGGCTCCTCATAGGCGCAGCCCCCGCGTCCGAGAACCTGACCGGCCCCGCAAGCGAAACCATCGACGACCGTTTCAAACAGTCAGTGTCGGCTCTCCGCCGAGAGAGAGACTTCTCAGCCTTCCCAGCCGCACGCAGAGCCGTCCTCGAGCGAGTGACCAGCTTCCTGGAATCCGACAGCGTTGCCGTGCGGCGCTACACCAGACGCTTCCTCCACGGCAAAGCCTACGTCATAGGCCAACTCAACGACGACGGGTCTCCGACAGGGCCCGGCGCGGCCCTCGTATCCTCGGCCAACCTTACTCAGGGCGGCCTCGTAGCCAATCTCGAGCTGGGCATGGTGCACTACCAGCCCAACGTCGTTGCAATGGCCTTGGCCTGGTACAAGCGGTTGTGGGACGAGGCCCAGGACTTCCGTGACGATTTGCTCGAACTGCTCCGGCCCCCGTCACTCGAAAGCGACCCGGAGACCGTCTTCCTGCGCGCCTTGTTGGAACTATACGGGGACGAACTGGGATGTAACCCGCCCCTGCCCGAACTGCACACGCTTACCGCCTTCCAGCGGGACGGGGTGGCGCGAGCCAAGCGGATTCTCGACCGCTACGGCGGAGTGCTATACGCCGACGGCGTGGGTATGGGCAAAACCGAGATCGGCTTGCAGTTCATACAGGAGCACACTAGGGACCTCGGGCAGCACGTGCTCGTCATCTCCCCGGCCCAGCTGAGAGACCGACTATGGGAACAGCGGCTGGTCGAGAAGAACCTGCCCGGAACCGTCGTCTCATATCAGCAGCTTGCCCAGGACCGGCAGCTTTCCAGCAACGGAGGGCGGCGCGTCCTGACGGTGAACAAGGACGTATACCGCTTCATCATCATCGACGAGGCACACGCATACCGAAACGTCGACAACTCCTGGTACGCAGCGCTCGACCGACTCATGGGCGGAACGTCCAAGAAGTTGCTGCTCCTGACAGCCACCCCGGTCAACAACTCCCTTTGGGACCTCCACAACCTCTTCATGCTGTTCGGCCGACACGACAGCGCCTTCGCCGGGGAACCTCTGAGGGTCCCCAGCCTGCGAAAGTTCTTTGCCGAGGCCGGAGCCTCCAAGTCCGAAAACCTCTCTGAGGCAAAGCTCTTCCCGTTGATCGACGCCCTGACGGTGCGAAGGGACCGGGCATTCATCGAGACGCGATACCCGAACGAGCGGTTCGACGATGGAACGCCGGTGAAGTTCCCGAAGCCGGAACTGCACGAGCGCCGATACGACCTGGACAGCGCCCACCCAGGCATCGCCCAGTACGTCTACGACGGGATCGACAGCCTTACCATGGCTCGATACCGCCCATCAGCCTATAGGACGGACAAGCAGGAAGAATCGGCATCGGAAGAAGCCCTGGCCGGACTCATGCAGTCCCAGCTACTGAAACGCTTCGAGTCGTCATGGCACGCAGCCCTCCAAACCACGAACAGGATGAGGGATGGCAACGACGTGATGCTCCAGGTCATCGAGGAACGGGGAGCGGTTCCCCCGCCGAAAGTCATTAGAGACCTGGTCGGCGATTACCAAGAGGACGACACCTTCATCAGCGCAGACCTGATAGACGAGATGCTGGCCGGATCCGAAGGCAGCCTCCCGGCAGATAAGTTCAACGACCAGTTCTTGGCCGACTTGCAGAAAGACCGGGATACCCTGGCAACCATGTCCGAACGCTTGCAGAGCTTGAAGGACAGCCCCGATCCGAAGCTGGATGCACTACTGGACGTGATGGCATCAACCCCATCCCAAAAGGTCGCCATCTTCACCGCCTTCCAGGACACAGCCGCTTATCTCAAGGAACAGATAGAGACCGACCCCGAGCTGCTGGGAGACAGGAAATGGACCGTCGTCATCGGCTCGGCGACCGACGCAGATGCTCGCACCAGGGAGCTGGAACGATTCTGCCCCGAGTCGGTGAACGGCGAGCCTGACTTTCGCCCGCCCGATGGCGAAGTGGACGTGCTGCTGAGTACCGACGTCCTCTCCGAGGGCCAGAACCTCCAGCAGGCCCAGGCCGTGCTCTCATTCGACATGCCCTGGAACCCGCAACGCGTGGTGCAGCGCAACGGCCGCATCATACGCCTGCGCAGCCCCCACGACACCGCGTACCTATACACCCTGCTCCCCAAGCAGGGAGACCTCGATAGGCTGCTCAAGCTGGAGGCCAAGCTCCAGTCGAAGATCATGGCGGCGAACGCCTCCGTGGGCATGGAAACCCCCGTATTGGCCGGCGTAGAGACGGAGTCCCAAGTGTACGCAGACCTGAGCACCTTCGTGGACCGCCTCTCCGGCGGCGACCCCGCCCTGCTCGATGAGCAAGGAGAGAGCGGCTCGGCATTCGCGGGCGAACTCTTCCGCTCCCACCTCCAACGCGCCGCCGAGGAAGGTGAAGTAAGCCGTCTCCGGAACTTGCCCTGGGGAATCGGCGCCGCCTTCGTACAACCATCTCCAACACTGAGCGAGCCTGCCGTGTTCTTCGCATGTCGAACGCGCTCAGATGAGCGCTACTGGCGCATGGTGTCCAAATCCGGACAGATACTGCACCGAGACGACCTCCCGATGCTCCGGCTCATAGACCCCCGGGACCAACCCGGCTGTCCCATCCCGGACGACCTCGACCTGGAGCACCTCTTCGCCGTCGCAGCGGCCGACGTCTGCTCCGCGCACAACGCCCTACTCGACCCCGAATCACGGTCCGACGCCCTGCCCGCCAGCCAACGCTGGGCCCTCGACGTGCTCCGCTCGCCGGACGCCCCCGCCGGGGATCAATACGACCAAGGAGACGAGGCGCTTTCAGTCGGTAGGAGCAACCTCGTCCGACGTGAGTTGTCTGCACTGCGCCGGGAGTACGAAGGAAAAGGAATGAGCGCCGCAGACTGCGCCCGACGAATCATCGAGGTCGTAGAACAATTCGGCCTGCAACCCGTCCAGCCACCACAAGCGCCCCAGCCCATCACCCAAAACGACCTCGGCGTAGTCTGCTACCAGGTAGTCCTCCCAACAAAACCCTAAGAAGCGTAACCTCAACTCCGGGACTCCCCCTGCCCGCGCTGAAGCCAACGCTAGCGTGGCGCCTAGAAGCGTAACCTCGACTCCGGGACTCCCCTTTGCTGGCGCGTGCCGCCCCTCGCCATTTTGGTTTATCGTAGGTGTATGTCACGGCGGAACAGCGCCAACGTAAATCTCGATGAGCAGGCGTGCGCCGAGGTGATGCGCCGCCACCAACTCCCCACCAGGCGCGAGGCCATCAACCTCGCGCTGCGAACCCTGGCCGCCGAAACCGCATCCCTCGAAGAGGCCCGCGCACTCCGGGGAATCGGCTGGGACGGCGACCTAGACGCGATGCGCTCCAGCCGTCCGCCGCGATCCTGAAGGAGACACCAAGCGCCGCATGGGCAGGAACAGTACATAAGGAGGCATAGATGGTCTCTAGCATGAGAAATAACACCCTTGAGCGCAAGATTTACTTCTACCGTGCCGATATAGGCAATGACGAGGGTGGCCGTCCTCACAATTTTGACCCGAAGCCGGCACTAACTGAGATTGAAAACCTGGGCTTCACCGATGATGATGCAGGCCGGTACGAGTTTGATGTTGACAGAAACGCGCTGTGCCTTATGGACCATCCCAGCAATTCTAATCCAAACATACGATTCTGCAGAGTTCGCCGAACAGGATTACCTCAGATAGAACATAGGGGCAACATCACCGATCTCAATTTCACTGATGACACCGGCTTATTGGAAACCGTGCATGTGGTGTTTTTTTCCAACAACATTGTTGGCTCCGAATACAACCATTTTGGGCCTAGACTTTCCCGACTTGGCAGCTATCTGCATGAGAAGTCTAACAAAGCCATACCGAAAGCCAAGTTTCGTCCTCTCCTGCTAGGTGATGCATTTAGGCAGTCGGAACGCCTTGGCGAAGTGCGAGTTTTGGATATGAGCATCCGCCCAGCCTTCATCGAAATAGTAAGGCAAGCCGATGAGTCTCTTTCAGACGCATTCAATGCTGCGGCACAAGTAATTGGCGCCTCGGAAAGCGTGCAATTGGTCATTAAATTTGAGAAGAAAGGACGCCTAGAAGCACTAGGTAGATTCCTGAATATAGCCAGAAAATTGCTCGGTAGAAACGAATTCCGAGAAAATGCTGATCGTTTTCAACTTCGTGGGAAATGTGTGGATACAAATCGCGTTGAAACAATCGATCTGCTTAAGGATCGCTTGATCTCGACAAAGCGTATTGTTCGCATGAACGAACGAAGTCGTGCTCTTAATCCAGAATCCGCCTTTCAGGCAATACGTGAGGCCTATCAGGAACTGAGGGAAGATATCCATGCTGCACCGGGCATCTCTGAATGAACCTCATACGTTTTTGGAAAAAGCACTTCCTTTGTATGGAAGTAGGAATAGTAATTCTGCTCACGCTTCTTCTCGTTGCTTGGTTCTATTTTCTAGAAGGAGAATCATATATTGATGAGCTGATGCATGGTAACAGAACTAACATTTATATAACCACGGCGACAATAGCAGGTTCGTTACTAGGTTTTTCTGTTACTACCACATCAATTATGCTAGGTTTTTCATCATCTGATCGCCTTTCAGTAGTCCGAGGCAGTGCACATTATCCAGTCCTTTGGAAAACCTTCTTCCAGGCGATACAGTACCTCGGCTGCCTGACAGTCACCTCATTGCTCTGCTTGATATGGGATAGAGACTCTGCCCCGGTGTCGTGGCTTGTCTTTCCCTTTTTCATGTTTTTTGGTCTATCTGTGGTCAGATTGGCCCGAGTGCTGTGGATACTTGAACGAGTTATAGAGATTATCATCAAGCCTCAAGCCGGCAGTGAGAAACATGAGACCGGACAATGAAATTGCGCGCAGCACGTAGACGATGAAGCCGCCGCCCTCTTCCTACGCCTTGACGACTCCGCCGTAGCCCAGTTCGCGGCGATGCCGCTGGATGCTAAACGCCGGGACTCCCCCCCGGCTGGCGCGTGCCGCCCCTCGCCATTTTGGTTTATCGTAGGTGCATGTCACGGCGGAACAGCACCAACGCAAACATCGACGAGCAGGCGTGCGCCGAGGTGATGCGACGCTATCAACTCCCCACCAGGCGCGAGGCCATCAACCTCGCACTGCGAACCCTGGCCGCCGAAACCGCATCCCTCGAAGAGGCCCGCGCATTCCGGGGAATCGGCTGGGACGGCGACCTCGACGCTATGCGCTCCAGCCGTTCGCCGCGATCCTGAAGGAAACACCAAGCGCCGCATGGGCCGGAACAGTACGTAAGGAGGCATAGATGGCTTGCCGAATTGGCATCACCACTGACCTGCAGGAGCGAAAGCGCTTCTGGCAAAGGAGACACCCGTATTTGCGGGATTGGTACATCATTGGTATGCACTTCTCGAAGGCGTCTGCTAGACAACAAGAGAATAGGTACGTTGCCCAGCGGGGATGTGTAACCTTCCCAAGCGGTGACGGGCCGGAAATCGCCAGATGGTACGTGTACCACTTCGAGTACTAGGACGCCGCGCAACCGCTGACCCTCCCCGCTGCCGCCGGTGCCAACGACAGGGCCAGACCGTTCGCAAAATGATCGGCTGTATCATCGCAGCCATTGACATACGCGCAGAAACGCCCATCCTGCACGACGACTCCCACTTCGACGCGCTCGCACGCCGCACGGATCTCCGAATCTATGAAACTGTATGAAGCTGAAGGCCCCTGGAGAAGCCAACGCCCTGCACCCGCGCCCCGAGGACTCCGCCGCACCCGAGCCCTATGACAAGGAGACACCGACAATGCAGAAAGCCTTGCACGTAAGAACAACTGTACAGTCTGGCGGCAAGGTGGAGTTTGCCAGCCCAGAACTGGAGCCCGGGCAGACGGTGGACGTGGTCGTGCTGCACGAGTCCAACGTGAAGGTCCGCTCTATCATGGAAATCCTCAACAGCGGCCCGGAGCGGCGCCTGTTCCAGACAGCCGAAGAGGTCAAGGCATACCTCGCGGAAGAAAAAACGTCATGGAACCGCTAACCCTCCCCGCTGCCGCCGATGCCGAGTCCTATGAAAGGAGACTCCGACAATGCAGAAAGCCTTGCACGTAAGAACAACGGTGTTGCCCGGAGGCAAGATCGAAATCGTGGACGAAGAGCTGCCAGTGGGAGAGTCCGTTGACGTGGTCGTCCGTCACGCATCGGAAGCATCGCGCCGATCCGCCGTTGACATTCTGAACGAAGCGCCAGGGCAACGCCTCTTCAAAACCGCAGAAGACGTGGATTCCTACCTCAAAGGCGAACGGGGGTCATGGAACCCCTAACCCTCCCCGCTGCCGCCGATGCCGACGACAGGGCCAGACCGTTCGCAAACTGATCGGCTGTATCATCGCAGCCATTGACATACGCGCAGGAACGCCCACCCTGCACGACGACTCCCACTTCGACGCGCTCGCACGCCGCACGGACCTGCGAATCTATGAAACTGTATGAAGCTGAAGGCCCCTGGAGAAGCCAACGCCCCGTAACTGCATCTGTCGGTAGCCCCCTGCTGGAATAGGAGTGCAACCCGTGCCAGACGACAACTTCAATAAGTACTGCGAGAATCTACTAGTAAGGTACAACCAAAGGAATACGAAGGCTCTCACCAGACACATCGAGAGCCTGTGCAAGTTCCTTAGAGAGAAAGGCAACCACGCGGTGCAGACCATGTTCGGAGGGTCTGTCAGGAAGGGCACGTACGTGAGCGGCCTCAGCGACATTGACGCCCTTCTGATAGTCAACGCCTCCTCGCTTGTGAACCAACCTCCGGCAAAGGTCATAGCCTACGCGAGGGACACTATCAAGCGGGGACTCCCTAAGAACCCTGTGAGCGCAGGCAATCTGGCGGTGACAGTCAACTACTCCGACGGCAGCGAGATCCAGATACTGCCCGCCATAAGGACCAAAACCGGCGTCCGGATTGCCGACCCCGGTAGCTCCAAGTGGAGCAACGTCGCGCAACCCGAGAAGTTTGCCAAAAAGCTTACTGAGGTCAACCAGGCAAGAGGCGGCCGTGTCCTGCCAGTCATCAAACTCGCCAAGGCTATGGCGGACTGCTTCATTACCCGCAAGAGCAGGAAGATTAGCGGATACCATATGGAGTCACTCGCAATCGATGCGTTCAGTGACTATAAAGGCCTCCTCCACCCGAAGGCCATGCTCATCCACTTCTTGGGGCACTCGATGAAGGCCGTGATGCTCCCGATCGCCGATTCCACCGGGCAGTCCAGATACGTGGACGAGTACCTCGGTCCGACAAACTCCAGATGCCGCCAGCGCGCCTCGACCTACTTCGTGCAGATGCGCGGCAAAGTAAGATCCTGCAAGACCAAGGCCGAGTTCGACGACCTATTCTGCCAAGGCAACTAGGACGGCCAAACACCTATGACCCTGCAACTCCCGCCAAAGGCCAAGTCCAGGGGCGATCTCAACCTGCTCGAAAAAACCCTGACCGCCCTCTTCTGCTCCAAACGCTGCCCAGGAGACCTCATCCTAAAGACCTACGACCTCGCCAAAGCCATGCGCAACGCCGGCGCCCCCGTCATAGGCGGCTTCCAAACCCCGATGGAGAAAGAATGCCTGCGACTGCTGCTACGAGGCAGCCAGCCCGTCGTCGTCTGCCCTGCCCGCAGCATCGACAACATGCGAATCCCCCGCGACTGGCGCGACCCTCTGAACGCCGGTAGGATGCTGCTCCTGTCGCCATTCCCAGCGACGGTCCGCCGCCCCACCGCCGAGACCGCCGCCCGGCGCAACGACCTCGTCGCCGACCTCGCCCACCGGGTATTCATCGCCCACGCCGCCCCCGGCAGCAAGACCGAAGCCTTCGCCCGCAAACTAGCCCAAGCCGGCAAGCCCCTCCTCACCCTAACCAGCCCCCGCCAACAAAAACCTGGCGGCTCTGGGCGCTAAGGTGGTAGAACACACAGATGCCCTGAACGTTTCGCGCAGGGCTTTTTGAACTGGGGGATCTGATGGATCAAGAACCACTCAAACTGAAATTCATTGGTGCACTAATCGAACAGTTAGGCGCCCAGCTATATCCGAGCGCCACCGCCACCGTAGCAGAGCTTATCTCCAATGCGTGGGATGCCGATGCCCAGAACGTATGGGTCAGAATTCCATTTGGGCAGTCGTGGAGCACGGGCGGCACAATAGAAGTCCTAGATGACGGTCATGGGATGACGAGGGAACAAGCGCAGTTGCAATACCTGATGGTCGGTCGGAAGCGGCGGCTTCAGGACGGAGGACAGACTCAAGGCGGCCGGTTGGTTCACGGCCGGAAGGGAATAGGCAAGCTCGCGGCTTTCGGGACAGCAGAAATTCTCGATTGCTACACAGTTCGACAAGGACAAGCAGTGTCCTTCCGACTTGACTACGACGAAATCAGAAAGGCGGACCCTGGGACAGACTGTGAAGTCGAGGAAACTACCGGACAAGAACCCCTCCGTTCGCCAGATCGTTCGCTTCTCTCTAATGGAACCAGGATTCGGCTTTCCAGATTGCGTCTAAAGCGTGCTATCCCTGAAGAACAGTTCATGAAATCAATGTCCCGGCGCTTTGCGATAGACCAGACCGTTATGCGAGTGTTTATCAATCGGAAGCAGCTCCAACGGTTCGACATGGACCTGGAGTTCCAGTTTCCAAAAGATGGACAACCTGCCAGATACTCAGGTCAAGTTGGAGTTGATGGGTGGGGAACTGAGAACCTCCCTAGTGGCAACAGCGTCCGGTGGTGGATTGGTTTTACGCCTAAGCCACTTGAAGCTGAATACTTGCGCGGCATTTCTATCTTGGGACGTGGGAAGCTGATACAAAGACCCTTCATGTTTGAACGCGCTCAAGGAGTGCGGGGCCAACTTGGACAAGAGTACGTAGTCGGAGAGGTAGTCGCCGATTGGTTGGATTCTGGAACAGACATCGAAGACGATCTGATCCAAACGAACCGCGACCAGCTCCAGCTAGAGGATCACAGGGTACAGGAACTACTGCAATGGGGACGACATAGGTTGAATTGGGCTCTGTCGCAGCGACAGGCTATACGTCAAAAGAAAGCTGAAAAATCAATCGAGACCCCAGATTTTACAGAGCTACTTAAAGATTTTACCGAGACTGAGCAACGGCATCTAGGCGAAATTGCGATTAAGGCCGCTAAAATCGGCGACCCCCACCCTGAAGAAGTCCACAACTTCATGCTGGAAGTAGTCAACGGGTTTAAGGACAAGGCAGTCCGGGAGCTCATGGAGCGCGTCCAATATGAGGACGAGGGGTTCCAAAGCAACTTTTGGGGGCTTGTCAGAGAATTCTCACTGATTGACGCTAGAAAAAATTATAGCATAATCAAAGCTCGACTTGAGGTGATTGAACGGCTCGATGTGGCGATTAAGGCTGGAGCTACAGAAGTTCCAGAGATTCATAACGTCATCCGGGAATTCCCCTGGATTCTTGATCCGAGATGGAGTCTTTTAGGCGACGAAGTGAACCTTGATGATTTGCAAGAACGATATAAGCCCACTCGAGATCAGGAAACAGGTCAGAGGCTCGACTTTCTGTTCATCCTAAAACCTAAAGCACCAGCCCCCTTGGACGAAATCCTTATCGTCGAGATAAAGAGGGGTATGAAATCCGATGGTAAATCTCACCGGGTGAATGAAGACGAGGTGAACAAATTTCATTCTTATGTGCTTGGTGTCTATGCAGATTACAATCGAAACACTTCTCCACCATCGGTCAGTGGTTTGATGATCGCCAATGGATACACTGAGAGAGGGAACAGGACCAGAAGGAGCTTGGAGCAAGTCAGAGAGGTCAAGCTCGATTTCCAAACGTGGGACAACATAATAGAAAACACCAGGCGACTCCACACTGGTTGGTTAGAGGTCACGCAATCCAAACGAGAAAACAAGACAAATACGTGAAAGTAGTGCATAATCCCATGGACGTAATGAAGCCCTCCCAGCGCTATCGTGCCATGGCGCATAACCGGGGAAGAACCGGCCCCGAACGAGCCTTAGCTTCGGGACTGTGGCGTCGAGGAGTACGGTACTTCACCCACGAAGGCTATAAATCCGTCAAGGGCGAGCGGCTTCCTGGAAATCCTGACATAGTATTCCCGCGAAGACGGATCGCCATCTTTGTTGACGGGTGCTTCTGGCACGGTTGCCCCGAATGCCGCAAGCACTCGGGATTGAGCGGCGAGTTCTGGGTGAATAAGATAAGCGCCAACAGAGAACGAGACCTTCGATTCACGAAGGAGCTTACAGGCGCCGGCTGGACAGTGTTTCGTATTCCAGAACACGACCTTAGAACCAAGACGGCGCTCGCACTGACCATCGACCGCCTAGTTCCGCTTATACAGGAAGCGCCCCCAAAGAGAACTGCCTCCGTTGTAGGAGACGATGGTGTCTAGTCAGCCACTCCGCGACTTCATACTACAGGATAGGCCCGCAGAGGCGGCCCCCTGGACTGCCATTTCCCTGTTCTCAGGGGCTGGTTTAAGTGACCTCGGATACGAGATGGCCGGGTTCCAGTTCGTCGTCCAGGTCGAGATGAACCAGAGACGAGCCGCCATTGGCGGCGACAACTTCCCGTCGTCCACGTGGCTTGTTCGCGATGTCCGCGTCAGCCATGACGAGATCGCGGCTGCCTATCGCCGGTCTACGTCCCGGCGGCTGGACTTGTTGATGGCTACCCCACCATGCCAAGGCATGAGTACCTCGAATCCCAGCAGGGGCAAACGGCAGACCCCGCAAGCGAAGGCATTGGAAGAAAAGAACCGGCTTATGCTAGAGGTCATTCCACTTGCCCGGTTGTTGAAGCCGAGGATAATCCTCGTCGAAAACGTTCGCCAAGTGTTGACCCTTGAAGTCGAATACGATGGGGCCAAGGGCCAAGTGGTTGACCTGCTCCGCGACGGCCTGCAGGACTATGAAGTGTTCCCCAAAGTGGTGAACGTGGCCAACTACGGTATTCCCCAGGTCAGAAGGCGCGCCCTGATCGTGGCGGTACACAAGGATGTGACGCGCCCAGAGTCGGTTCTATCCCGAAACCAACCCCCGTTGCCGCTTCAAACTCACGATGAGCAGTCAAACAATGGAATGCGACCTTGGGTGAGCATTCGCGAGTGGTTGGAGGCCATGGAGTACGAACAGCTGGACGCAAGATCCAAGGATGCCGCACGCGGGACTCACCCCCTGCACTTCGTTCCCGCATATGGGCCCGACCGATATCGACAGGTCAGTGAAATACCGGCACACTCAGGGCGCAGCGCCTACGACAACGATAAGTGCCCATGGTGCGGTAGGCAGAAAGTCGACGCCGGTTTGATAGTGTGCCCTGATTGTGGCGGCGCCATGTGTAACAGGCCATACGTTCAAAGAGACGGGCGGCCATCTCTCATCAAGGGCTTCAAGTCTAGTTATAGGCGAATGAATCCTGGAAGACCCGCGTACACCATAACCACCAATTCGAGCCACATAGGTAGCGACTTCAAGATTCACCCTTGGGAGAACAGGGTGCTCAGCATCTTGGAGTGTGCCGACCTCCAGACCGTCCCAAGGTTCTACGACTGGACACGAGCGAAGGAGGACAAAACACTCTACCTTATCCGTAATTTGGTTGGAGAGGCATTTCCCACCTACTTCACCTACCTACACGGCCAAACCCTCTCCGATCTCCTGTCCACCCCACTCACGCGCCGCAAGCCTCGCGATACGCCGCCGTCAGCGCATCTAGCGCTTCGGGCGTAATATTATAGGCAGTACTCCCCATCCCATCGGCGCGTGAGCCACGGTATCGCCCTTATGTGGTCAAGCCAGAGATACGACTTCCCCCCTCGGACTTTGCACGCCTACCCGGCCAGAGAGTGGTTGCCGTCTACCCGCTCGCCTCATCACTCTCCCTCGCCACCGGCACCCGCCGCTCCTATGTGGAATTCCACTGCAGAGGACGCTCCCCCACCGCCATCACCCTCCACCGCGGCCTCCCCAAACCCGAACACCACCCACTACCACAACACTGCCGCCACAAAAAATTTGTAGTACAGTCACCTAAGGCGCACTAGGAAACAACTACTATAGACAGAACAGGTCAAGATATGACGCCAAGCGAGTACTCGGATGATCAAGATGACGCCCTGAATCAGCCCCCGGATCCATTGGACCGCCGTTCCGGCCTCTACGTAGACGTAGAGAATCTGCAGTCCGATGGCCAACCTGTAATTCTGAGTCTGATCGAGAACTGGCCAAACAGCGCCCCGGCGTTGGCGCGCTTATCTCTGTACGTGCGAGCCGATCAGACTGAATTATGGCGGCTATGGGCAACAAGCCGATTTCGTGACTTGGACGTCGTCGTCAAAGGTACCCAGCATTTCCGCATGTCTTCGACCAAGAACTCGGCTGATATAGCCATCGCCGTCAACGCGATGGCTGACTTGATTCTCAAAAGGGTCAACCATATAGTGGTCTTAAGCAACGACAGTGATTTTATTTCGCTATACGCTGCCGTTCGAGACGAACCAAACATCCCCCTGCCCGATGGCAAGGTACCATTTCTTTGGGCCGTAACCGACAACGAAAGTTCGTTGTCAACCTCGGTCAAGCGGTTTTTCCCGCCTGACGAGCTACATATCGTTACGGTTGGGCGTAAGAAACCCGAGAACACAGCGGCTCCGGCAGCCTCCACTGACATTTGGGATGCAATGGCGGAGGCAGTTCTGGAGGACATCGAGATCGGCCCATTCAAGAGCACGGACTGCCAACCCGTGATTAAGAAACGATGGCCGGATCATCCGTTGTCCGATGTCGGCAGGCCTAAGTTTGGTATCGAGTTCAATAACAATATCTGGCCGGTTATCGAGAAAGCCGGGGTGAAGATAAGGAATCCTGGGAAGAAGCCAATTCAATACGAGATGACCTCTGAGGCAAAGAATGCATTGAAGCCACCGCCCACCAATGAAGAGTAAACCTGTAACCCCACAAACCCAATACAGCCCCCCTGCCGGTCTGTCCTCGACCACTACCAATTGCAGTTCCCCGCACCCACCTACCTCACCTACCTACACGGTCAAGCCCTGTCCGATCTCCTGTCCACCTCACTCACGCGCCGCAAGCCTCGCGATACGCCGCCGTCAGCGCATCTAGCGCTTCAGGCGTAACATTATAGACAGTACTCCCCTGCCCTATTGAGGACCCGATTGCCCGCTCAACAGGCTCGATCGAGTTGGGCGCAAGATCTATAAACACCGACTTATTTACCTTTAAGTACGGTTGAAGGTTGTCATTATAAATCGTCACAAGACCGACGTCTTTTGGCCTTATCTTAGGCTTGAGAGTAACCATCCTGACGCCCGTGCCCGTGACGAGATGCACATTTGGAAACGAAGCCAATTGCTCCGCCAACGCGATTAAATCGTCGAACTTTCTACGTGTATCACCAGTGACCCCCTCAATCGAACGCTTAAACTCATCTGCACCATCCACGTCAATAGTCCCGTAGTCGGCGGGGTTGGACGACTCAATCATATACATCGACGCCGCATCGATGTCCGGTGAAATCCGTTCGGGCAAAGCCACCTGCACCCCGTTCACCTCATACTTCTTCACAGTAACAAGGTCAATCGTCAGACCCTGAACCGTCACCGCATCCAGATAGGCGACGACCCGCTCCAACTCCGGTGAAACCTCGTCCAGAACAAAAACCTGCCTGAAATCGCCCCGGGCCAGGAACCCCTGCAACGAAGCCCGGAATGAATCCTGGTCCACCTCCCCTGCCTGGTCATGAGCCTTCACGGCTTCCAGGATGGACTCGCAGCCCGCAGATGCAGTGTACCTTCGCAAGACGATCCTTCGCTCAAACGCATCCACGTCGAAACCCCGTAGGAACGCCGCATAGTAGATTATCTGCGACACGATCGCCCTATGCGATTCTAGGTTTTTGTGAAGCTTCACCTCGATGATCACAGGCCGCCCGGAAAACTCCACAGCGAGAATGTCCGCGTACCCCGTCCCCAGCTGCACCTCAGACCCCAGGACCGCAAGCCGAGGCGACCCGGCTAACGGCAACAGCTGAGGATTCTCCGCTATCAGACTGCGCAACTCCTCCTCGTCCTCAAATGCCTGAACCAAGCCCAACTCCCAGCCGTCCCCCGTATTCGTCCACATACCCGCCATAAACTCACCTCGCGCGTCCACGTGCACTCATCGCAGCCCCACAAGCCGCCGCGGAAAATCTAGGCCCAGCCGCCTTATGACGATGCCCGCCCGCGGCCCTTACGCCCTCGCCGCCCTGAGTATACCCCAAGCCGCCGCGCTCCCAACAAGGCCTCCTACTGCTGCGTGCCGGGCGAGTAGCCGGTATCCCTACCTACACGGTCAAGCCCTCTCCGATCTCCTGTCCACCTCACTCACGCGCCGCAAGCCTCCCGATACGCCGCCGTCAGCGCATTGAGCGCTTCAGGCGTAATATCCACATAATTCCCATACCCTATCCGGGATCCGATTGCCCGTTCAACAGGCTCTATTGAGTTGGGCGCAAGCTTTTCAAACACCGACCGATGTACCGACAAGTTCGGTCGGAGGTTGTCATTGTAAATCGCCACAAGACCGACGTCTTTTGGGTAGGACGCTACCTGGGGCTTGAGAGTAATCATCTCGCGACCCTTGCCCGTGACGAGACGTACATTTGGAAGCGACTCCACTTGCTCCGCCCACGCGATTAAATCGTCGAACGTTCTCCGCGCTTCACCAGTGACCTCCGCAATCGAATCCTTAAATGCGTCTGCACCATCCACGTCGATAGTCCCGTAGTCGGCGGGGTCGGACGACTCAGTCATATAGATCGACGCCGCGTCGATGTCCGGTGAAATCCGTTCGGGCAAAGCCACCTGCACCCCGTTCACCTCATACTTCTTCACAGTAACAAGGTCAATCGTCAGACCCTGAACCGTCACCGCATCCAGATAGGCGACGACCCGCTCCAACTCCGGTGAAACCTCGTCCAGAACAAAAACCAGCCTGAAATCGCCCCGGGCCAAGAACCCCTGCAACGAAGCCCGGAATGAAGCCTCGTCCACCTCCCCTACCTGGTCATGAGCCTTCACGACTTCCAGGATGGACTCGTAGCCCGCAGATGCAGTGTACCTTCGCAAGACGATCCTTCGCTCAAACGCATCCATGTCGAAACCCCGTAGGAACGCCGCATAGTAGATTATCTGCGACACGATCTCCCTACGCGATTCCGGGTTGCGGTCAAGCTTCACCTCGATAATCACAGGCCGCCCGGAAAACTCCACAGCGAGAATGTCCGCGTACCCCGTCCCCAGCTGCACCTCAGAACCCAGGACCGCAAGGCGAGGCGACCCATCTAACGGCAACAGCTGAGGATTCTCCGCTATCAGACTGCGCAACTCCTCCTCGTCCTCAAATGCCTGAACCAAGCCCAACTCCCAGCCGTCCCCCGTATTCGTCCACATACCCGCCATAAATTCACCTCGCACGTCCACGTGCACTCATCGCAGCCCTGCAAGCCGCCGCGGAAAATCCAAACCTCAGCCGCCTTATGACGATGCCCGCCCGCGGCCCTTACGCCCTCGCCATTCTGAGTATACCTCAAGCCGTCGCCGCGCTCCCAACAAGGCCTCCTACTGCCTGCCGCGCGAGTAGCCGGCGGGCGATCCTGCGAGTGCTGGTATCCATCAGCACACTAGGCCGGCCAAAGGCGAAACACTGCACCGCCGAGGCGATTGTAATCCCGCACACCGGGAATGGCCCTCAGATCCGGCCAAACGTCCGGGACTTCCCCGCCAAAGTTGCATAGCACGTACTCAGCAGCAGCGGTCAGGTCATAGCCCAAGCCGACCATGCAAGCGCTTTATCCCTGGAACACATGCTCCCTGTGATATGCGAGAAACTCTTCCGCGGGAAGAAACTTCTCCGGCAGTGCAATCGGCTTGCCCTCATACGCGGCAATCGAGGCCCGGAAAAACTCATCAGAATCACGCTTATAGCGGGAAGATACCCTGACGGTCATATCGCCATTGATAGAAATTAGCCCCCTATCAAACGCCCTGTCATGCAACGCAGACAGAGTCAAGCCATTCTTGGGATTCACCCTGCTCGACTCATCGTGAGACCATGGAACGATATGGCTTGCAACCAGCAACGATGGAATCGACAGCCCTGTAATACAACAGCGCACATTGTAGGCGCTCAACACCGTAGCTCGGAAGAAATCCTGTCCGATACGCGCCGTAGTTTGCACCTCACGGTCTATTCCAACACGAGCGCTATCTCCGTAGTGATCTGCACTAGTGGGTGTGGCTACTGGCGACTCTACCTCTCGCATGGCTTGCTTAGACTCAACCGCGAACCGATCCCAGTCCCTGTTCATCTCAGCCCACATCGCGCGGTCGTTGGCAGATGCATTTTGCAGCCCTGACCTGCCGGAAGATCTAATCACAGGGTCTAGGCTGGCTATGTTGCCCAACTTCATAGCCAGCGCAGATGGCGACCGTCCGATCCCCTCCGCGAACTTGATGACCTCGGAGTCCCTGTTATGCAGCCTACTAAACGGTATGCGGCAGTACAACGCGAACGCTACCAACAACTCATATCGGGTCCATCTCGATCCATAAGTCATGGTTAGCCGCATCCTGCTTGCCCGGCGCGTAACCGATATCCCCTTTTCAGTTGGCCAAAGGAACCCAAGTCGCAACCCTCGAACTATGGCGCCGACAACCCAGCCCCGGAGAAGAACCCCATCTCAGGCATACGAGGCTCCCCTACCAAGAGACCCCGGTCAAGTAGGCGATTTCCAGTCTCGCAGGAAGTCTCAGGCAACAGAACGCATCCATGGCAGGCTGCCAGATTGGAGCTATCAACGCCCTGCCCGCGACTATCAATGCATACCGGATCACTGGAACACCACCGGGATCGACGTATCGCCCTATCGAACACCCCGTTCAAGCGGTCAGGCTCGCCCTGCATAGGTGTGCCCGAGCCCTAGGGCCGCGTGGTTGGTCTTGATCGTGGCCGTCTACCCTCCCTTTCAACGCCTGCCAGTGTATGTGCATCCCGATGGACGCTCAAGGAGTAGGCTGATTTCGGCGATTCCCATCCCTAGACCGAAACCGCCTGGATGAATCGGTCTGCATGGGGTGAAGATTTCCTGACCTTCGCCGGGTCCAGTCTCTCCAGTATCCCGAAGCTGTGCTTTCCCTTGCTGTATTTGCCCTTCCCCGTATAACGGGTGGCTTGGACAAGTCCATGGAGGACATCCTGTTTTGGCACGTCTTCGACGTTAGGGTTACCGGGAAGCGCCTGCTTTCGGAAATCCCGGCCGTAGAATGATTCAAGCGTGTCCGGGTCTGTGAGAAACCAGGACTCCATGACCTGCACCATTAGGTGGCGCTGCTCGTCCGTGGTGCCCTTAGGGCGGTTCCAACCGTCGTTGGCTTGTAGGTGCTGCCATGGGTCTTGCCCAGTGACCGAACTTTCGGCGTCCACGAGGAGGATGGCGGACAACCCCCTATGGGCGTCCGCACTGAAAGTCTTGTAAGCGTCCCCTCGCGGGCCGCAGGCTTCCACCTCTACCGTGCCGGGGGCAACGCCTGCTTTAGCGAGAAACTCGCCGAACCCCTTACGGCATTCCCGGTTCAGCGCTTTGCGGCCTCCCCCCTCGACGTAGACCCTGGTTCTTACCACCGGTTGCCCCCGAACCGTCCCCGCGTCCAGAGCTCGCCAAGCCTGTATTCATCGAGCCAGGACCCGAGCTCGGCTGCGGTGAGACGGCGGAGCTGCGTAGCCCCGTCAACCTTCTCGCAGACGATCACGGACTCCGGCACGTCTGTGAGTGCGTCTACAAGCACGTCGGAGTGCGTCGTGACGAATATCTGGCTGCGGGATGACGCCTCCACCAGCAGTTTCGCCACCTCCGTGATTGCGTCGGGGTGCAGTCCAAGCTCCGGCTCCTCGATGCAGATGACCGGCGGCGGGTCGGGATGGCACAGCGCCGCAAGTAAACAGAGATAGCCAAGGCTCCCGTCGGACAGCCGTGTGGCAGGTACGGATTCGCGCAGACCCTCTTCGTGGAAGAATATCTGTACCATGCCCCCGCTTACCGAGGTGTTGATATCCCTGAACGCGGGATAGAAATCCCTCATTCGGTCTAATAACTGTTCCTTTATAGGGGGTCGATTCAGCAGGTCGCTTAGCGCCATGCCGAGATTCGAAGCATCCTCCAGCAAGAAGTCCTGTCGAAGGTCGGCCTTCTCGGGAAGGCGAGGTGGCGTGTGACGTCCGAGGTTCCATTCGCGATAGAATCTCATACGCTCGAATCGGTCAGCCAGGTACGTCAACTCCGGGTAGTAGTGGGGACCTCGCCGCTGCGACAGAATCGACTGGTCCGGCTTCACGTCTTCCCGTTTTAGATTCCGAGTTAATCCAGTCTCCCCCATGACGTTGAGCTCCGGCCGACCTTCCTGATAACGGTAGTAGGGATACGGCTCCTTCTCGCTAGGCGTCATTGGCCTTTCGCTCTCGATTGCTTCGTCTCGAAGCTCGAAGCGGTTCCCGGTCTCGGTGAACGACAGCCTATACCTAAGCGCTACCGGACTCATTAGGGACTTGATGGTCGTGTCCACGGCTGCCGTGAGAGGCTTTGGGGACCCCTTCCAGAGCCAATTGTGAACGCCTCCGCCCTCGCGAATCGGCGCTTGAAGATCCTTGGGCGCGGCTGCGAGAAGCGACAGCGCTTCAATCAGGTTCGACTTCCCTGACGCGTTCGGTCCGATGAGGACGTTCAGGGGCTCCAAGGAAAGCTCGGGGGTACCTGGGCCGTAGGAAAGTATGCTGTCCAAACGGATCGTCTGGATGAATCTCGTGCCTTCCATTGACTACCTCTTCTCCGCCTCGAAGCCGGGCAGCAACGTCCAGTGTGCCGTCCAGCGCGTCTCGCCGATCGCCCCCGCGAACTTGATGACCTCAGAGTCCCTGCGATGCAGCCGGCCAAACGGTATGCGGCAGTACAACGCGAACGCTACCAACAACTCATACCGGCTCCAGCTCGATCCATAAGTCATGGTTAGCCGCATCCTGCTTGCCCGACGCGCAGCCGATATCCCCTTTTCAGTTGACCGAAGGAGTCCAAGTCGCAACCCTCAAACTATGGCCCCGACAACCCAGCCCCAAAGAAGAACCCCATCTCAGGCATACGAGGCTCCCCTACCAAGAGACCTCGGTCAAGCAGGCGATTTCCAGTCTCGCAGGAAGTCTCAGGCAACAGAACGCATCCATGGCAGGCTGCCAGATTGGAGCTATCAACGCCCTGCCCTGTACTCTCGATGCATACCGGATCACTGGAGCACCATCGGGATCGACGTATCGCCCTATCGAACACCCCGTTCAAGCGGTCAGGCTCGCCCTGCCTTACCAGCCCACCCAGAGTCCCCTCCGAATCCCCCGACGCCGTGTATATGAGCACGCCCTGCATCGGACGATCTGGGTCTTCCAGGTCGCAGTAGAGACGTTCCCGCAATGCCGCACTGCCGTAGCCGCAGTCGAAACTCAGCTGAGTGATCAGTGCGTGCGAGATGGTATGCAGCAAAACGTACTTCTCAGTAATCTTCTCCTCTCCCATCCCGCGTTCTCTACGACGCTCGTTGTAACGTTCACTCAGAGATGAGATTCGCTCTCTCACCCATTCCCTCTTGCCCCAGCCTTTCAACTCACTTTCCGAGAACTCGATGAAAATGCCCTCTCCGTAAACCACCGCCGCCGGAAGCCAATCGAGGCTCTCGTCCTGAGACATGGGCAGCCGGTCCGGAGAAATCGGATCCTCAATCGGCACTATCCTGGAGAATCCAACCAAAGCCCTGGTCTCCCGCAATTTCCTCACCAAGCCTATCCGCCCCAAGACTCCCGCCAATGCCGGCCCATACTTGGAGGCGTCTCTGAGCTCCACCTTCAGTTCAGTGGTTTCATCGCCCCGCCCTTGCCTCAGAGCTTCGTACTCCTGCCGACGAAACTCCTCCTCAGAACGAAGGATCGCCCCTCTATGTTCCAAGGCCCCATCGAGCTTTCTCTGCGCAGCCTCGCGTAGCTCTTCAGGATCGACACGATAGACTCGGGCAAGTATCTTGCACGTCATTTCCTGAACGTACTTCCCATCATCCAGGTCGGCGGTCAGATCGTCCCACGATTTTGGGTCGTCAAGAATCTTGTTTACAGAGCGTTCTGCACCTTCCCCCCATAGAGGAAGGTAGATGGAAGATGCCGTCAGAGGAAAATAGACGTTCGAAGCGCCCTGTTGCACAACCCGCAAATGTTCGCCGCAATCCCCCGGCTTGCCGTCAACATCGCCAAGCCAAGGCATGTGTCCGGAGCAGTCGTGGCCGATACTGTGAAGCGCCTCTGGGTTGAATACATGGGTCATGGTTTCCCGTTTACCGCAACTACTGCAATTTGCCCTGATGCCCGATAGGCCGGCAGAGGGTCGAACTAGCTGAAGGCTTAATCTATGTTGCTCGTCCCAGTCCGCTCCTTGGTGAATCCACTCCATGAACGGGAAATCTTCGATGTGGCCTTTCGGACAGGCCGCTATGAAACTGCTGGGAATCAGCCACGGACGGCTGCGCTCAGACCGTGAGTAACAGTCGTCACACCTGCACCTTTCACGAGAGCCAAAGAGTGGCAACCGCTTCATCACTCTCTTCCACGGGCAATAATGCCACCTCGGAAACCTCACAAAGGGTATGTGCTGATTCGCGTGCAGCACACCCTGCCCAGGATCCCTGAAATCCGGAGGGAGTCTGAAATGGCCCACCCCCAGTCGTGCCTGCAAGCGCTCCTCCCGCACCAACCACTCTTTTGGAGACTCCTCGCGCGCAAACGGCCATTCATCAAGACCGGCTGTCATCAGTGACTCATCACCCCGGAAGTTGACGAGCGCGCCGACCCCAAACGGACTGATCAACTGCCCTCTTCTTATGGGTTTGTTGGGTGGCATCGTATTTCCGTGTCCCTCGATAGCCGGTTCTGACAATCGGCCTTCAGCTAATCGCCATACCCGCGCTGTAGTACACGGGCTGAACAGCTCGCGTCTACGTTCCGCATCGAACTCTGTGTGGGATATGGCCGCTCATACCACTCAGGATGGGGCTGGTCCCCTGCTGGGTACATCATCGGCAATTCCTCCGTCGGAGGTCTGAAGTCGCCGTACTTTGATCGCGGTGCATTCGACCACTTATCCATGATCTCGTCTATATGCTTCTTCGTCTCGGCCCACTCGTCCGGATCAATTGACATGACTCGTTCTTGGATTGTGCGCTCAACCCGCTGGATGAGTGCATTATCCGGCGGCTCAGTGGGGCTGTCGCGGAGACTTGCGCCGCCCCAGAATCGACACAGGATTACTATCAGCGCGTGTAACGCTCGCTCTCGTACCGGAACCGCAAAGGGCGTCACGCTGGTCGGCTCCACGTGCTGGTACAGGGTCTGGTGGTATGACCGGAAGCGCTCATAGTGTGACCGGTCCCGGGATCTGGAGGGATTGTAGTTCGTCACTACGATTCCGGGGCTGCTCTCCCGGCGGCCAATCCTGCTTGACGCCTGTATGTACTCCGAAGTCGTCTTTGGCTGCCCAACGATGGTCATCAGGCTCAGTCGAGGAATGTCCAGACCCACCTGAATCATGTTTGTTGCAAGGCAGACGTCAATAGCATCATGCTTCGCCGGGTAGGTGTACTTCTCGAACAGCCGCTGAAGGATGGCAGGAATGTCGCCGCTCTGAACCCGACTGGTCAACTCCTCGTCTCGGTCGATGAATCTGCGAGGATCTAGCCCAGCTTTTGGCGTTGCACCAGGGCCCAACCCCAGCCGGTCCCACATCGCATTCAGGTATTCCCGGATGCCTCCCCGGATAAGAGTTGCCGCATGGCCAAGCTCGCGAAGGGTGTTGAAATAGCCCATCAGCGTCCAGTAGGGATCAATCGCAGAGGGATTACACGCCCCGGATAACTTGGGCGCCTGCAACAACGCCGCCATCGTCCGAACCTGTGAGGTCACGTGCGAAGGCATAGCGCTCGCGAACACGCCGACGTAAGTTCGCCCTTCTTGATCTTCGCGCTCCTTCGCAAAGAAGGAATCGCCGGCCCTCAGAGCTTGGGGAGGAAACGAAAAGGCAGATCTGCCGTAGAGTGCCTTCACCTGTTCCTCCGCCCTGGAGATCGTCGCAGTCGAGCCTATTATCTTTGGGTGAACACGACCTCCCGAAGCCTCATCTGTACACAGCGCGTCTATCACGGTTTCGTAGTGACCTACCATTGACCCCAGCGGACCCGAAATCAAATGCAGCTCATCCTGGATAATCAATTCCGGCGGAGGAAACGGTGTGCCTATACCAAAGATGCTTCTGGCCTCCGATCGAAATGCCAGCATGGCGAACTTGTCCACAGTGCCTATCAACAGCGTTGGCGGTTCTTGATAGATGTGCTCATCTATAACCGCCACTGGCAAACCCGCATCCGAACTGAATTCACAGTCCCCATCCTCGCACCTGTGCCTGACTCTCTGGGGCCTGCCCTTCTGAGGGAGGGATTGAATACGGTACCCCTTGACTTCTGTCCTTCGCCCCAATTTCTGCTGCCCCATTCCCGCGCCGCACCATGGGCAGCTGAGCAGGATGAACTTGTTGGCTCCCTGCCCCCGTTGGAATTGCCGGAGCGCCGTGACTGCGCCCTTTTCCTCATTGGGCGTGACTTCCCCGCCTACCCACAATCCAATAGAGAATCGCTTTGAACCCAGGCCCGCATCCCCGCGGCGCCGGATGACTTCACACGCACAGATCAGAGACGCCGCACGCTGAAACTGCTGTGTGGTCAGCAGCCTGAGCGTGTAGCGCATGAGGATGCTTGTCCCAGCGTGATCGGCATTGCGAATCCGACGCAGAAACATCGCGAACGCCGACAAACCAAGATACGCTTCAGTCTTGCCGCCGCCCGTCGGAAACCAGATCACGTCCACCATCTCGCGCTCATCACAGTGAGGGTCCGCTAGAGACTTCAGATTCATCAGGATGAAGGCGAGTTGGAAGGGACGCCACTTGCGCGATGGGTCATCGTATGAGGGTGGCTCAAAGTCGGTCTTCAGCTCCAACCGCCCGGATTTGTTCACCCAAGGCCTGGTGCGCTGCGACGCAATCTCATAGTGGACCTGCTGCATCAGCATGGCTTCGTTCATCAATCGGAAAGCCGAAGCCGACTCGGAGTCCTCCGAAATCAGACCAATGCCGTCTCGCATACGCTTGAGACACTCGCGGCAGTCTTCAAGATGCCGATCTGCCGTCGCCCTCAGCTCTGGAGTCAGGTCCGACCGAGATGCAACCTCACGCTCCTGTTCCTCGATCCACGCCTCATACGCATCTGCCAATCTGTTGCACAGATCGAGCGCTTTTTCAAGATCGCCGTGCGCAAGCATAGCCATGCTCAGGTCTAGCCCTTCCACTTCGGCGTGCAGTATCGGCTTGACCTCGTATGTTGGGAGCGTTTCAGTCCGAACCACAGACGTCCCCCCGTCAAGAGGATCGCCCCACCCGGCCGCGCAGCCGTGCCCAACCGCAAACGTCTGCCTGTGGAGATGGAGAAGCTGAAGAGATAACTCTTCCGGGTCGTCAGTGGAACTGGGACGCTCAGGATAGCTAAGAAAGCATCGCTCCCCATCGGCAGACGAGACCGTAAATCCGCACTGAAAGAAGCAGTCCTCATTGCGGGGCGCACGACTCTCAGACTCCCGACGGTTGACTAGGGTCAACGTTATAAGCCTGGTCCGCTCCGACCGCCCGGATGGATCCGGACGACTGATTACGTGCACGATAAGAGTAGGCTTGCCATCCACCACTACGACTTTCTTATCGAATGATACGTTTCCACTCCCAAGCAACTCCGCCGCTCGGAATTCAATGGTCTCGCTCAACGGTTGCCGAAGCCAAGGCTTGCCGACTGATCGTCCACCTTCAGACTGCGGAGCATCGCCCTGCCGATATGTCGCAGTGGAAACCTCCACAAGAAGGCGCTCGGGAACCTCAACCAACGCAGAGAGTCCCATCGCACTGGGCAGGTACTGGTTCGCAAGGTTGACCTCTTGGTCCGTCTCAGGCGAGTCCGTGTTCGACGCGCCCCCGGACTCCCCCTGCTGCGAGTCTGTACCAGCCAAGCCTTCCGGTATCTCGGCAGACTCAGGAGAGTCAGCCTCGGAATCAACCTCCTCGTTCTCAGCTGTCTCGTCATTGCTGGGGACTTGATATCTACTGGGGAACAGAACGCCCGCGCCGTACCGATGCCTGGGAGGATCCTGAGGCCGGAGTATCTCCTCGCCGTCTTCCTGCACCCCCGGCTGCGCCTCCGGAAGAGGCGACGGCCCTACCAGCTCCCTATGCAGAAACTTCAGAATGAAATTGCGTGTTTCAAGTGTCTCGCTCAAGCCTCAAACTCCCCCTACCGCGCTGACCTGATACGAGCCTCGAATGCCCCGCGAGCCTGCTCATTGATCATCAGAATCAAAAGACTACGCGCCCGGGACATACCCACGTACAGGAGTGACTGCGACCTTTCATCATCCACCGCGTTCACGTCAACGATGATCACCACCTGTCTCTCCATGCCCTTGAACGAGTGGATGGTCGAAAACCTGATACAACCCTGGCCGGCGTCCAACGACCGTGAGCAACCCACGAGTGGTACCCCGCCGATCTGCTCCACACCGGCCAAAGCCGAGTTCTCAAGCCGCCGAGGGGAGAGAACCATCATCTCGTCTACTGTCACGCCGCCGTTCACCAAACGACGTATAGTCTCCGCCAGGCTCTCCACGAGGTCGCAAGGCGTTCCCCAGTACCGGCGCTCCACAGGCATACCGGTTTCGTAACCGCGCTTCAACGGCGGAGCGTCAAATCCTCCGATGATCGATGCCTCTTCCGCAATTCTTCGAGTGGTCCTACAGTTGATACTCAATTTTGACCTGACAAAGTGCTCGCAGTAACCCGATAGGTCTGCTAAGGATCCTGAAGAACTGGCATATATGGCCTGTCGAGTGAAATCGCCGAAGATGCCCCAGGTACTCCCAGCCAGCCCTCCCCGGACGGCCCGATTCATCAGGTCGAGCGTGTCCTTGTCGAACAGATCCTGCGCCTCATCCATGACCAGCACGTCGAACTGTGTTTCCATCTCATCCAAGGCCATTTCTCCGTAGAATGGATATACCTCCTCGAACAGCCGCGTATAGTCGGCATCAGTCGATGCCTTCCCCTCGAATACCTTTCGCTGTTCCGCTAGAAATTCCTCCCCATCGCTGCTAGAAACGATGATCTCTTCCAGAATCTCGTGCCAGTTTCCCGTCGTAATCCCCGTGCCTTTGGTCTGTTGCTGAAGCCAAGCCCCCAATAGACGATTGAAGCAAACGAAGAGAACCCTCTTATCCGCTCTGGCTGCCCGCTTGGCATATTCAATAGCCAAAAGGGTCTTACCCGTACCCGCGGCTCCCTCGAACAGACAGCGCGGGTTGCTCTCAAGCTCATCGAGCCGGTCATACTGCTCTTCAGTCAAACTCATCAGCTCGGCTTCAGTCCGGCCCAGTGAGACTGACTTTGCGGGCACCAAGTCGAAGTTCGGCCGCAGGTAGGCCAGGATTGCCTTGAGTTCAGATGGCGTCGGGCGTTTCTCACCGCTGCGCGGCTGGAGACCCCTCAGCCGATTCCGAACAACTCTGCCAATGGACGCAGATATCGGTCTGCGCAGATCCTCAGAGTCGATAACGTCTGAACGCTCAATCTCCGGAGTCACCGGAGGACAAACCACGTCCGGAAACACAACAGCAGACCCAATCGGGCAGTCCGACTCCGAAGACCTACTCCCAAAGTGGTCTACAACCATATTTCTCAGAGCAAACATCGAGTCCCTGGCCTGCATGAACGGACTCTTTTTGAGCGTTGCAAGATTCCCGTGCCGATCCATAGTCCGCCACTCCCCTTCCTCGCAGGACACCCGCCCTCCCTTTACTTCCAGACACAGGATCCCTTCCCGGGGAATCATCACCACGAAATCTATTTCGCCATACGGGCCGGTTGGTCTACGCGCCAATCCCACTGAGTGAAGAACCCTCCACCCATCTGTGTCCGGATCCTTATCCAATAGGTTGAAGACACGCCTCTCCGCTGAACTCACCTTGGAGTCGTAAATCTCGGCAGGGATCATCTTCGCCATTTTCGATCACTCCTCAGAAACCAAAATCCTCTTCCCACAGCAGGCGGTTAACCTGGTCCGCGGGATACTCCTGCTCCTGTGCATCTATCGTGGCAACTTCCACAACCCAAGCCTGCCCGTACCCAAGGTCAAGCTGTACAGGCTGCCCATCGAATTGATTCAGATGGTCGCGAACCTCACCAAGGATAAGCCTGGTCAGACGCCTCCCCGCGCTTGTGTGAACTCCGCGGATCCTGGAAATGGCTTCCCTAACCGAGTCCAACTCCGAGAGAAGCTCCCGGTCGGCGGAAGCCCTGCCGATCACTTCAATATCACTGTCGTAGCCGGGACCTATGCGATCCGGGTCCCACATCCAACCGGAAATCGTTTGGAATCCTCGGCGCAGGCCATAACCTTCCAAACGCCTTTGCACCTCAGCAGGATCGCCGCCAAGACGACGGAGTGGCTTTTTCCATCGCTCGGCAATCGTCCGCACCCGTCCGTATTCCGCGATTCCAAGCTCTTCTTCTGCCAGCTGGCGGATAAACCCCTTGTCGCCTCCTGCTCTGAACAATGCAACGTCACCGGGTGAAAGCTTGGAAGCAGTCAGGTTCAGGAGACTACCGCCGTCCCCAAGTCCGCCGCCTATCAGCTTGTTCAGCACGTCCAATTGAGACCACTCTGTCAGAAGGGTGTAGCATCCTCCGTAGAACTCGACCAGCCGCGCGCTCCTAACGTCATCCCCGTCGACTGGCGCTGATCCGTGGGACGAACCGCGCCAAGAGTATCTGCGCTCGAAATTGAGCATCGGAGGGTCAGGCCGCGCTCCGCCAGGTGAAATAGGCTCCGGGGGCTTCACCTTGGGAAGCAGCCCGGAATCAATCCCAAGAATCCCGGCACGCTCTTCAGCTCCCATCTGGTTGGACCCCATGAAGGAACGTTCCGAGTTCTCATGACTCAACAACCACCTACGCTCGAAGGGATAGGTCAGAACCCGGATATCCCGCGTAACACCCAAGTTCTTCAACCGGGTTAATCGTCGCCCCACTGGCCAGGCCGGCAGGATGATACGGTCCCATTCATCCTCGGAGCGGATTTCCCGAATGGGGAGAACCGGAGAGTCGGATCCAAGACCGCTCAGACCTTCGCGAATACACTCCGCAGTTCGAACTGACCGGGTGGCGACAGCCCACCGCCCATCCAACTCGCTGAGCTCGCTCTTGAGCGCGTCCGCCTTCCCCGTCAGGCCAGACCCGCCGCATGAAATACTCTCCAGCCGATCTATTGCACCTTGAAACTCCCGCGCAACCTCTGGATCCATCCACGTCCGGCCCCGGACCAAGTCCTCCCGCGCCCTTCCTAGATTGGACTTCACCTCCTCACCCACCCCAAAGCAACACTCGCTGAACTCCAACAGAATTCCGTACAGTCGACCCAGCAGACCATCAACTTCCGACCTCTCCTCGGTCCCGCCAACCTTTGCCGCCACCCTCTCCAGGGCCTCCGCTACCGCTTCGAGTTCATCGCTCTGGCAGTCGATCGAAATTACCCTGCTGCCCTCCCTTATGTCTGCCGCGCGAACCGTCCGCCCTACCAAACTCTTCCGGGAGCGCTCTCCAGCGAGGCCCTCACCTATCTTGATCTCAGTCGGCGACAAGTACCAAACCGGGCACTCCCGATCCCGTAGAAACCGGATTTCTTCCACCTCATCAGGCGACGCCAACACCACCACCCTGTGACGACTCGCAATATCGTCGAACGCCTGAAGGTCACTCGCAGCGCCGCGCGCCCCGTCGACCAGTACGATCTTGGATGCTTCCGAAGCAGATTTGACCGCACCGGCCAAATCTGGAAGAGCCCGGCTTACGGCAACAAGCGGCTCGCCAATTACCTGGTAAGCGTCGCGCGTCGCGATCTCACCCCCAGGCCCAATGCTCCCCCAAGGCAGAAAGGAGGAGAGCAAATCAGATCGATTCGAACCGGCTGGCGTCAGGGAAACAATTTCGGCGATTCTCTCAAAGTGCGCCTGCGCCATGTACAGCAGAACGACATTCCGAATCACGCTGTCATTGCCGTAACTTGCGATGCCGAGCAGACCGTCGAGGATGCTGAGCTCAAAGACGCCAAGCTTGGAAGACAGAGCGCCCTTGGGCCGCTTACGCGTTGTGGGTTCCAGCCTCAGCGCTTCCGATATCCAAAAGCTGCGTAAGTCCGCCTTATCCAGAACCCTCAGCCTGAACCGACCGGGAAATTCCTCCCAGATACCGTCGTATTCGTAAACGAAGTCGCTGGGCTTCACCCTCACACGCTGCCCTTTGCTCAACTCTGTCCGGGCGTATTCTTCAGCAAGGCGCGGAAAGTCTTCCTTCAGTCGCGCAAAGGCCACAAGCAAGGCTGTGAGCGCAGTCGTACCCTCTGTCTTGTTCAGAACAAAGCAACACGCCCCGGGCTCGCCTTTCATCGCAGCAGCCAATAGCAGCGCAAAGAACCAGGGAATCCGTTCTTCCGGCAAATCCTCGCCGAACCGGCCGGAAACCTCATCAAATATCGGAAACCGGCTGCCCAGCTCCCGGATCAGTTCTGCATCATTGCGGTCGCTCATGTCTTATCACCCAGATTATCTTTCAACAGCCCCCCGTCAGCCGGGAGGTCGCCAGCCAAATACCCCGTTCCGCTCCAGCAGCCCACAAGCGATTGGATTATTGCAAAAGATCCAGCCCGATGGTGCAGTCGACCCCGACTTCCTCAACCAAGCCACGCTGACTCACCCCGCCTTCTTTGCGAAGATACGCGGACGCTCCGGGAATCCTAAGCCAATCACCCAACCCCCGTCAGTCCCGGTAAGAGCGTACCACCGTTGCAGAACCAGGCGCGGCCCTTCAAATGAAAGGATCGGGCGGTGCTCGAAAGCCTGACCCCGACGCGTCTAGGGAGTCACCTCAGACGAGCCCATACAGCTTCACCACTCAACCGGCTTGGTGATGACCCCAACGCCATCAGCCAGTCTGGCGGGAAACTGACTCCGTCTGAGGTGGCTCTTCCAAAGGCGCTTAACGTAGGTCGCGGCCTTCGACAGGTCCTTGGGGCTTGCCTTCCTTGGGTCTGGGTTGACCAGAACGACCCGAATGCCCAGGTCGTCACGCACATATCTCATTGCCCCAGCGAAGTCCGCATCGTTGGACACCACCACCGCCTGCTCATACTCCCCGGTGAAACCGTCCACCAAAAGACGCGTGGCCAGATTAACGTCCGACCCCTTCTCCTCCGAGTTCCGCACCAACACGTATCTTGGCATCCCCGGCGCTGGCTCGACCAGCGGCCGCCATTTGGAGCCCGATCGGAAGGCCCCGCGATATATCTCAAAGCCCGGCAGGGTCGCCAAGGCCCTCAGGTACGCCTGTTGACGTTGCGGTTGGGAGGGGTTGCCGGGACGAGCATCGAGGAGAGCCGTGAAGTAGCAGACCCGGTGAATAGTATCCCGAGGAAAGAGGGCCTCAGCCAGCTTCCACAGATCCAGCCACCGAAATGGAGTGTCCTTCAGAGCGCGGTAATATAGGTTGAATCCATCTACATAGACATTGGTAATCAACTGACGCTCTCAGAAAGACAGAGGCCGCCCCGAAGGGCGGCCTCGGCCCTACCGCCGAAGCGATAGGGGTGGTCAATAGGGGTGGTACATGCATAATAACACCCCACCATGCTCCTGTCGACAGAGGCCGCCCCGAAGGGCGGCCTCGGCCCTACCGGCGAAGCGATAGGGGTGGTATTGCACATGATACACCCCCTGACGTGCTCCCTGTCAATCGCCAGTAACCCAACGCCACCCCTCTCCCTCCCACACTATCGCTTCCCTTCCTGCACAACCACGTAACCCCGCTCGATCTCGCGGTGGAAACTCTCCGGCAGTCTCGCCCAGTCGTGAACTTGAACCAGAATCGGGATGTTCGACCTCTCAATAGACTCCAGCAAGTCAAAGAACCCATCGCCCACGGGACTCAGCATCGGGTTCCGCAACACCAGGTCCAGGTCGCTCCCCTCGTGGCTCCTGCCGTTCACGCGGCTGCCGTAGGCCCACACCTCGACCCCGGGCACGTGCTCGCGCAGCAATGCCTCAAGCTGTTCCCGATAGCGGAGTGGCAGATCCAGCCGATCATTCATCCGCGCCCTCACCTATGACCCTTGCCATCTCCCTCGCGTCCGCGATGAAGCTCGGCAGCAGCTTGAGCGTAGTCTCCGCAAACTCCTCTCCGTAGTCATGCGCAGTATCGTTCCAGTTGTCCCTGTAGGCGTACCAACGCTCGCAGGCTTCCACCGATATGAGGCCATGCCTGGCCGCGTGCCGGAAGGCGTTTTTGAAGGTCAGCCGGTCAGCCTGCCTATCGCTGGCGAAATAAGGTCGCAGCCGCTTCTTCAGCAAGCTGCCGGACTGTTCCAACACGATTTCGAACTCCTTGACCGAAGCCGCTCGAAAGATGTCGTAGAAGGTATCCCCGGGTTCGCGCCGTTGCAGTTGATCGAAAGCCGACTCCAACGTACTGATGCAGCGGATGAGGAAGTCCGTATTGATCGGCATGGACTATTCTCCCGTACAAAACCCCGGCCGCGCCAGATTCGCCCCTATCGACGCGGCCGCCGCGGCTCTGTGAATAGACCTTCTGCACCGCCGCGTTTCCCCTCCCAGTTACCAGTCGCCAGAGCCTGTGTTCAGGCTTATCTTATCTTGACCGCTGCCGTTCTTCTCACTCAAGCGGCGCAACCCTTCCGGGCGGCTCCAACCGCTTGGCCCGGCCCCAAGCGGTTCGTAACTCTGCTCGGCGCAGAGAGGCCCACTCGACCACCAGCCCTTGAGCGCGCGGAGGGAGACGACCATGCAACACGGCCAAACTATCTATTCCCACCAGCGCTTCATCGCCGCCGTACAGTGCATGGAAGCGCGGGGGCGTGGTCGTCGAAGTACATGCGGATGACGATGCCATAGAAGCGGCAGAGTTCAGGCATTCTCGACCAGCATCCGCGCGTTCGGCATCACTTCCTCCACGGACTTGCCGGTGAGCTGCATGTAGAGGGCATCCGGGCAGAGCTCAATGTCCGCACCCCCCCAAGCAACCCCTCCGGACGGCCCTATACGAACTTTCGCAAAGCAAGCCGGATCGTTCCAAGCCTCGAACACGCCGCGGCCTGCTAGGTAATACAGGTCTATCTCACCCGCGGCCCCGTCCGAGTATCGGAGCCAGATGCGGTATCCGCCTCGCGGTTCTACTTCGATTGGCCGAATCATCACTCCGTTCTCCGTTCTCCAAAACCCCGACCGCGCCAAGTTCGCCCCTATCGACGCGGCCGCAACGACGCGGCCGCCGCGGCTCTTTGTGAATAGACCTTCTGCACCGCCGCGCTTCCCCTTCCAGGCCCCAATCGCGAGAGCCTGTGTTCAGGCTTATCTTATCTTGACCGCTGCCGTTCTTCTCACTCAAGCCGCGCAACCCTTCCGGGCGGCTCCAAGCGCTTCTCCGTGCTCAAGACCATCTTGAACACGGAAACCCCCTCCCCGACACGTCTCCGCAGCCAGCCGTCCGCCGCCGTCCGCATATCCTCGGGATAGGTCCGCAATATCCGCATCGACGCTTCGATAGCCATGAGCGGGTCACTCCTACATATTGCCCTTGAAGTCGGTTGCTTAACCGAAAGGATCGAGGACCTGAACGCCCGTCGGCTCGAAATGCCTGACGTTGCGGGTCACCACGGTTAGACCATGCTCCAACGCCGTGGCTGCAATCATCAGGTCCGCGCTGTCGTGCCCAAGGGACCCGGACAGCCGCCCCCACCTACGGGCCGTGGGCACGTCCACACCCAGGACCCGGTCGCCGTACCACGTCAGCAATCGGGCCAGCCAGACGGTCAACTCCCGCCCAAAGGATGGGTCGATGCGCTCCTGCTGGACGATCCCCCTAGCGATTTCACCCACCGAGATTACGCTCAGGTATAAGTCCACCGTCTGCTGGTCCGACAGCCACCGAACCACCGCGGGATGACGCTCTCGCCTACGCAACGCCGACAGAACGTTCGTGTCGAGCAGAAACATCAGAGGTCCAGAGGCCGCGCCGGCAGGGGCAGCCGCTCGAATTCACCTCCGTCCTGCGGCATGGCCAGCAAAAGCTCGGACATCGTCGGCAAGTTCGCTCTTTCAAAGTTGCGAAGACGCTCATACTCTTCCACCGAAAGCACCACAACCGCGGGTTCCCCTCTCTTCGTTACCCGTTGAGGCGAGCCATTCACTGCGGCGGTCACCACGGCGCTGAAGCGGTTCTTGGCGTCCTGCAAATTCCAATCAGGCATGAGTCCTCCCCCATACGTGATCTGGCTAGACTATCTGGCTAGACTATAACACTTCCATCGCCCCTCTTCAAGTCCCCGCTCCCACCCCTCCTAACAAAACAGCGGGCGGGCCTGTGTCAGATCATGGACCAACGCCCTGCCCTATGAGACCGGCCGGGCCGACAGTAAATATCCTTGACGTTATTAACTAACCTCGTTAATATCGCCGGAAGTGAACCGATTCAGACATCGCCGCGCTCAACAGCTCTTCGACGGCCAAACGGTCCGTAGATTCCCGCCCGACGTGCGGCGCCGGGCGCGAGCAAGACTACAACTAGTGATGGCCGCCGCCGAGCTCAACGACCTACGGGTACCGCCATCACATAGGCTCGAAGCCCTGACGGGAGATCGGGAAGGCCGGTACAGCATACGCATCAACGACCAATGGCGCGTCTGTTTTCTCTGGACACACAGAGGCGCCATGGAAATTGAAGCGCCGACTACCACTCAGGAGGAAACCCATGGCCGCCCCTGAACCAATCCACCCGGGAGAGCATCTCGCCGAGATCATGGAAGAGTTGGGCATCACCCAATACCGCCTCGCGAAGACCGTTGGAGTCCCCCCAATACGCATACACGACATCGTACACCGCCGCAGGTCCATCACCGCGGACACCGCGCTGCGAATCGGGCGCGCCCTGGGAATGACCCCTGACTTCTGGCTCAACCTGCAGAGAATGCACGACCTGGACGTGGCCCGTTCCAGAACCGACGTCAGCGCCATCCAACCGCTTGTAGAAATACCTGCCTAAAGCCGGCGGAGAACCCCCAATAAAACGAAAAGACTCGACAAAGAGAGCCTGAAGAAACACCCGCGCCCATACGCACCGCACCGGAAACAGCCTTTACATACCCAACCCAATATGAGAACCTACCCGCTAGGCGCACAGCCTAGACCCACACCGCAAAATATAAACCGGAGGCAAATGATATGAACAATGTACTCAAGATGTTGTCCGCGCTATGCTGGCTGTGCGCAATAAGCGGAACCTTCTTCTTCTACTACTTCCCATTCAATCCTGACTTCGTACAAAATCTATGGGACTACGTAATCGACCCTGTGATCATAGCCACCCTCATACTCGTCGTCATCGCCAACGTACACATATCACTCAACCTCCGCAACAGAGGCGAAACCGCGCACGCCCTCCAATTCGACCTCTTCACAAGCGTCGCAGGATTCACCGCCGCACTCTACCTCCACAACTACGTCCTCAAATTCGCCGATGCATTCGACCCCCTGCAAACCATGTGGGACTTCCTGCTCGCCGCCGTCATCGTCATCATGGCCATAGCCGCCATCACCTACTGGCGAAAGGCAACCCGCTGACCGCGCCCTAAACCCCGCCGCGACCAACCTCCCCGCCGACTCGGAAGTCGCGCAAGTACAACGACCCCCGCCTAGCAAAGCAACGCTAGGGGGTACCTGAGCGCGCCGCACACAACGCCGCGCTGGAAAAAAACCTTTACATACCCAACCCAATATGAGAACCTGCCAGTCGTGAGATGGGAAGCGGCCACGGCCATGCCGTCCACCAGAACCACTGGGATACTCCCTGATAGTAGGAATAGCCGCAAATGCACGGATTATCGTGCGGTGGAAGCCACGAGCTCCCCGGCAGTACTCCGAAAGCTCAGGGCAACTGTGTCGATGCGCGGCTTGTTTTTATAGTAGAAAAGGTCGTCGTTGGTTAGCCCGGTAATATCCAGGGCAAGGTCGAGCATGCGCGGTTGAAGGCGTTTGTTCAGGTACATACTCATTCCGGCTCCGGCTATTGAACCGGCAATACCACCGATTAGGTTGCCTACACCCGGCACCACGGTTCCTGCGGACCCTCCTCCAACCCCGCCCGCCGTCGACAGGACTGTTGTAACACCCATTCGAGACATCAGGGTCAGTGTCTGCACAACCTGAATTTTGTTTCTGGTTGTGCGGTCGGCGGCTTTGAACTGCTTTTCTGTCTTGATGACGCTGACAAGCAGCCGCGCACCAGCCATGATTGTAGCGGCGTAAGGGATAATACCTACAACGCTATCCGGTATATCTATTCCCAGGTTGCTGCTGAGGGTGTTGAGGGCGTCGGTAGGCCCGTCCACATCAAGGAAATCTGTGCTGATTTCTGCAACTAGCTTGTCTGACACGTCTATTCCAGCTTCGGAGGCTTTGGCGACGATGTTGTCACCCAAAGACAAGTGAAGTTCTGGTTCCTGTGGCATTATGCCCTGGACGTTGACATCCGGATGACTCAGAATTTCTTCCATTACCGGTCGCACTTCTTCAGTTTTAACCGACATTAACTCCTGGACGTCGTTGGCCGAGTATGACTTCCCGAATTTGGATTGTACGGCGGTTATATATCCATCGGGATTAACACCGATGATGTCCACTACCTTTTGGTCCAAGTCTGGGGCCAATGTCACATCGGTCCACCCGGCTGATTCTAACTGCTGCTTGGTTAGGAACTCGGCTATCTTTCCCTTAAATGGATTCATGAACACATTGTTCATCGCAGGGAGATCTCCAACATCCTGCCAGTGCTCGAGAAGTGTCCTGGGATCACTCGGAAAAACCTCGCGAGCTTTGGTCATAGCCTCTCGCAAGTTGTCGTCCACGTTAAGGCCAGTGCCAGGGATGTTTATACCCATGATGTTTCTATCATCAAAAATAAACCACAGACCAGTTGAGACTGCGGAGGAGAATTCCGCGGCGTACAAGCCACTGTCCATGTTCACAATGCCGGTGATGTGATCCCGAAAGGATTTATGCTCCCCCGACTCCCCTCCGGGCAGTTCTTGCAGAGCCGGGAGCAGGTTGGATGATTGCATGGCCATAGTGTTCCCCCTGCTATGTGACTATGTGAGGATAGCGACGATGATCCCGGTGACGGCCATCGCGCTGGATGCCGCGGCGATGCCTATGAGGAGGTTCCGGGCCTTGCGCCATCCCTGATTCAGGGTTGTTACTGCGCGGTCCAGGTTGGCCTGGGCCTCCCGATTCATTTCGGTCTTGGCAATTTCCAGAGCAGAATCGTAGTGTCTCTGCTGTTCCTGCTTGGCCGCTTCCAGGGCAGTGGCGTAGAACTGCTGCTGTTCTTGCTTCGCAGCCTCCAGCGCGGCGGTGTATTGCTGTTGCAATTCCTGCCTCGCGGCTTCCAGAGCAGAATCGTAGTGTCTCTGCTGTTCTTCTCGCGCCTCGGACAACGCTTCGTTTATTGTGTTTGAGACGATTAAAGGCAGGCTCTCATGGTCGGTGATGTGGGCAGTTAGTAACTCATGCTGGCGGATTACCCTGGGGATTAGCTCCTGGTTGATTTTATCCTGCTCTTCCCAAAAGCGGACCCTATCGGCGATGGGTATCGAATCCGGCCTATTCATTCCGTTGCTCTCCTTAGTAATCAAGCTCGAGCCTTGACCCGACCAGCGGTGAATGAGCGGACTACCCCGCCGTTAACGAATGAAGTATACAAGAAGCCTCAGAGAACCTGGCAAGGGTCTAACCTTATGCTGGACCACCTGTAAGGACTTCTACGGCGCCATCTCGATCTGTCCTCGGCCCAACCTCCGCAACAGAGGCGAAACCGCGCACGCCCTCCAACTCGACCTCTTCACCAGCGCCGCAGGATTCACCGCCGCACTCTACCTCCACAACTACGTCCTCAAATTCGCCGATGCATTCGAACCACTGCAAACCATGTGGGACTTCCTGCTCGCCGCCGTCATCGTCATCGTGGCCATAGCAGCCATCACCTACTGGCGAAAGGCAACCCGCTGACCGCGCCCTCAACCCCGCCGCGACCAACCTCCCCGCCGACTCCGGAAGTCGCGCACGTACAACGACCCCCGCCTAGGAAGCAACGCCAAGGGGACACCCATGCGCGCCGCACACAACGCCGCGCTGGAAACAACCTTTACATACCCAACCCAATATGAGAACCTGCCAGACAGCGCAAAGCCCCGACCCACACCGCAAAATACAAACCCGAGGCAAATGATATGAACAATGTACTCAAGACGTTGTCCGCGCTATGCTGGCTGTGCACAATAAGCGGAACCTTCTTCTACTACTACTTCCCATTCAATCCTGACTTCGTACATAACATGTGGGATTACGTCATCGACCCCGTGATCATAGCCACTTTCATACTCATCGTCATCACCAACGTGCACATATCACTCAGCCTGCGCAACAGAGGCGAAACCGCGCAAGCCCTCCAACTCGATCTCTTCACAAGCGCCGCAGGATTCACCGCCGCACTCTACCTCCACAACTATGTCCTCAAATTCGCCGATGCATTCGAACCCCTTCAAATCATGTGGGACTTCCTGCTCCCCGCCGCCGCCGTCATCATGACCGTAGCCGCCATCACCTACTGGCGAAAGGCAACCCGCTGACCGCGCCCTCAACCCCGCCGCGACCAACCGCCCCAGCACGCGCCCGCCTTCACCTACACTCCGCGGGCCCTGAACCCAAGCCTCCCCGGACGCAGCGACCAGACACACCATGAATAACGTCCCGGCTTACTAGAGCCCAAGCGGCCCCGAACGGTCACCCCCGCAAACTGTGGTACTCTGGCCCCCGGAGGAACCACCAAGAAAATGCTAGATTCATCAACCTCAAACTCGATCAACAAATGGGCCACCGTTGACGTCGTAGCCGTAGGCTCCAACGCAATCGGACTCGTCGCAGCCGGCGGATGGAACGCAATTGGACTGGTAGCCATAAGCATCCTCAACGCAATGGGCCTCGTGGCATTCGGCCCCGCAAACGCCATGGGAATCATTGCCATCGGAGGAGCCAACGCTATGGGAATCGTCGCCATCGGAGGCGTCAACGCAGTCGGACTCGTTGCCATCGGAGGCCTGAACGCAACAGGACTGATCGCCTTCAGCTTCGGAACCAGCAGAAGCGCATTCAACCCAGCGTAAGACCCCAAAAGAAACACCCGCCTCCGCCCTGCCGCGGGTCTCGCCGCTAAAAACTCGACAGCTAGAAATCAGCGCAACGGCGGCGCGTAGATCTGACCCCCCGCGCCCTTGGGACAGTCCGTACACCGAGCCCCTGGCCACAGCGCGTTGCGGCCACCCTCCCGCAGCAGCCCCACACCGCCGGAACCCAAACTGCGGTCATACAGCTCACCGTAGTTGCCGACAGACCGAATCACGTCCTGCGCAACCGTTTGGCTAAGCCCCAACGTCTCCTGCCCGAAAGAACCCGCCAGACCAAACAGACGATCCACCTTGGTATCCCCCGTCACCGAGCTCGGAACACCGTCCGAAGTCACCCCATAGGCCTCCGCGTATATCAAAATGGACATCACCGTCTTAACAAGGTCGTACCATTGCTCGTCCCCATGCGGAACACCCGGAGCAAGAGGCTCCTCAGAAATGATGTCCGGCAACACCGCGTGCTCAGATTTGTCCGAGAAACCGCTGAGATACGCATACAGACCCGAATGGTCCGTAGTAAACGCATCGCACTGCTCACGCCGGTAAGCGTCCACCGCAGCATCCGTCTTCTCAAAAGTCAACGCCTCGATCCCAAGATTGTTCAAATTAGAAAAATCCTGAAGATTCAACTCAGTCGTCGTACCCTGAGTCACGCACACTATCGCCCCTTCCAACTCCAACCCGCTGGAAATGCCCAAATCCTTTCGGATCAGAAAACCCTGACCGTCGTAGTACATCGGAAAAGTGAAATTGCCCCACTGCGCCTCACGAGAAGAGGAAACCGTCACCGTCCGAACCAGCATGTCCACCTCACCGGACTGAAGCGTCGCACCCATCTCCGTCGCCGCAATCGGACGAATCTCAGTAGCCGACGGATCCCCAAGAACAGCCGCCGCAACCGCACGACAAAGATCTATGTCAAAACCCGCATTGTCACCACCAGAGTCTATGAATCCAAAGCCGGGAATACCGTTGTTGCTAGCACAAACCACCCGACCGCGCTCGCGAACCTGCTCCAACCTGCTGACATCGTCAGACGCGCTCTCCCCAGCCGGCGCAGACTCACCCTGACATCCCGCCAATACCACCGCCCAAAGCGCAAACGCCGCGCCAAGCAAGCCAACTAACTTGAAACCTCTGCGCATCCGGCCCTCCTCGTTCCAAACCCCTATCTTACTTATAGGAATCGAGGAAGCAAGGCCCGGCGAACCTCGACCACAAGCCCGCCCACGGCCAAGAATGCACTTTGAAAAGTACGCAGGTGATATAAAGATTCCAGACTGCCCCGCGCAGGGCGCGCCCACACCTCGCGGCAAACTGCAAACAGGCACAGCGTGGAGTACATGAAAGATACCGTCCTGGAAATCAAGGGGCTGACCAAAAACTACGGCCCCAGAACCGTTGTCAACGACGTCTCATTCGACGTCAGACGCGGCGAAATCTTCGGCTTCCTCGGTCCCAACGGATCAGGAAAGACCACCACCATACGCATCTGCCTAGGAATAATACGACCAAACCAGGGCCGAGTAAAAATCCTCGGCGCCGAGCCTGAACGAAACGTCCTCAAGAGAGTTGGATACCTCCCCGAAGAACGAGGGCTCCCCAAAAAAGTACGCCTCATGGACGCCATGCGCTACCTCGGCCGACTCAAGGGACTAACCTTCGCCCAAGCCGAACAACGAGCCGACGAAGCCCTCAAACGCGTGAACCTGTACGAGAGCCGCAACAAAAAGGTCGAAAACCTCTCAAAAGGCATGACCCAACTCGCACAGTTCACAGCCGCCACATTGCACGATCCCGAATTCATCGTCCTCGACGAACCCTTCGCAGGACTCGATCCCCTAAACGTAGATCTGATGAAAGAAATGCTCCTGGAGCGCCAACGCGCAGGCGCCGCCATCATGTTCAGCACACACGTCATGTCCGACGTAGAAGAACTCTGCGAGCGCGTAGCCCTCATCTCAGACAGCCGCCTCATACTGTTCGGAAACCTCGCCCAAATCAAGCGGCGCCACGGAGCCAACTCCGTACAGGTACTCGCACAAGCCATACCGGACAGCCTCGCCAACCACAACAAGAAAACCCTCCGAAACGGAGTGGTCGAGTACGCCATACGGAACAGCGATACCCCGGAAACCATACTCAGGTCATACCTCGACGCCGGAATAGACGTTGAGCGCTTCCAACTCGCCCTGCCCTCGCTAAACGAGGTATTTGTCGAGGAGGTCTCCCGTGCCAGGGCTGCCCAATGAAATGCGCGTCATATTCGCCGAAGAGTTCAGGCGCCAAATTAAGAACCTCGGACTCATTATCTTCACCGCAACCATCCTCGTCGGCATGGTCGCAGCCATACCCCTCACCTCATTCGTCGTCAACCTCATCCAGAACGACGCAACAGACCCCAGCACAGGACCCAACACCGACCCCGCCGCCCGTTCACTCCCAAGTGGCGATGGACTTCCTCCAAGTCGCCCAGTATGGCTGCCGTCAGCGTCTGGCCGACTTGGACTGTACCAGCGATCGTGCCGCCTACTATTCCCATGAGAGGTCGGCTAAGTGTGCAGGACCACTATAGGAAACGTGATTTCATGGTGACGTACCCTCCAATGTGTTGTATTCTTATAGCCAAACCATCGGCCAGTTTTTGGCCATTAAACCAGAGTGACGGGAAGGCTCGAAAGCCTTGCCGCGGAGATTGCAAATGGAAACCAACGGAAGCCTAGAGCCTTATACGGAGACGGAGATCGCTCCTGCGTTAGAAACGTTTGGTACGCAGCTCGACTCTTACCTAGACTCTGTAGGGCTGCCCAAGGACCAGATCTTAGTCCCGTACGAGCGGCGGGGTCCCGTATTCCAGAATATGCGGACCGTTCTTGCCTCCCTGACAGACGACCAACGATTAGCGGCGGTCTACATTTCCAAGTTTGTAGCCGCGTGTGCTGTTGGTCTCTTTGACGCAGCGTTGAACTATCTTTGGAATGAGACTGTAAGGAATCTACGGGAGAAAGTAGCTCGATTCGACCTTTCGTATTTCTTCGACAGCGTAGTCAGCGATGGAGATCGGCGGTCGAAATTTCGAAGCGAAGCAGACTTGGAAAAACTCGATGATTGGGAACTGATACGTGGCTGCCATACTACCGGCATAATCACCCAGAACGGTTTTCGACATCTAGACTACGTTCGTAATATGAGAAACCACGCTAGCGCAGCTCATCCAAACCAGAATGAAATCACTGGGCTGCAAATCGTTAGCTGGTTGGAAACGTGCATCATGGAGGTGCTAGCAAGGAACCTGCCGGACCGGTGATCAAAATACGAAAGCTGTTGCACAGTCTTCGCACAGAGTGCCTCTCCGAGACAGACGTACCGCTTATCGAAGCGGCCTTACCTTCGTTGCCTGAGGACCTTTCTTGGTCCTTACTTCGGGCAATGTTTGGGATGTACACGGACACTGAGATCGACTCCCGGATCAGGGATAACATCAAGCTTGTAGCCAAGTCGGTCTGGGACGTTTCCCCAGTCGATGCACGCCGAGAAGCCGGTGTGAAACAGGCAACGCTTGCCGTAAACGGCGAGGCGGTCAGAGCAAACCTGGCCCGTGAGTTTATTGAGGTAGTCAAAGGTCTGGATTTCTTGACGGATTCAATACTCGCTACTGAGATCTCAACGGCCTTGGATAGCTTGGCAACGGCACACAATGGATGGGATAATTTTCATAATGAGCCAGCTCCAGCCAGACTTCTGCATCGCTTGATTCTTGGGAGTGGAGATGCTCCCAAAGCCGTTCGAGCGAAATACGTCAAGACGCTTACGATGTGTAGCATTGGCAATGGACATGGAGTCTCCTGGGCGGCAGAAAAGTACTACGCCGACCTGATGTCGCGGTTCTCTGACAGCCATATCTTCACGTTTATCAATCTTATCCGCGACCAAGAAGTCGCTTCGAGGTTACGGTTTCGGGACTGTGCAATAAAGTATCAATCATTATCTACTAAGCTTAATGAGCGGGCGGTAAGGGCGCGGCTGAAGGAGATGCTGACCTTCATTGTGGGATACGCCCAGGACCGTCTTCACGACATCCCCTCTGACGCCGGGTTTAACCAATTGCAGCGGACTCAACGAGCCTGATCGCCCGTGTCACCAACGAGGATACAGTATACTCTTCCAACTCGCCCTACCCTCGCTGAACGACGTATTTGTCGAGGAGGTGTCCCGTGCCAGGGCTGCCCAATGAAATGCGCGTCATATTTACCGAAGAGTTCAGGCGCCAAATTAAGAACCTCGGACTCATTATCTTCACCGCAACCATCCTCGTCGGAATGGTCGCAGCCATACCCATCACCTCATTCGTCGGTCAACCTCATCCAGAGCGACGCAACCGACGCCGACCCTGCCGCGCCGCAAAGAATCGGCTACGTGGACCCGCAAAACCACCTGCCGGAAACCGAAACCCCGATCACGCCCCAAAGGTACCAAGACGCCGACAGCGGATCGAAGCCGTCCGCAACGGAGACATAGACACCCTCTTCGTACTCTCCGAAGACTACCTACAGTCCGGAAAAGTCGAGGAGTACCGAACCGCGCGCAACCAAAGCGGAAGATTCTCAGGCAACTGGGCCGCACAATCCGCATTCAGAGACTTCCTGCGAGTGAAACTGATCGCAGGACAGATCGATAACCGCACCCTCGAACGAGTCATCGAACCCGGGCGCTACCAAACCTACGACGTGCCGCAACAGGGAACCATTGCCCCAACCGTCCCCGTCGCACAGGAAATAGGCGAACTCCTCGTACCCACACTCTTCGGACTACTGCTCATGATCGCAGCCCTCACCGGCGCAGGATCGATACTCAGAAGCGTCTCCGAAGAAAAGAGACCCGCATGATAGAAATGCTCGTCACCTCCGCCTCCCCCTTATCCATCATGACCGGAAAACTGCTCGCCGCAGCCGCCGCAGGACTCATCCACACCGCAATATGGATCACCGCAGGCGCATTCACACTCCCCGCCGTCTTCGACCGAATACCTAGCGGAGGCGAACTCACAATCTCAACCGAACTACTCGTCATAGTCTCACTAAGCTTCGTACTCGGATACCTCCTGTTCTCCACTCTGTCCTGCTGATAGGAACCATAGTGTCCTCCGCAGCAGAGGGACAACGACAGACAGGACTCCTCAGCATGCTGGCCGGACTGCCAATATGGCTGACTGGCCTCATCATCAACCAGCCGGACGGAACAATCGCACAGATACTCACCCTCTTCCATTTACCGCTCCCACGATGATCATGATAAGACTCGCGGCGGAAGCGAAATGACCGCAGCAGAAATCGCATACCCCATGATCCTGCTCGCATCGACCAACTTGCTAATGCTCTGGATCGCCGCACGACTCTTTCGAGCCAACATCCTGCTCTCAGGCCAGCGAGTCACCCCGGGCAACGTATGGGACGCAATACGCATGCCGACTAGGGCCTGACCCGACCTAGGGCAAACCTCAAAGGATCCCCTGACGGCTCACAGTAGCGCACGCCCCTAACCCCGAACCCGACCCAGGGCAAACCCCCAAAAGCCCGCCTGGAGGCTCACAGCAGCGCACCGCAAAGAACTCCCGTAGAGGATAAAGTAGAGGTCGTCGCAATCCCCATCCTGAACGAGTGGCCGGAATACTTGTACGCCGACCTGCGAACCATCCGAAACGACATGTCCATGCCACTGATCGTCGATGCCAGGAACATGCTAGACACCGAGGCGGTTAGAGCGCTCGGATTCGAGTACTACGGCATCGCAAGACCACAAACCCCTGCGCTAGGTACCGGGTGACAGATGAACGGAAACCGCGAGAAGAACGGGAACGCCCTCAGAAGCGCCGAATGGTTCGGCAGCAGAGACCTCGAAGGCTTCCTGCACCGCTCCGGCCTGAAGGCCCAGGGATGGCCGGAAGAAACCTTCGCTGGAAAGCCCGTGGTTGGCATCGCCAACTCCTGGAGCGAGGCTACACACTGCAACGCCACCTAAGGGAACTCGCAGCACACGTCAAGAGAGGCGTCCTGGCAGCCGGCGGTTTCCCCCTCGAATTCCCGACCATCTCACTAGGCGAATTCTTCCTCTCCCCAACCTCCATGTACTGCCGAAACCTCATGTCAATGGACGTAGAGGAGATGATCCGGGGGCTGCCCATAGACAGCGTCGTACTCCTCTCAGGATGCGACAAGACCACACCGGCAATGCTCATGGGCGCAGCCTCTGCGATCTGCCAGCCATAATGCTGACCGGCGGACCCCAACTCAAAGGCAACTGGAGAGGACAGGAACTGGGATCCTGCACCGACTGCCGAAGGTACTGGTCGGAACTGCGAGCCGGTACCATCACACAGGCCGAGTACGACTCCATGGAAGAGGCCATCTACAGATCCCCAGGCCACTGCATGGTGATGGGAACCGCCTCCACCATGGCCGGAATCGCCGAAACCTTGGGCATGACACTGCCGGGAGGCGCGGCCATACCGGCGCAGACGCTCGACGTAGCGCTCTCGCAGAGGCCACCGGAAAAAGGGCCGTGGAACTCATCGAGGAAGGCGCAAGACCCTCCACGCATCATGACACAAGCCGCCTTCTCCAACGCCATACGATTCCTCGCAGCCGCCGGAGGAGCCACCAACGCCATCGTTCACCTCGCAGCCATCGCAGGAAGGATCGGAATAGACCTACCCCTCGAACGGTTCGACCATCTGTCCAGGCAAACCCCCACCATCGTCAATCTCAAACCGGCGGCAAGTACCTCATGGAAGACCTCTACTACGCTGGAGGCGTTGGAGCAGTGCTGAACCGACTGGCCGATTTGCTCGATCTCGACTGCACCACAGTGTCCGGAGCTACGCTCGGCGAAAACGTCAGCCGGGCCCAATGCTTCAACGACGACGTGATCAGGACCATGGAAGACCCGCTGTCCCCGGAAGGCGGCATAGCAGCCCTGTACGGCTCCCTGGCCCCCGACGGCGCGGTCATCAAGCACGTGGCGGCATCGCCGGAACTGCAACAACACCGAGGCCGAGCCGTGGTATTCCAGGATTACGCCGACCTGAAAGCGCGCATAGACGACCCCGATCTGGACGTGGAACCGGACGACGTGCTCGTGATGCGAAACGCAGGACCCATCGGCGGGCCCGGAATGCCGGAGTGGGGATTCCTGCCGCTGCCCCGAAAACTGCTAGAAAAGGGCGTGAGGGACATGGTGAGGATCAGCGACGCACGAATGAGCGGCACCGCATTCGGTACCATCGTCCTGCACGTCTCCCCCGAATCCGCGGCCGGCGGGCCGCTGGCGCTCGTGCAAAGCGGAGACCCGATCCACCTGGACGTACCCGCACGGCAACTCGACCTACTGGTCGACGACTCAGAAATGGCGCGCCGGCGGACGGAATGGGAGAGCCGCCCAGGGGTTGCACACGATGAGTTCGAACGAGGGTACGGCAGGATGTACTCGGAACACGTCATGCAGGCCCAACACGGCTGCGACTTCGACTTCCTCCAAGGACGAACCCCCGTAAAAACCCGCGTTATGACAGGCCCGACTCCACAAAAACGCAGGCCTGACTAGAAGGTAGCCGCCGCAAGCGTTTCACCCCGTCGCATCGCCGGAATCCAACTGGAATCAGGGTGACAACGGCCCCACAAGACCGCGTACGGCTCGCTAGACCTCTCCACCGCGCCTTGCGCAGAGCCGACTACGGAGTCGGCGCGTCCGCAGGTATTAGAGACTCCGCCCGCAGGTCGTCCCAGAGTTCCGGGGGAATCACTGACCCCACCATCTCGACGTTCTGCAAAAGCTCGGAAACGCTCGAAGCGCCGGGAATAACCGTGGCAACCGCCGGATGCGCAAGCACGAACTGAAGCGCAGCCGCTCGGAGGTCCACGCCGTGACTGTCACAAACCGACTTCAATCGCCGGGCGCGCTGCACCAGGCGGGCGGGAGCCGGTTCGTAGTCGAACGAAACAGGGCCGGAAAGGTCCCGGGCCAGGATGCCGGAGTTGTAAGGCCCCCCGATGGCGACCTTCACACCCCGCTCGAGGCAGAGAGGCATGAACTCCCCATGAGCGCCATAGTCGAGCAGCGTGTAGCGGCCGGCAAGCAGCGCTATGTCCATGTCGAACTGACGGATGAAGCGGGCCAGCATCTGCCACTCGTTCATTCCTGCCCCCACCGCCCTCACTACGCCCTGATCGCGCAACTCGATCAGCGCAGGCATGGCAGTCTCCACCGCCTCCGCTTCAAGACCGCCCATGTCCGGATCGTGAAGGTAGAGAATGTCTATCCGATCCATGCCCAGACGCTTCAGGCTCTCTTCCACCGACCGGCGTATGCCGTCGCGCGTCATGTCGAACACAGGCTCAAGCTCAGGCAGGCCCTCAGGACCAAGAGCGCCATTCCCCGTTGCATTGAGTACCCGACCCGCCTTTGTCGAAATAGTCACAAGGTCCCTGTCTCTGCCCGCAAGCGCCCTGCCCAGTCGAACCTCGCTGCGTTTCCATACAAGGGCGCCGTGTCGAAGTAGCGAACTCCAGCCTTGAAGGCAGCCGTTGCAACCTCCATCCCCTCCTCGAAGCCCACGCCGCCATACAGACCGCCGGCCTCAACCAGACCGCTGAGAGCCGCGCACCCCAGACCAAGCCTCGTCACGGACACGCCCGTACGCCCTATAGGTACCTTTGCAAACGCTTCTATCGGCACAGTCTGAACTCCGTCAGGCCCCCTCGATTAGTGACAAGCCTGAAAATCCCGGGAACAATGAAAGACAACCGTCACTGCCCCAGCCTGGATCGTATGCCATCCTCAAATTCGCTCAACGTAACAGGATACCCGCCCGTCAATCCCTCTGTAGCCCGCTCTAACGTCGTCACGTGTCAAACCAACATAGGAATGTCCATACCACTCCCCTATCCCGAAACGTCGAGGCCGGATCGAGGCGATAGCTCGTGCGACGTGATGAGCAACTCATACATAACCGCATGGTGCGTGTTCTTCATCGGAACCTTGGCCAGGTGGAATCCTCGCCTTCGCGCCATCTCGATGATGTCGGGACTTTCGTCGTAGGTCATCATGAAGGCCCCGGCTACCCTGGACATACGCTCGAACAAATCCTCGTGATCGATCTCGTTGTACGTATACAAGCGCCGCCCTGCACGCTTGCCCGCGGCGGTGTAGGGAGGATCTATGAAGAACGCGGCTGAACGGTTGTCCCTGCACAACTCCACTAGGTTCACACCGTCTCCCTGAAAGAAATCGAGCCGCCCGGCACACTCCCCGATAGCTCGGATACGGGAGGCAAGGGTCTCAGCGTACCAGCGGGAAGAAATCCCATTCCCATTCTCCCCTTGCCTCATCACAGAAGCGCCCACGGCCATTATGCCGCCCCGGTTGACCCTGTTCCGCAAGAGGGTTCGGAATGCCCCTTCCACTCCCGAAACCCCGGCCCCGGAAAACACCGCGCCCACGTTCTCCGGGGTTGGAACGAAACTCTCGACTCGCAGGGCCAACCGCTCGGCGTCGTTAATCATGCACCGCCACAAATTCGACACGTCCGGGTCTTTCTCGCAAAGCGCCGCGCGGTCTGCGTAGCAATCCATGACCGCCGTCAGGGACGCAACGCCGCCGCCGGCAAATGGCTCGACGAACACCTCTGGACGGAAACTGAGCCCCGCCAGCCACTTCCTTATCTCCGGTACGAGCCAGGTCTTGCCCCCCGGATAGCGTAAGGGGCTGCGCTGCGGAACCGAAGCGACGTTGACCACCCTATCGGACAACGTCGGAATCATCTGAACGTCGCGAGGCTCAACCCGTGCCTCGACACCATCCCTAAAGCCGAGCCCGTTGACGCCTACCTCCCGCGTGGCTGGCATCTCAAGCCGTCTCGAATGTCATGGCTGAAGTAAGAATGAGCATGACCCGCTCGAGAGATGGAGCGTCCCCACCCCCACTACTTCACCAGACCGCGAGTCATCAACCCTCAACCTGCTCTCGCATCAGCCGCTCAGGACCGCAGACACTATGGCGTCACCGACACTCGAAGTACTGGAAGACCCACCCAGATCCGCGGTAAGGATCTCGCCTTGCGCCAAGACCTGCAAAGTCGCCTGCTCCAACCTGTCCGCCGCAGCGCCCTCACCGAGGTGACGCAGCATCATGGCCCCGGTCAGTATCTGCGCCATGGGATTCGCCAATCCTTTGCCCGCAATGTCCGGCGCCGTCCCGTGAGTCGGCTCGAACATAGACGGACCGACGCGCTCAGGACTCAGGTTCGCACTCTGTGCAAGACCCATGCTGCCGGTCACCATTGCGCTAACGTCGGTGATGATGTCACCGAATAGATTGGAAGCCACCAGCACGTCGAACTGTTCCGGCGCGCGGATCATCTCCATGCACGCACGGTCGATCAGCATCGAGTCCGTCTCGATCTCTGGATAGCGCTCGCTGACCGCCTCGAAAGTGCGGTCCCAAAGAGCCATTCCGTAACCCAGAGCATTCGACTTGGTGATCGACGTAACTCGACCCGCCTTGCCGCGCTCTTTGGCCAACTCGAAAGCGTAAGCGATGATGCGCTCCGTGCCCCGACGGGTGAAAACCGCGGTCTGCACTGCCACCTCTTCCGGAAAACCTTCATACTGGAACCCGCCAACGTTCGCGTACTCGCCCTCCGTGTTCTCACGCACCACCACAAGGTCTATGTCACCGGCCTTCTTTCCCGCCAGCGGGGACTCCACACCGGGATACAGCGTCGAAGGCCGCTCGCAAACGTACTGGTCGAACGTCCTCCGAATAGGCAACAGCAAGCCGTTCAACGTTACGTGATCCTGAATCTCAGGATGCCCCACCGCGCCGAGAAAGATGGCGTCGAACCCCGCAAGCCGATCCACCCCGTCTTCCGGAAGCATCTCGCCATGCTCCAGGTAGTAGTCCGAACCCCAAGGGAACTCTGTGAAACCCCACGCGATCTTCTCCCTCGACCCAACCGCCTCAAGCGCCTTCAGACCCTCGCCAACCACCTCTTTGCCTATGCCGTCTCCCCTGATGACGGCGATTTTGTACTCGTTCATGTGTCTCCTTGCCACTCGCGCCAATGCCATGGCGCAATAGGCACAGGTCCTTTCTCATCTTGCCTGATCGCACGAATCATCCGACAGACTCCCGCGCTCGCCGCTCAAGTACCAGAAGCGCGCCGGAGATGTCCCCCTCCGAGTACCCGGCGGATACCAGGTCGTCAAAGACTTTCACCGATTCAATCGTCGCCGGCATCGAAAGACCCATCTCCCCGGCCAGCTCGGTAATGATGCCCAGATCCTTCACGAGGTTGCGCACGGGCGCGGCCGAATGCTCGAAGTCCCGAGCCGCAGTGATAGGACCGTTCCGCTCCACCATGGTGCTCTGTCCCCAACTCGCGCTCAGCACTATTCGACCGCTTCCACCAGATCCACCCCAACCGCATTCGCCATGGCGAAGGCCTCTGCCGCCGCGACGGAGTGGACCGCTACAAGTGCCTGATTGATGAGCTTCATCGCGGTTCCCGCGCCCGTGTTTCCCATGCGGCGGACGTTGGAACCCATCATCTCCAGGCACGGCCGCGCCGTCGCAAAGGCCCCTTCGTCCCCGCCCACCATTATGGAAAGAGTCCCGTCAGCCGCCCTGAGAGGCCCTCCGCTTATAGGCGCGTCCAGAAAGGCCGCGCCTGCCGCCGACGCCGCCGAGGCGCAGTCGCGGGACGTCGAGATGTCAACCGTTCCGTGGTCCGCAAGCACCGCACCGCACCGGGCGTTCTCTATCAAACCGCCCCGGCCCAGAAAGACGCGGCGGGTGGTTTCAACACTGTCCAGGCACGACAGCACAATATCGCACTGCCCGGAGAGGTCTGCAGGAGACTCGGCGACGCTCGCCCCGGCCAAAGACATTGCATCCACCTTGGCGCGGGTACGACTCCACACCACCAGAGCAGCGCCCTTCGAGAGCAGGTTGTTGGCCATGCCCTGCCCCATGTTCCCAAGCCCGACAAATCCAACCTTCATACGCGTACTCTCAACAAGTCTGCATCCTTGGGGATGAGCGTTTCCGGCGAGCCGTCAGCCGATGGGCTGCGCGACCCGGACAATCGATTATATGTTCCCAGATAACCAGGACTTCCGGCAAACCCGCGTGCTCTCCAGCCGGACGAACGCCGAGCCCGCTGCACGGCCCGCGAGAACTCAAGGGTCAACCGCTGCTAAGATAGCGCATACATCCTTATGCCTCAGTACGTCACGCCGCAATTCATCACGCCGCATACCGCGCGTCTGCGCTGATCCAATATGGCCGTCATTCCCGCAACATCGGCATGCGCATGGTGCCTGACAGGGCCGCCGGAGGAATCCTTGCGCCGCCTGCAGGCGCTCGGATTCGACATGGTAGACCTGCGGCCCGACTGTTGGAACGGGATCGACCAAGACGACCTGCAAAGACTGGGAATCGTAGTCCCCTGCACAGGCGTCACGCCAATGCAGATGGCCCCCGGACTATCGCTCGACTCCCTGGCAACACCCAGCGCAGACGCCGCACTGCCCTACTTCACAAATGCGCTGGAACGCAGCGCATCCATTGGCGCAACATGCGCGTACATGACCACCCCGGACCGCGGCGCAGGTGAAGAACCCGCATACGTTCGCTCCATGTCCAAACTCGGAGACCGCGCCGCAAGCTTGGGGATGAAACTCTGCGTCGAACCCTCGCCGGGAAGGGCGCTCGCCGATTACACCGAAACTATGAGGCTGATCGACAACGCCGGTTCCGAAGGTCTCTTCGCACTGCTCGACCTCGGACATCTACTGCTCACCGGGGAAGACCCGCCCGCAACCATAAAAGCGCTGGGCGACCGGCTCGGTTACGTTCACGTCGACGATAACGACGGCCAGTCCGACGCACACTACGGCCTGATGGAAGGCGTGATGTCGGAAAAGTATCTTTACGGATTCCTCGACGCCCTCGCCGACTCGCCCTACAAGGGGCCATTGGCCATCGAGATCAAGTCCGATCTACCCTCTCCATTGTTGTCCCTCGTACGATCTCGAAACCTGATAGCCGAGTGGGCGTTGGCCGCCGGATAGAGTCGCCGGTACGGGAAAACTCTCTCACACACCCGTAGCCATGCTCCGTTAGGCGCTACGATTGAAAGCCGCACAGCCACGGGAAGCAACGGGCCCGGTGAAGATGACGAGAACAAGAGTCATGTACTGGAAGGAAATTCCGGTGCAGGTGCAGGCCGAAGACGGTAGGGAAACCGTTTCCATGCCCCTCGACCCCGCATTCCAGGAGGCCGTAGACGCCATCGCAATGTTCGACGGCAGCGCGGGAAGCGACCAGTACCTCGACGCCTGGGAATGGGGACCCTACGCCTCTTCAGACTGCAACCCATCCGAGGCCGCGGAAGCGGCGGCAAGCCGCTACAACACGGGCATCCCAAGAGACTTTGTGGCCCGCATAAGAGACCTGCACAGAGCCGGGCGGCGAAATACCAATCCCGGCGCCATCGATCACTGGTTCGATGCCTGAAGCAATGCCAACGTCAAGAGAACCTTCGTCGAAAGACTGTGCCCCCGCAAAAGGGATACTAGACAGGCTGGCCCAGGGGGAAACCCTCGCACTCGACGGAGCGACCGGTACATACCTGCAAAAGTGCGGTTTGGAGCCGGGAGGGTGCCCTGAACTCATGAACGCCGAGGTCCCGGACACGGTGAGGAGTATGACAGCCAGATACTTCGAGGCCGGGTCCGACATGGCCCTCACCAATTCCTTTGGAGGCTCTAAGTTCATGCTGCGAAAGTACGGCGTGGGCGACCGGGTTCGAGAACTCAATCGGCTGGCAGCGGAACACGTCCGAGCCGTCGCGCCGCAGGGCGGCTTCGTAGTTGGATCGGTCGGCCCGACCGGAGAATTCATGGAGCCGCTGGGCGAAGTTTCAGAGCAGGAAATGTACGACGCTTTCGCAGAGCAAATCACAGCCCTGGAGGAAGGCGGCGCAGACGCGGTCGTAATCGAGACTCAAATGGCCCTCGAAGAGGCCGCAACCGCAATCCGGGCCGCACGGGACAACACCGGCCTGACAGTCATGTCCACAATGGTATTCGAAAAGGGCCCCAGAGGTTACTTCACGATGATGGGGGTGACCCCCCAGCGCGCAGTTGTGGAACTGCAGGCCGCGGGCGCAGACGTGGTGGGAACCAATTGCGGCAACGGCATTGAAAAAATGGTCGAACTCGGCGGCATAATGCGCAACTTGACCGACGGATTCCTCATCATTCAGTCGAACGCCGGCATACCGCAGATAGTGGGCGGAGAAATCCACTACCCGGAGTCTCCGGAGTTCATGTCCGAGCGCTACGCGCAGCTGGCCGAGATACCCATTAACATCCTGGGCGGGTGCTGCGGAACCGGCCCCGCCCACGTCGAGGCGATGGTAGAAGCTTTACGGGGCTCACCGCAGGCCGCGGCGGTCTGACCGGCGAGGCGCCGACGAGCGCGGAGGTGTACCAAACCATGGAACAAGACGGGAAACGGCCAAACGTCAAGCAGACGCTCAGACGGCTGGGCAGGTGCTTGGAACTGGTCTCGATGGATCCACACTTCAACGACGTGACGGTCGGACTCTACTACCAAGGCAACCTGGTTACCGTGTGGTCCTTCAGCGCCATACACGGAATCGAAAAACGCATAGAGCAGATTCGAGACCGCCTGGTAGCGCTGGGGGGACTCAAGCCCGTGGAAGGAACGCACGATCAGGCGGTGTTTCCATCGGAGACCATATTCGAAAGACCCCTGCGGTTCCTGTTTACCCATGCGGTTGAGAAGGATCCCCGGACGGAGCCGCCCAGTGGGCCGATCTCTGCCCCGGACACCAAGACCCGGCTCACCTTCAGCGTGGCCGGCAAACAAACTGACGAGGGGTTCGTATACACCGTAACCGCCCAGGGTGAGGCGCCCAGACCACAGGCCCGCATACGCGCCGTGGTCGGCGGATACGTAAGGTACGGAGAATGCAAGCGGGTTTCACCGGATAGCTTCGTGCTTCCGGACAAGGCGCGCCACGATCAAATGGCCAGGGTGCTGCTGCCGTATGCAAGAAACGTGAGCGCCGTAGAGGGTATGCTTGCCGCTTCCGATCTTGCCGGCCAGATGACCACCCAGACACTGGGCTTTTCGCAAACCTGAGCGCCGGGCAAGGCGTTGCCAGAGTTCGAACCCGCAAGCTGGAGCGATGATATGAACGAGCCCAAGCAAATGACACCGAAAGAGCGAGTGCTCAACGCGCTTGCGGGAAAACCCGTCGACCGTCCGCCTGTATCCAACCCCACCAGCATAGCCACCGTAGAGCTGATGGACCTTGTGGACGCACCATTCCCGGAGGCGTGCCGAAACCCCGAATTGAACGCCAGGCTGGCCGTAACCGGACATACCCAACTGGGATTCGACTCGATACAGCCGTACTTCTCGATAATTCAGGAATCCTCAGCCCTGGGATGCGACATGCAGTGGGAGCAAAAGGACAACTGGCCCACGGTGCGCATGTCGAATCCGATATGGCGAGGCCCGGAAGACGTGCGAATTCCGCCAAATTTCCTGGAGCACCCCGACAACCGAGCCGTTACCGAATCCATAGGCATGATACGCCAGGAAGTCGGCGATGACGTGCCGATCATCGGTAAGACCATGGGCCCATGGACGCTTGCCTACCACGTATTCGGAGTGGAACCATTCCTACTGGCCACCATCGATGACCCCGACGAGGTCATGAGGTCGCTGCATAAGCTGAAGGAAATATCCGTACTGTTCGGCCAGGCGCAGATCGACGCAGGCGCCGACGCCCTCACCTTTCCGGACCACGCTACCGGAGACCTCGTTAGCGGAGAGTACTACCGAAGATTCCTGCTGGAGATTCACCAGGAAATGGTCGAACGCTTGAACGTGCCCCTGATCCTGCACATTTGCGGCAAGACCGTTGACAGAATGCCCTACATAGCTCAATCCGGCATGGCCGCCTTCCACTTCGATTCCAGAAATGACCCCGCCGAGGCCATTGACGCAGTCGATGACGGCATCAGGCTGGTAGGCAACCTCAACAACCCGGAAACCCTATACGCAAGGGGGCCCGAAGAGGTCCGCCAGGAGGTGTACCGGGCGCTTGAGGCAGGCGTGCAGTTGATAGCGCCCGAATGCGCAATACCCCTTAAGACCAGACTGGAAAACCTGCTGGAGATCCCGGCAGCCGTTCAGGATTGGGCAGCCGAAAGGATGCCGGGTTAAGCGCCGCGCGTCCCCCAAACCCCGCACACACTCACGTTCATCATGCCAAAATTGTTCTACCGGCCAGATCTAGACCGCCCATACGGTTCAGCCATGACTTCCCGTACCCGTAGAGGCTGCTGCGAAAACCATTCATGCCTTGAGAGCGATCGAAGAACGCCATGCCAATAGTCAACGAGGGACTTCAGAAAGAGTTCGAGTACGTCACCCGTCCGGGAGAGCGAAAGCATATCGGCGAAACACTTGATCAGGCCGATGAACTGATGCAGGAAATGGCCTACGCCCTCATCACCGGCAAGCACCTCGAGGTTGACCGCCTGACCAGGGAGGCCCTCGACAAGGGCTATACGGCGAACCGCATCCTCGATTTCGGACTGCTGGCCGGAATGGCTATCGTCGGCGTGAAGTTCCGCGACAACATAATCTTCGTGCCGGAGGTCCTCGTCGCCGCTAGAGCAATGAAGGCCGGCATGGCGCACGTCGAACCCATACTCTCCGCAGCGGGAGTGGAACCAAAGGGCACGATCATAATGGGTACCGTGAAGGGTGACCTCCACGACATCGGCAAAAACCTTTGCATCATGATGCTCCGAGGCGCGGGGTACACTGTCCACGACCTCGGAGTCGACACCGCGCCGGACGAGTTCGTCGACGCTATCGACGAGTACGAGGCCCAATTGGTAGGAATGTCCGCCCTGCTCACCACCACCATGCCCAACATGGGGCGCACCATCAACGCCATCGAGGAGGCGGGTCTGAGGGATGAAGTAAGAGTGATGGTGGGCGGAGCCCCGGTAACGCAGGAATTCGCCGACGAAATGGGGGCCGACGGCTACGGACAAAACGCCGTCGAATGCGTGGACAGAGCCAATGAGTTGATCGTGCTGCTCGAAGAACTTCGCAGAAGCTGAACGGCGGGAAAGATGAGGCACAAAGACCGGCCCACCGGCATTGACACCGAGGGACTGCAGAAGAGTATCGACCGGCTGACCTCTATCTACCGCGATATCGCAGTCAAGGCCGATGAGGTTACCCGCTCCCGCTGCCCGTACAAAGACGCAAAGTCACGCTGCACGGCCATGTTCGGGTGCCGCCATCAATACTTCACCAAAGACCCATCCGCCCCTCCTGTCTGCACGGGAAGCGACAAACTCGACTACAGAAGCGCCTGGGAAGTGTAAAAGGGTATCCAATAACCACTCCCATCTTGTCCAGGGAAGGATAGACCAGCCCCTCGCGAAAGCAAGAGACGGGAACACCCCGCACCGCGTCGCTCGCCAACCGCCTCATCCCGGAAAACATGAGCCCTCTGATACACGGCAAACGGCGCCTTGACCTCGAAACGGGTCGCAGCCTGTTCGACTATGCCGACTCGTTACGCGTGCGAGTTCCCACGTCCTGCGGCCGTAACGGGGAGTGCCATGAGTGCATAGTCGAAATAAAGCAGGGCTGGGATGCGCTGACCTCCCAAACGGAGAGCGAGTCGTTTCTCCGCGGCAGCTACCGCCTGGCCTGCCAGGCCCGCGTCCAGGACCCATCCGAGGATGTTGAATTCGCAGTACTGAGGCGCCAACCCAGAATCCTTACCACCGGCGTGAAGAGAGAAGTAAAGTGCGGCCCGATGACGGTTCGGGACGGGGACGACGTGGTGTTCAAAGGGCCTAACGGCGCGATCAGGATCGACAAGTACAGGGGCGGGATATACGGCATAGCCGTTGACGTAGGAACCACCACGGTCGCCGCCAACTTCGTGGATATGGAGACCGGGCGGGTGTTGTACACCTCGTCGTTCGAAAACCCCCAGCGGTTTGGCGGCAGCGACGTGATGCACCGCATTTCCTACGACGGAGGCGAGTTCTGCGGAGAACTGCAATCCGTCATGGTCTCATCGATCAACTTCGAAATCGGAGAGGCCTGCAAGCGGCTTGGCATACGACGCAGACACATATACGAAATCGTCGCCGTCGGCAACTCCACCATGCGAGACCTACTCTTTGGCCTGGATGTTCAGCCCATCGGTCTGAAACCCTACCGGTCGTCCACCGAGACGGACTTCCTGCAAGGCAAGAGGAACACCACCGCGCTCTACGCCCTCGCGTCCGATCTAGGTCTGCGCATACACCCCCAGGCTAACGTATACGGAGGGCCGCTGGTCGGGTCCCACGTCGGCTCCGACGCTGCCGCCGACATGCTCGCCGTCGGCATGGACGAGCAGACTGAGCCGGTCTTGCTCGTAGACGTTGGCACCAACACCGAGGTGATCGCGGGAACGAAAGAGCGGCTACTCGCAGCCTCCTGCCCTGCCGGCCCCGCCTTTGAAGGCGGCGAGGTGAAGTACGGCATGCCCGGATACGAGGGCGCAGTCGAGTCCTTCCGTATAGACGATGGCCGGGCAATATGCCGCACCATTGACAACGCCGACCCTTCTGGAATCTGCGGATCCGGTCTTATCGACCTGCTAGCCGAGTTGCGTAGGCACGGGATCATGACGGAATTGGGCCAGTTCAATGACGGCTCATTCGAGTTCCGGCTTCTTCCCGATCGCGATCTCTCGCTCTCACGCGCCGACGTCTCTGCCCTCGCCCAAGCCAAAGCCGCGAACTACTGCGGCCAATCTATCGTCATCCGGCGATACGGCCTGCCCCTGGAGAACTTCAAAAGGCTCTACCTCGCAGGCGGATTTGCAAACTACGTCGATGCGCGGAACGCAGTGGAGATTGGGTTCATCGCAGGGGTGCCCCTGGAGCGAATCGAGAAGGTGGGCAACGCTTCGCTGGAAGGCGCCACCATCATGTTGACCTCAGCGAAGATGCGCAGCAGGATCGAGAATCTTGTCAAGACAGTGGAGCATGTGGAGCTGGAAACCGAGCCTGACTTCTTCGACTTCTTCGTGGAAGGATGCCAGTTCAAGCCAATGCTTTCAGAGTCGCTACAACCGTCATAGCGCTGCTGCTGCGAGCGATGCAAGGGGCCGCGCTTCAGCGCCATGGGCGCGGGCAGCCGGATCTGACTTGAGTGTGGCGGCCAAGCGCAGCGAGGGGATATGCTTTGTGCCATGAGCAAGAAAGTACTGATAACCGACTACGTATGGGACAGCCTGGAACCTGAACGCCAGGTGCTGGAAGCCGCAGGACTGGAAATTGTGGCCGCGCCCGACGGCTCCGAGGAGACTCTCGCCGATCTGGCCCGTGACGCAGACGCCATCATGTTTTGCTTCGCGCAGGTGACCGCCAAAGTGCTGCGCGCAGCCACAAGATGCTTGGTCGCCTCCAGGTACGGAATCGGCGTTGACAACATCGACATAGCCGAGGCAACCAAACTCGGCATCGTAGTTACCAACGTGCCCGATTACTGTATAGGCGAAGTCGCTGATCACGCCATCAGCATGATTTTGGCCCTAAACAGACGGCTCGGAGAACACGACCGCCTCGTGAAAAGAGGCGGATGGGCCGATCTCGCATTGAATAGGACGATGCGCCGCATGAGTGACGCAACCCTAGGAGTGATCGGCTTTGGGCGCATAGGCAGAGCCGTGGCAGAGCGCGGCAAGGCATTCTGCGGCCGAATCGTAGCCTACGACCCGCTAATAGAGCCGGGCCAGGTCGTGGACGGAGTGGAGTGCGTGGAGTTCGGACAACTCATCGAGCAGTCCGACTTCATCACCCTGCACGTGCCCCTCACACCCGATACGGAAGGCCTCATAGGGTCCGGGGAACTGGCGCGGATGAAGGACGACGCCATCATCGTCAATTGCGCACGGGGAGGATTGATCGACGAGTCGGCGCTGGCAGAGGCTCTCGCCCACGATCAAATCGGAGGCGCAGGGCTGGACGTACTCGAACCGGCGCCGCCCAGCGCCAAACACCCCCTATTCGGCTTCGACAACGTGATCATCACCCCGCACACTGCGTTTTTCTCCCAAGCCTCCACCCTGGAATTGGAACGACGAACAGCGCGGGAGGTCGTGCGGGTATTGAATGCAGAACGCCCGGAGAACTTCATCAACCCCGAGGTGGCGGGGCGTTCCCGAGCCAACCTATGACGGGACGCGAGAATGCCGCGCCAGGCAGCGCAGCATTCCCGCATTCAGAGAAGATCCCCTTTGGCGCGGCGGTCACGCCTTTCTGAAGAGCACGACGCCGAGGCTAACAGCCCAAAGTACCCAGCCAAAGTAGCAGACCCGGGCGACCGTCAGCATGTTATCGAGCAGACTCGAGCTGCTGATCCCAAGGACCAGGCTCACCAAAGCCACCGCCGAAACCACGGCTGCCAGGAACGCTCCGATCGTGTTGAACTCGTCCCTGGTTGAGAGAGCCAGACCGAGAAGCAGAAAACCCAAGGCGATGGCAAGGCCCGACACCAGCGTAAGAGCCGATCCAACTGCATAGACGGCAACCGATACCCCCACGGACTGCGGATTTTGCAGATCGGTGTCGGCCATGACGAATGTAAGCCCTGAGTCCAGAATCCACCCGATCGAGCCAATTGCCAGGATAACCACCGCAAGCTGCGTCAGCGCGTCACCGGGGCCGCCGTCTCTGACGACCCGTTGGATCACGAACCATCCATAGAGCGTCAAAGCCAATCCGAGGGCTATCCCGAAAGCAGTTATGTTGGACAACACAGGGTTCGACGCCAAAGCCGTTATCGACCCGCCGACGTTGGAGGCATATACAGGTTCGACGAACAAACCCCCCGGCTGGAGCAAAAAGGAAATTATCGACAAGACTGGGCCCAGCGCCAAACACGCCCCGCCAAGTCTATTCACGGACACGGATCCCATTGATCAACCCCCTTGCTGGAAAAAATCAGCACGAACATTGGCAACGTCAGGCCGGACGTCATCCTTCCCCACCACTGCCCCACGCGCTGAACGGCGAGTGGAAAGGCAAATAGGTACGAAGGATATCCTGCAACCGAACCCTCTTCTCCTTAAGAAGTAAGTGTCCCGGAGCCGGGGCCAAGTAGGCTCAGGGAACGCGGCGAAAGCCCGTCGCTGCCATAACCGGGCGGCGCGCAGTCTAGTACACCGCAAAACGCTCGGCAACTAGCCGCGGGTTTGCCCGCCGCGAAACGGCGGAGTTGGTATCCAACTTGACACTCATTTAGCGCGGTCGTAGCCTTTGCCGCCATGTACGAGGAGATATAACTGCAACTGCGCCTGAAATTACGTGCCGGGCAGATATTTCTCCTCAAACCGATCGGGAAAGGACCGCACAGAAAAGCACGGTCGCCTTCGAGGAGAAAGTCATTTGAGCAAGAACAGGTTCAGATTCTTCGTGTCTGTGCTGATTGCAGGCGGCTTGGCTATCGCCATGGCCTGCGGAGGGGGCGCAGACCCAACCCCGACGCAACCAGCGCCGGCAGCCACGTCCCCGCCGGCCACCGCAAAAGCCGCGCCAACAGCAACCCCCGCAGAAGCTATGAGCGGAGGAGGACAACTGCCGGATACCAAATCCCCTCCCGGTACCCTCGTCATGGTACCCGAAGGCGGAGTCGGCGCATGGGTCGGACTCAACAGGTCGCAAGCGCCGGAAAGCCTCATGTATTGGGGCGTCTCAGAGCAGCTCTTCCGACCAACCGGTGAGGAACTTGTAACCGGGTGGTTGGCGGATTCTTGGGACATCACGCCCGACGGCTCACGCGCAACAGTGAAACTGCGAAGCGGAGTCCAGTTCCATCAAAACAACGGGGAATTGACCGCTGAGGACTTCGTATGGAGCCTCAACGACGCCAACGCCGCCACAACGCCGGAGAGCATTCACGGACAGGCAGGAGACTTCGCCGCATTCATGGGGCCGGCAGAAGCCTTGGATGCAAACACCGTGATACTCAACTTCACCGCGCCGGAACCAAGGTGGACCACCCTGTTGTTCAACCAGGCCGGGGACGCCTTTGGAGTCTTCTCCAAGAAGCTCTTCGACGCCAACGGCGCCGACTGGATGAGGGAAAACATCATTGGAACAGGTCCCTACGAAGTTACTGAGGCGGTGCGAGACGACCACATCACACTGACCGCTGTCAGCAACCACTGGGACAAGAGCGGCGAAGTACAGACTCTCAGGCTCATCGACGTTAGCGAAACAACCACACGAGTGGCCTTGCTACGCTCAGGTGAAGCCGACTGGGCCGCACTACCGGTGAGAGACGTGCCAGACTTGACCGAAGACGGATTCAAGACAACCAGGACCGGACGACAGAACGGCGTGCCCATCAACATGGCCGGAAACTACTGGGAAACCACCATGGCCAAGACAGGGGAGGAAATCAAGCACGTCACCTTCACGCATGACATCCCCTGGATCGGAAACCCACACAAGCCCGACGATGGAAACAACCCCGCAGGAATCGATGACATGGAGCAGGCCAGGCTAGTCAGGCAGGCCGTAGCTCACTCCATCGACCGGGACCTGCTCAACGAGTCCCTCTACGACAACAATGCAGGACAGTACTTCATCGGAATGTTCCACCCGATTGACCCCAACTGGGACAGCAAGTGGAGCTACACCTACGACGTCGCAATGGCCAACCAGCTCCTGGACCAAGCCGGTTACCCGGTGAAGGACGGGGTACGGTTCGAAATGCCGCTGTACGCCTTTACATCAGTCAGAGACTGGGCGGAACTGGCCGACGCAGTGTCCGGTTTCCTCGGCGAAGTCAACATCAAGACCAACGTGATCAAGGTCGCCTACTCGATCGTACGGCCCAGCCTGGTCGCCCGTTCAACCACTACCCCCGCTACTCAGTGGTGCCGCTCAGACATCTGGCTGCCATACGACTGGGTGCGCGGAGAAGAGGAAACCAGCCTGACGCGAGGCGGTTTTGGCTGTCACATGGAAAGCCCATTCATCCTCGACGTGGTGCGGAAGGTCGCCGCGGAACCAGACCTCCAGAAGAGGATAGAGATCAACCGAACTCTTGCCGACTACCTGCACCACCAGGCCCTGAAGATCGGCGTCATCGCCCTGCCCACGGTTGCCGTATACAACCCGAACGCCATCGAGAGTTGGAACATGCGCCGAGCGCCGCAGAACAACGCCAACTCACCTGAACTGATCGTCCCGGCCAGGTAAAGCCGGCAAAGCCAAAACCAAAGCGGCAGGGCAAGCTCATAACTCGCCCTGCCGCTTCACACGACCCGAACCCCGTATCATCGCCAACCCCTCGCCCGTAAGGGTGATAAGACGGTCAGGCTGACTCTAACGATCCTGCAAAATGAGAACCTTCATAATACGAAGGCTCTTCGCGACCATCCTGTCGGTGATCGCCGCCACGATGATCGTATTCGGTATCTCGCGAGCCGCGGGAGACCCCCTACTCCTCTACGCCAAGCCCGGTGGATACGGCGTGTCTCCGGAGCAAATCGAGGCCCTCGAAAAGAAGCTGGGCCTCGACATGCCCCTCGCCTTCCAGTACGTACGCTGGCTCGGGCAGCTTCTGCGAGGCGACTTGGGGAGGACGCTCCTCACCGAGACGCCCGTCACGAAGGTCATCAGCGAAAAGCTGGGGGCCACTTTCCAACTCGGTTTCGCCGCATGGCTCTTGGCCTCGATCGTTGGAATACCCCTGGGCGTGCTATCGGCCACGAAACGGGGGTCCGCATTCGACTACGCAGGCCGAGGCCTTGCTCTCATGGGGCAGGCCCTACCCAGCTTCTGGGTCGGGATCATGTTCATACTCTTGTTCTCCGTCCAATTGGGCTTGCTGCCGGTGGGCACCCGCGGAGACCTGACGGGATTCCCGCTTGCCTGGAAGAACGTCAAGTACTTCATACTGCCTTCCGTAACCCTCGCATGGGGCGCGGCCGCGGGATACATGCGCATCACCCGCTCCGCCATGCTCGAAGTGCTCGACTCCGAATTCATAAAACTGGCACGCGCCAAAGGTGTCGCAACCAGACCCATCGTATGGAAGCACGCGTTCAAGAACGCACTCATACCCCCCCTGACCGTCTCCTCACTCCTCATGGCCGGTTTCATTACGGGAAGCGTGGTCACAGAGCAGGTATTCGCATGGCCCGGGCTTGGACGACTGGCCGTACGAGCAGTGGAGGACAACGACTTCCCCATCATGACCGCGGCCGCACTCATATTCGTACTGGTCTTTGTGACACTCAACTTCATCACCGACCTCCTATACGCGGTTATAGACCCGCGTATCAGATACTCCTAGAACCGACGTGGCTACCAGAACCAGAGCGCAATTTCGCCGCCCCACCGTTTCGGCAGCCCTCATCTTCAGTCTGCCAAAACTCGGTTTCTACTTCTTTCGCCGCTGGCCGATCATCTCCCTCATCATTCTCGGCGCCCTGCTCTTCTTCGGCATATTCGCCGGCGCCGTCTCCCCATACGACCCCATCAAGCAGGACCTGAGGCTCAGAAACGCACCGCCCAGATTTCAGGATCAAGCCTTCTACGACGAGAAGAGCCCGGACAAGCGCTACCTCCTAGGCGGTGACCACGTAGGCAGAGACGTGTTCAGCCGCATTGTGCACGGCGCACGCATCTCTCTGGTCCTGACCTCCGTAGCCTTGGCTACCGGTATCGTCGTAGGGGTCGCTCTCGGCCTCGTGTCCGGATACTTTGGAGGCCTCGTCGACGAGATCATCATGCGGCTCGTCGACGTGTGGTTCGCACTACCCTTCCTGTTGCTCGCCATGGTCTCGGTAATCGTCTTCGGAGCCAGCTTCAATCTCGTACTAGGGCTCTTGGCCCTGCTCGCATGGAGCGGGTTCGTCAGAAACGTTCGAGCCGAGGTCCTCTCCCTCAAGGAGCGAGATTACGTTGCTATTGCCAAGGTGGCAGGGGCTCCATACTCGCGCATCATCATGCGCCACCTGCTGCCCGGCGTCTTCAACACCGTGCTGGTCATTGCCAGCCTCAGAGTTGGCAACCTGATACTCGCCGAGGCAAGCCTGAGCTTCGTTGGAGCAGGAATACCGTCACCCACCCCAGCGTGGGGCGTGATGATCTCTGAAGCCCGGGAGTACGTCCAGACCGCTTGGTGGACGATCGTCTACCCGGGCATCGCTATCTTGTTGGTCGTTATGTCTCTCAACTTCCTGGGAGACTGGATGAGAGACAGGTTCGACCCAAGGCTGCGCCAGATCGACTAACCTCGCACAGCAGGATCCGGACGCTACTCCTAACAGAGTCTGGATCAGTTCTCCCTGCCAGAGTCGGATGACAAACGCCCCGACTCGCAAAGAGGCCCCAATAGATCCTTACCCGCGACGAAAGGAAGGCTAGATCCCGCCCCCGCGAAAGCAGAGAGGGAAGCCGCCAAGGCGCTACTCGCCAGGAGGTCTCGCGGACCGAGCCTCATCTCCGGCGTCCGCCAATCGCGCTATGCCAAACAGGCCGGGTATGCTGATAACGGCAAAGACCGCCAGCCCAACCCCTCCGCTCACCGCAGCCCCCGCAAGACCCGCTACAGTCACCACTGCCACGATCAGGAAGGAATATAGAAAATCGTTGTGCAGTATCGTCAATCTCATAGTTAGAATGTTACCTTGATTCTTGGCCGAGGCAAGAGCCAGCGTAGCTCAGTGGCAGAGCAGCTGTTTCGTAAACAGCAGGTCCCCGGTTCGAATCCGGGCGTTGGCTCCAGACTTCCGGCAGATGCGGCAAGCCAGGAGGGCCGACTGTCAGCATGAGCCCGTAGCCAATGTCCGTTCAGAGCGCTACCGAAAGAACTGCAGGACGAATATGACGATACTCAACTGGTTCATAAAGACCCGCACCAGGAAGATACTGACAGCGCTCGCCGTCATACTGGCCATCCCCGCATTGTGGCTGGCGTGGTGGCTAGGCTCCCCCTTGCTCATCAACAGGAGCGTAGACGAACAGTTCCCGATGTCGTCTTCCGCCGAAGTGCCGGCAGGGTTCACGCGCCAGGAAGTTGAGGACACCATGGCCGGAATGGCAAAGATCGACGATGATGCCATGGCAGAGCCCATGACCGAGACCATGGAGTCCGCGCAGGCTTTGCTCACAGGCAACTTCCGAGATGCGGACAGCTTCCACAGGGGATCGGGGACCGCCACTGTCTACCGCCTTGGGAACGGCGCACACGTGCTTCGATTCGAAGATTTTCGGGTCATAAACGGCCCCGACCTGCGAGTCATGTTGAGCGGAGCACCCGATCCCAAGGGCAGAGGCGAGTTCAGAAGCCACGAATCCGTTGAACTAGCGCCGCTTAAGGGCAACATAGGCAACCAGAACTACGAGATACCGGCAGACCTGAACCCATCCGACTACCGCTCTGTCGTGATCTACTGCAAGCCCTTCCAGGTGCTCTTCTCCGTTGCGCCTCTTAACGAGGCAAGCTGACCTATCGCTTTACCGCCGCTCCAAGACGCCAGGCGATTCGCTTTCAGCGCTAACAGCCGACCCGCAGCGCCAAACGCATGCTTCCCGCCCAATTCCTGAACCCAAGGAATAGGATCACGTTCACCGGACACCCCCTCCAAGAACAATAATCGGGCTATCAACAACACCAAAAACGGGTTGGAATGCTGAACGCTCTCATCACTCGGTAGACGTGAACGTCTCGAAGACCATCCCGAAGGTAACGGAAGGCAACCCTGGCGCAAGACCGTACGCGACAGGGAGTGTGCTGGCATACGACGCCTGAGCCTCGCCGTCTATACGCTGTGCCGCCCCACCCCTGGCCGGTTGCGCTGCCTATCGCAGCCACTCGACTTGCTCCTACCGCTTGAATATCTTTCCCAATGCCGCCGGCGCACAGATCCGCTCCGGCAGACTGCCAAGCCTGAAACATACCGAGCCCCGATAGTCATGAATATCGAGCCTCATACGTTCGCCGGGCAAAGGGGCCTGTTTGCACGAGAACTCCGGTGACCCGCCCCAGGCATCGTAGTACTATCTACTCACCGTTGCCGGACCGCCGGCAAGATCCGGCCAGGGGCGCATAAAGCGAACAGGACATCAAGATGGATACGGAACTCAAGGAATTCAAGGTCTCCAATGACATCCTTTGCTCGCCGGAGGCCATGAAGGCCAGGCTCATGGAAGAGGGATACCTGTTCTTCAAGAACATGATAGACCCCGGACATATCGAGTCGCTAAGGGCCGAAATCCTCGACCTATACCGCCAAAACGAATGGGTGATGCGAGGCACGGACCCCATGGAGGGGCGGGTCGACGTCGGAAAGAGCTGCGCAGAGGGAGAACCCCCCTACCTGGAGGTTTACAGGCAGCTCTACGCGCTCCGCTCCTTCCACGCCATAGCCCACGCACCCGCCATGATGGGCGCCATGGAAAAACTGATCAACGGGAAGGTACTCCCCCACCCCAGCAAAGTGGCCCGGATGTCCTTCCCACAGTCCGACCGGCACACCACCCCCATTCACCAAGACTTCGTCCACTTCCAGGGATCCTTCTATACCCTCACCTGCTGGACCCCGCTCTCCGATTGCCCGGTTGAACTGGGCGGACTCGCCATTCATCCCAGACCTTGGTCGGAAGAGATATTCAACCACCGCTTCTCGCTTGGCGCCGGAATGCTGAAGATCGACGAGGACCAATTGCAAGGCTCATGGCACACCACCAATTACGAAATTGGAGACGCCCTGATCTTCCACAGCCTCACCGTCCACAAAGCATTGCCCAACCAGACCGATGAAATAATGCGCATATCCCTCGACAATCGGTACCAGGCTGCCACCGACGTGATCAACGACCGGCAGTTGCAGCCTCACCTTAGCGGCTCTGGACAACGATGGGGATGGGACGAGATATACGACGACTGGACTCCGGACGACGAACTCGCATGGTACTGGCGAGACATGGATCTGAAGGTCGTACCCTGGGATGAAAGCTTTTCCGACAAGGGCGTTCAGGACGCCATGGCAAAGGCAGGCGACGGCGACGAGGACGCCATATACAGCCTCAACGTGCTATTGAAGGCCAACCCTGGCTCCAAGTGGGCCAGTCGCGCCGCAGACATACTGGCCGCGGTCGGTTGAAAGGATGCCAACTATGACCTCCGAAACTGGCGGGCAGCCAGCCAGCGACTCTACTCCCCGCACTCCCCGCGTATGGCTGGTACGCGCAGGCAGGCAGGGAGAGGACGAAGCCGCTGCAATAGAAAACAACCTCGCAATCATCGGCTTCACCGACGTTCAAAGTTTGGAAGACGCCGAGGACAAAGATGCCATGTCATCGCGTCTGCGCCAGTCCAATCCAGCGGCTCGGGAAAAAACCATCATCATCCGCGCAGCTCAGCTGGCCGCTTTCGTTCTGCGCATGAGAGATGGCGACATAGTGGCCCTCCCACTCAAGACCCGGCCCGGTCAAGTCGCCCTTGGTCGCGTCGAGGGCCCCTACGCCTATAGAGAAATTGGAGACGCACGGCGCCACACTCGCCCCGTGAAGTGGGTTCGCCCGGACGTCGCCCGATCTGAATTCGGACAAGACTTGATCCGCTCGCTGGGAACCTCGATGACCGTATGCCGAATTCAACGTGACCAGGCTGAACGGCGAATAGCAGCGATACTGGCCGGAAAACCGGATCCAGACAGTGATACACCGGAGGAGTCCAACGCTGTAGACACTGAAAATATGCAGGAACTCCAGGAACCCGAGGTGGAGACCGACATACGCGAGACAGCCCACCAGGAAATCCTCGACCACATTCGGGCGCGCTTCCCAGGGCATGACTTTGCGCGGCTGGTCGAGGCGGCCCTGCAAGCGGAAGGGTACTTCACACAGCTTTCACCCCCTGGCCCGGACGGTGGCGTAGACATACTCGCCGGACGAGGTCCGATCGGATTCGAAACTCCAAGGATCTGCGTTCAGGTCAAAGCCACCGCCGCCGCCGTCAACGTCGATGTTCTACGCAGCCTCCAGGGCGCTATGCAATCTTTCCATGCGGATCAAGGCCTCCTCGTTAGCTGGGGCGGATTCACAGACCCCCTGATACAAGAAGCAAGGCGGCGCTTCTTCAACGTCCGGCTATGGAACGCGAACGATCTGGCGGAAGCCATCTACGACAACTATGAGCGGCTGCCGAAACAGATTCAGGCGGAGATCCCGCTTGAGAGAGTATGGACCCTCGTCCATGATGAAGACGGCCCGTAAAGCGCACACAGACGCCAAGTGACAAACCTACGTGCGGGACGGTGTGGCTGCGTTCCTGGCCCGTAAAGTGCACACAGACGCCAAATGACAAACCACGTGCGGGACGGTGTGGCTGCGTTCCTGGCCCGTAAAGCGCACACAGACGCCAAATGACAAACGACCTGCACCGATTTCTGGCAACCGCCCCGGCCCCGTGGACCCTCGACGCCTGCGGGGTTTTCGGAAACGGCCAGGCGATGCCGGCCCTGCTCCACCGTTTCGCTTACAACCGAACCGACGAGCGGCCCAGCGTTCTGGTAATCGGAGACCTCGCCGGAAAGACCCACGGAGACACCATCGCCCACGCGATCGCAGACGCAGTTAGCGGAAACGATCGCACCGCAATCCTCAGCGCAGCGCCGGCCCCCGTGCAGCCCGGCGCGCCTGTTCACGCACAGTCCTACCCCCCGGACGGTGGATACTTTGATCACCAATCCAACCCCGAATCCCGCTACCTGTGGAGGTGGGTCAACTATCTGGCCCCCGACTTGCTGGTCGAGTTGCGGACTGGCGAATCGAACGAGCTGAGGGTCTCTGAAGAGCAGTACGCAGCCCTGGCCAACACACCCTATGAGACCGGATTCGAGGACGATTCGCTGCCATCCGCGTTGAGCCGCGGCAAAGGCGACGGCGTCGGAGAAATCCCATGTCTGCGTATAACCGCCCCGGAAAACACCCTGGCAGACAGGCTCGCCCACCTCATATCCTCGCTCGAACGCTCACCTATCCCCCGCTCCCGCGCCCGTAGGTCGTTGGCAGCGCGACAAGAACGAAAACCCGGCGAGGTGGCCGGCCTTCTGACAAACGCTTACGGACACACACTCGACCCCGTGGTCTACACGCAGGGCGTCGCAGTTAGCGGCAGGCTGCTGGCAGCAGAATCCGGTTACGCTCACGACGACACGATCCAGGACGTGATACGCCTGGTGGAGCCAGTCGTGTCCAACCCCAAGCCCTTCTTCGATACCGATCCCGATGGAGCCGCCCTGGCAGGGCTAACCTGGGCCTACGACTTGGCCCGCCTCACCGACGACCCCCGTTACGCCAATCTTGCAGTCGCGGCAGCCCAGCGGTTTGAGACCGCCGCGCGCGGCGCTCCCCCGCCCCCCGCCGATCCCGACTATCGGGTTGAGGACGTGTTCTTCACCGCAGCAGTGCTCGGCAGAGCCATAGGGCTGACCAAACAGGAAAGCTATTCCACCCTCTTGAGCGGGTACGTGGAGGACTGCATCCACTCGGGCGTGCAGAGGGAGGACGGCCTCTTTGACCACTGCATGGGATCGAGGTTTCCTTGGGGCCGGGGCAACGGTTTCGCAGCCCTCGGAATGGCAGAAGCCCTGACCTGGATTCCGCAAACAAACCGCGTTCGAGAGAAACTCGCAAGCGCACACCGAACTCACCTGCGCGCGCTCATCGAGCATTCCGCTCCGTCGGGGATGCAGCGGCAACTGACAGACCTGAAGGGGTCATATGAAGAGTTGAGCGCAACGTGCATGGCGGGCATCGCCATCGCACGGGGGCTGAGGCTAGGCTGGCTAGACCAATCCTTCGCGCCGGGCTTGAAAGACACCTGGAACGCCGTCAACGAACGCATCGACAATAGCGGCAGCCTCGTAGACGTCTGCGCCGGCACCGGGCCGCAATCTTCCGTCCAGGAATACCTCGACCGACCCGCCATTTCAGGACTCGACGACCGAGGCGGAGCGATGGCCCTCTGGTTCGCCCTCGAAATGGCCTGGCTAGACCTCAACCGGACGTCCGCACAAGCCCAGGAAAGTAGCTGCGCCTGACGCCCAGGAGGTCGACGACCTCCGAGGAAGAGGCGAACCAGGGCCGGATCCGATACAGCTGTACCGCCCTGCCCTGGAATCACGCACGGGGCCGCGTCCGTAGAGGAGCCGCGCAGCAGCAACCATCGACGAGCCGGCCACACGCAAGCCCGTCAGCCGACCTCAGGCCCTACAGTATCGGGTGCATCGCCAAAGCCAGGGACTCCTCGATGTCCCAAACCGCCTGCGAAACCGCCTGACCAATCAGGTCCAGCTTCCGCACCTGCTCTATGCGCGCCATCGCGCGATCCAACTCCCGCCGAGACAGCAACTCCCGAAATATGCCGCAAGCATCCACAAGACAGATGATCACGATGTCACGAGGATCGGGAATCTCGTCGCTGAACAGCACCCCCATGATCCGAAGCTTCACCTCGCGGTCAGCGCTGCCGTCAACCGACGGGTAGCGCCGAGACCGGAACACCCACAGAAAACGATCATCCCGACGCCGGAGAATCCCCCGCTCGATGAGCCGCTCCAGCGCCAGATCGCGAATCCCATAAGCCTCCTGCGCCGTCCGCTCCACCCAATAGCGGGCATCGTAAGACTCCGTGGATTCCGCAATGCTGGCAAGCGTAGGATCCAGCAGACTGTCCCCAACCGGAGTCGAATCCACCAACAACAGACTGCTCGGATCCGTATCGATGCGGTTTTCCAAAGCCAGATCCATAAGCACAGAGCCAGCGATAGCGTGACGCAACGATAAGTCCGACACGCGCACGAACTCCCCGCTGTCATCGTGCAACAGAAGAAGCATTATCTCTTCGGCAAATCTCAGCATGAGCAAGGTCCCTCGTCATACGTGTTCGGGAAACGGAGCGAACTCCGACAGTCTACCTTAACCACAACCGTGCCCCGCAATCGTCTCCCCGCACGCAACCCAACGTCCTCGCCCCGAAATACCCTTGCGCGCCCGCTCCGTCTCCTCACGGCCCGCCGCCCTACCCGCATCCCCGCGCTTCCGCGCAGCTCACTACGGGAAGCGGTACACCACAGGCAATTTCGAGCTATCCGTAACGCCAAAATCCGCGTTATGGTAGATGTTGACGCGACCCGAACCGCAATCGCCGAAATCGTCGCAGGAAAGATCACCGGTCAGACCCTGAAAGCCGGACGACACGTCCCTAATGTCCTCACGAAGCCTCGAACGATTTATCACCAGCTTCTCGTTAGCCAACCCCAGCGCACGCGTCAGGAAATTCCCCTCATCCTTCACCGCAGCCCGCTGAATCGAGGCCAGCAGCAATACCGTCGCATCATAGGCGTGCGGCCAAAACGTCGTGGACGGAAGCTCACCGTAAGCAGACTCATAAACCGATGACACCGAATTGGCGTCCTTGCCGGTAGCCTGGTTGCGGTACTCGCTCAAATCCACCTCCGGACCGGCAATGTAAACGTCCTCAGACTCCGGCGCGCTCAGAAACCTAGACGACAACATATCCTCCGCACCGATGAGAGCTACCCCCGACAGACCCTCGAAGCCGGAAATCTGCTGCACGAACGGCAAACCCTCCTCCACGAACAGCGGAAAGAAAATGCCGTCAGGCGCCACAGACGCAAACCGGGCGAGAACCTCCGACATGTCCCTGTCACCCTTCTCTATAGCCTCCACGGACACAACCTCCCCGCCGTGCTCGCGGAAGGAATCCCGAAACCCAAGCGCCAGACCGCTGGTGTAAGGATCGCCGTCGTGAATAGACGCCATGCGGCGAAGGCCAAGCTGGAAATACGCAAACTCAGCCGCGGCATGAGCCTTGTTGAGATCGTTGTTCGCAACACGGAAATAACCCGGGTAATAGTCCGAACTGGCATTCCCAAAAAGATCGGACGTCAGCGCAGGCGACGTGTTGGACGGAGAAATCATCGATAAACCCGCATCGCTCAACATAGACGAGACAACCACCCCGGCCACAGAGCACGAGGGCCCAATAACGGCCAGCACCCGCGAGTCATCCAGAACGCGGCGGGCAGCCTCACGGCCCCCTTCGCCCGAACACGCACTATCCAAAGGCTCCCCCAGCTCCACCTCATAGCCGAATAGCCCGTGAAAATCCTCCAACGCCAACTTGATGGCGCGATACCGGGGATGGTCCTCCCAAGGAAGGCCATCGAATGAAAACATCGTCCGAATCTGTATCGCCTCCCCCTCATTCACCTCCACCACCGAAACCGAATCAGCCCCGCCCCCACCACACCCCGCCGCAACAACCAGAACACTCGCCACAAAGCCCGCCGCAAGCCACAAAAGCGCCGGCCGACCAACACGCGGGCGCCCCAAAGAACCCGTAACAACCTCGACCACGCTCCGACGAAACATCTTGTCCTCCATCTTCCCTCTCCAGCGTCTACGCGCCATATCCAAGTCTAGGCGATGCGCCGTTGCCGCCCACTGTATCACCCCGCCACCATCAACCTTCCCGCCCGTCACGCAACTGGAAACCCACAGGATTGGCGCCAACACCCATGTCTTTGGATTATCTCACTCACTCTGACGTAGAACTTCAGGAGCGAAGAATGCGAGCCAGTTCTGAACAGTCTCCATGTCCCTCCGAGCCTCAGTCATACTAAGACCATAGGTTTCGGCAAGCACGTTGTAAGAATCTGCCGCGTCCGCCGCATTGAGAAGCTGGATCACGCTGTTGGTGAAGGGAGCAGCGAGCAGACTGGTTGATGCCCAGATCCGCACCTGCTCAACTGTTAGTCCCGATGGTATCGAAAGTGCTTGGATGTCTCGTCGCGCTGCCCTATGCTCGTCCTGCGAGGCTATCTCATCTTCTCTACCCTGATAGATCAGTCCAAAGTGCCTGGGGTCGCGAGTGGCCGGCCTCCAAGTGTCAAGCTTGGGCTCCCCGCCAATCATCGCCTGATCGCCTTGTGCACAGATTTTCGAGATCTCTTGCCAGTGCAGGAATTCCCAATCGCTAACCTCTCTTGCGTGTTTGAGGAGGTTCTGCTCAAAGCTCCAAGCATCAAAGTCGTCGCCGGCGCGACAGAGGATCTCCAAGTTGGATTGTGATGCCCAGCCCATTGCAGAGGAAGTGAGGTTAGCGGAACCGATCAGGACCGTATCGTCGATTCGGTAGTACTTAGCGTGCAGAGAGGTATGCAGTCTGAACGACCCGCCAAACTGAGTAACCATAGTGCGACACTCGATATCGGATGCGCCCACTGCAAGGTCGCGGGGATTCCACCTCGTCACGCAGATAAAGGATGCTTCCGGAGCAACCCTACTGAGAACCACGTCAAGGACGTCGACTTTGATGTAAGGCGCTGCTAGAAGAAGACGCTGAGCCCCTGTGCAGAGGTCCCTTAGCAGACTCCCCGGTTGACCGTTCACACCTAGCCATCTCGCTCCCGGAACTGGTTAATGACCCTATCCACCTGGCGACCCCAATTCATGGCGATATCCTGTATACGTGTTCTCTCGTCCCGTGATTCTGTCTGATCCTCCATACGAGCCCAAGATGACAGCAGCAGTCTCAGCGCGACGATTGCCTGGAATGCAGGATCGTTCTCATCGCCTTCAGTGTTGAGTCGGCCCTCGAGATGTCTGATCTGGTCGTATATCCGATGGTCCATATTCAGGTCAATGTGCAAGATCCCCTGGCTCGAGCGGACGCCGAACATTTGGTATCCGTAGAGTTGAGCGGGGTTGAATTGGTACGAAAGGTCTTCGGCTATCAGATTCTTTGCAAGCCGCGTCGCTTCTTCTCTTGTTTGACCTGCATTGATGAATTCTTCTGTTAGACCTGCCTCCCGCACTTCAGGGGGAATACGTTTTCGGTCTCTATCTGTCTGTGTTGGCTGTTCTTTACCATCGGCTATAGCATTTTTGTCAGCCTCAGTTTGAGTCTTAACTGCCCTACTTTCAGGAGTTTTCCCCCCGTCGGGGCTTCCGTCCAATTTCCGCTTCTGGGCGAACATTCGCCTAATCTCCCTCATCATGGCCCGCGTCTGATCTCGAATATCGCCGACTATAATGTAGATGTCGTCGCCCTCTATGCCCAATTCATCCAAGACGATTTGACTAGAGCGGTCGTCCCGAGCCAAGTCTTTTGCTGCTTGCGTAAAGTTAGCCACCATTTGTTTATTGTGATCCACACCAAATAATTCATCACAATTGCGTTTGAAGTTTACTTCACACCCCCACCAACGATTCTGTGGATTATCGGCACTTCCCCCTTCTCTTAGAAAGGCATCCTCAAGAACGATTTCGCGATCTGCTCGCACAACCGATACCCCGATGTTATGTCTGGCGTGCTGGCCGCGTTTCGTATCACCAGGATACCGTGTATGCGACTCCGTTATCAGGGCTTCAGGTTTTACTATGGAATACTTAACACCAATGGACACTTCCAGACCACTTGCAGTAGTCGTGTATTCTTTTTCATACCAAAGTTTAAACATAGGTTCTTTGTCCCATGGCTTTTCAGGAACGGACGTTGAGCTCATGAGATAGAGGGGATCGTTCGCGACTACAGTCGTCTCAAATTTAGGTTCGCTAGGTCGATTGATGAAAAAGGACGCGGCCCGTATCCTTATAATATCATCGTTAATGTAATGGCGATGTATGCGCCCAATTTCTTGGGATGTCTTTTTAATAATTGTATCGCCAGTTCTCCATCGGATTTTATCTAGTTTGCTCCATACGACGAGAGTACCTGAGTGGTGTTGATAGATTTGCTCGTTGCCAGCTATTTTCCAAATCTCAGGTATCGGTGTATCCTGGTCAGGAATAGGAACATTATAGTCACCCTTTTCAATATTGTCAGCGTCTATGCTAGAATGCCACACGGAATTCAGACCATCTTGCCAAGTCCACACATCCACTCTCTTACATTGCGACATCGATGATGTAGGAAGGCCCATGCCATATTTACCGATTCCTCTTCCTCCTATGAAATTATGCCGCGCACCTCCTCCGAATTTTAGAGCATCAAATAGGGTTCTCACACTCATCCCAGTGCCATTATCCAATACTCCTATCTTACAAATTTGTGGTCGGTTCTGAGTCTTCACTCGCCTCATTTCTTCCATGCACAGAAGCTCGATACGTTCGGCGTCAGCGTCTATAGAGTTATCTATGAGTTCGGCAATGGCGTAGGCTGAGTTGTGATATCTGCTGTCACGCAAAGCCCGGATGGTGAAACTGCCTGGGAACAGACTGCGGTCTGCGTCCTTCAGTTGCTCAACTATTTGCTCGACCATAATTCCTCCCAATTCGTGAAAGCATCGGTAACTGAACCAAAGCTAGGTAGGTTCGTATCCGCAACGGTCAGTATCTCGGCCCTAGAGTTTCCACCAGCACGGGGGCCGCGCATCGCTCGTCCTGCCATCTGCGAATAGAGGACTAGAGACGTGGTGGGACGGGCTATGATTACGCAGCGGGTGCGGGGTGCGTCGAATCCAGCAGTCAGCACCCCGTAGTTGAACATCACCATATGTTCCCGCCTGTGGCTTCTAAAACCCTCAATTATGACTCGCCGGTCCTCAGCGGGGGTGCTAGCAGTTAACACCTCACTGACGACTCCTTTGGCCTGGAGGAGTCGGTTGCAGTCTACCGCACTTTCCACCGAAGGACAAAACACTATAGTGCGGAGGTGACGTGCAACGGCTCTTTCAGCTAGCGCGACGACCTTGCGGGTGCGCTCCCGATTGCGACCCAATTCGTCCAAGTCACTTCCGCTGTAATCCATCCCAGGGCTTGGATCAGGAATCACAGCGTCGGAGTCGAAGTTGATGGGCACGAAACGCGGCTCAGCGAGGTAATCACTCTGGATTAGGTAGGTTACGGGATTGTCATAGCCCCGAGGATCTATCGAAATTTTCTTATGGTTGAACATCCTGGCCAGACTGTGATCCGCCTCAGTGATGTTTGCAGTGCGCCCAGGAGTAGCCGTAAGCCCAAGAAGTGGCGGCCGAGTGCTGCATAGCTGCTCGGTTACAAACGAGTAGGTCTCAGCAACCGCTTGATGAGCTTCATCAAAGATGACCGCTGCGGCACGTCCAGCGATGTGAGCAAGCAGAGTGTTGTCCCGATTAGTGGAGGAGCGTAGTTTGGCAAGCCCAGTCACCAAGAAACCAGACGGCAGGTCCCGCAGATCAAGCCTGCGATTCCCCCAGTATCGGTGCACGTGAGTATCATGACGCCCTAGGTGTGTCCATCCACGGGAAAGTTCGTCCGCCGCTTGTTCACACAACTCTCCGCTAGAGGCAAGCCAGATCACAAGGGAAGAATCAGTGGCGGCCTCATTCAACAGATGACAGGCCGCATGGACCGCGATCCTTGTCTTGCCAGCGCCTGTAGGAAGGTGGGCGACAGCACGTCGCTCAGGCGAGGATAGAGCTCTAAGAATGTCCCCCAGAACCTGCCGCTGATAGGGATGCAGTGGGTATTTTGGGCTGACTGTCTCCTCACCCACTTCAGGTACCACAGAGACCCTCGCATTCTTCATTGAAGTGGTTCAAGTCAACGCCTTGCGCCTCCCGATCCGCAATGACCGTGCCCAAGGGCCGACGGGCGGCGTGGAGATAGGGCCGTCCATTCAGTAGTTCCCGTATTGGATTCTTTGTGCTATTTCTGAGCCAACGGTCGAACCTTACGGCCTCGTTGTAGCTGTCCGGTTCACGCCGCTTCAACTCTAGCCAATGTTCATCGGATCTGTACGGGCATATCACGCAGGCTGAGCGCGGCAGCCGGCGTCCCGAATACTCCACAGAGAACCATTCAACACAGTCGCGGCGAGTCATGCCTAGGTCCACCAGCGGCCAGCGATGATCGACCCAAGATTCCCTACTTGCCTTCATGCGGCCGACCTCATCCCGTGATATTCCCAACCACATCTCTACACGGTTGTTCTTGGGGAACCGTCGGCCTCGCCGTCCACCCGCGAGGCTCCTAACTTTCCGGTAGATGGGCGCAATCTTGTAGTGGTTTGTGCACTGTCGTCGCAACATCCCCTTCTTGCCGTTCTCGTCAACTGTGAAAAGAGGGACGTCAACGAAACGGTGGCCGGAGACCGTACGACCTTGCCTTAGATTAGCCCGGAGGTCACCGCTGGACACCCGTATAAGCGGAAAGTCGAGTTGATTTTCCAACCAGTCAAGATGGAGATAAACGTACTCAGGCTCCCATCCGGTATCGGCAAATATCGCCACGTCCGGTTTCGAGTAACCGCGTTTGAGCAATTGAGGATCGGACCGCGACAATAGAAGCGCCAAGACCGAGCTCTGTACCCCAGCTCCCAAGCTAAGGGCCCGATAGACTACCGTTTTCGCGTCCGCGACCATCAGTCTCCTCTCCAGCGTCTACGCGCCGTGTCCAAGTCTCGGCGACCCGCCGTTGCCGCCCACTGTATCACCCCGCCCGTCACGCAACCCGCAGCGCTGGCGCGGACCACATCTATCGCGTGGTCCCCAGCGAAGGCCAAGCCCCCTACCCGGACTTGGCCTCTGGAAACTTCACGCTGAAAGCGTACGTGCTACTCTAGCCGAGCGTCACAACAGACAGTGGCAAGGAGAACGATGGGCAGCAGGCAGAGCGGCGACAAGGAACACACAGGCGGCAAGGCAGGAGTAGAAAACGTTTACGCAGCAGCCAATAAGTGGGTCGACTGCGCGCTGCGTAACGACGACTCGCTCTTCACGCCCGGCAAGGCTATCTGGTCCAGCCGTTGCCTTGCAGAGCTTCGGGAGTGGTTCCCGGACAGCCGGGGTGCCTTTCTTGAAAAATTGAAGAAACGGTTGTGGGGCAGTCCTCGTGATGTCTATCAATTGATGGCCGAGGCGTACTACGTCCACTTCCTCATTGTGTGGCGTGGAAGCATAAGGCCCGATACCAAACTAGATCGCATAAATGAGGTGATCGGGTGGTCGTATCAAGCCATGACAATTCCTGCCGACCTCGTGGACGGCCTGACGCCTGGCATGGTCAGTTCTCGGGCGTTCGGCCAATACCCCGAGTATCACCTTGCGTTCCTCATAGAGTTTGCCGAGCAGTGGAAGGAGCAGGAGTCGGACGAACGCCAGCGCCTGCTCGAGGACCCCTGGGCGTTCAAAGACTTCGCGACCGGGCTCACGTTCAGAAGTCAACTCTTGGAGGACTATTCTGGCACCACTCATCTCGCTCAACGTGAGGCTCTGTACCACCTCGTCTTTCCAGATCACTTCGAAGGCATGGTCAACGTTGAGAACAAGAAACGCATAGCTGACGCGCAGCCGTTCCAGAAGTTCGTCACTCAGCAGACGGCCTATGACGTTGACCGCAGGCTTCAGCAGATTCGTAAAGGCCTTGAAGCCCAGCTTGGGAGAGACTTCGACTTCTACGACGATCCTTATATTCGCGCTCAGTGGCGCGACGATTAGAAGACCAAGAAACCAACTTCAAGGCCGTAAGCCAACCTGTGACAGTACGGAAAGCGCCGCCCGACCAATCCATCACCTGAACCTCCACCGGGGATCCCCAACGGCTTCAGGAAGATACCCCCACAAGCGGTTCGATCGCGCTGACGTAGATCCTTGACTTGGCCGCTGGAGACTTCACGCTGAAAGCGTGCGTGCTACTCTAGCCGAGCGTCACAAACAGAGGGAATGAGAACGATGGGCAGCAAAAAAACAGGCGACGGCGTAGAAAACGTTTACGCAGCAGCCGAGAAGTTGGTTGAACGCGCGCTCCGTAACGACGACTCGCTTTTCACGCCCGGAAAAGCTATCTGGTCCAGTCTCTGGCTTGCGGATCTTAGGGAGCGGCTTCTGGACAAATGGGAATGGCCCGAAGACAAGGGCGGATTCGGCGCACAGTTGGAGAAGCAGTTGGCGGGCAGTCCTCATGAGGTCCATCAGCTGATGGCAGAGATGTCGTACGTCCATCTACTCATCGTGTGGCGTGAAAGCATGAAGCCTGATACCAAACTAGATCGGATAAATGAGGTGCTCGGATGGTCGGACCAAGCCGTGACAATTCCTGACGATCTAGTGGACGGCCTGACGCCTGGCATAGCCGGCTCTCAGTCGTTCGCCCGATATCGCCTGTACCATCTTGGGTTCCTCATAGAGTTTGCCGAGCAGTGGAAGGAGCAAGATTCAGACGAACGCCAGCGGCTGCTCGAGGATCCTTGGGCGTTCAAAGACTTCGTGAAAGAACTCACGTTCAGAAGTCAACTCTTAGAGGGCTACAGTGGCACCGCTCATCGCGTTCCACGTGAGGCTCTGTACCACCTCGTTTTCCCAGATCACTTTGAAGGCATGGTCAGCGTTGGTCACAAGGAACGTATTGCCGGCGCGCAGCAGTTCGCGCAATTCACCACTCAGCCGACAGATGATGTTGACCGTAGGCTTCAGCAGATTCGCAAAGGCCTCGAAACCTACCTTGGGAGAGATTTCGACTTCTGGGATCCTGATATTAAGGGTATATGGGACGACAATTCGGTGGATGGGAACGGACCGCCACCTCCACCACCACCGCCACCTCCGGAGGACCCTCTGAAATCGCTTGCCAACGATTTGCACCTACCCGTCGAGTTCCTACGCGAAATCGAGACCCTGCTCAACGAAAAGAAGCAGGTCATCTTCCAGGGGCCGCCAGGCACCGGAAAGACCTACGTCGCACAGGAACTCGCCGAGGTTCTCGCCGGGTCGGAGGACAGGGTCACCCTCGTACAGTTCCACCCATCCTACGCATACGAGGACTTCGTGCAGGGCTTCCGCCCTACCCTTGAAAACGGTCAGCCCGGCTTCAAACTCAGGAACGGACCCCTGCTGAGCGCCGCCAAGAGCGCAAAGCAGAAACCCGACGAAGACCACTTCCTCGTCATCGACGAAATCAACCGAGGCAACATAGCCAAGATCTTCGGAGAACTCTACTTCCTGCTCGAATACCGCGACCGCGAGATGCGCCTCCAATACTCCGACAAGCCATTCTCACTGCCGCGCAACTTGTACTTCATAGGCACCATGAACACCGCCGACCGCTCCATCGCTCTCGTCGATCTCGCGCTGCGCCGCCGCTTCTACTTCAAGGAATTCCACCCCGACGAGCAGCCGGTGAAAGACGTGCTCCGCAAGTGGCTCAACGCAAACGAGCCCGACGCGAATTGGGTGGCAGACCTCGTTGAACGCGCAAACGAAAAGCTGAACGACCGGGACGCAGCCATCGGCCCCAGCTACTTCATGCAAAAGGGGCTGGACGAAGACAAGATCAATCGGATCTGGGAACACAGCGTCTTGCCATACGTACAGGAACGCCTCTTCGGTGAAGACGAACGCATCGCGGAGTTCAGATTGGACAAGCTCCGGCGAGAGGGCGCCGGCGCCTCTGACAACACCGACGACGGAGGCGAGCGAGCAGAACAACAGGACGACGACGGGAACGATGCGACAGATTGATCTGAAAGAGTACGAAACGAGCGCCTACCTGCTCTCCCATGCCGAAGCGAGCTCCCTTCGGAACAGGCCCAAGGAACTCGACCTCACGGTCACCCGCCCGCTCGATTCAAACGACGAGTACCACCTCGCGCCCGGCTCCACCGTCGGCGCACTCGAACTCGACGGCCTGTCGATACTCATACAGCCCAAGATCAGCATCCCGCAACTGCTGTCCATGGCCTGCTACGCCATCGACAAGGTCAAGTTCAAAAAAGAACAGTTCAAGTACCCCGACGAACCCGCCCTGCCCGACGTGCTGGCGCGCTCTCTCGCCGCCTGCGCACGCAAGACGTTCGCCAGAGGGCTGCTACACGACTACCGCACCGAGGAGGAAGCCCTCCACACGGTGCGCGGGCGCATCAGATTCGACGAGCAGATACGGCGCAGGTTCGGCTCCCCACTGCCGATCGAGGTCACCTACGACGACTTCACCGACGACATACCGCTGAATCAACTGGTCAAGGCCGCGGCCTTTCGGCTCCGCAGAATGCGCCTGCGATCAGCGGAGGCCCGCACGGGTCTGGCCTGGGTCGCGGCTATGCTCGATAACGTCTCCCTCAAAGAATTTCGCCCGCGCGAAGTGCCCAAAATCCGCTTCGACCGACTCAACGAGCGCTACAGAGACGTCGTCGCCCTGTCGAGCCTCGTTCTACAGCACAGCGCGTTCGAGTCCAACCGAGGGGATGTCCGAACGCCCGGATTCCTGATGGACATGAATGAGGTATTCCAGGAATTCGTGACCGTAGCGATGAGGGAAGCCCTGGGCGCTTCTGACCGCATGTTCGGGGAACGCTCTATCGATTCGCTCGATGAAGACGGGGACATCCGGCTGAAGCCCGACCTCACTTGGCGGGATGGCAAAAACTGCCTGTTCGTGGGCGACGCCAAGTACAAGAAGATCGAAGGACACCCGCAAAACGCCGACTTGTACCAACTGCTGGCCTACGTCACCGCACTCGATCTGCCAGGCGGAATGCTCATCTACGCCCAGCACGAGGGAGACAGCACGATAGGCGAGTCGACCGGATCGCCGAACGGAATGCCCAGCTACGCCCAGCACGAAGAAAAACCGGCCGTCCACAAAGTCAGGCGCTCAGGCAAGCGCCTGGAAGTCGCCGCGCTAAACATATCCGGCACCCTGGACGACGTACTCGACCGCGTCAAGCGCCTGGCGGAAAGAGCAAAAGACCTCCGCGACGAAGCGCGCACGCTGCGAAATAAGGCATGGCAGCAGCAGCCCGCCAAATCCGCAGCCGCATAACCGACTCAGCCCCGCCAAGAACACGCGGTGCGGCGGCATGTCCACCGTCTATCCTCGTCCTCATATCGCCGCTGCGAATCCGGGGGCGCTACCGGGGCCCCGACACCACCAGCGCGCCGTCATCCGACGTTTCCAACTCTCCGACCAGTCCCGCCCCCGATCCTCGCCCCAACGTAGCCGCTGCGCCCCCGCAGAGGCAAACCCAACCCGCTTCCACCATCCGCCATCCGCACCCAGCCCGCCACTACTCATCCAGCCGTATCTCCCCCTCCCAGAGGTTCTCGAAGCCCCCATCCACCGGCACGTACTGGCCGGTCCCGATGCGGACAACATCATACTCCGGGAGAGCCGCCCCCGCCGTACATATCCCGTCGAACGTTACGCCGCGCTGGTCGAAGCGGAAGTCCAGGTTGTCGAAGCCGTGCTGCAGGCGGTGGTCGGGAAGGTCGTTCACGTCAAAGGGGTACAAGTGGAGGAAGAACATCGCCTCCACGTCGGCCAGGGCGCACGGCTCCTTGACGTACAACAGCCCGTTCTCGATGAGATACACGGCCCAGTCGGAGCGGATTGCGGGCGGGCTGTCTTCAACCTGTCCTGCCAGATAATCGCCCGTCGGCGCTGTTTCAACCAAAGACCGCAAGTCGTGTCCGGCGAAGCTGGCCGCGACCCACTCGTGGTCGTCGGAGTTGAAGGGCATCCACAGGTCGGGGCCGACCTTCACGGCGTACTGACCTCGGCCGAGGGCTTGGGCTTCGCTGGAGGAGGCAGCGAACACATAAATGTTAACCCCGCGCTGATCCAAATACCCGGGCGGCGGGCTGCGGTCGTGGGCGATTGCGCGCCGGTGGTTGGGTGTCGTGACAGGATTGCGCGCCACCGTCGCATCGGTCAAGCCAAAGATGTCAATGGCTCTCAGGTCCGGAAAATAATAGAACCTGCCGAGACCTCCGCCTGCCGTCAGCGCGTCTTCAGGAATCACCCCGCGCTTCATGTTCTCGTAGGGCTGCCACATACGCAGCATCTCCTTGGTGAACTCCCGGTGTTCCGCGAATGGTGAAGCGACACTATGGACGGCAGACTGACGGCGCAGGTCGTTGGAGATAGAGGCCAGCGCCGGCATCCCCGGCGCGGCCAGCAGCCAGCCGGCGTTGCCCTCGTCGAGCTCTATGTGAAGTTTCAAGATGCGTTTGTCAATCTTGGCGCCCTCGAAAAACAGGGCTGCCTGTATGGCGCCGCAGTAGAAGACCACGGGGACGAACAGGATGAGCGCGCAAGTCCTCGCTCCCGGCAACCAAAGCAGGTAACTATCTAGACTCTGCCTACTCTCAGCTTGTCGAAGTACGGTCTTGCCCTTAGTTAGCAGAGCCGTGGGGATGGGTATGCGCCGCCAATCGAAGGCGGCAAGCCGCGAGCCGATACAGGCAATCCCCTCGGCAGCAGGCAGCGCCAGCAACGGCCAGTAGAAGTCCAGCGGGCGATACTCGAAATGGTCGCCCCCTATCCGCATCACGTAGACCATGTGGACACCGATTAGCAGCAGTACCAGCCCATAGATCCCGTCGCGGCTCTCCCGCCACCGATGCCGCAGCGCAACCCAAGCTAGGGGAACCAACAGGTACAGACCCGTATCCAGCGCCGCCGCCAACAGGTAGCGGAAGCCCGACTCATACCACGGGCGGACGTGCTTGGCGTAATAGGTGTTGGGCAGCCACTCGCCGTAGTAGGCGTAGCGGAACAGGAAGTGGGCCGCTACCAGGATGACGAAAGGCGCGGCCAAGTACGCCAATTCCCGCCAGTCCACCCTCAACCCTTTGGCGTCGGCCATCCGCTGCACGAAGAACCAGCCGAAGCAGCACACGGCAATCAACGGGCCTTCGGGTCGGGTCAGGGCCGCCCCGGCCAAACTGAACGACGCCGCCAGCAGGCCGGCACGCCTGTCGCGGTAGAGGCTCAGGCAGACGACGGCCAGGACGATGAAGAAGGTGAACTGCCGGGTTTCCAGCCCGCCAGCCGAGGTCCACACGGCAAAAGTCGCGCTGCTGCACACCAACCCCAACGCCATCCAGCCGACCAATCCACGGTTTCGAAGCGAGGGCAGGCGATAGACCCACCACGCCAGCGCGCCGACGGTTCCGGCAGTGAAGACCACCGACAGCCATGGGGCCGCATCCTCCGGGGCCCAGCCCAGCACCCGCCAGATGGCGGCCAACTCCAGCACCCACAGGAAGTTGGAGTAACCTTCAACCCGCTCGCCGGGGTTGAACACCAAGCCGTGACCTTCCAGCAGGTTGCGCACGTAGCGAAAGCTGATGAAGGCGTCGTCGGTCAGGAACCAAGAAACCGAGGCCAACCAGCCCAACAGGGCCAGCCAAGGCAGGCAGGCCAAGATGAAACCCAGAGGCGCCTTTAGCTGCTGGCTTAACATCCGTCCTTCATCCGCACCTGTGGCGCCCACTACCGCTCAAGCCGTATCTCCCCCTCCCAGAGGTCCTCGAAGCCGCCATCCACCTGCACGTACTGGCCGGTCCTGATGCCGGCAATATCATACTCAGGGAGAGCCACCGTCGCTATACATCTCCCGTCGAATGTCACGCCTTGCCCGTCGAAGCGGAAGTCCAGGTTGTCGAATCCGTGCCGCTTGCGATCGTCGGGAAGGTCGTTCACGTCAACCGGGTGGAGGTGGAGGAAGAAAGTCGCCTCCGTGTCGGCGCGGGAGCACGGCTCCTTGACGTACGCCAGCAGGTTATCGATGAGATGCACGTCCCAGTCGGAGCGGATTGCGGGCGGGCTGTCTTCAACCTGTCCTGCCAGATAATCGTCGACCGTCACCGTCTCCACCCGCACCGGAGGGGAGGCTTCGCGGGGCAGCATGAGGGCCGCCGCGCACAGCCCCGTTTGAGTTTGCGTCCAGGTTTTGGCGACCGGTTCGCCCCCTGCGCCGGTCCATGACCACACTGCCAACTCGTCCGGCGCGCAACCTCTCACGAACGCCTGCGCCATCCGTCCGTCCACTATCAGCCCTATGCCATCCGACCGGTGGTCGAAGTGAGGCGCCATCCGCTGCCAGAACCAGTCGGAACGATCGATCCCGCCCGATGACGTTTCCGGCGGTTGGGGCCAGAGCTTGAATTGGCGTTTGCCATCGTGATGGTGATACGGCGGGCCTTCAAAATAACAAGACTCCCAACACGTGAACCACTCCGGACGGACGTTGGCGATGTGGGTAATTCCGTAACGTCGGTAGAACGCGCCGGGGGTTCCTTCCTTTCGGGCGCGCAGGTAACCGTAGGAGTTGACAAAGCCGTCCATGTTCACCACCGGAAAGCGCGAGAAGTACCCAATGACGCCGGCGTCCCACGACCCGACCACATTGTCCACAGGCAGCACACGGTCCATAACCTGCACGCCCATATGAGAAGCAACTTCCCAGTCGAGGCCGGTTGACTCGCTTGCCCGGTCAACATATCGGAACGGTCCCATGAAGTCCGCCTTTGTAAGCAGGAAGGATGCTCCGACAACGACGACGCCCGCGCTTAAAATGTTGGCCGCCAAGGGCCGCCTCGGGCCGACGAAACGGCGGATGAAGTGGATGGCGACATAACACCCCGTGGGAATGATGAGCGCCATCATCAGGTACCCCGGGACGAAGTACCAGCCATAACTTCCCCAGTAGGGGTCCACCGTAAGAACGGTCTGAGCGAACTTGGCCAGGTGTCCGACCGCCAAGCCGAACACGCACACCAGGAAGGCCAACAGCAGCCACTCTGTCCGGCCCCTGGAGCGGCGGGCGGACCACCAGACCAGGACGACCCAGGCACAGACCACCAGAGCGGCCAGCAGTTCGTAGTCGAAGACGGGAATCTGCAAGACGTCACGGAAGTTCTGAACGAAGCTGTAGCCGCCTTCGTCTTCCCATAGCCGCTGCGACCACATCTGCTTGACCGCGCCGCTCACCGGCGTGATCCCCCCGAAGACGATGCCGTTGTACGCGAAGTACACCAGCAGCCCGGCAGCGGCGGCGAGAAACGGGACGACCGCCTTGGTGGAGAGCACGGAATGGGCCAACCCCCTCACCCTGGCCTTCTCCCACAAGGTGAGGAGAAGGAACCCGCCCCCTCTCGTCTCCGGCGCGCAGAGGGCCTCTACCTCAACGGGAGAGGGTTGGGGTGAGGGCCGTTCCCGCCGCGACCACTCGATCAGACACAGCGCGGCAGTGGCAGCCAAGGATATGGCGACGTACTCCAACCGCACCCAAGGCAGGGCGAAGGCCACGGCGGCCAGCAGCCAGCGCCACCGTTGCGAGTCTCGCACGTAGAGCATCACCGCCAGGAAGAACAGCGCCAGCATGAACAGCGCAGCGGCCGCTTCCAGTCCAAGAAATAAGCCGTGGTACTGGTACAGCAGCGGCAGCAGCGCGAAAAGCAGAATCCACGGCAGCCGGGCAAGACGGGCGGCCGCGGCGATTAGCGCCGCGCCGCCGGCGACCAGCATGATCTCGAAGGCCTTGATGCCGAACAGCGCCGCTTCCTTGTCGAACACCCAGTAGAAGGGCGTGATCAGCAGCAGCCAGAGGGGATGATAGCCGTTGGTCTGGGAGATGCCGCCGTCGAAGGTCGAGAAGTTCCCCGAGGCTAGGTTGTAAGCTATCTGGAAGTAATAGAAGGAGTCGTCGCCGTTTACGTCCCGGAGCAGGTTGACAAGGTCGAAGCGGGCCAACATGTACCAGGCGAACCCAGCCCCGTAGGCCAGGACGCCGCCAATGAACAGGGCGAACAGGGCGTTCCGCAGCCGGGAGGAAGGAATACCTCCCCCGCACAATTGTTCTAGTAGCGCGGCCAAGGCGCGCAAGAGACTGTTCAGCGCAAAGCCTCCCATGCCGTCCCCGCTACTCATCAAGGCGTATCTACTCTCCCCACGCGCCCGCCCGCCGCCGCCCGTTCCCTCTACTGCTCAAGCCGTATTTCCCTCGCCCTGCGCGCCTGCTCCGCCGCCGCCCGCTCCCGCCAATACTCATCCAGCCGTATCTCCCCCTCCCAGAGGTGCTCGAAGCCGCCATCCACCGGCACGTACTGCCCGGTCCTGCTATAGGCAATATCATACTCAGGGAGAGCCACCGTCGCTATACATCTCCCGTCGAATATCCCGCCGCGCCCCTCGAAAACAAAGTCCAGGCTGTCGAAACCGTGCTGCTTGCGATGGTCGGGGAGATCATCCACGTCGGCGGGAATCACATGGAAGGAGAACGTCGCCTCCGTGTCGACCAGAGCGCACCGCTCCCTGACGTACACCAGCGTATCTTCGCTGAGATAAACCTCGAAGTCAGAGCGGTTTGGCCTGCCCCTGCTTTCCTGCTATCCCCTACTGAGAAAGCGCGCCTCGCCCCGTCATCCCACTATCCCCGCCAGCAACCCCTCCGTCTCCCGCTCCAGCGCCAGAATATCGGTCCGTATCTCCCCCAGCGGGCGCAACGGCTGCGGCCTGTAGAAGTGGCGCGTGAAACTGATCTCGTAGCCGACCTTCACCGTACCGGGTACGTACCAGGCGTCCGGCGCATAGGGCAGTACCTCGCGGCGCAGGAACGCCTCTATGCCGCCATCCTCGGTCAGCGGTATCTGCTCCGTGTCCCGCAGTTCGGTATCGGGCCAGTACTCGACGACGGCAGGCTTGCCGCGGATGGCGGCGGTGAACAGGCACAGGTCCAGGGCAAGCTGCGCCTTGTCCCGGCTGTAGTGGAGCTGCCTCGTCACGCTGAAGCGGTTCTGCCCGTACCGCACCCTGGCCTTCTCGTTCCCCGGCGACGGCGTGCCATAGAACAAGTCGATCTGGTGAGGCCCGTGCTTCACGCCCTTGCGCAGCACGTCGACCGTCCCGCGCTTGGTGACCTCTCCTTCCAGGCGAGCCAAGAACCTGCGCCGCGTCGGGCTGCCCTGACCCAGGTCGAGCGATTCGGCAACTTTGGGCTGTGTGGCGTGGAGGAAGGCGGAAAGATGGGCAAGGTCCACGCAGTACTCCCGGTCATAGTCCTGGGAATTACCGGCTACCCACCCCGCGCCATAGCCGGACGGCCGCTCGTGTACTTCGCCATCCTGCGGAGGCTCGCAGCCCGCGCCCGTCAGCGCCGCGCAGATGAGGCTCTCAAGGCCCTTCTCGCTGGTATCAGTGGTCACACGAACGCACCTTTCCAGTTAAATCTTGCTCCTAGATCGCGGAGCATCGCATAAGTGTCTAGATAATCGACCGCGAACTGCTGGCATACGTTGGGGAGCTTCACACTCTTCTTGTCGTTGTGGTCGAACACTTCGCAGGTAACAACATCCATGCCATTCACCATAGCATAGGCGACAAGCCATCCATCAGCCCCACTAGCAAAGACACCTTTAGCCGACTCCTTAAACTGAGGCATCTCCTGTACCCAATCCATAATCTCTCCGTAGGTTTGACCAACGCGTGGCGCCTCGGTGGATACAAATGCGTGTTGGGGCAATTGCTTCAGCCACTTGACTAGCCCAGGAGGATGTTTAATTTCATCACGCACGCGGTCGATTACCAACAGCCGACCTGTACTGAGGTAGTGGGTAATGCAGTCCCAGAAACCGGGGCATATGTCCGGTGCGTAATAGTCCCGATATGCGGTTATCAGGACGCTGGTATCCAGAAGCATAATCCGACTCTGACTCGTCATAGCCGGATACCCATCTTTTCCGGCAGATTGTCGAAGGATTTGCCGTTCAGCCCGGTGAGAGAACAAGCCTCCCGGTAAGTTAGACGCCCTTCTTTTGCCGCTCTGACGACCGCGCCCGCGAAGCGGAAGCCTATGCGCCATCTCTGGGTAGCCCAAAAGTTGCCGCCGCTGCTTGCCGGCTTCCTGCTTTCCCCCTGCTTTTGGCTTTCGTAGAATTCGAAAAAGGTTTCTAGATCGATCAATTCCAGATCAAGCGCTCTCCGAGCGGCCACGATTTCGCTCACTTTGAATTGATGGGCAATGGCCTGATAGGGGTCGCCTGTATCCGCCGCACTGCGCCAATGGTCGCGCAAGCCAGATTCGGGCACGAGAAATTCCGCCGCCGCCTGGTCGCAGAATCGCTCCGTAACATTCTGTGGCGGTTGTAGCTTCTCGAAATGGAATACGCCGGACTCGCCTACGCACAGGTGCGCCAATTCGTGGGCCAATGTGAACATCCTGGCCGCTGTGAAGTCTGCGTTGTTCACGAAGATCAGTGGAGCGTACTCGTCCACCAGTGCAAAGCCTTGGAACTCATCGGGATCGAGTCGTCGGCTGGTGTTGTTGCCCACGACGCCGTTGGCGACTACGAGTACCCCGGCAGCCTCCAATTGGTCCCGGAGGAATCTGAGCGCGTCAACCCAAGTGCGCATGTCCCCCGCCCAGCCATCTGCAATCCTCAGCGCATCTCGCATTGCGCCGGCAACTTCGACATGACTGTGCCTAAGGCTGTACGCGCCAACGAATTCCAACGGCTCCGCGCCTTTTTCAATCAGGTCTTCGCGCATCCAGTCCTGTCGCCGCTGCATCGCATAGACAGTCTCCAATAGGTCAGGGCTTGGCCGCAGCGGAACTTCGTCGGGGTGACGGCTTCTGAAGTCAGGTATGGGCAGCTTGTCCTCGGGAGGCTCCGAGAGGTACAGGAAGCCCAAGGGGGTGTGCGTGAACTTCGCAAGCTTGTCCGCTTGGGCAACGCTAATACTGCCAGTTTCCTCCCACTCCACCACACGCTCGATCTTCACCGGCATCTTTAGGGCCAGGTCGTCACGGCTGATGCCCGCGCGCTCCCGCGCCCAGCGCAACACGTCGGGCTGCAGTCCTATACGCCCGCGTCGGCTAGTCATGGCTCACGTCTTTGTCAGGTTTATCCAGCGCACCCGCAATCATGCAATCCTTCTACAGGTTATCCGACATATGCACGCCCGCGCCGCCGATCACCCCCTCTTCTCCCAGTCCGCCATACGACCGCCTCGCTTTCCATCGAAACATCCCCTACCGACCGGTCAGGAGCGGTTCCGCCTCTCCCCTACTCCCACTCTCCCCCACCCATAACGCCCACCTTACCGGCTACCCGGCCAACGCCGTAGCTGAACAGCAATCCTTACGCAAGGGATTCCAACCTATCAAGCCAGTCTCTGAAGTGTTCACACTTCGAGCGCAAGGTAGGCAACCCTATGCGTTTTGCCACAATGGGGCCGGATCATGCCTTCCGTCCTGAGTATTCCTGTATCTCATCGATGATTCGCTTTGACGGCGCTGTATTGGGCCCACCATCGACGCGCTCCGGCGAACCAAAGGCACAGGCCATCGCTATGAGCCTCTGTATACCGGCGTCACAATCGGAGAACTGCAAGCCGAGTTTCTGAGGATCGGACAGCAACAACGCCTCGAATTCGTGAAGTTGGATATACGGAATGAATCGCCGATCAGAAATGTCCTCCCCCATGGCCTTCTCCAAAGTCCTGACACGGCTATAGGGATCCCGCACCTTTTCGGCGTCTCCGTAGCCGGGAAAATCCCTCGGGAGGCCGTACAAATCGAACATGGTCGTAAAGCGCGCGTCTGATCCTTGATCCTTCTTTATCCAGGCCATAACGTCCTTCTTTGCCTGGGTATACCCGCTGAGACCTCCCCTGTACTTGACGCCGCGCTTAAGACTAGTCATAACGCACCGCACGTTGGCAAAGATCGACCGGTGTGCCAGATGCGGGCTCAGGGTCTGCTTTACGAAAGCTTCCTCAGTCTGTCCCTCGACGATGAAATTCAGCCTCACGGCCATTATGGTCGTCCCCCGAGTACGTTCTTCTCCCACAATTCGGAAAGCGAATACTCTTCCAGCCATTCTTCCAGAGCTTTGGCATCCAGCCACCGGAATATGGACTTGCGGCCTTTGCGCTCGACGACGACTATGTCCTCCGGCTCGAAGCAGTCCACAAGAGCCATGGATTGGGTGGCGACGATGACCTGAATCTTCGTGGACACGGCCTGTATCAGCCCGCCGACCACGGTAATGGCGTAGGGGTGCAACCCAAGCTCCGGCTCATCCAGAATCAGCACGTCCGGCAACCTCTCCTCCGGCTGGAGCAGAAGCGTGACGAGCGCTATCACCCGCAGCATCCCGTCCGACGCCTGCGAAACGTCGAATAGCTGGTCGCTGCCCTGCTCGCGCCACGCCAGCAGGACGTGCCCATTGTCAGGCTCCAGCTCGAAATCGGAGAAGAAGGGCAGAATCAGGTGTATGTTGTCAACGATCCGTCGGTAGCGCCCGCTGTCCTCCCGCTTCAGGCGGAGTAGCACAGGCGCAATGTTGCCCCCGTCCTCCTTCAGAAAGCGGTTGTCGTATACGCGCCACTTATTTCGGATGCGAGCTGTGGCCGAGGTGTTATGAAACTGGTATACGGTAATGCTCCTCAGAGAATCTCTGGTCACACTGGCGGGGGTGTCGTGCTCCGCATGAATTAGAAGAAACGGAGATTTTCGCCCGTGTTCGCGTTCACCAGGTCTCCATTCGTCCACTCCAATATAAGCCCAATCCTTGGGTTCGTCTTGATCTGAACTAGAATGTTGGTGATGCTCGTTAAAAAAGAATAGTGTGTCGCCTGCGGCATAACCCAATAGGAAACAATAATGATAATTTTTTTCATCCTCGGTCACCAGTTCTATTATCGCTCCCGTTATAGGGGTTGTAGCAGGCCCGTCGTAGAGAAGTTTGCTTGCTCCTCCCTGTCCTGCTACGTAGTTCGAAAGGCCGCTCTCATCCGCCAAGGCCCGATTCATCATCTGGAAGAAAGAGATGAAGTTGGACTTGCCCGCGCCATTGGGCCCAATGAGCGCCGTTAGAGATCGAGGCTCGAAACTAACCAAATGGTGGATGGTCTTGAATCCTCTGAGGGATATCGCGCGAAGCCTATTCCTCACGACATGCCGTCTCCTCTCCCGTGGCCGCCGACTCTGTGACCTTGAGCGAGCTTCTCGGCGTCATTGTAACGCACAGCCTACACTCCCCCACTCTCCCACTCATACGCCCATCTTACCGGCTACCAGGCCAACGTCGTAGACGAACAGCCGCGCCTACACCACGCCCTTGGTCAACGCTGTAGGCACCCCTTGGTCAGCGCCGCGCATATAGGCGCTTGAGGCTCAGCTCAGCGGTGTCGGCGGTTCTTTTGGACGTTGCCGTCAATTGCCCGTCAATTGAAATAACCCGCCTTCCACGTCCTGACCGGCGCCCCGAAGCACCTCCTTCAATTACCCGTCAAATGAAAAAATCCCTTTCCATTCATACCCCCGCCCCCGCGCTTCGCTAGCGGAGAAGCCAGCCACCTTTCGCCAGGGTCCCAAGCGCCAGCTTTATCTGACGCTCCGAAAACTGCCGCTTCCGAGGATTCCACGCATACGTGTACTCGACAATCTCGCTCTCACCCGCCTCGGGACGTTCACCGGCTACCCAATGAACCGTAGACAGCAGCTCCAGACCAAACGACGACTCGAACCCATCTACGAGGTCGGATACCCTCTTCAGCCGCCGCCTGGTCTCAGGGTGGCCTGCGAGGAACGTGCCCGCGTCCTCGACCGCCCCCGGAACCAGTTCCAACTCCTTGAAGGGCGCGTCGCCCCCGTCCCGGTAGCCCGATATGAGATGCCCTTCCACCTTCCTCAGCTCATGCCGCAAGTTCTCAGCATAAGGGCCGTAACGCCCCTTCTCGAATCTCAGCCGCAGCGGCTCACCCGCCTTTTCCATGAAGTACATCAACTTATGCACTTCCAACAGCGTCACGAACGGATCAAGCAGACCGTTGAGGTAACGCCGCATCAAAGTCACCAACACCGCACGCGCCGGCGTCATCGTGGGAACGTCGGTGGATCGGTTCGGACGCCCATCCGCAGGCGCGCTGCCCGGCGTAAAGACGACCACGCTCACGCCTTCCAACCCTCTCAGGGCCGCGTCGATCCTGGGGCGCACGTCCGCCCAATTCAGTCCGCCCAGATCGCTGCCCAAAGGCGGCACCGCGATCGATCTAATGGAGCGCTCGAGGATCTCCCGCGCCAGCGCTTTCAGCCCGGCCTCTATATCCTCCATACGGCTCTTGCCGCGCCAGTGCCGCTTGGTGGGAAAATTGATGATGTAGCGCGGGTTGGTCAACTGGTCCGTCTCGCAGACGAACATACGCCCAGGCTGCACCTCGCCTCGCCTGCAGGCCTCGGCGTAGGCCCTGAAGTTGTCGGGAAACACGTTCTTGAACTGAAGCGCTATACCCCGACCCATGACCCCCACGCAATTGACGCTGTTGACCAGAGCCTCCACGTCCTCCGCGAATATATCGCCGGTCTTGTAGTCGATCATGCCGTCCTCCCGCTTGGTCAGTAGTACCAATCCGGCTTGATTTCGACTGGCGGCCGGTGTGCGGCCCACCCCATCGCTGTTAATACTTTGTCCTGAATCGTCCGGGAGTGTACCCCAACACGGGTAACCAGACCCCAGTCGAACAGACATTCTATTAGAAACTCAGCCTGCTTCCTTTCCCGGTTGTCACTCCAGTACTTGGCGTGAATGGCGTCCCAGTCCAGCCTGCCCAATCGAGCAAGGTCCGAAAAATCCTCGAAGTAACCGGATCCGGCGTTCGATGCTGTAACGGCCCAACGCAGCCCGTTACCATCCGCCCAGGCAACCGCCGCGCGCAAATCCGCCTCCAGATGTAGTATCGGCCCTTGCCCGCCGCGGTAGATCAGTTCAGGATTGTCAGCCATATGTATCACGTAGAGCATCACGGATCGGGGGCTGAAGTAGAACGGCACGCAGTCCCCGACGCGCAGACCCGGGCGGCTCCTGAGGTAATTGCCCAACCTGCGTTGCTTGATGGTGTTCATGCCGATCATCGTTCCCGTATCGTCAGTGCGCTGCCGCATCTTCGCATCACACCAGAGATAGCCGTCCTTGATGATCGACCGCAACCGATCCACATGGACGATGTGGTATATCTTCGGCTCGGTGGGCACAAGCATAGTCAAGTCCTTGCTGCGCCTACACTGCCCTACTCCCCCCTCTCCCTCACTCATACCCCCAGTTTACCGGCTACCAGGCCAACGCCATAGACGAACAGCCGCGCCCACACCACGCGGCCCCTGGTCAGCGCCGCGCATCGAGGCGCTTGAGGCCCCGCTCAGCGGTGTCGGCGGCCTTTTTGGGCGTTGCCGTCAATTACCCGTCAATTGAAACAACCCGTTTCTTCCCGTTTTGTGCCAACGCCCCGAACCCATTCCGTCAATTACTTGTCAATTACCTGTCAATTGAAACAATCCCCTACGCAGGCGCCACCCTACCCTCGTCCCACTCCCACCACACCATCCCCCGCAAGCTCCTTGGCCGCTGCTTCATCCGGCAGACGAGCCGCCGCGTCGCGCACGTCCAGCTTGCCCGTAACCACATCGGCGATCAGCCGGGTGCGGTACTCCTCCAGCAACTCGATCTGACGACGGGCGCGGGTGACCGCGGCGTCGGTTCGCGCAGTTGCCTGGTCGACGTACTGGGCGATGGCACGCTGCTCGGAGAGGGGCGGGAGTGGAACATGAACAGATCGGATGCCCACGTGGGTAAGGCCGTACCGCGTCACCCCGTTCGCCCTTACGTGAAACTGATAGGCAGCCACTTTACTCTGAAGAGTTCGGGCCAGATATGCCCCTAGCACTCCCTTGAAGGGCCGCAACAAGGCCAAGTGGTAACCAGAGAGAAGGTCATCGGCCGACTCCTCCACCAGAGCCGGAACCCCAATATCGTCCCAAGTCTCAGAGTCCTTTGTGATGAGCACGTCATCTCGCTCTAGCCGGAATCGCTTGATCTCGTTCTGTGAGGCGGTTGCGCTCATGAAAGGCATAGTCTGAGTGATACGGTCGTTCTTGTAGACATCCACGTAGTTACAAAGACGAACTGGGAACTCGCCCTCTTTAGTGTGCTTGTCCACGTTGCTCACCCGCATTTCGGCAACAGTGCGCAGCCGCCGCACCTCCCAATGAGCCGGCACCTCGCCGAGCCATTCGACGCCCGACGGCCTGAGACGGACGTTCGGGTCGAGGCCGCGAGTGACCGCCTGGTTGATGACGGCCTGCCGCTCCTCCTCCAGCAGCTCCACGAGCCGCTTCTTCGCGCTGACGTAGCCCCGAATGCGCCGATCCACGTAGTCCAGGTACCGCACGATAGCCCGCTGCTCAGCAAACGGCGGAAGGGAGCATTGGATCATCTTGAAGTGCTCCGGTCGCAGACTCCACATATCCGAAGCGATCCCATACGACCATCGTTCGGCCTCTGTTGCGAAGCTCGGCGTCCTGAACAGATGGTGGAAGTAAAGTGGATCAACTCCGTTGCGAGGGCGTTGCACAATGTAAGCTGGGCTGACAATCCCCCTGTACTTCGATACGCCAACCGCGCCTTGCCACGCTCGCATTTTGTTATAGACAATGTCACAGGGATGGACGAGCTTGTAGGCCGATTTGTCGAGCCGCGAACTGTCCTTCTGAGATCTGTCCTGCAATAATGCCCGTTGCAGAATGACTCCTGCGCCTATAGTGACGGACAGTAACTGTTCATCTGGGTGACCGCGCTCGTTGATTTCAGTGAACACCGCACGGCTAGGCCGCACCTCCCAATGCGCCGGCACATCGCCAAGCCACTCGACGCCCGACGGCTTGTAGGTGGGGTATGGGTGAAGGGTGGGGGTCATGGTGAGCCCATACTGTCTGCCTCGCGAATGTGAGAATTGTATTGGGCTCCAAGGCAAGGATAAGTGTAATATTTTGAAACCGGTTCACCATAGTTCTCGTCTATGTTTGTTGTGTTGAGTACAGAGCGATGGAGATGTCCCGAAATATGTGAGAAATATCTGTAAAAAGTGTTATCCGGTTCTTGGTCGTGGACGGCTAAGAGAAGCTGTTTATCCCTATCCGTCATGTACGTGGCGTTAACAGTGCCGGTATCTTTTGCTTCATACCATACTGCGCCATGGCCAAGGACGCAAAGCATTGTAACCATTTCACTGCGCTCAAGCGAGGCGTTAATCTGGCCAAACCGAAAAGCAATATCTCGGAATTCAATACCCCCACTGATTCCTATCCCGATGATAGCGGTGTGAAGCGGATTCAATATGCATCCTGGCCTGTCGAATTTAGGTATGTGTTGATTCTCTGTTATGTGGCCGTAAAGGTTCGCAGGGCGTTCCAATCGCGAGAGCTTAACTAGCTTCTCCATCGCCTTATCAAGTTCCTCAAACCCTAACGTTTGCTTGACCTCCGCTCCCGCGTAGATACTTTCTATGGGAAAATGAAAACGACGTGATTCTGGTGTTGCTCCGAGTTTGAGCACAGGCGACCATATCGGGTCTCGAATCACTATATCGCAATCTTCGGCCGTTCTGCCTTTTCGGTCGTTCACGACTCCTTTGTCTACGAAGTATCTTCTTGGTAGAAGTTTTGAAATCTCTTGCCGTACGACGTCCTCGACTCCAAGACCGGAATCGAAGTTGCGGATATTAAACTTTTTTTCAATCTCAGCCTCAGCAATGATCCGGTTTTGAGCTACTTGGCAGGTAAGCAAGAGACCAGAACTAAGGGTTTCTCTCCGCCCTGAGTATGGTTGCCACTTGTCGACATCAGGTAGCTGTTCATTCCAGTTCATGCCAATCCTCCCTGCATAGAGTTGCCGGCCCTTATGTTTCCTGCTCCAACATCAGTATATCAATTCGGTTTCCTCCAACGGGTGCATTGGCTGCGACTCGCAGAAGCGGCGGGTGAAGCTGATCTCATAGCCAACCTTGACGCTGGCCGGTACGTACCAAGCGTCCGGGACGTAGGACAGTGCTCCGCGATGCGCCGGCGTGCCGCCCGTCCGTGGAATCCCCGACGGCCTGCAGGCAGGGTAGGGATAAAGGGTGGCCATAGCTCTAGCTCTGCCAACCTCGCCTATAATCTGTGGTCCTATTGCGAGCGAACGCTTGGCGGCCGTTGTTGGGCGGAGTCCCCTTCCTGCGATGGCGACCTTGGTGAACTCGATCGTCGCTCTCCCATGGCGGCGGAGAACCTCACGGGTAATCGGGAAAAACGAATAGGCGCTGTCCAGGGCCGTCTTCTCGTCGCCCGACTCGGCAGGCAACGCTGGAACCCCATCCAACCTGAGTTGAACTATCTCAGCGTTCCTGGCCTCATTGACTGAACTGCGGGCCATCTATCGCTACCACCTGAAGGGCTGTATCGTTCCTCGTTTACTCTCCCAACTCACAGGCCCATCTATATAGCAATCGCCTGCCTTCACGTACACGTCTCCAGGTATGCGCCAATACTCCACCTTGCCTATTGCCCACACTTTTTCCCCTCTGCCTTTGTCCTCCATCTTCCAGTTCCTATTCCCCAAGCAGGATACGGTATAGATGCTATCAATTGGGGTCACGCCTTCGGGTTCGCGACCAGGCCTCTTCCACGTCTCTTCGCCCCACAGCCAAGGCGGATACTTGTACTCCGGCTCTGAAATGCGAGCCAGATCAAATCTAGGCGCAGGTTCCAGTGTGGGCGTGACTGTAGGAATGCCTGTAGGAACCAGGTACTCTGCGCCAGGCTCATTCAACGTGCATCCCACTGCCATCAGCAGAATCATTCCAGTGGCTATCAACAGTCTGATCATCGTTCCCTCTCATTCCTAGACTGTTCGCATTGATCGCACCACTCATGGTTCGGAGGCAATGCCGACAGACACAGTTCGCAGTTGAGTAACAATCCTCGTCAGCATCTCGATGCACAGTTCCCAAGCAGCATCCTTGCCGGCCGATTGGAAAGTTATCTCCGCACTCGCCCACTTAGGCCCCAATTCTACTCTCTCCAAACGAAAATCACTGAACGATTTTCCCGAATTCATCCTGAGTACCCTCCCACAACCTTGACCTGCGGCCTGTAGGCAGAATAGGGGCGGAGGGTGGCCATGGCTCTAGTTCCGCCAGCCTCGCCGATAATCTCCAGCCCTATTGCGAGCGAACGCCCGGCGGCCGTTATTGGGCGGGGTCCCCTCCCGGCGCACGAACGCACGCTGAATCCATTTGGCAATCCTGGCAGGCGCCCAGGGATTCGGCCAATCGTAGATGAACGCGTAGGGATCGTCTCCTTTCCTGTTATCCGCAAGGCGAGGAGGAATCCGGCGAGGGTTAAGCTTCTTCCCGTAATCAGGATGGTTTGGAAGCACGATGCCCAGCAGCCCGCACCGGGAGTTCTTCTTGGTCTTCCTAATGCTTGAACCGATCTCCCAATCCACGTGCTTGCGCCGCCAGGTGTGAGGACCTATCAGCACGATGGTGACGCTGGCATCCCGTATGTGTTCGTCGCGAATCTTCTGACGCACCCTCGCCGTTCTCAAGTCGGTGTCGTCGATGTCCCCGGTATCAACCGACTTGTCGATCATGCGGTTCCCCATCATGCGAACGAAGTCTTTTTTGCGCTTGATGTCCTCTTCGTGAAAGCTGATGAAGACCTTGCGCCTGGGTGTCTTGGCAGCCATGGCAATACTCCCGCCTACTACGCCTACTACAGGATCACGCGCCGTCGCCAGCAGGATCGCGGCGATGCCCAACCCTTGACGCTCTCACGGACAAAATAAATATCGCCGTTCGATTCCTCGGCGAAATCAACTAAGCTTACCGAATTCCCCCTCCAACCGCCTCACCACCCACCCGCCAATGCGCCGACACGCGCCGCCCAGCCGCGGAACCCCCAACGGCCTGCAGGCAGGACACGGCAGGAAGGGATAGCGCACCACCGCCGCTAGTGCCTCAATTCCGTCTGATACATATCGATAAGCGACGCCAACCAGCCGAGCATGTTGTCTTCGATCTGTAACTTACTACCGAGAGGTATACCATAGTCTAATATTGTTTTGATGTGAGATCGATCGGCATTCTGAGCACGTCGAGAAATGACCCGGAAGTCAGTTTTCGAAGGGTCTGTTAATCTCTGGTGGAGTTCATCGATAGCAGCTTGGCGGCCTGTTTCGTCGGCGCAGTAGTAGAGGAAGCCCTCAACCCGATCCATGTTCCAGGAAAGGGCTTTGTCAACCAGATCGCGCCTGGCTTCCTCTTCAATGTAGTCCATGATCTCGCTTGCTCGGAAGTTACCTGCTGCCAACGAGCGGTAAAACTCTGGCTTCTTGAACTTCATCGCTATGAGTACGGCAGATAGAACAGGTAGGAATGGATGAATAAGGCCGCGTACCCGTTCGTTCCGTAACAGAAGTGCGAGCAACCGTATGCCGTAGTCGGTGTCGCGAAGTGATAGGCCCAGTGCGTTCCACAGATCGGGAAGTACCCAGATGCGGAAAAAGGGCTCATTATTTCTCTCAATGAGTCTGCGAAATTCATCGAGAATACCGAACTCGCCCATCAAGTGAGTGGCAAAATCCTGTGAACCAACTTCCGGGAGATTGAACTCGAAATCGAAGAAGCGCCTAAGGTACACGTCGGTATTGATCTCTCCGTATATCGACGATAGCGTTTTGCACAACTCGTCCCGGTTGAGCCCGAACACGAACACGGTGTGTGGAACGTCGAATATGTGCTTTACCCGCTCCAGAAGCTCGATGGAGAAGGTGGGACGGCAGCGGTCCAGTTCATCGATTATGAAGACCAGAGGATGACCGGTCTCGTCAGCCACTCTCTTGGACAACTTGGTCAGTTGGGCCTTGAGCTTCTGCTTCGTGTCTTTCAATTCGAGATATTCATCCAGGAAAGGCTTGCTGTCCGCTTTCGATTGGCCCAGCTCAATCGTCAACCCCGTAGTGGCTTTCAAGACGCTGGGGATGTTAGCTTTTATCAAAGGCACTGCGAATTCGGCTGCCTTGCGGGCCAGTTCCTTGAACTTAGGTTCTTTGAAGTAGTCTGACAGCTGGGCGATTATGGCGAGGAGCGGATCGCGGGAAAAGTCGTCCTCCCACGCATTGAAGTAGATGGCACTGTAGCCCTCCTTTTCCAACGCCTTCTGCCAGCGCCTTAGCATGAACGTCTTGCCGGTTCCCCACTGCCCATGCAGGCTGACGGTCAGCGGCTCTTCCTGATAGGCGATGAGGTTCGTGAGCCGCCCAGCGATCTCTTCCCGCTTCAGCAGGTCGTCCCCCCAGGGGTTGTCACAATCGACCTTCGGCTCCACTAGCTTCAACGCAATAGGCTTCTGCACGTCTACCATCTGCTGGATCCTCTAGCCACAGTTGCCTCGCTCGCGTCCCGCCAAGCACCACGCGCCCTGTAGGCAGAACACGGGCGAATACCGGGGCTCATTGCCACTCTATCCCTGCCAGCCCCTAGAACAGTCTCCGCTTCTGTTGTGTCGGAATTGATCCCGGCCATTGTTTGGAGATGCTCCATCTCTACGCTGGAATGCCTTATGGATCCAATTGCGAATGTCGGACGGTTGGTATGACCAATCATAAACTAGCGCATAGGGATCGCCGCCGCCCACGTTATCCGCCAGTCTGGGAGGGATGAGATTGAGCTTGTATTGCGCCATGCCGTGGTCTGGATGATTGGGCAGCAAGATGCCCAAAAGTCCGCACCTGGGGTTGCGCCTAGTGGCTCGTAGGCTAGAACCGATCTCCCAATCCACGTGTTTGCGCTGCCAGGTACAAGGGCCTATCAACACGATGGTGACGCTGGCATCCCGTATGTATTCGTCACGAATCTTCTGACGCACCCGAGCCGTTTTCAAACCGGTATCGTCAATGTCCCCAGTATCAACCGATTCATCTACTATACCGTCTCCCATCATTTGTACAAACCGATCTTTGTACGCTTGGTCATCATGGTGAAAACTGATGAACACTCTATGTCTTGGGGCTTCATACACCGTCATTCTCCTTCCACCTGCTCCAGGTCCGTCAAATCTTCCACGCCGGCGATCTCCGCCAGCATACGATTGTAGTTTCGCAGCTCATTTTGCAGGGTCACCAGTTCGTCGCGGAACTCCCTGCATTTGTCATCGTCGCCGAAGGCCCCGGCCAAGCTCGCCTTGTGCCACTTTGCCGTAAAGGGCCGGACTACCTGGTTCAGAACAGGTATGGCAACCTTGGTGAACTCGATCGTCGCTCTCCCATGGCGGCGGAGAACCTCACGGGTAATCGGGAAAAGCGAATAGGCGCTATCCAGGGCCGTCTTCTCGTCGCCCGACTCGGCAGGCAACGGCTGAGTAACTATCCTGGTCAGCATCTCGATATACAGTTCCCAAGCCGCGTCCTCGTCCGCCGATTGGAAAGCTATCTCCGCATTGGCCCACTTGGGGCCCAATTTTACTCTCTCCAAACGAAAATTACTGAACCATTTTTCCAAATTCATCCTTGGTACCCTCCCACAACCTTGATCTGCGGGCTGTCAGACTCACGCTCAGGAGCCGACGTATCGCCGTATCTCCCCCTTACGAGCTGCGCCATTCGAGCAGAACCCCCTCCAAGCCCTGCACCAGGAGTTGAATGTCGCTTCCCTCTTGGCCGGCCTCCCGCCGCGCTACTATCCTGCAAATGTCCGGAACACCCCGATTCGAGAATTCCGCCAGACCGCGGATCTTGTACTTGGCAATGTTCGATGGGCTGTCCGAAGCAGAGTCATAGAGCGAGTTCAGTTGGCCCATGCGAGCCGTCAGACGGGTTCTGTCTGCGCCTAACTCATCGGAGTATTCCTCATGGTGGCCATCTAATTTCTCCCATATCCATGCTTCCGGCGATTCGCTGCCAGGAAGAAAAACCACCGTAACATTGCCCTCTGCTCTGTCCTTAATTTTTTGTTCGATATCGCTACTGCGCTTGTCGCCATCGAGAACGAAGACGAAGTTCTCTATCTGGCCGAATTTTCTGAAAGCCGCGGCGTGGGCGGGGAACTCCTCGGCGCCCGTGTCCCTTCCGATTCGGACAGTCTCGGCGCTGATTCCCTGCTTGATCGACAAGCAATCGATAACGCCTCGGAGCAAGCCTTCGGCGGTTTCGTCCTCGCAGAGCAGATTGAGCGCCTCGTTGGAACGCCCATAGAGGGCGTCCTGCACCACGTCCCGATAAGGCGGGCTCACGGTGACCTTGCCAGTCCTTTCGTCGCGGTCGAGGAAGATGCGCCCATGGGCGGGTACCGAGTCCAAGACCACAGGGCTGTGAGTGGTCACGATGATCTGCAAGTCGTTGCGCAAGGCGAGTTGCTGCAACTGCAACATGAGAAGTTGCTGCACCCAGGGATGCAGGCCGGCTTCCACTTCATCTATCAGAACCAGCGCGCCATTGAGCCGAGCAATTTCTTGTGACAGCCGCAAAATCGCGCGTTCTCCGGCGGCCATGTGTAGCTCGGAATAAACGGCGCCGCCTTCCTGAGACGCAAAGAGCAGGTTCTTGCTGCCGCTGGATAAGTCGACGACCTCCGAGTACTTGAAGGGAAGAACCTGCTGCGCGAATTCGATCTGGGACGCCGTCAAAGGCTTTTCGTGAGGAAGACCGGCCTGACGGGACATGCTGAGAACGCCGCGCACTTCGGACGGGTTCGTGAGGTTGCTCAAGGTTCTGAGATACACCTTACGTTCCGGCTGGCTTGCGTCCTTGCGCCCCAGAAAACTGCGGTTCCAACCCTTGTAACGCCGCCACCGCATCGCGTAGCGCCCGTCACGAGTGGAATAATCGAAATTCAGAAGAATTTCGCCGCTGTCGTCCATGCGCCCAGGAAGCTTTGGACGATAGGACGGAAAGAGCGTGGAAGGCACGAAATCCTTAACGCCCGCTCCGGGTACCTTGTAAGCGCAGGCGGCGGCGAAGAGCACTGTCGATTTGCCGCTCGCATTGCCGCCGGCAATGACGCTTACCGGATAATCGAACACTACCCGCAGGTTGTCGATTCCCCGAATGCCCTCAAGGCGGATCTCTGTAAGGAAATGAGGCAGGTGAGGCTTTTTACCCTGTAACCGTTCCCAGAGACCTCTCAGGCGCTTCTCCATCATTTTGAGTTCCCTATATTTGCCCCTACCGAAACCGCTCTCAGTATGACAATCTCCGTCGGAAGACCGCCTGTCTACAACGCAAGGGCGAGTATATCAACCCGTATCTCCCCCAACGAACGCATCGCGGCTGCGTCTCGTAGGCGGAGCCGCCATATCGTGGCGGTCGAGGCTGCCACCTTGCGCCGCCGCTCCTACGGGCTTCTAGGGGCTTCTAGCGCGCGTCGGCCAGCGCTTGGTCGAAGGTCTTTATCTCGCTCACACCGCGACGCCGGCAGCTGGCAAGATGGCAAAGGTCTCTCGCCCGCAGCCCTGGATGCCGGTCATGGAGTTGACGCGCCAAGGCGACGTCCGCCTCCTCCAGCGGCCACACCTCCACGCCCGCCCGATTTATCAGCGCCAAGGCATCTTCGAACACCTCATACCGACGGACGGGCAGGTAGACGTGCATCAACTCCTGGATAACCTCGGCTGAGGTGCATAGCAGCTTGCCGTTGCGCATCGACTCGCTGAAGAACTCGCGGGCACTGATTCGAAGTGGGTGCGAGCGTCCAACCGCGTACATGAAGACATTGGTGTCGACGAAGGTCATACGTCCGGCAGGCCGCTGGTCATCGATTCGTGCAGTGTCTGTAGGTGTTCTTCCCAATCCGGTTCCACGCCGGGACCTCGCCGGGCATCGCACTCCTCGAAGAACCGCCTCAGGTCCTCCGGGGATTTGAACCGCTCGGCGCGCTGCCGCGACTCAAGCCTGTCGTGAGCCGCGGCCCGAAGCCACGCGCTGAATGTCAGGCCATCTCTGCGCGCCTGATGGACGAACCGGTCGCGGTCCTCGTCCGGGATTATCAGTTGGACCCTGGTCATCACGACATCCTTCCTACCCGCCTGTTGTGTGTATGTACGTTACACACTCCCTCCCGAAAGGTCAACCCCCTTCTGCCAGCGCGCCGCTCTGCCGCGGAATCCCCGACCGCCTGCAGGCAGGATACGAGCGGAAAGGGATGGGGGTCATTGCCGCTCTATCCCTGCCAGCCTCTCAAACAATCACCGCTCCGATTATTCACAAACAGATCAAGACTGTTATCCGGCGATGGAGTCTGATTCCTCCTCAGAAATGCTGCGTGGATTTTCGGCAGGACTTTCCTAGAGAGTCCATTCTGAGGCCAGTCATATATGACTGCGAAAGGATCATCGCCGGCAATGTTACACGCCAACCTCGGTGGGATTAGGCGAGGATTACGCTTTTCTGGGGTTTTGCCATAGTCGGGATGCGTCGGCAGTAGTAGACCTACTATCCCGCATCTCTTGTTGTTCTGCCTATCAATAAGGCTGGCTGAAATCTCCCAATCCACGTGCTTGCGCTGCCAGGTACGACGGCCAATCAAAACGACGGTAACGGTGGCGTCCGCGATGTGGTCATCCCGGATCTTGCGGCGGATCTCATCCAGCGGAAGATTTTCGTTGTGAATGTCCCCTTGACTGACGGACTTATCAACCGACTTGCTCTCCAACGCCTGGACGAGCCGATTCTTATACTCCTGATCGTCCTCATGATAGTAGCTGATGAAGACCTTGTGCCTGTGTGTCTTGACAGCCATGGTCCGATTCCTCCTACGCAGCAGCCCTTACTAGGGAATGACCAGCATCCAGGCGAGGACCACCATCGCAGCCACCGGAAAGTAGAACAGCCATATAGAGGGGGATCCCAAGCACCACGCCACCGCCACCGGGCCCATGCCCGTAGGCTTCACACCGTACACGTCCTGCTGAGCCAGTTCGCCGCCGTGCAATCTGCACACGAAGTCGTTGTACGAGTTGCGGAACGCCCGCTCCAAGGCCAGGTAGTAGGCATCCAGTCCCAGGAACATCAGCGTCGGAACCAACGCTATCAGGGCATGCTGCGGCTCCCCGGTCCGCGCCACCAGAACCAGGACGGCGGCCACCAAGGTCACGCACCACACCTTGCAGGAACGGCTGTTATCCGCCATCCGGGCTATCACGCCCTGCACTATCTCGACGTGCTTCTGAACGGCGGTGGACTCGTGATCCAGCTGCGGCTGCTCAGCCATAATGTTCAGCCCCGTCAATTCACCAGGGCATCCAACTTGGCATTGATGCGCCTCCATCTCCATGGAATCGGCTCCCCAAGACGGGTTAGCCCATTATACGGCCTGTCTTGGGGCCTGACCTGGATGATCGGTTTCCCAAGGCTGCGTGCCATGTCCGTTTCCACCATGACGCCCTGAGCGTTGTGGGTGTCCTCGCCGATCAGGACGACCACGACGTCGCAACGGCGTATGGCCTCCCTTGCTTTGTTCTTCCAGGCATCATCCGGATAAGATTCACGGAGCGAGCAGTTGACAATTCGATGATTGGTCTCTTGCTTGGCCTGCCCGTAGAAGTTGTTCCTGAGGTCGTTGTCCTTGTCGAACTCGAAACTCACGAAAATGTTGAGAGTGGGCATAGATCCTCCTCTGCCGGATTGGCCTGCCCCTGCTTTCCCGCCTATTCCCTACTGAGAAAGCGCGCCTCACTCCGTCACCCCACTATCCCCGCCAGCAACCCCTCCGTCTCCCGCTCCAGCGCCAGGATACCGGCCTGTATCTCCCCCAGCGGGCGCAACGGCCGCGGCCTAGTCGTCGAGGCGGGGGTCGGAATGCAGCCACACCGAGACTAACCGCGTCCTCACGGCTCAGGACAGGCATCCGCTAGCCCCTATCGAAACGGAATCGGGCAAGCATAGCACGGCCCGGCGCGGCCGTCCGAGGCGCCGCGCGGAGAGGAACGCAGAGGCAAACTCAACCCGATTCCACCATCCGCACCCCCGGCGGCCCCACTACTCAGCAAGCCGTATCTCCCCCTCCCACAGAGCCCCCGAAGCGTCGTACTGGCCGGTCCTGATATGGGCTATGGCATATTCCCGTAGAGCCACCGTCGCCATACATCTCCCGTCGAATATCCCGCCTCGTCCGTCGAAGTCGAAGTCGAGGTTGTCGAAGCCATACTGCTTGCGCTGTCTGGGGAGGTCGCTCGCGTCAACGGGCAAGACATGTACGAAGAAAGTCGCCTCCGTGTCGGCGCGGGCGCACGGCTCCTTGACGTACACCAGCCGATCCTCGCCGAGATACACGTCCCAGTCCGATCGAATTGACGGCGGGCTGTCTCCGAACAGTCCTGACAGGTAATCGTCGGCCGACATTATTTCAATCAAATCCCGCAAGTCGTGTCCTGCGAAACTTGCCGTGACCCAATCATGGTCGTCGGAGTTGAAGGGCATCCACAGGCCGGGGCCGACCCTCACGGCGTATCGACCTCGCTCGAGGGCCTGCGCTTCGCTGGAGGCCGCAGGGTGCACCGCGATGTTGATGCCGCGCTGCTCCAGGTATCCGGGCGGCGGTTGGCGGTCATGAGCGATTACGCGTTGATGGTTGGGTGTTGTGACAGGATTGCGCGCCACCGTCGCATCGGTCAAGCCGTCGAGGTCGATGACCTTCAGGTCCGGAAGGTAATAGAACCTGCCGAGACCTCCGCCTGCCATCAGCGCGTCATCAGGAATCAATCCCCGCTTCATGTTCTCGTAGGGCTGCCATAGACGCCGTTGCTGGTTGGTGAATTCTCGGTGTTCCGCGAATGGTGCAGCGACACCCTGCACGGCAGACTGACGGCGCAGGTCGTTGGAGACAGCGGCCAGTGCGGACATCCCCGGCGCAGCCAGCAGCCGGCCGGTGCGGCCATCGTCGAGTTCTATGTGAAGTCTCCAGACGTACTCGTCAATCCTGGCGCCCTTGAACAATAGGGATCCCTGTATGGCCCCGCAGTAGAAGACCACGGGGACGAACAGGATGAGCGCGCAAGCCCGCGCCCCCGGCCGCCAGAGCCGGTAACTATCGAGACTCTGCCTACTCTCAGCTTGTCGAAGTACGGCCTTGACCTTAGCCAGCAGAGCCGTGGGGAGGGGTATGCGCCGCCAATCGAAGGCGGCCAGCCGCGAGCCGATACAGGCAATCCCCTCAGCAGCAGGCAGCGCAAGCAACGGCCAGTAGAAGTCCAGCGGGCGATACTCGAAATGGTCGCCCCCTATCCGCATCACGTAGGCCATGTGGACACCGATTAGCAGCAGGACCAAGCCATAGATCCCGTCGCGGCTCTCCCCCCACCGGCGCCGCAGAGCGACCCAGGCTAGGGGAACCAACAGGTACAGACCCGTATCCAGCGCCGCCGCCCACAGGTAGCGGAAGCCCGACTCATACCATGGGCGGACGTGCTTGGCGTAATAGGTGTTCGGCAGCCACTCGCCGTAGTAGGCGTAGCGGAACAGGAAATGGGCCGACACCAGGATGACGAAGGGCCCTGCCAGGTACGCCAACTCGCGCCAGTCCACCCTCATACGCTTGGCCTCGACCATACGCTGCACCGCGAACCAGCCGAAGCAGCACACGGCAATCAGCGGGCCCTCGGGTCGGGTCAGGGCAGCGCCGGCAAGGCTCAAAGACGCCGCCAGCAGGCCGGCGCGACTGTCGCGGTAGAGGCTCAGGCAAACGACGGCCAGGACGATGAAGAAGGTGAACTGACGCGTTTCCAGTCCGCCAGCCGAGGTCCACACGGCGAAAGTCGCACTGCTGCACACCAACCCCAACGCCATCCAGCAGACCAATCCACGCTTTCGAAGCGAGGGAAGGCGATAGACCCACCACGCCAGCGCCCCTACGGTCCCCGCTGTGAAGACCACCGACAGCCAAGGCGCAGCGTACTCCGGGGCCCAGCCCAACGCCCACCAGATGGCGGCCAACTCCAACACCCACAGGAAATTGGAGTAACCTTCCACACGCTCGCCCGGGTTGAACACTAGGCCGTGACCCTCCAGCAGGTTCCGCACGTAGCGAAAGCTGATGAAGGCGTCGTCCGTCAGAAACCAAGACACCGAGGCCAGAAAGACCAACAGGGCCAACCAAGGCAGGCAGGCCAGAATGAGACCGAGGGACGCCTTTAGCGGCTCGCTTGACATCCGTCCCTTCATCCACACCCGTGGCCCACTACTCAGCAAGCCGTATCTCCCCCTCCCACAGAGCCCCCGAAGCGTCGTATTGGCCAGTCTTGATTTCGGCTATGGCGTATTCCCGCAGAGCCACCGTCGCCATACATCTCCCGTCGAATATCGCGCCTCGTCCGTCGAAGTCGAAGTCCAGGTTGTCGAAGCCGTACTGCTTGCGCTGTCTGTGGAGGTCGCTCGCGTCAACGGGCAAGACATGTACGAAGAAAGTCGCCTCCGTGTCGGCCAGGGCGCACGGCTCCTTGACGTACACCAGCCGATCCTCGCCGAGATACACGTCCCAGTCCGATCGAATTGACGGCGGGCTGTCTCCGAACAGTCCTGACAGGTAATCGTCGGCCGACATTCTTTCAACCAAAGACCCCAAGTCGTGTCCTGCGAAGCTGGCCGCGACCCACTCATGGTCGTCAGAGTTGAAGGGCATCCACACGCCGGGGCCGACACTCACGGCGTATAGACCTCGCTCGAGGGCCTGCGCTTCGCTGGAGGCCGCAGGGTGCACTGTGATGTTGATGCCGCGTTGCTCCAGGTATCCGGCCGGCGGGCGGCGGTCATGAGCGATTACGCGCTGGTGGTTGGGCGTTGTGACAGGATTGCGAGCCACCGTCGCATCGGTCAAGCCCGCGACGTCGATGACCTTCAGGTCCGGAAGATAATAGGACTCTATTCCGAGAGCTCCGCCTTTCTTCAGCGCATCATCAGGAATCACTCCCCGCTTCATGTTCCCATAGGGCTGCCACTCACGCAGTCGGTCGTTGGCGGCCTCGCGGTGCTCCGCGAATGGTGCAGCGACAGCTTGCACGGCAGACTGACGGCGCAGGTCGTTGGAAATAGCGGCCAGTGCGGACATCCCCGGCGCAGCCAGCAGCCAGCCGGCGTTGTCCTCGTCAAGCTCTATGTGAAGTTGCCCCACGTACCAGTCAATCCTCGCGCCCTCGAACAACAGGGCGCCCTGCATGGCCCCGCAGTAGAAGACCACGGGGACGAACAGGATGAGCGCGCAAGCCCGCGCCCCCGGCCGCCAGAGCCGGTAACTGTTCAGACTCTGCCTACTCTCAGCTTGTCGAAGTACGGCCTTGACCTTAGCCAGCAGAGCCGTGGGGAGGGGTATGCGCCGCCAATCGAAGGCGGCCAACCGCGAGCCGATACAGGCAATCCCCTCAGCAGCAGGCAGCGCCAGCAACGGCCAGTAGAAGTCCAGCGGGCGATACTCGAAATGGTCGCCGCCTATCCGCATCACGTAGGCCATGTGGACACCGATTAGCAGCAGGACCAGCCCATAGATCCCGTCGCGGCTCTCCCCCCACCGGCGCCGCAGAGCAACCCAGGCTAGGGGAACCAACAGGTACAGACCCGTATCCAGCGCCGCCGCCCACAGGTAGCGAAAGCCTGACTCGTACCATGGGCGGACGTGCTTGGCGTAGTAGGTGTTCGGCAGCCACTCGCCGTAGTAGGCGTAGCGGAACAGGAAATGGGCCGACACCAGCATGACGAAGGGCCCTGCCAGGTACGCCAACTCGCGCCAATCCACCCTCAACCCTTTGGCGTCGGCCATACGCTGCACCGCGAACCAGCCGAAGCAGCACACGGCAATCAACGGGCCCTCGGGTCGGGTCAGGGCAGCGCCGGCAAGGCTCAACGACGACGCCATAAGGCCGGCGCGACTGTCGCGGTAGAGACTCAGGCAGACGACGGCCAAGACGATGAAGAAGGTGAACTGCCGCGTTTCCAGCCCGCCGCCCGAGGTCCACACGGCGAAAGTCGCACTGCTGCACACCAACCCCAACGCCATCCAGCCGACCAATCCACGCTTTCGAAGCGAGGGAAGGCGATAGACCCACCACGTCAGCGCCCCGACGGTCCCCGCAGTGAAGACCACCGACAGCCAAGGCGCAGCGTACTCCGGGGCCCAGCCCAGCGCCCACCAGATGGCGGCCAATTCCAACACCCACAGGAAGTTGGAGTAACCTTCCACACGCTCGCCCGGGTTGAACACTAGGCCGTGACCCTCCAGCAGGTTCCGCACGTAGCGGAAGCTGATGAAGGCGTCGTCCGTCAGAAACCAAGACACCGAGGCCAGAAAGACCAACAGGGCCAACCAGGGCAGGCAGACTAGGATGAGACCTAGGAATGCCTTTAGCGGCTCGCTTGACATCCGTCCCTTCATCCGCACCCGTGGCCCACTACTCAGCAAGCCGTATCTCCCCTCCCCACAGAACCCCCGAAGCGTCGTACTGGCCGGTCTTGATTTCGGCTATGGCGTATTCCCGCAGAGCCACCGTCGCCATACATCTCCCGTCGAATATCCCGCCGAACCTGTAGAAGCCGAAGTCCAGGTTGTCAAAGCCGTGCTGCATGCGATGGAAGGGGAGGTCCATCCACGTCGCGGGAGTCAGGTGGAGGAAGAAAGTCGCCTCCGTGTCCGCGCGGGCGCACGGCTCCTTGACGTACGCCAGCCTGTTCTCGATGAAATACACGTCCCAGTCCGATCGAATTGCCGGCGGGCTGTCTCCGACCAGTCCTGCCAGGTAATCGTCGACCGTCACCGTCTCCACCCGCACCGGAGGGAAGGCTTCGCGGGGCAGCATGAGGGCGGCCACGCACAGCCCCGTCTCCGTTTGCGCCCAGGCCTTGACGGCCAGGGCATCCGCTGCGCCGGTCCATGACCACACTGCCAACTCGTCCCGCGCACAATCCTTGGCGAACGCCTGCGCCATCCGCCCGTCCACAATCGCTCCAAAATCGCCCGATTCATAGTCGAAGTGCGGCTCCATACGCTGCCAAAACCAGTCGGCCGGTTCAACATCCAGCAGCGGTTCAATAGGCCATAGACTGATCTTCCTTGCACTGAAGGCCAATGGATATTCAAAAAGCGGGTCAATATCGAAGTCCGCCTCTTTAAGCTGGGCAAAGTGAGTTATTCCAAAGTCTATGGCATATCCATCCCTGTTCACGCCTGTCGCGTGAAAATAGCCCCAGGAATTCACAAGCCCGTCCAGGTTCACCACCGGAAAGCGCGAGAAGTACCCGATGATGCCGGCATCCCACGACCCGACCACGCTGTCCTCGGGCAGCACACGATTCATAATCTGGGCCCCTCTATAAAAAGTGGCGGACCATTGGCCGGGATTGACCGGTGAAGCGCTTCTCGATTCAACAGACCGGAACGGCCCCGTGAAGTCCGCCTTCATAAGCAGGAAGAATGCTCCGACAACTACGATACCCGCGCTCAGCAGGTTGGCCGCCAAGTGCGACCGCGGCCCGATGAAACGGCGGATGAAGTGGATGGCCGCATAGCACCTTACGGGAATGATAAGCGCCATCAGCAGGTACGCCGGCGCGAAGTACCAGTCATAACTCCCCCAGTGGGGATCCACGGTGAGAACGGTCTGAGCGAACTTGGCCAGGTGGCCGACCGCCAGGCCGAACACGCACACCAGGAAGGCCAGCAGCAGCCAGTCTGTACGACCCCCGGAACGGCGGGCGAACCACCAGACCAGAACGACCCAGAGGCAGACCTCCAGAGCAACCAGCAGCTCGTAGTTGAAGACGGGAATCTGCAAAACGTCCCGGAAGCTCTGAACGAAGCTGTACCCGCCTTCCTGCCCCCATTCCTGCTGCGACCAAGCCTGCTTGGTCGCGCCGCTCACCGGCGTGATCCCCCCAAAGACGATGCCGTTGTACGCGAAGTACACCAGCAGCCCGGCGACCGCGGCGAAAAACAGGACGACCGCCCTGATGGAAAGCACGGAACGGGCCAACCCCCTCACCCTGGCCTTCTCCCACAGGGGGAGGAGAAGGAACCGGCCCCCTCTCGCCTCCGGGGTGCCGAGACCCTCTACCTCAACGGGAGAGGGTTGGGATGAGGGTCGTTCCCGCCGAGACCACTCGATTAGACACAGCGCGGCAGTCGCGGCCAAGGATATGGCGACATACTCCAATCGCACCCAGGGCAGGCTGAAGGCGACGGCCGCCAGCAGCCAGCGCCACCGTTGCGAGTCTCGCACGTAGAGCATCACCGCCAGGAAGAACAGCGCCAGCATGAACAGCCCGGCGGCCGCCTCCAGTCCCGAGAATAGACCGCGCTGTTGGTACAGCAGCGGCAGCAGGGCGAACAGCAGAATCCACGGCAGGCGGGCAAGACGGGCGGCCGCAACCACCAGCGCCGCCCCGCCGGCGATGAGCATGACCTCGAACACCTTGATGCCGAACAGCGCCGCTTCCTTGTCGAACACCCAGTAGAAGGGCGTAATGAGCAGCAGCCAGAGGGGATGGTAGCCGTTCGTACGGGTAATGCCGCCGTCGAAGGTCGAGAAGTTCCCCGAGGCCAGGTTCCAGGCTATCTGGAAGTAATAGAAGGAGTCGTCGTTGTTTACGTCCCGGATGAGGTTGAAGAGGTCGAAGCGGGCCAGCATGTACCAAGCGAACCCGGCCCCGTATGTCAGGACGCCGCCGATGAATAGGGTGAATAGGACGTTGCGCAGCCGGGAGGAAGGAATACCCCACTCCGCACCTATGCTCTGATAACGCGCTGTCAGAGCGCGCAAGAGATTGTTCAGCGCAAAGCCTCTCATGCCGTCCCCGCCACTCATCAAGGCGTATTTACTCTTCCTGCGCGCCTGCTCCGCCACCGCCTGTTCCCGCTACTGCTCAAGCCCTATCTCCCCCTCCCACAGAGCCCCCGAAGCGTCGTACTGGCCCGTCCTGACGTGGATAATCTCATAGGGCAGAGCCGCCGTCGCTATACATCTGCCGTCGGATATCACGCCGCGCCGCTCGAAGCTGAAGTCCAGGTTGTCGAAGCCGTACTGTATACGATGGTCGGGGAGGTCGTTCGCGTCAACGGGCAAGATATGCACGAAGAACTTCGCCTCCGTGTCGGCGCGGGCGCACGGCTCCCTGACGTAGGCCAGCACGCTTTCGCTGAGATATACGTCAAAGTAGGAGCGGATTATGGGTTCGCCGGATAAGAGGGCCTGGTAAAAGGAGCGGACCGCCAGTTCGAAGGACTCTTTAGGGTACGTAATCATAGCGATACTGAAAATTCCGTCAGTAAGGATAACTTCAACAGAAACCTGCTCTCCCAGCAGTTCAAACAGGGCTGTCCTTATAGGGTCGGCGGCCTCTGTCTGAACGCGGTGCGTCCCGCCGTTCTTCTCACCGGATGTTGTAGTCTCGGTCCAGCCCGATACTGTCGGCCATGTTGTTCTGCTTTGGTAGGCCACGAAGATTCTATTGGGGACATTGGGGAGCGATGCTAATATAATATTGGCCATTTCACCAAGACACAGTTCGGCGAAATTCGGGCACCAGTGGGTTCCATAGTAGTAATTGGCCGGACTTTCCTCTTTTCCTTGATAGAACCGCATGGCCGGAATTACCGCTGGGTCTACGTAAACTATGTCCTCCTCCCGCACCCGTTCTTGCAGTACTGCAAGAACGGATTTGATGTCTTCATCCGTCGTATACGGACTGTCCTGCCGCATGGCGCTCACCCCGGCGAGGGCTAGTGCGCCGACGGCCGAGATGGTTAGCGCGGGCGCCAGCCACCCCCGGCGTGTGAGCGCTGCGAGAGAACCGGCTATCCAATGAAACGCAACGGCGGTGGCCAGAAAGATGATCGGTCCCAGATAGATAGCCTGTCGGATGTCCTCAAGGGGATATATGCTCAGCAGTGCAGCGGCAACGGAAGCTGCAATGCAAAGCGAGAATAGAACTGCGATGGCGCTGTCTGGAAATTTTCCTAGAAACTCTCTGAGGACTGCTGCGGCCAGTAGGATAGCGAATGCGGTAAGTGCGGCTATCGCAACAGCGGCTGTCAGATGATAGGTCAATAAGTTCCAAATCCCATCAATCGAAAACTCGAAGATTGCGGACGCATCGAATTTCTCTTTATAGTAATACGTCAATAGCCACCCACCCGATGTCCAGCCCCCTTCCTGCCACTGATAGCGCAAAGTGGCGGCGTAGCTTATAACGCACCCGGCCAGGAAGCACGCTGCAGGCCAGAGGAGGGCGATTCGGGGCTTGATCCAGTTGCGAACCCGGCGTAGGTATGAATTTCCTTCCGGCGCACCAATCCGTCCACGCCTACGCCCACGCCTACGCCGCCGGCCTGGATATGACTTCCCTTCCGGCGCGCCAAATTCGGGCGTCGGTAGAAGCATAGCGACGCCCATTACGGCGGCGCCAAACAGGACCAACCCGTACTGGAGCAGCGGCGCAAGGAACAGCGAAGCGCAGAGCAGGGCCTTCCTGCCGTCCCGCAGATACCACAGCAGCCCCGCTATCATCAGCACTGCCAGCAGCGCGTCGATGGAGTACTCGCGCCCGTCCTGAGCGTGATATATCGCGGCAACCGAAAGAGTCGCCAGCAGGGCCGCCAGAAACGCGGCTCCCCGAGCAACTCCGAGGCGCGGCAGCAGAAAGAGCATCACGGCGACGGTCAGAACGCTTGCCGCGGCCGGCAGAACGCGGACGCTGAAGGTCGTACTCCCGACTTTTTGGACCGCCCACAGCGCCAGGGGGTACAGGATCGGCGAGGAGTTCCTGTCGCGGGTATTCGAGACTGTCTCCGAAAATGTTCCCCTCGAATTATTGGCGGCAACCGCTTCGTCATACCGCAGGAAATTCCCGGTCAGGTCATAGAAGCGCAGCGCGGCCGCGGCTATGAGAAGGCACAGGAACGCCGCAAGGACCAGCCGTTGCGGAGGGACGCGCGTTGTCAGGCCGTTCCGCAGCCGGGAGGAAGGAATAACCCATTCCGCACCTATGCTCTGATAACGCGCGGCCAAAGCGCGCAAGAGACTGTTCAGCGCGAAGCCCCTCATGCCGTTCCCGCCACTACTCATCCAGCCGTGTCTCCCCTTTCAGTCAGTATCACGCGAATAGCCTCCGACCCTCGATCCCGTACATCGCGGTCTTGAGCCGAAATCCAGACCCCAGCCCACTGCACTCCGGCGCAGGCCGGAAACGACTACGGAAGCCAGTCGGGATTTTCATTCTCTCACACGGCCTTTCCGCCAAGCGACGACACCAATACCCAGACGACAGCCCACACCGGCAGTCTCCCCACATCAGCACAAAATGGTGGGCCCTGTGGGATTCGAACCCACGACCTGCGGATTAAAAGTCCGATGCTCTGCCAGCTGAGCTAAGGGCCCTTAGAGCATTGTAGGTCCGCCGCGCCCCGCTTGTAACCGCAGCACACCGGCGAACGCCCCGCGCCGAGACATACCAGCGGCCCGCAACCTCTCCCACAACGACCACTCTCCCACAGACGCGCAGGCCCTTCCACGCCGTCACAAACTTGTATGCTTACCACCGGTCGATCAGCATGAGAGTTCCGCTCACCACCGGGCCAATACCGACCGACCGGCGGCAGGCACAGGCAAAAGAGAGAAAGGAAGCGCCACGTGGCACGGGAAACAGTTGGATACGGAGATTTTCGATACGAAATGGCCCCGGACTGGCCCAAGATGCCGGAGTTCTGGGAACTCACCCTGTGCTCCGACGTCGCCATAGACTCCCGAGACCGGGTATGGGTCTTCAGCCGAGGCAAGCACCCGGTGAGTATATGGACCACCGACGGAGATTTCGTCGGATCATGGGGAGAGGGAGACTACAACGACCCGCACGGCATCTTCATAGATGACCAAGACAACATCTGGCTAACCGACTCGCAGATACACGTCGTCGAGAAGAGACGCCAGGACGGCGCACTGCAAATGGAACTCGGCGTCCGGGGACGAGCCATGCCCACCACCTCCCAGAAGGGAGACAACGGAGACCCCTTCAACATGCCCAGCGGAGTCGCGATCAGCCCCAACGGCGACGTCTACGTCTCAGACGGGTACGGAAACCGAAGAGTGCACTGCTTCTCACCCCAGGGCGAACTACGATTCTCCTGGGGACGCTCAGGCGCAGGACGCGGAGAATTCGCGCTCCTGCACAACATCGGAGTCGACAAGAACGGCAGAGTCTTCATCTGCGACCGCGAAAACAGCCGAATACAGATATTTTCCCCAACCGGAGACTTCATCGAAGAGTGGACCGACCTACTCAACCCAGGCGACGTCTACATGAGCCCCGATGACCTCGTATACGTCGCCGAACAGGGCGCGCCCACCGGCGTGTCCATCTTCACGCTGCAAGGCGAACTGGTCTCCAGATGGCGCGGCGCACCGGACGGCGTCCTCGAAGCCCCGCACGGCATATGGGCCGCAGCCAACGGAGACGTATACGTAGCCGAGATCGGTGCGCCAGGACACGGGCAGCGAGTCCGAAAATTCGCACGCCTCCGCTGAACGCCCAACTCCCTGAAACGGAAAATCTCAGGACGAGCCGTTCGAGACATCCACCTTCTGGACCACCTCGAAGGAAAGCAGCCGCGAACCGTGAGACACCGACCCGCCGCCGTGCTCGCGCGACGCCTGACGGTGCCCGCGCTTGAACGCGTCGCTCTCCACCCAGGCCTGGAAAGCCTCCTCAGACTCCCAACGGGTGTACACGAAATAAGGCGAATCCCCCTCAACCGGCCGCAACAACTCGAAGCCCTCGAAGCCCGGCATCGACTCCACCTCCCGGGCACGCTCGGAGAATCGCTTCTCCAACTCAGGCCCCAGGTCCTCGCGCACCTCGATGGCGTTGATCTTTACGACACTCATTTCCGACCTCCTACCGGTATACAACCGGCTCTAGATCCTTTGAAATCGCTCCACGGGAAGACCCCATGCTCGCGATCCGAATCTCCTTACGCTCTGCCCTGCAATCCGGGTCAGCCAACACCACCGGACGCCCGGTACAAGGATGACCAAGTACTACGACCGGATGGTCGAACACGCCCGACAGGAACGCCTCCTTATACACCTCCCCGGGCGTACCCACCGCAGTCACCCGACCCGCTTGCATTACCACGATACGATCGGCCCAGGAAGCAGCCAGGTTCAGATCGTGAAGCACGACCAGAACCGCGCACCCGGCACGCGTCCTTTCCCGGCACAAGGACATCATCATCTCCACGTGCCCAATGTCCAGAGAACTCGTCGGCTCGTCCAGCAACATAACCACCGTGTCCTGCGCAAACACCCGCGCCAAGGTCACGCGCCTCTGTTCCCCGCCGGAGAGGGTGGGATATGAGCGGTCCCGCAGGCGCCAAACCTCCGTCTTCCTCATCGCATCCGCAACTATACGTCGATCACTCTCCGAAGGAGAGCCCCAACCTTCCTGATGGGGTGCCCCCCCATCACTACCACTTCACCAACCGTGAATGGAAACCGAACCTCCGTATGCTGAGGCATCACCGCCAGCAGCCCAACTCACTGCCGCGCTGAGGCTTCCAGACGCCCGCAGGGACCGGCCTCAGCCCGACACTTCAGACGGCCCGCTCCTCAAGCCACTCAGCCCCCAGCTCCAGGCCAAACCCAGGAGCATCCGACGGAACAAGGTAGCCGTTCTCGATGACAGGCGTGCCGGGCAGTATCGCCATCTCCTCCAGAGGCACACCCGGCGGAGACACCCCCTCTGACCGTTCTCCCCAAATGATCGACGGCATGGCGAAAGATAGGTGCTGCCCGTATGGATAGTTCATACCGCCGTGGGAAATCATCGAAAGGCCGTGAGCCTCAGCAAGGTGAGCTATGCGAACGCTCGCAGATATGCCGCCCACCCATTGAACGTCAGGCTGGAATATGTCAACCAATCCGTTCGCAGCAGCCAGCGCAAACGGATAAACCCCGTACCAGTGCTCGCCCGTAGCCAACGTATGCCCCGGAGCTCTCTGCCTGACACGGAAGTAACTTGCCATGTCCTCCGGACGCAAGTAGTCCTCGAACCACTTGATGCGGTAGGGCTCCAGAACCTGCAACAAACGTATCGTGAACTCCGCGTCCGAAGACGTCCACGCGTCGACCATCAACTCGACGCCCTCGCCCACCTGCTCACGAGCCCGCGCAACTAGCTCTTCACTGCGGCGCAGGCCGTCCAGTCCGTCGTCCGGGCCGTGTTGCAGAAACACCTTGACCGCACGGAAACCCAGCTCCAGGAACCACTCGATACTGTTCTCAAGCCCGTACCCCGCGTCCGTCGCGCTGGCGTAGCAGAAGATACGATCCTTCTGAGGACCGCCCAGGAGCTCGTACACCGGACGACCCAACAACTTGCCCTTCAGATCCCACAGCGCGTTGTCCACCGCGCTTATGGCGTAGCTCGCCAGCCCCGCCGTGCCGTACTGCGCCGTAGCCCGCTGCATGATGTCCCAAAGCTTCTCCGTCGCCATGCAGTTCTGCCCTGCCAGCGTCGGGCCAAGATGGTCGTTGATGATGCTGGACACAGGGCCGGAGTGAATCGTGAACCCCACGCCCCGCGTACCGTCCTGAGCGGTAACCGTGCACGCAGTACGCACCCAGCCGCGAGGCGACCAACCAGCCCGCTCGAACTCCCGATAACGGCGCATAGGGCTGACCATGTCGGGCGCATCCTCCAGCCGAGGCGTTCGCGGCTTGGTCCGCGGCTCGGGACGCAGGTCTACCGCAATGGCACGGACGTCCGCGATCTTCATGGCCCTAGTACCCCGGCGCCGCTTTCGGCGCACGACCCGACTGGAGATAGTTCCGAGCCTGCGGCATCGTCAAGAACTGATAGTCGCCGCGCAGCGCGTACACCCGCCCGTTCGCCACGCGCACCCCAAACTTGATCACTCGACCCGACAACGCAGAAAGCGTCTTGCCGTCCCGCCATACCGGAGTCCAGCCCGTCGAGTCGCCCCGGAAAGACCAGCAGTCCGCATACGAATACCCCGAGAGCGGCTCGCCGTGATGATCCATTACCTCCACCATCACCTCGCCGTCAGGGACCTCCACGTTCAAAGACGCCTCTCCCCCGCCCCACAGGATCCACTTGGTCGTGAACTCCCCGGTCCCGCCCGGCGGCTCCAGATAGACGAACCCATCCCGCCGCAACTCATGCAGCAGGATCGAGCTCTGTCCGCTCGACGGATCCGCCCTGAACTGCGCATGTTCCCCCTTCGACGCGCTGGAGTAGATCCGTAGAGTCTCCCCCATGCTGACCATAGAGGACGGATAGATACAGCCGGACGACGGATCGCCAGGACCGCCGTTCGGTATCAAAGGTTCCCGCACCGTGCGCTGGAAATGCCAGCCGTTGACGCTGTAAGCCAAATGGCAATCGATCTTACCCATGATCCGCGCGCTGTCGTCCCCTTTGAACATCGACAATAGACCCTGGAACTTCTCCTCCGGATGGACGATAGGGTCCGTGTGGTACACCCACAACAGGCCAACAAACATCTGCTCGTAGGGAAACACCGGCATCCCGTACAACAGCGCCGAAGGCGTATCCAGCGCGTCCGCCTGCAGCGCAAGCTCCGGCCGAGTGAACTCACGCCAGTCCCTCGTCTCAGAAAGAGCGATTCGGCGGTCCGCAACACGGGGCCTGAAGGACAAGACGTAAGAACCCCTGTACGGATTCCAAAAAGCGAACTGACCAGGATCATTTCCGGTAGGGTGCCAAAGGACGTCCTCGTAGCGCTCCCAGCGCATACCGTCTCCCGAAGTGGCCAGGTACGAGATCAGGTTGAGGCCCGGCCCTTCCCGCCAGGTGATCATCGCCTTCAGCCATTCATCCGTGCCTTCGGCGCGTGGATCGGGGTAGATGCCGCACCACTCGTGGAATCTCTCCGTCCCAAACAGCTGGTTGGGCGCCATCCGGTTGGAGATCTCGATCCTCTCAGACAGATCCGGCAACTCCCATCGAACCCCGTCGTCGCTTTCTGCCAGCAGAGGCACGATGTAAGCGCTCGTCTCAGGAACCTCGCCCTGGTAGTAGCACCTCCACTTGCCGGATTCCGGATCCTGAATCACACTCGGATAGCCCCATGCAGTATCGGCGTTCGGATCCCGCAGAGTCCCCTCCGGGACCATACGAGCCCTGCCCGTATGCCGATCCAGGTTGGTCCGGCTGTGCAGGTGCCAGTCATCGAAGAACAGCAGACAGTACATACGAAATGCCTCCAGACGCAGTAGACGCAGTAGCCGGTCAAAACTCGAAACCACCCGGACACGGTCCCGCAAACTCGCCGCAAGAGAGGCGCCCGGCTCATCTCGAGCCGTCGGAACCGTACCCCGTGCCGCCGCACCCCAAGGGAACGGCTTCGCGTTTAGCCTAACTTAAGCCATTTCAACCCGGCGCGGAGTGCGGGCAAGGTCAACGAAACATACGGAAACTGTCGAACGGCCAGTAGGTAAACCACACTCGCCCTGCCACGTCATCGGCGTTCACCAACCCCCACCGACGGGAGTCCGACGACATATCCCTGTTGTCACCCAGCACGAAGTAACGATTGGGGGGCACGACCAGCGGGTAGTCCAAGGATTGAGAATACGTCGGCTCGTCCACGTAAGCGCTCACCTCCCCGTTCACGATCACGGAGCCGTCCGCGATCGTCACCTCGTCTCCGGGAACCCCTATGACGCGCTTGACGAACTCCGTCTCCGCTCCCAACGGTGGAACGAAGACGATCACTTCACCCCGCTGTGGACCGCCAAACAGGTAGACGTTCTCTCCGAACAGGCCGCCATCCCGCGCATAGACGAAGCGGTTAACCATGATGCGCTGCTCGGGTACTAGTGTCGGGGACATGCTCCGACCCTCGACCACGTAACTCTGCGTAGCCAACTGCAGCGCCACGAAGAGAACTACGGCGATTATCACCGCTTCAGCAGTGTCCCTCAAACCGACTATCACGGTGTACATGTCAGAGCAGGGAACTTTCTTGCCGGTACCGGAGAATGGGAAATCAAGCTTAATGCAGTCACGGGCCTATACGATAGCGCCAGGCGCACCTAAGCGCGTTCCGGCACCTACCTTCTGCGGCGGTCACCGTGGCAAATCTGGAAGACCAAGTTCTGGTGAACCTCAGCCGAGGAGGCGACCTCGACGCGTTCAATACGCTCGTCGAGCGATACCAGGACGCCGTGTTCAGCGTGACGCTGAAGATGTCAGGCAACCGGGCCGTCGCTGAAGACCTCACCCAAAACACCTTCATCTCAGCATTTCGCAACATCCTCAAGTTCCGCGGCGGCAACTTCCGGGCCTGGCTGCTCAGAATCGCCCGAAACGCCTCCTATGACCACCTGAGGAGCTACCGGAGAAGGCGCGAAATCTCCATGGACGAGGACGCTATCGCTTTCTCCGAGACCATGGAATCCACCGACCCGGGCCCCGAGGAACTCGTGCTCACCGACGAGCTCGCCAGGATGCTCGCACGAGGACTGCACACTCTCTCAAACGACCACAGGCTAGCCGTCGTTATGGTGGACATCGAGGGCTACGCCTATGAAGAAACGGCCCAGGTCATGGGCGTCTCACTCGGTACCCTGAAGTCCAGGCTCAACCGGGCAAGAGGACGCTTGAGAGATTTCCTGACGTCCACACCCGGAACTATTGCCCCGCGGGATGCGTCTGTAAGTACGGAGAGCCGCGCAAAGTGAAACTCAACTGGCGCAGATTGCTCAGCCGAAGCAGCAATCCTGACGAAACCGTTACAGCCTACGTTGAAGGCAGGGCAAGCCCCGCCGAGATCGAGCGCGTACGACGTATGGCCGCCCAATCTCCCGAATGGGCGAGAAAAGTCGAAGAACTCCGGAAGACAGTCACCCTGCTCAGGTCGGTCGAGTCCTCACCTGCTCCCAGGTCGTTCGCACTCCGGCCTGAAATGGCCCCGGAACAGCGCCCTGCTCTCACCTATTCTAGGCTAGCGGCCATCCCCGCCGTTGCAGCCGCCGTACTGACCTTGTTCGTCGGTGTACTCGTCGCAGGCGGCTTGACAGGTCTACTCAGACAGAGCGAGCCGGGCGGCCAGGTAACACAGGTACCAGAGAAAGCCGCGGAGACGATAATCGCCGAAAACAGGATGGACGTACCAGCGGACAGGACAGTTGATCAAGAATACTCCGCCGACGCCGAAGCTCCCGGGGCAGCCGCGCCCATACCTACTCCGGCCCTTGCTATTGAAGCAATTCAGTCTGGGTCAATAACGGAGAGCGCCCCGGAAACCGCAGCCCATTCAGAACAAGGCGCTGCCGCGACGCCATACCAGCCAAGCTCGAAGGCTCATAAGCCAGAGGAACGTTCCGAAACCACACCCCCAGGCCCTACGGCCGGGGACGACTCCGGCCTGGCCATACCCCTCTGGCAGCTGGAGCTCCTGTTCGTTTCCCTTGCCGTCCTCATGCTCTCCGCGTGGGCCTACTTGAGACGCCGCGCCAGGTAGTTGCCCGCTCCACGCGCCGCCATGAGGCTGGATCTAACCGCCAGCAATCTATTGACTCACCGCCCAATGCGCTCCAGACAGTAGCCCAAAACTACTAAACTGACCCCAACGCTACGGATCCACACACCACGAAAGGCCACCCACGTGCAGCGAGCCACTCCCGACGTCCTCTACTACGAAACTGGGCCGGACAATCCGGTCACCATGACCGTCAAGCCCGGTGAAACATTCGAGATCGAGACCCAGATGAACCGAGGACGAGACTCCTCGGAAGTTCCCGAAGAACTCAGAGACCTGTGGAACTCGAAACGCAGCGACGCCAGCCCAACCGACAGGGGAAACGCATCCTCAGGCGCCATATGGGTTGAAGGAGCCAAGCCCGGCCACGTCCTCACAGTCCACGTCGAAGACATACAGGTGCATGGGATCGGATACACACAGTACAGAGGCTCCACCGGAGCAGCCCCCGGATTCCTTGGCCCAAGCGGCATAGGCCCACAGTTCAAGGCCGTACCCATCGAAAACGGCAGAATCATATGGAACGACCGCCTCTCATTCCCCGTCGAACCAATGCTAGGCGTCGTAGGCGTTGCCCCCCGGAGGGAGCGCCGGCATAACGGATGGGCAGGCGAATGGGGAGGCAACTTCGACATACAGGAAATTACCGCCGGCGCCTCTGTTTCAATCCCCGTACAGGTACCCGGCGCACTGCTGCACGTCGGCGACATGCACGCACGGCAGGGCGACGGAGAAATATGCGGTGGAGGCGGCATCGAAACCGGAGGCATAGCAACGCTGCACGTCGAATTGTCAGACAAGCCACAATCCATGACCTGGCCAAGGATCGAAAACGACACACATATCATCACCACCGCACAGGGAAAACCCGCTGAGGACGCCTTCCGAATCGCCCTCTCCGAAATGATCCTGTGGCTAGGCGATGACTACGGAATGGACAAGGGCGAAGCCTTCATGTTCCTCGCACAGTGCCTCGAGGCAAGAGTCACACAGTTCGTCAACCCAACCTACTCATACGTCGCCAAGGTAAACAGGAAGTATCTCGTGTAGACGCCTATCCAGTAGCCTCGGCCAGGTCATTCAACACGCCCGCAAGCATCTCCAGCGTCCCCGCATCTCTGATCTCGCCAGCCGCGTCAACCAAATTTCCCACGCCGCTCACAGGATGCGGACCGCCGACCACCTTCGCACGTGCGCTGCGGAGAACCGAAATAGCGGTCTCCTGGGACCGCTTCGCCCCAAAACGGGACGGACTCGCCCCCACGACCGACACCGGTTTGCCGCGGAACGACGACTCGCCGTAGGGGCGCGATGCCCAATCGATCAGGTTCTTCAATACCCCGGAGATGCTGCCGTTGTACTCAGGCGACGCAATCAGCAAAGCGTCTGCTGAGCGAATCCTGCTCCGGAATTCCAGAACCGACTGAGGGGTCAGGTCGCCCTCTAGGTCTTGGCTGAACAAAGGTATCCTTCCCGCGTCCTCGTAGATATCGACCTCCACCGAATCCCGAGCCAAGACCCTGGCAGCTTCGAGCAGCGCCCGGTTGTACGAACCCGAACGGATACTCCCGGGTATGGCCAGCACGCGTAAGCGTTGTGTCGCCAAATCTAACCTCGCCCTCGATTGTGTTCACCCAACCCGCGCCGACCCAAACGGCCAAGCCATGGCCATCTTCACCCTCTGAAAGCACGTGCCCGCCCCACCGCGGCCACCTTTCCCTCACGCGCAGCTGCGGGGCCGCAGGTTACAACGTATTTTCACTCAACCCAAGCGCGTAATCTCACGCCTCGCCGCTGAGCCCTGAAGCGGTGACGGCGTACCCCCAACCGCGTCAGCACGGCGGGATCCCGCCATCGCCGAAACCATGACCGCTCTCCCATGACGATGCACGCCGCGCAACCCGGCCCGCTCAGATACCATCCTCCGCAATAACTCATCGCAACCAGCCCAACCACTCCCATGCAAGACCGCTACGCCCGTTCACGCCAACTCTTCGAAAAAGCCCAGAAACTAGTCGCTGGAGGCGTCTCAAGCCAGATAAGGCGCAGCGAACAGCCCGTGCCACTCTTCTTCGCCAAAGCTAAACACGGCAGTATGCAGGACGTAGACGGCAACCAATACGTAGATTACGTGCAGGGCATGGGCCCCAACCTCTTCGGACACTCCCCGGACTTCCTCATCGAAGCCGTAGCACGCGCCATGAGAGACGGCCTCATCTACACCGGACAGTTCGAACGGGAACTTCAGGTAGCGGAAATGGTGCAGGAAGCCATACCCCTCAAGGGAACCGTCCGATTCGCCAGCTCCGGCACGGAAATCGACCAACTAGCTATACGCCTCGCGCGCGGCCACACCGGACGCCCGAAGTTCGTAAAGTTCGAAGGCCATTATCACGGCTGGGCCGATTCAGTGAACTATAGCGTACACCCGGAGCTTCACCTCGCAGGCGCAGAACAAACCCCCGTACCCGTACCCGAATCCGCAGGCATGGACCCGGCAACTGGAGAAAACCTCGTCGTCTGCCCATGGAACGATCTCGACGCGCTCACTCTGGCCTTCAAGCGACACAAGGGGCAGATAGCAGGCGTCATCATGGAACCCATACTTATCAACACCAACTTCATAGCGCCCCGCAAGGGATACCTGGAAGGAGTCAAGGAACTATGCGCACGCAATGGATCCTTACTCATCTTCGACGAAGTAATCACAGGCTTTCGAGTCGCATTGGGCGGCGCACAGGAGCTGACCGGAGTTGTCCCCGACCTCGCAACGTACGCAAAATCCCTCGCCGGAGGCTTCCCCATAGCCATGCTCCTGGGGCGGCCCGACGTAATGCAGACCCTCGGCGACGGCGACGTCCAACATGGCGGCAGCTTCAACTCCAACGTCGTATCCATTGAAGCCGCGCACGCCTCCCTGAAACACATCATGACCGACGGCAAGCGGTTCTACCAAGACCTGAACAACCAGGGAAATAAACTGATCAACGGCCTCAGAAACGCCGCCGCAGAGACGGAATCCGATCTGAGAGTGCATGGCCTGGGCTCCGTCTTTTCCACCTCGTTCACCACTCGCGCCAACATCGACGACTACCGTGAACACGCCCTCTACTGTGACGAGAACAAGTACCACAGGTTCCGAGTAGCCATGCTTGAGCGGGGAGTCCGCCTCTCCGCAAACGGCCGATGGCACCTCGCCTCCACTCATACCGACCAGGAGATCGAGCAAACCGTCACCGCCGCAAAAGATGCCCTTAAGTCGGTATGAAAGTGATTGTCACCCGAAACCCCTGCGCGGATAGTGTGAATAACGGAAAACAGGACGCCGAACCCCCAAGACCCGCCGCGGTCCGGCGCCAGGCAAAACGCTCGACCAGATAGCCCGCAACCAGGCTCCCAGGAGACTCAGGCGTGAAGTGGACCTCAGCCATCTCGGATGCACCGTCATTTACCGACGCAGTAACCGACGTGTGCAACCAGATGATCCACGGAATGGAAGGCCGGCAAATCGACTTCGCTATCGTCTTCGTGTCCTCCCACCATGCAGAGTCCTACAACCTCGCTCCGGGACTGTTCGATGAAGCGCTTTCGCCAAGCGCCCTCCTAGGCTGCTCCGCGGCAGGCGTCATCGGGTCAGGCCGAGAGGTCGAAGGACGGCCCGCAGTAGCCGCATGCGCCGCGTCCATGCCCGACGTAGGAATCCACACCTTCGAGATCGAGCGCAGCGACGTGCCGGACATGGACGCGCCTCCCGAAGCATGGAAGCAACTCATCGGAGCGCCGACCGAGAACTGCCCGGCCATGGTGCTATTGCCCGACCCGTTCTCCATACCCGCCGGAGACCTCATATCAGGCCTCGACTACGCATACCCCGATACAGTGAAAGTCGGAGGACTCGTCAGCGGCGGTAACGCGCCCGGAAGCAACGCCCTGTTCAAAGATGGAAAGGTCAGCGCAGCAGGAGTCGTCGGCGCAGCCTTTACAGGCAATCTCACAGTCGATGCCGTGGTAGCCCAGGGTTGCAAGCCCGTAGGCAGACCCATAGTCATCACCGGCTCCAACCGAAACGTCATACACACCCTCGACGGCGACCCGCCCCTCGAAATACTCCGCGCACTGTTCGAAAAAGCCGACGACGCAGAGCGCAGACTCATAAGCAGTTCGCTTCAGATCGGTATACTCATGGACCCCCTGAACGACTCCTTCACCGCCGGGGACTTCCTCATGCGAAACGTTATAGGCGTAGACGAGAAGGATGGCTCCATGGCCATCGGAGAACTGATTCAGGAAGGGCAGGTCGTGCAGTTCCACGTGCGCGACGCAACCTCCGCAGATGAGGAACTCCGAGTCACCCTCGAACGATACGCTGACAGTCTCGAAGGCGGCCAACCCGTCTCAGCGCTCCTGTTCGAATGCCTCGGACGAGGCCAGTACCTGTTCGGAACCCCCGACCACGACACCGAAGTGTTCCGATCCACAGTGGCCCCAATCCCCCTGACAGGGTTCTTCTGCAACGGAGAAATCGGCCCTGTCGGAGGTACCACCTTCCTGCACGGATACACCTCCAGCTTTGCTCTCTTCAGATCCTCGTAAGACGTCGGCATCGCATGACCGGATCCACACTTGGCCCCCGCGCCCCGATTGGGCTATCGTGCCCATGAAGTGGCCATGAAGTGGACCATCCCCCGGAGGTAAGAGCAGTGGGCAAGTTCGATGGACAAGTTGCAATAGTCACAGGCGGAGCCACTGGCATAGGCGGAGCCGCAGCGCGCACTCTTGCCAAGGGTGGCGCAAAGGTGATCATCGCAGATATAGATGACCAGACCGCCGCAGCCAACGCCAAGTCGATCACCGACGCAGGTGGAACAGCCGCCCCAATTCACGCAGACGTGTCAAAATCCGAGGACATCCGCCGGATGATCGACGAAGCGGTGGAACGATGGCAGCGGCTCGATATCCTCGTGCAAAACGCTTTCGGAGTGGCGGCCATGACCTCCGGGTTGCAGGGAAGCGCAGAGGACGTGGAGGAAGACGCCTGGGACTACGGCATCTCCGTCCTCGCCAAGGCGCTGTACCTCGGCGCTAAGTACGCCGTCCCGGTAATGAGACGACAGGGCGGCGGAAGCATCGTCAACCTCGCCTCCGTTCACAGCCTCCTGCAAGCCCCCGGATGGCTCGTATACGAATCCGGAAAGGCCGCGGTCGTTGGCATGACGAGGCAGATGGCCGCCGAGTTCGGCCCCGACCGAATACGAGTCAACTGCGTCTGCCCAGGCCACATAGTCACCGAGGGCATCGCCAAAATATGGAAGACAAACCCCGAGGGACTCAAGTTCTACGCCGATATGTACCCACTACGCCGAACCGGCGTACCAGATGACATCGCCAACGCCATCGCTTTCCTCTGTTCCAAAGACGCCTCCTTCATTACAGGACACGCGCTCGTCGTCGACGGCGGCCTCACAGTACAGATCCAAGAGGACTTCGCCATCAGAATGGCCGAATACGCTCGCGCTCACCCCGAGATGGTCCCGCCTCACAACTTCTAGGCAACCCGCGAGACCATACGACGCGCGCCCGACCGAACGTAAAGGCCGAGACCGCCGGCCCGGCCCCTACCCCTGCACGACCGCTACAACTTCAACAGCGAAAACGCCTCCACGGCGGGCAGCTCCGCCCTGCCCCCCAGTTCTTCCAACTCGATCACGAAAGCCGCAATCCGAACCTCCGCACCCAGCCGGTTCACCAACCGCACCGCCGCAGCCGCCGTGCCCCCGGTCGCAAGCAGATCGTCCAGTATCGCTACTCGATACCCAGGCGAAATCGTCTCGGAATTCACCTCTATGCGGGCGGATCCGTACTCAAGATCGAAATCCACCCCAACCGTCCTCGGCGGAAGCTTCCCCGCCTTCCGGAAAAGTACCAGCGGCAAGCTGAGAGCCCGCGCCACCGGAGCCCCAAACAGGAATCCGCGAGCGTCGATTGCCCCTATCGAGTCAGCCCCGCGGTCTCCCACCGCCTCCGCCAGTCTGTCCACCGCGTAGCAAAAAGCCGGGGGATGAACCAGCAAAGGCGTTATGTCACGGAACAGTACCCCCGGACGAGGGTAATCGGGTATCTCACGTATCCAGCGGGTCAGGTCCAATTCAATCCTCCAAGACTAAACCGGCCACGGCCTTCTTCGCATCTGCCGCACCTCACCTACTCAGGCGGCGTACGCCCCAGGATTCCCAACTGCCGCACGCAGCCTTTCGTCCCGGGATGACCATGGCAAACCCAGATAGCATCTCATATCGCCGAAACGGTGTGGAACAGCCAATGTGCGGCTAGAATACGATGCCCGCAGCCGCGGGGTATTCGGAGGCCCAAGATGCAAGAACCTCAAACCATCACAGTAAACCGGGACGGACCGGTAGCCGTCATCACCCTATGCCGGCCCAAAGTGCTGAACGCCCTGAACTCTACCTTGCAGGACGAGTTCTACGACGCGTTCAACCATCTAGACTCCGACCCAGCCGTTCATGCCATCGTCGTGACAGGCGCGGGCGACAGGGCCTTCTCAGCCGGCGCCGACATAAAGGAAATGGCTCGACTACAGCAAAAGGGCCAGACGTCGCCCAGCTCAGACCACAAGGAAGACGTGTGGACAGTCGCCTGCTCCAGGAAACCCACCATAGGCGCCCTCAATGGTCTCGCATACGGCGGCGGAGCCGTACTAGCTTCCTCCTTTGACATACGCGTGGGATCCAACCGCTCAAAATTCCGATTCCTGGCAGTCTCTTACAGCCGCATCAACTCGACCTGGCTACTGCCCGAAATCGTCGGAATGCCCGCCGCAAGAGACCTGCTCATGACCGCGCGCGTCGTAGAGGCCGACGAGGCTTATAGAATCGGCCTACTCAACAGGCTCGTGGAACCTGAACGAGTGCTGCCGGAAGCTGTGAAAATTGGACACGCCATAGCCGCAAATGACGCACACGCGGTACAGAGCGTAAAAGCCCTGCTCGACCAAGCCCCGGGCGCCACTCGCAGAGAATGGTACGACGGCGAACTGGCCGCCATGCAAGGAGAAAACGCGCCGCCGCCCGTCACAGAGGCATTCGCCGATTTCATAGCGCGAAAAGGCACGTAAAAAACCCACTACCCCATCGCCGCTTCCAACAACCGCGCACGCGTGGAGAAAGAACAACGGAGAAGACGACTTGACCTCTGACATCATCGAAGGATTCCAGGACCACTCCGGGCCCGGCCCCCTTGACGGCGTGCGAGTCCTCGATCTCGGACGCTACCAGGCAGGACCCCGATGCGGCCTGGTTTTCGCCAGGCTCGGGGCGGACGTTATCAAAGTGGAACCGCCCGAAAGAGGAGATGAAAGCCGAACCAACACCCCAAGGGTGAGAGGACAAAGCGCCTACTGGGTCCAGTACAACTCCGGAAAGCGCAGCCTCTCCCTAAATCTGCGGTCAGAGCAGGGGAAGAACGTACTCAGGCAGTTGGTCAAGCAGTCAGACGTACTCATACAGAACTTCCGGCCCGGAACCATAGACAAGATGGGATTCGGCTACGAAACCCTCAAAGCCCTCAATCCGCGCATCATAATGATCAACGTATCCGCATACGGACAGTACGGCCCATACAGCGAACGAGTAGGTTTCGATCAGGTTGGACAGGCCATATCAGGTTTGATGTCCCTCAACGGAGACCCCGACGGACAGCCCACCCTCGTGCCCTTCCCCCTAGTGGACCGCATAACCGCGCTTCACGCAGCCATCGGCGCGCTCGCCGCACTTCAGGAACGCTCCCGATCCGGACAGGGACAGGCCCTCGAAGTCTGCCTCGCAGACTCCGCATACACCACCGTCGAAATCCCCATCTCGGCATACCTGGGAACCGGGGAAGATACCCCGCGCGCAGGGAATCGCTATGGAACCGGCAACATGTTCCAAACCCTCGACGGCCACGTTTACCTCGCCACCTACTCCAGCGACAACATATTCCCCCGCTTCGCAAAAGCCATCGGACATCCCGAGTGGGCCGCGGACCCCCGCTTCACGTCCCGAAGCGGGCGTGCAGAAAACTCCGAAATCATCGAGCCGGAACTGAATCAGTGGTTCGCTGACCGCACCACCGAGCAGGCCGTGGCAGAGCTGGCTCAGGCCGGCGTGCCCTGCTCCCCCATCAACGACATCAAGAGCGCAGCCACAGACCCCCACCGGGCCGCGCGGGACGTGATAGTAGAGGTCGACGACAAGCGCGCAGGATCCATACACGTTACCGGACGAGTCATCAAGTTCAGCCGAAGCGGAATGCCCGTCAGCCGAGCGCCCGAAATCGGCGAACACACCGAGGAAATACTCGGCGGCCTCCTAAATATGTCCGAAGACGAAATCCTGGATCTGAGAGAGCAAGGCGCGGTCTAGCAACTCACGCCCAAGGCTGCACCACTACCCGCGTAGCCGACGACCCTCCCTCCTTCCCTACCCACTCCGCCGTCTCGAAAGCCTCGTTGATACGCGTCAGCGGAAAGGTGTGCGACACAAGATCGAAGAGAGGGTACTTGTCCTTGACCCTCACCAGCCAGTTCACCGCCGCATCCAGTATCCAAGGGTTGTAGTGCATGATGCCGATCCACTGAGTCTGGTTCAGGATCACCTTGCTGCCCGGAAGCTCATAGCTCCCGCCCGAAATGTTCCCAACGTCCACGTAGCGCCCACCGGCCCGCACCATGTCCAGCCCCTCGAGCGCAGCCGCGGCCACACCCACCACCTCCACCACGACGTCCGCGCCAACGCCCCTGGTCAGCTCCATCACCCGCTCCACCCGCGACTGGGGGGTCGGAAACTCCTTCATGTCTATCGTGGAGCTCGCCCCGCACCTGGACGCCAAGCTCAGACGGGCATCCTGCCCGTCGATCGCTATCACCTGCGACGCCCCCGAATCCGCGGCTATCGCGCAGGCGTATATCCCCAACCCCCCGGCGCCCTGCACCACTACCGTGTCGCCGAAACGCAGCTTCGCCTGATGAAGCGCCCACGCAACCTGCGTGAGTGAGCAGTTCGCCGTAACCATCGCCGAGTCGGGTATCTCCTCAGGGGCCTTGAATATCCAATGATTGCGAGGAAGCTTGTAGTACTGCGCGAAGCCCCCGTCGCAGTACGGATAGTCTTCCCATGAATCTCCCCGCATACGGGGATGGCCGCGATAAGTGCAGGCGTGCATCTCGCCATGGCTGCACTGATAGCAGCGCTGACAGGGGAAAAAGAAGGGAAATACCACCCTGTCACCCTCCTCGAGAGGCCGCCCCATCGAGTCGGTACTGATGCCGCCGGTAAGCCTATCCACCACGCCCGCGCACTCATGACCCCCCACGAACCGCTTCTTCCTCATAGGCTTGTCGTTGTCGCCCCGCCAACCGTGCAGATCAGACCCACACACGGCTCCACCCATGTTGCGGATCAGAACCGAGCCCTCCTCCAGCTCCGGCACGTCGATCTCCTCGACCAGAATTTCCTTCCCGGCCTCCTGAAAAATACCTGCCAAGCCCTTCATCGCGTAGTCCTTTCGCGCTAGGCAACTCAACGTTGCCACTTCCGAGCCGCAGTGACGTGCCCGTTCCAACTCGCAGCCCCTACGACCGAGTCGAAGCCCAAGCCAAACCTGATCGCGCAGTTTACGCCTTGCCGGGCGCACTGTGGAAGAAACCGCCTCATGTAGCATGAGCCGCCATGACCATCCGTACACAACCCGACGCCAGCCGCGCACTTGCCGCCGACGTCGGCGGCACCTCCATGCGCGCCGCCGTCGTATCGCGCAGCGGAGACGTGATCGGTAGAGAAGCCATACCCACCAGGCCGGAACTCGGAATCGAAAACGCCGCAGCCCGTCTCGCCGAGGCCATTCGGCGAGTACACCGGCAGGCCGGCGCCCCCCCCGTTGCAGCAGCAGGCGTTGCAACCGCAGGGCCCATCGACCCACATACCGGCGTATACGACAACCCACCAAACCTGACCGGCTGGCACGGCCTATCGCTCAAGCCAAGCCTCGAAAAGGCCCTTGGCTTACAGGTGTCGATAGGACACGACGCTACCCTGGCCGCGCTCGCCGAGACCACCCTGGGCCCATACAGAGGAGCCCAAAACCTGCTGTACGTAACCGTAAGCACCGGGATAGGCGGAGGCATCGTGGCCAATGGGCAGCCGGTAACCGGCAGCAGAGGCGGCGCTGGTGAGGTCGGATACATCACCATCCACCCCGGCGAAGAACGCTGCGTCCCCGGCGGACCGGACTCGCTCGAAGGAAACGCCTCGGGCATGGGCATAGCGCGCATTGCCAGGGAGAGAGCCGCAGCCGGAGAAGCCCCCGCCATCCTCGACCTCGCCCGCCAAGACCTGTCCGCCATAACCAGCGAAATCGTCTTTCAGGCCGCGAACGACGGAGACGGTCCCGCCGGAGAAATAGTTGACCACGCAATAGAAAGCCTGGGCATCGGCCTCGGCAGCCTCAACAACATCCTCGACCCCGACGCCATCGTCCTGGGCGGAGGCGTCGCCAACGCTCTGCAAACCCGCTGGCAGCAGCTGGTGAACGCCATAGTGCGCCGCTCCCTGCCAGATAGAGGCGACCCTGGCCGAATAGCCCTGACCACCCTCGGAGATGACGTAAGCCTACTCGGAGCCGCCCAACAGGCTTTCCGCAGCGTCCGCAGGTAGACCCGCCGGCAGGCCGCACCTACGAGCGGCCATTCTCCAGCAGGTGCGACCAGCCCTCCCGCTCCGCAGCCTCGTACTCATCATCCGTCGAAACCCCAACCCCGGACAGGCCGGCGTACGAACCAGCGTCAGGCAAGGCGTCTTCAAGAAGCCCCTCCTCAGACGCCAACGCGCTCAACGCCTCACGAGCCGCGCTCGCGACGACCGGCTCAGGACTCTCACGAGCTCCTGACAACAGACCCATCGCTTCCACTCCTCCCAACATCGCCAGGGACGCAACCGCCGCCGCCTGAACAGCCAGATCCTGGTCGTCCAGCGAAGCCGCCAAACGTGGGGCATGTTCCTCCCCGCCTACCTCGCCCAACGCACGTACAGCCTCACGCCTAACCTCTACGTCAAAATGATCGAGAAACCTCGTCACGCGAGGAAGCCAACACGGGTCCGACGTTCTGCCCATCGCGATCAAAACCGACCTGATAGTCGCAGGGTCAGACTCACCGCTCATCGCTTCTATGTAGCGACCCGCGCGCCCAACCCCAAAGTAGCCCAGCGTCTCCAACGCACGCCGCTTCACCGCTATGTTCTCATCGCACCGTTCCAGCGCCCCGCAAAGAGCAGCGCAAAGCCGTTCACCATCGCGCTTGTGCAGCCGCCCGGTCGAGGCAAGAAAAGCCAGCCCCGAGGACGCCTGAGCCGCGGCAGCCCGCACGTCCGATGCCGCATCGACGCTCATCGATGAAGCGAACCTCGCCGCCATGCTGCGGTCCTGGCTGTCGCAAAGACCCCGCAGAGACGCCGCCCGGACGCGGGGGTCCGCAAGACGGAGACCCTTCTTGAAAACCACCTCGAACTCCAGCCCCGCATGATCCTCCTGAAGACCCGCCAGCCGTTCGATCAGCTCCAGCCGACGCCCAAGCGTCCACTCCTCCCAGGTCAGCGCAAGCTCATCCGCCTCTGCCTCTGAAATACCGGAAAGCTCAGACAACGCGGCGTAGCCGAGCGGCTCATCATCCGACTCGGGAAATACGTCGAGGAATTCAATCAGGCCCATGTCGCTTTCAAAGTACTGTCGCCCAGGAGGCTTCCCAAAATCGTGGGCCCGCTAGCAACTACCCCGCACAGGCCGAGCCTCGACGAATCCGCCTCAACCCGCAGGCCGCCTCACCTTGGCGCTTGAACGTGAAACCAAAGCGAGGAAGCACGCGGCCGGCCTAGTTCCTCGCCGTGCTGATCGAAAGCCAGAGACGGGGGACGACTGTAAGATTGAGCTCCTGAAACACTTGGCGCACACCCTTTTGCAGTGACGCCCGGCCCGCATCCAGAGGCACGCCAGGCATGATCCCCTCGATCCAGTCGCTAAAAGAGCTTATGTGATACCAGCCGGCCTCAGGAACGTCGAACTCCTCGATTTCGCTGCGAACCACCCTGAAACCCGTACTCTCCAGCAGAGCCTCGTACTCGTCAGCCGTCAGATGCTGACGAGCCTGCACCTTCTTGCTCTTGTCCGGCGAAAGGCCATGCTCGCGCTTGAGAATCCGAAAGGAGCGCATCATCCAGCGACGATAGAATTCCGCAGATTCCGGCGGGTGAGAACCCTCGAAGAAAGAGGTGTTTATAGCCAGCCTCCCACCGGGGCGCAGCCGCTCGCGGATCTGCCGCAACAGAAGGCGCTTGTCCTGAACGTAATGAATCGAGTTGCAGTAGACGACCGCATCCACCTGATCCTTGATCGCGCTTGTCAGCTGCTGAACCTCAGCCTGGACGAACTGGATCGCCGCGTCCTTCCGACCCCCCAACTCCGCCACGGCCCCCCGCAACGCCGTCGCCGAGTGGTCCACGGCGTATATCACCGACTCACGCGCTGTATGAAGCCGCTCCAGGATCATCTTCGTCACCGCGCCGGTGCCGCAACCAAGGTCTACGATCCGCCGCTCCTTCCCTATCTCCGCTATGTCCAGCAGTCGGGCATTCACCGCACTATAGAAAGGCAATGACGCAAAGGAAGTAAAGGAAAAATCATCGCTACGTTCACCACGCTCATCCATATTACAGGCCCTCGCTGGTACTCTGCGCGGCACTCTCGCCGAGGCGGTACGCGCGACGCTGCCGCCTCAACCAAACCGATTCTAGCAGAGGCAAGTTAAATCCGTATGACGGCGAAAGGCCAAAATTCTGTCCGAGGGCATTCACAAACCGCCGCGACGTGGATCATAGCCGCCCTTATCCTGTCCGCCGCGCTCACCGCTTCATGCCGCCCGGATCCATCTACTCCGCTGATCTTTGCAGCCGCTTCCCTGTCAGAAGTACTCGCCGAGGTCAGCGATGAGTACGAGCAGAAAACCGGCCAACGGGTGAGATTCAGCTTCGGCGGTTCGCGCGCCCTTGCCGTCCAGATTGCAAACTTGGGAGCACCTGCCGATGCCGTGATATTCGCCGGACAATCGCCCATGACAACCCTACTGGAAGCGGGAAAGGTTGCTCAAGACCGCCAAACGAACGTGGCGCGCAACCGCCTGGTCGTCGTCTCGAACGGAGAGCAGATACACGAACTAAGCGACCTCGCCGCGGAACGCGCCGGACTCGTTGCCATAGCCGACCCCCTGCTCGCCCCCGCAGGTGAGTACGCTGTCTCCATGCTGCAATACGCAGGCATACTGGACGCCCTGTCCCCACGGATGGTCAGGACACTCGACGTGCGGTCGGCTCTGGCCGCCGTATCCTCCGGCGCCGCCAGCTTCGCCGTCGTCTACCGCACAGACGCAATAGCCGCCGATGAAGTGAACGTCGTACTCGCCGCGCCCGAAGGGTCACACCCCCCGATCACGTACCCCGCCGCCGTCATCCAAGGATCCGCAAGCGCCAACGAAGCCGCAAGATTCATACAGTATCTAACCGGCGACCGCGCACAGGCCATCTTCACGCGCCGCGCCTTCGAGCCCCCAAAATGAAAATACCCTTGCGAGACCTACAGAGCCGCGCCGAGCCGAGCCGGGTAGACTGACCCCGCAATGGCGTCCGATCTTTCGATCGTCCTGCTCTCGCTCAGGGCTGCCGCGCTCGCAACCGCGCTACTGCTGCCCGTGGCCCTCGTAGTCTCATGGCTACTCGCCAGACGCCATTTTCCCGGTAAATTCGCATTAGACGTCATAGTCACGCTGCCGCTGGCGCTACCCCCGGTGGTCATCGGGTACGCCCTCCTATGGGCCGTCGGAGGCTCAAGCCCCGCGGGACGCGCCATACAATCCATCTTTGGATCAGCCGTCGTATTCACTTGGGTAGCCGCCGCGCTCGCCGGAGCCATCGTTGCCCTGCCGCTTGCAGTCAGAGCCTTCACCCTCGCACTCGCCCAGGTCGATCCCGTACTCGAAGGTGCAGCGCGCGGACTCGGAGCAGGCCCGATCAGAGTATTCCTTACCATCACCCTGCCCCTCGCAGGACGAGGACTGCTAGCCGGTCTCCTACTGGGATTCGTAAGAGCCTTCTCCGAGTTTGGAGCCACCATCGTAGTCGCTGGCAACATACCCGGCGAAACCCAGACCGCGCCGCTGGCCATATTCACACGCCTGTCAGCAGGAGACGACGGCGGAGCCGCGCGACTCGCCGTCATCTCCATAGTCATCGCCGTAATAGCCATAGCCGCACACAACTATATGCTCCGCAGGACCGACCGCTCAGACCTGCACCGAACCCCCGCCAGATAGCCCCCTTTGGAGATCAGGCCCGAATGCTTAGCTTCGACGTCCGCTTGAGACGAAACGGCTTCACCCTCGAAGCCTCGGCGGTGTTCGGAAACGGAACAACCGCGGTGTTCGGCCCGTCCGGCGCCGGAAAGACGACCCTGCTCTCCTGCATCGCAGGCGCTACTGAGCCGGACGAGGGAGAAATCACGCTGGGCCGAAGAACCCTATGGTCATCGTCCAAGCGGGTTAACACCCCCCCTGAGAAGCGCCGCATCGGATACGTCTACCAGGACGGCGCGCTGTTTCCCCACATGAGCGCACGCGATAACCTCACGTACGGATTCCGCCTAACCCCCCCGGAAAGACGCCGCATCAATCCCGAAGCGATGATCGGGCTACTGGATCTGGGCGAACTGATGGATCGGCGGCCCGGTCAACTGTCCGGCGGTGAAAGGCAGCGAGTCGCTCTGGCCAGAGCCCTAGCAACGTCCCCCGAACTCCTTCTGCTGGACGAACCCATGGCCTCCCTCGACGCACGACGACGGGGAGTTGCCATCGGTTACCTCAAACGCGTCGGGCAGGAACTAGCCATACCCATGGTATACGTGTCGCACTCGGTCTCCGAAGTCATGGCCCTGGCCTCACAGGCCCTCCTGCTCGACCGCGGAAAGGTCGTAGGCCTCGATAAACCCGGCAAAATGCTCCCTCAGGCCGCGGCAGGATACGACCGAGAGGCCGAGCCATTCGAAAACCTGCTGGACGGTGTGATCGGCAAGCGGCCAGGACAGGTTGCCGTCGGGAATGTCGAACTCATCGCGCAAACCGGCAACCGCAAAGAGGGCGAACCGGTGATACTCTCCATACGCGCCGGAGAGATAATCGTGGCTGCAACTCCGCCGGAAGCCCTGAGCGCAAGAAACGTGATACCAGGCACGATTGCCGAACTGTCCGGCAATAGCGGAACCGTATACGCCGCAGTCGACGTCGGAGTACCGATAGTCGTCGAACTGACCGAGTGGTCGGCAGACAGCCTGCGACTCGCCCCAGGGCGCAGCGTGTTCCTAGTGTTCAAGGCCAGCAGCATACAACTACTGGACGCCTGACCCCGCCCTGCCCCAATCTCAACCACACAATGCAGACCCAAGAAACCAAAATCCAAAGCCACACCGCAGAAGAACACTTCAGACGCGGCCTCGAAGCAGCCCAACTCGGATTCCCGGACAAAGCCGCCGCCGAGTTTGAGCAGGCAGCCATCCTCGATCCGCGCAACCCCCAACTCCAATTCAACCTGGGAACCGCCTACCTGACCATGGGAGAGTTTGAACAGGCCATCATAAACCTGTCGAAAGCGGTGTCACTCGACCCAGCCATGTCAGACGGATGGGGAAACCTCGCAGTGGCCCATACGGCCATCGGAGAAGATGAGCGGGCCGAGAGAGCCGCCGCAGAAGCAATGAAACTCGGAGCCTTCCCGGACGGACTGAAAGCCGTAATCGATCACGTAAGAAACCTGCGAACCCCCGCCGCCAAGATGCCGAGCCGTCGGCTAGGAAATCCCTGAACAGCAACGAGAAAACGCCCGGCGCCCGCCGGAAGCCGTCAACACGGGACAATCTTAGGGAGCGACCAATGAGCAGACTGACCGAGAGCGAAATAAACCAAAGAATGGACCGCGTTCCACACTGGCAGCGAGATGGAAGCGTCATATCGCGCACCGTACGATTCGACACTTTCGCAGACGGCATCGAGTTCGTGCGTAGAGTAGCCCCTATGGCCGACGAGATGGACCATCACCCGGACATAGACGTCCGATACCGCAACGTCACCTTCGCACTGACCACCCACGACTCCGGCGGCCTCACCGCGCGAGACTTCGCACTGGCTTCAGAAATCGACAAACTCCTCGCCCAGTAAGCCGCGCACCCGTAGCCGCACCTTCTTTGACGTTGTGGATTGCCGTATTTAACGCAAAAACCGCACACGCGTAGCCGCACGCCGAGGCCGTAAGGATGCGCCGCAACTTCGTAGCGACCGGCAACTCCATACCGGAAAGCCGCGCCCCAGATTTGAAGATGCAGCTCCCCGCGCGCATCTAATCCCCCAGCCAGCCCGGATATGCAGCCTCCGCCTGCACCCGCCGCAGATACCCGCGCAGAGCATCGAACCACAGCTCGATCTCCGATGAATCCTGACGCACCGCACCGACCGATCCCGACGCCGCGATGATGTGCTCCGCCAGAAGATGCGCCTCAGCCCTCGCCAGAGGCTCGTACTCCGCATGGCGGGAAAGCACGTCCAGACCAACACCCGCTGATAGCAGCTGAAAACAGGAACGAGCCGCCTCCAGATCCCGACGAGTGAGGCCGCGCTCATATCCCTTCACGCGGCGCGGACCCCGCAACAAACCAATCCGGGCAAGCCTGCCGTACTGCTCCGCGCTCAGCCCCGACTCCTTGAGAAACCCATCGACCGACATAGCATCGTCAGCCGCTACGCCGGAGGCCCGCTCGCCCGCGCGGGCAGGCCGACCCCCGGCAATTCCCAGTTCCTCAACCGGGTCATCGCTGTACAACGCCCGCTTGATCACTCGCAGGGTAAGACCCCGCCCTTTCAACTCTATGATCCGCCCGATCAGCCGCTCGTGAGAGGATGTATAGAGCGCTCGCGTACGCCCGGTCTTTCGCGGCTTGGGCAACAGGCCAAGACTCACGTAGTAGTTGATCGCAGAGGTACTCACACCCGACCGGCGCGCCAACTCCCCAACCGGAATGGCGGACTCCTCGATCTCGTTGTCGCTCAATTCCATGCTCATGACGCAGAGCCCCGATACCGACTAAAAGCCATGACCCCCATTTTGGCAGGAAAAGGCTATCTCGATAAACCGGAGCAGCCGGGCGGAGACGAACCCCGCTTCCGCCTGCTCCCCAAATCACCGGCCTCGAAAACCGCAAAGACGATGAACCGCCGCCGCGCCCGGATCGCAAGGCTGATATGGTCGCGCAACGGGAAGCCCATGCCGCACCCGGCCCGATCGAGCGGCCGACTCTGCCAGCCGGTGAAGAGAGAATCAATACATGGAATACAGGAACTTCGGCAGCGCGGGAGTAAAAGTGTCTCCCATCGCCCTCGGCCTCGGTTTCAGAGGCCAGAGCGACCCCGCAGCAGCAGAGCGCACCATTCTCGCCGCCATCGACTCCGGCATAAACCTCATCGACTGCGCCAACGTCTACGGCCTCATGGATCACCGAGACAACGCCGGATCTTCCGAACGCATACTCGGCAAAGTCCTCAAGGGACACAGAGACGACCTCGTAATCACCTCGAAGGTGTGCAGCCCCATTGGTACCAAACCCAATGATAGAGGGCTCTCCAGATACCACGTTATGAGAGAGATCGAACGCTCACTCAAGAGGCTCGACACAGACCACCTCGACGTATACCTGCTGCACGCCTTCGACCAAGACGCCCCATTGCAGGAGCAGTTTCGCGCCATCGACGACCTCGTAACCCAGGGCAAGACTCGCTACGTCGGAGTCTGCAACTACCAGGCATGGCAGGTCGTCAAGGCCCTCGGAGTACAGCGGCAGATCCGCGCAGACCCCCTGATGACCATCCAAAACCCGTACAGCCTGCTGAACAGAGCCCTGGAACGAGAGATGTTTCCGATGCTGCGAGACACCGGAATAGGGGCCATGGCCTACAGCCCGCTCGCCGTCGGCCTGCTTAGCGGAGAATACGAGCCCGAAGAGCTCCCGCCCGATCACACCCTATGGGGATCCATTCGACGGGACTGGTACCCAAAAGCCCTCAGAGGAAGAGCCGCAAAGACCCTCCGCGCAGTTAGGGATGTCGCCAGAGAGCGCTCCCTCACCGCTCCCCAGATCGCCTTTGCCTGGGTACTCTCCCATCCCGAGGTAACAGTCGCCATATCAGGAGCCGACTCCGAAGAGCAGATCGTAGAGGTCGCCAAAGCAGCCCGCGTTAGACTTTCCCAAGATGAGGTCAACCGATTGGACGAAGCCTCCTCTGGCCTCTCGATGGTGCTGGACGACGGCTAGACCCGAACCGCGAGGCAACCGCGACCCAGGAACCCTTTCAAGATCCCCCACCCGCCCACCTGCTAAAGTAGAAAACCTCCAAGGGTTGAGTAACTACGCGTGAAAGCTCCCTGAGTCCCCGTGCCGTAAGCCCCGCGGAGCAAGTCATCGCCCTGAATCGCAGCCAGGAGGCGAAAGACCATGAATATCTTGCTAGCCGGCGGCTCCGGCCTCGTCGGTTCTTTCATAACGCCCTATCTCAGCCGCCAGCACAACCTCCGCGTACTGGACACTAAACCCCCGCGCCACAAAGTCGAATTCGTCGAAGGATCGGTCACGAACCATGAAGACGTCCTGAAGGCCCTCGAAGGAATGGACACCTTCATATGGCTCGTGATGCTTTCACCGCAAGGAGGCAGCCTCACGTACCAGGACCCGGAGATCATCGCCAACAACTTCGACGTCAACTGCAAGGGCCTTCACACCTTCCTATGGACCGCGCAACAGGCGGGTATGAAGCACGGCGTATACACCTCCACCATGAGCGTCCACTACAGGGGCAGAAGGCGGTACCGCTCGGAAGAAACCGTCCCCCTGGACACGCCCAGCCCATACGGGCTCAGCAAGGGCTTCGGAGAACTGATCTGCCAATACTTCGCCCGCTGGTTCGACATGAACATCATCGGACTCAGAATCACCGCCCCCAGAACCAGAGAACAGTGGATACAAGAGCGAAAGAGCCCCCGCATGAAGGACGGAAACGAGGTCCGCTTTCCAACTGACGAGGAAGACCTCGCCAACGCGTTTCTGGCCGCCGTAGAGGTTGCACGCCAGGGTAACGGACGTTTCGAGCCAATTTTCATCGTCGGGGATGAAAACGAAATAGAACACAACCTGACCAAGGCCAAGCGAATACTCGGATGGGAACCCAAAACCCACCTGAAGGTAAACGTACACCGCGACCCCTAACCGCGATACTCCTCCCCCATTCCGGCAAACTCGGAACCCGAAGCGCCCAGCTGCCGCCCAGCTTCACAGTCACCCAACGCGGGCATCGAACCAAACGGAATTGGGATAAGATACCGTCGCCTTCACAAAAACCCCCAGCTCTCACTACTTTCACCAAGGAGGCAGATTGAGCCGTGCCTGAAACAGTAAGAGTCGTACACTTCCTCAACCAATTCTTCGCCGGAATTGGAGGCGAGGAACAGGCCAACCTGCCGGTCGAAGTACGGGACGGCCCGGCAGGGCCCGGTCGCGCGCTTCAGGCCGCACTGGGATCCTACGGTGAGGTCGTAGCCACCATTGTCAGCGGAGACAACTACTTCATCGAAGAGAGGCCCGCAGCCACCAAGGCAGTACTCGCAGCCCTACACGAATTGAACCCCGACGTCGTCGTAGCCGGGCCAGCATTCAACGCAGGACGCTACGGGCTGGCAGCCGGAGAAGTCTGCGCGCTGGCAACCGATTCCGCCGGCATACCCGCGGTCACCGCCATGTACCCGGAAAACCCCGGCGTACTGGAGTACGACACCAGGGTATACGTCGTGCCGACCGATGAAACCCCCGCGCGGATGCAACAGGTCATCGCGCATCTCGCCAGGCTAGCGGTGAAACTCGGGTCCGAAGGTACCCTCGGAACCGCCGAGGAAGACGGCTTCATGCCCAGGGGCATCCGAAGACCGGGGATGAGGCAGCACTCCGTTGCCAAACGAGCCGTAGACATGCTCACCGCCAGAATGTCGGGACGCCATTGGGTAACCGAGTTGCCCATTCGTATGCCCGACGGCGTGACCCCGGCGCCCCCCATCCACGGGTTGACCCAAGCCAGAATCGGACTCGTGACCACCGGAGGACTTGTACCAAAGGGAAACCCCGACAGGTTGGTACGAGGCGGCGCAAACCAGTATCTCAGGTACTCCATAGAGGGCATCGACTCCCTCTCCGCGCAAGAGTGGGAGAGCGTGCACAGGGGGTTCTATACGGCCATAGTCAATGAAAACCCCAACTACGTGCTCCCGCTGCACGTCATCAGGGACGCTCAGCGCGCCGGGACCGTCGAATCCGTCTACCCGTGGTTCCTCACCACCAGCGGCGTCGGAACCGCAGTCGCAGAGGCGCGAAAGATCGGCGCAGACATGGCCGCAGAACTGAAGGATGCAGGCGTCGACGGAGCCCTGATGGTCGCCACCTGAGGCACCTGCAACCGTTGCGGCGCAACGGTAGCAAAGGAAATCGAGAAAGCCGGCATACCGGTCGCGTTGATCTCAGCCATATTCTCCCTCGCCCTCACCACCGGCGCCCCGCGCGTCGTGCGCGGAAGCAGGATCGAGCACGTCTGCGGCAACCCATCCCTTGGCCCGGAAAAAGACCGCGCATACAGCAAAGAAATCGTCCGCGCCGCCCTGACGGCCCTGACGACGGAAGTCACGGAACCAACACTCTTCGAGCCCGCCATTCCGTAAGCCGGACCAACACCCTTACCCGACCATCTCCACAAACCCTGGCGCGCATAGACAACGCGGGAAACAAAACGATGAAACTTGAACTTGGCAACTTTCCGGTGACGGAAGTAGCGTTCGGCCGCGAGACGAGATGGGCCGAAAGCAGATTGGAAATCGACCGCGCCGAACTGGTTGGAAGGATCCTGGAAGACCCGCGCATCCTGTCGGCGGAACTGCACCTGGCGCGGCCCCGCGAGTCCGTAAGAATCACTCTGATACGAGACGTAATACAGCCCATGGTAAAAGTCTCCGGCGGAGGCGCCGTATATCCGGGCATATGCGGACGCCCAGTAGAAACCGTGGGCAGAGGACGAACTCACCGACTCGACGGAGCCGCAGTCGTCGAAGTCTCCGACACACCCCTGTACATGGGCCCCGGAATGGGCAACTACACCGACCGGGCAGTCATCGACATGCGCGGAAACGGCGACCGTAGCCCTCCCTTCTCCAAACTGAACAACGTATGCGTCGTGCTCGAAACCGACCCGACGCGCGACGTGCTGGACAGGAACGACGCCGCCCATTCAGCCGCCCTGCTCGTGTCCGACGCCCTGGCCGAAACCGTCAGGAATTTGGAACCGCCTGAATTGGAGACGTTCGAACTTCACCCCACAGACACCGCGCTCCCCAAGGTTGCCTACGTGCTCTGCCAACACTCGCCGGAACATCACGCCGGCTCCGTTCGAGGATGGGGAGACCACCTCTACGGCATCACACGACTGCACCCGCCATGGGTGATACACCCAAACGAACTGATCGACGGCGCCCTTTCCTTCGATAACTCATGGGGCTTCGCAAACAACCACATGCTCCGAGAGCTATACCAAAGACACGGTGAAGACCTCAACTTCGTAGGATGCATAGTCGTTCGCACACGCTGGAGCTCGCAGCTCGAGAAGAACGTGGCCGCCCGCCAGTCAGCCAAGACCGCCAAGATGCTGGGAGCCGAGGGCGCAATAGTCGTGGGAATGGTCGGCGGAAACGACTTCATGGAAGCCGTCCGAACCGCCCAGGCGTGCGAACTTGAAGGTTTGGACACCGTCTTCGTCGTGATGGAGGACGAGCCAAGCGAGGGAGGGCCGCCAATACTGGAACCCCTACCGGAGGTCAAGGCCATCGTAAGCGTAGGCGTTGGACGTGCAGAACTCTCACCGGAACCAACCAGCCCCGTATCCCGAGTTATAGGACGACGAAACATCACCCTCAACATGAGCACCGGCGTAGGAAAAGTCGACGCCCAAGGCCAACTCCCGTTCTACAGGTCCGGCCTGGGATGGTCCTCCCTGGACAGCCGCACCAGCTGCTTCGAAGTCTGACCGCCCCCGACCGCAGCGCCCGCCGTAGGGCCGAAAGCCCTTCACTCGCCGGAACATCACGCCGGCTCCGTTCGAGGATGGGGAGACCACCTCTACGGCATCACCCGCCTACTCCACCGCCGCCCGTTCCACCGCTACCGCTCAAGCCCTATCTCCCCCTCCCAGAAGTGCTTGTAACCGCCGTCCACGGGGACGTACTGGCCCGTCCCGATGCGGGCAATGTCATACTCAGGGAGAGCCGCCGCCGCCGCACATCTCCCGTCGAATATCGCACCGCGCTGGTCGAAGCGGAAGTCCAGGTTGTCGAAGCCGTGCCGCTTGCGATCGTCGGGAAGGTCGTTCACGTCAACAGGATACAGGTGGAGGAAGAACATCGCCTCCACGTCGGCCAGGGCGCACGGCTCCCTGACGTAGATGAGGTGGTCTTCAATGAGATGCACGTCAAAGCCGGAGCGGATTGACGGCGGACGGTCTTCGACCAGCCCTGCCAGATAATCGACCGCTGCTATAGCTTCAACCCTGACCGGCGGGAGCGCATCGTGGGGCAGCACAACGGCGTCCGCGCACAGCCCCGTCTCCGTTTGTGTCCAGGCGTTGAAGACCGGTCCATCCGCTGCGCCAACCCAAGACCACACTACCAACTCGTTCGACCCACAACTCCTGGCGAACGCCAGCGCCAGCCGGCCCTCCACCATCAGCCCGACGCCAGCCGACTGATGGTCGAAGTGGGGTTCAATCCTCTCCCAAGTCCCGGCGGCCGTATTTTCATCTGCCGGCAGACCGATGGGCCGTAGTTGGAGTTCGAATCTATTGAATCTATTTAGTGGTGAACCTTCAAGCCTCGTAGGTTCGGCAAAATGAGTTATACCGAATTCTCGATACAGAGGAGCATCGTCTATAGCCAGTTTTCTCGCATGGAAATAGTCGTAGGAGTTGACCAGCCCATCCAGGTTCACCACCGGAAAACGCGAGAAGTACCCGATGCCGCCGGCTTCCCGCGACCCGACCACGCTGTCCTCGGGAAGCACGCGATTCATAAACTGCGTACCCCCATAAACAGCTTCAGTCCATTCGATCCATGAGTCGTCAGTTCTGGTTGAAACCCTAAGCGTTTCAACACGCTGAAATGGCTCGGTGAAATCGGCCTCGATAAGCAGGAAGGCCGCGCCCGTAAGGACGATGCCCAAACTCAGGATGTTGGCCGCGCGCTGCGACTTCGACCCGATGAACCGGCGAATGAAGTAGATGGCGACGTAACATCGTACCGGAACGATCAGCGCCATCATCAGGTACGCCGGGACAAAATACCAACGCCAAGGCCCCAAGGAAGGGTGAATCGTGAGAACAGTCTGCGCGAACTTCGCGAGGTGGCCGGCCGCCAAGCCGAACACGCACACCAGGAAGGCCAGCAGAAGCCAATCTTTCCGACTCCCGGAGCGGCGAGCGAACCACCAGACCAGCAGCAAATAGGCGCAAACCTCCAGCGCAACCAGCAGCTCGTAGTCGAAGACGGAAATCTGCAACATATCCTGGAAGTTCTGCGCCAAGCTGTATCCGCCTTCCTGCTCCCACCTGACCTGCGACCAGAAATTCTTGGTCGCCGCGCTCACCGGCACGATGCCGCCGAACACGAGCCGGTTGTAGGCGAAATACACCAGGATGCTCGCGACCCCGGCGAGAAACGGAACAACCGCCTTGACGGAGAGCACGGAACGGGCCAACCCCCTCACCCTGCCCTTCTCCCACAAGGGAAGGAGAGGGAACCCGCCCCCTCTCGCCTCCGGCGCGCCGAGAGCCTCTACATCAACGGGAGAGGGTTGGAGTGAGGGCGCCCGCTCCCGCCGCGACCACTCGATTAGACACAGCGCGGCGGTGACCGCCAACGATATAGCGATGTACTCCAGGCGCACCCAAGGCAGGGCGAAGGCCGCGGCGGCCAGCGGCCATCTCCAGCGAGCCGGGTTCCGCGCGTAGAGCATCACGGCCAAGAAGAACAGCCCCAGCATGAACAGCGCCGCCCCCGCCTCCATTCCTGTAATCAGGGGCCATTGCGGGTAGAACATCGGCAGCGCGGCGAACATCAGATACCACGGCAGGCGCGCCAGACGGGCGGCCGCCGCGGCGAGGGCTACGCCGCCGGCGATGAGCATGATCTCGAACGCCTTGATGGCGAACAGCGCCGCTTCCTTGTCGAATACCCAGTAGAACGGCGTGAGCAGAAACAGCCAGAGGGGGTGATATCCGTTGGTGCGCGTGATGCCGCCGTCGAAGGTCGAGAAGTTCCCAGAGGCCAGGTTGTAGGCTATCTGGAAGTAGTAGAAGGCGTCATCGTGCATGTTGGAGATGAGGTTGATGACGTCGAAGCGGGCCAGCATGTACCAGGCCAACCCGGCCCCGTAGGCCAGGACGCCGCCGATGAACAGGAAGAACAGCCCGTTCCGCAGCAGGGAGGAAGGATACCCCGCGCACAATTGTTCTGGCAGCGCGGCCAAGGCGCGCAAGAAACTGTTCAGCGCAAAGCCCCTCATGCCGCCCCCGCTACCGCTCAAGGTGTATTTACTCTCCCACGCGCCCGCCCGCCACCGCCCGTTCCCGCCACTACTCATCCAGCCGTATCTCCCCCTCCCAGAGGTGCTCGAAGCCGCCGTCCATCGGCACGTACTGGCCCGTCCCGATGCGGGCAATGTCATACTCAGGGAGAGCCACCGTCGCCATGCACGTCCCGTCGAATATCATGTTGCGCTGGTCGAAGAAGTCGAAGTCCAGGTTGTCGAAGCCGTGCCGATTGCGATCGTCGGGAAGGTCGTTCACGTCAACAGGATACAGGTGGAGGAAGAACCTCGCCTCCGTGTCGGCCAGGGCGCACGGCTCCCTGACGTACACCAGCGTATTTTCGCTGAGATAAACGTCGAAGTCAGAGCGGATTGCGGGCGGGCTGTCTTCAACCTGTCCTGCCAGATAATCGCCCGTCGGCACTGTTTCAATCCAAGACCGCAAGTCGTGTCCGGCGAAACTTGCCGCGACCCACTCGTGGTCGTCGGAGTCGAAGGGCATCCACAGGCCGGGGCCGACCTTCACCGCGTACTGACCTAGGTCGAGGGCCTGGGCTTCGCTGGAGGAGGCAGCGAACACATAAATGTTAACCCCGCGCTGATCCAAATACCCGGGCGGCGGGCTGCGGTCATGAGCGATTATGCGCTGGTGGTTGGGCGTTGTGACAGGATTGCGCGCCACCGTCGCATCGGTCAAGCCCTGGCGGTCTACGACTTTCAGGTCCGGAAGGTAATAGAACCGTATACCGAGAGAGCCGGCTGCCATCAGCGCGTCTTCAGGAATCACTCCACGCTTCATGTTCTCGTAGGGCTGGTACCCACGCAGTCGGACGTTGGCGAACTCGCGGTGTTCCGCGAATGGTGCAGCGACAGCTTGCACGGCAGACTGACGGCGCAGGTCGTTGGAGATAGCGGCCAGCGCAGGCATCCCAGGCGCGGCCAGCAGCCAGCTGGCGTTGCCCTCGTCGAGTTCTATGTGAAGATGCATAATGCGCTCGTCAATCTTGGCGCCCTCGAAAAACAGGGCTGCTTGTATGGCCCCGCAGTAGAAGATCACGGGGACGAACAGGATGAGCGCGCAAGTCCTCGCTCCCGGCAACCAAAGCCGGTAACTATCTAGATTCTGCCTACTCTCAGCTTGTCGAAGTACGGTCTTGCCCTTAGCCAGCAGAGCCGTGGGGATGGGTATGCGCCGCCAATCGAAGGCGGCGAGCCGCGAGCCGATGCAGGCAATACCCTCGGCAGCAGGCAGCGCAAGCAACGGCCAGTAGAAGTCCAGCGGGCGATACTCGAAATGGTCGCCCCCTATCCGCATCACGTAGGCCATGTGGACAACGATTAGCAGCAGGACCAAGCCATAGATCCCGTCGCGGCTCTCCCGCCACCGATGCCGCAAAGCAACCCAGGCTAGGGGAACCAACAGGTACAGACCCGTATCCAGCGCCGCCGCCAACAGGTAGCGGAAGCCTGACTCGTACCATGGGCGAACGTCCTTGGCGTAGTAGGTGTTGGGCAGCCACTCGCCGTAGTAGGCGTAGCGGAACAGAAAATGGGCAGACACCAGGATGACGAAGGGCGCGGCCAAGTACGCCAACTCGCGCCAGTCTACCCTCATACGCTTGGCGTCGGACATACGCTGCACCGCGAACCAGCCGAAGCAGCACACGGCAATCAACGGGCCCTCAGGCCGGGTCAGGGCAGCGCCGGCCAAGCTGAACGACGCCGCCAGCAGGCCGGCACGCCTGTCGCGATAGAGGCTCAGGCAGACGACGGCCAGGACGATGAAGAAGGTGAACTGACGCGTTTCCAGCCCGCCAGCCGAGGTCCACACGGCGAAAGTCGCGCTGCTGCACACCAGCCCCAACGCCATCCAACCGACCAATCCCCGGTTTGGCAGCGAGGGCAGGCGATAGACCCACCATGCCAGAGCCCCGACGGTTCCGGCTGTGAAGACCACCGACAGCCATGGGGCCGCGTCCTCCGGGGCCCAGCCCAGCGCCCGCCAGATGGCGGCCAACTCCAACACCCACAGGAAGTTGGAGTAACCTTCCACACGCTCGCCCGGGTTGAACACCAGGCCGTGACCCTCCAGCAGGTTGCGCACGTAGCGAAAGCTGATGAAGGCGTCGTCCGTCAGGAACCACGACACCGAGGCCAGCCAAGCCAGCAGGGCCAACCAGGGCAGGCAGGTCAGGATGAGAACGGGGGATGCCTTCAGCGGCTCACTCGACGTCGATCCCTTCATCGCTGCACTTGGGCCGCTACTCCACAAGCCGTATCTCCCCCTCCCAGAAGTGGTTGTAGCCGCCATCCACGGGTACGTACTGGCCTGTCCCGATGCGGGCAATGTCATACTCAGGGAGAGCCGCCCTCGCCATGCATATCCCGTCGAATATCGCACCGCGCTGGTCGAAGTAGAAGTCCAGGTTGTCGAAGCCGTGCCGCTTGCGACCGTCGGGAAGGTCGTTCACGTCAACCGGATACAGGTGGAGGAAGAACGTCGCCTCCGTGTCGGCCAAGGCGCACGGCTCCTTGACGTACACCAGCCCGTTCTCGACGAGATACACGTCCCAGTCGGAGCGGATTGCCGGCTCGCGGTCGCCGACCAGTCTTGCTATGTAATCGCCGGCCGTCATCGCCTCCGCCCGCACCGGAGGGGAGGCGTCATGGGGCAGCACGAGCGTGGCCGCGCACAGCCCAGTTTGCGTTTGCGTCCAGGCTTTGGGTAACGGTTCATCCCCGGCGCCGGTCCATGACCACACTGCCAACTCGTCCGGCGCGCAATCTCCCACGAACGCCTGCGCCATCCGTCCGTCCACAATCACTCCGATATTGCCCGATCGATAGTCGAACTGCGGCTCCATCCGCTGCCAGAACCAGTCGGCGGCGTCTCTCGTTGGGGAGTAGGACCAGAGTTTGAACCGTAGTCCGCTGACGTCAGACTCGGGAAATAGTGTGCCCTCGAACATGACGTTGTCCAAGGCGAATCCACGCTTTACATTCAAATCGCCTCCAGCGACGTTCGCGAACCAGGTGACCCCGTAATGCTGATAGAACGCGGACGCGGCAGCGGGTACCTCCTTGCGGGCCTGCCAGTAAGGGTAGCGATTGCGGGCGCGATAGAAATCGTAAGAGTTGACCAGACCGTCCAGGTTCACCACCGGGAAACGCGAGAAATACCCGATGACGCCGGCGTCCCACGACCCGACCACGCTGTCTCCGGGCAGCACACGGTCCATAACCTGCACGCCCATATGAGAAGCAACCTCATAGTTCCGGTACGTTGACTCGCTTGCCGAGTCAACGTACCGGAACGGTCCTGTGAAGTCCGCCTTTGTAAGCAGAAAGGCCGCACCTCCAATGACGATACCCGCGCTCACAATGTTGGCTGCCAAGGGCCGCCTCGGGCCGATGAAACGGCGGATGAAGTGGATGGCGACATAGCACCTTACGGGAATGAGAAGCGTCAGCAGCAGATACGCAGGCGTGAAGTACCAAGCGAATTTCCCCCAGAAGGGATGCACGGTGAGAACGGTCTGAGCGAACTTGGCGAGGTGCCCGACCGCCAAGCCGAACACGCACAACAGGAAGCCCAGCAGCAACCAGTCCTTCCGGTTCTTGGAACGACGGGCGAACCACCAGACCAGAACGAAGTAGGCGCAGACCTCCAGCGCAACCAGCAGCTCGTAGTCGAAGGCGGGAATCTGCAAGACGTCACGGAAGTTCTGAACCAAGCTGTATCCGCCTTCGTTATCCCACCAGGCTTGCGACCACATCCGCTTGGTCGCGCCGCTCACCGGCGTGATACCCCCGAAGACGATGCCGTTGTACGCGAAGTACACCAGCAGCCCGGCGACCGCGCCGAAAAACGGGACGACCGCCCTGATGGAGAGCACGGAACGGGCCAACCCCCTCACCCTGCCCTTCTCCCACAAGGGAAGGAGAGGGAACCTGCCCCCTCTCGCCTCCGGGGCGCCGAGAGCCTCCACCTCAACGGGAGAGGGTTGGGGTGAGGGCGCCCGCTCCCGCCGCGACCACTCGATTAGACACAGCGCGGCGGTGACCGCCAGCGATATGGCGACGTACTCCAACCGCACCCACGGCAAACTGAAGGCCACGGCGGCAAGCGGCCAGCGCCACCGGTGCGAGTCTCGAACGTAGAGCATCACCGCCAAGAAGAACAGCCCAAGCATGAACAGCGCGGCGGCCGCTTCCATTCCCAGGAATAGGTTGTGCTGCTGGTACAGCATCGGCAGTGCGGCGAACAGCAGAATCCACGGCAAGCGGGCAAGACGGGCCGCCGCGACCACCAGCGCCGCCCCGCCGGCGATGAGCATCACCTCGAACGCCTTGATGCCGAACAGCGCCGCTTCCTTGTCGAATACCCAGTAGAAAGGCGTGATCAGCAGCAGCCAGAGGGGATGATAGCCGTTCGTACGGGTGATGCCGCCGTCGAACGTGGAGAACCTGCCCTCGGCCAGGTTGTAGGCTATCTGGAAGTAGTAAAAGGCGTCGTCGCGGTTTACGTCCCGGAGCAGGTTGACAAGGTCGAAGCGGGCCAGCATGTACCAGGCCAACCCCGCCCCGTAGGCCAGGACGCCGCCGATGAATAGGAAGAACAGGCCGTTCCGCAGCCGGGAAGAAGGATACCCCCCCCACCCCGCACAATTGTTCTAGTAGCGCGGCCAAGGCGCGCAAGAGACTGTTCAGCGCAAAGCCCCTCATGCCGCCCCCGCTACTCATCAAGGCGTATCTTCTCTCCCCACGCGCCCGCCCGCCGCCGCCCGTTCCCGCCACTACTCATCCAGCCCTATCTCCCCCTCCCAGAAGTGCTCGAAGCCGCCGTCCATCGGCACGTACTGGCCGGTCTCGATGCGGTCAATGTCATACTCAGGGAGAGCCGCCGTCGCCATGCATATCCCGTCGAATATCATGCCGCGCTGGTCGAAGTAGAAGTCCAGGTTGTCGAAGCCGTGTTGCCGGCGGTCGTCGGGAAGGTCATTCACGGCGACGGGGTACAGGTGGAGGAAGAAAGTCGCCTCGGTGTCGGCGCGGGCGCACGGCTCACTGACGTACACCAGTGTATTTTCGCTGAGATATACGTCCCAGTCAGAGCGGATTGCCGGCTGGCTGTCTCTGACCAACCGGGACAGATGATTGAGACTATCGAGATAGTCGGCTATAGCGCGGGCTTCCACTTCGCCAATGCCAGGTGAGGACATCGACGTGCCTGGGGCAAACTGCTCCGGGTCGGTGAGAAATTGCATGATGCTGTCCCGCGTCCAGACGACGTCCAACGAATCGAACGCAGCCGAAAATCGGTAGCCGCCTACCTCGCCCGCTCGACGCCCGATTACGCCAACGAGGTGCGGACCGACGCCGTGCCGCTCGACGTTCAGGTCGTGGCAGGCGCTGCACTGCACACCGAATAGCTGAGCGCCTGCCGACGTATCTATACCCGAGTCCCCCCGCACCGGTAAGTCCAGCCACGGCAATGCGGGGGCAGACTCGCAGTCGACCGAGTAGACGTCGCGGCGATTCCGAGATTCCTCATCGCAGTACCTTGGGGAACGGCTTAAGAAGTAGACCACCCCTCCATCGCGCAACAGGGCTATGCGTCCGTCCGGCATGAACGTCAGGTCTCGGATGCGGTAGCCGACTTCGATTCGCTCGAAGTATTGCACCTCAGTCTCATGACGGCGGACTCGGAAGAGGGATTGAGCAGCCATCGTAGCAACCAGCAGGTCGTCTTTCCACAGGGGGAACCGCTGCTCGTCGTTGACCGCGATGGCGGAAACGGCAGGCGACGGCACCCATGCGAAGGTAGGCCGCAGGAAGCCATCATGCCGGCCCGCCTCCTCGTCCTCCATGGTCGGGGGAATCTCACCGCCATATTCAATTCCGTAGGAGACCAGGGGCCAGCCGTAGTTGCCTCCCGGCTCCAGCAGGTTCAACTCGTCCCCGCCTTGCGGCCCGTGGTCCGGCGCCCACAGGTGGCCATCCGCATCCCGCGCCAGCCCTTGTGAGTTGCGAAAACCGATGGCCAGCGCCTCCGCCTCTCCTGTTTCGATCTCAATACGAAGGAGTTTGCCCAAGTGGACGTCAGGACTGAACGTCGGCCGCGCCCGCCATCCGTCTATTCCGTGGGCCCCGATTATTACCAACAAGTGGTCCGCGCCGTCCGTCAACATCTTCCCGCCTCCCTCGTGCCCTGCGAACCAAGGAACGGACATGCAGGGTTCCGCGTCGAATATCGTCCTCCACTCCGGCATGACCGTGACGCCCTCTTCATCTCGCATAATCGTCGTGGACGACAACCTGAACCGGATGCACTCGCCGGTAAAGTAATGATGAGTTGCAAACAACTCGTAACGCCCTTCTCCAAGTTGCTTCAACAGAATATCGGCAACGCGAAATCTCCCTGGCGTGAATTCCGGACTATCGTAATCCGGATGAGTTTCAAACGCCGTCTCATTCATTGGAACGCTGCCGTTCAGATATTCCACGGTCCCGTCCCGGAAGACTAGGGCAAACTTTCCCTTCGGAGTGACCACGAGTAGGTCCTCACCCATGACTTCAATGGCCCCGCCCCTCCCGGCAAAACGTTCCAGTCTGACGGACTCGCTCTCAAGCGCGTACAGATGAGTGGTGAGAGCCGGTCCTTCTTCGGGAGTGGATGTCGGCACAGGCGAGACCGGCACAGGCGAGACCGGCACAGGCGAGACCGGCATAGGCGAGACCGTCACAGGCGAGACCGGCACAGGAGGATCATCAGAGCAGGCGGCCGCCGCCGCGAGCAGACAGACGAACGCCGCGAGAGTCAGGACGTTGCGCAGCCGGGAGGAAGTAATTACCCCCCCCCCCCCCGAACAATTGTTCTGGTAGCGCGGCCAAGGCGCGCAAGAGACTGTTCAGCGCAAAGCCCCTCATGCCGCCCCCGCTACTCATCAAGGTGTATTTACTCTCCCCACGCACCCGCTCCACCGCCGCCCGTTCCCCCCACTACCGCCCAGCCCTATCTCCCCCTCCCAGAGGTGCTCGAAGCCACCATCCACCGGCACGTACTGCCCGGTCCCGATGCGGGCAATGTCATACTCAGGGAGAGCCACCGCCGCCATACATCTCCCGTCGAATATCGCGCCTCGCCCGTCGAAGCCGTGCCGCTTGCGACCGTCGGGAAGATCATCCATGTCCGCAGGAATCAGGTGCAGAAAAAACATCGCCTCCGCGGCGGCCGGGGCGCACGGCTCCTTGCCCCGCTGCACTGGCAGACAGGGGGCTATGCGGTCGTATTGAGCTTCCGTGATTTCCATTCCCGTATCACAACAGGCTCAGACCCATTAGTGTTAACAGACCCTAGTAGCCGAAAGCCGTCTCTTTCATGAAGCCGTACCGGTCCGCCCACGCGATAGCGGAAAGAGGACCCCCGGCATCGTGCTTGACGAATTGATTGGAAGTCGGGTCCACCCGCCAGATTTCACGCCGACCGATAACGCGCTCAGGCGCCGAGAGCTCAGCCACCCGGCCGCCGGCAGGGCCGTGAAACCCGGTGGTCACTATGGCATCCGCCTCCGGAAGAGGCTCCAACAGCGGCGGCCCGCCGCTCGCAGGACTCTCCTCCATCGTCAGGAAGACCGTCTTGACCCCAACCTTCTCGCAAGCCTCGATCGTGCGGACGACCTCCATGAAATCGTTCCCGCCGGAATCCCATCCCACCACCGCCCCGTCCGCCCTCAGAGTCCTGCACAGAGAAGCCACCTGCTGCGCAGTAAGGAACTTCTCGCTCTGTGCAGACCAACGAGTCCGAATGACGATGCACCCAACGAAATTAACCTCGCTCCCGTGCCGCTGCGACAAACCCCGCGCCACAGGGTTGTTTACGATCTCCCACGACGCACGGCCAGATACCGCCCCGTCGAACAGCTCGTTGGGGCTCAGCAACCACGGAGGCGTAAGCCTCGTAATGCCGTATACCGCCGTCCAGTGCGCATACTGCGAGTTGGAGTAATGCTCCGGAGAACGCAACGACATCACGTACACGATCCGAGGCAAGCCCGAACATTCGACGCTGAGGTTCGACACCTCCACCGAAGCCGGCTCCAGATCCCTCACCGTTTCGGCGAGCGCATCCGAAACCTTCAACACCGCTCCGTGTATAGCCTGGTTCTGGTCCTCCACGTGCACACCCCCGCGAGGCGTGATCATCATGCAAAGATTGTGCAGAGAGCCAAACGGGGTCGCCGCCCCCCCAGGTCCAAACATGTCCAGGTACGTCTCCACGTCCCCATCGTGCCCCGGATACCAACGAGTATCCGACACCTCGAAGATCGACATGCCGCGCAGCACGTGCGTACGCCCTGCACCCACTGTGTCTACCGGCCTGCCGTCCAGACCCGGGTACACCACCCCCTGCCCAGCCACCTTTACACGAGGCTCCACCTGGTCGCGGACAGTGGTAACGCGTATCCGGTCGCCGGGGTGAACCACGTCGAAACGGATGTCGTCCAGGCGCACGTCCCGGAGCAGACTTTCACGCAGCCCGGACGCATCCACCTCCACCACCCCGTCGCGATAGGCCGTCGCCGCGCCCAACCGGACGTCGGTGACCGGAAAGATCCCCAACTCCAACCTCTTGTCAGCTCGGCTCATGCTCTGCACCTGTGATCATTACTCGTGAGGCCCCGGCCCGTCATTCGCATCTCCGAATTCCGCTTGCAATTGCCGCTCCCGCCGCTCTGAAGCCGCTTGGCGCGCACGCCCTCAAGTGGAGCCGCCGCCCTACTCGCGACCCTCTTGCGCGTCAGGTAACCGCAGGCTCGAACAACGTCGGCTCAGCGACCTCCGTGGTCAGAGACTCCAACGCCGTCTCCACAATGTTCGTCGAGTAAGCGAGGTCGTCTTGAGCGGACAGACGAGGATTCCCGCAAACATGCTCGATCCGACCACCCCGAACCACACGCGGAGCCCCCGTCGTCAGCGCCAGGCTGAACAGAGCCGAAATCAGCGCAACCGGAATCCCCGCCCGCTCTATCTCTTTCGCTATCGTTGCGCCGCAACGATTGCAAGTACCTCAGGTAGCCACCATCACGACCCCGTCAACGCCTCCCGCCCGGAGAACCTCCGCCATCTCCCGCCCCATCCGCCTCGAATCAGCCACAGTCGTCCCCCGCCCGGAAGTGGTCAGGTACTCCGAATAGACCGACTCGATAGCGCCCCGGTCCTCCAGGGAACGCATGACGTTCAGCGGCAGCACGTAATTCGGGTTCCCATTGGTCACGTCCGTGTAGAAACCCACGTGAACCGACTCCCACTCCCCCGCCTCCATCGAAGCGAGGTCGCCAATGTCGTACCGGTACCACACCTGCGACGGCCCGCCAGGCAGACGATCCGGGTTCCCAATAGGCACAAGCCCGCCCGAAGTGACGAGCCCTATCCGGGCCGCCCCGAGATCCACGAGCGGACCCGCAGGCTCCACCACTTCAGGCAACTCTATAGGCAACTCCGTCGTAAAAGGCTCGCCCCGAACCTTCCTCAAAACCATCTCCACCGCGCGATCCGCAGCACGCACACTACGGCGCCCCGCCTTTCGGATACCTCGCGGAATGTAACCCTCCTCGCTAGCAGGGCCCAGCTCTTCGCCGCGTGCCATCTTTAGGCCGATTCGCGCAACCGCAGCGACAGCCTGAGACATCCCCCCTACCCCCTCGCTAGTCGGCACGATCACCACCTCGGACTTATACGTCAGAGTGCCGGGATTCTCCTCGAACATCGCCGTGACCGCCGGAATCCCATCCGCCAACGCCAGGTGACACACCTCCGCACACGCCAGCCCGTAGCGGCCAGCATTGAACGCCGGCCCGGCTATCACCAGATCGGGACGGTAATTCGCAAGTGCGTCGACTACCCCCCGGATCGAGCTCTCGCGCTCCTCATTGAAATAGTTATCCCCCGCGACCACCGTCGCAACGATCTCCGCATCGCCCCCGAATACTCCCCGGAACGCGTTCCCAGGACCAACCGGGCCATCGCGAATCTCGATAGGGTGATTCGCAGCCTCTTCACCTCCCACCCCGCCGAAGAACTGGTTCAGGAAATGAACAACCCTAAACCTCGCCTGTCCGTTCAAAGTGCACCTCCTATCACTTTCTTTCGCTTACTGGCAGCCCCGTCGCTCCAGAGAAGCCGGGAACCAAACGCTCTCCGTTTTTGTACGCCCAATGCCCGACGAGACGCATCCTAGTCCACCTGCCTCAACCTTGGGTCCAGACGGTCGCGCAGCCAGTCCCCAAGAAAATTGCTCGCCAGCACCAAAAGGAATATCGAAAAACCCGGGAAGAACGCAATCCACCACGAGGTGCCAAGATAGTCCCGACCGTCCGCCACCATCACCCCCCAGGCCGGCGTCGGCTTTGGTATCCCCGCGCCGAGAAAACTCAGAATAGCCTCCGACAGTATCAGCGACCCGACCCGAAGCGAGGCCACCACGGTCATCGTATTGACCACCCCGGGAAAGATGTGCTTCCACATGATCCGAAGAGTCGACGCCCCGGCCACACGAGCCGACGACACGTAATCCGTCGTCTTGATCTGCAACGCGTCAGCCCGGATCTGCCGAGCAAACCCGTTCCAACTGAAAACAGCCAGCAGCGCTATGACAAGCGTAAGGCTCTGACCTAACACGATCACCGCTACCAGAGCAACCAGGATGAACGGAAGAGCCAACGTCAAGTCCACCAGCCGCATGATGAACTCGTCCACGTGACGACCGTACCAGGCCGCAATGATGCCAAGAGCCGTGCCCACCGTCCCGCCAATCGCCACCACTATCGTCACTATGAGGATCGATATCCGAGCGCCAAATATCACACGGCTAAGAAGGTCCCGGCCCTGCTGATCAGTACCCAGCAAAAATTTGGTCGATCCCTCCCCATACCACACCGGCGGCTCCTCACGGTCCCCAAGGTAACCAAAAAGCGGATCATGCGGCGCCACCAGAGGAGCAAATAACGCACACACCACCATGACCGCCATGATCAATACGGGAATGACCGGATAACGGTTGACTTCGTGCACCCAGCCACGGATCCGACCGCGCTTCTTGCCAAATACGCTCGGCCCCTCCTCCACGGCCGACGCTGCCGGTTGAACGCTCATTCCAGACGTATCCGTGGATCGATCACCGCGTATAGAAGGTCCGTAAGAAAATTCACTGTCACGTATAGAGCCGTCAACACCAATACAACCCCGGAGAGCACCGCCAGATCCAAACTCTTGACCGACTCTACCGCAAGCCGCCCAAGCCCCGGCCAGGCAAAAACCGTCTCCGTAACCACCGCACCCGTCAGAAAGGCCACGAACACCAGCGCAGCGTAGGTCAACGGCGCGATCAGCGCATTGCGGAAGGCATGCTTCCAAACGATGCCGCCCTCGCCCACACCCTTCGCCCTAGCCATCTTCACGTACTCCGAATCCAACACGTCCAGCATCGCCGAACGCACCAAACGCAGCAATCCCGCCGCCGTAAGCCAGCCAAGCGTGATCGAGGGAAGGACGAAGTGCGGTATACCCTCGCGACGACTCGTCGGAAGCCATTCCAGCTGCACCGAGAACAACAGGATCAACATGATACCCAGCCAAAACGGCGGCAGAGCCTGCCCGAACAACGCAATCGTCCTGCCAAGATAGTCCCACCAACTGCCGCGCTTGACCGCCGAAAGAACCCCGAACGGAAGACCCAACGCCAACGCAAAGATGAAAGCTCCCAGCGCCAGTTGAGCCGTGGCAGGCACCCGCTCCATCACCACGTCCCAGACAGGACGGTTCTCACGTAGAGAATTGCCCAGGTTCCCCTGCAAAGCCCTCCCAAGCCAAAGGAAATACTGCGCGATGAGAGGCCGATCCAAGCCCCATTGACGACCCCACTCATCCCACTGCTCCTGAGTCGTGTACTCGTTCAGGAACACAGTTCGGGGGTCGCCCGAAAGACGAGACATCACGAACACTATCAACGTAACCAGGATCACAACCACTATCGCGTAGAGGATCCGCCTTAATAGAAACCTGGCCATCTAATGGAGCCCGTCGCTAACCCTTCAGCACGTGGACGAAAGAACGAGGCTCGCGGCCAAGCCGCGGCCCCATGACCCCCGCTCCATCGCCAGAGCGCTCGCGGGAGGCGGCCAAGGCAATAGATACCCTGGCCGCCGCTCCCGTCCTGATTACTTCAGCACCACGGACTCGAAAGTCCCCGCATAGCCGGCGCCCTCCGTGAAAGGCGTCCACTCCGCAACATCCGAACTGACCGCCCAAAGGTTGGAAACACCCACCACAGGCGCTACCACCATCCAGTGGTTCGCCATGTCCTCAGCCTGAATGTTCAGAGCAATGCGCTTGGCCTGATCGTCCTCGGCATCCACCTGCTCCCAGATGTCCAGAACCCACTGCAGCTCCATACCCCGGTTCCAGCCCTTCGAGGGAATCACTCCATGACTGTGCGCCCGGTCTATCTGACCCACGGAAGCATTGGAAACCCACATCCATACCACGTCTATCGAACGGTCCACCATCGTCGGCCGCCGAGCCTGGTACGCCGTGTTCTCGATCTCCACGTTGAGGCCGATGTTCTGCCACATCTGCGCAATCGCCTCACCTATCTCCGAGCTCACGATCGCAGGTACGTCGGGAGGCAGGTAGAAGGGAACCTTGAAGCCGTTCGGAAAGCCCTGCTCGCTTATCGTCTGCCTGGCGCCCTCGGGATCATACGGAATGATCCACTCGTCCTTGAACTCTGGGTTCGTGCCCTTGTCAAACCCGTACCACGTGTACTGAGCAGAGCCAAACCCGTCCAGCACCTCCGTGTTGATCAGCTCACGGTCTATCGCCCTGGCCATCGCGTGCCGGATGAGCCGCGCACGCTCCATGTTCGCAGGGTCGTCGGGATTCCCTATCCATGGATGCTCGTCATCCGCATTCAGACCCGGCCGGGGGAAGATGTTCTCCCCCGTAGTGTGGTCCGTCTTCATCCAGTAGTTGCCCGCATAGGCCACGTGCTTGCTCTGAGGGTTCCCAATGTGCTGGAAGCGCCCGCCCGTCGCGTCAATCGCCTCGCGAAGGAAGTTCGTAGGCAACTCCGTGATCACGATCTCGCCAACCTTGAATGCCGCAAGACGGGCAGCAACCTCGGGAATCTCCACGATCTTCACAGACTCCACGTTCGGAGTCTGCCGCCAATGAGGGTTCACCGCGCTCAGCTGCACTACGTCGTTGGCCTTCCACTCATCCACCGAGAACGGACCAGTGAAAACAGGCGTCAAAACCGCCGCCTCGTACCCCAAATCATCGTGAGCCTTCTTGCTCACCATCGGAACTGCACCGGTGTTCTGGTACATCCACTGGTACCAAAGAGCGCTCCACTTCTTGAAACGGAACTCCAAAGTGCGGTCGTCAATCGCCGCCGCCTCGGACATGAAGTCGCCCATCTCGATCCGCGCCCAGGTGCTCCCGGCGATCTGAGTCTCGTTGAAACTGAACGCAACGTCATGCGCAGTCAACTCACCATATCCGCCATGAAACTCAACGCCCTCGCGAATCTGGAACGTGATCTTCGACAAATCAGTGGCTACCTCCCAACTCGGAGAAATGCCCTGATTGTTCAACGGACCCTCTGCCGGAGGCGGCGCATACTCGGTACGAACCAGGCCCTCGCCAACGCCCCACGAAATGATGTTCAGGTTGCCAGGCCAGGGAATCTTGCTAGGAAGAAAATTGCCCGGCGTTATCAGCGCAACTCCCACCGTCAGCTCCCCGGTGGGGCCGCTCGGCAAAGGAGTAGCCGTCGGCCGAGGCGTAGCCGTAGGCTGCGCAGGCGCAGGCGTAGGCGTGGACTGAACAGGCTGGATCGTAGGTATAGGTATCGCCGTAGACGTCGGCTCCGCAGCCATCGCGGTCGGAGTGGCAGGAACCGGCGTAGCAGTCGCATCCGAGCCTCCCCCACAAGACGATACCGCAATCGCCCCAATGACCAGAACGGCCAAACTTAGAAATTTCTTGCCGAGCAATTCATTTCCTCCCTGAATTAACCCTATGGCGCTCTCAGCGCCGCTAACTCTGCACACCATGAGCGGCGCGCAGCATCGATTCCGTTCGACTTATTTCGCAACTGAACCGACTCGAAGCTACCCGCATAGCCCGCGGCCTCCGTGAACGGTCCAGAACAGCGCCTCCGGGCGCACCACCCATAGCTTGGAGATGTCTCACCGCCCACGCAATCGCCAGAACAACCTGCAAGAGACGGGCTCGCTTGAACAACCTCTGTTTTCCCTCTAGCAACGCGCAAACTCCCGGAAAAGCGCACGGTCAAACCTTCTCCACGGGGCTTTATGTTACCTGCTTTCCTGCGTACCTGACGAAACCTCATACGAGTTTCGATCAGCAGACTCCAAGCCATCAGTAACTGAAGCAACTGCGGAAGCCGAAGCCATAGTGGTCCTCGGATTGCAAAGTCGCCAGCTCGCTGTACGAGTCCAACACCAGCAACGGCTCGTTGGGACCCAAGTTCAGTTGTACCTGCTCAGTTCCCACGACCCGGTCCACCGCAGGCATCGGCGTTCGCTCGAACCACATGTTCGACCCGATTCCCGAACTGACGACCGCCGTCATCTCCGGCAGAGGCTCCAGCAGCGCCGGACCCTCATTCCCAGGATCCTCTTCACCCGTAAGTAGAACCGTGCCTATTCCCGAACGTTCGCACGCCTGCACCACCCGCGCCACCTCCATGAAATCGTTACCGCCCGCATCCCACGTGACGATCGCTCCGTCCGCCCCAAGATCACGCGCGATACGAGCAGCCTGGTTCGACTGTACGTTCTTTTCCCACTGCGCGCTCCACCTCGTGCGCACGGTTATCACCCCAAGGAAATTGCACTCTCCGGCCATGTGACGGCGCAGCAAACCCAGCGTCACCGGATTGTTGACCATCTGCCAGCTGTAAGAGCCGCAGATCGCCCCGTCCAATATCTCAGTCGGGCGCAAAGCCCAGGGAGGAGTCTGGCGCGTCAAGCCGTAGATAGCCGCTCCATACGCGCTCAGGCTGTTCGAGTAATGCTGGGGAGAGTTCATACATGCAACGTATACGATGCCCGGAACGCCCTCGTTCAGCGGGAGGCTGCCCAGAAGCTCGGTCTCGTCAGGCTCCGCATGCAAAGTCGTAGCCGCAAGCAGGTCAGACACCCGCAGCGCAGCCGCGTGTATCGCCTCGTTCTGGTCGTCCAGGTGCAGGGAAGGGCTAACCTCCATGATGAGGCACAGATGGTGCAAACCCCCATAAGGAGACGCCTCAGCGCCGGGGCCGCTCATGTCGAACAAATTCGATCCGGGGCCGGCCGCACCCCCTGCCGCGCTCGCAGCAGGTTCAGCAGGGCTGGAAAGCACATACGACTTGATAGGGCTGAGCGGAGTTACCGCCACGCCGGACATAAGGTTGGTAGCCCCCGTACCCACCGCAGTCACGGGCCGACCCGCCGCGCCGGGGTAAACCTGCCCGGGGCCCGAAATCTTCACACGCGGCTCTATCACGTCCTTGATCGCAGTAACCCTCGCCGACTCACCGGGATGCACGAGCTCCGACCGCAAACCCAAGATACGGGGATCCGACCTCACCGCAGAGTTCACCTGATCGAGCGACACGCTGAGAGCCCCCGACTCCAAAGATGTATCCGCTCCAAACTCCACGCTCCCAACCCTGAAAGTGTTTAGCCGGAGCATCTCGTCCACGACGGGTGTCAAGGATTACGACTCCCTTCCACTCTCGCCGCGCTGCTTCGCCTTGGCGCTCGCCTTGGACTCATACTCCCCCTCGAAAAGACCGGTACCCCGAGGAACCGCCTCATCAATCGTCTGCTCGAACTCCTCACCTGCCGCATATGAGCGAAGAAACTCCTCGCTTACGAAGAACATTCATATGCAAAATCCGTCACGGATGATGTCCTCGTGGTGACGGTCGCAGGGGCATATCTTCTTGCGATCCTCCACGGGATCGCCGCTCAGCGGCATTCAGGGACAGTAGCGGTAGCCGTGTTCCACCTGGTTTTCGGCCAGCCCCTCTTGCACCACCTTGACCACCTCCGCATCCGGGAAAAACTCGTAAGGACCTCTTTCGACGTACTTCTCCGAAAATTTGACCGCCCCCTCAAAAGCCTTTTCCGGGCTCAACTTCTTTCTCGCCATCTCAAGAGCTCCCCATGCTTGAACGCCTGTGCAGGTCTCTCCGACCGGCGCATTCTATTTGAATTGCGCCGACCTTAGACGCTCGTGCGCCTTGCATGACATCTGTTTGAAGTGGTCCCGCTGTCGCATGAGACGATCCAGCAACGCAGGCATCGCCCGCTCCAAGTCCCCCTCTGTCTTGTCGGAAGCTACCTCCACGCTCAACACCGCAGAGGTGCCGCACCCGCAACGCGCTCCGAAGTAGACCTTCTGGAAACCCATACCCCCGGGCGTGGAAACGTTGAGACGCGGCAGAGGAATCAATCCGTGACCATCCGGCAGCGCCGCCGTCACAACCTCCATTATCCGATTGCGGTCCATCATCTGATCACAAGAATCGTACCTTACCCGCGCAAACCGCGCATCCAACGTGAACAGCCGCGCCAGGTAAGCCAGCCCGATTGCCTATACAATTGCTCCAATCGAATCCGCCGGCAACACAATCCGCCCCCGGAGGTATGAAACTTTGATCGAACAAAATGGCATCAAGGTATTTACGTCGAACGGCTGAGGCCCATGCCACATGGTGAAAGTGTACCTTTCACGAAAAGGCGTGCCCTTCACAGAGCACAACGTCTCACTCGACGATGAAGCGACGAAGTTCCTCCTGGCAGCAGGATACTCCTCCACGCCAGTCACCTTCATAGGTGAGCAGCAAGTCGTCGGCTACAAGCCCAAGGATATCGACGCCGCTCTGGCCGCCGCAGGGGCCTAGAGCGAAAAGCCGAGCCTGCACACGCCACCCAAGCGGACGCGTAAGCCGGGCCTGAAGCCCGCCGCAGTTCCCGCGCGCCCGCAGTAGAGGCATCGCGGAGATCGATTTGCTTGCCAACCTGCACGGCGGCCTGAGCGAGTACCTGAAGCTCCTGGGCTACAGGCGGTTTCATTATCTCTGGTGGCCCAAAAGCTCCCCCGCGCTCGCCGTTCTGCTGCACGGACTCGGAGAGTGCGCCAACACCTTCGGCCCATTCGCAAGGTCCCTGCGCACCGCAGCCGAGGTGATAGCCGTCGACCTGAGAGGACACGGCGGCACCCCGTGGGATCCGGACGGCCAATACCACTTCGAGGATTACCTCGATGACCTGCGCATACAGATGGAGCATTGGCAACGCTCCATAACCCTCGTAGGCGCCGGTCTAGGCGCCACGCTGGCTCTCGAAGTAGCCCGCAGACGGCCGCAACAGGTCGACGGCGTCGCGCTTCTGGGCCCCAGGCCGGAAGGCGCGGCCGACAACTACATGGCGGATTTGCTCGCGAGCGACCGCGGAAAATCGGAATGGCAAGACGCCGCCCTATCGCCGCAGGCGCTAAGGGATATGCTTACGTGGGCAAGGCCCGGCGGCCTCAGAGTACCCAAGTGCGACCCCCACTCGATCAACCCGGCAGGCTGCCCGCAACATGAACTCGAGGCCCTCACCCAAGTCCCCACCATGGTCGTAGCCGCAGACGAGAGCCAAATCGACAGCTGGACGCCGGGGACCACCACCCATACGGCCGCCATTCGAGCAGCGGGGCGGTGGCCCCACATAGGTAACCCCACCGCCGCCGCGCAGGCGGTGGGATCCTTCATCGCACACCTACGCCCAGACGCCCAACGGCGCACCCCGCCCGAACGAGCCTAGCAACCGCCGCCGCAAAGCTCGGATCAGGCCCCGTTGCCCTCTCTCACCTTCTTCACCGCCCCCCGGATCTCATCCAACTCCAATACCATCTCGGCCACCCCAACCTGCTCGTCGTACACCGAGGCGTCCGCCTGCTGCTTCACAGCGTCCTCGGTAACGTGGAAAACCGGCAACCCAAGAGCCGTCCCCGCAAGAGCACCCGCCCAAGAGGGGTCTCCGTCCACCATGGTCGTCGCGTAAAGCTCAGAACTCTCTGCCGTGGGCGTCCCCAAGATCACCACGAGGTCCTCCGTGCCGACCTTGTCCACAGTCCGCTTGATCTCATCTTGACCTTCCAGGTCAAGCGCTCCAGCGGAAGTTCAGACGAAACAGTGGGTTACCTCCAGCACAACCTCCGCGCCCGCAGAGCGAGCCACCGACGCTATCGAATCCCCCTGTATCCCATCCCGTTCACCCAACGCAATCACCCGTTTGCCCTTGAGTTCCAATTCAACTCTCCTTTTCCATCTACGCAGCGCAGTTCAGATCGACGGATGTTCCACCCTGCCGCACCTGCTCCCCAAACCCGACGACCCAATCCGCCGATGCCAGTCAACCGCTCCCCGCATAACCCTCAGACCATGCCAAGACGTTTCCCATTCAGTCGTTCGGCTCAATGATAAAGGACAACCCGTCCGACATTTGAGTCATCCTACCCAGGAATAAACTCCCTTTCGCCAGAAACATCACCCGGTTCAGGCTGCCGGTCGAAAGCCCCTCCACCGCATGAGGCATGAAGGGTATCGCAGATGCTATGTGCCCCTGCGTCGGTGAAAACCCCGGCATACCGTGACGGGATACGAACTCCGGCATCTCATGCCGCTCCAGCTGACCGCCCCTTACGGCAAGGGCCGCAATCAACTTGTAGTTGAGCTCCGGAACGTTGCCGGAACCAGCCGGTTCCGTCACCTCCGGGTTGTGCATCTCCGTCGCGTACTTGTCTACGTCCGAGTAAGCAAGGCCGAGACGTTCCAGCGGCTTTGAAACCAGCTCAGCCAATATCGCCGGCTGAGCGCCTCCCGCCCCCACGTCATGCTTCCCTACCGAATCGAGACGCAGTACCGGACCCACCCCGCAGTTCCGCTCCATGAGAATCGCAGAACCCGCCAGGACGTCCTCCAGAATCGGCATACCTTTCCTCACGTGTCCCTGATACTTCATGCCCAGTTTGGCAAGTGAACACCCCCCCACGACGATCAAGCGCTCGAAAATCCCTGAAGAAATGAGCGCCGCGCCAAGGAGAACCGCGTGGTTCGGACCCGTGCAGAAAGCCTTCACGTCCGAACCCGTCGAATTGACCAGACCGCACTCCTTGCCTATAGCCTTCGCAAGGTTGCCGCCGCCCCGTTGGTAGCGGTCGCCCACCGCCTCTTCTCCGCTATTCAAAATGTATGGAAACGAGAGCGGATCCAGATCCAGGTCCTCCAGCAACACCTTCACCGCCATGACCGCGGCAGCCTTGCACGCCAGATTCTCCAGCAACACGTCCGCAAACAGCGAAGCGTCCTGACGGTGGGCAGCGTTCATCACTCCGATCAGCTCCCCCCCGCGAAGGTACATCGGCAAATTGCCGGCTCCCTCGCCAAGCTGACCCGCGACCTGCTCCGCAGAGACCCCAGACTCCAGCTTCCCCAACTGCTCAGCCGTCCAGCCGCCCTTTTCGGCGAGCGACTCAGCCACCCTACGGCTGAATCCCTGATCCAACCACAGCAAGTCGAAGTCATCCATCATCTTCATCACGCCGTAGAACTCATCCTCCGGCATGATCCGGCCATAGCGCTGAGACCGCTCGAAATCCCCGCCCAGCGCGTACCACGGCCTGTCCAGGCGGGATAACTCGTCCGGCGTCAACCCCCCAAGATAAGCCCGGTTGGGCGCGTAGGCCCCGGCCTCCTCGAAGGTTCGGAGCCGCTCCCCTATAACCTCGACCACCCCGCTGTCCCCGGCGATATCCCTCGAGGGCCGTGAGCCGTGTCTAACCAGCCCGGGAGTATGCGCAAGGAAGTTCTTGGCGCCTTTGATTACCACGGACCTCGCATCCAAGTCATCTGCTCCTTGCCTGCCATGCGGCGCTTGGTCAAACAGTATTCGCGGAAGGGCAAGTAGATTAACATCCTGCCCAACCCCGCTGACGACGGCGCCGGCAAAACCGCGCAGAGAAGAGGATTACGGAAAAGCGCACATGAGAGCAGACCGTCCGGAAACGCCGGAAACGATAGTAGCCATCGGATCTATCGACCCATCAGGCTGTGAAGGCATCGCCGCAGACCTCCGCACCTTCGCCGCCATGGGAACGCACGGCGCCGCGGTCGTAACCGGCGCCCTCAGTTACAACAAAGACGATCGCGCACAGATCTTCACCCTCCCGGCAGATTGCGTGGCTCGGCAGATCGAAGATGCCCTCGACGCTACCCGCGCCCCAGTCGTCAAGATAGGCAGCCTCCCGGACGCAGAAACCGTAACCGCCGCCGCCCGCGCTCTCCGACGCACCCATGAACCCCGCATAGTCCTCGACCCGGACGTGGCGCACGCCGACCAACCCTTGAAAGACGCCATGAAGTCCCAACTCATACCCATCGCAGAACTGGTCACCGTCAGCATGACTGAGGCCGCGGCCCTTCTTGGAATACCCATCAGGAACTCACTCGCTCTAAGGGCCGCCGGCAAGCTCCTCGCCAGGGCAGGCGCGGCAAATGCACTGATCAAAGGAGCCCACCTGCCAGGCGGAGAGTGTGTAGACGTACTCTGGGACGGAAGCGAATACCTCGAATACCCCAGCGAACGCATCGAAGCAAACGGCGACCGCGGCGCAGGATGCACCCTCGCATCCGCAATCGCAGCAGGCATGGCGCATCGACGCCAAACCGCAGAGGCCATAGCAATCGCAAAGATGTACGTCACGGAAACACTCCGAAACTCCTACCCCGTGGGCGCACGAAGAGGCTCGCCAAGCCAGTTGTACAGATGGTGGGAAACCGGAGGACGGGACGGATACGGAGGCTGATGCCAAACCTCCCGCAAGCGTAACATCGCACAGACAACGACTCATTCACATACCGACAAGCCTCCGCCGAAGAAACTGGAAAGACACCAAACATGATCGTCGACGTTCACACCCACAACCCCACTCACCAGAAAACCGTACCACCCGGTGAAATGCGCTCCGAAAGCGTCATGCGCTCCGGAGAAACCGTCCAACTCACCAACAGCGTCGACGACTACCTCGCCGCCATGGCCCCCGTGGACAAGGCATTCGTCTTTCCCATAGCCCCGCGCCCCTGGAAAGATAGCGACCTCGGAGTCCTCGGCGCCCAGGGTTGGCCCGACCATATGAACGGCAACGACGTCGCCGCAGCCGTCGCAAGACACAACCCAGACAAGATCATCCCATTCATGTCACTCCACCCCCTGGATCCACACGTCAACGACGAGTACGACCGATGCCTGGGAGACCTAGGCTCCAAGGGCATCAAAATGGGCGCCAACTATCAGGACTTCGACCCCAACGGACAGGCAGCATACCGGCTATACGCACGACTCGAAGCCGACGGAATACCCATCATCTGGCACATGGGAACCTCGCCCATGCCAGACGCACCACTCCTATACGCACACCCACTGACCTTTGATAGAGTCGCCATGGCCTTCCCCAGGCTCAAGATGGTCATGGCACACCTTGGCCACCCCTGGCACGTCGACACCCTCTCAGTAGTGAGAAAGCACCCAAACGTATGGGCCGACGTCTCAGCACAGTTCTACCGACCATGGTCGTTCTGGAACGGTATGCGACTGTTCCACGAGTGGGGAGCGACCCACAAGATCCTCTTCGCATCCGACTGGCCGGTAACGCGGCCGCAGGACAACGTCGATCACCTGCGCGGACTTCCCAAATTCGCCAGGGACCATCACCTGCCGACCATACCGGAAGACGAAATCGAGGGCATCATCAACCGAGACGCAACAGAAGCCCTCGGAGTCTCCTGAATGATCTCGCCCCGCTCCGAGACGCCCCGCACGTGCCGCGATCTCACGCGCTCCGACCGCGCACCTGGCCGTCCACGCGCCCCCGCGTGCGTGACTGGCCATTGCAAAAGCCCAGTTGCCAGCCCCTGACGTGAAAACAACCCAGTGAGTCTCAAACACAACTCCGAAAAGAAAAATGGCGCCGGCGTTTTCTACGGCTGGTACGTAATCGGCGCCCTTTTCTTCTCCATGTTCCTCGGCGTCGGAGTCAGACAAGGCTTCGGAATCTTCGTAGAAACTTGGGAAAGAGAGTTTGGAGTATCCGTAGCCACCATATCCATCGCTGCCTCCGTGGGATGGTTGGTAAACGGCGTAAGCCAAGTCTTCTTTGGAAGGCTCGTTGACCTCTTCGGCGGACGCATTGTCATAGCTATAGGCCTCATAGCAATGGGAATCGGGGCCATGGGAATCGCAGCCGTAGGCAACGTTTTCGGACTCATAGCACTATACGGCCTCGCCGTATCCTTCGCATCAGGCGCGCTCTCCGGAGGGCCCCCGGGAGTCGTAGCCGTACGATGGTTCCAAAGAAATCGGGGAAAGGCCATGAGTCTCCTCGCTTCAGGCGGCTCCATCGGAGGACTCCTGTTCATACCCTTTCTAACCTACCTATTGATATGGACCGACTGGCGGACGTCATGGCTCATAGCCGGCGCAATCATCCTCGTACTCGGCGCTCCCGTAGTGTGGTTGGTCGTCAGAAACGACCCCAAGGACCTCGGACAAACCCCCGATGGATCCCAACGGGGATCCCAAAGCTCGTACACCGGCCCTCAGGACACTCCCCTGGAAGCAAAGACGTGGACGCAGCCCTTTCGTACCGGGCCCATGTGGCAACTCTCACTCGGCTTCTTGGTATGCGGAATAACCACAGGCTCCATATCCGTCCACTACGTACGGTGGGCCATCTCAGAAGACATCCGACCCGAAACCGCCGCACTCGCCTTTGGCCTGCTCAGCGGCATAAACGCCCTTGGAGTAATCACCATCGGAAGTTGGTCGGATAAGATCGAAAGGCGGCTGCTATTGGGCGCCGTCTACCTCATACGCGGCATCGCATTCCTGATACTGATACTACTCCCCGGCTCCGCAGCCCTATGGGGCTTCGCCATCGCCGGCGGAGCATCCTGGCTCGCCACCGTACCCCTAACCACAGGACTCACCGCAGACGTATACGGCATCCGACACCTGGGAACCCTGGTAGGACTCATAAGCATGGCGCACCAGATCGGCGGAGCGCTGGCCGTTTACCTCTTCGGACTCGTTTTCGACCTGTGGGGAACATACGACCCAGCCTTTGCCGCAGGCGCAATATCTCTGGCCATAGCAGGAATCGTCTCACTCACCATACGAGAAAAGAGGTACTCCACGCGCTACGCACAGCCCGCCAGACAACCCGCTCCATAGAGCGCAATAATTGCAGAATACCGCAGGATCAAGTGTCAAACCCCTTGCAAATACTCCTTCATCACTCGGAAAGCGTAGACCCAACCCTCGCACAATGGATACGCGAACGCATAGACGCCATCACCGGAGTGGGACCAGCCGCCATCGTCGTAGCCATCGGCGCCCTGATAGTAGTCTTCCCCATTACACTCGCCTGGATCGCACGACGACGCAAGACCACCGAATGATCGATTCCCAAAAACGCCATCCGCCAGCATCGCAGCGCGACGATGAAGCCCTGAGGTACCTACCCACGTGAATATGAAAGCGGCCCTCGACGACGGACACGGCAGATACCAGGTACAAGAAGTACCCATGCCCAGCATGTTCCCGGGCGCGGCCCTCATACGCGTTCGACGCACCGGCATATGCGGCTCCGACCTATACCTCACCGATGAGCGCAAAGAACCACAAACTCTCCCCACGGGGCACGAGGTAGCAGGAGAAATAGTCGAACTGCCGCCAGGCGAGACACGCTTGAAGATAGGCGACCGAGTCGCTATAGAGTCCATAGGCGCAGGACTGTCCTGCGGAAACTGCTTCTACTGCAACCAGGGCCAACTCAAGCACTGCCGTCATCTCGCCGACGAAACCGGGGGAGGATTCGCCCAATACATGACCCGACGACCCGCAGGGCTGTTCCCCATAGATGACCGCATGGAATGGACTGACGCCGCCCTCGTGGAACCCATGGCCGTATCCGTTCACGCCGTCCGATACGCACGCATACCCCCCGGCAGCGTCGTCGCAGTCGTCGGATCCGCCTCCATAGGCCTCTCATGCATCGCAGCAGCAAAAGCCCTCGGCGCACGACGAGTCATCGCCTCCGCACGGTATCCACAGCAGCGAAGCGCCGCACAGGCCGTAGGAGCCGACCTCGTCACCGGAACCGAGCCAGGAGAGCTGGAAGACGCATGTAAATCCGCCACCAACGGCCTCGGAGCAGACGTCACACTCGAATCCGTAGGCGGCAACCAGGCGGACACACTCCAACAAAGCGTGCGATGCACCCGCACGCAGGGACGAGTCGTAATCGTCGGAGGAGCAAAATCCCCCCAGCCCTTCGACTTCCTCGAGCCGCTCATCAGAGAAATAGACCTCTTCTCAGCCAACTGCTACTCGATCATCGACGGCCGGCACGACTACCAAGTCGCCATAGACCTGCTCGCCTCCGGAAAAGCCCCTTACCGAAACATCGTCACCCACACCGTCTCCCTCGATAACCTACAGCAGGGATTCGACGCCGCATTCGATAAGTCCAGCGGCTCTATAAAAGTGCACGTCAGCCAACACGACTGAAGACCCACGCGCACCCACAGCCCGTTAAACCTGCCCTATACAATTCAACCCTGCCTGGCGCCTTTACTTCACCGCACGTCTCAAGCAGGAGCGTTCAATGCCATTCGAAATCAGACTGAGAACCGAAGAAGAGGTCGAGCCATACCGACTAGCCGCCGACACCGCCTTCGGTGAAATGCCCTCCTCCAACCCGGCCAGCCTACAAGGCTACAAAGATAGGCACGAGACCGACCGGGACTTTGCGGCATTCGACGGAAACCTCATCGTAGGCACCGCCGGCGCATACTCCACCCGGATGACCGTCCCGGGAGGAGCAACCATACCCACCGCCGCCGTCACGGACGTAACCGTACAGCCAACACACCGACGACGCGGAATCGGCGCCATGATGATGCGAGAGCAACTCCAACAAGTAAGGGAAAGAGGCGAGCCCGCCGCAGCGCTATGGGCCTCGGAGAGCATCATCTACGGACGATGGGGATACGGCCCGGCAATGCAGCACCACGCCGTCTCCATAGACACCCGACACAGCCGATTTGACAATCAACGCGAAGCGAGCGGAAACGTACGATTCGTAGACGTCGAGCAGGCCCTGGAAATCTTCCCGACCGTATGGGACAGGGCAATGTCAACCTGGCCTGGATTCATGACCCGCAAAGCCGCCCTGTGGGAACGGGAAATCAGGGGCATAGACCAGATGAAGAGGCCCGGCATGAGCCGGCCAGGAGATGACACCCCCTTCTTCATCCTCTACGAGGAAGATGGAAGCCCGGGCGGATACGCCTTCTACAGGACCGCCTACCCATCCGACCCCGAACGAAGAGGCATAGCCATCAAGGAGTTCGTAGCCGTCACGGAAGCCGCACATGCAGCGCTATGGAGATTCTGCTTCGACATCGACCTGGTATGGCAGGTCTCATGCCAATCCGTGCCCGTGGATGACCAACTGTGGTGGATGCTCGCAGACCCCCGCCGCCTGAACCGCACCCCCAACGACGCCATATGGCTGCGCATAGTAGACCCGCCCGCCGCCCTATCAGCCAGAAGATACGCACTGCCAGGAAAACTCGTCATCGAAATAGTTGACCAATTCTGCCCATGGGCAGGCGGACGGTTCGAACTTGATTCAGACGAGGACGGAGCCGTCTGCAGACCCACCAGTCAGCAACCCGACCTCGCCATGGGCCCAGCAGAAATCGCCGCCGCATACCTCGGAGGAGCACGCTTCACCACCATGGCGCGCGCCGCACGCATTGAAGAACGCTCCGAAGGCGCCCTCAAGAAAGCCGACATCATGTTCTCCACCCAAAAAGCCCCCTGGTGCCCCCTGGAATTTTGATTCCAGGGGGCGCAGACCACACCGCTATCTAAACCCTCCAGCCTGATGAAAGCCACTGTCACACACCCCGAGCCTACTTGCTCACCGCCTCGATCATCGCCTGGATGTAGCCGTTAGCGAACGCCCTCCCCCGGTGCCCCCAGGAAGTGTCCCCATGCGTATGGGGAACGTGGTCGTCGATGAAGAAACCCTTGTAGCCCGCCTCATGGTACGTCCGCATCGCACGGTACATGTCAACGTGACCCGTGTTGATGAACTCCTCGTGGAAACTCTCCGGGTTGGGACGTGACACATTCCGGAAGTGCACGTACAGGATCCTGTCGCGCTCCACCATCTCCCTGATGAACCCGTAGATGTTGTCACCTGCAGAGTCGGCCATCTCCGAAATCGTCCCCTGACAGAACTCTATCGCGTTGTGCGGAGAATCCACGATGGCCAGATAGCGGCGATAGTTGTCATAGGAACGGAAAAGTTGCGGAATGCCGCCCAGAGACTCCACCGGAGGATCGCAAGGGTGAATCCCCAGACGAATGCCCGCCTCCTCGGCAACCGGAGTGATCACCCTGATCCAGTACTCCAGGTTCTCCCACATCTCATCCTCCGTATATTCCCGGTCGTGCGTCCAAGGCATCCTGCGGGCAGCCTCATAGTCGAACGCCGTGGCCATCGCCCCGCCCCGGATCGCAATCTCCGGCGTTCTCCACACCATCGAAGGCATCCAGTGGTAACCAAAGATCGGAATGCCCGCACGAGCCATGTTGCGGATAGTGATGACCATCTTCTCGATCTGCTCATCACGCCTGGGCCCGTTCAGCATGATGTGGTCGTAAAAGGGAATCGGAACGTTCTCGATAGCCGAGAGATTCATCCCATACTCCTCCACCTTCAGCCTCAACTTCACCAGATCCTGAAGAGCCCACGTACCGTCGTAGGAGGGCAAGGAGTCAGTACTCGGAATGATGTCAGTCGCGCCAAACTGCTGCGCATACAGAAGCGAATCGCGCGTCGGAGCTATACCGCTCCCAAAACCTGCCCGCATGAGCATCCCTCCTTGAGAACTACTACACGCCGCATCCGTGCCCATCCTACACCCCCAATCCCGCCAAACGCCGCGCCGCCATCCCTGGCTTTCTCCGGAGTCCGGAAACGCAGGGGAGAGGCAATCCACCATCGGCAAACACGCCAAATCCCCGGCGCGCTCAAATCTACGGGCAAATCCTAACACCAAAATCGCCGCAAGATCCAGACCCCGACCCTCCCCGGCCCTTTCGAGCCTTCCTCGATACCGCGAATCCCCAATCCCCTACCTAGTCCATACCCAACCCAAGATCCCCCTTTCTTGGCTCCCCCGGTAGCATAGAATAGGTGCCCATGGTTCCTGCATATTCAGACGTCGGCCTCAAGGAATGGGCCGTAACAGTCGAGGCTCTAGCCCGGGGCGAGCAGGTCGTGCTGCTCCGAAAAGGCGGGCTCAGGGAAGGCTCACCCGCCTTCGAGGTCCTACACGACCAGTTCTTCCTATACCCCACCCAATACCACCAGGGCGCAGAACTGCTCAAGCCCGAAGCCCACAAACTGCTGGAAGCCGCAGGCGGCGAGCCGGACGACCCCATCGTTACCCTGGGCGTGTTCGCCGAAATACAGGAAACGCGCCAGATCACCAACCCCCACGCACTGCGCGCGCTCGACCCCTTCCACGTCTGGAGCGCCGATTACGTCGAGACACGGCTCCGATGGAAACCCAGACAGCCCCTCACTGCCCTGATACTACGATGCCACTTACTCCAACAGCCCCAAGCCTTGACCGTCATGGAAGAGTACGGCGGATGCAGCTCCTGGGTGAAATTCATCGAGGAGTACCCCGTAGGCGTGACCTCCCCGGCGCTGAACGACCGACGATTCAACGCACAACTCGCCAAAATTCACAAAGCCCTTTCCCGCGCTGACCCCTGAGCCGCATCATCCACGGTGGCAGCGACCGACGCGACGCACGATTCAGGATCTCGCCCCGGCCCCATGCCGCCCGCGACCGACGCGAGAACCGCGCCCGGAGCGGCGCCTTGAACCCCTGCCGCGCCCAGCCCCGCCCTCCGAACCGCCCATCTTCTGCAACCGCTGCATCTCGCTTTCGAGCAGATTGAAGTCCCGCTGCGGGATGATGTGAATCATCCCAAAGAAGGCAAGATCCCAACGCTCAGGCGCCCACTTCTTTACGTACTCAAGCGTAGGACCGATCTGAGAAGCCTCGATGTACTGACTCTCATCCAGCACAATGTCCGCAGACAACTCCACGCGATGAGGAAACGTCTCCTTCGAGAGGTGGTGCTTCCAGATCCGAGAGCCATCACGGAAATGACCGGAAGTTACAGTCGCCGTAGCCGCGAACTTGCGCACACCCCTTACGTAGTACACAACCCGGTCGTCAGAAGCCATTCGCACCGCCCTGCGCCGGTTCCCGCTGTCTATACCCTGCACGTCAAAGCCCCTCGACCTCGTGATGTTGAAATTCTCGAGGCTCAGAGACAGCATCCAATACGTCTTTCCCATAGCTCTCCAATAGTCCAATCGGCTCAGCGGCCGCCGGAAGACCCGCGCGCCGGGCCAATGATACATAACACCGCCGCTTTAACCCGACTTCCCAAAGGGCAGCCAGCACCGCGGCCAAGCTCACCCGCCGACAACGCCCGCAGTCAGCCATAGATCCCTGCGAAAGCCGAGACCCGCACTGTATCCTTGCACCTTGCACACAAAGATACACGCGGGCAGGTCACGTGAGCCAACAGCAACCGGAAAATGACATAGCGGCAAGAGTCGAAGCCGAACTAACCGCCTTGGGCATCGAGTACCAAGTTCTCCACATCGACCCCGCATACGCAGACACCGCCGCCTTCTGCCAAATGTACGGCTATCGACCGCAAGAGTCCGCCAACACCATCATCGTCGCATCCAGACGGCAGCCCCGACAATTCTGCGCCTGCGTGGTTTTGGCCAACACCAGAATCGACGTGAACCACGCAGTCCGAAGACTGATGGGAATACGACGCCTCTCATTCGCAAGCGCAGAGGACACCGCCAGCCTAACCGGCATGGAGATAGGCGGAGTAACCCCCTTTGCACTGCCCAAGGCGCTGCCCCTGTTCGTAGATTCGCGCCTCATGACAGCCGAGTTCGTCATACTCGGCGGCGGAGGCAGGTCAACCAAGATAAAAGTGGCCCCGGACGTCTTCCAACGCATGACCCAGGCCACGGTAGTAGAAGGCCTGGCGATGCCGCACCCAGCCACAGACGGATAGCCGCGCCCTCCAAGCGGACGCCGACCCTCTCACTCCTCCCGGCGCCGTTGGTACTTGACGCGAATCCAGATCGCCAACGCGTTCATCGCCAGCAGCATTATCAGCAGAACGATGATCCCCGCAGCGGCTATGCCTCGAAACCCGGCCTGCGGCTGAGCAACCCACGTGAATATCTGCAGCGGCAAAACCGTAAAGCGCGAACCCGGGTCCGTAGGAACGAACGTGAGAAACACAAGGGCGCTGATCATCAAAATCGGCGCCGACTCCCCGATCGCCCTGGAAAGAGCCAGGATAACCCCGCTCATGATACCGGGCACAGCCTCCGGCAAAACTATCGTCTTCACCACCTGCCAACGAGTCGCACCCATCGCAAGCGCCGCATCACGATAACTACCTGGAACCGCACGTATCGACTCCTGAGAGGCGATTATCACTATCGGAAGTACCAGAAGAGTCAGCGTCAGAGCGCCTGCCACCACGCTCCGGCCCATGTTCAATGAAAACACGAATAGCGACAGACCCAGCAGACCGTAGATGATCGAAGGCACCCCCGCCAAATTTGAAATGTTCAACTGGATCAGACGAGCGTACCAGCGCCGACCCGCAAACTCCTCCAGGAAAACAGCCGTACCCACTCCAACCGGTATCGTGAAGAGGCCCGTCATCACCATGATCCACGCCGTCCCCGCAAGCGGCGCAAGGATGCCCGCCTGCTCCGGCTTCCGGGATGCGTAACTGGTGATGAAATGCCAATTCAGCCAGGGAATCCCGTCAACCAAAGTGTCCACCAACAGCGTCAACAAACCCGCAATGCCAATGAGTATCGCCAGCACGAACACACCCAGGAACAAGCGGTCTCGCCAAACCTTGCGAACCTTGCCGCGCCTGACCGTGCGGCGAGCCTCCGAGCGGGCTACCTCACCTATGCTCCTCATTCGTACTGCTGCCTGAAGCGGCCCACGAACCACCTACCGAATATGCTCATCACGAGCGTCATGCAAAACAGCAACAGCCCCACCGCAAATATCGTCCTGAACTCAGGGCTGCCCTGAGGAGTCTCCCCAAGTGCAACCTGAACTATGAACGCCGTCATCGCCTGGATACTCTCCAGAGGATTCCACGTAAGGTTGGGCGTAGCCCCGGCAGCAACGGTCACGATCATCGTCTCACCAACCGCACGCGATATCGCCAGAATGAACGACGCCACTATCCCCGAAAGTGCAGCCGGAATCACCACCTTCATGGATACCTCGAACTTCGTGCACCCAAGAGCATAGGCCGCGTCTCGCAACGACTTCGGCACGGCTACCATCGCATCCTCGCTCAGCGTCGACACCATAGGCATTATCATCAAACCCATCACAAGACCCGCGCTAAGTGCGTTGAAGATGATTATGTCCGGAAAAATGCTCTGGAGTAACGGAGTCAAGAACGTCAACGCAAAGTAGCCGTACACCACAGTCGGAATACCCGCCAATACCTCCAGAATCGGCTTCAAAACCCGACGCAATCCTTCAGGCGAATACTCCGAAAGGAAGATCGCAGCCCCAAGACCAAGCCCAAGAGACACCACACCGGCGATACCCGCAACCAACAGCGTCCCGGCAACCAGCGGCAACACCCCGAACTGCTGAGGCTTGAACAAAGGCGTCCACTGGAGACCGCCAAGAAACTCCCAGACGGGAACGTCCCCAAAGAACGCCAAACTCTCCCGCAGAAGCACGATCACTATGCCGATAGTCGTAACTATCGACACCCCGGCCGCAGCCCGCAGCGCCCACAGCACGACCCATTCCTCTATACGGCGAAGACGACGACCCCGTACCGACCCGCCCCGTTGCAGAGCCGGGGCCGCTGGAAGTTCCCAGGATCCACCCGCACTTGATCCCGTTTCGTTCGACGTCACCGCCACTGAGGTTATATTCCCCCGCCAGCTTCCAGACCGCCGCTCAATCTCGCTTGCAGGGCGAGGTTGAACTCGTTTGGCAACGATTCCCGCCTACGCCAGCCAGCCCCCCGCCTCACCCTCCTTCACCAGGCGAGACGCTCTTTTCTCTAGTAGTGACGCGCCCGGCGCTCGATCTCGCGCAAAGCCCTTCAACTCGGAGAACCGACGTAGATTCTGGGTCAACCTGGTTAACTCACAGTTAACAGCGCTTGGAGCAGCGCCCGTGGCACACACCGCCCAGCCGGAAGGCATCTCACCTGCCGCACTACCCGGCGCCGGGAACCGCCGGAAGGATGAAAGCGATGGTCGTACCCTCGCCGGGGCTGCTCTCCGCACTGATACTGCCGCCGTGAGCCTGCACGATGTGCTTGGAAATGGCTAGCCCAAGACCTGTACCCGACTGCCCCCGGGACGGACCCGCCTTGTAGAAGCGCTCGAATACGTGAGGCAGGTGCTCCGAAAATATACCCGCACCCGTATCCGAAACCGCAAGACGTACCGAGCCGTCCACCCCATTAGCCCCCACCGTGATCCAGTCCCCGGACTCCGTGGCCTGCAGCGAGTTGCGTAGTAGATTCCCAAGCGCCGTTTCCAACCTAGACCGATCAGCTATGACCATCGGAATACCCCTGCACACACGACCCTCCAGGGTCACTCCCTTCTGGTCGGCAACAGGTCGAAACCTGTCGAGCATCTCGTCCACCAGCAACCCCGTGTCCACAGGGCCCAGGTGAAGTGGAGTCTGCCCCGATTCGAGCCGGGATAGCTCCAGCATCTCAGACACCAGCGCCTCCATCCGCGCAGTGTCCTCCAGAATGCGGCGCAGAAAGTCCCGAGCCGCCTCCGGATCCTCCATAGCGCCTCCCTGAAGCGTCTCAGCCGCCGCCTGTATCGCCGCAATCGGAGTGCGCAACTCGTGCGACGCGTTGCTGACGAATTCCCGCCTCGTATTGTCAGCCAGCGCCGAGTCGGTAACGTCGTTGATCAGAGCCAGAACGCGACCGGACGAGCGGTCCGACGAAGGAAGCGGCGCCGTCAGTACGTTTACCAGACGATTCCGATCCCTGAGAGGAACGCTCGCCTGCTGAGGTTCCCCGCTGTCGATAGCTTCCACCACCAGCGCATTGATGCGCGCATCGCGGGTGATCGAGGCCAACTGCGAACCCGGAGAGTACTGCGAAGAGTTGCCAAGCATCTCCAGAGCCGCAGGATTCGCCGACTCTACCACCCCGTCCCCGTTCACTACGATGACGCCCTGCTGCATCGAGTCCAGAATCGACTCCAGACGGCGCCGCTCAACCGACTCCGACCTCAGCAACTCCGCAAAGCGGTCCCCAACCCTCGTCAACGCGCGCGCCACGCGATCCGCTTCCTCCGGCCACCCGACCCTGGGACGCTGACCGCCCTCCTCCGGACTCATACGCACGATGTCGCGCACCAGACCATCCACGCGCGCACCCAATTTACGACTCAGGTATATCGAAGACCCAACAACCGCCAGACCCGCTACTACCGCTCCAGCTGCTCCAAATATCAACGCAGAAGCCGAAACCACGGCCGCCGCTACCGCTCCGCCGGCCGCGATGAGGTACCTAACCGGCCAGGCGGTCACTTTCCAGATCGCCGATCGAAGAACTAGCCGCTCGCGGTGAAGCGAAGCGGTACCCCACCCCCCTCACCGTCTCGATAAGCTCCGGGTGAGAAGAATCCGACTCTATCTTGGTACGCAGCCAACGCACGTGAACGTCCACCGTACGCCCCTCCGTCGAAAACTCATCCGGATAGCGGTATCCCCAAACCTCCCTCAGCAACTGCTCACGCGTGACCACGCGCCCCGGCCGAGAAGCCATGTAGAAGAGCAGGTCAAACTCCTTGGGACGCATGTGCGCCAGCTTCCCATTGACCTGCACCGTCCGACCATCCGGGTCGATCTCCAATCCGTTCACGCGAATGACCTCGGGTGTCTGATCCGAGGGGCTGGCGCGCAGCATCTCCACACGCCTCAGATGCGCCCCGACCCTCGCCGTCACCTCACGAATGCTGAAGGGCTTCGTCACGTAGTCGTCCGCCCCCGAGTTCAACCCGCTGACGCGGTCGTTCTCACCATCGCGAGCCGTGAGCATAATTATCGGAGTCGTATCACCGACTCTGCGAAGAGTTTGGCAAACCTCCACGCCGCTCATGACCGGAAGCATCAAGTCCAGCAGGATCAAATCCGGTTTCGCCGCCCGCGCCGTCCGCAGTGCCTCCCCTCCGTCCACCGCCGTCGCAACCTCGTAGCCCTCCGCCACCAGGTTGTAGCGCAGCACGGCCAGCAGATTGCGGTCATCCTCTACTACGAGGACCAACTTTCGATCCGTGATACCCGGCATCGCAAATGACTCGAAACGTCGCCCGGAACAGATGATCGGCGCCAAGACGGTAACGCCTACCCAAGTCGGAGAACATACTACAACCCCAGGCCGCGCCCGTCTCTACGCCTTCCAGGATCAAGGCCCCCTTCGCCAAATGGCCCGGCGAGTCGTACAAAGACCTCTCGACAGGCCCCCAGTATATGCCGGCATGAGCCTACAGACTTAACCGACCGTTAAAGAGAAAGGGCCTTACACCCGCTCAACCCGGCCCGATACGGCCGAGCGGTACGCAGCGTCGATCATCTCTATCGCCCTCATCCCCGCCTCGCCCGGCGCATGGTTCACCCCGCTCTTACCCAACAGGATGTCCGCAAAATTGTCAGGCGGCCCAAGACAGTCATAGCCTCCCGCGTCCTCCCGCAAATCCATGCGGAAGTGCCGACCGTCATGACGCTGAACCTCCAACCTCGCCCGGTCTATGTCCAAAATCAGCAAACCCTCCTCCCCGTACACCCGAACGTCCAGTTGGAAACCCTTATCGCCGGGAACCGCGCCCGCGCCGGAAAACGTACCTATCGCCCCGCCGCGAAAGCGCACCGAGAAAGCATCGTAAAGCTCAACGCGGCTCGTCGGGCTGGAGGTGAGCGCAAACACCGACTCCGCCCGCAAACCCGTCATCCAGAAGGCCAACCCCGCAGAATGCGACATCTGCGCCAGCGCATACCCGCCACCCGCGCGCTCAGGATCCGCCCAGGTGTCAGAACCCGGCTCGAACAGCGCCTCCATAGTCCCGCCGGCGGAAGCGTCGAAATCTCCGCCCTCCAGAAGCCCACGTATAGGCGAGGCCATGTGACACGCCACGAACTCTATGCCGCCAACCGCTCCATCCTCCAAGAGCCTCTTGGCCTCCTGTACGTAAGCCTTATAGTGCCAACCGTAAGGTATGACGATCTCCAGTCCGCGCTCCTCCGCCAACTCCACCAGCCGCCTCGCATCCGCGCCCGTCGTCGTCAACGGCTTCTCGCACATCACGTGCAAACCGCGCTCCAACGCCGCAGAAGCATGCTCGAAGTGCAGCGTATGCGGAGACGCAACCACCACGCCGTCCAGACCCTCGATCCCAACCAACTCGCGATAGTCCTCAGTCGAGTACCGAAAGCCAAAACGACTCTTCACCTGCTGCAACTCATCCGCACCCAAACGGCAAACCGCCGTCATCTCCACGTCCTCACGCGCCGCAAGCGCCGGCATGTGATTCGCCGCAGCCCACCATCCGGCCCCTATGAATCCGATTCTGGCCTTGCGACCTGAACTCGCCATGAATCAAAGCCCCTCATGTCCTCTGCCCTGCCGGTACAAAGGCCTCGATCAATCCCGGCCGCCCCGAATCCGCTCCGGCCCCATCGCACCCCCGCTTGTCGGGAAAAGGGGGAGAACTCTGTCCCCGCGCAGTCGCGCAGAACCCCGCAGCCAGACAGAGCCTATCGTGAAAGGTGGGCGCTCGGAGAGTGAGCGAGAATGATACAGCAGCCCGCCGGGGCTGTGCCCGCTCCCCGCAAGCGAGCAGCTAGCCCGCAGCAGGAAGCTGCGCGGAACTAGCCCCAAACATCAGCCTCGGAGGCGCCTGCCGGGGCGCGCGCTCCTGCTGATCGTGCGGGGCAGGCTCCCAGCTATTTTTTCCCGTCCTCGTGAAACCGCAGTTCAGGCAGCTCAAAGACGGGCCATAGTAATCCTCAGTAAGTTCAACAGTACCAAGACTGCACCGGGGGCATGAACGGAAATAGAGCATCGTAGGGCCTTTCCAGTGAAAGGAAGCGGAGCGACCGGAAAACCATATGAACTCAGGCCCTGTGCGTACTACACTTTTTCAGCGCCGCTTAGCGCAATCTTTACGCCGAGGCGCACCGCCCGCCAAGCGAGAGCGGGAAAGAGACATGAACGGAACCAGCACATGAAACTGTACGTACTCGGAGCCGGAACCCCCACCCCCACGCCGACCCGGTTCGGCTCCGCATTCGTCCTCGACGTCGAAGGTGAAAAAATCATGTTCGACTGCGGTCCCGCAGCCACTCACAAACTCGTCAAGGCCGGACTATGGCCCACCGAAATCGACCACCTCTTCTTCACGCATCACCACTTCGACCACGATATCGACTACCCATGCTTCCTGCTCTGCCGATGGGACCAGAGTATCGGCAAGGAAAACATGCTCCAGGTCTACGGCCCCGCGCTCACCGAACGCATAACCGAAGCCGTCATCGGCGAAGACGGAGCCTTCTCGCACGACTGGAAGGCCAGGGTCTATCACCCCCTCAGCCAGCAGGTATACGTAAACCGGGGCGGCAAGCTCCCCCGTAGGCCGCCCAAAGTCGCCGCAAGGGACATAGGCCCCGGTACCGTGCGCACCAACGACAAATGGGAAGTCACCGCCGCACCCGCCGAACACGTGCAGCCATACCTCGACTCACTCGCCTACCGACTCGACGCCGCCGACGGCAAATCCATCGTCTTCACCGGAGACACACAGCCATGCGACTCGGTAATCAGACTCGCACAAGGCGCAGACACGATGCTCTGCATGTGCTGGGACGACCAGGCCGTAATGGAGAAGAACGGAGAAGCCACAGGCCAATGCGGCACCACCGGAGCAGCCAAGATGGCCCAGGAAGCAGGAGTCAAGAAACTCGTCCTCGTACACATGGGCCCCAACATCTCCGCCCCGGAGAACCTACGCAAAGGCCTCGACGACGTCCGAAAAATCTACACCGGAAACCTCACCTACGCCGAAGAACTGATGACCCTCGAACTCTAAGCCCCTACCACACCGACTCATCACCCGCCTGTCCCCTTCCTCCAACTCCGGCCAAAACCAGAATCCAGCCGCCGCCCGAACGGCGACACTCGTCTTGGAAATTCCAGTGCCTAGCTTGTAAACAGTCCGCACTATTCCGAGCAACGCCCGACCCGGACGGCTGGGAAAAGAGGCGATCTCACCACCGGCGGATCGAAGTCTGCCTTCGAAAGCCAGCCCGAACACGCCGTACCTAAGCCGACAAGGCCCGAAAACAGAAATTTGACATGGTCCTATAGTATGCCAAGTCCCAAAGAACACGGAAAAAGGGTCAGCCTCCGATAGCGGATCGCGACAGCCTGCCTAGGAGAAACAGCCCACTACGCCGCATTTCAGACAGCGAGGGAAGGGAAACTTAATCGACCTGATCTGTCAGTGACATCCAAAATGCACTACCTGAACAAAATCTTGCTAGGCGACTGTGAGGAAGTCCTCAAGGGTATCCCTGAGAACTCCGTTGACCTCATCGTTACCTCACCGCCCTACGCAGACCAACGCCAGCAGACCTACGGTGGCATATGCCCCACCAAATACGTGGCGTGGTTCTTGCCAAAAGTTGATCAGTTTTATCGCGTCCTGAAACCAACCGGTACTTTCGTACTGAACATCAAAGAGCGAGTCGTCAGTGGCGAACGCCACACTTATGTTATCGAGTTAATACTTGAAATGCGACGCCGTGGATGGTTGTGGACAGAAGAGTTCATGTGGCATAAGAAGAATTCCTACCCGGGCAAGTGGCCAAACCGCTTTAGAGACAACTGGGAACGCCTACTCCAATTCAACAAACAAAAAAAGTTCCAAATGCACCAGGAAGAGGTCATGGTACCCGTGGGCACATGGGCAAAGCACAGACTGGTAAATCTCAGCGACACAGATAAAATACGCGATGAATCACGAGTCGGTAGTGGATTTGGGAAAAACGTATCGAACTGGGTCGGCAGAAGAAAAGTATATCCCAACAACGTCATTCACATGGCCACTGAATCGTCAAACCAAAACCACAGTGCCGTTTTCCCTGTTGCCCTACCAACATGGTTTATCAAGCTATTCACAAGCCCTGGGGATACTGTCCTGGATCCCTTTATGGGATCCGGTAGTACAGCCATCGCCGCCCTGAAATTGGGAAGGAACTATATCGGTGTAGACATCAACAAACAGTACGTAGATTTGGCAAATCAGCGGATAAACAACTCACAAACACGACTGCCAGGCGTTGGAGAACGGGGGAAACGCTACCCCGTTAAAGGCCAAAAAGAGGGTGTCCACAGTGAAACCTATTGATCTTGAAGCTACCCGCAATTACGTCAACACCGAAGTTGGAATTTTTCATGGGCGGCGTTTACGTTCTTTGGAGACTCTCAAACTCGAAAATCTACTCAAAAAGAACCCATATCTGTTCAAAGCGAAAAATGTAGAAACTGCATCTGAAATCGTCGATGGGTTGCTTGTAGCGTTCCTGTCCTCATCGGAAGAGCAATTATTCGGCAGTTTTCTTGAAAATCTCGCCATATTTGTTGCGGCGCAAACTTCAGGAGGGCACAAGTCGGCGGCAGAAGGAGCTGATTTGGAGTTCTTCAACAAGGGAGTGCATTACGTGGTCGCGGTGAAGTCTGGCCCCAACTGGGGCAACAGCCAGCAACAAAATCAGCTCCAGCAAAACCTTCAAAATGCTGTTAAGAGGGTAATGCAATCAGGACGCGCCACGAATGTGCAACCAGTATTGGGTATATGCTATGGAAAAACACGAACAAACCGTTTACGAGGATATCTGAAAGTTGTAGGGCAAAATTTCTGGTGCTTGATCAGTGAAAACAAAGACTTGTACATAGATATCATCGAACCTATTGGATACAAAGCTAAGGAACACAATGACGCCTATAGAGTGGAGAAAAACAAGATGGTCAATCGGCTCACCAGTGTATTCTTAAGCGAGTTCTGTGAGAAGTCAGGAAGCATAAATTGGGATAAGCTTGTTAGACATGCTTGCGGAAATTATGATCTTGATACATTCGATGAGGGTATCTATACACCCTAAATAAGATCAAGTGACGCATTGCAACCTTCCCCCACCCACGGAGTGACCGTCAGCCTCGCCCACCGTCACCCCAATCCCTCTCCCCATGGTGGCCCCTATACCCCCATCCCCTGCACGTTACCCACTATCGAGCGAGAGTCGGCGCTTTGACTAACCCGCCTTACCCGGCAGTCTCCAGACCCGAACCCGAACAATCCCCCTTAGCCAACTCAAAGGCCCGCTGAGCAATGGGGAACAGAAGACCTAGCCACACCCCGCTCCCTCACCCAACCAACCAAATACAATAGCGCAGTCCGCTGGGCGAACCGCGCTATCTATGCCCCCTAGCCTCCGCGAAAAAGCAAACGGAAGCTGCCGCGAACCTCACCGGCCCGCCGGCAACTCCCCTGCCCTACGCCTCAACTGTGGTGGTGGTGGTCCGCTTCCCCGTGGTCCGAGTCGCAGTCACTGTGGTGGTGCTCGTGCTCCGAGTGACCCTCGTCGCAGTCACTGTGGTGGTGCTCGTGCTCCGAGTGCTCCGAGCCGCAGTCATCGTGGCGATGCTCGTGCTCCGCGTGGCCCTCAGCGCAGGTGGTCTCTTCACTCATGCTCTTTTCCTCTTTGCTCTGAATCCCGCAAAATCCTATCCAAACACAGCCATCCACCTACTAATGTTATGCCCTTTTCCCCCGCAGCACAACAAGGGACAATGGCGGATGCAGGATGCCGATTTGGAATTGCAACAGGTTAAGATGCCCCCATGTCTCCAGCGACCAAAAGCAAGTCACGCTCCGCAGCGAACGCCAAGCCGCCGCTGATACGCGACCTTGAACGCGTGATCGACCCGCGCTTCGTCATATGGCGGCCCGAAGACCTACTCGTCTACGAGTACGACGGCTCCATCGACCGCTCGATCCCGGCAGCCGTGACAGTACCCGGATCAGCCGAGGAGACCGCCGCAGCCGTGCGAATCGCCAAACGACACGGCGTGCCCGTAGTCCCGAGAGGCGCTGGCACAGGCCTCTCAGGAGGCGCCGTACCACTGCGCGGCTCCCTGGTCGTCGCCATGACACGCCTCAATCGCATCCTGGAAATCAACGCCGAAAACAAAATCGCACTCGTCGAACCCGGAGTCGTAAACGTCGAACTCTCCAACGCTGCCGCCGAATACGACCTCTACTACGCCCCAGACCCATCAAGCCAAAAGGCCTGCACCATAGGCGGAAACGTCGCCGAAAACGCCGGCGGACCACACTGCCTCGCATACGGAGTTACCACGAACCACGTGCTCGGCCTGGAGGTCGTACTCGCCGACGGAAGCATCACGTGGCTCGGAAGCGATATGCGAGAGGCCCCCGGATACGACCTCCGAGGGGCTTTCATCGGCTCCGAAGGAACACTCGGCATAGCAACCAAGATAGCCGTGAGACTGCTCAAAACACCGGAAGCCGTGCAAACCATGCTCGCCGCTTTCAGAAGCCTCGACGACGCATCCCAAGCCGTCTCAGACGTCATCGCATCCGGAATCGTACCCGCAGCACTCGAAATGATGGACCGCACCACCATCGACGCCTGCGAAACCGTATACCGGCCAGGATACCCGCCGGATGCACAGGCCGTGTTGATCGTCGAGGTCGACGGACTCGCCGAGACCGTCGCAGAACAATCCGCCAAGATCGAAACCCTGTGCACCGGAAACAACGCATCCGAAATACGCCGCGCACAAGACCCACAACAAAGAGCCGACCTATGGGCCACACGAAAAGGCGCCATCGGAGCCATGGGCACGCTCGCACCCAACTACTACCTCGTCGATGGCGTCGTACCCCGCACAAAACTCAGAGACGCACTCGCAAAGGTCATGGAAATCGGCGCCGAACTGAACCTCAAGATAGCAAACGTCTTCCACGCCGGAGACGGAAACCTACACCCATGCATCCTCTTTGACGAACGGGATCCGGCACAGGTCCGACGGGTGATCGAGTGCGGTGAGCGCATATTGGAAATGTGCGCCGAGGCCGGAGGCGCCCTCTCCGGAGAACACGGCATCGGCATCGAAAAACAGGCCTACATGCCGCTCGTCTTCACAGAGGCCGATACCCAAGCCATGTCCAGGCTGAGACCCGCATTCGGCGCAGAAGAGTCGTTCAACCCCGGAAAGGTGTTTCCCGGAGGCGCGGTCCACGGGGAGACCTACGGCGTGAAAGAAACCGGCTTCCACCGTACCGGAACCGCCGACGTCATCTAGCCGCCGCCCCAAGCCCCGCGCAGCATCGGAGAACGGAGGAGAACGGAATGGTCGCAACCCGCCCAACGGCCGCAACTCCCCTGCCCGGAATAGCCCGCGTCACCCGCGAGCCCAGCCAACCCCGGCAACACGAAACCACCCGCTACGATAGACACCCTCCCCCAACACTCACCGAGGTGCGCAACCATCAGAACCGACTACGCCATTGACGGAATGACCCCGGCGCGGGTCGAACGACCCAACTCGCTCGACGACCTGTCCAAAGCCCTTGCCGAGGCACACCGCCAAGGCCTCGCCTGCATCCCGGTAGGCGGAGGTACGCGCCTCGCCGCCGGCAACACGCCAGAACGGTACGACGTCGCAATCGACCTCGCCGGGATGAGTTCGATGATAGACCACGTACCCGGAGACCTGACCGCAGTGGTCGACGCAGGCGTCCGGATCCAACGACTGCAAGAAATCCTCGCAACCTCAGGCCAGCGCTTGCCCTTCGAAATCGCACACCCGCACAAGGCTACCGTGGGAGGCGCCCTGGCATCCAACCCCCTCAATCTCACTGGAATCCTGTTCGGAAGCATCCGGGATTGGGTACTCGGCATGAAGGTCGTGCTCGCCGATGGAACAACCACCAAGACAGGCGGGCGGGTCGTAAAGAACGTACAGGGATACGACCTGCACAGGCTCCACACCGGCGCATTCGGCACCCTCGGAGTCATCGCAGAGGTCGCCCTGAAGCTGTTACCCATCCCGGACACTACCCGCACTGTGGCAGCCTGGTTCGCTTCATCCCAGGATGCGGCAGTCGCCGCAAAGACCATCCTCGACAGCCCCATAGAGCCGGAAGCCCTCACCATTCTGGCCGGGCCGGAAGCCCAACCGGGAACCCTCGGCGCTGCCCAGCCGAAGGACGGCATAGCCGGCTCGACCGCCGCCCTACTCGCAAGGTTGGCAGGCGGCCCGGCAGCCGTCTCGCGACAGGTGGACATGGTGACCGGCGCAGCCGGAGCAGCAGCAGCCGACGGCTACGAAATCATCTACCCACAGGAGGCCGAGCCTCTATGGGCAATCGCCCGTGGAGAGTCCTTCGACCCCAACGGCCTGACGGCCCGCATAACCGTCAAGCCCAGCGCAATCCCGAACCTCCTGGAAGAAATCGAAAAACGAGGCGCCGCCGGGCTGACCAAACCACCCTCCTACGCCGCCCACCCGGGATTCGGCGCCGCAATAGTCAACTGGCCCCTAGCCAAAGACCAGGACGCCCGCGACGCAGCCCGCTTTGCGTTTACCATGGCCGAACGCCATCGAGGACATGCCGTCATCGAAACCTGCCCCGCCGCAATCAAACCGGAAATCGACGTGTTTGGGACAATCGGGCCGTCCCTCGAAATCATGAAACGCATGAAGCAGCAATTCGACCCCGCAAGGATCCTAAGCCCAGGCCGCTTTGCAGGACGTATCTAGGTAACCTAGATGAGGGAACCAGCCCCGCAACGAAAACCCCGGTCGCACCGGTGCGTACTCTCGCAAACACGATGAACCAGTCCCCGCCCCACTCTGGGAAATACGCCGGAACCGGCCGCCCACCGGATCGCTCGCACCCCATCCCTGCGCAATACGCAGACGACGTGACCTGCGCGGCCCGCCCGCGCCGCCTCACCCCGGCGGGAGTCGCGGCGAAATGACCAACAAGCCCGTCGGGCCGCCAGGCGCCTTCCAGGGCTTCGCCGGCCCCGACGCTCCACAAGAGCAGGACCTGTACAAGTGCGTACACTGCGGGTTCTGCCTCAACGCATGCCCCACCTACCTCGAAACAGGCTTGGAGGCCGAATCCCCAAGAGGCCGCCTGGCCCTCATGAAGGCCGTCGCAGAAGGGCGGCTCCAAATCACGGCACAGGTGGTCGGACACTGGGACCTATGCCTCCAATGCCGCGCATGTGAGATCGCCTGCCCATCAGGCGTGCCCTACGGACGCCTCATGGAAGCCACCAGAACCTCCGTACAGCACGGCTTCAAACGGCCCATCGGCGAACGAATCGGCCGCGCGCTCGGATACCGAGGCACACTCACCAATCCGCGCAGGCTGAGAACCCTGGCCCGAGTACTAAAGCTGTACCAGAAAACCGGCATCCGCTCCTTGGCCACTTCCACCCGACTGCTGCGACTCCTCCCAGGACGCCTGCAGCAGTTGGACAAGAACATACCCAACCTGAGCCAGCGATTCTTCCAGGCCCGAGGGCAGGTAATACGAGCACAGGGCCGAAGACGGGCAAGAGTCGCACTGCTCGCCGGATGCGTCATGCCCCTCATGCACGCCGACACCATGGAAGCCACCGCACGCGTACTCGCCCGAAACGGAGTCGAGGTCGTCGTCACAGCCGGACAAGGCTGCTGCGGAGCCCTCAACGCTCACGCCGGCGAGCGGGACTCCGCACGCACAATGGCCCGACGAAACATCGACTCCTTCCTGCAGGCCAAGCCGGACGCCGTCATCACAGCCTCCGCAGGATGCGGCGCAACCATGAAGGAGTACGACGAACTCCTCCACGCCGACGACGAGTACGCGGAAAAGGCCGCGCAAGTCAGCTCCATGGTCAGGGACGTACACGAATTCTTGGCCGACCTGCCATTCATCCAACCGGACTCCCCCATCGAGCAGCGCGTCGTATACCAGGACGCCTGCCACCTCGCCAACGTACAGAAAATCGCAGAGGCCCCCCGCACCCTGCTCCGATCCATTCCCGGACTGCAACTCGTCGAAATGCCGGAGCCCGACGTCTGCTGCGGTTCCGCAGGCGCCTACTCCATCACACAGAAGGAAATGTCCGAACGGCTCGGCAAACGAAAGGCGCGAAACATCCAGGCCGCACGCCCGGACACCGTGGCCACAGGAAACCCAGGCTGCAAGATGCAGATGGAAAACGCCCTGCGCGCAATCGGGGCAGACTGCCAGGTGAAATACGTCATCGACCTGCTCGACCAGGCATACCAGGGCGAAACGAAGCCCTAGCGCGACGCGCATATAATCAGGCGGCTAATCGCAGACCGACAGCCCGCACAGACCGGGCGCTCGATGCAGGACTCAGAAGAGGAAGGCCCACGTGGATCTGGAACTCAAGGACAAAGTGGCTATCGTGACCGGCGGAAGCTTCGGAATAGGAAAGGCCGCAGCCGCATCGCTCTCGGCTGAAGGAGCGAAGGTCGCCATCGCCGCCAGAAACCAGGACGACCTCCAGGCAGCAGCCAAAGAGATCGAATCCTCCACCGGAAACCCCGTAATCGCCGTCGCAGCAGACGTGCGAGACGAAGCACAGGTGCGCTCGATGGTCCAAAGAGTGGCCGAAGAATGGGGCGCCGTCCATATACTCGTAAACAACGCCGGAACCAGCGCGGCCCACTCATTCCAAAACCTCACCGACGAAATCTTTACGGAAGACTTTCGACTAAAGGTATACGGCGCCATCTACTGCACCCGAGCCGTACTGCCGTGGCTCAAGAAGGCCGGAGGCGGTTCCATCGTCAACATCACCACCCCCGGAGGCAAGGCATCCGGCCCAGGCACGAACCCAACCTCCATGGCACGCGCAGCCGGTATCTCCATGACCAAGTCCCTATCCAAAGAATTCGCAGAATTCAACGTAAGGGTAAACACCGTATGCATCGGAACCATCAAGAGCAGGCAGAACGAGCGAGCCTGGGAACGACTCCACGCAAACGACCCCTCATACACCCTCGACGACCACTGGGAAAAGCGCGGAAGCGAGATACCCATGGGCAGAGTTGGAGAGGCGCGGGAGGCCGGAGACGTAATCTGCTTCCTCGCATCAGACCGGGCCTCATACGTAACAGGCACGTCCGTGAACGTCGACGGCGGAATATCGCCGGTGGTGTGACGCCGCCAGCCCACTGCCCGCCAGCTCAAGACGGGTAACGAGAAGAACAAAGTGGAGCGACCCATCTCAGGGCCTATCGCCTTCATAGGCGTCGGCAAGCTTGGCCGCCCCATGGCCGCCCGACTCAGCGCAGCCGGGTACCGCCTGACCGTCTACGACCGGGAGCCGCGCTCCACCCAACTGCTCAAAGGCCCCGGAGTACGGGTCGCCCACTCCCCCGCCGATGCAGTAGCAAACTCCCAAGCCGTACTCACCTGCTTGCCGGGGCCGCAGGAATTCGAAGAACTGCTCTTCGCTCACCACGGCATCGCCAAAGCCATGCCGCCAGGCGCAATCCTCGTAGACCACACCACCAACTCCCCCCAACTCATCGCAGATGCCCGCGACAAACTCGCAGAACTCGGCATAACCCTGATAGACGCACCAGTAAGCGGAGGCGTCGAGGGCGCCGCAAACGGCGCCCTAACCGCCCTCGTCGGCGGAGACCGCGATCAGGTGCAGCGAGTGCGCCCAATACTGAAAGCCGCGTGCTCGACCATCTTCCACGTGGGCGCAACCGGCAGCGGAACCATAGCCAAACTCCTCAACAACCTCGCCTGCTTCACACTGGATCAGGTCATCGCAGAGTGCATGACCATCGGAGTTCGAGCAGGCCTCGAACCACAGCGGTTGTTCGAGGCCCTACGCCAAAGCGCCATCGGAAAAGGCGCAAACATAGGCGTCCGCATACCCCAAACCTTCATGAACAGCGACTTCGAGCCGCGCTTTACACTGAACGGAGCACGCAAAGACCTCGCCCTCGCCCTACAAATGGCGGAAAGGCTCGGAGTCCCCCTGCGAATCTCCCCCCTGGCCCTACAGGAACTCGACGAAGCCGTACAACGAGGCTACGGAGACCGCGACGCATCCATCGCCATGACTCTGCAAGAGCAGCGAGCCGGAGTACGCGCACGCCCATAAACCCGCAACCTTGCCCAGTCTAAGAACGCGATAACGCAATTGACCCAGTAGCGCGTAAAAACTACAATCGAACGCACTTGGGAACCGAGACCCCCGCTCGGAGACCTGACCCTTGCACGTAAGGGCCGGATGTACTGAGAGGCCGCGCTATGACTACTACCACCGCCGCAACGGACACAGACACCGCTCTAATGGCCCACCTGCTGCGCAGGGCCGGATTCGGAGCCACCAGAAACCAGATCGATCACTACCTCGAAAAAGGCTACGAAGCCACCGTAGAGGAACTACTAAACCCCGAATACGGCGAACCCGAAGACCAGGACCTCCTAGACCGATACTTCATAGCCTCCACGGAAGCACGGTCCGTAGGACACGCCGACCCCCAATGGTCCTGGAGGATGGCAACCAGCCCTAAACAACTCGAGGAAAAAATCGCCCTCTTCTGGCACAGCCTGCTCGCAGTCGGAGGCATCAAACTCGACCACGGCATGGAGATGCTCACAGAGATCGACCTCTTCCGAAGAGTCGGCTTGGGAAAATTTCGCACACTGCTACTCGAAATCTCCCGCAACCCGGGCATGATGTACTGGCTGGACAACCAGAACAGCCACAAAGACGCACCAAACGAAAACTACGGAAGAGAACTGCTAGAACTCTTCTCCATGGGCATCGATCAAAACGGTGAGGGCGCATACACCGAGGACGACGTGAAGGCCGCAGCACGAGCATTCACCGGATGGGCATCCAAACCCACTATGCCACCCTTCTTCCTCGGCCCTTTCCCCATGGAATTCCGATTCGATCCCGAAGACCACGACGAACGAGATAAAACCCTGCTCGGAGAAACCGGCAACTGGAACGGAGACGACGCCGTAAACATCATCGTCCAGCAGCCCGCAACCGCAGAATTCATATCCCGCAGGCTCTACCAGTTCTTCGTCGCAGATGAACCCGACCAACAAGAGGTACGGAAACTCGCCGACGTCTTCACCGAAAACGACGGAGAAATACGGGCCGTCCTCCGAGCAATCTTCAACTCCGAACACTTCAAGTCCGAAGAAATCAGGTTCCGAAAGGTCAAGAGCCCCGCAGAACTCGTCTACGGAACCGCCAGACTCACAGACCGATTCGACCTGCCCGACATGGACACCTCCCAACTCGCCAACTACGCCATGTTCATGGGACAGCACCTGCTCAATCCCCCCAGCGTGGAAGGATGGCACGAAGGCGAAGAGTGGATCGACAGCGGCGCACTCGTAGAACGCATCAACTTCGCTTCAAGCCAGTTGGAACGAACCGACGCACCAGGCGTGGAACAAATGCTGGAACGAGTCCGTTCCGCAGGCGACAGCCTCTCACCCAGGGAATACGTAAACGCATGCCTCGACGCCATGGGAGCCATACAGCTCTCCGACCGAACCATGAACATACTGACCGAACACGCCGCAGGACAGTCCATACACCAGGACCAACGAAACAGGGCAACCGAAATGTTCCAGTTGATAGCCTCCACACCGGACTATCAGTACTGCTAACCAAACAGGACACACGCACGAAACACAGAGGAGTTCGATATGGCTTCGAACGGAAACGGAAGCAACGGAAGAGCGAAGAACCTGGTAGTGATTCAGCTCTCAGGCGGAAATGACTACCTCAACACCGTTGTCCCCTACCAGGACGGCCTCTACTACGACTACCGGCCAGTGATGGGCCTCTCCGGAAACAAGGTGATCCCCCTCGATGAGCGGGTAGCCTTCAACTCACACATGGGCCCCTTCAAGAGACTGTTCGACGCAGGCAAGATGGCCGTCATCATGGGCATCGGATACCCGGAGCCAAACAGGTCACACTTCCGATCGATGGACATCTGGCACACCGCAGAACCCGAAATCGCATCATCAGAGGGATGGCTCGGAAAGACCACCAAGGCCATAGACCCCGAGGGCAAGAACCCCGTCACCGCCGTTAACTTCGGCAGAGGCCTGCCAAGAGCCCTCGCATACCCGGGAGTCTCCGTAGCATCCGTTGGAGCCCTCGAAAGCTACGGCCTCTACACCGGACTAGCAGGCGCCTCCAACCGAGACGCACTGCTCGATACCGTCAGCCGCATATACCAACCCATGTCGCAGGAAGGCTTCCCCTCCCTCCAGATCCTGCAAACCGGACGAGGAATGCTCGACGGAGCAGACCTCCTACGCTCCGCTCCCGACGCATACTCCTCCAACGTCGAGTACAACGCCGACAACCCCATCGCCCAGAGCCTCAAGGGCGTCGCACAAGTCATGTCCGCCGACCTCGGAACACGAATCTTCTACACACAGCACGGCAGCTTCGATACCCACACCAACGAGCTCGTCAATCACGCCAAACTATGGGATGAAGTCTCCGAAGCCGTCGAATGCTTCTGGGCCGACCTCGCAGAACAGGGACAGGCCGATGACACCGTAATCTGGATGTTCTCGGAATTCGGCCGACGCATCGAAGACAACGGCGCAGGAACCGACCACGGATCAGGCGGAGTCGCCTTCATGATCGGAAATCCCGTCAAAGGAGGCCTACACGGAGAATACCCAAGCCTCGATCCCGCAGACCAACTCGAAGGCGACGTCCACTACAACACCGACTACCGAGACGCATACGCCACCATCCTCGATGAATTCCTCCACGTCGACTCCGAGTGGGTACTCAAGAAGAAGTTCAACCCCATGACAGAACTCGTAGCCAGCCGCGCCTAAGCCCTCATGAGCCGATACTCATACAGCCACACACTCGGCATCGCCTCCTTCGAAGGACGGGGATTTATGAACCCCGTCGACGTAAGGCTCGCGCGCGACGGCAACCTGTACGTACTCAGCCGCTCCAACGCATCCAACAAGAACGTCCGCATAAGCGTCGTCACCCCCATCGACTCGGAATTCCTGTTCGAATTCGCCAACTGGGGTACCGAACCCGGAAAAGCCACGCAGCCCACCGCAATGGACTTCGGCCCCGACGACCGACTCTACCTCGCAGATGAGTTCACCCAAACCATCTCCGTCTTCGAAAAGGACGGCTCCTTCCTCACTCGTTGGGGAGAAGAAGGCTCCGGGCACGGACAGTTCAACCGACCCTCTGGGCTAGCCGTGGACTCCGCCGGAGACCTCTTCGTCGTAGACCACCTGAACGCACGGGTACAAAAATGGTCGCCAGACGGCCAACACCTCTCCTCATTCGGAACCTTCGGAACCGGACACGGACAGTTCAACTTCCCATGGGGAATATCCATCGACGACCAAGACCACGTCTGGATAGCCGACTGGCGCAACGACCGAATACAACGATTCTCCCCCGAAGGCGAGTTCGTTTCCGCATTCGGATCATCCGGCAACGCAGACGGCCAATTCGACCGACCATCCAGCGTCCACTGCGGCAGAGACGGCAACATATACGTCTCCGACTGGCGCAACGACCGAGTACAGGTATTCGACCGAGACGGAACCCACCGAGAGACCCTTGTCGGCAGCGCCACCCTCTCCAGATGGTGCCAGGAATTCCTCGACGTCAACCCGGAACAAGCCGGCTGGAGAGAGAACTCAGGCATGGCCGAGCGAGAAAAACTCTTCTGGCGCCCAGCCGGAATAGAAACCGGCCCCGACGGCCGCATCTACATAGCCGACAGCTGCCGCCACCGCATTCAGATATACCAAAGAGCCCCCGAACCAGCCCTCGTTTAGTGGTATGAAAGCTGCCGAAGCCAACCTGCTAAGTTTTTTGCGAAACCCGCAGCAGTTTACAATACCTATCTATCAGCGCACTTATTCGTGGAGGCAGGCGGAGTGCCAACAACTTTGGAACGATATAATTCGCGCCGGAAATGATGATACAGATTCCCCGCATTTTATTGGATCAATCGTCTACATTGACCAAACGCTTTCCCAGGTAAGCAAACAATCACCTAAACTCGTCATCGATGGCCAGCAACGACTTACCACAATATCGCTTCTCTTAGAGGCGATAGCCCGACAAGTCGGCGATGGCGAACTCATCGAAGGATTTTCAGCGGAAAAGCTCCGACACTATTACTTGCTCAATCCACTAGAAAAAGGTGAACTCCACTACAAACTGCTTCTGACCCAAACTGACAGGCAAACACTTAAGCAGATTGTGACCCAAAAGCCATTACCAACAGAGTACTCCATCCTAGTGAAACAAAACTTCGACTATTTTAACGGAAAAGTGAAGACCATTGGAGATGATCTAGAAGCACTATGCAGAGGGCTCGAAAAGCTTATGATCGTGGATGTCGCTCTTGATCGCCAATACGACAATCCACAACTGATTTTTGAGAGCATGAATTCCACTGGGCGAGAGCTAAGTCAAGCTGATTTGATCCGTAATTTTGTACTGATGCGATTAGATCCGACCCATCAAGAGCAGCTCTACACTGAGCATTGGAGGGAGATGGAAATTTCCTTTGGTCAGGAAGCATATGCCTACGACTTTGACCGCTTCATGCGCCACTATCTAACGGTTAAGAGTAGTGCAGGGGAGATACCTAAGGTACGTGAGATTTACAAGGATTTCAAAAGCTATTACGAACGCAGTTCCGATGATGTAGATACCCTAGTATCTGACCTACACGTTTTTGCAGATTATTATTGTGCCATGGTACTAGGTCAAGAGAAAGATCCAACTCTTCATTCTGCCTTCACAGACTTCAAGGAACTACGGGTTGACGTAGCCTACCCGCTCTTGCTTGAACTCTATCACGACTATAGTAATCGCCTACTTTCTGTAGACGAGATGGAACAGGCTGTCCGGCTAGTGGAAAGCTACGTATTCCGGCGGGCAGTTTGCGCCATTCCAACCAACTCTTTGAGCAGAACTTTTGCCATTTTTACACGTACGCTTGACAAAGCACGCTACATGGAGAGTTTTGAAACTCAATTTCTGGACATGCAATCATATACTCTGGACATGCAATCATACAGACGGTTCCCGAGTGATAAAGAATTTCGAGAAAAAATCACGACGCGCGACTTGTACAACTTCGGTTGGAGGTGCATATACTACCTACGCAAATTGGAGAATCATAAGCGCAAGGAGCAAGTACAAGTGAACGGGCTCACTGTCGAGCATATTATGCCGCAGAATGAGAACCTCTCGCAGGAATGGCAGGACATGCTAGGTCCTGAATGGCGACTTGCCCATGCAACTTTGTTACATACGCTCGGCAATTTGACGTTAACCGGTTACAATCCAGAATTGAGTGATCGACCATTCTTGGAAAAGCGCGACATGGAAGGCGGCTTTAAGGACAGCCCGTTACGGCTCAATGAGGGACTGAGAAATTTGGATAAATGGGATAAGGAGCAGATCCTAAAGCGTGCTGAATACTTGGCAGATAAGGCTACCGAAGTTTGGGCAAGGCCGATGTTGTCGTCCTGAAACTTCAGCCACACGTGCACAGACCAAAGAGTTGAGCGCTAGAGAAGAAGGGCCCATCCTCCCGGCCCCGACGGCCGCATCTACATAGCCGACAGCTGCCGCCACCGCATTCAGATATACCAAAGAGCCCCCGAACCAGCCCTCGCCTGAAGCGCGCGCGGGCACCTGCGCGCGCTATGGCGGCCATGATCTCGTAGGCGCACTCGCCTGAGGCGCGAGCATACTTGGGCCGGTACCGCACTTCCTGACTGAACCGCAAAGTACCGCAATCCTCCCGGCCCCCGCACAGCGCCCCTACTCCAACCCGTACTCCTCCAGCAAACCCGTTATCTGCCCCCACGTAGCAGCCTCTATCTCCACCCCCTCACGCTCACGCACCCGCCGCGTCACAGCCTCCTTCTCCCCCGGATACAAAATCTCCTCGAAGCCGCGCATCAAAGGCGTGTCCTTGGCATAGCCGATCAGCCAGTTCATACGCTCCTGCATACCCTCCGGCGGCGCCAGACGAGATACGTCAACCACGATGATCGTAGACCCGCTCGAAAACGCACCCTCCGGCGGATCCGGCTTGTCGTACTCACCGAGCAGGCCGCCCAACACCGCCGCCATGAACGCCAGCCCATAGCCCTTGTGCCCAACCTGCGTACCGCCCAGCGGCAGGACCGCCCCGCCGTCGTAGAAATCATTGGGATCGCGGCTCGGATTCCCCCCAGCGTCGATAACCCACTCGTCCGGCAAATCGTGCCCCCGTGCACGGTACACCCGCAGCTTCCCCTCCGCGCCTATCGAGGTGGCCATGTCCAGAAAGACCGCGCCATCCTCCTGGTAGGGAAAGCCAATCGAAATAGGATTCGTACTGAACCGCCTGGCAGCCCCCCCGTACGGCGGCACGATGTTCGACGCCTCGCCCAGCAAACCCGTGAACATTATCGCCGCCATCCCCTGCGCCGCAGCCTGCTCGACGTAGCTCCCGATGCGCCCCACGTGCCCAAGACTCGACATCGTGGCAAGGCTGAGACCATGCACCCGTGCCCGCTCGATCGCACGATCAGTCGAAAACCTGGCCACCACCTGCCCGAACGAGTGACGACCGTCGATCCTGAGCAGCGAGCCGCTTTCCGACACCACCGCCGGCTCGGCCCGCGGCTGCCGATGCCCCCCCTTGATGTCCCCAACGTACTGCGGCAAACGTATGAGGCCGTGCGAGTCGTGCCCCGTCATGTTGGCGTCCGCAAGATGGTCCCCAACCACGCGGGCGTTGGACTCCGAGGCCCCCGCCGCCACAAGGATGCGGGTCGAAGTGTCTGTGATCTCCTGACGAGTCAATCTGGGCATGGCAGCCGTCCCTCACGTATCGCCTTGTCCCCAAGAAACAAGAAACTTACAGAATGAATTCAGAGTTGGGATCTTCCCACTCCCGGCGAAACTCCCGAAGATCCTTCAACGGATTGTCCTTGATGATTCCCAAGATCCCTTCCAACGCCACTTGCAACTGGTCGCTATTGCTGTTCTCCACCGCAGCGTGCAGTACGTCGTAGAACTGTTGCAATGACTCCCGCCGTTCCGCAAAACGCGCCGGGAAATATGCAAATACAAAATCTCTTTCGTGGTTGAGGGCAGTTACCAGCGCGTCCCGTTTCGCCCTGATATATTCTCGCTTGGTCGCCTCAGCCTCGCGAGTTTTCAGATAATCAACAGCTTCCTCGATAATTTTGAACGCACCCTGCTTACCAAAGAATGCTGCAAAACTCCCAACCGTAGTCATAGTTGTCCTCCTGATCTCATCGGGGTGCAATCGGAACATTGGGTGACTTGGGCGAAGTGACACCCCCACCCGTGCTTGGCCCAGGATCTTCGTCATCGGAACTGTCGGATTTATCGTCCAACAACTCAGCCAACGCCTTGGCCGCGAGCCATACTAAGTATACGTCCTTCACCACTTCTATCGAAGACACTTCAAGGAGGTCCTTGAGGGCTTTCTCAACTTCGCGAACCCCTTTCGAGACCTCTCGTACGCGCTCCAGTAATGCGCTCAATTCGGCTTTGTGTCTCCCCATTTTGGCTTGGTCAACGTCCATCTCCTCAATCGCATCATCGACCCTCTTACCCTGCTTATAGGCCTTCCATGTAAATACAGCGACGGGCAAGATAGCCAGTGGGATGAAAGTGATATTCGCCAACATTGCCGCCCCGGCCGCCATTCCGCCTCCACCGGAAGCCAACGAACCACCACCCAACCACGCCAGAGTAGCGCTACGGGCAGCAGCCCCCGTCAACCCGCCTATAGCCGTACCCGTGGAAGTGCTTCCCAAAGCGCTCACGAGCGCAAGAGCCGCGGATTTGCCGAGTATGCCAGCACCTGCGCCTATCCCGGCAGTCCCTAAGAAGTCGGCGGACAAATTTCTAAGGTCGTCTAAGACGCCCTTCAGTTCCTCAAATTGCTCAGGAGTGATCTTGAAGTCCGCATCGAACTCTCGATCCTTCACCTTAGCGCGAACCAGGAACTCAGCAGCCTCGCGGAGCGTTTCTTGTGCTGCAACGCGCTGTTTGTGAAGATCATCAACCTCTGTCTGCACTGACTCCACAAACTTGCGATATCTTTCACGGCATCTCTCATAACGTTTACGACGAGCGTTATAGCGGTCCCTGTCTCGCTTAAACTTCCGAAAGTTAAAAGCAGAGCCACCCAATCCGATCGCTGCTGCAGCCCAAATTAAAAACGGTATCGGCATGATTACAACTCTCAATCACAAGCCCCAACGCTTGGCCATGAGCCGTAACGCGCCATAGCCCGCAACTGAGGAAAAAGCTTGTTCAACTAAGCGCAGGATCCTTGAACATACTCGGCGGATCTATCTCATCGGGACCAAGAACCTTGCAAACCTTGCTGTATACCTGAACCCGGTAGCGCCCGGAATCCACCCAGTACACACGATCCTCATCATCCACCTTCACCGAGGTCGGATTCAGAAAGCGCTTCTCCGTATCCAGGTCCACGACGTTCTCGCGCATCCGCAGCATGTCGAGGTTCGTCATCAACTTGCGCATACCGCGCTCGTTCAACGTAGCATCGCCGATGAACGACTCCAGAAAACCGCCGCGAGGGTTGAACATCAAACCCCGATGATTCGAACGGTCCGCAACGTAGATGTCCCCGTACTTATCCACCGCCACACCGCTAGGACGATTCATCTGACCCGGACCGCTGCCAGACTCCCCGATCACCTGCAAAACCTCGCCCTCAGGCGAAAAGCGCTGCACACGATCATTCCGCCAATCAGCCACCATGATCGTCCCGTTGACCGGATCGATACCAAGACCCCACGGATAGTTCAACTCGCCCGGAGCCTCGCCGTACACCCCAAAACCGCCAAGATAATCCCCCGACTTCGTAAAACGCTCCACCCGGTGGTTACGAGAACTCGTCACCCACACGCTCCCCTCCCCGTCCACCGCGACGCCCGACGCCCCATTCAACTCGCCGGCGCCCTCGCCGCTCTCACCCCACACCCCCAGATACTCCCCACTCGTCCTGAACCGGGCAACCTTGTTGGCGTGCTCATCAGTCACGTACAGAATCCCCTCATCGTCGATGTCGCACATCACCCACGAAGGCAGCGTCTCATTGCCGTTCGACTCGAAACCGCCGCCAGGCCCGGGCGCATATATGTCGTCGTCCTCGTACCCCTCATCCTCGATCGTCACCCGCACGAAACGATTGCGGGCCACGTTGCTGGAATTCTCCGAAAAACGATTCACCACGTACAGCTCGTCCCGCCCGATGGCCAGGTCCATAGGACCCTTGAACCCCCCCAGCGCAAGACGCTGACCCAGCGCGATCTCGAACTTGTGACCGCCGCGCAGCATGTACGGGTATCCCGTCACCCCGTCGTACTTGGGCCCCGAGGGCCGACCTGACTGTATCTCCAACTCGATGACCATCTTCGCTGCGCCTCCTCTACCCTGATCCGCGCCGGCGGAACGCTATCGAGCCTGACCCACCGGCTCCAAAAGATCGAACTGCTCGAAGTTGCCGTTGACTATCTCCCCCGGCGCAATACCCAGGTGCCTGTCCAACAGCGTCGAGTAGATCGACCTGAAGTCGTTGTTGTAGTGCAGGTCACCGCTCAACTGCTGCGACGGCTCCAGCGACGGAAATTCCCCGTACAAACCGCCCTTGACGCGCTCCCCCAGAACGAACGCACCGCCGCCTGAACCATGATCCGTCCCGTTCCCGTTGTCGCGCACCCGACGCCCGAACTCCGAGAAGATGAGCATCACCACCTCCTCCGATGCATCATGCCGCCGCAAGTCGTCGAAGAAATCTCGAACCGCCCTCGACACCTCACGCCAAAGCTTGTGCTGCGTCTGCACCTGGTTCCCGTGAACGTCGTAACCCCCATGCTGAGCATAGAAGACACGCGTACCAAGACCCGCAGTATGCACCTGAGCAATGTCCCGCAAGCTCTGCGCCAACGGGTTCTGCTCATACTCCACACTCGACGAATACGTCGCCGGCGCAGTCTTCAGAAGATCCACCGCCTCCATCGCGTCCCGACCGGTCTGGCCGATGTGATCCATGATCATCTGCTGCTCTTCGAACTCTATAGGCGCGTACATGCGAGTAAACACGTTGAGAGCCGACCGTTGACGCTGACCCTCCAGAGTGGTCAGCAGACCGTAACCCTCCAGATGCGCTACCGACACCGCAGGCGTGCCGGACAAGTACATCGCCCGCGGCAGACCAGGACCAAAGCTCACGCCGGTCACCACGTTCCGCTTCGACGGGTCCAAAGCCCGGATCGCCCGGCCCAGCCAGCCCTCCGCTACGTACTCGAACGGATTCGCCGTATGCCAAATGTCCATAGACCTGAAATGAGAACGGTCAGGCTCCGGATAGCCCGTCCCGGATATCACCGCCGCATCACCCTCGTCCCAAAGCTCCTTGATCTCCGTCAGCGCAGGGTGAAACCCAAGCTGCGAGTCCAGGTGCAGCACGTCGGACTCGCGAATCCCCACCGTCTGCCGAAAGTCGTAGTACAGCGGATCACCGTACGGAACCACCGTGCTCATGAAGTCGTTGCCGCCGGAAAGTTGCAGCACCACGAGCACAGGCGCCTTACCGTTACTGCGTCCGTTCTTCTGTCCGACCGTTTTTTCAGCGCTCATTCCCATTCTCCAACGCTTGATGCGCGTACCCCCTCGGGGAAACCGCAACTACGTAAATTGGTACTCCCGAGACGACGCGATCATACCCACCAACTGACCGGCAACACGCTTGGCCGCATCCTTGCCCGCAGCCGTTTCCCTGCACAGCTTCCCCTCGATCCCAAGCTCCTTCAGGATGATCTCCCGGGAAGGTTTCCCAAGCCAAAGACAGCCCATCTCGTACAAGCAGGTGTCCAGCAAATCCTCAGCCGACACAGCCCCTTCCCCCTGCGACGCACGCTCCACTAGGTTGGCCACCCCCGGAGCATTCACCTCCCCGAGACGCTCAGCCGCAAAGTTCACACGCGAAACCAGAAACGACGAGTCGATCCACTCCCGACCCGTGTGCCAACCCTCCACGGTCGGAGGATTCAGCAGCTCCTGACCCATGGACAGCGTCGCACTCGGCAAATCCGCAAGACCAAACTCGTAACCATCGCGGTAGCGGCCCGACAACCTGACCGTGCCCGCCACGAACTCCGCAGGACTCTTCACCTTGCGAAACGCAGCGTCGCGGAAGAAATCGCTCAGAAACACGAACCGAAGCACCTCGCCAGTCTCGTAACCCAACCCCTCGTAGGCATCCGCAATCAGCTGTATCGCATCGTCGTCCCGCTCGTCCGATACGAAGAAACTGTGAATCGCCTCCCCCAGGAACCTCGCCGTCGCAGGCTGACGAACGATGATCTCGATAACGTCGTCCCCGTTGAAGTTCCCTTCCTCCCCCAGAAATTCCTTCACCCCGTGATCGTGATCCTCATCCCGATACACGAAATCAGAAGGCCAGTAACCCGAAGGATACCTGGGAAGAACGTGCGTCATCGTCCACCCGGTAAACGCACGCGCACAATTGCGAACGTCATCCTCCGTGTAGTTCCCGCGACCCATGCTGAACAGCTCCAGCAATTCACGGCCATAATTCTCATTCACCGCATCACCGTGATTCGTCTGCTGATCCAGCCAGTAGATCATCGCAGGATCGCGAGAAAGACGCTTTAGCAAATTCCCAAAATTCCCAAGACCGTGATCCCGAAGCATCGAGTACTGACGGTTCATCATCGGACCGTTCCTGACCTTCGCCCACCCCGTCGCAAACAACCCGTGCCAGAACAGAGCCGCCTTCTCCTCCAACGGCCGCGGAGAATTGATCATCCGATGCATCCACTTCATCGCAACCCACCGAGGAGACTCCTCGTCCGCATGCTCCGCGTGGTGACGCTCCAGCACGTCCTCCTCCAGACGAGGAAAACGCTCAGGACTCACCAGATCGTCCACCACCGACTCATAGCCCCGCGACGACAGCTCCTCCAACTCCGGCCCCGAAGCGCCAAAGCCCGCACGCCGCATGAGGTGGGCTACAAGTGAAACCTCTTCACGAGAAACCATTGTTCCGTCTCCCTAAAGACCCAGCCGGAAACCGCGCCGATTATATGCGCCAGAGTATACGCTCATACCAAACCACCGTTTGCAACCCGCCCATCTCTTCCTCCGCCCCCGCTCCGACCAAATCCATACTCAACCGCACAAGTCCCGCACACCCCAACGGCCCCCCGGATTGGTAGTATCCAAAACCGCACCATGACACTCCAGGAAAATCGCGAAAACCGCCAACAACTCGACCCCATCAGGTTCGAGGTCATACGAAACGCCCTCACACAGGCCACCGAGGAAATGGCCGCAGCCCTCAGGCGCAGCGCATACTCCACAAACGTCAAAACGCGCCAAGACTTCTCCTGCGCATACTTCGACCCCCAACTGAGAGTCATCGCACAGGCCTTCACCCAGCCCGTACACCTCGGATCGTTCGTCGAACACGTCCCCAGGGCGATCAAACGCCAAGGAATCGAAAACCTCGGCCCCGGAGACATGATCCTCTCGAACGACCCCTACGGCGGAGGAGTACACCTCAACGACATCAGCCTCATAGGCCCCGTCCACTACGACTCCAAACTCGTGGGATATACCGCCTGCTTAGCGCACCACGTCGACGTCGGAGGCGGCGCACCAGCCTCCGTAGGCGCCTTCCAGGAGGTCTTCCAGGAAGGAGTGATAATCCCAGCCGTAAAGTTGGTAGAGGCCGGAAACATCGTGGAAGACGTATTCCGGCTAGTACTCGCACAGATCCGCTCCAAGAGAGAGACCGCCGGAGACTTCCGGGCACAGGTGGCCTCAAACCTCACCGGCGCACGGCGAGTAGGCGAAATCGTCCAGCGATTCGGCCTCTCGGAGTTCCTACGATACGTGGACGAAATAGTCGAGTACACCTCCCGACGAACCCAAGCCGGAATAGCAAAACTCCCCAAGGGCGTCTTCACGGCAGAGGGAGAGGTCGACAACGACGGCTTCACCGACCAGCCCGTGCGACTCAAGATAAAGATCGACATAGACGACCAGGGAGTGCTGTTCGACACCACCGGATCAGACCCGCAGCGCAGGGCCCCCGTCAACTCCACCTTTGCCCAAACCTTTTCAGCCTGCGCATACGCCCTACGCTCTCTCCTCGAAAAAGACCTGCCCGTCGACCACGGCTTCTACAAGTACGTCCGCATAAACGCTCCAAAGGGCACCGTCACCAACTGCGTACACCCAGCGCCCGTCGTCGGTGGATGGGAAACACATGTAAGACTCAACGACCTCATCTTCAAGGCCCTCTCAACGGCCATGCCGCACGACGTACCCGCCGGTACAAAGGCCATGCAGTGCCACTCAGGATTTGGCGGTGAACACCCGCGCACAGGAGAGTACTACTGCTACCTCGAAACACTGGCCGGAGGATACGGCGCCAGATCCACATCCGACGGGCCGGACGCCGTGCAGGCACACGGACAGAACACCGAAAACGCACCGGTCGAAGAGGTCGAGAGCAACTACCCATTGCGTATACACCGATACGGCCTCATTCCAGACTCCGAGGGACCAGGCAAACACCGCGGCGGCCTCGGACTACGCCGAGACTACCTCTTCCCATCACCAACCATCTTCACCATCCTCGCCGACCGCGACAAGGCCGGACCCCACGGCCTCTTTGGCGGAGGACCAGGCTCCATATCCGTATACGCACTGACGCGAAACGGAAGAGAACAACGCCTATCCTCCAAGACGACCGTGCAACTCCAGCCCGGCGACATAGTGTCTTACCGCACCTCAGGCGGAGGCGGATACGGACAACCCACAGATCGAGACCCCAACCGAGTACTCCAAGACGTACTCGACGGAAAAGTGTCTGCCGACCGGGCGCGCAGCGTCTACCGAGTCGCCCTCGGCAAAGACCGCGCAAGTGTCGACGAAGAGGAGACCGCCAGACTGAGACACTCGCGCCAAAACGCCAACAGGACCGACAAGCCCGAACGGCCCAACTAACGTGAACCATAACCCCGCCCCCAGATACCGCCTCGGCGTAGACATAGGCGGAACCTTCACCGACGGAGTCCTCATAGACAGCCGCTCCGGCGAGGCCGCCCACTCGAAAGTACTGTCCACACCCGCCGACCCGTCAATCGCCTTCATGGAAGCCGTGAGGCCCCTCGCAAACGCAGCGCGCGCCAACCCGGAAGAAATCCAGTACCTCGTACACGCAACCACCGTCGCCACAAACGCCATCATCGAGGGAACCACCGCTCGCGCCGCCTTCGTCACGACCCAAGGCTTCTCCGACATGCTGGAGATAGCCAGGCAGATCAGACCATCCCTCTACGACCTGAACTTCCAAAAGTCGCCGCCCCTCGTACCCAGACGCCTCTGCTTTGGAGTCCCTGAGCGCCTCGACGCCGAAGGCAACGTGATCACCCACCTCGACGAATCCGCCGTGGAAGAAATCGCCGAACGCATCAGATCGGCGCGCGTGGAGTCCGTAGCCGTATGCCTGCTGCACGCATACCGCAACCCCGTACACGAAAGACGCGTGGGAGAAATCTTGCGCGCAAAACTGCACGGAATACCCGTATCCCTATCCTCCGAGGTCGCACCCGAGTTCAGAGAGTACTTCCGAGCAAGCACCACCGTCATCAACGCCGTGGTCAGGCCGCTCGTCGGCAGGTACCTCGCAAGCATCAGCCGAAGGCTCAGAGAACGAGACATGAAAGACGACCTGCTCGTCATGCAGAGCAACGGCGGAGTCTACTCCGCTGATGCAGCCGTCGAGAGGCCCGTATACATGGTCGAGTCAGGACCAGCAGCAGGCGCTGTCGCCGCCGCACACGTCGGAAACCTCGCAGGAAGACCCAACCTCGTCTCATTCGACATGGGAGGAACCACCGCAAAGGTCTGCATGATTCGAGGAGGAAAGCCCAGCGTAACCAAGGACTACACCGTCGGAGCCGAGGCGCAGCGAGGAGCCGGAGCCTTTGGAGGAGCCGGAGGATACCCCGTACGCACCCCCGTCATAGACCTCGTCGAAATCGGAGCCGGAGGAGGCTCCATCGCATGGATCGACTCCGGCGGCGCCCTGCGAGTAGGACCCCACAGCGCAGGCGCTGACCCAGGGCCCGCATGTTACCAATTGGGAGGCGATCAGCCCACCATCACCGACGCCAACCTCGCTCTCGGAAGACTAAACCCGGACCGGTTCGCAGGCGGAAAGATGAAACTGGACGCCCAGCGAGCCGTTGAAGCAATTCGCTCCCACTGCGCAAAACCCTTGGGAATGAGCGTCGAACAAACCGCAGACGGCATCATAGAAATCGCAAATACCGCCATGGTCAACGCCCTACGCCTCGTCTCCGTACAAAGGGGGCACGACCCAAGAGACTTCATACTCGTTGCATTCGGAGGAGCAGGACCCGCACACGCAGCGCGCATGGCCCAGGAAAGCGGCATGGCCGGAGTACTCATACCCCCAAGCCCAGGCACCGCCTCAGCGCTCGGCCTCCTCGCCACCGACCTACGCCTCGATCGCAGCGCCACCTACCTCAAACGAGCCCAGGACGTGGAACCATCCGCCTTGGCCGACCAGTTCAACATGCTCGAAATCCAGGGGGCCGAAGCGCTGCGTGAAGACCCCCGGAGCGGAAGCGTCATCTTCAACCGCTCAGTAGAAATGCGCTACGTGGGACAAAGCTTCGAACTCGACGTGCCCGCCCCGGAAGGCCCCTGCGACGCCGTATGGATCGAAGCCATCGTTCAAAGATTCCATGCAGAACACGAGCGCACATACGGCTTCAAAGCCACTCAGGAACCCGTCGAGTTGGTAAACCTCAGAGTCGCCGTCGTGAAACCCATCGACAAACCTCGCATACGACCGCTCCCCAAGGGAACCGCCGACGGCTCCGCAGCCGTCACCGGACACAGGCAGGTCTACTTCTCCGAAAACAGGAAATGGACCACCGCCGCCCTCTACGACCGATACGCCCTACTGCCGGAAAACAGAGCCCCGGGGCCCGCGGTCATCGAAGAGGACGATTCCACCGTGCTGGTACCGCCGGGTTGGGCCGCTGACGTCGACGAACACGCAAACTTGATACTCACCCAAACGTCATCCACGCAAGGCCCCCAGTGACCCAGACCTTCGGCAGAAAGCCCTTTCGCCTCATGATCGACCAGGCCGTCCCCATGCGGGACGGCGTCCGACTCTCCGCAGACCTCTATCTGCCGACCCAAGGCGGCCCATTCCCCGCCCTCCTCCTCAGAACCATCTACGACAACCAGGAACCGCGATACCTCGCATGGACGCGCCGATTCGTACAAGCCGGATACGCCGTGGTCCTGCAGGACTGCCGAGGAAGACACGACTCCGAAGGCGCTTGGGACCCATACCTGTGCGAACTCGAGGACGGCTTCGACACGCATGAGTGGGTCGGGCGCCAACCCTGGTGCGACGGAAACGTAGGAACGTTCGGCCTCTCATACCCCGGATTTACACAGACCCTGCCCGCAACCCTGCGCAGCAAGTACCTCAAAGCGCTCGTTCCCATCGCCTCGCAGCAGGACAACTACGGACACCACCGAGTAGACGGCGTCATACACCACGCCGTAAGCCTCTTCTTCGCCAACATGATGGGCCGAACCATGCAGCGAAACGCACTCGAACAACTCGACCAAAACCAGTTCTACCGAAAACTACCCCTCATCTCCGCCCTGGACGACATCGGAGACAACCCATACTACCGAGGCGTCATAGAACACGAACGATACGACGAGTGGTGGAGTCGATACAGCCTGCGAAATCGCTACGCACAAGTCGAGTGCCCAGCCCTCTTCATAACCGGATGGTTCGACTCCCTTCTACACGAAACCCTCCAAGTCTTCAACGGCTGGCGAAGCCGCGCACGCGCAGAACACGCAAGACGACTCACCAAACTCATCGTAGGACCCTGGAGCCACCAGACCGCACCATGGGGCCGGGAACCCTTCGACCCCCAAGGCAGGTTTGAAGAACTCACTTTCGGACCACAGGCCGCAGAGGACGCAGCCGAAATGCACCTCCGATGGTACGACGCAAGGCTAAAGGGAAAAGATGACGGCATCGACTCAGAACCCCCCGTGAGACTCTTCATCATGGGCGCAAATGAGTGGCGATTTGAAAACGAATGGCCCCTCCAGCGCGCTGCCCAAGCCTCCTTCTACCTCGCAGGAAACGGAAGCTCGCCCCAAGGAGGCAGGCTCATGACCGAGCCGCCCGGCGACGAGAACCCGGACACCTTCACCTACGACCCCGCACACCCTGTCCCCTCATGGGGCGCACAGTACCAGACCCTCGACCTCAGCGGTCCAAGAGAACGCTCCCACCTCCAGGAAAGAGCCGACGTACTCATATACACCTCCGAGGTACTCACGCGAGACGTCGAAGTCACGGGCCCCGTCTCCGCTACCATCTACGCCGCATCCTCAGCCCCCGACACCGACTTCACCGCCGCACTCGTAGACCTACACCCGGACGGAAGATCGATCATTCTATGCGAGGGCATACGACGAGCACGCTTCCGAAAAGGTACCGACAGGCCAGAGTTGATGCAGCCAGGCAGCTGGTACCAGTTCCACGTCGACATGTGGGACACCAGCAACCTCTTCAAGGCCGGACACCGAATACGCCTCGAAATCTCCAGCAGCAACTTCCCAAGATATGACCGCAACCTCAATACCGGTGGCCCCATCGGATACGAAACCATATGGCAGGTCGCAGAGCAAACCATTTACCATGATGAAGTACGGCCCTCGCGCATCGATTTGCCCGTGATTCCACCTACCCCCAGACAGACGCCAAGATACACACCCGCCGGAGCTCGATCAGAATGACAATGACCAACCGCATGTTGAGGATCCCGCTAGTCAACTACGCGCGTAACCCAGGAACCTGGCTCGGAATCCTCGCCATCCTCTGCCTCTCCATAGCCGCATGCTCACAAGATGAGCCCGAGGTCGGCTCCCAGGATGAGTTCCAGCCCGGCCCGCTGGGGGCTGTCGAGATCGCTCCCGGAGAAGCTATACAAATACGCTCCATGAACGTACTAACAGGACTCAGAAATCTGGGTGACCCAAACATGAGAGGAACAGAACTCGCAGTCGAAGACTACGGACCCATAAAGGAATGGGAAGTCTCCATGGGCGCAGCCATCGACTCCCGATGCACCGCCGAAGGCGGAAGAGCAGCCGCCCAAACCGTAACCGGAGACCCGCGTGTCCTCGGAGCCATAGGAACCTACTGCTCCGTCGCAGCAGCAGCAGCAGCCCCGATCATAAGCGATGCCGGACTCGTAATGGTCGCACCATCAAACACCTCCCCATCACTAACATCAGACCTTGAAGGAAACCCGGGATCCAATCACCACGACGGCTACTACAGGGTCGCCAACAACGACCTCCACCAAGCCAAATTCGTCGCCAAGTACGCATACAACGAACTCGGCATCCGAAGCGTAGCCGCTATTCATGACGGAGACCCATACACCACCGGCCTGACAGGCGCCTTCAAGACCGAATTCGAAAAACTCGGCGGAAGCGTAGAACTGCTCGCCGTCGCAAGGGGAGACACACAGATGACCCCCGTGCTCACCAGCGCCGCCGCCGAGAATCCAGACGCACTCTTCTTCCCAATCTTCCCCCTCGAAGCAACACACATAGTTCAACAGATCGGAGACGTTCCAGGACTCGAAGACGTAACCCTCATCGCAGGCGCAGCACTCCTCACTCCCGAATTCCTCGCCCTGCCCGAAACGGAAGGAACCTACTTCCCAAGCAACGAATTCGTCTTCACCGACACCACAAACCAGGCCACCGGACGCAGAGGAGACGAACTCGACGCCGTATACCACGAAAGGTATGGCGTCGACCTGACCTCCACATACCTCTCACACGCATACGACGCCACCACCATTCTGCTCAACGCCATAGAAAGGACAGCCGTCGAACAGAACGGAAAACTATACGTCGACCGCGCCAAGCTCCGGGAAAACCTCACCGCCACCAGCGGCTTCCAAGGAATCGTAGGCTCCCTAACCTGCGACGAATTCGGAGACTGCGGTACCGCTCGAATCCTGATACTCCACCACACCGACTCCAACGTCACCGACGTCGAAATGCTCCCAATCGTATCCCGATCCGCACCATGACCCAGCCATAACCCAAAGCCCGCACAACCTCAGCACGGCCACGACATTCACACGTTCCTCAGCAGGCCCGCCCACAACCCAAAGGCCGACCAATCTCAGCCGAAACACTCCTCCAGCGTTTCAACCGACAAATCCGTGATCACACGGCCCGCTGATCGCGAAAGCCTGCTCACGTACGCCGAGCGGTGCGTCTCATAACCCCCCTGACGAAAGGCCGCCTCCGTCGGTACGTAACCGCACCACCCGTTCGTAAGCTCCGATACCAGCGTCACCTCGAAAGGAGATCGCGCCTTGATCTCCAACCCATACTCCACGAACAACTCCGCAGGATTGCTCGAAATCGCAGTCCCAGACGTGGAAACCGCCCCAACCTCCACCAGGCAAGAACTCCCCGACCGCTCCCTCACCGCCAACTCCTCCGCCCGCCAGCGAGCACGGTCGAACGCCTGAATACCAGCCCCCCGACCGCGACAAAAGTCGTCGCAAAACCGCGACTCGGAAAGCGGACGATCCGGTATCGCCGCCACCCGGCGGGCAAAGCGCACGTCCCGGATCTCCCGCCGCTCCACCCCCGCAACGTCACGCGCCCAGGCCTCCGCCAACCGCGCGCCGATCTTGCGAGCCGCAGACCACCCGTCCACAGGCGGCGCAACGTCCGGATCCTGCCAGGAAGTATCCCCGCAAGCCCCCGCAAAGTACACAGTCGGAACCGAACGCGAAACCATCTCCCGCACCGCATCCCCGAACCTCCCCCCGAAATCGCGATGAAACACCTCCGAATCCGGACGACCAGGCGCCGGGCTCCCGCCAACCACGTGATTGTGAGCCGAAAACGACGTCACCAAAGCTATAGGAGAACCATCCGGTTCCTCGAACAGCCAGTAACCCAGATCCGGATCCACCGGCCCGGCCGGCGGATTCGACGGATCGCGATCCAGTGAAAACACCATGTCGACCCCGCCGTCTGCACGAAGATAACGCCGGTTGAACGTCAAAGAGTCCGTCCGCGCGTTCCCCACAGCCAGCACCGCCGGGCGAAGCCGCTCCATCGCCGTACCAACCGCATCCGCCAAACGCTCCACGAACCACTCCCCATACTCAGCGTCCGGCTCCGACACCTCCGACGCCATCCAGCTCCGCGCCAACCCCGGCGCCGTGTGCGTATGCGTCGCCCCAATCATCACCTGGGACGCAGGTATCCCGGTCCTGATCGAAGCCGCCTCCCGAAAACGCTCAGCGTGCCGGCGGTCGATCATCGTCACGTCCGCCGAAACCAACGCACCTGTCGTTGCCCCATCCGTAAAAACCACCGCATGAGCCAGCAGATCGCTATCCTCATCCGCGTTCCTACGCATAGGGCGCCCGCCCCAGCTGAAACCCCGCTCAGGGGTAATATCTACCGTGCAGGCCCCCGCCATGCCGTTGCCAGCGGAAAACACGCGCCAAACCCCCTCACGCAGCAGAAGCGGCCAACGAAACCCCTAACTCCAATCCTCATACTCCGCGCGCCGCGTCTTTCGCGAAAACTGCAAGTGCACACCGTCCGGATCGTAGAAACTCGCTATCGTCCTGCCCGAACGACTGCCCTCCTGCGGTGAAACGTGGAACTCAACCCCCAGGTACTTCGCCTCACGGTACGCAGCCTCCACGCTATCCACCTCGAAGGAAATGTGGTCGATACCCGTCTTCTGACCCGCCTTCACCTGATGCAACTCCACCCCAACCGGAACGCCGCCCCCGTGAGTGGACATGTACACCGCATCCCCCCCGTCGTTCGTGCCGTCAGGGCAAAATCCCAGCTTGCGGTAGAAATCCACCGACTTGCCGATGTCGTTCACAAACAAATCCATGTGCTCCAACCTGATCAATCGCATTCTGAACGCCCCTTCCAAGAATTGAGCCCCAACCAACCGACCCGCGGAAACCGCGGCGCGGCCAAGGCCATTGTCAAACGGAAACCGAAAACGCACTCCGGCCCCACTGCCCGCCATCTTGTCATACCATCACTATCCGCGCACGGAAAGCCCCGCGCGCTCACCGGCTCCGCCGCGAGACACCGAAACCATACCCGCCCACGACCGCAAAGCAAAGAAACGCCCCCGGAGGTAAAGCAATTGGTGACGCTCCAAGAACTCGAACAAGACCCATACGCCGCACTCGGAGTACGAAAGTTCATCAACGCCACCTGCCACCACACCATACTGGGAGGCACACTCATACCGGAGACGTCCCTCAGCGCCATGAGAGCCGCAGCAAACGACGCGGTCGACATGCTCGAACTACAGAAGGCCGCAGGAAAGGTCATAGCCCACTACACCCACGCAGACGACGCTTTCATAGTCTCAGGATGCGCAGCAGCCATGCTCGTAGGAACCGCTGCCGTACTCACCGGCACAGACCGAGCCAAGGCGGAACAACTCCCAGACCTCACCGGAATGAAGAGCCGATGCATCGCCAAGCGCTTCAACCGTAGAACTACCCCCGAAGGAACCCAATACGTAGACCACGGATACGCCATCGCAGTACAGACGGCCGGAGTGAGCTTTACCGAAATCGGAGAAGACGAAATCGCATCTACCGACGAGTACCAAAGCGCCTTCGACGACGACGTAGCAATGGTCTACTGGATCGGATACGCCCCACCCGGAGACATACCCCTCGAAGACGTCATAGACATAGCCCACTCCCACGGCGTACCAGTACTCGTAGACGCATCCAACTCACTGCCCCCGCGCGAAAACCTCTACCGATTCATAGACCTCGGAGCCGATCTCGTCTGCTTCTCCGGAGGAAAAGGCATACAGGGCCCGCAGGGAGCCGGAATCATCGCAGGAAGACAGGACCTCATAGACGCCGTAGCCATGCAGTCCTCGCCAAACCACGGCATCGGACGCGTATGCAAGGTCAGCAAGGAAGAGGTAGTCGGGCAAATCGCCTCCCTCGTATGGTGGGCTGAGCAGGACGACGAAGACCGCATCACCGAGCACCACCGCAAGAGCGCACTACTCCTCGACGACGTCAAGAACCTCCCCTACATGAAAGCCCAAATCGTCTTTCCCGATCACTACCAAAGGCCATACCCCACAGTACACGTCAAACCAACACGGAAAGCGGGAATCACCGGCGACGACCTGCGGCAGGCCCTGAGAGATGGCGAACCAGCCATCGCCGGAATGACCGACCCGAACGACCCGGACGTAGTGCGACTCGACGTGCGACTCCTCGAAGAACATGAGATAAAGTCCATCGCCGGAAGGCTGGCCGACATATTCGCCCCCAAGCCGTAGACCCGGATACCCAACCGCGACCCGGCTCGGCCACCCGCTTCTTCACGACACCTTTGACGTAACGCCGCCACGCGTTACCATTGCACCCGCGCAACAGCCCGGCGGCGGCCCAACAACGCGGATCGCGTAACGCCACCAGGCTACCCACTGAACTGGAAGGTACGTACACACATGGGAAGATTCCTCGCCCGCCGTGCGTTCTTCGCAGTCTTAACCGTCTTCGCAGCAACACTCATCGTATTCACCGTCTCCAGACTCGTCGGAGACCCACTACAGTTCCTCATACGCCCCGAAGGATACGGAATCTCCCCAGAGGCCCTCGAAGCCATCGGAAAGAAGATCGGACTCGACAGACCCCTAATCGTCCAATACCTCATATGGATAGGAGGCGTTCTCAGGGGAGACTTCGGAAACACCCTGCTAACCGAAAAGCCCGTAATAGACATATTCCTAGAAAAGGCCCCCGCCACCATACAACTCTCCGCAGCAGCATGGATCGTAGCAACTATCGTCGGAGTACCCGTCGGAGTACTCTCCGCCGTCAACCGAGGAGGCGTCTTCGACTACATAGGAAGAGGCTTCGCACTCTTCGGGCAGGCCGTCCCCGTCTTCTGGCTCGGAATCATGGGCATACTCATCTTCTCAGTACAGCTGGACTGGCTCCCATCAGGAACCAAGGGGCCGCCTGATGCAAGCCTGTGGGAAACCATAAGGCACTTCATACTCCCATCCCTCGTACTCGGATGGAGCGGAGCAGCCAGCTACGCACGCCTCACCCGCTCCGCAATGCTCGAAGTCCTTGACTCCGAATTCGTCAAGATGGCACGAGCAAAGGGCGTAGCAGGACAAAAAGTCATATGGAAGCACGCCTTCCGAAACGCCATGATCCCGCCCATCACCTTCTCTGCCCTCCTCGTCGCATTCTTCCTCAGCGGACAGGTCGTCGTCGAAGTCGTCTTCGGATGGCCAGGGCTGGGCCGCCTCGCCACCGAGTCCGTCTTCCAAAACGACTTCAACACACTCAGCACCTCCGTACTCTTCTTCGCCGCAATGTTCGCTTTCATGAGCTTCCTCGCAGATACCCTCTACGCAATCGTCGACCCACGAATCAGATACTCCTGAACACAATCCAGTGGCCGCCAACGTACAAGACATAGACCTGCGCACACTCGCCCCGCGCGCAATACAGGCCCCGGTCAAAGGCGCCGCATACGCATGGAACTTCCTCCGAAGGTGGCCAGTCATACCCGCCACCGTGCTCCTCACAATCGTCGTCTGCTCCATATTCGCAAGCCAAATCGCACCCCACAGCTTCAGGGAAACCGACCTACGATTCCGTAACCAGCCCCCCGCATGGATGGAAGGCGGAAACACCCAAAGAATCCTTGGCGGAGACGTCGTAGGAAGAGACATCCTGAGCCGACTCATACACGGCGCAAGGGTCGAAATGATGGTCGCAACCATCTCTCTACTCGGCGGAGCAATCGTAGGAACCGCCCTCGGGGTCATCGCCGGATACTACGGACGCGTGATCGACGAAATAATCATGAGACTCGTAGATATCTGGTTCTCCATACCATTCATTCTCTTCGCCCTCGTCGTAACCATCGCCTTCGAACCAAGCCTCAGAGTCGTACTCATCCTCCTCGCAATACTCGCTTGGAGCGTGTTCGTCAGAAATATCCGCGCCGAAATACTCGTACTAAAGAACACAGACTACGTAGCCGCTGCACGCATAGCAGGCGCTTCCACCATGAAAATCATGATGCGACACCTCTTCCCAGGAGTCATAAACACCATGATGGTCATAGCATCCCTGAGAGTCGGACAACTCATACTCGCAGAAGCATCACTCAGCTTCCTGGGAGCCGGAATACCCGCCCCAACTCCCGCATGGGGAGTCATGGTAAGCGACGGACGAAGCTACCTCGACAAAGCATGGTGGGTATCCACATTCCCAGGAACCGCCATCCTACTAACCGTCATGTCCTTCAACTTCTTCGGAGACTGGCTCAGAGACCGCCTCGACCCGAGGCTCCGGCAACTCTGAGAACCCCCTTCATCACCCCCAAAGCCAAAATCCGGTACGAACAAGATCAAGATCCCCGCGGGCAAAAGCCCCCATTGGGAGAAAACCTCACTGAACGCTCCCCGCAAGCGAGCCGCTGAACCAATTCAACGCGGCCTACCAACGCAGGAAGCCTCCGTGAACACCCATCCAAGCTAAAACACTTGCGCCACTACAATCGCCGGGCTAACATTCAGCGCGGCCTGCCGGCCGACGGCAGACCGATACAACCATGCAAACCGCACCGTAGAAACGCTCGACTCTTCTTGTCGGGTCGGGCGCGGCAGGAGGACGGTATGCCGTCAAGCAAAATTACTGGCACACGCACATGGCGAGGAATGAGGCCCACCCTGATCCTCGGCCTCATCGCGGCCGCGATCGCCGCCATCGCTATAGCAGCCTGCGGAGGTGACTCAGAGCCCGCAGCAGCCCCCTCACCCATTATTCAGAGAGTCGTTGAAACCGTCGTAGTCCGAGAACAGGTACCCGGCGAAAGAGTCATCGAAACCGTCGTCGTCGAAAGACAAGTACAAGTCCCCGGTGAGCGAGTCGTCGAGACCGTGATCGTCAAGGAACAGGTACAAGTCCCCGGCGAGCGCGTCATCGAGACTGTGGTGGTAGAAAAGCCCGTCACCATCACCAAAGTCGAGGAAAAAGTCGTCGTCGTAACACCCACACCCATACCGGTGGTCAGGGACGACGTTCCAGCCCCAAGAGGCCGACCCGGAACCATTACCTTCGCAATGCTGGACGTTGGCAAGGGCACCGGTATCAACAGCGCACAGTCCGCTAACTACAGATGGGGAATCACCGAAACCCCATTCATGACCAACTTCCCCGGCGACGTCGTAGGAATGCTCGTCTCCGACTGGTCCAGAAGCGCAGACGGAGAGAAATTGCTACTGACCGTCAAGGAAGGCGTCGAATTCCACGACGGATGGGGCCCCTTCACCGCCCAGGACCTCGCATGGAACCTCGACGACACAAACTCCAAGACCAACCCGGAATCCATCTCATGGAACGCCGGAGACTACGGCGCCCTGTTCACTGACCACACCGCCATAGATGACAAGACCGTCGAAATCACCATCAACGGGTGGGACGTGCGTTGGGCTGCCAACCAGCTCAACAACCAGGGACAGACGATGGAGATCTTCTCCAAGAAGGCCTTCGACGAAAGAGGCCGGTCCTGGATGCTCGAAAACATCATCGGCACTGGCCCCTTCCAGGCAATCGAGTACCGAGACGAAGAACGCATCATTGCCGAAAAAGTCGAAAACCACCACCGACTCACACCCATGATCGACCAGATCATATACATCGAAGTCCCCGAAGCAGCCACCCGAAAGGCCATGATGCTGACCGGAGAAGTCGATGGCGCTGAACTCATTCTCCCAGACCGACAGGACCTCGGAGAAAGAGGCTTCATGTGGGTGCCCGCCAACTCCGGAAAGGAACAGGTCGTCATCTTCGGCGGCAACTACTGGGAAACCGAAAGAGCCGACACCGGAGAACAACTCGAACCCTGGAACCTCGCCGGATACGCCACCGACCTCCCATGGGTCGGATGCCCTTGGGAAGACCGGTGCCCATACCAGGACACTAACAACCCACCCGGCATGACCGACATGGAACAGGCCCGACTCGTCCGATGGGCCATGGCAATGGCCTACGACAGAGACCTCATCAACGAAACCATCTTCGCTGGACAGGCCATACCAGACCACATCTCCATGTTCATTCCCACACTCCCCGAGTTCAAGGACGAGTGGAAAATACCCTACGACCCGGCAAAGGCAGCCGAATACCTCGACATGGCAGGCTACCCAGCCGGATCCAACGGCGTCAGGTTCGAGCACCGTTTCGTAACCTTCCCAGGCTTCGGAGAGGAAATCCTCCAGGCCATCGGAGGATACTGGGAGAACATCGGAATCAAGACCGAAGCCCAAATCGTCGACTACAGCGGCATCTTCAGACCAACCGTCGTCGACCGCTCCAACTCACTCGTATACATACAGGGCTGCAGACACCACAACGGACTGCCCTTCGACTGGCCAAGAGGCCCGCAGAACACAGCCCTCACGCGCGGAGGCTTCGGCTGCGGCGTCGAAATACCATGGATCGCACAAGGATTCATCAAGGCAAACACCTTCGACGACCCCGCCGAACGCGTAAAGGTCAACACCGAAGTCGCTCAGCAAATGTACGACTGGATGCCCCAATCAGGAATCGCAGTCGTTCCAAACGGTATGATGGTCAACCCCAAGTCAATCCAGTCTTGGCAGATGCGAGACGGCTTCGAGTCCCCATCCATACAGGGACCCGAACTGATCGTACCGGTTCAGCGGTAGGCAAACGGATAAGACCTCATGATCAGAGCGCAGAAGACGCTCCTGACACGATGAGATGCGAAGCCCGCGGGATTGCCCCGCGGGCTTCGTACTTTCGGAAAACTACGACAACACCCACCCAACGAGAACCGGAGCGCCAAAAACATGATCTGTGACGCACACGCCTACCTCGGCAACAGCCCAGGATGGGCACAAATGGGACTCCCCGTACCGCTCGACGGGCACGCATGGGTCGAAATGATGGACCGCTCCGGAGTCGACCGCGCACTCGTAGCGCCCCCAGGCGTAGGCGCCCAACAAGACTTCAAGCCAGACATGGACCGAATAGCACAAGCCATGCGCGACTACCCCGAAAGGCTCTTCGGATTCTGCCGAGTAAAGCCCAGACGCGGGCAGACCGCCATAGACGAACTACGAATGCGCGTTGAGGAACAGGGATTCCGAGCCATCAAGATGAACACCCTCGATGACGATTACAGACTCGACGACCGCGCACTCATAGACCCCGTAATGCAGGCCGCCAACGAGTTCGGCATAGTCGTCTTCTTCCACACCGGAGACGCACACGGTGAAACCTGCCAACCCAGCATGGTCGCAGATATCGCAGTCGACTTCCCAAGCACAACCTTCATCATCGGGCACTGCGGATACGTCGGATACCAACACCAGACAGCCCCCTCACTCAAGCGCGCCCCAAACACAGTCGCCGAAACCGCCGGGCTCCTGACCCCCGCCATAATCCAGGGCATCGTAGACGAGGTCGGAGCCCAACGAGTCCTCATAGGAAGCAACGGGCCCAACACGCCCATAGAACTCCCAGCCCTAATGGTCAACAAGTACATGAACAAGCTGAACCCCGAAGAAAAAGCCCTCATCACCGGCGGCAACTTCGAACGAATACTAAGGCTCGACTGAGACCCGCCAGCCGCAACCGCACCGACTGACCACAGCAGCCAAACGCATAAGCTCACCGCACGAGGAAACACATGACCGGCAAGATCTACGACACTCACGCCTACCTGGGCGATAACCCGGCATGGGCCCAAATGGGCCTCCCAGTACCCCTCGAAGCCGACGGCTGGATAGAACTCCTGGACACCGCAGGAATAGACGGCGCACTCGTAGCCCCGCCAGGAGTCGGAGCCGGAGAAGACTTTAGGCCGGACATGGACCGCATCGCCGCAGCCATAAGGCAATACCCCGAAAGACTCTTCGGTTTCTGTCGAGTAAAGCCCAGACGAGGCGCAGCAGCAATCGGAGAACTCAGATTCCGAGTCATGGAACACGGCTTCCGAGCGCTAAAGATGAACACCCTGGACGACGACTACAGACTAGACGACCGAGCGCTCATAGACCCCATCATCGAAACAGCCGCAAACCTCGGTATAGTCGTATTCTTCCACACTGGAGACTACCAACACCGCACCTGCACGCCTAACATGGTCGCCGACGTCGCAACCAGCTTCCCCGAAACCACCTTCATCATCGGACACATGGGATTTGGAGGCGTCAACGGATTCCCGGGAGACATAGACCAACTCGTACCGGCCATGGAAAGAGCCCCAAACACAGTTGCCGAAACCGCCGGAGTCTTCAAGGCCGAATTCATACAGGACGTCGTCGACCAGGTAGGCGCACACCGAATCCTCATGGGATCCAATGGCCCCAACTCACCCATCGAACTCCCCAAAGTCATGATAGGAAAACACATGAACAAACTCTCCCAGGACCAGAAAGACAAAATCCTGGGAGGCAACTTCGCACGCATATTTGGCCTGAACTCCAAATCCTGACGCCAAACACCTCGCAAGAACGGCCCCACCAAGCGAAAACCCCAATGACGAAGATCTACGACGCACACGGATACCTCGGAGCAAATCCCGAATTCACTTCATACGGACTGCCCGAAATCCTCGATGGAGACTGGTGGATAAACACCATGGACGCATGCGGAGTGACCGGCGCTCTCGTCGCCCCGCCAGGCGCAGGCGCAAACCAGGACTTCCGACCAGACCTCGAACGAATAGCCCGCGCCGTCAAAGAACACCCGGACAGGCTCTTCGGATACGCACGCATCAAACCCAGAAAAGGCCCAAAGGCAATAGACGACCTCCGCTACTGGATCGAAGAACGCGGACTGCATGCACTCAAGATGAACACCCTCGACGACGACTACCGCTTCGACGACCGAAGGCTGCTTGACCCCATACTCCAAACAGTCGACAGCCTCCGAGTCCCCACACTCTTCCACACCGGCGACACTCACGCCCAAACCTGCACCCCCAACATGGTCGCAGACATCGCAGCAGACTTCCCAAACTCAACCTTCATCATCGGACACATGGGGTACCCCAACTCAGACCAGGAACTCGCCGACGCCATGCTCCGGGCACCCAACACCGTCACGGAATCCGCCTCCGTCTTCAGACGAATCGTCGTACAACGCACAGTAGAAGCCGTCGGCGCACAGCGAATCCTCATGGGAAGCAACTCGCCGTACTCACCACTGGAACTCGCTCCCCCAATGTTCCAACACCATATGCCGGCGCTGTCGCAAACCGAAAGAGACGCAATCCTCGGAAGCAACTTCATACACCTCCTCGGAGCCTCGACGTGAGCCTACAGGTAGGACTCACCACACCTCTGGCAGACCCCGAAGCCATCATCAAACGCTGCCAGGACCTAGACGTAGATCAGGTCACGCTCAGAGTGGCATCCATGCCAGGCAGCCGGGAACTGGGCCACCCCGAACCCAAGGCTTTCCAACAACTGCACGAACGACTCGCCGAAGCAGGCATCACAGTCGCCGCCATGAGCCAGTGGATCGGAGACTTTGCCGATCTCGCCATGAACCCGCACGCCCATCGAAGACACCTAGACGCCGCACTCATGACCCTCCAACTACAGGGCCAAATGGGCATAGAACGACAACTGCACTACGTAGACCTCCCAGAACCCGCTAACCCCGACGACGATGAGCACATGTGGAACGGCATGATCCAGATATACCGGGAACTGGTCGCACAGGCCGAAGCCTCACGCGTAAAACTCGCCAACCACGGAATATGGCGATGCCTTACACCACAAATGCGAGACGAGGCCGTAAAGGAAGGCGTCACCGAAACCCAGTACCGGCAGTACAGGAAACCCGGCTGGGCAGGACCATACCTCGTTCGTACCGCAGAACACGTCCGCCGCATCATCGACTCCGTACCAAGCAAACACAACGGAGCAGCCCTGTGCACAGGAATGTACATAACCGGCGCAGACCCGGCCAGCGAAGCCGCCAACTTTGCAGGACGAATCAACTACGTACAGATCAGAGACCTACGAGGACGCTGGCCCGCCGCACTCGAAGTCTTCCCAGGAACAGGAGACCTGGACTTCAAAGCCATCCTCGAAGCCCTCATAAAGGCCGGATACTCAGGTTTCCTACACCCGGAACACCTAGGACAACCCAGACACCGGAACGACGACCCCGAGAAAGACGCCACGATGCTGCTCAAACAGTGGGTCGCCGACGCCGAAACTAAACCCGAAACCCCCTGAAACCCCGACTCCGCGTTACGAAGACCCGGATACCCCAAAAATACAACCCGCACACAAAAACCCTGACCCGAAAAACTTGCCGCACCCGGAGACTAGGAGCGAAACGTGAACCCCGAAAACCCCGTGAACCCTGAAAACCTCGAAATCCCCGAGAACATCCAGAACACCCAGAGCGCCCAGAGCGCCGAGTGCACCCAAAACACCGAGTGCACCGAGAACGCCCAGAACACCCAGATCTTCGACCTCTTGCTAAAGGGCGGAAGAGTGATCGACCCGGCCAACGAGGTCGATGGCAACCTCGACGTAGCCCTCGCCAGATCCAAAGTCGCCGCGATCGAGCCCGACATTCCCGCCGCAAACGCACATCGAGTCGTCGACGTCTCCGGCCTACTCGTCGTACCGGGACTCATAGACCTGCACGCACACTTCTGGGGATATGAAGCATCCGTACAACCCGACGTCCAATGCCTACCAACAGGCGTCACCACAGCGCTCGACGCCGGAGGCGCCGGGTGGAAGACCTTCGACCAATTCAACCAAGAAATCATAGCCCGCTCCACAATACGCATATTCGCACTACTCAACATCGCAGGCGAAGGAATGGTCGGAGACCCCGAACAAGACCTCCAGGGAATGGACCTGGACGCAGCCACCGACAAGATACGACAAAGACCCGACGTCATCGTAGGAGTCAAAGTCGCACACTACCAGGGACCGGGATGGGAACCCCTCGACAGAGGCGTCGAAGCCGCACACTCCGCAGGCACATTCGTAATGGTCGACCAGAACGCACTCCCCACTCGACCGGCAAACCAAATGCTCCTCGAACACCTCAAACCCGGAGACGTCGCAACTCACTGCTTCGGATACGGAAAACCCGTCGTCAACGCACAGGGAAACCTCAAAGACTTCGTACGTGAAGCAAGGCAACGAGGAATCAAGTTCGACGTCGGACACGGCAACGGAAGCTTCTCATTTCGCATGGCAGCAGCCGCAATACAGGAAGGCTTCCCACCGGACACCATCAGCACAGACATGCACCGAATAAGCCTACTCAACTGCAACGCAAACATGCCCGAAACCATGTCAAAGATGCTGGCATGCGGAATGCCACTATACGAAGTCATACGAGCCTCCACCTCCGCGCCGGCAAAGCAACTGAAACACACAGAACTAGGCGCCATAGGCGTAGGCGCAGACGCAGACGTCGCAGTACTCGCACTGAACCAAGGACAATTCGGATTCACCGACAACGGAGCCTCCGGATACCGCGTCAAGAAAGCCGAACAGCGGCTGACCGCCGAAATCACCATCAAGAGCGGAAACGTCATGTGGGACGCAAACGGAAGAACGAGAGACGACTGGTCCAACACACCCCCGCCGGACGAACGCCTGCCCTAAGCCGGAAACCCCCTTGATCCCCCACAGACAGAAATCACCGAGAAACCGCCAACGAGGAAGAAAACCATGCACAGACAACAGATAATGCCCGACTGGCCATGGGCCAGCAAGTTCCGCATCGCACAAGGCGTCCGGGTCGGAAACACCATCTACGTCTCCGGGCAGGTCGCATACGACCGTAACGGCAACCTCGTCGGAAACGGAGATATGAAAACCCAGGCCGAGCAGACCTTCCGCAACGTCGAAGAAGTACTCCAGGCCGCCGGGGGAACCATGAGGGATGTCGTCAAGATAACCGCATGGCTAACAGACATGGACCGATACGCCGAATACGCCGAAGCCCGAGCCGCCGCCTTCCCCGACCTCCCGCCCGCAAGCGCATCCGTATCCTCCCCGCGCCTGGTCAATCCCGACCTCCTCGTAGAAATAGAGGCCGTCGCAGTCCTCCACCAAGACTAAAGCCGTCGTAGGGGCCATAGCCGTCGTATGGGCGGATCGCGATCCGCCCCCTCAGCCTAAGACTTCAACGTCAGAACCGAAGCCGCACCCTCTAGAGAATCCCCCTCGTCAAAAGGTAGAAAGTGGTACCGACCCCCAAGCCACTCCGGCAACTGGTCGCAGTAGTGCTCCGAACCAGGATGCCCAGACTGACCTTGAGACTCCACGGCCCACATACCTTCCTCGCCCAGATCGCTAATCAGACGATAGTTGGCCCCCATGAGAGCCCCCCAGTTGGGATCGAAGCCCGTATTGCACACCGTCACCCCGTTGCCTCCCACCGGCAAACCCCCTCGGTCCAGCAACTCACCCAGATCTCCCCGCTCAGTCAACACGTGCCGTAGGTGTATCCGGTGCAGCTTGCCCCAAACCCAACCACTCATATCCGGCCCCAACCGGGACTCGATCTCGTCCAGCGCAGAGCGCATCGCGGCAACGATCGACTCCTCACGATCCGAGCGAGCGAACCACCCCGCCCTGTTCGCGTGCAGCAAAGCCGCTGATATCCCGCTGCAGTTCCCCGTAAGCGCCCCGGCCAGTTCGCCCTCGAAACGCTCCTCGGCAACCCGGCGCATCCACTTGTTGAAGAACACCTCGAAGATCGAAGCCCCAACCGAAGACGGTTCCATGCGATGGTCCCAAGCCTCCAGGTGACCCGCCGCCGCCGCAACACGAGCGTCCCCGCTGCCGCGCAAGAGAGGCATCAGAGCAGGCATAGCCTCATCCGCACGCAAAACGTGAGTGTCCTGATGCATCTCCGCAAACGTATCCTTGCTGAACGACTCGCGACCCTCGATCATCTGCCGAACACGCCTAGCGCGATGCCCGCTAGACCACGCACCCGAAAGGGGATACGGAAAGTCGTCAGGCGCCAGACGGTTGTTCGCAGAGGTGACCCAACCCCTTCCCGGATCCTCCAGACGGGGCATGCACTCAAACGGAAGCAGACCCTCCCACTGATGCTCAGGATCCCAACCCGGCCGGTAACCCAGACTCCACACCTTGCGCACCGGAATACCGCCCACCGCCTGATAACCAAAATGACCGTCAACGTCCCCGATCACCATGCTCCACGTAGGAACCCGCCAGCCGCGCGTCGCCTCCCGCAACTCCGCAACCGAACCGGCCCGGTCGATGCCAAGCAATGAAGTTAGCCAGCCGCAATCGGTAGCCCCCAGCCACTTGAGCGACACAGGCCCCGTACCGTTAGCCTCCTCCGGCAATATCTCGTCCACGATAGGCCCGTTGCGAGAAAAGCGAACCGTCTTGAGCTCCGTGCCCCCGCCGCGAACACGTATCGCCTCGACCAGCTTCCGCTCAGCCTCCCACTCGCCATCATAGAAGAAGTGGCCAGGGTGATCCGAATCGGTGCGCTCCTGATATAGGTCGCGCTGGGAACAGATGTTGTTCGTGATCCCCCACGCCACACGCCTGTTACGGCCGAACATGATGGCAGGCATCCCCGCATACGCCATACCCGACACGTCGAACGAACCGCCCGTCAACTGAGCCTCGTACCAGCAGGAAACAGCCGCAAAAGCGATGTGCGGGTCGCTTGCCACCATCGGCTTCCCCAAAGCGGTGCGCGCACCGCTAACGACCCAGTTATTGCTGCCCTGCCCCTCCTGTGGATCTCCAATCACCGCGCCCACAGGCTGGGTCCCATCTCGAGAAGACGGATACGCTCCAGTTGGAATAATGCTCTCATCGTCAGCCTCACCACTCAAAAAAGCCTCGAACAAACCCCTATCGCCAAGCGCACGCCTCGCAAGCTCAGGCCCGGTTATCACTGCAAAGCGAACCGTCAGGTAGTAGCGAAACTCGGTCGCTATCGCTAGGCAGTCAACAGGCGACCACGCCTCCGGCTCGTAATCCAGTAGACCAAACTCCACCGGCAAGTTAGAGCCAGACCTCTCGATCAACGCGTTGATACCGTCCGAAAAACTCTGGAGAAGCTCACGCGTCTCCTCAGGCGTCGATTCCCACTCCGCCGCCGCAATCCGGTTGAGACCAACCGTACGAGCAATCACGTCCGGCTCCAGACCATCTTCCCCCAGCACCTCCGAAAGCCTGCCCAGGCCCTTCCGCCTCAGATAGTCCAGCTGAAATAGACGGTCCTGAGCCATCGCATAGCCAAAGCCAAAGAACAGGTCCGAGTCATTCTCCGCAAAGATACGCGGCACACCCCAACCATTGCGCACTATTCGGACGTTCTCAGACACCCCCGCATCCACCACACCCCCAGGATCAGGCAACCGACCGCGGCACTCCTCCCCCCACCAAGCCTCGAACTCGTCCCGAGATATTCCCGCCCGGTCGCAAAGCGACGAGATCCGCTCGCCCGAACCTAGACGAGCCAGCGTTTCACTTGAATTCAGTCCCATGTATCGACCCTCCGAGGCCGGCTTGACGGGGCATTACATCGTTCTGACGAACGACCCGCGCTCCGCTTCTATACGACGGGCTATCTCCCCCGCGTCCAACGTGTTCTCCGGCCAATCATCCGGCGATATCCATGAAAGCCTCAGAAGAAGCCTGGCCAGAAATCCAGCGTACTCCTTCAACTCGCGAACCCGCACCTTGTCCGCCGTGTCGCTGTCGCTGTGCCCGAAAGCTACGTCAGGATGACGACCCACAAAGCGCCAGCGCCAAAGCATCCCGGAATGTGCACCCGCACGAGCGAACGGAAACATATCCCCCGATGCATCGAACTGCGCCATCACGTGGCACCTGAAACCCTCGTTCATAGTGTCAAGCTCACCCTGAACCAACTCCCGCAGCTCGGGAAACTGGAGTACCACGCCCTTCACGTTCCCGGTCGCAAGTTCATCCAGGTTGAGCGTCAACCGCGGCAATGGAGACGGCCCATGCTCACGCTCGACGTATGCCGCCGAACCCTGGAACGTCTGCTCCTCCGATCCGAAAGCCACGAACCGGATAGACCTGCCGGGCCGCATCCCCAACTCCCTGCCAAGGCCCGCAAGTATGCGGGCAGTCTCCATCACCACCGAAGAACCGGAACCGTTGTCATTACCCCCAAACGAATCCGGCGTCGTGTCGAAATGAGCCCCCAACACCAGATGCTCCTCCGGCCACCTCGAACCGCGCAGATCGCCCATAACGTTCCTAGACGTAGCATCAACCTCCGACGCCCCCACCCTGACGCACACCGAGACGTTCCCGGCAGCGCGATTCCTGAGCCTTGCCCCGTCCTCCCGCGACGTCTGCACCACGGGCAGCGGCCCCGCGCTCGGCTGACCGTCGCGCCAATCATTGGTCGACATATGCATCGTGCGGCGCCCGCCGTGCGGGCTGGGAGTTATAACCGCACACACCCCCGCATCCGAAAGGTCCAACAGCCGGGTATCAAACGTGCGAGGCGGAGAAAACGGCTCGTACCCTGAATCCACCAGCGCCACCGAGCCCGCAAGCCGCCCGCGCACGCGGTCGATCTCGTGAGGCATCCCAAAACCAACGTCCACCAGCGGACCCATCACCTCCACGCCCGGACAAAACAACGTCGGCCTAACGTCAATAACCCAATCCTCCTCACCCACTACCGAGATAGAAGACGAGTCGCACCGCCACGAACGGAGAGGAAATTCATCCTCGCGTACACCCCCGAGCCCATACTCCTCGAAACGGCCCGATATGTAACGAGCAGCTCGACGTTCCCCCTCCGAGCCGCCCCAACGAACGCCTATCTCGTCACAAAGAGCCTGCACGTGGGCAGGGATCGAAGACTCTACCCAAGCCTCTCCCATGATCCAGTGGTCCGCCCGTCTCAGATCGATCTTCAAGTCATCCCCCGGTTCATACCCCATGTCCAATGCAAAAGCAGCCGCGCCGCACGTCGCGTGACCATGACTTTACTACCCAAAGATCCGCGCGTCACGGCGCAATCCATCTCCCCGCATCAAACTCGAACTCGGAAACCTCATCAATCTCCGAACGCTCCATCAGCAACGGATGATACTCCCCCTCCAAAGTCTCCTCCACGCGTTCCGCATAGTGCGCACTCCCCGGCTGACCGGACTGACCCGTCAGCGTCGCACCCCACGCCCGCGCAGGCTCGGACATGTCCACGAAAAATCGGTAGCTAACACCGGACGCATTCCGAAACCCGTCAACCGTCTCCACAGGACGACGATTGTTCACCGTCCCCCCGCCGCCCGGGCATCCAAACGGACCAAGATTGAACACCCGCTTAGCCTCATCATTCACAGCCAGCGGATGCTCATACAAAACCATATGAGCGCGACCCCACTGCCAAGCAGACGGGTCCGCCCCCAGAGACTTCACCAACCAATCATACGTATCGGCAGCCGCCTGTAACGCAAGACGCACTGAAAGCCCGTCGGCCGCCGCCGAAAACTCCCCGGTCAAAACAGCTCGCGGAAGCGCGCCAGGGCTGCCCGCCGAAAGCTCCCCCGCATACTCCCCCGCCAACTCCAGCAGCGCCAGCCGAGCGAACCTCGGCCAAAGAGCCGACCACACTGTCGCACCGACCTGATCACTGTCGAAGCGGCAATTCCACCCGTCGAGGATACCCCCCAGAGTCGAAACCCCCTCACTCGCCGCGCCGGTCAGCATACTAGCCATAAGCCCCTTCAAATTCCGCGCACGAAGATCCAGAGTGTCCGACTGTATATCCCGCACCTCAACAGGCGTGAGTCTCTCAGACCGTCCCAGAATCTCCCCGATCCGCCGCATCCGGTAACCATCCGCATACGCCCCCGTGACGCCCCCCAGAGCCCCCTGCGGAGCCGGCGCATTATTCGCGCTCGCCACCCAACCCCTCTCAGGGTCATGCATACCCGGCAGCGACGACGTACCCGCGTATCCACCCCACTCATCATCAGGCCCAACCCCGCGCGTACCCCTAGCAGTAGAACGCCGCACCGGAAGCGAGCCGCACATCTGATACCCGAAACTACCCCGAGAATCCACATACACCGCATTCCAGACCGATAACCGCCAATCCTCGAACACAGCGCGCACCTCAGCCGCAGAACGCGCGCGATTCAGGGCCAACAGAGCACGCGCATCCCCGATAACCTCGTGACCCGTCCAACGCAACGTAATAGGCCCGTCACCCGCCGGCTCGATCCGGGGAATGATCTCATTTACCACTGGCCCCCGGCGCGTAAGACGTACCGCCACTTCCACCGCTCCTGACCCGCGCACCTTCACACGCTCGCGCCGAGTCTCGAATCCAGCCCACCGGTCGCCGTCCCTGTACAGATTCGGATCCTCTGGATTCACCTCCTCGCAATACAGATCGCGCGTCGAAGACACGTTGTTGGTCCGCCCCCACGACGCAAACCTAGTTCGTCCAAACACCACGGGAGGAGCCCCGGGGTACGCCGCCCCTATGCAATCAACCCCGGGAGCAGACAGGTGCTGCTCATACCACATACTAGGGAAAGACACCGGCCAGTGTGGATCGGAAGCCAGCGACGGCATCCCTGTAGACATAACCTTGGGCCCGGCCGCCCAGTTGTTCGAGCCAAATCCCTCGTCACCGCCGCCCTGAGCCTGCGAGCAAGCGTCACCCGCAAAAGGCACGATGTACTCACCCGACTCCGCGCTCAACGCCGCCGCAGCCACCACGGGATCCGCCTTCCGCAACAAACGCTCCGCAGAAACGATCTGCTCCAAACGACCCGTAAGCGTCCACCAAAAATAGCGCAGAACCGCCAGACTATCGAGTGGCGTCCAGGGGGCCGGCTCATATCCCAGCACGTCGAACTCGACCGGCAAACAGTCAGCCGCCAGATCCATCCAGCGATTCACGCCCGCCGCAAACCCATACAACGCCTCCGCAGTACCCTCATCCAGAGAACCCAACTCCAGATCCGCAGCCTGCAACAGACCGATCGTGCGATGCTCCACGTCCGTCTTGAGCGCGCTGGTCCCCATCACCTCAGCCAGAGTCCCACGCGCCAGCCTGCGCCGGTAATCCAACTGCCAAAGGCGATCCTGCGCCTGCGCAAACCCACACGCCAGATACAGATCCCGACTGTCCCCCGCAAATACGTGGGGAATGCCATACCTATCCCTCACCACCCTCGCCCCACCGGGCCGAGTGTCAGCCCCTTTCATGATCCGCTCAGGAAGTTTCGACTCAAGGTACTCGCGCTCAAGAGCCAGGTAGCAACTCTCATCCACGCCCGCTCTTCTGCAAAAATCGCGCCGAGACTCCGCGCCGGCAATCACCCCGGCCGGCCCGCGCCAACCTTCTCGCCCATATCCCATCCTGAACCTGTCCCCTTTCCAGATACTTGACTGCCCGATCCTCGAAGAAACCTTATACAAAATGCAGAACCCACACACGTCCCCCTTCTTACGTACACGCCGCCCGTGGGCAAAGCCCCCGCCTGTTGCACTTCCGCCCCAACGCGTCTCACGTCTGCGTTGCCCGCAGGCGCAGCCCCGGACCCTCATAACTCCCGACCGCGAAAAAACACCGGTTTCGGTATACAGCGCGGCGTGATAATATGTCCCACACTTAGGGCTACACGCGCCCGAACCACCCGTAGGAGGATCTCCTGACATGAACATATTTAACAGGTTTAAGGGTGCCTTCATCGGCGCTTTGCTCACCGGCGCACTCATCGCAGTCGCCGCGTGCGGCGGGGACGGCGACCCCACACAAGTCGCTCCGGCCGCAACTGCCATGCCCGCCATGCCCGCTGCAACCGCCATGCCCGCTGCAACCGCCATGCCCGCTGCAACTGCCATGGCTGGACAGAGAGCCGCTCCGGCCGCAACCGCCATGCCCGCTGCAACTGCCAGGCCCGCCATGCCCGCTGCAACTGCTAGGCCGGTCGCAACTGCCATGATGGAAAAGCCAAAGGACGAACGATTCGGCGGACAACTCACCGTCACACTTGGCGCTGCCATCTCCACTCTAGACGTACACAGAACCACAGGAACCACTGCAAACACCATCGCATACGCAGTACAAGAGTTCCTCTTCGCATACAACGAACAACTCCAGGCACAGCCCCTGCTCATCGAAACATGGGACACGAGCGCTGACGGACTCACCTGGACCTTCAAACTCCGAGACGGCCTTACCTTCCACAACGGAAAGTCCGTAACCGCTGAGGACGCAGTGCAATCTTGGACACGATGGGCAGACCGAGACAACTACGGCTCACTCATCTTCGGGTTCATTGACGACATCTACACCACCGGACAACTCACCTTCCAGATCGACATGGTCGAACCCACCGCACTCGTGCTCGAAGGCATGGCACGAATCGGCGGATACTACCCATACGTAATGCCGCCCGAAATGTACGCCGTACCGGCAGCAGAAGGCGCAACCATACTCGTAGGCACAGGACCGTACGCCTTCGCAGAGTGGGTCCCCGGAGACCACCTGCTCGTCGAACGATTCGAAGACTACAAGCCCGTCAGCTCCCCCTTCTCATTCATGAGCGGCGAGAAGGTCGCATACTTCGACTCCGTCGACTACGTAGTCGTACCTGACACCAACGCACGAATCGCCGCCCTCAGAACCGGCGAAATCGACGTGATCGACGGAGAAATCCCAAGCGACTTCGTCGACACCCTAGCCGAAGACCCAAACCTCACGGTTGAAATCTTCACCAACAACGCCACCAGAGACGGCGCATGGATCGACAACGTAGACGGACCATTCGCTGACGGAGCCATTCGACGAGCCTTCGCAATGGCATACCCAGCCGAAGACGCTCTCAGAGCAGCCGTCGGAGACGAACGCTTCTGGGACCTCTGCCCATCCATGATGGTATGCGGAGGAAACAAATGGGGCGGATTCGATGACTTCTCGGAAGACATCTACAACGCCCGGGACAAGACCGGATCCGACGGCATGACAGGACTCGAAAGAGCCAAGAAGATCGTCGCAGACGCCGGACTCGTTGGAACAGACATCATCGTCCTACAGGCCGCAGACCGACCAAGGTTCGCAGGACCTGCCGAAATCTCAAGGCAGACTCTCGAAGAACTCGGTTTCAACGTTGACTTCAAAGTCACCGACTGGGCCACCCAGACCAACTGGCGCGAAAAGCCCGAACTATGGGACGTCTTCCACACCGCCGGAGGAGGAGCATGGGGAACCAACCCACTGCTCAACAGCTCCCTCGCCAAGAACAAGTACTGGAACAAGTACCAGGACGAATCCGGAAGAATGACCGCCCTCACCCAGCAACTCGCAAGGGCAACCTCCGCTGACGAACAACTCTCCATCGTCAAGGAGATGCAGGAAGTCTTCTGGAACGACGTGCCATACGTTTCCTTCGGTGACACCTACGGCTCATCCGCCTACAGGTCTGACATTGCAGGCGTGAAGAAATTCCGCGGCCAGCCCTTCAACGTCTTCAACTCCTGGCGAATGCAATAGCCGGGAAAACCACTCGCGACCTACCGAGAAGGCCGGCCGATGCAACGCGCACCGGCCGGCCTTCTTTGATAATAGGCGTCTACACGGGCCCCAGACCCCCACCCCACTCGCCCACCGCGCCACCAACACGTAGAATGCACGAACACGCGCCCCTGCCCTGCCGTCTCCACGCTGACAGCCGCGCACATACACAGACAGATCTCACTTGACCGCTTACATCATCAAACGCGTCCTCGCCGTAATCCCCATCCTCATCTTCGTAGGAGTGGTCACCTTCTCCCTCGTACACATTGCCCCGGGAGACGCAGCCAACATCATGGCCGGTGACTACGCAGGACCCGACGACGTAAAACTCATACGGAAAGAACTAGGTCTCGATAAACCCGTTATGCAGCAGTTCGTAGAGTGGGTTGGAAGAACCATCAGAGGAGACCTAGGATCCTCCATCTTCTCCGGAATATCCGTCATAGATCTCGTAAGAACACGCATCGGAGCCACTCTAAGCCTAACCATCACCGGCGGAATACTCGCCGTGCTCCTAGGAATACCCCTCGGAGTCATCGCAGCGTGGAAAGCCGGATCCTTCATAGACCGATTCGTTCAGATATGGGCCGCCGCAGGTATTTCCATACCAGGATTCTGGCTCGGCTTCATCATGATATGGGCCTTCTCTGTAAACCTCAGGTGGTTCCCGGTAATCGGATACGTACCGCCAACTGAAAGCATCACTGACTGGATCAGGCACATCACGCTACCAACCATACTTCTCGGAATAAACGGCTCGGCCATAATCGTAAGAATGACAAGAGCCGCACTGCTTGAAGTCTTCCGAGAAGACTACATACGAACTGCACGATCCAAAGGACTCGCAGAATCAGCCATTCTCTTCAGACACGCACTCCGCTCAGGAGCCATCCCCATCATCACCGTCATAGGCTTCCTCGCAGCCGCCCTCATCACAGGCACCGTCGTCACCGAAACCGTCTTCACCATCCCGGGACTCGGAAGACTCGTAGCCGAAACCGTACAGACCAGAGACTTCCCCATAGTCCAGTCACTCCTCATGCTGCTCGCAACCGTCTACGTATTCGTAAACCTCATCGTAGACATCTCATACGTCGTCTTAGACCCCAGGGTAAGGCTGTAGATGAACGTGGACGCAAAAACCGCAGAACCCATACTCATCGTAACCCCTCCCCTTGCCGAACGCATGACGGTATGGCGGCGCTCCACGTTCCGAATACTCCGCGCAAACCCAAACCTCGCCGCAGGCATGTTCGTTCTAATCGTCATGTCCACGCTCGCCATCATTACAGCCACGCCATGGGCACAATCCATCGCAAGATACGACCCAGTCAAACTCTCCGTCACAGAAAGAATAAACAGACCCAACGGTGACCACTGGTTCGGTACGGACAGCCTCGGAAGAGACGTCTTCTCCAGAACCCTGCACGGCTCCAAAACCTCTCTCATCGTAGCCTCCTCCGTCGCAGGAATAGTCACACTCGTAGGTACGGCCCTCGGAGTCGTCGTCGGGTACAACCGCATTGCAGACAACATCGTCATGAGAATCATGGACGGACTCATGTCGTTCCCAACCCTCGTTCTAGCCCTTGCCCTCGTCGCAACTCTCGGATCCAGCCTCTTCAACGTCATTCTCGTCATCGCCATCGTCGATACCCCAGGCATGACCAGAGTTGTCCGAGGAGTCGTGCTAAGCATCCGAGAAAGGCCATACGTCGACGCCGCAAGAATGTCCGGCGCAAGCCTCCCAAGAATCCTCGCCATTCACATCGCCCCAAACACCCTCGCACCCGTCATCATCCAGGCATCCGTCTTCTTCGCAGGCGCTGTACTCACCGAGGCCGCACTAGGCTTCCTAGGAGTTGGAACACCCGAATTCATACCCAGCTGGGGAAACATCATCGCCAGCGGACGACAGTTCATACAGGTAGGATTCTGGATAGCATTCTTCCCAGGCGTATTCCTAGCCGTCACCGTTCTCGCCACCAACCTCGTGGGAGACGGGCTGAGGGACGTCCTAGACCCAAGGCTAAGGGGATCGCGCTAATACTCAGCCATACGAAAAAACAGTGATGGAAACCAATATGCACAAACAACCGGAAAACCAAGAAGAACGCTCGAAAAACTGGAACCGATTCGCCCTCGCCGCTCTCATCGCAGCGCTCACCGCGCTCGCAGCATGTGGAGGAGGATCAGGCGGCGCAGACAACGGAGACTCAGCCCCCCAGGGACCTGGAAAGGTCATCACGCCAACCCCCCTGACCGGCGCATGGCCCATACCCGCAAGCGGAACCGAAATCGCACCCCCATCGACCCCAACGCCAACCGCAGTCGTTCAGCCAACCTCCACGCCAACCCCGCCGCCCAGGACCGTAACCGAAGAAATCACCGGCGAACTGGTCGACAACATCTCCGAAGAAGAATTCCCGAGAATCAGCGCCCGCGTACTCGAACGAGACTTCAGGCGCACAGAGGGATACGCTCAGGAAAACATCGGAAAGTCTTTCCTCATATGGGGAGAAGTCATCATTGCAGACCGAAGAGATGACAACAGCGCTTTCGTTGAGTTCAAAGCCGGCAGAGGAAAGGTCATCTGCAACTTCGAAGTCATAACCGACGCCGAACTAAGGCGCCTATCCCCCGACGGAACCAACGCCGTGACCGGAACCGTTGAGGAATGGGACGCGGAAAACCGCATCCTAACCGCCAACAACTGCCGCATAGTCCTAGGCTTCTAGAGCCCCTGCCCGAAAAACCCGACACACACGACCACACCCAACAGCACAACCGCACTCACATGGTCTCAACACTCCAAAGCGACAGCGGACATCTGCTCGAAGTCCACGACCTGCAAACCCACTTCACCACCTCAGACGGAGTGGTAAAGGCCGTGGACGGCGTTTCCTTTCACCTCGACCAGGGAGAAGTGCTCGGACTCGTAGGCGAAAGCGGCTGCGGAAAAAGCGTCTCAGCCCTCTCCATAATGAGGCTCATTCCAAATCCGCCAGGAGAGATCGTCGAAGGAAAGGTCATCTTCGAAGGACAAGACCTCCTCAAAGTCTCCGAAGCACAAATGAGACAGGTCCGCGGAAGCCGCATAAGCATGATCTTCCAGGAACCCATGACTTCCCTCACACCGGTTCTATCCATCGGAAGACAACTACGAGAATCCCTTGAACTGCACCTCAACATGACCAGGCAGCAAGCCGAAGGCAGAGCCGTAGAACTACTCGATATGGTCGGCATACCGGACGCAGCCCGCAGAGTTACCGACTACCCACACCAACTCTCCGGCGGACAGCGTCAGCGCGTCATGATCGCCATCGCTATGAGCTGCACCCCAAAACTACTCATCGCCGACGAGGCCACAACCGCTCTCGACGTAACCATTCAGGCACAAATACTCGAACTCATGAAAGACCTCACACAGCAGTTCGGTACCGCCGTAATCATCATCACCCACAACCTCGGAGTCGTCGCCAGATACGCAGACCGCGTAAACGTCATGTACGCCGGAAAAATCCGAGAAACCGGACGCGCCGACGAAATCTACGAAAACCCAAAGCACCCATACACCGTCGGACTACTCAGCTCAGTACCCAGGCTAGACGTGCCCGCAGACCAGAAACTCGAACCCATAAGAGGAGACGTGCCAAACCTCATGGACCTGCCCGAAGGATGCACCTTCAGGGACAGATGCGATTGGGCCGTAGACAGATGCGCAGAAGATGACCCGCCCCTCGAAGAGGTCACCCCCGGACACAGCGCAGCATGCTGGGAAAAGCACCGCGTACGCGCACACGCAAAGGCCGCCGCAAAGTGACCACGGCAACCCAACACGCAGCAGACACCGCCAATCCCGACCAGAACGGCGCAGCCCCTCTGCTCGAAGTGCGCAACCTCAAAGTCCACTTCCCCGTCACTAAAGGACTCATTCTCCAGAGAAGATCCGGAGAAATAAAAGCCGTCGACGGCGTAAGTCTCACAGTCATGCCCGGAGAAACACTCGGACTCGTAGGAGAAAGTGGCTCCGGAAAAACCACCGCCGGACGTGCCATCGTACGACTGCAGGAAGCCACCGCAGGACAAATCTCCCTCGAAGGAGAAGACATCACAAACCTCAGCGGCGCAAGACTACGACGCGCACGACGAAAGATGGGTATGGTCTTCCAGGACCCATACGGATCGCTAAACCCCAGGATGACAGCCGGAAGTATCGTCGGAGAACCTCTGGTCATACACAAGATGCACGACAACAAGAGAGACTACCGCCAGCGCATCGCAGAACTCTTCAGCATCGTCGGACTAAACCCCTCCATGGCAAACCGATACCCCCATGAGTTCTCCGGAGGACAGAGACAAAGATTAGGCGTCGCAAGAGCTCTCGCAGCACGCCCAAAACTCATCGTGCTAGACGAACCCGTCTCAGCCCTCGACGTCTCCATACAAGCGCAGGTCATCAACCTACTCAAAGAACTCCAACAGCAATTCGGCCTCGCATACCTGTTCATCGCACACGACCTCTCCGTAGTCAGACACACCAGCCACCGAGTAGCCGTCATGTACCTCGGCAAGGTCGTCGAAATAGCCCCAAGAGATGAACTCTACGAAAACCCGCTCCACCCATACACCCAAGCCCTGCTCTCAGCAGTACCCACGCCAGACCCTCGCCTCGAACGAGAGCGACAACGCATAGTACTCCAGGGAGACATACCAAGCCCCGAAAACCCGCCCACAGGCTGCGTCTTTCACACCAGGTGCCCCGTCGCAGCGCAAGACTGCTCCCAATACGTCCCCGAACTGCGTGAAATTACACCCCGACACTGGGTCGCCTGCATCAAGACCGAAGGATACGGACCCTACGCATAGGCCCGCGCCCCGGCTAGCCCCCCCACAAGCGCGAGCCCACGGAGACCAAACCTTGCACGACCTCATCATAAAAGGCGGAACCATCATCGACGGCTCCGGCTCCCCCGCTTTCAACGCAGACATCGCAGTCGATGGAGACGCCATAACCGCCATCGGACGCATCGAAGCGCAAGCCAAACAAGAAATCGACGCAACCAACCTCGCAGTAGCCCCAGGCTTCATAGACCTGCACTCACACGCCGACTTCAACTTCTTCCTCGACCCAGCAGCAGACTCCAAGATCACTCAGGGCGTAACCCTCGAATACGTCGGAAACTGCGGAATCAGCTTCTGCGCCCCTATCACCGGCGCAGCAAGGGAAGACATCGAAACCAGATACGCCTGGTACTCACCCGACGGCAACGAAACACCCAACTGGGAAAACTTCGGAGACTACCTTGACGCGCTCCAGGCCAACGGCGCCGCACTAAACGTCGCCGCACAAGTCGGACACGGAACCATACGAAGAGCCGTCATGGGCATGGACTCGCGATCCCCAGACGTCGGCCAACTACGCCGGATGAAGAACCTCGTCGCAGAGGCCCTTGACGCAGGCGCTATGGGATTCTCCACAGGACTCTCCATGGCCCCAGGATCATACTCACTCAACGTAGAGGTCATCCAACTCGTTCAAACCACCGCAGAACGCAACAAACTCTACTCGAGCCACGTAAGAGACTCCGGCACCGAAGGACCGGGACTCTTCGTAGCCACCGAAGAACTCATCGAAGCCGGAAGACAAACCGGATGCCGAATACAGTACTCGCACCTCAAGGCAAACGGAAAGATGCGAGGCAGAGCGCATGAACTCCTCAGACGCATCGAAGACGCACGACAACAGGGCGTAGACATAGCCGCTGACCAGTACCCATACATAGCCGCCAGCGGACCCATGAGCGGAAACGTATACCCAAGATGGGCCCTTGAAGGCGGACGAGAACTCGCACTCGAACGACTACAAGACGACGACCTCCGGGCGCAGATCAGAGACGAACTACAGCAAGGCGTCGAACGCATCGGAGGACCCGAAAAGATAATGATCGCTTCATACGTCCCCGACCGCTCCATCGAAGGCGCCGGACTCCAACAGGTCGCCAGCAAAATGGGCGCCCACTACCCCGAAGCCCTCGCAAGACTCTACGAAAAATACGACGCACAACTCATCCTGACCGGCATGGCCCAGCCCGATGTGGACCTCATCGCAACAGCCCCCATCACCGCAATAGGCTCCGACGGAAGCTCCATCAAATCCCAGGGACCACTCTCCGCAGGACACCCCCACCCCCGCAGCTACGGCACATTCCCAAGATTCTTCGCAAAGTACGTGCGAGACGAAAAACTCGTCTCACTCGAAGACGCCGTTCGCAAGATGACCGCCCTGCCCGCACAGAGACTCCAACTCACCAGACGCGGACGCCTCGCCCCCGGCTGCTTCGCAGACGTCGCTATCTTCAACCCAAACACCATCGCCGACACCGCAACCTTCGCACAACCTCAACAATACTCCATAGGCGTAGAACACGTACTAGTAAACGGAACCCGCACAGTCGCAAACGGAAAACCCACCGGAAAAACTCCCGGAAAAGTCATAAGACACACCTCCGACTAGACAACCCTAAAAATCCCGTCGCCGCCTACGCAGAACCGCCGAAGGCCGGACTGCCGTTAAAAACTCGCCCGCTCGGCCGCGGCTGCCCCAAGCTCCAGCCCCTTGATCCAACGCAAAACCATCTCGACCTCTCCCCTACCCCAGCCGCCCGCCCGGCAGCGGCGTACCCCAAACAATCATATGATGCACCCCACCTGGAAAGAGTGGCACATGCGAACCAGAGCCATAGCTCTTCTTAGCCTGGTCGCCATCACGCTCGCCGCCATCGCCTGCACGACCGATACGATAGCGCCCACACGCGCGCCTAGCCCTACAGCAACGCCCACGCCGTCCAGCGGCACAACCGCGATTCCGCCTGAACCTACCGAAACACTCACGCCTACACATACACCCCTACCTGCCCCAACGCCTACGCCTACACACACGCCACGGCCCACCCCAACACTCACGCCTACACATACGCCCCTGCCCACCCCGACACTCACGCCTACACACACGCCACGGCCTACCCCAACGCCCACGCCTACGCCCCTACCTACCGCAGCGCCTACGCCTACACACACGCCACGGCCTACTGCAACGCCCGTGTCCGACAGGGCCGCGCTGACTGCCCTCTACAACGCCGCCGATGGACCGAACTGGACCAACAGCGACAACTGGCTGAGCGACAAGCCGCTGGCTGAATGGCACGGAGTAATTACGGATGAAAATGGGCGAATTGCAATCTTAGACCTCAGCGAGAATGAGCTGAGCGGCCAGATACCACCCGAATTCGGCAATCTCACCAACCTGACACGGCTGTACCTAAATGGTAACCGGCTGAGCGGAGAGATACCACCAGAACTAGGCAAACTCAACAACTTGAAAAGGCTGGAACTCTACAACAACCAGCTGAGCGGGGAGATACCCCATGAACTTGGCAATCTCAACAACCTGGAACGGCTGTATCTCTATGAGAACGGGTTGAGCGGTGAAATACCCACAGAACTAGGCAATCTCAACAACATGATATCGCTGAGCCTCGATGAGAACCAGTTGAGCGGGGAGATACCCACAGAACTAGGCAATCTCAACAACCTGGAAAGGCTGTGGCTCAGTACCAACCGGCTGAGCGGTGAAATACCCACAGAACTAAGCAACCTCACCAACCTGACAGTGCTGTTCCTCGATGAGAACCAGTTGAGCGGTGAAATACCCACAGAACTAGGCAATCTCAACAACATGATATCGCTGAGCCTCGATGAGAACCAGTTGAGCGGGGAGATACCCCATGAACTCGGCAATCTCAACAAACTCGAATGGCTGGAACTCAATAACAACCGGTTGAGCGGAGAGATACCCCCAGAACTCGGCAATCTCAACAACTTGGAATCGCTGTATCTCTATGAGAACGGGTTGAGCGGTGAAATACCACCCGAACTAGGCAATCTCAACAACCTGACAGTGCTGGCCCTCACTGGCAACCAGTTGAGCGGTGAAATACCACCCGAACTAGGCAATCTCAACAACCTGGAAAGACTGTTCCTCTTCAACAACCAGTTGAGCGGGGAGATACCCTCAGAACTCGGCAAACTCAACAACCTGACATGGCTGAACCTCCATGGCAATCAGTTGAGCGGTGAAATACCCACAGAACTAGGCAATCTCACCAACCTGGAAAGGCTGTTCCTCAATGAGAACCAGTTGAGCGGTGAAATACCCACAGAACTAGGCAACCTCAACAAACTCGAATGGCTGGTCCTCAGTGAGAACCGGCTGACCGGCTGCATACTCAATGCCTTGCGATATGTACCGGGAAACGATTTCGCCGACACAGGCCTGCCATTCTGCGGCGAGGTCGCCACGGACAGGGCCGCGCTGACAGCCCTCTACAACGCCGCCGATGGACCGAACTGGACTTACAGCGCCAACTGGCTGAGCTACAAGCCAATGGGTGAATGGCACGGCGTGACCACGAATGAAAATGGGCGAGTTGCAATCTTGAACCTCCATGAGAACGAATTGAGCGGAGAGATGCCCCCCGAACTCGGCAATCTCACCAAACTGACAGAGCTGGCCCTCGATAACAACCGGTTGAGCGGAGAGATACCACCAGAACTCATCAGCCTCAGCAACCTGAAATCGCTGTACCTCCAGTGGAACCAGTTGAGCGGAGAGATACCACCAGAACTCGGCAATCTCACCAAACTGACAGATCTGTTCCTCCATAAGAACCAGCTGAGCGGTGAAATACCCACAGAACTCGGAAATCTCAGCAACCTAGAATGGCTGGCTCTCCATAGGAACGGGTTGAGCGGAGAGATACCACCCGAACTCGGAAACCTCAACACCCTGACAGATCTGTTCCTCGGTAAGAACCGGTTGAGCGGAGAGATACCACCCGAACTCGGAAATCTCAACAAACTGGAACGGCTGTTCCTCGATGAGAACCAGTTGAGCGGAGAGATACCACCCGAACTCGGAAATCTCAACAAACTGATATGGCTGAGCCTCGGTGAGAACGGGCTGAGCGGAGAGATACTGCCCGAACTCGGAAATCTCAACAAACTGGAACGGCTGTTCCTCGATGAGAACCAGTTGAGCGGAGAGATACCACCCGAACTCGGAAATCTCTCAAACCTCGAATGGCTGGGCCTCGGTGAAAACCAGTTGAGCGGAGAGATACCGCCCGAACTCGGAAATCTCAACAACCTGAAATCGCTGTACCTCGATGAGAACGGGCTGAGCGGAGAAATACCGCCCGAACTCGGAAATCTCAACAACCTGGAATCGCTGTACCTTGATGAGAACCGGCTCACGGGCTGCATACCCGACACCCTGCGATATGTACAACGAAACGATTTCGCCGACACAGGCCTGCCCTTCTGCCGCTAACCCCCGCCTGCCCTCTTGATTCAACGCAGCGCAACCTCCACAGCTCCCCGACCCCAGCCGCCCGCCCGGCAACGGCGTCCCCCAAACAATCATATGATGCCCCCTTATTGATGCACCCCACCTGGAAAGAGTGGCACATGCGAACCGGAGCCATAGCCCTTCTTAGCTTGGGCGCCATAGCCGCCATCACGCTCGCCGCCATCGCCTGCACGAACGTCTTTAGCGAAGAGACCGCCGCGGACAGAGCCGCGCTGGTTGCGTTGTACAACGCTGCGGGCGGCGCGAACTGGGCAAACAACGACAACTGGCTGAGCGAAAAGCCGATGGCTGAATGGTACGGCGTGACCACGAATGAAAATGGGCGAGTTACAACCTTAATCCTCAATGACAACCTGCTGAGCGGTGGAATACCCCCAGAACTGGGCAAACTCAACAAACTGACAGAGCTGCACCTCTATAACAACGGGTTGAGCGGAGAGATGCCCCCCGAACTCGGCAATCTCAACAAACTGACAGAGCTGGCCCTCGATAACAACCAGTTGAGCGGCGAAATACCACCAGAACTAGGCAACCTCACCAACTTGATATGGCTGTTACTCTATGGCAACCCGTTGAGCGGCGAAATACCACCAGAACTAGGCAATCTCAACAAACTGACATTGCTGGACCTCTATAACAACCAGTTGAGCGGCGAAATACCACCAGAACTAGGCAACCTCACCAAACTGACAATGCTGTACCTCAATGAGAACCAGTTGAACGGTGAAATACCACCCGAACTAGGCAACCTCACCAACTTGATATGGCTGAACCTCAGTAAGAACCGGCTGAGCGGGGAGATACCACCCGAACTAGGCAATCTCAACAAACTGGAATGGCTCAACCTTAGTGGCAACGGGCTGACGGGCTGCATACCAAACGCACTGCAAGATGTACCAATAACCGACTTCGCCGAGGCCGGCCTGCGCTTCTGCCGCTAACCCCCGCCTGCCCCTCTTGATCCAACGCAGCGCAACCTCCACAGCTCCCTACCCAGGTGCCCGCCGACACCGCAGACCCCAAACAATCGTATGATGCCCCCTTGTTGATCCAGCCCACTTGGAAAGAACGGCACATGCGAACCAGAGCCATAGCCCTTCTTAGCTTGGTCGCCATAGTCGCCATCGCGCTCGCCGCCATCGCCTGCACGAACGTCTTTAGCGAAGAGACCGCCGCGGACAGAGCCGCGCTGGTTGCGTTGTACAACGCTGCGGGCGGCGCGAACTGGGCAAACAACGACAACTGGCTGAGCAACAAGCCACTGCGTGAATGGCACCGAGTGACCACAGATGAAAATGGGCGAGTTACAACCTTAATCCTTGGTTTGAACGAGTTGACCGGAGAGATACCTCCAGAACTAGGCAACCTCACCAAACTGGAAACACTGTGGCTCGCTGGCAATCCGATGACCGGAGAGATACCTCCAGAATTAGGCAACCTCACCAACCTGACAGTACTGTACCTCCATGGCAACCAGTTAAGCGGAGAGATACCTCCAGAACTAGGAAATCTCAACAACCTGACAGAGCTGGTCCTCAGTGGCAATCCGTTGACTGGAGAGATACCTCCAGAACTAGGCAGTCTCACCAAACTGGAAACGCTGACCCTCATTGGCAACCAGTTGAGCGGGGAGATACCTCCAGAACTAGGAAATCTCAACAACCTGATAGAACTGCACCTCATCGGCAACCAGTTGAGCGGGGAGATACCTCCAGAACTAGGAAATCTCAACAACCTGACAGCGTTGGATCTCCTCAATAACAGGTTGAGCGGGGAGATACCTCCAGAACTAGGCAGTCTCACCAAACTGACATGGCTAAACCTCCATGGCAATAGGTTGAGCGGTGAAATACCTCCAGAACTAGGAAATCTCAACAACCTGACAGCGCTGTACCTCCATGGCAACCAGTTGAGCGGCGAAATACCTCCAGAACTAGGAAATCTCAACAAGCTGGAATGGCTGGTCCTCAGTGGCAACCAGTTGACGGGCTGCGTACCCTCGGGCCTGCGTTATGTACAACGAAACGATTTCGCCGACACAGGTCTGCCATTCTGCGGCACTGCCACGCACACGCCCGCATCCGGCAGGAGGAACGCCACGGACAGGGCCACGCTGACAACCATCTACAACGCCGCCAATGGACCGAACTGGACGTATAGAGACAACTGGCTGAGCGACAAACCGTTGGATGAATGGCACGGCGTGACCACAAATGAAAATGGGCGTGTTACAACCTTGTCCCTCATTTGGAACCTGTTGAGCGGTGAAATACCACCCGAACTCAGCAACCTAAGCAATCTGACAGTGCTGTCCCTCGGTTTGAACTGGTTGAGCGGAGAGATACCCCCAGAAATCGGCAATCTCAACAAACTGACACAACTATGGCTCGGTTGGAACCGGCTAACCGGCGAGATACCCCCAGAAATCGGCAATCTCAACAAACTGACAGAGTTGTACCTCAATGAGAACCAGTTGAGCGGTGAAATACCACCAGAACTAGGCAATCTCAACAAACTGACAGTGCTGCACCTCGATGACAACCAGCTGAGCGGCGAGATACCACCAGAACTAGGCAATCTCACCAACCTGGAAACGCTGTACCTCGATGAGAACCAGCTGAGCGGCGAGATACCCCGCGAATTCAGCAATCTCACCAACCTGACATTACTGTACCTCGGTGGCAACCGGCTGACGGGCTGCATACCCGACGCCCTGCAAGATGTACGAAAAAACGATTTCGCATACACTAGTTTGCCATTCTGCGGCACTGCCACGCGCACGCCCGAGCCTACTGCAACTCCTACGCCCACACACGCCCCAGCCAGCCCAACGCCTACCGCAATACCTACGCCAACACCCACACCACGGCCTACCGCAATACCTACGCCTACGCACACGCCAACGCCTACCGCAATACCTACGCCTACGCACACGCCAACGCCTACCGCAATACCTACGTCCACACCCACGCCAACGCCTACCGCAATACCTACGTCCACACCCACGCCACGGCCTACCGCAACGCCTACGCCTACACCCACACCACGGCCTACCGCAACGCCCACGCCCACACCCACACCAAAGCCCGCATCCGCCAAAGAGATCGCCACGGACAGGGCCGCGCTGACAGCCCTCTACGACGCCGTCGACGGACCCAACTGGACCAACAGCGACAACTGGCTGAGCGACGAGCCGTTGGATGAATGGCACGGAGTGACCACGAATGAAAATGGGCGAGTTGCAATCTTAAACCTCACTGATAACGGGTTGAGCGGTGAAATACCACCCGAATTCGGCAAACTCACCAAACTGACAACGCTGTGGCTCCACGGGAACGAGTTGAGCGGCGAGATACCCACAGAACTAGGAAAACTCAACAACTTGGAATGGCTGAGCCTTAATGAGAACCAGCTGAGTGGTGAAATACCCACAGAACTAGGAAAACTCAACAACCTAGAATGGCTAGGCCTCCCTGGGAACCAGTTGAGCGGTGAAATACCCACAGAACTAGGAAAACTCAACAACCTGACAGTGCTGAATCTCTATGACAACCAGTTGAGCGGCGAAATACCCACAGAACTAGGAAAACTCACCAACCTAAAATTGCTGTACCTTGATGAGAACGGGCTGCGCGGTGAGATACCTCCCGAACTCGGCAATCTCACCAACCTGGAAGGGCTGGGCCTCGCTGGGAACCAGCTGAGCGATGAAATACCCCCAGAACTCGGAAAACTCACCAAACTGGAACTGCTGTACCTTGATGGGAACTGGCTGACGGGATGCATACCCGACACCCTGCAAGATGTACTGCATAACGACTTCGCCGAGGCCGGTCTGCCCTTCTGCCGCTAACCCCCGCCTGCCCTCTTGGTCCAACGCAGCGCAACCTCCACAGCTCCCCTACCCCGTCGCCCGACCGCCGACACCGCAGACCCCAAACAATCGTATGATGCCCCCTTGTTGATCCAGCCCACTTGGAAAGAACGGCACATGCGAACCAGAGCCATAGGGCTTCTTAGCTTGTTGGTCACCATAGTCGCCATCGCGCTCGCCGCCGTCGCCTGCACGAACGATAGCCCGGCCACGCCCACACACGCGCCCCTGATCACCCCAACGCCCGCGCCGTCCGGCGGCACTATCACGATCACGATTGCGCCCCTGCCTACTGCAACACCGGCACCCACACGTACGCCTAAGCCCGCGTCCGCCGGCGACATCTCCACCGAAAGGGCCGCGCTGACAGCGCTCTACAACGCCACCGGCGGCGCGAACTGGATTAACAGCGACAACTGGCTGAGCGACAGGCCGCTGGATCAATGGCACGGCGTGACCACGAATGAAAATGGGCGAGTTGCAATAGTAAACCTCCGCCAGAACGGGCTGAGCGGTGAAATACCCCCTGAACTAGGCAATCTCAACAACCTGAGACGGCTGTACCTCCGTGAGAACCGGTTGACCGGCGAGATACCACCTGAACTCGGCAAGCTCACCAAGCTAGAAGAGCTGGATCTCCGCGAAAATCGGTTGACCGGCAAGATACCACCCGAACTCGGCAACCTCACTAATCTGTGGGATCTGGACCTCCGTGAAAACCGGTTGACCGGCAAGATACCACCCAAACTCGGCAACCTCACCAGTCTGGAAGAGCTGGACCTCCGTGAAAACCAGCTGAGAGGCGAGATACCCGCCGAATTAGGAAAGCTCATCAATCTGGAAGAGCTGTACTTCAGTGAAAACGAGCTAACGGGCTGCATACCCGACAGCCTGCGAGACGTAAGAAACGATCTCGCCAGAACTGGTTTGCCCTTCTGCCGGATCGCAGCGCTGACAGCCCTCTATAACGCCGCCGATGGGCCGAACTGGACGTACAGCGACAACTGGCTGAGCGACAAGCCAATGGGCGAATGGCACGGGGTGACCACGGATGAATATGGGCGCATTGCAATCTTGAACCTCAGCGATAACAGGCTGAGCGGTGAAATACCCCCTGAACTAGGCAATCTCAAAAACCTGGAACGGCTGGGCCTCCCAGGGAACCAGTTGAGCGGTGAAATACCACCCGAACTCAGCAATCTCAAAAACCTGACAGTGCTGTCGCTTGATGGGAACGAGTTGAGCGGCGAAATACCACCCGAACTCAGCAACCTCAAAAACCTGACACGGCTCTTCCTCCACGAAAACGAGTTGAGCGACGAGATACCACCCGAACTCGGCAACCTCAACAACTTGAAAAGGCTAGATCTCAATTCGAACGAGTTGAGCGGTGAAATACCCCCAGAACTAGGCAACCTCAATAACCTGGAATGGCTGACCCTCAGTGATAACCGGTTGAGCGGCGAGATATCACCCGGACTAGGCAATCTCAAAAACCTGAAAAGGCTAGACCTCAGTGATAACGAGTTGAGCGGTGAAATACCCCCTGAACTAGGCAATCTCGATAACCTGACAGGGCTGTACCTCTATGACAACCAGTTGAGTGGCGAAATACCACCAGAACTAGGCAATCTCAAAAACCTGACAATAATGTTCCTCAATGACAACCAGTTGACCGGTGAAATACCACCAGAACTAGGCAACCTCAAAAACCTAGAATGGCTGTACCTTGATGAGTACCAGCTCACGGGCTGCATACCCTACGAACTGCGATATGTACCGTATAACGACTTCGACTACACAGGCCTGCCCTTCTGCCGCTAACCCCCGCCAGCCTCAGCCGCGACTGCCGCACGCTCAGCCCCTGAGCAGCAGCCCAAACCCCACCAGCCCTCTTGATCCAACGCAAAGCCATCCTGACAGCACACCTACCCCGTCCCCCAAACAATCGTATGATGGGTACTCGTAGATCCAGCCCACTTGGAAAAAAATAGAATATGCCAACCAGAGACATAGGGCTTTTTAGTTTGGTCGCGATGGTCGCCATCGCGATAGTGACCATCGCGCTCGCCGCTGTCGCCTGCACGAACGCCCCAGGCGAAGGGGTCGCCGAGGACAGGGCTGCGCTGACTGCCCTCTACAACGCCGCCGACGGACCGAACTGGACCAACAACGACAACTGGCTGAGCGACAAGCCCCTGGCTGAATGGTACGGCGTGACCACGAATGAAAATGGGCGAGTTGCACTCTTGGACCTCAGCGGGAACGGGTTGAGCAACGAGATACCACCAGAACTCAGCAACCTCACCAACCTGACAGTGCTGGTGCTCGAGTTCAACCAGCTGAGCGGAGAAATACCGCCAGAACTAGGCAACATCACCGCCTTGGAACGGCTGTACCTCCATGAGAACGGGCTGAGCGGTCAGATACCACCCGAAATCGGCAAGCTCAACAACCTGACAGTGCTGAGCCTCAGTGGAAACTGGTTGAGCGGCGAGATACCCACAGAAATAGGCAACATCACCAACCTGACAGCGCTGGCGCTCCATTGGAACGAGTTGAGCGGCCAGATACCACCAGAACTCAGCAACCTCAGAAACCTGAAAGCGCTGAGCCTCAGTGACAATCAGTTGAGCGGAAAGATGCCACCGGAACTCGGCAACCTCAACAAACTGACGAAACTAAGGCTCGGCTGGAACGAGTTGAGCGGCGAGATACCCATAGAACTAGGCAACCTCAACAACCTGGAATGGCTGACCCTCAGTGATAACCGGTTGAGCGGTGAAATACCACCAGAACTAGGCAACCTCGACAACTTGGAATGGCTGACCCTCAGTGATAACCAGTTGAGCGGTGAAATACCACCAGAACTAGGCAACCTCGACAACCTGAAAGAGCTGGTCCTCAGTGGGAACGGGCTGACCGGATGCATACCCGACGCCCTCCGAGACGTACCAACAAACGACTTCGCCGAGGCAGGTTTGCCCTTCTGCCGCTAACCCCCGCCCGCCTCATCCGCGACTGTCGCACGCTCAGCCCCTGAGCAGCAGCCCAAGCCCCGCCTGCCCTCTTGGTCCAACGCAGGGAGACCTCCACAGCTCCCCGACCGCCGACACCGCAGACCCCAAACAATCGTATGATGCCCCCTTGTTGATCCAGCCCACCTGGAAAGAATGGCACATGCGAACCGAAGCCATAGCCCTTCTTAGCTTGGTCGCCATAGCCGCCATCGCGCTCGCCGCCGTCGCCTGCACGAACGATAGAACGGCCACGTTCACACCCGCACCCCTGCCTACTGCAACACCCGCGCCATCCGGCCGCGGGACCGCGATTCCGCCTGAACCTACCGAGACACCCAAACCTACCGCAACGCCCACGCTCACACGCACACCTCGGCCTACCCCAACGCCTACCGCGATACCTACGCCAAAACCCACATCCGACAGGGCCGTGCTGACTGCCCTTTACAACGCCGCGGGCGGCGCCAACTGGACGAACAGCGACAATTGGCTGAGCGACAAGCCGTTGGCTGAATGGCACGGAGTCACCACGGACTGGAATAGCCGAGTTACATGGCTGGACCTCAGCGAGAACGGGTTGAGCGGAGAGATACCACCAGAACTCGGTAAACTCAGAAACCTGGAAGGGCTGGTCCTCAATGGCAATCTGTTGCGCGGGGAGATACCAGCCGAACTCGTCAGACTCACCGACTTGGAATCGTTGGGCTTAAATAAGAACCTGCTGAGCGGTGAGATACCATCAGAACTAGGCAGCCTCACCGAACTAGAATCGCTGGGCCTAAATAAGAACCTGCTGAGCGGTGAGATACCCCCAGAACTAGGCAAACTCACTAAACTGGAATGGCTGTACCTCCATGAGAACAGGTTGAGCGGTGAAATACCCACAGAACTAGGCAAACTCACCAAACTGATAGGACTGTACCTCCATGGAAATCAGTTGAGTGGTGAAATACCCACAGAACTCAGCAATCTCACCAAACTGGAATGGCTGATACTCCGTGAGAACCGGCGGACTGGATGCATACCCGACGCCCTGCGATATGTACCGGAAAACGACTTCGCCCAGTCTCGTTTGCGCTTCTGCAGTACTCTCACTCGACCGCTAAAGCCTGCATCCACCGAAGAGGTCGCAACGGCTAGGGCCGCGCTGACAGCCCTCTACAACGCCGCCGACGGACCGAACTGGACCAACCGACAACTGGCTGAGCGACAAGCCCCTGGCTGAATGGTACGGCGTGACCACGAATGAAAATCGGCGAGTTGCACTCTTGGACCTCAGCGGGAACGGGTTGAGCGGAGAAATGCCCCCCGAACTCGGAAACCTCAGCAGCCTGGAATGGCTGGGCCTCCATGAGAACGAATTGAGCGGAGAGATACCCGCCGAACTGGGCAACATTACCAACCTGAAATCCCTAGTCCTAGATAAGAACCAGCTGAGCAGTGAAATACCCCCAGAACTCGGAAACCTCAACAAACTGACAAAACTATACCTCCGTGAGAACCGGCTGACGGGCTGTATACCCGACGCCCTGCAAGATGTGCAACGAAACGATTTCGCCGACACAGGCCTGCCATTCTGCGGCGCTGCCGCGCGCACTCCCGAGCCTACCGCAACGCCCACACCCACGCCAAAGCCCGCATCCGCCGAAGAGATCGCCACCGACAGGGCTGCGCTGACTGCCCTCTACAACGCCACCAATGGACCCAACTGGACGTATAGCGTCAACTGGCTGAGCGACAAGCCAATGGGTGAATGGCACGGCGTGACCACGAATGAAAATGGGCGAGTTGCAATCTTGAACCTCCATGAGAACGAATTGAGCGGTGAGATGCCCTCCAAACTCGGCAATCTCACCAAACTGACAGAGCTGGCCCTCGATAACAACCGGTTGAGCGGAGAGATACCACCCGAACTCATCAGCCTCAGCAACCTGAAATCGCTGTACCTCCAGTGGAACCAGTTGAGCGGAGAGATACCCACAGAACTGGGCAACATTACCAACCTGAAATCGCTGGACCTCCATAAGAACCAGCTGAGCGGTGAAATACCCCCAGAACTCGGAAATCTCAGCAACCTGGAATGGCTGGCTCTCCATAGGAACGGGTTGAGCGGAGAGATACCACCAGAACTCGGAAACCTCAACACCCTGACAAATCTGTTCCTCGGTAAGAACCAGTTGAGCGGAGAGATACCACCCGAACTAGGAAATCTCAACAAACTGAAACGGCTGTGGCTCGATGAGAACCAGTTGAGCGGAGAGATACCACCCGAACTAGGAAATCTCAACAAACTGATATGGCTGAGCCTCGATGATAACGGGTTGAGCGGAGAGATACCGCCCGAACTAGGAAATCTCAACAACCTGGAATGGCTGCTACTCAGTGAGAACCAGCTCACGGGCTGCATACCCTACGCCCTGCGGTATGTACCAATAAACGACTTCGTCTGGTCTCTTTTGCCCTTCTGTCGCAGGTAGCAGCACAGACCATAACCCCGATCTGCGCCGGGCAGTCTACCGCGCCACAAAGCCAACTGAACTGACCGCCAACCTAGCTTCCTCGCCAAGCGAAAAGCGGCCGCGCAGACCCACGCCCGTGAAATATCGCCGCCGCCGCACACGCGCCGCATGCGTAGCGGTAGAACTTGCGAGCCGCGAAGCACGACTACTACCCGCGCACGCGCCGGTAGCCCAAGGGTTAGGTTGGAGAAAATGAGCCTCCCCAGAGTGCGACGCACTCCCTGATTATCTGCAAAAGGCACGGCCGACCGGCTCAACCTACGCAACGCCGCTACAACCCAGCCGCCACTGCCCCAGCTCAGCCCTGGAAATCAAACCCCGCCAGCCCCTTGATCCACCGCAAAGCCATCCTGACAGCTCCCCTACCCCGACCCCAGCCGCCCGCCCGGCAACGGCGTCCCCCAAACAATCGTATGATGGTCACTAGTAGATGCAGCCCATCTCGAAAGGATGGCATATGCGAACCAGAGCCATAGGGCTTCTTATCTTGTTGGTCGCGATAGCCGCCATCGCGATAGCCGCGGCCGCCTGCACCGACGATAGCGCGCCCACGCCCACACGAGCGCCCAGCCCTACGGCAACGCCCGCGTCGTCCGGTGGCGGGACCGCGATTCCGCCCAAGCCTACCCCGACACCCACATACACACGCACACCCCGGCCTACCGCAACGCCTACGCCCAAGCCTACCCCGACACCCACGTCAACCCCCGCGTCCGACGACGGGGTCGCCACGGACAGGGCCGCGCTGACAGCCCTATACCACGCCACCGATGGACCCAACTGGACAGTCAGATACCACTGGCTGAGCGACGGCCCGATGGCCAACTGGTACGGAGTGACCACAGATCAAAATGGGCGCGTTACAACCGTAGACCTCATCTATAACCAGATGAGCGGTGAAATACCACCAGAAATAGGCACCCTCGACAATCTGACGTGGCTGGTCCTCAACGGGAACGAGCTGACCGGTGAAATACCACCAGAAATAGGCAATCTCAACAATCTGACAACGCTGATCCTCGGCGCCAACCAGTTGAGCGGCCAGATACCACCAGAAATAGGCAACCTCAACAAACTCGGAGTGCTGGACCTCTATGACAACCGGCTAAGCCGGGAAATACCACCAGAAATAGGCAACCTCAACAATCTGATATGGCTGTGGCTCGGCGGGAACGGGTTGAGCGGTGAAATACCCCTAGAACTCGGCAATCTCAACAACCTCGAACGGCTGAGCCTCGGTGAGAACCAGTTGAGTGGAGAGATACCCCTAGAACTCGGCAACCTCAGCAACTTGAAAGCGCTGGGCCTAGGCACCAACCAGTTGAGCGGCCAGATACCATCAGAACTTGGCAATCTCAACAACCTCGAATCGCTGTACCTCGATGACAACCAGTTGAGCGGCCAGATACCACCAGAACTTGGCAACCTCAACAAGCTGACATCGCTGGACCTCGGTGACAACCAGTTGAGCGGTGAGATACCCCTAGAACTAGGCAATCTCGACAAACTCGAACGGCTAGACCTCGGTGACAACCAGTTGAGCGGCGAAATACCTCACGAACTAGGCAAACTCGACAAACTCGAACGGCTGGACCTCAGTGACAACGGGCTGACGGGATGCATACCTGACGCCCTGCGGTATGTACCGGAAAACGACTTCACCTACACAGACCTCCCACTATGCCACGCTGCCGTAGCTGACAGGGTCGCCCTGACGTACCTTTACAACGCCACCGATGGACCCAACTGGACTTACAGCGACAACTGGCTGAGCGAAAAGCCGATGGCTGAATGGTACGGCGTGACCACAGATGAAAATGGGCGCGTTGCAACCTTAGACCTCTATAACAACGGGTTGAGCGGTGAGATACCCCCAGAACTCGGCAGCCTCAGCGAACTGGAAGTGCTCTACCTCGTTAGCAACCAGTTGAGCGGCGAAATACCCCTAGAGCTAGGCAATCTCAACAACCTCGAATGGCTGTACCTCGCTGAAAATCAGTTGAGCGGCCAAATACCCCCGGAACTCGGCAACCTCAACAAACTGACATGGCTGTACCTCGCTGAGAACCAGTTGAGCGGCCAAATACCCCCGGAACTCGGCAACCTCAACAAACTGAAAGTGCTAGCCCTCCGTGAGAACCAGTTGAACGGGGAGATACCCACAGAACTCGGCAAGCTCAACAACCTGGCAAGGCTGTACCTCCATGAGAACCGGCTGACGAGCTGCATACCCGACGCCCTGCGGTATGTATCGGAAAACGACTTCGCCGAGACCGGTTTGACCTTCTGCGACGGCGCCGCACCCGTGCCCACGCCCGCATACGACCGCGGAATCGCGACCGACAAGGCCGCGCTGACAGACCTCTACAACGCCGCCGATGGACCAAACTGGACCAACAACGCTAACTGGCTGAGCGACAAACCGCTGGATGAATGGCACGGAGTCACCACGGATGAAAATGGGCGCGTTGCAACCTTAGACCTCTATAACAACGGGTTGAACGGCGCGATACCTCATGAAATCGGCAGCCTCAGAAACCTGACAACGCTGCACCTCGGTGGAAACCAGTTGAGCGGCGCGATACCCCATGAAATCGGAAATCTCAACAACCTGACAACGCTGTACCTCGCTGGCAATCAGCTGAGCGGCACGATACTCCACGAAATCGGCAGCCTCAACAACCTGACAACGCTGTACCTCGCTGGCAACCAGCTGAGCGGTGAAATACCCACAGAAATCGGAAAACTCAACAAACTGACAACGCTGCACCTCGGTGGAAACCAGTTGAGCGGAGAGATACCCACAGAAATCGGAAAACTCAACAAACTGGAATTGCTGAGCCTCAGTAACAATCAGTTGAGCGGTGAGATACCCACAGAAATCGGCAATCTCAGCAAACTGGAATCGCTGTTCCTAAGTACGAACCAGTTGAGCGGTGAGATACCCCCAGAAATCGGAAAACTCAGCAAACTGAAATTGCTGTGGCTCGGTTGGAACGAGTTGATTGGTGAAATACCCCCAGAAATCGGAAATCTCCGCAAACTGAAATTGCTGTACCTCCATGAAAACGGGTTGAGCGGTGAGATGCCCCCAGAAATCGGAAATCTCAACAACCTGAGAACGATGCTCCTCAGTACGAACCAGTTGAGCGGGGAGATACCCCCAGAAATCGGAAATCTCAGCAAACTGGAATCGCTGAACCTCAATGAGAACGGGCTGAGTGGTGAAATACCCGCTGAACTCGGAAAACTCAACAACCTGGAATCGCTGAACCTTGATGGGAACGGACTGACCGGAGAGATACCCACAGAACTTGTCAAAATCAACAACCTGAGAACGCTTAACCTCAGTAGCAACCGGTTGAGCGGAGAGATACCCATAGAACTGGGCAATTTCAACAACCTCGGATGGCTGATCCTCTCCACCAACCAGTTGAGCGGCGAAATACCCACAGAACTTGTCAAACTCAACAACCTGAGAACGCTTGACCTCAGTAGCAACCAGTTGAGCGGAGAGATACCCATAGAACTGGGCAATTTCAACAACCTCGGATGGCTGATCCTCTCCACCAACCAGTTGAGCGGCGAAATACCCACAGAACTTGTCAAACTCAACAACCTGAGAACGCTTGACCTCAGTAGCAACCGGTTGAGCGGAGAGATACCCACAGAACTCGCCAATCTCAACAACCTCGGATGGCTGATCCTCTCCACCAACCAGTTGAGCGGTGAAATACCCACAGAACTAGGCAAGCTCAACAACCTGGAATGGCTGAACCTTGATGGGAACGGGCTGACCGGCGAGATACCGCCCGAACTAGGCAATCTCACCAAACTGACAGAACTCTGGCTCAACGGCAATCAGTTGAGCGGGGAGATACCCCCAGAACTCGCCAATCTCAACAACCTGAGAACGCTGAACCTCAGCGAGAACCAGCTCACGGGCTGCATACCCGACGACCTGCAAGATGTACCAATAAACCACTTCTCCGATACAGACCTGCCCATCTGCGATACTTCCACTCGAACGCCAACACCCACACCCCGGCCTACCGCAACGCCTACGCCCAAACCTACCGCGACACCTACGCCCACGCCCACACCCGACCCCGGAATCGCCACAGACAGGGCCGCACTGACAGACCTCTACAACGCCGCCGATGGACCGAACTGGACCAACAACGGCAACTGGCTGAGTGACAAGCCGTTGGCTGAATGGCACGGCGTGACCACCAATGAAAACGGACGAGTTGCAATCTTGGACCTCAGCGAAAACCAGTTGACCGGCGAGATACCCGCCGAACTCGGAAAACTCACTAACCTGACAGAGCTGTACCTTGATGAGAACCAGTTGAGCGGTGAAATACCCACAGAACTAGGCAACATCACCAACCTGACTACGCTGGCGCTCCAGTGGAACGAGTTGAGCGGTGAAATACTCACAGAACTCGGAAACATCACCAACCTGACAGCACTGTCCATCAGTGGGAACCGGCTGACGGGATGCATACCCGACGCCCTGAAGTATGTACCGACAAACGACTTCGCCGACACAGGCCTGCCCTTCTGCGGCGAGATCGCGATTGACAGGGCCGCGCTGACTGCCCTCTACAACGCCGCCGATGGACCCAACTGGACCAACAGCGACAACTGGCTGAGCGACAAGCCAATGGGTGAATGGCACGGCGTGACCACCAATGAAAACGGACGAGTTGCAATCTTGGACCTCAGTGAAAACCAGTTGAGCGGCGAGATACCCCACGAACTCGGAAAACTCACTAACCTGACAGAGCTGCACCTCTATGGGAACGAGTTGAGCGGTGAAATACCCACAGAACTAGGCAACCTCACCAACCTGACTACGCTGGCGCTCCAGTGGAACGAGTTGAGCGGCGAAATACCCCACGAACTCGGAAATCTCAACAAACTGACAGAGCTAGGCCTGGGTGACAACCAGTTGACCGGAGAGATACCCACAGAAATCGGAAATCTCAACAAACTGACAGAGCTGTACCTCGCTGAGAACCAGCTGAACGGCGAGATACCCACAGAAATCGGAAATCTCAACAAACTGACAGAGCTGTACATCTATGACAACCGGCTGACCGGAGAGATACCCACAGAAATCGGAAATCTCAACAAACTGACAGAGCTGTACCTCCATGAAAACTGGTTGAGCGGAGAGATACCCACAGAAATCGGAAAATTCAACAACCTGACAGAGCTGTACATCTATGAGAACCAGTTGACCGGAGAGATGCCCCCAGAACTCGGAAAACTCAACAACCTGACAGCGCTGAGCCTCAGTGGGAATCAGTTGAGCGGAGAGATACCCACAGAAATCGGAAAACTCAACAACCTGACAGAGCTGAGCCTCGGTGAGAACCAGTTGAGCGGAGAGATACCCACAGAAATCGGCAATCTCACCAAGCTCACAGGACTGCGGCTCGACGCAAACCAGTTGAGCGGTGAAATACCCCCAGAACTCGGAAATCTCAACAACCTGGGATGGCTGAGCCTTAACGGGAACCAGTTGAGCGGCGAGATACCCACAGAAATCGGAAATCTCAACAACCTAGGATGGCTGATCCTTAATGGGAACCAGTTGAGCGGCGAGATACCCCCAGAACTCGGAAATCTCAACAACCTGGGATGGCTGAGCCTTAACGGGAACCAGTTGAGCGGGGAGATACCCCCAGAACTCGGAAATCTCAGCAAGCTCACCGGACTGCAGCTCGGCGCAAACCAGTTGAGCGGGGAGATACCTCCAAAACTCGGAAATCTCACCAACCTGGGATGGCTGAGCCTTGACGGGAACCAGTTGAGCGGTGAAATACCCCCAGAACTCGGAAATCTCACCGCCCTGACAGTGCTGGGCCTCGCTGGCAACGGGCTGACCGGCGAGATACCTCCAGAACTCGGAAATCTCACCGCCCTGACAGTGCTGGACCTCGCTGGCAACGGGCTGACCGGCGAGATACCACCAGAACTCGGAAATCTCAACAACCTCGAATGGCTGCTACTCAGTGAGAACGGGCTGACGGGATGCATACCCGACGCCCTCCGAGACGTACCAACAAACGGCTTCGCCGACACCGGTTTGCCATTCTGCGACGAGTAGCAGCACGACTACCCGCGCACGCGCCGGTAACCAGGGATTAGATTGGAGAAAATGAGCCTTCCCAGAGTGCGCCGCACTCCCTGATTACCTGCCGAAGGCGCGGCCGACCGGCTCAACCTACGCAACGCCGCTACAACGCGCCCGCCCCGGCCGCGGCTGTCCCAAGCTCCAGCCCCTGAGCAACAGCCCAACCCCCGGAACTCAACCCCCGCCCGCCTCTTGACCCAACGCAGGGAGACCTCCGCGGTGCCCCGACCCCAGCAACCCGACCGCCGACACCGTAGGCCTCAAACAATCGTATGATGCCTCCTTGTTGATCCAGCCCACTTGGAAAGAATGGCACATGCGAACCAGAGCCATAGAGCTTCTTAGCTTGATCGCTATAGCCGCCGCAGCCCTTGCCGCCGTAGCCTGCACCGACGACAGCCCGTACTCCCACACATACCCTCTGCCTACTGCAACGCCCGCGCCCACAAACACGCCCCGGCCTACCCCTGCGCCTACTCCCACACATACACCCCTGCCGACCGCAACGCCCGAGTCGTCTGGTGGCGGGACCGCGATTCCGCCCAAGCCTACACCCACGCCAAAGCCCGCATCCGCCGAAGAGGTCGCAACAGACAGGGCCGCGCTGACTGCCCTCTACAACGCCGCCAATGGACCCAACTGGACGTACAGCGACAACTGGCTGAGCGACAGGCCACTGGATAAATGGTACGGCGTCACCGCAGATGAAAATGGGCGCGTTACAACCTTAATCCTCAATGACAACGGGCTGAGTGGGGAGATACCCCCAGAACTCGGAAAACTCAACAACCTGGGACTGTTGGTCCTCCACGAAAACCACTTGAGCGGCGAAATACCACCCGAACTCGGCAATCTCAGCAAACTGACACTGCTGTACCTCCACGAAAACGAGTTGAGCGGCGAAATACCCCCAGAACTAGGCAAACTCACCAATCTGGTATCGCTGCTCCTTTATCAAAACGATCTGAGCAACGAGATACCCCGCGAACTCGGCAACCTCAACAACTTGAAAAGGCTAGATCTCAATTCGAACGAGTTGAGCGGCGAAATACCCTCAGAACTAGGCAAGCTCAACAACCTGACAGGAATGTTCCTCGATGAAAACCACTTGAGCGGCGAGATACCCCGCGAACTCGGCAACCTCAGCAACCTGGAAGCGCTGGACCTCAGTGCGAACGAGTTGAGAGGTGAAATACCACTCGAACTCGGCAAGATCAACAACCTGACACGGCTGTACCTCAATAATGGGGACGGGTTAACGGGCTGCATACCCGACGAACTGCGGTATGTACCCGAAAACGACTTCTACTACACAGGCCTGCCCCTCTGCCGCTAACCCCCGCCTGCCTCTTGATCCAACGCAGGGAGACCTCCGCGGTGCCCCGACCCCAAGCCACCCGACCGCCGACACCGCAGGCCCCAAACAATCGTATGATGCCTCCTTGTTGATCCAGCCCACTTGGAAAGAATGGCACATGCGAACCAGAGCCATAGAGCTTCTTAGCTTGATCGCTATAGTCGCCGCAGCCCTTGCCGCCGTAGCCTGCACCGACGACAGCGCACCTACTCCCACACATACACCCCTGCCGACCGCAACGCCTACTCCCAAACCTACCGCGACACCCGCGCCAACCCCCGCATCCGACGGCAGCATCGCAACGGACAGGGCCGCGCTGACCGCCCTCTACAACGCCGCCGATGGACCAAACTGGATCAACAGCGACAACTGGCTGAGCGACAAGCCCTTGGGTGAATGGCACGGCGTGGCCACGAATGGAAACGGACGCGTTATAACCTTAAACCTCGATGTTAACCAGTTGAGCGGCGAGATACCCCCAGAAATAGGCAATCTCAATAACCTGAAAACGCTGAGCCTCTCTACCAACCAGTTGAGCGGTGAAATACCCCCAGAACTCGGAAAACTCAACAACCTGGAGTGGCTGATCATCTCTACCAACCAGTTGAGCGACGAGATACCTCCCGAACTAGGCAATCTAAACAACCTGGGATGGCTGGTCCTCTATGCAAACCAGTTGAGCGGTGAAATACCTCCCGAACTAGGCAACCTCAACAACCTGGGATGGCTGTACCTCTATGAGAACGGGCTAAGCGGCGAAATACCCCCAGAACTGAGCAATCTCAACAACCTCGAAGCGCTAGCCCTCTCTGACAACCAGTTGAGCGGCCAAATACCCCCAGAACTAGGCAATCTCAACAACCTGGGATGGCTGTACCTCTATGAGAACGAGCTGACGGGCTGCATACCCGACGCCCTGCAAGCTGTACCGGAAAACGACCTAGCAGACACTGGCCTGCCCTTCTGCTCCGCTGCCACGCCCACGCCCACGCCCACGCCCGTACCCGACCCCGGAATCGCCACAGACAGGGCCGCGCTGACGGCCCTCTACAACGCCGCCGATGGACCGAACTGGACCAACAGCGACAACTGGCTGAGCGACAAGCCGATGGCTGAATGGCAAGGGGTCACCACGGACGAAAATGGGCGCGTTGCAACCTTGGACCTCTATAACAACGGGTTGAGCGGCGAGATACCCACTGAACTAGGCAACCTCATCAACCTGACGGCGCTCTACCTCTATGAGAACCAACTGAGCGGCGAGATACCCACTGAACTAGGCAACCTCATCAACCTGACGGCGCTCTACCTCCATGAGAACCAACTGAAAGGCGAGATACCCACTGAACTCGGAAATCTCAGCAACCTCACAGCGCTGTACCTCCATAAGAACCAGTTGAGCGGCGAGATACCCACTGAACTCGGAAATCTAAACAATCTGAAAGGACTGTACCTCCATGAGAACCGGCTGAACGACGAAATACCCACTGAACTCGGAAATCTAGACAACCTCACAGCGCTGTACCTCCATGAGAACCAGTTGAACGGCGAAATACCCACTGAACTCGGAAATCTAAACAACCTCGAATGGCTGTACCTCCATGAGAACCGGCTGAACGGCGAAATACCCACTGAACTAGGCAATCTCAACAACCTGACAGGGCTCGCCCTCCATGAGAACCGGCTGACGGGCTGCATACCCGACGCCCTGCGGTATGTACCGGAAAACGACTTCGCCGACACCGGCCTGCCATTCTGCAGTACTTCCACCCCAACACCTACGCCCACACCCAAACCTACCCCAACGCCCGCGCCCGACAGGGCCGCGCTGACTGCCCTTTACAACGCCGCCGATGGACCCAACTGGATCAACAGCGACAACTGGCTGAGCGACAGACCCTTGGCTGAATGGCACGGAGTGACCACGGATGAAAATGGGCGCGTTACAACCTTGAACCTCCGTGAGAACGGGTTGAGCGGAGAGATGCCCCCGGAACTAGGCAGCCTCAGCAAACTGAAATTGCTGATCCTCGCCGGCAACCGACTGAACGGACAGATACCCTCAGAACTCGGCAAGCTCAACAACCTGGAATGGCTGCTACTCAGTGATAACCGGCTGAGAGGACAGATACCAGCCGAACTTGGCAATCTCACCAAACTGGAATTGCTGGTCCTTCATAAGAACCTGTTGACGGGCTGCATACCCGATGCACTTCGAAATGTACCAATAAACAATCTCTCCGACATCGGTTTGCCCTTCTGCTCCGCTGCCGCACGCACGCCCAAGCCCACCGCTACGCCAGCGCCCACACGCACACCCCCACCTACCGCTACACCAACACCGACACCCACGCCAAAACCCGCATCCCCCGAAGAGGTCGCCGCCGATAGGGCCGCGCTGACAGCCCTCTACAACGCCGCCGATGGACCCAACTGGACCAACAGCGACAAATGGCTGAGCAATTGGCCGATGGATGAATGGCACGGAGTGACCACGGACGGGAATAAGCATGTTGCAGGCTTACTCCTCCCTTGGAACCGGTTGACCGGCCAGATACCACCAGAACTCGGCAAACTTACCAAACTGGAAACACTGACCCTCAGTGGGAACCAGCTGACGGGCTGCATACCCGGCACCCTGCGACATGTACGACGAAACGATTTCGCCGACACAGGCCTGCCATTCTGCGGCGGGTAACAACGCAGCAGAGCATAACGCCGAGCTCCGTCCGGGCAGCCTACCGCGCTACAAAGCCAACTGAGCTGACCGCCAGCCCAGCTTCCTCGCCAAGCGCAAATCCACCGCACAGATCCACGCCCGCGAAATACCGTGGCCGCCGCCGCCTCGCTCCCCCCGGCCGCGTAATGGGAGAACTTGACAGGCTCGAAGCACGACTACAACCCGCCCACCTCAGCCGCCACTGCCCCAGCTCAGCCCTTGGAATCAAACCCCGCCAGCCTCTTGATCCAACACAAAGCCATCTCCTACCTCGTCGCCCACCCGCCGACACCGCAGATCGTATGATGCCCCCTTGTTGATCCAGCCCACCCAGAAAGAACGGCACATGAGAACCAGAGCCATAGGGCTTCTTAGATTGATCGCCATAGTCGCCATCGCGCTCGCCGCGGTCGCCTGCACCAACGATAGCGCGCCTACTCCCGCACATAGACCCCGGCCTACTGCCGCGCCAGCGCCCACGCCTACCGCTGCGCCAACGCCCACAAACACGCCCAAGCCTACTGCCACGCCAGCGCCCACAAACACGCCCAAGCCTACCGTTACGCCAGCGCCTACACCAACACCGACACCGACACCCACGCCAAAGCCCGCATCCGCGGAGGAGGTCGCCACGGACAGGGCCGCACTGACTGCCATCTACAACGCCGCCGATGGACCCAACTGGAAGGACAGCGACCACTGGCTGAGCGACAAGCCCCTAGATGAATGGCAAGGGGTCACCACGGATGAAAATGGGCGAGTTGCAATCTTGGACCTCAGTCAGAACGGGTTGAACGGTGAGATACCCCCAGAACTAGGAAAACTCAACAACTTGGTAGCGCTGAGCCTCCATCAGAACCAGTTGAGCGGCGAAATACCCCGCGATCTCGGCAATCTCTCAAACCTCAAATGGCTGAGCCTCCATGCGAACCGGCTGAGCGGCGAAATACCCCGCCAAATAGGAAAACTCAACAACCTGGTAGCGCTGAGCCTCAATGAGAACCAGTTGAGCGGTGAAATACCCCGCGAACTCAGCAATCTCTCAAACCTTGAATGGCTGACCCTCGAGGTGAACCAGTTGAGCGGTGAGATACCCACAGAACTAGGCAATCTCAGCAAACTGAAAGGGCTGTACCTCCATGCGAACCGGCTGAGCGGTGAGATACCCACAGAACTAGGCAATCTCAGCAAATTGAAAGGGCTGAACCTCAGTTCGAACGAGTTGAGCGGAGAGATACCCGACGAACTAGGCAATCTCAAAGACCTGGAAGGACTGACCCTCAGTGGGAACCGGCTGACGGGATGCATACCCGGCACCCTGCGATATGCACGACGAAACGATTTCGCCGAGGCCGGTTTGCTATTCTGCAACGATGCCGCACGCACGCCAACGCACGCCTCCGCCGAAGAGATAGCAACGGAAAGGGAAGCGCTGACTGCCCTCTACAACGCCGCCAACGGACCGAACTGGTGGAACAGCGACAACTGGCTGAGCGACAAGCCCCTGGATGAATGGCACGGCGTGACCACGGATCAAAATGGGCGCGTTACAATCGTGGAGATCTATGGCAACCAGTCGAGCGGACAGATACCACCAGAAATCGGTAGCCTCACCAACCTGAGAGCGCTGGGCCTCGGTTGGAACGGGTCGAGCGGACAGATACCACCAGAAATCGGTAGCCTCACCAACCTGAGAGCGCTGGGCCTCGGTTGGAACGGGTTGAGCGGACAGATACCCACAGAACTAGGCAAGCTCAACAACCTGGAAAGGCTGGACCTCAGCTCGAACCGGTTGAGCGGACAGATACCCCCAGAACTAGGAAATCTCAACAACCTGGAAAGGCTGGACCTCAGCTCGAACGATTTGAGCGGACAGATACCCCCAGAACTAGGAAATCTCACCAAACTGGAAAGGCTGTTCCTCATTTACAACCAGCTGAGCGGTAAGATACCCACAGAACTAGGCAATCTCACCAAACTGGAAGCGCTGGACCTTGGTGAGAACTTTTTGAGCGGACAGATACCCACAGAACTAGGCAATCTCAACAACCTGAAAGGGCTGTACCTCGGTGAGAACTTTTTGAGCGGACAGATACCCACAGAACTAGGCAATCTCAACAACCTGATAGAGATGAACCTCAATCGGAACGAGTTGAGCGGACAGATACCTACAGAACTAGGCAATTTCAACAACTTGGTACTGCTGAGCCTCGATGACAACCAGTTGAGCGGTGAAATACCCACAGAATTAGGCAACCTCACCAACTTGGTACTGCTGAGCCTCGATGACAACCAGTTGAGCGGTGAAATACCCACAGAACTCGGAAGACTCAACAACCTGGAGTTGCTGATCCTCTCTACCAACCAGCTGAGCGGCGAAATAGCGCCAGAACTAGGCAATCTCAACAAACTGACAGAGCTGAGCCTCGATGACAACCAGTTGAGCGGAGATGTACCCGCAGAACTCGAAAAACTCACCAAACTGGTAGCGCTGTACCTCGATGACAACCAGTTGAGCGGACAGATACCCACCGAACTAGGCAATCTCAGCAAGCTGTACTCGCTGTACCTCAGTGGGAACGAGCTGACGGGATGCATACCCGGCACCCTGCGACATGTACGACGAAACGATTTCGCCGATACAGGCCTGCCATTCTGCGACGAGTAGCAGCACGACTACCCGCGACGCGCGCGCTACCCCCGCGACGTCTACTGCGCTACAAAGCCAACTGAGCTGACCGGCCAGTACAGCTTCCTCGCCAAGTGAAAATCCGCCGCACAGATCCATGTCCGCAATACCGTGGCAGCCGCCACCCGCCTCGTGAGAGAACTTGCCAAGCGCGGAGCACAACTACAACCCGCCCGCCTCAGCCGCCACTGCCCCAGCTCAGCCTCCGGAATCAAACCCCGCCAGTCCTCTTGATCCAACGCAAAGCCATCTCCACAGATCCCCGACCCCAGCCGCCCGCCCGACAGCGGCGTCCCCCAAACAATCGTATGATGCCCCCTTGTTGATCCAGCCCGCTTGGAAAAATAGCATATGCGAACCAAAGCCATAAGGCTTCTTAGATTGGTCGCGATAGCGACCATCACGCTTGCCGCCGTCGCCTGCACCAACGATAGCGAGCCCACACCCACAATACCGCCTCTGACCACCGCTACGCCTACGCCCGTACGCACTCCCCTGCCGACTGCTACGCCCACACCTACGCCAACACCCCGGCCTACCGCAACGCCTACCCCCGAGCCGACGCCAACGCCCGCGTCCGACAGGGCCGCGCTGACGGCCCTCTACAACGCCGCCGATGGACCGAACTGGACCAACAGCGACAACTGGCTGAGCGACAGGCCGATGCGTGAATGGCGCGGAGTGACCACGGATGAAAATGGGCAAGTTGCAATCTTGGACCTCAGTGGGAACGGGTTGAGCGGCCAGATACCCACAGAACTCGGAAAACTCAACAACCTGACAGGGCTACACCTAGATGGCAACCAGCTGACGGGCTGCATACCCGACGCCCTGCTATATGTACCGGAAAACGACTTCACCGACACAGGCCTGCCCTTCTGCGACGCTGCCACACCCACGCCCCGGCCTACCGCAACGCCCACGCCAACATTCACACCCGGTGGCAGCATCGCAACGGACAAGGCCGCGCTGACGGCCCTCTACAACGCCGCCGATGGACCGAACTGGACCAACAGCGACAACTGGCTCAGCGACAAGCCGATGCGTGAATGGAACGGAGTGACCACGAATCGGCATGGGCGAGTTGCGATCTTGAACCTCACTGATAACCAGTTGAGCGGTGAAATACCCCCAGAATTCGGCAATCTCAACCACCTGTGGCTTCTTCGCCTCAATGGGAACCAGCTGACCGGCGAGATACCACCCGAAATCGGAAATCTCAGCAAACTGATACAGATGAGCCTCCATGACAACCAGTTGAGCGGTGAAATACCTCCAGAAATCGGAAATCTCAACAACCTGACAGTACTGGGCCTCCATGACAACCAGTTGAGCGAAGAAATACCACCCGAACTCGGCAATCTAAACTACCTCGCATCACTGAGTCTCAGTGGCAACCAGTTAAGCGGGGAAATACCTCCAGAAATCGGAAAGCTCTCCAACCTGCAAGGACTGTACCTTTATGGGAACCAGTTGAGCGGGGAAATACCTCCAGAAATCGGCAAGCTCAATAACTTGGGAGGACTGTACCTCGACAACAACCAGTTGAGCGGACAGATACCACCAGAACTCGGAAATCTCAACTACCTGGCATCACTGAGTCTCAGTGGCAACCAGTTAAGCGGTGAAATACCTCCAGAAATCATCAATCTCAACAACCTGCGAGGACTGTACCTCGCTAGCAACCAGTTGAGCGGACAGATACCACCCGAAATCGGAAATCTTTCCAACCTGCGAGGACTGTACCTTTATGGGAACCAGTTGAGCGGTGAAATACCACCCGAAATCGGCAATCTCAGCAATCTGGAAAGGCTGCACCTCTATCGGAATCAGTTGAGCGGACAGATACTACCCGAAATCGGCAATCTCTCCTACCTGAAAGAGCTGAGCCTCGATGACAACCAATTGAGCGGTGAAATATCCCCAGAAATCGGCAAGCTCAACAACCTGAAAGCGCTTGACCTCAGTTTGAACCAGTTTAGCGGACAAATACCACCCGAACTCGGCAATCTCAGCAATCTGGAAAAGCTGCACCTCTATCGGAACCAGTTGAGCGGTGAAATACCACCCGAACTCGGCAAGCTCAGTAATCTGGAAAGGCTGTATCTCGATGGGAACCGGCTGACGGGCTGTACACCCGACAGCCTGAAGTATGTACCAGCAAACGACTTCACCCACACAGGCTTGCCGTTCTGCGGTGAGTTCGAGATGGACAGGGCCGCGCTGACGGCCCTCTACAACGCAGCGGATGGACCCAACTGGACCAACAGCGACAACTGGCTGAGCGACAAGCCGATGGCTGAATGGCGCGGAGTGACCACGGATGAAAGTGGACGAGTTACACGGCTGCAACTCCGTGACAACCAATTGAGCGGTGAAATACCACCCGAAATCGGCAAGCTCAACAACCTGACAGCGCTCGACCTCCATGACAACCAGTTGAACGGTGAAATACCACCCGAAATCGGCAAGCTCAACATCCTGACAACGCTTGACCTCACTGCCAACCAGTTGAACGGTGAAATACCACCCGAAATCGGCAAGCTCAACAAACTGACAACGCTGTTCCTCGCTAGCAACCAGTTGAGCGGACAGATACCACCCGAAATCGGCAAGCTCAACATCCTGCGAGGACTGTACCTCTATGGGAACCAGTTGAGCGGTGAAATACCCCCAGAAATCGGCAAGCTCAACAACCTGACAACGCTGTTCCTCGCTAGCAACCAGTTGAGCGGACAGATACCACCCGAAATCGGCAATCTCAGCAATCTGGAAAGGCTGCACCTCTATCGGAATCAGTTGAGCGGACAGATACTACCCGAACTCGGCAATCTCTCCTACCTGAAAGAGCTGAGCCTCGATGACAACCAATTGAGCGGTGAAATATCCCCAGAAATCGACAATCTCAACAACCTGAAAGCGCTTGACCTCAGTTTGAACCAGTTGAGCGGACAAATACCACCCGAACTCGGCAATCTCAGCAATCTGGAAAAGCTGCACCTCTATCGGAACCAGTTGAGCGGACAGATACCACCGGAAATCGGCAATCTCAGTAATCTGGAAAGGCTGTATCTCGATGGGAACCGGCTGACGGGCTGCGTATCCGACAGCCTGAAGTATGTACCAGCAAACGACTTCACCCACGCAGGCTTGCCGTTCTGCGGCGAGATCGAGATGGACAGGGCCGCGCTGACGGCCCTCTACAACGCAGCGGATGGACCCAACTGGACCAACAGCGACAACTGGCTGAGCGACAAGCCGGTGACTGAATGGCGTGGAGTGACCACGGATGAAAGTGGACGAGTTACACGGCTGCAACTCCGTGACAACGGGTTGAGCGGTGAAATACCACCCGAAATCGGCAATCTCAACAACCTGACAGCGCTCGACCTCCATGACAACCAGTTGAACGGTGAAATACCACCCGAAATCGGCACTCTCAACAACCTGACAACGCTGTTCCTCGCTAGCAACCAGTTGAGCGGACAGATACCCCCAGAAATCGGCAAGCTCAACATCCTGCGAGGACTGTACCTCTATGGGAACCAGTTGAGCGGTGAAATACCCCCAGAAATCGGCAAGCTCAACATCCTGGAAGGACTGTACCTCGACAACAACCAGTTGAGCGGACAGATACCCCCAGAAATCGGCAATCTCTCCAACCTGAAAAATCTGGCCCTTAATGCGAACGGGCTGAGCGGACAGGTACCACCCGAAATCGGCAATCTCAGCAATCTGGAAAGGCTGTATCTCGATGGGAACCGGCTGACGGGATGCACACCCGACAGCCTGAAGTATGTACCAGCAAACGACTTCACCCACGCAGGCTTGCCGTTCTGCGGCGAGATCAAGATCGACAGGGCCGCGCTGACTGCCCTCTACAACGCCGCCGATGGACCCAACTGGACCAACAGCGACAACTGGCTGAGCGACAAGCCCATGGCTGAATGGCGCGGAGTGACCACGGATGAAAATGGACGCGTTACATGGCTGCACCTCCATGAGAACGGGTTGAGCGGGAAAATACCACCCGAAATCGGCAACCTCACCAAACTGGTAGCGCTGTACCTCCATGCAAACCGGCTGAGCGGCGAGATACCCGCTGAATTAGGCAAACTCACCAAACTGGAATGGCTGTATCTCTATGAGAACCAGTTGAGCGGCAAGATACCCCCAGAAATAGGCAATCTCAACAACTTGAAATGGCTGACCCTCCATGGCAATCAGTTGCGCGGCGAGATACCCGCTGAAATCGGCAACCTCACCAAACTGGAATGGCTGTATCTCTATGAGAACCAGTTGAGCGGCGAGATACCCCCAGAAATAGGCAATCTCAACAAACTGACAGTGCTGTGGCTCGATGGCAATCAGTTGACCGGAGAGATACCACCCGAACTAGGCAATCTCAACAAACTGGAACTGCTAGCCCTCGCTCGCAACCAGTTGACCGGATGCATACCCCACGGTCTGCGGTATGTACCGGATAACAACTTCGACGACACAGGCCTGCCCTTCTGCGCCGCTCCCACACCGACACCCACGCCAAAGCCCGCATCCCCCGAAGAGATCGCCGCCGACAGGGCCGCACTGACAGCCCTCTATAACGCCGCCGATGGACCCAACTGGACCAACAACGACAACTGGCTGAGCGACAAGCCGATGAATGAATGGCACGGAGTGACCACCAATGAAAATGGACGCGTTACCACCCTAAACCTCCGTGATAACGGGTTGAGCGGAGCGATGCCCTCCGAACTAGGCAGCCTCAGCAAACTGGAATGGCTGTATCTCTATGAGAACCAGTTGAGCGGCAAGATACCCCCAGAAATAGGCAATCTCAACAACTTGAAATGTCTGCTCCTCCATGGCAATCAGTTGCGCGGCGAGATACCCACTGAAATAGGCAAACTCACCAACCTGGAATGGCTGTATCTCTATGAGAACCAGTTGAGCGGGGAAATACCACCAGAACTCGGCAACCTCACCAATCTGACAAATCTGGGCCTCTTTAGCAACCGGTTGAGCGGCGAGATACCTTCAGAACTCGGAAATCTCAACAAACTGGAAGTGCTGTACCTCCGTGAGAACCGGTTGAGCGGCGAGATACCCCCAGAACTCGGCAGCCTCAACAAACTGACAGCGCTGTGGCTCAATGGCAATCAGTTGACCGGAGAGATACCACACGAACTCGGAAATCTCACCAAACTGACAGAACTGACCCTCAGTGGGAACGGGCTGACCGGATGCATACCCGACGCCCTCCGATATGTACCGTATAACGACTTCGCCGACACTGGCCTGCGCTTCTGCGCCGCTCCCGCACACACCCCCACACCGACAGCCACGCCAAAGCCCGTATCCGCAGAAGAGATCGCCGCCGACAAGGCCGAGCTGACAGCCCTCTACAACGCCGCCGATGGACCCAACTGGACCAACAGCGACAACTGGCTGAGCGACAAGCCCATGGCTGAATGGCACGGCGTGGCAGCGGATGAAAATGGGCGAGTTGCAATCGTAAACCTCCGTGATAACGGGCTGAGCGGGCAGATACCCCCCAAACTTGGCAAACTCAACAACCTGATAACGCTAGTCCTCAGTGACAACCAGTTGAGCTGACCGCCAGTCCAGCTTCCTCGCCAAGCGAAAATCCGCCGCACAAATCCATGTCCGCAATACCGTGGCCGCCACCTCGCTCCCCCCGGCCGCGTAGTGGGAGAACTTGCCAGGCGCGAAGCACGACTACAACCCACCCGCCTCAGCCGCCACTGCCCCAGCTCAGCCCTTGGAATCAAACCCCGCCCACCTCTTGATCCAACACAAAGCCATCTCCTACCCCAGCGTCCGCCCGCCGACACCGCAGACCCCAAACAATCGTATGATGCCCCCTTGTTGATCCAGCCCACCTAGAAAGAACGGCACATGCGAACCAGAGCCATAGGGCTTCTTAGCTTGGTCGCCATAGCCGCCATCGCGCTTGTCGCCGTCGCCTGCACCAACGACAGCGCGCCTACCCCCACACTCGCGCCCCTGCCTACTGCCGCGCCCGAACCAGCACACACGCCCCTACCTACCCCAACGTCTACTCCCACACGCACGCCAACGCCTACCGAGACGCCCACACCCCGGCTTACCGCAACGCCTACGCCAACGCCCGCGTCCGACAGGGCCGCGCTGACAGCCCTCTACAACGCCGCCGATGGACCTAACTGGACCAACAGCGACAACTGGCTCAGCGACAGACCCTTGGCTGAATGGCATGGGGTGACCACCGATGAAAATGGGCAAGTTGCAATCTTGGAACTCGGTTGGAACCAGCTGACCGGCCAAATACCCCCAGAACTAGGAAAACTCACCAACCTCGAATGGCTGGACCTCAGCTGGAACCAGTTGAGCGGTGAAATACCCCCAGAACTCGGCAAACTCACCAACCTCGAAGTGCTGGACCTCAGTGAGAACCGGTTGAGCGGTGAAATACCCCCAGAACTCGCCAATCTCACCAAACTGTCGATCCTGCTCCTCAGTAACAACCGGTTGAGCGGTGAAATACCCCCAGAACTCGCCAATCTCACCAAACTGAAATGGCTGTTACTCAGTGACAACCGGTTGAAGGGCTGCATACCCGACGCCCTGCTATATGTACCGGAAAACGACTTCAACGACACAGGCCTGCCCTTCTGCGGTACTTCCACTCGTCGCACGCACACGACACCGGGGTCGCCAACAGACAGGGCCGCGCTGACGGCCCTCTACAACGCCGCCGATGGACCCAACTGGACCAACAGCGACAACTGGCTGAGCGACAGGCCGCTGGCTGAATGGCACGGTGTGGCAGCGGATGAAAATGGGCGAGTTGCAATCGTAAACCTCCGTGATAACGGACTGAGAGGGCAGATACCACCAAAACTCGGCAATCTCAACAACCTGATAACGCTAGCCCTCAGTGACAACCAGTTGACCGGAGAGATACCACCAGAACTCGGCAATCTCAACAAACTGGTAGCGCTAAGCCTCCATGAGAACCGGCTGAGCGGAGAGATACCCGCTGAACTTGGCAAACTCAACAACCTGATAACCCTGTGGCTCCATGTGAACGAGCTGACCGGCGAAATACCCCCAGAACTTGGCAACCTCACCAAACTGGAATGGCTGAGCCTCAGTGGGAACCAGTTGAGCGGTGAAATACCCCCAGAAATCGGCAACCTCAGCAATCTGTGGATCCTGCTCCTCAGTGGGAACCGGCTGACGGGATGCATACCCGACGCCCTGAGAGACGTACCGGAAAACGACTTCGCCAACACAAGCCTGCCATTCTGCGCCACTGTCACAACGCCCACGCCAACATTCACACCCGGCGGCAGCATCGCAACAGACAGAGCCGCGCTGACGGCCCTCTACAACGCCGCCAATGGATCCAACTGGACCAACAGCGACAACTGGCTCAGCGACAAGCTGTTGGCTGAATGGCACGGAGTGACCACGGATGAAAATGGGCGCGTTGCAATCTTGGAACTCGGTTGGAACCGGCTGACCGGCCAGATACCCCCGGAACTAGCAAAACTCACCAACCTAGAATGGCTGGACCTCAGCTGGAACCAGTTGACCGGAGAGATACCCCACGAACTCGGCAAACTCACCAACCTGAAAGTGCTAGCCCTACGTGAGAACCAGTTGAGCGGTGAAATACCCCACGAACTCGGCAACTTCACCAAACTGTCGATCCTGCTCCTCAGTGGGAACTGGTTGGCGGGCTGCATACCCGCCGACCTGCTGTATGTACCGGAAAACGACTTCAACGACACAGGCCTGCCCTTCTGCGGTACTTCCACTAGAACGCACACCACACCGGGGTCACCAACAGACAGGGCCGCGCTGACGGCCCTCTACAACGCCGCCGATGGACCTAACTGGACCAACAGCGACAACTGGCTGAGCGACAGGCCGCTGGCTGAATGGCACGGTGTGGCAGCGGATGAAAATGGGCGCGTTGCAATCGTAAACCTCCGTGATAACGGACTGAGAGGGCAGATACCACCAGAACTCGGCAATCTCAACAACCTGATAACCCTAGCCCTCAGTGACAACCAGTTGACCGGAGAGATACCACCAGAACTCGGCAATCTCAACAAACTGGTAGCGCTAAGCCTCCATGAGAACCGGCTGAGCGGCGAAATACCCGCTGAACTTGGCAAACTCAACAACCTGATAACGCTGTGGCTTCACGGGAACGAGCTGACCGGCGAAATACTCACCGAATTAGGCAATCTTAGAAACCTAGAATGGCTGACCCTCGACGGGAACCAATTGAGCGGCGAGATACCCCCAGAACTAGGAAAACTCACCAACCTCGAATGGCTGACCCTCAGTGGGAACCGGTTGAGCGGAGAAATACCCCCAGAACTTGGCAACCTCAGCAACCTGACAGGGCTGGACCTATATGAGAACCGGTTGAGCGGAGAGATACCCCCAGAACTAGGCAACCTCACTAACCTGAAAGTGCTAGCCCTCAGTAGCAACCAGTTGAGCGGAGAAATACCCCCAGAAATCGGCAACTTCAGCAATCTGTGGATCCTGTACCTCAGTGGGAACCGGCTGACGGGATGCATACCCGACGCCCTGAGAGACGTACCGGAAAACGACTTCAACAACACAGGCCTGCCCTTCTGCGGCACTGTCACAACGCCCACGCCAACATTCACACCCGGCGGCAGCATCGCAACGGACAGAGCCGCGCTGACGGCCCTCCACAACGCCGCCAATGGATCCAACTGGACCAACAGCGACAACTGGCTCAGCGACAAGCCGATGGCTGAATGGCACGGAGTGACCACCAATGAAAATGGGCGCGTTGCAATCGTAAACCTCCATGCGAACCGGCTGAGCGGCGAGATAACCCCCAAACTCGCCTATCTCACCAAACTGGAAGAACTAGCCCTCAGCGAGAACCGGCTGAGCGGACAGATACCCGCCGAACTCGGCAATCTCAGCAATCTGGAAAGGCTTTATCTCGATGGGAACCGGCTGACGGGATGCATACCCGACGCCCTGGACGTACCAATAAACGATCTCGACGACATCGGTTTGCCATTCTGCGGCGAGATCGAAATGGACAGGGCCGCGCTGACAGCCCTCTACAACGCAGCGGATGGACCCAACTGGACCAACAGCGAAAACTGGCTGAGCGACAAGCCCATGGGTGAATGGCACGGTGTGACCACCAATGAAAATCGGCGCGTTACATGGCTGCGCATCTTTAACAAAGGGTTGAGCGGTGAAATACCCCCAGAACTCGGCAACCTCACCAAACTGGAACGGCTGAGCCTCTTTGAGAACCGACTGACCGGCGAAATACCACGCGAACTTGGCAACCTCACCAAACTGAAAACGCTGATCCTCGATAGCAATCAGTTGACCGGAGAGATACCACACGAACTCGGCAGCCTCAACAACCTGGAATGGCTGAGCCTCGACGTGAACCAATTGAGCGGCGAGATACCCGCTGAACTCGGCAATCTCAACAAACTGGAAACGCTGCACCTCCATGCGAACCGGCTGAACGGGGAGATACCTGCTGAACTCGGCAACCTCGCCAAACTGGAATGGCTGACCCTCGGCGGAAACCAGCTGACGGGAGAGATACCCCACCAACTCGGCAATCTCAGCAAACTGACAGCGCTGTACCTCCATGCGAACCGGCTGAGCGGCGAGATACCCGCTGAACTAGGCAATCTCAACAACCTGGAACGGCTGACCCTCGGCGCGAACCAGCTGACTGGAGAGATACCACACGAACTCGGCAATCTCAGCAAACTGACAGCACTGTGGATCAATGCCAACCAGTTGACCGGAGAGATACCACACCAACTCGGCAATCTCAACAACCTGGAACGGCTGTACCTCGGCGGGAACCAGCTGACGGGATGCATACCCGACGCCCTCCGATACGTACCAGCAAACGATCTCGCCAACACAGGCCTGCCCTTCTGCGGCGCTCCCGCACACACACCCGCGCCAAAGCCCGCATCCCCCGAAGAAATCGCCGCCGACAGGGCCGCGCTGACAGCCCTCTACAACGCAGCGGATGGACCCAATTGGACCAACAGCGACAACTGGCTGAGCGACAAGCCCATGGCTGAATGGCACGGAGTGACCACCAATGAAAATGGGCGAGTCACGTGGCTGCACCTCCATGAGAACGGGTTGCGCGGTGAAATACCCACCGAACTCGGCAATCTCACCAAACTGGTAGCGCTGTACCTCCATGCGAACTGGCTGAGCGGTGAAATACCCACTGAACTTGGCAATCTCACCAACCTGATAAGGCTGTACCTCCGTGATAACGAGCTGACCGGCGAAATACCACACGAACTCGGCAGCCTCAACAACCTGACAGCGCTGTGGCTCGATGGCAATCAGTTGACCGGAGAGATACCACACGAACTCGGCAATCTCAACAAACTGGAAGCGCTGTATCTCCATGAGAACAGGTTGACCGGTGAAATACCCACTGAATTCGGCAATCTCAACAAACTAGAAGTGCTGAACCTCCATGAGAACGGGTTGAGCGGTGAAATACCCACTGAACTCGGCAACCTCAGCAAACTGGAAGCGCTGTATCTCGACAACAACCAGTTGAGCGGACAGATACCACCCGAAATCGGCAATCCCACCAAACTGGTAGAGCTGAGCCTCGATGACAACCACTTGAGCGGTGAAATACCACCCGAACTAGGAAAACTCACCAACCTGATAGGGCTGGACCTTGGTCAGAACCAGCTGAGCGGCGAAATACCCGCCGAAATAGGAAAACTCACCAACCTGAAAGCATTGCGGTTATATGGGAACCAGCTGAGCGGCGAAATACCCGCCGAAATAGGAAAACTCACCAACCTGAAAGCATTGCGGCTATATGGGAACCAGCTGAGCGGCGAAATACCCCCAGAACTCGGCAAACTCACCAACCTGATAGATCTGAGCCTCAATTGGAACCGATTGAGCGGTGAAATACCCACCGAACTTGCAAAACTCACCAACCTGACATCGCTGAATCTCCGTGGTAACCAGTTGACCGGAGAGATACCTCCAGAACTAGGCAATCTCAACAACCTGACAGAACTGAACCTCTATAGTAACGAGTTGACCGGAGAGATACCCCCAGAACTAGGCAATCTCAAAAACCTGACAGTGCTGTACCTCGTCGGGAACCAGCTAACGGGATGCATACCCTACGCCCTCCGATACGTACCGGAAAACGATCTCGCCGACACTGGCCTGCCCTTCTGCGCCGCTCCGGCAGACACCCTCACACCAACACCCACGCCAAAGCCCGCCTCCGCCGAGGAAGTCGCCACCGACAGGGCCGCGCTGACTGCCCTCTACAACGCCGCGAACGGCCCCAACTGGTGGAACAGCGCCAACTGGCTGAGCGACAGGCCGTTGGCTGAATGGCACGGAGTGACCACCGATGAAAATGGACGCGTTACAACCGTAAACCTCCGTGAGAACGGGCTGAGCGGAGCGATGCCCTCCGAACTAGGAAGCCTCAGCAAACTGAAATTGCTGATCCTCGCTGACAACCGGCTGACCGGCAAAATACCCCCAGAAATCGGAAATCTCAACAACCTGAAAACACTGATCCTCGCTGACAACCAGTTGACCGGCAAAATACCCCCAGAAATCGGAAATCTCACCAAACTGGAATGGATGCTACTCAGTGATAACCAGTTGACCGGCCAGATACCAGCCGAACTTGGCAAACTCAACAAACTGGAATTGCTGATCCTCCATCAGAATCAGCTGACGGGATGCATACCCGACGCACTCCGAAATGTACCAATAAACAATCTCTTCAACACTGGCCTACCACTATGCGGCACTTCCACTCGCACGCCAACGCACGCCAACGCCGAAGAGGTCGCAACCGAAAGGGAAGCGCTGACAGCCCTCTACAACGCCGCCGATGGACCAAACTGGACGAACGGCGACAAATGGCTGAGCAACTGGCCGGTGGATGAATGGCACGGAGTGACCACAAATGAAAATGGGCGCGTTACAACCCTAAACCTTGAGGGCAACCGGTTGACCGGACAGATACCCCCAGAACTCGCCAAACTCTCCAAACTGACAGCGCTCGACCTCAGTAGCAACCGGCTGACCGGACAGATACCCCCAGAACTCCGCAACCTCACCAGCCTGGAAGTGCTGACCCTCTACTACAACCAGCTCAACGGCCAGATACCCTCAGAACTCGGCACACTGACCAACCTGAGAACGCTGAACCTCAGTGAGAACCAGCTGACCGGAGAAATACCCCGCGAACTCGACGGCCTCAGCAAATTGACACAACTGTACCTCGGCGAGAACCAGTTGACCGGTGAGATACCCCCAGAACTCGGCAATCTCAACAACCTGGAAGCGCTAGACCTCAGTGATAACCAGTTGACCGGCGAGGTACCCCGCGAACTCGGAAACATCGCCAACCTGACAGGGCTGTACCTCAGCGGGAACCGGCTGACGGAATGCGTACCCGACGCACTGCGGTATGTACTACATAACGATTTCGCCGACGAAGGCCTCCTCTTCTGCGCCGCTGCCCACGCATCAGCCCAAGAGGTCGCCGACGACAGGGCCGCGCTGACGGCCCTGCACCACGCCGCGAACGGCCCCAAATGGTGGAACAGCGCAAACTGGCTGAGCGAAAAGCCCTTGGATGAATGGCAAGAGGTGACCACCGATGAAAATGGGCGCGTTAGAATCTTGCAACGCAGTGAGAGAGGGTTGAATGGTGAAATACCCCCAGAACTCGGCAGCCTCACCATCCTGGAAGGGCTAGCCCTCAGCGGCAACCAGCTGACCGGACAGATACCACACGAAATCGGCAAACTCACCAACCTGAAAGCGCTCGACCTCAGTAGCAACCAGCTGAGCGGACAGATACCACCAGAAATCGGCAAGCTCACCATCTTGGGATGGATGGATCTATATGACAACCAGCTGACCGGTGAGATACCACCAGAAATCGGCAAACTCACCAACCTGAGAAGGCTGAACCTCAGTGAGAACCAACTGACCGGAGAAATGCCACACGAACTCGGCAGCCTCAGCAAATTGACACAACTGTACCTAGGCGAGAACCAGTTGACCGGTGAGATACCCCCAGAACTCGGCAAACTCACCAAACTGATAGGGCTGGACCTCTATGACAACCAGCTGACCGGCCAGATACCCCCAGAACTCGGAAATCTCAACAACCTGATAGTACTGAGCCTCGCTGGCAACCAGTTGAGCGGCCAGATACCCCCAGAACTCGGAAATCTCAACAACCTGAAAACGCTGAGCCTCAGCGGGAACCGCTTGACGGGCTGCATACCCGCAGGCCTACGAGAAGTACCGCTAAACGACTTCGCCGACACCGGCCTGCCCTTCTGCGCCGCTGCCACACCCCCCTCCACACCGACACTCACGCCAAAACCCGCATCCCCCGAAGAGGTCGCCGCCGATAGGGCCGCGCTGACAGCCCTCCACAACGCCGCCGATGGACCAAACTGGACCAACAGCGACAACTGGCTGAGTGACAAGCCCATGGCTGAATGGCACGGGGTAACCACGGATGAAAATGGACGAGTTACATGGCTGCAACTCCATGAGAACGGGCTGAGCGGGCAGATACCACCAGAACTCGGCAAACTCACCAAACTGGAAACACTGACCCTCAGTGGGAACCAGCTGACGGGCTGCATACCCGACGGCCTGAAGTATGTACCGAGTAACGACTTCGCCGACACAGGCCTGCCATTCTGCGGCGGGTAACAACGCAGCAGAGCATAACGCCGAGCTCCGTCCGGGCAGCCTACCGCGCTACAAAGCCAACTGAGCTGACCGCCAGCCCAGCTTCCTCGCCAAGCGCAAATCCACCTCGCGAATCCACGCCCGCGAAATACCGTGGCCGCCACCCCGGCCGCGTAGTCGGAGAACTTACCAAACGCGAAGCACGATTCCCGCGCTCCCGCCGGCAGCCCAGGGGTTGGATTGGAGAAAATCAGCTTCCCCAAAGGCGTCGCACTCCCTGATTACTCGCAGAAGGCACGACCGACCGACTCAATCTACGCAAAGCCATCCCCTACCCCGTCATCCGCCCGCCGACACCGCAGACCCCAAACAATCGTATGATGCCCCCTTGTTGATCCAGCCCACCTAGAAAGAACGGCACATGCCAACCAGAGCCATAGGGCTTCTTAGTTTGGTCGCCATAGCCGCCATCGCCTGCACCAACGACAGCGCGCCTACTCCCACACATACGCTCCGGCCTACTGCCGCGCTAGCGCCAACGCCTACACATACACCCCTGCCTACTGCCACACCCGCGCCCACAAACACACCCAAGCCCACCGAGACACCCGCACCCCGGCCTACCGCAACGCCAACGCCCAAGCCTACCGCGACACCACCGCCAACCCCCGCGTCCGACAGGGCCGCGCTGACTGCCCTCTACCACGCCGCCGATGGACCGAACTGGAAGAACAGTGCCAACTGGCTGAGCGACAAACCGCTGGATGAATGGCACGGAGTGACCACCGATGAAAATGGTCGCGTTACAATCTTGGAACTCGGTTGGAACCAGCTGAGCGGCCAGATACCCTCAGAACTCGCCAATCTCAACAAACTGGAATGGCTGTTACTTAGTTTTAACCAGTTGACCGGTGAGATATCACCCGAACTAGGAAAACTCAACAAACTGATAGGGCTGGACCTCAGTGAGAACCAGTTGACCGGTGAAATACCCCCAGAACTCGGCAACTTCAGCAATCTGTGGATTCTGTTCCTCGGTGACAACCGGCTGACGGGTTGCATACCCGACGACCTGTTACATGTACCGGAAAACGACTTCAACAACACAGGCCTGCCCTTCTGCGGTATTTCCACTCGCACGCACACGACACCGGGATCGCCAACAGACAGGGCCGCGCTGACGGCCCTCTACAACGCCGCCGATGGACCGAACTGGAAGAACCGCGCCAACTGGCTGAGCGATAAGCCGCTGGGGGAGTGGCGCGGTGTGGAAACGGATGAAAATGGGCGAGTTGCAATCTTAAACCTCCGTGATAACTGGCTGAGCGGGCAGATACCCCCCGAACTTGGCAATCTCAACAACCTGATAGTGCTAGCCCTCAGTGACAACCAGTTGAGCGGCGAAATACCCACCGAACTTGCCAATCTCAACAAACTGGTAGCGCTAATCCTCGATGAGAACGAGCTAACCGGAGAAATATCCCCAGAAATCGGCGACCTCACCAACCTGATAACGCTGTGGCTCCATGAGAACCAGCTGACCGGAGAAATACCCCCAGAAATCGGTAAGCTCAACAACCTCAAATGGCTGAACCTCGGTTATAACCAGTTGACCGGCGAAATACCACCCGAACTAGGAAAACTCACCAACCTGATAGGGCTGGACCTCAGTGTGAACCAGCTGACCGGAGAAATAACCCCAGAACTCAGCAGCCCCACCAACCTGAAAGGGCTGTGGCTCCATGAGAACGAGCTGACCGGAGAAATACCCCCAGAAATCGGTAAGCTCAACAACCTCAAATGGCTGAACCTCGGTTATAACCAGTTGACCGGTGAGATATCACCCGAACTAGGAAAACTCACCAACCTCGAATGGCCGTCCCTAGCTGGCAACCAGTTGAGCGGACAGATACCAACCGAACTCGCCAATCTCAACAAACTGATAGGACTGGACCTCAGTGACAACCAGTTGAGCGGACAGATACCAACCGAACTCGCCAATCCCAGCAAACTGGCAGGACTGGACCTCAGTGACAACCAGTTGAGCGGACAGATACCAACCGAACTTGGCAAACTCACCAACCTGACGACGCTGAATCTCCGTGGTAACCAGTTGAGCGGACAGATACCACCAGAACTCGGCAATCTCAACAAACTGGAAACGCTGGGCCTCAGTGGCAACCAGTTGAGCGGACAGATACCACCAGAACTCGGCAATCTCAACAATCTGACAACGCTGGGCCTCTCCGAAAACCGGCTGAGCGGCCAGATACCACCAGAACTTGGCAACCTCACAAACCTGACAGGACTGGACTTCAGTGAGAACCGGCTGGCGGGATGCATACCCGACGCCCTGAGAGACGTACCGGAAAACGACTTCGACGACACAGGCCTGCCCTTCTGCTCCCCTGCCGCACACACGCCCAAGCCCACCGCTACGCCAACGCCCACGTCCGACAGGGCCGCGTTGACAGCCCTCTACAACGCCGCCGATGGACCGAACTGGAAGAACAACCACAACTGGCTGAGCGACAAGCCGCTGGATGAATGGCACGGAGTGACCACGGATGAAAATGGACGCGTTACATGGCTGCACCTCCATGAGAACGGGTTGCGCGGGGAAATACCACCAGAACTCGGCAACCTCACCAAACTGGTAGCGATGTACCTCCATGAGAACCGGCTGAGCGGCGAGATACCCGCTGAATTCGGCAACCTCACCAAACTGGAATGGCTGTATCTCTATGAGAACCAGTTGAGCGGCAAGATACCCCCAGAACTCGGCAATCTCACCAACCTAGAAGCGCTGGCCCTCTACAACAACCGGTTGAGCGGCGAGATACCCGCTGAAATCGGCAACCTCACCAACTTAGAATGGCTGTATCTCTATGAGAACCAGTTGAGCGGCGAGATACCAACTGAAATCGGCAACCTCACCAACTTAGAATGGCTGTGTCTCTATGAGAACCAGTTGAGCGGGGAAATACCACCAGAACTCAGCAACCTCACCAATCTGACAACGCTGGCCCTCTTTAGCAACCGGTTGAGCGGCGAGATACCAACTGAACTCGGAAATCTCACCAAACTGGAAGTGCTCTACCTCCATGACAACCAGCTGAGCGGCGAGATACCAACTGAACTCGGAAATCTCAACAACCTGACAGTACTGGGCCTCCATGACAACCAGTTGAGCGAAGAAATACCAACTGAACTCGGAAATCTCAGCAAACTGGTAGCGCTAGACCTCCGCGAGAACAGGCTAACGGGATGCATACCCGACGCCCTCCGATACGTACCAGCAAACGATCTCGCCAACACAGGCCTGCCCTTCTGCGGCGCTCCCGCACACACACCCGCGCCAAAGCCCGCATCCCCCGAAGAAATCGCCGCCGACAGGGCCGCGCTGACAGCCCTCTACAACGCCGCCGATGGACCCAATTGGACCAACAGCGACAACTGGCTGAGCGACAAGCCCATGGATGAATGGCACGGAGTGACCACCAATGAAAATGGGCGAGTCACGTGGCTGCACCTCCATGAGAACGGGTTGCGCGGTGAAATACCCACCGAACTCGGCAATCTCAACAACCTGGAAGCGCTGTACCTCCATGAGAACAGGTTGACCGGTGAAATACCCACCGAACTCGGCAATCTCAACAAACTGGAAGTGCTGTATCTCGACAACAACCAGTTGAGCGGACAGATACCACACGAACTCGGCAATCCCACCAAACTGGAAGTGCTGTATCTCGACAACAACCAGTTGAGCGGACAGATACCACCCGAACTCGGCAATCCCACCAAACTGGAAGTGCTGAGCCTCGATGACAACCACTTGAGCGGTGAAATACCCCCAGAACTAGGAAAACTCACCAACCTGATAGTGCTAGCCCTCAGTAGCAACCAGTTGAGCGGTGAAATACCCCCAGAACTAGGCAACTTCAGCAATCTGTCGATTCTGCTCCTCAGTGAGAACAGGCTGACCGGATGCATACCCGACGCCCTGAGAGACGTACCGGAAAACGACTTCGACGACACAGGCCTGCCATTCTGCGACGAGTAGCAGCGCAGACCACAACGTGCGCGCTGCCCCCGGGCAGCCTACCGCGCTACAAAGCCAACTGAGCTGACCGCCAGTCCAGCTTCCTCGCCAAGCGCAAATCCACCTCGCGAATCCACGCCCGCGAAATACCGTGGCCGCCACCCCGGCCGCGTAGTCGGAGAACTTGCCAAACGCGAAGCACGATTCCCGCGCTCCCGCCGGCAGCCCAGGGGTTGGATTGGAGAAAATCAGCTTCCCAAAGCGTCGCACTCCCTGACTACTCGCAGAAGGCACGACCGACCGACTCAACCTACGCAAAGCCATCCCCTACCCCGTCGTCCGTCCGCCGACACCGCAGACCCCAAACAATCGTATGATGCCCCCTTGTTGATCCAGCCCACCTAGAAAGAACGGCACATGCCAACCAGAGCCATAGGGCTTCTTAGCTTGGTCGCCATAGTCGCCATCGCGCTCACAGCCATCGCCTGCACCAACGACAGCGCGCCTACTGCCACACCCGCGCCGTCCGGCGGCACGACCGCGATTCCGCCTGAACCTACCGAGACGCCCAAACCTACCGCTGCACCAGCGCCCACAAACACGCCCAAACCTACCGCTGCACCAGCGCCCACAAACACGCCCAAACCTACCGCTGCACCAGCGCCCACAAACACGCCCAAACCTACCGCCACGCCAGCGCCAACACGCACGCCCAAGCCTACCGCTGCGCCAGCGCCAACACGCACGCCCGAGCCTACCGCTACGCCAACACCGACACCCACGCCAAAGCCAGTATCCGCCGAAGGGACCGCCACTGACAAGGCCGCGCTGACTGCCCTCTACAACGCCGCCGATGGACCCAACTGGACGTACAGCAACAACTGGCTGAGCCACAGGCCGTTGGGTGAATGGCACGGAGTGACCACCGATAAGAATGGGCGCGTTACAATCTTGCAACTCAGTGGGAATGGGTTGAGCGGCAAGATACCCTCAGAACTCGGAAATCTCAACAAACTGACAGAGCTGAGACTCAGCTGGAACGAGTTGAACGGAGAAATACCTCCAGAACTCGGAAATCTCAACAAACTGGAATCGTTGGCCCTCGCTGGCAACCGGTTGATCAGAGAGATACCCCCAGAACTCGGAAATCTCAACAAACTGACATGGCTGCACCTCGATGGGAACAGGCTGAGCGGTGAAATACCACCAGAACTAGGCAACCTCAACAAACTGAAAGCGCTGTGGCTCCATAGGAACCGGTTGAGCGGTGAGGTACCCCCAAAACTCGGCAATCTCACAAACTTGACATTGCTGCACCTCAATGGGAACAGGCTGACGGGATGCATGCCCGACAGCCTGCTATATGTACTAGACCTCGCCTACAGAGGCCCGCCATTCTGCGACGCTGTCACGGGCACGCCCACACAGGGGATTATGCCGGATGGCACACGTTACTATGTGATCGTTTCCACGCGCACGCCCATACAGACGCCAGCACCGGCGCCTACGCCAAGGCCCGCGTCCGGCGAAGGGACCGCCACAGACTGGGCCGCGCTGACTGCCCTCTACCACGCCGCCGATGGACCGAACTGGAAGAACAGCGCCAACTGGCTGAGCGACAAACCGCTAGATGAATGGCACGGAGTGACCACCGATGAAAATGGTCGCGTTACAATCCTGGAACTCGTTTGGAACGACTTGAGCGGCCAGATACCCTCAGAACTCGCCAATCTCAACAAACTGGAAACACTGGATCTCCATTGGAACCAGTTGAGCGGTGAAATACCCCCAGAAATCGGAAATCTCACTAACCTGACATCGCTGCACCTCGATGGGAACAGGCTGAGCGGTGAAATACCCCCAGAAATCGGAAATCTCAACAAACTGACATCGCTGCACCTCAATGGGAACAGGCTGAGCGGTGAAATACCCCCAGAAATCGGAAATCTCAACAAACTGACATCGCTGCACCTCAATGGGAACAGGCTGAGCGGTGAAATACCCCCAGAAATCGGAAGACTCACCAACCTGACAGGACTGGCCCTCAGTGTGAACGATCTGACCGGTGAGATACCCCCAGAAATCGGCAACCTCACCAAACTGGTAGAGTTGTTCCTCCGTGAGAACCACTTGAACGGAGAAATACCACCCGAAATCGGCAACCTTAACAACCTGACGAGGCTGTTCCTCCATGGGAACGATCTGACCGGTGAGATACCCCCAGAAATCGGCAACCTCACCAAACTGGTAGAGTTGTTCCTCCATGAGAACCACTTGAGTGGCGAGATACCCCCAGAAATCGGAAATCTCAACAAACTGTGGATTCTGGGCCTCGCTGGCAACCAGTTGACGGGATGCATACCCGGCACCCTACGATATGGACTATACGATTTCGCCGAGACTGGTCTGCCCGCCTGTGGCGGTAGCAGCGAAGACCATAACGCGCGCACTGCCCCCGGGCAGCCTAGTGCACTGCAAATCCAACTGAGCTGACCGCCAGTCCAGCTTCCTCGCCAAGCGCAAATCCACCGCACGAATCCACGCCCGCGAAATACCGCGGCATCCGTCGCCGCGCACGCGCCGGCAGCTCAGGGGTTGGCTTAGAGAAAATCAGATTCCACAAAGGCGCCGCACTCCCTGATTACTCGCAGAAGGCACGCCCGACCGACTCAACCTACGCAAAGCCACCTCCTACCCCGTCATCCACCCGCCGACACCGCAGACCCCAAACAATCGTATGATGCCCCCTTGTTGATCCAGCCCACCTAGAAAGAACGGCACATGCGAACCAGAGCCATAGGGCTTCTTAGCTTGGTCGCCATAGTCGCCATCGCGCTCGCCGCCATCGCCTGCACCAACGACAGCGCGCCTACTGCCACACCCGCGCCGTCCGGCGGCACGACCGCGATTCCGCCTGAACCTACCGAGACGCCCAAACCTACCGCTGCGCCAACGCCCATAAACACACCCAAACCTACCGCTGCGCCAACGCCCACAAACACGCCCAAACCTACCGCAACACCAGCGCCCACAAACACGCCCCGACCTACCATTGCGCCAGTGCCCACAAACACGCCCCGACCTACCATTGCGCCAGCGCCTACACCGACACTCACGCCCACGCCAAAGCCAGCATCCGGCGAAGGGACCGCAACGGACAGGGCCGCGCTGACTGCCCTCTACAACGCCGCCGATGGACCGAACTGGAAGAACAACCACAACTGGCTGAGCGACAAGCCGCTGGATGAATGGCACGGAGTGACCACGGATGAAAATGGGCAAGTTGCAATCTTGAGCCTCAATGGGAACTGGTTGAGCGGCCAGATACCACCAGAACTCGCCAATCTCACCAAACTGAAATCGCTGTTACTCAGTGGGAGTCATCTGAGTGGCCAGATACCACCAGAACTCGCCAATCTCACCAAACTGACAGTCTTAAATCTCAATGGGAGCCAGTTGAGCGGCCAGATACCACCAGAACTCGCCAATCTCACCAAACTGAAATGGCTGTTACTCAATGGGAGTCAGCTGAGTGGCCAAATACCACCAGAACTCGCCAATCTCACCAAACTGACAATCCTAGACCTCAGTAGGGGTCAGCTGAGCGGCCAGATACCACCAGAACTCGCCAATCTCACCAAACTGTCGATTCTGTTACTCAGTGACAACCGGTTGAAGGGCTGCATACCCGACGCCCTGCTGTATGTACCGGAAAACGACTTCAACGACACAGGCCTGCCCTTCTGCGGTACTTCCACTCGTCGCACGCACACGACACCGGGGTCGCCAACAGACAGGGCCGCGCTGACGGCCCTCTACAACGCCGCCGATGGACCCAACTGGATGTACAACGACAACTGGCTGAGCGACAGACCCTTGGCTGAATGGCATGGGGTGACCATGGATGAAAATGGGCGCGTTGCAATCGTAAACCTCCGTGATAACGGACTGAGAGGGCAGATACCCCCCGAACTCAGCAATCTCAACAACCTGATAACGCTAGCCCTCAGTGACAATCAGTTGACCGGAGAGATACCCACCGAACTCGGCAATCTCACCAAACTGGTAGCGCTAAGCCTCCATGAGAACCGGCTGAGCGGCGAGATACCCGCTGAACTTGGCAAACTCAACAACCTGATAACCCTGTGGCTTCACGGGAATGAGCTGACCGGCGAAATACTCACCGAATTAGGCAATCTTAGAAACCTAGAATGGCTGACCCTTGACGGGAACCAATTGAGCGGCGAGATACCCCCAGAACTAGGAAAACTCACCAACCTGGAATGGCTGAGCCTCAGTGACAATCAGTTGAGCGGTGAAATACCCCCAGAACTAGGCAACCTCACCAACCTGAAAGTGCTAGCCCTCAGTAGCAACCAGTTGAGCGGTGAAATACCCCCAGAACTAGGCAACTTCAGCAATCTGTCGATTCTGCTCCTCAGTGAGAACAGGCTGACCGGATGCATACCCGAAGCCCTGCTATATGTACCGGAAAACGACTTCGACGACACAGGCCTGCCCTTCTGCTCCGTTGCCGCACGTTCGCCCCGACCTACCGTTACGCCAACGCCCACGCCAACACTCACACCCGGTGGCAGCATCGCCACAGATAGGGCCGCGCTGACTGCCCTTTACAATGCCACCGATGGACCGAACTGGACGTATAGTGCCAACTGGCTGAGCGACAGGCCGCTGGGTGAATGGCAAGATGTATTCACGGACGAAAATGGGCAAGTTACAAGCTTAATCCTTGGCAAGAACCAGCTGAGCGGTGAGATACCGCCCGAACTAGGAAATCTCACTAACCTGACAGAACTGTACCTCAATGAGAACCAGTTGACCGGCGAGATACCACCCGAACTAGGAAATCTCACCAACCTGACAGAACTGTACCTCGATGAGAACCAGTTGAGCGGAAAGATACCACCCGAACTAGGAAATCTCACTAACCTCGAATGGCTGTACCTCAATGAGAACCAGTTGAGCGGGGAGATACCCACAGAACTAGGCAATCTCACCAACCTCACATGGCTGCTACTTAGTGAAAACCAGTTGAGCGGAGAGGTACCACCCAAACTAGGCAATCTCACCAACCTGACAGGGTTAGCCCTCGCTATCAACCAATTGAGCGGTGAGATACCCCACGAACTCGGCAATCTCAGCAACCTGAAAGCACTGTTCTTCTATGCGAACCAGCTGAGCGGCGAAATACCCCCAGAACTTGGCAAGCTCACCAACCTGGAAGCACTGAGCCTCAGTTGGAACCAGCTGAGCGGCGAGATACCCCCAGAAATCGGCAATCTCAACAACCTGGAAACCCTGTACCTCAGTGGCAACCGGTTGAGCGGCCAGATACCACCAGAACTAGGCAGTCTCAACAACCTAGGAGCGCTGTGGCTTAGTGGCAACCGGCTAACGGGATGCATACCCAGCGCCCTACGAGATGTACCGGAAAACGATTTCGCCGACACAGGCCTGCCATTCTGCGCCGCTGCCACACACCCCTCCACACCGACACCCACGCCAAAGCCCGCATCCGCCGAAGAGACCGCTACAGACAGGGCCGCGCTGACAGCCCTCTACAACGCCGCCAATGGATCGAATTGGACGTACAGCGCCAACTGGCTGAGCGACAAGCCGGTGGATGAATGGCACGGCGTGACCACGAATGAAAATGGGCGAGTTGCAATCTTGAACCTCAGTGAGAACGGGTTGATCGGAGAGATGCCCCCCCGAACTAGGCGATCTCAGCAAATTGGAATGGCTGGGCCTCCATGAGAACGGGCTGAGCGGGGAAATACCACCAGAACTAGGCAATCTCACCAACCTGACAGTACTGTACCTCGATGAAAACCCGTTGAGCGGGGAGATACCACCCGAACTCGGCAATCTCACTAACCTGACAGTGCTGTACCTCAGTGGGAACGGGCTGAGCGGTGAGATACCTGCTGAACTGGGCAACCTCACCAACCTGACAAAGCTGAATCTCTATGACAACCAGTTGAGCGGCAAAATACCACCTGAACTAGGAAAACTCAACAACCTGACAGAATTAAGGCTCTACGGGAACGAGTTGAGCGGCGAAATACCACCTGAACTAGGAAAACTCAACAATCTGACAGAGATGTATCTCAGTGGCAACCAGTTGAGCGGTCAGATACCCGCCGAACTCGGCAAACTCACCAAACTGACAGAGTTGAGCCTCGCTGGCAACCAGTTGACCGGAGAGATACCCCCAGAAATAGGAAAATTCAACAACCTCACAGAACTAAGGCTCTCCGGAAACGAGTTGAGCGGCGAAATACCCCCAGAACTAGGCAATCTCACAAACCTCGAATGGTTATCGCTCTTTAGCAACCGGTTGAGCGGGGAAATACCTCCAGAACTAGGCAATCTCACAAACCTATGGTTTCTGTTCCTTGATGGGAACGGGCTGACCGGATGCATACCCGACGCCCTACGAGATGTACTAGCAAACGACTTCGCCCTTTCTCGTTTGCCATTCTGCGGCGGGTAGCAGAGCAGACCACAACGCGCCGTCTGCCCGGTGGAAGAACTTGCCAGGCGCGAAGCATGACTACCCGCATCCATCTCGGACGCCGCGAGCCGATATCTACCCTTTCCTCACGCTACATAACGAAAAAAAACAACTCAGCCTAGGTATCCAACTCCACAAGCCTGTCGAAATAACCCGCCACCGAGTAGTAAATCTCCCCGGATCCAGGTGGATACTTCGCAAGCAACCGCGCCGCCTCCCCCATCTCATCCGGACTCAGTACCCACCCAGAAGCAGCCGCGTTCTCACGAGCCTGCTCCGGAGAGCTCGCACCCGATATCACACTCCCAACCTCCCCATGCGAAAGCAGCCACGCAAACGCCAGACCATGCACCGTCCGCCCCTGACCCTCCGCAAACCGACGCAACTCCCCCAGCAAATCCAGGTTGGCCGCAGTCATCCGACGATCAGCCGTCCCCGATTCCACCGCAAAACGACTCCCCGCAGGAAAACCCTCCCCAAGACCATACTTGCCCGTCAGAAAACCCTGCGCAAGCGGCCAGTAAGGAATCACACCCACGCCCAGCCGACGGCAGGCAGGCAGCATCTCCGACTCCGCAGAACGACTCAATAGCGAGTACTCGAACGACGTCGAAACTATCGGCTCCAGCCCGTTCGCACGACAACTCCACACCAGCTCCGTAAGCCACCAGGCCGGAACATTGCTGGCCCCGATGTAACGAACCTTCCCGCCGCGCACCAGGTCATCCATGCTGCGCAACACCTCCTCGCTCGGAACCCGAGGGTCCGGACGATGCATCATGTACAGATCGATATAGTCCGTACCCAACCGACGCAAACTCCCCTCCACCGCATCCATAACGTGCTTCCGCCCACCGCCAAACTTGTTCGGCCCATACTCCCGCATAGAACCAAACTTCGTGCAAATCACCGCCTCATGACGAACCCCGCCAGCCAAGGCACGACCAATGAACTCCTCCGAAACACCCTCCGCATATACCCGAGACGTATCTATCAACGTCACCCCGCTGGACATTGCCGAACGTATGATCGCAGCCGACTCCGAAGCATCGCGACGGATCCCGAAACTGTTCGTCCCCAGACCAACCTCGGATACCTCAAGCCCTGATCTGCCAAGATTTCGGTAACGCAACAATTCCCTCCTCGCTACAGACCGCCCAAGAGTAAAACCCCTGCGCAACTCGGAACGCTTTCCCGATCACACAACCGCAAGCCCCCTACTCAGACCATAGATCATAGAACGCGCCCAAGCCTCACACACCCAAAAACTCCCCTCCTGCGACCAGCCAAAACTCGCCCTGTCACCCGCTCCTACCCCCTGCACGAGCCACAGATCATATCAAGCGCCGCGGTAATTCAACCCGAATTACCGCGGCACCCCGCGCGATAGCCCCTTTTAGCGCGGCGACGTGCACCGCCTTTTTGCACCACCGAATCCCAGCCGCGTGACGGGTGTAACATGCCGGCAGGCCACAGGACGCGCTCGCCGCTGCAACACCCGCCACCGAATGCCAGCCAGCGGAACAGCCCACCCAAACAGGACATCGAAGATCACCCGCGCATAAAGACCAACGCAAGGACCGAACCAAGAACGGTCCTCGCAAAACTCGCGTCCCCCTTCGCTTCACTCGCAGTTCCCAACTTCCGATACCTCTGGATCGGTCAGCTGTGCGCATCAACCGGTATGCACGCAGACATGCTGGCCAGAAGCTGGATCGTATGGGAAACCACAGGCTCCTTCACCGCCGTAGCCGCCGTCAACGCCGCACGAGGAATCCCCATGCTCGCCTTCGGACTCTTCGGAGGCGTGATCGCAGACCGATTCAACCGACAGCGAGCCCTACTCGCCATACAGTCATGGACCATGCTCATGCATGCATCCATGGCCGGCCTCATCATCTCAGGACGCCTAGAACTATGGCACGTATACGCCCTCTCCTTCCTCATGGGAATCGGAATGTCCATGAACCAGCCAGTACGAACCTCCATCATCCCCGAACTGGTCGGAAGAAAGAGGATGCTAAACGCCATCACCCTCAACTCCATGGCCATAAACGGCACAAGATTCTTGGGCCCGGCAGCCATAGCCTTCCTCATCAGCTGGGCAGACGCCGGCGCTGCCTATCTGGTCTCCTCCAGCATGTACCTGCTCGTAGTCATCTCCACCTCACGAATACGAATCGACGACGTAAAGATCTCCGCCGCCAGGCCCAACATGATCTCCCAGCTTGTCGAGGGATTCCGATATCTCGCCGGAAATCGACTCCTGATGACGCTCGTGCTGCTCGGCCTGGGGCCCTTGGCCATAGGAGTCGCCCACCGAGCCCTTCTGCCCGGCCTCGTAACCGGCGTACTGGGAAGGGATGTGGAAATGCTGGGCGTTCTACAGTCCGCGGGCGCAGCAGGCAGCCTCGTAGCAGCCCTATACATAGGATCCAGAACCAGCATCGCCAAGCGCGGATACACCATGCTAGCCGTAACTACCCTGTACGGCCTCGCTCTGCTCGCCATCGGAGGCGCAAATGCACTCTGGATAGTGCTGCCCCTCTACGTCGCATCCGCCATGTCACAAACTGCATTCCGAGCCGCCAACACCACGGCCCTCATAGATCACGCGCCGGAACAGATGCGAGGGCGCATCGTCTCCATGACCCTGATAGACCAATCACTTTCTCCCGCCGCAGGAATGCTGGCAGGACTCGCCGCCGACCGCTGGGGCGTCGGAGCCGGGTTCATGATGCTAGGCGCCGGAATACTAGGCGTCGTCGCCCTCGCAGCCTCCATCAACCCGCGCATTCGACACGTGTAGACAGTGAAACACCACTTCAAACAAGGCGATGGGAACAGAAGTGACAACACCCCACAGCCCACAGCCATCGTAGGGGGCGGATCGCGATCCGCCCCCTAAGCCGCCCTGGGCGCGCAGGCCACCGATGGATACCATGCCCATGGTGGTAATCTCCACCCAAAAGGTGGATTTGCCTAAGAGCCCGCAGGGGTGAGTGGAGCAGAGCATGTTTGAAGTCATCATCAAAAACGGGACAGTTATCGACGGTACAGGCGCTCCAGGCTTCCCGGCAGACGTCGCCATAAGCGGGGACGCTATCTCCGCCGTCGGAAAGATCAAGGCCCCGGCGGAAACCGTAATAGACGCCGATGGCAAGGCGGTGACGCCAGGCTTCATCGACCTGCACACTCACTCGGATTCGTCGTTTCTCGTAGACCCACTCGCCGACAGCAAGCTGACCCAAGGCGTCACACTCGAACTGCTAGGCAACTGCGGATTCAGCTTCTGCGCACCGCTCATCGGAGGAGCCAAGGATCAGTTCGAACAACGCATGGACCAGACCGACTCACACCTGAAACCCTCCTGGACGTCCTTTGCGGGGTACCTCGACGCCCTCGAAGAGGCCGGCTCCGTCATAAACGTGGCAGCCCAGGTCGGACACAGCACAATCCGAACCGCGGTCCTCAACATGGACGCCCGCTCACCTGCGCCGGAAGAGCTCGACCGCATGGTATACCTCGTCGCAGAGTGCCTCGACGCTGGCGCCCTTGGCTTCTCCACCGGCCTATGGTACCCCCCAGGCGCATATTCCCTGACCGACGAGGTCGTAGCCCTGACCCAACCCGCAGCCGACCGAGGGCTTTTGTATTCCTCTCACGTGCGCTCCGAGTCAGACGACCTCAGCGGCCTGTTCCCTGCTCACGCAGAGGCGGCCGAAATAGGACGCAGAACCGGCGCACGCATCGAGGTTTCACACGTAAAGTCCATTGGACCCAAGTTCTGGGGCAGAGGCTACGAACTGATCGAGGGATTCGAAAGGGCGCGGCGAGAAGGCATCGACGTCACCGGAGACCAGTACCCATACGCATGGTCAAGTACCGGTTTCAACGGCGCCGTCTTCCCCAGATGGGCCATGGCCGGCGGTAGACAGGCCGCCCTCGAACGGCTATCAGACTCCGACGTCCGAGAGCGCATCAGGGTCGGCGCCCGGTATTACATCGACCGCGCTCACGGCCCCGACGGCTCCATCGTCGCAAGCTTTCCACCCGATAAGACCGTCGAGGGAATGACCCTGACCCAGATAAGCGACCGCATGGGATGCGAACCCGCAGAAGCGGCCCTCAGACTCTACGAAAGATCTGAAGGCTCATACGTCCAGCACACAATGGAGGATGAAGACGTCTACGCAATAGCCGCGTCTCCGCTGATCGCAGTAGCCTCGGACGGAAACTCCCTGCGAGACGAGGGCCCGCTGGCAAGCGGCAAGCCACACCCGCGGAGCTACGCCACCAATTCACGATTCTTCGAGCATATGGTAGGCCAAAAGAAACTGGTCTCCGTCGAAGAGGCCGTCAGGAAGATGACCGGCTTGCCGGCCCAGCGAATGGGCCTCGCACGACGGGGACGAATAGCCCCAGGCTTCTTTGCAGACCTACTTGTGTTCGATCCCTCGAAGATACGCCAGCGCAACACTTTCGCCGAGCCGCACCGATACTCCACAGGCATCGACCACGTACTCGTGAACGGGCGCTTCGCCATGCAGGACTCCAGGCCGACAGGCCAAAAGGCCGGCCGAACGCTCAGGTCGAAAGAGTCCTGAACCGCCATGTCTGCGACCGCGGACGGGCTGAGGCAAGAAAAGATCCCAACGAAGGCCCCGCCGGAAGACGGGCTATACAAGTGGAAGACCTTTGCCGCGGTAGGACTCTCTACCGTGACGATGGTCATGAGCTTCAGCATCGTCTTCCTGGCGCTCTCAAGCATCGCAGAAGACTTCAACGTCACCCTAAGGGCCGTCTCATGGGTCGTAATCGCACAGTCCCTTACTCTCAGTTCCATGATGCTGCCACTCGGCAGAGTGGCCGACATCACCGGAAGGAAGGGCTTCCTGCTAGCAGGGCTGGCCCTGTTTGGCGGCGGGGCCGTCTTCGCTTCCTTCTCTACCAGCCTGATGATGCTCATAGCCGCAAGAGTGGTCATGGCCGTAGGTTCCGCAATGGGACAATCCGTAGGCACTGCCATCATCGTCTCGGTATTCCCCGCAAGAGAGCGAGGCAAGGGCTTGGGCTCTCAGACCACGGCAGTAGCCATCGGCGGCGCGGCAGGACCGATCATCGGCGGGCTGCTGCTACAGGTCTGGAGTTGGCAGGGACTGTTCATCTTCATGGCGATTCCCGCGGCCCTAGCCTTCCTTTGGGGCCTCTACATTCTGGACGACAGCAAGATAGGGTCACTGCAGGATGGAAAACGCCAGCGCTACGACTGGCTGGGCGCCCTGGTTTCCGCCGGTGGAATGGTGGCCATGGTCCTTACCATCAACAACCCTTTCGGCTTCGGGTGGGGCTCCCCTGTGATCGTTGGCGGAGGCCTCCTCGCCGTAGTCCTCTTCTCCAGCTTCGTATGGTGGGAACTCAGAATAGCCGAGCCGATGGTGAACTTGAGAATGTTCAAGAACACCGTCTTCAGATACGCCGTGGCCACCCGATACCTCGCCTTCATGGGAACGGCCGCCACACTCTTCATGATGCCAGTGTTCCTGCAGAGCCTGCGCGGAACGTCCGAGGCGCTGACCGGCATCATCATGTTCTTCAGCGCACTCGGCATGGGAATTGCCGCACAGACCAGCGGACGCCTCTCAGACCGCTTCGGATTTCGACGCTTCACCCTCATGGGATTCTCTGTGCTCATCGCAACCTCGCTGATCTTTTCCTTCGTCAACGCATCCACCCCGCTATGGGTCATCGTCCCCGTGCTGTTCTTCAACGGCATCGGCATGGGTCTATGGTCGGCTCCAAACATGAGCGCCACAATGGGTTCCGTCCCGCGATCCGCATATGGCGTGGTGGGAGCCTTTGTCAACCTCACGCGCAACGTTGGCAACACCACCGGCCAGGCGATCATCGCTACCATCATCACCAGCGTGATGGTAGCGCGCGGTTTCGACATCAATCTGGGTGACGTTGCAGACGTCATAGGAGCCGAAGGAGCATTCCTGGCAGGATGGAAGATAGCCTACCTCTCTGTCACAGGATTCGCAGCCGCGGCTCTGATTACCGCGTACCTCACAAACCCGCGAAACCAAAGAGCCTAGCGGCTCCAGGTGATGACTTCGCCGGGCCGCCCCCAATCAGGAATAGAGACACATGCCAAAATTCGTGATGATGCCGCCCATCGACGACCAACGGCGAGAGTGGGCGGCCAGGTTGGCAGCCGCGCTTCCCGAGTATCAGGTCGCGGCCCCGGAAACCGAGGCAGACGCAGAACGGGAAATCGCCGACGCCGATGCTGCATTCGGATGGGTACCGCCCAACGCGCTCAGGAAAGCAGACAAGCTCAGATGGCTGCAAAACCCCGACGCAGGACCCTTCCCAGGCTACTTCTACCCGGAACTGATCAAACATCCTGTCACCGTTTGCAACCCCCGCGGAATCTACTTCGATCACATCTCCCACCACGTCATGATGTTCGTTCTGGCGCTGTCCAGAGGTCTGCCCTGGTACGCAAACGCGCAGAGGAACAGAAACTGGGACAAGGATGCCCGCAAAAGCCCCTACGTCTATCTGGGCGAGGCCGTCGCCCTCATAGTGGGAGTAGGCGGGATCGGGCATGAAACAGCCCGCCTGTGCGCGGCCTTGGGCATGGAGGTCATAGGGATAGACCCGCGCCCCGAATACGACTTGCCGTTCGCAGAGATGCACCGCACAGACCAACTTGATTCTCTCCTGCCAAGAGCAGACTTTGTGATAACCACAACGCCCCACACCCCTGAGACAGAAGGCATGTGGAACTGGAAGAGATTTGCCGCCATGAAGAAAAGCGCCTACTTCATAAACGTGGGCCGAGGCAAGACCGCCAAGATAGACGACCTCGCCAAGGCCATAGAAGAAGGCGAGATCGCCGGCTGCGGGCTCGACGTGTACGAGGTTGAGCCGCTTCCAGCACAACATCCCCTTTGGGGATTGCCAAACGTACTGATGACGCCGCACGTAGCCGTCAAAGACGCCGAAAACCTCCCTGAACGCCGCTTCCGCGTGATCCTCGAAAACGCCAGACGATTCGCAGCCGGGAAGCCCCTGGAGAACGTCGTAGACAAGGCAGCCTGGTATTAGCAGCACGGACAAGCGGACAGATCAGGGCCTGAGAGACGAGATGCTTTCGTCCCGTAATCTCGTAACATGAAGCCCAGACCCCGACGGTACTGCCGCCCTTGACCCCATGCACAAGCAAGGAATTGAGATGGTCGCCAACACTTCTGACGGCAAAGTAGACTTCGTGCTTACCCAGATCGAAACCATGGTCGCAAGCGAAGGCGGTTCGCTTGAACTGATCTCCTCTGATGAATCCTCGCTCACCGTCAAGTACACACCCGGCGTTAACGAAGACTGCCCGGAATGTGTGCCCACTCACGACCAGGTCCGCGCCTTCATGAAAGCGTCCCTAGGGGTACACGCCCCGCACGTGGCCAGTTTTGAAGTGACGTAAGCAGCCTCGGAAAACTCGCAAGCAGGACCCTGAGTACAAGTTCTGCACTGGAAGACCCGCCCGAATGCTCCGAACCCGGACGCTCGCCAGATGAATGCCTCATCTATCTAGCAGCGGCGCCGCTGAAAAGGTGTCCTATAAGTGGCCAGCCCGGCCAAGGGGGAGATACGGATTTGCAAATCCGTTTCATCACCTAGATCGGCGTTATCCTGCCCGTTCCTGGAGGCATTATCCCCAGCTCCGCCAGCTTAGCCCCGTCACCCTCATGATAGGCCTTAGATATAGCGTTCAGCCTGGCCAGCTGTTCCGGCGTGAACTGGGGATTCTCGCTAGGGATCAGCATTCCATTCTCATCCACGACACCAAGCGAGGTGTCCTCAGTCCAGCGGGAATGCGACTTTGGCAACTTCTTGGACATGAACCTCATTATACCCCATTCCATATACCCTATTCCGTCACAACGCGAAAGCAGGAAGCGAATGGGCCAGCCTGGAAAGACCCGTCGGATGATCAGGTAAAGGTTCCGGTCGAAGAGAATCGCTTTCAGACACCCACTTCTCAAGGAGGGCTGCGCCAGTGAAAGTTGGATGGATAGGCGTCGGGAACATGGGAAAGCCCATGGCAGCGCACGTGCTGCGAGCAGGGTTCGGCATGAAAGTGCACGACCTGAACCAGGAAGCCGCCGCCGACGTGCTTGAGGCCGGCGCTGTGTGGGCCGCTTCCCCGGCGGAAGCTACCGCCGGCAGCGATCTGGTAATCACCTGCCTGCCAATGCCGCACCACGTTGAAGCCGTAGGGCTGGGCGATGACGGAATCATCGGCGCCGCGCAGGCCGACACGATAGTGGTGGACTGCTCCACCAACTCGCTAGACGTAGTGAAACGCCTGCACTCCGCATACGCCGAACAAGGCATTCGCTTTCTGGACGTTCCGGTCAGCGGAGGTGTGATCGGCGCACAGAGACGCGATCTATGCGTAATGGCGGGGGGCGACGAGGAGGCCTACCAGCAAATCAAGCCGGTACTCGACGCCATGGGCGATAAGGTGATGTACTGTGGACCGATTGGCAACGGCACTGTGTGCAAACTGAGCCACCAACTGTTCGGCTCGATAATGCGACACGGTTCATACGAAGTACTGACCGCCGGCGTAGCGGCAGGCGTTCCCCTTGACACCCTCGTAGCGGCCATTTCCCAAGGCGTCAGCGGCAAGAACCCGCCGTTCGAAAACTGGAAAAGGCCAACCAACGACTTCAAGGCGGATGAGCTGACCTTCTACCTGGAACTGGCCGCCAAGGACGTCAGGTTGGCCAACCAGATCGGACGCAACCATGGCGTGCCTATGGAGCTCGCTAACCTTGTAGAGCAGCGCATGATCGACGCGCTCAACCGAGGGTGGGGCAAGATGAAAGCTGAGGCCGTCATGATGCTCCAGCAGGAAAGGTCGAACGTAGACTTAAGTACCGCCCCGTGAGGCGAAGCTCTAACACAAGGCGGCCAAGGCCTCGTCGATCCTGTCTGCGTCAAACCCATCGACCACGCGGTTCCCTATCACGGTGACGGGGGTGGTGTCCCAGCCCATGGCCAGAAGTTGCTCGCGGCCCTGCTGGTCGGTTGAGACGTTTCGCTCGATGAAGTCCCGCCCGCGCAGACGCAGGAACCCCTTGACCATCTCGCAGGCCCCGCACATGTTCGACGAGTACACGGTTATCTCTGGCATAGCTAACTCCGGGAAAGGCTTGGCAAACCCAAAAACCGAACGCCCTTGAACACTTGCCCGCCTGAAGTGTGTATCACGGGGATAGACGCGATATCTTCCACTCGCTCACCCCAACCCGCTCGTACAGCAGACGGTCGTGCATACGGTTGGGTCTGCCCTGCCAGAACTCGTACGTGTCCGGGGAAACAAGGTAACCGCCCCAATGTGGAGGCCGAGGAACCGCTACGCCCGTAAAGCGTTCGTCGTACTTCTTGAAGCGGTTCTCCAGCCAAGCCCTGTCGGTTATCGGCTCGGACTGTCTTGACGCCCAAGCCTCCAGACAGGCCCCTCGCTCACGGGTAGCAAAGTAGGCGTCCGATTCATTTTGAGGCAAACGGCTGACCCCGCCCTCTACCCGGATCTGCCGGGACAGCTCATACCATACCAGCAGACACGCGGCATTCGGGTTTTCCGCAAGTTCCCGCCCCTTGCGGCTCTCGTAGTTGGTGTAGAAAACAAGACCCGACGCGTCCGACCGCCTGAGGTTCACCGCTCGGCATGAGGGCTTTCCAAACGAATCGGCAGTCGCTACGACCATAGCCCTGTGCAGCCCGGCGCGTTCTGCCTGAACCCTCCAGGCCGCAAGCAACTCGTGCGGCTCCGGCGGAGCATCAGCCTCGTACAATCCTTTTTGCTGAAGTTCCCCCCGTAAGGTCGCTATGTCCGTCATCCCGTATCTCCTGCCTCAGTGTGACTTATCCAACGGTTGCCCGCCCCAGTATCGCCTACCGGGAATGCGGCGTACTGAGGTTCCATCCGTCTCAGCAGATAGATCCACTCGCGGCTAACATGCGGCAAAATTACAGGCCGCCAGCGGAGGGCCGATTCATGAAATACAGGAAACTAGGTAAGACAGGCATCGAAGTATCGGAGTTTGCGCTGGGATGCTGGCCCTTTGAGGGCGGCGACGTATGGGGCGACCAACGGGACGAGGACTCGATCGCCGCAGTTCACGCAGCGCTGGATAACGGCGTCAACTTCTTCGACACCGCCGAAAGCTACGGAAAGGGACGCTCGGAGCGCGTGCTCGGACAAGCCCTGGCCGGCCGCCGAGCCGAGGTCGTAATTGCCACCAAAGTAGCGGAAACACACCTCGCCCCGAATCAAGTCAGGGCCGCGTGCGAAGGAAGTCTTTCCAGGCTAAATACGGACTACGTCGATCTCTACCTGATCCACTGGCCAAATCAAGACGTTCCCCTCGCCGATACCGTTGAGGCCCTCACTCGCCTCGTGGAAGAAGGTAAGGTCAGGGAAATCGGGGTCTGCAATTTCGCCGTCCAGGACCTTTCCGAGATACTTGAACTAGCGAGTATCAGGGTAGACCAACTGCCCTATAACCTGGTGTGGCGTCCCATAGAGGAAGAGATCCTGCCCCTCTGCCGTGAGAACGACGTTGGGCTGATGGTGTACTGTCCCTTGGCGCAGGGCCTCCTGACGGGCAGGTACTCCACGCCGGATGAAGTCCCCAACGGCGTTGCCCTTTCGAGGCTCTTCTCAGGCGATAGGCCGCAATCGATGCATGGCGGCCCCGGCATGGAGAGCGAACTCTTCGAGGCCCTGGGAACCATCTGCCGGATTGCCGAGGAATTCGGCCATTCACCGGCAGCCGTATCCCTGGCATGGCTGCGCCAGGAACCGGCTGTCACGTCTCTTCTGATCGGCGCTCGCAACGAGACGGAGGTCGAGCTGAATTTGCCGGCCTTTGAACTTGACCTTCCGAAAGACGTAGCCGCGGAGCTTGCCAGGGCGACCGACGGTATCAAGTCCCGGATCGGCTTGAACCCCGACCTGTGGAAGCAACCGGGGCGCATGAGATAGGCGGCCGTGAGGTCACTCCGGCGCGGAAGGTGTAACGTCGTCGTAGAGCCAGGCGCGGAATAGACCATCGAGGTTCTTTCCCGATACCTCTTCAGCCACTGCCACGAAATCAGACGTCGATACGTTGCCGCCCGCATGACGCAGGACGTACTCTCGGAGCGTCCTGAAAAAGGCATCGTCCCCGATATCGGTTCGCAGGGCGTGAAGAGTCATGGCCCCCCTCTGGTAAACCGTTTGCCCGAATGGGGCCTCAGGGCTAGGCTTCCCCGGTGGGCCGTAGTCGGGCCTCCACGTATTCTCCCAGAACGCAGCAAACTCATCATTCGGGGATTTGTAATCCAGCCACAACCACTCCGCGTACGTGGCGAAACCCTCGTTTAGCCACATGTCCTCCCAAGTTGCAGGAGTAACGAGGTTCCCGAACCACTGATGGGCCAACTCGTGCGCAACGACCCGCTCACCGGCCAGCCGCAGAATGTCAAATCCGTATATCGGGCGGGTCTGCGTTTCGAGAGCGGCGAAGGGTGCATCGAGTATGATGCTGCCGAACGATTCGAAGGGATACGGTCCGAACGTATCGTTAAAGAACCCGACCATCTTCGACGTATTCTCCAGATGACGTTCTACCGGCTCTTCTATCGTCTCCTGAATCATATTAAGTATGGGGACGCCCTGAGGTCCCTCGACGACTATTTCGTCAAAACGGGAAATCGCTACACCGACCAGGTAGCTAGCCAACTCGTCCCTGGCTTCCCAAGTGTAGGTCGTACTGTCGCCGTTATCGATGACTCCAGTAAGTTCTCCTATACCGGCCACTTCGTAAGGTTCGGGGACTGTCAGTACCAAAGTGTAGGAGGCCTTGTCTGAGGGATGCTCATTGACCGGGTACCAAGTGGACGACCCCCACGGTTCACCGGCGGCGTAGATTCCCGTCCGGTACTTGATCCACCCGACCGGAAAGCCAAAACTTGGAACATGATCAGGAGAAGGCTGGCCCTCGTACGCAACGTCCACTTGGAACGACGCCCTGGCCGGAACAGGTCTGCTCGGAACTATGGTCAGCTCGTTTCCGTCACGCGTGTAAGTGGCAGGCAGGCCGTTCACGCTTATCGCGGTGATGGTCAGGCCCCGCAGATCAAGATTAAACGAGGAAAGTCCTTTCTTCGCGTTAGCCTGGATCCCGGTACTGCCTGAGATGAAGTTTCGGTCTACGTCAACGTCCAAAGATACCGTGTAGTGGGAGACTTCGTAACCGCCGTTGCCTAAACCGGGATATAGCGGGTCGCCAACGCCAGAACTGCCTGGCGAAAAGCGTGCCCCGCTAACGCATGACAAGGCCAGTAAGGCCGCAACAATGGGTGCAATACGCTGGAACGTGCGAGACAACGTCATTCCCGAATTCAAGGGCCATGCCGCAGCGACCGCTGCGCGCAGGGTAGTGAAATTGAGTCAGACCCCTAAGGGATGTGAACGTGGGAGAGTTTACTTCACAATTGGGTGTGATTCCATATTGCTGCGAGAAACGTGGTATAGTCTGTGAAATTGACTAAGCGACCCAACAGGAGGAAAAATTGAAAATCATCGACATAGACGTCAAGGAACTAAACAGGGCCACGCGTCGCGCTCGCTCCAGGTCGCCGGAGACAGACCAACTGGTAGACGTTATCAGCGGTCTGAAGCCGGACGAAGCGAAAGCAGTTGTGCTGGACGAAGGAGACTCTGTAAAGAAGATGCGCTCTCGTCTCACCTACGCCGCACGATTGGCAGGCAAGCGTTTGCAGATTGGCTACCAAGGCGATCAGGTGCTGTTTGCCCTCAGCAACCGGCCGGTAAGGTCGCGCAGCTCATCCAAATAGGCTAACTTCCCTACTTCGGTCCGCTAGCCTTTGGCAGGTTTTCGCCTGCCGAGGCCTCTATCAGCGTTTGACGAACGCGTTCTGCTGCGATAGGCAGTTCGCCTTCTTGGATGTTGAGCGCATCGACTTGGATGCCCGGGTCGGGCCCGAAAGTGGGAGATACGTACACGCGGGGGCTGCCAGACATGAGCATGTCCCGCACCGTCTCGCCGTCGGGTCCCCGCCATCGGGGGGTGAAGTAGATAACCGCGTGCGGTATGTAGTGGTCGTAGTCGTGCTCAACCACCGCCCGGATGCCAGGAACCTCGGCCACCTGGTCCACTACAAGCTCCATTTGGCGGCGGTATCTGGACGTTTCAGCCGCCTCGTCCTCGCCGATAAAGACGCGAAGCGCGGCGATCAAGCCCGCGATTTCCTCCCTGGATACCTTCTGCGCGCGCGCGACGGTAGGGTTCGGAGCGTTATTGAGCCGCGCATACTCGACCCAGTCGACGGTACCCAGCAACATCCCGGTGCTCTGCGGCCCGCGAATACCTTTGCCCCCGGAGAAACTCACCAGGTCAGCCCCCTGATCCACGAATTTTCGCAAGTTCGCCCTAGGAGGAAGCATCGAAGCGGCATCACACAAGACCGGAAGGCCGCGCTCGTGGGCTATCTCGACCAAGTCCGGCAGAGGAACGCTGCCCCGGTTCTTGAACGGAGATTCAAGGTGGATAACGCCCGCGGTACGATCCGAGATTGCGTCCGATATGTCGTCGGGTGTACTGCCCTCGGAAGTCCCCACCTCGACGAACCTCGCTCCCGCGCCTAGATAGAGGTGGTCATACACAAACCGTTGGCAACGCTGGATTATCAACTCGTTTGCCATGCCGTCAGTCTCGGGTAGCCTGGCGATTTTGTCGGGATCATCCCTTGCAATGGCCGCGGCAGCCTGAACAACCAACCCGCCTGACGCCCCGCTGGTCACCGTAGCAGCCTCGACCCCGATAAGCCGGGCTATCTCCTTGCCCGCGGCGATGAGCATTTCATCCATCTGGACAAAGCTCCCCGCCGCCTCGCGCATGGCGGCGAGGGCCTCTGGCCGGGGGCGAGATCCTGAGTGCTTGGTATTAGGCCCGCCGGCGTTGATTATCGGGACGACGCCCAGCTCCTCTGCAATGCTCTCTGACATGTTGTTCCCTGATCCCTGAATACGTTCGACCGAGAAGAAGCGACCCTTCAGATTCCTCTAGCATATTCCATTGCGATCCTCAGAACCTGCAAGCTCTTGGCGCTCCGCTCTATTTCCGACGCCAGACAATGCACCGCGGGATTCATCCTGCACTCACTTCAGGAAATCGAGCGCGCTTCTCACCATGACCTCCACCCCGATAGGCAGGCAAGACTCATCGAAGTCGAACCGTGCGTTGTGGTGAGGCTCGGCGCCTGGACGGGAACCCCCAAGTAGGAAGTAGCACCCTGGCGCTCGGTTGAGAAATTCGGCCATGTCGTCTCCCAAGGATACGGGCGGCGCCTCGACAACCCTACTTTCACCAACCACTTCCATGGCACAGCGGGCCACGTGCCCGGCGACTTCAGGATCGTTCACAACCGCCGGCACCCCGGCCAGGATCGAATAGTCCGCGTTGGCGCGCAGTGTCTCCGCGGCGCCCGACGAGATGCGAGCCAACGCAGAGTCGATAAGTTCCCGGATTTCAGGCCGGTAAGAGCGGAACGTGCCTTCCAACGTCACGCTATCGGCGATTACGTTGGGCGCGATTCCGCCTTCCAGACGACCAAACGTGACGACTCCCATGTCACCCGGCGGCACCTCGCGGCTGACTACGGTCTGAGCGGTGATGACGATCTGCGACGCGGCCACGACCGGGTCGATAGCCAGATGAGGCAGCGCGCCGTGGCCCCCCTTGCCTGAGACGACTATCCTGAACATGTCCGCACTGGCGAACACCGTCCCGCGGTTGACGATCACGCTGCCAGTGGGCGCCTGGTTCCAGATGTGCAGCCCAACTACTCGGTCCGGACGCACGTCATCGAACAGGCCGTCCTCCAGCATGGCCAAGGCGCCCTTGGCCACCTCCTCGGCCGGTTGGAACGCAAACACTACCCTGCCCCGCAGCCGGTCGCGCATAGCGGAAAGTAACTTGGCGGAGGCGATGGCGACTGCGATATGTCCGTCATGCCCACATGCATGCATAGCCCCGTTCGAGGATGCGAACGTTAGGCCGGTGGCCTCTTGTATCGGGAGGCCGTCGACATCGGCCCGTATCAGCAAAGTCTGCCCGCTGCCAGCGCCTTCCACAGTGGCAGTCAGCCCCGTCTGGCCTATGCCCCCGCGTACTTCCAGGCCGGCAGATTCCATCTCCCTGGCGATGGCGGCTTGCGTGGCTGTCTCGCGAAAGGCAAGCTCCGGCATAGCGTGGAATTTGCGTCTGATTGCAACCAGATAAGGCTTTAGGTCGCTTATCGACTGGGAGATGTTGGGGTTCATAAATCAACGTTCCTGGATCCGGCCGGATCCGCGCACTGGCAATCCGTGGGAATTAGGATAGCGCCCTGAATCCATCGCAGAGGTTGCTAAACTCCACCCGATGTTTCGCTGGCTTCCACTCTTTCCACTGAACTCCGTCCTGTTCCCGGGCGCTACTCTGCCGTTGCAGATTTTCGAGCCCCGATATAAGGAAATGCTAAAGCGCTGCCTGGAAGAGGACAGGCGGTTCGGAGTCGTGCTAATCCGCGAGGGCGTGGAGGTCGGCGGAGACGCCATACCGTTCGACGTAGGAACAATCGCACGAATCAATCATCTCGGTTCGCCTGTCCGAGGCGCCATGCCGCTCACCGTGGTTGGCGAGCAACGCTTCCAGTTACTAGACCTCGACCGCTCGAAAAGTTACCTGTCGGCTCATGTAGAGGTGCTTGCCGAAGACGACGGCGCATCAGTCGATCAGAAAGTCTTTCTGGCAGCGCGCTCCGCCGCCAAGCGATTCGTATCTACCATGCTCGCCTCCAGAGGCTCTTGGAGCGCAGGACTGCGCATCCCGTCAGATCCGCTGGTACTTTCGTACTTCATCGGAATACTAGCCAGCTCCGCTCCAGAAAGATCGAGGCAGCGGCTGCTGGAAGCGGAAAGCGCTTCGGCAAGGCTTGTAGCTGGCGCAGCGCTCCTGGAAGAGGAGACTGAACGGCTCGATGATTCGATTATGAGAGCGGGACCCGGGCCGAAGGAGAGCCGATTCAGCGCAAACTGAACGCGGGCATCTTTGGCAGGCCCTCGCACAACACCTAGACCTGCACGTAAAAGTCCTTTCCCCGTCAGGGCCGGAAGGCTACAGCCTGCCACGGCTTTCGAGGCGGACGAGGTCATCAGAGCGACGCGGGACATCGTTGCCGAGGTATTCCCCAACAGTTATCCCTGCGAAAGCAGGATCCCGCAAAACGCAGAACTGCGAAACTTCTCCTCCCAACCCAATCTCCTGAAAAGCGAAGCGCAAGGCTTCTCCCCGGACGGGGAAAGAGTGGATTGGCTGCGCGGCGGCGCTATTCAGACACTGGCGGTCCCGCTCAACACGCCCATATCGTCAAACAGCTCCGCAAGCCGGGCTATGCCCTTGCGATTCTTTTCAGGGGTTTCAAAGGCGAAGCAGAGCCTCGCACAGTGCGCGCCATCGTTGTTCGGCGCGAAAGCCGGGCCTGCCACGTATCCCACGCCGCCATCCATGCAACCTTGCTGCACAGCGCCCAAGTCAGCCTTCTCCGGCATGGTCAACCACACGTAGCAGCCACCCTGCGGGCGCGACCAGGTCGCGCCTGTTCCTGCGAAATTCTCTTCCAGAGAGGCGATCATGGCGTCTCGCTTTTCCCTGAGAAGAGGGTTCAAAGCCGCCCGGTGCCGATCGAGGTTCTCGCGCAGGAAACCTTCAACCGCATAGGCCGAGAACTGGTTGGGCCCGCTTCCGATCTTGAAACTAGATGCGCGCCTCATCACGTCATCCTGGGCCGTGAAGAAACCGAGCCGCAGCCCCGGGGCTACCAGCTTGGAGTAAGAGGCTACGTGAATGACGATACCGCTGTCGTCCAATGTCCTGAACGCCGGCTGCGTTTCCCCCTCGAATCGCAGATCCACATAGCACTCGTCCTCGATGATGGGCATGTTCCGCCGATGTGCGATATCGAGTATCTGACGACGGCGTGCTTCAGGCAGAGTGGACCCGGTGGGGTTCTGGTGCTCGGCAATGGTGTAGAGATACTTGGGCCGCCGGCCATCCTCAGCGAGTTCATCGATGAGCCGATCCAACGCTTCAGGCATGATTCCCATATCGTCTATAGGCGCGCCCACCACGTCGGCGCCGAACCGCTGCAACTGGTTGAGCGTACCGGTGTAGACGTATCGTTCGGTCAGAACCGTGTCACCGGGGTTGGTAAGGGCCTGAATGACCAAGCCTATAGCCTCGCCGGAGCCTGCCGTGAGCATGATCTCGTCGGGCGATACCGATATACCCCGGTCGCTGAGGAGTTTTCCAGCGGTGAACTCCCGCAATTCGGGGGATCCCTGCACGTGCGGGTAGTACGCGAGGTTACGGGCCAGATCCTCGGCTCGCGTATCCAGCATGACCTGCAGGGCTTGCGTCAGCCCGTCCACCGGCAGAGTTTCAGGGGCCGGATAGGCCACGGCGAAGTCGTACTCGGCGTGAGTGACGACTTTAAGAGGGGTGTCCTGTGAATCCGCAGAAAACAGGTCGTCGTAGTTGAATGAACCGGGCATCAGGTAAGCGCTCCACTGCCATCGAAGGTATGCCTTAAAAGCAGTGTAAGTGTATTCTGCGGCTCTCACAGCCGCAATTTGCCACTGATCCAGCGGCAGCCCGCGGCAGACAGGCGATGAGCTTAGGAGGCATTCAATGCGCGGTGTGAGATTCCTGGGGAACCGGAAATGTGAAGTGATTGACTACCCTGAGGAGTCGCCAGGACAAAATGAGGTTCTCATCAAGCTTCGCTCCTCCGGCATATGCGGCAGCGATCTGCACGGATACCGCTCCGACCCGTCGGAAGGGAGAGTCACAAAGATGCGGCCCGGCCACGAGCCATGCGGCGAGGTGGTCGAACTCGGACCCGGCGTCACCGCAGTCGACGTCGGCGCGCGCATCATGCAGCATCACTACCTGGGCTGCGGCAAGTGCCGTTACTGCGAGAGGGGTTGGACCCAACTCTGCCCGGTCACGGAGAAGCGCTTGTATTACGGCGGAACCGCTCACGGGGGCCACGGGGAGTACATGGTGGTGCACGAGAATACCTGCATCCCGATGCCCGACGAGATCACTTTCGACGAAGGCGCATACCTGGCCTGCGGGGCCACCACGGCGTTCCAGGCGCTGAAGAGGCTGAACGTATCCGGCCGGGACGTGTTGGCCGTTTTCGGAGCCGGGCCGGTAGGGCTTGCGGCCACGATGCTGGGCGCAGAGATGGGAGCACAGGTGATAGCCGTGGACATATCCCCCGAAAGACTGAACATGGCGGAGCAGGCAGGCGCATGGCGCACGGTGGACAACTCCGACGGCTCTGCGGTTCAACAAATCAAGGATCTAACCGGCGGGGAAGGCGCCGAAGCCTCGCTAGAGGCCGTGGGAAGGCACGAAACGCGCGTGGCAACCGTCGAGGCCACCAGGATCTTCGGCAGGGCGTGCCTGGTAGGCGAGGGAGGAACGGTGACCTACGAGGCCACCCCGCACATCATCCACCGCCACCTAGATCTCCTGGGATCTTGGACCTTCAGCACGTTTGTACTGGCCGAGGCCGCGGAATTCGTCGTTCGACGGGGAATCGATCTTGGCAGTCTGATCACTGAACAGGTCGACGTCGAGGACGTCCCAACCGCATACGAGGAGTTCGACCGCGGGAAGCCCGGGAAGTTGGTCATATCGTTCGGCTGAAGAACACTGCCGGCAGAAAGGGTGTTGCTGATACAGCCGCCGGAAAACGTCCGCCTGTCCGAATATCGTATTCCAACGTGGGATTTTCGTATAAAGACAGGGTCAAGGCCGGCGTTTCGTCACGCCTCTTCCAGTCAGGGCCAACTGAAATATAATAGAAACACACCCTGCAATTCCCGCATCGCAACTGAGAACAAGAGGACGACGTGATCCGATTCCCGTTTCACGGCATCTTACTAATAGGGATTGAGAACGGGATGAGGCGACGAAATCGGATCAGAGCCTGAAGGGAACAATTTTGCTACAGAGGTCTCGAGCGACAATCGAAGATCAACTCTTGGACGAACTTTCCCACAGACGGGAAGGTGAGGGTAGCCCCAAGATCAGTGCCGCCGGAGTTCAGTCGGAAGACGAGGCGAACTACGAAAGAGCGGACGCACGCGCGCTGACAAGCTCCGAGCTTGCGCTGTGGGAGGTCGCACGCGCGGCCGAGGAGTCTGGAAACCTGGCCGGGCAACTGCCAGAGGAACCTCTGGACAACGAGCTTACCCAAGACATGGTCCGCATGTACCTGCGCGAGATCAGCAGGGTGTCCCTGCTCACCGCAGCCGACGAGGTCGTGCTGGCGCGCGCCGTGGAAATTTCGCAACGGCTCGAAGAGATCGAGGCAGAGCTTGCTATTGACGGGGAGCCCATTCCCGACTCCGTGGTAGTCAGAGAGGCTCTCATAAGGTTGGGCAACCTTGGCCGCGTCATGGATGCTCTGGCCCGCTACCTCGCAATACCCGTCCCCGTAACCCTGCGAACCGCCGCAATGCACCCCGAGTTGCGGGCCGTGTTGGACGGGCGGAGGGACGACAAGGTCGTCAACTACATTGCGGACGCGTTGGGTTTGGAACCGGACGAGGCCCACCGCAAGCTGATCCTGCTATCGGTGCTCACAAGGCTGGTACCGCCAGAAATTCCCGACCTGATTGGCGATGACCCCCGCCTGGAACTACTGCCGGACCTTGTAGCGTCCAATGATTTTGAGCACGCGCAGGCTATGGCAGCCTCCTTGATCTCCAATCACCTGGCAAGAGTGCGGACAGAGGGCGAAAAGGCGCGCCGACATCTGGGTGAGGCGAATCTGCGGCTCGTGGTGAGCGTGGCAAAGAAACATCTCAACCGTGGACTCTCAATGCTCGACCTGATACAGGAGGGCAACATCGGCCTCATGAAGGCCATCGAGAAGTTTGACTTCCGCCGAGGGTTCAAGTTCAGCACCTACGCAACTTGGTGGATCCGCCAAGGCATCACCCGGTCTATAGCCGACCAAGCCCGGACCATACGAATACCGGTTCACGTGGTCGAAACGCTGAACAAGATCACGCGCGCCCGCCGAGAACTTGGTCAGGAACTCAACCGTGAGCCGGGCGTGCCAGAATTGGCTCAGAAAGTGGGGCTCTCCATCGACCGGGTGAATGAGATTCTGCGCATAGCACAGACCCCGGTATCACTGGAGACCCCGATGGTCGAGGGCTCGGACAGTGAACTTGGCGACTTGATCCCCGACAAGGCAACTCCGGCGCCAGCTGACGTGGCCGCGCAATCCTCCATGCGCGAGCAGGTCGATCAGGCTCTACGCCACCTGACCCATCGGGAGCGAAGAGTGCTCCACCTCAGATTCGGGTTGATCGACGGCAGGCTACGAACACTTGAAGAGATCGGGCGCGAAATGGACCTCACAAGGGAACGTATACGTCAGATCGAGCGCAAGGCTCTCGGCAAGCTGCGGGGAGATTCGTACGTGGCGGAACTACGTGAACTGCTCGCCTAGCAGCCGCTCCCCCTATCGCATCGCTAATTGAACCGATAGCCGCTCTGGGCCATAATGTCCCGAAGCAAGTCACACAAAATCGGGACATGGCAGAACGAAAGATGAACGCGCCAAAAGTCGATTACACTCCGGTTGAAGGAGCCCAGCAGGCGTTCCCGCCGGAGTTGCAAACGCTGGTTTCAGCCCTCACCGAGCGTTTTGGAGACCCCATCCAAGACCTCAGAAAGGCCCGCCAGGACTCCCTTGAAGGCGCGTTGCGCCATGGGAGAATGCCCCGCCGAGCCGAGCCGAGCCCGGCTAACACTACCGACTGGTCGGTACCAGAGGTGTCCGACGAACTTCGCCGCCCGGGCATTGAGATCTCAGGACCCGCATCCATTACCCCTATGTTCATCAACGCCCTGAACCCCGGCCCGGAGGGCGAGCGAGCCGAGGGGTATCTGGACGATGACGAAGACTCCGCAGGCCACAGACTGGTGGACACGGTACGAGCTGCCCTCAACCGCTCCGGAGCAGTCAACAGGACGCTCACATACCGCGACGCTGCACGCAACAGAGACTACGCCATCCTACCCGGCGAGTTGCCGTTCTTCATGCACCGCGAGCGAGGACTGCACCTCGACGAGCCGGACTTCCGAGTCGATGGCCGCCCGGTACCCGCGGCCATTCTGGGGACCGCGCTGACTATGTACCACGCAGGGGTGGCGCAAACCGAACGCGGCCAAGGCGTCTACTTCTACCTACCCAAGCTGGAGTCCGCTGAAGAGGCCGCGGTATACCGGGACATGCTCGACGAGATACGCAACCGGGTCGAGCCTTTACGCGACGCGTCTGTACGCGCGGTCATCCTGATCGAATCCCTGCCCGCAGTCTGGCAGATGGAAGAGATGCTGCACGCCCTGGGCCCATACTCCGCGGGACTGAACGCTGCCCGCTGGGACCTCAAGGCCAGCATCCTAGAGTACGTCATGGCACAGCCGGGGTCGGTCTGGCCCGATCGCTTTGGCGTGGACGTCAAGACCACAGAGTTCATCTCGAACATCTTTCGCCGCCTCGTGGCAGTCTGCCTGAAGCACGGCGCGGTGCCCATAGGCGGTATGGCAACGGCGTTGCCCAGCCGAGACGAGGAAGTCAATCGCACGGCAGCCGCGTCGATCCGGGCAGACAAAGAATGGGAAGCGCAGCAGGGCTTTCTGCGCGGCTGGGTCGCTCACATCTACCACATGGGCCCGGCCGCGGCCCCATTCAAGGATCTGGCAGCCGCCGGATGGACCCCAAGCCCCGATATGGCCGACCCGGACCGCTACCCGGTTGCTGTCGAGACGCCTGAAGGTCCACTCACTGAGGACGGCACCCGGCAGAACGTCAGAACGTTGATCGAATACGTCGAGGGTTGGCTTGGAGGCCGAGGCGCCAAGGGGATCGACCGGCTAGCGGGACGCAGCGGCGCAAGGCCCGCGCTTATGGAAGACCTCGCCACCGCGCGCATCTCCGTAGCCCAGATAGCCCAGCGAGTGGTGCACGCCTCCGTCGGGGAGGACAGCGGACGCGCCCATGACCTGCCGCTTGTGAAACAGATCGTGGAGTCCGAGGCGGAGGACATCATACGATTGCTCGGCTCCGACGCCAGCGCCGGGCAGGTGGAGAGGTACAGGAGCGCCGTGAAAATCGCCCTCCGCTGGATAAAGAACTACGTCGAATTCGACTTCCGAAGCCTGGGCTCCTACTCAAGGCCGGAACTTGCAACAACCGCAGCCGAGCAAGACGCGTTCTAGCCGCCTGGCGGCCATTGCATAGCGTGAGACGCCCGAACGCACCTCCCAGCAAGTAATCACGAAGTGGGGGGAGGGGGGAGGCCCCGCTCCGGCTATGCCCGCCTTCCCCCAACGCAACTTCTGCAACCCTACCGGTAAACTCCAACATTAGGAGCAGAAGCGCAAACCTATCTCTATCTGGTAGAAACCGATCGTTGGTACATATCGCAGTCGGCGGAAACCTCCCCGCTCAACCAGTTCTCACCAAGAGTCCAGTTCTAATCGCGGTCCGGCCCTTACAGGTTGCTGAGATTGCTCAGTTCGGAAGGTATCTCGCCGCTCAACTGGTTCCCTCTGAGGTTTAGCCGTCTCAGGCTACTGAGATTCCCAAGCTCCGGGGGCATCTCGCCGCTCAACTCGTTCTGACTGAGGTCCAGCGAGTACAGCTTGCTGAGATTCCCAAATTCCACGGGTATCCCGCCGCTCAACTGGTTCCTGTCGAGGGACAGAAATCCTAAGTTAGTGAGTTTGCCCAGTTCCGCGGGTATCTCTCCGCTAAGCTGGTTGTGACGGAGAGATAACGATGTCAGGCTGCTGAGATTCCCAAGCTCCGCGGGTATCTCACCGCTCAACTGGTTCCCACGGAGGGTCAACCCTTTCAGGCTGCTGAGACTGCCAAGCTCAACGGGTAGCTCTCCGATCAACTGGTTCCCGGAGAGGTCCAGCAATTCCAGATTGCTGAGACTGCCAAGCTCAACGGGTAGCTCTCCGATCAACTCGTTGTAATTGAGGGACAGCGATGTCAGGTTGCTGAGATTCCCAAGCTCCGCGGGTATCACGCCGTTCAACTCGTTGTGACCGAGGGACAGCGACGTCAGGTTGCTGAGATTCCCAAGCTCCGCGGGTATCACGCCGTTCAACCCGTTGTGACCGAGGGACAACGACGTCAGGCTACTGAGATTCCCAAGCTCCGCGGGTATCTCACCGAGCAACAGGTTCTCACTGAGGTCCAGCGATCCTAGGTTACTGATGTTGCCAAGTTCAGCGGGTATCTTGCCACTCAACTCGTTCTCACTGAGGTCCAGCGATCCTAGGTTACTAATGTTGCCAAGTTCAGCGGGTATCTCACCGAGCAACAGGTTATCACTGAGGTCCAGAAATTCCAGGTTGCTGAGACTGCCCAGCTCGACGGGTATCTCACCCATCAAATAGTAATCACTGAGATCTAAGGCTGTAACCCGTCCATTCCCATCCGTGGTCACCCCGTACCATTCACCCAACGGCTTGGCGCTCAGCCAGTTGGCGTTGTTCTTCCAGTTCGCGCCGTCCGCGGCCTTATAGAGCGCCACCAGCGCCGCCCTGTCACTCGCCCTCGTCCAGAAAGGCAAACCTGTATCGGTTAAATCATTTTCCGTTAGATGTCGCAGACCCTCGGGTATCTCTCCGCTCAACTGGTTCTTATTGAGGTCCAGCCCTTCCAAGTTGCTGAGACTGCCCAATTCGACGGGTATCTCTCCCCTCAAACGGTTCCCACTGAGGGTCAGCATTTCCAGGTTGCTGAGGCTACCCAGTTCCGCAGGTATCTCTCCGACCAACTGGTTCCCACCGAGGCTCAGCCCTTCCAAGTTGTTGAGACTGCCTAATTCCGAGGGTATCTCGCCGCTCAACTCGTTATCACTGAGGTTTAGCCATGTCAGGTTGCTGAGCTTGCCCAGTTCCGAGGGTATCTCTCCGCTCAACCCGTTATCACTGAGGTTTAGCCTTGTCAGGTCGCTGAGGTTGCCCAGTTCCGAGGGGATCTGGCCGCTCAACCCGTTATCACTGAGGTTTAGCCATGTCAGGTTGCTGAGGTTGCCCAATTCCGAGGGTATCTCGCCGCTCAACTCGTTCCCAGCGAAGTCCAGCGATCCCAGGTTGCTGAGCTTGCCCAGTTCAGAGGGTATCTCGCCGCTCAACTCGTTCTCACTGAGGTTTAGCCTTGTCAGCTTGCTGAGACTGCCCAGTTCCGCAGGTATCTCGCCGCTCAACTCGTTCCCACTGAGGTCCAGATCTGTCAGCTTGCTGAGATTGCCCAGTTCGGAAGGGATCTCGCCGCTCAACTCGTTCCCACTGAGGTCCAGATCTGTCAGCTTGCTGAGGTTGCCCACTTCCGCGGGTATCTCACCGCTCAACTCGTTCCCACTAAGGTCCAGATCTGTCAGCTTGCTGAGATTGCCCAGTTCCGCAGGTATCTCTCCGCTCAACTCGTTCCCACCGAGGCTCAGCCGTCCCAGCTTGCTGAGGTTGCCCAGTTCGTAAGGGATCTCGCCGCTCAACTCGTTCCCACTGAGGTCCAGATCTGTCAGCTTGCTGAGATTGCCCAGTTCGGAAGGGATCTCACCGCTTAACCCGCTTTCATCTAGGACCAGTACTTCCAGGTTGCTGAGGTCGCCACGTTCAGCAGGTATCTCGTCGCTCAAATGGTTATCACTAAGGTCCAGCGATGTCAGGTTGCTGAGATTGCCCAGTTCCGAGGGTATCTCTCCGCTCAACTGGTTGTTGTCGAGGTACAGCGATTTCAACTTACTGAGGTAGCCAAGTTCCGCGGGTATCTCACTCACCAAAAAGTTATCACAGAGGTACAGAAATTCCAGATTGCTGAGGTCGCCCAGTTCAGAGGGTATCTCTCCGACCAAGTCGTTCTCACTGAGGTCCAAGGTTGTAACCCGCCCATTCCCATCCGTGGCAACCCCGTACCATTCACCCAGCGGCTTGTCGCTCAGCCAGTTGGCGTTCCCCTCCCAGTTCTCTCCGCCCGCGGCGTTGTAGAGCGCTGTCAGCGCCGCCCCTTCACTCGAGCTCGTCGAGAAGGGCAAACCTGTATCGGCTAAATCATTTTCCGTTACATGTCGCAGACCCTCGGGTATCTCTCCGCTCAACTGGTTCTCATTGAGGTCCAGCCCTTCCAGGTTGCTGAGACTGCCAAGCTCGGAGGGTATCTCGCCGTTTAACCGGTTCCCACCGAGACTAAGCATTGTCAGGTTGCTGAGGTTGCCCAGTTCAGAGGGAATCTCGCCGCTCAACCTGTTCAAACCGAGGTACAGCTCTGTCAAATTGCTGAGACTGCCAAGCTCGGAGGGTATCTCGCCGCGCAACTCGTTCTCATAGAGGTGCAGCGTTGTCAATTTGCTGAGACTGCCAAGTTCCGCGGGTATCTCACCGCGTAATTCGTTCTCACTGAGGTCTAATGATGTCAGGTTGTTGAGGTTGTCCAGTTCGGAGGGTATCTCGCCGCTCAACTCGTTATCACTGAGGGTCAGCATTTCCAGGTTGCCGAGGCTGCCCAGTTCCGAGGGGATCTCGCCGCTCAACAGATTCTCATAGAGGAACATATGTCTCAGGTCACTGAGACTGCCAAGTTCGGAAGGTATCTCGCCGCTCAACCGGTTCCCACCGAGGTTTAGCCATTCCAGGTTGCTGAGATTGCCCAGTTCGGAGGGGATCTCTCCGCTCAACTGGTTCCCACCGAGGTACAGCGCTTCCAGGTTGTTGAGGCTGCCCAACTCCGAAGGTATCTCGCCACTCAACCGGTTCCCACTGAGGTTTAGCCATTCCAGGTTGCTGAGGTTGCCCAGTTCGGGAGGTATTTCTCCGCTCAACCGGTTCTCTACGGGGTCCAGCCATGTAACGCGCCCATTCCCATTCGTGGTCACCCCGTACCATTTACCCAACGGCTTGTCGCTCAGCCAGTTGGCGTTGTTCTTCCAGTTCGCGCCGTCCGTGGCGTTATAGAGCGCCGCCAGCGCCGCCCTGTCCGTCGCGACCCCGCCTTTGGACGCGGGCGCGCTATCGTCCACGGAGCCATCCCCCGCAAACGCCATACCCGCTATCGCGACCAAACCAAACAGCCATACGCCTCCGGTTCAGGTATGCCACTCTTTCCCAAACGGCCTGCATCGATAAAACCTCCCACCCTGTCAGATTATTGTGAGATTTCTAAGTTTCGCGGGTACCTCGCCACTCAAGTCGTAGTTCGAAGAGAGGTCCAGCACTTCTAGGTTGCTGAGATTGCCCAGATCGGAAGGGATCTCCCCGTCCAACCCGTTCATACCGAGGTCCAGAAATTCCAACTTGCTGAGACTGCCCAGCCCGACGGGTATCTCACCCATCAAATGGTTCACACTGAGGTCCAGAAATTCCAACTTGTCGAGGTTGCCAAGTTCCTCGGGTATCTCACCGACCAACATGTTCTCACTGAGGTCTAAGGCTGTAACCCGCCCATTCCCATCCGTGATCACCCCGTACCATTCACCCAGCGGCTTGTCGCTCAGCCAGTTGGCGCTCTCCGCCCAGTTCTCTCCGTCCGCGGCGTTGTAGAGCGATGTCAGCGCCGCCCTGTCACTCGCGCTCGTCGAGAAGGGCAAACCTGTATCGGATAAATCATTTTCCGTTACATGTCGCAAACCCTCGGGCATCTCTCCCCTCAACCGGTTCCCACTGAGGTCCAGCCCTTCCAGGTTGCTGAGACTGCCAAGTTCCGAAGGTATCTCCCCGCTCAACCGGTTCCCACCGAGACTAAGCATTGTCAGGTTGCTGAGGTTGCCCAGTTCAGAGGGAATCTCGCCGCTCAACCTGTTCAAACCGAGGTACAGCTCTGTCAACTTGCTGAGACTGCCAAGCTCGGAGGGTATCTCGCCGCGCAACTCGTTCTCATAGAGGTGCAGCGTTGTCAATTTGCTGAGACTGCCAAGTTCCGCGGGTATCTCACCGCGTAATTCGTTCTCACTGAGGTCTAATGATGTCAGGTTGCTGAGGTTGCCCAGTTCCGAGGGGATCTCGCCGCTCAACCGGTTCCCATAGAGGGTCAGCATTTCCAGGTTGCCGAGGCTGCCCAGTTCCGAGGGGATCTCGCCGCTCAACAGATTCTCATAGAGGAACATATGTCTCAGGTCACTGAGACTGCCAAGTTCGGAAGGTATCTCGCCGCTCAACCGGTTCCCACCGAGGTTTAGCCATTCCAGGTTGCTGAGATTGCCCAGTTCGGAGGGGATCTCTCCGCTCAAACGGTTCCCACCGAGGTACAACGCTTCCAGGTTGTTGAGGCTGCCCAACTCCGAAGGTATTTCTCCGCTCAACTGGTTCCCACTGAGGTTTAGCCATTCCAGGTTGCTGAGGTTGCCCAGCTCGACGGGTATCTCGCCGCTTAACCGGTTCTCTACGGGGTCCAGCCATGTAACGCGCCCATTCTCATCCGTGGTCACCCCGTACCATTCGCCCAACGGCTTGTCGCTCAGCCAGTTGGCGTTGTTCTTCCAGTTCGCGCCGTCCGTGGCGTTATAGAGCGCCGCCAGCGCCGCCCTGTCCGTCGCGACCCCGCCCGGGGACGCGGGCGCGCTATCGTCCACGGAGCCATCCCCCGCAAACGCCATACCCGCTATCGCGACCAAACCAAACAGCCATACGCCTCTGGTTCAGGTATGCCATTCTTTCCCAAACGGCCTGCATCGATAAAACCCTCCCGCCCTGTCAGATTATTGTGAGATTTCTAAGTTTCGCGGGTACCTCGCCACTCAAGTCGTAGTTCGAAGAGAGGTCCAGCACTTCTAGGTTGCTGAGATTGCCCAGCTCGGAAGGGATCTCCCCGTCCAACCCGTTCATACCGAGGTCCAGAAATTCCAACTCGCTGAGACTGCCCAGCCCTACGGGTATCTCACCCATCAAATGGTTCACACTGAGATCCAGAAATTCCAACTTGTCGAGGTTGCCAAGTTCCTCGGGTATCTCACCGACCAACATGTTCTCACTGAGGTCTAAGGCTGTAACCCGCCCATTCCCATCCGTGGTCACCCCGTACCATTCACCCAGCGGCTTGTCGCTCAGCCAGTTGGCGCTCTCCGCCCAGTTCTCTCCGTCCGCGGCGTTGTAGAGCGATGTCAGCGCCGCCCTGTCACTCGCGCTCGTCGAGAAGGGCAAACCTGTATCGGCTAAATCATTTTCCGTTACATGCCGCAGACCCTCGGGTATCTCTCCGCTCAACCGGTTCTCATTGAGGTCCAGCCCTTCCAGGTTGCTGAGATTGCCAAGTTCCGAAGGTATCTCCCCGCTCAAACGGTTCCCACCGAGACTAAGCATTGTCAGGTTGCTGAGACGGCCTAGTTCGGATGGGATCTCTCCGCTCAAACGGTTCAAACCTAGGTACAGCTCTGTCAAATTGCTGAGGTTGCCCAGTTCAGAGGGGATCTCGCCGCGCAATCCGTTCTCATAGAGGTACAGCCATTCTAGGTTGCTAAGACTGCCAAGTTCCGCGGGTATCTCGCCGCGTAATTCGTTCTCACTGAGGTCTAATGATGTCAGGTTGCTGAGGTTACCCAGTTCCGAGGGGATCTCGCCGCTCAACTCGTTATCATTGAGGGTCAGCATTTCCAGGTTGCCGAGGCTGCCCAGTTCCGAGGGGATCTCGCCGCTCAACAGATTCTCATAGAGGAACATATGTCTCAGGTCACTGAGACCGCCAAGTTCGGAAGGTATCTCGCCGCTCAATCTGTTCCCACCAAGGTTTAACCAGGCCAAGCTACTGAGATTGCCCAGTTCGGAGGGGATCTCTCCGCTCAACCGGTTCCCACCGAGGTACAGCGCTTCCAGGTTGTTGAGGCTGCCCAACTCCGAAGGTATCTCGCCACTCAACCGGTTCCCACTGAGGTTTAGCCATTCCAGGTTGCTGAGGTTGCCCAGTTCGGGAGGTATTTCTCCGCTCAACCGGTTCTCTACGGGGTCCAGCCATGTAACGCGCCCATTCTCATCCGTGGTCACCCCGTACCATTCGCCCAACGGCTTGTCGCTCAGCCAGTTGGCGTTGTTCTTCCAGTTCGCGCCGTCCGTGGCGTTATAGAGCGCCGCCAGCGCCGCCCTGTCCGTCGCGACCCCGCCCATGGACGCGGGCGCGCTATCGTCCACGGAGCCATCCCCCGCAAACGCCATACCCGCTATCGCGACCAAACCAAACAGCCATACGACTCCGGTTCAGGTATGCCACTCTTTCCCAAACGGCCTGCATCGATAAAACCCTCTCAACTGCCCTGCTGAACAGGTAGGGACGAGCCAACCAAGCGCTTGTCTCAGGTTCAGATACCTCCACCCTACCGATGTCCAACCATTAGGCGGCTGGACGCATAAAGATACCTCGCCGACAGGTGCGCCCGTATCGAAGAGCGTGCGCGACGCCCGGCAACGATGTGCCGGGCGTCGAGAGAATCACCCGATGCGGATTATTCCTTACTCTTTCCCGCCCGCGACAGACTTCACCACCACCCGCACTCCGTTGATAGTGCCCGTCGCCGCCTTGCGGACCGCGTCCCCCGCGGCGTCGCTCACGTCGTAAGCGGCTTCGATCGCTCCGGTTGCGGCCGCGGAAGCGGTCTCCTCCACGTTCAGCCCGGTCTTCCTGGCAGCGTCAATCGCGCCATTGACGGTGGCGACGGCAACCTTGCCAAGGTCTTCCCCGGTCATTGCCGCGCTGCTGATTATCTGCCTGGAGGTGTCGCGAGTGGCAGTAATCACGTCCCCCGACGCGCTGCTAACCGCGGTGACCACCCCGGCTACCGTCCCCTCAGCAGCATCGACCAACGAGCCGCCTATTTCCTTTGTCCCGTCTATGACGCCGCGAGTCACCTGCACTACAGATTCCTCAGCAGTCAGGCCGACGGATGCGCCGCCTTTGAGAGCCCCCTCCACGGTATTCTGGGCCGCACTACCCAACTCCGCGCCCGCGCTGCTGGAGCCTCGAATCGCTCCCACCACCACGTCATGGAGCATCGTCGTTGAGGCGGTGGCGACCGCGCCCGCGCCTTCGATGACTCCGATAGTGGAGTCCCTTATCACCGCGCCCGTGCTGCCGCCGATGCTGCTCGCGGCTTCCAGAGTGCCGGTCACAGCGTCCTGGGCGAGGAGTCCAACTTCACCGCCCACGGAACGGGCGCCCTTGAGTGCATTAACCGTGCTGTCACGGATCACGTCAGTGGCCAAGTTCCCCACCTGCCCGGTGCCCTCCAGCGTGGCGGTCAATGAATCCTTCACCGCTTTACCAACTCGTCCCAAGATCGCCATCGTGTTCTCCTTCTCGCTTAGTTTGAGTCTTAGACATGTTCACCATTGTAACCGGTAGAAATGCAAAACGCATGTACCAACCGCGCCCCCCGGCGAGCGCCTATCAAGTCCAGGCAGTCAAGCGATTCCGGTAAACTCGCCGGACTGAAACCCCTGCCAACAAGCACGGCCCAGCCACAGGGTACGCCAATCATCCCAGAATCCAACAGGCGGCGGGAGGTCTTCGGAGATCACAGCAGTATGACGCAGCAACAGCACAGGTTGGGTCTGGATGATCCTGATTCCCTGACCAAAGACTCGGGCCTGTCTGTCGTCCGGGCTCGGAGCGAAAGCGTGGAGTCTTTCGACCGGTGCTTCTTTGACGGGTTTACGTCCATGAAGGCGCTGACCTACACGGCCAGCATGCACATGATCGTAGGCCTATTACGGGATTTCGAGTACGCGGACTTCGAGTGTGTCTTTGGCCACGAGGGTATTATCTCGCCAGACGTCAATAATGTTCTAGCCTTCCAGGCGGTGCTGGACGAGCGCCTGAGCAAGGTTTTCGCAGTCGTCAAGGCGTCTGACGAGCGTCGCCGAGTCTTGTTCGACCGGATCGCCGACCACACGGTGCGTTTCTTCGTCGTCAAAGACAAGATCGCCCACGCCAAGATATACCTGCTTGAGAGAGACGATTTGCGACGCGTGATAATCGGCTCGGCGAACCTGTCCGAAACGGCGTTCTCCGGGCGCCAGGCCGAGACACTCGTAGTGTTCGACAACGACGATACTGCGTGGAATCTCTACACGACGCAATACGAGGCCGTCCGCAGCGTAGCCGCGAGCCGCTTGATGCCGCGGCAAGAGCCCATACCGGCCGAACTCATACCGGTCGAGGAGATACCGGCGCTCAAGTCGGTCGAAGAAAGTCAGAAGGAGTTGACTATCTACGCGCCTGCCGACAGCCAGGAAGAGGCCGAAGTATCGATTCCTATAGTGCGCGAAACGGTGGTGAAAGTAGCGGACTCCTTACGGCATACCCTGGCCGCTGTACGACCCGACAAGAACGGCCATGTACGCATCACCCCGCGGATTGTGAAAGAGTCGATCAAGATATCCAGGGGCCGCCTCCGAGAAAACGACGCGAAGCCCAATGTGAACTTAACTCGCCTAGGGAAGAATTTCATCCTGTCGGGAAAGGTTATGAGCCTTGACGCGAATCCAGATGACGTTCGCAAAGACGTCGCCCACTGGATAGAGTTCTTCGACAACTATGAGAACGGGTTTAGGGGTGACGTACCCCGGCTGCAGCGAGATTACTTCACCTTCATGAGCTGGTTCTACTTCTCGCCGTTACTTTGCGACGTGCGCAATCTCGCCCTCCGCTCAGGCGCATTCAGCTTCGAGCAGCCTATGTTCGCAGTCTTGTACGGCTCCAGCAATTGCGGCAAGACCAGCCTCATACAGACCCTCATGACCTCCATGTTCTCCCACCCGCATGAAGTCGGAGCAGACCAGTTCACGCGCACCAACCTGAAAGCTCTCCAAGGTAGCTTCAAGAGACTCCCCGTAGTGTTCGACGACGTAACCAAGGATCGGTTCAACCGCCACGCCGAGGAGGTCATCAAGCAGGAATACATTACCAACCCGGAACATCCCTGCTTCGCCCTATCGATGAACGCGGAGGCGCGCAACTTCAAGGACGAGATCGTCAAGAGGTGTCTGATGATCTACACGCGCACCTCCTTGCCGGGCGATCAGACGAACGCTCGCAAACGGCTCCAGCGTTCGATTGCACGCATACGGGACAAGATGACCACCGCGCTTTACCGCGAGTACCTGAAGCGAATGACCGCACAGGTAGACGAGCTTCGGGAATCAGGGCACGACTCACTCGCCGACGCCGACGTATTGGAGTTGTCATCGAGAGTCCTGTGCGACGTCTTTCAAAAACACCTGCCCAAGAGCTCCAGTATGCCCAGTTGGTGCAGCCCAATGACTCTGGAGGAGTATCAGCAACGCGCCTGGGACAGACCCCGTCGGGTACTCGAGAATTTGCTTAATGCCGATAAATACACCAAAGACCGCAAGCCATCCGATGGATCCTGGACCATTTCGGGCGAAATGATCCTCCTCGGGACAGGGCAAATCGGCACTGCCCGCACACGCAACGAGATACCCGACTGGATCCTTGACGACACGGCGTCAGTCGCCAACCAGATCGGCCTGAAACGCAGCGAGGTCGAAAACTTCCTGGGGCGCAAACTGAGGCGGCGGACCTCGATTTGGCCCTTCAAAGGCCGATGAACTGCTTGGAAAACCCTGTTCCCCACATCCCGGAATCCAAGCCGTAGCCGAATCTGTATGCCCGCAAGTAGAGCCGCCCTAGACGACTGACATCTCCCGGCGCATTTGGTCCAGGCCCATCGGGCCGAGACGCAATGCCTTGTTGTGCCAGTCCCTGAGATCGAAAGATCCTCCCAACCGCTCCCTTGCATATTGACGAGCCTCCAGCCACTCGCGCTCGCCAACCTTGTAGCTGATCGCCTGACCGGGAAGCCCAAGATATCGGTCGATCTCACTGGCGGTGAAGTCGGTCGGGAAGTGCGCGTACCGGCTCATCATTTCGTTCCCCAGATCGGGCGACCAGGTCTCTCCGGGGTGGAAATCCGCGCCTTGGGGAATATCCATGCCCAAGTGCATACCGATGTCTATGATCACCCGTACCGACCTGAGAGCCTGTGCGTCCAGCATCCCCATATAGTAATCGGGGTTCTCAAGATAGCCCAACTCCCCCATCAACCGCTCGGCGTAGAGCGCCCATCCCTCGACGTAGCCGGAAGTGCCGGCGATCAGACGCTGATACCTTGACAGTTCACCGGCCAGAGATTTTGTCGTGGCTATCTGGAAGTGATGCCCGGGCACACCCTCGTGATAGGCGATGGAGACCTCTCGCCATAGCGGGAACCTGGTCTTGCCCCCGGTGGGATACCAGGTGCGGCCCGGACGCGAGAAATCCTCCGATGGGCCGGTGTAATACATCGCGAGCGCGCCGCCGGGCGGCGCGATCAGGGCTTCGATGCGCTTGACGGGGTCGGCAAGGTCGAAGTGGACGCCGTCAAGCTGAGCAATGGTGCCGTCCTGCAAGTCCTGCATCCAACGCCTGAAACGCTCTTCCCCCTCGATAGACCTCGCGGGGTCCGACTCGAGCAGTTGGATCGCCTCATCCACGGACGAGGCCGGTTTTATGCGCCCCGCGGTTTTTTCCATCTCCGAGCGGACCCACGCTAGCTGATCCCAACCCCAACGATAGGTATCATCCAGGTCGAGCTCCACTCCGTTGAATGAACGGGCGTGCAGGGCGTAGCGGTCGTGGCCAACACCATCCTCACGAACCGCCGAGGGCATGTACTCCTCGCGCAGGTATCGGGCGAGTTCGGAATAAGCCCGACCGGCTTCAGCGGCTCCACGGGCCAGGTCAGACCTGATCGAGGCGCTATCGACCGCGGACTGATCGAAACTGTCGAGCAGCCCGTCGAAGAAAGATTTGCCATCGCCGCCGCCCGACCATGCCTCGGCCTGCTCCGCGCAACCGACGGTCTGACGCCTCGACGCGGTTAGCCCACAGGCCGCGCCTTTCCTCAGAGTCTCCCGATAGCTGCTCAAAGCCTGCGGGACAGCCGCCAGGCGGGTTGCAATGTTGCGCCAGTTCTCCTCAGAGGCGCGGGGCATCATGTCGAAAACCATGCGGATGCCCTGCACCGGGCTGTGCAGTATGTTCAGCCCGCGCAGGTGTTCTCCAGCATCGTGCAGGGCTAAGTCAGACTCCATCTCCTCGATGAACGTTTCACGGCACGCCCGCTCCCGCTCGCCGTCCGGCCGCGCGGCGGACATCGCCGACAGCGTGCCCCGTTGGATGCCCGCCATCTCCTCTGAGGTGGAAGGCGAGTAGTCCGTCATCCGGTCGTCGTGCCCGGCAATGCCGATGAAAGTTGCCGCGATAGGGTCATACGCCGCCAACCGGTCCACGAACTCGTCCGCAATGCTGAATACGCCTGACATGATCATCTGCCTCAAGCCGTCTTTTCGTAGAGGAAGCCGCCAAGCACGAACCCGGTCGCTTCGCCATCGATTCCGAACTGAAAATCCAGCCTCTCCCCTGCCCCGCGTCCATCTACGACCCTGATCTCCATAACGTCGCCAACGCGTCTGACCGCAAGACCGCAGGGAGCGTGCAACTGGTACGGATCAGACCCTGCCGGTTCTAGCGCGAGGCGGCTTTCCGTCTGAGTCAACTCCACCGCCATGGCGGGCTGCGCAAAATATCTGCCCAAGTATCCTTCGATTTCCGGCGGCAACTGGGGCGCAGCAGAAGCCGCTTTCGCTTCTCCACGGACTGCGCCCAGTTCATCGAGAGCGGCGTCGAGAAGCCCAGCCCCCGCACTATTCCGGGTTGGCGGAGGCCACACGTTGGCCAATGTGATGGCGCCCACCCTGGACGGTTTGTTGAACAGTATCTCTGAAGAGTAGCCGTGGATTCCGCCGCCATGATTCAAGTAGACGCGATCACCGCGCCTGATCGCTCGCCAACCCAGAGCCTGGCCCCACGACCAATCCGGCTTCACGTACACAGGCCGGTGCATCTCATCGAGCGTACAGGAGTCAAGCACGTTCGACCCCAGCGCGCCGGTGTGAAACGCGATCCAACGCGCCAGGTCGTGTACGTTGGAGTGCAGTTGCCCGGCCGGGGTCAGACCCCGCAGATGTGCATACGGCGCAGGTACCAGACCGCCCTCCGGCTCTAACGCAGGTTGGTAACCCGTTGCCATCCGACCGGATTCGACCTGACGAACCTCGAACGAGGTGTGAGCCAGGCCCAAGGGGTCGAGAATCTCCGACTCGACGTATTCGATGTAAGCCCTGCCGCTGAGCCTATAGATGACCTCGCCGAGCAGACCGAACGCGAAGTTCGAGTACTTCCATTGGCTGTCCTGGGATATGACGACCTCAGCATCCGGTAACGCGTCCAGGATGCGCTCTCTGTCGGGGAATTCCGGCTTCGCCCACGTCGGAAGCGGCGGTTCCGTCGAAAGGCCGGAGTGGTGCGTGAGAAGGCGCTTGATCGTGACGCCCTCTATCGTCCCTGCCAAGGCGCGGGCCGCTGCGAATTCCGGTACGTGGAGTACCAAGGGGTCTTCAAGTTCCAGCAGGCCCGCGTCCCGAAGTTGCATGATGGCCGTGGCGGTAAAGGTCTTGGTGATCGAGGCGACCCTCGACGTGGTGAACTGATCCGGGACCCGCCGGGATTCAAGGTCGGAGTACCCGAGTCCCTTGAACCACACGACTTCACCGTCCACGACAAGCGCCGCCGCCACACCCGCGCCAAGCTCGCCGTCGAACACGTCGCACGCAATTGCGTCGAGACGTGACGCGAGTTTGGAGGAAATCTTGGTCATATGATCTTGCAAGTAGCCTCGGCGGTATCACCGCACAGACTTGCCGCACGCAGCAGCAGGCGACGCCGCTTTACGAGGTTATCCCAGCCTGCGCCGCCGCGCACCGGCCGGCCGGCAAGTATCGCGGGCGTGCAACCCTTTCCTTCTCCCAAAATACTTCAGAAAGGTTGCATCGAGCACGCCGCCGCAAGTGGGTTCATCTATGATGCGCTTTGTGCCGTGGAAGCCGCTCAACTGGCGGAAGTATGGAACGAGGCCGTAGAAGACATCTCCTACGCGTACCGGCCCAATTCGTAGACCGTAAGCTTTGACCAGACAAGCTCCAGGAGAACGACCTTCACCGACCCCTACTTCCCGGCGCCCAGCTCCCGAACTATCCTCTCGCAGGCTTGCATGTAGATCGTGGCGTCCACGTTGATAGCCAGGTACTGCACGCCCATATCGATCAACCACCGCCCCATCTCGACGTCCTTGGCGTACGAACCGACGGCGCGGCCCCGCCCCCTGGCTTTCTCAGCCGCCGCTTGCAACGCCCTCTCGACCAGCGGATTACGTACGTCGCCCGGCACTCCCAAAGACTGCGATATGTCGTACGGGCCCAGAAAAAGCACGTCGATTCCCTCGACGGTCATGATCTCCTCTAGATTGTCGAGGCCGCGCCGGCCCTCGATGTGCACTATGACCGTTGTTTCCTCGTTCTGCCGTTCGGTGTGCTGTTCCCCTTCGTGCTTAAAATAATCGCCGGCCCTAGTGAATATGGACAGGCCGCGCTGACCGGCAGGTGCGTACTTGGCCGCGTGAAGAACCTTGTTCGCGTCCTCAGTGGAATTGACCTGAGGCACCTGCACCCCGGCAGAGCCTATGTCGAGAGCTCGCAGAATGAGACGCTCGTCATTGTCACCAACCCGAATGATCGGAGACACGCCCGCACCGTCCGCAGAAATCACCAGGTCGGTCGCGCGCTCCATGCTGATCGGGCCGTGCTCCGTATCGATGATGCAAAAGTCCATTCCGGCATAGCCCAGCGTGTCCACCAGCATCATCGAAGGCACAATGACAAACGGCCCCACAACCGTTTCGCCCGCCTGCAACCGCGCCTTGAGTTTTCCTTTATCGGGCATACGTCCCCCCAGCGTGTACAGAAACAGGCGCCAGTTTATTCCATGATCTGCGTTGCAGCGCAGCTGAATGGCGGCCAACGCAGTTAACAAGGCATCGCAGGCAGATTATTCTATGGTCCCATGGTTTCAACAAGAGTGATATTTCTGGGCTCGGGCACGTCGGAAGGAGTGCCGCGCGTCACCTGCCTGACGAACCCCGATGTGCACTGCGCGGTCTGCACGGACGCCGTAAGGCCGGGGTCGAAGAACCGCAGGCGCAACACGTCATTGCTCATACAGCGACCGGGCAATGACGGCCGAGTACGAAACATCGTGATAGATGCTGGCAAGTTCTTCTATGAGTCGGCTATCCATTGGTTCCCCCCTTTCCAGGCTCACGACCTCGACGCCGTAGTTCTTACCCACGCCCACGCCGACGCCGCAGGCGGCCTCGACGACCTACGCGATTGGACCAACTACCGGCGCCACCCCGTACCAGTGTTCACGCCCCGGAAAGATCTGAAGGTTATCGAGCGTACTCACTACTACCTGATGCCAGGCAAGAACAAGGACAGTGCAGGATCGGTTGCCAGGCTGGAGTTCCAACTGTACGACGACCACCCGTTCGTCGTGGAAGGTCTGAAGTTCACACCGCTGACAGTGGAGCATGGCCGGGGGGTCACCGCATGTGGGTTGCGCTTTGGCAACGTGAGCTACGTCCCGGACACTTCTCACATACCCGATGAAACGGCGCGTCTCATAGAGGGAAGCGACCTGTTAATCATCGACGCGCTTCGGCCTACCTCCACTCACGGCTCTCACTTGACCATTGAACAGGCCATAGAACAGGTGCACAGGCTCAAGCCAAGGAGGGCGCTGCTCACAGACATGGCGCACGACGTCGACCACGAGCCGTGCAACAAATGGCTGCGGTCACTGCGCGAATCGGACGGTCTCGACGTCGAGCTAGCCTACGACGGCATGGCCTTCAAGGTGGAAACTTGAAATACCGAAGCGGATCAGCGGACATAGGCTGCGGCGCAACATGTACGTAGCCGTATGCAGACTCACTCTGCACGTGCACGGCAGCCGCTCCCTGAAAGACAAGAGGCGGGTCGTCGTCTCGCTGCGAGACCAGCTCAGACGCAGGTTCGGCGTTTCAGTGGCCGAGGTGGACAGCCAAGAGGCCTGGCAACTGGCCGTTATTGGCATCGCCGGCGTTAGCGGCACCCTTACGACCGCCAGGGACTTGGTCGACCGGGCCGTGGAATATGCAGAATCTACGTTGACCGAGGCCGTGGTCACGAGCGCCGAGAAAGACGCCTTCGACTACTGATCTGACGCCGGAGAGAAGATTTGAGGCCGCCCTATGAGCAGACCTCGCGATCTGCCGCACGTTCCACGACACCTCAACGTAAAAACCCCGGCGCCGACGGCCCCGGGGTCGTAATTCAGGCCGCCGCCGCTTGGTCAAGCCGCTGTCGGAATCCGCTCCCTAAGAGCCAAGACCTTCTTGACGTCTTCCCGCGTCTCGATGGTGCATGAGCACTGCAGGCACTGCAGGTACACACCCCCGACCGCACGGACGAACGTCATGTCGCCAGAGCACTTGATGCAAGCCTTGAGGTAAAGCATTTTGATCTTCCCGTTTCTGCCAGCTCGTTCCCTACCGAGCCCTGATCTTCCGATTACCGCTCTGCGGCACCATCTTGGCACTGAAACCGCGCAAGAGTTCCTAGGGTGAACTTGTGATGCCGGTATGATACAACGATTTCAGTTGAATGTCACCCTTTTCAGCATGAATTCGTAGCAATTCTGCTCAGCTTCCAGTCGCCGAGACGAGCCGCGAAGCGTTTCGTAGCCACAGTTGACATGCTCCGTATCAACGTTTAGCATCCTTTGTGTATTAGATGCCACTAGTGGTACGAAGGCGCGATGGATCCGGATTTGACCCATAGAAGACAGGAAACCCGATCAGGAAGCCCGCAAAATCCCGCGGTTGATCTTGCGGGCTGGCTGCGGTCGGACGTCTTCGACCGCCTATTGCGTGACGTACTCGAACCAACGGGGACGCATGTCGAAAATCGAAACGACAAGACGTTTTCCGCACAGGAATCCAGGCCCGCATCTGCACCGCCCGTCTCAGTGCGCAGGCGCAGGCTCGCCGGAGTCTACATAATCAGCGTCGCAGCGCGCCTCGCCGACATGCACCCGCAGACTCTACGCAAGTACGAGCGAGCGGGACTTATCAGGCCTTCCAGGACCGGCGGGGCGTTAAGGCTCTACTCGGAAAGCGACGTTAGGCGCTTGCGTGTCATCCGACGGCTGGTCGGCGAGCTAGGCCTTAACCTCGCAGGAGTCAGCGTCGTACTCGAGATCGTACGGCGCCTTCAGGATGTCGTGGACGTGCTCGAGGCAAGACAGGACACGATTGGAGCTCGAACCACCAACGCCGCCGTGCAAGAGTTGCGGAGTATCCTCAACTTCCTGGGCACGGGGGACGGTCGGGCAACTGGACTGAAATAGGCGGCAAAGTGGTCAACAGCGACGAAATGCAAGACAAACCTGACCGAGATGGCGATGAGCTCTCCCCGCCCCACGCGGTTCCCGACGAGAACGCAGAGCAAGCCGAGATAGCAGCGCGTGAAGAATTTGAGGAGGCCGTTCGTGAAAGAGAGCAGTTCAAGAGACTCGCTCAACGCACACAGGCGGACCTCGCCAATTACCGAAAACGCGTCGCCGAGGAGCGAGCCGAGGCTGAGGAACGAGCGATTAGACGTTTCGCGGCCAGGATAATCGAGGTTGTGGATCAATTCGACGCCGCAATGTCGAAAGACGCCGCGAAAGGCGTTGCAGACAATTGGCTGAAGGGAGTGGATGCGATAAAGCGCAACTTCAACGCCGCGCTTGCTTCGCAGGGGTTCGAACGCTACGACGCCGACGGCAAGCAGTTCGACCCCAGATTGCACGAGGCCCTTATCAGCACCCCGACCCAAGACCACGAACCAAACCGGGTCATCAGGGTCTTGAGGCCAGGCTACAAGCACAACGGAGAGGTCGTAAGACCGGCGCTTGTGGAGGTCGCAGCGCCGGACGAACGGTCCGAAGAAACTTGATCGACGCGTAAATCTGGATACAAGGCCGCAACGGCCCGCTGCACCCAGAGCGAAGGGGAGAATTCACAAGAGATGGCGAAAGTAATAGGAATCGACTTGGGCACCACCAACTCCGCGATGGCGGTCATGGAGGCCGGGGAGCCGCGCATCCTGGAAAACAAGCAAGGCCGGCGAACCACCCCGAGCGTCGTGGGGGTCAACCCCAAGACCAATGAACGATTCGTGGGTGAACTCGCAAGACGCCAGGCGATCACCAACTCAAGCAACACCGTTTACTCGACCAAACGATTTATTGGGCGAAGATTTAACGACCCATCCGTGCAGGACGACATCAAGCAAGTGTCCTTCAAAGTAAGCGCCTACGATGGCAACGACATAGGCATCGAACTTTCCGGCGAAAAACACAAACCCCCCGAGATATCGGCAATGGTTCTGAGGAAACTCAAGGACGACGCCGAGGACAAATTGGGCGATGAGGTCAAGCAGGCAGTGATAACCGTGCCCGCCTACTTCAACGACGGACAGCGCGAAGCCACCAAGATCGCCGGACAAATCGCCGGCCTGGAAGTGCTACGAATCATCAACGAACCCACCGCCGCGGCTTTGGCTTACGACCTGAACAAGCATAGCGACCGCACAATCGCAGTGTACGACCTGGGGGGCGGAACTTTCGACATCACTATTCTCGAGCTCGACCTCGACCCTGACCTCGACCAAGTCCTCTTCCAAGTCAAGTCGACCAATGGAGACACGCACCTGGGAGGGGACGACTTCGACCTGCGGATAGTCGATTTTCTGGCAGACGAATTCAAGAACCAGAACCTGATCGACCTACGCAAAGACCCCGCAGCACACCAGAGGCTGCGCATGGAGGCGGAGAGGGCAAAGATAGAGTTGTCCTCCGTGGCCCAGACCGAAATAAACCTCCCGTTCATTACCGCGGACGCCAACGGCCCCATGCACCTGCAGATGAGCCTTACAAGAGCCAAGCTGGAGGAACTGACCTCAGCCCTCATAGAGAAGACTGTCGTACCGTGCAAACAGGCAATTGAGGACGCAGGCGTCAAACTTGGCGACATAGACGACGTGGTCCTCGTGGGAGGCATGACCCGAATGCCCGCGGTGGTTGAAAAAGTGAAAGCCCTGTTCGGCAAGGAGCCCAACATCACCATCAACCCCGACGAGGTGGTCGCCATGGGCGCGGCTATTCAGGCCGGCGTGCTCCAGGGAGAGGTGAAGGACGTACTCCTGCTCGACGTGACGCCCCTGACCCTGGGTATAGAGACTGTGGGTGGAATTCGGACTGCGCTCGTAGAGCGCAACACCACCATACCCACCTCCAAGACAGAGACATGTACCACCGCAGCCGACAACCAGAGCAGCGTCGAAATACGCGTGGAGCAGGGCGAGCGGGATATGGCGAAAGACAACGTGACCATCGGGAGTTTCACGTTGGACGGAATACTGCCCGCCCCCCGAGGGGTGCCGCAAATCGACGTCACCTTCGACATCGACGCCGACGGCATCCTTACTGTATCCGCCCGCGACAAGGCGACCAACAAAGAGCAGCACATCACCATCACCGGCCGCTCAGGCATGGACCAGACAGAGGTCCAGCGGCTGATACAAGAGGCTGAACGGCACTCGGAAGAAGACCGCATGCGGCGCGAGGAGGCCGAGACGCGAAACGGGGCCGAGAGCGCTGCTTACCAAGCCGAGAAGATGGTCAGGGACAACGAGGACAAGATACCGGAGGAACTGAAGGGAGAGATCTACGGAAAGGTCAAGGCAGTTCGCGATTTACTTGCCGACGAGAACGCCGATACAAGCGCCATAGCCGCAGCCGTAAACGAATTGCAGACGTCGATACAGAAAGTCGGACAGGCCGTGTACGGCTCCGGGGAGCAGCCGGGAGCCCAAGGCGGTAACGGGGACGGCAGTGACGGAGATGACACGGTAGACGGCAAGTTCAGAGAGGTCTGAACCCTTCAGATCGAACAGAAGGCCTTTTCACCCCACTACGCGCGGACCGCCGGGGTATGAGCCGCCGGCGTTCATAGCAAGGTTGCCGCCATCCATCGGCAGAATCGCCCCGCTGACGAACGAAGAGGCGTCCGACGCCAGGAAGACGGCCGCTCCCTTGATCTCCTCAGGTCGCCCGAACCTGCCCATCGGTATTCCGCCCAAGAATACCTCCCGGAGTTCGGGCCTGTCGGCCATTCGAGCCCTGAGGCCCGCGTTCAGCACCTGCGCCGGCAGGATGGCGTTAACGCGAATCCCCCTTCCCGCCCACTCGGTACTCAGTTCACGCGTCATCTGTATCACCGCGGCCATCGCCATCCCGTAAGGCGCGTGGCCGCGGCCCAGTGAGTTCCAACCGCCTATCGAGCCGACGTTTATGATGCTGCCCTTGCCGGCGACGAGCATCCTCCTGCCCGCCTCCCGGCACGCCGTGAAACGGCCAAACACCAGGTTCTTCGCGACCTGCTGGACCACTGAAACATCGAGGTCTTCGGGAGGCCCCATCACGCCTTCCCCCGCAACATTTCCAAGTACGTCTATACGGCCAAACTCGTCGTCCAGCCTCGAGAACATCGCCTCGACCTGCTCCGATTCTGAAACGTCGCACGAAACGGGTACCGCTCGACGACCCATCGAGCGAATATATGCAGAGGTCTCCTCGGCGCCGGGCAGGTCGATATCGGCAAGCATCACGTCAGCCCCTGCCTCGGCCAGACCAATAGCCATCTGCCTCCCCATGCCGCTCGCCGCGCCGGATACCAAGGCCACCCGACCAGCAAGATCGAATAGGTTGAGAGCGGAGGACATTCCCGGATCCCTACGACGTTGAACCCGCGGTACCGCTGTCCAGGTACTCGTCCATGCGCATCACGTTGTAGGCGTGTACGCCGTCCTGCGCCGATTCCACCGCGCAACGCGCCGTATCGAGAGACGTGAAGCATGGTATGCGGCGTTCCGCAGCCGCCCGTCGAATGTGGAAGCCGTCCTGGAGCGTCTGCCTATCTCCCGTGACGGTGTTCACCACGGCCGATACGGTACCGTCCTCGATCACGTCCAGCACGGTAGGGTGGTTTCCGGACAGGCGCCGGTCCACTTCAGTGACGTCGAATCCCAGGGCGCGGACCATGGCAGCCGTGCCAGCGGTCGCGTACATGCTGTGACCGGACCGGCCCAACTCTCGTACCAGCGGTATCGAGTCTGCCTTGTCCCTGTCCGACACGCTGAGCAGCACACTGGCGTCGGGCAGCACGTAGAGGCCGGACGCCATTAGCGCTTTGACTACTGCACCACGATAAGTACGGTCTATACCCATCACCTCGCCTGTGGACTTCATTTCCGGCCCCAGGAAAGTATCGACCCCCGCCAGCTTGGACATAGAAAATACCGGCGCCTTTACGGCCACGAGGTCGCGCATGGGGGCAAGTCCAGGCTCGTACCCCTGGCTGCGAATCGAGCGGCCGCGCATTGCCTCGACCGCCAGTTTCACCATTGGCACACGCGTCACCTTGGAGATGAACGGAATCGTGCGGCTGGAGCGCGGGTTCACCTCCAGCACGTACACCCGACCGGCCGCGCCGACGCCCCCCGCCGCGCGCGTTCGTCGTCCTGAGTCGAGACTTCTGTAAGACCCGCCGCCAGTGATGACGAACTGTATGTTCATCAGCCCCCGCACACCCAGGGCCCTGCCGATGCGCCCAGTGTAATCGACAAGCGTATCCACCTCCTCCTCAGTAAGCGACAGGGCAGGATACACCGCCATCGAGTCTCCGCTGTGCACGCCGGCCCGCTCGATGTGCTGCATGATGCCCGGTATGAGCGCCTCCTCGCCATCGCATACCGCGTCCACCTCCACCTCCACTCCCTCTAGATAGCGGTCTACGAGAATCGCCCGGCGGTGGGATGCCCCCATGGCGCGCTCGAAGTAGCGCACCAGTTCCGAGGGGTTCTGCACGACCTCCATCGCCCGGCCGCCAAGCACGTAACTCGGGCGCACCAGTACCGGGTAGCCAACGTTGCCTGCCACCTGCAGAGCCTGTTCCGCAGTGCGGGCCGTGCCTCCGGGCGGCTGAGGGATGCCGTGTCGCGCCGCCAGTTCCTCGAAGCGTCCGCGGTCGGTCGCCATGTCAATCGCAGAGGCTGAAGAACCCATGATCGGCAACCCGGCGATGTCCAGGGACTGCGACAGGTTGATCGCCGTCTGTCCGCCGAACTGAACCATAGCCGCCGCCCCGCCGCCGTCCGCTTGGCCGTTTTCGTTCTCGATGATGTCACGAACGCTCTCCTCGTCGAGTGGCTCGAAATACAGCCTGTCCGAGGTGTCAAAGTCCGTAGATACAGTCTCCGGGTTCGAGTTGACCATCACGCTCCGCACCCCGGCAGATTGGAGCGCCCATGCAGCGTGCACGGAGCAGTAGTCGAACTCTATGCCCTGCCCTATCCGTATCGGGCCTGAACCCAACACGACTGCGGTTTCAGACTCGACGGGCAACGCTTCATTCTCTTCCTCGTAGGTACTGTAGTAGTACGGCGTAATCGCCTCGAACTCCCCAGCGCAGGTATCTACCATCTTGAACACGGGCTTGATGCCGAGCTCGCGGCGCATCTCGCGCAGCTGCTCCGGCAGCAGGTCGGAGAGTGTGGCGATCTGTACGTCCGAAAAGCCCATGCGCTTGGCGTACCGGAGCAATCTCTCCGAGAGTGGTTCCGACAACAATCTGCGCTCTGTATCAACGATGCGGCCAATAGCTCTCGTGAACCATGGATCGATACCCGTACGCCTCGATAACTCCAGTGGGGAGGTTTGCCGTCTGATCGCGGCAGCCAGACGCCAAATACGATCGTCATCCGCCGTCAGTTCGATGTGGGATTTTCCGGCCCAACTAGAGTCCTCCCATAGAAGAGAGCCCCTGTTGTTTTCAAGTGAGCGCACAGCCTTCTGCAGAGCCGCCTCGAACGTCCTGTCTATCGCCATCACTTCGCCCGTCGCTTTCATCTGGGTGCCCAGCTTGCGGTCTCCGGAAGCGAACTTGTCGAATGGCCAACGGGGGATCTTGACCACACAGTAGTCGAGCGCAGGCTCGAACGCAGCAGTTGTTTGACTAGTCACCGCGTTGGATATCTGGTCTAGCGTCTGACCCAATGCGATCCGGGCGGCAACTCGCGCAATCGGATAGCCCGTCGCCTTGCTGGCTAGCGCCGAGCTGCGGCTGACCCGGGGATTCACCTCGATCACGTAGTACGTCGGCTGGTCATCCGATACCGGCGGAAGGGCGCTAGCCACTTCGGTACTTGGTAGATAAGCAAACTGTACGTTGCAGCCGCCTTCGATGCCGAGTCCGCTAATGATGTTCAGCGCGGCCGTACGGAGTCGCTGGTAGTCCTTGTCGGAAAGTGTCTGGCTGGGGGCCACCACGATCGAGTCGCCCGTGTGAACGCCCATCGGGTCCATGTTCTCCATGTTGCAGATGGTGATCACGTTTCCCAAACTGTCCCGCATCACCTCGTACTCGACCTCTTTCCATCCGAGCAGCGACTTCTCAACGAGCACTTGCCCTACGAGAGACGCAGCTATACCGCCCGCAGCAATGTCACGCAGTTCATCTTCATCGTGCGCCACTCCGCCGCCGGTACCGCCAAGTGTGTAAGCCGGGCGCACTACCGCGGGATAGTCAACCTTGACTGCTGCCTCAAGCGCCTCCTCTACGGATTGGACAGCCTCACTGGGCGGTACGGGTTCCCCTATCTCTGACAGCAATGCCCGGAACAGGTCGCGGTCCTCGGCGGTTCGTATCGACTTGATGGGAGTGCCAAGTACCCGGACGTTGAACCGTTCCAGCACACCCGCCTCGTCCAACTCCACGGCCAAGTTCAGCCCGGTCTGTCCTCCAAGAGTCGGAAGTATTCCGTCTGGCCGCTCACGCTCGATGATCCGCTCCAGCACCGGCGCTGTGAGAGGCTCGATATAAACGCGGTCGGCCACGTCCTCGTCGGTCATGATGGTCGCCGGATTGGAATTGACCAGCACGACTTCCACACCCTCTTCGCGCAGCGCTTTACACGCCTGCGTGCCCGCGTAGTCGAACTCGGCTGCCTGCCCGATAACGATAGGCCCGGAGCCGATTACCAGCACCCTTGAGCAAGGTTTCAAGGTCTTGCCTCGGTCTCGGCGCCGAATGAGTCGACGTCCAACGTCTTCAGAAAGCGGTCGAACAAGTACTCCGAATCGTGTGGGCCTGGAGAAGCTTCCGAGTGATATTGGATTGTCATTACCGGCAGGCGCTTATGGCTCAGGCCCTCCACCGTGCCATCGTTGAGGTTGACGTGAGATACGGCTACCTCAGGAGACAACCCCGCAGGATCGACGGCATAACCATGGTTTTGGGCAGTTACGTACACCTTGCCGGTTTCAGTGTCCCGGACGGGCTGGTTTCCGCCCCGGTGCCCAAACTTCAGTTTGAAGATGGACGCGCCCAACACTCTGGCGATTATCTGATGCCCCAGACAGATGCCCATCAATGGCCGGCCTGTGCCGAGCAGTTCTTCCGTAGTTCTGGTCGCCGCGTCGAGTAATCGAGGGTCGCCGGGTCCAGGTGATAGGACTACGCCGTCCGGATCGTAGGACAGGACGTGGTCCGCCGAGGCGTCACTGGGTATCACGACAATGTCGCAGCCTCGGCGATAAAGGCAGCGCAGTATGTTGAACTTCACGCCGTAATCAGTCACCACTATGCGAGGCCGCCGCGGCAAGTGAGACGGATTCTCCGTATTCCGGGCAGAATGGCCTACGACATCGCCCCACTCGTAAGTCTGGGGCGTACTCACTTCCCCTACCACGTCAACTTCACCGTAGCGCGGAGACGCACGCAGCACGCCCAGCGCGGAGGCCCTGTCCTCTCGCGGCGTGACTATCCCCATCATCACGCCGCGCAAACGGAGCTTGCGGGCGATGGCCCTCGTATCCACCCCGGCTACGCCCGGCACTCCGTTCGCTTGCAAGTAATCATGCACTGTGCCGGTGGAGGATGGATGGCTCGGCTCGTCACAGTCCTGGCGCACCACGAAGCCGCTCACCTGTATCCGCTTGGATTCTGCGTCCTCAAGATTCACCCCGTAGTTGCCGATAAGTGGATAGGTCGGTACCAGGATCTGCCCGCCGTAAGAAGGGTCGGTCAGCATCTCCTGATAGCCGGTCATAGAAGTGTTGAAGACCACTTCCCCCACCGACTCCGCCTCGGCGCCGAGACGGACACCCTCATAGGACGAGCCGTCCTCCAGAACAAGGCTCATCGAGCCGCGGATATCGTTCACGATAGCGCCCTGCAAGCCTGCGGACTCTTCAGTTCCCGGCGCACGTCGTGAACGATCCGCCCGTTGAGCAAGGTCGCAGCCACCCGCCCCCGAAGCCTCACGCCGGCAAGAGGTGTGTTTCGGGAGAGTGAAGCGAAGTGAAGGGGATCTACCACCCATTCGGCGTTTGGATCTAGCAGCGTCAAGTCGGCAGGCCATCCTCGGCGCAGCGATCCCAATTCCCGTCTGAGGACCCTCGCCGGCGCGGCTGTTAGACGCTCGACCAGCAATGGCAAAGAGATCAGCCCGTCTTGCACCAGAGAGCAGAGAGAACCGAACGCCGTCTCCAGATTGTTTATCCCGTTCGCCGCATCCTCGTAACGGCACGCCTTATCGGCGCTTGCGTGAGGAGCGTGGTCCGTTGCTATCACGTCGATCACGCCATCGCGCAAAGCTTCAACGACCGCCATACGGTCGGCTTCGCTTCGCAGCGGCGGGTTCACGCGAGTGTTCGTGTCGTAGACGGCGCGCTGGCCTGGCTCAGGTACCTTTCCGTGCAAGCCGTACACCCAGGTATCGGTGAGGGTGAGATGGTGAGGGGTAACCTCGGCCGTCACGTCCAGACCATCGTCTTTAGCCCTTCCGACGTGTTCAACGGATTCCCGCGCCGACAAGTGGGGCGCGTGCAGCCTGGCTCCGGTTTTACGGGCAAGATATACGTCGCGGGCGATCATCTTGGACTCCGCATCCCTTGACACGCCCTGCAGGCCCAACCGAGTGGCCACAGGTCCCTGATTCATCACGGCTCCGCGAACCATGGAACGAGTCTCGGCGTGGTTGATGATAGGCAGGCCAAGCCCACCCGCCCGCTCCAGAGCCTGCTGCATGAGGCCATCGTCAGACACCGGGTCGCCGTCGTCGCTAAAGCCGATGCATCCCGCCTCCGCCAATTCCTCCATGGGAGCGAGCGAACGGCCCCTCCGCCCGACGGTGACGGCTCCAATGGGGAGCACTCTTGCCGAGGCCGATTGAGAACGTCGGAGAACGTCGAGGACTGTTTCCCCGGTGTCCATGGCAGGCTCTGTGTTGGGCATGGCGCAGATCGTCGTAAATCCCCCCCGCGCCGCCGCGCGAGTGCCGCTGGCAATCGTCTCCTTGTGCTCCTCGCCCGGATCGCGCAGGTGAGTATGGAGATCTATGAACCCTGGACAAACCACAAGGCCAGTCGCATCGAGGATTCTGTATCCCTCCGGAAATTTGGAAAGAGGCGAGGGAGTTACCTCAACAACTCGACCGCGCTCCATGAGCACGTCGGCAAGCCGGTCAACGCCCTGTGCGGGATCGATGACACGCCCTCCGGAGATGACCACTCGCTGCGAATTCATACTCGATAAAACCACACGCGCTACTTTCGTATCGACTCGACCGACGGTTCGGCGTAAGACGCGCTCGGCTCCAGCCCGTCCTCTCTGGCCTCTTTCACCGTGGCGTAAACGAACAGTTCTCGCTCTCCCTCTATGTCCGCCTTAGTGATCTTCGAGATTGGGTGGTACACAACCCCGTGCACGCCCCGCCGGAAGCACGACGCCGCTGCAGTACATTCCTTTCCGCAATATCGGCACTCCAGTTCGGAAACGCCGTCAACCTGGTCAAGCGTAAACTTCCGGGACGCGCTCGCCGGTTCCCTTGTAGAAACGCACATCTCGTTTGCGCAAGCCATCCCCCCGATGCCTAACGCGCTCTTTCTGACACCAACGCGCTCCGACGGGCTCGACCACTTCTCCCTACCCGTTATCAACGCTACAAGCGCCTGCCTCACCGGGACGCCGTACCTCGCCTGCTTGAAGTAGCGGCTCCGAGGGTCCTCGTCCACCTCTCGCGCGATTTCGTCCACTCTTGGCAGCGGGTGCATTACGATCGCCTGCTTGAACGTCGGCCGCCTCAGAACGTCTTTCGTTACCCGCAAGTAAAAGGCAGAACTATCCTCGCCGGGACGCTCACGCTCCTGTTGGCGCCGGGTCAGGTAAAGAGTAAATCTCTCATTTCCCGTCAGAGAACGGGACGACCGTTTGCCGGGCCGACTGAGCAATGTCAACTGATGTGATTCGGTGTTGGTGACGTAGAGGGCGTCGAGGTTTATCTCCTGCTGCTCCGGGATTGCAGCGCCTGCACCGACCGGAGGGTCGGCCCTGAACAGACTTGCAAAAGGCCCAACCTTTTCGCTTTGGGCGTCTACCCCATGGACGCGCCGAATCCGGGATCGTATGTGATCTGGCAGTTCAGACCCTCGAGGCGCTATCAGGTATGAATCCACCCCAAACCTGAGAAGCGCGTATATGAGCGAATGAACGGCGCGGTTCTTACGCAGGTCCCCACATATGGCCATGCTAAGGCCGTCCAACTTGCCGTACTCCTTTTTCAGCGTGAAGAGGTCGACAAGTGTCTGAGTCGGATGCTCGTTACCCCCGTCTCCGGCATTGATGACCGGCACGTCTGCAAAATCGGAAACGGCTTTCGCTGTGCCCTCCCATGGATGTCTGAGGACGATCAGGTCGCAGTAGCCGCTCCAGATCCGAGCCGTGTCAGCCAGCGTCTCGCCTTTCTTGATCGAGGAGGTAGCGGCGTCCGTGACGCTTATCACCCCCCCGCCAAGCCGCAGCATCGCCGATTCGAAAGAGCCGCGAGTACGAGTGCTGGGCTCCAGAAAGAGAGAGCCCATGATCAGGCCCCTACCTTTACCCGCATAGGAAGAACCATCCCGCTCGTACTCCTCGGCAAGCTGCAATATGTCCATAACCTGTCGGTCAGTCAGGTCGTCTATAGACGTAAAGCTGGACTCATGCATCTGAATGCGCCGCGCCTTCGATTCCGGGGCGGATTATCAGCGCGGCGTCTTCACCGTCCACCTCGCTGAAACGCACCATCACCCGCTCTTCTGAAGCGGTCGGGATGTTCTTGCCAACGTAATCCGGTCGGATAGGCAACTCCCGATGACCCCTGTCAATCAGAGCCGCAAGTTGCACGCGCCCTGCCCTGCCGACGTCCATCAACGCATCGAGCGCCGCTCGCACCGTGCGGCCCGTGTAGAGCACGTCATCCACCAGCACCACCGGCCGGCCGTCTATATCCACCGGCATCTGCGCCGCTTTGCCGCCCCCGGTCTTGAGCAGCCCGGATCTCGCACCGCGGTTATCGTCGCGGTAGTTCTCCGGATTGATGGCCCCCACCGCCACGGAGCGCTGCTCGAAGCGCTCGATGTCGGCCGCCAGACGCTCCGCCATACACACTCCCCTCGTCTCGATACCCACCAGTACAAGACCGTCAGCCCCTTTGTTGCGTTCCAGAATCTCGTGCGCGATACGGGCCAGCGCGCGGCGCACGTCTTCCGAAGTCATGACCACGCGGGGCTTCACGAGGAGTCTCCGCCGCATGATTCCGGAACGGGCGTATAGAGGAATGCTCGGCGAATGTCAGTGGTGGTACAAAATGTAGTCGGAAGCGACAAAAAAAGGCCTTGCCCACTCTGGCAAGATCTTCTGACTGGCCCCTCGGGGCCGCTATGTGAGCTCCGCCGACTCTTCGCGATCACGCGCGCAGCGGGTCTGATAAGCATCCTTGCCAGCCTCACTGGACTGGATTAAAGGTTGGCCGGCGTTTGTGAACTAGCTAGGCTCAAGCATAGCGCCGCCCCGCAGTCGCGGCAAATCGGAAACTGCCTCACCCCAGGCCGGGGCTGTCTTCACCAAACGCCAGAACTCGCAGACGGACCCCGCACCTGCAACGGATGATGCTCCGCTTGCGTTTGCGCCTGTTCACAACCCCGCAAGTGGGGCATTTGATCTGAAATCTCCACTTCTCCGGAGTCCGCCCGCGACCCGCCGGATCTGCCGCCGGTACCTCCAGGTCGCCTGTATAGAACCGACCTTCAGGATCGCCAGGGTCGGGCGGTCTGCGCCGGATTCTAAGGAATTGCCGTGGTCTCACAGAGTTGCCGCATCGACACCGCAGGAAACGCGCCCTCTGCTTCCTCCATATCTCACTACCGCAATAGGGGCATGAAAAACCAAAATACGAAATCGGGGGCCCATAACCCGCGCCCATGTCCACTGCTGCCGATGGGTCCGCCCCTATCTTCCTGCAAACCTCCCTGAATTCTTTGCCGTGCGAACGGGCTCCCGGATGACAGTGGCCAGTAACCGCGTGGGCCACCTCATGTTTCAACACTTCACGCACCGCGGCATCATCGGACTTCGTGAGAAACCACTCGCTCAGAGTTATCTCGCGGCGGCTGGGCGTGTAGCGACCCAGCGTCTTCCACATTCGCCGTGAGATTCGCAGAGGGGCGATGTCAAGCCCGGTCGCGTGTTTCTGGATCAACTCCTTAGCCATCGAATCCAGAGAGTTGACGTACTCCGCCGTCAGTGAGCCTGAAGCGATTCTCCCAGTCACTGGATTTACCCTCGCCTATCAACGCCAGTTGGCGGGGAATAGGTCAGGTTCCAACCTCCCGCTCCGTGACTCCACTATGCGGGGACCCTCGTGCCAAGAGGTTTCTACACGGCGCCGAAGCGGGCCGGATCGGCGAATCCCAGATCCACGTGTGAGTCCAGGCCAAGAGCTAGGTCCGCTGCCGCTCTACCCATCGCCGGGCCAAGCTGAATGCCGTTCCGGCCGGCGCCGGTGGACGCGAAAACGCCCTCCAGGCACGGCACCGGGCCAATGATTGGCAGTCCGTCCGGCGTAACGGGGCGAAGGCAGGCAGTTTGCCGAACCAACTCCGCGTTCTCCAGATAAGGTAGCACGCGGACGACAGAGGCGATTATGGCGTCCCGGCCTTCATCCGTCGGCGAATCGTCGAAGCCCGCGTTCTCCTCCGTCGTACCGGCCCACACGAGCCCATCCGTCTTGCTCGTAGCGTAATCCCCATTCCACCACAGAGAGACGTTTACCGGCGGGCCCGGAGCTCGCAGCCTGACTATCTGACCCTTGAGTGGAGAGATCGGCAATTGCGTCAGCGCGCCGCCCGACCAGGGTCCCGCTGCGATGATTACCGCACCGGCATCGAAAGATTCGCCCCCGGCCCGTACACCCGTTACCCGGTCGCCCGAGCGGTTCAGCGACGTGACCTCGCGGTTGTGGAGTGAGGCTCCTCGGCGTTCCGCTGCTTGCCAAAGAGCCAGTGTGAAGCGGTAAGGCTCCACGTCATATGCCTCCCCAACGTAAAGCCCCCCATCCAGGTCGGGCGAGATGCGGGGCTCGATGTGGGACAACTCGCCATACGATAACCACCTGACGTCTATCGAATGGTCGTCGGCTCGCAGCAGATATTCGCGGCGATAAGACTGCGCCTCAGCCTCCGTCAAGGCCAAAGAAACGTGCGGCACCCGGCGGTAACCCGTATCCACGCCGGATTCATCCTCGAGCGACTCCCCCAACTCGAAGTGCAGACGCTCCGAGTACAAGGAAAGCTGCCCGCAAACGTCCCAAGTCTTCTCACCCAAGACCTTGATGACGCCGCCAAACGCAAAACCCGAGGCATGGCTTGCGACGGAATCCTTTTCGAAGAGCGCAACAGACACGCCCTCCCTGGCGAGGTAGTAAGCAGCGGAACATCCGACCACTCCGCCGCCTATGATGATTACGTCAGCGCCGACCGCCAATTCTCACCTCATCCTGAAAGCGGCGTACATCTGATCGCCGCGACGTACTCTCCGACGCGCCACACCGGTATCCTGCGCCGCTTTGGCAACACCGCGCGCCACGTTCCGCGCCACTGCACGGTCGAAGACGCTGGGGATGATGAAGTCCTCCGAAAGGTGCCTTTGGGGAATCACGTCTGCGATAGCGGACGCCGCCGCCACCTTCATCTCATCGTTGATCTCTCTCGCCCGAACGTCCAGAACGCCCTTGAAGAGACCAGGGAAGCAGAGAGAGTTGTTGATCTGGTTAGGGTAGTCGGTCCGGCCTGTGGCCATGATACGAACGTTTGACGGTATTTCCTCAGGCCAGATTTCAGGGTCGGGATTGGATAGAGCGAACACTATGGCATCATCTGACATGGCCGACACCTGCTCAGGCGTTACCAGCCCCGGTCCGGCAAGCCCCAACAGGAAATCCGCGCCCTCGAGCGATTCAGCCGCTCCGCAGTCCAGGTTATCCGGGTTGGTATTGTCTGCGAACCACCGCTTCATCACGTTGGAACCGTACTCGCGATTGCGGCACAGAGCGCCCTGCCTGTCAAAGCCAATGACGTTCTTCACACCGTAATTCATCATTATCTTGGCGCAGGCAGTTCCTCCCGCTCCCACTCCTAGCAGTACAACCTTCAAGTCTTCCGGGCGTTTGCCCACGATCTTCAGCGCGTTGATAAGGCCGGCAAGCACCACCACTGCCGTCCCGTGTTGGTCATCGTGGAACACGGGAATGTCCAGCTCGTTCCGTAGTCGTTCCTCGATCTCGAAACATCGGGGAGCCGAGATATCCTCCAGATTGATGCCGCCAAAACCTGGAGCTATAGCCTTGACTATCTCGACAACCTGATCCGGATCCGTGGTGTCCAGCGCCACCGGCCAGGCATCTACCCCGCCAAATTCCTTGAACAGCAGCGCCTTCCCTTCCATTACCGGCAGAGCAGCCTCCGGCCCAATATCCCCAAGCCCCAGAACAGCGCTGCCGTCAGTCACCACCGCCACGGTATGAGCCTTTGCCGTGAGCGACCACACCGCCTCCGGGTCCTCGTGGATACGCATACACACTCGGCCCACGCCCGGCGTGTATGCCTTGGACATCTCGTCCCGTGTCGTGACCGGGGTCTTGGGGCGCATCTCGATCTTGCCGCCAAGGTGCAGTAGGAACGTGGGATCGGAGACCGCTCTAAGCGTCAGGTCGGGCACTGCCTTCACGTGATCGATCACAATTTGGCCGTGATCGATACCAGAGGTGTTGACGGTAAAGTCTCTTACCATCTTGCCGCCGGACGTCGATACGACGTCCACTGCGGAAACGTCGCCCCCCGCCTCCCCAATCGCAGAGGTGATCCTGCCCAACATACCGGGCTGGTTTGGATATTCACACCGAACGGTGAGGCTGTATGCCACGCCTGGGCCGGGACCAGTCATAAGCAGAAACCCCCTCAACTCTGAACCGCTGCCAGGGTGTCCAAGAGTACTGGATCGCCTGAACGCGGGATATGCCGAGAAATGTCAGGGTGAGATATTACCATTGGCGGCGCAATGGGAAACTGAGTGCACCGGTCAGGAACGGCTCAAGAGAAACGCGCACGGCCCGCCCCCTGTTCACTGACCAAGTTTACCGAATGGACACACGAGGGCCGGGAAGAAGGTAACCTTATGGAGAGTACTGTTACCGCGTCAACGTTAGCGAGGGGAAGTCAATGACCCAAAAGGCCAGCCCAAGAATCCGGGGCAGGTTCATCACTTGCGAAATCACCAGACGGGAAGACCTCACCGAGGACCTGTGGAAGATCTGGCTTGATCCGTCACAGAAGTTCACCTTCAAGCCTGGTCAGTACTGCACCATAGGGGCAGAAGGAATCGAGCGTCCATACTCCATAGCTTCATCGCCCAATGAGCCGCTGATCGAGCTGTTTGTCGAACTCGTGCCTCCGCCGGACGGTAACCTGACCCCCATCCTGCATCGACTGGACACGGGAACGACTCTGACGCTGCGGCCGAGGGCCAAGGGCATCTTCGTGTTCAAGCCCGAGTACAAGAACCACCTCATGGTAGGCACTGTGACAGGTACCGTTCCCTACGTCAGCATGCTGCGCAACCACCTGGAAGAAGGCATCATCCGCCAGAGCAACTACTACGTGCTTGAAGGCGCGAGCTACATGGACGAGTTCGGCTACGACGAGGAGCTCGCGAGATTTGCCGCGGAGTACAGCAACATCGAGTTTGTACCCTCTTGCTCAAGACCGGATGAGCCCCGCAACGCCGGCTGGCAGGGCGAACGGGGCCGTATCAACACGTTAGTGGAGAAGTACGTCCGCGAATTCGGCCTTGGCGCAGAGGATACGTGTGTCTATGCATGTGGACATCCACAGATGATCGAGGACGTAAAAGCGAGGTTCACGAACACCGGCTTTCACGTAGAAGAAGAACGCTTCTGGAAAGAGGACGAGTAGAGCAAGCGCGACAACCCGCCGACCAAGCCGAGCATACTCGTCCTCACTGTCAGTTTCGGTTGATGTCTAAGACTCCGGAACCAATCGGCTAAAGTTACCGCCGGCCCCTATATCCAGGCCAAAGACTTCACTGCGCGGTAATCCCGCCAACCGCGCATCCCTGCCATTGCCTCCTCCGCACCAACGGAATGGCAGATTATGGGGCTGAAGCGGGCTGATCGAAAGCCGGCGCCAACTTCCTTCCATGCCGAGCAGAAGCAAAACCGCTAAGATTCTATCCACGCGTCCGCCGCGGAGAGCAGCGCGAGCTAGAAAATATCCCGCGACTGCGACAAGGGCAAAACTGACCGAACTGGCCGCACGTGCGAAAGGGAGAAACCTCGATGGCTGAAAAGATCGGATTTGTCGGACTCGGAATCATGGGCAAGCCTATGGCGCGCAACCTCATGAAAGCCGGGTACCAGTTGAACGTGTACGACCTGTTCCCGGAGCCAGTGAACGAGTTGGCCGCAGAGGGAGCCTCGCCCTCCGACTCGCCGGCCGACGTAGCTGCCAAGTCCGGCGTGACTATCGTAATGGTGCAGGACGGGCCGCAGTCCGAAGTGGCAAGCCTCGGAGAAAACGGCATCGTGCGCGGCGCATCGCCGGGCCACCTCGTGGTAGACATGAGCTCCATCGCTCCCGGCATCTCGCAAAAGATAGGCGCGGCGTTGAGCGACGCAGGCGTCAACTTCCTTGACGCTCCTGTTTCCGGCGGCGAGCCGTTCGCCATATCCGGCGACCTGGCCATCATGGTTGGTGGCGGGGCAGAAAACTTCGAGCGCGCCAAACCCCTCTTCGACGTGATCGGCAAGTCTTCGGTTCTGTGCGGTGGATTCGGCGCTGGCAACGTAACCAAACTGGCGAACCAGATTTGCGTAGGCGCCAACATTCACGGGCTGGCCGAGGCCCTGGCATTGGCCACAAAGGCCGGAGTTGACCCACAAACGGTGTTCGAGGCCATCCGGGGAGGACTTGCCGGCAGCAACGTCATGAACGCCAAGGCCCCCATGATGATCGAACGCAACTTCCAGCCCGGCTTCCGCATCGAACTCCACTACAAAGACATCAACAACGCCATGCAGACCGCCAGGGAACTCAACATGCCCCTGCAGGTCACCGCAAACTTGCAGCAGGTGCTGACATCGCTAGTGGTGAACGGACACGGCAAAGACGACCACGCCGGCATTCTCAAATTCGTAGAGTTCGCCTCCGGAGTACAGGTGAAGCGGCCTTGATACCCCGCGGCCTTTCGTTCAACCCGCTCGGCGTCCGCAAACCTTTTCCGGAAAGGCATCCCCGTCGCCGGGCGGGTTCGTAGCAGCCTGACCTTCGCTATTTGGCCGATTGCGGCTCATCAGAGGCCGTAACCTCACCCCGACCGCGAAGAGATGCGATAACGACCATGGCCGCGGCAGTCACGGCTGAGGCTGCGATGAACGCTATTCGGGACCCTGCAACGAATGCTTCTCCCGCAGTCCCTGTTGGGTCGGATGAAATGTCCCCCAAATCGCCCGACGCACCGCGGGAAAGCATCACGCCCGTGACTATAGCCGTCGCCGCCGCCACCGCAGCCACCTGCGAGGTATTGCGAACCACGTTCATGAACGCGGCCGCCGGCCCGTAAGATGAGTTGTCGATAGAGGACAACGTGATGGCGGAAACGGGCGTGATCCAAACCCCAAACCCAAGGCCGGCAACGAAGTTCGCGAGGCATACCAGCGCCAAGGGAGCCTCGATCCAGAACAATGCAAACATGGCGTTTGAGGTCATCCCAAGTGCCAGACCCAGAGTCGCAAAACGGACTCGGTTCCGGTCGAACATGCGGCCCAAGAGCGTGGCCGAGAGCACCGCAGCCACAGAAGCTGAGGAAAAGACCAAGCCCACCGCGCTCGCAGAGTGGCCCTGAACGTCCTGCACCATGAACGGCAGGAGAAAGAACGTTGTCGATCCACCCAAGAAACCGAGGCAACGCGCCGTGATGGCGGAGGCAAAGACCCGGTTCCCAAAGTAACTCAGATCGAACAGGGGATGCTCTCGGCGCCGCTCCCACCATACGAACAACGCCATGCAGGCCCCGCTCGACGCAGCCATTCCCAATATCGCCGGCGACAACCACCCAACCCGATTGCCCTCATTCAGCGTCACGATGGCCAGACATATGCCGCAGGCGATGAGCAGAGCTCCCTGCCAGTCAAATTTGGTACCCCCCAGGCGTTCTGCAGGACCAATTCGCGATTCTTCCAGCACGACTTGAGAGGCGACCAGACCGGGAACCGCAATAACCGCCATGACTGCGTAGGCGGCTCTCCATCCGCCCAGAGCCACTACCGCGCCGCCCACTACGGGGCCAATCATCATACCTACCGCAGTCACCGCCATGGCTGCGCCCAGGGCGCGGCTCCGTTCATTGTCGGGAAAGACGACCGCGACGATAGACAGCATCTGGGTAAACACTATGGCCACTCCGGCTGAGGAGACCATCCTGGCCGCTATGAGCACGGGAACGGACGGAGCCGCCGCCGCCAACACCGACCCGCCGCACAACATGGCGATTCCCGCCAGCTGCATGCGCTTTCGGCCAGTGAGGTCGGCCAGCCTTCCCATGGGAAGCAAAAGAGCGCTGATAGTAAGAGCGCCAGCGAGGGGAATCCAGGCCGCGCTGGACAAAGACATACCAAAGTCCTCTGCGATCGTAGGAAGCGCCACGCTGGAGAACACGGTGTCCATTGCGCCGATGAGATTCGCAGCGCCAAGCGCCCAGAAGATACGCCATCGCTGCACGCTCGCGGCATTCGGCAACGAGGCGGAGGCGGGGCGCGCTTCAGTGTCGGCAGGCGGCGGGGTATCTACAACGCTGCGGGATATGTCTGAATCGCGCATCGGCCTGGTACGGGCTCAAGGGCGAACGAGAAAACCCTATTCTCCGGCGCTGCCCCTAGTGAGGAAACCCGACTGCCAGACGGGAACGGGGCTTCCCATCCGCGTTGAGGAAATCTACTAGCGGGGTCTGACCTATCTACATGCCGCCCTGTCGAGGCGTTTCGTTGCCGGAGTCGGGTTTGCGAGAGACGTCTTGGAGGAATTTCTCGATTTCCGGGGACAGTTCCACCCGCTCCTTGCCTTGCTGCTCCGTCGCCGACTCGGCTCGCTGGTCGTATTCGGTTTCGAATCTCTTGACCAACTCCTGGAGTTGCGGATTGTTCGACATCGCCTTTGCAACCTGTCCATATTGGCGTTCGCCCATCTGAATCTCGGGCAGCTCGGAGCCAAAGCCGTACTGCGAACTGAGAGCCTTGAGAAGCCGCGCAGCTCCGGCGTAGTCGTCATCGAGTTTCAGATAAAGGGGCAAGTGGACTATCAGGCTGAGAGTCTCGATGCCAATTTCCCGCCTGGCGCGGTCCGTCAACTGGCTCGTGAGACTGGTGGGACCCTGGTAGCTGCTTCTGCCCATGCCCACGCCCCCAAAGTCGGCCGGAGGGGTCCAGCCCCGAGCGGAGCCGGTTACTCGTAACGGTCGAGAGTGTGGTACGGAGTCGTACATACCCCCCACCAGTACGTATCGGGTCACTTCCAGCGTCCTGAGCATATCCAGCACACTATCGTTGAAATCCTCCGCGTTCGCGTGAGGTTCAATCATCTGGAGCAGCAGAAGGTCGGGTTCGGCGGACCTGCGGCCCAACAGGATAGAAGTGTTAGGCGCTCGCACCACGCGCCGGTTTCTAACGAACTTGATCTCAGGCCGGTAGCGCGTATAGTCATAGAAGCGGCTGGGGCGAGCAAGACGGCCGATCTCCCGCGCCGAAGTAAGCTTACGGAGACGGCCCATCGAGATGGCCCCTACGTTGCCAACGTTTACCCAAGGCCGCAGCATGGCGATACAGTGCGGATGACGGGGCGGCGGGTCAGGCCGCTCTATTTCAAAGTCGCCAACGATCAGAAGTCACACTCCGTCCCGCCGTACAGGGCCAATTGCAATTAACCCATTATCACCGCTTGTCAAATCTCGCACCTGCCCTCAGAGTCAGCAGCGCACGGCCCACCCCCAAGCGATGTCAACAACATCGGTAGAAGGCAGCCAAGATAGCCGCTACGACAGGATTATACTTTTACGACGGGAGCGCGGCTCACACATTTCACGCGCCGTTAATCACGTTCTGGAGCCGCACCCGCACCGAGCACGATGCCCATGATCGACCAATTGACCGTGAGAGCGCCCGCAACGACCGCCAACATGGGGCCGGGGTTCGACTCGTTAGGGATGGCTTTGGATCTTTGGAATGAGGCGACCATTGCCTTGGGTGAACCCTCGATCTCCATCGACGGCGAGGGAGCCGCTGAATTGCCCCGTAACGAATCCAATTCAGTGGTCCAAGGAATTCACGCAGCTTTTCGAGAAGCCGGCAAGGAGGCTCCCAGCCTGACCGTTCAATGCAACAACGAAGTACCCCTTCGCAGGGGCTTTGGCAGTAGCGCAGCGGCCACAGTCGCAGGACTCATGGCCGGACTGGCTTTGGCCGGCTGCGATCCCGATCCTGCCCGGTTACTAGACTTGGTGGCAAGCATCGAAGGCCACCCGGACAACTCGGCCGCGGCCATCTACGGGGGATGCTGCATCAGTGTGCTGGGCAAAGAGGGCTGGGTAGTCGATCAGGTGCCGTTACCCGAGAACTTGCACGCCGTGGCGTTCGTGCCGGACCTGCGAACCAGTACCACGGAAGCCAGGGCGATCTTGCCGAGACAGGTCAGCCGGGAAGACGCTGTGTTCAACCTGAGCAGGACTGCTCTGCTGGTCAACGCCCTTGGCAATGGGCGGCTGGATCTGCTGAGGGAGGCCACGGAGGACCGCCTGCACCAACCTCGACGAGGCGAAGCCTTTCCTGCAATGAAGACCATAATACGCGCCGCGTTGAACGGCGGCGCGCATGGCGCATTTCTATCCGGTTCCGGTCCTTCAGTGATCGCTCTTACGACCGGGCGCGAGGTAACCGTACTCTACGAAATGACCGAGGCGGCCAGGCGCCTCCAGCAGCCTGGACGGGGCATGGTCCTTCGCCCCTCTCCCTCTGGCGCCTGCATACTGTAGCGGTGAGCCAAGAACAGATCATAGTGCAAAAGTTCGGCGGGAGTTCCATCGCCGATCCCATTCGCATACGCGAAGTTGCCAGCCGTATCTGCCGCAGCAGGCTTGCAGGAGCGAATCTCGTCATAGTGGTGTCGGCAATGGGCAATACCACCGACGACCTCATCCGCCTGGCAGGTGAAACGGCCGGCGCAGACGGCGCCCCCAACCTGCGGGAGGTTGACACCCTCCTATCGACCGGCGAGCTCGTAAGCGCCACGCTGATGGCCATCGCCATACAGTCCATGGGCCAAGACGTAGTGAGCCTTTCCGGAACTCAGGCGGGCATCAGAACCGAGTCCACGCACGGTTCCGCCCGCATATCAGCCGTAGACCCGGCCAGACTGCGTAGAGAGTTGGACGCAGGCAGAATACTGATCGTGGCCGGTTTCCAGGGAGTCACCGAAATGGGCGACGTCACGACCCTCGGCCGTGGCGGGTCGGACACCACCGCGGTGGCGGTGGCAGCCGCGTTGGGCGCGGAGCGGTGCGAGATATACACAGACGTTGACGGTATCTACACGTCCGACCCTCGGCTAGTGCCAGAAGCTCGTAAGCTGGCCGAGATTGGATACGAAGAGATGCTGGAGATGGCGATGCTCGGCGCGAAGATGAACCCACGCTCCATCGAGTTGGGCGCGGTATACAGCGTGCCCATGCTCGTAGCATCATCGTTCGCAGATGCGCCCGGCACACTCATCCACGGAGGCGAACCAACTTTGGAAGTCCGCAGAGCGATTACCGGAATACCGGTCGACAGAAACGTGGCCAAGATAACAGTGCGAGGCGTCAAAGACCGCCCCGGTGTGGCTGCGGCGCTTTTCGAGCCCCTCGCCGATGCCGGAATCAGTGTCGACGTGATCGTACAGAACGCCAGCGCAGACGGCCTGACCGACATGACGTTCACCGTAGCGCGCGCAGACGTGCAGAGGGCTCTAGCGGTTGCCAGGGACCGGAGCGAAGTAGAATCTTCAGAAGTAACCGGCGACCCGGACATGGCCAAGGTGAGCGTAGTTGGAACAGGTATGCAGAACTCTCCGGGCTATGCCGCTCGCATGTTCCGGGCTCTGGCATCGGCCGGGGTCAACATCGAGATGATCACCACCTCGGAAATTCGCATAACCTGCATTGTCCGAAGAGACCAGGCACAAGCGGCAGCGCAGGCCTTGCACGCAGCATTCAAACTGGACAAGGCTGCGGACTGATACCGCTCCCCCATCCAACACGTAACCAAGTTGGCAATACCCGCCCTCTCTGTCATCGTCCCTGCCTACAACGAAGAGGCAGGCATAGACGAAACGATTACCCGCTTGCTCGATTACCTGACCAGTGGCAAGCGGGAATGGGAGTTGATCGTCGTAAATGACGGCAGCGAGGACAATACAGCGCAGTTGGTCGCTGCCAAATCCAGCGGTGAACAGCGCATTCGCCTGATTGACGCACCCCACCGGGGAAAGGGAGCTGCAGTGCGAAGGGGAATGCTCGAGGCACGCGGGCGCTACCGATTTCTATGCGACGCTGATCTATCTATGCCCCCGGAGCACGTCGAGCGTTTCTTCGACGGAATCGGAGACGTTCCAAGTTTCGACGTAGCAATAGGTTCCAGAGAGGCGCCCGGGGCCAGACGCATTGGAGAGCCGTGGCGCAGGCACTTTATCGGGCGGGCGTTCAATTGCCTCGTGCGGTTCACAGCCGTCAGGGGTATTGAGGACACTCAATGCGGGTTCAAGCTCTTCAGCGCGGCGGCGGCGGAAAACGTTTTCAGTATGCAGAGGCTGGACGGCTGGGCGTTCGACGTGGAAATCCTGTTTCTGGCGCGAAAGGCGGGGTTCAGCATAGGCGAGGTGCCCATAGATTGGCGCTGTGACACCAACAGCCGGGTTGACCTACTGCGCGGCGGCAGCGCCTTTCTTGACGTGCTGAGGATCAGATTGAACGACGCGTTGGGCAAGTACCGCGTAGAGACGGCGGAGAGCGGTGACCCCTGAAACAACAGACACGGCCTTGCGCAGACTGCTGACGGAGGCTTGGACGATAGCGGCGGTCGGCCCGTTCCCCAAGCCTGACCGAGCCAGCCGCGTCATGGCGCCTTACTTGGGGATACCGGGTACGTATGCCCTCGGCCAATCCAGCTATCGACTCATGGAACGCTGTATGAAGATCGAGCCGCGCCGCCTGGCGACGGTCTGAAGATGTACTTCGCATGGTGAAGACGCCAACTGTGGGACAAGAAGTCGAACGGCCTCGTGTCGTGGCGGTCGTGCCCACGTACAACGAGCGTGAGAACCTGCCGGCCCTGTTCGAGCAACTCTCAGGCCTTGGCGTCGAGGGTATGCGGATACTGGTCGTCGATGACAACTCGCCGGACGGTACCGGTCAGCTCGCAGACCAGCTCGCAGACCGCAACCCCGGCGCAATAGAAGTCATACACCGGCCCGGGAAAATGGGCCTCGGGCAAGCTTACGTACACGGTTTTGGTCGCGCTCTCGAACTGGGCGCCGAGGCGGTCGTACAGATGGACGCCGACATGTCGCACCCGCCGGAGCACGTGCCAGTGATGCTAGACAAGCTGCGAGACTACGACGTCGTGGTCGGATCGCGCTACGTGGCAGGCGGCGGAGGCGATCCGGCGTGGTCTTTTACTCGCCGGTTGATCAGCAGGTTAGGCAGCGCAGGCATCCGGCTGGTATTGGGGCTCAAGGTCAAAGACGCCACGTCCGGCTTCAAGGCCTTTAGAAGCGGGGCGTTGGAAGCGATCGGCATTGCCCGCGGCGCTGAGCTTTCGGGTTTCGGGTTTCAGGCTGAAGTGGCATACCGCTGCCAGCAGGCAGGGATGCAGGTCACCGAGCATCCCTTCGTATTCTTGGAGCGCAGAGAGGGTAAGTCCAAGATGTCCCTGGGTATAATGGCAGAGGCCTTCGCGCGTCTCACGCTGCTGCGCCTGCGCGGCTATCGCCGCGATTAGAACGTATACTTAACCCATTGACCTTTCGGGGAGTGGCGCAGTTTGGTAGCGCGCTGCGTTCGGGACGCAGAGGTCCCGGGTTCAAATCCCGGCTCCCCGACCATATAAACGGCCCTTCACCCCTACGCCTCATGCGTCTTTCGGTAAAGAGAAACTGCCGCAGGCGGGAGGAGGAAGCCTGCGGCAGTTTGGATTGGGTTGGGTCAGGACCTGGGTCGAGTCGGTTCCCCTATGAGAGGTTTCAAACCCCTAATCCTCGTCCAAGTCATCAAATCCGTACTTCCCAAAATCCCCGCCGCCCATGCCCTCGCAGAAATCCGCCTTGCCGAAACGGTCTTTCTCAGGCAGCAGTCGGCCTACGGCCTCAGGGCGGTCCTCGATCCAGTCGACTATCGCCGTCCGCTCCTGCTCGGTGATCAACCCCTTTGTAACCATCCAGCCGAGTTTCTCTGAAGACCTTTCCGAGCCGCCGTGCAACTCTGCCAGTCCGAACTTGCCGTACCGTCCGATTTCGCCGGAGACTTCGGGCCAGGCGGACAGCCAGGAGCGAATCTCGGTTGCCTCGTCGGCAGTTATCACGTCTTTATCGACCGCGCCGGTAACAAAGGCCTCGACTTTGGCCTCCATCGCCTCGGTTTTCGCTTGGGACAGGGCAGACTTCAGGTCCTCCGCATCCACTCCCACGATCTCCGCCGCCCGTTCCACAATGTCTACCTCGCCCACGTCTGCCCTACCCCCGGTTTGCCCCCAGGCCATCGTCGCGCCCATCACGCCAGCCAGGACCAGCGCTCCGATCGCTACCATCACCGCCACCGTCTTTCTCTTCATCCTTCGCATCACAGTCTCCATTCTGAGCTTTGTCGATGGAATCCGGACTCATCCATGGCAATCGTTAAGAGGCGTCACCAGGGCCGGATTCACGTTTCACTGTCAACACCCTAAGACCTAAAGTTTTAGATACTGTGAATAAATCATGGAGACTTTGTGTAGCATCCGACCACTGATTCCATACCTTTGGGGGGACGCATCTCGCGGCGTCCCGCGCCATCCCGGCCTCCAAGACAGAATCCGGACGTTAGGGCGTCCCCTGCACGGCCAACGCAGCATCACGTCCCTTCCGCGCCCATCCACTCTACCGCCGCAGTACGACCCCGTCTCTATCAGCGGGAAGACAAACTCGGCGTACGGTACTCTGGGGGCAGCAGGTTAGGCGCTCCATCCTCTATCTGGTACGTCTCGCCAAGTCGCTTGCAAGTAAGCGTCCCGGACATGATCTCATCGCCATTGGCCGACTCGATCTCCAGATCCAGATCGGCTTTGCACACCGGGCACGCCAGGATCGCCATCATCTCTTTCTTCATGACTCCATGATCCCCGTTCACGTTGCTGCTCCGGTAGAGGCGCCTAGCTTCGACGGGTGTTCAGAGACGTAGGTGTAAGCCGACAGTGCTGCGACGGCTCCCTGTGCCGCAGCGGTAACCGTCTGCTTCAACGCTCCTGATGCGTCGGTGAGATCCCCGGCAGCGTAGATCCCGGGCATGTTCGTCTGCATAAGCCGATTGACGTGCACCTCATCGGTCGCGGAGTTCAATTCCAGTTCCAGCTCGCGGGCGACCTGTGTGCGCGGATCCGCTCCGATCTCGATGAACAGGCCGTCCACGTCCAGCGAGTCCCGTCCCTCATAGGGCCTGCTGATGCAAATGCCCCGGAGTCCCTCTTCGTCCGAGCCCAGCAAGGCGGTCACTTCGGTCGACGTGAGCCGTGCTACGTTCCCGGTCTGTTCTAGGATGCGAAGCAGTACGGGTTCGGGTCTGGTGAAGCTTTCTCGCCGGTAGATCAAATACACCTGAGCAGCGTACTTGGCGATGAGTACAGCGCCCTCGACGGCTGCGCTGCCGCCGCCAACCACCGCCACACGCTTGCCGCGGTAGAGAGGCGCATCGCAGGTGGAGCAATATGAAACTCCTTTGCCAACCCATTCGTCCTCATGAGGCAGGTAGAGCTTGCGCCTCTCTCGACCGATGGCGAGTATCACGGAGAGGGCCCGTACCGTAGACCCATCCTCCAGGTCGCACAGAAATGCATCGCCTTCAGGCCGCACGTGTACAAGGTCCGAAGAAACAAGGGGAACTTCCAGCGCGTCGGTCTGTTCCTTGAACCTGAGCATGAGGTCGAATCCGTCAACGTCCAGGGCGCCGGGATAGTTTTCGATCAGGCCGCCGGTAGCGGTCTCTCCCCCAAACTGCTCCGCCGCCATCAGAGTATCCAACTGGTAGCGAGCGGAGTACAGGGCCGCTGCGTAAGCCGCGGCCCCCTGCCCTGCTATCAGTACGTCCAGTGTTCTCATTTCACCCATCAGGCTTTCCGGCGCGAGCTTTCCGGCGCGAGCTTTCCGGCATAGGGCTTTACGAAATGCCAGTGGCGCAGGTATCTACTCTGCTCGTATGCGTCTCCGGAAGATGTCCCTATGCCTCGCTGGGTTGACCTTGGAAGACCTGCTGGCCAAGCGTTGGCCTTTTCCCACCTTCTATCTTAACGAAGAATGGATTTTCCCATAGCCCAACCAAGTTGAGCGGGGAAGGCTCCTTGGGCCGGCAGCAAGTTTCCGACAAGGTAGCAGCCGCACTCTCCCACGATTTCATGAATGTCGATTGCCCGATTGCCCTTTAGTGACGGCATGATTAGCATTATGGATTGTCCGGCAACCATACGCCGGCAACGTTTTTTGACAGGAGTCTTCCTTATTGTTAGATGCCATCGTCATCGGAGCCGGCCCGGCTGGCAACCAGGCAGCTATCAAGCTGAGCGGTCGCGGCCACTCGGTTCTGGTACTCGACTACCGATCCAATATTGGTGACAAACTCTGCACCGGCATCATCGGGCGCGAGTGCGCCGAACGTTTCGAGTTGCCGGACCGTTTCGTCTACCACCGAGCCAAATCGGTAACCATTTGCCCCGCCTTGGGCGATCCCGTGCGGGTGTCGCGTGAGCGGGAACATGCGTACGTCGTAGACCGGGTCGGTTTCGTCGCTCATCTCGCCGATCGGGCCATGCGCGCCGGCTCCGAATATAGGCTGCGACGCCGGGTAACCGGGCTGGACGTGCTGCAAGACCGGGTAAGGATCTCCGCCAACGGTCCGGACGGCCCGGAAACGCACGAGGCCAGGGCCGCGGTCATCGCAAGCGGTTACTCGACGGGGTTGGCAAAATTGGCGGGACTGCAACCGGCCCCCAAGGGGGCGTTTGCCGCCCAGGTGCCGCTGCGCGGCCTGGCCCTGGACGAGGTAAAGGTGTTTCTGCGCGGCCCATTGCCTCGCGGGTACTTCGGTTGGCTCGTCCCTGCCGGCCCGGACAGGGCCTTGGCCGGCGTGCTTGGCAGGGAGCGATCGAGCCGCGCTTTGCCGCAATTGCTGGACGCCATAGGGAAAGACGGGACGAGCTTCCGGCCAGATGGCCCAGCCATGTCTTGGGGCGTACCGCTGAAGCCCCCGGCGCGCACCTATGCCCATCGCATTCTGCTTGCCGGCGATGCCGCAGGCCAGGTGAAGCCAACTACCGGCGGAGGCATCTACTACTCTTTGCTGTCTGGCGAATTGGCCGCGGACGCGCTGGCCGACGCGCTCGATGAGGATGACCTGAATGAACGTTCGCTCAAGAGATACGAACTCGCCTGGAAGTCCATGCTCGGACGGGAGTTGAGGGTGGGTTACATCGCACGCGCCATATACGAGAGGATGAACGACCGTTCGATAGGGAGCATAGTTCGTATCGCCGCGTCCAACGGGATACTGAGCGAGCACGTTAGTTTCGACTGGCACGCCGACATCGTCACGCGGGGACTCAAATACCCTCGTTTCGATTCCATACTCGCGCCATTTAGAGAAACGAATCGGGCGGGTGTGTCGGGCAACGGCAAGTAACCCCAAGATCAGGAGTTGTTCCGTTGACCACTGCCAGGCATAAGCCGCAACCCGCCAAAGCGCCCAGCGCACGCTACGCGCCCCGCGATATCGAGCCGGGCTGGCAGAGACGCTGGAACGATAGCGGCCTTTACTCGACCAAGGACCGGGTAGAGGGTAAGGAGAACTGGTTTGCCCTCACGATGTTTCCCTACCCCTCCGGCGACCTCCACATAGGCCACTGGTTCGCGTTCACCGGCGGGGACGTTGGCGCGCGCTTCAAGCGCATGCAGGGCTACAACGTGCTGCATCCTCAGGGCTTCGATGCCTTCGGCCTTCCCGCGGAAAACGCCGCCATATCCCGCAACGTCCACCCGCGCAGCTGGACCTACGAGCGCATAGACCACATGCGCCGCCAGTTTGATCTGATGGGAAACTCATACGACTGGTCGCGGCAGATCGTCACCTGCGACCCGGAATACTATCGCTGGAACCAGTACTTCTTCCTGAAACTGTTCCAGGCTGGACTCGCATACCGCGCCAAGGGGCCGGCCAACTGGTGCCCGCAAGACCAGACTACTCTGGCCAACGAACAGGTCAAGGACGGCGAGTGCGAACGGTGCGGCACCGAGGTGGAGCGGCGCGAATTGCCACAGTGGTTCTTCCGCATAACCCGGTATGCCGACGAGATGCTGGAGATGGACACCATCGACTGGCCAGAGAAGATCAAGGTGATGCAGCGCAACTGGATCGGCCGCTCGGAGGGCGTCACCGTTGCCTTCGACGTGGACGAGTTCGCGCCGGGTGAGAAGATTGAAACCTTCACTACGCGCATCGACACGATCTACGGCGTAACCTTTGTGGTGCTCGCGCCTGAGTACCCCCTGGTAGGTGCGCTCACACAGCCCGAGCAGCGAGCAGCGGTGGAGGAGTACACGGCAAGAGCTCGGCGGGAGAGCGAGATAGAGCGCACCTCCACGGAACGCGAAAAGACCGGCGTATTCACCGGCGCGTATTGCAGGAACCCCCTCAACGGCGAACGCGTGCCCGTGCTGGTAGGAGACTATGTTCTCGCCTCTTACGGCACAGGCGCCGTCATGGGCGTGCCGGCACACGATACGCGCGACTTTGTATTCGCCAAAAAGTATGACCTCCCGATCAGGGTGGTCGTAGCGCCGGACGACTGGCGCGGCGAGGAACTGTCCGAGGCGTACCTCGGACATGGCGCTCAGGTCAATTCAGACGAATTCGACGGCATCCCAAGCTCCGAGGGCATGAGCAGGATCGCCGACAAGATCGAGGCGAACCGCTGGGGCCGCCGGGACGTTACCTACCATCTGCGGGACTGGCTCATATCTCGCCAGCGCTATTGGGGAACTCCGATCCCTATCGTCTATTGCGACTTATGCGGAACTGTGCCCGCGCCAGAAGACCAGTTGCCCGTGCTGCTGCCCGATCAGGCAGACTTCAGGCCGACCGGACAGTCTCCGCTCACGCTCGACCCCGATTTCGTGAATACCGAGTGCCCCAAATGCCACGGGCCAGCCACGCGGGAAACGGACACCATGGACACCTTCATGGATTCATCGTGGTACCACCTGCGCTTCACCAGTCCGTCCGAAGCAGGACGGCCATTCAGCCCGAATGGCATAAAGGCGTGGGCGCCCGTCCACCAGTACACCGGGGGCATGGAACACGCCGTCATGCACCTGCTGTACGCCCGCTTCTTCAACAAGGCGTTGCGGGACATGGGTTTCGTGGACTTCGACGAGCCGTACACGAGGCTGTTCAGCCACGGCGTGATGACCACGCAGCTGGGGCGCATATCGAAGCGCAGCAACCCGCTGGCGCCAGACCCTCTAGTGGCCCGTTACGGCGCGGACACCATCCGCTGCTATCTGATGTTCCTGGGGCCGTGGGATGTCGGCGGCGCATGGACAGGGTCAGGCATCAACGGCGTTTCCCGCTGGCTAAACCGGGTTTGGGATCTGGCCCAGCGCAACCCTGAGCTTCTCCGCGCAATGGAGCCGGACGAAGCCGCAGAGCGGGAGCTCCTGCGGGCAGCCCATGCAACGACTCGCAAAGTCACCAACGACATGGGCGCGTTCAAGTTCAACACCTCCATAGCGGCGTTGATGGAGTATTCAAACGAACTGGCGCGGCTGTGGGAGCGAGGGGGCATTTCACCCGCCGCATGGCGGGACGCCGTCGAGCGGCTGCTGCTGCTGGCCGCGCCGCTGGCTCCCCACGTCACCGAGGAATTGTGGGAACGCACCGGTCGCGAGTACTCGATACACCAGCAGAGTTCGCCGGGCTGGAACGACAGCCTGGCGGCCGCGGACAACGTGACCATAGTCGTGCAGGTGAACGGCAGAGTGCGCGACCAACTGGAATTGCCGGCTGAAGTGACGGAGAAAGAGGCCGTAGACGCGGCGCTCGCCAGCGAACGAGTGATGCGCCACATGGAAAACGGCGAAGTCGTCAAGAAGATATACGTACCCGGTCGGCTGGTGAATCTGGTGGTGCGGCCGGGTTAGGGGCAACCTCGGAAACTGGGGCAACGCCCTGAGCCCCGCCTGATCTCACCGGTAAAGGAGATATGGTGCATGGCCCTGCTGGACAACGAAACGCAACTTTCGGTATTGGTGGACGGGCTGGACCATCCTGAAGGCATCGCGAGCGGCCCCGACGGAGCCGCTTACGCCGGCGGAGAGGCAGGTCAGCTGTACCGCATCGACGTCGGCCGAAGCGAGTTCGAGGAGGTCGCCAACACCGGCGGGTTCCTGCTGGGCATGGCCGTGGATGCGGCCGGCAACGTGTACGCGTGCGACCTGGTCAACCGCTGCGTCCAGAAGATCACGCCTCGGGGCGAGGTGAGCGTCTACTCCTCCGGTCCTGCGCATGAGCCGATGAGCGTGCCCAACTACCCCGCCTTCGATGCCGAGGGGAATCTGTACGTGTGCGACTCAGGGGGCTGGAAGGAGGATAGCGGGCGTATCTTCAAGGTCGCGCCGGGCGGGGATGCCGTGGTCTGGAACCGGACGCTCAAGGAGTTCCCGAACGGCCTGTGCCTCGGGCCCGGCGGGGATTGCCTGTACGCGGCGATGAGCCTGAATCCTCCCCGCATAGAAAGGATCGAGATCCTGCCCGACGGCACAGCCGGAAGCTCCCAAACTGTGGTCGAACTGCCCCGCGCGGTGCCGGACGGAGTCGCGTTCGACACTGAAGGCAACCTGTACGTGTCGTGCTACCGGCCTGACGCCATCTACCGCCTGAGCAAGGGCGGCGATCTGGAAACGTTGGCCGAAGATTACGAGGGCACGATCATGGCGGCGCCGACCAACATCGCCTTCTGCGGTGAGAAGAGAGACGTCCTGCTAGGCGCAAACCTAGGCAGATGGCACGTCACCCGCTACGAGGCAGGCAAGACTGGCCTGCCCTTGAACTATCCGGACCTGGGCTAAAGGGGGCCGCAGAGGCGCGGGCTACGCAGCTCCAAGCCGAAGTGCATTTTCGACAGCGGCTTCGGTGAGGGGGTCATGGGGCTCACTGCCGGGGTACGCTGCGCGGCCCGGCGTCACAGCTACGATAGAGAGGGCAGGCGGTTGTGGATCATGAATTAACCGCAAACCCCTTTGCGAATCACAAAAAGGGTTTAGTGAGCCACAAACCGACTTGTCGTTAACAGGTGAGCATCAAAAGACTCGCCTCCCCTCAGCCACGTTCAGCTCGGTAAAGGCGAGAGAGGGGGTCATGGGGCTCACTGGGACACGCTGTGCGGCCCGGTGCCACAGCGCGATAGAGAGGGCAGGCGGTTGTGGATAGAGAGGGCGGGTGAATTGTGAATCATGAATTAACCGCAAACGCCTTTGTGAATCACAAAAAGGGTTTGGTGAGCCACAAACCGACTTGTCGTTAACCGGTGAGCATCAAAAGACTCGCCTCCCCTAGCCACGTTCAGAAGCTCGATAAAGGCGGGGGGGGGGGGGAGTCATGGGTCTCGCCGGGGTACGCTTGGGGGGAGACAAGCCAACTGGCACTTCGCCAGGGGGTCATGGGGCTCACTGCCGGGGTACGCTGTGCGGCCCGGTGTCACGGCTACGCTAGAGAGGGCGGGTGGTTGTGAATCACGAATTAACGGCAAACCCCTTTGCGAATCACAAAAAGGGTTTGGTGAGCCACAAACCGACTTGTCGTTAACCGGTGAGCATCAAAAGACTCGCCTTCCCTCAGCCACGTTCAGAAGCTCAGTAAAGGCGGGGGGAGTCATGGGTCTCGCCGGGACACGCTGTGCGGCCCGGTGTCACAGCTACGATAGAGAGGGCAGGCGGTTGTGGATCATGAATTAACCGCAAACGCCTTTGTGAATCACAAAAAGGATTTGGTGAGCCACAAACCGCCTTGTCGTTAACGGGTGAGCATCAAAAGACCCGCCTCCCCTCAGCCACGTTCAGAAGTTCGGTAAAGGCGAGGGGAGGGCTTTATTCGGTTTGCGTTTCTGGAGCAGTAGCTTGTTCGCTAGGATTGGGCTTATTAACAGCGATTTCAATGGTCTCCTGTATCAAATCGTTAGGCACTACTATAACCAAACCCGAATTCTCCTCGAATATCATTCTTGTTCGTCCGGTCTGTTTGCTTGTAGCAAATTCTTGATATGTCAGATAGGAAGAGATCATACCAATCAGCTGGGCACGGTTGTTGTACTTCGTACCATGTATGGCGAAGTCGTCTGGTTTAGTGATAACTGGCCCACCACTGTTACCAGGAAAGACAGCGGCATCAATAAGTATGGTTCGTGAGTTGCCACTCAACCAATCTCTAACACGGGCGATACATCCTTGCCGGACGATTGCGTAGTTCCGCTCTTCCCCTGCTTGACCTAACGGGAACCCCAGTATGAAGACACCATCTCCTTCACTAATTTGAAGATCTTTCGCTTGGTCCAACGTAAGTTGATGGTCGTCATGAAAGTATTTAAATTCTATGCCGTCATTCTCCAACAAGTCCACGGCAATTGGGATTACTGCTACGTCACAATTAGAATCAGGATGTCCTGTCCAAAGTGGTGAACCATTGGGGCTCTTCAGATTCAAATCGTAGATCTTTGAATCTGAACCAATTGGGCGGTTGAAGCGCGCCTTTAACATGTGAACATTCCTAAAAACATGGCGATTAGTTACAAGGAATATTATGCACTGCCCATCAGATTTTTCAACGTGATAACAGCACAAAAAGCCCGTGGCTTTGTACTGAATCTCATCATCTGGAGTCAGCGACCCGAGGGCAACAACCGTATCCAAATAGAAAGGTGGGAGAAGAGCCATGACAACTTTTTTTACAAGAACGGATCACTTGTCGATGCGAAGCCGACCTGACACCAGCCTAGGCAACAGCGTATCACGCAACACGCCCAAAGTGCGGGATTCGCGCTCGTTCAAAACCACGCGGTTGTAGAGAGGGCGAGCAAGTCCGTCGAAGGCTCTCATGGCTGCCGTATCCGGCACGGCGACAGCGAGTCGGCGGAAGTTGCTCTTGTTGATTTCAAGGAACGTCGAGCCGTTGGCATGGTTGATTATCTCCTCTTGGGACGCCTCGCACCAGTAGAGCATGAACAGATTCGACATCCCCTCATGGGGCATGATACCGATAAAGCCTTGGTTGATTGCTACTGGGACCTCGGCAATCGCAAGGTAGCCGATTGGTGCCCTTGAAGACATGAGAACGGCGCCATGTGGCAGAAGGCCGGAGCCAATCTTGCCCAAACCAGCATCCGTGATCTTACGCTCAGTGTCCAAGAGGACTGGCGTGGAGAGAGCGGCCAGGTCTCGCGGCGTTGCCCAACAATGAATCCCGCCTTCCCAGTATTGGACCTGCTTGGTACTGGGCGTAGTACCTCCGACTACGGTGGCCACCTCCCCCAACGCCCTCACCTCCCACCCCTCCGGCACATCCCCCAGCTCCGACCCCACCAACCGATCCGGGAACAACCCCGCGATTTCCGCGGGTAGCCCCGCATCCCGCCCCGCCATCTTCGCTCGCACCGGCTCGAAATCCACGAACCACGACTTGAACAGCGCACGCGCCATCCCCTCCAGCGTCTCGTTCATACGCCGGTTCAGCTCGATCTTGTCGTCCAGCGTCCCCAGCACGTGGGCGATGGCCCGCTGCTCAGCCAACGGCGGGAGTGGGATGCTCACCGACTCAAGATCGCTTGGCCTGATAGACGGATACGCCGACGTGCTGTTTTCCGCTATCGAATGAAGGTAATCGACGACGTGATCCTGTGCTAGGAACCAGTAGACGAAGCCTGTGTCGGCAACGCTATCCCTCGCTCTTATGACTGCAAACCCCGTTGACGCTAGAAAGTTATCAGGGACGTTCTTCATCAACCCAAAGTGTTTCTGATTCGGGCGAACTGTGGAGTACACGATGTCGCCTTGCTCAACCTTTCTACGTGCTCGGCTCGGAATCTTATCTGTGCCCGTAACGAGATGTTGAATTTCCGATATCCGGTTCTCGGTGATATTCCCGGTATCCAGATAATTCACAAACGACCAGCCTTCTTTGGGGGAATAGGTAGCGCCGTTGAGTTCAGCGATGTCCCCCAGCGTCACCTCGCGCCATTTACCCTCCAAACTTCGACTCCCTTCCCATCATTGCTTGTCTGCTTATCCAGTTTAATACGCTTTGTGCTGACCGTCTTGAATGCCCCAATCCGTACCCGTAGGGGCGATTCGCGAATCCCCCTCAACCCCCGCGCACTCTTCGCAGTCCCGCCACACAGATACTTGCGAGACTCAAGCCTCATAGATGGAAATCCTCGTCTGCTCCACTGATTGCAGGAAATAGGGGTTCCTGATGGCAGACTCCACCACGAGGTCCACTGGCCGTCCGAAGAGCCCCGCGAGAGCCTCCAACAGCCCAAAGTAGGCATCCGAGTACGCGCCGAGAGCCGCTGGCTGGAACTCAACCAGGAAGTCCAAATCGCTTCCGTCCGGAAGGCGCCCGCTCGTTGAGGCAGACCCGAACAGGTCAAGCCGTTGCACGCCGTAACGAAGACAGAGGGTCTTCAGTTCGTCGGCCCGCTCCTCGATAGCGGAGATCATCGCTTCTCCTTCCGGCTCGGATGAAACTCTATCCAAGTCGAGGCCGCCACTGCTCCATCAGGCAGCTCTTCTACCCGGCGCGGCACAAGCGGCTCTATTAAGCAAACCTCGATGGGTTTCGGAGAAGTCCTTCCCTCTGTTAGTTGTATAGATTTTGCCGCGTGGCCTACTGACTAACCGCGGATTACCGAAGTCTTCATGTAGCTTTACATCATTTGAATACAGGAGACGCGCGCCACTGATTTCGGCTAAGGCAATGATATGCTCGTCATCTGACTCGCATTTTCCCTGTCTCTTCAACTGCTCCGTTAGTGTGTTGACGCTGTCGTCGTTCACACGTATGATCCTTCCTCGTCTTAGTGCATCTTGTGCCCATATCTCAAAGTATCTTACCATGGAGAGTTCATCACTCAGTTTGCCACCAACAACCAATCGACCTTTTCTTGTGTTTATCCAATCAAAGAATTTCTCCCCAGCCGGCGGCCTATTTAAGCCGAACACCTGACTACAGACGTTCGCGTCAACTATCGCACACACGTTCTCTATCCTCGCCGGCTCTTATCTCTTCCAGAGAAATCTGGACGTCTCCTCCATGAAGAAATTGCGGTAATTATCGGGGGCATTCAAGAGGTTTCCTTCCTCGTCTATTTCGAGCGAGTGAATCCGGACGTCCAAGTCGCCGCGCTCGAAATAGAGAATCGAAACGTCATCAGGCTTCAATGAAGACTTTCCATCTCTTACATCCATGCGCACGCGGTCGATCAGGTGGTCGCTGTGCGTCTCGACCACCAACTGGCGCTGGGGACCGGCCACTTGACAGAACAGGCTGCCCAACGCGGCCTGCGCGCTGGGATGCAGATGCACCTCCGGCTGCTGAAGCAAGAACACATCCCGCTGGCCCTCGTGCAGCAGTTCGGTTATCACGGGCAGCGCCTGGCTAACCCCGTACCCCACGTCGATCAAGTTACGCGCTGGTCCCTTAGCTCGCTTAGCTCTGCCTCCAAATCTTCTAACCTGGATTTGAAAAGGGTCGCTGCCTTTCTTTCCTAGTCTTTTGATAGAGATCTCGTCAAAGAGGCCGGCCGATTTTCCAAAATCTTCAAGCCGCTTCTTGAGATCAGCCCATTCCTCACCCTTGGAAGACATTTCGGCCAGATACATGGGTTCGTATTCACCTTCAGGGTCAGATGTGAACGGTGAAGGGTCGTACGTACGGCGAGGCTTGGAACGGACGGGCGCGCTTGCGAATGGTCGGTGTTGATGCATACTGTGAAAAGTCAGACGGTTTAAAGATATACGATCCTGTGTATTAAACGGTGGAGAATTTTCGAGCGGCACAAATTTAACCAATTGGGACTGATCGTCTCGAAAGATTATGCCTATCAGAAAGTGGTAAGGCGGAAACATTGGATCATCTTCGGAAATATACGGAAGCCTGGTTTTTGTTGGAATTTGTGCTTTCCAAGCTCCCTTATCCGTTCCAATTTCAAGAGCATATGACTCACCGGGTATAATTGATTCCTTAATCCATGCCTCCTCGCGCGAACTATAGCGTCTCACAGGAACAGGTGCAGTGCCGCTCTGTGCGAAAGTGAACTCAAATTTGATCTGCGATCTATTTTCGAGCTCAGGTCTGAAGCTGAATCCTGCTTCGAACGTGTCGGCTCTGCCGCCCCGGCCACCTCTATGGTGTGCAATCTCGTCGAAGCTCCCGAGGTCGTACGGGGCTTCCTTGAAGTCTGGATTCTCGGAACTGTATAGGAGATCCAAGAGCACGCGGATCATTGCCATGAATGATGTCTTGCCGGTGCTGTTCTCGCCGACGAGCAGGGTAAGCGGCGCGAGACGGGCAGTTTGTTTCTCGCCAAAACAGCGGTAGTTCTCTAGCGTGATCGAGTCCATTGGGGTTCACTCACTTACATAAGGTACTGACGGCAGGATAGCACACGGCGTTTCATCCTAGCGCAGGAGACGCAGGCAGAACCAGAAGTTGTCGATCCGGTCATATCGCAGGGTGAGTCCTATCACGGGTCTACGGTCGGCGAGTCTGAGTGCGGCGCCGTCCAAGTCTGGGGGATCAGGTCGCTCCGGGTCAGCCCGCGTTGGTCCATGTAGAACTTGATGGCGGCGGCGGGGCTTGGGTAGCCCATCGGGTGGCGCCTGTCCTCGTAATGTTCAACGAGATCGACGAGAACGTCGAACTCGTCGCTCTCGTAGGTACCCTCCTCGGCGTCGAATATCTCGTCAATGCGCACGAGTGCACGATCCAGATCCTCGTCGGTACGGATTGGCTTGACGTCGACCATTTCTACACCTCCTCTGCGTTTATGCGGTCATATTCAGCTTACCGCACGGTACCAAGTGAGTAGGCGGCCCTCCGCGTCGGGGCGGCGTTCCCAGAACTCTCGGACGGGCATTTCACTTCGCCCCGCGCTGGTCGTGCAGAAAGGCCTTATACGGCTGCCAGTTCGAAGATGGGCGCGTTGCCGCGGGAGCGGCGTTCCAGTTCGCCTAGTTCGGACGGATCCAGCGGCGTGAAATCTCGGGCTATCTCTACGCCGAGGCGGAACAGTTCGGGGTCTCCGGGCGGCAGGGCGGCCACTACGGGTTGGGACAATGCGAATCGCAGTGCGAGCGCCGCGAGTTCGGGGTCATCCACTGGGTAGTACCAGCAATTTTGGCGTGCGCGCGGCTGGTTTTCGGCGAGTTTGTATTGGGCCATAGCCTTGAGCGCCAGTACGGCGACGCCTTTCCGACGCGCCTTTTCCACCACCTGCGGCCCAAAGCCCGACTCGAAGTAGTTCACCCAGTTGACGGGAAAGAGCGTGGAGTCGAATCGGAATTGGTCCATCAGTTCGAGGGCGACCTCTGCGGAGTGGGCCGAGAAGCCGAGATAGCGCACCAAGCCTTGTTCTCTGGCCTTGACGAAGGTTTCCAACGCGCCTGCCGGGCCTAGGGCGCGCCGTAGGTCTTCTCTGGTTTTCATGGAGTGAAGCTGGTACAGATCGAATTGGGCGGTCCGGAGCAGGCGTAGGGAATTTTCGAGGTCGGCTCTTGCGCCCGCGGCGTCCCGCCTGGTGGTCTTGCAGGCCAGGAATACCTCGTTTCGCCAGGGTGCGAGCGCCGGGCCGAGCATCTCCTGGGCGTTTCCGTATGCGGGCGCCACGTCGAAGTAGTTGATGCCCTGGTCTATCGCCCATCCGACGTCATCGCTCGCTTGCCGCGAGGTCACTCCCTTGACGACGATGCCTCCAAAGCCGACTATCGACAGGTCGACGCCGGTATTGCCGTAGGGCCGTTTTTGCATTGTTCCATTCCTTCCGCTGTCCCTGAACACCTTTTCTTCATACACCCCGCCCTACCCGCTTATCCGGGCCGGAAGCAGGCGCGTGCAAAGGCGCTATGTGTTGGCGTGCGGGTTCAGTGGGCGGGGCCTGCCGCGCTGCTCCGCAGTTGACGGAGCCGCGCTCCGGTGTAGGCGAGTTCCTCGAGCTTGTCTTCATCGATTTCGATGCCCAGGCCGGGGCCCTCGGGCACGACCAGGCAAGAGTCCTCGTACCTGACCCTCTCCGCCGCGCAGTCCTGCTGATAGAGCAGCGGGCCCGCCGGGTCGCATGGGGCGTCTATGGAATCGAGCGAGGCCATCACGTGGGCCGCGGCCGCGGTGCCGATGCTCAGCTCCTGCGTGGTGCCGTGCAGAGTGCCCAGTCCGATGGAGTGCGCGAAGTCGAACAGGTACTTGGCTCGCGCTATCCCGTTGCCGCAGGTGGCGATGTTGGCGAGGTCTACCGCCTCGTGCTCCTTGAAGAGCAGCAGGTCTTCTTCGCTGTTCAGGTGCTCGCTGATCGGCCTGCCCAGCTGACGGCGGAGTTCGGCCATGCCTTTAACATCCCGCATCTCCACCCGCGAGGCGTAGTTTCCCACCCAGCTCACGCGCCCCCTGGATCGTCTGGACACGCTTTCGGCGAGTTCGTAGCCGTAATCCCAGAATCGGCGCAAGATGGCGAGGGCATCCTGCCAGTGGAAGCGGCCCGACAGATCAAAGGACTTGATGTCCACGCTGTCTCCGAATTCTTTGTGAAAGGCGCTGAGCCAGGCCGCCTCGGACTCTACGTTGTATCCGATGTACTTCCGTATACGATGCTGGCCCATATCGACCACTCTGCCCACTCTGCGCAGGTTGTCTCGCACTTCCTGGGCCGGGTCTTCGTCATCCGGCGTTGCCATCGGGAAGATGGGGTAGCAGAAGGGGATCCGGTCTCTCCGCTTGCCGCCGAGCAGCACGTATACGGGCGCTCCGAGGATCTTGCCGAGCAGATCGTATAGTGCGATGTCGAACGCGGGCGCAAGGATGCCGTCGAGGCGGTCCATAGCGCCGGAGACGTCCAGGGGGTCGGCGCCTGCGATGCGGTGATTCGCCTCCTCCTCGAGTTGCCCGAAGTTTGGAAAGTCGGAACCCGGGTGTATGTGGGACAGGTCTGACCACTCCCCCCAGCCCGTATGGCCGGAGTCGGTGTCGACGCGCACCATGAGGTGCTCACTGATGGCGCCGGTCTCCCGGTACGTTTCGATCAGAAAAAACTTGCAACCCGTGACGTGCATGTCGTCGCTCCTCTGGATGGGTGTGCCGCCCGCTACAAGATACCACTGCCAAGCGCGGGAGACAGGGGAACCCAGGCGGGCGCGGCGGGCCAGTACTATGCTGCTAAAGTAAGGGGAATGGGTGCGGTCGTCCAGCTGCGGGCTTTTAGCGGACTGGACCGGCGGCTATAAGGTCACGCCGCCGCCCTGCCCTGAAGCCGGAGGGACGCCGTTGGAGCTAGAGTACGCTTTCCTGTGCGATTACGCGGACCAAGGACAAAAGTTGACCGCGGTGGGAATCGGCATCGACGCGATCCATGCCCCGGAGGTTCCGGTCGTGCATCCGATGATCTTTGCGGTTGCGGGGATACGGTTCGAGCGTCCGGAGACCAATCGCGCCAGGCGCCTGGAGGTTGAGCTGGTCGATGCGGACGGCAATCCGGTTATACCCCGTCTGGAGGCTGAGATGCAGGTGGGCCCTCCTGCACCCGGATTCAGCTTCCAGCGTCAGCGGATAGTACTAGGCATCAACGGGGCAACGTTCCCTAGATACGGCGACTACGAGGTCAACTGGCTAATGGACGGAGTGGTACTGCGCTCGACTCCCCTAAAGGTGTTGCCAATTCCTGAGCAGAATCCCGCCCCGCCCTCTCCATGAACTGAGCCGGGGCCTTGGAGCAGGCCGGAAAACTCACTAGGAGATGCCGGCCGGTTTAGCAATGGTCTGACGCCGCATCTCCCGTACAAGTCCGGAATGAACCGGGTTTTTGAGCGAAGGATCAGCCTCTATGATTTTTTCCGCCTCCTTGCGCGCCCCCACGAGGAGGTCCCGGTCTTCGATAGTCGCAACCTTCAGGTCGGGCCAGCCGCTCTGCTTTGCGCCAAGGTACTCGCCAGGCCCCCGCATCTTCAGATCTGCCTCGGCCAACTCGAAACCGTCGGACAGCTTTTCGACAGTCGAGAGCCTTGCCCCTGCATCCGGGGATGGGTCGTCCGCCAGGAGTATGCAGCTGCTGCCGCCCGTCCCCCTGCCCACCCTACCCCGAAACTGGTGCAACTGGGCCATGCCGAAGCGGTCGGCGCTTTCGATCAGCATAACCGTGGCGTTCGGCACATCCACGCCCACCTCTATGACAGGGGTTGAGACCAGAGCCTGGGTCTTTCCACTGCGAAAGGAGTCCATAGCCGCCCGTTTATCGCCGATCTTCATGCGGCCGTGAAGCAGCCCTACTTCCAGGCCAGCCAGTTCACCGCCCCGCAGCCTCTCGTATTCGACGGTGGCCGCGCGGGCATTGACTTGATCGGATTCCTCGATCAGGGGGCATACGATGAAAGCCTGTCTGCCCGCGGCAGCTTCCCGCTTGACGAGGCGGTAGGCGGAGCGGCGATCCTGTATGGAGCGGGCCCATCTGGTTGAAATCGGCTTGCGCCCTTTCGGCATCTCTCGCAGTGTGGACAGTTCAAGGTCGCCAAACACCGTCAGCGCAAGTGAGCGAGGAATGGGCGTGGCGGACATTACGAGCAGGTGCGGGCGCGGCGTTCGCTCGGCCAATATGCCGCGCTGCTCCACGCCGAAGCGGTGTTGCTCATCTACGACGAGCAGAGCGAGGCGCGGTATGTAGACGGCGTCCTGGAACAGCGCGTGCGTACCTATGAGGATGTCTATCTTCCCGTCTGCGACCATCTCCCGAACGCGTGATGCGGCCGACTTGCGCATGCTTCCAGTGAGTAGCGCCAAAGTGATGGTGCTTCCGTCAAGGTCCGCCTCAGCGACGGCCTCCGGCAGTTCATGGGATGGTTTGGCCTCAAGCTGGCGGGATGCACTAAGGAAATGCTGCTCGGCCAGCACCTCAGTGGGGGCCATGAAGGCGCCTGTGTGTTCGCTCGCGGCGGCAAGCAACGCAGCGAGCGCAACAACGGTTTTGCCGCTGCCGACCTCACCCTGGAGCATTCGGCCCATGGGGACAGGGCGGGAAATGTCTTGCAGAATGGTGTCCAAGGCTTCCCGCTGGTCATGGGTCAGCGAGAAGTCGAGCCCTTCCACAAACTTTCTGGCGACAACCTGGCCGCCCTCGATCGGGACTCCTCCTCGCCTTTCGGCCCAGTCCTGCTTGCGTCTGAGAGCCGCAAGCTGATTCAGAAAGAGCTCGTCGAAGGCGAGCCGTTCCCGCGCCTCTGCATATTCCTCGTGGGTGGCCGGGAAGTGCATGCGGCGGATGGACTCTGCCAGACTACGCATCCCCAGGCGCTTCAATACCGCTTGGGGAATGTGATCCTGGATCATAGAGAGGCCAGCGCTCAGGGCGCGCTGTGCAGCGTTGCGAATGGTGCGCTGCGGAAGTCCCTCCGTTGACGGGTAGATAGGAAGCAGATTGCCTGCGTGGACGAGTTTGCCTGGGTCTGAGGCAACCACCTCGTATTCGGGGTTCTCCATCTGAGCGCGGCCACGATATTCGTTGACTCGTCCGCTGACGGCCAGCCTAACGCCCGGCCTGAGCCGCTCGGCGAGGTAGGCTTGCCTGAACCAGGTAACGGTCAACAGGCCGGTGCTGTCATTGATGACTATCCGCGCCGCGCCTGGCGGCGGGCCGATGCGGATAGCCTCGGCTCGTGTAACTGTGCCGATCACCGTTGTTTCGTCGTCCACTGAAAGAACGGCGACCGGCGTCACCTTGGAGTAGTCGACGTGTCGGGTTGGGAATAGGTAGAGAATGTCCCGAAGTGTGGCAACGCCGATTCGCTCGAATCTTGGACGGTTTGAGGCGCTGATGAAGCGCAGGCTGGCAAGCGGAGAGTCGAGGGTAACGCGCGGCCTGGGGGCAGGGGACGCGTGCGAGGCGGCTCTCGAGGGGCGGGCGGGTCTTGCCGGTCGGGACGGGGCGCCGCGCGATTGAGATATGCGCTTATCTGCTGCGGCTGCCCATGCCTTGCGTTGGGGGACACTCAGTTCTGCATAGCGCCGGATTGCTGGCGGAAACAGGCTCGCAAGCCAAGGCAGTACGGCCCGCGATTCTTCGAGGAATCGGTCGAGTCCGCCTATGACGGCCGAGTTATCGAATCCGCGTTCCCGCTCCAGGGAGAGGATGCCGTGCAAGGCACGTCTCTTTTCCGCGTAGCCGGGGGGGGCGCGGAGTATGGGCTTCTTGCACGCTGCGGCCACGTTTCTTCTCCGCGTAGCCGGGGGCCTCTACGCCTTCGTTCTGATTGGCAGGTTGTCTTTGCCGCCTGACTTCGTTGGGTGAGCGAGTGCGAGTACCGGCGTCCAGGTTCCTGAATTGCCTCTTTCGTCGCGCAGCAGTAGCCGGGTCACGGGTGGTCCCAGGTTCGGGCTGAGGTTTTTCCGCAGCCACCCGGCTCATTACTCCCTTGCTTTAACGTAACCGGCTCCCAACATGCCAGGGCCCAGGTACGTCCCCACCACGGGGCCTTGACGCGCAACCGTCACCTCGCCGGTCGTGACGTATCTCCGCGTGTCGGCCGCGACCTCTTCTGCGAGTTGCGGTTCCGTGGTGTACATGATGGCCAAGTGGGAAAGGGGTGCGTCCCTTGCGATGATGCCCTTGATCTTGTCTATACCCTTGTTCTTCGACCTGGCCCTGTCCAGTGGGTGGACTATGCCGTCTTTGAGTTCCAGCATGGGTTTTAGGCGGAGCAGGGAGCCGAGGTAGAGACTGGCCTTACCGATACGCCCGCCCTTGTAGAGGTACTCCAGAGTCTCTACCAAGCCGAGGAAACGCGCCCTTGCGCTGATATCGCGTGCCACCTCCAAAGCGTCATCGACGCTGGCGCCGGCCTGCACGGCCTCGGCCACTCCTATGGCCGCCCACCCCAGGGCCATGGACGCTTGCAGGGTGTCCACGACCTCCACGCGGGGGCCCTCGCCGCCGAGCTCGTCTCGAGCTTGTACAGCCGCGGTGTGCGTTGCGCTGAGCTTGGAAGACAGGTGCAGCGACAAGACGGCGTCGTGGTCGGCGCCCAACTCCTTGTAGGTCTCTACGAAAGAGACGACAGAGGGCTGCGAGGTGGTCGGGAACTCTTCGGCCTGCTCAAGCCGTTGGTAGAACTCCTCGGCCTTCATGGTGACCCCGTCGAGGTATGCGTCGAGCCCAAATCTCACGTTGAGCGGGACCACCCGGATGCCGTATGAAGCGGCAAGCTGGGGGGGTATGTCAGCGGTGCTGTCCGTAACTACTGCGATTCTCATTTTTTTCACCGTCCACAGTTGAGTTTCAGGAAACTCTTTCTGGCTGAAGTGGCTTGTCGTGCTGAAATTCCAATGGGCAGACCGGATCTGGCAGAAGCGGTCGGCGATACATTACTCGATAGAGAACAGGAATTCGTAGTGCGGCTGACCACCGTACACCTGTTCCACTTCGATGCCAGGGATAGATTCTTGGAGGATTCCGGCAATGTCGTTGGCGCGGCTCTCCTCCACTCCGCCGCCGCGGTACAGAGTGATGAGCTCCCCCTCGCAGGCGCCGCTTCCGACGGTCTCGATCAGGACCTCCGGCAATTCTTCCCCACAGGCTTTGACCTCTCCCTCCATCAGTCCTGTGTACAGGCCCTCGACGATATCGACGCCGCCGATCGAAACATCGCGAGTCGCTCTGAACACGGCGCCGTCGCTTACCTCCTCCACTGCGGCGGCCATTGCTTCTGCGTTTACGTCAAGGTCAGAGTCGGGCAACATGGCCAAGATCGCTGAGATGCCGTGTTGCATGGATACCGTCGGCACCACTCGCACGTTCTTCGACGTGAGCCCGGATGCCTCTTTCGCAGTCCCCACCACGTTCTTGTTGTTGGGCAGAAGGAGGACGTTTTCGGAGGGGGCCTGCTCGACCGCATCGACCAGTTCTCTAACGCTGGGGTTCATGCTGTCCCCGCCGGTAACCACGCTGCACGCTCCCAAGCCGGCGTTCAAGAATAGTTGGCGCATACCTTCCCCAGCCGCAACTGCCACGACCGCCAACGGGATCATCTCGGGCGGGGTTTCTGCGTTCGCGTCCCTGCGCCTGTCGTCGGCCCACTCTTTGGTCTGCTCGTCCATGTTCTTGATGTCGATGTTGGATATCGAGCCCAATGAGCAAGCAAAAGTGAGGGCCTTGCCGGGGTCCTCCAAGTGCACGTGGATCTTCACGAGAGTGTCGTCCCCGGCGACGACCGACGAGCGGCCCATGGTGGATAGCCTCAAGCGGATGTCCGGCAGATCGAGGTTTTGCCCCTCCAGGGCGAACACGGTGCAGTAGCCCCATATCTCTTCTTGCACCGCGTCCAGGAACTCTTCCCGCACCGGCGTTCCCGCGGTATGAACCTGTCCGTTCACCTCCGGCGGAAGTATGACGACACCGCCATCCCCTTCTCCCCGCAGGGCCTGAAGCGCGCCGAACAGCATGATAGTGAAGCCGTATCCTCCCGAATCGACGACTCCCGCTTCCTGAAGTACGTCGAGCATTTCGGGCGTGCGCTTAGTGGTGTCGAGGGCGCGGTCTGCCGTGACTGCAAGTACAGATTCGAAGCCCGGGGAGTCGTGCAGGGCCTGCTCCGCAGCGTCTGCGCATTCACGAAACACGGTGAGCATCGTACCCTCGCGCGGATTGGGTACGACGGAGTAAGCGATTTCCGACGTGCGGCGCATTCCGTTGGCGAACCCCTGTCCGCTAACCTCGTACCCGTCCCGCAGGGCCTCGGCCAGTCCTTTGAAGAACTGGGCGAGGATGAGTCCGCTATTGCCTCGCGCGCCGAGCAGGGCGGCTCGGGCCATCCTGGCCGTAGTGAGGGAGAGGTTTTCGCGGGGTGCGGAATCCATCTCTCCGTTGATGGAGCGCATGGTGAGAAACATGTTGGTTCCAGTGTCACCATCGGGTACAGGGAAGACGTTGAGCGCGTTGATCCGCTCCCTATTGACCTCTATCGCACGCATAGACGCCTTGACGAGCCGCAGAAGTTCATCAGGCGCTATGCCAACGCGCTGGGCTGTCTCGGCCGGTTCTGAGTTCATGTGCCCTTATTTCCCACTGGAAGCAGCGATTTCGGCTATGCCGCCTCGGCTGATTCATGGATCATCCGCAAGTTGCCGCCCTTGGTAGTGCATGTTAGCGTAGAGACGTTAGCCGAACAAAGTTGCCTTGTTGCCGCGCGGCGCGGTTCGACGCCAAGCCGGGGGTCTTACCACAGGCGAAAACGCGGAAATGCTGCTGGCAACGTAGAACTTCACTGCTTCGTTTCGAGGAAATCATCATGGCCAAGTGCTCCGTCTGCGGCAAAGGCCCACAGTTTGGCAACAACCGAAGCCATTCCATGCGCGCGACCCGCAAGATGTGGAAGCCGAACGTTTCCAAGCGCAACCTGGTCATCAACGGACAGAGGCAGCGGATAAACGTCTGCACACGCTGCCTGCGAACTTTCCACAAAGTCCGTTAACAGCCTCGTTAGAGTGGTTTGACCCGGCGGCGGCTCGTAGACTCCGGGTACCGGATCAGCTCTACTCGTCGGCGCACGTTGGCACGTATCCGAGCAGTTGGAACGGACGCGGATGCCGAGCTCGCCCGGTCAGCCCGCGGCGGCTCGGAGGGCTTTCACTGCGACTCGGACATTTCCGGTTCCGTCGAATACTCCGGAGCCGGATATGAGCGTTCGAGCGCCGGCGCGGACAGCGGCGGCAATGTTGTTCGCCTTGATGCCCCCATCGACGGCGATTTCAACCTTTCGCCCCATGTCGTCTGCCATGGCCCGCAGCGTGCGAATCCTGGGCAGGGCCTCGGGCATGAACGGCTGTCCGCCAAATCCCGGTTCCACAGACATGACGAGCGTCCGATCCACCAAGAGGAGCAGGTCAGCGACGTCCTCCACCGGAGTTGCCGGTTTGAAAGACACCGCGGGCCTCATGCCGGCTTGACGCGCAGCGTCGACAGTCCTGGCAACGTCGCTGCACGCTTCGACGTGCACAGTGTAGATATCCGCTCCGGCGCCGGCGAAAGCTTCGGAGAATCGCATCGGCTCCGCGACCATCATATGCACGTCTATAGGCAGGCTGGTCGCCGACCTCACTGCGTTCAGAACGGGTACTCCGACCGTGATGTTGGGCACAAAGCGGCCGTCCATCACGTCGAAGTGTATCTCGTCGCAACCGGCGTTCTCCGCTTCCTGCACCTCTTCTACCAAGCGTCCGAAGTCTGCGCTCAGCAGAGACGCGGAAATCCTGATCGAGTTCACAGTACCTCCCGCTACCACTCGCCGGCCGTATGGGCGATCCAGATTCTTCGGTAGGCGTCCTGTAGGGCCTGTCTGACCCTGCGCGGGGCCGTTCCACCGGGGAGGTCGCGGGCCGTTATGGAGGACTCTACCGAGATGCGCGGCGCTTCCTGGCCAAAATGTTCAGACGCCTGCCGCAGTTCGTCCGGCGAAAGGTCGCCAAGTTGTCTGCCAGACTGCTGAGCGAGCCGGGTAAGTTGGGTAACAACCACGTGCGCTCGCCGGAAGGGCACGCCCTTTTGCACGAGGTAGTCGGCGTAATCAGTGGCTAACGCGGCACTCTCGTCCACCGCTTTCCTCATCCGATCCGCTGCGAAAGCGGCGCTCCCCACCATGCCCGCAGCCGCATCGAGGCACGCGAGTACGGTGTCCGCTGCATCGAACAGAGGCGGCTTGTCCTCCTGCATGTCGCGGTTATAGGTGAGCGGAAGACCTTTCATAGTCGTCAGGAGCGAGGTGAGGGATCCATATACGCGCCCGGTCTTGCCCCGGACCAGTTCTGCAAAGTCCGGGTTTCGCTTTTGGGGCATGATGCTGGAGCCAGAGGTGAATCGTTCCGACATCCTGACGAATCCGAACTCATCTGACGACCAGATGGTCAACTCTTCAGCCAGGCGCGACATGTGCATCATGCACGCGGCGGATGAGTACAGGAAGTCCAGCATGTAGTCGCGGTCTGAAACGGCGTCCATGCTGTTGGCGCTGATCCGCGAGAATCCGAGTTCAGCAGCCACCGATTCCCGGTCAAGCTGATAAGGAACGCCTGACATTCCTCCGCTTCCCAGGGGCAGCACGTCGGCCGCGGCGCGAGCTGCCGCGAATCGGACGGCATCGCGGTCGAACATTTCGAAATACGCCAACAGATGGTGCGCAAGGAGCGCCGGCTGCCCGCGCTGTAAGTGGGTATAGCCAGGCATTACCGTTGCCGCGTGTCCGGCAGCCTGTTGCAGCAACGCTCTCTGAAGGGATCTCACCGCCTGCACGGCCGCGGTCGAGGCGCGCGCGGTATACAAGCGGCTATCCGTCGCCACCTGGTCGTTGCGGGAACGGCCGGTGTGCAGCCGACCGGCCGTTTCGCCTATCAATTCAAAGAGCCTGGACTCCACGTTCATGTGGATGTCTTCGAGCTCTCGCTTCCACGTGAACTCACCCGTTGCTATCTCGGTTTCGATCTGCCGTAGACCTCCAACGATGCTGTCGGCGGCGGGCTGATCTATGATGCCCTGCCGGGCCAACATCCGGGCATGCGCTATCGAGCCTGCAATGTCCTCGCGGTACATCCGCCGGTCTGCATCGAGCGACACGGTGAAGTCGTTGGCCAACTGAGCGCCTCTCGCGCTTGCAGCCGGGTCTGTGAGACTAGCATCCATCGGGTAAGCGCCTGAGATTCTATTGTCAGAGCGGGCCTGCGCGCGCAAAGCTTAAGCGAGCATGAGGCTCGGCGCATAGCGCCCGCCGGAAAACGACTTGGCCACAGCAAAGGGACAAGAGCAAATTGCTGCCCGCTTCTGAGAGTACTCTCGAATACGGCGGACCATCTTCGGGTAAGCGCGAACCTCACCCTCGCCTAATCCAGCCGGGGAGACTTTCGTACAGTTCCCAATCGCAGGGTTCCATGCACCGGCTTTCACCATCACCCCGGCCCTGTCACTCGATGGTAGACGGGCGCTCTCGCCCCACCCGGATACGGGCCGCGAGAGGTATCCAAAGACGGGTAAATTGAAAGTGAACGGAGATGACGGATGAGACATTCAGCCGATGCGGTAATCATAGGCGGCGGAGTAATGGGCGCCAGCGCCGCGTACCACCTGGCAATGAGGGGCTGCCTCAACGTCGTGCTGCTGGAGGCCCGGTCGTTGGCCGCCGGGGGCACCGGCCACTCCGGCGCCATCGTCAGACAGCACTACTCTCAAGACGTGACGACTCTGCTTGCGCTGCACTCGGTGGAGATGTTCGAGCGCTTTGAGAGCCTCACGGGCCGCGCAGGGATATTTCACCAGACTGGGTGGATCAAGCTCGGCTCTCCCGATGCCGTGGAGGCGATGGCTCGTAACGCGTCGCGGCACCGCGAACTGGGCGTGGAGGTGAAGGAGATACTCCCAGAGGATCTGGGCGGCTTCATTCCCGACATCAACGTGGAGGGGATAGGCGCGGCTCTGTTCGAGCCGCGCGGCGGTTACGCCGACCCGGTAGGGACGACTCAGGGGTTTGCGGAAAAGGCGCGACAGCTTGGCGCGGCAGTCATGGAGGGAGTCAGGGCCGTGAACATACGGGTCGAGGGTTCTCGCGTCGTCGGGGTGGAGACAGACTCCGGGCTGATCGAAACGCAGGTCGTGGTGAACGCCGCCGGGCCGTGGGGTGCAAAGGTGGCGTCATGGGCAGGATTGGAAACCCCCATTACCGTTACTCGCGAGCAGGACGTCCTGCTGCGGTGCGACAAAGCCCCGGACGTGACCCGCTACGCCGTCTCCGACGGCGTGGACCGCATCTACTGGCGGCCGTACAAGGGAAACGTGCTCCTGGTCGGGGACGGACACCCAAAAGACGTGGAGACGGCAGACCCCGACGAGTACAACCCCGAGGCTGACGGCTCGTTCAGAGAGATGATCATGGAGCGATTGCGCGTGAGGTTTCCCGGCCCTTCCGAAGGGTTCGAGATTGTCGGCGGATATGCCAGCCTGTACGACACGACTCCCGACTGGCACCCGTTGATCGGGCGCGATTCCGATCTATCGGGCTACGTACATTGCAACGGTTTCAGCGGGCACGGATTCAAATTAGGCCCCGCGGTGGGGAAGGTCGTGGCAGAGGAGATTCTCGATAGCAGGGCGCACACGATCGACATATCCTCGCTAAGGCCGGGGCGCTTCAGGGAAAATGCGCTATTGGAAGGCAGTTACGCAGGCAACCAGGCATGAGTTGCGCCAGCGCGCCGGCGGGGATCTGTCGCACCGTTAGGCAAAGGCCTCTGCCGGAAAGAGGTGTTTTAGATACTGATCTTTGAGTTGAGCGCGTTGCACGTTCCCGGCGATGACGAGCGGTTGCCGCAGGATCGAAAGGGAGATTTTCCCAGGGGGGCGGCGGGCCAGCCCGCGCCTCATCTTGCCTCTCGCATAGTTTGGGTGCGCGACTGGGTGCGCGCGGGCAAGGAGTAGATGTCTATGAAGCCCGTGGCCGAATCGTGTTGGAACGCGTCCTGCGTGGAGTAGGTCGCCAGGCCGAAGTCGTAAAGTGAGTACGGCGACCGGCGGCCGGCTACGACGGCTGATCCCTTGTGCAGCCTGACGCGCACTTCGCCTGTTGCGTAGCGCATGGCGCTATCGGTAAAGGCATCGAGATTTTCCCTCAGCTGGGAAAACCATCGCCCGTCGTAAACAAGGTCTGAATAGGTCTGGGCGAGTTGCCACTTGATCCGCTGCTGCTCGCGTGTAAGGACGGCTGTTTCGAGCGCCCTCAGCGCTGCGTGAAGCACGACCGCGGCGGGTGTTTCGTAAACCTCGCGCGACTTGATGCCGACCAAGCGGTTCTCCAGGTGATCGACACGCCCCACTCCATGGCTGCCCGCAATGGCATTCAATCGGTCTATGAGCGTCACGCCCCCAAGGCTTTCGCCGTTCAGAGCTACCGGGCTGCCGCACTCGAAAGCGATTTCCACCTCCTCAGGTTCCGACGGCGTCCGGTGGACCGGGACGGTCCATGAGTAAGCGTCTTCCGGCGGGGTTGCCCAAATGTCCTCCAGGTCTTCTCCTTCTATCGCCTGTCCCCAGAGGTTGCGGTCGATGGAGTAGACGCGCTGGTCTTCACCCACTTCTCTCAGGGGCAGCCCCGCCCGTGCAGCGTAGGCTTTTTCCTCGTCGCGAGTCATGCCCCACTCCCTAGCGGGAGCAACGATCCGCAACGGTTCTCCGTGGGCGGCCAGGGTCTTTATACCGGCGTCGAAACGCACCTGATCATTGCCTTTGCCGGTGCAGCCGTGCGCGACCGCGGAGGCTCCGACCTTCTGGGCCGCCTCGACCAGCTTCTTGGCCATAAGGGGACGGCCGAGCGCGGTTGAGAGAGGATAGACGTCCTCGTACATAGCCCCGGCCTTCAGGCCGCGAAAGACGTATTCGCTTACGAACTCGTCCTTTACGTCCCATACAAGAGACTGGGATGCCCCTGCGCGGTACGCCCGATCCTCCACCCCCTCCAGCTCCGGACCTCCGCCCAGATCCAAAGTGAGGGTCACGACGTCCATGTCGTACTGCTCTCTGATCCAGACGACGGAGATCGTCGAGTCCATACCGCCGCTGTACGCCAAGACACACTTCTGCTTTGACATTTCTCTTTGCTCTCACAGACTCCCCGTTGAAGCGAGGGTGAACGTCGTTCTCATCACCGATCAAGGCTCTTGCCCGTCTTGTGCGGGCAACACAGTCGAAGAAAGATACTCCCGACCAATCTCGAACCACGGTTTCAGGATTCGGCTTTCGCCGGGGAGAGGATTGCTCAAAGGTCTTATGATGAGAGAGGGATTTTCGCGTCGCACGTTCAGGGCCGTGCACGAGGATTTTCATCCATCCTCTAATTGTAAGGACGCGGACGGTCTTGCATACGGGTCAACGTTCCTGTTGAGAGACCAACGGGACGTGCTGGACGACGGCGCCGGGGAACACAGGGAATCGTCGCGCGGAAAGCAGGCCGAACGATTTTGCGGCGATGGGCGTAGGCGTGTTTGGTCAGGCCAGGGGTGTGGTAAACAACCGCTCGTAGCGTGCGCCTCTGGGTCCGAGGTGGCTTCGGAAGAGCGCAAATTCTTTGATGGGGAAGCTGACGGCCCGCGGGGATGAGGCAAGCCACGCCTCGCCGATGGCAACAGCCATCCGTCCCCTGGCGTCTCTGCGCAGCCGGGCTACGGTTGTGTGTGGGTGGTAACGGCGCCGGTCAGGCGTGATCCCAAAGACGGTCATAGCGCCTTCCACCCGGGCTTGCAGACGAATTAGGCGCTGCACCTCGCCCTTGAACCCGGCCCAAAGCGCGCCCGGTCTACTCGGCGAGGGAAATACGCCGGTTTCCCCAAGTTCGAGTTCAAACCGACCCGATTGCTTGGCCGCGCCCTCAAGAAGATGCGCGATCTCAGTCGTCCTGGCCGGCTCTATCCCGCCCACGAACTTGAGGGTCAAGTGCATCCCTCCGGGAGAGACCGTCTGTATGAAACGTCGTTGGCGCGACGGCATCCGCTCCACCAACCCTGACAAGCTCAACTGCACCCGACGCGGCAACTGCACGGCGACGAAAGTGCGCCACAGCTCATCGGGAGCGACAGGGTCCGTCGTTCTGATGAGCGAGTTGATCGGTTCGTCGTCCGATTGTCGAGGCGAAGTAGAGTGGTCCATGAGCAATGGCATTAAACTGAACTGGTCATAGTCCCGGCCATTTCCTGGACGATTTCCCAGAGAGAGACAGACATGAAGATAACTTCCGTGAAGCCATTCCTGGTGCATCCGGGTTGGCGCAAGAACTGGCTGTTCGTAAAGGTCGAGACCGACTCAGGCATCCATGGCTGGGGCGAAGCTTACACGCAGGCCGACCGGGACCGCACTACCGCCGTACACGTGGAGGAACTGGAGCGTTACCTGACTGGACTCGACCCGTTCAACATCAAGCGCTTCACACAAACCGCCTGGGACGACTACGGACAGCGGCGAGGCTCTATGGAGATGTTCAGCGCCGTCAGCGGCATCGAGCAGGCGCTCTGGGATATTGTGGGCAAAGCGGTTGACGAGCCAGTCTACCGGCTGCTTGGCGGCGCATACCGTGATCGCATCCGGGTGTACGCAAATGGTTGGTACTGGGGGGCTGCGAGCGGAGACGACTACGCCAAAATGGCGGAACAGACGCTGGAGAAAGGGTTCTCGGCGCTGAAGTTCGACCCTATATCCGGTCCATGGCGCTATCACCCCGGGTCACGAGCAATCGACGACGCGGCGCATAAGGTGCGCAGGGTACGGGAGGCGGTGGGGCCGAACGTGGATCTGCTAATCGAGATACATCGGCGCCTGGCGCCCATGCACGCAATTGACCTGGCCGGTCAGATAGCGGAGTACCGGCCCTTCTGGTTCGAGGAGCCCTGCCCCGCGGAAAACCTGCGCGCTCTCGCGGAGATACGTAGGCAGATAAACATACCGGTGGTAACGGGCGAGGCGATCTATGGCAAGGCGGGTTTTGCGCAAGTATTCGAGAGCCGCGCTGCCGACGTCATCAACCCCGACGTGGCCAACACAGGGGGGATTCTGGAGCTGAAGGAGATTGCGGCTATGGCCGAGCCGCACTACGTGGCGGTGTCCCCGCACAACTACAACTCTACGGTGATGGCGTTGGCGGCTACCGTGCACGCGTCGGCCACAATGCCCAATTTCCTGATTACCGAGTACTTCGTGCCCTTTAGCGAGGTGGGCAAGCAGGTCTCGAACCAGTTGGTTCCTGAGAACGGCTACGTATCACTGCCTGACACGCCGGGGCTGGGCGTGGATATAGATGAGTCGGCTCTGGAGCGGTTCTCGTTCCGAAGGTATCCGGCGCGGCGCGTGCGCACCCCTGGCGAGGAGGCGACGGGCAGTTAGGTTTGGAGCGGGGATGCGCCCGCCACAAACCTCAGCCTCAGGTAGAGGCGGAGTTTTCCGGCCAGTACGCTGCCCGCAGTTCCGGCTCTGCGGCGAGGCCTTGAGCGGCTTCTACGAAACGTCTTGCGGTGTGGAGGGCTACTTTAAGAAGGTTGATCATTGTGGCTTTCGTGTTTCTGTCAAGTAATGGGGGGCAAATAAAAAACCCCTGCGAACCGGATGCAGGGGGAAGTCCGTCAAGCAACGAGCCGTTTTTTGGCACTACGCGGACGCGCCACCCCCTGCGGGCTGACAGGAACAAGTACAAGCGCACATCGTTTGAGGCGTGATCTCCTTCATAACCCGCTCAGTATACTACGGCGCAGCCGGGGCGCAACACTTATGGCGCAGTTTCTAGCGCAAGACGGCTTCGGATTTTTTTCCTGACTAGCGGCCTATGCCCGTGAGAGGTATACGCCGGGGAAGCGAGCCGGCTTTCAGCATCGTCTTTGGATCGGGGTTTTCGGACTCCGGCCCCGCGTAGGAGTGCAGGGCCGGTTGTCTGCCGAAAAGACAATTACGCAAAGGCCTCAATCCGGGGAAGCGGGGGCAAGGCCAAGCAGCCTGGAGGCGTTCTGGCCGAGTACAAGTTGCTCGTCGGAAAGGGGCATACCGGCTGCTCGTAGTCCAGCCAGGGCCCTCGCCTGACTAACAAGCGGGTAGTCAGAGCCAAACAGTACTCGCTCGGCGCCGCAAGAGGCCGCGGCCACGTTGAACACGTCGGGCCGGTACAGGTATGGAAAAGCTGCGGAATCGAAGTAGGCGCGGGCCAACGACTTTCGCACTTCCGGCATGAGGGCGTAGAACGGCAGGCCGCCGCCAAAGTGCGCAAATATGAACTCATTGGAAGGGTAGGCTCTAACAAGGGCCTCCAACATGTCCGGAGTAACCGACCCCTTACCGCGATAGGCGTGGCCCACCGGCTCAGATGCGTGGAACAACACGGGGATTGCCAACTCGCGGGTTGCGTCGAGCAAAGGCGCCAGAATCGCCAGGTCTGCATCCGCTATGCCCTGTGAATCGGGATGAAGTTCACCCACTCCTCGGGCGCCTGCCTCCACGCAACGGCGGATCTCTGTAACTGCCTCCGTACCCCATAGTGGATTAACGCTGCAAAACGGCACGATTCGCCCCGGATGGGATCGCGCCGCCTCGAGTATGTAGTCGTTGGACGTGCGGGCGACGCCGGCGTCCGTCCATCCGTAGCCGGCAGCTACGGATAGGTCTACACCGGTGCGGTCCATCTCTTCGACCAGTTCGCAGGCGGTTGCTAAACGGCTCCGGCTGTCGGCGAACAGATCGCGAAAAGTGGCGTCCAGGCGGCGAATGCGCTGCCCGTCGAGGCGGAACTCGGCGGGCAGTATGTGAGTGTGAGAATCGACTATCACCGTTGCGGGTCAAGTGTAAACCGTGATTCGCATGAATGATCGGACGGAATGACAGCGGGGCAACCAGGCAGCTCTCGCGGTATCGCGAGGGTCTCGGCGCGGTATGAAAATGGCGATGAGCCGCGCCGGCGTGGGTGCAGGAACGAGTACATGATGGCCCCCGGAACCGACCCGTCGGTCCATGAGGACCGGCAGGCCCCTCCTTGCCGCCGATTCCGGCGGAGGCAATGATGGACGGTCACGCGGCAGAGGCGCCGGAGCCAGGAACGGACGGCCACGAATCGGAACGCGCCAGATGCAGGATGAAGTGAAAGATATACTGGATAGCTGAGCCGAACCGCATCTTGCGCGAACCTACTTGCTCGCCGAGGGGTTCCCACAGCCCCACGTAAGAAATGTCCAACTCACAAATCATGTCCCCAGACGTACTGACCAAGCCTGACTTACGGCGCGCCAAGCCGCTGCTCGGCAAGGTGGCGGTCCTCTATACGACGCCGGAGACGGTGCTGAAGGACTATAGCCGCCTGATGGAGTTGGCGGACTACCGCTCGGCGCTCCTGCCCGACACCAAGACACTGCTCAAGGTGAACATTTCGTGGCAGCACTACTATCCCGCCTGCTCCACGGCGCCGTGGCAGATCGAGGGAGTTGCAAACACCCTGCGCCAAGGCGGGTACGAAGATCTGCTGGCCGCACACAACGGCACGGTCGTAGTAGACCCCTTCGAGGGGAGGGTGAAGAACAAGCACGCCGCGGTGGAGGAGCGGTTGGGGTTGCCGCACGTGGTGCTGGACGTACCCCCGGTCAAGTGGGTGCGGTATCGGCCTTCAGCCAAAATGCTCGTGCTGGACGAGGTTTACAAGGACGGTCTGTACGTTCCCGACATCCTCCCGGGTACGAATATCGTTCAGCTTCCCACCGTCAAGACACACGTGTTCACGACCATGACGGGGGCTTTGAAGAACGCCTTTGGAGGGCTGTTGCACCGCTACCGGCATTGGACCCATTCGGTGATCCACGAGACGTTGGTGGACCTCTTGCAGATACAGAAGGAGATTCACGCCGGGCTGTTCGCGGTGATGGACGGCACGTTTGCCGGCGACGGGCCGGGGCCTCGCGCAATGCGGGTGCACACGAAGAACGTGATCCTGGCGAGCGCAGATCAGGTCGCTATCGACTCGGTAGCCGCGCAGATGATGGGCTTCGACCCGATGAGCATCCCCATGATCCGTATCGCCCATGAGCATGGTTTGGGCGTAGGCAATCCGTCTGAAATCGAGTTCTTGGGGGACGACGTTCAGGGCGTAAACTGGCGTTTCGCATCCAGTGAGAGCACCTTTGCGAGTCGGGGGCAGCGTCTCATCTACCACGGCCCTCTAAAACCGCTGGAGAACCTTTTGCTAAGGTCTCCGCTGACGCCGTGGGCGTTTTGGGCGTCTAACGCCTACCACAATGATTTCTGGCTGCGCTTCATTGGCCGCAAGCGTATACGCGAGGCGATGAAGACTCCCTGGGGCCAATTGTTCCAGAGGTATTGACCGGATCCTTTAGCCGCGGCGAGCTAGGCCCCCGCCGGTGGGTGGCCGTTGCCGCCGGGATGGGGCGGTATGTCGTTTGTGTAGACGCCCAGGTCGCGGCCCTGGTGTACGTGGAGGACGAATTCATCCCGCTGTACGCCAATGGCGTCGATGATGTTCTCGTCCACAATCGAGGCGATGTCCTGTATGCCCGCCTGCGTAACGCTCTCTTCCACGGTAAGTGTGCCGTGGATCATCGACGAGGTGAAGTGCAGGTCGAGCCGTCCCACGGGGCTGCCATCCTCGACGATGGTATAGCACTCAGAGTGTGGAGTTCTGCATTCGCGTTCGAAGAAGAATGTCATGTGTTGCCACCGTCCCGGGTGTGCGGGATCTAGGTCCTGACGTGGCCGTTTCCCCTGACCAGCCACTTGTAGCTAGTCAGTTCTCGCAGGCCCATCGGCCCTCTTGCGTGGAGCTTGTTGGTGCTGATCGCCACCTCTGCGCCGAGGCCGAACTCGCCGCCGTCGTTGAAACGAGTGGAGGCGTTGACGAACACTGCCGCCGCGTCCACCCTGGCGAGGAACGATTCTGCCGTTTCAGAATCTTCCGTGATGATCGCTTCGGAATGGCCTGACCCGTACTTGTCAATGTGCTCCAATGCCTGGCCCAGTCCGTCCACGACCTTCACCGCCGCGATCAAGTCGAGGAACTCAGTACCAAAGTCTTCCTCTGCGGCCGCTTTGCGGATGGCGCCGTTTCCATCCGACCGGAGAATCGATAACGCCCTGGGGTCGCATCGCATTTCAACTCCGTAGTTGCCGAATTCGCGAGAGAGAGCCGGGAGGAAGCTGTCCGCCGCGTCGGAATGCACGAGCACGGTGTCCAGAGCATTGCACACCGTCGGCCGCTGGACCTTGGCGTTGATCACTATGTCTTTGGCCGCGTCGAGGTCTGCCGCGGCGTCCACGTAGGTGTGGCACACACCGATACCTCCGGTGACCGCGGGCATTGCGGCGTTCTCCGCCACGAAACGGACCAGTTCTGCACTGCCCCGGGGCACTATGAGGTCGATCTCGTCTTTCATACCCAGCATTTCCCGTACCAGGGATCGGTCGGTGGACGCCACGAACTGCACCGCGTCTCTAGGCAGACCGCCTGCGGGCAGAGAATCGGCGATGATGCCCGCCAAGGCTCGATTGGTTTCCAACGCCTCCTTGCCGCCGCGCAGTATGACGGAGTTGGAAGATTTGAGGCACAGGGAAGCGATATCCACGGTGACGTTAGGCCGGCTCTCGTATATGACTCCGATGACTCCGAGCGGCACGGTGATTCGCTGAATGCGAAGGCCGTTGGGCCTTGCGGTCTCGTCCAGCGTCACGCCAATCGGGTCTGGCAACCGTGCGATAGCCCTGACGGCGTCGGCCATGCCGTTGATGCGCTCGTCATCGAGCATCATCCGCTCGATCACGTGCTCTCCGAGACCAGCGCGCTGCGCTGCGGACAGGTCGGACGCGTTGGCCTTCAGTACCTCGCCGCAGCGGTCGTACAGGGCGGCGGACAAGTCGTGTAGGAAGGCATTGCGCGCGTCTTCCGACGAGGCTGCCAGTTCGGCGGCCGCGGTGCGCGCTTTGCCGGCTTGGTCTTTGAGGTCAACTGTCGCGATGGTCATTGGGATCGCCCTGAATCGAAGAAGTGTGTCATTTGACTTTACAAGAACATCGACTGACGGAGCAGCGGCAAATCGTCCGGAAGGTTCACACCACGGCCATGTTGTCCCGGTGAACCACTTCGGGGCCGTATTCATGGCCGAGCAGTTCCCGGACTTCCTCGGAGTTGTGTCCTTTGATGGCTTCCAAATCACTTGAGCTGTAGTTAGCCACTCCCCATGCAACCGCCTTGCCGGTCGTTTCCTTTATGGCGACTATGTCGCCGCGCTCGAAGCCGCCTTCCACGTCCGTAATTCCGGCGGGCAGGAGGCTCTTCCCGCCATTCCTGACCGCAGCAACGGCGCCCCCGTCGATCACAACGCCGCCGCGATGTTCGGATACGCCCGTCAAAACCCATCGCTTTCGGCTCTCCATGCGCGACACGCCGGAGTGGAATCGAGTACCTATAGCCTCTCCGTCACATAGGAGGAGGATGGCATCCGGCACTCTGCCCGATGCGATGACGACCTCGGCGCCGGATGCGGTAGCCAGTCTGGCCGCCTCTACTTTGCTTGCCATGCCTCCCCGGCCGCGCCCATCGCGCGAATCTCCGGCTGCTGCGATGATCCGGGCGTCGATCTCGCGCACCTCCGGGATGATGCGCGCCGCAGGGTCTACGGTCGGGTCGCTGGTGAATAGGCCGTCCATTTCTCCCAATAGAACAAGCAGGTCGGCGTCGATGGCGTTAGCCACCATGGCCGAAAGACGGTCGTTGTCTCCGTATGCGTCGGCCTTGAGTTCGTCAACCGCCACCACGTCGTTTTCGTTGATGATGGGCAGCGCGCCGATTTCTATGAGGGTTTCTAGGGTGTTGCGAAAGTTGAGGTAACCGAGGCGCCGCTGCAGGTCTCCGCGCGTCACCAAGGCTTGGGCAACCGTAACGTCATGTGCATCGAAGAGCCGCTCATAGAGATGCATCAGCTTTGCCTGTCCTATTGCGGCAAGGGCCTGCCGGTAAGCCAACGTGCTCCTGCCCATTCGGGTACCCGGCGCGCTGGCTGCGAGGGCTTCCCTTCCCAGAGCGACTGCGCCTGACGTGACGATGAGCGCCTCTATTCCTCGACGGCGAACCTCGACGATCTGCTTCGCCAGCCGGGTCGCCATCTGCACGTCGAGGGTGTCGCGTCCTGCCGTGAGCAGGTTGCTACCCAGTTTTACGACCACCCGGCGCGGTGTCTTCGGCCTATTTTTCCGCGCGGCCCTGCGAGCGGCGCGGGACGTGGAAGTCAAGTGGATCTCCGTGCAAGGGTTCGGCGATGAGGAGGGGCAGGACTGTATTATATGTATAGGCGAATGGCTGCCCCTCTGCGCGGTCTGAGCCTGTGAGCCGACATATGCGAGAGGCTGGGGAGCGTTCCCTGGCCGCTTCGCCCTTGGGCAGTATGCAGTACATGTCCCTTCGAAAATCTGAATGACGCTTGGCGGCTTGCTCCCGCTGATTGCCCGCAACAGCCGATTCATCGAGCTGATCGAAAGCCTTCGTCCCGGGGGCGCTCGTGGGTCCGTAATAGCGCCTGACGCGGCCAACTCGTACTTGGCCGCGGCTCTCTGGCGCAGCTTCGACGCGCCCGTAGCGGTACTGACCCCGACTCCTGAAACGGCCCGGTGGCTGTCAGACCAATTGCACGTATGGCTTTCAGACGCGCCGGTGTTCCAGTTTGCCGAGACTGAATACATCCCGTTCGAGAGGTACACGCCGGATCTGTTGAGCTCTCACGAGCGTCTCAGGGCGCTCTCGGCGCTGCGAGATTACCGCTCCGGCTCCAAGCCTCCGCTGGTAGTTGCATCCGTGCAGGCGGCGGCACAGACGACCATAGAGCGCGACGCGTTCAGCCGCTCTACCAGAACGATAAGCGTCGGAGACACAATCGACCTCAACGAGCTGATCAACCATTGGGTCGCTATCGGGTACCGGATAGAGGCGACTGCCGAGACGCCTGGTTCTGCCAGCCGCAGAGGGGGCATCCTGGACGTGTTCCCGGTGACGTCTTCGCATCCGGCCCGGATCGAGCTCTTTGGGAACGAGGTAGAGAGTATCCGGCTGTTCGACGCCCTTACCCAACGTTCCACCGGTGCAGCCGATTCGATCACTGTTCCCCCGGCCCAAGAGACCTTGCCCGAGGTTGCCGCCGAGGAGCGAGTCGAAGAAGCCCTTGGCCGCCTCAACCTGGATTCTTGCCGTCCGGATCTACAACATCGGATACCGCTGGAGTTGGGTCAGGCTCTTAGAGGGGAACTTACGGAGGGCCTCAGCTTCTATTCGGGATTCTTCAACAGCGGGACTCTGTTGGACTACCTGCCGGAGGGTGCGCTGCTGATTGTGCTGAGGCCGTCCGCAGTGGAGGACGCGGCCCGATCGGGAGACTCACGTCTGCGCGGCCTACGCGAGCGCAAGGAACGGCGAGGCGAGGCGCCGCGCGGTTTCCCACTGGCGCGCGTCGATTGGGGAATACTGGCCGACTCCATATCGCGCCGCGCCAGGGCGCTGGAAGTGTCGCCGTGGGGAGTTGAGCGGCCCGGCGTCGGGGAGATAGAGCCCCAGAAGGACGAATCCGGCGTTGCGGCCATCGAGGGATCTCCGGGTGAGCCCATGAGGTTGCCCCTGGAAGCTGCGCCCCTGACCGGTCGGGGTATAGAGCAAACGCTGGACCTGGCGGAGCAGGGCCGAAACACGGGCCGGCGGTACGTGTTCATGACCAACCATGCGCTGCGGGTGGCCGACGTGGCCGCGGAACGGGATTTGAAGGTGCGGGCCGAAACCAATCTGGCCGACGAACCCGCACCCGGCGATTTGCGCATCATGCAGGGACACCTGCGAGAGGGTTTCACCCTTGGGGGGCGCAGTAGAGACGGTTTCACGTTACTCACCGACCACGAGATCTTCGGGGTGCGGAAGGAACGCCGCCGGGTGCGCAGGCGTCCGGTACGCAAGGGGCCGGCGTTGGAGCAACTCAAGCCCGGTTCGTTCGTGGTTCACGTAGAGCACGGCGTGGGGCGTTTCACCGGTACGCAAGTGATGGATACTCACGACGGGCGCGAGTTCCTCGTCCTCGAGTACGCCAACGACGATAAGTTGTACGTGCCCGCCGAACACTTGGACCGCGTCCAACTCTATCGCGGCTCTAGCGACTCTCCGCCGCGTCTGACCCGTTTGGGCACTCAGGAATGGGTGCGCGCCAAGGCGAGGGCCCAACGGGCAACGGAACAATTGGCCGGCGAGTTGATAGCCCTGTACGCGGCCCGTTCCGTAACCAAGGGCTTCAACAGCGATCCGGACACGCCCTGGCAGGACGCGCTGGAGGCCAGCTTCCCATATGAGGAGACGCCGGACCAGCTTGCAACGATAGAGGCCGTCAAGGCGGACCTCGTTTCATCCCGCCCCATGGACCGCCTGGTTTGCGGGGACGTGGGATACGGCAAGACCGAGGTGGCGCTGCGTGCAGCGTTCAAGGTCGTGCAATCGGGGCGCCAGGTGGTCATCCTCGTTCCCACGACTGTGCTTGCCCAGCAGCATTTCGCCACGTTCAGGGAACGACTGGCGCCATTTCCCGTGAAGATAGAGATGCTGTCCCGCTTTCGCAGCAACCATAAACAGAGAGAAATCGTGGAGGGTTTGGCGGACGGCAAGGTAGACATATGCATAGGCACTCACCGCCTTTTGCAACGGGACGTATCGATCAAGGACCTGGGCTTGGCGGTCATCGACGAAGAGCACAAATTCGGCGTGTCCCACAAGGAACGGTTGAAGCGGCTGCGAACGCAGGTGGACGTGCTGACACTATCCGCCACGCCGATCCCCCGCACGCTGCACATGGCGTTGGCCGGAGTGCGGGACATGAGCACTATCGATACGCCCCCGGAGGAGCGGCTCCCCATAAAGACATACGTGTCCGAGGAGAACGACGACCTGCTGCGGGAGGCGATACTGCGGGAGCTGGACCGTGGAGGCCAGGTGTTCTTCTTGCACAACCGCGTGGGTTCTATAGATCGAGTGGCCGCGCAGGTGCACAAGCTGGCTCCTGAAGCGCGCATCGGCATCGGCCACGGCCAGATGCCTGCGGATGAGTTGGAAAGCGTGATGGCCGACTTCTCAGAGCGCAGGTTCGACGTGCTGGTGTGCACCACGATCATCGAGTCCGGTATCGACCTGCCAAACGTGAACACGCTCGTGGTGGATCGGGCCGACGTGTTCGGTCTGTCCCAGCTGTATCAGCTACGAGGCCGCATCGGACGAGGCGCCAACCGTGCGTATGCCTATTTGATGGTGCCCCGCGGCAAACAGCTGACTGAGACAGCCGAGCAGCGCTTGAACACGATCCTCGCGGCGACCGAGTTGGGTGTTGGATTCCAGATTGCCATGCGCGACCTGGAGATACGAGGCATGGGCAACATTCTGGGCGCAGAGCAAAGCGGGCACATAGCAGCGGTCGGATTCGACCTCTATTCGAAGCTCCTGGCCGACACGGTGCGCGACCTCAGATCGGGAGGCGACGCAGCGCGGCGGATTCCAATGGAGTTCTCGACGGTTCGGGTGGACCTCGGTCTCGATGCCCGCATTCCCGACAACTTCATAGAAGATTTGGCCCAGCGCCTGAGCGTCTACCAGCGTCTTGCCAGAATGCACTCCGCGGCGGAGATCGACGATCTGCGGGAGGAACTATGGGACCGCTTTGGCCCGGTACCCCGAAACGTAGACCTACTGCTGGACTGCGCGCGCATCAAGGCGCTGGCGGAGGAGTCCGGCGTAGACTCGGTCGTGGCCGCGGAAGACGTGCTGGTACTTTCTCTCAAGGACTCCACCGGAGGGGCTAGACGCGCCCTGCAAAACGCTTTGGGACGCGGGGCGCGGGTGGGTCACATGCAAATACGGATGGACATCGACCGCGAAGAGGACGTCTGGCTGGAGGAGTCGAAGGAGGTTCTCAGCAGACTAAAGCAGTTTCGCCAGCGTATGCTGGGGGCGCTGCACGCATCGGGCGCAGCTGCAAGCTGACCCATACAGGTATCCTGCCGTAGGGTCTGAGTCGTATCGCCTTGGTCATTGGAAGGAATGGCCGGGGAACCGTCCGGCGCTTCCGGTAAAGGCTCGTGACGCAACGTCCGCGCTGTCAGAAAAGCAGGAGAGAAGACGATGGCCAGGGTTCCGGATAACGTCAATCGGAAGATTACGCGCCGCGCAGAATTGATGGGCCGGCATCCGGCTGATCGGCCGTGGGCCGAGATGCTGATATCCGATGGTCGGAACCACGCCGTGTGGATTTCGGGCCCTCCCAGCACGCCGCCTGATCCACACCTACACCCGGACTTCAACGAGTGGTGGATAGCGCTGGACGGCAAGACCAGATGGCAGATAGGCCAGTACGAGCCGATAGTGGCGGAATGGGGTGACGTGGTGATGGCCCCTGCCGGCTTTTGCCATGACATACGCCCCTGGGCAGGCGGTCAGGCGGTCAGGTTGGGAGTGACGCACCCTGAAAGCAACCACGACATCAAGGGAATCGCGCCGTGCAGGCTCATACCGGTTGACCCGGGTCTAGACCCGCCGAACTTGATCCACACGTCTTTGAAGGGCCTTCTGGACCGGCATGGCTCGGACAGGGGATGGAAGGAGGTGGTGATACTGGACGAGCGCAATCGAGCTTTGATAACGCACGAGATGCCCGGGACCAAGAACCGCCGGACGTGGCACCCGAACATGCGCAAGTGGTGGGTCGTGCTCGACGGAGAGCTTGAGTGGAGCATAGGCGATGACGAACCGGTACTCGCCAAGCGGGGCGACGTGGTGTTCGTCGGAAGTGAAACGCCTCATGAGATCCGCACCGTCGGGAACTCGCCCTCCATCAGGATCACTATCACCGCGCCGGACATCGTGCACCACTACCCAGACGACCCGGACGCACCGCCGTTGCCGCCGCCGCGTAGGGGCCGTTCGTGAACGGCCCTGCCCGCCCGCGAACGACTCAACTCGCCCCCGCCTCGCGCACGTCCAGCTTGCCCGTAACCGCATCGGCGATCAGGCGGGTGCGGTACTCCTCCAGCAACTCGACCTGACGACGGGCCCGGGCGGCCGCGGCGTCGATTCGTGCAGTTGCCCGGTCGACGTACTCGACGATGGCGGCCTGCTCGGAGAGCGGCGGGAGGGCAACCCTGACATCTCCAAGCTCGCCTTCGCTGATTGCAGGGACGGGACCCGGCTTGGCAATAACCGCTAGGTCTATATGCCGCAACAACAATAGAGTGAAATCTGAATCTCCACGAGTAACGATGCAGCCCATCAGATTGTTGTCGATGCTGGATGGATGTGTTAAGACGCGCCGCTTATTTGTTAGCATAGCGCCGCCGACCTTTGGAAAGATGATAGTCCCTGCCGGAAAGATCGTTGCTTTCAATGTCTTGGCTGTATTACGAGAAACTGAGTTATTACTAGTGTTCATAAATATGTCATTGCCAGGAAGATTCATGTCAGAAACCTTGAAGAAGGGAATCTCTTGGTCTTGCTGGCCTTGTTGCGCAATAGGAAATCCAACCCCGCTCTTGAGTACCCCCAAGCGTTTCAAAGCTAGCAAATCCCAGTGGGCGGGCACATCGCCGAGCCAGGGGACGCCGGAGGGCTTGAGGGGGACGTTGGGGTCTAGGCCGCGGGTGACGGCTTGGTTGATGAGGGCCTGCCGTTCCTCCTGGAGCAGTTCGACGAGCCGTTTCTTGGCGGTGACGTAGCTGCGAATGCGTTGGTCGGCGTGGTCGAGGTAGCGGACGATGGCCCGCTGCTCGGAAACCGGCGGAAGAGGAACATTCATGTTGCCAATGAATTGCCAATTGGCACGGGGCATCTTTGCTCCAAAGGTCGAGGCGTCTATCGCATCGATAACCGACTTGGAACGCAGCAGTTGCTCAAGATACCTTGACGACAAGTTGGCAACGCTGGATCGAAGCACCAAGAATTCTCCTACACAAACCCCGCTCCGGTTTGGGTAGGTGACTTTCGCCAAGTAGGGCCTCAGCTTGCCGAAAAGCACGTCGCCAGCCCGAAACCGCTTCACCTGACTATCAAAGCTAACGTCATCGCCAGCAGCGGCAAACCTGCCCGTCCAGCTCTCAACGTGTTCAAGGGCAAGGTAAATATCGTCATGCCTTGTTTCGCTGGTGAGGTCAACTACGTTGGCGACGTGATTCTTCAACCGCCGCACCTCCCAATGCGCCGGCACGTCGCCGAGCCAGGGGATGCCGGAAGGCCTGTAGGCGGGATAGGGTCGAAGGGTGGTGGTCACGGTAAGCCCATCATAGTCCGCTGTATCCGTACCTAGCGCCGCACGCCACAACCAACCCCCACAGCGAGCTAGAAAAAAAGAGTACTCAGCCGTCCAGGATTTCAACGGCTACAAGTTCGCTTGAGCCGTCTACGTCCATCTGCAGGGTCTGTCTGGCGCTGCCCGCAGCGGGGCGCGCGAGTTGGATTCGGTGCATCTTGCCGGAGACGTTCAGAGAGTAGGTCAGCGCGGGAGAGGCGTCTTCGAGCGGGGTTTCGAGAAGCTGCCGCATTCGTTCGCGAGCGTTGGCCTGAGCTTCATCCACGGTGGTTCTGGTGAAGCTCACGGTTGAGCCCGGAGCGGCCTGAGCCAATGCCGGGAGGTCCACGCTCGCGACCACTCCGATCTTGGCGTACCCCCCGGTGGTCTGGCGGTCAGCCAAAAGGACTATCGGCTTGCCGTCACCAGGCACCTGGACAGAGCCAAAGACGACGGCATCCGACACGATGTCGTACCGTCCATCCACGGCCTCGACCTGCGGCCCGTCCAGGCGGACTCCCTGCCTGTCCGAGCGGTCAGTGACGGTGTACTCCCCGCCGTAGAAAGCATCCACTCCGGCAATCGTGAAGGCGTCCTCCTGGGGACCGGGCACTACACGCAGCGCGGTATGCCGCGTGCTTTGCGGCCGTAGGCTGGCGGGCACGCGTTGCAGACCGGGCTCACCGGAGGTTTGACCTACAGGCAACTCTGCATTGGGCTTGAGCGGGCCTCCATCGAGTCCACCCAGACCGGAGCCTGTGTGAGTCGAGCGCGCTCCCAGCACCGGGCGGGTTGCGATTCCTCCCGCGACACATAGATAGGCCCGAAGTCCTTCAATTGGGCCGCTGAAGGCAAGGCGGGATCCCGCTGGAACGCGGAAAGATTCCCACTCCGGGACAGGAACGCCGCCGAGCTGCGCGCCGAGGTTTCCGCCGGTTACTGCGATGACAGTCTCCTGCGGAAACGCGAACTCAGCGCCGCCGAGCGTGACCTCGATAACCGCGGCGTCCGGCGTGTTGCCAACCAGGCGGTTTCCCAGCAGTAGGGCTTCCGCGTCCATCGCTCCGCCGACGGATACTCCGAACTTCTGGTAGCCGCGCCTGCCGGAGTCCTGGATCAGGGAGAGGATTCCGGGTGAAATGACCTGTATGACTTCCACGGTCATGCGGTTCCCGGGAGTCGTTTCAACTGGTACTCTCCCGCCTCGACGCTTGAAGCAATCGCTTGGTATTGGTCAGGATCGACCGGCTCGAAGCGCACCAGGCTGCCTGGCAGTATGGCTGCCGGAGGGTTGGCCTGGGAGTCGAACAGCTTGACCGGGGTATGGCCTATGATCTGCCATCCGCCGGGGCTATCGTTGGGATACACGCCGGTCTGTGACTCCGCAATGCCCACGGAGCCGCCTGGGACGCGCACTCTGGGGGTTTTGAGGCGGGGGCAAGCGATGCGCTCATCCATGCCGCCGAGGTAAGGGAAGCCGGGCGCAAAGCCGAGCATGAAGACGCGGTAGTCCGTGCCGGAGTGGATGCCGATCACGTCCTGCTCGGACAAGCCGCTGTGCTCGGCCACCGTCTGCAGGTCGGCGCCTGACTCGCCTCCGTACGCGACGGGGATCTTTACCACGATCTTGGCCGCATCGCCGTTTCCGACGGGCGGTTTGATCTGTTCGACGATTTTCCGCAGGCGGCTCGATACGTCCTCGTACCCGATTGCATGCAGGTCGTACTGGACCAGCAATGAACGGTACGTGGGCACCAGCTCCTGGAAGCCCTCGATGGATGCGGCCTCTACCGCCGAGGCCAGCGAATAGACCAGGTCGTTGGTCTCAGGGTCTATTCGATCGCCAAATTCGACCAGTGCGGCCGAGTCGCCGGCAGGGAGGATCTTGGGGCTTGGGCGTTCAGGGTGTGCCGTCACGACGCTATCAGGGTACGATCTGTGACATAGGCTTGATCTCGATACCGGCGGCTTCGAGTTCTCGTCGCAGGGATGCCGCGAGCTCCACCGCTCCTGCGGTATCTCCGTGCAGGCAGATCGAGTCTGCCTGAAAGTCTATGTCGCTGCCGTCCACCGCCTCCACCTTGCCTTCGGTGACGAGCCTCAGGGACCGCTCGATGACCAGTCCCTCGTCGTGGATAACCGCCCCGGGCAGTGATCGCGGCGCGAGCTTGCCGTCCGGCGTGACGGCGCGGTCGGCGTAGCACTCACGAGCAATCCGCACGCCTGCTGCGCGTGCGACCTGCTCCCATTCGGACCCTGCCAGCACCATGTGTATGAGCGATGGGTCGAAAGCCTTGACGGCCTCCACTATGGCCGAGGCTTCGGCCGGGTCTCGCACGGCCTTGTTGTACATGGCGCCGTGCGGCTTGACGTGTTGCAGGCCGCCATTGGTGAACGCGGATAGGGCGCCGACCTGATAGGTGACGCAGTTTCGGACCTCATCCGGTGTCATTGACATGTCACGGCGGCCAAAGCCGACGAGGTCGGGATAGGCCGGATGTGCGCCGACGCGCACGCCGTTGTCCTCTGCCAGTTTGACGGTCCTGGCCATGCAGTCCGGGTCGCCTGCGTGGAAACCTGTGGCGACGTTGACCGAGGTGACCTGCTTGATGATCTCCTCGTCCAGACCCATACGGTACGACCCGAATGATTCTCCGAGGTCGCTGTTGAAGTCGATTACACCGGTTGGAGACGCCATGTTCTAAAGCCTCGCGTAAGTTTCAGAAGCCTTTCTCCCCCATCTGCGGCTGGGGGCCTGAGATTACAGAGTAGCACAGGCGGAGATGCCCTCTGAATGATGCGGATGGGCTGTTTCGTCGGTTGGAGTAACGGGTCGCTCTTGGCAGAACCACAGGGTCCAGGAAGGGCCTTCCCAGATGGGGGAAGTTAGAGTGCGCTCCTACAAGAGTAGGGCTGAGGAGAAAGCGTCGGTGAGCGCACCGTGAAGAGTAGGGCTGAGGAGAAAGCGTCGGTGGGCGCGCCGTGAGGCGAGCGGAATTTGCTTCAATCGAAGCCGAGGTTGCAATCTCGCATCGATATGAACCTCCCTCGGCCGATGATGACGTGGTCGATCAGTTCCACTTCGAGCAGGCGGCCGGCCTTGACGAGTCTGGAGGTGGTGGCGATGTCGTCGGAGCTTGGGGTAGGGTCTCCTGACGGGTGATTGTGTGCGACCGCTATGGATGGGCAGTTGCGTTTCAGTGCGCTGGCGTAGACTTCTGCGGTGCGTACGATGGATGAGTTGACGCTGCCGACGTAGAGTTTCTCCACTTCGATCACCTGGTTCTTCATGTTCAGCAGAATGACCTTGAAGCACTCGCGGCTGAGGTACGCCATTTCGGGAGACAGCATATTGGCTATGTCCTCCGGACTGTTGACGTAGGGTCGATCCATCGGATCGGGCGATGCTACGCGCTTGCCAAGCTCGATTCCGGCGAGCAACTGGCACGCTTTTGCGCTGGAGATTCCCTTTTCCGCGCAGAGGTCGTGAACCGATGCGCGAGCGAGTTCGTCCAGGCCGCCGAAATCTCTAAGCAAACGCTGAGCCATGACGAGGACGTTTTCACCCTTGAGGCCCGTCCTGAGCAAGATGGCCATGAGTTCGGCGTTTGACAAGCTCGAAGGCCCGTATGCGCTGAGGCGCTCCCGCGGTCGCTCTCCCGACGGGAAATCTCTGATGGCCAATGCTGCGGGACGACCATTGGCCGGGAGGGTTTCCAAGGGTTTCGGGGCTGTCGCTTGCACTTACTTCGCTCCACGTTGATAACTGCTACGGAAAGTTACGCGCCTAGCAGACCGTACTCAAAGAGGACTGTCACTCGACCGTATTTTGGCGGTCCGTGGAATGTGCGGCGCGGCGAAGGAGATCCGCTTGAAAGCGGAGACGAAGAGGGCGCTCTCTACTGCGGATTACAACGGCAGGGCAACCATTTCTCCCGTCTGGCAGGAGCGCGTTACGGCGTCTGTGAACTCCATGTACTTCACGCCGTCCACGAAGTTGGTGTGTGTGACGGGTTCAAGGCCGCGTATGGCGTTTATGAACTCCTCTTCCACTCGCCAGGCGCCTTTCTTCTCGGGGGGTACGTCGATCCGGGCGAGGCCGGAGTCTCCCCTCCTGCCGCCGCGTATGCGTACTCCCGGGTCTAGCGAGTTCGAGGCGTTCGGTGAGTCGAGCCGCAAGGTGCCTTCGGTACCGTAGATCCAGCATTCGAATTCCTGACACAATCCTGCGGACTGGGTGACGGTGTAGTTGAAGGTTCCGCCGGAGTGAAGGCTGCAAAGCACGTCCAGATGATCCGGTATCGGCGCCGACATTCGGCGCCCGGCGGCATTCTTGCGGTGCTTCACGACCGTCTGACCCAAGGCCTGTACGGACGAGGCCGGGCCTACCCAGCGCATCAGGGCCTCGTAGAAGATACCCATCATCATGATGTTGTTGCCGGATAAGTCCCTGTCGTGTCTCCAGTGGAGGGGTGCGTCGTAGTCAGGGAAATCGCTGCCTATGGCGATCTGCGCTCTGACGTTTATCACGTCGCCCACGTATCCCTCGGAAATGAGGTCGATGATAGTGCGGTCTACGCCGAGCGTATGGGGAGCAGGGACAACCTGGGTCACGAGGTGCGGGTTGGCGCGTGACACCGCGAGCATGTCACTCGCCTCATCGGCGTTCATAGCCATCCTGGCCTCGACGAGGACATGCTTGCCATTCTCTAGCGCCGCCACTGTACAAGGGTGGTGCATGTACGGCCATGTTCCAATGCACACGGCGTCCAGGTCGTCGTCCTCGACGAGCTCAAGCCAATCGCCGTAGACGTTGGTTATGCCGAAGTCTTCTGCGGCTCTCCTGCTGGACTCGAGCGTGCGGTTGACGACGCCTGCGACCTCCACTCCCTTCTGAGCCTTGAGGCCCGGAATGTGGCGGGTTCGAGTGTTTGCTCCCGCGCCTATGACGCCCACTCTGATAGTGTCTTCGCCAGTCTCAGCGCCGTCAGCCATTTCGTCGTCAGCCATTTCCATTTCGTTGTCAGCCATTTCTCAGGTCCTTTTTCGTTGTTCGTTGGAGCGTCCTCATGCTTCGCCGAGCGTCCTCACGCTGCGCCGGAGCGTCCTCATGCTTTGCCTGGCGGGAAGTTTACCGCAACTCTTCGCCGCGCCCACAGCCTGATCCTATTTCATCGGCCGGGATGACAAACCGCACCGCACCGCTTTGCCTGCGCGCCAGAGAAATACGCCGTTCGTGAAGTTGCGGGGTGAGAAGATAGAGCCTACGGTGAAGAAAAGCCCCCCAAAAAAGTTAGATCGGGGTTGAATCCCTGCAGAGCGGGAAGAGCCGCGCCCGCCTCCAGCCAGCCGGCGCGTCGTCCGGTTAAATCCCCGTAGAGCGGGAAGAGCCCCAAGCCAATGGGCCGAGGCAGGTCTTGTAACGTCCCAGGGGGGTGAAACGAAAGCGGTCGAGCCGGACAAGGGAGGGAGCCATTGCACGTAACGGCGAAAGAAGTTGAGCTAACCGGTGAAGGAGTCCGTATCGTCTGGCAGGATGGTCGCGTCTACGTATACCCGTATCGCCATCTAAGACTCCAGTGCGCTTGCGCCGGGTGCGTGGAGGAGATGACCGGCAGGTCTATTCTCAACGTTGCTTCGGTGCCCAATGACGTGATCGTAGTGGACTGGATCCCGGTGGGCCGTTATGCCCTGCAGTTCCTGTGGTCTGATGGGCACCAAACGGGCATATACCCTTTCGAGATGTTGCTTCGCATCGCGCAGCAGGATGACGCAGTGGTGCGCGAGGATTGATTGGCGTTGTGGGCGGCGCACAGATTGGCCTGGATTGGGCTGGTCTGCCTACTGGCAGCTTTCTTGCTATCGGCTTGCAGATCCGGTTCTCCACCGGCCTCTGAACAGCCGACTGCCAGGCCAACCGACACCGCTACCGCGCCAGCACAGGAACAGCCGACTGCGACACCGGTAACCAAACCGGTTCCGGCCTCGAACATTCCGTACTCGACACCCACCGCGACGCCGGCGCCCGTGCAGCCCTCAGCGGCGAACATTCCGGCTTCCGAGCCGGCGAAAGGGATCATGGACGCCGCGCTGGAGCGGATGCTCGCCTCCGCGAGCTTTACGTTCGAGATCAGCGCCCATCTAGAAATTGTGTCTAGCGACAGCACTCGCGACGTTCCGGTTACATACACCGGTGTGGTTCGACTTGGCTACGGCTATAGTTCGGCCGATATTGTGGCCGCCCTACCCGATGAGACAGTCGAATCGCGGGTTATAGCTATGGATTTCACCACGTACGTCCTAGACGCGTCGGCCCATGACTGGGACATCATCCGGGCTGAGAGTCCGTATTTCATCGATCCAAGCAGCCTCTTCCTCCCGCGACCGGATGACCTCATCAACCTGACAGTCACCGGCCAAGAGGAGCTCGATGGAATCAAGGCGTACGCGATATCGGGCAGGCTGCCAGAGGTCGAGGTGGGCGGCGCCAGAGGCGCGCTCGACGTCATCTACCGGATCGGCGTAGATGATGGCCTTATGCGACAGTTCGAGGCGACGGGAGAGCTGAAGCCGGGCGGTGCCGGAACGCTGTTCGGAGACTTGGGCGTGGAGGAAGCTTCGATCAGGCTAACCGCCAGGCTGTCGGGGCATGGAGACCGGGTTGAAATAGTTACGCCTGATCTGGCAGTGGGGCGCTTTGGGCATCAGGCGGTATTGCTGGACGATGGGCGCGTCCTCGTGGGTGGCGGATTCTCCGGTTTTGCCAACAATAACGTCATCGCGCCGTTCCCGTTAGGGCTGGTTCAGATTTACAACCCCACCACGGGCCTATGGTGGATACCAGAACCCCTTGAGGGGCCGGCGATCACGTACTCCACCGCCAAGCTTGCCGACGGCCGAGTCCTGTTCGTGGGAGTTCAGGGGGAGAGCGAAGAGCATATCGCGGCGACGGCCAGCTTCTTCGACCCCGACACGAACTCATTCACTCAGCAGCCGGGCCCGGCGTTGCCGCGTCTGTTTCCGGAGGTTGTACTGCTCCGGGACGGCAGAGCGCTGGTTGCCGGAGGATTGGACGTCTCAGAGTTTTTCGATTCCCAATCACCTTATTCACGACCGAAGAACGTCGACTCGGTCGAGGTATTCGATCCTCAAACCGGGGTTTGGGAGCAGGCTGCGGCCATGAACTCTACCGCCGAGGAACAAAGGGTCACTTTGCTGCGCGATGGGCGCGTGCTCGCGGTGACCGTCAATACGGACCCAAATATCGATCCAACAGAAGAACCGACGGTTCGCATGGACATCTACGACCCCTCGATCGATTCATGGACGCGCATCAACAGCGCAGGGAACGCGGGTACAGAACCGGAGGAAGCCGTTCTCCAGGATGGCAGAGTTCTGTTTACGAATACGATGCAACCGGGTCCGTCGTCGGGAGGATTGCAAAGCGGCAGAACGGATATTGGCAGGAACGAAGCAGCAACCGCCATGACGTACGATCCCGTTACCGGCGTCTGGGCGTCGGCCGGACAGATGAGCCACTGGCGGGTTGGTCACGCTCTGACCTTGCTGGCCGACGGCCGAGTACTCGCGACAGGCGGTCTCGATCCTTTGCAGAGTTCCGACCTTTCGGGCTACGCGCTGTACGCGTCCACAGAGATATTCGATCCTGGTGAGAACTCGTGGTCTCCAGGGCCTGATCTGACAGAGCCAAGGCGGGAGCACACGGCGATTCTCATGCCCGATGGGAGAGTACTGGTTGCCGGAGGCATAGGTCTGGCGCCGGAGAACGAGGAGATATACCCGCTGCGATCGGTCGAGTTCATCGATCCGGGTTAGGGTGATGCGAAGCTGCGCCAGGCGTTCTGACGTAGAGTGAGTCGAGCAGTCTCGCGGAAGCTCGCGTCACGTCGCGCACTGCCCGATCGAACGCCGGCCTGTTGACCTTGGACGGAGTCCGGAAACCGCTGATCTTGCGAATGTATTGCAGGGCCGCTGCGCTGACCTCTTCATCCGTCGGCTCGCTGTAAGGCGGTCTGAGTGTCTTGATGCTCCTGCACATGGTCTCCGTCTCTCCGGCAATGCTTTCCTGCGAGTCAGACAGTTTCTTCAGGCATCTTAAAGCTACCCGCCGCGGCGGTGAAACGCACCGATGCGGGCGTCTCTCGAACTGCCCACGCAGATACCCTACCGCTCACGAGTGGTGCGAACGCGAAGGAGGTCCATACAAGCCGCGGCGGGGTTCCGGACGGCTGCCGGCCACGCAATTACACGTTCAGCAGGTTTTTGACGGTGCCGGCTACGGCGGCCTCGTCGGGGATGAAGGCGGCTTCGAGTCCGCGGTTGTATGGCATGGGAGTGTGGGGGCCGGTTACCCGCTTGATCGGTGCGTCGAGGTAGTCGAAGGCTTTTTCGGAGACGACTGCGGCCACTTCGGAGGCCATGCTGGCTCTGGGCGTGTCCTCGTCCACTATGACTATCCGGTTTGTCTTGGCCACCGAGTCGAGGAAGATTTCTTCGTCCAGGGGTGAGACGCTGAGCAGGTCGACTACTTCTGCGTCGATGCCCTCCTTGGCCAATTGTTCTGCGGCGTTCTTGCAGACCGGGGAGGTCCAGGACATTCCGACGATGGTGACGTCTTTGCCTTCCCTTAGCAGGCGTCCCTTGCCTATGTCGATGGTGTAGCTCTGGTCTGGTACGAAGCCGGTGGTGTTGATGAGTTTCTTGTGGTTGCACACCATGACGGGGTCATCGTCCCGTATGGCTGCGGCGAGTAGTCCTCGCACGGTGTATGCATCGGAGGGTACGACGACTTTCAGGCCGGGTATGTGGGCGAGTATGGAGTAGAAGTTGGAGGAGTGTTGTGCGGCGTGTCCCGTGCCTCCTCCGGATCTAGCGAACATGGTGATGGGGACTTTGGTTTGCCCTCCAAACATGTAGCGGCTCTTGGCGGCGTTGGAGAGTAGTTGGTCGAATGCCACGGCCACGAAGTCGAAGTACATGAGGTCTACGACGGGCCTCGTGCCTGTGAGGGCGGCTCCTACGGCGGCGCCGAGGAAGCCTGCCTCGGATATGGGGGTATCGCGGATTCTTTCGGGCCCGAAGTCTTGTATGAGGCCCTTCGTGGCGGCAAATGGGCCGCCCCAGGCGTCCAGTGGCTTGCCTTCTTCGTCGGTGCGTCCTGCGCCTCCGGCGATGTCCTCGCCCATGATGAATACGTCAGGGTCCCGGTTGAGTTCGTCCCGTAGGGTGCGGTTGAAGGTTTCCCGGTATGTGGTTTCCCGGCCGGGCACGTCGAATCCGGGGCCGAGCGGCTGATGGGATGCGGCGGCGGGAGCTTCTGTCGTGGTCATTCCGTATGGTTCCTGAAGTGTGCGGGGTTGGGGGTCATCATCGCAGCCCCTGGAGTGGGTTGCTGTAGCTTACGTACACGTCGGAGTAAAGTTCGTCGAGGTGGGGCATGGGGCTGTTCTCGGCGAATTCGACGGCGTCGAGCATTTCCTGATCTATTTCTTTCCTGATGGCAGTTAGGCGGTCTTGGGACATTAGGGCCTGTTCTGCGACCCTCGTCTCAAAGTTTCTGATGGCGTCGCGGGCGTGCCAGGAGTCTTCCTCTTCCTTGCTGCGGTACTTATGGGGCTCGTCGGCGTGGAAGTGTCCATGGTAGCGGTAGGTCTTGAGTTCGATCAGCGAGGGGCCTTCGCCTCGCCTTGCGCGTGCTATTGCCTCTCCTGCGGCGTCGTAAACTGCGAACGCGTCCATCCCGTCCACCGTGACTCCGGGCATGGAGTAGGACTGTGCTCGGTCTGCGATGTCTCCCACGGCCACTGCGTACTCCACCGGGGTGGCCTCGGCGTAGTGGTTGTTCTCACATGCAAAGACGACGGGGAGTTTCCATACCGAGGCGAGATTCATGCTCTCGTGTAGTACTCCCTGCCCATTGGCGCCGTCTCCGAAGAATGCGACTCCGACGGAGTCGTAGCCTTTGTACTTGGCAGTGAGAGCGGCGCCGACTGCAAGGGGTATGCCGGCGCCCACGATAGCGTTGGCTCCCAGCATTCCCTTTGTGAAGTCTGCGATGTGCATGGAGCCGCCTTTTCCCTTGCATTGGCCGGTAGCCTTGCCGAATATCTCGGCCATCATGCGTTTGGCGTCCAGTCCCTTGGCGATGCAGTGGCCATGGCCTCTGTGAGTGGAGGATATCCAGTCCTTATCGGTCAGGTGCGCGCAGATACCGGTTGGGCCCGCTTCCTGTCCGTCGGAGCTGTGTGTGACTCCCATGGACTTTCCCTTGAAGGTCTGCTCGAGCATGGTTTCTTCGAAACGGCGGATCCGATACATGGTGGTGTACATCCACGCGAGCTTGTCGGGCGGTATATCCATGTGAGTTGCCTCTACTTTTTTGCGCCTGAGCGTCGATGCTCATGGCTAGTCCGCTGGTCGGCTGAGCGGTATGCGCTTTGCGGTGGGAGTCCTTGATCTTACAGGGCAAATCCTAGCAAATGTAAGTGAGCGGCCTCATTGGTGGAAGTTGCGGCCTGGTTCGGATCCCAAGCGGTCGGCGCTGAACGCTCCTTGTTGCCTAGCCTCTACTGGCCGTCCCGGCTGGCGGGTCTGCATTCGCCGGGTCTGGGGAGAGAGGTTGCAACCTCAAGCGGGCAGGCCATCGGGGCCGTGTGTGTTCGGTGGCCTGGCCGGTGTCCGTACCGGTTGGGGAACACAGGGCAGCGGCGCGACGACGGAGGAGGGAGTGGGTGTTGGGGCAGGTATGGCGTCGCATTTTATCATCCTCACTCAAAGCGTCGATCATCTAACGTACATGTTCAGTGAGATACTCGCAACAGAAAGGTGTTGCGCTAGAATAACTTATCCGTAATCCGCACTGTGTAATGGAACACTTCGTTCAGGAAAGCTATCCACGGCCTGCCGCCGCGAATAAGATCATCGAGCAGGAATGTTTTGGTAATTCCAGCCTCGTCCAGACGTTCTCGCATTTCATGTGTAAAAATTCCGGCGACCAAAATGTTAGTACAGCCAGGAGGTGTAGCTTCAAAACTCTTGTGTATTGCGCCAAGTCTTTCCAGAGCTCCCGCCGGATCTTTACCGCCTTTTATTTCGATAGTTGCAACAATCGAAGAGCTACACTGCGCGGTGTGTCTAAACTCAATATCAGGTTCTGAACGATAATACATAGAATAGCCATTGGGAAGACTAAATTGAGTGCCCTCACGATTGCCAGAAAGGATAAGTTGCTCGTCTTGCAGCCATTCCTTGATTCGTATTTTAACAAGATTTTCAGCGTCCTGCCCAATTACATTCCGCATAGTACCATCCAGCCCAATGCCTATGTTGGCAATGATATTTCTGTATCCGTTTTCGATCGTCCAGTTAGAGGACCCTTCAATAACTGACGATATCACTGCATTATATAGCTGGGCGACTTGAATGCTTTGGCCGTAGTTTATGGGGGTTGTCCGCGTACCACGCTCCCAAGAGTCCACTGATGCCGCTATATCAGCAACCCGCTTCCTTGGCAAGAGCGCGATTCCTCGATAGTATTCAGACACTTCTGGATGTTGTCGGAGCAGTCGGGGATGAGCAAATACCAATCGAGGGTCAATTCCAGCATCTACAACGTGGTTCCATGCATCCGGGCTGATCGCCAATTCGCATAGTGGAAGAAACAGAAGTTCATCTTCAAACGACAAGATTTGTTGTCGAAGAGTCAAATCAGTTCTCTGTCGAATTCTTTCCGAGATCAAGACTGAGCGGGCTTGGGCGTCTTGCAATTTAGACATCGCAGCGCACCCACTTGTACACGCACTTCCGCAGCTCACGGCGCCCGAACCGGCCCATCTGCTGGCTGGAGTTGCCCTTCCCTCTGGGCAGCACCCAGATCCGCTCGCACCTGAACCCGGACTGTTCAGCAAAATCAGATAGTACCAAATCTACCGGGATTTCTTCCCCGTGGTACTGTACGTTATCATTGACCATAAACACGGTACCGCCAGGTCTGACAATGCGGCCTAATTCCGCGACGATTACTGCCATTTCCAGAAAATAACCCTCGATCAGTCGGATCACGTGGGGATTGCCCAGTTCACTTGAGTGGTCTCGGAGAATGTCTACCACCTCGTGAATGGCATTTTGTGCATCGCTCATTCCAAGTGCAGCCGCAATGAGATCGGAGTTCGAGTAAATTTGTTGCAGCCATTCGCGCTTAGGCTTGTTTTCCACTGTAGCCGATAGCATTTGCTGCCTCAGTGTCTTGAAATCATCCTGTCCGTATCCAAGCCAAGCAAGCTCAAGGGCATATGTCCGGGTGTAGTCGTATCTGTTAGCATAAGGCGGCGAAGTGATTACCATATCGAAAGCGTTGTCTGCTATCTTTCTCAACAGTTGTAAGCTTGACCCTGTTAGAAACGTAGGCATACTTCTACCGTAGAGTTCTTTCAAGGGTTCGACGTCTTCTTTGATCTCTTCAAGGCGAGTGTACAGCGCTTCCTGAAATCGCAGGATTTTACCCTTGTGTATTCGTGATCTGAGCTTTCGGTCTGCGCGGTAATCCCAGCGAAGATACTGTCCATCCTTGCGCGTATAGCTCACGGATTCCAGGATACTCATGCATGCGAGATTCATCACGGTCTTAATCGTGATGTCATCTATCGTAGCTATGAACTCTCTTGCTCGTGCAATTTCTAACTCAGTTTCCTGTGGGAAGGCTGCTTGTGTGATGCGGACATGTGGAAAAGCATGTTGCTCAGCAGCTTTTTTATAAGATTTTACATGCTCAATCAAAGATTTGGCCGCCGAACTATACGCATCAGAGTGAAAGCCATTGGCCGCGCGTGCGACGGCTTTTCCAGCGATGACCCCCACGGGCATGATTTCAATTCCGGTTGCTCGTAGTCCTCTGCCCGCTGCTATCAGTGGAGTTGTACCCATGCCTGAAAAGGGATCGAGCACGGAGTCAGGCTGTACGTCATCGATGAGCCGTTCTACGAGTCCACGGGAGAAGCTTTCCTTGTATTTCAACCACCGGAAACCTGGGAGGTCTCGGTTGCCCTGGTACGACACCGCCTTGCGGGTCAAGGTCGGATCGACTATCAGGCGCGATCTGAATCGCTCGTGGAGGGAACGCCGCTCGTTCACAGACCCACCGTTCGGGGACTCGATATGGTTTGTGAATCGACCGTTTGGCATGCTTGAACGGGATCTCCGTAGCGAGGGAATTGGTTTGGAGCGAACGTCGGCCTTCATGCTATGACTTTCGCGGGGCTGATCAAGTTGTTGGAGAATGCCGTCAGACTCCGAGTTGGCAAGATTGACACCGTCAATCGCACCACGCCATCCGAACTCCGCCGATTTCGGATACCGAGCGGGCGGCGTTGAACGCGTTCCCTGCTATCCGGCCCTCGTTAGTCGTTCCTGCTGCCGGGTCTTGGACTCGCAGGGTTTCAGCGGGATTGTAACCTTGAGTCGGCCCAACATTGGCGCGGTGTCTCAATGGCTTGGGCTGCTGGCTGCCTGTACCATTGGGGAACAGTGGGCTACAGGGTTCCTACAAGGGTTGAGCGGGGTTCAGCCTGATCGACATCCCCACCGCCTCACCTCACTCACGACTCATGTCCGCCGGAGCGAAAATGGCCCAGATCTGGATCGAAGTAGAAGAGAATCCCAACTGTGGCTACCTGCCGCTCAGGACCTACTCGTCCATCGGGGAAGAGAGGTCTGCGACGTCGGTTCTGGTGGCCTATTCTTCGGACGAGGGGCGGACGGAGGTTACGGGCTGGAGTTCGGAGGGCGGGGGGTCTCAGTGCGCGGTGCGCTGGGTTCGAGTCGGCGATTCGGGGGAGGGTGAATCTATCCTCGTCTATGGAGACGATTGGGGCGTTCGGCTCAGGCCAGAGGGCAGCCCGTCGAACTGGGACCTGGCGGCGCCCGACCAAAGCGGGGAGCCGTACCTGTTGATTTCTCCAAGTGCGGATATCCAGCCGTCCAGCGGCGCCGGAGACAGAGGCGATACGGGGAATCGTTGAGCCAGATCTAGCAGGTACGTGAAGGAAAGGCAGAACACGCGCCACCGGCAGCGTTGCACTCCTAGGCGATGCCTACAGGTACGTGAACGAAGGGGCAGGACACGCGCCCGCCGTCCTGTCTCCTCACTATTTTGCAACCTTGGACGACTGGCGGGGGGACGTAGGGCGCGATCGAGGGCGCCGCGTTGACGCGGGGAGTTATCTACCGGCCAGGATTGGATGGAGAGTCGGGTGGTTGAGGGTCTTCGTCATCGGGGCGTTCGGGGTTTGTGTGGTCGTCGTACGGTCCGGAGGCTGAGAACAATGGGTCTTCCGGGTTTTCCGGTTGGTCCAGGGTGGATCTGCCGGTTGGCGATTCAGCCGTGCTGGAGAGTCCGGGTACACCCATCAGCCTAGCCGTGGAATCGATGGCGCTTGCGACTCCGAGCGCGGCCCATTTCAAGAACCTGCGGCGGTTCTGTTCCTGGGGACGTCCGGGATCCTGTTCGCGTTCCATGTTCCTGTGCTCTACGGCGGAGCGGCAGCGAAAGCCTCGTAGGAGGTCTCGTCTCATTCCCTGCGGCTTCCGGCTGTGTTGGTTTGAACCGTCTCTGCTTACCTTGACCTCTATATTTAGGTCGTGATACTTTTCACACGTGCTTTCACAGTGTCCTCAGCTGTGATCGGCGCGGAGTTACAGAGGCCGCCCGCTTGGGCGTTCTCCATCAACGTGTGAGGCAACTGGAACCTGTCCCCGGAGTCGCCTTTTTCAAGTGGATCCGAACACGACCACAGGCGCTGACTGGGCATTGACCAGTACGTCTCTCAAGTTGCTCTGGCTGACCCTGCCGCTTGCGCTCACTGCGGGGCTTTCGCTACTCACGGCTCATGCGGTGATTCCGTCTGCCGTGGCGACTCGTACAATCCCTGAACGGTGGGAACTGCTGAGGAAGCCTCTCTACGCGCTTGGCCTGCTGTCGGTTGTGGGGATTGGTATCACGCTTGCATTCACGGCGCTAGAGGCTGAGCCGTTCCTAACCAGGGTCTACAGCCGATACTGGCAGTGAACATGTCTGCAACAGTCTACTGCGCGTTTTCGCTCCGGGGTTTCCACTGATTGGCGTCTCTGCTCGAGTTCATTAAAGAGAAGCACAGGACAACGCCGCTCTGGATCAAGGCGCTGGCGCCGGTCCTGTTATTGGGCGGATTGGCCGTCTTTGCGGTGACCGGTGCGGTTACCGCGTTCGTCATCACAGCCTGGCTGGGCCAGCCCATTCCGGTGTTGGGCTTCGACCAGACTGTAAAGCAGCCGATCGCGTTTCCTCACACAATCCACGCCGGTACGGGGTTGTTCCCCAGCACAGGCTTGCCTGGTCAGTTCATCGACGGTTTGGAGATGGACTGTACTTTTTGCCACCGGACGGTGACTTCACAGGCGAATGCCGGCGTGCCTCCGGTGGCGCTGTGCAGCTACTGCCACAAGGTGATAGGCCCGGAGGAAAACCCGGAACTGGCCAAACTGCGGAAAGCGGCCGGGCTTACCGAGGAGGATCCTTCTCCGATCAATTGGAAACGGGTGCACCGTCTGCCGGACCACGTGCGCTTTGTGCACGAGCCTCATATCCGCTACCTGACCCAGCACCCCTCAGAGATCAGGAACGCCGCTCCCGGGGTCAATCAACTGTCTGAAGCGTTGCCCTCACAGGTATGCTCTACTTGTCACGGAGACGTAGCTTCCATGCTCGAGGTAAAGCAGGTGGAGGCTCTGAAGATGGGGCAGTGTGTCGATTGCCACCGCGAGAACGAGGCTCCCACCGACTGCACCGTTTGCCACCACTAGCATTTCCCCACGCCTGAGATTGAGTGAGTTGAAGAAGCTTACACGCAGACAGTTCATGGTTCTGAGCGGCAAGGCCGCTACAGGGGCCGTGATCTTCGTGGCGTGCGGTCTTCCGGAGAGGGAGCTGATCGTTCAGAGCCCGGTAGAGCTCCCGGAGGATCTGGTGCGCGGCGAGGATGCTTGGTTCGCCACGACTTGGGGCGACATGCCCGGGGGCGACGGTCTTATAGTGCGGGTGATGGAGGGTAGAGCGAAGAAGGTGGCGGGCAACCCGGATTTTCCGGTTAACGCTGGCAAGCAGAGCGTGCGTCATGACGCTGCGCTTCAGCTTCTGTATCACCCGGACCGCATTTCCCGGCCGTTGATGCGCCGCAGCAAGGGCGGTGCGCTCAACCCCATCTCCTGGGCTGAAGCGGAGATTGAGATGATCAATGCGCTGGAAGCGGCGGGCGGGGTTACCGTGGTAACGAACCCGCTGCGCGGCCATCTGGGGTTGGTGGCTGAGCAGTTTGCCGCGCTGTATGGAGGCCGGCACATCGCTTTCGACGCGGTTGAGCAGGGAGTTCTGCACGGAGCGGTGGATCGTGTGTTCGGGCAGAGTTCCTTGCCGGATCTGGACATTGGCGAGGCCCAAGCGGTGTTGTCTTTCGGGGCAGACTGGTTGAGTACGTGGGTCTCACCGGTCAGCCTGTCGGTCAAATACGGGCAGTTCCGGGGTCAGGGACATCGCGGCTACCTGGTACACGTGGAGCCTCGAATGTCGATGACTGCGGCTGCGGCTGATCTCTGGATCGCGCCACGGCCCGGAACCGAGGGCGAGGTGGCTCTTTCGATTGCGAAGGAGATCATCGACCACGGCTGGGCATCGTCTGGCGACATAGGGGCCTTCATGGAGAACATGCCGGATGGCGCGCTGGATAATTACGGGGCGTCTGCGGTTGCGGAACGCTCCGGCGTGCCTGAAGAGCGTCTCAAGAGGGCGGCAGAAAAGCTTGGTACGAACCGGCCTGCCTTGGCTTTCGCCGGCGGCAGCACAGGAGCGCACGCCAACGGCAGTTTCAACCTGAGCGCGATCTATTCTCTCAACTACCTGCTTGGGTCCGTGGGGTCCAAGGGCGGGATCCGCTCGAACCCGGCATCGCCGCTTAGCGGGGTGCCTTCGTCGGCCACCGGGGCATCGCTGGAGGAATGGGAAAATGAAATCGCGCAGTGGCGCGGGGGCAACGTGAGAACGGTGATCGTCCGGGGCGCGGACATCGTGCACGGACTGCCCGCTTCGGTTGAAGTGAAGGGTGCGCTGCGGGCTGTGCCCAAGGTGATTGCGTTCGCGACGGTATTGGATGACACAGCTGCGGAGGCCGATCTGGTGTTGCCTGAGAAGAGCTTCCTGGAGACTTGGGGTTCCGACATACCGGAACCTGGTCCTGGGTACCAGACCGTGGCGTTTCAGCAGCCAGTGGTGGGGCCGACGGTCAATTTCGATGAGGTTGGGCTGGTGTCTGACGCGCGGGGGTTTGGCGACGTGCTGTTATGGGCGTCCGGGGACGGTCTGGGGGTGTCGAGCATGGAGGATCTGGTGCGAAACGCATCGGGCCAGTTGTTCGACCTCGGCAGGCGTTCGGACTCGATCAATGCTCCTGACAAGCGTTTGTTCTTCAACGGCGCTCTCCAGCGCGGCGGCTGGTGGGACAATGGTGCGACGGGAGATGATCTTGGCGGCGCGGCGCCCAATTTCATGGAGCTGGGAAAAGAGGCCAAGTATTCATCGACCGTTCCAGCAGAGGAAGGCGAGGAGTTTCATCTCATCCCGTTTCAGTCGAACGCGTTGCTGGATGGGCGATTGGCGTCTACTCCCTGGGCGCAGCAGTCACCGGATCCGATGTCGTCTGCGGTGTGGGAAACCTGGGTGGAGATCAACAAGCGCGTGGCTGAAGATTTGGGCATCATCGAGGGGGACGTTCTGTTCATTCGGTCCGTAAACGGGGAAATAGAGGCTTTGGCCTATCCGCACCCCGGAGTGCCGCCGGGTGTGGTCGGCGTGCCTATGGGGCAGGGTCACAGTCATGGCGGGCGCTACGCCGAGGGGCGCGGGCAGAACGTGATGAGCATTTTGACGGATATCAAGGACTCGGAGACCGGGGCTTTGGCGTGGGCTGCGACCAAGGTACGCGTTTCGAAGTCTGGACTGAGGCGCAAGGTGCCGAAGTTCGAGGGCACGGTGGAGGCGTTTCCCACGGAGCCGGGGGTGCCGGTGCTCGTCGTCGGTCCTGATGAGACGGCTCACGAGGCGGAGGAGGCGAACCACCATCTTCACCAGCAGAGTATTTACGGAGGCAAAGAGTAGATCCGGGTATCCGGAGCCGGCTCTACGGAATTTCATCGCATGACGACCGAAGTTTTTGGCAAACACAAGTGGGGGATGGTGGTCGACGTAGACCGCTGTACGGGCTGTCAGGCGTGTGTGCTGGCGTGTCAGGTTGAGAATAACGTGCCGCTAAATACTCAGGAGCGGTATGAGCGGGCGCGCGGCATGGCGTGGATACGCGTGGAGCGCTACTGGGAGGGAGAGTTCCCGGACGTAAAGGCGCGCTTCATCCCGATTCTTTGCCAGCATTGCGAAAACGCTCCGTGCGAGCCGGTGTGTCCGGTTTTCGCCACCTATCACAACCCGGAGGGTATGAACGTTCAGATCTACAACCGCTGCGTGGGTACGAGGTACTGCGCCAATGGTTGCCCCTACATCGTGCGCTTCTTCAACTATTGGGAGCCTGTATGGCCGGAATCGTTCCGCAATCACCTGAACCCGGACGTTACAGTTCGCAGCCGCGGCATCATGGAGAAGTGCAGTTTCTGCATGCAGCGCATCCGGCGGGGCGTGAGGAACGCGGCAAAGGAGAATCGGGAGTTGGAGGATGGGGAGATACAGACGGCCTGTCAGCAGGCTTGCCCAACCGACGCGCTTGTGTTCGGAGACATAGACCCGGATAACAACCGCACCAACCCTGGCCGGGCCTACAGCATGATCAACGACGACAGGGCCTACACGCTGTTGCCTCGGCTGAACACTGATCCGAACGTCATCTACCTGGCGAAAGTAGATCCTGACCGGGAAGGCGGCGCGGGTGGCCACTGACCGCCATAGCCACACTGAGGTTAGCCACGAACACCCGTCGGCGCCGTCGGCCGGGGAAGTGGTGGAAGACCTGGTCGCAGCAACCGGCGCGGGCGTAACGTTCCGGCGGGTCGCTTACATCCTCGGTTTTCTGGCTGTATTGGGCGTGGTCGGGGTGATAGGCAAGGCGGTTACTGTTGGCGGGGACACGACGAAGTGGGGTTACGTGGCTGCTGTGATGGCGTTCTTGCTGACGGCCGGCGGCGGGGCTCCTATGGTGGCGATAGCGCCTGCGCTGGCGAAAGCCAACTGGGTGAGGCCGGCCAGCCGCATCGCCGCGATGTTTTCTCTGATAGGCATCGTCACTTCGTTGCTGCTCATACCACTGCTCGTTCTGCTTCCTTCGCTGGTGGTTGAAGAGACGCGGCGGAGGTCGGTGTGGTTCGAGGCGCCCGTCTACTCTCCTCACGTCTGGGGGATGATGGCGCTGGTTGGTCTGACGGTTACCGGTCTGGCGTTGTTCTACGCCTCCGCGCTGCCCGACTTTGCCGCCATGCGCGATCACTCGACGGGCTGGCGGCAACGCTGGGGCGAGAAGCTGTCTCGGGGTTGGCGCGGAACGGACGTTCAGTGGCGCTCGCTGCGTATGCGCATCGGCATGTTCGGCACGCTCTACTTCCTGCTGCTGGTGTTCACCCACTTCCTGATCAGCACGGACTTCGCGATGAGCATGGTGCCTGGCTGGCGAGACGCCATCTTCCCTATGTACCACTCCGTGAGTTCCCTGCAGGCGGGTATCGCCTCGGTGACACTGGCCCTTTGGGTCGCCCGTAGGTACGGCGGTCTTGAACGGTACCTGCACCTCGATCAGTTTTGGGCTCTTGGGAAGTTGCTGTTTGCGTTTTCCTTGCTCTGGTTCTACTTCTTCTTTTCGGCGTTCATCGTATTCTGGTACGGACGCGCCAACGCGGACATCGCCTTCCTGGACCTTCTCATCAGGGGGCCGATGGTGTATGGGTTCGCTACCGCCTTCGTCCTTTGCTTCTTCGCGCCGTGGTGGCTGCTGATATGGAACCGTTTGCGAGTAAGCGTGAACGGGCCTGCTGCGGTTGCGGTAGTCGTGTTGTTTGGGCTATTGGTGGACCGCGTGCGGCTGTACGTGCCTTCGTGGTCTGTGCCCGGTGACCGGATACACGACTCTTACCTGACCGATATCCCCGCGACTATCTGGCCGGACGCGTTCGACATTCTTACGATCATTGGCGCGGTTTCCGCAGCAGTTCTACTGATGTTGTTGGCGTCCCGGGCTGTACCGGCGGTGTCAATCTGGGAGGTGCAGCAGATGAACCTGCTGTCCCGGCCGGTACAGTTCCTTCGCACCCACGGCGTGCTCGTGGCAAAGCCTGACTAGGAGAAGGGCCGGGCCTTAGTGAAGGCCCGCCGGACGAAACGATGCAACAACGCAGGGACCTCAGCCAGACCCATACCAACCGGGTTCTACTGAACAGTCAGTTGAATACTCCGTCGTGGTGGTTGCCCACGGTGATCCTGCTGGGCATCGTGGTGATCATCGGCTGGGTGGTGATCGGATTCATCCTGAACAAGGGCCTTGGCGTAACGGGTCTGTCTCGGCCGGTGTTCTGGGGCTTGATGATCGTCACCTTCGTGTTCTGGGTGGGTATTAGCCACGCGGGGATCATGATTTCCGCGATTTTGCGTCTTACGCAAGCGGAGTGGCGTAGACCGGTAACGCGAGCGGCGGAACTGCTAACCGTCTTTTCCCTGTTGACGGCGCTGCTCTTCCCGCTCATCCACGAGGGTCGTCCGTGGCGCGCGTACTGGTACGCGCCTTACGACTTTGCGCGAGGCATCTTCCCGAGCGTGAGATCTCCGCTGGTGTGGGATCCGTCTGCCATCGGCACTTACCTTACGGGGAGCACTTTATTCCTCTACGTTGCCCTTCTGCCTGACCTGGGCAACCTTCGCGATCGGACGACGGGTTGGCAAAAGGTGTTTTACACGATGCTGGCGTTGGGCTGGCGCGGCAATCCCCGGCAGTGGAAGCTTCAGACGATAGGGGGCATCCTGCTATCTGCGCTGATGCTGCCTATCTTCGTGTCCGTGCACTCGATCGTGTCCTGGGACTTTGCGGTTACTACCGGGGTCGAGGGTTGGCACTCGACCATCTTCGCTCCGTACTTCGTGATCGGGGCCGTGCACTCCGGCGTGTCAGCGGTGGTGACGATGATGGCCTTGATGCGTTGGCTTTGGAAGTGGGGGGATTTCATACGGCCGGAGCATTTCGATGCGCTGGCAAGGCTTCTCATAGTGGTGGCAACGGGCTGGCTGGGTTTCACGTTCCTGGAGTTGATCTTCGCCCTCTACACGCTGGAAGGGCCTGAGCTTGCGCTTCGGGAGATGCAGATATTCTCCTGGCCGTGGAACGTGTGGTTCATAGTGTTCTTGCTGACCGGTTACTTCATTCCGGTGCCGCTCTGGCTGTTCAAGAAGGTTCGCAACAACATAGCGATGATGTTCTGGACGTCCATCCTCGTGAACATAGGCATGTGGCTGGAGAGGTTCTTCATAGTGGTGCCTGGCCTTGCGAGAAAGACGCCTTTCACCTTTGCCTGGGAGTCCTACAAGCCGAGTCCGATAGAGTGGTTCCTTCTAGGGTGGTCGGTGGCCTGGGTTTCGTTTCTAATGTTGCTATTTGCTCGATTCTTCCCGCTGGTGCCGCTGTTCGAGCAGAAGGAGAGCCAAGTGTTCACAACGAACGTAAAGATAGGCCGGGCTTCAGTGCCGGCGATCATCAGGGAGCAGGAGTAAGTTTCAGATGTCATCGAAGAGCGTTCTCGGCCTGTTCCAGGAACCGGAGCCCGCGGCTGACGCCATGGATGCGCTGGCGGCGGTGGGGTTTGAGCGGGGCACGTTCGACGTGCTCACCGGGACTCCCTACCCTGAGGGTGCGTTCGGTGAGCACGTTCCCCAGCACAGGCTCTTCCGCTTTCCGGCATTTGGCGCAATCATCGGTTTCATGGTGGCGTTGCTGTTCACCGCGGCGACGCAGATCGCCTACCCGGTGGTATCCGGGGGCAAGCCGATTCTGTCCCTCTTTGCGATGCTAATCATCATGTACGAGCTGACGATGCTTTCAGCGGTGATCGCCACGGTGGTGGGGATCATCTTCGAGTCCAGGTTGCCGAACCTGAAGCCTGGCGCCTATGACCCTCGTATAACCGAGGGCTGGATTGGCGTGGTGATCAGTTGCGACGACGAACGGGTCCGGGACGCGGAGTTGGCGCTGAAGAGTTCGGGCGCGCTCGAGATCAAGCACGCATAGGCGAAGCGCAAATGCCTGTCTTTCACGTCATCGCCATGCGCCGCACAAGTGGGGCATTTCTCCGTCGCACCGGGGTCCTTTCGCGTCGTCGTGTGGTGTGGATATGCGCTTTGGCGATGGCGGCTATGGCCGTGAGCGGCTGTTTTCAGCAGTCGAACACCTACCCGATCGAGGTGTTTACGGAGATGCACTACTCCCAGGCGCACCGCCCGCAGGAGCCGCCTCGCCAGGAAGCGGTCAGGAGCGCGGTAGCCTTCGCTTCTGCCGGCGGCCCGTTGGTTACATTGGACGTACCGGCGGAGAGGACGCGCCCCTACGATCCTGCGGCGGCGAGGGAGTTGTACCGCGTAAACTGTTCGGTGTGTCACGGCATGGACGGGGTTGGGGACGGCCCTGCCGCCAAGTACATTACTGCGACCAACAGCATCTACGCCCAGCAGAACGAGGGTACCCCTTATAATCCTCCTGCGAACCTGATAGACCTGAGATCAGACCGGACCGAGGAGGCCTGGTTCGCGGTTTTGAACAGCGGGATCAACGTGATGCCCAGGTTCGGTGCGCTGCTTTCCGAGGAAGAGATTCGGGACCTCGTGGCGTATATGTTCGACGCTGAGACAGGTCTAGGAACCCATACGACCGCTGCTGCTCGTTGACCTCCAGACTGCCGGCGTGTGTTGACCACTTGGGTCGGCCTAATTTCCCCTTTCGAGTGAAGGAGACCCTTGCGTAACTCCCCGCTGTCGTTGTTCCTGCTGAACCGCCTGGGCGAGCCTGAAATCCATCCACCGCTCAGTCGACTCATCGAAACAGGCGGCCATACGCCCGGTCATGCGTTGCTCATCCGGGCGCTGATCCTTCCGTTTGCGGTGCGGCGATATTGCCACAGGCGATTTCGAGGAGGCATAAAGGCGTTCTCAATACGAGCGATGGGGGTATCCCTTCGCGGCGTTCCTTGCTTAGGTCTGGCGGGAGCGCTCGCGCTTTGCCTGCTGACGTCTTTAGGGGCAGCCTGCATCAGCGGTGAACCGACACTCGAGGAGCGCGCATACGCGCTTGACCGCCAGTTGATGTGCCCTGTTTGCGACGGCCAGACCATCGATCAATCGAACGCGCAGGTTGCCCTGGACATGAAGGGTGTACTTCGGGAGAAATTGGCGGGAGGCGAGTCCGAGGCACAGATCAGAGCGTACTTCAGGTCGCGTTACGGTGAAGCGGTACTTGCATCTCCGCGTGCATCAGGATTTACGGCGGTGGTGTGGGCCGCGCCGCCGGTGGCGCTTGTGCTGGGCATCGTTGTGCTGGCGATGGCAATGAGACGGATAAAGTCTCGCAGGCCGGGCGGGCAGGCGATCGAGGAAGAGTTGGAGGAGTATCTGGCTGAGGTTGATCGCGATCTGGGTTTGGATCCTGAAAAGGGCGCGCCGGAGGATGCGCAAGGAGGGTTGAGATAGCCGAGTTGGGGCAAATATCGGTGTTACTTGGCCTTGCTCTTGCTTTGTATGCAGCGGTCGGGTCGTCACTGGCGTACGTGAGGAATTCTCCGGAGCTTGCTGTTAGCGCGCGTCGATCTGCGTTCATGACTCTGCCTGCGGCTCTAACAGCCTCGGGCGCGCTCATAGGGGCGTTCGTTAGCAACGACTTCTCGATCAAGTACGTCCACGATCACAGCAATCTGGTCATGGATCGGGCGTACACGTGGGTTGCGTTCTACGCGGGCAACGAGGGTTCGCTGCTTTACATCGCGCTTGCTCTGTCGCTCGCGTCGGCAGGGGCGATCCGTTTCGCGCCAAGTCGATTCTCCCACAGCATGCCGGTCACGATCGCGATTCTGGCCAGCGTACAGGCGTTCTATTTTCTTGTGATCGCCTTCTTTGCCAATCCCTTCAGCCCGTTGGGTTTCGATGCGTCCGACGGGCGCGGTATCAACCCTCTGCTCACTCATCCTGGCATGTTCAGCCACCCTCCGATGCTGATGGCAGGTCTTGTGGGCATAACCATTCCATTCGCGTTTGCCACTTCCGCCCTGATCGCGGGCAATTTTGGCGATGACTGGGTGGACGTTGCGCGAGTGTCCTCGATCATGGTGTGGGGTGTGCTCGGGGTCGGGCTTCTTCTCGGCGCGTGGTGGGCGTACACGATCCTGGGCTGGGGGGGCTATTGGAGTTGGGATCCGATAGAGAACGTTGCGTTCATGCCCTGGCTCGTGCTGACGGCGTTTATCCACTCGATCATGGCGCAAAAGCGGCGGGGTATGTTCCGTATGTGGAACGTGGCCCTGCTCAACATCGCCTTCGTTCTGGCCCAACTTGGTATGTTCATCAACCGCGGCGGTCCTGTGGTATCGGTGCATTCGTTTGCCGCCTCTACCTTGGGCGCAATCTTCCTGGCCTTCATGGTGTTGAGCTTGCTGTTCGCGTTCGGGGTCTTCGTCTGGCGGATGCCCAGCCTGAGGAGCGACCGGGCGATGGAGTCTTTCCTGTCACGCGAGGCGTCGTTCCTGGTGAACAACTTTCTCCTGCTGGGAGTGACGTTCATCACACTTTGGGGAGTGATATTCCCGGTGCTTTCGGAGTTGACGCAAGGGCGGGAGGTGAGCGTGGCCGCGCCCTATTTCAATCAGGTCAACGGGCCGTTGCTGCTTACGATGGTGTTCGTGATGGGCATAGGGCCTCTGTTGCCGTGGCGTAGATCTTCGGTTCGTTCGCTCCGGCAGCGCGTTGCGGTCCCTTTCGCGGCGGGGTTGGCGGTTGTGTGCGGCCTCTATCTGTCGGGTATACGGGAAACGATAGCGATCATCGCTTTTGGCGTGATTGCGTTCACGGCCTCGTCGATTCTGGAGGAGTGGTACCGCGGTTCGGCTGTCCGCCATCGTGCAGGAGAGAGGTGGCCAGTGGCCTGGTGGCGTCTGGTCACTGGCAACCGTCCTCGTCACGGCGGTTACGTAGTGCATCTGGCGTTGCTGATGTTGGCGGTGGGGGTTGCCGGTACGCAGTTCTTCGATCAGCGTCTGGACGCCGCGCTGCGTCCTGGGGAGAGCGTCATTTTGGACGATTACCGCATCGAGTACGTGGGGCGGTCCGGCGCGGTGAGGCAGGACCGCATCGCCCAATGGGCGGACCTGAAGGTGTACCGCATAGATCCGGACACGTACTCTGAGGACCCTGGGGGGCTAATGATAGAGCCGGGCAAGTTCGTATCAGGATATTCCAGTGACAGTCTGATCGGCACTCTTCAGCCGTGGCACGGTTTCTACACGGACTTCAACCAGGTGTCAGTTCGAGCGGGCATCCGTTCGAATCCGATCGAGGATCTATACATAATTCCGAGCGATTTTCTCGATGACGACCGGGTACTTCTGCGCGTCAGCATAAACCCTCTGGCCTGGTGGCTCTGGATCGCCGGGCCAGTGCTCGTGCTAGGTACGATGATAGCTCTATGGCCTCAACCTTCCATTGAAAGGCGCGGAGTTGCGCGCTCCGAAGAGATCGAACAGGGGGGAGTTGGCCAGGACTTGCGCGCGAGTCAGGCGCATGGGGCTGGCGCTGCGGAGCCTTGTGTCATCGCAGGCGATGGGGCCGATCCTTGCGACCGCGAATCGCCTGCCAAACCGTATGAGGGGGCGGTAGAACAGGAGACGACTTGAGTCAGGGAATCGTATGGGCATCGCACTGGGAATAGTCCTCGTCGTAGTGACGCTTGTGGTATTGGCCTATCCCTTTACGCGCACACACAAGTACGTTCTTCCGCCTGATCCGGCCCTGGAGCGGCTGAGATCTGCGAGGTTACGGATCTACCGGCAGATCAGCGATTTAGACGGGGACCTTGCATCCGGGGAGTTGAGTCGCGATGAGTATGAAGCGCAGGTGAGTGAGTTCCGCATCGAGGCGGCGCGGGTCTTGCGCGATCTTTCGCGTCTCAGAACCGGATCGGCCAGCGAGGCGGATCTGGAGCGCGAGATAGCCGCGGTGCGTGTGGCGGCAAATATCGGGGAAGAGGAATGATCCCCGTATCACGGCGGAGATAAAATCGGAACTTATTGCAGTGATCCGGAGGCCAGAATTCAGGGGCGGGCTAGCGAGCAGGCGCTACAAGGATCTCATTCGCCGGGGAGGGATTAAGAGCGTTGGGAAAGGCAGCGGTCGGGGCAATGACGAAAGCCGACGGAGGTGCAGGTTGGCGCGGCGGGGTTTGGCGAATTCGCCTTTCGGGGTGGGTCGTTTTGCTATTGGCCTTGCTGGCCTTATCTGATGGGTTTTCTGCGGGTGCGGCCACTGGCCAGACTACTCCCTCGATCATTTCCGGACGGGTGTTGAACGGTACGGCCGGCGGCCTGGCGCCTGAGGGCATGGAGGTACTGCTGCTGACGCTGAATGAAGCAGCCGGTCAGATCGTCGGGCGGGAGTCTACCCGTACCGGAGCGGGCGGTCGTTTCGAGTTTACCGGCGTGTCCGGGGGCGAGGGTCTCACGCTGCGGGTGGTCGCCAACGACGGGGCGTATACGCCGTCGGTAGACCTTTCCGGCGATTCGGACTGGTCCAACGTGCAGGTGGTCACTTACGAACGGACCAAGTCTCTGGACGACATTTCGGTAACCTCCTACTCTCTACTGGTTCCCTCAATAGATGCGCGGGGCCGATCAATGGGGGTGCTGGGGTCCATCGGCCTGATCAACGACGGCGATACCGTATGGATTCCGGACCTGAGCGATCCAAGTTTGACTGGTCTGGATCTGCTCCGTTTTTCGTTGCCTGAGGGCTATACCGATCTGTCTGTGGAAAGCGACTTGCCTGCCGGGAACGTGATGGAGATAGGTACTGGCTTTGCTCTGAGTACGCCTGTTCCTCCTGGGGAGTTCAACATTCTGGTGAGTTTCCTTCTGGAATATGAGGGCAATGGGTTCGATTTTCCGTTGAACCTTCCGTTCGGCGGGGGCCAGGTAAGGCTGATACTTCCAGAAGGGCAGGGTTCGGTTTCGGGCGATGGTCTGGAGCTTGCAGAAACGCAGGTCGTCAACGACCGAGCTTTCACGATAGTGACCGGGGACGGCTTTGTGCGCGGCAGCAGGGTTCCCATAGTTTTTGCAGACCTGCCAGGGCCGTCGTTGGCGGAGTCTGTGACCGACTACATCGTGCACCGGGCCTACATTCCGATCCTCGCCTGGTCGTCGGGAGCTTTGCTGATCGGATTACTGGGGTATGCCATGTTGCGGTCTAGGCGGAAGTCGTCGGCGACTATGGACGCGCGCCGAGAATTGGTTTTGGCGATTGCGGCGTTGGACGATCGGTATGAGGCCGGTCAGATAGATGAAGAGCCTTACAAAGCCGAGCGCGAGGATCTGAAGAGGCGCGCGTTGGAGACGTACCCAGGCCCCGGCGCCGGCGGCGGGGAGCAGGGCCGGGCTGCGCCGCCATGACCCAGCGCCGGGCCGTAGTGATTGGCGCGGGCATACCCGCGCTTGCCGTGGTGCTGCTCCTGCTGTGGGGCGTTCTGCGCACGGGCGGTGAGCAGGGCCGCCCAGGGGTGAACGCGCAGTTTGGGGTGGTTGAGGTTTCCGCCTCCACTTATCCTGGCTTCGAGTTGCCTATGCTGGACGGCGGGACAATCGCTCTGCAGGAATTTCGGGGCAAGATCGTGGTGGTCGACTTCTGGGCTTCGTGGTGTCCTCCCTGCCGTTCAGAGGGTCCGATCCTTGCTGAGGCGTATCGCGACTGGAGTGATCGCGGCGTGGAGTTCGTGGGTATCGCCATTTGGGACGATGAGAGTTCAGTACGTGAGTTCATCGATACCGTCGGCATCGAATACGCCACCGGTATGGACGACCGAGGGCATATCGCGGTCGACTTTGGCGTTCGGGGTTTGCCTGAGAAGTTCTTCGTGATGCCTGACGGCGAGGTGGTAAAGAAGGTGATCGGGCCTTCGACGAGGGCTCAGCTAGATTCGATACTGTCCGAGTTGACAGATCGCGCGCTGGGTATAGAGGGCGGCTAGCGCAGGAAGTTTGCCGTCCGATACGTCAGTTGTTAATCCATCCGCCAGATACGTTGATGGCCTGGCCGGTGATGTTTCGGGCGCGCTCCGATACCAGGAAGGCCGCGGCCTTTCCGATGTCCTCGGGGGTTTGTTCACGGTTGAGGGGAATGGTTTCCGCTACCCGCCTAAGGAAGACGTCGTATTCTGACAGGGCCTTTTCATCGGGCCTCGTGGACTTTCGGAGTTTGGCCGCTTTTTCCCTGAACCCGGTCCATAGCAGGCCTGGGCATATGGTGTTGACGTTGATATTCGAGGGGGCGAGTCGAACGGCGTAGGCCTGGGATACGTTGATAGCGGCGGCCTTGGATGCTGCGAATTGTGGGGCGATGCCCTGCCCGGTCCTCCCTGCGACGGACGCGATGTTGACGATCTTGCCGTATCTGCGCGATTTCATGTGTTCTTCGACCGATCTTATGCAGTGGACGATCCCGAAGACGTTGACCGAGAACGATGCGTCCCAGTCTTCAGCATCGGCCGTCAAGTCCTTGTGCCAGTCTTCGGCGCCTCCCACTCCGGCGTTGTTCACGAGGATATCCACTACTCCAAAGTGTTCCAAGGCGGATTCGACGAGGGCATCGGTGGATTCCTGGCTGGTCACGTCGGCTTCGACGTATAGTGAGTTTCTGCCCAACCCTTGCACTTCTGCGGCGACCTTGCCTGCGTTCTCGGAGTCTATGTCTGCGACGACGATTCTGGCGCCTTGCCGGGCGAGTTCCAGGGCAATACCTCTCCCGATGCCAAACCCGCCGCCGGTGACGACGGCCACTCTGTCGTGAAGTTCCATGGTGGCGCCTTCCACGGCTATCTCATGAAAAAGCCGCCGTCAACGTTGAGGGCTTGGCCTGTGATGTTCCTTGCGTCCTCAGAGGCCAAGAAGGTCACGGCTTCGCCGATATCTTCCGGGGTCTGGGGTCTACCTAGCAGAATGTTGTCCCGGACCATGCGGTTGAATATCTCTCTCGGCGGCACGTCCTCGAATTTTGGGTCAGCGGCGCCGTACCTGCCTGCGACCTGTTCCCACATGGCTGTCCATAGGAGTCCTGGGCAAACGGCGTTGACGTTGATGTTGAATCGGGCGAGGTTATGGGCGGTGTTCTGGGTGTAGTTGATGACCGCGGCTTTGCTGGCTGAGTAGTGTGGCAGCGCCGGGCGTCCTTCCCTGCCTGAGATGGAGGCGACGTTTATGATTTTCCCTGCACGGGCCTTTTGCATCGCCGGCTTTACCGACTCGGTACAGTTCACGGCGCCGAGGACGTTGACCCGGTAGGTGAATCGCCAGTCCTCCTCGGTGGATTCGCTGCGCGTGTTCCACCCGGGCGATCCGGCCACACCGGCGTTGTTGACCAAGATATCGACCCCGCCAAGTTGGTCGAAAGCCGCTTGCACCATGCGGTCAGTGTCCTCCCGGCTGGTCACGTCGGTGATTGCGACTGCGCTGCGGACTCCGAGGGCTGCGATGTCTGATGCGGCGGCCTCTGCGGCTTGGGGGTTGAGGTCTGCGACAAGCACGGCTGCACCTTGGGACGCGATCTTCAGTCCTATCGCGCGGCCTATGCCCACAGCCCCTCCGGTAACTATTCCTATCTTGTCCTTCAGTTGCATTTGTACAGGGGATCCGCTGTGCTCTTCGGGGGGTCAGCGCAAGTAGAAGGCCGGTGGGGGGCTCTAATCGAGCTGCGCGCCGGTTGTGCGAGAGAGTATATATTCGCAGTGGCAGTCGCGTCGTAAAATCGCGTGGTACTGGCGGCCGCGTAGTCGGCGCGGTCTGGGTTGCAAGGTGAATCGGACAGGCGAAAGTGTCGATCAGTAGAAAGAAGGCTCTGGAGTACGCCTACGAGTTGGTCTCGACTCCCCGCGCGCATCTGCGCGTGGAGTTGCGACAGACGAAGGAGGGTGTCAGTCTGAGTCACAAGGGTCGTGTACTGACCAAGGTTTACGTGAACCGCAGCGGTATGAACGCCGCCTCGGCCATGGCGGAGGCCCTTGGTACGCGGATACCGAGGCTGGGAGAGAGCGTCGACGCGCTGGTCTCCACAGGTACGTTGCACCGCGTTCTAGCGCTTTCGGAGTTGGACTACCGCAAACCGGAGGCTTACGAGGTGGCGGTAAGATTGATCGAGGACGCTATCGCTCAGCGCGGGGGAGTACGGGGCGATACTTAGTCAGGCTCCAAATTGCTTGCGGTGGAATCTAGCAATACAATTCTGTTCTGAGATGCAGCAATGCGCCCTGCTGATCTGTACGGGCGGTTGATCAGTGCGGAGCCACGTTTGAACATCGCCGATCTTGAAATTGGCCACGAGTTCGGAGAGTACTCGGTGGGTCTTTCATCTGAGGAGTCTGAGCGTTACGGAGCGGCGGTTGGCCGCGCCTGCGGGCCGGACGCGTCCGAGTGGGTTCCTCCTATGGCCGTGGTGGCTGCGGGTCTAAGCAGGCTGATAGATGAGTTGGGATTGGCCGGGGGAACGATTCACGCTTCACAGGGGGCCAGGTTTCTGAGGCCGGTGGCGACGGGGGAGGAGTTGACTGCAACGGCTGTTCTTCGCGGCAATTCCGTTCGGCGAGGCGCCCGGTTTGCCACGCTGGACTCGACCTTCAGGGACGCTAGCGGAGAGGTAGTGGCAACATCTTCCAGCACGGTGATAGTCAACCCATGACTGGTTCCGGGAGCGAGCCGGGGTCGGCTGGGGTCTGCGTTGGCGACCGGCTGCCAATCATTCGTCGATTGGTTACGCAGGAGCAGGTGGAGGCTTATGCGCGGTCGGCGAAGGATTTCAATCCGATTCACCTGGACGAGGAGTTTGCGAGCACAAGCAGGTTCGGCAGGCGGATTGCACATGGGATGCTGGTTCTGGCTTTCGTCTCGGAGATGCTGGAGACGGCGTTTCCCGGGGCTTACGCATCAGGTGGGGAGCTCAGCGTGAGGTTCAAGGCGCCTGTGTACCCTGGTGAGACTATCGAGACGTTCGGGCAGGTCGTCTCGATGGAGCACGGGGTAGAGGGCGACGGTGTGCGGTGTACCGTGGGTTGCAGGAAATCGGACGGCTCAGAGGCGTTGACCGGTCACGCTACCGCGCCCATGGTTGTCGAAAGAGTGACTAGACTATCGCGCTGAGGGTTCACGATTCGGAGAAGGATGCCGGTTTGCCTATCAAACAGAAAAAAGCGAATAATGACTTCCGTATCATGTTCCTGCCGCCTGCGAAACCTGCCGGGCGGCGAAGGGAGGGCGAGCAGACTCGATGACGGATAGAAATGGCCCAAGCGGGTTGGTTCCGGTTGCTCTTGACGCTATGGGGGGGGATTACGGGCCTCCTGAGACGGTGGCGGGTGCGGTTATGGCGGCGAAACGCGGTGGGGTGGCGGTGGCTTTGGTTGGAGACCTGGCTGCCATCCGGCCTGAGATGGAGAGGCACGGAGCGGGTGGATTGCCGATACAGGCCGTAGGCTCGAACGGGGTGGTGAGTGAGGATGAGTCACCGGCGCTGGCTTTCCGTTCGAAGCCCAACGCCTCTGTATTCGTTTCTGCGGGCGCGGTGAAGGCTGGCAAGGCGGCTGGGTTCGTGAGCATGGGATCGACGGGGGCCTCCATAGCGGCTGCGACGGTGGTCTTTGGAACGATGGACGGGGTTGACCGCGGGGCTTTGGGCGGGCCGATAATCGGTTATGCGCCTCAGACGGTGATCATCGACCTGGGCACCAACGTAGACACTCGTCCTCAGCAGTTGCTCGACTTTGCGGCGCTAGGCTCAGTCATGTCCCGCGTGTTGTACGGATCGGACACTCCCCGGGTAGCGTTGCTCAGCGTCGGCAGCGAGGACGGGAAGGGTAACCGTCTGGTGAAGGAGGCGTCGGATCTTCTGCGTTCTAGCAGCCTGAATTTTGCGGGCAACATCGAACCTGGCGATTTGCCGAGGGGTACTGCGGAGGTGGTACTCTGCGATGGTTTTGTTGGCAACGTGGTGCTGAAGCTTACGGAAGCGCTGGGTCAGGTGGTGGTCAGAGAGATAGAGGCTCAGGTTGGCGGTACGCAGTCCGGTGCGGATCTGGCTCGCAGCGTATTTGACAAGACGAACGTGTTGGAGGCTTTTGGCGGCGGGCCGCTGCTTGGTGTCAACGGGGTGGCGATAGTGGGACATGGTAGGTCCCGCGCTCGTTCCATCGCCGGGGCGATTGAAACGGCTGCCAAGGTGGTGACCCGCGACTTTGTCAAAGCATCGGCGCAAGAGTTGCTGAGGATTCGCCGGGAGGTTATGGCCTGACGCGTTTCGGTGCGGGCAGGGGAATGTTTTGGCTGATCAATCACGTTGCGCCCTGATAACGGGTGCGTCCCGGGGAATCGGGCGCGCTACGGCCCTGCGGCTTGCGGCTGCGGGTCACAGGATCGCGGTGAATTACAACTCGCATCCGGATGATGCGCTGGAGGTTGCTGAAGAGATCGGCAAGGCGGGGGGTACGGCCATCACGGTATGGGCTGACGTGTCGGACCGCGGGGCCGTGGAGGCGATGTTCGAGGAGACGGTTGCGAAGCTGGGGCCGGTGGAGATCCTGGTGAACAATGCGGGTATCATCCATGACTCTCTGCTGATGCGTATGAAGGACGAGGATTTCAAGCGGGTGTTGGATATCAACATCTACGGGACTTACTACTGCTCCAGGTTTGCGGTGGCGGGGATGGTGCGGGCCAGGTGGGGGCGGATCATCAACGTATCGTCGGTGGTGGGCATCCGGGGGAACGTCGGTCAGAGCAACTATTCGGCATCGAAGGCGGGGATTCACGGCTTCACCAAGTCTCTTGCGAAGGAGCTGGCGACCCGGAACATAACGGTGAACGCGGTTGCGCCTGGGTACGTATCAACTGCGACGACGAACGTACTTCCCGACAAGTTGAAGGACCGGGTCAAGCAGTGGATCCCGATGGGCCGCTTTGGGGATCCGGATGAGATAGCGCCTGTGATCGCTTTCGTGGCGTCTGAGGAGGCTCGGTACCTTACCGGGAGCGTGATCCCCGTGGACGGGGGAATGGCGATCTAGGGGCCGGCGTCGAGACCGTCGAGTTACGCCTCCTGCCCTGCCCTACTTCCACATGACTGGTATGAATCCAAGCTCCAGGCCCTTTGGGGGCAAGGTTGCGGTTGTGACGGGCGGCGGTCGCGGGATTGGGAGGGCGATTTCGCTTGAGTTGGCCGAGAGCGGTGCGGACATAGCCTTCAACTATCTGAAGAATCACTCGGCGGCGCGAGAAACGCAGGGCGCGGTGGAGAGTCTGGGGGTTCGTTGCCTTCGGATTCGGTCTCACCTAGCGGATCCGGAGTCGATTACGGCGATGTTCAATCGGGTTGGCGCCGAGTTCGGGCGAGTGGACATTCTTGTCAACAATGCGGCTTCTGGGGTGATGCGTCCGGCCTCGGAGTTGGAGGTGAAGCACTGGGATTGGACGTTGGACATCAACGCCCGTGCTCCTTGGCTGTGCTCTGTGGCGGCATCGAAGTTGATGGGTCGCGGTGGCCGAATCGTGAACATATCGAGTCCCGGGGCGATCAAGGCTTTGAGCAGTTACTTTGCGGTGGGTGTGTCTAAGGCGGCTTTGGAGGCTCTGACGAGGTACCTTGCGGTGGAGCTTTCGCCTCTGGGGATAGCGGTCAACGCGGTTTCTGCGGGTTACGTGCTGACGGGGGCGATTGAAGCCTTTCCGGAGGAGCTGGGGGTGCGCGAGCTGGCCATGCGCCCGACTCCGGCGGGGCGGGCGATGCGGGCTGAGGACGTTGCGAGGGCTGTATCGTTCCTGTGCAGCGAGGGTGCGGAGATGGTGCGGGGGCAGGTTTTGCTGGTAGACGGCGGGGAGACTCTTCTGCACAGGTAGGTTGCGCTGTAGGGTTGGGAATATTCGAGCGCGCGGCGCGCTAATTGGATATATCGCGCGGGCTCTCCACTAATTCCGAGGCGTTTTTGGCAGCGGAGGGGCGGGAATTCCGAAGTCGCCGGGGGCCTCTGCCGGGGGGAGTGAGGCGAGGCCCGGCGGGGGCCGGATCGCCGCCTGCCTTTCATATCTACGAGGGCCGGAGGGTGGAAGGTGAGCTGGCTTGGTCGAGTTCCGCGGGCGAGGGAACAACACAAAGCCGAAAAGATCCGATTCGGTTGAAGGGATGTTACGACTTACGCTATAAGGACTATTCGGAATTGCCGGGTGAACGGTACGGGCACTTCCGATTTCTAGTAGTTTCTGTCGCTTCACCTTTGTAGTTTCAGTCTATCTTCCGACCCTGGCCGAGCTGTTTGCCCAAGAGTTTCGGAAGCGACGCGAGCGGCCCTACCCGGCGCGCCAATACGCTCTTGGTCGTCTTTTAGGTCAGTGTCTGGGGAGCGGGACGACGGTGGCCTGGGCGGAGTTGGCGTTGAGTGTCGTGCCGGGTTCTGCGTATCGTCGTCTGACGTATCCGAGGGCGATGGTGCGGCTAGTGTGGGGGACGTGGGCGGCAGAGGTTATCCATCCGACGTCTCGTCCGTCTGCGGTGAGTGCGTCTCCAGGCTTTACGCGGTCGGGTGCGGTGAGGCCGACGAGCCGTCTCTGCACCTTGTCGTACGTATCGAGTCTGGCTATGACTTCCTGCCCTACGTAGCAGCCTTTTGTGAAGCTGATGAGGCGTTCCAGTCCTGCTTCGAGGGGGTTGACCCGGCTTGTGAGTTCTGTTCCGGGCGCTGGTACGCCTAGTTCAATCCGTACTGCTTCCGAGTCTTGCGGGGACGCGGGGACGGCGCCTGCGGCCAAGGCGGCATTCCATATGGATTGCTTGTGTTCGATGGGCAGCAGGATTTCGTAGCCGGTTTGCATGGCTGGCTGTCCCTGAATCTGAATGAGAAATGCGTCCTCTGGAAGTTGGGGTAGGGAAACGATTTCTCCCGGGGTTACTTTCAGGGGATCGATAGCGGTCAGGGCGTGGATGGTTCGGGGGGCTTCCGGGCCTCGTATGGCCAGGCGCGCGGTACTGTCGGATACGTCATTCAGTACGGCGTCCTCGACGATGGTGTATTTGCGAATGTTCTCGACGAGCGGGTCGGGGTTTTGCGAGTCTGAGATCAGGAGAAGTCGGTTGGGTTGTAGGCATACCACCATGAAGAGGTCTATGACTCGTCCGATCTCCGAGGTCAACACCGTGGCGGCGGCTCGCCCCGGTGTAAGGTTTGAGAGGTCGTTGGTGGTCAGCCGGTTGAGCAGATCGAGTGCGTCGGGGCCTTTGTGTTCAAGGCGCGTGGAGGGGCTGAGATCAAGGATGGCCACGCCCTGTTTCAGGGCTGTGTATCCCTGGTGCAGGCGGTTCACGGTAGGGCGCCCGGTTTTGGGTTGCAGGTCTGCAAGTTCCGGGGGTTATACGGAGAATGAGTCTCCGCATCCGCAGGTGCGTTTGGCGTTTGGGTTTCGGAACTCGAATCCTCTTCCGTTGAGTCCGTCGGAGAAGTCCAGTACTGTGCCTGCGAGGAAGACGAAGGCTCTTTTTGGCACGTATACTTCAATCCCGTTCTGTGCGATGACCTTGTCTGCGTCTTGGGGTCCGTCGACGAGTTCGAGTACGTACTTCAGTCCTGAGCATCCTCCGCCCTGCACTGCCACCTTGAGGCCGAAGTGGTCTCTTCCGTCCCGGACTGCGAACTGCCGCACTTTGCTAGCGGCTTTTTCCGTGACCTGTATGGTGTTGATTGGTACTGCTGGCCTGGGTGCGGTTGTGGTCATGGTGTTGGCCGATCTTGTTTTCTTGCGTTGGCCACGTGCAGGATGCGCGGATCTCGTATGAGATTAGCACAATTCCTGACTTATGGCGTCAGGAATTGCTTTCGTGCGTCTTGGCGGGCGTTGGGCAATACAATGTACATGGGAGATGGCGTTGAGTTCCATGAAATCAATATACACAAGACGGGGTGACGGCGGGGATACGGGACTGCTTTACGGCGGTCGAGTTCCCAAGCACGATGCGCGTGTGGAGGCTTACGGGGCTTGCGATGAGGCGGCGTCGGCGCTGGGTTTGGCGCGCGCTCTGTGCAGTGACGAGGAGGTGCGTTCGGCCATAGCGGAGGTTCAGCGGGACCTGTTCACGGTTGGAGCGGAGTTGGCGACGGACGGGGGGTCTCGCCACCTCCTCGAGAAGCATTTCAATACTGTGACTCCGGGCATGGCCAGTCGTCTGGAGGTTCTGATAGACGGTCTGCAGTCCCGCGTGGAGTTGCCTCGCTCGTTCATCATTCCTGGTGGCTCGTCCGGGTCTGCGGCTCTGGACCTTGCCCGGTCGACGGTGAGGAGAGCGGAGCGTCGAGTGTCGGGGTTGGAGCAGTCGGGTTTTGCGGGGAATGCGGAGGTTCTTCGGTACCTGAATCGTCTGGCGGACTATCTGTTCATGCTTGCGCGCTACGAGGATCGGGCTCTTCCGGTGGAGTCTGTGACAGGTATGCGCCGTGAAGGTGGAGGGGTTTGATGTCTGCGCGAATTGCGGTTGTGAACACTCGCGCTGCGAACATTCACAGCGTTGAGAAGGCGTTGTCGAAGGTTGGCGCTTCTCACGAAGTGGTTTCCGGCCCGTCCGGGTTGCTGGATTCGGACGCTGCGGTGCTTCCGGGGGTGGGGGCTTTCGATGCTGCGATGCGCGCTCTTCGTGAGCAAGGTCTGATCGGTGCGTTGCGGGATTTTGCGGCATCGGGGCGGCCGCTGCTTTGCGTGTGTCTTGGGATGCAGATATTGCTGGAGGGTTCGGAGGAGGGTGGGCTGGCTGGGCTGGGCTTGATTTCCGGGAGCGTGAAGAGGTTGCCGGAGGGCATGACCGGGCCGGGCGGCGAGCCTCTGAAGATTCCGCACATGGGTTGGAACTCGGTCAGGTTTGGCTCGGATGACGGGTCTCGTCACCCTTTGTTTCGCGGTATCGAGGATGGTTCTCATTTCTATTTCGTGCATTCCTACAGTTGCGACCCTTCAGACAGAAGCGTGGTGGCAGCCCGCGCGGATTATGGCGTGGAGATTTGCGCTGCGGTGGCTTGGGGGGAGATCGTGGGGGTTCAGTTTCACCCTGAGAAGAGCGGTGAAACCGGCCTGCGGATCTACGAAAACCTGGTTTCGCAAGTTTTTCCTAGTGCACGAGCGGTTGGGTGAGTTTGCGGTGCAGGTGATACCGGCCATAGATCTTCGCGGCGGGAAGTGCGTGCGTCTGCGACAGGGTGATTATGGGCGCGAGACGGTGTTCGACGACGATCCGGCGGCGGTAGCGAGGCGTTGGGTGGATGCCGGGGCGAGCCGTTTGCACGTGGTGGATCTGGACGGGGCGCGGGCTGGTGAGCGAGTAAATGCCGCGGCTGTGGAGTCGGTGGTGAAGTCTGGCGCGGCTCCGGTTCAGTTGGGCGGCGGGGTGCGTTCTGCGGAGACGGCGGTTGAGCTTGTGGAGCTTGGGGTGGACCGGGTTGTGTTCGGGACCGCGGCGATAGAAGCCCCTGCGGAGGTGCGGAAGGCGGTTGGTCTCCTGGGGGCTGAGCGGGTCATAGTGAGCGTGGATGCGCGCGGCGGTATGGTGATGACGCGTGGTTGGACTCGTGCTGGCGACGTGCGGGCGGTGGACTTGATGGCGTCTATGTCGGATGTCGGGGTTCGTCGTTTCATGTTTACGGACGTTGAGCGTGACGGCACTCTCAGCCACCCGAATTTCGATTCCATAGCGGAGGTGTTGGCGTCTGTGAGCTGCCCTGTGATTGCTGCCGGCGGGGTATCCACGATTGGCGATTTGTCGAGGCTGTCGTCTATGGGGGTGGAGGCTGCCGTAACCGGCTTGGCGATATATTCCGGGGCGTTGGACTTGCGTCGGGCGATTTTGGAGATCGAGACTTTGGGAAAGCCGCGGGGTGTTGGATGCTGACCAAGCGGATCATTCCATGCCTGGACGTGGACAGGGGGCGGGTCGTGAAGGGGGTTAGCTTCGTGAATCTGCGGGATGCGGGCGATCCTGGCGAGCTGGCGGCGTTCTATGACCGCGAGGGCGCTGACGAGTTGGTTTTTCTGGACATCACTGCGAGTTCGGACGGTCGGGATACGATGGTCGAGGTGGTGGAGCGTGTTTCGTCGCAAGTGTTCATACCTCTCACCGTGGGGGGCGGCATCAGGAGCGTGGACGACATGCGTCGTATGCTGGAGGCGGGGGCGGACAAGGTGGCCGTGAACACTGCTGCGGTGAGGGATCCGGGTCTGATCGAGTTGGGTGCGAAGGAGTTTGGTTCTCAGTGCATAGTTCTAGCGATGGACGTCAAGCGGGTGGAGCGTCCGCTTGGCGTGCTGGGGGATTCGAGAGCGTTGGCGGAGGCGCCTTGGCAGGTGTACACGCACGGGGGGAGATTTCCTACGCCTATAGATCCTGTGAAGTGGGCGCGTGCGTCGGTGGAGCTTGGGGCCGGTGAGCTTCTGGTTACCAGCATGGATTCTGACGGTCAGAAGACGGGGTATGACCTGGAGTTGCTGTCGGCGGTTTCTCGTGCGGTGAGCGTTCCTTTGATCGCGAGCGGGGGGGCGGGTAAGGTGGAGCACATGCACGATGCGTTGACTGTTGGGATGGCGGACGCTGCTCTTGCTGCGAGCGTGTTTCATTTTGGGGAGTTGCGTATCAGCGGCGTGAAGTCTTTTCTTGGGGAGCGGGGATTGCCTGTGAGGCATACGCCAGGAGAAAGGAGCGAGGGGGCGCGTTGGTCGTGAATCGTTTGCCCATGCCGGAGGCCATCGTCTTCGACTGCTACGACACGCTGTTGATGAACGATCAGTCGGCCTGGAGGTCTCTGTTCGGGGATATCTCGGTGGAGCAGGGTCTGGGAGTTGGCGGGGATGAGTTCTTTCGGGTGTGGAAAGAGCGTGAGGTGAAGTTCCGGGAAGGTCGGGTGAACATGGTGGACCAGTGGGCGTCTCGCGCTTTCCGGAGCTATGAGGAGGCTTGGGGCGGGTGTTTCGAGTACGCGCTGGCTGCGCTGGGGGTTGCGGGCGATTCCGTTGCGGCGGCGCGGCGTGCGGTTGAGCACATGGGCAGTCGCCCGGCTTTTCCGGAGACGTTGGCGGCGCTGTCTTCGCTGCAGGGCCGGTGCGCTCTTGGGGTATTTTCCAATGCGGACGATGATTTTCTGCTGCCCGCGCTTGCGCGCACGGGTGTGGACTGGGCGGCTGTAGCGAGCAGTGAGTCGGCGCGGGTGTACAAGCCTCTTACCAAGGCTTTCATGCACATCGCGGGACTGCTGGGTGTCGATGCGCGGGGTATCTGGTACGTGGGGGACAACCTCTTCGACGACGTGCTGGGCGCCAATACTGCCGGTATGGTGTCTGTGTGGATAAACCGGGGCGGGTCTTGCGTGGAGGGCGAATCGGCGCCGGATGCGGAGATCAAGGATCTTCATGGGCTGTCGGCTTTGCTGGACGTTTGCGAGGCGAAGAGTCCGGGGGGCGGGAGGCGGTCGTGAGCGCGTTGCGATTCGATGATCGGGGGCTTATTCCTGTCGTGGTGCAGGATGCATCGAGCGGGGCGGCGTTGACTCTTGCGTATATGAACGAGGAGGCTTTGCGCCGCACTCTGGAGGGGCCGGACGTGTGGTTTTATTCTCGCAGCCGTGGGGAGTTGTGGCACAAGGGTGAGACTTCCGGCAATTATCTCAAGGTCAGGGAGGTTATAGCGGATTGCGACGGGGATGCGCTGCTCGTGCGGGTGGAGCCGACCGGTCCGGCATGCCACACTGGGGGGGTCTCGTGCTTTGGCGAGGCTCTGTCCGGGCCGGAATGTCTGGAGGGGTCGGAGGAGGCCGCTGGGCCGGGTGTTCTGTCTGAGTTGCTGGAGGTGATCGAGCGTCGCAAGCGCGAGCGTCCGGAGGGTTCTTATACGGTTCGGCTTCTGGATGAGGGGTTGTCTCGGGTAGCCCAGAAGGTGGTTGAGGAGGCGGGTGAAACTATGGCTGCGGCGCTGACGGAGGGGCCTGAGCGCGTGGCGTCGGAGGCGGCTGATCTGCTGTACCACTCGCTGGTTTTGCTGGCGGCGAGGGGAGTTCCGGCTGAGCAGTTGTGGGCTGAGTTGCGTGAGCGTCGCGGGGGGCCATCGTCCGGGTCTGGATGATTCTCTTTTTTCTCCTATATGGCTGTGAGGTAGCTGCGTCCGTGCGCGTGGTCGTCCTGCGGGTGTTCCGGCGTTTGCGCGGCAGTGAGGGAACGGCGGCTTCGGAGCACGCGGTCGATGGCTACGCCGCGGTCCCTACGGTCTCCCATTTGTTCCAGCGCCTAGCCTAGAGTCCGCGTTGCTTGCGGCGGGGGATGGGGTGTACTTGTATGGAGCGGGTTACAGCTCGTCTACGGCTATGAGGGGGTGTCTGGGCTATTTGCCGGGGTGGGCGTCGAGTTCTTGTGCGTAGTTCATGGCCTCGATGGCGACTTCTATCATTTCGTCGTCGGGCTGCCTCGTGGTCATTTTTTGCAGCAGCAGGTTGGGCGCGCTGAGGAGGCGGACCGGTGCGTACCCGGAGTGGGTTCCTGCGAACCTGATGAGTTCGTAGCTGATGGCTGCTATTGGCGGGATGAGGAAGAGCCTGGAGGTAAAGAGGAGCCAGAAGGGTTCTCTTGGTATGGCCATGAAGAGAATTATGGAAACGAGTACGACGGTGAGCAGGAATGCGGTTCCGCAGCGCGGGTGTGCGGTGGGGAAGCGTCGTACTGAATCGACGTGCATGGGCATGCCTGCTTCGTGCGCTGCGACGGTCATGTGCTCTGCGCCGTGGTATCCGAACAGTCTCTTAACGTCGTCCATTCTGCCTATGAGCCATATGTATCCCAGAAAGAGTGCGAGTCTGAGGAAGCCTTCGACGACGTTGGCTAGTACGGGTGAGTCGAACCATGATTCCACGCCTCTGGAGACGAATAATGGTATGAGGAAGAAGATGCCTATGGCTATGACCATTGCCATAGCGATCATGGCGGCTATGGAGGCGGTGGACATCGAGGGGGGTTCTGCTGCGCCCTGCCCGATTTCTTCTTCGCTGACGGCCTCGTTAGCGGAGAGTGTGAGGGCTTTCATGCCTACGAGCAGGGTTTCTGCGAGTACGAGTACGCCTCTGGCGAGTGGGAGTTGCCGCCATGGGCTGTTGGACCATGCGCCGACGGGTATGGCGTGTCGAACGATTTCCCCGGAGGGTCTTCTGACGGCGAGGGCGGCCTGAGTCCGTCCCCGGATCATAACGCCCTCGATGACGGCCTGGCCGCCGTATAGGGTCCTGTCGCTCACGTGCTAGTTCGGCGTAGTGGGGTTAGCGGGAGGGGGCTGCGGCTGCGGGGAGGCGCTGCGTTGGTCAGGTGCGCGTGGGTTGTGCGGTACGGCATTTCGAGCCGCGGTGGGTCAGGTCTGCGGGTTGGTCTGGCCGATCTTGTAGCGCCGCATGAGTCTCTCGACTCGTCCTTCTGTGTCGACGATTTTCTGTTCGCCGGTGAAAAACGGGTGGCACTTGCTGCACAACTCGACTCTCAGGGACTCTTTGGTGGAGCCTGCGATGAAGGTGTTTCCGCAGCCGCAGGAGGCGGTTGCGAGTTGGTGATACGCGGGGTGTATGCCTGTCTTCATCTTCTTTTCCGGGACCTAAGGATTGCGCTGTCGGTAATGGTGTGGGAGAGGTCTGAGTTCCGGTTATGCCTGATTTGGCAGTGGTTGGCTATACGTTTATCGGATCGACGTTTACGCGCCGTCGTTTGGCTGCTGCGTAGTCAAATCGGACTGTTCCCAGTACCTTTGCGAAGATGGTGTGGTCTCTGCCTATGCCGACGTTGCGGCCTGGGTGGAACCTTGTGCCTCTTTGCCGAATGATGATGGCGCCTGCGGGTACGGTCTCGCCTGCGAAGGCCTTGACTCCGAGCCGTTTTCCGGCGGTGTCCCTTCCGTTTCTGGAGGTTCCGCTACCTTTTTTGTGAGCCACGTTGGTTTACTCCGTTGCGTGTTGGTCGGCAGTGGCCGGTTCTTGGACTGCGATGTTTCTGATCCTGACGGAGGTCAGTTGCTGTCTGTGTCCCTTCTTCACCCTTCTGCGCGTCTTGGGTTTGTATTTGAAGACGGTGATTTTGGGTCCTCTGAACTGGTTTGCGATCTCTCCGACGACTCTGGCGCCTTCGAGTGATGGCTTTCCGAGTGAGACCTGCCCGCCGACGGAGGTGAGCAGTACGCGGTCGAATTGGACGAGTTCGCCGATTTCTCCGGCGAGTTTCTCGACGTCTATGGTGTCGCCTTCGCGCACGCGGTATTGCTTACCGCCTGTGGCGATGATTGCGTAGTCTGAGTTCATGCTTGTCGTCCAACCTTTCCATTGTATGTTAAGTACGGCTTAGGTATCCGGTCAATTTATTGCCTTCAACGCAGAGTCTCGCGGGCCGAGGGGCGCCGGTCGAACGCGTCTGCGGTTGTGTAACGTTGGCGCCTCGAGAGTCGCGCGGGCTGGGCATGGGGGGGCCTGGTTGGGACGGGGCTGGCGACCGGGGAGCCGTCTCCTGGCGGTGGGAGCGGGGGTAAATCGCTTGAATCTTGCAATCTATTTCCCAAGCGTTCTCAGGGTCTGTGTTGCTAGTCTGAATCGGTACGGTCCAGCTAGCCCTTTCGCGACCTCTGCCGGGCCCTGTGAAAGCGGACTTTGGCGGTCGGTGCGCGGGCCGGCTCGAATTGCCATGAGGCGTTGAGTCCAAGATGAACATAGACAAGAGTCAGAACTACGGGGCGGGTTACTCGCCTACTGGGTTGATCAGGTTTGCGCTGGCCGTGGGCTGTATCGCTCTGGCCACTCTTCTGTCGGCCTCATGCGGCGGAGGTGGTGGTAATGGTGATGCGGCGGTGTATTCGTCGAACGAGGACGGTCTTACGGGTATCTACATGGTGGATCCGTCATCGGGTTCGGTGACGCGTCTGACGTCTACCGCGGGGGAGGACTCCACGCCGGTGTGGTCTCCGGACCGGCGGCGCATCGCGTTCATCTCGGACCGTACGGGTTCGCCGAACGTGTGGGTGATGGGCGCTGACGGGGGCTCTGAGGAGCTTCCGTTCCGAGATATGGAGCCGGTTGCGGATTTTCGTTGGGCCCCGGATTCGAATCGGATTTCGCTATTGTTGGGTGATGAGAGCGGCGGCCGCATATTCATCGGGGACCTTGAGGCGGGCACTACGGAGTTGCTAACGACTGAGGAGGAGCGGGTGCAGTTGGGTGGCTGGTCGCCGGATGGGGAGTGGGTGGTGTATGCGGTTCTGGACGGTGATCGCGCTGGTTTGCACAAGAAGAACCCTCGCGGCGTGCAGGAGATCAAGATCACGTCCGGTAGTGATACGAACCCGGTTTGGTCTCCGAAGGGTGATCTAATTGCGTTCAATCGCCCCGGTGATGGGGTTTTGAGCATATTCGTGGTTGGCCCCGATGGGGATGATGAGAAGGTTCTGTATAACACGACAGGTGCGGACACCAGTTTTGAGTGGTCTCCTGACGGTCGCCGGCTGGTTTTCGTGTCGGATCAGGATGGCAACCGCGAGATCTACATGATCGACGTGAATGGTGAGGATGCGCCGGTCAGGTTAACTCGCAACCGTGCGTCGGACGATTACCCTCATTGGTCGAAGGATGGGAAGCGGATACTGTTTTCGTCTGACAACGACGGGGATTTCGATCTGTATACCATGCACCTGGACGGTTCGTCGCAGCGCCGCATCACGACGAGCGACACGGATGAGGTCGAGTCCGACTGGTAGTTTTCTTCTAGCGGTCTGCGGTTTGGTGGGCGCGGTTTTCTTCTAGCAGCCGGCGACTCGGGTGGGCACGGTTCGTTTTCTGGGTGTCAGCGATTCGGGTGGGCGCGGTTTTCTAGCGGTCTATGACTTGGGCGGCCAGGCGCGTGGTTGAGACGGTTCCCGGGTGCGCGGCCTGTCGGGGCCGGTTCATTTGCGCTGTGACATCAGCCCCACGCGGCGCAGCAATCTCCATTTGCGCGCGGCCGTAGCTCGTCCATCGCCGTCGCGTGTTGCCTTTGGCGTTGCGGCTGTTTCACCGGGCTGTTCTTCGGCGGGGGTTGCGGTTTCCGAGCTGCCGTTCGATGAGGGCGAGGCGGTGCCGCCTACACGCCGGCGCGCGGGCGTTCGTCTGATTGCGGTGAGTCCGCTTTCAGTGGGCTTTGATTCCGCGGGGGGCTTGGCGGGCTGTGCGGTTGGGGAGGTTTTGTATCTCCGCGGCCTTTCTCCGGTGGGTGCGTCGGTTTTTCTTGCATCCGTCCGGGCGCTTGCGGCTGCCGTTCTCTGGTTCGCGGCTGCTATTCGCGGCGTCCTGGGAGTCGGAGTTTTTTCTTCGGGTGCGGGGGTTGATGCGGATCGCTGTCTTGACGCGGCGGATCTAGATCGGGTGGATCTGGGGGCTTTGTCTTCGCCGTTGGGCGAGGATGCCTGGTCTCCGACTTCGGGTTTTCGTGCGTCCTGGGAAATCCTTCTTGCGCGAGCTCTGGTCATCCAGAGTCCTGTGAAGAAGGTCTTGGTGAGTTTGAGGTGTAGGTCTGCGACGCGGGCGGCTTCCGGGGAGATGTTGGTTTCAAAGGCTGCGACCTCGACCTGTTTCCCGCTGTCCTTTACGGCCTGAATGGCTGGGTAGAAGTCTCCGTCTCCGCTGACGATGATGGCTGTGTCGTACTGGTCCTGGTATGCGCGCACTACGAGGTCTGTTGCAAGCATGACGTCGACGCCTTTTTCGACCATGTGCTCGCCTCTCTGCTTGGCGATACCGAGCCTGACTTCGACGTATGGGGTGTCGTAGAGGGAGTTGAGGAATCGTTCCTGTTCGGGGCGTCCGTCGTGTCTGTCGGACTCCTGTCGAATGTTGTAGTAGTAGATGCGCTTGAGGTCTCTTCCGTTGGCGAGTTTCATGGCGAACTTGTCGAACTGTACGTCGTGTCTGGAGCAGTTTTGTTCGAGTACGTGGTAGAGGTTGCTGCCATCGATGAAGACCATGATTCGTCGGTCTGCGTGGTTCGGGATAGCAGTAGTTGTCTTGGATGGCATTCAGGCCTCCGAGTTAGTTTGCGTAGGTGGATACCGATTGGCGGGCATAGTCGCCTAGTATGTCTGGGCGATGCGCGCGGCCCTGTTCAGCCGTTGAGGCCGCCGGCAGATGGGGTTAGAAGGAATCAAAGGGACAGTAGAAATCGGTTGAGGCTTGCCGGCCTTTGCTTACATTCTACTACTTTGTGGGGAAGGGTACATTTGGTGCGACGGGCTTGACGCGTTTCTCTTGCTGACGGACGATGAGGCGGTCGGCGATTCCTGTAGCTGGTCGTCGCAGGGGCGGCTGTGCGCGCCGCGGGATTTCGAGGAGATTATGAGACCTGTAAGGACTTTCGACATTCCATGCAAATATCCGAACGGCTTGCAGTGGGTGGGAGATGAGTTGTTCGTAATCGACCAGGAGCTTGACGACGTGCACGTGCTGGATGGTTCCGGGGGGCTTTTGCGAACGATTCACACGCCGACGGAGAACGGTTCGGGGATCACGGTGGGGGGCGGGTTTCTTTGGACGGCTTCCAATGGGGCTACGAGGGCGCGTCCCCGCCGCTCGACTGATACCGGGCTGGGCTGGGTGTTGAAGCTGGATCCGGAGAGCGGCGAGATGGTGGATCGGTTCAGGACGCCGGACGGCGGGGGTATTCATGGGATCGAGTGGGACGATGGGAACATCTGGGTGACGTCGTTTAGCCCGAAGGCGATTACGTTGGTGGATGGCAAGGATTACGGGGTGCTCCGTAGCTTTCCGGTGGAGCTGGATCGGCTGCACGGGCTGGCTCGGGACGGCGAGGGGATATGGTGCGCACACACTACGGATCGTGTGATCGTGCGGTATGACGTGGAGTCCGGGCGGGAGTTGGACAGGATCGCGTTTGGGGAGAATGGTCCGTATCCACACGGTTTATCGATAAGGGATGGCGAGTTGTGGTACTGCGACGCGAATTACGGCGGGGGGGTGCATAACGCTACGGTACGCGGTTGGGCGGAGATTGGTCGGCTTGTGGAGTAGGTGGGGTTGGGGCAGGCGGGGCTGGTGTGTTTCGTCGGCGGCGGCTCGGTTCTCTGTTGGCGCGCCGGGTGTGTGTCAGTCCCCTATGTCTATGACCTGCGGCTCAGACGCGCCATGGGTGTCCGCGGATGCTTTTTGGAATACCTCGACGATTGCCGGGTGGCAGGTGAAGACCAGCACCTGGTTGTACCTGGATAGTTCTATGAAGGCGCGCGCTGCGCGGAGTGCGCGATCAGCATCGAAGTTCACGAGCACCTCGTCGACGATCATGGGCAGGCTTTCGGTGCGTTCTCCCAAGTCGCGCACCAGCCCGAACCTCATCGAGAGGAACAGTTGCTCGCGCGTGCCGCGGCTCAGTTGTGCGGGTTCTTTCTGGAGGCCGGAGCCGTCGGTGACGGTGATGGTCTTCTTGTCATCGCCGATCGGGGAATACACTCTGTCGTAACGTCCGCCGGTGATGCCTTGAAAGAATGCCTTGGCATGGCGTACCACATCCGGCTGGCGTTCCTGCTCGAATTTTCGCTGAGCCTCTTTCAGGAGCCTTTCGGCCAGGGTGCGCTTCGTCCACTCCCGTGCGCAGTGCCTGATCTCTTCGATCAAGCGCTCGCGCTCCATGCGAAGCTTGGAGGACTCTTCTTCGTCGATGAGTTGGCCGAGTTCAGCCTGGATCCGGCCTCTCTCCGTGTTTAGAGCACCTATCTCGTTTTGAACCGTTTCAAGTTCTGCCTTAGCTTGGTTCGTCTTTTCACGAATGATCTGTAGGTCTCCGTCCTCGCGCAGCCTTTGCTTGAGCGATTCCAAGGCTTGGCCTGGGCCGCTGGCACGTTGCAACTGGTTGGCGGCACGGTTCCGCTTGGCTTCAAGCTCAGTCCGTTCGCTGTTCTGTTTCGCGCGTCCACGAAACTCCTCCGCGCCGGTGACTCCGCCGGACTGCAACAAGGCTTTCAACTCTTCCTGCGCGGTCAGGACATCCGCCTCGCGCTCTTTCGCCGCTTGCTTCGCCTGTTGCAACTCTTCTTTCGCTGCGGTTCGATCCTTCGCTACATCCACGACCTCGCGGTGCACCTCTATGAGCCTGTCTGCGACCGCGGCCACTTTGTGGTGGGCGTCCTCGTCGAACTGCACTCCGAAGCCCAAAGCAAGGGTCTCAACGGCGTCCGTGTACTCGTCTATGTCCTTCTGTATGCCTGCAATACGTAGCCGATAGTCTTGCACGCTTTGCACGTGTGCAAGGCCGAGTTCTACCTTGTTGTGGAGTTCCGTGATCGTTTCAGTGCGGAACTGGTCCCTCAGTCCCCGCGCCCGGAGCCATTCCTTCCATGCGAGTTCGGCGTCTTCCGTTTGTTGTTGCGCCTTTTTGACGGCCTCCCGTGAACGTTCCACCCTCTCCTGTCGTTGATTGGTCAGGCGCCTCGCTTCATCCAGCAAATCCGAGAGGCGCTTCCATTCCCTCTGTCGTTCTTGCTTTTCTTCCAACTGTGTCCGAGAGACGAACAGACACTCGTCGTTTATCGCTTCAACGTTCAGCTCCGTCGCGTCCTGTTCGAGCGCGGTCTGAAGTCTGGCTTGTTCGTCCTCGGCGCGATTGAGCGACTCGCGTATGGACGCGGCTAGAGGCGATTCCGCGCCGGCCCCGTCGGATAACCGCTGGTACAAGAGAATGGCGGCAAGGGCGGCCAACACAACAATCCCGGCGACAAGGCCGATGGGCAGCGCCAAGCCTCCTGCGACCGCGCCCACGGCTATGAGCGTGATACCTGCTGCTGCTGCCACGGCCGCGGCGTATCTAGCGGCGCCTTCCAAGCCGGTTGGGGTCTGCGGGTGTGCCAGGCTATCGAGTTGGTCTTGGAGAGTAGTGGTGCGCTCCTGCGCGGACTTGAGGTCACGTAGCCTCGAACTGGCGGTTTCGATCAGTCTTAGGTACTGCCCTATCTGTTCAGCGTCCAAGTCCGATTTAGCAGCTTGATCTAGCCTTTGCCTGGCAGCGCTTTTACTCTGTCGAGCCTCTTCCAATTCGACCTCGCGCTGCGCTAGTTCTGCCCGAATGCGGCCAATCTCCGTTTGCGTGGTGTTCAGGCGGCTTTCGTGGTCCAAAATGTCGTTTTGTACGATGAGAGACAAGTCGAAGTTCTCAAGACGGCTTTCGTTCCAGTCCGGCCCAAGATCTCTCATCGTCTTCTTCAAGTTGCGGTCGTGCTCCTTGAGTTCGGCCTCTCGTTTCGGCAGGTCTCTCACGGAGGCGTCGAAGGCGTTACGGCTCCGCTCCAGATGGTTGATAGCGTCTGAGTGGTTGAGTATGGCCTCGTGCTCAACGGGCTTGCCGACCTCGGCCTCGGCGTTGGCAAGGCGTCGGCCCGCTCTATCGTGCTCGATGTTCGCCGTGTTGACGCGTTCTTCCAATTTCTCGAGGCGGTTGACCCCGTCTTGGGGGAAGTTCTCGATTGTCGGCAGCTTCACGAGCCTCTTCTCTGTGCTCTCCAGCTCGATCCAGTCATCCCAAGCGTTCAGGTTGCGCTTCAGGTCATCAACGAGAGTTTGGCGTTTTCGAAGCTCGGCGTTCTTCTCTTTCAAGGTTGTCTCGGCATGGTTGAGTTCTGTCGTAAGGCGGGCGAACTCCCGAGCGTGGTTTTCTATACCCTCCAGCCTGGATTCGATATCGCGCAATTGGTTCGCGGCCTTGGCGATATCGTGCTGGCGCCCACCCTTCAGAAAGAGGGTGTTCTTCTTTTCCAGCTCCTTCATCGTCTTGGGAAGCGTTGCCACGCCCATGCCGGCGCCGTATATCTGTCCGTTGACGCTTTCGTCACTCAGCAGTTCGTCGCTGTGTAGCTCGTCCAGCGTGAACGAGAAGACTTTTTCGAATACGTCTTTGGTGGCGTTGCCCATAAAGCGCCCCAACTCTGTGGTCGAAAGCGGTGCGCCGTCTTCGGTCGTGAGTGTTACCTGTCCGCCTTGTCTCCCGGACGTTCGTCGGACGGTCACGACTTCGTCGTTGTCGCTGGCGATGACGAGTCCGCCCCCGTGTCGCCCGCCGCGAAGCGGCCGGTAGAGATTAAGACGGCTTCTGCCATCGGGAAATCCGAACAGGACCCTTCGGATGAACTCCATCAGCGTGGTCTTGCCGGCCTCGTTGGGTCCATGGAAGATGACCATGGGCCGTTGGAACGGGCCGAGGTTTAGGTTTGCGAAGCGGCCGAAACCTTCGATCTGCACTTTGAGGATTTTCACCGGTCGTCTCCCAGGAGTAGATCCACTGCCATAGACTCGGCCTCATCCAGGAGGTCGGCCAATTCATCGCCAGCAGGCTCCGCGCCGCCCAGATGCTTCTTGAACTGCCAGTGGGCGTACAGATCTTGCAGGTCGGAGCGCAGGCGCCCTAGGAGTTCCTCGTCTGTCCTGGACTCGTCGCGTACGCGGAGCACGTCGGCCACGAAGTCGGATCCTTTCAGCCGTTCATTTCGGTCGAACGGCGGCGCGGTCTCATCCTCAATTCTTTCGCACCACACGAACGGCTTGTCCGAGGCCCAATTATCGTTTACCCCCTCCTGAAGGTCTTCCAAGTACCCTGTTCGGCGGAGCGAGTGGCGCACGCCATCGGCAGCCCGACCGGTCAGCGCGATCCGCGCCACCACGCCGCGCTCGTCAGCTTCTTCCCACGCTTTCTCCACGCGCTGGTCGAGCAGGTTCTGCAGGTCTTGTTCGGTTTTGGCGGTGGAGACGTCTACGTTCAGCCGTGCCCAGCGCACCGTGTCCACGGCGCGGAAGTCCAGTTCCACGCGGCGCGAGTGGTCAACGGTTACGAGATAGACGCCTCGCTCGCCGGGTTCGTTAGCGTGGCGTCCCTGTGGGTTGCCCGGATAGGCCACCGTGGGTTCGTGCTGGTTCAGCACCCTGCGGGTGTGCACGTGTCCCAGCGCCCAGTAGTCGATCCCGCGGTTTCCGGCGTATCGCAGATCATCCAGCGTGCAGGGCGAGTACTGGGGGTGGTTGGGGTCGCCGCCGACGTTGGCGTGAAGCAGTCCTATGGAGAACGGGGTGTGATCGACCTTGCCCAGTTTGAGTACGAGGTTGTCCGTGACTTCGCGCTGCTGGTAGCTGATGCCGTGCACTACGGCGCGTGCGGGGTCTTCCTCGAACACCGGCTCGGCTTCGAAGTCTTTTCCGAATCGGCGGCATCCGGGCGGGTACTCTAGGCGCGCTTCCCAGCCGTCCAGTGGGTCGTGGTTTCCGTGGCAGACGAAGGATCGTATGCCGGCCTTGTCCAGCCGCTCGAGTCCTGCGATGAATTTTTGCTGCGCTCGCAAGCTGCGGTCCGCGCCGTCATAGACGTCCCCTGCGATGAGCAAGGCGTCCACGCGTTCGGATATGCACAGGTCTATGATGTTGTCGAACGCGTCGAACGTGGCGTTGTAGAGCGCGTTGGCTACATTGTGGGGAGCGACGGTCTTCAGGCCCTTGAACGGACTGTCCAAGTGCAGGTCTGCGGCGTGAATGAATCGAAGTAGGGACAAGTGCGATTATGCTGTTTATGTCCAAGCGGATGCTGCCGGGCAGTGTATCAGGGAATTGCAGTATGGCAATCAGGGAGTTGGTAGGATCGCGGTCGAGGAGGAGGATGGGTATCCACGCGGGATTTCGATAAGGGGCGGCTCGTTATGGTACTGCTACGCTAATTACGGGGGCTGCATAGCGCTGCGCTGCTCGGCTAGGTGGGATTGGTGAGGTCTCGGAGTAGGCGGTAGGTGTGTTGGTTTTGCGGGGTTCAAGTATGGGTTGTCTATTCTAGTGAGAATGCGGCGCGATTAGATTCGTGCAGATCTTCGTAGCGCCTGAGGGGTTATTCCAGTGAGAACCATAGGTCTCCTGGTTCGTATAGCATTTGCAGTGAGTCGGAGTCTGATTCCATGATGTCCCAGCATGCGTTTCCGACAATGCGTTCTCCTGGGAAGGTTTCTGAATCACTTCGTTGTATGCTGTTGGGTATGATAACGCCGCAGTAGTGTTCAAACATGGTGTAGGTGACGGTGGACGTGCCTGCGGCGTGGAGGTTGAGGGATCCTTGGAAGCGGCTTGTTCCTGATCCGGTGTATTTTGCGTGGACTGTGACCATGAAGAATTGTCTTCCATCTCTTGGCGGGTCGTTGAAGCGGTATTCGTTGAGTACCTGAACAGTCGCGTCGGGGCGCACGGATATGACGGTGATTTCCCATCCGTTTTGGGCCTTTCCGAGGGTGCCCAAGGGTATGGGGTCGTCTCGCGTGCCTGCAAAGGTGGGCGGTGGGGTGGGGCTTGGGTACGGCGTATAGGTTGGGTATGGGGTGTAGGTGGGTTGGGGGGTGTAGGTTGGCTGCGGGGTATAGGTGGGCAACGGCTGCAGGGTGGGCTGGGGCGTGTAGGTCGGCTGGGGGGTATAGGTGGGCAGCGGCGGCAGAGGCTCCAGGGTGGGCAACGGCTGCAGGGTGGGCTGGGGCGTGTAGGTCGGCTGGGGGGTGTAGGTGGGCAGCGGCGGCAGGGGTTCCAGCGCGGCTTGGGGCGTGTAGGTTGGCTGCGGTGTGTAGGTGGGCAGAGGCGGCAAGGGTTTCAGCGCGGCCTGGGGCGTGTAGGTTGGCTGGGGGGTGTATGTGGGCAGCGGCGTGTAGGTGGGTAGGGGTTGCCTGGGTTGGAGGGGTTGCCTAGGTTGGAGGGTGGCGAGGGCCGTCTCGGTGGGTTCGGTATCGGGAGCGGATCGACATGCTCCGGCGAGGATTATTAGGGCAGCGAGCATGATGGCGCAGGCAGCCGGGATGGCTGTTGCGCGCATGGCGGATGTTTTGGAGGAGATGTTGCGGACTGACAAGCTCCGTCTCCATTGACAATCAGGGTATAGACGCCCTCCGTCAGGCTGTCACGAGCCTGTGCTGCAAATCTGGGCGCGGGCCTCTATGATAGGCAGTCGAGAGGTCATCGTTCATAGATAACCTGATTCCAATATCGGTCTTTTCCGGTCCTGCCTTTCCCAAGGGGGCCGCGCGAAAGGTCGGATCTCAGGGAGGGTGACGGTAGATGTCAGCGCAAGTTCCGGTAGTCGACAGCCACCATCATTTTTGGGAGATCGGGAAGCTGGATTACCCGTGGATGCCGCCTGACAGCGCGGTTCTGAACCGCACCTACCTTCCGCGTGACCTTGGGCCGGAGTTGTCGGCGGCTGGCGTGGACAAGACGGTTATCGTGCAGGCCCACGCCTCTATCGAGGAGGCGCGTTGGTTGCTAGAGTTGGCTGAAGAGGCGGATTTTGTGTCGGGTGTGGTGGCTTGGGTGGACCTAGTGGATCCGAAGTTGGGCGCGACGTTGGACGAGCTTCAGCGGAACCCCTATTTCAAGGGCATCCGTCACGCCTGGCACGACGAGGTTGATGACGACTGGCTGGCCCGGCCCGGCCCGGTTGGGGGTCTAAAGGAGATCGCAGCGCGTGGGCTGTCGTACGATTTTCTGGTGCGTCCGCAGCATCTGAAGTATATTCCGGGCATCATGGAGCGTGTTCCGGATCTTCGCGCGGTGATCGATCACATTGCGAAGCCGTTGATTGCGGATCGGGTGATCGAGCCCTGGCTCACGGATCTTCGGGTGGCGGCGAACATACCGGGTATGACTTGCAAGGTGTCGGGTATGGTGACGGAGGCGGACGTGGAGAGTTGGAAGGTTGGCGATCTGGCGCCTTACGTGTCGCACGTGCTTGGCATGTTCGGTTACGACCGGCTCATGTACGGCTCGGACTGGCCGGTTGCATTGCTTGCCGCCTCCTATCAGCAGGTGATCGGGGCTGCGAGGGAGACCCTATCCTCGTTGACTTCTGAGGAGTCGGCGGCGGTATTCGGCGGGAATGCTGCTCGCTTCTACAGGTTGGACTGAGGCTGCTCACGGTGTCTTGCCCGGAAAAAAATAGTCCTGTCTGTATAATCACGCCATGAATACCCGCGATCCTCTGCTCGTTGCCCGCTCTCTGACCAAGAATTACCGATCGGTGGTAGCTCTGGACTCTGCGGATTTTTCCATTGGTGCGGGTATCACCGGTCTTCTGGGTGAAAACGGCGCTGGGAAGAGTACTGCGATCAAGATATTCCTTGGTCTGGTGAAGCCGACCGACGGCCGTGCCGAGGTGTTCGGCCGGGATGCGAGCCTTGACATCGAGGTGCGTGCTCGTCTTGGTTACATGCCTGAGCACGACTGTTTGCCGTCGAGCGTGATTGCGTCGGAGTTTCTGACGCACATGGCGGAGTCGAGCGGCCTTCCTCGGAAGCAGGCTCGTTCTCGTGCGGCGGACATTCTTCGTCACGTGGGTCTTTTCGAGGAGCGGTACAGGCCTATCGGGGATTATTCGACGGGTATGAAGCAGCGTGTGAAGCTGGCTCAGTGTCTGGTGCACGATCCGTCTCTGGCGCTTCTGGACGAGCCGACGGCTGGTCTGGACCCTTCCGGTCGGGAGGACATGCTGGAGCTGGTGCGCAAGACCTACAACGATTTTGGTATCAGCATCGTTCTATCGACGCATCTCATGAATGACGTGGAGCGTACTGCGGATCGGATAGTGGTGCTGCGCGAGGGGCGGGTGGTAGAGGAGGGAGAGGTTGCGTCCTTCACGACGGAGAAGAGCGAGACGGTGTACATCGAGGTGAACGACAGGCGTGATGAGTTGGCGTCTTCTCTGTCGGCGCAGGGGGTTTCCACCCGAATGGATGGTTCATCGATTGTGGCTCTGGACGTTGGGGAGGAAGAGTTCGACCGGATTCGGGATGCTCTAGCGGCATCCGGCGCTTCTTTGCGTCGAATGGGTCCTCGTCGTCGGAGCCTTATCGAGGTGTTCGAGGACGGCGGCGGGAAGGCATCTGAGGCGTCTTCCCGGGAACTATCGGCCGAGTCTGCGGGCGGAGGGGCGTAATCGGCCATGACGATGCGCGAAGGGCGTGTATTCGACATTGGCTACCAGCGTTACGAGGGTCCTCGGGGCGGGCGTGCACAGGCGCGGGTTGCTATTTTCAAGGACGGAATAAGGACGGCTCTTGGGATCGGGCGGGGCTGGCGTTTGAAAATAGTGCCTTGGTTGTCGATATTTGCGGCGGTACTGACCGCTCTGATCATGGCGATAATAGTGGTGACGGTGGACCGGGTTCTCGATGGGTCAGAGGCTACGATCGATCTGCCTTCCCATTCGGACTATTACGGAATCGCTTCGATTATTCTGTTCCTGTTTGCGGCGCTGGTGGGTCCGGAGTTGCTGTGTCCTGACAGGCGCAGCGGTGTGATCAACCTGTATCTGGTAAGGCCGCTGAACGGAGTGGACTACGTTGGCGCCAGGTGGACGGCCTTCTTGTTCGTGATGCTGCTCGTGGCGTGTCTTCCGCAGTTCGTTCTGCTGACGGGGCTGGTTCTGGGGGATCCGAACCCCTGGGGGTACCTGAGAGACAACTGGCTGGACGTTCCGAAGTTCCTGGGTGCGGGATTTGCGCTGGCCTTGTACGTCACCACGCTAGCGCTAGCGGTTTCTGCGTTCACTACGAGGAGCGTGTACGCTGCGGTCTTTCTGGCCGGTCTCTTCTTCATAAGTCTTCTTGTGGTCAACGGTTTCACCGAGAGGCCCGATGTTGGGCTGGATACCCGCAAGTGGTTGTCTTTGCTGAGCCTTAGAGACATACCTCTATTCCTGAACGACATCATCTTCTTCAACAACGGGGCGACCCTTGAGTCGGTTGGCGAGGGTTCGAGTGCGCAGAACACGGCTCGGCTTCACCCGAACGCGTTACTGACGGCGTGGTACTCGCTTTGGGTAGCGGGTCCTGGATTGCTGCTTCTTTTGCGCTACCGGAGGATTTTGAGTTGAGCGTGCAGTCCGGGGCGTCGATCAGCGTGGAGCGGGTATCGAAGTGGTTTGGCAACGTGGTTGCGGTGAATGACGTGACTTTCGAGGTGGGGCCCGGGGTGACCGGTCTTCTGGGTCCGAACGGGGCCGGTAAGACGACCCTTCTGCGGATGATTTGCGGATTGGCGAAGCTTTCGGAGGGGCGCATTTCGGTTTTTGGCGGGGATACTCGAGCGGATCCTTCCCTCTATCGGCGTATAGGGGTGATGCGGGAGCATGATGCGGTTTATGAGTCCCTCACGGGGCTTCAGTTCGTGGAGTTCATGGCAAGGTTGCGTGAGGTGGGGGATGCTGGCGCGGCGGCTCGACGCGCGATCGAGGCGGTGAATCTTTCAGATGCTCAGGACCGCAATATAGGGGGTTACTCTCGCGGGATGCGTCAGCGGATCCGTCTTGCGGCTACGATAGTTCACGGGCCTGATGCGCTGCTGCTGGACGAGCCTTTGAGCGGTGCGGACCCTCGTCAGCGGGTGGAGTTCCAGCGTGTGCTAAAGCATTTGGGTGAAGAGGGGCTGACGATACTGGTTTCGTCGCACATTCTGGAGGAGGTGGAGCAGCTGGCGGATAACGTTTTGCTGATCGTGAGCGGGAAGTTGGCGGCTTCTGGTGATTATCGTGCTATCCGAGCGTCTTTGGATGAAAGGCCCTACCATGTTCGGATCGTGTGCGACGATCCTAGGAAGTTGGCTTCCGGGCTGATGAGGCTGGAGGCGGTGGATTCGGTGTCTCTGGATCGCAAAGGGGGGGTGATAGCGCTCTCTCGCAGCGTGGGGGTTCTGAATCGTTCGTTTGCTGCGGTGGCGCGTGATGCGTCGGTTCGAGTTACGTTGTATGAGCCGTTGGACGACTCTCTGGAGAGCGTTTTCGGTTACCTGGTGGAACGCTGAGTTGTTTGCGCTTTACCTTCTTTCCGTTCGTCAGCTTTCGAGCAAATGGCGTTTGATAATCATAGTCATCCTGGCTGTGGCTCCGGTTATCGCGGCCTTGATCCAGGCCAGCGGGTCTTTCGAGGAGGGAAGCGCCTATGCATTCGTCGATAACACGCTGTTGCGGGTTTTCATCGCTCCGGCGATATTGCCTTTCATCGTGCTTGGGGTAGCTGCCGGTGCGTTCGGAAACGAGTTGGAGGACAGGACGCTTAGCAATCTGACGCTCAGCCCTTTGAGCCGTTGGCGCATCGTGATTCCCAAGTTGGCTGCGGTACTGAGCATAAGCGCTCCGCTTGTGGTGGTCAGCGCGTCGGTTTCAACCGCGCTCGGCCTGGTATACGTAGAGGCAGCGTTAGCCGTGGCGGCGGGTACGCTGTTGGGGGTTGCGGTGTACGGCGCGATATTCACCTGGCTGGGGCTGATAACTTCTCGTGCGATTGTGTATGGGTTGCTCTACGTAGTGTTCTGGGAGGGGTTCATCGCCAATTTTGCAGATGGCATCAAGTACCTGTCGGTCCAGCAGTACACGTTGAGCGCGATCCACGCGGTGGACAGTAAATTGCTGGCGGATCCGGATCTGGGATTGATCGATAGCCAGACGGCGTTGATAGGGGGGGTAGTGGTGTTCGCGTTGTTCACGGCTCTGAGCGTCTACCGCCTTCGCACTATGGACGTGCCGTAAGAGCGGTTCAGCAAGGGGTTGTGGAGTATGTCCGGCGTGTACTTGAACCTTCGTCTTTGGGGTCTCACGCAGGGGACGCGGCAAGCGTTCAGCAGGGTCGTTGGCGGTTGGTACAATTCAGAGCCTGTGCCAGAAGCGCCTTCCGCCTGATTTGCACTATGCTGGTCAGCTTGGATTTGTGCGTCTTCCGAAATGGCGTGATAGGAATAAGGCTGTAGCGCCGTCATTCCTGCGAGTGGGGGTCCAGAAGGTTTGGACCTGGAAGAGGTCAGGTTTGCGGGACGGGCTCTTGAGACCGGTCCGGACGGCGAAAAGGGCCAAAGGTCGAGGTCGCTTACGTTTGCTTCCCGCTGATTTTCAAGGTTCTCTCCGAATAGTTGGAGGCATTTTTTCGTGGACAGGGTTTTTATCTATTGGGACAATTCGAACATATTCTATGAGGCGCAGCGTCTTGCGGGGTTGAGGCAGGAGGGGCCTGACGCGCGGTACCGCGTGCGCATCGACTTCAGCAACATTCTGCGACTGGCTCATGCTGACCGTCCAATGGAGCGGGCTATCGCGGTGGGTTCGATACCTCCGGAAATGCGCCAGTTGTGGAACCGGATGGAAGACAGCGGAGTGGAGGCGGCGCTCTTCGATCGCGGGAGTCCTGCTCGCGGAGAGCAGGAGATGCCCGACCGGTTGTTGCAGCTACGTATGCTGGAGAACGCTTTGGATTACAACGGCGACCCGGGTATAGCGGTTCTGCTGACCGGCGATGGCCCGGGCTATCTGGAAGGGGCGGGGTTCCACAGTACTTTGGAGCGTATGCACAGGCGCGGGTGGAGGATCGAGATACTGTCTTGGGCGCATTCCTGCAACCAGCGTATGCGCCGTTGGGCGGAAGAGAACGGGGTATTCGTAGCGTTGGATGATTTCTACGAGTCGATCACTTTCATGGAGCCGTCCAGGCCAGGTTTCGAGTTAGCGCCTGCGCGAGAGTCTGCGGAGTTGGACTTTTCGCGGCGGGCTATAGGCTGAGCTTGCTCAAGATTCGGAAGGCGCCAAGAGGGTTTCGGCCCGTTCGCCCTGCCTCACATGTACTTTAACCTTCGTCTTTGGGGCTTCACGCGGGGTGTGCGGCTGCGGGTTGCGTATACGGTACTGGTAGGGCTTGCCACGGCAGCGGCGGGGATTGGCCGCCTTGCGGTGCTGGGTGCGTTGTTGGCGCGTGTTCTACAGGGCGCCAGCGTGGGCGAGCTGGGTATCTGGATTGCGGCGGCCGGGGGCTCGGTGGTTCTGCGTGCGGGTTTGCAGTACCACAAGGAGATGGTTGCGCACGGTACGGCTGCGATCATCCAACTGCGGTTGCGGCGGGATTTGAACGGTAAGATCATCGAGCTGGGGCCGGGCCACTTCACCCAACGTCGTACGGGGGATACGCTTCTCTCGGTGGTGGACGGGGTGGAGCAGTTGGAGACGTTTTTCGGTCAGTATCTTCCGCAGCTCTTCACGGCGGCGTTGACGCCTATCGGCATATTCGTCTTCATGGCGTTCCTGGACCTTCCGTTGGCGGGTCTGGCGCTTGGCATGGCTCTTTTCACGTTGGCGGCGCCTGCCGTCTTCCACAGGTGGAATTCCAAATCGAGCGGGCGGCGGCGGGAGGCTTACGGGGCTTTTGCGGCGGAGTTTCTGGATTCGGTTCAGGGTCTGTTCACTCTGAAGTCTTTTGGTCAGAGCGGCGCTCGTGCGAAGTTGTTGGCGGACCGTGCTCACGAGGTGTTCAGGTCGACTATGTGGGTGCTTGCTAGCAACGCTGGTTCGCAGGGTCTGACTATCGGCGGCATCGCGTTGGGGGCAGCGAGTCTTTTGGCGGTGGGGGCTTTTCGCGTGGAATCGGGGGAGATGAGTCTGGAGGCTCTGCTGATAATCCTGATGTTGGGTATCGAGGTGTTTCGTCCTCTGCGCGACATGGGGCAGCTTTTCCATCAGGGTTTGTTGGGTCTTTCGGCGGTGAGCGGCATCTTCGAGTTGCTCGATGCGAAAGCGCGTGTAACAGAGCCTGTGCGGGGGGATGATGGGGGCGTGCAGTCAGCGGAGGTGGAGTTCGACTCGGTGTCGTTCACCTACCCTGGGGGACGCGGTCGTGCTCTTACCGAGGTTTCCTTTTCCGCGGGCGCTGGTGAAACCATCGGCATCGTTGGGCCGAGCGGCTCTGGCAAGACCTCGATCGTGCGTATGCTGATGCGTTTCTACGACCCGGATGAGGGGCGGGTTCTGGTTGGCGGCAAGGATGTTCGGGACGTGTCCTTTTCGCAGTTGCGTTCGGCCATAGCGGTGGTGTCTCAGGACACGTACCTCTTTCACGGTACGGTGATGGACAACTTGCTATTCGGCAAGCCGGGGGCTACCGGGGAGGAGATCGACGAGGCCGTTCGCGCTGCGGACGCCTACGATTTCATCGCTGGATTGCCTGATGGGTACGAGACGGTGATAGGCGAGCGCGGGGTGCGTCTTTCGGGGGGGCAGCGTCAACGCATAGCGATAGCGCGGGCTTTGCTGAAGGACGCGCCTATTCTGGTTTTAGACGAGGCGGTTTCGGCGGTGGATGCGGAGAGCGAGTACCTCATACAGTCTGCGTTGGAGAAGCTGAAGCGGGGGCGAACGTCTCTGGTGATTGCGCACCGTCTTTCGAGCGTGGCGGGCGCTGACCGGATCCTGGTTCTGGATCGCGGGAGAATCGTCGAGTCGGGCGATCATGGGTCCTTGCTGTCCGGCGGTGGAGCGTACGCGGGTTTAATGTCGGAGCAGGCGGTAGAGTCTGAGGAGTCGTCTGCCCTACCGGGGGGCCGTGCGGATTCCACGGGTTCTCTTGCGGAGCGTCGGATGGAGGACGTGCGCGGGCATGAGGATCAGTGGCTTCCGACTGATGCGATTCTGAAGGCTGAGGGTATGGGTTGGGTAACGGCGTTCCGTACGTTGCTGGGCCTGATACGTCCTTGGAGGGTGAAGTTGGGCCTGTCGTTCAGCCTGGGAGTGGGCCGCTTCGTGACTCTCATCGGCGTGGGCGTCGCGAGCGCGCTGGTGGTGGCGAGCGTTCGTGCGGGGGAATCTTACTCGGTGTATCTGCTAGCGCTGTTCGTGCTTGCGCCGCTGAGCGCGGTTTTGACGTGGGCGGAGTCGTGGGTTTCTCATGACATGGCCTTCCGGCTGCTTTCGGAGATGCGCATAGACCTGTTCAACAAGCTGGATCGTCTGGCGCCGGCGTATCTGTTGCGCCGGCGGACGGGTGATCTGGTGAGCATGGCTACGCAAGACGTGGAGACGATCGAGTATTTCTTTGCCCACACGGTGGCTCCTGCGTTTGTGGCTTTGCTGGTGCCCGGGGGCGTGCTGGCTGCTCTGTTCGTATTTGGTTGGCCGATGGGCGTAGCGATTCTGCCTTTCATCCTGGCGGTGGCTATCAGCCCTGCGATTACTCGCGGGCGGGTGGATCGTCTGGGGAGTCGGTCTCGTGAGGCTTTGGGGGAGTTGAATGCGCACGTGGTGGATACGGTTCAGGGTCTCTACGAGGTGGCCTCGTTCGACCGGGGTCGTGAACGGCAGCAAGATTTTCTGAAGCAGGCCCGTGAGTATTCCCGCGTTCGCGTGCCGTTCTTCCGGGAGTTGACGCTGCAGAAGGTGATTGTGGAGGGTGCGACGGGCTTTGGGGGATTGGCGGTGGCCATCAGCGGTGCGGGTCTGGTTTCAGGCGGGTCTCTGGACGCTGGGATGTTGCCTTTGCTGACGCTTTTGTCGATGACGGCGTTCCTGCCTGTTTCGGAGATAGCGCACGTTGGGCGTCAGTTAGCTGACACGCTGGGATCGACTCGGCGCATCTATGCGGTGCACGGGGAGCCGGTGGCTGTGTCGGACGGTCCGGGCGCCGGCGCTGACGAATCCCTGGGGGGCGAGGGCGCCCGGGCTCGGTCTGTAGGTTTTCGCTATGACTACGCGAGTCGTCCAGCGTTGGAGGACGTGACTTTCGAGGCGCCTCGCGGGTCCACGGTGGCTCTCGTGGGGCCGTCGGGGGCAGGCAAGACGACGACGGCGCACTTGATCATGCGTTTCTGGGATCCTGAGAGCGGCAGTATCGAGTTGCGCGGTTCGGACCTTCGTCGGTTTGCCCTCGACGACCTGCGCAGCCGCATTGCGTTAGTGGCTCAGGACACTTATCTGTTCAACGCCACCTTGCGGGCAAATCTATTGGTGGCCAACCCGGAAGCGCGCGAAGGGGAGTTGTGGTCGGCTGTCGAGATGGCTGGGCTCACGTCTTTCGTGGAGTCGCTTCCCGACGGTCTGGACACGGTGGTTGGGGAGCGCGGCGCTCAGTTGTCGGGTGGTCAGCGTCAGCGGGTTGCGATAGGCCGGGCTTTTCTGAAGGACTCGCCTTTCTTGATATTGGACGAGGCGACCTCGCATCTGGACGCTATGAACGAGAAGCTGGTTCGGGACGCGCTGGAGCGGCTTTCCTCGGATCGGACTACGTTGGTGATAGCGCACCGTTTATCGACTGTGCGGGATGCGGACTGCATATTCGTGTTGGACGAGGGCCGGGTGGTAGAGTCCGGGGTTCACGAAGATCTTTTGAAGCAGGATGGAATCTACGCTCAGCTGGTGGCCCGGCAGTTGAGGCAGCGGGGTCGGCAGGGGCTGTCCACGTAGCGAGCGGGGCGCGCCGGTCTGTTGCGCCGTCGTTTCCGAGATCTGGCGGACTAGGTGATAACGCGCGGGGGTGAGGATGGTCAGGTTGAAGGCGTTTTTCGCGGGGTGTGCCTGGTCAGTTGCGGGGTTTGCCTGAGCTCCAGTTCCAGTTGTCCGGCGGCCATAGGTTTGCTCCTATGCGTCCTCCGGTTCGTTCCCCTGAGTACCAGTTTTTGACGGTGTCGCGCCATTTTTCGATGTGCGGGGTTTTGGTGTGGTACTCGAACGCTGCCTGGTTTACGTAGACTTCGTAGAGGTAGAGCTCGGCCGGGTTTTGGACGTTCTGGTATATGTCGAATCGCAGGCATCCGGGCTCTTGGTGCGTGGAGCCGAGGGCGTCTCCCGTGAGGGATTCTATGAAGTCTTCGACGCGTTCGGGTTTGACGGGCAGTGGTGCGTGTATGACGTGGAGACCGCGCTCGAAGGCTGGGTGTTCGACAGCGTCCTCCCTGTATGAGTCCCACTTGGCGTTTCCGGCTGGAAAGACGGGCTTGCAGACGGATACTTCAATGCCGTCGTGCCAGTCGGCGGTGGCCTCTTTCCACTTGAGGTAGTGCGGTCTGGTTCGGTGGTCTTCGATGGCCTCGTCGTCGTTGTAGACCTCGCAGAGGGCGAGCATGTTCGGGTCATTCACGTCCTGTATGACGTCGAACCTTCGGCATCCGGGTTCGTTCATGACGGAGCCTTTGGCGTCGCCGATAATTTCGGGAATGAAGTCGTCGAGCCGTTCCGGCTTGACCTTGATTCGCACCATCAGGATTCTCATGGCGGCTCCCTGCCCGTCCGGGCTAGTTGGGGGTTGGTGGGATTCTGTGTCTTGGTTGGCGGCAGTATACAGGCAGGCGTGTGCAGCGCAGGGGGTTGCGAGTCGGGGTCAGCCTCTTCCGATGTATTTTTGCTGAACGGGCAGGACGATGGCCTCCAGCATGTTTGCCTCCGGGGGCAGAGTGACCATGAGCAGTACTGTTCGGGCCATTTCTTCGACGGAGATCATGGGTTCGGGTCCTTCGTCGACGCCGGTGGATGATCCTCCGGCGGGTCTGCGCTCGACTTCCGTGTTGCCTGGGTGTAGGCAGCTTGCAGAGATTCCGAACTCTCGTCCATCGAGGGCGGTGCTCTGCGTGAGTCCCCAAATGGCGTTTTTGCTTGTGGAGTATGGCGCTGAGTGCATTCTGGTTCGCTGAGCGGAGATGCTTCCGATGTTTATGATGCGGCCCTTGCGTGCGTCTTTCATGATGGCGAAGGCTTCTCTGGTACAGAGGAACGGGCCTGTGACGTTGGTGTCTATGACTCGGTTCCACGCTTGGGTGGATACCTGGTCGATGCGTCCTCCGTCGAATGCGCCGGAGTTGTTGACGAGAATGTCGAGGCGTGCGAATTCGCCCATGGTTTTATCGAAGAGGGATTTCACCTGGGCTTCATCGGTTACGTCTGTGGGCACGGGTATGACTTTGGGGCCGTGGCGAGCGAGTTCTGCGGCGGTCTCGTCGAGGCGCTGAGCGTTTCTGGAAGCTATGACGACGTTGCATCCTTCTTTCAAGAATGCGCGCGCGATGCCCTTGCCTATTCCTGTGCCGCCACCGGTGACGATTGCGGTTTGTCCGTCTAGTTGTCCCATTTTTCCTCTTGCCTCCTGAAGTTCGTTGTTTTTCAGCTCTCGTCGGTTTTTTTCACCGCCCTGGTTGGGGCGAGCGTGCGCATCGGGATATAGGGGCCTTTGCCTCGCTTGTCTTATCTTACCGCCCCGGTTGCGGGGTCATCCGGGGTATCAGGCTTTTGCGTCGCGTGTTTTCATGGCGGTGAGAAAGGCTACTGCGCTGAAGGCTGCGAGTACCAGGAAGGCGAGCCGCATACCTGCGACGAACGCTTCGGCTGTGCCGTCGGCGGATGATACTTCGCCGACGTTTGCATGTACGCCTCGCCTCAACATGACTGTTGCGACGACCAACGTGGCGACGGCTATTCCTCCGACGGTGGCGACGTTTCTGACGAGGTTCAGGAATGCGCTGACGATGCCGTAGTAAGAGTGTTCGACGGCGCCCAGGGTTGCGCTCATGTTAGGGGCCATCCACAGTCCCGAGCCTATTCCGTTGATGGCGAGTGCGGGCATGATCAGCCATAGGGGCGTGTCGAGGTTGAAGGAAGCGAAGGCGACTCCCATGGCGGCGGTGACGGCGAGTCCTGCGAGGGTGAAGAGTTTGACGCCGAATCGGTCTGACAGCCGGCCTGCGAAGGCGCCTGTGACGGCCATGCCGAGCGCTCCGACGAATATGACGAGTCCGGTGGCGCTGGGGGAGTAGCCCTGGGCGTTCTGAACGTAGAAGGGCATGAGGAACCAGACTGCTGAGGTTCCAAAGAAGCCAAGGAACCTAGCGATGGTACTCCATGAGAATTGCGGCAGGGCGAACAGGCGCAGGTTGAACATGGGATAGGGGGTTCGGAGTTCCCAGAAGATGAACATGGCGGTAAGGAATGCTGCGCCGACTGCGGCGGCGATGATGCCTGCGGAGGTCCATCCGAGATCGAATGGGTTGGTCACGGTGAGTATCGCCAAACCCATGGCGCCGGCGGAGGTGAATGCGCCAAACCAGTCGTATCTGCCGCTGATGCGGTCTCTGACGGTACCTATGCGGTGGTCATCGAGTATGAGTACAGCCAGGGGGAAGGAGAGTGCGGTTGGTATAGAGAGGAACCAGAATACGGATCTCCATCCGAATGCGTTGACCAGCGGGCCTCCGAGTATGGGGCCTGCGATGGCTCCTACGCCGACGGCCATGGTGATCATGCCCAGTCCCTTGCCTCGTTCTGCGGGGGGGAACACGGCGACGACGATGGCCATGACGAGGGCCTGGTCCATGGCGGCTCCGAGGGCCATGACGACTCTGGCTGCCAGGAGGCTTGGTAGATTTGGGGAGAGGGCTGCGAGTACGGCTCCGCCTGCGAAGAGTGTGATGCCTGCGAGGTGTACGGATTTGCGTCCTGCTATGTCGGCCAATCTCCCCAGGGGCATCAGTGCGGCGCTTATGGTGAGGGAACCGGCAATGGCTACCCATGAGGCAACGCGCAGGGTGAGTGAGAAGTCTTTTGCGATGGTGGGCAGGGCTATGCCGGTGACGGAGAAGTCCATCACCATGGTGAAGAGTGCGATGCCGACTACAGTGAAGGCTTTCCACTTGTAGTTGTCTGTGGCCGCGGCCGCGGCGGCGTTGTCAGTTTGGTCGGCGGTGATTTCCGTGGTCTCCAAAGGACCGTTGGTCCCGGATTTTGCGTGCAGGGTCTCTTAGCGGAGCAGGTTCAGGTTGCAGGGGCCGCGGGCGGCAGCGCTCTTCCGGCCTCGCGGCGGGCCGTCGCTTTGAGCGCCAACCGTACCAGCCGTTTCGATCGCGCCGGCAAAGTTTACAGAGGCGCCAGGGGAGGCGTTGATTTGACGGGGGACGGTTGAAACTGGTAGCGTGGCGGCGAGGTTTGCGCCGAGCGGGTATTTTCGGCCTGTGATTTTGCGGGAAACGCAATCTGAGCTGCGCGGCAAGGTGGAAGATGTTGAGACGTCAGCCTGCTCGAACGGTCGTAACGAGGCTCGGCGCCGTCGCCTTGGTGAGTCTGCTGGTGACCATCGCCATCGCGGGGGTGTGGATCTCCATAGTCCAGCTCCACGCCATGGCGGATGAAGAGTATTAGGCAGTGAATCTTAGAAATGGGGCCGCGGGCCGGGGCGTTTTGGGGTTCATTGCGCTGATTTTGATTGCAGCGTGCGGGTGTGTTTCGGGAGCGCGGCCGACGGAGACGCCTACTCCCCTACCGATCCCGACGGCATCGAGGACGCAGCGCGACGTGAGCGGGTTCGGTCTGTTCTCGCTCTTTGGCGGCGGAGCGGCGGCGTATGGCGGCGACTTCACGGTTCCCAGTGTGGAGGACGTTGTGGAGAAGGGTTTGTATGGGATGGGGACAACGCCGGTGCACATTGCGTTTCGCGGTGCCGCGGCCAGTGGATCGGTTCGTTGCGGCTGGCGGGGAGTGGCGAGAACGCCGGAGCAGCGAGAGGGGGCGATACGCTTCTGGCTGGGCATAGGCGAGGACGAAGATTTGCCTTCAGCGGGAGAAGTGGAGGAAGAGTTCTTATATCACATCAGCGGGATGGTCCCCATGTACCGCGACTCTCAGGGGGCAAGGTTCCTGCCGCTTGCGCGCGGGGGTCTTTCGACCGAGTACGTGTATCTGGCCTGCTATGCGGATTACGCGGTGAGCGAGTATCTGCTAGGCGCGGGTCCGGCCAGTCCGAACAGGGTCATCGTCGCCTACGATGGGTTGGGTGAGGAGCGGTCTTACGATCTGTTCAGGCGTTCTCAAGCGGCGGGGGAGTTCGGCGACGATCCCATCCTGGTGACGGAGGCTGAGCATACGGAGTGGCTGGACGCGTGGGCGGAGTACGTGGAAGTGTCCTTGAGGGAGATGGTAGAGGGGCGGGAGGGCGTGGTGTTCCTGGCGCCGATGGGTGCGTACGGCACGATTGCCATCGAGGCGTGGCGGGCGGTGGCGCAGTGGGACATGCAGACGGGGGATGACGGGGTGGTGAACGCGGTGCGCTTTGGGGCGGATACGAGCGACCCGGAATGGATGCAGACGCTGGCGAATCTGAAGAGCCGGGTTGCCGCGGCTGTGGCCTCTCCCTCGTCTACCCAGGCTGAGGGCGGCGCGTCCGGGCAGCCGGATGAGGCGTCGCTTACTCCTACTCCGGCGCCAACGAGAATAGCGAGTGTGGGCGGTTTGAGCGGTTACTACCGCAGCATCGGCGCTTATGGTTTCATAGGTCCGTATTCGACCGGGTCGGATACGCCGGAGCCGAACTTCACGCCGGCTCAGCCTCCGCCGGTGTTTGCGCCCAAGCCTGCGAGCCTCAGCGCGACGGCGTCGGGCGAGGATACGGCGAACCTGACGTGGGGCGCGGTGAGCGCGGCGTCGGGGTATCGAGTGCAGCATCGCATCAGAGCCGGCGAGGATGAGGGTTGGAGTTCGTCGCCGGAGGGCCCGGATCAGGGCTGGAGGGCGGTGGCGGGAAGCGTGACGGGGACGAGCCATTCGGTGACCGGTCTATGGTGCGGCAAGACCCATGAGTTCAGGGTGGGGGCCTATGGCGACGGCGCAACGTATAACGAGAGGGCGGGCTTGTGGTCGCCCACGGCGTCTGCTGCGATGGGTGCGTGCACGGCTCATCCTCCTCGGTTCCGCGCCCCGTCCTATTCATTCGAGGTGAATGCGGTTGCGTCGACCGGGGCGGCGGCGGGTGCGGTTTCGGCGTATGACGTGAACGGCGATACGGTGACCTACTCGATTGCGAGCGGCAACGGAGCGGGGAAGTTTTCGATAGAGAGCGGCACGGGGGCCGTCACGGTGGCCGGGTCGCTGAGCGCTGCGGCGGGCACGACTTATACGCTGACGGTGAACGCGGCCGACGGGGTGAGCGGTTCGACCGGCGTGACGGTGAAGGTGTCGGTGACGGAGTGATTTGATGGGGGACGGTTGAACTTTGCACCGTGGCCCGGGATGGCTTGGACGTGCGGGTTCTGGTGATGCAGGATAGAGAAGGAAATCTGACCCCCGGACACGGGCGGTCGCGAGGATTGACGCCGTGATGAATTACGATTGGCAGATACCGCAGCTCGGCCCTGATGGTGAGCCTGACTGTTCACCGCATCCGTTCGACGTCATGGCGATACAGGCTTTGTACCGGGACTGAAGCTATGCAGGGCGTTAGCATGAGGAAATTGCAAACAATTGTCGCTGCTGTAGTTCTTACCGCGCTTGCATTTGGCTTGGTCGCATCGGGAGGGTTATGTGGAGGCGACATGGTGGCTGAATGGCAATTCCGCCTCAAGTTTCCTGGCACGGCGCTACAGTGGTCTCCGGACGGCGCTCGCATAATATTCCTCCGATCTGATGGAAACAGGGTAATCCAAAAGAGTAAAAAAATATACATCATCAATTCCAGCGGATCCGGCTTGCGATTTGTTGACTATGCTGCCGGGCCGCCCGACATCTCGCCGGACGGCTCTCAGATAGTATACGCGGACATCGACGAAAGGATATTAACGTCCGCACTCGACGGATCCAGCCGCCGCAGACTTGCCAATCATGGCCGCGGCCCCGTGTGGTCGCCTGATGGATCCCGAATCGTATTTGTAGGTAATGGCCTGCTTAAAACAATGGCGGCCGACGGCTCCGACGTGCGTACTTTGTGGAAAGAGGACCCTCTATGGAAAACTGACTTGTCAACAGGCGGCGGTGTGTTCCCGCCGGCATGGTCGCCTGACGGACGACGCATAGCTTTCCTGGGGGGAGTCACTACCGTATATGGAAAGGGAGTTATATACACTATTGGAACAGACGGCTCCGATCCGGTGAGGCTCGAATACACAGCAAGCCCGCCGGCATGGTCTCCGGACGGCAACAGCATAGCGTTTGCAAAGAAACGAGGCGACAGGATTGTATTTTATACAATGCGCCCTGACGGCTCCGATCTAAGAGAAGTATTCTCCCATACCGCTTCCGATACCAGCGTTTTGTGGGTCCCAGCTCCCTCCTGGTCGCCCGACGGCTCCGAGTTGCTGCTTTGGGGCGAAAATAGGGTGAACGTAGTCCGGGTAGCTGACGGCGCCAGCCGGGTATTGCCCGGGCAAGGCAACTTCGCTGCATGGTCTCCGGACGGCTCCAGAATTGCGATTTACTCTCTCCCGTATGAATTCGACGGTCCGCCGCTTTCCACCGTGGCCCGGGGTAGCTCGTTCGCTCAGGTTCTGCTCATGCAGGGTTGGGAGAACCTGCCGGCTGCGAAGGAAGGGCTGGAAGGGGATTGACGCAGTGAATTACGACTGGCGGATACCGCAGCTCGGCCCTGAGGGTGAGCCTGACTGTTCGCCGCATCCCTTTGACATCATGGCGATACAGGCTTTGTACGCTTCGGAGAATCGGTGAGGGCGGCATGACTCGTTTCGGTAGAATCATCACAATTCTTGGGCTTGCGCTGGCGGCGATGCCTCTAACTGGGGCGGCGGAGTGCGGGTGTGGGCCGAATGGTGTCCCCGAGGGCAATTCCATACATGCGCCTCAATGGTCCCCGGACGGCACGAGCATCGTGTTCAGCCAATCCTACTACAAAATATATAAGGTGGACTCCGATGGAACGAATCTTAGACGTATTCATGGCAAGAACAACGGTGAAGAGTATGCTAGCTCGCCGAGCATATCCCCAGACGGCTCTCGAATAGCATATGAGCATTATGAATGTACCTGGCCCACAGTGGCGGTGTCCAAGCTTGACGGGTCGCGACGACACAGGCTGACCGATGGAGAGGACTATATCTTAGGCGACCACCCCACATGGTCGCCCGATGGATCCAGAATCGCGTCCGTGTCTGGATCCCGCTTGTACACAGTGGATCCAGACGGCTCCGATCTGCATGTCATATGGAAATCTTTTGAGACACACAGTGGAGGTACAGAAGACTACAGCTGGAAGAGTTCTAAAACAAAGAGTCTGGGTACAACAGTCTACAGGAATGTGGCTGAGCGGCCTCCAGCCTGGTCGCCTGACGGCCGGCGTATAGCGTTCGTTGTACAGGAAGAAGCACATGAAGAAGTATATAGGTATAATGAAGCATATGTAGCTAAGAGACATAAAGAATGGCAATGGCGAAATTACGTCTTACATGTTGTCGCCTCGGATGGCTCAGCTGAGATAAGGTTTGGGCACACCGGGAAGATAATGAGCCCGCCCGCATGGTCGCCCGACGGCCGCAGCATAGCTTTTGCCCAGGAAGATGACGACGGAGTAGCAGGTATCTATACAATAAATCCGGACGGCTCAAATCTCCAAAGAGTATTCCGATTCCCCTTAGGATACGATTCCCTTGCTTGGGCATACGATTCCCCTGATTGGGCTGATTCTTCTCTTTCCTGGTCGCCGGACGGCTCCGAGTTGCTGCTAAGTTCCGGGCTGCCTGGGAGTCCCAGAACTGAAGTCATCAATTTGGCTGAGTCAAAACTGCACAGACTGTCTCTGCCGCGCGTTGGTGCCGCTTCGTGGTCGCCGGACGGCTCCAGAATTGCGATCAACGCCCCTCCCCAAGTCTTCCTCCGTGGCGTCACAAGAGTCAACGACTCTACCTCTGTGGTTTTCACCGTGGCCCGAGATGGCTCGGACGTTCGAGTTCTGGCCACGGGGGACAGAGATAAAAATTTCTCAGCTGCGCACGGCGAGCCGCTGAGAATTTCCAGGAATTGAAGCAGTGATGAATTACGATGAGGACGTGCCGCAGATCGGCGATGAGCCTGACTGTTCGCCGCATCCTTTTGACATCATGGCGATACAGGCTTTGTACGCTTCGGAGAATCGGTGAGGGCGGCATGACTCGTTTCGGTAGAATCATCACAATTCTTGGGCTGGCGCTGGCGACGATGCCTCTGATTGCTGCGGTGGAGTGCGGATGCGGACCCGCTGGTAACAACCCCGGGGGCAATTCCATACATGCGCCTCAATGGTCCCCGGACGGCACGAGCATCGTGTTCAGCCAATCCCACTACAGAATATATAAGGTGGACTCCGATGGATCGAATCTTAGACTTATTCATGGCAAGAACAACGATGAGTATGTCAACTTGCCGAGCATATCACCGGACGGCTCTCGACTAGCATATGTGCAGTATGAATGTGGCCTGCCTGCAGTGGCGGTGTCTAAGCTTGATGGGTCGCGACGACACAGGCTGACCGATGGAGAGGACTATATCCTAGGCCACCACCCCACATGGTCGCCCGATGGATCCAGAATCGCGTTCACTGGATCCGGTCTGTACACAGTGGATCCAGACGGCGCCGATCTGCATGCCGTATGGAAATCTTTTGAGACACACAGTGGGGGTACAGAAGACTACAGCTGGAAAAGTTCTAAAACAAAGAGTCTGGGTACAACAGTCTACAGGAATGTGGCTGAGCGGCCTCCAGCCTGGTCGCCTGACGGCAGGCGTATAGCGTTCGTTGTACAGGAAGAAGCACATGAAGAAGTATATAGGTATAATGAAGCATATGTAGCTAAGAGACATAAAGAATGGCAATGGCGAAATTACGTCTTACATGTTGTCGCCTCGGATGGCTCAGCTGAAATAAGATTTGGGCACACTAGAGAGGTAATAAGCTCGCCGGCATGGTCGCCCGACGGCCGAAAAATAGCGTTCGCTCAGGAAGATGACGACGGAGTGGTAGGTATCTATACAATGAACCCGGACGGCTCCGATCTAAGAGAAGTATTCTCGCATGCTTGGTCCGATACTCCCGTCTGGTCGCCCGACGGCTCCGAGTTGCTGGTTTGGGGGCGAAATGGGATGAACGTCATCAGGGTAGCTGACGGCGCTCGCCGGGTATTGCATGGGATGGACGTCCTCATGTTCTCTAAAGGTGTCCTCCAGCCATTGCCTTGGCTAGGCGATATCGCCTCATGGTCTCCGGATGGCTCCAGAATTGCGATTATTTCCAGCAAATATGATCACAACGTGGACACGCCGAAGCTTTTCACCGTGGCCCGGGATGGCTCGGACGGGCGGGCTCTGGTGATGCAGGATAGAGAAGGAAATCTGAGGGCGGCGCAGTGATGAATTACGACGGGCGGATACCGCAGATCAGCGTTGAGCGTGAGCCTGACTGTTCGCCGCATCCCTTTGACATAATGGCTATCAACGCACTGTACCAAACGGTGACGACGCCATGAGGAAGTCGAATCGAATCACAAATGCCATGGTGGCTGCGTCGATCACATTTTTCCTGCTCACGGCGGGTTGCAATCTGATATACAATCCGCCGAGCTTCGAAGTATATTTCCCGCCCGAGATACTTCATCGTCCGCCTCAATGGTCTCCAACTGGCGCCTTGGTATTCACTCATGAAAACAAAATATACATTGCAGAATCCGATGGATCGAGTTTTCAACTCATCCATGGCAGCGATGATAAAAACTCCAACTCGCCGGGTATATCGAACAATGATAACTACGCCGATTCTCCGAGCATATCGCCTGACGGCTCTCAAATAGTATATGTTGATTACTCCTACCGGGGAGGAGGATCTGATATCTCTCGATCCATGCTTGACGGCTCTCGCCGCGGCAGGCTCGATCCAGCTTGTCATGTGTGTATGAAACCGATATGGTCGCCCGATGGAACCAGAATCGCATTTATGTCTGGACGCAGCCTGCTCACAGTGGCCTCAGATGGCTCCGATTCTCGCCTCATTTTTAGGGGTTTTTGGGATTCGCCATCTTTTGACGAAATCTCCTACCTATCATTTGCGTGGTCTCCCGACGGACATCGTATAGCGTTCGTAGTGCTAGAGGTAAGAAAATCTAGTATGCGAAGAGTGCTGTACAACGCCGCCGCGGATGGCTCATATGAGATAAGTTTTGGGCACACCGGGGAGGTAATAAGCTCGCCGGCATGGTCGCCCGACGGCCGCAGCATAGCTTTCGCCCAGGAAGACGACGACGGAGTACCAGATATCTATACAATAAGCCCGGACGGCTCGAATCTGCAAAGAGTATTCCGATTCTCCGTAGGAGACTACCCTTCTGCCTCGCTTGATTATTCTCTTTCCTGGTCTCCGGACGGCTCCGAGTTGCTCTTGAGTTCTGGGAGTTCCAGACCGGCAGTCATCAATTTGGGTGAGTCAAAACTGCGCAGACTGCCGGGGCCTGTCGGTTCCGCCTCGTGGTCTCCGGACGGCTCCAGAATCGCGATTAGTTCCCGCGCCCATGATCGCAGCGTGGCCCCGAAGCTTTTCACCGTGGCCCGGGATGGCTCGGACGGGCGGGTTCTGGTGATGCAGGATGGAGAAGGAAATCTGACCCCCGGACACGGGCGGTCGCGAGGATTGACGCAGTGAATTACAGAAAGAGCACAGCGGGCCGGGGCGTTTTGGGGTTCATTGCGCTGATTTTGATTGCAGCGTGCGGGTGTGTTTCGGGATCTGGTCCGGCGGGGACGCCTTTGGTCTCGGCGGCGCCTGTGCCGTCGTCTGCAGGCGCGCAGCCAGATTTCGTAGACGCGGGCGCTACGCCGACCGGTCTGCCTGTGCTTGTTGAGACGCCTACTCCTGAGGCGCCTACTCCCCTACCGTCGCCGGGGGCGACGCCGACTGCGGGCTCCCAGTTTCCCACCATTGCCGTAGCCGCGCCTACTCCCCCATCGGTCCCGACGGCATCGAGGACGCAGCGCGACGTGAGCGGGTTCGGTCTGTTCTCGCTCTTTGGCGGCGGAGCGGCGGCGTATGGCGGCGACTTCACCGTTCCCAGTGTGGAGGACGTTGTGGAGAAGGGTTTGTATGGGATGGGGACAACGCCGGTGCACATTGCGTTTCGCGGTACCGCGGCCAGCGGGTCGGTTCGTTGCGGCTGGCGGGGAGTGGCGAGAACGCCGGAGCAGCGAGAGGGGGAGATACGCTTCTGGCTGGGCATAGGCGAGGACGAAGATTTGCCTTCAGCGGGAGAAGTGGAGGAAGAGTTCTTATATCACATCAGCGGGATGACCCCCATTTACCGCGACGCGCAGAAGGCAAGGTTCCTGCCTCTTGCGCGCGGGGGTCTTTCGCCCGAGTACGTGTATCTGGCCTGCTATGCGGATTACGCGGTGAGCGAGTATCTGCTCGGCGCGGGTCCGGCCAGTCCGAACAGGGTCATCGTCGCCTACGATGGGTTGGGTGAGGAGCGGTCTTACGATCTGTTCAGGCGTTCTCAAGCGGCGGGGGAGTTCGGCGACGATTCCATCCTGCTGGTGACGGAGGCTGAGCATACGGAGTGGCTGGACGTGTGGGCGGAGTACGTGGAAGTGTCCTTGAGGGAGATGGTGGAGGGGCGGGAGGGCGTGGTGTTCCTGGCGCCGATGGGTGCGTACGGTACGATTGCGATCGAGGCGTGGCAGGCGGTGGCGCAGTGGGACGTGCAGACGGGGGATGACAGTGTGGTGAATGCGGTGCGCTTTGGGGCGGGTACGGACGACCCGGAATGGACGCAGACGTTGGCGAATCTGAAGAGCCGGGTTGCGGCGGCCGTGGCTTCTCCCACGCCTTCCCCGGCTGGGGGCGGCGCGTCCGGGCAGTCGGATGAGGCGTCGCCTACTCCTACTCCGGCGCCAGCGCCAACGAGAATAGCGAGTGTGGGCGGTCTGAGCGGTTACTACCGCAGCATCGGCGCTTACGGTTTCATAGGTCCTTATTCGACCGGGTCGGATACGTCGGCGTCCGGAGCGTCCGGTTCTTCTGCGACGTCCACGGAGCCATCCACTCCGGAGCCGAACTTCACGCCGGCTCAGCCTCCGCCGGTGTTTGCGCCCAAGCCTGCGAGCCTCAGCGCGACGGCGTCGGGCGAGGATACGGCGAACCTGGCGTGGGGCGCGGTGAGCGCGGCGTCGGGGTATCGAGTGCAGCATCGCATCAGAGCCGGTGAGGATGAGGGTTGGAGTTCGTCGCCGGAGGGCCCGGATCAGGGCTGGAGCGCGGCCGCGGGCAGCGTGACGGGTACGAGCCATTCGGTGACCGGTCTATGGTGCGGCAAGACGCATGAGTTCAGGGTGGCGGCCTATGGCGACGGCGCAACGTATAACGAGAGGGCGGGCTTGTGGTCGGCCACGGCGTCTTCCACGATGAGTGCGTGTACGGCTCATGCTCCTCGGTTCCGCGCCGGGTCGTATTCATTCGAGGTGAATGCGGTTGCGCCGACCGGGGCGGCGGCGGGTGCGGTTTCGGCGTATGACGTGAACGGCGACACGGTGACCTACTCGATTGCGAGCGGCAACGGAGCGGGGAAGTTTTCGATAGAGAGCGACACGGGGGCCGTCACGGTGGCCGGGTCGCTGAGCGCTGCGGCGGGGACGACTTACACGCTGACGGTGAACGCGGCCGACGGGGTGAGCGGCTCGACCGGCGTGACGGTGAAGGTGTTGGTAAGGGAGCCTACTTGCAATAGCGGCGTTGCGGTGGAGAAGCCTCGCTCGAACTTCTGGCTGGTTAGCGATTGCATGATATTGCTGGCTGCGAAGGACACTCTGCGGGGTGCGGCGGAGCTGAACTGGAGCGCCTATACGCCGATTGCGAGTTGGGAGGGCGTGGGGGTGAGCGGCACGCCGAAACGGGTGACGCGGATTGACCTGAGCAGAGCCGGGCTCTCGCCCGCCAGGAATCCGATGGCCGGCAGCATCCCGCCGGAGTTTGGCAGTTTGGGCAGGCTGACGAGGCTGGACCTGACGAGGAATTCGTTGACGGGGGGCATACCTTCGGAGTTGGGCAACCTGCGCAACCTGGCTTATCTCAGCGTTAGGAGCAACAGCTTGAGCGGGGGCGTCCCGCCGGAGCTGGGGATGCTCGTGAATCTGACCGGGTTGGTCCTGGACAGGAACTCGTTGACCGGGGAGATACCGCCTGAGTTGGGCAGTTTGACGAAGTTGACGGAGTTGCGGGTGAGCAACAACAGTCTCACGGGCTGCGCGCCTGCGGGGTGGAGGGACGTCTCCACGAAGGAGCTGCAGGCGGGGATGGGTTACTGCGGACCGGCGCCGGGGAGTCCTACGATCATTTTGGGTTCATCGATCAGGGTTGTTCCGGACGCGGTGTCCGGGGCAACGAGCTATGAAGCCGAGCTGTCGGGGGGCGGGTCGAGTCGCAGGACCACGTGCACGGACACCGAGGGATGCACGTTCAGCGGGGAGACGGGGCGGAGCTACACGGCGCGTGTGCGGCACACTGATTCGGGCGGTCTCAGCGCCTGGAGCAGCCGTAGGGCGTTCACGTATCACGGCGGCATGGCTTCGGACAGCGTGTCGTTCACGCGGGTCGCGGGCAGCGTGACGGTGAGCTGGACGCCGGCTCCGGGTGACGTGGTTTCGCAGAAAGCGGTTCTCACCTATACCGCTTCGGGCTGCGCCTTTGCGGATATATCTCGGGATGGGCCGAGCCGCAGCTTTGCGGACGGCACGACGGGTTCGCACACGTTCAACGCGGACTTGTCGAGTTACACCTGCGTCTTCCCGCAGGTGATCAACTACTATTCATCCGATTTGGGCGTGTATGCGTACGATTACGGCCCGGTGATTTGGTTAACGTCCGGCATGGGGGGCCGGAGCGGGCGGATTGGGTTTGGGTTCGATTTTGAGTATAGCTACCCAATCGACGAGGACGCGGCGACGAGCACGGTGCTGGTTATAATGGAGGCGTCGGGGCCGGTGGTCGGGCCAGCGGAATCGTACTCGATCATCTCGGGAAACCGGGAAGGAAAGTTCGAGGTGGGCAGGTATACGGGCGAGGTGAGGGTTGCCGGGCGGCTGAACTACGATATAACGCGGTCCTACACGCTGTCGATCGAGGCGGGCGACGGACTGGGCGGGACGGCGACGTCGACCGTTTACGTGCTGGTGAGAGACGTGTACGAGAGCATCGAGGGCCTGGAGCCGGCGGCCTCGAGCACCGTTCCCGTGATCCCGAAAGAGGAGCCCGAGGTGGAGGCGAGCGGCGGGCTGGCGGCCACGTCGACCGATCCCGTGATCCCGGAAGACGAGGAGGAGGAGGAGAGCGACGGGCAGGGGGAGACGGGTACGTCGACCGATCCCGTGATCCCGGAAGACGAGGAGGAGGAGAGCGACGGGCAGGGGGAGACGGGCACGTCCACCGATCCCGTGATCCCGGAAGACGAGGAGGAGGAGAGCGACGGGCAGGGGGAGACGGGCACGTCCACCGATCCCGTGATCCCGGAAGACGAGGAGGAGGAGAGCGACGGGCAGGGGGAGACGGGCACGTCCACCGATCCGGTGATGCCGGAAGACGAGGAGGAGGAGAGCGACGGGCAGGGGGAGACGGGTACGTCCACCGTTTACATGCTGCCGGGAGACGTGTACGAGGGGAGCGGCGGGCCGGGTGGTAGGGGCGCCTGGGTGGCGCTGACGCGGGCCGCGCCGGAGGGCTGGGTCGTCACGGAGTACGAGCGATACCGCAGAAAGAGCGGGGGTCTTGTGCGGTTGGTCACGTTGGAGGTCGTCGATGGTTCGGCTACTGAGTACGTCGGCGCGATCAGCATCGAGCCAACCAGCGGGTTCAGCCGGTCAGCGGCTACGGTGTGAGCGGGGGCTGCGCGGCTACCGCGAGGACGCGGCGGGCTGAGCGGTGACGGGGCGAGAGGGGGAGGGCTGGGACGCGGGCTGCCTTTCCGCCTATGGTATTGGCGCAGAGGTCAGGCAGGTCTGGGCGAGGGGGGCGCTGTGGGTAGGTGTAGCGGGCAAGTGAGAGCTGGGACGGAGCCATGAGCATGAGGAAGTCGGATCGAATCATAAATGTCTTGGTGGCTGCGTCGATCACATTTTTGCTGCTCATGGCGGGTTGCAATCTGATATACAATCCGCCGAGCTTCGAAGTATATTTCCCGCCCGAGATACTTCATCGTCCGCCTCAATGGTCTCCAACTGGCGACTTGGTATTCACTCATGAAAACAAAATATACATTGCAGAATCCGATGGATCGAGTTTTCAACTCATCCATGGCAGCGATGATAAAAACTCCAACTCGCCGAGTATATCGAACAATGATAAATACGTCGACTCGCCGAGCATATCGCCTGACGGCTCTCAAATAGCATATGTTGATTACTCCTACCGGGGAGGAGGATCTGATATCTCTCGATCCATGCTTGACGGCTCTCGCCGCCGCAGACTCACCGATGGTACAGCGTATCACGGGCCTATGAAAAAACCTATATGGTCGCCCGACGGAGGCAGAATCGCATTTGGTTCTGGACGCAGCCTGCTCACAGTGGCCTCAGATGGCTCCGATTCTCGCCTCATTTTTAGGGGTTTTTGGGATTCGTCAGATTTTGTCGAACTCTCTGACCGGTCATTTGCGTGGTCCCCTGACGGACATCGCATAGCGTTTATTGTAAAGGAAGTAGAAAAACATCATGCTCGAAGAGTACTGTATAACGCCGCCTATGATGGCTCAGATCAGATAAGGTTTGGGCACACCGCGGAGATATTAACCTCGCCGGCATGGTCGCCCGACGGCCGCAGCATAGCTTTCGTACAGAAAGATGACGAGGGGGTAGGAGGTATTTATATAATGAACCCGGACGGCTCAAATCTACAAAGAATATTCCGATTCCCTGCGGGATACGACTCCTATGCTCGGACTGATTCTTCTCTTTCCTGGTCTCCGGACGGTTCCGAGTTGCTCTTAAGTTCTGCGTGGTCCAGGCCGGCAGTCATCAATTTGGGTGAGGCAAAACTGCGCAGACTGCCGGGGCCAGTCGGTTCCGCCTCGTGGTCTCCGGACGGTTCCAGAATCGCGATTAGTTCCCGCGCCCATGATCACAACGAGGCCACGCCGAAGCTTTTCACCGTGGCCCGGGATGGTTCGGACGGGAGGATTCTGGTGATGCAGGATAGAGAAGGAAATCTGACCCCCGGACACGGGCGGTCGCGAGGATTGACGCAGTGATGAATTACGATAGGGATGTGCCGCAGATCGGTGATGAGCCAATCACCGGGTTCAGGCGGTCAACGGCTACGGCGTGAGCAGGGGCTGCGCGGCTTACCGCGACGACGCGCGGGCTGAGCGGTGACGGGGCGAGGGGGGCGAGAGGGGGCGAGAGGGGGAGGTGCAGCTGGCGAGTGAGGGCTGGGACGCGGGCTGCCTTTCGCCTATGGTATTGGCGCAGAGGTCAGGCAGGTCTGGGCGAGGGGGGCGCTGGGTAGGTTGAGAGTGCGTCGCTGTCTGGCGGCTTCGTAGAGGACTATTGCTGCGGCGACTGATGCGTTTAGCGAGTGCACTTGGCCCAGCAGCGGGATGGAGATGAGGGAGTCGCAGGCTGATCGGACGGTTTGCGACATGCCGCGCTCTTCGGAGCCGGCTACGAGGGCGACGGGGGTTGTGTAGTCGGCGCTTGTGTAGTCGGCGCTTGCGTCTGCGTCGAGTCCGACTGTGCGAACGTTCATGGTCTTGAGGTATCGGATGGTCTTGGCGATATTGCTTACCTGGGCTACCTGGACGTGTTCGAGGGCTCCGGCGGATGCGCGAATGGCCCCGGGGGTGATTCCGACGGCTTTTCGTTGGGGTATCACCATGCCATGTGCGCCTGCGGCGTCGACGGTTCGGGCGATTGCGCCGAGGTTGTGTGGGTCCTGTATGCCGTCGAGAATCACTATGAGGGTTTTTTCGCTGCGGTGGTCGGCGCTTAGTATGATGTCTTCGAGCTGTGCGTAGCGTCTGTCGGGCACGACGGCGACGACGCCCTGGTGCTTCTTGGTGGCGGCGGTGCGGTCGAGATTTTGGCGAGTGATGGCTTCGACCTGTATGCCGGCCTGGTCTGCGAGGAATACTATTTCTCTCAATTGCGGGCCGAGTTGGGCGTTTGCGTACATGAGTATGCGCTCGACCTCTCTGCCGGCCCTCAATGCCTCCAAAACGGCGCGTCGGCCCTCGATGGTAGGCTTTCCTCTGGCCCGGCCGTACCTCGACACTTCAGGCCGTCTTTCCTATCAGGTCGTCTACGTGGGCGAGGTCGCTCTTGCTTAGTTGCCAGTCAGCGGCGGCGGCGTTGAGTCGTGCCTGCTCGGGCGTTTTTGCGCCGACTATGCTGGAGGTGACTGCCGGGTGGGCGAGGGTCCAGGCTATGGCCAGTTCCGCCAGGGTGCGGTCGTGGTCGTCGGCCCATTCCCTGAGCCGGTTTGCGGAAGAAATGGCCCGGCGCATCAGTTCCGGGGAGTAGACGGGGTGGTCGTGCCTCTCGTCTCCCTCCGGGAAGCGATGGGCTGGTCGGTATTTGCCGGTGAGCAGTCCCTTGGCCAGTGGGGAGTGTGCGATCACGCCGATGCCTTTTTCCAGGCAGTACGGCAGTACGTCGCGCTCGGCGTCTCTCTGCACCATGTTGTAGCGCGGCTGCGAGCTTTGTACCTGCCCGTGGGCTGCGGCTTTGGCTGTCTGGCGGTCGGAGAAGTTGGAGACTCCGACGTAGCGTATCTTGCCCTGTTCCTGGAATTTGACAAGTTCGGCCATGGTGTTTTCGATGGGCCATTGTGGTTTTGGGCTGTGAATCTGGTATAGGTCGATATGGTCTGTGGCCAAGGACTTCAGGCTGTTGTCGAGGGCTTGGCTGATGTGCTGGGGGGAGTGGTCGCCAGAGAGTTTGGTAGCCAGGAAGACGTCGTTTCGTCTTCCGGCCAGGGCTCGGCCGAGGATTCCCTCGCTTGTGCGATACCCTTCTGCGGTGTCTATGAAGGTGACGCCGGATTCGATGGCGGCTTCAACTGTTGCGATGGCTTGTTGTACGTCGACGGGGCCCATTCCGCCTCCTATGGGCCATGCTCCAAAGCATATTACGGGGACATCAGGGCCGTTCTTTCCGAGTTTGCGAGTGCGCATCCAAATCGTTCCTGGCTAGTGTGTTGCTGCGGGCCGGTTCCGGCGCTTGTCGGGAGCCGGGCGTGAGGGTTTTGGCCGGCAGGTGTGTTGATGGGAGTTTAAGGGTGCGATCAAGAGCGTGCTAGACTCAGAGGTTGATATTCACGATTCCGGGAGGACGACCGAAAGTGGCGGAACTGGCTGTTAATCCAATCAAGAAGAAGATTTCCGAGGGCGGCGTTGGCGTTATCGCGAACGGCCCTAACACGTCTGACATGTGCGACTATCTGGGGCAGTTTGGCTTTGATGCGGCTTTCATAGATTTTGAGCACGGGGGGGTGTCCTGGGGTGAGCTTTCCGACATCACGCGTGCTTGCGACCTGTGGGGCATGTCCTCGATAGTGCGTGTGAACCGGCTCGATGAGGCTCAGATTCTTCGGACTCTGGATCAGGGCGCCAGCGGTGTGGTCGTGCCTCACGTGGTGACTGGTGAAGACGCTCGTCGTGCGGCTGCGGCTTGCCGGTATCCTCCTGCGGGGGTGCGGGGAGTGGCTGGCAGCCGTCGCTCTTACGGGGTTTCCAACTTTTTCGAGAGAGCGAATGAAGAGGTGATGTGCACTGCGCTGATCGAGGACTACGCGGCGGCGAAGAACATAGAGGAGCTTACAGAGGTGGACGGTATAGACGTGTTCTACGTTGCGCCTTCCGACATGGCTGCGAGTATGGGTCACACTGGCGACGTTGGCCACCCGGAGGTGCGAAGAGTGATCGACGGCACTATAAGCAAGATCGTGGGGTCGGGTCGCACGGCGGGTACGCTCGTTACGGAGCAGAACGTGGACCACTACCTGGATCTGGGAGTGGGTTGCATAGGGATCGCATACATGAATTGGATTGCGCGATCTTCGCTGGAGTTTCTGGCGAAGGTCTCCGGTCGGTAGGTTCTGGCTCGCCGGGGTACTGAAATGCAGGCAAGGGACGACAAGTCGGCGGCGGCGGTGCTGGATGCGCTGCGCAATCGTCGGACGAGCCGGGACTATGAGGACCGGGATGTTCCTCGGGCGGTCATAGAGGACATGCTGGAAGCTGCTCGCTGGGCTCCGAATCACCGGAATACGGAGCCTTGGCGGATATTCGTGCTGGAGCGCGGGGGCGCAAAGCGGGATGAAACGGCGAACCTGATCGCTGAGTGGACGTATGAGAACGTCAAGAATCCGGCTCCTGGGCGCAGGGAAAACAGCGCGGAGTCGATCAGGCAGGAGGTTCTATCGGCGCCGTGTTTCATTTACGTCTACTCGAGGCCGGGGCCTACGGAGGAGGTGACTCGTGAGAACTATGCGGCCACTTGCTGTGCGATACAGAACATGCAGCTTGCGGCGTATGCTCACGGGGTTGCGGTGGGCTGGTCCACGGGCCGGCCGATCAAGCCTGCGAGGTTGGCGGAGACGCTGGGCGCGGATGCTTCCTGGACTGCTGCCGGGGCGCTTTACGCGGGTTATCCCAAGTCATTCCCTAGTGTGAAGCGTCGTCCGGTCGATGAAATCGCGCGCTGGCTGTAAGGCTTGCTGCCAAGCAGGCGGGGCGCTGTGCGGCCCTTTAGGATATTTCCCCGCCGCATAGGAGTTGGGGCGTGCGCGGAATGAGGGGGAGCGACGGAGTTTTCGGGGGAGCGGGGACGCGCTATTTGTAGTAGAGGGCTGTGTAGGCGTGGTATAGGCCGAGTATGACGGTGAGGGCTGCGAGCATTACGTGTATGGCTATCCAGGATCCGAGGTATAGCTTGCTGCGAATTCTGATTCCAACGGGGCTTGCGGTTCCTACCAGCACGGCGGTCAGGAATATCCAGCTCAGCGCGGCGAGGTATCCGTATCCGATCTGTACGCTATGAAGATAGAAGAAGAGTGGTGCGAACATTCCGCTCTTCTGGTGGAACATCATCAGGCGTCTGAGATTTCTTCCTCTGAGGCCTTTGAGTCTCAACAGGAAGAGGCTCCACTGCCATGCGACGTAGAGGAAGATGATGGCTCCGGTGGTGTATTTGAACCAATCCAGTGTTTGCAGTTCGTAGAGCCGGTTCCATCTGAGTTGGAGGGCGTCCTGGGCAAGGTAGGCGAGGACCAGAGCTATGCCCGCCAGCCTCCATCTCCACTGGGACAGTTTCGACAGGATGACGCCTTGCGCAAAGATCGGCAATCGGCGCAAGGATGGTTTTCCGGCGTGTTCAGAGGCGACTATCGGGGATGTCCTTCGAGGACGTGTGACATGGCGGATCGTAGGCTGAAGTTGTTCTTTGGTTTGTCGGGATGGACGTGATTCGCGGTCTGGCGGCAGACGCGGGGCAGGCTGAAATCATTCCTGGTTTTGTTGAAAGGCCAGGAGCGCATGGAGCGTGTCGGGGGACGCTATGAGCATGGCTTCCCGGGTGAAGACCTCGGTGGATGGCAGGAAGTAGCCTTGGTCGGGCCATTTTTGGCCGAGTGGAGGTGGGTTCGAGAAGGTTGACACCTTGTCTGCGTACTCCTGGTAGGCGTCGTGGAATGCCTGCCGCAGGGCGTTGATGATGGCGAGGGCTTCGTCGAGGCTTACCTGGCTTTGGGGGTATGACCATGTGGTTGCACCCATGACGTCGCCTAATTTCCAGTCGGTTTTCGGCGATTCGGGTTCTGCGTTGTGACAGGTGACGCAGGCTTCTGCGACTGCGACGTCTGAGAACATGGCGGTATGGAAGGCGATGTCGTCATCGAAGAAGAACTGCGGCTCGCCGGTGTTCTGTATGTTTTCGAAATACCGGTATTGGATGCCAGTGAACTTGTTGGCGTCGTTGATGGGGAATTGTGAGCCGAGGAAGAGGTACAGAGGCTCCGGGCTTCTCCGCAGGCTTTCTGCGGTTTCTCGCAGGAAGAGCGCGGGCAGAGGGCCGGCGTCCAGATCGGGATTTCTCCAGCGTTCATCGAATTGGAGTCCCGCCTCCTTGCCGGCGCCCACTATCCGCTCGGTCCAGAGCTTTCGTACAGCGTCGTTTTCGGCTTCGAGAATGGTGAAGACGGTTTCGATGGGAATCATCCGTCGTGCGGCGGTTACGCTGTCATCGGGCGGCGGGGCGTTCACAACGATGATCGCGACGATGACGAGTACGAGGGCCAGGGTTGCTATGGCGAATTTCATGGGTTCGCGCTTGCTCTGGTCCTGGAGGGTTCAACGAATTTTTCGAGGGAGTATGGCGAGGGGGCGCCGTGGAAGTATTTCCATATGCGCTCTTCGGGGATGCCGTCCATGAGGCTCACCGGGGTGTCTCTCTTGTGGTTTCCGTGGAAGTCGTGACACTGAAGGCAGGTATTCCAAGATTCGGTGCGCACGAGTTCGGCGTGGGCGGGACGGATAGGGTCGTTCTCGAGTTCGGTATCCTGATGGCAATGTACGCAGTATCCAATGGTGGGCAGGGTTACCCGTTTTCCCTGGTGCTCGGTGTGGCAGGTGATGCAGCTATAGACTTCAAGTTGCTGCCTGGCATCTGCGAAACGGGGTTCTAGAAAACGGGATATGGGATGTCGGTCATCGGGGCGTTCATGGCATTCCAAGCAGGAGTCGCTCGTGACGTCTTCCGATCCGAAGCTCATGGCGGAGTCTCGGAGGCGTAGCCAGTGATAGACGTTGGAGCTGACCTGCTGCGCCATGGAGCCTCTGGCCGGGAGGTGGCATTCGCTGCAGTCGATGCTCTCGTGCCCGGTGTTCATAGGTCCCTTGGCCACGAGGTCGTTTCTCTGCGGAAAGGTAAGAAATACTACGAACAGGGCGCCTAATACAGTTCCGACGATTAACCCTGCGTATTTCCACTGTAGCAGTAGTTTTCTAAGGCGGGCAATTTTCATGGAGTACTCGCACGCAACCGTTGGGAGTTGTCGTGAAGAGTACAACGCGCCGGGGCGTTGGCTTTAGCAAGTGTTCAGACTAGATGAGACGATACGCGGTGGTGAAACCACTATCGCTAGTGTGCGGCACCGTGGAACAAGCGGGCAGTGGCGGCCTGCAGCCCGGAATAGCGTCATTGCGCCAGTAGATAGTACCTGCGTGAGTGTCGCGGCAGCAGGCGGTCATAGCCGGGTTGCGGCGACGGATGGAGGATTGTATGCGTGTCTCTCCGCTTGCGCCCGCCCTCGTAGACGCTGGGCGATAAGTTGCCTTCCATGCGGCGCCCGCGCGTCGCTGGGTTCAGGCGTCGGGCGGCGGTACAACCACGCTTTGGTATGGGTGCCTGGAGCCTATGAGGCGACTATGCTCGAACACGTCGAGGGCGGAGTCGTAAAGGGCGGGTTCGATTGGGATGTCCCCGGACCATGATCCCAGTTTTTGGTAGAAGCGTATGGCCTCTGTCACGGCTTGGCGTTCCATATCGGGGAAGAATGTTGCCTCTGCCTTGGCCACCTCCGCGGGATCTGAGGTATTCACCCATTCTCGTGAGGCCCGGTATGCGGCTGTGAAACGCCTTGCATCGTCGGATTGAAGCCAGTCGTCCTTAGCCGCGAGGCTGCTGAATGCGACCGGGCCGATAACTTCCCCGACGGATGCGACGATACTCGCCACGCCTTCGCGCTCCAGTTGCTGCGGGTATGCGCCCTGTTCGTGGAAGTAATCGCCCTCTCCGCTGCGGAAGGATTCCATCATTTCCGGCGTGGTGGGCTTGTGGATTCCGTGAACCTGATCGAGGTCGACGCCCTGCTTGTGCAGTGCGTACCTGAGCATGGCTTCCGGCTGGCCTCCGTGTACGTAGGTTACGCGCCCGTCGAGGAGTTTCTTCCAGGTGAAATCCGGGTCTGGGCGGCGTGCGGCGATGAAGAAGCCGTCGTATCGGTTGATCTGGGCGAAGTGGCTGACCGGCGGTTTTTCGCCTCGGTCCAGCGGGGCCCATGAGGCGGATACTGCGGCCTGCCCAACGTCCGCCCTGCCGCCTGCTATTTCAGCGGGCGTAGTACTGCCATGCGGCGCTACGGAGTAGCTGCCTGAGAGGCCTTCGCGTGCTAGAAACCCGCCGGCTATGGCGGCGATGAGCGGGCTGTAGAAGGCGGAGTGACGGGAAACCATGATGCGGATTTGGGTCACGGTAGAACCTTTCGGACTAACGATCCGGGATATGTTCATGGGCGAGGGCCTGCATTCTAGCGCGAGCGCTTGTTCCGCCCAAGTTAAACTTGTGACGCGGGCCGGATGGCTCTCTAGGATTCCGCGGACCAGTTACGGGGCGCGCCAGGTGCGGCGCTGTGTGAATTTCCGAGCATGACGACGTACAAAACTACTTCGCTGGTTACCGGGGGTGCGGGCTTCATAGGCTCGCACCTCGTCGACGCGCTTGTTGCGCGAGGGGGGCGCGTGGCGGTGGTCGACGACATGTCCAGCGGAAGGAAGCAGAACCTGAATTCGCGGGTGGAGTTTTACGAGGCGGATATCAGGGATGCGGCTATGCGCGATGTTTTCCGTACGGTCCGCCCTGAGGTGGTGTTTCATACAGCGGCGCAGATGAGCGTTTCCGTTTCTGCCAGGGATCCCATGCTGGATGCTGAGGTCAACGTGATGGGAACGTTGAACCTGCTGGACGCGATGCGGTCATCGGGCGGGGGCAAGATGGTCTTTGCCTCCACCGGCGGCGCGATGTACGGGGCTGCCAGTGATTTGCCAACGCCGGAGACGTCTCCCTCGAGACCCGGCTCCCCTTACGGAGCGTCCAAGTTGGCCGTAGAGAACTACCTTCCGGTTTATCGTGAGCTGTACGGCATCGACTTTTCGATCTTGCGGCCGGCGAACGTCTACGGTCCTCGGCAGAACCCACACGGCGAGGCCGGGGTGGTTGCGATATTCACCAAGTCTATGCTGACGGGCGGGGCTGTTCGTATATTTGGCGATGGAGAGGATACGCGGGATTACGTGTACGTGGACGACGTGGTGAGGGCCATGCTCTTGGCGGGAGAGAGAGGGGGAACCGGCCCATACAACGTGGGCACGGGCAGAGAAACCAGTGTGAATGAACTGGCGGGCAGACTGTCACGGCTCACCGGGTATGCCTGCGACCCCGTTCACGCTCCGGCACGGCCCGGAGATTTGCGGCGTGCGAGTTTGGCCTGCGACCGCGCCAAGAAGGAGCTTGGCTGGTCATCTCGTACTTCGCTGGATGCCGGTCTTAGCCTGACGGCGGAGTGGTTTGTGACCGAGACGAGAGCCGCCAGGCTGCGGACTTAGCGCCGTTGAGACCAAACGCTATCTGCCTTTTGGCGCTGCTCGTTGTACTGTCCGCTTGCACTGCGCGGCAGGTTCCGCCCACGCCTTCGCCGACGGCCATGGTCGCGTCGCCCAGTCCTACGCCGACGATAGAGCAACCGACGGCCACGTTTGCTCCGCCGACAGCCACGCCGACGCCGATAGCGTCAGGGTCGTCCGGCTCAGTTGCGCCTCCCGGCGGACTTGCAAGGGGGGGCGTATTACGTTTCGCCGCACCTGAGCCTCCTCCCCACATGGACGTGCACCGGACGTACTCGCCGATGGTGAACACGTGGGGGCCCGGTCTTGCATACAGCCGCCTCTTCAGGTTCGGCACGGGGGATGAGACGCGGTTGCCCAATGCGATAGTCGAGTGCGACCTTTGCAGTTCATGGCGGCTGATGGACCCGATGACCTTGGAGGTCAAACTACGCGAGGGTGTCCGCTGGCAGTCGCTTCCGCCGGTGAACGGCAGGCTTCTGACGGCTGAAGACGTGGTATTCAGTTACGAGCGTCAGATGACCGGTGGGTGGCCCAACGCTGCGGTACTCGCAAACCTCTCAGAAGTGCGAGCGGTGGGCGAGAGCGTTCTGTCGATCCGATACCGGCAGCCAGAAGCGGAGTTCCTGGAGGGGCTGGCGGATGGGAACAGCAAGATCGTGTCTCCGGAGGCGGTCTCCCAAAACGGCCACCTTCTTCGAGGCCCGACTGTGGGGACAGGGCCGTGGATGGTTGTTCGGTCAGGGAGCGAGGGGACCTACTACGAGGCCAATCCAGACTATTACGAGGAGGGTCTGCCCTACCTGGACGGTCTAGACGTACAGGTGGTAAGCGAACAGGAAGTTGCGGTTGTGGCTTTGAGAAATGGCCTGCTGGACCTTGCCAGAGCGCCGTATGAGAGTGTGCGCGATGCGAAACAGGCGTTTGCCGAGATCGAGTCGGCGGAGTACCTGGATCCTGGGGCAGGGGTTGAACTCATACTGAACACCGGCTGGGCGCCTTTCAACTTCCCGGACGTTCGCAGAGGGGTGTTGCTTGCCCTGAATCCCTGGACGATGAGCAAGGATTTCCGGGGCGGGCAATCGATGCCCACGTTGGGACTTCGGGTACCTGAGCCAGACTGGCTGCTGCCCCGAGACGATTTCAGCGGCGTATTTGCCAAGCCATCGGAGGCGCGCGGTCTTCTGGCTGCGACGGCTGGGCAAATAGTGACGATAAGCGTTGGGCAGTTCGACCCTCGTTTGTTGGAGCAAGCGCGATTCGCGGCGGAATCCCTTAGACGGGCCGGGATGTACACCGTGGTGAAGGAGATTTCGACTCGCGAGTACGGGGATTCGGTATGGGTGCGCGGGGAGTATCAAGCGGCCATTGGCGCGCTGCCGCCGATTTCCAGTCTGACCGGCGGGTTACTGGCCGTCCATCACTCGCGGGGTGGATTAAACACTACGAGGCACCGAATACCTGAGTTGGACGATTTGATTGAGAAACAGGCTGTAGAGTTGGACCCTTTGCGCAGGAGGGAACAGACGCTTGCCATCCAACGGCTGATTCTGTCGCACGCCTACCGGATCAATCTTTCTGCGCAGGTGGAGAACTGGATGTGGTGGGACTACGTGGAGGGATTTGCGCTGAACTCGGTAAGGGGTGAGAACTATTTTCTGGCAAAGGTTTGGTTCAGCCGCATTCCTGAAGCAAAGTGAGGCCGCACGCGCGGCGGGATTTCGGCAACCGTCATTGCCGCCAAGATAGAGGGCGGTCCTTGGTGCGCCGGACGCACCTGCTGCCTTCTCTTTTTGCAGCGCCTCAACAAGGGCGCGGGGGTTGCCGCAACTGCATCATCATTGCCTGAGGGCTGAGGTGGTGGTTGGGAAATAGAGGCACGAGTGGAAGAAACGTCATCGCGCTATGTTTGGGCGGCAGCGCGTCATAAGATGAGGTCTCGGCCCGGCGCTATAGAGTTTGCGCGGCCTCCCAAAGGGTGACGACAGAAGCATGACCTCGTTTCCAGAACATGATCGCAGCCATGAGAGCGTCATCAATGACGCGTTGGCGCGTTTCCTGCGGGAGCGTCTCGGCCTGTCGGCGGCGGCGGAGACCCTTCACGGAAGGGTGCGGCCGGACATCGTGGTTCGCCTGCCGGAAAACCTCGTGGCGCTTGAGACGGAGCTTGAGCCGGCCAACACGGTCGATGCGGACGCGCTTTCGAGGCTCGGTCTTGAGATAGGCGGGCGCACGGTACAGAACGCCTTTGCGGTCACGCTTCCCGGCCAATTGCGTTCGACGGGCCAGGAACTGCTGCATGAGCGGATGGGGTCTGTTGCCGTGGAGTGGCAGGAGTGGCGCATTGACGGGACTTCCGGTCCGCGGCTATCCGGCTCGGTATCGGAGTTGGGGGATGCGGTTTCGCGCACCACACCGCCTGCCGGCAATCTGGAGGATGCAGTCGAGGTTCTCGATGCGGGTGTGAGGCGCGCGGGTGCGAGGCTGTACCGCGCGCCCGGCACGCTGGCCCGCGTTTCGAGAGTGTTCGGCTCGGCGCCCGGTGACGAGTCGGCAAACATGGCGGGGTTAGTCATCATCAACGCGATGGTGTTTCAGGAGCGGCTGGCCAGCGGGAGCGCGGTGTATGAGTCGATAAGCGCTTCGCGCGTAGGTGGAGCCTTTTCACGCATCCGACTTTTGCAGGCGTGGGAGCACATTCTGAAAATCGACTATTACCCGATATTCAGCATGGCTCTTCAGGTGGTCGAGCGCTTGTCGGAGGTGGAGGCGACGGAGGTGTTGGGAGAGTGCGCCCGTACTGCGTCGGAACTGCTCTCCACCGAGGCGGTTGGTCGGCACGACCTGGCGGGTAGGATATTCAACCGTCTGGTGTCGGAGCGGAAGTTGCTTGCGGCGTTCTATACGAGCGTGCCTGCGTCCACGCTTCTCGCCGGTCTGGTTCTCTCTCCCACCAGGTGGGATGGTATGGATTGGGGAGAGGTCGGGCAGGTGGGAAATCTGCGCGTAATCGACCCTGCCTGCGGCACGGGCACGTTGTTGATGGCGACGTACCGTCAGATACTCCAGAACCACTCTGCCAGCGGCGGTACGCTCTCCGGCGGTCCTTCCCTGCATCGGGAGCTGGTGGAAAATATCATCATTGGGGCTGACGTGGTGCAGGCCGCGATACACCTGACGGCTGCGACGCTGGCCGCGATGGCTCCGTCCGTGAGGTTCGAGCAGATGCAGTTGCATACGCTTCGGCTGGGCCGGGACGCGTCGGACAAGATCTGGCTAGGTTCTCTGGACTGGCTGGAGGCGCCTGAGACGCAGTCGTTCTTTTCGACTACGGAGGAGCAGATCGGGGCAAAGAACGGGGAGGGCAGCATCGTGAAGCATCCGGATGCGGACGTGGTGATCAGCAATCCTCCGTATACTCGGCGCGGCAGCGACGGCGGGCATGAGGAATCTCTGGCGCGGGTGTTCTCACTGCCGGCAGGCGATCTGGAATCGCAAGCGGCTATCGCTAAACGGACGTCCGCCCTACTGCGCGACACGCCTGCGAATCAGATGGCGGGACATGCGTCGTCGTTCACGGCGCTTGCAGACCGGTTGGTCAAACCCGGCGGTCGCATTGCGCTGGTGCTGCCGGTCACCGCGTTGGCCGGGGAGTCTTGGCGCGAGATCCGCAAGATGCTTTCCTGCAAGTACGAGGTGGAGTTCGCGGTGTCGTCGCATGATCCGGGCCTGCGCTCGATGTCTTACGACACGAGCATTGCGGAGGCCCTGCTGGTAGCGCGCAAACTGAGAGAGGGGCAGAAGTCGTCCGGTCGGGGGGTGTTCGTGAACCTGTGGCGTGCGCCGAGGCTGGAGACCGATGCGCTGGCGTTGGTCCGGGCAATCAACGCGGCGTCGGCCGCGGCACTGCACAGGTCGGACGGGCCGCCGGTGGGCGGGACTCCGCTGATCGTGGGCGGGGAGAGGTGGGGTGAGGTCGTGAACGGGCCGGTGGACTCGTCGAACTGGAAAACGGCCAGATGGAGAAGCGCTCTTACGGGCCAGTTCGCGTCGGCTCTGGAGCGCGGGGAGTTGTGGGACGAGCACGGCTCGCGGGTGGCGGCTCGTCTTCCCGTTGCGGCGTTGGGTGCGGTTTGCAACGTGGGGCCTCAGCACCGGAGGATACGCGGCTCGTTGGGGGTTTTCGAGGGCTATCACGGAGAGAATGGAGGAGCGCAGTTCCCTGCGCTGTGGAGTCTGGATTCAAGGGTTCACCAGAGCATGGTTTCGGAGCCCAATGCGTGGCTCGCGCCTCAACCTGGTCGCGATCACGAACCGATCTGGTCGCAGTCGGGCACGCTTCACATGACCTGCGACGTTGGATACGGCTCACAGCGAATAATGGCGACTCGTACCAACCGCATGGTTCTTGGGGTTCGGGCTTGGCACACATTGAATGTCTTTGAGAGTGACCCCGAAGTAAAAGCCACGCTAGAGATTGCATTGGCGCTGTGGTGCAATAGCGCGCTTGGTTTGCTGCTACATGCCAATCATTCCAATCGAGTGCAGCCGGGCCGCGGTACCGGTAGCAAAGGAATGTTGGAGACGATGTCCACGCTTGACGTGCGTCGGCTTGAGGGGTGGCAGTTGGATGAAGTTGGGAAGATGTGGCGCGATTTCAGGGAGCGCAAGTTCAGGTCGTTCCATCGCTGTGCTGTGGATCCGGCGCGGACAGAGTTGGATGAGCGAATTGTTCGAGACCTGTTCGGCCTCGGTCAGGATGCGGTGGACGCGGTGGCCCGAATACGTTTGCTGCTTGGCAACGACCCATCTATCCATGGCGGCCACAAGCCGGAACTGCCATGAGCCGGGTCGGGATGGGTTGTGGACGCGCCGTTTTGCGCGTCGGATTCAAGCGCTCCACTGATTAGCTACGGTTAGAGGAATAGCCGCGGAGTGCGCGGTTGTGGACGCGCCAGGGCGATGCGGGTCTTCTGTGGGGGGGGAGTCCGGCCAGCTCGGTCAAGCCGGGGCATGAGGCTGGGCTGCGGTTACTGAGTTATCGTTCGGATACTTGCTGCCGGGCAGCGGGATAATCGTCGAGCATGTCTTCGAGAGCCACCCATGAGAGAAGGGCGCACTTGATGCGGACCGGGTATTTGCGCACTCCCCTGAGCGCTTCCAGGTCGCCGAGGTCATCAAGTTCACTGTCGGAGAGTTCCTCTCCCCTCATCATGCGCCGTACCAGTGTGACGGAGTTCTTCATCTCTTCTCTGGTGCGTCCTTGGGAGAGTTCGGCGAGCAGGGAGGCCGATGACTGGCTTATGGCGCATCCTCGGCCTGCGACGCTGACGCCTGCGGCGCGGTCATCTTCGAACTTGAGCTGTATCTTGATTTCGTCTCCGCAGAACGGATTGTCGGCCTCGATTTCGAGGTCTGGGGCGTCCAACTCGCGGTTGTTCCGCGGGTTGCGGTAGTGATCCAGGATTATCTCCTCGTAGAGTTCGTCCAGTTCACTTAGCGCCCGCATGTGCGAAGTACCTCTCCACTTCCAGGATGCCGTCGACCAATAGATCGACCTCTTCCTTGGTGTTGTATATGTAGAAGCTGGCTCGTGCGGCGGCTACCACGCCGTAACTGCGTACGAGCGGCATGGCGCAGTGGTGGCCGGTGCGTATGGCGATTCCCATTCGGTCTAGGGCGGTGCCCAAGTCGTGTGGGTGGATGTTCCCGTGTACGAAGGATACGACACCGCCTTTGAGCGAGGCGTCGTGCGGGCCGAACACCGTGACCGCCTCGACTTCGCGGATGCGTCGGAGTGCGTATTCGGTGATCTGGCGTTCGTGTTCCTGTACGTTTTCCATGCCCAGGTTGCTGAGGTAGTCGACGGCGGCGCCGGTGGCGATGGCGTCTGCGATGTTGGGTGTTCCGGCCTCGAACTTATACGGCAGGTCGTTCCAGCGTGCATCCTCGTAGGTGACCTCGATGATCATGTCGCCTCCGTACATGAATGGCGGCATGGCGTCCAGGAGTTCGGGTCTGGCGTATAACACTCCTATGCCGGTGGGGCCGAGCATTTTGTGGGCCGAGAATGCGAGGAAGTCGCAGTCGATGGCCTGGACGTCGACGGGCATATGGGGTACGGATTGGGCTGCGTCTACCATGATCACGGCGCCGGCTGAGTGGGCCAGGCGGGTGAGATGGTGTATGGGCGTTATGGAGCCGAGTACATTCGATACGTGGGTGGCTGCGACGAGCCGGGTTCGTTCGTCTATCAGGTTCGCCGCGGCGTCCATTTGCAGCAGGCCATCGTCATCGACCGGTATGTAGCGCAGTTCGGCGCAGGCTTGGCGGGTGAGTTGCTGCCATGGCACTATGTTGGAGTGGTGCTCCATGGCGGTTGTGACGACGTTGTCACCGGCTTGAAGGTTGGCTCTGGCCCAAGTATATGCGACGAGGTTTATCGACTCGCTGGTGTTTCTAGTCCAGATCACGGACTCTGGAACCGGTGCGTTTATGAACCTCTGTACTTTGGCCCTTGCTTCTTCGTATAGGTCCGTGGACTCTATGCTCAGGGTGTGGACTCCCCGGTGTACGTTGGCGTTGTGTTGTTGGTAGAAGTCGACCAGTGTCCGGATGACCTGCCGGGGCTTTTGCGTGGTGGCTGCGTTGTCGAGGTATACGAGCGGATTGCCATTAACCTTCCGCGCGAGTATGGGGAAGTCTTGTCTTATTGATTGTACGTCCAGCACGGTTTTCGCCCCTGAGGGTCGGCATTCATGCCATGCTTGCGCAAAAGTCCGGCAGCAGCCGTGTGGCGGTTCGTTCGACGTACTGGCGCAGGGACTGGGGTTGGATTTTCTCGACGATCTCGGATGCGAAGCCGTGTATGAGCATTGCGGTTGCCGTGTCGCGGTCGATGCCCCTCGATTCCATGTAGAAGAGAGCGCTTTCGTCCACGTGGCCGGCGGTTGCGCCGTGGAAGCACTGTACGTCGTCCGCGTATATTTCGAGGCTCGGCATGGTGTCGATTTCGGCGCCTTTGGAAAGTACGAGGTTGAGGTCTTTCTGTTGTGCGTAAGACTTTTGTGCGTCCCTCTGGACTACCACCTTGCCGCTGAACACGGCTCTCGAGCGTCCTGCGAGTATGCCTTTGTAGAACTGATTGCTCGTGCCGTGCGGTTTGGCGTGCGTGGTACTTATGTGATTGTCGAGATGCTGCCTGTTAGCGGTCATGTACAGGCCGTTCAGCGTGCACGCCGCGCCCTCTCCGTCGAGCAGTACGTGCAGGTCGTTCCTTCCGACGTCCGGGCCTGCGGCAAAGGAAAGGGAGTTGAAGGTGGAATCGCTTGGCTGGTATACGCGAGTGATGCCTATGTGGAAGGTCTTCTCGTTTTCTGCGAGGATGCGGTAGTGGTCAAGCTGGGCGCCTTCTCCGAGTACTATTTCGACCACTGCATTGGTAAACGCCCGCTCGGAACCGAGGCTTGCGTACGTCTCGACCAGTGTCAGCCGGCTGTTGTCGCCCAGTACGACGAGGGATCTCGGGTGAGTGACTCGGTCGGCGTCGGCGTTGGAAGCGGCAAAGAGGAGGTGTACGGGGCGTTGGACCGAGACCCCTTCCGGGACGTGGACGACCGCGCCGTGGTTCATGAAGGCGGTGTTTAGAGCGGCAAATGCGTCGCCATCGACCTCGGCGTACTTGCCGAGGTGCGGCTCCACGATAGAACGCCGCGCAACGGCTGCGTCGGGGAGGTTGGCAAGCGTGAGATCGCTATTCCGGTTGGATGACAGGGTCTGGGAGCGCCGGGCGTCGACAAAGGCCAAGGTGTGCCATGAGTCATCATGCGGGGCGGTTTCTTGGACTTCTTCTGTCGCGACGTCAGCAGGGCCGGCGTGAAACCCGGATTGAAAGGCGACCCGATCGATGGGCCGGACGTTGGTGTATTTCCAGGGCTCGTTGCCTCGGCGCGCGGTGGGAAAGCCGAGGCTGGCGAACTGGTTCCAGGCACGTTCGCGGAGCGACGTGAGCCATGTCGCGCCATTTGGGGAGAGGCGGCCAACCAGATCACGGTAATCGGCCAGGTACTGGCCGCCGTGTGCAGCGGCCGTTGTGGTGCGTTGCTCTGTGGGCATGGGGGGCGCTCGCACTGGCAAGAATCCTGTATCAGACTCCTACGGGGCTGTTTGTGAAGGTTCTGTATCCGTTTCGTTCCACTTCGCGCGCCAGTTCGGGGCCTCCGGATCGTACGATGCGCCCGTCCACGAGTACGTGCACGAAGTCTGGTGTGATGTGGTTCAGGATGCGTTGGTAGTGGGTGACGATGATGAAGGCCCTGTCCGGGGAGCGCATCTGGTTTACACCCTCTGCGACGACTCGCAGGGCATCCACGTCGAGGCCGGAGTCGGTCTCGTCGAGTATGGCGAGCCTTGGTTCGAGCACCATGAGTTGGAGCATTTCGTGGCGCTTCTTCTCTCCGCCGGAGAAGCCTTCATTCAGGGAGCGCTTGATGAGGTCGGGATCGATCTTCACCCGCTCTGCGCTTTGGTCGAACAGTTTGGAGAAGGCGCGCACGCTCAGTTTCTTTTCTCCGCGGTAGTCTGCGAGCGCGTCCTTGGCGGCCTTCAGGAATTGCCACGGGCGCACTCCCGGGACTTCGGCTGGGTACTGGAAGGCGAGGAACATTCCGCGCAGGGCGCGGTCGCTGACGGGCACGTCGATCAGGCTTTCACCATCCAGCACAATATCTCCGTCGGTCACCTGGTAGTCGATTCTCCCTGCCAGGACGTTTGCCAAGGTGCTCTTGCCGGAGCCGTTCGGCCCCATGATGGCGTGCACCTCTCCCGGATTCACGCGGAGGTCGAGGCCTTTGATGATCTTAGGTCCACCAGCGACGATGGCCGCGTGGAGGTTCTTTACGTCAAGCATGTTACCGGCCCTCCGGGATGGGGACGTTGATTTTTCTTGTTCGTCATGTTGCGGTCTATCCAATCGTATGAATTTGTTGGGAAGTGATCCGGGCGCGTGTTTCGATTGAGATACAGCGGGTGCATGGGCTGGTTTCTGCCGGTCAACCCAAGGTGCCGGGTCTTGTGCGACAAGGCTGCGTCCTGGAGCATTTGCATGACGCGCCCGCCTCTGCCGAGATAGAGCCCTCGGTTTCCCCATGCGCAAATGATCACGTTGGCGTCACGTGCGTGCGTGAGAATGCAGCGATCATTCACGGGGCCCACTGGGTCAGGGGTATTGTTGAGAATCTCGGGGTCAGGGGAGCGCAGGGCAAACAGGTTGCACACGGACAATGCTCCGTACCCCCATTGGCGAGCAAAATTCTTGCACCTATCGAGTGTTCTGTCTGATCTCACCTCGTCTGCGAGGCTTGGATTGAGCATCAAGAACATGCAAATCCCGTTTCGGTCAGATATCTGGACCCTGAGCCAGTAGCGGTACTTGCGGTCGGGAGAGAAGCGCGTAGCGTGGATTTCAGTTTCTGGCGCGTGTTTTCCGAATATCACTATCCCACTGCGCCTTCGAGGCTGACCTTCAGCAATTGGGATGCCTCGACTGCAAATTCAAAGGGCAACTCCTTGATGACGTCCCGGCTCCATCCAGTGATGATCATGTGGTGAGCTTCCTCTTCCGAGATGCCCCTGGACATGAGGTAGAAGAGTTGGTCGTCACTGACTTTGGAGGTGGAAGCCTCGTGTTCCAATCGTGCGGATGGATTTCGGACCTCTATGTACGGCACGGTGTGGGCGCCGCACTTGTCTCCGATGAGCAATGAGTCGCATTGGGTGTGGTTGGTGGCGCGCTCTGCACCGGGCATGATCTTGACCTGGCCTCGGTAGGTGTTGCTTCCGCGCCCTGCCGAGATTCCCTTCGACACGATGGTACTTCTGGTGTTCTTTCCAAAGTGGACCATCTTGGTTCCGGTGTCGGCCTGCTGGAAGTTGTTTGCCAGTGCGACGGAGTAGAACTCGCCGGTGGAGTCGTCGCCCTTGAGCATCACGCTGGGGTATTTCCAGGTGATGGCGGAGCCGGTTTCGACCTGTGTCCAGGATATTTTGGAGTTTTTTCCCTCGCACGAACCGCGCTTGGTGACGAAGTTGTATACGCCTCCCTTGCCTTCTTTGGTTCCGGGGAACCAGTTTTGTATGGTGGAGTACTTGATTTCGGCGTTTTCAAGGGCGACGAGTTCAACTACGGCTGCGTGCAGCTGGCTGGTCTGTCTGACCGGGGCGGTGCAGCCTTCGAGGTAGCTGACGTAAGCGCCTTCGTCTGCGATGATCAGGGTGCGTTCGAACTGTCCGGTGCCCTCGGTATTGATTCGGAAGTAGGTCATCAACTCGACGGGGCAGCGCACTCCGGGCGGCACGTATGCGAAGGATCCATCGCTGAACACTGCGGAGTTGAGTGTGGCGAAGAAGTTGTCTGTGTATGGGACGACGGATCCCAGGTACTTGCGCACGAGGTCCGGGTGTTCCCTCACGGCTTCGTTGAAGGAGCAGAAGATGATGCCTAGTTCTTTGAGTTTTTCTCCGAAGGTGGTGGCTACCGATACGCTGTCGAACACGGCGTCGACGGCCACGCCTGCGAGCTTCTCCCGTTCGTGGAGGGGGACTCCGAGCTTCTCGAAGGCTTCAAGCATTTCGGGATCGGCCTCTTCCAATGACTTGGGCCTATCCTCCTGTCCTCTGGGAGCGGCGTAGTAGTAGGTGTTCTGGTAGTCGATGCCCGGATAGCTGATCTTGGCCCACTGTGGTTCGCCCTCGTCTCGTGCGAGCTTTTCCCAGTGGCGTAGTGAGCGCAGGCGCCACTCGAGGAGCCACTCGGGTTCTCGCTTCTTGGCTGAGATGAGGCGTACTATGTCCTCGTCAAGGCCCTTTGGAGCGAGATCGGTATCGACCTCGGTTACGAAACCCCACTTGTAGTCTTGGAACTCCGACGTGGAGAGGTCAGAGTGTCTGGAGATAGTCTTTGGCGCGGTAGTCAAGCGGTCGTTCTCCAGTTGAGTCGCTGGGTGTTCTCTAGTAGAAACGCGTTGCGGGAGTGAGTGTTTGGCTCGGCAGGCGAATTCCTGACCATTCAGGTCAGCATTATGCTATCGACGGTTGGAACGTGTGTCAACGAATTTCGTAATTGCGAAGCGGGTTTTGTGCGCGTGCAAAACATGGCACCCAATGAGAGGGGTTTAGGGGGTGTACAGAGAAGTCGATAGAGCGTCCGGATGGCTTGGGCGGGACTCCATGGGGGTGAATGAATCTGGATTGGAGCGCAGCCGTCTGGAACTGTTGGACTACATAGAGCGGCAAGGTGTGCCTGAGATTGTCCTGGACGCTGTTGCTCGGACTCCTCGCGAGGAGTTCGTGCCTGCGGCGTTCCGGCTGGAAGCGTACGACAATAAGGCTTTGCCCACGTCCGAGGGGCAAACCATCTCGCAGCCTTCGCTGGTCGCGAGGATGGTCGCGCTGCTGGAGGTGCAGCCCGGGCACAGGGTTCTGGAGGTCGGGGCGGGATCGGGCTACCAGGCGGCTATATTGTCTCTGCTTGCGTCCGAGGTGGTATCGGTTGAGCGGGTAGCGGCGCTTACTGCGTCATCCAGGGATAGGCTGAGGCGTCTGGGGTTCAGCAATTGCCGCATCGAGCAGGCCGGTGACGCCTTGGGCTGGCCGGCGGGGGCGCCGTTCGACAGAATCATAGTGGCGGCTGGAGCTCCGAGCGTGCCAGAGGAACTATATGGGCAATTGGTCCGGGGAGGGCGGATGGTGATTCCGGTCGGGAGTAGAAACGGTCAGGAGTTGCTTGTGGTGATGCGCACGCGCTTTGGAAGGAAGACGAAACGCGCGGGTCAATGCGTGTTCGTGCCTCTGATAGGTTCCTCTGCGTGGCCGGAGGATGCGGGGCCTGCCGGTGGCAGATATTTCCACGAGTAGACCTTTCGCGGTAGGGGATGCCGACTGAACGCAGCCGCTGCCGCTGTTACCCCGCGATGCGGGTGCACAGGTGCACCACTTGACTTGGTGGGAGTGACACGCGGTTATGTCCTACCCAAGCGACTCTCTGATAATGCGGTCTGTCAAGGGGGCGTATCTGGCGTATCTCTGGTTAGAGACGCGGACAGTCAGGGGGGAGCATCCGTTGCAACAGGCCATGCCATCAGTGAATTCGACGGGTACTGGCCGGCGTATAGCTTCTCGAAAAAAGCGCCGCCGCAAGCGGCTGATCGCGTTTGGTTGGTACGGTGGAAAGTACAGCCATCTGGACTTCATCCTGCCGAACATTCCCACCGACGGGGCTCATTTCTGCGACGTGTTCGGTGGTTCTGCTGCGGTTCTCATAAATCGCGACCCTGCCCCGGTCGAAACGTATAACGACATCGACTCTGAACTCTCGAACTTCTTCGAAACCTTACGCAACGAGGGCGACGACCTCCTTAAATCCATCACACTGACGCCCTTTTCCCGTGAAGAGCTGATGCGAGCGTGCACTTATGAACAGGGTCTATCCAATCTCGAGCGAGCCCGCCGCTTCTATATACGGGCTCGTCAGACTCGTACCGGCTTGGCGCAGGTTAGCAGCGAGGGGCGCTGGGCTCACTGCGTCCTGACTTCTCGCGACGGCATGGCGGGGTCCGTATCGCGGTGGCTGGGCTCCGTGGAAGGCTTGCCACAGATCGTACAACGCCTACAGCGTGTGCAGATCGAAAACGCGCCAGCGTTGGAAGTGATTCACAGGTATGACACGCGGGAGACGGTGTTCTACCTAGACCCGCCATACGTGCACTCGTCGCGCGGCGACACCTCCGCCTACCGGTATGAAATGAGCGACGAGGAACACGTAGAGCTCGCGGACGTTCTCGCTTCTGTGCGCGGGCGAGTTGTGCTGTCAGGCTACCGGACACCTTTGTACGACCGTTTGTACAAGGAATGGCGGCGGATAGACGCGCCGGAACGAATCGCGCACTCGATTCGGCAACCGCGCCAGGAATCGCTCTGGGTGAATTTTTCGTAAAAAATGTGCCCGCCTATGGAGAATGAAGAACTTGCCGCGTGGCTGGACGCTAAGCTGCAGGCGGACTTTGAAAGCATCCTCATGAAGGCAGCCGTGTCCGAAGGGTCATCCCCTGCGGCCAATACTCGATCTATTCTCCGGCTTGCTGACGCCAATTCCCGAATCCGCTCAAATCAATCCAATATGCCGGCTTGTCTGAAGGCTGTTGCCAGTCGGTTGGTGTCCTCGGCGGAGAGTGGAGGCGTGGGGCGTCTGGGGACGGTTCCTTCGTAGCCCAAGAGATTCAGTCCTGCCTTGAGCGCCGCGACTCCGTGTGTCATGCCGATGTAGTCGGCGTCTATCATTCTTTTCTGTATCTTGCGCGCTTCTGCGAATCTTCCGTTCATTCCCAGTTTCATGATGTCCATGACGAGGTGCGGGGCCCAGTTTCCAAAGAACATGCAGGCGCCGTTGGCTCCCATGAGGGCGCCCAATAGGAGCAGGCTGCCGTTGCAGATCCAGAATTTTTTGTCCGCAGGCACAAACTGCCGCATGCGCCACTCGATACGGAGGTTGTGGTCGGTGATGTATCCGAAGACGTTGTCCATGGAGCAGATGCCTCCTATCTGCTCCGGGGTCGCGGCCATCATGCTTTTGCCGAAGGTCTGGTGGATCACGACGACCGGCACAGGACACTTTTGGACCACCTCGCGGTAGTAGGCTTCGACGTCGCCTCGCATGGGAATCCGCACCCGCACCACGTCTGCGCCGGCACGGGCCATAGCCTCGGCGAGCCTGAGCGTTTCGGTGGTGGATGGGTTGTCTATGCCGCCGATGACGAATCGGCTGCCGCCATGAGCGTCTGCAACCGTCTTGACGGCCGCTATTCGCTCAGCATCGCTGAGGAAGAACTCTTCTCCGCCTGCGCTGCCGACCACAAAGCCGGACAGGGGCGTTTTCAGCCACCGGGCGACGTTTCGTGCGAGTGCGTCGTGGTCTATGGAGTCGTCGGGGCGAAGTGGATTGGGGGTGGGGGCGACAACTACAGGATCGGTTTGAGGTATGGTCATTCGGCGTCCGTCGTTCTTTCTCCGGTTTCCCCGCCGGGGCTCAGAAATCGTGGGTTGAAGGATATCCCGCGTGCTGCGATAGACCACCCGACCTTCTTCCATCTTCCGATGGAGGAAGAGGAGGAAGATAGGAAGATCTGTGCCGGATCGGGCAGGAGTATGCCGCGGGAGGCTTTGTCGGGTCGAATCCCAGGGAAGGGAGGTCTTTGTGAATGTTATAGTCAGCATAGGTCCGCTGTCGCATGCGGCCATGAGGCCGGGGCGCGGGTTACTCACACCGACAAGGATTGGGATTTGCAGCCGTCGAGCGCGGCCATGAGGCCGGGGCGCGGGTTACTCACACCGACAAGGATTGGGATTTGCAGTCGTCGAGCGCGGCCATGAGGCCGAGGAACGCGGGCTTTTCTTCTAATGGTCATGACTGAGCGTTACGAGGCTGTAATTGGCCTAGAAATACACGTACAGCTGAGCACGCGCAGCAAGATGTTCTGTGCGTGCGGGGCGGACTATCAGTCGGCGGAGCCGAACACGCGCGTTTGCCCGGTGTGTCTGGGGCTCCCCGGCGCGCTGCCTGTGGTGAACTCGCGCGCGGTGGAAGATGCCATCAAGATCGGCTTGGCTCTGAACTGCAAAGTGGCGGAGACGACGAAGTTCGATCGAAAGAACTACCCCTACCCGGATCTTATGAAGGGTTACCAGATATCGCAGTACGACACGCCGATCTGTTACGACGGTTTCATGGATTTACCGGGCGAGGAACCGGTGCGGGTGGGCATCGAGCGGGTGCACATGGAGGAGGACGTGGCGCGCCTGGTTCATATTCCCGGGGCAGTGGGGGGGCCTGGGCACGTATTGATGGACGTAAACCGAGCCGGAACGCCGCTTATGGAGGTAGTCAGCAAGCCGGACATGCGCTCGACGGAGCAGGTCGAAGCGTACATCACGAATATGCAATCTATAATTCGCTATCTCAACGTGGGTACTGCCAACATGGAGGAGGGGTCCTTTCGCTGCGACGCGAACGTGAGCGTCCGTCCTGCGGGATCGAGTACTCTGGGTACAAAGGTCGAGGTTAAGAACATGAACCGGATCCGGGCGGTGACGCGCGCCTTGGAGTACGAGATCGACCGTCAGAAAGAGTTAACGGCGTCGGGTGGCCGCGTAGTGCAGGAGACTCGCGGGTGGGATGACGGGCGCGGGGTGAGTGTGGTTCAGCGGTCCAAGGAAGAGGCCCACGATTATCGTTATTTTCCTGAGCCTGATCTGCCGCCGCTCCACGTCGACCCTGTTTGGGTGGAGGACATCCGCGGCGGTCTTCCAGAGCTTCCAGAGTTGCGAAAGAGGCGCTTCCAGAGCCAATGCGGCTTGGATGAATATGATGCTGCGTTGCTTACGTCCTCCAGGTCCACGGCAGATTATTTCGAGGAGGTCATTGGGTATGCGGGGTCGACGCGAGGGGGGGAGCGAAGGGAGTTTGCAAAGGAAACTGCCAACTGGCTGAACGGGGAGATGGCCCGTTACATGAATGAGGATGGATTGAGCAACGTCTTCGACACCCCCATAACTCCACAGAACCTTGCGGGGTTGGTGGAGAGTTTCAGGAAACGCGAGTTGAACAACGCCACTGCCAAGCGGGTGTTCAGCGAGATGTACCGAAACGGCGCGAGCGCGGCGGCGTTGATCGAAGAGCGGGGTCTGCGTCAGGTCAGCGATACTTCAGAACTCGACCCCGTCGCCGACAGGATTATCGGCGCAAATACGAATGCGGTGGGCGACTATTTGGGCGGCAAGGAGACTGCGGTGCGCTTTCTGGTGGGGCAGGTTATGAAGGCTACGCGCGGCAGGGCCGACCCGAAGATCGTGACCGGCCTTTTGAAGAGTAAGCTCGATGCTATGAAAGCGGCCAAGTGAGGTATTACGGCCTTGGTCGTTGATAAAACTGCGCGGCCAGATAGCCGCCGGTATGAATTTCCGCCTGGGGAGTCTTCTCCTGTGTCCAGGGATCTTAAGGTCGCCGCGCTTGGCGGCGGAACCGGCCTTTCCACCTTGCTGCGGGGCATCAAGGAGGTGACGTCGAACGTTACGGGGATCGTGACGGTTGCGGACGACGGGGGTAGTTCGGGCAGGCTGCGGAAAGAGTTGGGGATTCTTCCTCCTGGGGACATCCGCAACTGCATCGTGGCTCTTGCTGAGGCCGAGCCTCTGATGAAGAGGTTGTTCGAGTACCGCTTTACCGAGGGCAACGGTCTGGCCGGCCATTCATTTGGGAACCTCTTCATAGCGGCCATGTCCGGGGTGACAGGCAATTTCGAGCAGGCGGTAAGCGAGTCGAGCCGCGTCCTGAAGGTGACCGGCCAGATAGCGCCCTCGACTCTGGAAGACGTGCGTCTGGTCGCCAGGATGGCGGACGGTACGGTCGTGCATGGCGAATCGAAGATATCGGCTGCGTCCAAGCGAATATGTCGGCTGGAGATTGCGCCGGGGTCCCCTGAGGCGTTCCAGCCCGCAGTGGATGCGATACTGGATGCCGACCTTGTGGTGGTTGGTCCCGGCAGCGTGTACACGAGCCTGATCCCCAACCTGCTGGTTCCGGGAATCTGGCAGGCGTTGGAAAGCACTGGGGCTCCGCTGGTCTACGTATGCAACGTTGCTACGCAGCCCGGGGAGACGGACGGCTATACTGTTGCTGATCACTGCCGGGCGCTGGAAGCGCATCGGCCTGGGTTGTCCTTCGACTACGTGGTGGCTAACAGCGCCATGAAGCCGTTGGGCGCGGATTTCCCTAGTAGTGAACTGGTCGAGATAGGCGACTTGTCCTTCCTATCGGCCCGTCTGATCGAGGCTGACTTGATGAACGACCGGTTCCGGGGTCATCACGACGCTCAGAGTTTGGCATCCGTGCTGGTTGGCATTTACCATGAGCCTTCGAGCGTGCGGCGCGGCGCGGGCAGAACATAGGCTGGCATAGGCGGAGCTATGGGCATCACCACCTTAATCCAAATCATCGAGATAGCCGTGGCGATCGTGTTGGTGGTCGTCTTGCTGTTGCAGGTTCGGGGCTCGGGAACGACGCTTTTCGGTCAGGCGGATAGTTCTTACCGCTCACGCCGCGGGATCGAGCGGTTCCTCTTCCGGTCGACCATCGTGCTGGCGGGGGTCTTTGTGGTAATAGCCGTTGCCAACGTGCGTTTGGGCTGACCCTGCTTCTCGGCGCGGCGCTCGCTTTTCGTCAGCAAGGGTACCCGGCGCCGACCTATAACCCCGCCCGTCCATTCCGGCGCGGCGCTTCGGGTTCCCGGCGAAAGCTCTCTTCAGACCCGCGTCCACGCGGCGCCGTGCGGCCCGTCTGCCACTGCGACGCCAGCTTGTTCGAGTTGTTTCCTTACCGCGTCGGCGTCCTCGTATCGTCTTGCCTTGCGGAGTTCTGACCGCTCGCTGACGAGTTGTTCGATCTGGGCATCGGACAGAGGGCCGTCATCGCTGGGTGCGGCCTGTAGAGTGAGGCCTAGCACTCCGGCGAGTTCTTCGAGAACGGATTGGGCGGATCTGATCGCCATACCGCTGTCTCGGGCGCGAAAGATTTCTCTTCGGAGGTCGAAGAGAGTGGCTACGGCCTGCGGTGTGTTCAGGTCATCGTCCATTACCTGTATGAAGCGCTTGCGGAATTGCGCGGGGTCGAGTTGCTCAGCCGCGTCTTGCGATTCTGCCTCAATCGCTGAGCGCAGCCTTCTGACGGCCCGTTCTTTTTCCAGGATGGCTTCTTCGTCGTACAGGAGCGAGGAGCGATAGTGGCTGCTTAGCATCCACAGTCTGAGTGCGTCTGGCGAGAAACGTTTGAGTTCGTCGTTTACGAAGACGATGTTTCCGATGGACTTGCTCATCTTCTCGCCAGACAGTCTGAGGAGTCCGTTGTGCATCCAGATGCGTGCGAAGGGTTCCACGCGGTTGGCGGTTTCACTCTGTGCGAGTTCGTTTTCATGGTGTGGGAAGATGAGGTCCAGGCCGCCGCCGTGTATGTCTATGGAACATCCGAGGTGGCGACGTACCATTGCGCTGCATTCAATATGCCAGCCTGGTCTGCCCTGCCCCCACGGGCTATTCCATGAGGGTTCGTTGGGTTTAGAGGCTTTCCATAGTGCGAAATCGGCGTGGTTCTTCTTGCCCGGCTCAGGCACGGCGCGGGTGCCTTCGAGCATTTCCTGTACTGATCGTCGGCTGAGCTTGCCGTAGTCGTCATCGGCATGAACGCTGAAGTAAACGGATCCCAGGCTTTCATAGGCTGCGCCGGAGTCGATGAGAGTGGAGATCATTTCGATGATCTCCGGAATATGGTCGGTGGCGCGTGGGTATAGGTCTGCCCGGCTGACGTTGAGGCCGTCGAGATCGTTGAAGAAGGCGTTGATGTATTTTTCGGCCAGGCGCTCAGGGGCGACGCCTTCCCGTCCAGCCCGGTCGATTATCTTGTCATCGACGTCTGTGAAGTTCTGTACTCGCTTGACGTTGTATCCGCGATATTCGAGGTAGCGATGAAGCACTTCGAATACGATCGTGCTGAGCGCGTGTCCGACGTGTGGGCGGTCGTAGACCGTTACTCCGCAGACGTATAGCCGGACGTTGCCCTCTATGGGTTCGAACGTTTCTTTGGTTCTGGTGAGGGAGTTGTACAGTCGCATACGTAAGGCGTGGCCGTTCTAATGGTCAGATCGGGAGATGGTGGCGATGGCCTGTGCGGCTATGCCCTGCCCTTCGCCTATGGCTCCGGCGCCGTCTGTGGAGGTCACCTTTACGTTAACGGATGCCGGCTGGATTTTCACCGCTTGGGCTATTTTGGCGGCCATTTCGTTGAGGTGGCCTGCCAATTTAGGGCGCTGGGCGATGATTGTAGCATCGAGGTGGTCCACGACCCAGCCTCGTTCGAGGGCCATTTCAGCACACCGGGCAAGTATGGCTGCGCTGTCGATTCCGGCGTATTTCTGATCACTCGACGGGAAGTTCGATCCCAAGTCTCCGAGTGACGACGCGCCGAGTATGGCGCTGGCGACGGCGTGCATGAGAACGTCTCCGTCGGAGTGTCCTTCAAGGTGGCGGTCGAAGGGTATATCGATTCCGCCGAGGCGCAGGGGCCCGCCGAGGGCCAGACTGTGGCCGTCGAATCCCGTACCCCACCGCTGCTTTGCCTGGATGGGGTCCGTCCCTCCCCGTCGGGCGTGTATAAGTCTTGCGAAGATGAGGTCGTCGGGCGTGGTGATCTTGATGTTTTCGGGGTGGCCCTCGAACGTGGCGACCTGGCCTCCCGCTTTTTCCACCATAGTCGCGTCATCGGTCACGTCATCGGCTACGGACTGATGTGCGGTTGACAAGATTTCGGTGCGGAAGATTTGCGGGGTCTGTACTGCCCTTAGCGCGTTCCGGTCGGGCGTTTCTGCGACTATTCCGTTGGGTCCGGAGACCTTGATGGTGTCCTTTACCGGCACGGCTGCGACGGCTGCGCCGACTGCCTGCGCTGCTGCGAGTCCTCGGTCGATCATGGGGGAGTCCACAAAGGGGCGGGCGCCGTCATGTACGGCGGTGAAGTCTGCCCGGTTGCCCAGATCGTCGAGCAAGAGGAGGCCGGCGCGAACCGAGTCCTGTCGTCTCCTACCGTCCGGGATGCATAGGGCCACCTTGTCGTATTTCGATTCCGCCATGAGTTCCATGCCGAGGTCGACGTTCATGGTGGAGAGCACCAGGGCGATTTTTCCGACCTTTTCAGACTGGGTAAAGACCTGGAGGCTGTGCTCGAGCACCGGGGTTCCGCCGAGGTCTGCAAACTGCTTGTCCTCACCGTCCATGCGGGAGCTTGCTCCTGCGGCGACAACTATCACGTCGAGCAGATTTCGGTCTTTGGAGCGTTCAGCCAAGGAGGTAGCTCCGTATCCAGGGCAGGCCAAAGGAGACGCCATAGAAGCAGACGTAAGCGATGCCCATGGATTTGATGGACTTTGCCACGAAAAGGATTGCGAGAAATCTCTTAACAGGATAACCGATGCTTCCGGCCGCGATGCCCACAATATCGAAGGTTGGGTTGGGAATGATGGCCATGAAGAATAGAAGCAGGCCACCGTGCCGCTCTACCCATTTCCGGACGCGGGGATACCAGCTGCGGCGGGTGATCATGTTGCGCCCGGTCATGCCGCCCATATAACCGGTCATTTCGCCCAGCGCTTCGGCTGAACCTGCGACTACTCCTATGGCCACCGGATTAAGGCCGACGCTGGGGGTGGCGGCTAAGCATACGGCTGCGATTCCGGGCACCGGTACGACTATCGAGGCTGAGGCTATGAAGTTCAGGAGCCATATGCCTGGAAATCCAACCGATCTGAGTTGGAACTGGCCGGTGAGCCACATCACTATGCCGGTGAGTACAAAGGCGAGTACGACGGCCAATAAAGCCAGGCGCGTGGCCATCTCTCGATGTTCGACGAGCCAGTGAGTGGATGGGCTGACGTCCTGCTGGCAACCGGGTTCGTTCATTGGCCTGAGAGGTGGGAAAGTTCGCTGCGGGGATTGTCAGAACAGGTTCGTGATCCAGTCTATGCTGAATCTGCAGGCATACGCGACGGCGACGAATTTGATGAGTTTTCCGGCGAGTACGAAGAGCAGGAAACGCCTGAGGGAGTATCCAAGCGAGCCAGCGGCTATTCCTGCAATATCGAATACAGGGTTTGGTATGACTGAGAGCGTGAACAGGGTCAGGCCGCCGTATCGATGGACCCATCGTCTGATCCGATCGTAGTACCTAGACTTCTGTATCAGGGGGCTGCCGCCGTAACCGGCGAGGTAGCCGCTCAGTTCTCCTATGGTGGAGCCGAACCCTCCGGCGAGTCCCAGAAGCGCGGGATTGAGACCAATCTCTTCCGCGGCCCCGGCACAGACGACGAAGAGACCGGGTACGGGAACGACGATGGAGGCCGATCCGATGAGGTTTACGGCAAGGACGCCTACGTATCCGACATTCTGCACGTCCAGCCGACCGGTTGCCCACATGAAGGTTCCGATCGCTATGGATGCTCCTACAAACAGCCATATGGCGATACGTAAAAGGGAGTCATTGGCTCCCAGCCAGTCGGCAAAGGCGCCAGATTCGCGATCAGGGGGTGAAGTCACGTTAGGGGGTATATCGTCGACGTGCGCGGGGAATTCATCATAGGTCCGTAGAAGGGCCTTGATTATCCAATGCAGCCAGTCGGAGCGCAACAATGCCGAGGCCCTTGACTCATCCTTGCTTGCCCAGCTGCGAGAAGGGCGTATGCGGGTGGGGTACTCGTGATGAGTAGATTCCAGGCGCGCATTGGGAGCGCGTCCTACGGCGGGCCTGTGGAGGCGTGCTGCATAACCCTAGCCCAGCAGGTACCAGGGGGCTGTTGGCCAACGTCCAGCAAACGACGTGAGTGGACGGAGGGAGCAGCTGCGGCGGTCACCGGGCGGCAGACCACGGCGGCGGCGCGGAGGTCGCGGCGCAGCCGTCCGTGCTCTCCGCGCGGCAGGGAGAATGCTAGCCGGGGTTATGCCGCGGCGGTAGCTGAGGGAATCGGCTGTCCGGTCAAAGTGAGTTGTCCGGCATTGGGGTGGGCGTCGACCAGGATGTTGGATCCTTCGGCAAAGTCACCGGAGAGTATCCGCTTTGACAGCGGGTTCTCGAGGTGGCGCTGGATGGCTCGCCTCAGCGGTCTGGCTCCGAAGATTTTGTCGAATCCTTTATGTGCCAGCCATTCTCTAGCGGCGGCGGTCAGTTCCATCTCGACGCCCATCTCTCGCACTCGCTGCCGTACCTCGCCGGTCATCTTGTCCACGATGAGCAGAACGTGCTCTTGTGTCAGCGGGTCAAAGACGATGACGTCGTCGATGCGGTTGAGGAATTCAGGTCTGAAGGCGCTCTTCAGCGAGTCCTCGATAGCGGTCTTGAGTCTGTCGCGTTCATCGCCGGCGGATTGGTCTCTGCGGAATCCGAAGGCCTGTCCGGAGACTCTCTCGCCTCCCAGGTTGCTGGTCATGATTATCACGGTGTTTCGGAAGTCGACGGTGCGACCGTGTCCGTCGGTCATTCGGCCGTCGTCCAGCACCTGAAGCAGGGCGTTGAACACTTCCGGGTGGGCCTTCTCGATTTCGTCGAATAGGACGACGTTGAACGGCCTGCGTCTGACGGCTTCGGTGAGTTGTCCCCCCTCGTGGTACCCGACGTAACCGGGTGGAGCGCCTATCAACTTTGATACCGTGTGGCGTTCCTGGTACTCGGACATGTCCACGCGCACCATATTTTCGTCGTCGTCGAACAGGTATCCGGCGAGGGCTTTTGCGAGTTCCGTTTTTCCCACTCCGGTAGGGCCCAGGAAGATGAAGCTTCCGATGGGCCGTCTTGGGTCCTTGAGTCCCGCCCTGGCTCTTCGTATAGCGTCGGCCAATGTGGTTACGGCGTCCTCTTGGCCTATGACGCGTTTTTGCAGTCCGTCTTCGAGGTGCAGCAGGCGTTCCGCCTCGCCTTCCGCCAGTCTGGCGACGGGTATGCCTGTGCGTTCGCTGATGAGGTCAGCGATGAGTTCCCGGTCCACGGTGTCTTTGATTTCATGGTTTGCGAGCCACTGGTCTTTTTCCTGCTCGAATTGTGCGGTCAAGCGCAGGCGTTCGGCGCGGTGTTTGGCGACGTCCTCGTAGTCTTCTCGCTCGGAGGCTGAGGTTTCCTCCTCTGAGAGCCGTTTAATTTGCGCGTCGACGTCATTGAGTTTTTGCGTGAGGCTTTCGTTCTCTATGCGCAGCCTTGCGGCTGCCTCGTCGATGAAGTCGACTCCCTTGTCGGGCAGTTTTCGGTCGGAGATGTATCTGGCGCTTAGCGCGGCGGCAGCGTCGAGGGCCTGGTCATCAATCTTGATGCCATGGTGCAGTTCGTATCTGGGTCTGAGGTTGTGCAGCATGCGTATGGTGTCTTCGACGCTGGGTTCTTCGACCCACACGGGTGAGAATCTGCGTTCGAGCGCTTTATCGGATTCGACGTGCCTGCGGTATTCTTCCGGCGTGGTTGCTCCGATGGTCTGCATTTCTCCTCGTGCGAGAGCGGGTTTCATCATGTTGGAAGCGTCCAGGGATCTTTCGGCGTTTACGCCTGCGCCCACGACGGTGTGAATTTCGTCTATGAAGAGGACGACCTCGCCGGCGGCGGCCTTGATTTCGTCTATGACCGCCTTGAGGCGTTCTTCAAACTCGCCGCGGAATTTTGCGCCGGCTATAAGCGAGCCCATGTCGAGTGAGAGCAGGCGCCTGCCCTTGAGGCTGGTCGGCACGTCCTGGCTGTGTATGCGCTGCGCGAGTCCCTCCACTATGGCGGTCTTTCCGACGCCTGCGTCTCCTATCAAGACGGGGTTGTTCTTGGTGCGCCGGGTGAGGGTCTGCATTATGCGTCTGATTTCGAGGTCACGCCCTACTACTGGGTCGAGGCTGCCTTTTTGGGCCAGTTCGGTTAGGTCCACGCTGTACTTGGCGAGGGCTGCGTATCTGTCTTCGGCGTGCTGGTCGGTGACCCGATGCGGTCCTCGTACTTGCGCGAGGGCTTGGTAGATACGTTCCTGTGTGACGTTTTGCTTCTTGAAAGCATCGGCGACTGCCCCGCCGATGCTTTCGTGAGTGAGGGCGAGGAGCAGGTGTTCCGTGCTGACGAATTCGTCCTTGAGGCGGTTCGCCTCTTCCCGCGCGCCATCGATGACGGCTTTGACTCTGGTGGTGGAGAGCATCCGGTTGACTGTGGAGCTTTGCGTTGCAAGCGCGGGGGCTGTGCTGAGGTACGAGCGTATTTCCCGTTCGAGTTGTTCCAGATCAACACCGAGGTGTTGCAAGAGGCGGCGCGGGATGCTGTCCGGGATGTCGAGCAGGCCTATGAGGAGGTGTTCAGCGTCCCATAGTTCGTGGCGCATTTGCTCGACGAGGTTCCGTGACTCGACCAGGGCGGCCTGGGCCTGTTGTGTAAAGACATCTCGTTTCTGGGTCATGTCTCAGTCAAATCTCCCATCGTGAGCGGTCCGGTTCCCTCAGCGCGTGACCTTGGTCTCTCATGCGGATCATCTCCACGGTCAGGTCGGTCACTCTCTTTTCCAGTTCGGCCACCCGTTGGAGGAGTTTCGTCATGACTTCTACACCTGCGAGGTTCAGTCCGAGTTCGTTCTTCCAGCGGGTGATTTGCTCGATTCGTTCAACGTCCAGCTGGGAGTAGAGTCGAACGCGTCCGGTGCTTCGCCGCGGAGCGACGAGGCCCCATCGTTCGTAATTTCTGAGCGTTTGCTGGTGCACTCCGATCATGCGAGCGACTACTCCGATGGCGTAAACGGGTTCGTTGCGTCCAATAGTCATTTTCTATTGGCTCCCTGCTATGCCGGGTTATCCTTCGCGGCCTGTTTGAGTTGCCGGAACAAGGCTTGCTCGGCATCCGAAATTTTGTCTGGCAGCCGGACGTTGACGACTGCGATCAGGTCGCCGTGGGATCTTTTGGCTGCGGAGCGGGGCATTCCCTTGGCTGCGATGCGAAACAATCTGCCGTTTTGCGTGCAGGGCGGGATGTCGAGGGCCACTCTTCCGGTCATGGTCGGCACTTCAACTTCGCCTCCGAGTACTGCGTCCAGCAGTGGCACTGAGACGGTGGTTCGGAGGTCGTCTCCGGTGCGTTGGAATCGGCGGTCCGGGGCGATTTTCACCTTGATGACCAACTCCGGCCCCCCCTGCGGTCTGATGCGTATGCGTGCGCCGTCTTTGACGCCGGGCGGGATCTGTACTTCAAAGTTGCGTCCTGTGCTACCGTGCCCGGCGGGGCCGCCGAGTTTCACCATGCGGGTTGCGCCGTCGTAGGCTTCCCGGAGGGTTATTTCTGCGTCGACCTGCCGGGTTTCAGGCTTGCGCGTGAAGTCTGCGCCTTGTGCAAAACCGGTGTTGAAGAGATCAAAGACGGTTCCGGTCTGCCCCCTGGTCCTTGAGAACTGTCCAAAGTCCGATGGATCAAATCCGCTTCCGACTCCTGCGCTGCGCAGTTCGTCGGCGTGCTTCCAGTTGTCTCCGAATTCGTCGTAGTCCTTTCTCGTCTTGTCGTCGGAGAGGACTTCGTATGCTTCGTTGACCTGTTTGAAGCGTTCGGCTGCGGCCTCATTTCCGGGGTTGACGTCCGGATGCAGCTTGCGGGCGAGCCGCCGGTACGCGGTGCGCACTTCCTTTTGTGAAGCTGCGTTGGAAATGCCGAGTATGTTGTAGAAGTTGGCGGCCATGGCGTTCCACCTGATGATCGATGTTACCATGGGACAGTATACATAGCAAGTTATCTGGTAGCTATCCAATCAGAATAGTTGACAAGTCAGATATAAGGTTATTACAATCATCCGTATCAGGTACGGCGCGGTCTGCGCCCTGCCAAAGAAGCAGAAGGAGGTCGAAGATGACTCTTGAACGATGGAACCCCTTTGCGGAGATGAGGCGGATGGACGAGGCGTTGAACCGAATCTGGCATGGCGGGGCTTCCGGCGTGGAGACGGACATCCCATGGGCGGCTCCGGTGGACGTGGTGCGGGATGGAGACGACATCATAGTCAGGGCATCTCTTCCGGGGGTGGAGGTGGAGAACATCGACGTGACGGTGGAGGGGGAGGCGCTGACCATCAAGGCTCAGTCCGCGGCCTCGTCTGAGAGCGGGGGGGATGGCTACCTGTTGAAGGAGAGGCGCACGGGGTCTTTCCACAGGTCGCTGGCACTGCCTGAGAGCGTGGACTTTGGGAATGCGGAGTCGAGCTACAAGGATGGCGTGCTGACGGTGAAGCTTCCGAAGCGCGAGTCGGCCAAGTCCCGGAGGCTAGAGGTGGTCGCCAGCTGATGCGGCTGGGCCGCGGCTGACAGGACCGAAGTGGGATCCCGTTCCGATTCGTCGGAGCGGGATCCTTTAGTTTTGGGTGCGGTGTATGCTGGCACGTTGGCGCTTGCGCCGGTTCCAGACCTCGTTGGGGCGGGCGTTTGTGCTGGGCCTTTTCAGATAGTTCAGGGGGGCATAGCATGACCGGTGGACGCTGCGGCAGCTCGTATGCGCCGGGGATGGTTTTGCCGAAAGCGGACGCTCTTTCCACTGTTCCGGATCCTCCGGGGGATGCGTCCACGCGTGGTCTGCCGGGTTTCTTTGCTCGCTACCAGGGATTGATAGACGCTGCGCTGCGGCGCGAGTTGGAGCGCGAGGAGTTGCCGCTGTACGACGCTCTCCGCTACATGATGGGGTGGGTGGAGAGCGACGGCAGGCCCGCGGTATCAGGCGGGGGGAAGGCTGTTCGCCCTACGCTTTGCCTGCTTGCCAGCGAGGCGGCCGGGGGTGAGGTGGATCGTGCGATGCCTGCGGCGGTGGCTCTTGAGTACGTCCACAATTTTTCGCTCATTCACGACGACCTGGAAGATCGCGACCGTTTCCGGCGTCACCGTCTCACCGTGTGGGCGGTATGGGGTGAGGCTACGGCGCTGATTTCGGGGAATCTGATGTTGAAGGTGGCGGATCGTGCGATTCAGGGTTTGATGGATCTGGGGGTGTCTGCGGGTGTGAGCGTGGAGGCCGGTAAGGCGCTGACTGCCAACTATTTGCGTATGATGGAGGGGCAGTTTCTGGACGTTTCATATGAGACGCGCTTGTCTGTCTCCGTGGAGGAGTATCTGGACATGATCGAGCGCAAGACGGGGGCGCTGATCGAGACTTCGGTGTATCTTGGCGCTCTAGTGGGGCGCGCGGGCGAGCCGGAGCGGGGGGTTGTGTCAGGTCTCCAGCGGGTGGGGTATGAGTTGGGAAGGGTTTTCCAGATACGCGACGACATGCTGGGTGTGTGGGGCGGTCCGGCGACGGGCAAGCCTGTGGGGGCTGACATCATCCGCAAGAAGAAGGCTCTTCCCGCGGTGCATGCGATTTCGCACGCTTCCGGGTCTGGGAAAGCGGAGTTGGAGCGTATCTACGCTTCAGATACTGCGGCGTCAGCCTGTGACGTGGAGCGGGTACTCTCGATCATGTCCTCTCTGAATACTCAAGATTACTGCCACCGGCTTGCTGCGGAGCGATGGCAGAATGCTCGCGCCGTGTTAAAGTCTCTTGAGTTGTCTGGGGATTCGGCCCGTGATTTCGAGGAGCTTGGAGACTATCTGCTGGTAAGAGAGAGTTGACGTCTTTTCCGGAGTAGCGCGTTTGCGCCCTCCTCCGCGAGGCGCAGCAGGAGATTTAGAATGGCCAGACCGGTTGAGCTCGCTGTCAGGGTGGGCTGGTATCTCTTGAAGAACAAGTACATCAAGCGTCGGAAGCGCTTTCCGCTTGTGACGATGTTGGAGCCTCTGGAGGCGTGCAACCTGGCCTGCGAGGGTTGCGGGCGCATTCGTGAGTACGAGTCTGTGATTCACCGTCAGTTGACGGCTGAGGACTGCCTGGCGGCGTGTGAGGATTCCGGCGCTCCGGTGGTGTCAATAGCGGGCGGGGAGCCTACTATCTGGCCTCATCTGCCGGAGTTGGTGAACAAGTTGGTGGAACGTAAGAAGTTCGTGTACGTGTGCACGAACGCTCTGACCATGGGCAAGATGATGAAGGAGATTCCGCCGACGAAGTATTTTGCGTGGGTGATTCACCTGGACGGTACCGGTGAGCGTCACGACGTTGCGGTATCTCGCAGGGGGGTTTACAAGATTGCGATGATGAACGCCCAGCGTGCGCTTGAGCGCGGCTATCGGGTGTGCAGCAACACGACGCTGTTTTCCGGCAGCGACGCGGACGATCTTCAGACGTTGTGGCGGAAAACCACTGAGATGGGTTTCGAGGGTGCGATGGTGACGGCGGGTTACGACTACGAAAGCGTGCCGAACCAGCAGTTGTTCCTCAAGAAGAAGCAGGCTAAGGAGATATTCAAGAAGGTTCTGGATCCTGCCCTCACGAAGGACATCCGCCTGTACAACAACCCTCTGTATCTACAGTTTCTGCGCGGGGAGCGCGAGATCGAGAGTTGTACGGCGTGGTCGAATCCTACGTACACGATCATGGGATGGCGTAATCCCTGCTACCCGCTGGCGGACTCTCATACTCAAGAGTTGGGCGACCTGATGCAGGACGAGGTTTGGGAGAACTACGGGAACGCGCGTAAGGACTCTCGCTGCGCGAACTGCATGATGCATTGCGGGTTTGAATCGACGACGATATTCAGCGCCTTTTCGAGTCCGAAGGATGCGGCGGCCCTGGTGCGCGGGGGTGCGCTGACCAAGAGCGGGATTACGGCCGGATAGGCGGTCTGGCTCGATGCGGGTCAGTTCCTTGTCGAGGCTCGACTGGTCTTCGAGTAGCTGACGTTGCCCGGTGCAGCCGTATGTTGTTGATACTTGCTGCTCTGCGTGAAGAGATTTCGGGCCTGCTGCGGTCCGGGAACGTTAGCGAGATCGACACGCCGTCGGGGTTCCTGGCCTGGAGCGGCGCGTTCGATCGGTCGAGCGGCGGGAGCCGGTTCGCGGTAGTAGTCAGCGGTACGGGTCATGAGAGAGCTCGCAACGCTGCGGAGTGGGCGGTTGAGAACGTAGAGAGCGATCATGTTCTGGTAACCGGTTTTGCCGGCAGCGCTTTGGCTGCGCTTCAGGGCGGGGATCTTGTTCTGGCGACGAAAGTGTCTTGCACGGAGGGTTCTCCGGTTGATTGGAGCGCGGGGAGCCTGGGGGCTGCGGTGACGCCGGATAGGGGTCTCACAGCCCGCGCCCGGTCGGTGGCGGAGCTTTCCGGTATAGATTTAACTCTGGGCCTCGTGATGTCGCTTCCAGTGGTGGCCAGGACGGCCGGACTGAAGGCGTGGATTGGGAGCAGGCTTGGGGCTGCGGCCGTGGACCTCGAGAGTTACGCCGCGAGTAGTGTTGCTATGGAAGCGGGTGCGCGGTTCACCGTCGTGCGTGCGATCGTGGACGTTCTGAGTTGCGATTTGCCTGAGCTTGTGAGCAAGGTTGGGCAGGGGCCTTCGGACGGCAAGGTGTATCGTGCGCTGACGTATCTTGCTCGCAGGCCGTCGGAGCTTTCGAGTCTGCGCAGATTAGCGGGCTCGTCGTCCGCGGCTCGGCGCACTCTGACCAAGTTCTGCATAGAGTTCAGCCGCAGGCTGAATGAGGCTGACGGGGTTGGTCGATGAGATTCCTGGTAACCGGAGCGACGGGTTTCGTGGGGGGAGCGGTGGCGAGTCGGCTTGCTTTGGCAGGTCACGAGGTGTTGGGTCTGGTTCGTCCGGGCCGCGATGGTTCGGCGTTGAGGGCGCGGGGCGTGATTCCAGTAACGGGCGACCTGCTGGACAGGTCGTCTCTGGAGCGTGCGCTCGAAGGGGTGGAAGGTCTTTTCAACGTTGCGGGTCTGTACGCCTTTTGGTCCAAGGACCGGTCGTTGTTCTACAGGACGAACGTGTCTGGGGTTGAGATGGCGCTGGATGCTGCTCGCAAGGCCGGGGTTGGGCGCGTGGTGCACACGAGTACGGTTGCTACGCTCAGATGGCCTGGTCGGGGGCTTCTGGCTGACGAGTCCTGCGTCGGCTCTCCGGAGGACCTTAGCGGGGATTACAAGAAGTCCAAGTTTCTGGGGGAGGAGGCCGCTCTTTCCGCTAATTCGAGGGGGTTCGAGGTGGTGGTGGTGAACCCGACCGCGCCTGTGGGTCCCGGCGATTTCAAACCTACTCCGACCGGTCGAATAGTGCTGGAGTTCCTGAAGCGCAAGTTTCCGGGCTACGTGGATACCGGTCTGAACATTTGCGACGTGGATGACGCTGCGGATGGGCACGCTGCGGCGTTCTTCAAGGGTCGCGCCGGGGAGCGTTATATTCTTGGCGGCGAGAATCTTTCGCTGCGTGAGGTGTACCGTTCGTTGGAAAGATCGACGGGTCTGCGCCGTCGTCCAATCCGTGTACCATATGCGGTCGCTCTGACCGCCGGATTGTTTGACGAGTTCTTCGAGGGCGTGTTAATGGGAAGGGAGCCTTACGTACCCGCTGAAGGGCTGCGAGTGGCTCGTCGGCCGATGTTTGCCGACTGGTCGAAGGCAGCCTCGGAGTTGGGTTTTCGTTCTCGGCCGGCCGCCGAGTCTCTGGCGCGCGCTGCGAGCTGGTTTTCGTCGCGCGGATACGCGGGCGCCGGGCGGTTGGGGGCCGCTGCTGCGGGTCGAACAGGAGGGATCGAATGACGGCGCTGACTGAACGTCCGTACCATCGGCATGAGCCTCCTTTTCGGGTGGGGATGCCCGCCGGTCCACTACATGAGGGCCCTGCGCGAAGCGTGGATGAGGCTATTGGGAGGACCGTTGGGTTGCTGCGGGCCGCGCAGCACGAGGATGGCTACTGGTGGGGCGAGCTGGAGTCCAATCCCACGATGGAGGCGGAGTACGTCTTTCTGAGCCACATTCTGCGCTCTTCAGACCCTGTCAGGTTGGGTAAGATTGCGCGCCATCTGGAGCGTTTGCAGGAGGCTGACGGCGGTTGGCGTCTCTACTATGGGGCTGCTAGCGACCTGAGCACGACGGTGGAGTGCTACACGGCGTTGAAGATTGCGGGGCGAGATCCGGATTCGCCTTCTATGCGTGCGGCTCGGGAGTTGATTCTTTCCAAGGGTGGTGTTGAAAAGGCGCGCAGTTTTACCAAGATATGGCTTGCGATGCTTGGTCAGTGGGATTGGTCAGGCACGCCCTACGTGGCTCCGGAGTTGATCTTCGTTCCGAAGCGGTTGCCGTTCAACGTCTACTCGTTTGCGAGCTGGGCCCGCGGCACGGTGGTGCCGATGACGATTATCCTTTCCCGTAGGCCGGTCTTTCCGTTGCCTTCCGGCGCTGAGATCGACGAGCTTTACGTGAACGGGCGTGAGAAGGCTGATTATTCGGTTCCGTTGCCCGATGGTTTTGGGTGGGAGCGTTTGCTCTACGCGGGCGATCGTCTGCTATCCGCTGCGGAGCGCTTGCCTTGGAACCCGCTCAGGGGCAGGGCTTTGCGGGAGATCGAAAAGTGGATCGTGGAGCGTCAGGAGGCGGATGGCAGCTGGGGCGGGATCCAGCCGCCGTGGGTCTACTCGTTGATAGCGTTGCATCAGCTTGGCTATTCTTTGGACCATCCGGTAATGCGGAAGGGGTTGGAGGGTTTTGACGGGTTTGCCATAGAGGATGATGAGACTTGGCGCTTGCAGGCGTGCGTATCTCCGGTATGGGACACGTGCCTGACTCTGAACGCTTTGCTGGTTGCCGGGGTGGATCCGGAGGACCCTATGGCGGTGGGTGCGGCTGACTGGCTCGTTTCCCGTCAGGTGCGCAAACCGGGCGATTGGACGGAGAAGGTGCCGAATCAGGAGCCTGGCGGCTGGGCATTCGAGTTTTGCAACGATACGTACCCCGATACTGACGATGCGGCTGAGATTCTGCTGGCTATAGGCCGGTCAGGCAAGAGTGGGTCGGCCGAGCGGGATGCGGCGGTGGAGCGCGGCATGCGCTGGCTCTTGAGTATGCAGAGCAAGAACGGTGGCTGGGGTTCGTTCGACAAGGACAACACTTCTCGTCTGGCTACCAAGATTCCGTTCTTCGATTTCGGCGAGACTATCGATCCTCCGTCGGTGGACGTAACGGCTCACATTCTGGAAGCTCTGGGTGTGTTGGGTTGGAGTCCGGATACCCCGGCTGTGCGTCGTGCTTTGGATTACATATGGTCTGAACAGGAAGAGGACGGCCCCTGGTTCGGCAGGTGGGGGGTGAATTACATTTACGGTACGGCATCGGTTCTTCCTGCGCTGGAGTCGATTGGTCACGACATGAGGGACCCTCGAGTAAAACTTGCTGCGGACTGGTTAGAATCGCGTCAGAACGTGGACGGGGGCTGGGGCGAATCGTGCGCCTCATACGCGGATCCTGGTCTGCGCGGGCGCGGGGACAGTACTGCTTCGCAGACTGCGTGGGCGTTGATTGCGCTGATGGCGGCTGGCCGGGTGGGTAGCCGATCGGTGGTGAGAGGCGCGGAGTTTCTGGTAAAAACGCAGGAGCATGATGGCACGTGGGAAGAACCGCAGTATACTGCTACGGGTTTCCCTGGTTATGGCATCGGGGATCGGAGATTCAAGTCGCCTGGGGGCGATCCAAAAGAACTGCTTCCGACTGAACTGCCTTCAGGATTCATGATCAAGTATCATATGTACCGCATCTACTGGCCGCTGCATGCGCTGGGACGTTTCCGGGCGCTTCAGGTATCCTTGCGATGAGTCCAAGCGCGCGGCATTTGGTTTCAGGGGGGTAATTCAGCTTGCCAAATCCAAAAGCGGCTGAGATCTCGGCGTCCGAGACGAACGGGCGCGTCAAGTACCTGAACGGCCGGTCTCCCGCGATCCAGTCTGCCGGAACGGGTTACCGCGTCTTCAACAGGGAATTGGAGATCGAGAGCGGCGACGCTCCGGAGTTCCTGGACCTGACCGACGTAGTGAAGGAGACGATAGCGGAGTCGGGGGTGAGGAACGGTCAGGCTCTGGTCTTCAGCCGGCATACGACGGCAGCGATCAAGATCAACGAGAACGAACCGCTGCTTCTGAGGGACATGGAGCATTTTCTGGAGCGTTGCGCGCCGAAGGATGCCTACTATGGGCACAACGATTTTGCGATTCGCACAGTGAACATGCACGAGGACGAGTGCCCGAACGGCCATAGCCATTGTCAGCACCTGATACTCAACAGCAGCGAGACCATCCCGATAGTGGACGGCGAGCCGTTCCTGGGTGAGTTCCAGCGGGTATTCTTCATCGAGTTGGACGAGCTCAAGAACCGCCGGGTGCTGCTGCAAGTGACCGGCATCTAGATTTCCGGTCGGGCCAGTCCCCGGTTCCCGCGGGGCGATGGGAGGGCGGCTTGGACCTACCGGTAATCGACCCTGCGCCCCGTACTTTCGGCGCGGCGACTCCCGAATCCGCTTTCCGGGCCTGTGAGGCCTTGGCTCGGTCTCATTATGAGAATTTCTCCGTGGGGACGCGTCTGATTCCGAAAGGCGTTCGCCGGCATCTGTACGCGGTGTATGCCTTTTGCCGCGGCGTGGACGATCTGGGGGATGAGGCTTCCGGCGACCGCATGGCTTTGCTCGACGAGTGGGAGCGTCAGTTGCGGCTTTGCTATGAGGGTATGCCCAGCCACGTGTATTTCGCGGCGCTGCGCGAGACGATCCGGGAGTTCGATATTCCTGCTGAGCCTTTCCTGAAGCTGATCGAGGCCAATCGCCGGGATCAGACGGTCAAGCGGCATCCCGACTATGCGGAGTTGCTGGATTACTGCGACCACTCTGCGAACCCGGTGGGTCGTATAGCGCTCTACGTGTTCGGTCACCGGGAGCCGGAGTTGCACGCTCTTTCGGATTACACGTGCACGGCTTTGCAGTTGACGAATTTCTGGCAGGACGCGGCGCGTGACTACGCTATGGGCCGGATATACATTCCCCAGTCCGACATGGCGGATTACGGTGTGAGCGAGGAGACGATAGCTCAGGGGAATGCGACTCCAGAGTTTCGTCGTTTGATGCGCTTCGAGGTTGAGAGAACGAAAGACCTCTTCCGCCGCGGCTACGCGCTTGCTCACCGCGTGGTTAAACCGGTTCGCATAGACTTGGCGCTGTTCACGGCCGGCGGTCTTTCGATACTGAGGGCTATCGAGAAGCAGGACTACGATACGTTGTCCCGCCGCCCTGCCCTTTCAAAGTTCGGGAAGGCCAGGCTGTTGGGGACGGCCTGGCTGCGGTCACGGGTCGGGCTGTCTCCGTTGCCGCAGCGGATGTTTAACTAGATGGCGTTGAGCGCCGGGGGCCTGCGGGCATCCAGATGGATACAGTGGGTACTACAAGAAAGGCTGAACTTCCGGACCCTGTGGAGTTGGGGCGGGCGTATGAGGAATGCCAATCGATAACGAAGGCGAGTTCCACGAATTTCTACTACGCCTTTTTGACTCTGCCGCCGGAGAAGCGTCGTTCGATCTACGCGGCTTATGCCTTCTGCCGCCTGTGCGACGACATAGTGGACGACCCGGATCGCGGCGATTCGGCGGCCGTGCGTTTGCTGGAGGTTCGCGAGCGTCTTGCGGGTGTGTACGAGGGGCGTGCCGAGGGGGCTATCTGGATTGCGTTGCGGCATTCGCAGCAGAGGTACGGGATACCTATGTCCTGGTTCGTGGACGTGATTGACGGCTGCGAGATGGATCTGACGACTTCCATCTACGATACGTTCGAGGAGGTGTCGCATTACTGCCGTCGGGTTGCGAGCGCGGTTGGGTTGATTTGCATTGAGATTTGCGGCTATGAGGACAAGCGGGCCGTGGAGTACGCGATCGATCTTGGCATGGCTATGCAGTTGACCAACATCCTGCGCGATCTGGGGGAAGACGCTCGAGCCGGGCGCGTCTATCTGCCTCGTGAGGAGTTGGATCGCTTCGGGTACTCCAAGGAGGATCTGATGGCCGGCGTGATAAATGAGCCGTTCCGCGATCTGATGCGCTTCCAGGTGGATCGGGCACGACGCTATTTTGAGAGCGGTTCAAGGCTGTTTCCCTTGCTCGACCGGCGATCCAGGGCTTGTCCTCGCACGATTGCGTCGGTTTATCGCGGGTTGCTAGAACGTATGGAGTCGGCCGATTACGACGTTTTCAGCCGCAGAGTTAGCCTTGGCACGTCTTCCAAGGTTGCGCTGGCGGCCAGGTTGTGGCTTCAAAGCCGGATTCCGGTACTGTCCTGAGTTCTCGTCGCGCCGTGGTGGTCGGGGGCGGTCTGGCGGGTCTGGCTGCGGCCGTGAGGCTTTCGGAGGGCGGCTATGCGCCGCTTCTGCTGGAGCGGAGGCCGTTTCTTGGCGGCCGGGCCTACTCGTTCGTTGATCGCGAGTCGGGTGCGGAGGTGGACAACGGGCAGCACGTCTTTGTGGGTGCGTGCACGGAGTACCGTGATTTTCTGTGCAGGATCGGGGCCTGGGGCAACGTTCACGTGCCGGCTCGGCTGGACGCGCCGGTGCTGCGCGGCGGGAAGGTTTCTCGTCTGAGGGCCGGCGGTTTGCCTGGTCCGCTTGCAAACCTTGGGGTTATAGCGAGGTACGGACATCTGTCTTTGCGGGGGAAGCTGCGGCTGCTGTACGGGATGTCTCGGTTGCGTTTTGCGGTGCGCAAAGCGGGAGGGCCTCTTGAGTATGAGACGTTCGATTCGTGGCTTCGCCGGCACGGTCAGGACGACGATACGATCGAGAGTTTCTGGAATCTGATAACGCTGCCCGCTCTTAACGACGACGTTAGGGAGGTGAGCGCGGACATGGGGGCGATGCTGTTTCAGACGGCTTTGATGGGGGATCCCGGCAAGGCTGCGATAGGGTATCCGCTGGTGGGGCTGTCGAGCCTTGCGGGAAGCGCGGCAGCGGAGTTCGTGCGGTCCCACGGGGGAGAGGTTCGCTGCCGCGCGGGCGTGGATGGCATCGGTTTGGGAGGAGGGCCGGTGGAGGTTCGGATTTCCGGCAGCGAGACGATAAGCGCGGAGTCCTGCGTCGCTGCTCTGATGCCCTCCGGGCTGTTGGCCGTGCTGCCGGAAGAGCGCCGCTCGGACGAGTTTTTCTCGAATGCTTCTAGGATAGAGACGGCACCTATAGTGGGGGTGCACATCTGGTATGACCGTTGGGTGATGGATGAGACGTTCATGGCGGTTTTGGATAGCCCTGTGCAGTGGGTGTTCAACGTGACGGCGATGCACGGGGAGGCTGATGGCGGCGGCCAGCACATAGTGATTTCGCTGAGCGGGGCCTGGAAGTGGAAGAACATGCCAAAGGCTGAGCTTCGCGAGGTGTTCGAGGCGGAGGCGGCCACGCTCTTCCCTGCGGCGGCGTCTGCTCGCGCGACCAGATTTCTGGTGGTGAAGATGCTGGACGCGACGTTCCGAGTGGTTCCCGGCGCCGCGCGTTACCGTCTCCCGCAGCGGTCTCCGGAGCCGGGCCTCTTCCTGGCGGGGGATTGGACGGACACGGGTTGGCCTTCGACGATGGAGGGCGCGGTGAGAAGTGGGAATCGTGCTGCGGATCTTGCGATGGAATACCTGGCAGGCAAGGGTTGAGTCTGTGCGCGTTCTGATACTTGCGCCGTTTTCCGGCGAGGGGGTGGCTGAGCTGAGCCGGGCAGGGGTTGACGCGGTTCACGAGAGTTGGCTGGATACCGGCGTTATGCAGGACCCGGAGGAGCTGGGCGAGCGCCTGTCTCAAGAGGGGTTCGATGCGGTGATAGTAGAGGGGGATTTCCTGTTTGCCGAGACGTTCGATCTTGCTCCCGGCGTTGGTTTCGCAGGAATTTGCCGAGCGGCCTTGAACCAGATCGACGTGGACGGAGCGACGGAGCGCGGTGTGGCGGTGGTGAATACCCCAGGCCGTAATGCGGCCGCGGCGGCGGAGCTTACGATCGGGCTCATGCTTGCAACGGCCCGACGCATAGCGGAGGCCGACCGCTACGTTCGCTCCAGGGCCTGGCAGTCTCCAACCGCGCCGTACGTAGAGCTGCGGGGGGTGGAGTTGGCAGGCAAGGTGGTTGGCGTGGTGGGTCTTGGGGCTATTGGCCGCCGCGTTTCGGGTCTTTGCAATGCGCTGGGCATGAACGTGATCGCCTATGACCCTTTTGTACTGCCTTCGCGCGCGGCGGAGTCGGGCGCGGTTTGGTGCGAGCTGGACTTTTTGGTCGAGTCTGCGGACGTGATCACGCTGCACGCTCCACCTCCGCAAGATGGGCAGCCGCTGCTGAGCGCGGATCGGATCGGTCGCATGAAGCGGGGGTGTCTACTGATCAACGTGTCGGCGGCGGAGTTGGTGGACCAGGATGCTCTGGCCAGCGGTTTGCGCGGCGGCAGGCTGGGCGGCGCCGGGCTGGATATATTTCCCACCCATCCGGTGGAGCCGTCGTATCCGCTGCTGGCGTTGGACAACGCGGTTCTGACTCCGCATACGGGCGGGGCGACGGAGGAGACGATTTCGCGCCATTCTGCGGCGATGTCCGGCGACCTTCTGCGGTACATGCGGGGGGAGCGTCCGAGGAATCTCGTCAACCCTGTCGTATGGGAACGCAGGCGTGGCTCGTAGAGCTGCGACAGGGCGTTTTCTGGCGCTCGACTTCGGCACGAGCGGCGTGCGCGCCTCCGTGGGAGGGGCGACGGGGCCGCCGCTTTCGGTTGCCCGCCGGCCGGTCAGCTATTTCAGGCCCGCGGGCGCGCCCGACACCGCCTTGGAGTTCGACCCTGAAGGAGCGTGGCATCTGGCAACCGAGGCGGCTGCGGAGGCTCTGTGGCTGAGCGGTGCGGACAAGGACGGGATAAGCGGTGTGGGCGTGACCAGCCAGAGGCACGGCTTGGTGTTGTTGGACGGATCCGGCAAGGAGTTGTACGCGGGGCCAAACAAGGACCTCAGAGGGGTGTTCCAGGGCGGGGTCGTGGATGCCGCGGCGGGGGACTGCCTGTGGGATCTAACGGGGCACGGACCTGGATTCATGACGGCGTGGGCCCGGCTTCTGTGGATGAAGGAGGAGGCGCGGGAGACGTATGAGCAGATAAGCGCGGTATGCGGAATTGCGGACTGGCTTGCGTATCGCCTCAGCGGCGAGTTGAGGATGAATTCTTCGCTGGCGCCTGAACTGGGTTTGGCTATGACGGCCACGGGTGAGCCTGCGGAAGCCATTGGCCGCGCGCTGGGGCTGGACGTCGCAGGCTTTCCTCCGAGGTGCGAGCCGGGCGAGGTTATCGGAGAGGTTTGCGAATCAGCCGCGGGAGAGATGGGATTGCGAAAGGGTACGCCTCTAGTGTCAGCCGGGCCGGACACACAGGTTGCGCTGGCGGGAATGGGCGTTTCGGAGTGCGATGACGCGGGAGTGGCCGCGGGTTGGAGCGGGACGGCTCAGCGCGTTAGCAGCGAGCCGGTGTTCGATTCGTCCCGGACGCTCTGGACCGGGCGCCACGTCGTTCCGGATCGGTGGACGCTGGAGGGGAACGCCGGTGAAATGGGCGGGGCGTATGAGTGGCTGGCGTCCATGTTGTGCGGTTCGGACGGGGTGGCTTCTGCGATGAGTCGTCTGGACGCTGAGGCGGGGGCCGTGGAGCCTGGGTCTCGCGGTGCGGCCGCTTATCTCGGCCCTTCTCTGTTGCAGATGGAAAAAGTGGGCATGAAGCCAGGTGGCCTGATATTCCCGGTGCCTCTGTCGTTCGAGCCGCCGGACAGAGGGTCGCTTGCCCGCGCTGCGCTGGAGAGTTTTGCGTTCGCGGTGCAGCTCAATCTGGAGCGCATGGGGGAATACTGCGGCGCGCCGATCAGGTCGGTTTCGGTAGGCGGGGGTATGACCCGTTCTGCGACGTTTCTGGAGGTTCTGTGCAATGTGGCCGCGGCTCCTGTGTACGCGTGCGCAGGCACGGAGCCGTCCTCGCTGGGTACGCTGACGCTTACGGGGGCTGCGGTGGAGGATGGGCAGGGGCTCGAGGCTGGGTTGCGGGTACGCCGTGATGAGATGCTGGAGTTGCGGTCAAAGGCTTCGTTGCGTGAAGAGTACCGGGATCTGTATGAAGCTTGGCGCGAGCGCGAGCGTCAGGTCTCGTCGCTCTTCTTCTAGCTGCCCAAGCCAAGGGGCTATCGCCTTACCGCGACCGACAAGGGTTCGCGGTTTTTTAGCTGGCGCGTCTGCGAGGAGCCGCCGTCGCCGTGTTAACGTATTCTCTTCACCAGCTCAGGGCGCACGCCGAGGTTATATGTCCGATACAAGAGACGATTTGTTTGCAGCGGTCAGGGAGATGGACCGCCGGGGCCTCGTTTCGAGGTCCAGCGGAAATGCCAGCGTCCGCCTGGATCCGGTGGAAGGGGCTGAGCGCTACCTGATCACGCCTGCCTTTTTGCCGTATTCCCAAATGGAGCCTTCCGACCTGGTGGAGATAGACGGGGATATAGATCCGGTTGACGGGGAAGGTATTCCGTCAACGGAGTCTGCTCTGCACGTGGCCTTGTACCGGAGTCGTCCGGACGCGGGGGCGGTGGTGCACACTCATTCGCTGTATTCGAGCGCGGCTGCGGCATCGGGCCGACGTATTCCGCCAATCGTGGACGAGATGGTGTTGTACCTGGGCGGGGCCGTGGAGGTGGCAAGGTACGGCTTTCCCGGGTCTGAGGAACTTGCGGCGGCGGCCGTGGAAGCTATTGGGGATCGGCGGGCGGTTCTCCTGCGGAATCACGGGATGTGTGCGGTTGGCGGCACGATCCGGGAGGCTCTGGACGCTGCGGTGTTGGTGGAGAGGGTCGCTCAGATCCACGCGTTGGCTGAGATAGGCGGAGGCGCGGCAATCCTTCCTGCGGAGGCTATCGAGGCGGAACGGGCTGCGTATCTGATGCGCTACCTGCCGGATAGTAGATAATCTTCACTGAGAAGGTATCCAAGAACAGTTCGTTAGGTCAGAGATTCTTGCCCAAGCGCCCCGACGTGTCTCTTTGCACCGTTCCGGTTCACTCCCATACGCTGCCCATGCGCGGGGATGGTCCATCCTTTCGCGGTCGAGGCTCAAGGGGCTTGTTGGACACTCTCTGAGAGGTGGTGGAAAATGCCCGGAGTTCCAGCGTTCATATTGCGTCGGCTTTACGTAAAGGGGAGCCTGGCCAACACAGGGGACGGCTGGCGTTTTACCTTGCGCAACTCGCTGGGCTCAGGCTATGCGCGAGAGTTGCTTCCGCTCAGGGTTGACGGTGCGGAGGTTGAATTGGGGTCGTCGCGTTTCGAGCTCGATGGCAAGACAACTGGTTTCGATGAAGTGGACGGCTCCAATACTTTTGGGCTTCCGATGAACAAGTCGATCGTGATCTCGGTCTCCGGGGAGCCTTTGGCGCCAGGCGCGCACAGGATCGGCATGTCGTTTGTGGTTCCGGGTTTTGGGAAGATCGGATTCGACTTTACGGACGAGGTGTCGGTTGGGTGAACTACCGTCGCGTATCGCGGTAACGGGTTCTGCGGGTTTTCTGGGTCTGGCTACGGTTTCGGGTCTATGCGAGAAGCCGGGGGTAGAGTTGGTGGCGGCCGTGGACCTGTCTCCGACGGAGTTGAAGCCGCTGTCGACGCGGCGGTTGGTGTCGGTGATTCGCGACGTGCGCGCTCCGCTCAGGGACGTTCTGGAGGCTATGGAAATCGAGGCGGTCGTTCACCTTGCGTTTCTTCTGCGGCCCGACCGCAACGAGGAGTTGGCAAGAGAGGTCAACGTGGAGGCGACGGGGCGGTTGCTGGAGGATTGTTCTTCGGCAGGGGTCCGTCAGTTCGTATATTTGAGCAGCACGACGGTGTATGGGGCGAATGCGGAGCGCGACCGGCCGGCCGTGGAGTCCGATCCGGTGAATCCCGTCAGAGGTTTCCAGTACTCGGAGCACAAAGTGGCTGCGGAGCGTCTCATTCTGGCTCATGGGAAGCGTAATCCAGGTATGCGGGTGTGCATACTGAGGGGCTGCGTGATCATGGCCGCAGGAGCGGACAATTTCATCGCCCGGTCTTTGGGAAGACGCGTTCTGCCCTATCCGGCGGGCGCCGATCCTGAGATGCAGTTTCTGCACCTGAGCGATTACGCCTCGTCGGTCGAGGCCGTGTTGTCAAAGCGTGCGGAGGGCGTGTTCAATATCGCGGGTGACGGGTCATTGCGCTGGCGCGCTCTTGCGAGGCTCGCAGGGGCGAGGGGCGTATCGTTCCCCGCGTGGTTCCTGAAGCTGGGGGTAGGCGTGAGCTGGAACTTGCGGTTTCAGGATGAGTCGGGCGCGTCGGGCCTGAACTTCATTCGCTATCCATGGCTGGCTTCGACGGCCAAGATTCGCGAGGAGTTGGGTTGGCGTCCACGCTACACGGCGCAAGAAGCGTTTACGGAGTGGGCGTCGGCTCGCAGGAGCCGATAGAGGGGTCTCATGACGGACGCTGAGCGAGTGATCATAGACACCGATCCAGGTGTGGACGACTTGCTGGCCATCCTGTTGGCGCTTCGGTCGCCTGAGCTCTGCGTGGAGATGCTGACGACTAGCGGCGGCAACTGTTCCGTGGGGGATTCGACGAGGAACGCGCTGCGAACCGTGGAACTGGCAGGCCGGACGGACGTGCCTGTGTACCGGGGTTCGGCTCGTCCTCTGCGAGGCCGGTACAGGTTTGCGCCCTACTTCCACGGTCCTCGCGGTCTGACCGGCAGGTTGCCGGAGCCTCGCTGCCGGGCTGAACGTGTTGACGCCATCGAGGCGCTGGCGCGCCGGTTGTGCAACGGCGGGCCTCCGGCAACGTTGATAGCGTTGGGGCCGCTCACCAACGCGGCTCGTCTGTTGACCAGCCGTCCGGAGTGCGGGAATGGCATTTCGACGCTCATCGTCATGGGAGGGGCGCTCGACGCGCCGGGCAACGTAACGCGGTTCGCCGAGTTCAACACCTGGAACGACCCGGAAGCCGCGGAGGCAGTGTTCCGGAGCGGGGTTGCGACGAAACTGATCAGCCTGGACGTGTGCAACATGGTGGGTCTGTCCAGAGGCTATGCGGCAGATATTCCCGGCCCGGTGGGGCGTGTAACGCGAGGCTGGTTTGGGATCCACGAGGAGACTGACTCGATGCCTATGGCCGACGTTCTGGCCGTGGCGGCGGCTTGCAAACCTGGCTTCTTCACGTATGAGCGGACGCCGGTTGAGGTTGCCATGACCGGAGAGGAGCGGGGACGTACCTCCAGAGGGCGGCATGGTCCTCTTGTGGACGTTGCGGTTCAGGTTGACGCTGCCGGCGTGCTGGAGCTGTTCTTCGAGCGGGTCGCGGCGGGGCCGCGGGAGGGGGTCTGAGGGTGCCGCGCTATTACCCGATCTACCTCGACGTGCAGGGTCGGCTTGCCGTGGTATTTGGCGGAGACCACGAGGCGGAACGAAAGGTGAGGTTTCTCCGGGAGTGCGGGGCGAGGGTCGTGCTGGTTAGCCCGGAATCGTGCATTTCTCCGGCTCTGCTGGGAATGGTTCGGTCCGGGGAAATCGATTGGCGTCAGCGAGGCTATCGGGCCGGAGACCTGGAGGGAGCCTGGTTGGCGATAGTGGCCGAGACATCGGACGATGCGGTGAACCGTGCGGTGTATGACGAGGCGCGAGAGCGGAACGTGGTTCTGAACGTGATGGACGTTACGCACCTTTGCACGTTCATCGCTCCGGCTATCGTTCAGCGCCACGACGTGACCGCTGCTATTTCGACAGCGGGCACAAGCCCGGCGCTGGCGCGCAGGCTGCGGGAGAGGATGTCGGACGAGGAGTACTGCCGGTGTCTCAATTGGGCTGAGCTAGGGCCGATATTGGCCGACGTGCGTGCTGAGGTAAGGGCGCGGGGGATTCCGTTAACGCCGGAGGATTGGCAGGCGTGCATGAATGAGGAAACGTTGGCTCGATGCATGGCCGGCGACACGGAGGGTGCGCGGGCTGAGTTGATAGGCGCGATGGAGGCGAGGGTTGCCGGTCGAGGCGGCTGAGTTCCTGCCTGCGTGCGCTCGATGCCCGCGCAAGGGATGAGCCTGGCTGTACCTGAGGCGCTATCGCGATGGGATACTGTATAGATAGGGGAGGCGGCCTCGGATACAGGTACGACGCCAAGCGCGATGACACATGCCATCACGGTCACATCATGCGGTACGAGTCGGAACGCGCGGCAGCAGGCTGGCGCTGGCGCAGGCCGAACTGGCTATCGACGCGCTCCAACGGGCGAATCCGGGCATCGAGTTTCAATCCGTATCCGTCAGGACGCGGGGGGACCGCAACCGATCGGTGAGTGTGTCGGCTCTAGGTGTCGGAGTGTACGTAAAGGAGTTGGAAGATGCTTTGTCAGATGGCAGGATCGACGCGGCCGTGCACTCGCTGAAGGACATGACCTCAGAGTTGACTCCGGGCTTCCGGCTGGCGGCTGTACTGGAGCGAGAGGACCCCAGGGACGTACTTGTCAGCCGCGGCGGCGTTGGCCTGACCGGACTTGGGCGGGGAGCCAGGGTGGGCACGGGCAGCGCTCGGCGTCGTGCGCTGCTGCTATCGGTTCGTCCCGATATCATGGTTGACCCTATACGCGGGAACGTGGATACGCGTCTTGGGGAAATAGAGCGCAGCGGCGGCTGCGACGCGGTGGCGCTGGCCGCGGCCGGGCTGAAGAGGATCGGGCGGCAAGACGCGGTTAGCGAGTACCTGGATCCCGATGAGTTCATTCCTGCGGTTGGCCAAGGCGCCATCGCGATCGAGGCTCTGGAGGAGCGAGGGGACATCTTGGATCTGGCAAGGAGAGTCGACCACCCCTGTACGTTGGCGGCGGTGACTGCGGAGCGCGCGTTTCTGGCCGCGGTTCGCGGCGGGTGCTCGACGCCCACTTCGGCTCACGCGCGGGTGGATGCGGGCCGTCTGTGCATCAGGGCGTTCGCCTCGGATCCCGACGGCGTACGGATATTACGGGCGACGGAAGAGGGTGATGCAGGCGATGCGTCGTCGTTGGGTATGGCCTCGGCGCGCGCGTTGCTCGACGCGGGGGCTGCGGAGCTTCTGGGCCGCTTACCCGAGTCTATGGACGGCGGGGATGAGTAAAGCGGGGGTAGCGTACCTGGTGGGCGCGGGACCTGGGGATCCGGGTCTGATCACGGTAAAGGGTTTGGCCATGCTGCGCCGCGCCGACGTGGTGGTGTATGACCGGTTGATTCCCGACTCCCTTCTTAGCGAGACGCGTTCGGAGGCTGTGCTGATAGATGCGGGCAAGAAGCGCGGTTCGGCCCGCCTGTCGCAGCAGGAGATCAACGATCTTCTTGTGGAGCATTGCCTATCGGGCAAGACGGTTTGCCGTCTGAAAGGCGGTGACCCGTTCGTGTTTGGGCGCGGCGGCGAGGAGGCGTTGGCGCTCACGGCGGCCGGTGTGAAGTGGGAGGCGGCGCCCGGTGTTACTTCAGCGATAGCGGCTCCGGCATACGCCGGGATTCCGGTGACTCATCGGGGCGTATCGTCCGGCGTGGTCGTAGTGACCGGCAGCGAGGGTCCCGCGGGGGAGGCGCCGGGGGTGGATTGGGATTGGGCGGCTTCGTTCAAGGGAACGGTGGTGGTTCTGATGGCGTGGTACAGGCTTCCGGAGATCGTAGAGGCGTTGATCAGCCGGGGCATTCCCGGGGAACGCCCTTCAGCCGTGATCGAGTGGGGTACTACAAACCATCAGCAGGTGGTAACGGGAAGGCTGTGCGAAATCGTCTCGCTGGCCAGGTCAGCGGGCCTTGCTCCGCCGTCTACGCTGGTGGTTGGCGACACGGTGTCGTTACGGAGAGAATTGGGTTGGTTCGACAGGCGCCCGCTTTACGGCAAGCGGGTCGTGGTGACGCGGGCTCGCAGCCAGTCGAGCAGGTTGGCGGAGTTGTTGGAATCTCATGGAGCGGAGACTGTTCAGGTACCTACGATCCGAGTGGTTCCCGTGACTGAAACGGCTGCGCTGGACAGGGCGATCGGGCGGATAGATGAGTACGATTGGATCACCTTCAGCAGTCCTAACGGTGTGAGGGGGTTCAGGAGCAGGTTGACGGCGATGGGGTTGGATTCCCGCGCACTGTTCGGAGTACGGGTGGCCGTAGTAGGGCCGGCCACCGCTGAGGCCGTGTCCAAGATTGGTATCCAAGCCGATCTATCACCGCAGGAGTACACGTCCAGCGCGCTGGCGGCGGAGTTCGCCAAGACCGGGGTGAAGAACGGCAAAGCGTTGTGTTTGCGGTCTGACATTGGCCGTGAGACGCTGCCTGAGGGTCTGCGAAAGTTGGGGCTTGAAGTGGATGAAGCGGTTGCCTACAGGACGGAGATGGCCGCGGACTCTTCTCGGTCGGCGCGTGAAACGTATGACGTGACCGGGGTGGGCGTGGACGCGACGACGTTCACCAGTTCGTCTACGGTGAAGAACCTTGCTCGTCTGCTGGACGAGGAGTTGGATGGCGTGAACCGCTCGGTCGTTGCGTGCATAGGTCCGGTAACGGCTCGAACGGCCCGCGAGTATGGGATTCGGGTGGACGTCGTGGCTCGTGAACAAAGCGCTGAGGGGCTGGCAGCTTCTCTGGTCGACCATTTTGCCGTGGAGGGGGTGCAATGAGTGAGAAGGGTCTGACGGGATTTGCCCGGTTCCGGCGTCGTCGCAGATCGGAGGCGCTGCGGGGGCTTACGGCTGAGACTCGGCTATCTGCATCGGACTTCATCTATCCGATGTTCGTGACCGGCGGCGCGGGGTTGAGGCGGCCCATCGATCCGATGCCGGGTTGCTATCAGCTCTCTGTTGACGAGGCGGTCAAGGAGGCTGGGAAAGCTCACGGTGCGGGCGTTCCCGCGGTTTTGCTCTTTGGACTCCCGGCAAGCAAGGATGACCTTGGCACGTCTGCGATGGACCCTGATGAGGCGGTGCAGCGAGCGGTGGGTGAGATCAAATCGTCAATGCCTGAGCTGTGTGTGATAACGGACGTTTGCCTGTGCGAGTACACGTCTCACGGGCATTGCGGCGCGTTGACGGCAGAGGGGGAGGTGGATAACGACGCTACTCTGCCTCTTCTGGCCGGCGCGGCTCTATCTCATGCCCGCGCCGGGGCGGACGCGGTGGCTCCGTCTGCGATGATGGACGGCCAGGTGGCGTCGATCAGGGCGTCTCTGGATGGCGCCGGGTTCCATTCGACGGCGATATTGGGCTATTCGGCAAAGTACGCGTCGGCGTTCTACGGTCCTTTCAGAACGGCGGCGGATTCTGCGCCCAGCTTCGGCGACCGCCGGGGTTACCAGATGCAGCCTGCGAACCGGTCGGAGGCGATGGGCGAGATCGCGGCTGACGTAGAGGAGGGGGCCGACATGGTGATGGTGAAGCCCGCGCTCGCCTACCTCGACGTGATAGCTGAGGCCAAGCGTCGGTTCGACGTTCCGGTAGCGGCGTACAACGTTAGCGGAGAGTATTCGATGCTTCACGCGGCTGCTGCGAACGGCTGGATCGACGGAAGGCGTGCGGTTCTGGAGGTTCTGACTTCCATCAAGCGCGCCGGAGCGGACGCAATCATTACGTACTCGGCTTGTGATGCGTCGCGCTGGCTTGCCGGGGAGTCATGAAGGCGGGCGGCTTGCATATGGCGCGTCCTATGACGGCGCCGGGAATTTCTTGCACCAGCCTTGCTGAGGATTTCACCGCAGGCGGCTATGCCCAATCACGGCGCCTGTGATGGACGTTCGATGGACAGGCCCGTATTTTCGGCTGTCGGTTGAAGCGCTGCGGTTGTCTCCCAGAACGACGAATTCGTCTTCTCGCGGCGCCCAGGCATGGCTGCCGGGGATTTTCAAGGCGGCGTGCGATTCGTGAACCCGCCTGCCGTCTATGATCAGGTTTCCGTCTCGAAGCTCTACGAACTCCATTGGCAGCCCTACAATGCGCTTGATCGACCACGCTCCGGGTCGGGACGGGTCTTTGAAGCGCACCACGTCGAAGCGCGAGGGCGGTCGCTTGCGGTAAGCGAGTCGGGATACTCTCACCCAGTTTCCGCGGCGCAAGGCGGGCGCCATGCTTTGCCCTCGCAGGCGAACGAGTTGGCGAGTGAGCAGTTCGATGATGCGCTCAAGCATAGAGAGCCGCCTTGTCGATATCGGCAATTCTGATAGATTTATCCAGACGGCCAGCCTTAGTCTGCGTGATCGACGGTTTTGAGGAGTCTTCGATACGCGGCGAGGCGTTTCTGGTCGCGGCCGGAACGATTTGAATGAGTCGGGGGATCATGTAAGCCCATGCTGCATCGAATAGCACGAATAATCGATTCCGTTTCGCCGTTTGGCGTTGCGGACGCCCATTGCGACATCCCTTGCGGGATATACGATCCACGTGACGCCATCCAGGCCGCGCAGACGGTGATCAGGATGACCGAGTTGATCGGGGATCTTTCCGCGGGTGACATGTCTGCGGGCGCGGGGAATTCCTTCTGCCGCTACGTTGCTGCGAAGGAAGAGCACGCGAAGAAGGCCAAGGACGACATACTGGTGATCTGGACAGACTACTTCAAGCCGGAGCACCTGGCAGGGCATCCGGATCTGCATGAATTGGTCTGGAATGCGTGCAAGTTGGGGTCTCACGTCAAGCAGAACGTGGACATGGAGAAGGCCTTGGAGTTCAAGGCTGCGCTGATCGAGATCGGCAAGATATTCTGGGAGAGCAAGGGCGAGGAAGTACCGCCTCTGCCCTGATCCGACGCGCCCGGACACGGGGGCGGCGGTCAGGCGACCCGGTTCTACGGTGGGCGAGTGGTCTCGGTCTGCGGTGTACACTTGCCCCGACGTTATCGTGCGTCTGCATCGAAATCAGGTGAGAACCAGACCTTACCGGTGAATAATCGAGCGGATGGAGCGGCGCCGGAAGCGCTGATCCGGTTGTCGGCACAGAAAGCGACTCAGGGCTAAATATGTTCAGAGGCAGTTCCAACGAAGACGGCGGCGACCCTTCAAGCGGTCTTACCGGCAGCGCTATCACGGATGAAGTTCGCACACTGGAGCAGCAGTTGGCGGACATGGTACCCGTGGTTGCTCCGCTGGTCCTCTCCATGCTCTTGTTTCTGGGTATGGCGTGGTGGTTCTTTTCGTTCGCGGCTGCCGAGTCTCCTGCTCCGTTGATAATCGCGGTGTTTTTCGGCGTGGTCGCGCTGTTGTCCCTGGTTTCGAGGCTGTCCAGCAGGGCGGAAGGCAGGGAACACACGTTTGAACTGGCTGCGTGGCTGAGTTTGTTCGGGTCGGCCGGATTCATAGCGCTGGGCTTGTTGTTTCCACCTTCCCAAGGACTGAATTTGGGTCCTGGGGAAGAGCCGGGCATACTCCTGCGACTGGCTGCTATGCTCAGTTTCATCGCAGGAGCGGTATCGGCGAACGCGGGCTTGGGCGTGTTCCTCGCCGGGATCTGGCCCCGCCGCTAGCCGCCGGGGACTGAGGATGAGACGGCTGCCAGAAGTCGTTGGCCCCCGGTCTAGAGGGCGCTGAGCCGTTCTACGTAGTCCTCACGCGGGGGGGACCAGACGTCCATGGCCAATGAGGGGCTGTCGGTGGCTTTTACGGAATGCTCCACGTTTGACGGTATGGCGTAGTGGTCGCCTTCTCTCAGCAGCCTGGTTTCTCCCCCGATGGTGAGATGAAAGGCTCCTGACAGCACTCTGCCCAGCTGTTCGTGCGGGTGGGTGTGGTTGGGTATGACAGCGCCTGCTGCGATGTCGATTAGCCCGATCATGATTCGTTCACCCCACATTATCCGTGCGGTAACGCCTGGTACGAGTTCGAAGGATTCCATTTCGGTCTGGTCGAAGAATGGCATGGTGGAGCTCCTAGCTTGTTCGGGGTATTGGAATATCAGCTGTGCGAGCCGAGCTTTCGGCTGATAGCGGCTTCGGCCACCGGGGAGATTATCTGGTCGATCTCGACGTTGACCAAGGCGGGCCGCCTGGAATCGAATGCGCGTTTGAGAGCGGGTTCCAATTCAGCCGCGGTAGTCACGTGTTCTCCGTGTGCGCCTAGCCCTTTGGCCACGAGGTCGTATCGGGTCGGGAGCAGATCGGTCCAGACCGTTCTTCCGAACAGACCTCTTTGTATTTGCCAGTCGATGCCCCATATGCCGTTGTTTCCGAGTACGGCTACGACCGGCAGGTTATGCCTCAGGGCCGTGTCGAACTCCATAGCGTTGAAACCGACGGAGCCATCGCCTACGACCAGCACGCTTCGCTTGTCCGGGAAGGCTGCCTGCGCGCCGAGTGCATACGGCAGTCCCACTCCTATCATGCCAAAGCTGCTTACGTACAGCCAGCGGCGGGGTTTTTCCGCTTTGAAGGATGCTCGAAAGAAGTGGCAGTAGTCACCTCCGTCGAAAGTCATGGGGGTGTCGGCGTCTACGAATTCTTGGAGCGTTCGACTGACGAACATGGGATGCATGGGGTCTTTTTCGACGGCCAGTTCGTTCAGTTCTCGCTGGTGGGCTGCGCGGGTGTCTCTCAAGGATTGCACCCATGGCGTCTCGGTCCACTTGCGCTTTGCGGCTGCGTCGGCAAGTTGTGTGAGCACGGGGCCGACGTCTCCCAGTATTCCTATGGCCGCCGCTCGCGCTCTGCCTATTTCCGCGGGGGATGGGTCTACCATGATCCGTCCGGCGCGGGGGTGGAAGGGAGGGTTGCCGCCAAATCCGAGCATGTAGTCGAGCTTTCTGCCAAGCAGGAGAACGACGTCGGCTTCACCGATGCGCTGAGCAGCCTTGTTGAGGGGCAGGTATCCGAAGCCCATGCCGTATTGGTGGCTGTCCGGAATGAGGGCGCGTGCGGAATCCTCGGTGAATAGGGGGAGGCGAGTGGTCTCGACAAAGCGGCTCAACTCCCGTGGGTCGGCCGTGGCGCCGGCGCCGGCGCCGGCGAAGATCATTGGGCGTTTTGCCGAATGGAGCAGTTGGATGGCTTGCTCTATCTGCTCTGCATTGCCGGCCACCAGGCGGGGGTTGGAGTATTCCGAGGGCATGTATCGGAGGGCTGCGTCTGAATCGACCTCTGCGGACTGGAAGTCATGAGGCACGGTGAGGTGGACAGGCCCCCGCCTGCCTGCCATGGCCGTGCGTATTGCGAGTGCGACGTATTCGGGTATGCGTTCCGGGGAGGTAACCTGCCATGCGCCTTTGGTAACGGGCGCTGCGACGCCGACCTGGTCGAATTCCTGCATAGCTCCTCTTCCGAGGTTGGCGGAGTCGGCGGAGCCTGCGATGTTTATCACGGGGGCTTCAGAGTGCATTGCGTTGGCCAAGCCCGGTATGGCGTTGGCGTGGCCTGGCGTGGTGGAGAGCACGACTCCGGGGCGTCCGAGCAGTCTGGAGTATGCGTCGGCCGCGTGGACGGCGGCTTGTTCGTGTCTCGTATCGATCATCCTGATCGGCTCGTCGATCATGACGTCGAGCAGGTGCAGGAAGTGGTCTCCTGCGATACCAAAGACGGTATCGACGCCTTCGGCTCGCAGGGCTTTGATCAGTAGGTGGCTGCCGGTGGTGGTAGTCATGTGTTACGGCTGTGCTGGGGCTGGTCGGGGGCGACGCGATGCGGCCAGACATTTCGGGTGACTTGACGGAGTATTGTCTTCATTATCTCTACGTTGGCAAGGGCGTTCAGCAAAACCCGCCTACAGTTTTCGTAGTCGCGAGTCAGGTCTCGCAGGCGGAAGGCCTTTCCCAGGATATCGGCGTACTCCACCGGGCCGGAGCTTTGGTCGGGCATGGGAATGTTCAACTCGGGCGGGAATGCGCCGAGCGGGATAGTGACAGGTCTGTCTGCCGAATCAGTTATGCCTGTCAGTTCAGTGGTTGTCATCTATCCAGTCAAGTCGCGGGCGATTGATCGCAGGCGCATGAACTCCAAGCACTTGAGCATAAAGGCGTCAACTTCGCCGCGGGTGGCCGCCGCGTCACGCATCAAGGCCTTGCGGGGGATACGAAACGGCAAGAGCGCGAGTTCGCCTGGACGGGGGAAGAACAGCATCGCCGAGGCGGGCCGGCCCGATCAGTCGAGCAGTTCGACGATTATGTTGCGGTAGCGTGTGTTGCCGACATTTGTGACGCGATGAGTGGATGGCCGGTTGTAGACGACGTCGCCGGGCGCTGAGTCTGAGGTGTTGGAGGTACCGTCTGCGTACTCTGCAAGGAGCCTCCCACCCTCGATGACCACGAACACGTAATTGTTGGCGTGGGCATGCCATTCGCTGGCCTCTCCGGGATCGAGTTTGAGTTCCCAGAGCTTCACGCGGTCGTACTCTGCGATGACGCTGGTGCCGATATTCGGGCCGGGTTGCGTTTTAGAAGTCATGGCTGCTCCTCAGCTGAAGTTGGCCGTCCGTGAGGTCAGGCTTAGCGAAAGTATGTGGATGATAACCGCGCCGAGCTACCCGTTAACAAGCAGTATGCCGGCTTTCAGGGCAGGAACAGATCTATGAAGTTGTGTACGGGCATGGCGTACAGGCGGGAGGAGTCGCGGCAGGTTTCGATGATTTCATGGACGCGCTGCGTTGGGAAGCGGGTGGACAGGTTTGACTCGAATTTGCTCCACAGCAGCGGTATGGCCTCGTCTCTTCGTCTTCGGTGGCCTATGGGGTATTCGACGGCCACTTTCCGGGTGCGTTCGCCGCCTGTGAAGAAGACCTGTACTGCGTTTGCTATGGAGCGTTTTTCGGGATCGAGGTATTCGGCGCTGTAACGGGTATCTTCGACGACCTTCATCCGTGCGCGCAGGGCGTCTATCCGAGGGTCTGCGGCGGCTTCGTCCTCGTAGTCGTCGGCGGTCAGCCCACCCTTCATCAGGGGCACGGCCACCATGTATTGCAGGCAGTGGTCTCTGTCGGCCGGGTTGTTCAGCGGGCCTGTCTTGTGGATGATTCGCATCGCGGGTTCCTGTGTGGTTATGACGACGGATTCGATATCTTCGATGCGGTTGGCGACTTCGGGGTGAAGTTGAATTGCGGCTTCTACGGCTGTCTGGGCGTGAAATTCGGCTGGGTAGGAGATCTTGAAGAGGATGTTCTCCATGACGTACGAGCCGAACGCACGGTTGAGAGTGACCTCCTGTCCGCGAAACCACGCATCCTGAAACCCCCATCGTGCGGCTGAGAGGGCCGAGTGGTAGCCCATCTCGCCTTTGAGGGCCATCAAAGCAAGGTGCACTCCCCTGCTGGTGGCATCGCCTGCGGCCCATGATTTGCGCGAGCCTGTGTTTGGAGCGTGGCGGTAGGTGCGCAAGGAGGCTTCGAGCCAGGCGTTGGATACGGCGTTGAATACCTGCTCCCTGTCAGCGCCCAGCATGGCCGAGGCGACTGCCGTGGAGGCTATCTTTACGAGGAGTACGTGGTCGATGCCGACTCGATTGAAGGCGTTGTCCAGGGCCAGTACGCCCTGGATTTCGTATGCCTCGATGGCTGCCGCGAGGACGTCCCGGATCGTGAGGGTCTTCTTGTTCTGCGTGCGGCATAGGAAGTCCGCAACGGCGAGGATTGCGCCAAAGTTGTCTGATGGGTGTCCCCACTCGGCGGCGAGCCAGGTGTCGTTGAAGTCGAGCCAGCGTATTGCGGCGCCTATGTCGAACGCGGCTTTGACGGGTTCCAGTACGTATGAGGTACCTGGCACGCGCGCTCCGGCGGACGTTTCCGCACCAGGCACGTGGGGGCCGAGAAGTTTGGCGCATGCCGGGTAGTTGAGGGCCAGCATGGCGCATCCCAGGGAGTCGATCAGACAGAGGCGAGCGGTTTGGAAGGCCAGGCCGTCCTCCGGGCTTGGTCCAATGGCGTAGTCGGTTATCGCTTCGATTACGGCGTCGCGCTCACTCATGTCTCTCTATCAGCCGGCGTGCGGCGATGGCCGCGGTATCGTGTGGTTCCGATGTTGTTCATGCTGCAAGGTTGCGCACCAGGATTGCGCCTACGACCTGCATTCAAGCGGCTCCCAGTCTTTTTCTTCGGGGCCGGTGTACTCTGCGAGGGGGCGTATGAGGCGGTTGTCGTTTCGTTGTTCGATGACGTGTGCAGCCCATCCTGCGGTGCGTGCGATGACGAATATGGGCGTGAACATGGAGGTGGGCACCCCGCAGTAGTGGTATACGGAGGCTGAGTAGAAGTCGAGGTTTGGGAAGAGGCCTTTTTCGTTTCGCATCACCTGCTCTATGCGCTCTGAGACGTCGAAGAGGGTGGTGTCTCCGGTCTGCTCTCCGAGCCGTTTGGACGCTTCTTTTACGAAGTCTGAGCGGGGGTCTCCAGTCTTGTAGACGCGGTGTCCGAATCCCATGATGAGCCGTCGCGCGGCGAGCATCTGCCGCACGGCCTTTTCGGCTTCGCCGGGTGAGTCGAAGCGTGCGATGAGTTCCATGGCGGCCTCGTTGGCGCCTCCGTGCAGAGGGCCTCTCAGCGCTCCTATGGCCGCGGCTATAGCGGAGTAGAAGTCTGCGAGTGTGCTGGCGACGATTCTTGCGGTGAAGGTGGATGCGTTGAATTCGTGCTCAGCGTAGAGGATGAGTGACATGTCGAGGGCTTTCTGCTTGACGGGATCCGGCCGGCGGCCTGTGAGCAGGTGCAGAAAGTGTTGCGCGACGGAGTCGTCATCCGTCTCGGTGTCGATTCTCTCACCGCGCTGGTGAAACCTGTACCAGTAGAGGAGCATGCCGCCGAGGGAGGCTATCAATCGGTCCGCTATTCCCGATCCTGTTCGCCCGTTCTCGCCTTCCGGTTCGAGGGCGCCCAGCAGGGAGACTCCGGTCCGCATGACGTCCATGGGGTGGGCCGAGCCTGGCAGCAGTTCCAGAGCGGTCTTGAGTTTATCGGGCAGTCTGCGCATTCCCTTCAGCCTGGTTACGTATGCATCTAGTTGAGCGCTGTTTGGCAGGCGGTTGTAGAGAAGTAGATATGCGACCTCTTCGAACGCGGCGCCTCCCGCGAGGTCATGTATTCCGTATCCCCTGTAGGTCAGGCCGGCGCCTTCATGGCCAATGGTGGCGATTGCGGATCGGCCGGCGATGACTCCGGCCAGACCTTCAGATGCCGTGGTCATTTTGATTTCTCCCTGCCGGACTCGAAGAGTTCGTCCAGCTTCTGCTCGTATTGGTGATAGCCGATGAGACGGTAGAGTTCATCTCTTGTCTGCATCATTCCCAGGACGTTCTTCTGGGAGCCTCGTGCGCGTATTTCCCGGTATACAGTCAGGGCGGCGGCGTTCATGGCTCGGAACGCGGAGAGCGGGTACAGGACGAGTGCGACTCCGGCGGATGCGAGTTCGTCAACTGTAAAAAGGGGCGTTACTCCAAATTCCGTGATGTTGGCCAGTACCGGCGCGTCGACGGCGTTTGTGAAGCGTGCGTAGTCGTCGAGGGTCTGCACGGCCTCTGCGAAGATCATATCTGCGCCGGCTTGGGTATATGCGGATGCGCGATCGATAGCCTGGGCGATTCCCTCGCCTGCAACGGCGTCTGTGCGGGCCATGACGATAAAGTCCCTGCAGGCTCGTGCGTCGACCGCGGCCTTTATACGGTCGCACATTTCGTAAGCGGGTACGAGTTGCTTGCCTGGTCGGTGGCCGCATCGCTTGGCCTGCACCTGGTCCTCGAGATGCATTCCTGCGGCGCCTGCGCGTTCGATTTGTCTTGCGGTACGGGCGATCATGAGAGCGGCGCCCCATCCCGTGTCAGCGTCCACGAGCAGGGGCAGGTCTACGGCGTCGGTTATCCGGCGCACGTCCTGAGTCACGTTGTCGAGGGTGGTCATTCCGAGATCGGGCAGACCGTATGAGGCGGTGGCGACGCCGCTTCCCGAGAGGTATATGGCCCTGAAGCCTGCGTCTTTGGCCAGCATTGCGCTGTATGCGTTGACCGCGCCGGCAACCTGGAGCGGTGTTTCCTCTTCCAGCGCGGCGAGCATCCTTGCTCCGGGGGATGCTATTTTCGAGAAGTGCGGCTCCATACTTGAAGTGAGCGGCCGGGGCGCCGGTGGGCGGGCGGGCGTCCGAATCCGTCAGTCGGCCAGAATCCTGGATATTCCGTTGGCCAAGGTGAGGGGGGCGAGCGCCAAGAGTATGATGCCGATCATGAGTCTCAGGCGTTCGGGCGGCACTGCGCCTGTCAGCCGTGCGCCGAAGAAGAAGCCGACGGCTGCGGACCCACCCATGATTCCCAGGAGAGGCCATGCCACGTTGCCTTTGAGCAGGTGCCCTCCCATTCCAAAGAGTCCTATCAATACTCCTATGCCCGTGTTGGTGCCTACGGCCTGCGCGGGCGCCAGTTTCAAGAGGTTGATTAGCGCGGGCATTCGGAGCATAGCGAGCACCAGGCCGACGGCTCCGCCAAGCATTCCGATTGCGAAACTAACAACGCCGTCTCTAGCCAGGTAGAACGTGCGCCGCTGAGGATACTGGGCTGGAGAGTCTTCGGGGGGGTAGCGCTGTTCCTCCGCGCCTATGGAGCGCACTATAAGCGTGAAAGCGGACCACAAGATCAATGCCGAAACCCCTACCAGGAGTATCCACATCGAAACGGCGTCTGCGAAGAGGGCTCCCAAGAATGCGCCCGCCACCGCAGGCAGTCCCATGATCAATACGACCCGGACGACCACCCTGCCGGCCCGTAGGTGTTCCCAGCTGGCGGCCGCGGATCCAACCAGCCCGACGCCGAGGTTTGTACCGGCAGCCAGCAGGGGATCCATTCCAGTGAAGAGCATGAACGGCAGGCGCATTGTTCCCAGGGCGAGTCCTGACATGCCCCCCATGATCCCGGAGAGGGTAGCAACGAATGCGAGTCCGGCGTACTCATAGAGGGCCATATCGGTTGCGGCCTCGCGGTTGGGGACATAGGGTCAATTCATAGTGGCAGGCAGACAGGGAGCCCGGCGATGCGGCCAGCGAGCTCGCAGTCTGCCTGCTTCTACAGGAGCAGGGGTGATTTTTCGAGAACCCTGGAGCGGTCAAACCAGTTCCTGTTCTTCCAGCAGCCTGTCCACCTCGCGCAGTTGCATTTCGTCCGGTTCGAGGCTGGGGCTACGGGCATAGATGGACTCGCTGCTGATCGCGCCCCTGCGGGCCATGACGTACTTGTAGATGGTGTTGGAGAGGCCGAGTCCTTGGGCGAGGGTTCTTATAATTGGAGCGTATCGGTGAAATTCTCGTTCGGCGCCATCCTGGTCGCCTCGTTGCCAAAGGTCCCATATTCGCACCCATACGTCGGGCATGGTCGATCCGGGCATGGTTCCCACAGAGCCTCGCCGCAGTTCTTCGAGGAAGAAGGCTCCTCCCGCGCCTCCAAAGAGGATGAGGCCGCTGTCCCCGCGCAATTTTGCAGCTTCTGCGGTACGCGGCACGGTTGGCGGGGTCTCGACCTTGATGTAGCAGAGGTTTTCGTGTCGTCTGGCGCACTGTACCGCCATGGCCGGGGGTACCTGTGCGTTGCTCTGGTCTTGCATGAATATGGGTATGGATACGGCCTCGCCGATGCGCCCGAAGTATTCGACGACCTCGGAAGCGACGGTGGGAACGTACGTGGGCGGGCGCACCATGAGCGCATCGGCGCCGAGTTCCTGCGCCTGCTTCGATTGAAAGATGGCGACGTCGGTACCTTCTGCGCCGGTGTTCATGACGACCTTCGCCCGTCCGTCAACTGTCTTGACCACGGATATGAGCACTTCGTCGCGCTCGGGGCCGGTCAGCTTGTAGACCTCGCTCGCCATGGCAATTCCCAGGCCGTGGACGCCGGAGTCTACAAACCACTCGACCTGGCGTTCGAGGTCTTCGTAGTGGACGCTTCCGTCTTTGCGGAACGGGGTGGACAGGATGGGGAAAATACCTGTCATACTGCGGTCTGGCATGTGATAGTCCTCGCTACTGTATGAGGGCTCACTGCGCGTAGGTACCGGCCGGAAGCCTGGATCAGCGCGTAGTGGGCGATGGGGAGCCGGGCAGTCTGATTCTACAGGATGGCGGCAGGCAGGCAGGGGGTCATCCGGCCAGTCCGGGTACGACGGCCAGCAGCACCCCTGCGACGGTGGCGGTTCCGATCACTCCGGCCACGTTCGGGCCCATGGCGTGCATGAGCAGGAAGTTGGATTCATCCTCTTGTTGGGCCATGTCCTGCACGACGCGTGCCGCCATTGGGACTGCGGACACGCCGGCGGCTCCGATCATGGGATTAACCGGGTCTTTCGTTACGAGGTTCATCAGTTTGGCCAAGAGTATGCCCGTGGCGGTGGCCGTGATAAAGGCAAAGAGGCCGAGCATGAATATGGCTATGGTTTCCGGCTTGAGGAAGACGGCCGCCGGCATGGTGGCGCCGACTGCGAGGCCCAGGAGGATGATCACGATGTTCATGAGTTCGTTCTGGGCTGTGTTCGAGAGGCGTTCCACAACGCCCGATTCCTTCAGCAGGTTGCCAAACATCATGATGCCGATCAGCGGAGAGGCCTTGGGCACCAAGACGCTTACGAGTATGGCGGTGACGATGGGAAACAGGATCTTGGTGCGTTTGGAGACGGGCTTGTAGGAGTACGGCATCTTGATCCGCCGCTCTTTCCTGGTGGTAAGGAACCGGATGATGGGCGGTTGGATGATGGGTACCAGGGCCATGTAGGAGTAGGCTGCTACGGCGGTTGCTCCGACCACGTCCCTCACTCCGCCGGGGCCAAGGGCGGCCTCGCCCAGTTCCTTCATCCGGGTGGATATGAAGATGGTGGTCGGGCCGTCTGCGCCGCCAATGATTCCTATGGAGGATGCCTCGAAGAGGCCAAAGTCGAACAGGGTGGTCATGCCCAGGAGCAATGCGCCGATCAAAGCGAAAAAGACGCCCGCCTGTGCGCCTGCGCCGAGCAGCAGAGTTTTGGGGTTGGAGAGCATCGGCTCGAAGTCCGTCAATGCTCCAAGGCCGAGGAAGATGAGCAGGGGGAGCAGGTCGGTGGTAAGGCCAAAGTCCTGGAAGACTCGTATGAATCCCGGCGGTTCTCCGCCTCCGCCGGCCCTTATGAGTTCACCGAGGGGCAGGTTGGCGAGGAGTATTCCGGTTGCGATGGGAACGAGTAGCAGGGGTTCCTTTCTCTTGGCGATTCCGACGTACAAGAGTCCGGCTGCAATGGCCCACATAGCGATCATGCGGGGTTCTGCGCCGACGGCAGTTATGCCCTGCCAAATTGCGCTGATGCCGCTTTCGGCGTCTGACATTCGTCTGGTTACTCCATCTCGACCAGGGTCTGGCCGTGCTGAACGGTGTCACCGGGCTGAACGTGCACGGCGCTCACGGTACCGCCCCTGGGGGCTGCGATGGTCTGTTCCATCTTCATCGATTCGATGACGAGCAGCGGCTGGCCACTCTCCACGCTATCTGCTTGCTGCACGCTCACGGAGACGATGCGGCCTGGCATCATAGCCCTGACGACGCCCTCTCCGGTCTGGTTGGAGACGGCAGGACGCGGCGCGGGCGCGGGGGAGGTAGAGGCAGGAGCAGGGGGCGGCTTTGCCGGACGAGGGCGCTCGCTTTGGTCGGATCCGGGTAGGTAGACCTCGTAGTCAACCCCGTCGACCGAGACGGCGACGGGGGAAGTTCCCAAATCGCCTACCTCGACGGTATAGGTCGAGCCTCTGAGAGTTATCCGATAGCGTTTGGGGCTCACGATTAACGTTTCGGCGCGGCGCTTCGCGCGGTTAGCTGCCTGGCCCTGCCGGCTTGGAGCCAGCTTCCCGTCGAGGCCGTTTGCGGCTGCACAGGTACAAAGGATGGTTGCGCGGTTTCAGCCTCTGCCATTGCCAGGGCTACGCCGATTGCGGCTGCTATCTCGGGCGTTGGTTGGGCCTCGTCGAGGTCGGGCGCATCTTCCGGGGACGGCTGAGGGGTTGGCTCGGTTTCCGGCTCTGCCTCTTTCCTGGCCAGCAGCGCGCTTTCGATCCAATTGAGGATCCATATGGCGAGGCCCAAGAGGAGAAGCACGGCAAATACTATGCCGAGGCCAATGCCGCTTACTACCAAGCCGTCCTGAAGGGCTTCCCAGCTAAACGTGGCGATTACTCCGAGACCGTCTTATGTCACGAGGTGCGATGGCTGCGTCCGGTTGGGCGGAACGCAGCAAGGAATGATACCACCGGCAGGGAAGGTACCTTGAGAGTGTTCAATTCTTCACGCCGGATACCCTGCTCATCGTCCGAGGTACGTCTCAAGACCCCGAAACTGGAATCGACGGGAAGCCGCCAGACACCCTCATTCAAGCGCCCGACGCGTTTCTTCACGCCTCCTATCACCGGGTCACCGGGTGGGAAGGCGCGTGCCGGACTTTTTAGCCCGCAGAGCGCCCGCTTGCAAGGGCGCTGTGGATTTTACGGTCATCATCCGCTGCTTTCCCTAGACCACAGAACGGGCTGGTGCAACATGAAGATGCCGGATCCCGGCGGTCACGCGGGGGTTGCGCCTGCAACTGTAGAAAGCGGCGCGGGGAGTCGGGGGTGTGATAAAGTACAGATTCGAAATCGAGAAGGGTCATGCCCGGTTGTCTGGTGAACGAAAAAGGCTCGCCAAAAGAGGTCCGGGAGTTGGCTCCGACGGCGGCCTAGACGAGGATTGGCCGAGCACGTTGGGCCTGCTGCTGCGTCTAACCGGCATCGGTTGGTACGTTGCAGTTGCGATAGCTCTTGGGGCTGTTGGCGGGTGGTGGCTGGACGGGCGCTTAGGCACCGGCCCCGCGCTGACGTTGTTGGGGATAGCGCTGGGTCTGGTAGTGGCGCTGACAGGCATGATCCGCATGTTGCGCGCGGTGTACCGCGCATCTGATCAAGGCCGCGGCGGCGGTACCGGCCGCACAGACGGCAGAAGCTGAAACAGAGATCGAGGGCGGTGGGGAGACTGATCTCCAATCCAAAAATTCTGGCGCTCGCCATCATCGGCTTTGCCGCTCTCCTTATTTCCCTTGCAGGCGGCGCGCTGGGTTCAGCATTCGGCGGCGGCTTCCTAGGCGGGCCCATACCCCATATCCAGCTTCCGGCGGAGAAGGTCTTCCGGGTCGCTTCATACGACGTGGTGAATACGTCGGTGATGTTCTGGGCTGCGGGGCTGTTACTGGTACTGATTGCCTGGCTCGCCACGCGCCGGATGAAGGAAGTTCCCACCGGTCTGCAGAACCTCGTCGAGACGATCGTCGAGTTCTTCGACGGTACGGCTGACAGCGTTGCGGGCGGCGCGCGTCACGCGGGGCGCCGCTTTCTGCCGCTGGTGTTGGTCATCTTTCTGGTTGTTCTGATAGCCAACTGGCTGGGGACGCTTCCCGGCGTGGGCACGATTGGCCGGATCGAACCGGTGGAAGAGTGGGTGAATCACCGGCTGCACGATGAAGAGGCGGCGATCAAACAGAGCCGGAAGGATCAGGGCCTGCCTCTTCTTGGCGATGCCGACCTACACGAGACGGCACTGCGGGAGACGCTGTCCAAAAACGCGTCTGAGAAGTTCGTGGTCTTTTCGGGAGACGGATTATTCGGAATAGTCCCCATCGGGCGCGGAGAGGATGCCAAGGCGTCGCTGCGGGACATAGTGGACATAGACGACCCGGACATACACCGCGTCGAGGATGACCTGCACGCCGGCTTGGTGAAGCGTCCGCCCGTTACCGAGAACGACCCGGACAAGTACGCGAGCCTCGTGGGGAATCGCGCGGGCATCATAGTTCCCTTTTTCAGGGGGGCGAGTACCGACCTGAACACGACGCTTGCGATAGCGATCGTTGCGATGGTCGCGGTTCAGATTTGGGGTATCCGGTCGCTGGGTTTCCGCCACTACAGCGGCAAGTTCATCATTCTGAACCGGGGTCCGATCAACGCGTTCGTGGGTTTTCTGGAGGCGTTCGGCGAGATCGCCCGTACCATCAGTTTCACTTTCCGGTTGTTCGGCAACATGTTCGCAGGGGAGATACTTCTGATAGTGATGGCTTTCCTGCTGCCTCTGATAGGGATAATCCCGTTCCTGGGGCTGGAGTTGTTCGTGGGATTGATACAGGCGTTCATATTTGCGATGCTGACATTGGTGTTCGGCGTGATGGCGAGCATCGGGCACGGGGACGAGGAGCACTCGGCCTCTCATTGACAATCTGGCAACGACACAGTTCGGCCTGCTTTTGGGCAAGCTGTATTGAAGGCAACAAGATCCGGGAGGAGATAGTTGGAAGAAGGACTAAAGGCGATCGCCGCGGCACTGTCTATCGGGCTGGGCGCGGTCGGTCCCGGGATCGGAATCGGTCTGCTTGCGGGCCGCGCAATGGAAGCGCTGGGCAGGAATCCTGAAGCCAGGGGGCCGATCCAGCAGAACATGATCTTGGCTCTGGCCTTCGCGGAGGCCATTGCGATCTACGCGCTGGTGGTCGCAGTGATCATCGTCTTCGTAGCCTAACCGGGCTTGGACAAAGGGTTGCGGATCTTCCCTTTCCAGGGGGGCATCCGCAATCCGCGCAAAAGCGCGAGGGAAGCACATGGGTGGACTTGGAATCTCTCTAGGGGTATTGCTGACCCAGTTGGTCAGTTTTCTGGTCCTGTTCGGGTTGCTCTACCTGGTCCTGTACAAGCCGATTACGCGGATGCTCGACGGGCGCTCGCAGCGGATTCGCGAGAGCCTGGAGGCCGCGGATCGGGCTCAGCAGCAGGCGGCTTCTTCTGCGGAACAGGTTGAGGAAGAGCTTGCGAGGGCGCGGCAGGAGGGTCAGGAGCTGATAGCAGAGGCGCGCTCGGCTGCGGGCCAATTCAGGCAGCAGGAAGAGGAACGCACCCGGCTGGAGATGGCTGGGATGCTGGAACGGGCCCGCACAGAGATCGAGCGTGAGAGGGACGCGGCCGTGGAGCAGGTACGCAGGCAGTTTGCGGACCTTGCGATCACTGCGGCTGAGCGAGTGGTGGAGAGGTCGCTCGACAAGGACGCCCACGGGGAGTTGATCGACCGGGTTTTGGAAGAAGGATTGGCGGTGAGGCGCAACTGATGCCGGAGATGGTCTCCAAAGGCTGCGACCGGCGCTGCGGGCGCTGGGAGGCGGGGAATTAGATGGCCGCGCCAAAGCCCCGCAGATACGCGACAGCCGCGCTCCAGCTTGCCCTCGAGAACGAGGGCATAGAACGCTGGGAGCGGGACATGGAGCGCGTGCTGGAGGCGTTGTCCTACGAGGATTTTCGCTCTCTGCTGGAGGCGCCGCAGGTGCCGGACGGCGTTAAGGTGAACGGGATAGGGACGCTGCTGGGAGACGTTGCGCCTCTGGTGCGGAACATGGTGTCTCTGCTGGCCGTGCGGGGGGAGATATCTTCTTTTGGGAGCGTGCTGGAGACTTTTCGCGAGATGGCAAACGAACGTCGGGGGGTCGCGCTTGCGGAGGTGACGGCTGCCGTGCCTCTCGACGATGAGCGTCGGGAGCGCATACGCCGCGGGTTGGGCGATCTGACAGGCAAGCAGATTTCGATGACGGAGTCGGTAGACCCGAGCATTCTTGGGGGAGTTATCGCCAAGGTCGGGGACCGTCTGATCGATGGGAGCGCCCGGGCCAGGTTGCGGTCCATGCGCGAGGGTCTGGCTCAGAGGCCCGCGTAGCCAGGCGGCGGGTTTACGGCCTGCGCCTGTAGCACAAGACAGGGATTTGATACCAGCAGAGCAAGGGTCTCCGCTGCGGAGTAAAGAAGAATGGCAGTTGCAGGTCAGGACATAGCCTCGGTCATCAAGCGTCAGATCGAAGAGTTTGGCGCGGAGCTCACGATGGTGGACGTGGGCACGGTTGTGGAAGCAGGCGACGGCATTGCTCGCATCCACGGCCTGTCCGGGGTCAAAGCGAATGAGTTGTTGCAGTTTCCGGGGGAGGTATTGGGGCTTGCGCTGAACCTCGAGGAGGACAGCGTGGGCGCGGTGGTTCTTGGTGACTACCTGGGCATCAAGGAGGGCGACGAGGTGCGCAGCACGGGGCGCATCATCGAGGCGCCGGTGGGGGAGTCCCTGCTGGGCCGAGTGGTGGACCCGTTGGGACGCGAGTTGGACGGCAAGGGGCCGTTGCAGACGAGTTCTATGCTGCCTGTCGAGAAGATTGCGCCCGGGGTCGTGACTCGCAAGTCGGTCGACGAGCCGGTGCAGTTCGGGGTGAAGGTGGTGGACGCGATGGTGCCCATAGGCCGCGGTCAGCGCGAGCTTGTGATCGGCGACCGTACGACGGGCAAGACGGCGCTATGCGTGGACGCGATCATCAATCAGCGCGACTCGGACATTCTTTGCATCTACGTCGCGATAGGCCAGAAGGCGTCCAAAGTGGCTGCGGTCGTGGCGAAGCTCGATCAGGCCGGGGCGTTGGATAACACCATCATAGTTGCGGCGAACGCCTCAGACCCGGCGGCGCTTCAGTACCTTGCGCCCTACTCGGGCTGCGCGATGGGTGAGTATTTCATGGCCCAGGGCAAGGACGTGCTGATCGTGTATGACGATCTGACGAAGCACGCCTGGGCTTATCGGCAGATGTCGCTGCTTCTTAGGCGTCCGCCTGGTCGCGAGGCGTATCCGGGCGACGTCTTCTATCTTCACTCTCGTTTGCTGGAGCGGGCGGCGAGGCTGGATCCTGAGTTTGGGGGCGGCTCCATCACTGCTCTTCCGGTCATCGAGACTCAGGCTGGCGACGTTTCGGCGTACATTCCCACCAACGTGATTTCGATCACGGACGGGCAGATATATCTTGAGCCGGATCTGTTCGCCTCTGGCATTCGTCCAGCCGTGAACGCGGGTCTTTCGGTTACGCGCGTGGGCAGTTCGGCGCAGCGGCGCGGGATGAAGTCCGTGGCTGGCAGTCTGAAGCTGGACATGGCGCAGTACCGGGAGTTGGCAACGTTTGCGCAGTTCGGTACGGCTGATCTGGATGCTGCGACGCGGCGTCAACTGGAACGAGGGCGTAGGTTTACGGAGCTTTTGAAGCAGGATGAGAACGCGCCGGTGTCGTTTGAGAACCAGGTGGCGCTGTTCCACGTAGCGAATAGCGGCTTGCTGGACGACGTGCCGGTGGAGTCGATGCGCGAGTTCGAGGCTGGTTGGTACGACTATGCGGCTGCGAACGCGCCGGACGTCCTGAAGGAGATTTCCGAGAGCGGCGACCTTGGGGACGAATCCAAGTCCAAGCTCGAAGAGGCCGCCAAGGGCTACAAGCAGACGGCTGGATTGGCCGCTTCGGGGGATTGAGTCCGGGGCGGGAACGCCCTGAGTAACGATAATGCCCAGCACCAGAGAACTTCGCCGCCGGATACGGTCGGTCGAGAATACGGCTCAGGTGACCAAGGCGATGCAGTTGATAGCTGCATCGAAGATGCGCCGCGCGCAGCAGATGGTGCTGGCCGGACGTGCCTACGCCCGCCGTATCGAGGCGGTGCTCGCGGATCTTGTGTCCACGTTGCAGGAGCAGCAGGACGAGCTAAACGTCCATCTGCTGGATAATCGTCCGGTGCGCAAGACTATGATGCTGCTCATCACGCCGGATCGGGGTCTGTGCGGCGCGCTGGTCGGCAACATCCAACGGGCCGCGGGCGAGGCGATACAGAGTTCGGACTCTCCGGTGGAGGTGGTTTCCGTTGGCCGAAAGGGTGAGACGTTCGTAGTGCGCACGGAGCAGACTTTGAAGGCGTCCTTTAGCGTGGGCGATCGTCCTTCACTTGAGGACACGGTGGGGATTTCACGGACGCTTATGAACGAGTTCGAGCGGGCGGGCGCTGATCGCGTGCTGATCGCGTACAGCGAGTTCGTAAGCACTGCGGTCCAGCGGCCGGTGATAAAGAGGCTGCTGCCCCTGGAGCCTCCGGAGGATGAGGGTTTCCTGGACACGTCCGGTTACATCTACGAGCCCGGCGCTCACGAGGTGTTGCGGGAACTGGCTCCTCGCTACGTTGAGACAGAGGTGTATCACACCATCCTGGAGGCGATTGCCAGCGAACATTCGGCCCGCATGGTTGCCATGCAGAACGCCACTGACAACGCTCTGGAGTTGGTGGACGGGCTGAGGCTGGAGCTAAACAAGGCGCGGCAGGAAATGATCACGTCGGAGTTGCTGGACATCATTGGCGGCGTGGCCGCGGTCGAGGGGTGATCGTCGGTTTCCACGTTGGACGCACAATCTGAGAAGCATGGCCGCCCGGCTCGTAGTCCGGGCGCTGAAAGGTAAGAGAAAAGATGGCAGAAGGTTCCAGAGGCAGAGTGGTCCAGATCATCGGTACGGTGGTGGACGTGGAGTTTCCTCCGGAAGATTTGCCGGGGATCTTCAACGCGCTGGAGCTTAGCCTCGAGGGTGAGCGCCTAACGCTGGAGGTCGAGCAGCACGTGGGCAACAACTGGGCCCGGTGCCTTGCCCTCGGCCCGACGGACGGCTTGGCGCGGGGGGTCGAGGTTGTGGACACCGGCAGGCCGGTTTCGGTGCCGGTGGGCGAGCCGTCTTTGGGCAGGCTCTTCAACGTGGTGGGAGAGGCTATAGACAACCTAGGGCCGGTCGAGTCGGGCGTAACCTGGCCGATCCACCGCTCTGCCCCAAGTTTCTCCCAGCAGCGCGGTACGACCGACATTCTGGAGACGGGGATCAAGGTGTTCGATCTGATCACTCCGTTTGCAAAGGGCGGGAAGATCGGGGCCTATGGTGGCGCCGGGGTTGGCAAGACGGTCATCATTACCGAGCTGATTCGCAATATCGCGCAGGAGCACAGCGGTGTGTCCGTCTTCGCGGGTGTGGGAGAGCGCTCCCGCGAGGGAAACGATCTTTGGCACGAAATGCAGGACTACGGCGTGCTTGGCTCGACGGCCCTCGTGTTCGGACAGATGAACGAGCCGCCCGGGACGCGCGCGCGCATAGCGTTGACCGGGCTGACCATGGCAGAGTACTTCCGGGACGAGCAGAAGCAGGACGTTCTGCTGTTCGTGGATAACGTGTACCGCTACATCCTGGCCGGCATGGAGGTGTCTGCGCTGCTGGGCCGGATGCCCTCCGCCGTGGGGTATCAGCCCACGCTTTCGACGGAGATGGGGGACCTGGAGGAGCGGATCGCCTCGACGGTGGACGGCTCGATCACGTCCTTCCAGGCGGTGTACGTGCCCGCGGACGACTATACCGACCCCGGCATCGTTACCACTTTCGGCCACCTGGACGCCAACATATCGTTGGACCGCTCTCTGTCTGAGCAGGCCCTGTACCCGGCCGTCGACGCTCTGGCCTCGAATTCCAGGATCCTGGAACCCTCCATCGTGGGCCGAGATCACTATGATGCGGCCCGGGGCGTGCAGCAGATATTGCAGCGGTACAAGGACTTGCAGGACGTCATCGCTATCCTGGGCATCGAGGAGTTGTCGGACGAGGACCGTCTTTCCGTGTCGCGGGCGCGGCGCATTCAGCGCTTCTTGACTCAGCCGTTCTTCGTGGGAGAGGTTTTCACGGGCATTCCCGGCAAGTACGTTTCCACACAGGAGACCGTGCGCGGCTTCAAGGAGATCATCGAGGGGAAGCACGACAATTTGCCTGAGCAGGCGTTCTACATGGTGGGCACGATAGACGAGGCGGTCGAGAAGGCCGAACGGATGGCGGCGTAGCAAGTTGGCGCAGTTGCAACTCGACATAGTTACCGCGGAGGGCGAGGTGTATTCCGGGACCACGGATTACGTGGTTGCGCCCAGCGTGGAGGGCGAGCTGACGATTCTCCCATCGCACGCCCCTTTGATAACGATTCTTCAGCCCGGCGAGGTGAGGGTGACGGGGGAAGGGGACGCAGTGACTGCTCTGGTTGTGTTCGGGGGGTTCATGGAGGTTCATAGCAACCGGGTTGTGATTCTCGCCGATGCAGCGGAGAGGGACGAGGACATAGATCTGGAACGAGCGGAAGAGGCGGTTCGCCGGGCGCAAGAGCGCATAGAGAACCGCAGCGGGGACATGAACCTGGAACAGGCCTTGTCTTCGCTCAGGCGGGCGCAGGCTCGCGCCGGGGTGGCTCGGCGGCGCAGCAGACGGAGCCGGCCGCGGTCAGGCGGCGGCGGCGGTTAGGGGCCGACGCCGGCGGCGGGAATAGACGGTACGGAGACAGCCGCCGTTTTTGTTGCAAGCGGGGATTTTGCGTTCTGTGCATGAGGTCGCGCGGATGTCTCGGATCGTGAATCAGGCGCTGGGGGATTCGAGCACTCTGGGTCCTCTGGTGATCCGCACGCGAGCTATCTTCTTACCGTCCATTTCCATAACTTGCAGCCGAAGGTCGTTGAAGCGCACCCGCTCGCCCGGCCCGGGTATGCGCTGAAGTTGTTCCACGACGAAGCCTGCGACCGTTTCGTATTCTCCCTCGGGTATGTCCAGGTCCAGTTCGTCGTTGGCCTCGTCGATGGACATTCCGCCGTCTACGGCGAAGGTGTTCTCGCTGATGGTGACGAAACGCCTCTCCGGTCTGTTTCCCTCCTCGCCGGTTCTGCCTACAATCTGTTCGACGACCCTGCTGAGAGTGATGATTCCGGCCACGCCGCCGAATTCATCCACCGCTATGGCCACCTTGTGGCCGGTTTGCTGAAGCATCTCGAACAGGTCATCGAGGCGTTTGGTTTCAGGCACGAACAGGGCGGTTCGCATTAGCCCCGTAACGGGTTGCGTCAAGTCCAGCCTGCGGTCTGCCAGCGAGGCCATGACGTTCTTGATGGAAAGTACTCCGACCACGTCGTCCTCGTCTTCATCAAACACCGGGAAGCGGGTGTGCGGGCGCTTCCGGTAGATGTCCAGGAATTCGCTAAACGGGGTATCGGCGTTTACCCATACGATTTCCGTCCTGGTGGTCATGACCTCCCGCACCTCGGTTTCTCCGAATCGAAAGATGTTCTCCAACATCTCGCCCTGCGCAGTTTCGACAGTTCCCTCTGTTGCGCCGACGTCGATGAGCATACGCAGTTCGCCTTCCGTAACGCTGGGTGTCTGAAGGGCCTGCTTGCCTCCCAATAGGTGGATTGCGCCTCTGGGTATGAGGGTGAATGCAAAGACGAATGGACCCGTAAGCGTCATGAGGGCCTTGATGGCGGGCGCTACGGTGAGGGACCATCTTTCTGAGGCCAGCGTGGCAAGGGATTTCGGGGTGAGCTCTCCGAATACGACGATAAGCACGGTCGTAATGGCCGTGGCCATGGCCACGGCGGCTCCGGATTCTCCGCCGATCTTGATGGCCAGGGCCGTTCCGACCGATGCGATCAGAATGTTGAGAACGTTTCCCGTGAGCAGTATGGCCCCGAAGAACTTTTCGTGTTGGCCCAGGATGCTGGTTGCGGCGATGGCCCGCCTGTTTCCCTCAGTCGCCAAGCGGCGTATGCGCAGTCGGTTGACCGAAACTAGGCCCGCCTCGGAGGCGCTTATGAAAGCGCTTCCGATAAGGCCCAAAACGATGATGACGATAGATATAGTCACGTTTCTTCCTCCGGGCGGGCACAGACCATCGGGCCGCGTAATAGGACCCCGTCCTGTAGAAAAGTCTAACTCGCGGCGGGCTCAGGACGAGACTACGTTCCCTCTTTTCGGCCATTCGCCCTCAGCTGAGAAATGACCGGGCGCTGCCAGGGAGGTATCGATGGGCAGAGAGTGAAAGGGCCCAACGCGGCTATGCGCTGCGGATTGCGGCTTCCAGTTCTTCCCGGGTGTCCGTGTTGCGTTTCAGGAACTGGCGGGATGCCTCTCTGCCCTGTCCAATTCGCAATTCTCCAAAGAAAAAGAAAGAGCCTCTCTTGGTGAGCATCCCCAACTCGACGCCGAGATCGAGCAGCGCTCCCTCTTTGCTTATGCCCTCGTTGTAGAGGATTTCCATTTCCACTTTCTTGAATGGCGGGGCCACCTTGTTCTTAACGACGCGTGCGCGCACCCGGTTCCCTATGATGTCTCCGGCCACCTTGATGGATTCAGCGCGCCGCAGGTCTATGCGCACTGAAGAGTAGAACTTGAGGGCTCTGCCTCCCGGGGTTACTTCCGGGCTTCCAAAGAGCACGCCCACCTTTTCTCTGAGCTGGTTTATAAACACGACTGCGGTGCTCGTCTTGTTGATGGCGCCGGTCAGTTTACGTAGGGCCTGGGACATGAGGCGGGCCTGCAAACCGACGTGGGTATCCCCCATTCCGCCTTCCAGTTCTGCCGAGGGAACAAGGGCGGCCACACTGTCCACCACCACCAAATCCAACGCGCCGCTCCGCACCAGGTAGTTGGTTATTTCCAGCGCCTGCTCTGCGGAGTCGGGTTGCGAGATGAGCAGTTTTTCCACGTCCACGCCTATGGCCTTGGCGTAGGTGGGGTCCAAGGCGTTCTCCACGTCTATGTATGCTGCGGTTCCGTCTTTCTTCTGAGCCTCTGCGATGACGTGCAGCGCGAGGGTAGATTTGCCTGCGGATTCTGCGCCGAACACTTCGATGATGCGTCCTCTTGGCAGTCCTCCGACTCCCAAAGCCAAGTCGAGGGCGATGGATCCTGTGGGTATAGCGTCCACCGTGCGGTCAAGGGACTGGGCCTCGCTCATGCGCATCACGGCGCCCCGTCCAAACTCTTTTTCTATCTGAGCCAGTGTCAGCTCCAGCGTCTTGTCACGGTCGCTTCCGCTTCCGTTCACGCTCGCCTTCACCCGCTTGGCTGTGGATGCCATTCTTCTACTCCCTGCGACTGTCGTGGGGGGATACTGTTCTTTCCCTGCCCAAACTACCCCGCAATGGCAAGCACACTAGCACAGGCGTTCGTGCTGCGCAATGGTCAGTTGTCATTGGTCGAGGCGGAGTGCGAGGAGACGATTGTGAATTCGATGAAGGCCCTTACCAGTTCGCTATTCCGTCGGGCCGGCTGATAGATCATATACAGGTCGCGCACGATAGGCCCGCCTTTGATCCGCACCGCAGTGACGTTGGCCGATTGGTTGGCATCCAGCGCCCGACGTGTGACGAACCCGATTCCAAGTCCGGAATCGACCGCGTATACGACGGCTTTCGTGCTGCCAAGACTCATGGCGGCTTCCTGCTCCGGCAGGTCTGCGCTTCTCGCCCGCAGCGCGTCTTTCACGGTGTCCTGTGTACCGGAGCCGTCCTCCCGCTGTATGAGCCGCTCGCCGGCTAGCGCTGCGGCATCAATCTCCGGTGCGTTGGCAAACGGATGGGAAACAGGCACCGCAAGCACGATCTCATCACTATCTATAACGTAGTGGGCCAGTTGGGTTCCGGGTGCGCGGCGCCCTGTGAAGCCTACGTCCCAGCGGCGCTTGATCAGTTCTCCGGCAACGAGGGCTGAATCTGCGACGAAGATCTCGGTGTGCGCGCCGGGGTACTTTTCGGAGAATCCCGCTGCGAGGGCAGGTACAAGGTACTCTCCGGGCGTGGTGCTGGCGATAATGCGCACTGTGTTTGAGAGGCGGGAAGCGTCGCCCGGGTTCTTTGCCAGAAAGGCCTCGTAAGATGCGAGCGTCTCGGTGGCAAAGGCGAACAGTCGGGCGCCGGTCGCGGTTAGGCGGATTCCTCTGGCCTGGCGCAGAAGGAGCGTGGAGCCGACCTCCTGCTCCAGAGCTTGTATTTGTCTACTCACACCCGGCTGGCTCAGGTCGAGTTTCTGCGCGGCCTCGGTGAATGAGCCGATGTTTACCACCGCGCAGAAGGTCTTTAGCCTAGAGATGTCCATACCTCCATAATATACTAACCGCCAGTTGAGTAGCAGTTAAGGCATCACGATTGCCATTCGGCGGGCTGCGGGCTACCTGCGGGAAAGATCATTACGCGAGTATTATAGGGGTGGTTTGTCTTTCAAACCACGGTTTCCTGCAAAGGATGCCCGCTCGTGGATGGAGACGCGTAGATATACAAATAGAGGAGTCAGTATATCGGTGAATTGCATATAGCTCAAGACATCTGGTTCAATTGCACTTCAGCGGAGTTATAACGACTGGGCAAAGGCGTTATGTATTTTAGCAGTGTCATGAGAAGATATTACGCTTGCCAGGTTCACCAGGTTCAGCGCGGCGATTTGTCCGATATAGTCCGGCCCTGCCGCCGTTGGCGATATACGATGGTTATACGGCCGCGTGCACGTACGAGAAAAACCGTGCGCGGCCATCTGCACGAGTGTTTGGACTGCCCCGGTTAGTGGAGGTTATGGGCGCCGGATGCCTTGTGCCCGCAGGAGTTCATCGAAGCGGGCGCGTTCGTCTTTGCTCATCTCAGGGAAGGGTTCTCCGCGCTGCCGCAGGCCGCCGGTGAAGTTGGCATCGCGTTTTTGTGTGAAGGCGTCCTTGGCTTCATCTATGTCGGTGGTGGCGGCGGTCACAAACGAGTTCATCAGGTGCTGCACCTGCCATGCTGCGTCTGTCGGCACGTCCCGGAAACGAATGGCGAACTCTTTCATCATGCGTACGGCAACCGGGGGCATGGCGGCCAAACGCTCCGCCACCTTTTCGGCTCGCGTGAGCAGGTCGCCATGCGGTACGACCTCATTGACTATGCCGACTCTGAGGGCTTCCTGGGCTGTCACGGGTTCGTCCATGAGCAGTATGCGCATGGCGTCGGCGTAGCGTATCTGGCGCATCAGCAGGGTTGCTCCGGGCCCTGCTCCCACCGCGCCGCGCGAGGTCATGGCGAGCAGGTACCTGGATCTGTCGGATGCGATGCGTATGTCAGTAGAGGCCAGGAGCAGGTAGAACCCCGCGCCTGCGGCCCATCCATTGACGGCTGCCACGACGGGCTTCCATATCTGGGGGAAGTGGTCGCCCATTCGTCCATCGGCTCCTACGCGCGTTCCGTTGACGGTGCCCGCGGGCGGCCAGACAAGGCGCTCCATGGTGTACCTCTCCCGGTCATCGGGGGACATGCCTGCCAGGGCCTCGAGGTTGTGTCCTGCGCAGAAGTGTCGATCACCGGCGCCGGTGATGACCGCTGCGCGCACGTTCCTGTCTTCCCACACCTCGATCCATGCTTCCGACAGGTCCGCCGCGGTCTCCCTGTCAAGTATGTTGGCCTTTCCAGGGTTGTTTATCGTGATCCAGGCGACGTGCCGCCGCTTTTCAAGATCGATGGACATTTTCGCCTCCGGTCTTATCTCTGCGCTCTTGCAGGATACCCTTTGTTTCTGTGGAATAGCGCTTGTGGTGTAGTCTGTTTATCTGCGGCGCCGGCCGCCATCGCCGTGAGTATGTCCGGGGAACCTTGGAGCTTTGCTGCGTCAGTGAACATCTACTTCGATCTCGATTACACCCTGATCGCTTACACGGGCGAACTCAGGCCGCTGGCCCGCGAGACTTTGGAACGTCTCAGGGCTGACGGGCATTCTCTGTTCATATGGTCCGGGGTGGGCGTGCGAAAGGAGGAGGTTCGCCGCCTCGGTCTTGCCGATCTGGTGGTGGACGTGTTGGAGAAGCCTACGGAACGTTTTGAAGAGCGCCTTCTCGAATTTGGCGTGGTGGAGACTCCCGATGCGGTAGTGGACGATCATCCTGAGATCGTGCAGCACTTTGGAGGGGTGAAGATCAGGCCGTACTTCTGGCCCAATGCGGCGGATCGGGAGTTGAACAAGGCATACGATGAACTGACGCTCATCGCGCAAGGGCTGGAGGAAGGGTCGCGGCCAAGCGGCCAGGGTGAATAACCGGGGGGATTTGGGTAGTTAGCGCGGGTAGCGTCGAGGGGTCGGTTCAAGCGGTTCGTCGTCAAGGGCTGAGCCGGAGGGCGCGACTGCGGGGAGCCAGGGTAGAGAGTGAATGGATCTGATGCGATCCAAGTTTATCCATAGCGATTCATTACGTTTCCTGTGCGCAATCGCGGCCTTGTGGAAGACGTACCGGGAGGTCAGCTGCGCGCCGACCAGCATGATGATCGAAGATACGTATACCCACGCCATCAGAATGATTACTGCGCTGACCGCGCCGTAGACGGCTGAGGTGGCATTGAAGTTCTGCAGGTAGAACACAAAGGAGAATTTGGTTATCTCGAATGCCAGTGCGCCGACTAGTGCGGTGGGCCACACGTCGCTGAACTTGAGCTTGGTGTTGGGTAGCCACCAGTAGAGGATCACGAATACAAGGAAAGTAAAGAGGAGGGGCACCGGGGCGGAAAGGCGCTGCCACAGTGCGGGGTCTGCGATCACGCCGTCCGGGGCCAAGAAGGCGGAGGCTTGTTGGAAGAAGCTGATCGTGGCAGTTATGAATACGGAACCGAATAGCAGGAGTGCTGAGCCGGACATAAGGGCGAAGTCCATAGCGCGTTCCGTGAGGAATGGCCTGGTGCGGCGTATGCCCCAGATGTTGTTGATGCTCTTCCGTATAGATCCGAATACTGCGGTGGAGGTCCATAGCAGTCCGATGGCTGCCAGGATGCCGCCCAAGGTGCGGCGGTCCGACAGCGAATCGAGTACGCCGAGTATGGCGTCGCCGCTTTCTTCCAGCACGGGGACCTGTCGTTGCAAGCCCTCGATGAGTCTCTCCTGAAAGCCTCCGATGCCCAGCAGGAAGCCGAACACCGATACAAGGGCGAGTATCAGGGGGAAGAGTGAGAAGAGAGCGTAGAAGGATATGGCGGCCGCGTTGTAGGGGCCGTTTTTGCCCAGGAATTCGTTGAAGTTGCTGGCGCAGAATTTTATAAACTGGGAGAACCAGTAGGTCAGGATCCGCATTGTCGGTTTCCGGTACCGGGTTGTCGGGAGGCCTTACAAGGTATTTTCCCACAGATTCGCGGATTGTCGAAGGCCAGTCTCTCCGGCGGAATTTCTGTAGGGAGTCGTGCGTAAGGGGTCCCGGAGCGATTCTTGGCTCCTACGTCCATATACTCACTCTCGCTTTAGCTCTCTGCCTGACGGATGGGCTTTCGCGGGCGGCGTCCGGGTTGCAGAAACATCCGGGCAACCGGTCTATCAACCCAGTTTTCCTGAGCGGTAAGCGTCCAGGTAGTTCATGCAGAAGTCGTCCTCGCCGCGCAGGAGCTGCATCGTTATCTTCACGGGCTCGGAGTCGAGGTCGAGGTTCATGATTCTCTGAAGTTTGGTTTCTATGGGGTTGATGATGCCGCTGTCGAGGCCGTGCTGTATCGCGAGGTACAGGAATGCGTCGTTTATGAGCCTGCGCTTGGGCAGTCCGAAGGATACGTTGCTTATGCCGCCGGTGAGGTGAATTTCGTTTCCGAAGCGGTTGCGGACCTCCTGGACGGCTTCCAGATAGTGCATCCCGTACTCGCCGGAGACGGAGATAGGAAATACTAGTCCGTCCACGAATATGTCCGACATGGCTATGCCGGCCGAAAGGGCCTTCTCGACGATGGCGCCGATGTTCTCGACCCGCTCGGCGGCGCCGTCGGGCATCCCGTCGACGCTGGCCGCGGTGAGTATCACCCGGGCGTTGTGCCGGACAGCCAGGTCGAGGGTGTCGATGCGCTCCAGCGCAACCGAGTTGAGCATTGGCCGACCGGCTGATCCGTCGTACGCCTCCAGGCCCGCGGCTATGATGTCGGGATTGGAAGAATCCACACTGGGGGGCGCGCTCGACACGCTCTGGGTGTTTCGGATCAGCCACTCCATCGAGGCGATCTGCTCTTCGAGTCTGTATGACGCTTCATCGACGTTCAGGTCGAGGTAGTGGGCGCCTGCCGCGATCTGCCTGTACACCTCCCGCTGTACGTAGGCGGTTCCCTGTGCGGCTTCATCCGCATCTCCGTGAAGGCCCTTCCACACCGCGATCATGAAGTGCTTCAGGTTGCCTTGCTCGTAAGGCTGGGTGCGGGTGAAGTGTTCTGGAACAGTGAGATGGCTCACGTTGCCGGCCCGGTCTCTGTACTCGACCGCCTCGACGCCGCCTGGCAACGTGGTTGCCCGCCTGCCGTTTCTGCGCACGACCCTGGTGGTGTGAATGTTCTCGCCGATTATCACGAACTGGGTGGGTGAAGAGATGGTTTTTTGCATGAGGACTTGGAGGGGGCTGTTTAACCGGATTCGGCTCGGTCGAGAGCGCGCCAACTGGGCATTTTATGCCTCCGGAGCGTATTCGAGTAGCCTGGCGGCGCCTTCACAGGCCATTTTACTTGCCCGGCGAGGGCGATTCGTCGGCTCGGTGGTCGCGTCCGAGGAAAGTATTTGCCCAGGCAGAGGTTCCTCTCAGCGCGGAGTTGCGAAACACTATGGGCCGCTCCAACATATTGCGCTCTTCACCGTGCGGCTTGAGGCGGTCGTACGCGCGCAGCCAGATGCAGTCCTTGTCCAGGACTTCACACTTGCCGGCCCGGGTTCCTCCGCATGGACCGTTGCGCTGGTTCTTGACGCACTGAGATTCGGGGCAGAGATACGCTATGTCGGGCAGCGAGCAATCGCCGCAATCCCGGCATCCATACAGCGGTACCTTTGCCATCTGTTCGACCGCGTGGGCCAGCCCGGACACGGCCCGGGACTTGTCCGCAAGCGAGTAGGCCGCCCTGCCGGCCGCGAATCCGGCTGAACCTTTTTCAAACGCGGCTGCGTGGAAGAGTCGTCCGAGGAAGTAGGCAGGCGATTGGGCGATACGGCCCTTCATGCGGGCTGCCCTGGACTTCGACGCTTCGTAGGTCTTGCTGACGCGGTCGCTGCTGAGCCCTCTGTTATCGCCTTGCTCCAGGTAGTAGAACTCATCCGGTTGCGGAAACGATATTTCCCCGGCGAAATCTTTCCAGTCATTGTTACCGAAAGAGTTCTCCAACTCCAGGATTCTGTTTAGTCGGGACAGTCTGGGTCTGCCTGAGATATATGCGCCCCGGTAACCCATCCCTCGCAGTATCGCTATCTGCTTTGCGGCCAGTTCCTCGAAGAAGGCCCTGCCTCGGTCCTTTGCCTTTGCCTGCGTGCGGGCTATGTCTCTGAGCTCATCGGTTACTGCCACGCCCGGAATGCCCCATCGGTTGAAGAAGCCGGCGGCGGGGGCGGACAGTATGAAAACGGATCCCATTAGCGGCAAGGCTATCCGGCTCATCTGTACGTATCGCCTGAGTTCGTCCAGCTTTCGGGAGTCGAAACCGATCTGGGTAACGGCGAATCGTGCGCCTGTGCGAATTTTCAGGTCGAGCTTGAAGTACTGGGTCATCAGTTCGCCTTCAAGTTTCTTGAAGGGGTTGACTGCGACTCCGGGGTAGAAGTTGGCCGGTTGAAGCGGGGCAGCCGGTTTTCTCGAATGCGAAGCAGACACTTGCAGCCCCTGATTCATCTGCCGGATCATCTCAAGCAGGCCGACGGAATCGGTATCGAATACCGGGGCGGCGGGGCCGGCGAAACCCTGTACCGGGTAATCTCCGCTCAGGGCGAGGATGTTGGTGAGGCCGGAACTGGCCAGCGCCCATAGCCTGCTCTCCAAGCCGTTGCGGTTATAGTCCTTGCAAGATACGTTGACGACGACGTCCAGGGCGCCGCCGAGGAGGTCCTGCCCCAATGTCTCAGGGCGTATATGGGGATTCCCGCCTGGGTTGTCGGTGATGAATACAGTGTGAACACGCCCTTCCGAGGCCATTTGCCGGGCCATGGCGACGACGCTGCGCGCTCGCTCCTCCATGGCGAGGCCGCGCGTGGTTTCTAGTTCCACCGCAATGAGGAACTGGTCGGTCTTCTCCAAGCGGAGTTGCAACGCGGTACCGGTGTCGTTATTCACAATCGAGTCTGAAGCCGGGCTGGGCCTATGGGCGGTTGCCGGAAAGGTTAGCAGGCGAGGGAAGAAGCGTTAAACTGAATCGGCCCTGCTTCCGCCCGTCCGGGCCCCAGGGCGAGTATTCGAGGCCGTCACTTCCACTTTAGACCAAGCGCTTACGGATTGAATCAGAATTTCCAATTAAGACCTGGTGACAGCGTGGTCCGCAGACCGAGTGCGGATGAGATTGCGCCGGTGCGGGTACGCATCGAAAGCCGCTCAGTCTCGGTCCGGGGCCCGACGTCTCCGATGCTGCTCGTGTACGGGTTCCTCGTACTGATGGCGCTGGGGACCGCGGCGCTCATGCTGCCGATTTCCAATACCGGGAGCGAGTTCACGCCGTTTACACAGGCGCTTTTCACGTGTGTCTCTGCGGTAACCGTAACGGGTCTTACTGTAGTGGACACCGCTGAGGCGTGGAGCCGATTTGGGCAGGTAGTGGTTCTTGGTCTGTTTTTCTTGGGGGGCCTGGGGTTTCTGACCGGGGCAGCGTTTTTCTCAGTCATAATCGGTCAGCGGCTGAGTCTCGCCAACCAGCTGATCGTTCGGGAAGGTATGGGCGGCGGAGAGTTGGGCACCATCGCCTCGATGGTGCGGACCTTCGTCGTAGTGGCTGTTGGCATACAGGCGCTGGGGGCTCTGCTGTTGTTCTTGCGCTGGTATGTGTTTGGTTCTATGTGGGACGGCATAAGCCTGCCGGACGCGGTATGGCATAGCGTGTTCCACGCTGTGTCGGCGTTCAACAACGCGGGTTTCGACGTGATCCCGGACGAGTTGGGGGGAGCGAGCGTGGCGCCGTTCCGCCATGATTTTCCGGTTTTGGCAATCATAGGGGCGCTGATAGTGATCGGGGGCATAGGCTTCACGGTACTCAGAGACATCGTCGCGGCGCGTAGTCCCGGCAAGCTGCGGCTGGAGACGAAACTGATACTGATTGGCACACTGACGCTCATACCTATCGGCGCGGGCATTTTCTTCTTCAGCGAGAGAGATAACCCTGAGCTAACGTTTAACACAAGCGTCGGAGACAAGGTTGGAGACGCTTTCTTCCACTCGATCAGCGCTCGCACTGCCGGTTTCTCCACCCTGGACTACGAACTGACAAGCCAAGGTGGGGATATTTCTACTGAACTCCTCATGTTCATCGGGGGCGCGTCCGCTTCAACGGCCGGGGGCATCAAGATAAACACCTTCATGGTGATCGTTTTCGCTGTATTGGCGGTCTTTCGGGGCCGCAGCAACGTGTCGGCGCTGGGTCGAGAGATACCGTTGGGAAACGTGCGGCGGGCTCTCGTGATCACTATCTTTGCGGCATTTAGCATGGTCTGCTTCATGTACTTGCTACTCACGGTCCAGGATACGTTGCCGTTCCGCGCTGCGCTTTTCGAGGTCATCTCTGCGTTCTCGACGGTGGGCCTGTCCAAGGGCATCACAGGGGATTTGAACGATCCCGCCCGGGTCATCCTGGTCATGGCGATGTTCGTAGGGAGGCTGGGGCCTTTGACTATGGCTCTGTTAATGACCGGCAGAGCCGCGCCGGAACGCATACGGATGGCCCAAGAAGAGGTTAGAATCGGCTAGGCTGCCGCATGCCCGGCAAGTGGCATGGCGCGCCGCAAGACACGCTTGAAGCAGGCGATCTTCAGTCATGAAACAGCACGTGGTAATAGTTGGGTTGGGCCGGTTCGGCACCAGGCTGGGGCGCACTCTGTACCAGTTGGGCCACGACGTGATGGCTATCGACCGCGACGAAGAGCGCGTACAGTCGATGATGAGCGAGGTGACGTACGCCATCCGGGGCGACGCTACGCAGGAATCGGTGCTGCGGGAGATGGGGGTGCACAACTTCGACATCGGGATAGTCGCCATCGGCGCCAACATCGAAGCCAGCATCATGGTGAGCGTGCTGTTCAAGACGATGAACGTTCCCTACATAGTGGCCCGCGCCAACAGTGACCTGCACGGCAACACGCTGGAGCGCATCGGCTGCGACAGGGTTATACACCCCGAGGAGGAATCGGGCCGGCGACTTGCCTATGAGTTGTTCAACCCGGACGTAGAGGAGTATCTGGGGGTGACCAGTTCCTTTGGCGTGAGCAGGCTGGCAGTGCCCGACCGCTTTGCCAACATGACTCTCAGGGAGGCGGGATTCTCAGGGCCCAGGGACAAGTACCGCGTTGTGGTCATAGCGTTGCGAAGGGGGGAGAACGTGACGCTGATTCCCGATTCGAACGAGATGATGAGGCTGGGAGATGAGTTGGTGATAGTGGGCAGGGACAACCTGGTACAGCAGATCACTGCGTGATCTGGCAGGCAGAGTTGACGCATGGCGATTTCAAACGTATTGGCCTTGGCCACCGGAGACGCGTCAGACGCCGGGACGGTGTCCTACGCCGCGGAACTTACGCGCGCTTCCAGGGGCAAGCTGCTGATCGTGTACGTAATAAAAATCAGGCGCTCCCTTCCTGTGGACGCGGAGGTGGATGAGCAGGTAGCCCGCGGGGAGCAGGCTCTGAAGCGAGCGCAGCAGCTTTCCCGGCTTGCGAGAAGCTCGGTTGAAACGCAGTTGCTACAGGCTCGTGAGATCGGCCCGGCGGTGGTACACGAGGTGTCAACGCGTGAAGTGGACGCGGTGGTCATAGGTATGTCCTACCAGAAGGAGCACGGCCGGTTCTCACTGGGCGGGAACGTTCCCTACATACTGGAGCACTCGCCCTCCCTCGTCATTCTCTACCGCGAGCCTCAGAAAAGGACGGCCGCGCTGGGGGAACGGTCCCTATCCCTGTGGAATCAGGTGCGCGGGAGGATAAGCGCGCCGCAAGCGGGATTTCGCACGTGAGCGTGATAATCGTGGGTGGAGGGAGAACGGGCACGGGGCTGGCTAGGCTGTTGTCCAACCAGGGCAAGCAGGTTGCTTTGGTCGACGTCGATCCTGCGAATATGGAATCCCTTTCGTCAGGTCGAATAGAGTCTGGCGGCGTCACGATCGTGGAGGGCGACGGGACCGACCCTCGCGTTCTCGAATCCACCGGCATTCGCGAAGCTGAGATTTTCATCGCGGTCACCGGCAGCGATACGGTGAACGGGCTGGCAGCCCAGCGGGCGCTCTACGAGTACGAAGTTCAAACCACCATCCTTAGCGCCCGCGACGACGGCCTGAAGAGGCTCTACCAGTCTTTGGGGCTCAGCACCGTCAACCCGACTCAGTTGACAGTAGATAGCATCGTGTCCGGCGTATCAAACCGGGGGGAGGGTTAGCGGCCGTTGTACGTGGTGATCGTCGGAGGAGGCAGGCTGGGTACGAGTATTGCGGCATCCCTGGCCGGGGGAGGGCACGAGGCGTTTTTGCTCGACCGCGATTCTGCGCGGGTGGCAGCGTTCCGTTCTGAGATGGGCGGCATCGCCGGCGTAGGAGACGGTACGTCTCTGCGAAACCTCACCGAGGCGGGGGTATCGCGCGCCTCAGTGGTGGTGGCGGCAACGGGGTCGGACGAAGACAACCTTGCGGTGTGCCAGTTGGCGAAATGGAACTTCGACGTGCCAAAGACCATTGCGCTGGTGCACCGCCCTGAGAACGTCGAGTTGTTCGAGACCTGCGGCGTGGACGTGGTGGTTAGCGTCCCGGAAATCATCATGTCGAGTCTTGCGACCTCTCTCCCGGCACATCCGCTCATCAAGATGATGCGCATGCATGACCGCGGGTTAGAGGTGGTCGGCCTAAAGATTCCCGCGGGCGCTGAGGTTGCGGGTAAACTTCTGCGTGAAATCCAGTTGCCCTACGGCTCGACTGTTGCGCTGATCGTGAACAAAGAGGGCCGGGCCGAACCCCCCAGGGCCGACACGAGGCTTGAGGGTGAGGAAGTCGTCCTTGCGCTCAGCCCCGTCGCGTTCACGCAGGCCCTGTGGGAGATGCTCACCGAGTTGCATTAGATGTCAAGTCAGAAACGAGTGGCGTTCCTGGGCCCGGCTGGTGCGTACGGGGAGGAAGCGGCGCTGATCTACGCACCGGATGACGAGCGCGTTCCCTACCCATCGCACCAGCACGTGGCCGCGGCCGTGGAGGATGGGGATGCCGATGAGGCGGTGGCTCCAATAGAGAACAGCCTGTATGGAACCGTTGCAGACGTGCTCGACTTCCTGATCGAGTCGGCGCGGGTGAGGATCCGCGGCGAGTTGCTCTTACCGGTCAGGCACTGCCTCCTCTTGCAGCCCGGCGTCAAGCTGAGTGAAGTGAAGATAGTGACGTCCCACCCCCAGGCGCTTGGACAGTGCAGGAAGTATCTGGCGAGCCGCTTGCCGTTCGCTCGGCAGGAGTCAGTGGGCAGCACCTCCGCGGCCGTGAAGTCCGTGAGCTTGGGTGAGCGGACGTCGGCCGCTATCGCGTCGCGCAGGGCGGCCGACATCTACGGTCTGGAGGTGTTCGAGGAGAGCATCCAGGACCAGGATTCCAATATCACCAGGTTCGCCGTGCTGTCCCGCGAAGACCACCCCTACACGGGGGACGACAAGACCTCGTTGGCCTTCGATTTTCACTCTGACGCTCCCGGCCTCGTGTATGCGGCGCTGAGACCGTTTGCGGAGCGCCGGATAAACCTGACCAAGATAGAGTCGAGGCCGACCGGCTCAAGGCTGGGCCGCTACATTTTCGTGGTGGATTTCCAGGGCCACCGCACGGAACCCCAGGTGATCGAGGTTCTGGAAGAAATCAGGCCTCACATGTCCTTGCTCAAGGTGCTGGGCTCTTATCCGCGAGCTGCCTGGCCGTACTAACCGGGCCGCCCCGTCCCATCCGGATAGAAGCCGTCCGCATCCTTGCCGGGAGGGGTTGTCGTCTGGCCTGGACTGATCCCGACGCTCCGTAATGCAACGTCTGGGTAAATCCGGGGGCAAGCGGATTTTCGCGGGCTGGAGCCTGGCTTACAGTTCCTCTCCGTCAAGGTCGAAGTCGTCAAATCCGCCATCGCCCCGAATGTGCGCCGCGGCTCTCTGGCTCTCGGAAGCGGCTGATGACAGGCGTTCCCTGGTGGCTGCGGCGAGTTCCTCAGCCTTGTCGCGCCACTCCTTGCTCCGTTCAGATAGCAGGGCCCTGGTTTCCTCGCCGGATTTGGGGGCCAAGATCATACCGGCGGCAAATCCGGCGATCCCGCCTATGATCAGCCCTGCAAGGAAGCCGCCCCCGCCTTTCCTCTTACCGCCGTTATCAGCCATGGTCAAACTCCTGGCAAGCGTTCCGTAAGGTCAGTCATTGCGGTCTTTCTTGCCGCCGGCAAACATCCGGCCTATCGCGCCTAAAACACCTTTCACCCCGAAACCTGCCTGCGTCATACCGACTACATTCGATACAGCCTTACCGGCCGCGGTCAGGCCGCTGATGGCGGGGGCGAGCTCGTCAAGCCTCTGCTCGGTCTTGGAAAGGAGTTTTGTGATCTTGCGATAGAGCAGTAAAGCCATTACCGAAAACAGGAACAGCGCCAGAATGGCGAACAGGCTGATAGAGATCAGCACGATGTCTCGGACGATCCCCACCACCTCTGGTGCGGTAATGGCCAGCACGTTGATCATTGCAACTCTCCGGGGAACAGCCTATCGATGTGCGTCCCTGCGTCTATACTACCAGTTGGCGGTTCTATCGTCGAAAATTATCAAGTAAATAGTTAATAAGTAAAAGCATGATAAGGAATCATCTTCGGAACAACGTACCCGGCTGACAGCTCCGGCAGTAGTTGGTCTCGCGCCGGTTGGCCGTAATCGCGGTAATCTGCGCGCCGCATACCGGGCACGGGCTTCCGCCCTTGCCGTGTACCTTGAGGAAGTCCCGTACCTTGCGGTGTATGTTGGCGCCGACGCGCTCTCTAAGGGTTTCGACTGCCCTGGCGGGGGTCTCGTAGACGGCTCTATGCAGGCGTTCCACGTCGGCCCCGCTCAACCGATTCCGTTTGGTGAACGGGTAGATCTTCGCTTCGAAGAGGATTTCGTCCGCATAGGCGTTGCCGATGCCGGAGACTGCCTGGCCGCGCGTGAGCACGCCCTTTATTTCACCTCTAAAAGGCCTCAGCCGCTCTTTGAACTCGTCCAGGCTCAGCCGTTCATCCAGCACGTCCGGCCCTTGCGCCTGCAGTCGCGTTATTTCGCCGCGCGCATCCGGGGTTGTGTAGTAAACCTGTCCCATTCGCTTCTGGTCGAAGTACCTCAGTTGCATGCCGTCGTCCACGTCCAACACGATGATGGTTGACGCCATGAGCCGAGTTCCGGCGCCGCAGTACTGAAGGCCGCCCGTCAGCATGGCGCTGATGATCATGGAGCGGTCCGGGCCGATTTCGATCAGCAGCAGCTTCCCCTTACGGTCGATAGCCGTGATCTGTCTGCCCACCGCGTCGGTTTTGAACGGGCTGCCGACGAGATTGCGCAGGGTCAACGGCTTGCGCTCGGCAACGGCGGTGATTCGGCGTCCCACGATCCGGGGCTGTAGGAACTCCTTGACGACTTGCAAGTCTGGAGCTTCCGGCATCTTGTCTCTCTGCTTCTTCGCGTCCCCGTCGGTTTGGCGGAGACGCAATCGCCGCCGCCTTCATAATCTTTTACTTACCGCGTTGGTGGAAGGCCAAGAACGGAAACTGACGGACTGCTTGGCCCGCTCAGACGTCTCTCCCTCTGACCGACGGTTTCTCTGGGCTGGCTTTGTGGATTCCTGCCCGCCGCATTGGGTGCAGATTTGGGCGGGAACGACAGCGATGAGCCATTTCATACGGCTACGCGGTTCGCCAAAGGCCGGCCATGGGGCCGGGTACTATTCCAGGAAATCTCTAAGGAAGTCGCTGCGCTTGGGGTGCCGCAGCTTTCTGAGAGCCTTGGCCTCAATCTGACGGATACGCTCTCTCGTCACGCTGAACTCTCTCCCCACCTCCTCCAGAGTCCGGCTGCGGCCATCCTCGAGGCCATAGCGTAACTGGAGGACACGCCGCTCCCGCAGGTTCAAGGTGGACAGAACGTCTCCCACCTGCTTCCTCAGCAGATGGTGCGAGGCTGCGTCTGCCGGAGCCATAGTATTCTTGTCCTCGATAAAGTCGCCCAAGTGGCTGTCCTGCTCTTCTCCGATGGGCGTTTCAAGCGATACCGGTTCCTGTGAGATCTTTAGGATCTCCCGCACCTTCTCCGCGGGCACGTCAAGGTCGCGCCCGATCTCTTCGCTGGTGGGTTCGCGCCCGTATTCCTGGACCAGCCGCCTGCTGACTCTCAGCAGTTTGTTGATGGTCTCTACCATGTGAACGGGTATGCGAATGGTGCGGGCCTGGTCTGCGATGGATCGGGTGATGGCCTGCCGTATCCACCATGTTGCGTAAGTGCTGAACTTGTATCCCTTGCGGTAATCGAATTTCTCTACTGCTCTAATCAGCCCGATGTTGCCCTCCTGGATCAGGTCCAGGAGTGACATGCCTCGCCCGATGTATTTCTTGGCGACGGAGACCACGAGCCTGAGGTTTGCTTCAGCCAAATGTTGTTCTGAGCGCTCGCCGTCTCCCCGTATACGTGCATAGTGCGTGTCAAAGAGATACTCGTAAACGGACATGCGCTTGGCCATTCCGTTTGTAAAGACGATACTCTCGAAATCCGCCATCGCGGGGTCTGACCCAATGGCGTTTATGACCTCTCGCGGGACCAGCGCCGAGATTATGGAGAGGTCTACGACGTTCTGTTGCGCTTCCTCGATCTCACAGTCGAACGTGTCCGAGAGGTACTTCAGGAGGTTTTCGTTATGGGGTCCGTCGATGAGGGTGCGCAGTTCGGGGTGCAGGAGCAGGGTGGAGAGCGTCATGCCGGGAGGCAGTCCGAGGAACTTTCCTACGGCCGCGGCCACCCGATAGTGAGGCGCCAGCGCAGCCAGCACGCAGTTGGTGGTATGGCACGGCGACGGCCTTGCGCCGGTTTCTTCCTCCAACTCCGCCTGAATCTTACTGAGCCGACGCTGCAGCTCCATGGCTCGCGCCAATACGCGCTCGTCCTGGGCGGTAAGCAGAGTGACCCTGCCGATTTCCCGAAGGTACATGCGTACCGGGTCGTCGGTGATTTCAGAGTCTTCGACCGCGGGATCCCACGTCAGCGTGGCGCGGTGTTCCGCGGAGGCCGTGGAGGAGTTACGGTCCCATCCCTCAAGTTCCGATGCGCTTGAAGGGGCGTTGGAGTTGAGTAACAGGGAGGGATTGGAGCCGTTGGCCGAGTCGTCGTCGAATTCGGCAGCGGTCTGGGTAATGCCCATCCGAAGAAGCTGCGCCGTGTCGGCAAGATCTACTACGGTCTGTTCGTCTTCTTCGATTTCGGGAGGGCGTTGAGTACGGGGCATAAGCTCTAGGACCGTCTTGGGAAGACGAGTTTCAGGTCGGAGTCGGTCGCAGCGGCGCGCTGACGCATCTTCAGCAGTTCATCTGCGGGCGCGCCCGGGCCCATCTGCGCAAACGCCTCCTTCTGCAATTGTTTGAGGCGTCTTAGGTAACGTTCGTGAAGGCGTCGCACAGTCTGTGATACGTCCTGAACTTTGGTCAGATGGTCGCAGGGTGGGAGCGGTTTTGACTTGAGTCGCTCGATTCTACCCGCCAATTGGTCATCGGCGGAAGCAGCAAACCCTGTGAGTGTATGCGAGGTTCGCCACGTCGTAAAGATCGTACGATTGCCAGAATCCAGGAAATGTTCTTCAGGCATGGCCGTAGCGTAGTCTCTCAGGTCTTCGTTGGACAGCACCAAAGATAGCAGGTGCTCTTCCAGGCCGTTTTCGCTCGACGCCTCCAAAGCCTTTCCTATTTGCGAGGGGTCAAGCCTCTCTTCCGGCTGAGTTCGCGCGTTGCGCGGGCGGTGCTGCGGTCTTCCGTAAGTACCGTGCTGCCGCGCACCTCGCATCATAGATCGCAGCCGTTCCGAGGAGACGGATATGATCTCTGCCAGGCGGGTCAGATAGCGGTCCTGCTCAAAGGCGTTGCCAACGGTGAGTATGATGGGTCGGAGTTCTTCTACGAGCCTGCCCTTGCCGTCGCCTGTTGACAGGTCATGGCGTGCGGCGTAGGCGGTCATGAGGTATTCGAGCAGCGGCTGCGCTTGTGCGATCGAGGTTCGCCAGGCCTCCGGGTCTGCCCGGATGGCTTCGTCGGGGTCTTTACCGGTTTCCGACCGGGCTACGTATAGCGCCGCGCCGTTGTTCGGACCGCTCCCGGCACTTCCGCGCCAGGCGTCCTCGAGGTTGCGCAGGGTGGCCTCCTCGCCGGCGGCGTCGCTGTCGAGGCACAGTGTGACGCGGGCCGTTGTGCCTTGGGGCGGGCGGGCCAGCAACTTCGACAGGATTTCCAATTGTGCAGCCGTCACCGCCGTTCCCATACAAGCCACTACGTTCTTGAAGCCGTGCTCATGGGCGGTTATGACGTCTACGTAACCCTCCACGACGACGGCGCTCGCGGATTTTCTGATCGAATCGGCGGCCCAATCGAGTCCGTACAGCGACGCCGATTTATCGAACATCGCCGTCGCCTGCGTGTTGAGGTACTTTGGCTCGGTTCCGTCGAGGCTCCGCGCTCCGAATCCTACGGTCCTGCCCTGGGAGTCATGGATTTCAAAGGTGACCCTGCCCCGGAACATGTCGCGCCACTCGCCTGCCCTGCTGCGAGTAAGCAGGCCGGCTTCGACCGCGTCTTGGGCGCTGACGCCCTTGTTTCGCAGGTGCCCGCCCAGCGTTTCCATGCCGACAGGGGCCAGCCCGATGCCCCGGCGGTTGAATAGGTCGCGAGAGATCCGGCGCGACTCGAGGTAAGCCCTCGCATCTTTTCCATCGGGGCCGTTGAGCACGTCCCGAAAATAGCGGGCCGCAACTTCGTTGGCCTGGAACGCGGAGCTATTCGGGCGCTTGACGGTCTCGCGACTGCTGGAATCGATCCCGTACCGCTGGGCGAGTTGCCTGAGGGCCTCTCCGAACGGCAGGTTCTCCTGTTTCATCAGGAAGGAAACAACGTCCCCGCCTGTGGAGCAACTGCCGAAGCAATGCCAGTTACCCGCCTCGGGATAGACCACGAAGGAGGGCGTTCGCTCTGAATGGAACGGGCAGAGGGCTTTCGGGGTGCGGGACGAGGGGTCGAGGTCAACGTACTCAGAGACGATCTGAGCGATGTTCGCTCTCTGTTTTACTTCGTCCAGCAGTGACATCGTTCCATTCATTCGGCTTGGCGCGGCGGCCGGCTTCTGCGCTGAGGCAGTGTACTCTCGCTTCCGGAGGTTTTGGCAGCCGCCTGGGTATACGTATCAAGTATATGGGCAGAGCGGCGTACTTGGGCGGCGATGATCATATCCGTCCCTGGAAGACGTTCTCGCTGATGCCCGGCCTCAGCCGTTCTGCGAGCATGATCGCGAAGTTGTCAGTCATGCCGCACAGATAGTCCGCTGCGGCCTGTTCGTCAGTGTCCGACAGATTCCTGATCCATTCCGGCACCTGGCTCACGTCGCTTGACAGGTTCTCCAACAGCAATTCCACGATTGCGGCAGCGTTGCGGCCTTCCCTGCTGTCACTTATGGGCAGGTATACGCGCTCGAACATGAAGTCGCGCAGGCTGGTGGTCACCTGGGTCAGATCGTCAGACATGCGGATCCATGGTTGAGCCTCTTCTATGTTTCCGGTCGCGTCTGAGGAGGCGTGTATGACGCCGGTAACAAGGGTGTTTACGCGTTGGGAGTGCCGCTCGCCGAGCGCTTCCACGGCGCCTTCGGGCAGATCATCATTGGACAGGATGCCCGCGCGGATGGCATCCCCGATATCGTGCGCCAAATATGCAAGGGCATCGGACAGACGGACGATCTGGGCCTCGAGAGAGAGGTTGGCTACCGGCTCGCGGTCCATGAAACGGCCCTGTGGCTTGGAGTGCCGCCTTATGCCTTCCACGACCTCCCTCGTGAGGTTGAGTCCCCGGCCTTCTTTTTCAAATCTCTCGACTATCCTCACAGAGTGTCTGGAGTGGTGGAATCCGCCTGGGAGGAGGCGGTCCAGCACGGCCTCTCCTATGTGGCCGAACGGAGTGTGGCCAATGTCGTGCCCCAACGCGATCGCCTCGACCAGGTCTTCGTTGAGATTCAGTGCGCGGGCGATAGTCCGACCGATCTGGGAGACTTCCAGGGTGTGCGTCAACCTGGTGACGTAGTGGTCGCCCATTGGAGCCACGAATACCTGGCTCTTGTGCTTGAGCCGCCTGAATGAGTTGGTGTGGAGTATGCGGTCGCGGTCTCTTTGGAACTCCGTTCGCACCGGTGAAGGCGGCTCCGGGTGGAGGCGGCCCTGGCTAGCCGAGGACCGGACGGCAAACGGGGACAGCGTTTCCTCCCGCTCTTCCAGGCGAAGACGCACGACGGGGTGATAAGAGGCTTGCTTGGATCCGGAATTCATACGCTCAGGATACGCGGTAAGCAAGCGGCGGTGAATATGGCATTTCAGAGGGTATTCTCCTGGCAGGGTCCAAAGCGGTTGCACGCAGAGGATGTCTGGCACGGGGAGGCTGCCGTCCCGCGCGCATGACCTCGTCCGGGTCGTGCTGCGAATCCCGGGGCAGGCTGTCGAACTGATCCGGGTTGCGCTAGAGGTCGTTCAGGTTGGCGGTGAAGCGGTATGGACCTCCCGCGGTTTCACTGTACGCTCCCCTGCTGGACGCCGGGATCAGATCAGCGATACGGCGCATGATCTCGTCGGTGGCTGCGGTGAGTCTTTGCCTTATGGGCGCGTCCCCTTCCCGCAGCACTTTGAACGGGGGGCCGATGTTCAGGGTCAAGACGCCGGTCGGTCTTGTAACGCCAACGACTCCCTGTAATTTGCCTGTGCCTGTGAGACCGGCTGGCAGTACGGCTGCGTTGGTGATGGAAGCGAGGTGCGCCACGCCGGGTTTGCCTGCTTGCAGGATTCCGGAGCGGCTCCTCGTGCCTTCGGGAAACAGGATGATGGTGCGATCATGTTTCCTAAGTCTCGATGAGGCCCAGTTCAGGGCGCGCATGTCCGCTCCCGACCTGTCGACAGGATGTACTCCGTAGCCGTTTAGCAGGAACCTCATTACCGGGTTCGAGAAGAGTTCCTTCTTGGCCATGAACAGCGGGGGCCTGTCGAGCGCAGAGGCGACTACTGCCGGGTCTATGTTGGCGAGGTGGTTCGCGACGACGATGAGCGGTCCCTTTGGGGGTATGTGTTCCCGCCCGGTTACGGTGTATTGTGCAAAGATTCGCAGGGAGACTTTGAAAGCCGAATTGGCTATGGGGAACAACCACTGCTTCATCTTTGGGCCTCCTCTGCGAGCAAAGCCATAGACTCCACGACCTGCTCCAAGGTCATGTGATCGGTGGAGAGTATTCGGGCGTCACGCGCCGGGACGAGGGGCGCTTCCCGACGGCTTGAGTCGATGTTGTCGCGCCGCCGCAACTCATCGAGCACCTCTTCGTACCCGGCGTTCTCGCCGATGCAGTCTCGCTCCCTGTGGCGCCTTTCGGCGCGGGTTTCCTCTGACGCGGTGAGGAATATCTTGAGGTCAGCATTGGGCATTACGACGGTTCCAATGTCCCTTCCCGCCATGACGACGCGGCCAGATCTTCCAAATCTGCGCTGCGCCTCCACCATGCTCGCGCGTACTTCGGCTATTGCGGACACGTATGAGACGCGCCGGTCAACATCCGCGGAGTGTAGCGCGGCGCCGATGTTTTCTCCGTCGAGGGTTATGGCGGCGGGCGCGCCTGCTCTGGGCAGGGCTTCGATGCGTGCCCGACCGACAGCCTGAATGACTGCCTGCCTGGTCAATGCGCGCGCGGCTGCCAGCGCCGCCGCCCGGTACATCAGGCCAGTGTCGAGGAATGAGAAGCCGAGCCGTTCGGCGAGCTTCCACCCAGCGGTGGACTTGCCCGATCCGGCCGGGCCATCTATGGCTATCTTCATCAGTTCACTGCTGGCAGCGGACGGGACCGCTGCTATACTCGCACCGGTCCGCAGAATACTGCGCGCCGCTTTTGAGGCCTTCCTTGCGCTCGCCGGAGATTACTAGAGTTCTCTCTCGCAGTCAGTCACAGAGTGTCTGAAAATGCTCCTCTCCATAAAGAGACCTTTGCCTGACAAGGCCATCCTCTCGTCGTTCCGGCTTTCGCCGGAGCGGCGGTCGGCGGACAACATCGGAATGACGGAGGGTTGGCCGGCTGGTACGGCTGTCCACAGGGTGGATTCTGCATGAATTTTTTGGATTGGGTCCTGCTGGTCTTTCTGGCCGGCGCGGCGCTCTTGGGTTTTCGAAACGGGTTGGTCAGTTCGCTACTGGCCGCTTTGTCCATCTATGTTTCTCTGCTGATCAGCGGGCAGTTTGCCGGGCGCGTGCTGGGCCTGTTGCCTATCAGCGTGGAGAGTGAAGCGCTATCGACCGCGCTCGGCTACGTGATAATTTTCGTGGCGCTTTTCATTGCCAGCCGTATCGCCGCCGCCGCTTTGAACAAGGCGCTGAGCCTCTCTTTCGTGGGATGGGTCAATCAGCTGGGCGGTGTCGCGCTGGCTGTAGTGGCTTGGGTGTTCCTGGCTGGTGCGTTGATGAGCGTTGGGGCTCGTTATGCGTACGTGTTCGATAATCAGGACGAGTCAGGCAATCCGGTTGAACGGGCGGTGAAGGAGTTGGTAGTGAACAGGTCGAGAGAGTGGGTTGATGAATTGCTGACAAGCTCTGCAACTGTCCCGGTACTTCTGGACGTCAAGGATTTTCTGCCGGGCGGCATGCTTGGAATCGCGCCTGCGGATTTCAGCACTGCACTTGATATTCTGGAAGAGCGCGTGGCGGACGCGGACAGAGAATCCGGCGGGTAGAATCGTCCTTCGCTTAGGCCCTTCACGAAGTGGAATGATCACCCGCGCGCCCGTCTTGGTCCTGAACCAGAACTACCAACCGCTGAACGTATGCGACGCGAAGCGGGCGGTTTCTCTGTTGGGGCGCGGCAAGGCTGAGGCGATCGAGGAGAGCCCGCGTTACCTTCACAGTGCGACGAGTATCTTTCCGTTGCCTGAAGTAATACGTCTGATCTACCTGGTGAGGCGCCCATTGCACCGTCGCAAGCTATCGAGGCGAGAGGTGTTCGTGCGTGACGGATATAGCTGCCAATACTGTGGGAAGAGGACTCGCGATCTAACCTTGGACCACGTCTTGCCGCGCTCTCGCGGGGGTGGTCACACGTGGCAGAACATCGTAAGCGCATGCACCCCTTGCAATCACCGAAAGGCTGGCCGCACGCCCCGGGAAGCTCACATGGCGTTGCGCACACGCCCGCGCGAACCTGCACCAAACCCCTACGCCTTCTTCCACGCCCGGCGGATATTGGCTACGTGGCGGCCATTTCTGCCGTGGGTACAGGAATATCCGCTCAGCGACAGAGGCGGCCATCTTTAAGAGGTCGCCAAAGAGCGCTCCCCTACCGGCAAGAGGCCTTTGACCAACAGGCACTCGCTGGATTACGGCTTGCGAGGAATGACGGTCCGCGGGCTGCGCAGCTCAGTTCACCCTCGTCCCTCGCCTACGCAGAAGCAGCCGGCTCGAACCCTCACCCCTCTCACGGGGGAAGGGGCTTGTCAGGCGTCCTTTCGGGCGCCCGGAAGAGGACCGCGAGAGATTAGGCGCGCCGCTAGACCAGAGGGTTTGACCGAACTGCCGGGGACCAACTGCTCCGGGGCGATAGCCACCTCTGCCTCCACCGGATGCGGCTCTCCGTCCAACTTGACTTCCACCCGATCTCCTGGTTGAAGGCCGACGAGAGCGGTTCCCACGAACCTGATGGGAGAATTCCTGGCGGTCCTGACTCCTGCGATAGACCCCCTCCGCAGAATCACGACGCGGATCCACCGTCGGCTTCGGCGCTCGCCGTTGCCGGCGCTGGCACGGCGCTTGGGTCAACGCCGGGCAGATCTAGCATCATCACTTCCAACGCCAGTTGCGGCATGGCGTTCGCCCAGAGTGCGTCTAGAGTAAGTTCCACCGAATGAGCGGAGCGCGCAACGGCATCCGTGTCGAGCAAGGCGGCAATAGCCGAGAGCGACGTCAGCCAATCCGTGTTGATCACCTGCTCATGCAGTCCGTGGGCCGCAAAGGCGACGTCGCGCCACCATTCCAGCCACGCGCCGATCTCGTCCATGGCGGCCGCCCGGTCCCTCCGGAAAGTACTCGACACGTCCCGGGCGTATCTGAACCGCTCCTCTATGTCCCCGGTCAGAGCGGAAAATATTCGCAGCGCGGTCTGGTTGCGCCTATCCATGGCGGTTGGGTCCCGGAGTGCGTCTATGGCCCAGCCAGGGCGGCCTCTCGCAGCGCGCGCTAACGCGGATGCCGTATCGGGGCCGGCGTTGAACCTTTCGACCAACATGCGCTCTATCACGCCGGCGGCGACGAGGCGCAGTTTGACGTGCTGGCAGCGGGATACCACGGTTTGGGGCAGCTGAGTGGAAGAGGGGGCAACCAGTACGATCAGCACGCTGTCTGCGGGTTCTTCCAAGGTTTTCAGCAGTCGGTTGGCGGCCTCCGGAGTCATAGTTTCTGCGCCGTCGATGATGAAGACTCTGCACCGTCCCTCGAACGGCTTGAGCGACGCCTCGCGCTGTAGTTCACCAACGTGTTCGATTCCGATGGTATTGCGGGAGCGCCCACCCGCGCTGCCCTGCCCTGACGCCTTCTGCGGCGACGGGAGCGGAGTATCGACGTCGATCACCCTGACGTCTGCGTAGAGGCTGCGAGCGATTCGGTCGCATGGGGAGCAGGCGCCGCACGGAGGGAGCGGCACATTTCCGAAAAGGTCGGGAACCGGGATGCAGTTGACCGCGCGGGCGAGGTCCATAGCAAGGGTTTTCCTGCCAGTGCGCTCCGGCCCGGTAAAGAGATATGCGTGGCTGGTGCGTTCAATCTCGACCGCGCCGGATAACAGCCGCACCGCGCCCGGGTGGCCAAAGGTTTGCCAGCCTCTTGCAGTCTGCTCAGACAATGCTGGTCGCCAACAGGTCCCGGTATGTTTCCCTGCGCCGTATGAGGCGCGCCTCTCCCTGGTTCACCATGACGATGGGCGGCCTTGGAGCCATGTTGTAGTTGCTGGCCATGGCGGCGCAGTAGGCGCCTGATGCGGGGAGGGCTATGAGGTCTCCGGGCGCTATCTCCGGCAGGTCGACGTCCCGCGCAAGCACGTCGCCGGACTCGCAGAACTTTCCCGCGATGGTGGCGACCATCGCGGGTTCACCGGCGGGTACGCTCACGGGGGTGACGGTGTATGCGGCGTCGTAAAGGGCGGGGCGAATGTTGTCCCCCATTCCTCCGTCCACGCTGACGTAGGTTCGCACTCCGGGGATCGACTTGACGCCGCCGACCTCGTAGAGGGCTACGCCGGCTCTGCCGACGATGGCGCGTCCCGGTTCAACAGTGAGGGTTGGCAGTTCAAGGCCGTTAGCGTCGCACCCCTCTCGTATGGCAAAGGCTATCTCCGCCGCATAGGCCGATATGGGCGGCGGGGGCGACTGCGTGACGTAGCCTATGGCAAATCCTCCGCCGGGGTTGAAGTGGCGCAAGCGCAGTCCGTAGCGGCCAATCATGTCCGCGGCAAACCGGAGCACGTATCGGATGGCCTGCGAGTAGGGTTCCAGCTCGAAAATGGGGGATCCAAGGTGGAAGTGCAGCCCCTCTACTTCCAGGTTTCCGGCCCGCAGGGCGAGGGATACCGCTTCCTCTGCCGCGCCGGTCTCTATGGAGAAGCCGAATTTCGAGTCGAGCACCCCGGTGGTAGTTAGTAGATGGGTATGCGGGTCGACGCTGGGCGAAACGCGCAGCATTACCGGCTGGGTCACGCCGCGTTTCCGGGCTACGTCGTCCAGCAAGCCGATCTCGTGGAAAGAGTCCACGGTTATGTGCCCGACCCGGTAGTCCAGGGCCTCTTCAAGTTCCTGCCTGGTCTTATTGTTCCCGTGGAAGTTCATTTTTCCCGACGGAAAGGCCGCCGCCCTGGCGACTGCCAGTTCGCCGCCGCTTACCACGTCCATGCCCAATCCTTCCTCCTCCAGGATTTTGGCCAAGGCAGGGTTGGCGAAAGCCTTGGAGGAGTAAGACACCTTTGAGCCGGGGTACTCTCTGGTGAAAGCGCGGGTGAACTCCCTGCACGTGTGCCGGAGCGTGGCTTCGTCATACACGTACAGGGGAGTGCCAAACTCCGCAGCAAGCAGGGTGAGATCGCATCCGCCGATGGCTATACGCCCATTGGCGTTGACGTCCGCAGTGACGGGGAACAGTTCGATCCCCGGAAAGGTGTTTGTCATGTCGAATCAGAGAGTGCGGCTTGCAAATAGATAGGCGGGGCCTGGCCGTTACGGTTTCCTGCCAGTCTCTAATATACTCATAAACCGTTTTGACAAGTCAGGCGCATCGCCTCAGACAAGGTAGTAGTAGGAACATGGAACCCTCAGAAGAGGACGTGAAGCTGACCTCGCTGGCTGAATGCGGCGGTTGAGCCGGCAAGTTCAGCCAGTCTGAACTGGCGCAGGTGCTGCGCCAACTGCCAGCCGCAAGTCACGATGACCCCAACCTCCTCATGGGGTTTGAAACGGGTGACGATGCCGCGGTCTATCGAATATCGGACGACGCTGCGCTTGTGCTCACGGTCGATTTCTTTCCTCCCATCGTCGACGACCCTTTCGACTACGGCTCGATCTCAGCGGCCAACGCTCTCAGCGACGTATACGCCGTGGGCGGGCGTCCCGTCAGCGCGCTGAACGTTACCGGCTTCCCGCGCGACCTCCCCAAGGAGGTCTTGGGACGGGTGCTGGCCGGCGGCATGGAGAAAGCCTCGGAGGCCGGTTGCCCGGTGGTTGGGGGTCATACGGTGAACGACCGGGAGCCCAAGTACGGCCTTGCGGTAACGGGCATAGTGGAACCGGGAAAGCAGGTTACCAATGCGGCAGCCCGTCCCGGGGATCGTCTGGTTTTGACCAAGCCCATAGGCACCGGGGTCGTGACCACGGCCCACAGGGACGGCGTTGTACGCGCCGACGTTCTCTCTGCGGCGGTGGATTCTATGAAGAGCCTCAACAAGGGCGCGTCCGAGGCCATGGTCTCCGCGGGGGCCAACGCGGCGACGGACGTCACGGGGTTCGGCCTGCTCGGCCACTTGCACTCGATGCTAAAGGCGAGCGGCGCGTCTGCCTGGGTGAGCAGGCGGGCTGTGCCGGTTCTGCCCGGGGCTCTGGAACTGCTGGAGGCAGGGATAGCTCCCGGGGGCACGTATCGGAACGTGGAGTCGCTGGATGGTCGCGTGAGTTGGGATGCATCGCTGACCGAGTCCGACCGGCTGCTCTTGTGCGACCCACAGACTTCCGGGGGCATGTTGATCAGCATTCCGGAGGCGAAGTTGGATGCACTCCTGCATGAGTTGAGCAACAATCGAACGCTTTGCGCCGAGGTTGTTGGCGAAGTGACCAAAGGGGATGCGGGGCGCATTTCGGTTACGCCTTGAGAAAGTGTCCAAAGCGCTTCCTTGCGTCAGAGGTCCTTGCCTGATAAGCGCCCTCCCCCGTCACGCCGGAATGACAGGCGATAGCCGTGTGCCGCCCTGTCCTCACCCTCTGCCCCGCTTTTTACTGGCGCAGGCTCTAATTTTTCCGCTGCGAGGGGGAAGGGACTTGTTAGACACCCTCTCAAGAGGTCTCTTCGCGCGCCTGTTCCCAGACCTGCTCCAGCTCGCTCTGTGAAAGTTCGAGCAGCGACCTGGGATGCACGGCTTTTTCCGCCCGCCTGATCTTGTCCCTCAATCTGAGCGCGTGGGCTCGAAGGACCGTTTCCGGATCGTGTCCCTGCGCTTGCACCATACGGGCGGCCATCATCAGGTACCTGCCCGCTTCCCGTTCCGTTTCGAGCGGTTGGCCTGCAGCGTCATCCGGCGCGTCGAGAGGACTCAGGGGCAAACCGGCCTTTACCGCCCTGCTCCACACTGAAGTCGCGTACGACAACGCCGGCATGGAAGCGGGAAGGGAGTCCACGATCGATTTGCGCCCGCTCTCCTTGCGCTTCAGCTCTTCCCACTGTTCAGCGACCTCCCCGGCCTCCTGCAAAGGCTGGGCGTCTCCGAACACGTGAGGGTGCCGACGGGTTAGCTTGTGCATCACGCGGGAGATGACGAGGGAGGAGTCAAACTCACCGGATCTGCGGGCTACGTCCACGTGGAAGGCCACCTGGATTAGCAGGTCCCCCAATTCCTCTGCCAAGCCATCCGGCTCGCATGACTCTATGGCTTCCAGGGCTTCGTAGGTCTCCTCAAGCAGGTAGGGCCTGAGCGATTTATGATCCTGCTCGGCGTCCCAAGGGCATCCGCCGGGGCTGCGAAGGGTACTGACCAGTTCGAGCAGGTCCTCAAATGTTGCTTTGTTCTCGTCTGCACCGTGTTTCACGCAAACCCTCCATTGAATGGCCGACTACAGCCTACGCCGGCGCGATACGCGTATCCTAGCCAATCATGGAGATAAGCAAGTGGAGCGAACACGCGGCAGCACGGGCCGCGCTCGTCGCGGTGATGGCCCTCTTCGGGCTCGCCCTGCCCTTCTTCTTCATAACCTCCAACGTCCGAGTGATCACCAATAGCGGTTGGCTATACGACTACAACTGGTGGAGAAACGGGATTCCGCAACGTTCCGGCATCTCCGCCGAAGAACTGGATGGGGCGGCGGAGCAGATCGTGGAGTACTTCAACAACGATGAGGATTTGCTGGACGTTCGAGTAGATTTCAACGGGGCTGAGGTGTCTCTATACAACCAGCGAGAGGTCCTGCACATGCGGGACGTGAAGGGGCTGATGCGTGGAACGTTCAGCGTGAGCTACTGGACGGGAGCGGGTGTGTTGGGGGTCGGCTTATCGTGCGCATTGTTGATAGGCAGGCGGTTCTGGCCTTTGCTGGAGACCGCCACGCGCCTCTCCGCCATAGCGTCCCTGAGCGTCATAGTCCTATTGAGCATTTTGGTTTTGACGAACTTCCAGGCCGTGTTCACCTTGTTTCACGTTCTGAGCTTTGCGAACGATCTGTGGCTTTTGGATCCCCGGACTGACTATTTGATCGTCATGTTCCCTCAGCGCTTCTTCCTGGAAGCTACGCTGATGATCGCGGCGTTGACGGTTATAGAGTTCGCTCTGCTGTTCGCGGCCGCTCGTATGCTGCGCAGCCGCTACGGGGAGGCGCAGGCTCCGCCGCAACATCCTCCGCCGCCGCATCCGCTGGATCCCATGCCGGCGAGCGGCGTTGACGAACCGGCAGCCGAGGCGGCGAAAACCGACAGTTTCCGCATGGCCGACTGACCGCACGAGGGGCAGTCCGCCTTCGAGTCGGACATGTCCATGGGTCTAAGCAGATCAAATTCGCGGGCGCAGTTTCCGCAACGGTATTCGTAGAGTGGCACGTGGCTTATTCCGTGGGTCCCAAGTAGGCGCGGGCGGCGCGTGAGTCCTGCCGGCCGGCGGTATGCGTGGGTGCAGGCGTTCCGGTCACGTTGCAATGTTAACCCGTTTGGCGAGCCAATCGGCTACCGCGAGAGGCGTTTCGCCGACATCGGTCACTATGTAATCGGGCTTTGCGGTCAGCGCCGGGCTGCCGGAGCCTGATATCCACACTGTGGCCATCCCTATGGCCGCGGCTCCGGCCACGTCGGCGACAGGGTTGTCTCCCACGTGAATCGCACGCCCGGGATCAACGCCCAGCGATTCCAGGGTGCCGGTGAATATCTCCGGGGACGGCTTCGCGACTTCCGCATCGCCCGAGAGAGTTATTACCTCGAAGAATGCGTCCAGGCCGGTTGAGTTCAGGAATCTGTAGTAGGCGCTCCCGGATGAGAAGCCGGTGTTTGAGATCAGCGCCAGTTTCACCCCCATCGAAGAGAGCGAGTCGAGGGTTTGCAAGGCGCCGGGCAGTAGGGCCGGGGGCCAGCGGTCGAACGCGGCGTCCACCGCCTGCGCAACCTGCCTTACACCCGAGACGCCGATCTCGACCGGCAGGTTCTCGTCGATTGAAGCGAGCGTCCGCACGATGCGGTCGTGGAAATTCATATCCGTCCCCCTGGCGTGGCCGCAGTTGATCTCGGCCGTGGCAGCGTCGAACGCGGCGGCCAGTTGGGTACGTTCCAAGACTTTACCCAGCCCGGCCAGCGCGTCGATGGCGTTATCGACGCGTATCCGCCGCCGGTCTTGGGAAAAAGAGGCGCCCGTAGTAGGCTCGGCTATGAGGGTAAGCCACAGATCGAGCGTTACTGCCGCGTTGGAGGGGTCTGGTGAGCAGGAAAGCATCGATGAAACTGTGGGCTGTGCGGATATTGCGGGCTGGACAATCGCGGAAGAAGGGTTGACCGGGACTCACTTACCCGCGCTCTTCCGTCGTCACCTGCCTGCTGTGGCAGTGGCGCGTACCAACTCTACCGACGAGGGAGAGGGGGATAGTGTGCCGCTCAGGGCGGGTTACCTGGAAGTCTTGCGCGGGTTCCAGAGGCAGTTCAGGATACGGGAATGACGGCTGGTTGGTGTCCGGAGTTTACGAAGTCGGCAGGACGGTGAGCAGGGCTTCTTCTAGCTCGGAGTGTGGAACGAAGTTCTCGAAGCGCGCCGCCACCTTGCCATCAGCGCCCATGACGAAGGTCCATTCCTGCGATACCAGCCCCCACTCCTCCAGCAGCGGCGTAACCACGGCGCTGGACAGGTCTCCCTTTATCTCATGGGGATTTTGGTACAGGTCAACGTGGATGAAGCTGATCCTGTCCCCGTACTGTTCTCGAAGGGCTGACGCGACTTCCACCTGCGGCCCGCATACTGCATTCGTGCAGAACGCAGGGCTTGCAAATACAACTACGAAGGGCCGATCCTGCTCAAGCGCCTCGGAAACCGTTACTGCGTAGAGTTCAGGATCGTGCTGTGTGCCGGTGGTCAGTTCCGCGATCGAATCGACGTCGGCCAGCGTCCTGTTCCTGCTCGCCGGTGGACGTTCTCCCTTGTCCACCGACATGGTGCTCTCCGCCACCGGGAAACGGATTTCCACGAGGTCGGCAGTACCGTCGGGCTTGGGTACGGCGGCTTCCACCGACCAGTCCCCCACTCTGTCGAACCGCAGGTTGGTGACGTATATTCCGCGCGTGCCCAGGGGAAATTCGTAGAAGCGCGCGATGGTTTCCTCTATGGGGCCTTCCCTGGGCGCGCTTCCGTCAACGCCTTCGGGATAGAAGTATGACGATGTTCGTATTACCGGGATCTTGATGAGGCCCAAGCTATCGTATAGCACGGCGGCGAAGCGTCTTTCGCCGGTGGCGAGGTCCGGAGTCGCAAACTCGGCGCTTACGCGCTCTCCCACCACGCTCCAGTTCCTGTGAGACTCGGCGGCCTCTCCGGACTCGCTTGACTGTGCGGAGGTTGCAGGCGGCGGCGAGGGTGCGGGGTCTGCCGCGCCGGAACACGCCAGCCCGGTGAGAAGCAAGGCGGCCGCGAGCCATACTTTCCATGCCCGGTTATTCATGATCCCCGATATTGAAGATTGTGTTGAGAGGCGATCCACACGCCGCCAAAGACGGCCGCGCGGCGGTTTTGCGGAGGTGGTTTGGGGCATGTTTGCGGGATCAAAAACCGTCGGTGTAGGCGCCAAAGGTGAAGGCAAAGATTGCGAAGTTCTTGGAGTCTGAACTGAGTTTGAGGAGGTACTGTCCGAAACTTGGGGCCTCGACCACCTTGTACATGCGGCCCTCGGTTATGTTCATGAAACTACGGCCTTGGGAATCGAATTGTACGTCCTCGCCGGCCTCCTCGGGGTTCATCCATCGGCCGTCCAACTCCACGAACACGTTGAACGGTTCGGGTCCCTGTGGGTCGATGACTACGTTGGCGCTGCGGGCATCCATCCTGAGCGCGATGTAGTCCTCCAGGTTCTCGCTGTCCCTCGCGTGAACGATGGCTTCTCTCTCGTTGCGCCACAGTCCATTTATGACCCACTGCTGCGGGGGGTACTCGCCAGAATCCGCCCAAGTGTCCACGTATTCGACGGTGGAGTTGGACCGCAGGTAGTAGTCGTCCTGCGCTGCGTACAGCCCGGCGGGCGAGTAGTTGCGGTCCACCCCGCCGTAGAGCTCCCGCGTGACGCGTTCGGCGGTCAGGTCCCTATCCTGGTTCTCCACCTGGCCGATGGGTATGTCGGCCACGTCGTATCCGGCCTCGGCCAGAGCCCTCCGTATCTCAAGTTCGGTCTCTACGTACTCGCCCTCTCCAAAGTGGCTGTACTTGAGTTGGCCGTCGGTTCCGATGAGGTATTTAGCCGGCCAGTATCTGTTTCCAAAGGCTCTCCACGTGTCCATCTTGTTATCGAGCCCGTGTGCCCAAGCCAGGCCGTTCTCCTGAACCGCGTTTTCTACGTTGGCCCTGATCTTCTCGAACTCGAACTCCGGCGCGTGGATCCCCAGTATGGCCAGACCGTGGTCGGAGTACTTGTCGTGCCACTCTATGAGAAAGGGGAAGGTGCGAATGCAGTTGACGCACGTATAGGTCCAGAAGTCGACCAGCACCACCTTGTTGTCTGAGACCAGCCCGCTGATAGTCAGTGGGTCGGTGTTTATCCACCCTTCAATTCCATTGACTTCCAGAGCGGACTTGACGGTTCGATTTCCTGTGGAGGTCGTGGACTCTTCCCCGTCGGACGGGGCAGCGGTCGCCTCTGTGGGAGGCGTCGAGGCCGCGGGGGCTTCGTCGCCGCCGCCGCAGGCTGCGATGAACAGGGCCAATGCAGCGAGCGCGGCCATTGATACGAAGCCGCGCATCAGTACTATGCGGCCTGTGAAGATGTGCGAGGCGATGGTCATGCGGTGGGTCTCAACGGGGGTACTTGGGTGTGGAAATTCATCTTTGCGGTTCGGACAGTAATACCGCCATAGCAAGCGTGTGGTTTCACTGCCCTCTCCTAATTTTGAGATGCTCCGGCTTGGCGGGCGGTTCAACCACCTCTGCGGATCGTCGGTAAAGGCAGGGGACGATGGGCGAGCGTCTGCTTGTCGAGACGCGGGTCTACTTGGCCGACGGGTCGATATGCCGAGCGCGGGTTTAGCTCTCTATGGGGCAGGACAGGTCATCGCCCCACTCTCTCCAGGATGCATCGTAGTTTCTGACGGAGGGGTATCCGAGCAATTTGAGCGTCCAATACACGTGCGCCGCACGGATGCCTCCCTGTCAGTAGGTGATGACGTTCTTGTCGGGCGTAACGCCGCGGGCCTTCAAAATGCGGCGCAGGTCATCTGCCGGCAAGAGCGTCGGCACGTCTCCGCGGGTCAGGAAGTTGGTCCATTCGAGATGTACGGCTCCCGGTATTCGACCGCCGCGTTTGGTACCCCGCTTGTTTTCGCCGGTCCATTCCGCGTCGGAGCGCACGTCGAGCAGCACGGTTTCCCGTTCGCCGATAGCGTCGATCACCTGTTGGCGGGAGGCGAAGATTTCAGGATTGGGTTTCGGCGAGAAGGAGGCTGCCGGGTAGGAGGTTTGCCGTCGGGACAGTGGACGTTTTTCTGCGAACCACTTGGGAAATCCGCCGTCGAGCACCTTGACGTTGACGTGGCCGTAGTAGTGGAGCGCCCATGCCAGTCTGAAGGCGTACAGGCAGCCTGCGGAGTCGTACCCGACAACCTGTGTGTCGTCTCCGATGCCGAGGCGGGACATGGCGCCGGCGAACTGTTCCGGGCCCTGGATATGCGTCCGGTCTTGAAGCGAAGTCTTGTAGTAGTGGTCGATGACCCTCACGGCGCCGGGTACGTGGACGCGGCCGTACTCTTCCGGCAGGTCGGTATCTACGATGCGGACCGACGGATCCTCGAGATGCTGCTCCAGCCAGTCGGTGGTTACGAAGATGCCGGGGTCAGCGTATCCCCGCTCGCGGGGAGGTGTGATGTTCAAATGGTTGGCCAAGTCGTCCTGTCCGGTTGCTTTCAGGCTCTGCACGTGCGGTCGGTGGAGTTGTACGGCTGGAATGTTAGCGCTGCGGCATGGATACCATAAGGGATGAGCAGGCGGGATGGGGTGATGCGCGCCCGCCGGATTCCCGTCAGCAACCGGTGACAGAGGCGTGAGGGCGGTTTATCTTCATCGCTATGAAAGTGAATCTGAGCAGGTAAGGGGCGAGGTTCCAGGCTGGAAAAGAGATAATCTGCGCATCAGGCAGTGAGGCGGCCACTTACACGGGCCGCGATAGGCCCGGCGGCGCCTCTGCCGCCTCGGGCCAGGCCGACGTGCACGGAACCGCGAGAGTCTCCACAGGAAAAGGCACAAGAGCGATGTCAATCAAAATGGTGTTCATGCCCCCTCAGTCGGAAGCGGTGAAGTCGTGGCTGCCGAGGCTTATCGACTCGATACCGGATGCCCGCTTCGTCTCTCCCGGCACTGCGGCGCAGGCTCTTGAGGAGATTGCGGACGCTGACGCGGCGTTCGGGGTTGTTCCGACGGAGGCGTTGGCCGAGGCCGGGCGGCTGCGCTGGTTGCAGGCCCCCGCGGCGGCTCCGCCCGCGGGCTACTACAGTCCGGAGTTGATAGACCACCCGGTCACGGTCACCAACTTCCGAGAGATTTATAACGACCACATTTCGATCCACGTCATGGCCGTGCTGCTGGCATTTACGAAACGCTTGCCCGATTACTACCGGCAGCAGGCCGCCCGCGAGTGGCATCCGCTCGACGAGTCTCGCGACCACGCCCTCTTTCTGCCAGATTCGACGGCGTTGATAGTGGGCGTGGGGGGGATTGGGGGCGAGACTGCGCGGCTTTGCGCATCGTTCGGTATGCGGGTGATCGGTATCGATGCTCGCCGTGAGGATGCGCCGGAAGGCGTGTTCTCGCTGCACCGGCCCGCCGATCTGAACAGACTGCTGCCCAAAGCGGATTTCGTGATTTTGACCATCCCGCACACTCCGGCGACGGAGGGGTTGTTCGACGCGTCCAAGTTCCGGCTCATGAAGGAGAGCGCTTACTTCATCAACATAGGCCGCGGGATGACCACGAAACTGGACGATCTGAACTCTGCTTTGCGCTCCGGGGAGATTGGCGGGGCCGCCCTGGACGTGTACGAGATCGAGCCGTTGCCGCGTGATCATCCCCTGTGGGACGCGCCCAACACGATACTGACCCCGCACGTGGCCGCATACGGTCCATACCTCGATGAGCGTCGGTATGAAATCGTGGCCGAGAACGTTCGACGGCTTTTGGCCGGGGAGCCCTTGCGCAACGTGGTAGACAAGGTGAACTGGTTCTGAGACGCGGCGAGGCTCGAAAAGGGGGGCGAGACGCTGTCGTAATTGGCATTGACGCGCGAGGCGCCAAGCTTCAGGTTGGCGGGCGGGCGTTGGCGAGCAGGTCTGCCAGAGTTCCACCCAGGATCTTGTCGCGGTCTTCAACGGACGCGAAGTCGCAGTGGGTGCGAAAGGCCTCGAGGGCCTGCCGGTAGATCATGTCGGTTTGTACGACGGGGTAGTCCGAGCCCCAGCACATGCGCGGCCCGTATCGTTCGTAACATGCCTCGTACACCCACCGGGCCTCGTCATATGGGTACTCCCATCGGAAGTTCTGATCGGTAACGTAGTGAAAACCTGAAAGTTTCAGATAGACGTTGGGCAGTTCGGCTGAATCGAGGACGTTTTGCAAGCGCTCGCTTGGCGGCTTGTCTGTGGTCTTGAGCATAGACATGTGGTGACACAGGAAGGGTATGTCGGGCCACTTTTCGGCCACCTTGCGGATGGCGGGCTGGTGCTGTGGCTGACATGCGATGGATGCGATCAGCTTGAGTTCGTTGGCTACCCGGAAGAAGTCGTCTCCGTCGGGGGAGGTGAACCATGCGCAATCGTCCTCGGCTGCGAGGTAGTGCGTAAATCCGGCCATTGGCAGCCTTTCGGCGGCCTGCTCCAGGCGCTTGGCGGCTCCAGGAACGTGGTAGGTATCGGACCATACTGAATCGACGTCTGCAAACTGGCTCAGCCTGTCGGGGCGTTCGCGTACGGCCTCTGCTATGTAGCCGTTATTGTCCGGGTTTTGCCATATCTGGGCGCATACTATGGCAGCCCTGTCCACGCCGTTGCGGTCCATCTCGTCGAGAAGCTGTTCCACGATGCCGCGCGAATGGGGGTCGGGTACTTCTGGCAGGTAGGGCCATATGGCCCAAGCGTGGCAATGAGAGTCTATGATCATCTTGCGGATACCGGCCTTCCCGATTGTGCTTCGTTTGGCAGATAATGCTAGGCAGAGCGGCTGCGCTGGTCAACCTCGTTGCGTAACTGGTGCTTCACAGTGGCAAAGTAGGCAGGTAAGATACGGCCCGATTGCTTTGCCTAAGATCGAGATCGGGACATTTTGTCCGGACAGGGGGCCTTGCTCATGATTGACTCTGGATCGGTCGCATGGATCTTGGTGGCCTCGGCGCTTGTGTTATTCATGACGCCTGGGCTGGCGTTTTTCTATGGCGGCCTGGTGCGCGGCAAGAACGTCATCAGCACCATCATGTACAGCTTCATTTCGATGGGGGTTGTGAGCATCATATGGTTGCTCTGGGGTTACAGCCTGGCGTTCGGAACGGGACCTGAAGACGCGGTCGGGTTCAACAACTTCATCGGCAATTTCGATTTTTTGGGCTTCAGAGACGTGAGCGCGACGGAGGGGGACGGCATACCGGACATGCTGTTTGCGGTCTTCCAGATGATGTTCGCGATCATCACTCCGGCTCTGATCACCGGGGCCTTTGCCGAGCGGTTCAAGTTCACGACCTATCTGGTCTTCCTGGTTGCGTGGGTAACTCTCGTCTACGCGCCCATCTGCCACTGGGTTTGGGCGAGCGACGGTTGGATCCTGGGGATCGGTTCCGTTGACTTTGCGGGCGGTACCGTGGTGCACATCAACGCGGCAGTGGCAGCGATAGCGGCGGCGTACTTCGTGGGGCGACGGCGTAACGTGGAGCGCGGAGTAGAACCTCACAACGTTCCCTTCGTGATACTGGGGGCCGCTATTCTGTGGGTGGGATGGTTCGGCTTCAACGCCGGTTCAGGTCTGGCTGCGGACGGTGTGGCCGTGAACGCGTTCCTCGTAACGAACATGGCCGCGGCCGTGGCCGCAGTGACGTGGGGCCTGATTTCGTACTTCCACACGGGCCACATGAGCGCGGTGGGCGTGGCTTCCGGAGCGGTCGCCGGGCTTGTTGCGATCACGCCGGCAGCCGGGAACGTGGGCCCGATGGGTTCTCTAGGCGTGGGATTCGGCGCCGGCGCGCTCTGCTACGTGGCCGTGCACCTGCGCCACCGGCTCCGGATAGACGACGCACTGGAGGTGTTTGCCGTTCACGGCATTGGAGGGATCTGGGGATCCATAGCGGTCGCCATATTCGCCGTGGGCGGAGTGGGGCTGGTGGACGGGGAAGCCAATCTTCTCTGGGCCAACTTCCGGGCAGTGGTTGCAACGATTGGCTACTCGCTGGTGGCGACTACGGTAATTCTGCTCATCCTGGACCGGATACCCGGTCTTGGGCTGCGGACGGGCACCTGGGAAGAGGACATCGGCCTGGACCTGTCTCAGCACGGCGAACGAGCTTACGTGGCAGACGGCGCCGACTAAGCATGACGGCGCTCCCCGGCTCGCGATTCGCTCCGAGCCGGGGAAATCTCAGTCAGGACTGGGGCTTCACGCCGCCAGGCCGGAAGGGAAGGATGAACCGATGATCAAGATAGAGGCAGTGGTGCGCCCTGAGCGAGTCAACCCCGTGCTCCAGGCCATGGTGGACGCGGGTTGTCATGGCTACACCTACTTCAACGTGACGGGTCGCGGTAAGCAGCAGGGAGTGGAGGTCTTTACGGGTCGCGGGGGCTATTTCGCACACCGCGCATCGATGCCCAAGACCGTTATCTTCACCGTGGTGGAGGATTCCAAAAAGGAAGCCGTGATAGAGGCGGTTGTCAACGCTGCGCGCAGTGAGGGGGGAACGGAGATCGGTGACGGCAAGATATTCGTGTCGCACGTATCGGACGTGGTGAGGGTGCGCACTGGCGAGAGAGGGGAGATCGCTCTCTAGCCGGGGGATCCGAGCCGTTTACGCACTCTTCCGCTGCGAAAGCAGGGGAAGAGTGTTGGCGGCCAGAGGCGCGTAGCCCTTAGAATAACCATTGCTGAACTAACTGAAGGGGCGTAGCTCAGCTGGCTAGAGCGTCGGTCTCCAAAACCGAAGGTCGGGGGTTCGAGTCCCTCCGCCCCTGCCAGGAAAACTTGCGCCAGATTCCAGGCGCGTTCGACTTCCTATACGTGTTATCTCGGAGGTCGCGGCGGCCTGCGAGGAGGGCGCGGGGCTAGATGGCACAATTACGTGAGCGGAGTTTGCAGGCGGGGCGTGCGAATTGGCATTCTCATAGTAGAATGAGGCTCGAACGGCAGGCACTGTATGCGCACCGTGCGTAACGCTAAGAGCAGAACCCGGGCCGGGGTGCTGAAATCGGTAGACAGGCTGCGTTGAGGGCGCAGTGCTCGAAAGGGCGTGTGGGTTCGAATCCCACCCTCGGCACCATCTGCAAGGCGTTACAATCGGGACAGGCTCGCGCCGGGCCGGCTTGCGGGGCGACGTAGCCAAGTGGTCTAAGGCGGAGGTCTGCAAAACCTCTATTCGGCGGTTCGAATCCGCCCGTCGCCTCCATAACGAACGCCCGACCCGCGGGTTAGTAAAGCCTCATCAGGCGTCCAGAAATTCTTCTCGCCGTAAGAGGCCCTTGCCTAATAGGACGTTTTTACAGTGGACGGCAAGGCCCTAGTCCGCCGAGTTGCTCCGGCAGGTTCGACGCGGTTCCGGCTTTCGTCGGAATGACGGGCCGCGGGACCCGGCGGGCCTTTCAGGGAATCAACAACAGTTTGCCAGCGCTCTGGCGGCCCTCCAAACGGCGGTGGGCGTCGGCCGCTTCCGCCAATGGCCGCTCGCTATCGATGCGCACGTGCAGGTTGCCTCCCGCCGCCATGCCGAAGACGTCGGCCGCTCTTTGAAGCAACTCATCCCTGGTCAGCGTGTGGTGCACGAGGGAAGGGCGTGTGACGAATACGGATCCGGCAGAGTTCAGCCTCTGCAGATTGAGCGGCTCCACGGTGCCGCTGGACTGCCCGAAGAGGGCCAAGGTACCTCGCGGCCTCAGACAAGCCAGGCTCTTGTCGAACGTGGCTCTTCCCACGGAATCGTAGACCACGTCCACGCCCTGCCCGTTGGTCAGCCGCCCGGTTTCGGTCTCGAAGTCCTGCTCCGAGTAGATGATGACCTCGTCTGCGCCTGCGCTGCGTGCAAGGGCCGCTTTTTCCTGCGTTGACACGGTGCCTATAGCTCGGGCGCCGACCTTCGCGGCCATCTGTATGAGCAGCAGGCCCACGCCTCCGGCCGCGGCGTGGATCAGCGCGGTATCCCCCGCGCTGAGTCGAAAGGTGTCTTTGACGAGATAGTGCGAGGTCATTCCCTGGAGCAAGACGGCTGCCGCCAGGCGCGCGTCGAGGCCCTCCGGGAGAGTTACCAGCTTGTGTGCGGGTACGAGCGAAAGCTCTGCGTAAGCCCCAAGGACTCCCTCGTAGGCCACCCTGTCGCCGACGGAGACCCCTTCCACGTCCGGGCCCACCGATTCGACTGTCCCTGCGGCTTCCTGTCCGACGGTGAAGGGCGGCGTTGCGGGATACTGGCCCGATCTGTAGTAGACGTCGATGTAGTTGACGCCGACGGCGTCGATTTTAACGACGGCCTCGCCCGGCCCGGGTGCGGGCTCGGGGCTGTCCTGGTAAGTCATGGCCTCCGGGCCGCCGGTCTTGTGAACTCGAATAGCCTTCACGTGGACTCCTCGCTGGTTTCCGTTGTCTTTGGGCGACGATAGTTCAGTGGGTAGAGGGTCTGTTCAGTGGTTGGTCCATCCCTCTGCGTCAAGAGCCCTTGCTGCAACCACCGCCAGTTTTTGGGCCATGTCGGGGTCTCGTGCGTGCGGTGCGGTTGCGATGGCGTGTTCAAGCGCGCGGTTGCAGTTTTGCGGGCAGTCTGCGGGCAGTTTGGCCACCTCGTCGGCCGAGGTTTTGGCAACTTCTTTCGCGAGGGTGGAATTTTCCTGCAGGGCCTTGAGCACGGCCTCCGCGCTGACCGCCTCGTGCTCAGGTCTCCAACAATCATAGTCTGTGACCATGGCAACCGTGGCGTAGCACAACTCGGCTTCGCGGGCCAGCTTTGCTTCCGGCATGTTGGTCATGCCGATCACGTCGCAGTTCCAGGATCGGTACAGGAGCGACTCTGCACGGGTGGAAAACTGCGGGCCGTCCATTGCCAGGTAGGTTCCCCCGCGTACGACCTTCGCGCCGCATTTTGCCGCGGCTCTCTCGAGAGCATCGCCCAGTTGGGAGCAAACTGGGTCTGCCATGCTTACGTGTGCAACGAATCCCGGGCCAAAGAAACTGCTCTGCCGTGCGACGGTGCGATCAACGTATTGATCCACGATAACGAAGTCGCCGGGGTGGAGGCGTTCCTGCAAGGATCCGACGGCGCTGAATCCGATGATGCGGGATACGCCGGCGCGCTTCATCGCTTCTATGTTTGCCCGGTAGTTCACCTGCGTGGGGGGAATGCGATGGCCTCTTGCGTGTCTGGGCAGGAAGACGAGGCGCTGGCCGTTCAGTTCTCCGATCAGCATCTGGTCGGAGGGTTTGCCGAATGCGGACTCTACGTCCACCCACTGCGGGTTTTTGAAACCCGCGATTTGGTACAGGCCGGTGCCGCCGATGATGCCGAGCGCGCCCGCTGGCGCGTTACTGCCAGTCATGTTTTTCCTTTCTGCTCGCGGTTATTGAAGGCGTTGCCTCGTCGGGCAACTACGCCCTGCCCCGCGGGGTTTCTTGTGAAGGTATACCTCATTAGGTAATGTTACGCGGTCCCCAGGCTGGACGGGAGGATGCCCAGCCCATCAGGACGGTGCATCCAGGCGGTCTCGAAACCCGGCGCGTTGCCGGATGAAGCACAGCCTCAGGTCCGCCAGAGGAGACAATCGATGCCAGACTAATGACGCCGCGAGGGGGGAGCTCCGCCTTGCGGCGTCGGTCGGCAGGCCGGCGCGGCCTGCCGCCTTACCCCTTGCAGGAGCGCGCACGGCCATAAGCAGGAGGAGAAATGTCAGACCGAGGAGACCGGCCCAACTTTCTGGTGTTCATGTCGGATGAACACGGCCCCATGTTCAGCAGCGCTTACGGCCACCCCCTTGTAAAGACCCCGAACATGGACCGCCTCGCCGAGCGCGGCACGACTTTCGAGAATGGCTATTGCAACTCTCCGTTGTGCACCCCGTCCCGGCTGTCGTTCATGACCGGCAAGTACGTAAGCCACTGCCAGGGGTGGGACAACTCCACGCCGTTGTACGTGGGAAGGGTGACGTGGGCGTGGCTGCTGAAGTCGCTGGGTTACGACACGGCGTTGAACGGCAAGATGCACATGATGGGGCCGAGGCCGCTCAATGGGTTCGACGAGCAGCTGAGCCGCGATCCCCACGCTGAGAACGCGCACGAGATCATCCGGTGGAAGGATGGAGTGGGTCCAGGCGTGACGCCGTGGCCGGACGTGGTGGAGGCGGGCGCGGGCAGAAGCAGCGTAATCGACCACGACGAGGCTGTGGAATCCGCGGCCCATGAGTATCTGCGCGACGACGCCAGAAGGGAGCGTCCGTGGGCGATGGTGTGCGGGTTCATATCGCCGCACTTCCCGCTGAAGGTTCCAGAGCCGTACTTTTCGACGTACTACCCGGATAACGTGGACCTGCCCAACAATCCGCCGGGCCACCTCGACAACCTGCCTCCCGCTGCGGCCAGGTTGCAGCGCTACACCGGTACCGGCGGGCCGTATACGGAGGACCAACTGCTGAGGGCGCGCGCCGCGTACTACGGCATGATCACCTGCCTGGACGAGAAGTATGGGCGGATCCTCGATACGCTGGAGCAGACCGGTCAGGCGGATAACACGGTGATAGTGCACACGTCGGACCATGGAGAGATGGCCGGCGAGCATGGATTGTGGCGCAAGATGTGCTTCTACGAGCAGTCTGCCCGCGTGCCTCTTCAGATCTCATGGCCCGGCCGTTTACCGGAAGGACGCTGGGAGAAAGGCGCGACCTCCAACGTGGACATCGTGGCGACAATGATGGACGTCGCGGGCATCGATCCTGGAGAGTGGAACATGGACGGTTCCAGCCTGCTGCCCTACCTGGCGGACGAGAGCGCGGGCTGGAAGGACGAGGCCTTCTGCGAGCACTTGGCGCACGGGACGGAAGGCCCGCGCGCGATGCTGCGCCAAGGCGATTGGAAACTGTCTTACACCCACTTGGAAACTCCGGAGCTGGAGCTTTACGACCTGGCCCGCGATCCTGGGGAGTTCGAGAACCTGGCAGGGCAGCCGGAGACTATGGCGATTCAGGAACGGCTGCTTGGCCGCATCCGAGAGTTGTGGCCGAACCCGGACAGGCTGGCCGGCGACGTCAGGGAAAGCCAGGAAGAGCGCTACCTGCTTCGGCAGTTGACTGGCACGGGAGAGGGCCGCCTGTTCTGAGAGTCGCAGGCGGTTGTGCATAGATCTCCGCCGGGCAGATGGGTATGGCAAAGAGCAGATATGACTAGGCTGGGGAAGAAGGAGAACCACCATGCGGCGGTGAGCCATTGCCGGCCCGCCTCCGTGATGCCCCGCCCTCTCGTACGTACAGGTCCAGGGGGGCCTGATACGATCCGGGAAACTCCAAAAGACGAAAATCTTGGCGGATGCGGGGGTCTTTGTGGATGCGAAAAGCCGCCGTATGATGAGACGTCTCAAGTCATCCAACCTTGGCAGGTACGCGCTTTGGCGCGGTCATGATACCCGCCCGATGCGTATTTTCCGGCGCCGTGACAGGCGCGGCGCAGGCTCTGGCGCGATGATGGCAACCGCCATAATTGGCGCTGGCCTGCCGGTCAGGCGGGAAGAGTTGGCCGGGGTGGCGGAATGGTATACGCAGCGGACTTAAAATCCGCCGCCCGCGAGGGCATGTGGGTTCAAATCCCACCCCCGGCACCACAATCAGGACTTCACCCGCTCCGCAGATACCGAACCATGCACGGGCCGCCGCGATCAGCGCCGGCCGACAAGTTGCGACATGCGAGTATGAAGGTAAATCCTGACGATGCTACCCTCGGCGCAGTTGAAGAGGGTCACGTGACGACTGCGCCGCACCGCATAGAGGAAAACGCCAACAGCGCTTTGGGCGAGTTGCTGCGCGGGATGCTTTCAGGATGCTCGGTGTTGTGCGAGAGCACGCGCACGATACGAGGCCACCGGGCGCATCGAGCCGACATCCTGATCACCGGCAGAGGCCGCGCTCCGGTCGTCGTGGAGGCGGAGTACGAGCCGGGGGCCAGCGTGGAGGACGATGCGCGTTCGCGCCTTGGGCGTAAGCCGGTGGGCGAGCCGCGTCCCATCGAGTCCGCCATCGCATTGCGATACCCGCCGTCGATCGAGAGCGCGTACGACATTGCCGCTGCGGTCGCTGCGGCGCAGTTGTCCTACTGCGTGGCGTATGCCGACGGCAGCCGCTTTCCGGAGTCGGGTTGGCTGAGCGGCTCGGTTGCCGACCTGGCCGATCTGATCAGCCTGTCGGCGGTGCCTCAGAGCGCGGTGAACGCGGCGGCTGATGAGTTGGAGCGCGGGATCGACGATGCGCAGACGGTGCTGGAGGAGGTGGACAAACTGCGTCCGGGCATCACGTCGTCCATAGCCGGAACGCTGGGGATGAGCAACGTGCCCCAGACTCGGCGCATGGCCTGCGCGATCATGGCGAACGCCATAACGTTTCATCAGCGCATCGCCGGTATGCATCAGGGCATAAAGCCGCTGCGCCAGGTGTGCGGGCCGGAAGTGCCCGATCCACAGGAAGAGACCCTGGCGGCCTGGGAAGGCATTCTGGCGATCAACTACTGGCCCATATTCGCTATCGCGAAGGACGTTCTGTCTCTGCTGACTCCCGGCTATGCGGCCGATGTTCTGGCCGCGCTGCGCGAGACCGCTCAGCGTATCGACGCCGCGGGCGTGAACAACGCCCACGACCTGACGGGGCGCATCTTCCAGCGTCTCATCTCGGACCGCAAGTACCTTGCTACCTTCTACACCCTGCCGCCCTCTGCGGCTCTGTTGGCGCGCCTTGCCGTTGCAAAGATGGAGGGGACGGACTGGTCGGACGCCGGGGCTATCGGCAAGCTGCGGATAGGCGACTTTGCGTGCGGCACGGGCGCGCTGCTGTCGGCGGTGTACGAGCAGATCGCGTCCCGCCACGAGCGCGCCGGGGGCGACCCCGCATCGCTGCACCAGGTGATGATGGAGGATGCTCTGTACGGCTGCGACGTGATGCCGTCCGCCATTCACATCACCGGCTCCACGCTGTCCGGGGTGCGCCCCGAGGCCGGGTTCAACAGGTCTCGGCTGTACACGCTGGCCTATGGGAGACAGATCGACGGCAGCGTGAAGATAGGCTCGCTCGAACTTCTGCAATCCTCGGCCCTGCCCTCGCTCTTCAACACCAGCGATCCGGCTCTGCGCACCACCGGCGTGGGAGAAGAGACGGCGGCCTACGTGACTGCGGACATTCCCGATGGCGGTTTCGACCTGGTGATCATGAATCCCCCGTTTACCAGCGACACCAAACATTACGATGCGGCTTCGGGCGTTCTGGCCGCTGCCTTTGCGGCCTTCAACGCCAGCGTGGAAGAGCAGGACAAGATGGCAGCCCGTTTGCGCCAACGGGCAAGGGGCACCTGTTACCACGGCCATGCCGGGCTAGGTTCTGCCTTTGCCGCTCTCGCCGCCCGGAAGATTCGCCCCAACGGTATTATTGCGCTGGTTCTGCCCTTCACCGCAATCAACGGCGCATCCTGGGCCAAGTTTCGGGAACTGATCGCCACTGAATACACGGACGTTACCATCGTCAGCATTGCCGCCAACGGCAAGGACATGTCTTTTTCGTCGGATACCGGGATTGCGGAATGTCTGGTAATCGCACGAAAGATTGCCAATGACAAACGGCCGAAACAACGGGCACAGTTCGTTTCATTGACCAAGCGTCCGGCGAACTTCGCGGCGGCGGCTGAGCTCAGTAAAGCAATCTTGGCCGGTTTGCCTACGCGTCGACTTGAGGACGGGCCATACGGGGGTGTCCCCATCCGCTCTGGAGACGCTGCGGCTGGCGAGGCGCTGGAAGCTCCTCTTACACAGTACGAAAGCGGATGGGGCGCAGCGCGCATTCTAGACGCCGCCACCGCTCAGGTCGCACATTCACTGTCTTTGGGAAAGTTGTGGCTTCCCGCAGAGCCTGAAGCGCTTGACCTCCCCATAGCCCATCTGAACCAAGTGGGGCAACGCGGGCTGGACTCTCAGCTATTCATCAGCTCTTCCCATAACGGGCCTTTCATTCAGGGCCCGCGTTCTTCAACTGCGACCTATCCGTCTCTATGGAACCACAGCGCCAAGCGGGAAACCAGATTTGTGTGCGAGCCTGACTCTCAGTTGCGTGTGAAGCCTGGAATGGAGAGCAGGGCTGCCGAACTTTGGGAGACTGCCAGCCGCGCCCATCTGAATCGTGACTTCACCTTCGGTTCTCAGGCTCTTGCGGTTGCGTTCACTGATTTAGAGTCAGTTGGCGGACGTGTATGGCCTAACGTGATTTTCACGAATAAACAGTTCGATTACGCTTTTACGGCGTGGGGGAATAGCACGTTGGGCTTGCTGTGCTACTGGTGGCGATCCAGCCGGCAGCAATCGAGCAAGGCGGGTATGACGGTCCGTTCCGCGGAGTCCCTGTCGGTCCTGGACTTCCGTGCGCTTACCGACGAACAGTTGCTCATGGCCGAGTCGATATTCGATGAGTTCCGCGGCAGGGAGTTGAAGCCGGCATATCTTGCGGACGCCGACCCGAACAGGGCGCTGTTGGACCGGCGAGTGGTGTGCGACCTGCTGGGTTTTGGAGAGGAGACGTACCGGGCCGTGCGGCGGTTGTCGGCCAAGTGGTGCGCCGAGCCGTCGGTGCACGGCGGCAAGACGCGGCCGCGGGGATCTAAGCTCATTATCTGATCCGTTTAGCTCGGCAGGCATCTCGACCTGCCGCCATTCCTATGAAAAGCCGCCGGCACTCCGACACAGGGAAGGGATTGCAGACGACGCCGGCTATGCACAGGCCGCCGCGATCAGACGCGGCCGGCTCTTTGGTGCGCTTCTGAACACGGCCTAGCGCCCTCGCGCGCGGGGATGGGGCGGCTAGCGCAGGGGGGTCTTGGGATCAGGCCGGGCCGAGTTCGGCTATGGTGACGCCGTTCCCGCCGTGCTCGCCTGAGGCCGGATGGAAGCCTGTGACGCCGTGGGAGGAGGCCAAGAGCTCTCTGACCGCCTCTCGCAGTGAACCTGTTCCGGCACCGTGGATGATTTTGCAACTGTCCACGCCGTCGAGCAGGCAGCGATCGATAAATCTGGGCAGTTCTTCCTGTACCTGCTGGACCCGGTATCCCCTGACGTCGATGCTGCCCGAGTGGTAGGAAGTCTCCGCCGCGCTGACGGTGAAGGGCGATTCCCGCGGGGCGTCTCTGTTTTCCGCGTCCTGTACGAGCCGCAGCTGATTTTCGGAGAGGCGTATGCGTGCGTTGCCCATGCGCAGGTCTACTGCGCCGTCGACGTCGGGCCCGATCACCTCGGCCTCGACGTTAAGGCCCTTTATCTCGACGAGGTCGCCGGGGGCGAAGGGGCTTGCTGATTCCAACTTTGAGGGAGATGGGTGGGTAGAGGCGCTTTCCGACGTGTCCGCCGGGCTGGATTGGGAGGCGGGGGGAGATTGTCCGGCCTGTGCGGCCTTCATCTTCCTGGCCTCGTCGATGCCGGCGATGGGAAACCAGGTGGGGTCGCTGACCTGGCGGCGTATGCGGCTAATGGCCTGCTGGGCCTCTCCGCGTCCGCTTCCTCTCTTTGCGTCCGCGAGGGTGCGCCGCAGTTCCTTTCGCACGGCGTCGGCTTCGCGGCGGAGTTGGGATCTGGTGCGCTCTACGATGTCTTCCTGGCGCCTTACGACTCTTGCCAGCCCTCTTTCCAGTTCGAGGCGCGCTGCCTCTGCGCCCGCCAGTTCCTCTTGGGCTTTGATAGCCGCCGTGCGCAGGGCGTTGCGCTCGGATTGGAGTTCATCGAGGAGGCGTTCGGCTGAGACGTGTGAGGCGTCGAGCATAGAACGCGCCTTCCGGAGAATGTATTCAGGGAGTCCGAGCCTGGATGCAACGTTGAGCGCGTAACTTCGCCCGGGTATTCCGGTAACGAAGTGGTAGGTCGGCAACATGGTGGCAGGTTCGAGTTCGACGGATGCGTTGACCGCGCCTTCTACGGAGCTCGCGAACTCGGCGACCGCGCGATGGTGTGTGGTGATCGCGGTGGGAATGTTGCGGCCTATCAGGTAAGAGAGGATGGCCCGCGCAAGGGCGGATCCCTCGTCGGGGTCTGTGCCCGTGCCCAGCTCGTCGAGAAGGACGAGTGATCGGTGGTCTGCCTCGGCGACGATGCTGACGACGTTGCCCATGTGCGAGGAGAAGGTTGAGACCGACCGCTCGATGCTCTGCGCGTCTCCTATATCAGCGTAGACCCGATTGAATACGGAGAGGGCGGAACCTGGGGCCGCGGGTAGTTGCATGCCGGATTGGTGCATGAGGGCGAGCAGGCCGATGGTCTTTAGGGCTACGGTCTTTCCACCGGTGTTTGGGCCTGTTATCACGAGGCCGCGGAAGCCGGGGCCTATGGAAATGTTGACCGGTACCGCTTCCTGGCCGTCGAGCAGGGGGTGACGCGCGCCCAGCAGTCTCAGGGCCGTGTCGTCCCCGTCGTCCAGGGTCGAGACCCTCATGCCCCCCATGGAGGCGGCAAGCCGGGCGCGGGCCGTGATGAGATCCAACGCCGCGGCGGCTTCCAGGGCATGGAGTATCTCCTGCCTTCTTGCGCCTACTATCCTGGACAAGCGCCTCAGTACGCGCTCTTCTTCTCTCTGCGCCTCGGCTGCGGTCTCTCTCCATCTGTTGCATGGATCGACGGCTGCGAACGGCTCGACGAAGACTGTGGCGCCTGTGTTGGAGACGTCGTGGACGATGCCTGGCACGTCCTTGCGGCACTCTGACTTGACTTCCAGTACGAGGCGGTCGCCGCGTGCGGCTATGGCGGCCGACTGTATGGCGGCTCGTATGGTGCGACGCGCGGTCATTCGTTCCAGCATTCCGGTGAGCTGGCGGTACGCGCGCGCGGCCTTTTTGCGCAGAGGGCCAAGACGAGGAGTACTGTCGTCCAGCACGTCCCCGCTATCGGCCAGAGATTGACGCAGTCGTTGGGTAACGTCTTGCAGGTCTGGGACGTCGCTCATCAGGGATTCGAGTATTTGGGTACGTCCACCCATGGAGTCCACAATCGACTTTGCAAGGCGAATGGACTCGATGAGATATACGATGCGCATGAGTTCGGCGCCGGCGAGCATTCCTCCAAGCGAGGCTCTCTGAAGCAGGGGTCTCGGATCCTCCGTGCCCCCGAGTCCTATGTCCCCAACGGAGTCGAGCATCAGGCGGGCTTCCCCGGTCTCCTTTTGCAGTCGCTCCACGTCTTCGGCTCGGCTCTGTGGAACCACTTCGAGGGCCATTTCCCTTGAGAGGAAGAAGCGGGTGTGAGCTGCTAGCCGTGCGGTGATGGCGGGGAACTCAAGCAGTTCTCTGGCCAGTGTCTGCAAGTCGCGGGAGTACTCCGGCGCGTGGCCGTTTTCCTCTCCGCGATCTTGAGAGCCGCCCGACGGGGGGGTGCGCTGATCCATAACGTTAGATTTTAGTGCCTGCCGAGGTGACGGCCGGTTGTATAGTGTTCTGCAAGATGACTGTACTGCGTGCGAATACGCTGCGCCTCACGCCTGCGCAGTCTCGAATCCACCGTAGCATGGTGGATTTGCTGGCGTGCGCAGGGCTTGAATACAAGGGGGGCTACGTGGAGGCGGCCGGGCAGCGGCTGCACTATCTGGATTATGGGGAAGGGGAGCCGGTACTGCTTCTTCACGGAGGAGGCGCCGGAGGGCCGATCTGGTTCCGTCAGATAGCCGCCCTCAAAGAACGGTATCGAGTGCTGGTTCCGGACCACCCAATGTTCGGCCTGTCCAGCCAGTCGGAGATTCCACCGCCGCTGCGGTCGTTCTCAGTGAAGTACGTATCGGGATTTCTGGACGCGCTGGGGCTGGATAGGGTGCGCGTGGCCGGTCTGTCTCTGGGCGGATTCATCGCTCTCTGTATGGCCATCGAGCACCCTTCACGCATAGAGCGCCTGGCGCTGCTGGACTCCGCGGGGTTGGGAACGGATTTGCCCTGGGTGTTTCGTCTTATAACTCTGCCGGTCCTTGGGTTCGTCCTACCGAGGCCGAGAAAGTTCATGCAAGACCGGTTCTTCGCGATGATGGAGTCGGCGCACCCCAACGGGCCGGGATCGGAGGAGTTCAAGCGCTACTCGTTCGAAACGACCCGGAATGAGGGCCATCCGCGGGCCCTGCGGAAGAACACCCCTTCCTTTGCGACGCTTAGAGGTCAGCTTTCCATGCTGAGCGATGCGGAGTTGGGAAAAGTACAAGCGCGGACGATGATCATCTGGGGAGAGGATGACCGATTCTTTCCGGTATCTCACGCAGAGAGGGCGCATGGAGCAATACCCGACTCGCGCTTACACGTGCTAGCCGACACGGGGCACGTGTCTCCGTGGGATCAGCCGGAGAAGGTCAACAGGCTTCTACTGGATTTCTTTTCTTAGAGCGGACTCACAACCTTGGGCGTATTCGAGCCTGTGTTCCATGGGCCTTTACTGCGCTGCATAGCCTGTCATGCAGATGTCCCCAAGGGTGCACTCCGAGCACAGAGGCTTCTTCTTGCAGACTCGCGACGCGTGGGCGTCGAGCAGCGCGTGATACTCGTTGAAGAGCTGAGCGTCTTTCGGCAGAAGCCGGGTGAACATGTTCTGGTAGTCCGCGTACGCGCTTCCGCCTGTCTGCCATCCAAGACGGTCTACGATGCGCCTGGTGTATGCGTCGATGACGAAGGAGGGCTTGTTGGCTACGTATAGCACGATGTCGTCCGCGGTCTCCTCGCCTATGCCCCAGACTGCCAGCAACCGATCTCTGAGAACGGTTGCGTCGAGCGCCAGCATTGCGCTCAACGAGCCTCCGAAGTCATTGACGACCACCGCGGCGAACTCCTTGAGCTTGCGGGCCTTCTGGTTGTAGTACCCGGAAGGCCTGATGACGCTTGCCAGCCGGTCTTTTTCGACCTCGTGAAGGGCCTGAAAGCTCCACAGCCGAGCTTCTCGCATGTTGTGAAGGGCCAGCCTTACGTTTCTCCAGGCGGTGTTCTGCGTGAGGATGGCTCCGGCGATGATCTCGAACGGCCCTTCGCCCGGCCACCAGTTGCGCGGGCCGTACTCCCTGTAAAGGCGTTGATAGACGTCCATGAGGTCAGCGTTCTTTGGCTTGCGGGGCTTGGGGGGCATAGGCTCTGGTTCCATGGGCGCGGTGCGCCTCACGGAGTCAGCATATACTCACGGGCAAGGCAGTTGGCCGGCGCAGCCCGTGCGCGCAACGCAAGGAGGGCAGAGTTGGTGGACGCGTTTGTGGAGCGGCTAGACAAGGCTCAGGCAGTGCGGCACAGCCTCATCTGCGTTGGGCTCGATCCCGACCCCAAGCGCATGCCGGTAAGAGGCGTAGCCGAGTTCAACCGAGCCATCGTGGATGCTACGGCGGACCAGGTGTGCGCATACAAGCCTCAGATGGCGTACTACGAGGCTTTTGGCTCGCCCGGCATCGCTGCGCTGGAGGAGACTGTGGACTACATACGCTCCGAGGCGCCGGGGGTGATGATCATTGGCGATGGCAAGCGCGGCGACGTGGGGGCCACGGCTTCCGCGTACGCGAGGGCCATGTTCGAGGTGTGGGACTTCGACGCCGCGACGGTTAACCCCTATCAGGGAGTGGACGCCATCCAACCCTTCCTGCGGTACCCGGGCCGGGGCGTGTTCGTGGTCTGCCGCACGTCGAACCCCAGTTCAGGCCAGTTTCAGAACCTGATCGTGAATGAGGGAGAGGGCGCGGTTCCTCTCTACAGGCGCGTGGCGATGGCGGCGGAGGGCTGGGACGCTTCGGGGAGCGTGGGTATCGTCGTTGGCGCTACCGCGCCTGAGGAGATGATGCTGCTCAGGCGAGACCATCCCGACGTGCCGATGCTGATTCCCGGAGTCGGCGCTCAGGGAGGAGACGTTGCGGCGGCGCTGCGTGCGGGGTTGAACAGAGCGGGCCGCGGCGTAGTGATCAATTCCTCACGGAGTATCATCTACGCTTCAGAGCAGGCGTCCAGCTTCGCGGCGGCGGCCAGAGAGGCCGCCATTGGCCTGAATGAAATGGTGAACCGGGAGAGGGGCAATCTGCGCGGCTCTATAGTCGTGCAAGGGTCATGAAACCGGGAGTGCGCATACCCTTCACCGTAGGCGACCGCGTAACTCTCAAGAAGCGGCACCCGTGCGGCGGCAGTCATTGGGAGGTGTACCGTATAGGCGCTGACATCGGGTTGAGGTGCACGACCTGCGGACGGCGGGTGATGCTGAGCCGTCGAAACGCGGAACTGCGGACGGTTGCCAGGATTCCGGCTGGGGCGCGGGGAGAGGTTTCCTCGTAGCCAAGGGCCTGCACTGTCGGCAGCGCGTCAGGCAAAAGTGTGTTCCTGAGCGGGCCTTCGCATAATCTGGATTCGGCTGTTCCGCCCTCGCATCCAACAAGATGCAAGAGGGTTCTCCTCCCGGCCAGCCAGGATTCGCAAAGCACAGTTCACCACTTTCCCGCTCGCATGTGGCAAAGCCGGGGAGCCTGCCAGTACGTAACAGAGTGCAATGACTGTTCGCTGGTTGGTGAAAAAGTGCGAGAATAGAGGCAAGGCCAATGAGATGGTTCCGCGCCATGGAGGCTCAATCTCTGCAATTTTTCGATTCCTGCCTGAGATCGAATGTCTAGGCAGTCTTTCCGCCTGACGGAACGCGGGAAGGCATTGTCCGTTTCCGTCATAATGACAGGTGCCGGGTGGGACACCACTGACCGGCAGGACAGGACAGGCCAAAGGAGACGCTAACATGATGGAGTTGGAGATCGACAGCATCAGGGTGAGCCTTCTGAACTACCAACGCGTGGTGATACTGAAGGAAAAAGATGCCGACCGTTACCTGCCCATCTGGATAGGTCCCAGCGAGGCAGACGCTATAGCGATCAAGTTGCAGGACGTTTCCGTGCCGCGCCCTCTGACCCACGACCTCTTGCACAACGTGCTTGGAGAGTTGGGCGCGCAGATCAAGCACATACTGGTGTCCGGTCTGGACCACGAGACCTTCTTCGCGAAGATCGAGGTTTCGTTCGGGGACCGGAAGATACAGATCGACTCCCGGCCGTCCGACGCGCTGGCGCTGGCAGTGAGGGCCAGAGTTCCTATCTTTGCTGAGGAGACGGTGCTGGCAAAGGCCGGTGTAAAGCTGGATCAGAACGCAGAAGGAGCAATCATCGGGGACGAATCGGCCGGCGGAGGATCCGAGCGGCAGAGTCCGGTTGCTCCGGAGGAGTTGGAGAAGATGTCCGCCTTCTCCGACTTCATAGAGAACCTCGACTTGGGGGACATCGGCGAGCAGGGGGAGAAGCCCAAGGGACAGGGCAGCGACTGACGGCGCGTCGAGACGCGAAGCCATGCGCCGCTAACGCCGTCCGCGCGACGAGGAAGTTGAGCGTGCTATCGCGCCGGCTAGTAGTACCGCTCAGCGTTGTCCATAGGGCTGTATCCCAAAACTGCGGCGGCGTGTGAAATGTCCCAGAAGCGCCAGGTGTTGCCGGAGACTCCGTAGAAGATTTCAAACCTGAGGTCGGGGCAAGTGAGGCACAGGCTGACGAGCTGGGCCAGATCTCTGTGGCTGCACCAGGTGGCCCGCATCCTGACGTTGGCGGTCGGGTCGTCCTTCTCGGAAAAAGTCCCGATCCTGAGACAGGCGACCTGCAGACCGAATCGTTCAGAGTAAGATCGGCCTATGCCCTCTCCAAAGGCCTTGCTAACTCCATAGTCGCTGTCCGGCCGCAGCGGCGCGGTATGGTCGATGCGCTTCAAGGTACTTGGGTCGAGGCCGGCGTAGTCACCCGCCCTGATACGCGAGTAGGGTTCGTCGTTCTCGAATAGCCCCACGGCGTGGTTCGAACTGGCAAAGACGACTCTGGGGACTTTTTCCAGCCGGCATGACTCGAACAGGTTTCGCGTGAGGACGATGTTGTTGCGCAGTACGTTCGGCCATGGCGTGTCTACGGCGGGGTTGCCGGCAAGGTGAATGACGCCGTCCTTGCCTGCCAGCGCCGGGCGGAGGTCCTCGACCTCATGGGCCTCTGTAATGACGGTGGGGATTTGCGGGCCGGAGCGAGGCGGCAATCTATCGAGTCCGGTGAACTCAAAGCGGTCTGCGAGAAGCTTCACGAGCTTTGAACCGATATTTCCGCTGGAACCGGTTATTAGAATCTTCATAGTGGCTCACCGGCGCTTGGCCGGGCGCGGGCGCGGTCTCTGCAAACCTTCAATGCGTCTCCTGTCAGGCCCCGGGCAGGTGTATCTCCATCCCAAGGGGAACACTGTCGGCTTTCCTGCCTGCTAGCAGGTCCTCAAGCACGTTGATGACGCGGTCCAGGTCGCGTTTGACGTGAGATTCTCCGGCTCGCACAACCTTCCATCCGTCGCGTACCAGGGATGCGTTGTTGTTCCTGTCCCTCTGCATATTTCGTGAGATCTTTTCTCTCCAGTAGGGCTTCATCTCGGCGAGGCGTTCTGGTGCAAGCTTCTTTCCGTGCCAGAACTCGCCGTCCACGAAGACCGCGATCTTCTGCTTGGGGAACACGACGTCGGGCTTGCCCGCGAGGTCTCCGCAATGGACTCTGTAGCGTCTGCCTCTGGCCCAAAGTGCGCGTCTCAGGGCCATTTCCGGCGCGGTGTTGCGGCCCTTTATCTTACGCATCACTGCCGAACGCTCGGCAACGGTGAGATGGTCGCGTCTTTCGGAGCGGTATTGGGTCACGTGGGAGCCGGGAGCGTTCCGGTGCCTCAAGCCAGATGGGGCTGGCTGTGAAGAAGCGTATAGAAGAATCTCTGCAAAGACGTTATCAAGAAATTGCTTGAATCGGGGCCGCTCGACCAGGCGTTCAGAGCATCCGCCTGATGATGCTTTCATGACTCCATCACGCCCTTCACCGCGGCCTTGCCCGCGTGTTTCCCAATCCAGTCCGCTCGGCGGTTCCGAGAAACGCAGTTTACGGGAGAGGGTGAGACGGCGTTCCGGGACGCTTCTATGGGCGCACAGAGGATGAAGCGATCATTCGCCTGACAGCGGGGACGACTTGGTGGGCGACCCGTCGGGATTCCTCGACGTGGGGGTATCCGGAGAGAATGAACTCGCTGACCCCGAGCTTCCAGTATTGGACGAGTTTGGCAGCGGCCTGATCGGGCGTTCCGACGATGGCGGTGCCGCAGTTCACCCTGACCGTGGAGATGCCGTTCCACAGGCTATCGCCTATGCGATGTTGGCGGTAATGGCGAGCCTGTATGGCCGCGCCGGTCATAGGCGTGCCGCTGGTCTGAGCCTGACGCTGTTGCCTTACGGAGTTCTCCGCCTTGGAGAGCAACCGCTCGGCGGCATCCCAAGCCTGCTGCTCCGTGTCCCTCACGACGAGGTGCGTGCGCAGGCCAAAACTGGGTCGCCGGCCGTATTTCTGGAAGGAGGACGCGGCTCGCTCCATGAGTTCGGCGATGGCTTCCACCGGCTGAATCCACATGAGGAGCACGTCACCCAGGCGCCCGGCCAGGTCGAGGGCTGCGGGTGAGGCCCCGCCGAGGTACCAGCGCGGACCTATGCCCTTGGGCCCGGGGGCGACGAGCGCTCCGTTGAGCTTCACGACCTCACCCCGGTAGTCAACGGGGCCGTCTGCCCGCCACAACTGGTTGCAAGCCTCGATGAACTCAGCTGCGAGTTGGTATCGCTGTGCGTGGTCGGTGTTTACTCCCAGCCGCTCGAAGTCGCCCTGTATTCCTCCGGGTACTACGTTTATGTCTATGCGCCCTCCGGCGAGGTTGTGGAGTGTGGCGGCCATTTGTGCGAACAGGCCGGGAGCGATGAATCCGGGCCTTACGGCTATGAGGAAGCGTATTCTGGAGGTGACCGCGGCGAGCGCGGTGGCGACGGTCCAGGTTTCCGCCAGGGGTGCGGTCTCGTCGAACAGGCCGTTGGCGAAGCGGGTGGGTATGAGTTGAGAGTAGTATCCCTGCTCCTCGGCGGTCTGCACCACCTGGCGCAGGTACTCGAACGACGGAGGGCGCTCGGCCCGGTGCGTGCCTATGTGCTCGCCGTCGCCGTCGATAGGGATGAACCAGTCGAACCTGGTCTCCGCATGGGGCGGGCGGTCAATCATCGTCTTGGTTCCTCTGTGATCAAAGCTGCCGCGAGAGATTCTGGTCTTGACGGGCGCAGGTTATGAGGCGCGGGGGGAATCGTATAGTAAAATCCCGGCATGACCGCCGCGCCAAAGACTGTACGGGAACCGTTCTACAAACGGCCTTTCGATCTTTTCGTGCTGGCGGCCGGACACGTTGCGTTGCTGCCCCTGTGGCTGGTTCTGTGGACGGTGATACCGCTGGCCATATGGTTGTATGACCGCGGGCCGGTGTTCTACCGGCAGGAAAGGGTGGGAAAGGGGGGTCGAGTGTTCACCGCCACGAAGTTTCGCTCGATGATACCCGACGCCGAGCGGCACACCGGCGCCGTATGGTCGATAGCGGACGACCCGCGTATCACGCCTATCGGCAAGATCCTTCGCTACACGGCCCTCGACGAGCTTCCGCAGGTGCTGAACATGTGGAAGGGTGACATGAGCATCGTGGGGCCGCGCCCGGAGAGGCCGGTGCTTCACGAGAAGTTCTCTGCGGAGATCCCGGAGTTTCATCGCAGGCTTCAGGTAAGACCTGGGTTGACGGGGATGGCTCAGGTGTACGGTCACTACGACCTGCCGCCGGACGAGAAGCTGCCGTATGACCTGAAATATATCGATCGCATGAGCCTGTGGCTGGACGTGAAGTTGATCCTGGTGTCTATCAGGAACACGTTGCTGGCCGCCTGGGACCGGCCCGAAAAGACGAAGAAGTAGCGGGGCGCGGGCGGTTCCTGGGACGCGGCTATGGGCGGTAGACGGGGCCGGCGTCGCAAGGTTGACGTACGGTCCTGGCATCTACCGCGGTCTCGCGGAACCTGGCCGCCAAGGCATTTTCATGTAGAGGCCGCCGGCTTCTAGTTCTTCAAGCATTTGGGCGAGGCGCTTGAGCCTCGTGTCCTCTCGCTTTGCGCCGATGATCCAGCCTATGTAGTCGTTCCGCTGATAGGGCGGTCTTTCCATATAGGCGTCCATGAGGCGGCGTTCGAGAAGGCTCGACTGAACAAAGTCGGGCATTTCGTACCTGGGCCGTCGGAGACGTGAGGGCATGAAGCTCGCAGTTTTGCCAAGCGTATGCGCGTCAGATGGACGCGTGGAGATGATTTTGCATCGAAGCGACGGCGGTCGGCGGTTGGCGTTCGGCTTTGGCCGGGTCAGGCAGGTCGTCTGCGGTGAACAGGCTGGAGCGCATAACCTGATCGAGCAGTTGCGCCCCCCGAGGCTGCAGCGCGAGCGTGCGCTCCAAAGTCCATAGCAGTTCGAGCAACTGCTCGGTGAACTCCCATCGCTCGGGGAGGATATGGTCGAGGGGCGACGACTTCCGGCCAGCGCGGTTGAGCTTGCGGTAGTCGAGCCAAGACTTGACGACCTGGAGCCCGGAAACGGAGTAGTTCCAGACTTCCGGCTCGACCGGGGAAAATTCGCCGTCCCCAACGCGCAAGGCGCGTGCCGCAGGGTCGTACTGATGGCCTTCCGGGTACCGATCCCGGGATACACCCTTGGCGCAGCGCGCCTCCCCATGGAATGCAAACCCATTATCCGCAGGCCCTTCGAACCGCTTGCCGAAAGTGTGCAGGTACAGGAGCCGAGCCCCATGGGCGGCGATGATGCGGAATAGTGCGGAGTCTTTGGTGATGGGCAGACGCGGAGGGGGCAGTTCCAGCTCGTCCCAAAATCGCTCGACATAGGCCGGCTGGGCCAGGATGCCGTAGGCGTATGCGAAGAGATCTTCCGCAGCGACCGGGGCGCCGTACTCTCCGCCGAGCAGTTCAAGAAGGCCATGAGTGACGTTGGGCCGGGTTGCCGATGAGTCTCGCCAAAGAGGGATGACGTGTTTCCCTCCAAAAGAACCGCGAAAATGGTCCAGATCCGGTATCGCCTCAGAGGCTACCGCGGCTGGACCGCGGCCAAGCGTCGCGGTCAACAGGCTGGTCATGTAGATTTGCTTTGGACCGTACACACTCCAGATCCGCGGCCCGGGCCTCTCGAATAACCGGGCATCGGCAATCACGCGCTGCCTGTCGAATGATCGGTACGAGTAACGCACGATCCGGGGCGTTGCAGTCGCGGGAGTAAGTTCCCAAATGGGGGAAAGCTTCTCAGTCTCAGGATGAAGCGCAGGAGGCGAATCGGTAACCCTTCTCCCGGTTGGACGGTTGACGAAGAGATTCGCCCGACGTTCGGGTTTCTCCGACACCAGCTCTTTCCACCGACGTTCGAGTGTTCGTCTTTCTGGGCTGATGGGCCACGTGCGCCCCGCTTTTACCCCGGACTGCTGCCATGGGAATATGTCGGTAACCAGCGGCAAGGCGGAGTATCCGCCGTTGACAGCCGGAAAGAAGGGCGAGGCCCAACCGGATGAACACTCCTGCCAGCCCAGATCCGCGAACGCGTCCACCGATTCCAGTTGAGTGAGCTTCTCCTGCTCCGATCCGGTGAGCCTGACCTTCCAGACTCGCGCCGACCGCTCAGGTTGGGGACTGCCAAAGCGCACGCCGACCGCGATAGCCACGGGAGTGCGAATCGCAAAGACGTTCTCCGTCTTCCTCGCGCCGAGGCTGTCCCCCTCCAGGTCGATGATCCATAGCTCGTCGAACACCTGACGCATCTTCCGGCGCATACCCTCGAAGCCGGGGCCGCGCAGGTACGACGAAGCCGTGATGAAGGTGACGATGCCGGCGTCCTCCGTGGAGTCGAAAACCTTCCACAGAGCCCATCGCCAGAAGTAGACGTAGTCGTTGTACAAGTTCTTCAGGTGCACGCCTCGCCCGGCTTCTCGCACAGGCGCCAGAAAGTCCTCCAGGATCGCCGGCTCCGTATCCGCACCGACGTCTCCGTGGCGAACCCAGCCGCCCTTTCGCCTCCTCGCCTCATCGCCGGACTCGCGTGCCTCACGGTCATACGGAGGATTGCCCAGGCAGACGAAGACGCGCGTGCTCTGCTTGACCTCCTGCGCCAGGCTGCGCTCCCTGCTCATGCTCTCCTGCAGCAGACTCGCCGCAAAGTCCGGCAATCGGTTGGGGGACTCCAACGTGTCGGTCAGATACACCTTCGCAGGCTTGTCCGTCACTCCCGCGTCTCGCAGACGCTGGGAGACGCGCAGGTGGGCGACGGAGTATGGGCCGACAAGGAGTTCAAAGGCGTACAGGCGGTCGGCCAGATCCTGCACCTTCGCCGGAACTGCGCCGGGACCCAGCCGGTCCCTGACCGCGCCTACCGCATAGTCGAGCACCGCAAGCGGGTACGTGCCCGTGCCAACCGCAGGATCCAGCACCACCACGTCATCATCCGCAAACGCCAATGGCTTACCGAAGCGAGTCCGAAGAAGCTCCCCGGCAAGCTTCACCTGCAGCCGGACGACCTCCACAGGCGTGAAGTAGACGCCCCGATCCTTTCGCAGCTTTGGGTCGTACGCTCCCAGGAAATCCTCGTAGAAGTAGAGCCACGGGTCGCCCTCGTGACGTATGCCCAGCGCGTCCACGGCTGCCACCGAGCGCTCCAGCAACTCGATCGGCATCTTCAACTCTTCACGTACCGAAGGGGCCTCCATCAATCTGAGAGCCTCCGCCAGAAGAGAATGGTCCCTCTCAAGAGCCTCCGAAGCGTAGGCGGGACGCAGGTTCTCCGCACCCTCGAAACGCGCCAGGAGAAGCGCATAGGTCAGGGTCTGGGCGTAGGCGTCGGCGAACTGGACGTCATCCGTCTCCGGAAACAGCAGCCCGCCCCACTCCTTCAGGAGACTCCTCAACGGGCTCCCTGCGCGTCCTAGCGACTTCCGCACCTCATCCCGGAGAATACGCGCCAGCGGCGCCAGGAACTCAGCCAGACCCCGCGCAGTAGCGGGAACAACCGGCTCCCAGTGGAGGAAGTCGACCAGCATGTTCTCCAGCCACTTGGCCGATTCGATATCCACCGCCGCGGCGCCATCTCCGCTCACGTCCGACGCAATACGGACGCGGGAAGCGAGTTGCCCTGAGCGGTACAGGCTCCACTCCGAGCCGTCGGTATAGATCAGGTTGGGAAGAGCCTGGAAGCGCCTCCACTGCGCCCGATTTGGGCCCGTGAACCTCTCTGCGATTGCCCCCATCCCCGGGCGCTTCAACTCGACGTGGCCAACGATGAGCCGGTTCACCGTGACCCCGACGTCAGGGCGGCCCTGAACGTCGTCCGACCGCACCTCCGTCCGCCAACTGACGTCGAGGCCCGTCATACGGCCGACGCTGCTCATCAGGCCGCCCACCGGGGCCTTCAACTGGTCCTCCGGCTGCGCGTCGACCTGCAGGCTGAAGTTGCTCGCGACGCCCCTCGCATAGTCCAAAACCAGCGAAGTGAAGTCGGCTGTGGCGGGTTGATCCAAGTTATCGGCTGACATGTTGACTTATGACATTATGCCCGGTTGCAAATAATGTGATGCCCTAGCATACTCGGCGGTCTACAAACGCCAAGGAAAAAACTCGCTGGAAATCCCCGAAACCATTGCTTATGACATCCGTAAGTAAATTCTCTTCAGCAGAAACTAATTCTCCAGAGGTCTTTCGTTGAATTCTTGTGGCAACCACACCATGCAGCAATCCGTTCGAGCTAAATGCCTGCCTGACCAAATCTGGAAGTTCATGTTTTTTCGATAGCCGACGAGATGCTTCCCCATGTGATTGAGAAAAACCTTCCAGGCTGCAAAAACGATTCTCGGGCTGTGGATAGCCTCTTGATGTTTTAGCTGGTCGCCATTTGGTAAGAATACAATGCTCAGGATGTGTATCCAACAGACGCCAGATGACTGCTTCACGCGAAACGTCAAACCGTCTCGATAGTCTGGCCACTGCACTCAACCTATATCCAAAAGGACGAGCCATCTTGAGAAACATGTCGGTTGGCATTAGCAACTCCGCCGCCCATTTATCGCATTCGCTCTCGATAGGGTCATCCGTGGGTAAGCTCCTATAGGCCGCCGATGTCCCTGTACGGCTGTTCAGAGCCACGTGACCGATTTCATGCGCCCAAGAAAATCTTTGACGCTTTGGCGGCGCGGTGCGCTTGAGTGTGATCGTCTGCCTATCACCGATAAGTTGGAGCATCGCGTCGGCAGGGATATCTGCCGCGGGGTGCATCTGTACACCGAACGCCTCTCCAATGACACGGAGGTCGATGGGTGGACGCGTTATGCCAAGGTCGTCAAGCAATGCTCGAATTTGATCTTGGTAACTCATAGTTGGCCACTTGCAATCATTCGACATTTTTCACATCCTGCTCAGCAAATCTGTCACCATAAAGTTTCACTTCGAGGAAGTGGTAAATCAGTATCGTGAAGGACATCTATAACATCATAGCTGTTCTCAATAGTTTGATTGAAATTCTGTCCCGCATGATCAGGGTTCAAATTGCGGTGCTGGGATTGTGCAATCAGATTGTAGAAATCCCGAAAATAAATCTTTACAACATGCGGTTGAAATCGATTTTCCGGGCCTCGCATATAGAGAATAAAGTTGATAAGTGAATCAGTAACTTCATTTTTAAGCGCCCCGTTCAAGAAATCGAAAGGCATGCCCAATATTGAAGAAATTTTGACAAGGTGTTCCCATTTCTCGGGGCGTCCCCACCGCTTCCAGAATAGCCATTGTAGATCGTTTATATTGGCTTTAGCAAGAATTTTCTTAAGGTCAAGGCCTAAGGCGTTTACGACTTTTTCCGTGATAGTTGCACTTGAATGTGGGAGGCGTGAATTGTGTTGGGTGTTTCCAGATCTCATTTTCCTGTGTCCTCGTATCTCCAGCAGAGTGGTCTAGTAATTGTAGCCGAACGTCCCTACCGAAATAGCCTACCATATTTTCTCGCATGTTGGTCCGGGGGCATAATGAACGTGAGTCCTGCAACCGCTACGACAGCAGGGCCGGCCGGATGGGCCTGCCGGTGTGTGGGTCTGCCAAGGTTGGCAGGCGGGGCATCTGGCCGTTGAAGTAGTCCTCTATCGACCAGAATTGTACCCGCGGGCAGACATCCGCCCCGACGGTGACCATACCCGCTGCCCTGGCCTCGGCGCGAGCCTGAGACGAGGCGACGTTTTCGAGCGTGACGTATACGCCGGCGGCCGCGTCATCCCGGTTTATCACGTGCAGAAAATCCCGGAACGCCGATATCTGAAAGGCCTGGCCGCCCTTGACCTGAGCCAATACCAACCGCGACCTGCGCTCTTTGGGCGTGCCGATCAGCCTGCCCCGTCCGTCAATCCCGCGGTCGCCGCTTCTCTGCTCGTTCGGCGCAAGGCCAAGTATCCGGGTAACCGACCATGCCTCGAAGTCCAGGGGACGCTCCGACGCCAGTTTGCGGGCGTTAGCCAGATCCTGAGGAATCCCGAACGTCTCCACCTCGATTCCCATGGGTCTGAAGCGGCGCCGCTGTACGATGTCGATGGCGGTGGCGGATATATCAATACCTATCCATCGACGCTGAAGATCGTGCGCTGCGACGATCGTGGTGCCGCAGCCGCAGAAAGGGTCGAGTACCAGCCCGCCCGGTGGACACGAGGCGGGAATTAGCTTCTTGAGCAGCCCCAAAGGCTTCTGGGTGGGGAATCCGAGGTGTTCGCCCCGGCGAGCGCTGAAGTTTGTGAACCCTATGGGTTCCATGATGAGGTTCTGCGGCGGGTTCCCAGCCTCCGCCGCGGCATAGCGCTTCAGGCCGGGCCACTTGCCACTGACCGGATGGTGGATCAATCCGGCCGCGTCGAGCGCGTCCAGGCGTTCCTGGATGTCCTCGATGCTCCGGTAACCGGGAATGAAGTTTCGCTCTATGTATTCGGCGTACTGGCCTGTTCTTGGTACGGACCAGTGGCGGCCCAAGGCTGCCGCGTTGTAATCCCTCCAAGGCTCCGCGCTTGGCGCTCCGGGCTGTACTCTTGCCCCAGTTAAATCGGCGGAACGGTAACGTCCTCGTTCATCTTCCGAGGGGTAGGCCGCGCGCAGCTGCGCTTCCGTCTTGGGCGCGTTGACCTCGCTGCCGGCCCAGTACGGCCTATCAGTCTTTGCGTAGAACAGTACGCGGTCCAGTATCCGGCCGAACCGTCTTGGATCGTTGTGCGCAGTGGCGCGACGCCAGGCTATGTCGTTACGGAAGTTCCCTGCGCCGAATACCGAGTCCAGCAGCAGTTTCAGGTAGTGCGAAGCCGTATCGTCGCAGTGCAGATAGAGGCTGCCTGACGGTTTGAGCAGACGCCGCATCTCCACGAGCCGCTCGCCCATGTAGGTCAGGTAGGCGAGCATTCCCGATTGGCCCAGAAGGGCCTCGAAGCCCAGAGTAGCCCGGTGCATCGGGTTGGAAACGGCGTTGCGAAAGCGAAGCGCGCGGTCCGCGGCAGCCTCGTCCCACTTCCAGGTGTCGACGAAGCCGCGCACCTGGGCGGGCGTGCCGTTGCCGCGGCCGAACAGGATGTTGTAGTCGGCGTTGCTGTTGAACGGCGGGTCCAGGTAGATCAGATCGACCGATTCGTCCGGCCACCCCCGCATCCAGTCGAGGCAATCGCCGTAGTAGAGGGATTGGTCTTTCATAGTGACGGGATCTTCAAATTGGGCCACAGGCACGGAACTGGCATCCGCGACGCGCCTGGGTTCAGGAACGATAGCAGCGCGCCGCGGGCGCGGCAAAACGGCGGTGTCATTCTTTTACCTCACCATGATTGAATAGGCGAGATGGACCTGCCGCGCGCTGCGTATGGGATTCTCCAGCAGGGCGCCTGATCGCCTCAGCACTTGCTGAAGCCGCAGGAGTGGCACTTTACGCAACCCTCTTCATGGGCGAGGGGGGAGTGGCAGTCCGGGCAGATGCTTGCTCTGAGGGCTTCCATCATGGCTGCTTCAGGTGCGGTCATCACTGGCGCGGCCTCGGCAGTGTAAAGCGCTGAGGTCTCGCTCACCTGCCGCGCCGAGGGCATGCCCAACTCTTTAGCCGAAGGCGGTTTGAGCATGGCCAACTGCCCCGCCTCTCCGGACGAGAGCGCAGGATGCGAGGTTTTTCCAGGCTCGAGCACCTCTCGGGACCGGGCCTCTTCGAGTACCTTCTCGATCACCAGCGCGATGGCGTCTGGCACAGAGCGAATCAGATCCCCCTGATCCCACGCGGGCACGTCGGTGATGCCCCGCAGTTGCGTAATCACGTCGCGGGGGTCGACGCCGCTGCGTATCGACAGCGACGCCAATCGCGAGACGGCCTCCGCCATTGCGGCGTCGTTGCCTCCGGCCTTCCCGTGTGTGGCGAACACCTCGAAGGGCCGCCCGTCGTCGCTCATGTTGATGGTCACGAACAGGTTGCCCCGCCCGGTGCGCACGCGCTGCGTCATGCCGTACAGCCTTGTGGGGCGTTCGCGCTCCGTCACGTACTGAGGTATGCCGCCGCGCTGCACACCGTCTCCCATCTCGCCCGAGTCTGGCGCTTGCGGCTCATCGGAGTGGCCTGAGGTGAGCACCTCTTTCTCTCTAGACCCTGCTCGGTAAACGGTGATGCCCTTGCACCGTTCCCTCCACGCCAACAGGTACGCGCGCTCGACGTCTTCGACAGTGGCGGAGTTGGGGAAGTTGATCGTCTTGGAGATGCCCGAGTCCGTGCTTGCCTGGAAAGCGGCCTGCATCAGGACGTGGTTCTCCGGCGAGATGTCTGCTGAAACGTGGAAGAGGTCTTTCACGTCATCGGGCACGTCATCACGGGTGAGGAGTGAGCCGCCGTCGGACAGATACTCCATGAGCTCTTCACTGTAGAAGCCCCGCTCACGGGCCACGCGTTCGAGGTTGCGGTCCACGTAGTAGAGGGTTTGGCCTTCGAGGATATTGTGCTTGCGGAACGCCAACGAGAATATGGGCTCTATGCCGCTGGAGCAGCCTGCGATCATGGAAATGGTGCCGGTCGGGGCGACGGTAAGGCGGCACGCGTTGCGCATGGGGGTATCCCCGTTGCGTTGCGGCGCGCTTCCATACCAGGCCGGGTAAGGGCCCCGCCCGTTAGCCAGGGTGGACGAAGCCGCATCGGCCTCTTCCTTGATGAAGCGCATCAGCTTCCTGCCGATCTCGATGGCCTCTTGCGAGTCGTATGGGATGCCGAGCTGAATCAGCATGTCCGCGAATCCCATGATGCCGAGGCCGATCTTGCGCGTGTGGAAGGTCATATCCCGGATCGCAGCGACGGCGTACTGATTGGCGTCGATTACGTTGTCGAGCATGTGCACGGCCGTGCGCACGGTGCGCTCCAGCCTGTCCCACTCGATCCTGGGCGGGTTGCCGTTCCGGTGCACGGATGCTTCTCCGGGCGTTGCTCCGTTTGCAAGAACGCCCACTGCGTAGTCTCCGGCCACGAACTTGGACAGATCGATGGAGCCCAGGTTGCAGGACTCGTTGGCCAGCAGGGGCTGCTCTCCGCAAGGGTTGGTGGCGGTTATGCGTCCAACGTGCAGCACCGGGCTGTTCCTGTTGACCTCATCGAGGAAGATCATGCCGGGCTCTCCGTTGCGCCATGCTCCCCGGACTATCTTTTCGAACACCTCCACCGCATCGAGGCGGCCCACCTCTACCATCTTGCTTTCCGGGTCACCCGGGATCTCCGGCGCGCGCAGCGGGTAGGTCGCGCGCTGCTCGACGGCCTGCATGAACTCGTCGCTGACTCCCACGGAAATGTTGAAGTTATGTATATCCCCCTCGACCTGCTTGCAGTGGATGAACTCCATGACGTCCGGGTGGTGCACGTCCATGACCGCCATGTTGGCGCCGTCCCGCTTACCGCCCTGCGTGACGAGGGTGGAGACGGATGACAGATGCCTGAGTACGGCGACGGGGCCGCACGCCTTGCCGTGCGTGGTTTTGATGTGCGCGCCCTTTTGCCGGAGTTCCGACAGTGCGAATCCCGTGCCCCCGCCGTACTTTTGCACCATGGCCGCGTCGTGGGCTGCGCCCATGATCCCTTCCATGCTGTCCGTGAGCGGCAGCACGAAGCAGGCCGACAGGGTGCCCGCTCCGGTACCCGCGTTCATCAGGGTGGGAGAGTTCGGCAGGTACTCCAGCGAGGCCATGCACCTGAAGAAGGCGTCGGCAGTTTCCCTGACCTGCTCTTCGTTCGCGCCGTACCGACGGTCCGGCTCTGCCAGCGCGTTTGCAACGCGTCGGAACATGTCCTGCGCATTCTCGACATGCAGGCCCGACTCGTCTTTGCGCAGATACCGCTTCTCGACGACGACCTGAGCGTTTTCGGTCAGCTGCGCCGGCCTGAAGGCGCGGGAATCAGTGGAAAGGGGGGGATGGGCCAGGGTAGAAGTGGGATGGTCGCCAACAGTTGTCATAAAAATGAATGTCTCCGATTTAGAGCTTTGGTGGCTTGGTCCGCCGAGGCGCCCGGCGCGGCCAAGATTATGCCACCGGCGGCGTTTTGGGTCGCCTGCGCCCGCGACCTGCGAGTTTGGGCACGGAATCCGGGATGAGCCTGAGCAGATACCGCTTCTCGACGACGACCTGAGCGTTTTCGGTCAGCTGCGCGGGCCTGAAGGCGCATGAATCAGCCGAAAGGGAGGTATGCGCCAAGGTAGAGGTGGCATGGTCGCCAACAGTTGTCATCAATTTGTCCTGCTTAGCGGCATGGAATGCACCCGCTCTTAGGTCGTGAAGCGTAGGGCCACAACGGAAGCATTGACGCCTGCACCAGACGCAACACAAAACCCGAGCGTTAGACCAACGTCCGCAAATGATTCGCTGATTCGCGCCAACGTTGCTGCGAACCGTGCAGGCCACCTCTCCACCCAACTTTTTGGAGGGGATGGTACCTCATACGGAAGGAGTAATGATTAAAACTAGTAAAGAGCAACGAGGTTCCCCAAATTAAGAATGACTACCGTGCCGGGGTTTCCCAACCAACCTGAGGCCAACCGGGCGAAGGGAGGCAACACCGCCCGGATGGGGTTCGCTTGTGGGATGAGGCCGTCCAGCGCATAACTGGGGCAGGGCTGCTGGCTGACGGTTGGGAGTAAGGCTTTCGAGAGAGAAGGAGCAACGTCAATCAAACGGCTCAACGAGCTGTCGGGAAGGTAAGGCCGTTGAGAGAGAACGCGCAAGCTCTCAACCAGGACGTCCGCGGTGCCGGGTTTCCCAACCGGAGGCGGACGGGCGAGGTCGACACCGCCCGGATGGGGTTCGCTTGTGGGATGAGGCCGCCCGGGGCGGCCAAGATCATACGGCTGGCGGCACTTTAGCCTCGCCTGCGCCCGCGACCTGCGAGTTTGGGCACGGAATCCGGTATGAGCCTGCACAGATACCGCTTCTCGACGACGACCTGAGCGTTTTCGGTCAGCTGCGCGGGCCTGAAGGCGCGTGAATCAGCCGAAAGGTAGGTATGGGCTAGGGTACGGGTAGAGGTGGGCTGGTCGCCAACAGTTGTCATCTGTCATCAATTTGTTCTTCGTAGCGGCATGGAATGCACCCGCTCGTAGGTCGTGAAGCGTAGGGCCACAACGGAAGCACTGACGCCTGCGCCAGACGCAGCACAAGGCCCTAGCGTTAGACCAACGTCCGCAAATGATTCGCTGATTCGCGCCAACGTTGCTGCGAACCGTGCAGGCCACCTCTCCACCCAACTTTTTGGAGGGGATGGTACATCATTTAAAAATAGTCTAGTTAAGAATGACTACCGGGCCGGGGTTATGCTTGGTCGGGGCGCTGGGATTTGAACCCAGGACCTTCCGGCCCCCAGCCGGATGCGCTACCAGGCTGCGCCACGCCCCGCAACGTTCAGCATAGCGCCTTATGGCATATGGCATGGACCGGTTCCAGGCGCCGCGGAGGAGACAAGAGGTGGATGGACAGGTCGCATCCATCAGCCGAAGTTCGATTGCCGTTGATATACTCTGATTTGTACCCCCACGCTTCAATCTCCTGTGCGGCCGTCTGTTGAGACCGGCCGACCAACACTCATCCGGACTGTGCCCATGCGCGAAATCCTTTCAGCCTCCACTGACCTCCACAACCGTATTGCGGAGATCGTGAGGCGTCTTTGACTTTGCAAAAATGGAGAAGCGCATAGGGGAACTGGAAAAGCAGGTGTCCACGCCCGGATTCTGGAACGACCCTCGCTCCGCGCAGCCGGTCATGAGGGAGTTGTCCTCTCTCAAGTCGGATCACGAAATCTGGAGCAGCCTGTGGACCGGTTCTTCAGACCTCGTGGAGTTGGCCTCTCTTGCCGTAGAGGAGTCCGACGATTCGCTGTCGGATCAACTCGCAGCGGATCTAGAGGCCCTTGTGGGCGAAACGTCCGAGCTTGAATTCAAACTTCAGCTCAACGGGGAGTACGATGAACGTCCTGCCATCATCTACGTCAAGCAGGGTGCGGGCGGGGTTGACGCGCAGGACTGGGCGGAGATCGTGTTTCGCATGTACCTGCGTTGGGCGGAACGGAGCGGTTTCAAGACAGACGTCTTGGACATGACGGTAGGCGAAGAGGCAGGTATCAAGAGCGCCGCCGCACGGATAGACGGCCGATACGCCTACGGTTACCTGAGAGCGGAGCGGGGAGTTCACAGGCTGGTGCGCCTGTCGCCTTTCGACGCAGACCACCTCCGCCACACCAGCTTCGCGCTTGTGGAGGCCCTGCCCGAACCGGAAGAGCAAGAGGACCTGCGCATCAACCCGGACGACCTCCGTATCGACACTTTCCGGGCCAGTGGGCACGGGGGACAGAACGTTCAGAAGAACTCCTCGGCGGTGAGGATCACCCACGAGCCTTCAGGCATAGTGGTTTCAGTGCAGAACGAGCGGTCTCTGACGCAGAACAAGGAGATCGCTATGCGGATACTTCATGCCAAACTTATGGACGTGGAGATGCAGAAACGCGCTGAAGAGCAGGCAAAACTGCGGGGGGAGCACGTCTCGCCGGAGTGGGGCAGGCAGGTGCGCAGCTACGTGCTACACCCATACCGCATGGTCAAGGACCACCGCTCCGGGTATCAGACTGCGGACGCGCTGAACGTTTTGGATGGGGATCTGGAGGGGCTGATCAAGGCAGGCCTCGACGCCCAGCCGATGCCCTAGAACAGAAACCGGACCGGCAATCTTTGCGTACCACACAATCAGACGAGAACTATCCCGGATTCACAAGGGGGCATATGATTTCAGCGATGGGCAAATACGCAATACTGATTCTCGCGGCCGCTTCTCTTGCGATTCTGGCCGCTTGCACTTCGCGCTCAGAGGAACCGGAACCGGACGCTCCTGTAATGCTACAGACGGCGACGCCGCTTCCCACCCGGTCCGCCAGGCCCGAGATCGCACCCGAGCTGCGGACTACTCCCGAGGCTTCATCGCCGGGAGCTTCGGGGGAGATTCCCTATGGCGGCGTGTTCACCAGGAACTGGTCCGACCCCCCCACTCTCGACCCTCACCTTGTGACGGACACCACCTCCGCAGGCATTGTGGTGGAAATATTCTCCGGTCTCGTCTCCCTCGACGAGAACCTCGAAATCTCCCCCGAACTCGCCGAGTCATGGTCCATCAGCGGAGGAGGCACGGTTTATGAGTTCACGCTTCGCAAAGACCTCAAGTTCTCGAACGGAGACCCGGTGACCACGGAAGATTTCAGGTGGTCCCTGGAGCGGGCTGCGCACCCCGACACGGAATCGCCGGTCGCGGAGATCTATCTTGGGGACATTATCGGCATCGACGAGATAATCGATGGGCGCGGTAACGTCACCTCGGCCGACGGCATCGAGGTGATCGACGAGCGCACCATACGATTACGTATAGACGGTCCCAAGGCGTACTTCCTCGCAAAGATGACCTACCCCACCGCGTACGTGCTGAACCGCGCAAACGTCAATGCCGGCGGCGACACCTGGACCGATGAAGCGGTAGGCACAGGGCCGTTCGTACTGGAGGAGTACCGCATCGGTCAGCGTATGGTGCTCGCGAGGAACGAAAACTATTGGGGACGAAAGGCGTACCTCGATAACGTCGTGATGAACCTTGCCGGCGGGGTCTCCATGTCGATGTACGAAAACGACGAGATCGACATTACCGGCGTCGGACTTGCCGACCTGAACCGCGTACAGGATCCCACCGAAGATCTGAACGCAGACCTCATCCGAGTTCCTCCACAGTTCAGCATTTCATACGTCGGCTTCAACGTGGACGAACCCCCGTTCGACGATCCAAAGTTCAGGCAGGCGCTGAACTACGCCGTGGACAAGGAGACCATAGCCGAGCACGTATACTCGGGACTCGTGCTCCCAGCCTACGGAATAATCCCGCCGGGCTTCCCAGGCTTCTCCGAAGAAATCAAAGGGCTGCGTTTCGACCTTGAGAAAGCCAAGCAGTTGCTCCAGGAATCCAGGTACGCAGATCCTGAGTCGAGGCCAAGGATCACGGTAACCATTCCCGGAACCGGAGGGCTGCCTGGACGCGACGTTCAGGTCGTGAAGGACATGTGGAGCGAAAACCTCGGCGTGGAAATAGAGATCCAACAGGTCGAATGGGCGACCTACCTCCAGGACCTCAACCGCAGTCGATTACAGGCATGGGGCGGACTCGGCTGGGAGGCTGACTACCCTGACCCGCAGGACTTCATCGACATTCTGTTCCACTCGGAGAGCGCGGGAAACCACGGGGCATACAGCAACCCAGACGTGGACCGCCTCGTGGAGCAGGCCCGCACCGAGCAGGACATCATCCGCCGCGTGCAGCTCTATAACGAGGCTGAGCAGATCATCCTCGATGACTCTGCATGGTTGCCGATGTGGTTCGACACGGAGGGCCTTGCCCTGCTGAAGTCCTGGGTCAAGGACTACGCGTTCACTCCGATAATCATTCCCAAGCTGAAGAACATCTACATCCAGAAGTAGCCGGGCGCAGAGGACGGAAGGCCGGGTCTTGACAGAGACGACGGTCGGCTACAAAGTCGCCCTATGCTGACCTATAGCCTCCGCCGGCTGATGTGGACGCCGGTCCTCCTCGTCTTCGTTTCCTTCTTCGTATTCCTTCTCGGCACCTACGGGCCCGGCGATCCGGTCGAGATTCGTCTGGGCAATAACTACACGCCCGAGCTGGCCGAGCGGCTGCGCGACCGGCTCGGCCTGAACGATCCCTTCCCCGTTCAGTACGGCCGCTTTCTGGGGCGGGCGCTGAGGGGTGATCTGGGGGAAAGCCTGACCTTCCGGGGCCGGGACGTAATCACCCTGATAGGCCCCAAACTGCTGACCTCCGCGCAACTGAACGTCGCCGGGGCGATCGTGGCCTTTGGCTTCGGCACGCCGCTGGGGTTCTACGCTGCAAAGCGGCAAGGCACGTGGATCGACCCATCCTTGGTGGTAGGCGCCCTGGTCATATTCGCCCTACCCGTCTTTCTGACCGGCCCGCTAGCCATTCTGGTGTTTGCCGTCAACCTGGACTGGGTCCCTGTCTCCGGCTGGGGCGGACTGTTCGACTATCGCGTGGTACTGCCCGCGCTCACGACGGGGCTGCCGGGCATCGCCGTGTTCGTCCGCCTCATGCGGGCCAGCACGCTGGACGTGTTGGGGCAGGAATACATCCAGATGGCGCGCTCGAAGGGGCTCAGGGCCTCTGTGGTCAACTACCGGCACGTAGCCCGAAACGCTCTTCTCCCAATCATCACGATCTTGGGCTTCACCATAGCAGGCCTCTTCGGAGGCTCCCTGATAACAGAGCTCATCTTCGGAATCCCCGGCATAGGACGCCTGGCATTGGATTCGGTCTTTTCGCGCGACTACCCGGTGATCACCGCCCTAACGCTGCTGGGAGCGGTGTCGTTGGTGGTTGCCAATCTCGTGATCGACATCATCTATACGCTGATAGACCCCCGGATCAGGTTGCGCTAGAAGCATGGCTGCAAGAGAACTGCCGGAGTCGGTCAGCGCGGAGGCGGAGGCGCCTGCGCGCAGTCCCCTGGGATTGGCATGGGCGCGGCTGCGCCGCAAGAAACTGGCCATGGCAGCGATGACCGTGCTCGCCGTCCTGTACCTGTCCGGGATATTCGCTCCGGTCATAAGCGGCGTTCTCGGCAAGGACTACTCAGACCAGAACCTGCCCAAAGCCCAGCACGGACCAGACGGGGAGAACTGGTTCGGCACAGACATTCTGGGCCGGGACATATTCATTCGCGTAATCTGGGGTATACAGACGACGGTGATCATCACCCTTGCGACCACGCTCACCGGCAGCCTTGTATTGGGCGTGAGTCTGGGGCTGATGGCAGGCTATTTTCGAGGCAAGACGGACACCGCGATCATGCGGTTGGGCGAGGTGGTGTCTTCCTTTCCGGACATACTCCTCATCATCCTCATCGCAGCCACGCTCAGGCCGCGCATCGTCGAGGCAGTCCGAGACTTTGAAGACGCAACATTCTTCAGCGGCCTGGTATCGACCGGCCTCGTCGATTTCATAGTGATCGGCATCGCGCTTCTGCCGCTAACCTGGTTCGGCACCATGAGGCTGGTACGGGGGCAGGTCCTGGCGATTCGGGACGCCCAGTTCGTCGAGTCCGCGCGTGCCACCGGCGTCAGCACTGCCCGGATGCTCGCACGGCACATCTTCCCAAACGTGGTCAGCCCGCTGATCGTCACCATATCCTTCGGGCTGGGGGCCATCGCGCTATCGGAAGTGGTGCTGAGCTTCTTTGGACTTGGCGTACAGGTGGGCAGGCCGAGCCTTGGGAGGATGATTGGAGAGACCATCGGCCGAACGGGCAGCAGCGGCCCGTCGGTGCTTCAAAACCACCCGGAGCAGCTGATCGCTCCCATAGCCGTGGTGTTCCTGATGATCTTCTGCTGGAACCTGCTGGGAGACGCGCTCAACGACGTGCTGAACCCCCGCACCCGTTAGGCAGACCAGCCGTCTCCGATACGCGCTGGAAGTTCTCCGGCTGAACCCCTGCACGTCGCAACAGGTGCGTAGGGGCCGGCCTGTGTCTGCTAGCATTCCCACTAGGTTTGACGGACGTTGAGAGAATCTGTCAGACACTGTGAGGTATTCAGAATGTCGTATTTCCAGTCTCGCAGATCGACCGTTCTGGCGCGCAACGGTATGGTGGCTACCAGCCAGCCCCTGGCGGCGATGGCCGGGTTGCGCATGCTCATGCAGGGCGGCAATGCGGTCGATGCAGCGGTGGCTACGGCGGCCGCGCTGAACGTCGTGGAACCCGCCTCTACTGGCGTGGGCGGTGACATGTTCGCCCTCATCTGGATGGCCGACAGCAAGCGCGTGGCCGCGCTCAACGGCAGCGGACGATCAGGTGCGGCAGCCAACGCGCAGGAAGTGACCGCCAAGGGCTATGCCGCCATCCCAAGATACGGGGAAGACGCCGGTATGTCGGTCAGCGTCCCCGGTACCGTGCACGGCTGGGAGACGGCCATCCAATCCTATGGCCGTATGACGTTGCGAGAGGTTCTACAGCCCGCCATCGACTACGCAATGAACGGCTATCCGGTGAGCGAGGTCGTTGCCCATGGGTGGAAGGGGTCCGACTCGCCGGGCGCATTGGGATGCGAGAGCAAACTCAGGCTGTACCCGTCCGGGAGAGAGTTCCTCCCCGGCGGCGGCGCGCCGAAGTATGGCGACGTGGTCGCCCTGCCACACCTGGGCCGCACGCTCCAGGCAATTAGCGAGGGCGGCAGCCAAGCCTTCTACCACGGCGAAATTGCGGAGAGGATCGCCGCTTACGTGCGGCAATGCGGCGGTTGGATCACCACCGACGACCTGGCGGCGCACCATTCCGATTGGGACGAGCCGATCAGTACGGACTACCGAGGCGCCACCGTATGGGAGTGCCCGCCGAACGGACAGGGTATAGCGGCCCTGATTGCGTTGAACATAGCCCAGGGCTTCGACCTGCCGAATATGGGCAGCCAGTCAGCCGACCGTTACCACTACCTGATCGAGTCCCTGAAACTGGGATTCGCAGACGCGCTGCGCTACGTCGCAGACCCGCGAGTCACGGACGTGCCCATAGCCCCTCTCCTATCCAGCGAGTACGCAAGAGAACGCCGCGCGCTGATCACTCCTGACAACGCAGTCGATCGACCCTCCTATGGCCGTCCTACGGGATCGTCGGACACGGTCTATCTGACCGCGGTGGACGGGGATGGCAACGCCTGCTCGTTCATCAATTCCTTGTACGCCGGTTTCGGGAGCGGCCTCGTGGTGCCCAACACCGGCATAGCCTTGCAGAACCGGGGAGCTCTCTTCTCGCTTGACCCCGACCATCCCAACTATCTGCAAGGCCGCAAGAGACCCTACCAAACCATCATTCCGGCCATGGCGACCCGCGATGGGGAGATGTGGCTCAGCTTCGGAGTGATGGGAGGATTTCAGCAGCCCCAAGGACACCTGCAGGTGGTCTCCAACATGGTTGACTTTGGCATGGACCCGCAGAGGGCGCTTGACGCGCTGCGCTTCAGCGTGGACGTAGAGGACACCTGGAACGTGCGAGTGGAGGAAGACCTGCCGCGCGAGGTGATCGAGGACCTCAGGCGCCGCGGCCACAGGGTGGAGATCAGGTCAGGCTACGAGCGCACCGGATTTGGAGGCGGACAGGTGATCGCACGCGATCCGGAGACCGGAACGCTCTTCGGGGGGTCGGAGCCGCGCAAGGACGGGGCCGCGGTCGGCTGGTAGAGCCGCTGCCGGATAGGGTCTCATATACACAGTGCGCGGCGGGAATTGCTCGTTCTGCTAAAATCACTTGCGCATTGCGGTGACCGTCAACGTTTGGCGGTCGCACCGCGTAAGGCCGAATTGAAACGGAATGGGGCGCATCAAACTTACGCCCGCCTGATCGATCACGTCGGCACTCCCTGCCTACGGGACAGGGACCTACAGGTGGTCGCCGGAGGAAGAGTTGGGCAAGATCAACGTCGCCGTTATAGGCGTGGGCAACTGCGCCTCGGCGCTGGTGCAGGGGCTCTACAAGTACGCTGAGGTAGAGTCAGACGGCGATATACCCGGAATCATGCACCCTGAACTGGGCGGCTATTCGGTAGGCGACATAAACCTGGTCGCCGCCTTCGACGTGGACAAGCAGAAAGTCGGCAGCGACCTCGCAGACGCGATACACGCCCCCGCCAACAACGCTCTCCGGTTCCACGACGTGCCCGCCACAGGCATCAGCGTGGAGCGAGGCATGACGCACGACGGTGTCGGCAAGTACCTGGAAGACATAGTCGAAGTAGAGAAGAACCGCTCGAAGGCGGGAGGCCAGACGGCAGACATCATCGGAATACTGCGAGAGCGCAAAGTGGACGTGGTGATCAACTACCTGCCGGTAGGGTCTGAGCAAGCGACGAAGTGGTACGTCGAACAGGTGCTGGCGGCCGGGTGCGCGTTCGTCAACTGCATACCCGTGTTCATCGCACGGGAGCCGTACTGGCAGAAGCGCTTTGCGGACAAGGGCCTGCCGGTAGTGGGCGACGACATCAAGTCTCAGGTCGGCGCGACTATCGTCCACCGAGTGTTGGCTCGCCTCTTCGAGGACCGAGGCGTGCGCCTGGACCGCACCTACCAGCTGAACTTCGGCGGAAACACCGACTTCCTCAACATGCTCGAACGAGAGCGCCTCGTGTCCAAGAAGATCTCCAAGACGAACTCCGTGCGCTCGCAAATCGACCACGAGATACACGCCGACGAGATACACATTGGCCCCAGCGACCACGTTCCATGGCTGCAAGATCGCAAGTGGGCGTACATTCGCCTGGAGGGCACTTCGTTCGGAGACCTGCCTCTGAACGTCGAGCTAAAGCTCGAGGTGGAGGACAGCCCGAACTCCGCAGGGGTTGCTATCGACGCCATCAGGTGCGCCAAGATCGGACTGGACCGAGGCATTTCAGGCACCCTGGAGGGGCCCTCAGCCTACTTCATGAAGTCGCCGCCCGTTCAGCACCGCGATGACGAAGCCCGCAAGATGGTGGAGGAATTCGCCGAGTCCGACGACACAGGGGAAGTGCCCGAGGAAGAAAGAGTAGCCGAATGAGTCGCGGGTTGCTCGCGGCCGTTGAACCGGAACCTCGCCTTGAGGATAGTATGGGTCACGCAGCCGGAACCATGATCCGCCGCTTGTGGAAGGATTCCCACTGAAAATCGCCCTGGTATCTCCTTACGACTTCGCCTACAAGGGCGGAGTAGTGAGCCACATCGTGTCCCTGGGCAACGAGCTGTACCGTCGCGGGCACGACGTAAAGATACTGTCTCCGTGCTCCGAGCCGGAACGGGTGGAAACCGGCAGCGTGGAGCTCATTCCGTTCGGCAGGTCGATCCCTGTCCCGGCGGCAGGCTCGATTTCCCGCATATCCTTCAGCGTATGGCAGGAACGGAAGCTGAGGAAGACGCTGGAGAATGAGGGATTTGACCTCGTACACCTCCACGAACCGCTAATGCCTATGTTCGCGCTAATGTGCTGCTTCCTGGCGAAAGCTCCGAAGATAGGAACGTTCCACGCATTCAACGAGAGCTCGGGCCGGGGTTACACCTTCTGGAAGCCTGTACTTTCTAGAGGCGCGAGCCGGCTTGCCGGACGTATAGCAGTGTCTGATCCTGCCAAAGATTTTGCGAACCGATACTTCCCCGGCGATTACACCGTGATACCCAACGGCATGGACGTGGAGCGGTTCGAGAAGGCCGCGCCGAGACCCAAGGCGATGGACCGGGACAAGATCAACATCCTGTTCGTCGGCAGGATGGGAGAAAAACGGAAGGGGCTGCGCTACCTCCTCGGAGCGTACAGCATGCTGAAGTGGGAATACCCGGACCTGCGGTTGGTGGTCGTGGGGTCCGGAGAGCCGGACACGAGCTCTTACCTGTTGATGGGAGAGCGCGCCTTGACGGACGTGGTCTTCACCGGGCCCGTCTCCGATGAAGATCTTCCAGGCTATTACCAGGCCGCGGACATCTTCTGCAGCCCCGCTACCGGCAAGGAAAGTTTTGGCTACGTGCTCATCGAAGCCATGGCCTCGGGCACTCCCGTGGCAGCCACCGCCATTCCGGGCTTTCTGAGCGTAATGAAAGACGGCGAGCACGGCTTCCTCGTAGAACCCAAGTCCGAGGAGTCCATTGCCGAGGCACTGCGGAAGCTGATCGCCGATCCCGCGCTAAGAGAACGATTCGGCTCGGCAGGCAGGTTGAATGCACGTACCTACCGCTGGGAGCGGCTCGCCGAGGATATGCTCAAATACTATCGCGCCATATTGGAGCGAGCCCCGGCGCCGACCGGCGCGGCCTGAGAAGGCGTTTGCCTGTGGCCAGCCTGCAGGACGCGCGATACCGGGCACGCGCTCTCGTGGCGCGCTGGTTCGAAGAGCCCGCGGCTGCCGTTCTGACGAGACTCGGGTTCAGCGCGACCGGCGCGACTCTCATGGGGCTGGCGCTGTCGGGCCTTGCAACGTATTGGGTCATCGCCGGGCATCTTCTGATAGCCGGCATACTGGCGGCCGCGGCCGCGCTCTTCGACATGCTGGACGGCGCAATAGCCCGGCGCACCGGCACGGTAAGCAAGCGCGGCGCCCTGCTGGATTCCGTTGCCGATAGAGTGGCTGAAAGCGCGCTGCTGCTGGGCCTGATCGTCCATTACTCCGGGCAGATGACCATGAACCGATCAGGCGTCATATTGGCGGCGGTTGCCCTCACAGGTTCTATTCTTGTCAGCTACGTGCGAGCCAGAGCCGAAGGGTTGGGATACCGAGGAACAGGCGGCTTTCTCACAAGGCCCGAACGGGTGGTCGTGCTAACCGGCGGGTTGCTCGCCTCCCAACCCATACCCTCGCTATGGATACTCGCCATAGGCACCCCGCTCTCGGCCTTGTTCCGGTTCTACGCGGAATGGCGGCAAGCAGATTGACCGTTTACGCCGCCGCCGCGCCGAGACATGCGTCCGGGCCGCGGGTTACGTCGTATGCTGATTACGTGGGAATTGATTTGTTACAACCATGCCGACCCAATCCGGCAGTTGCGCAAGCCCCGCGCGCTCCCGCACCCCCCGATCTGGAATAATTACAAAGAATGTTGAAAGAAACGATCAGAACGCGAGCCGCCCCGCTATCCATTGCGCTAGCGGCGGTGTGGGCTTGCCTTGCCGGGCAGGGCGTGCACAGCCCCGCCAGCGCAGATGAGCACGTTCGCATAGTCGCCTCCGGGGCAGAATCCCAGTTCCCGAATGGAATCCGCTTCTTCGCAGACGTGCAGAGCGACGCGCCCATCGAGGACATACGGGTGCGATACAAGGTGGGCGACCGGCCGACGACCCAGTACAACTACCTGGATATCCCGAAGTCCGCAGGCGGACTTGTGAGCGGCGAGTACTTCTTACGCACCAGATCGCCTCAGGCATACATACCGCCCGGCGCGCTTATCAATTTCTGGTTCGAGGTCTACGAAGAAAATGGCGCGGTGTTCGAAAGCGAGCCTCAGCAGATGGCTCTGCTCGATTCCCGCTTCGAGTGGGAGTCGGTTCAATCCGGACCGGTGGCGGTCATGTACCACGGGCCGGTCAAGTCACGGGCTCAGATTCTGGCCGACAAAGCGCATGAGTCGCTCAGCATCATGGGGCCGATCACAGGCGCAGACATTGAGACCCCGATAGTAATCACGATGTACAACAACGCCGCCGAAATGTTCGATGCGGTGGTCCAGCGCAGCGTCACCACTTCCCGCGAGCTTGTTACCGAGGGCCAGGCCTTCGCCGAGGAAAACGTGGTGATAGTCCAGGGTGGAGACACCAACGCCATCGGCACCACCACCCACGAAATCACTCACGTTCTCGTCGGACGCGCCACCGCAGGCGGCTCCGCAATACCAATATGGCTCAACGAGGGCCTCGCAGAATACGGAAACCTCGACCAAACCCTGTCCTATGACCTCTACCTCGAATGGGCCATCGATACCAATCGCCTGACTCCGCTTCACAGGCTCCAGAGCTTTCCCGGAGACTCGAACCTGGTAATCGCGGGCTATGGACAATCGCGGAGCGCAGTCGAGTTCATGGTCAGCGAGTGGGGCCCCGCGCAAATGGCCGATCTGCTGGCCCGCATTGCGGAAGGCCAGAACATCGAGGCAGCGGTGCGCGCCTCGTATGGGTTTGGATTGCTAGAACTGGACAACCGATGGCGAGCGCACATCGGCGCCGACCCTTACGTGGAGCCCACACCCGCCCCTCCGCCGACGCGGTCGCCCTCGACTCAGCCGACTCTGGCTCCCTATAGCCTAACCCCGGTGTCGGGAGAGGATTCGCCCTCCGAACCTGAGCCCGCGCAGACCAACACACCTGTCCCAACACAGGAGCCGCCAACCCCCGTACCTGCGCCAACACCGATAGAAACCTCGCCGCCGCCTTCCGAATCCGAGGGATGGCTCAGCATGATGTCCCGCTTTTGGTGGATTTCGCTCGTCGCCGCGCTGGGGCTGCTGGCTGGCTTGGCCTTGGCCGCATACAGACGGCGAACACGTCCCGATCCCCTTGACACCGGGCAATGGAAAGACAGTAGCTACTTGCCGAAGCGCCAAGAGTAGAATCGCCTGAATCCCCAGCTTTCCCTAGTATCCGCGTGAATCTCATCAGGAGTACGCACCATGTGCTTTCCCCACGACTCAAAGCCGCCGATTCAACCCATTTCAGGGGCCGCGGTTGACTCGACCGACCTCATTCTCACGTCGGCAGACGGCTCCCGGTTCCTTGCGTACCACGCGGAATCCGGCGACCCGGACAGCCCCGGCGTTATCGTGATGCCTGACGTGCGCGGGATATTCGGTTTCTACAAGGAACTTGCCGACCGCTTCGCAGAACATGGTTTCGGCTGCGTTGTCATCGACTATTTTGGAAGGACGGCCGGCACAGAAGAACGATCTGAAGATTTCGATTTCATGCCCCACGTAGCGGAAACCAAGGTTCCCAGCATCGTGGATGACGTCAGAGTGGCGGCGGCCCTGCTGCACAATTGCGTAGACAACCCGTACAGGTCGCTGTTTACGGTAGGTTTCTGCTTTGGAGGATCGAACTCGTGGATACAGTCGGGGGCCGGGCTAGGTCTGTCAGGCGCGGTCGGCTTCTACGGTCACCCCACCAGGCCCGGCAGAGACGGCTCGGCTGCGCCGATAGACCGGGTGAGTGCGTTCGAAGCGCCGCTGCTTGGACTGATGGGCGGAGCCGATGAAGGCATACCCATGGAAGAAGTCGCCAAGTTTGACCGTGCGCTCGATGAGGCGGGCGTAGAGCACGAAATCCACGTCTACCCCGGAGCCCCACACTCGTTCTTCGACCGACGTTTCGAGGAGTTCTCGTCAGCATCGGAGGATGCCTGGAAACGGGTTCTGGACTTCATCAAGGCCCACTCCCGTTAGGCGGGTTGCAGGCCAGACGATCCCCTTTGCCAAGGGTGCTCGTTCCCATCCTGAATTGGTACCTCCACGAACCCACGGCGCGGCAGATCCCTGAATTTGCCCCCGTTCTGACCGGCTTTCCAGCGACGCGATCTTTCACATCACCTTCCACCAAGGCGCAACTAGCACGTCCGGCGCGATCCATTCCACCGCGTCGCCCGAATGCAACAGCAGGCCCGGCATGGCCCGATTGCCGTACTCAGTGCGGAAGGTTCGTAGGTGGACAGTATCTCGTATACGCGGCCGCCTGGTCGCCTTGACCTCTATGGGCAGCAAACGTTCGCCTGTTTCAACCACAAAATCCACCTCCTCGCCAATCGCCGTGCGCCAATAGAAGATCTCAGTACGGTCCAACCGCGTATCTCGCCAAGACAAGAGATCCTGAATCACGAGGTTCTCGAGATGGGCGCCTCTAGGCTCTGTCTCCTGAGTGAGATGGAGGGCTACTCCAGTGTCGCCCCAGTATATCTTTGGCGACTTGACCAGCCGCTTGGTCCTGTTGACCGCATAGGCGGGAAGCCGTATGAGCAGGTACGAGGTTTCAAGCAGATTGAGATAGCGGCGCACTGTGGGCTGCGGCAACGAGACATCGCGTCCAAATTCCGATTGGTTGACCAGCTGGCCCATGCGCAGACATGCGGCGCGCATCAACCGTCGGAAATCGGGCAACGCCGAAATCGAAGAAAGGTCCTGCAGGTCGCGTTCGAGGTAAGTGCGCACGTATCCATCAAACCAGACCTCCCGCTCCCGATCTGACTCAAGATGAAGAGCGGGCAATGGGAAGCCTCCGCGATGTGCCAGCGCACGCCAATCCTGTGAAACGCTGGGCTGTGCGGCTACCAGATCAAGCCAATCCTCGCGTGGCGTTTCAAGCAGCTCTTCCCATATGCCCCCTCGCCCAAGGCTGTGCTGCTCTCTACGGGTCATCGGCCAGAGCGTAAGGTAACTCGCTCTGCCCGCGAGTGATTCTGAGACCTGGCGCATGAGCAGCAGGTTGGCCGAACCAGTAATCAAGAATCTGCCTGGCTGGCGCTTGCGGTCTATGGAGCGTTTGACTGCGTGCAAAATCTGCGGCTCGCGCTGCACTTCGTCAAGAGTCACCGGCCGGCCGCCGTCAAGAAGAGATTCCGGATCTCGGCGCGCCGCGTCGACCACGTCCAGGTCGTCCAGGGACAAGAACCGCCGATCGCCAGGCGTCAGTTCCTGCACCAGCGTGCTCTTGCCGGTCTGTCGGGCGCCCGTTACCACCACGGCGGGCATGATGCGCAGGCGCTCCTCAAGGCTGGAGGTCACCATGCGGGGAAATGTTCCATCTGTCATGCTATGAATGATAATCATTCACGCCGTGAATAACTATCCCGCGGCGGGCCCACGCAGAGCGACCTTCCATGTCGTGAATGATAATCATTCATGCCGTGAATAACTGTCACGCGGCAGGTCATTCTCTCTCTACGTAGACCTGCCATCGTCAACCGACCTTCCATGCCGTGAATGATAATCATTCACGGCGTGAATAGTTATATTAACTCCGTTAACATAGGCCGGGAGTTCTATTCAGGAAAGGGTGCTGCCCGCAGGCGCGGGAGAACCTCGCGCCCGATCATCCGGATGAGGGCAGGCTGATCGGTTGATGCGACCTGCATCACGACGGCGCGTGCGCCCAACTCGGTTATGAGGGGCGCGTACTCCTGAAGCAACCCGTCCGGCGTTGCCGCAACCCGGAAGGAGGCGATGATTTCCTGGCGCGGCAGCAAGTCTGCACGCCGCCGAAGCTCAGCCGGGTCGGTTGCGTGCAATCGGCCCTCAAGCCGCATGCCGCGCCACGGCTGTAACGAGCGCCAAGCCTCCTCATTATCGCCCGCGTACACGCACCAGCGAGTCGCCATGATCGGGGGCGGGGGTCGGCCCGCCTTCTCCGCGGCGGTGCTTGCCGGTCTCACGACGTGCCGCGTCGTATCTCCGGTGGATCTGACGCTGGTGATTATGCCGTCGGCCATGGTGGCCGCGAGACCTGCCGAACGAGGCCGAGACGCCGCCATCCAAATGGGTATGTCGTGAAGCGGAGGGCTGTACAGCCGGGCCTTTTCCGTGTGGTAGTACTTGCCGCTGAAAGTGACGGCCTCGCCCGCAAAGAGGGCGCGAATGAGCTGTATCGCCTCCCGGATGCGGCCTCTCCTCTCGGCAAAATCGCCGAACGAGAAGCCCAAGGGGCCCTCGTTGATGTTCTCGCCAGAGCCGAGACCCAGCTCGAAACGGCCGCCGGAAAGACGGTCTATTGTAGCTGCCGCCTGAGCGACTATCGCCGGGTGGTGCCGGAACAGGGGCGCGACCACGCCCGTAATCAGACGGACCCTTTCGGTGACCTGCGCCATTGCTGCCATCGTGGAAAAGGCATAACCAGCCGCGCTTGCGTCATCCACCCAAGGGTGGAAGTGGTCGGACACGACCACGCCGTCGAATCCCGCCTCCTCGGCAAGCCGGGCGTGCTCGACGAGCGTTTCAGGTTGAAACTGCTCGTGTCCGCAGAAGTAGTGGAACTTGACCCTGTTCATTGGTACAACACCGCGCCCTCTATTCCCGCGATGCCTGCAACGCTGCGCACGCGGGTTACTCTTGAAGGACGCTGGACGCTGCATCCATCATTGTTTTCTTCATCATCGCAGCGTCATTAAACATAATCCTGCACCGTACGTTTAACAACGGGAGTCACGGCCGGCACGCATCGGGGAAGCGGCTCCCGCACCCTATAGGCAGACGCCCAGATAGCGGGCGCTGCGGCTGGTGAAGTACTGCATGGGCTGGAGTTCAGCAGCCGGGATTGGCCGGAGAACGGGGTAGCGGCTTGGCCAGCATAGGCTTTCCACGAGGCAAGGCCGATTGGCCCGCCCGGAAGATCGGACAGCGGCGTACGGCTCTACTCCCCGATCAAAGGAACGGATTTGCCGCGCCGCGAATTCCCAGGTCCAGGCGTTCGATACTGTGGCGGCCCCGCACGGTGACGTACAGCGAGGCGCCCATCCAACAGAGGTTGGTAACGTCAGTGCCGCCCATGGGATAGCTCGCGAGCAGGGTTCCCTTATCGACGTCTAGAACGTCCACCGTGGCGTTGGAAAAGCGGGCGACCCACAAGCGGCCGCGTTCGTCGAAGGCGATGCCATCGACAGTCGGGGTGTCGAATACAAATGCCGTGCGCCTGTTGAACGCGGCTCCGTCTCGCAGGTCATAGGCGTAGATGGCGTTCTCACGGGAGACGGCAAGGTATAGCCGCGTGCCCTCGGGGTGCACGACGATGCCGTTGGGAAAATCCAGGCCGCTATCCAGCAATACCGGCTCGGACGGGCTGCCGTCAGGCGCAATGTCAACGCGGTAGATCTCCCCGCGTATCCCCTCTTCCATCGGACCCGGATCGCTGAAGTAGACGTTGCCGGAATCGTCGAGGCAGAGGTCGTTTGGCCCCCTGAAAGGCCGACCCCGGTAGCCGTCGGCGAGAACCTCCATCCGGCGCGTACGCGTGTGAAAGCGGAGAATACGTCGCCCGCCGTTGTCAGTGACCACGATCCGGTCGTTGCCGTCGTACTTGATGCCGCCCGCTCCGCCGCCGGTATGCACCCACACGCCAACGCTGCCGTCCGGCGTCATGCGACCGATGGTTCCGTGCTCCATGTAGTTGACGAAGTAGAGATTGCCCCGGTCATCTATCCCCGGCCCTTCGGGAAACGTGATGTTGGCAACAACCGGCATGGGCGTAACCTCGGCCGGCTTCGGCAAGTCGTCGTGCGTTCGCATGTGTGGATCTCCTTCGAAGGGGGTCTGTCTCAGACCAAACGCGGTTGGTACAGCCTTACTTCGGATATTCGCTGGAACTCTCTATCCAGAGTGTATAGAGGTACGGAATACCGGGCTGCAACCGCGGCAATGACCACGTCGACATTTGACAGACCCGTACCCGACCGCATGAGAGCATCGTTTAGCCTTCCGTCCAGGCGACGATCATCCCGGTCGCGGCCAGCAACGACGAACTTGCCCCACGAGTCAATGAGCTCCTGAACGGGCTTCCGCCGGACGTATCCCGCAAGAGGCCTCGCTCACGGCCCTGCTCTTCGTCTTCTCGCCAGTGGCGCCAAGCACAGCGTCGAGCAGCTTGCCGTCGATGTCCAAGGTCGTTCGCATATGCTGGTCATGCCTCTTTGTTGATTGCATCGGAAATACGCGCCTTCAGGCAGCATCACAATAGCGCTCCTACGACAACCCACTGCGTCAGAGCGTGCTGCGGCGCCATCATGAAAGTCAGGGTCCCGCCTAGCGGCGACGGCTCGGTCGGATCCGCGCCGGCGTGATGAGCCGCACGACGCGGCTGTGTGACGGGGGGCCTCGCGCCACTTCGTGGATCCTGCGGGCAGCGGCCCTTCGACTGCCGACCTGATGGTCACCCTACCAGCCCAGCGTCCGCGCTGGCGGGATCCCAAAGTCAGACCGCGGCGGCCATATACCGGGCAGCTGAGGTTATGTCCTTCGCAAACTGGGTCTTACAGCGCTTCCCCTTGCAGAAGAATATGTAGCGCTCGTAGAGAGGAAGGTCGCGCTTGGCTGCCTTACCAATGCGGCTAATGGCGCTGAAAAGAAACAATCCGCCGCCTGCGATCGCGAACGGAACCCCAAGAGGCCCAAGTGATAGAGAGGCGATGGTCAAGACCCCGGCCGTCCCTGCCCCGACCCCAGCGGCGACCGCCGTGCCCTTGGCAACATCGACCACTGCTTGTTCGCCGGTCTTTCGTCCACGACGCCAGTGCAGAAAGTTTTCAGGCACTACAATTAGAGCTTCCGAGATCGCGCCTATGATTCCCCCGCGGACTGCGCTTCGAAGAGCGGTTCTAACCCCGACGTTAATGGCCGATCGACGTACTCCAGACTTCGCTGCATCCAGTTCCCGGGCTGTCATGTTGCACTTGCCCCGAGCTAGATTTTTCTTGGCATCCTCAAAGGTGATGTTGCTCGGCTGTCTGACCCGGCCAGGAGCATTGGCCGCCGATTTGACGTGGCTCGCATGCTTTCCCTTTAGGAACTCATTAACGGCGCGATCTCCCGCGTTACGGACCGTTTGCGGGACGTTTTTTTCATAGAGGCGTTGCGCCATCGCCTCAGTACGGATCCCGCGCGCACCGCCCACGCCCATGGTCTTGAACTTCAGTTGAGTGGCTCGCCTGAGGTTGTGCCACCCGCCGGCCCCCGACTTGGCGGTACTGGCGGCCATCGTCGCGCCGCTCGTTGCGGGACCGGCGGGTGGAGCCGTAACGCTCCCCGCGCCTGCCGCGGTACCTCCTCCAGGCCAGTCATAGATTTTCTGCACGGTTGTCCAGGTACCCTTGGGTATCGTCGCACCGCAACAGCCGCAAGGGACAGGATCTTTGGCTTCCTCTTCAGAGGTGTACCAGTGATTGAGACTCCGTGCGAAACAGGGGCTGGGGTGCAGGCCTGCTTTGGTCTCTTTCCGATTGCATTGAGCGCAATCGATGCAGAAATTCTCGTATTTGCGACGATAGAATCCGGCCGGCATATCGACAGGCATCTGCGACAGACACTGAGATCCGGTCGGTATTGAGTGAGAACACTCGGTGCAATTCAGTTCCTCTTCGGTGATTACGTGCCACACCTTAAAACCTCCTGTGGTCGTGCCTACAATTCACCCTAAAATATACCCTGCCCGCCACCAAGTCAACAGCCGCGGAAACCAATATAGCGCGCGTATGGTGCGCGGAAAAGGGCGCGTGGACAAGTGTCAAGCGATAGTATAAATGACACAAACTAACTTTCAGAAAATCTAAGTCGATTATTTCTTGAACGTTAGTCTTTATATTTTCAAATTTCCCAAAGTTAAGTTTGTCCTCTTATGTGTTTAACCTTTCTAATGATAATCAAAAAGTCGAAAACTCATTTGCCTTTTCCAACTAGGGCCATAGACGCCATCTGGGTCTTCGACTTTCCCTTAACTGGCCTAACTTTTTGACTTTCATGATCGAAAAGTCGAAAAGTCGTTTGCCCTTTCCAACTAAGCGCTTAGACGCCATCTGGGTCTTCGACTTTCCCTTAACTGGCCTAACTTTTTGACTTTCATGATCGAAAAGTCGAAAAGTCGTTTGCCCTTTCCAACTAGGCGCCTAGACGCCGTCTGGATCTTCGACTTCCCTTTAACTGATTGAACTTTTGACTTTCATGATCGAAAAGTCTAAGAGTTCGTTTGCCCTTTCCAACTAGGCGCCTAGACGCCGTCTGGATCTTCGACTTTCCCTTAACTGGCCTAACTTTTTGACTTTCATGATCGAAAAGTCGAAAAGTCGTTTGCCTTTTCCAACTAAGCGCCTAGACGCCGTCTGGATCTTCGACTTTCCCTTAACTGATTGAACTTTTGACTCTCATGATCGAAAAGGTCGGCCAGCTCAACAGATCAGAGTCCCTTGTTCCTCAATTCTGTTATCGCACAGTCCAGATCCTCTGATCATGCAATCCCAGAACGGCAACACCCAAGTTCCTACATGGTCTTCCGCCTTCTCCAAAAAAATGTGGCGGTATCCTGGAGAGGTGGAAGATCCCAAACCGGGAAGTGGATAGCCGCCCGACCGTCACTCCGCTGGACGAGACTTGCCGAAAGGACGATGACCGCCGCAAGAGGGTATGGTTGTGCAAGTATTTGGCTGCGGTGTTTCAGCAGCTGAGGCAGTTATCAGCGCGAGGCAGGTCCATTGAGCGAGAAACGGGCGATGACGGTACTAGGGCCGGTGGACGCGGATGCGTTGGGCGTGACCCTCACCCACGAGCACCTGCTGTTCGATCAGGTTGCCTACGTACGCGGGCCAGTTGACGCCGAGGCCGCACGGTACGCCAACACACAGGTGGAAATGCGCCATCTGGGGGCGCTGCGGCGCAGATCAGCGCTGATCCCCGACAACGGCCGCTGCAACGACCCCGAACTGGCGGCGCGAGAACTGAAACTGTTCAGAGAAGCCGGCGGGGGGACGGTCGTCGAGGTCTCCAGCAGGGGCCTCGCCAGAAACGCTGCGGGACTGAAGCGGATAGCCGAGTCCACCGGCCTCAACGTCATCGCAGGCTGTGGATACTACAAGCCGGCCGGGCACCCGCCGGACATGTCGGAACGAAGCGTCGAGGACGTGAAGGCCGAGCTCGTGCGCGAACTGGAAGAGGGCATCGACGAAACCGGCGTTCGAGCAGGGGTCATCGGCGAGATCGCCACCGGCGCCCCGCTATACACCGTGCCGCGAAACGTCTGGGACCTCACCGGCCACGTTGACATGGTTCCCAATGAGGAGAAAGTCCTGCGAGCCGCAGGACGCGCCCACGTCGATACCGGCGCGCCGGTATCCGTACACATCTACAACTACAGACCCAACCGGCTGGCGCATCACGCCCTCGACGTACTGGCGTCGGAGGGCGCCGACCTGCAACGAGTAGCTATTTGCCACCTAGACACAAGACCCGACCCCGACTACGTAGCCTCGATTGCAGATCGGGGCGCGTTCGTCGAGTTCGATACCTTTGGCATGGAGCAGTACAACGACCTAGACCTTACCCAGTTCCCGCGCGACACAGAACGGGTCGCGCTCGTGGAGGAAATCATAGCGCGGGGGTACGCCGAACACATACTCCTCTCGCACGACATATGTTGGAAGATGCTCATGACGGAGTACGGCGGTTGGGGCTATGCTCACCTGTCCAGACACGTCGAGCCTCGCTTGCGGGAAGCAGGCGTGACCGATGATTACATCCACGCCATGCGCGTGGCCAATCCGGCCCGATGGCTGGCGCACTGAGGCGGGGCGGGCTGCACGATGAGGTCGAATGGCGAACTTTGAACGTGAGCCGGACAGAGAAAGAGACGACGCACGGAACAGACAGCAAGGCGACGGGGGCCCGTCAGGTCGGCAGGGAGTCTGACAAGCGGGCCAGGAGGTAGAAAGTGAGCCGAGCGAACGGTGACTACGCAGCATACTTCAACGGCGAGTGGATGCCGCTGGGAGAGGTCAGAATCGATCCGCTGGACTCCGGATTCACGGTTGGCGACGTGGTGTTCGACTTGGGCAGAACCTTCAACGGCGTGAGCTTCCGTCTGAAGGAACACGTGGACAGACTATGGCGCTCGCTCAAGTTCGTGCGCATAGACCCAGGCATGTCAGCGGATGACATGATCGATCTGAGCGAAGAGGCCCTCAGGCGCAACGAACATCTCCGGGGAGAAGCCCAAGACCTCACCGTCAGGCAGTTCGTCACCCGCGGCGTGGGCGGTCGGCCGCGCAGCGCAGCGGGGCCGCCAACCATCGGCGTAATCGTACAGCACGTGCAGTTCGGCGGGTTCGCACATCTCTACGAAACCGGAGCGCACGGAGTGATAACACGTACCAGGAGCCACCCGGCGCAGACCATCGACCCCAAGCTCAAGCACTACAGCAGGCTCAACTTCAACCTCGCCGATATCGAGGCCGCAGACGTGGACCCCGAAGGATGGGCGATTCTGATGGACATGGACGGCTACCTCACCGAGGGCACCGGGTACAACGTCTTTCTCGTCTCCAACGGAGTGATCAAAACCCCGACGGATAGGGCCATACTCCAGGGAATATCCCGCGGCGCAGTACTCGACCTGGCAAACCAACTCGGCATCGAAGCCGTCGAGGAAGACCTACAGCCCTACGACCTCTACTCCGCGGACGAGGCCTTCTTTACCGGTACCTCTCCGTGCGTGCTGCCGGTCACCAGAGCCGACCACAGGCAGATAGGCGATGGCCGGCCCGGCCCGGTTGCCAAGCAACTCCTGGCTGCATGGGGTGAAATGGTGGGCGTGGACATAGTGGGACAGGCCAAGCACTGCGCCAAGTTGCAACACCCGACCGGGTGAGCGTTGGAGCGGCGGACGGGATTCGAACCCGTGACCCCCTGCTTGGAAGGCAGGCGCTCTGCCAGCTGAGCTACCACCGCGTCACTATACTGTACACCCCCCGGAAGCCGACCACGCGGCCCTGCACGGCCTCCACCTCTCAGCTTAGTTGCAACCAAATGCCAGGTCAACGACCTCGCCGCGCGTGCCCAGGGCATCGCGTCTATCCTGTCCACCCAAGTGGACCTTCGCAAGAAACCCAAGCGCGGCACATACGCAACTGATACGTAAACGGGTTCGACATACTCCCCGCGGATGCATGTCATGTATAGTGTACGCCGCGTGAAGCCCCCCATGGAAGATAGGTCACCCGAACAGGCTGTACTCGATACACCCGGCAATCGTCCGGCATGGGGTCATTCCCACGCGACGCCGGCCGTTGCTGCAAGAGGCCGCCAGATCGCCCTGTGGGCAGACGACCCCATTGCCGAGAACCCGGAGTATCTGTCCCGCCAACTCATCACCTACATCGGGAACAAACGCGCCCTCCTAGGACAGATCGGCGGTGCGGTCGACCGCGTCAAGCAGCGGCTTCGCAGGCCCCGACTCAGGATATTCGACGCCTTCAGTGGATCGGGCGTCGTCTCTCGATTCTTCAAGGCCCACGCCTCGCTGCTCATCAGCAATGACCTAGAATCCTATGCCGCCGTGACCGCGCGCTGCTACCTGCGAAACAAGAGCGACACAGACCTCAAGGCCATTTCAGATGCAGCACACGACCTGAACCACAGAGTCACCACAGAAGCCCTTCCACCCGGCTTCATCGAAGAGCTGTACTCTCCCCGAGACGAGACACACATCACCAGGGAAGACCGCGTCTTCTATACGAAGAGCAACGCCCAACGCTTGGATAACTATCGCCGCCTCATCGAAACCCTGCCCACCAACGTGAAGGACATGCTCCTGGCCCCCCTGCTCAGCCAGGCGTCCATTCACGCCAACACTGCAGGGATGTTCAAGGGCTTCTACAAGAACCGAGTCACGCAGGTCGGCCAGTTCGGCGGCAGCGGATCCGACGCGCTGGTTCGCATCATGGGCGAAATCAGGCTTGAGGCGCCCGTACTGAGCGACTTCGAATGTAACTACGAAGCGCTTCAGGAAGACGCCAACGAGGCCGCGCGCAGGCTGAAAGGCCTCGACCTCGTGTATATCGACCCGCCCTACAATCAACATCCCTACGGTTCCAACTACTTCATGCTCAACCTACTGGTGCGGTACGAGCGCCCCACTCGCATCAGCCGGGTTTCCGGCATACCGACCGACTGGCAAAGATCCGGGTACAACGTGCGCACCAGGTCCTTGCCGCTATTGAAACAATTACTGGAAACGGTTGACGCGCCTTTTCTACTCATTTCATTCAACAACGAGGGCTTCATCTCAACGGACAGCATGCACGCTATGTTGAACAAACTGGGCTCCGTCGAAGTTGTGAAAACACCCTACAACGCGTTCCGCGGTAGCAGGAACTTCAACAACCGCCCGATCCACGTAACGGAGTATCTCTTTCTGGTAGAGCGGAGGTAAAGACCCAATGGCGCGAAAAGACCAGTTACGAAAACAGCGCTCCGGAACGGTGATAAACGTCACGTCCAGGAAACAGGAGTCAGACATCATCAAGGCACTGTTCCGGGTTGAAAATCATCTCGATAGGAAGTTCACCGGAAAAATGACCGTCAGTCATGAGAAGCAATGGTACCTAAAAGACATCGTGGCTGAACTCAGAAACAATTATCCTGACACAGAATTCCATCACCATTTCGATAGAAGTTACATTAGCCCCGACGGGGGGATCCTATACATTGAAGGAAGATCTGACGACACCTTGACATATCCTATCCTCATCGCCGAGGTTAAAAATCAGGGAACGAATGACCTGCGGGCTAGGGAAGGCCTTCCAAGGCAGGCGAGAGGGAATGCAATTGAGCGGCTTGGCAAAAATCTGATTGGCCTCCGTGCCGCGCTCATGCGCGAAAGTATCTTTCCTTTTGTGTGCTTTGGGTACGGCTGTGACTTCGAACCCGGCTCGTCGATTCTGGACAGAGTAACGACCATGGCCATGTTTGGCAAGTTAAACACCACTTATCTCCACAATGAGGAGGGCGGCAGGTTTAATAGAGGAAGCTTCTACTTCCGGGAAAAACGATGGTCAGTTAACGAGATGACGGCTATCATGAAAGACATCGCAACGCGTTCAGTCTTGTACTACCTCTCCAAATACGGGGAAGACCGTTTCCGCCCGCGAAATGAATGATAAGGAGGTTCACAAATGAACCATTTCGATCTGATACATATATGCATGTCTTCCGAATGTCTCAACGAGCCAGGCGTAGAAGCGCAATCCGAAGAACGAGGCGACAAGATACACGTCCGCTGTGGATTGTGTGGCAGACGTAGAGAGTACCCAAAGGAAGCTCTCAACCTAGAATCTACAAAGCTGGTTGCTAAACACTTGTGGGGGGTCTTCACCGTAACCGAACGATACGTGGATGGCACCATCCAATGGGTAACGCCCTCGGTTAAGACTCACTGGAAGATGTCCTAAGCTGCAAGCCACTTTCGCACACAACCTTGTCGCCATCCTCGTCAGGCTCTGTTGGGACCTTCCACTTGGGATATCCTCGGGCCGATCCTATTGACCCCTGAACGGTCCACTCATGGGCTGCGAACGCATCCGCGCATGACGCATAAAGCGCACGCACGTCAACCTGAATCCAAGAAGTTCCCGTGGCGAGGGTTATCTGATAGTTGCCATAGGCCTTGCCTGAATCACCCTCCTTTTTCTGCAATGCCATGACATTCTCACGCGCCCACTCTTCAGCGCCATCCCACTTATGAGTCGTGAGTCTTGTAAGCATAAGTATATAGTCAAGCACACTTTCCTTTCGCCCTCCTAGGGCGACCCACGTCACAGCGTCCTCGGTCCCTATTATAAAAAGGAAGGCGTGTTCTCCGAGGGTAGCATCACCCCGGAGGCCCGGACGACCATCGACCGGGTTGGGCTCGAAAACAAAGCCGATGGCTTCGAATGCGGATTGGATAGAACTACGTGTAACTCCAAGACCCTTGGGCCGACCTGGTTCGTGTGGTTCGGGTGGGTGTTTTGGGTTTGCCGCTGTGACGCCCACGTCGGTCGGAGTGGGAGATGCCGCCAGTGCTTGAGTCGGAGTGGCAATTCGCGATTCACCACTCTCCCCGACCCAGATGCCCAGCCCAATTAAGAGGGCTAACAGCAGGATACCACCGCCTACAACCGCGCCTACGACTTGGCACCAACTCTGCTTGGTCACCTCATCTCCTCCTCTTCCTCAATGATGGCTGCAACACCCATCAGCTGGGCGACGATAGCCGCCAAGTTCTGACACACGCCCAACGAAGCATATCCCCGCCCCTCAGGCAAGACACCTCGCCCTGAGTGGAGAGACTGGACGCCACCATACCGTACACCCCCACCTCCCAGCTCAGTCGCACCCCAATGACAGGGCGCCGACCTCGCCGAGCGCGCCCAGCACATCGCGTCTATCCTGTCCACCCAGGTTGAAATACCTTGGGCGGTGCGCCGACCAGGATCCGGCGCGCCCGCGCAGGATTGGAGAACAGGATGCTGCTTGAAGGAAGAACCGCACTTGTAACCGGCGCCAGTTCGGGAATAGGGCGAGCCATAGCCATCGAATTCGGGCGCGAGGGCGCAAACGTTGCCATCGTGGACCTCCACGAGGAACCCAAGCGCGGAAAGTATCACGAGCAGGAAACCAGGACCGCCACGGCGCACGAAGCAAGGCAGCTCGGAGCACAGGCCCTGTTCCACCAGGCGGACGTGGCAAACTCCGATGAATTGGCACGCGCGATAGACGCCGCAGTAGAGCGATTCGGCTCGCTGGACATTCTCGTCAACAACGCCGGCATCCACGTACCGGGCGGAATAGAGGATCTGCCCATCGAATCCTGGGACCGCGTCATAGCGGTGAACCTGCGGGCCGCCTACGTAGCCATGAAGGCTGCCGCGCCGCACCTCAAGCGGTCGGGACGAGGCCGGATAATCCAGATCGGATCCATCCACGGGTACGGCGGCGGCCTCGGCCCCGCATACCCTGCCGCCAAGGCCGGCGTCACCAACATGATGCGAGACGCCGCCCTGGAGCTTGGCCAACACGGCGTGACCGCCAACACAATCTGGCCGGGCTATATCGAGACCGCCATACAGGACTACCTCACGCCCGATGAGATCGAGGCATACCGCGAGTCGATTCCCCTTTCCCGGCTGGGCAAGCCCCGCGACGTGGCGCGCGCCGCCGTGTTTCTGGCCTCGGACGATGCGGAGTGGATCACCGGGGCCACACTGACCGTAGACGGCGGGCACCTGGCCAGGACGTAAGAAGCAAGCGCGCCTCGTCGCCCTTATGACGTTCCAACCAATGGCCGTTTCAAACAAGTGATTCGCAGGAACGTTCCCATGCGCCTGCCGAACCGCTTCACCCTGTCGTCCACCTCTGCTACGGTATGGGCGGCGGGCCCGGGGAGCCCGGAGGGGTGTTTACTCCTTTCCGCCCCGCCGGAGGGGTACCCGGGCCGGCCTCGTCGCGCGGGAAGCCACAGGTATTCACACAACGGATAGAGACGTTGCTTGACGCCAGATCCTTCTACGACAACGTTTATCAGGATCCCGATATTCCCTTGCGCCGACGGCTCGCCGCCCGTGGGAAGGCCGACAGCGTGGAACGCATGGCCTCGGACGTCCCCCACTCCTCTATCGTCGAAATAGGCGCCGGAGACGGCGCAATGCTGGTCGAACTCGCCTCCCGCGGCTTCGGAGACTCCTACCACGCCATAGACGTGTCCCAGGAAGCCGTAAACATGTTGGCCAAGCGGGATATTCCCGGCCTCGCCGAGGCCGCGGCGTTCGACGGCGATAACGTGCCGTTCGACGACCGACAGTTCGATCTCGCCATGCTGAACCACGTGGTCGAACACCTCGACAACCCGCGGCGCCTGATCCACGAGGCCGCGCGCGTGGCACGGCACGTTGTCCTGCAGGTGCCTCTGGAGGACACCTTCTGGCTCGGCTGGGACTTCAAGCGCAGCCCGGGCGGGCACGTCAACTTCTACTCGCCCCGGTCATTTCGGCATCTCGTCCAATCCTGCGGGCTGGAGGCCCTGAAGCAGATCACGGTCAACCCTTCGCTCGCCGTTCACAGGCATCGAGCCGGCGCGCTGGGCGTTTCGGCCTTCGCACTAAAGGACCTGATGCTGTTCACGACACGCAGGATGGCCACCAGATTTGCGGTCTACGAGACCGCCATGCTTGCACGGGCCAATCCGAAGGCCCAGGAGAGCATCTAAAAAACACTTCGTCCCGTCAGAAACCCTTGCCTGCCGAGCGCCTTCCCGCTGGATCCCGGCTTCGCCAAAATGACGGGACGCGTGCCGCATAACCGATTCGCCCCATCCCCGGCTTCCGGGCCTGCCTTGAACTCGGCAAAGACGCAAAAAGGTTCAACCATAGGGAACACCGCGATGCCGCCTTGTTACAATGTGATACCAAGATGAGCGGTTCACCGGACGTAGTGATCATAGGCGGCGGAGTGATCGGTTGCCTCACTGCGTACTACCTGACCCTGCGCGGGGCCCGCGTGACAGTGGTCGAGATGACAGGCGTGGCCGCGCGCGCCAGCGGCAAGGCAACGGGAAGGCTAACGCCCTACTTCCTCGGGTGCGAACCGGACCTGCTGGCGCTGTCTCCCGCAACTCTGGCCCTCCACGCCCAACTGAAACACGATCTTCCTGAAGCCACCGGCGTGGACTACGGCTATGATGAACGTCCATACCTACGCATAGCACGTGATGAACAGGGCGCTGAGACGCTCAGGGTGTGGCAGTCGGACCGTCGGTCAGAGGGCGTAGAGGCGAGGTGGATAGAGCCCGCAGAGGCGAGGTCCCTTTCACCTTGGCTCACAGAGGATTTCGTAGCAGCCCTGGAGTGCAATTTCGAGCCGACCCTCGACTCATTCCTCTTCACCACCTCGGCATGGGCCGTCGCAAAGATGAACGGCGCACGGCTGGTAACCGCGCAGGCCACCGGCCTGAAGACGGACGGACGCAGCCGACGAGCCCGCGGCGTAAGGATTAGCGACGGCTCCACCATACCCGCAGAGACGGTAGTAGTAGCTAACGGGGCATGGTCGGGCGGGGCCGGCGAGTGGCTCGGCGTAGACGTGCCGGTGCGGCCACAGAAGGGGCAACTGCTGATCTTATCGGACGAGGCAACCGGCAAATCCCCGGTGGGCATAATAGACATAGAAGGCAAATACTCGATAAAACCCAAACGACTGGGTGGAACATTCTTCGGGTCCACCACAGAAAATGCCGGGTTCGACATAACCCCCACTGAAAAGGCGCGGAACGAGATGGTGGCCGCCATGGCCGGCCTGTCCGACCGCTTAAGCGCTTCAAACGTCATAACTCACACCGCGTGCCTGCGGCCAATGACCCCAGACGGCAAGCCGATAGTGGGAGCCGTAACGGGCTGGGAAGGCGTGTACCTGGCGACCGGCCACTGGTCGAAAGGTATCCATTTTGCTCCGGTAACGGGCAAGTGGTTGGCCGATATGATCGCAGACGGCGAAAGCGAGTATGATCTATCCGCCCTCTCCCCCGCAAGATTCGCCGGCTCGGCAGGGGCGATGCTGCCCAGGCCATGACCAACGTGGACGTGCCCCATGAACGACGACAAAGGTAAGCGTGACGTGAGAATAGGAATAGTGGGCGCCGGCGCTATCGGCGGAAACGTGGGCGGAATGCTGGCTCACGCGGGATACGACGTAACCCTCGTGGACATGTGGCCGCAGCACGTGGACGCCATCAAGGAGAAGGGCCTCATCGTAGACCGAAACGGCGAGGCTTTGGTGACCCGCCCCAAGGCCCTGCACATTCACGAGTTGCAGTTCGTTACCGAGCCGTTCGACTGGGTATTCGTCGCGGTCAAGGCTCGTGACACAGAATGGTCCACGATGCTCATGATGCCATTCCTCCACGAGCACGGAACCGTGGTGGACTTCCAGAACGGCATCAACGACCAGCGCGTGGCCGCAATTGCAGGCGCAGAGCGGACCATGGGCGCGGTCATCACAATCGGCGCAGGCTGCTACGAGCCGGGAGTCGTACTACGCACCGACTCCAACACACTCGGGTTCAAGGTCGGAGAGCTGGACGGGAGAGATTCCGAGCGGGCGCGCGAACTGGCGTCGATCATGAACCGCGTAGAGGCTACCGAAGTGACCACCGACCTGATGGGCGAGCGTTGGTCCAAGCTGATCATCAACAACATGAACAACGCCATCGCCGGTCTTACCGGCCTCGGCGCGGCTGAGGTGCGCACCATGTCGGAGCCCAGGCGGGTCAGCATTCGCCTGGGCGCCGAGACGGCCGCCGTGGCCCAGGCGCTCGGTTACAGACTGCAACCCGTCATGGGCGTGGCCGCAGACAGCCTCATAGAAGCGGTCAACGGGCGCAACGTGGAAGACACCGAGGCCGCCATCATCGAATCGGCCAGCAAGGTGGCAGGCGGACGGCCGTCATTCGGTCAGGACGTGCTAAAGGGGCGCAGCACCGAGATCGACGACCTCAACGGCTACGTCTCCAGAAAGGGCCGCGAGGCCGGAGTCCCCACGCCGTTCAACGACCGCATCGTGGAACTCGTGCACCAACTGGGGGTCGGCTTCAAGCCTCGGATTGAAAACCTGCAGCCGCTCGTGGACATGCTGTAGCCCTACGCGGCCAGCAAACTCAACTATGCCCGCCCACTTTCCCGCGGCCCCGCATAGATCCCGCCCGGCCTGACGCCCCCGCCCGCCGGCAGGCCGAGACCGCCGTCGAGGCGGCAGCCCATCCGCGCCGGCTACGCGTACTCGATGATCGCGCGGCCATTGATCTCGCCGGCTTCCAGTGAATTGCAGGCCTCGTTGATGTCGTCCAGCGAGTAGCGCCGAGTAACCAGCTTGTCCAGCGGGAACTTGCCCTCGGCGTGCCAGCGCAGATACATGCTGAAATCCCTTTCCGGATAGGTCGCGCCCAGACTGGAGCGGTACGTACGCTGATAGTAGAAGAAATCCCCAGGCTTCAACCGCATCTCAGGCCCCGGCATCCCTATCATCACCGCCATGCCGCCGTGGTTGTCCGCACCAGGACCGCCGCAGCGCGTCGAGGGCAGTATCTGCTCGTTAGTTATGCGAAGGCCGATCGCGTCGAAGGCATAATCCACCCCCCCGTCCGTGATCTCTATGATCGCCTCAACCGGGTCGGTCTCCGTCGCGTTCACGGTGTGAGTCGCCCCGAACTCCCTCGCAAATTCCAGCTTCTCGTCGCTGACGTCCACGGCAATGATCGGGTACGCCTCCAGAATCGAGGCCATAGCCAACGCCGACATTCCGACCCCCCCGACGCCATAGATCGCCACCGAATCCTCCGGCCGTACCTTGGCCGTGTGAAGAACAGCCCCCGCTCCGGTCAGCACCGCGCAACCCACTATGCTGCTAACGTCCTTTGGAGAGTCCTCAGGTATCTTCACCACGTAGCCGCCCCACACCAGCGAGTCCTCGCCCCAGGTGTACGTCGCCCCGTTGAGCGACTCCTCACGGTAAGTGACGCCGGACGGCGGAGGCGTCCACCGGCCGCGTATCGGCGTGCGCGGAACCCACGTCACGATGGCCAGGTCGCCCTCCTTGACGTGCTCGACGTCCCTGCCGGCCTTCACGACGACCCCCGTGCCCTCATGCCCCAGCAGCATGGGGCGGTCAAGCTCGAGATTGTGCATCTGGTGCAACTGCGAATGGCATATGCCGCTCGAGTACAGCTTCACCAGTGTCTGATCCGGCGCCGGATCAGGCACCTCAACCTCGTCTACAACCAGCGGCTGTCCGTGTTCCAGATGGATGGCTGCCCTGCTCTTCATCGGTTCCTCCCGATCTCCCCGACCGCCGGATGCAGGCGCGTGGGGATCCAAATTCGTAAGGTGCAGAAAGTCTAGCAGTTAAACAACGCCCGGTGAGCCGACCGTTCACCGAGTCATGAGAGCCGACTCCCCGCAGGAATCGACGCTTTCAAAAGCCCGGCTCGGCCCCGGGGGAGAGCGCGGCCACCCCGGCAGGCTCTTGGCCGCAGCATCTGCCAAGAGCAAACGCCGCCCGAAACCCGCCTGGCCTTGCAAGAAATTGCCACGCGATCCGGGCGGCGCAGAGCCGCTCACCCAAGGCTATTGCTCAGGGCTGCAACTCACTAGGGCCTCCATTACCTCAGGCGACGGCGGTTCGTCACCGGTTTGAGATTCAGTGAGCCTCGCGAGCATCTGAAAGTCTTCCTCGCCCAGGAAGTCATAGATACATTCCATCACCGCGATATCTTCCAGCCCCGCACTCGCCCGCTCCTCATCGTTCAGGCAGAACAGCAAGGGCAATGAGGCCAGGGCCGATTCGGTAAAGGCGGATTGCGATTGCTCCGGGGTCAACGGAGTCGTGGACGAATCGCCCGCAAGAATCGCCTTCGCGTCACTGACGATCTGCGCCACCACGTCCGGATTGGACGTGCGCTCGGAAATGCAGGACGCCGTCTCAGCGCTCACCGAACCCACCCCGGAACCAAGTGGACCTATGTACATCGCCACAAGGGACATGTCGCCAAGGCAATCCGCAAATACGCTCCCATATTCCACAAGCGGCGGCCACGGCAGATCCACCAGAACCTCTCGAATAGCATCATCGTCAAGTTGACTCGACAGGCAATCCGCCTCATCAGCCGGCAACTGAGCCAGGAACGCCTGGGGGTCGCCGTCCTCCGGACGCGTGATGGGGGTGAAAGCCCCTGTCGACGGCCCCGCGGCAGTTACCGCCGTCGCCGTCGGAGCAGGCGTCGCCGTCGGAGCAGGCGTTGCCGTCGGCACAGGCGTCGCCGTGGGCATAGGCGTCGCCGTGGGCGCAGGCGCAGCCGTGGGCACGGGCGTAGACGTAGACGCAGTCCTGACCGTCGGCTGTGACGCCGATCCCGACGAGTCGTCTCTACCACACGCCGCCAGGGCGGCCACGGCGAGAAGCGTAAGCAGAAGCAGAAAACCCGTCCGCCTGGATATTCGAAGTGTACCGATCATGACAACCCGCCTCTCAACTCCTACACGCTTTCCACTTGTCCAGCCACAACCTGGACGGCACAGAAACTCAGTTCGATTCCACTCGCATCCCCCAGAAGAAGGCAGGCCCCCGCCTGCAGGCGTCTGACGGGTCAATCAGGCTGAACGTAAAGCGTTCCCGCGTATCAATAGTTCAAAGCTATCAAACAGCGACCCCTTAAGCATCAGGTAAACCAAGCAGTTCTCGACGTAAAAGGCTGAGCACGTTCAACGCCGCCCGCCGTCGGTCCGGCCCTCCTCTGCCCGCGGAACGCACGTGCCGCAATCGTACTTTTGCCGCCCCCGCAATAGCCATGAACGTATCCCCCCGGCCAAGGTTCTGCGTCCGCTGGTCACCCTCGGCCGTTCCGTGCACCGCCACGCCCAGCCCGGCGCCGGAAAAGCTCCTAACCGCCCGGGCCAATGCAGAGGCCCGCTCCGCGCCCCCGCCAAACGGAGGATGCTCACCCCCCGCGGCCGCAAACTTTTCGAGCGCCTCGTTGCTATTGACCGTCACGCCCTGAACGAAGCGAGGCCCGGCAGCCTCCTCCAACGCCATTGCAACCGAACCGCCGCTGAGATCCTCATAGCAAGCGACCGTCTCACCCGAGGACTCCAACAATCCACCAACGAGGCCCTCCATAGTCTCCCCATCCTCCGCAAAAACGTGGTCGCCCAACAACTGACGGGCCTCACCTGCCACCGGCTCGATCAGACGCTCCGCCTCCGCCCGATCTTCCGCCATCGCAGCGATGCGCACGTCCACCTGACCCGGATGCGCAAGAACCCCGACGGTTGGATTCGACGACTCCGCTATCAAATGACCGATGAGGTGGTCTACGTTGCTCTCCCCAAGGTCCGCAACCTTCAGCAACTTGTAGTGGATCACCTGCTTCAGCCCAAACTTGCCGCGCAGGTACGGCATAACCTCGTTCTCGATAAGCCACTTCATCTCGAACGGCACCCCGGGCACGCTGATTATCACCCCGCGCGGGTCCTCCACCAGGAACGCCGGAGCCGTGCCGTTCGGGTTGCGGATAATCAAGGCCCCCTCAGGCACCGTGGCCTGCTTCTCGTTATTACGCGTAAGGATGAATCCGCGCCTGCGAAAACGCTCCTCGAGTTCTCGCAGAGAATGCGGATCCGTGACTATCTTCCGGCCCGTCACTTTCGCCACGGCCTCGCGCGTAAGGTCATCCTGAGTCGGCCCTATGCCGCCGGTGGTGATCACCGCGTCAGCCCGCTCCAGCGCACCGCCGAGAATGGAGACCATGCGGTCGAAATTGTCCCCGACGGTGTGCTTGTAGAAGAGGTTGACGCCATTTTCCGCCAGACGCTGCGCAATCCAGGCGGAGTTGGTATCCACGATCTGGCCGAGCAGAAGCTCAGAACCCACTGCCACGATCTCTGCATTCATCTACTTGTTCTTTGCACCATCCACAGGGGCGAGCAAAGCGCCGCCCGCTGCGGGCTTGGGGTTGTCGGAAGACGAGCGCGCCTTGCATCGCCGCGCTGCCGAGTGTGAAGGCTATGCGGGGCCCAGCCCCCCGGTCAACAGCGAAGGGCCCCACAGAACAAGGACCGGTTCCTCCTGACCGACCCTGCGGGCCGATGCCAAAGGGCCTGAGACGGCAAGCAGAACGCAAACATCCACCGTCCCGGTGAAGGGAGGTGGATTCAGCGGCCGAGGTTGTCCAAAGGTCTGCCTCCGGAAACCGGGTGACACGCCTCTTGCATTTTATAGAACGAAGGTTCTACAATCGAACGCAAGTTCTAAGGCTTGCATGAACCACTAACTGGCCGCAAAGCGATAGAGAGGCACGAAATGCCGGTGAAGTCGGAACACGAATCGTTCCAGCAACCTTCCTGCAAAGGGAAGAGTGAAGCGTTCGGGAGGGCGCTCATCAGATCGGTAATCGACCGCGATGGAAGCGTCTTCACCGTAGACGCCCCAACCGCGAGCGCAGCGACCGAGCTCGCGACTAACTTGCGCGCATGGCTGCTCGTGCTGGGCGCGGGAACCCCCGCAGCATCGGCAACCGTGTCCCCGACCTTCCTTGGAGAGACCTATCCCGCAATGCTGGCCCTCGTCCGGAAGATGGAGGAAAACGGCGCCGCCTGGAAGCCAAGCGGAGCAAGGACCATACGGATTGGCAACGCGAGCCACGTCTTTGTGAGCCGAGACCGTGCAGTCGCAGAGAAGTCGCCAAACCCAAACGGCGTCATCGAAATCGTGGACGCGCACCGCATCGACCGGCAGTGGTTCTACGAGCGAGTCGCGCCGCGCTGCAAGCGGCCCGGCCTCGTTCGAGTCTTCTACGGACTGCCCGGCGTCACCGGCTCGATATACGACGAGGTCCGGGCGGCAAATCTCGCAGGCGCGGCCCGAAACGAGCCCCGCCACTTCGATCTGACCGCATCCGCCCTCATAGAAAAAGCGGCGTGAAACACAGGCTCGCACACGGATGCAAACAACTTCCCAGCAGGTATTGACGAGGAGAGCATCATGACAACAGCCATCTCTACAATCCCCGTCCGGTCAGACACACTGCCCGAGAACACCAACTATAGCGACGATGGGTGCGAGCTATCCACCTCGTGCCTCTCATGCCCCCTGCCGATGTGCAAGTACGACGACCCAGGATGGCTCAACAGGGCAAGCAAGCGGGAGCGCAGCGAAAAGATCTGCCGCTTGCGAGCAGATGGAGTGCCCGCTCATGAAATCGCCAAGCGCATCGGGGTCAGCTCGCGCACAGTACACCGCACCTTGAAGAGAGGGCCGGAACCGTACGCCCGGGAAGACGAGGGGCCCCAGCTGACGCTTCAGGAGCTCGCCCATAGGTCCCTGTTCCGGGCGAGAGATCCGCTCCCGCCGATACTGAAAGGCCTCCCACGCGCCAGCTAGTCAGGCAAGAGGCCGCCCCGATTCACACGGCAGGACCGGACGTCTCTAACGAAGCGTCAACCGGGGCGCCGACCGGCCCGACTAGCCAGGCCGCGCATCCACCCGCCGCGCTCAGGACTCGTCCGCAGCGGTTCCCGGCTCCGACGCGCCCACGTTGACCTGCTCCCCCGTTGCCTGGAAGATCGCTCGCTCCGCAATGTTCGTCGCCCGGTCAGCTATGCGCTCGATATTGTGAGCCGCCCACATCAGGTACGTACCCCGAACCACGTTCGCCGGAGAGGCTTTCATGAGATCGAACAGCTCGGAGCGCACCCTATGATTGAGGCGGTCCACGCGGTCGTCATCGGGAGACAGGCTTTGAGCAATCTCAAACGCGCGCTCCGGGTCGCGTTCCAAAAAAGACTCCAGGCTGCGCTTGACCATACTCACCGCTATCTCACCCATACGGGGAATATCGATCAACTCTTTGAGCGGAGGATCGTCGCCCATCATCAGGCTGATCTTGGCTATCCCCTCAGCATAATCCCCCATGCGTTCCAGCTCGTTCGCCAACTCCATGATGGTGATGATGCGGCGCAGATCCCTGGCCAGAGGCGCCTCACGACGCAGCAAACGGATGCAACCCTTCTCTATCTCCCATTCCTTCTCGTCTATGTCGTCATCCCGGTCGATAACAGAGCGCGACTGTTCCAGATCCCGGTTCTTCAGAGCAGACAGAGAGTCAAATATGGAGCCCTCGACCATACCGCCGAGCAGCACCACGTTCGCCTCCAGTTGTCCAAGCTCCCTGTCGAATCTCTCGCGTACCTGCATGGCCTCGTTCCTGTGATCAGCGGCAATCCGCGGCTAAGCCTCAGCCAATCCTGCCCGTAACGTACGCCTCGGTCCGAGGATCCTTGGGCGCGCCGAATATCTGCTCGTTGGCCCCGTACTCGATCAGCCTGCCAACACGCTCCTCACCAGCCATGAGCGCCGCCGCATAATCCGATATGCGAGATGCCTGCTGCATGTTGTGCGTCACGATCACGATGCTCACCTGCAAAGACAACTCGCGGATGAGAGCCTCGATGTGCTGCGTCGATATCGGGTCCAGAGCGGAAGCCGGCTCATCCATGAGCACCACCTCCGGCTCCACCGCAAGCGCGCGGGCGATGCACAACCGCTGCTGCTGACCGCCCGAAAGGCTCAGCCCGCTATCCTTCAGGCGGTCCTTCACCTCCTCCCACAGCGCAGCGCGGCGCAGAGACCGCTCGACGACCTCGTCAAGGTTCACGTCAAGGGAGTTGATGCGAGGCCCGAACGCAACGTTGTCATAGATGCTCTTGGGGAAAGGGTTCGGCCGCTGGAACACCATCCCGATCCGAAAGCGAATCTCGGTAGGATCCTGCGCCGTCGAATAGATCGGCTGAGAGTTGAAGAGTACCTGCCCTGATATTTGGGCAATGGGTATCAACTCGTTCATCCGGTTGAAACAGCGGATCAGAGTGCTCTTTCCGCATCCGGACGGGCCGATGATGGCCACCACGCTGTTACGGGGGATCTGGAAGGAAATGTCCTCTATAGCCGGAGCGCCGCCGTAACTGACGCTGAGGTTCCTAGCCTCCAGAACCACTTCCGACTCGTCGAAAGACACTATGTTCTCGGCTGACGCCGCTCCGGTAAGCGAACGTGTATCCGTGAGGGTCATTCTGGGTCTGCTCCGGCTATGCGAACCGGCGAAATGCCGCGTTGCCGCCTGCGGCCCGATTTTAGCCGCGCGAGATTAACGAAGTTCTAATCTTCACTGCCCATGAAGTCCACCACCACAGTCGCCCAGCCAAAATCGGTTCCACGCAGACCCCTGCCGCTGGTGGGAGAGTAGAACTCCCTGAACCCATTCGCATCAACCGCTTCCAGTGACCGCGCAGCCAAAGTTTCCGAAAGCTCGCTATACCCCCGCCGGTTCAGGCCGCGCACCAGAAACCAGTTCAGGTTCATGCACACCGGCCCCCTCCAGATCATCGACTCCCCCTCAGCGTCGAAAGCCGGGTCGGAAGCGGCCACGCTCGGAACCGGCAGCTTCGTCCAGAACTCCCCAGGGTTCGTGAGATGCTCGCCGATTACTCGCTCCACGCGCTCGCGCGGCGTTCCCGGAAGGATGATAGGAAAAAGTGAGCCCGCGGTAAGCGCGCCGCTCGGCGCACGGTCGCGACCCAGCAAATATCGGTAACAGCCCGACGCTTCATCCCACGAGTGAACGTCGAGAGCCCTCTGAACCGCTTCCGCCCGCGTCTCGGCCCTGGCCGCCGCGTCGACCTCGCCGGCTTCCCGGTATAGCCTGCCCAGCGAGTGCAGGCCGTCCGCGTACACAGCGTTGACGAACGGGTCGATAGCCATGAAGCGGTCCGCAGCCTCCAGCCGGCGGAAGTCGAAACCCTTGCGGCAGTTGAACCAGTCCAGCCGCCTCAGCGCCCACAGCACCCCCTTGCGAGACGGGTTCCTCAGCCCAAGAGCTTGATCGAACGCCGGCGAGTTGTCCAGCCCGCACTCGAACGGTGAAATGATCGAAATCAAGCCGTCACCCAAGGCATCCCGCTCCCGCGCAAGCCAGTCGTAATAGGCCGCGGTCGCGGGCAGCGCTTCCCGCAGAAAGCCGTCCCCGCTGGAGGCCCTGTGCACCGCCTCCACAGCCTGCGCAAGCATCGGAGGTTGGATCATACCCGTGTGCCGCCTGCGCCATTCGGAAACCGGCCCTTGTGCAAAGGCCAATGCGCGCAGCCCACCCAGACGACCCCAGTAGACCACGTGACCAATGAAGCCATCCGACCGCTGAGTGAGCAGCAGCGTCCGCAACTCCCGTTGAGCCATCTCTACGTCGAGCCGGGCCAACGCTATGGCGTGAAAGCAAGAGTCCCAAAACCATTGCCACGTGTAACGGCCCGGCGACGGGCGCACGTAGTAGAAGCCCCGGCGATAGTAAGGGTCGTAACCGCTGCGCACGTTGTCCCGCAGCTGCAAAAGCGCCCTGTGGCGAAGTCCGCTATACGAAAGTGAATCGTCCATGGTGGCAGTTTAAGTCAAACACGGCCGGATCGCGACCACGTCTGCGCCGCTCCATCCCGACTCCCGCATTGCGCCGCGCCGCCCACAACCCCGCAAATCCCGCCCCTACGTTCCTACCCGGCTTGTAAACTTCTCACCTCGTAAGCAGCTTGGGCTGATAGGGAATCAAAACGTTGTCCCATGAAAACGTGATAGCCCTCTGACCCGGCGCTAGACTGAGAACAAACCTTGGCCGTCAGTACCGGCCTGCCACCCATACGCCTTCCATGACCGCGAAAGCCTCACCCAACGCGCTCCCCCGCCCTTCCGGGCCCGGCGCGCCGTCGATCCTCGACCTCTCCAACGATGAGATCGAGCGGCTCGTGGCCGGAATGGGCGAGCCCGCCTTTCGATCCCGTCAGCTATGGCGCTCACTGTACAAGGACGCAGCCCGGTCGTTCGACGAGATGACGACGCTCGCTCGCTCCCTAAGATCATCGCTGGCCGAGAGCTTCACCATCGACCCACTCACCACGGTGATGTCCCTAGACTCCAAGGACGGCTCTACCACCAAGGCGTTGTTCAGACTGCCCGACGGAGAGTTGATAGAGACGGTACTGATGCGATACGAGAGGGACGGACACCGGAGGCCCAGGCGCACCGTGTGCATATCCACCCAAGCAGGATGCGCCCTCGGATGCACGTTCTGCGCCACCGGCCAGCAGGGTTTCTCGCGGCAACTGAGCGCCGGGGAAATCATCGCCCAGGTACTCCACGCGGTGCGAGTCGCTAGAGCCGAAGATGCAATCTCATCCCGGAGCGGCGGAGTACCATGGCCCGTGCCCGTCTCGAACGTGGTGTTCATGGGCATGGGCGAGCCGCTCGCCAACTACGACAACACCATCGAGGCCATACGAAGGCTGAACGACCCCCAAGGCACGGGCATCGGGGCGAGGCGCGTCACGGTGTCCACGGTCGGCCTGCCGCCCCAGATAATCAGGTTGGCCGCAGAACCCTTCCAGGTCAACCTCGCCGTCTCCCTCCACGCCCCTGACGACGAGACCCGCTCGCAGACCATGCCAGTAAACCGCCGGTATCCCATCGCCTCCCTGCTGGACGCGTGCAAAACCTACGTTGCGCGCACCAACCGCCGGGTGTTCTTCGAGTACGTCCTGCTCGATGGGCAGAACGACGCGCCAGAGCAGGCCCACAAGCTCGGACGATTGCTCAAAGGCATCCTGTGCCACGTAAACCTCATACCCGTCAATCCCACCGCCCACGGCCCATACCGGCGGCCAGGCACGCGCAGGACAGCCGCATTCCGATCAGCCCTGCAAGGCTATGGAGTGCCCAGCACCGTGCGCATGGAAAAGGGCATAGACATAAACGCCGGCTGCGGCCAACTCCGAGCAAGAGCCGTCAACCAACATGGATGACAGCCAACCCCTTCCCGCACGCCCCGCCTAGGGCAGGGCGTATAGCGGCCAAAACCGCTCGTACAAGATTGCTCCAGACTCTGGAACTATCCTTTTCGGTCATTTCGCCGATAGCGGTCGGCGGTATACGCGGAGTGTTTCACAGTGATATCCAGTTATCTTGATAACCAACTATCTTAAGTACGTCGTCAGGCGATACTATCGGCACATTTTGTGTAATTGAAAACTGCCTGGCAGAGTTTGGCACTGCGCGAATAATAGTGAACTGGCTACCGTGCGGCTGCCATGTGAATCGATGCACTCCATCAGAAATGTTCCGGCCCTCCAGGTTATTTCGTTTATTGGTTGACCATGTAAAGTTCATTGGATTGAATCGGACCGCTTCTTCTTCAAATATGACAAATTCTCTGGTTCCCATATTCCTCAGAAGCACGACAATGCGCAAATCATCAAACTCTCGCATAGCTTCATCGACACGCGCATTCCAAATCGAGAGTACCGCTCTGCCGGTTTCCTGTGGATCCAACCGTGGATTTGAAATGCCAACTGAATAGTCAGGTGAATTCCTGCCAGATATCAAGCGTACGCTCGATTGTGCGAACGGATAGCGAAATTTGACCGTCTTTATAGACCAGGCGCAGCTATTTAATACAACATCTGCCGCGCCGAGCGGACTGGCCCGGTGCGTTCCGCCGATAGCGTCCGCGAATATGCTCCCAAAATCATCGCCCGTGACGTCACTACGACCGATAGCGAGCCGGTGGACGACTTGGCGACCTATCTCTCGGATAATTTCGCTAGGGATCTGGCCAAAAAGATATAGCCCTGTACGGCGGAGCGCCGACCCCATAAGACGGGGATCCCTGTATGACATCCACCACACCCCTGATCGCAGCCTCCGCCACCGGAACAGGCACCGCGTTGCCGGTCTGCTTGCGAGTCTGGGAATCGTTGCATACGATGCCGAAATCATCCGGAAAGCCTTGCAGGCGAAGCAGTTCTCGCGGCGTGAAACGCCGCTCCCCGTCAACAAGCAAATAATTGTAGGAAGCTCCCGCCCTGAGAGCACACGCCCAGGGGTGGCTGGAAATGTTCCCCCCCTTGTTCTCGTGCCATATCGCCGGGCGGATATCCGTATGATGCCGGGCCTGCCGCTTGCGCCTGATGTGCGCGGAAGCGTAATACTTGGGAGCCGGGTCAGATTCCAGGATCTCTTCCAGCGGTTTCAGAGGAAGCGGTGCAGTAGGCCACGGGAATCTCTCGAACCTCTCGATAGACGCAACTATTATGGTCCGTTCGCGCTTCTGTGGAAGCCCAAAGTCGAGAGCGTTCAGAACCCGGTAATCAGCACAATAACCGAGCCCTGCAAGATCATCCAGGATCTGCCGAATCACCGTGCCGCGGGCGACAGTAGTCAGCTGCTTGACGTTCTCAAGCACGATTCCACGAGGCCTCTTACCCTCGATTATCCGCACTATCTCAAACCAGAGCGTACCGCGTGGATCGGAGAAGGCCTGCATATTCCCAATTATCGAGAACGGCTGACACGGAAAGCCCGCGAGCAGAATATCGTGATCCGGGATATTGGCCGCGTCAATCGCCCTAATATCGCCGGACGGCTCGATCCCGAAATTGGCGCGATAAGACTTCCGGGCCTCTTCGTCGATGTCGCAGGCAAAGACAGGGCGCATACCCAGATTGGTCGCGGCTACGTGGAATCCGCCAATGCCGCAAAAGAGGTCCGCGAAACTCTTCTGCACCGCAGAACCCCGCCCCGGCAAATGACCGCCAAGAGCAACGCGGTTCAACTTAAGCGGCGTGACGGCCTGCCGGTAGCCATCACGTCGATTGACCTTCTCAGTTGAAACCATCGGGGTTTCTCTACCCCCGCTTACTCACTCAGTTTGCCCCTGCCAGATGCAAATTGTGCACTCTTCCCAGGCACGTACACCGCCCGGCGCACCTGAGTCGTCGTCGGGTACGCCCCGCACTATATCGTTTCCCCGTGCTCGCAGCCCCCGCGGTGGCAGCCTTGGGGGGCCCCGCGCGCTATGTAGCTCTCCGTCCGCTTTGATCACTCTCGCCGGAACCGCGACCGCCGTCCGTCGGCATCCACACTTCCCTAGTGGTCTCTCACCACGGGCACGCCCTCCATGAGACCCGCGTCGTACATCTCGTTCCAGTTGTCCAGGAACGTGTGGTTCCATTCGTCCGTCAGCTTGTTCTGCATCATCTCCTCGAATATCGGCCAGAAGATGATGATGCCGTCCGCCCTGTCCCGCAGCGCACGGTAGGCGGTGTCCACCGAGCGCACCAGCGCGGCGGTGATGTAAGGCCGCTGCGCCCACTCCTCGAACATTGTCCGGCACTCCCGCACGAGCTTCGTAGGGTCTCCCCCCACGTCCCTGTACGGCTCGCAGAAAGGCAGTATGTGCGTGGCCCCGGCGTTCGCTACCACAGCCGCCTGGGACAGCGTAAAGACGGTGGTGCACATAGTTTCCACATCGGCCTTTGACAACTCCCGAAAAGCCCCCAGCCCATGCACCGTGCACGGAATCTTCAGTACCACCTGGTCCGACATTTTGGTGAAAACCTCGCCCGTATCCAGTAGCTCATCGGTCGAATGACCGTCGATCTCCACCACCACCTGCTTATCCGTGATGTCCAAATAGCGCTGCACCACTTCCGTGACCTGCCCATACTTCTTGACCATGTCGTTGAGCACCACGGTGTTGGTGACGACCCCCGCAGCGCCCAGCGGGAGCCAATCCTTGAGATCCTCCGGGTCGCCCGCGAGCCAAATGGACGGCCCCGGTTGGCTGAACTTGGAAAGGACCGCAGGGCCTACGTCCTCTGCATCCTCTGCGGCAACGCTTGTGCTGGGCTGTGCGCTGGTGGTCATGGCGTGGTTTCTCCGATTGCAGGCGAGCGGTTGCGGAAAGCTCGACGGGCGTGCCGGTATGGATAGACGCAGGCAGTTTACCGCGCCGGCAGCCAATGCGCGGCCCCAGGATCAACCTGTGTCTCTAATGATAATCATTGACGCAAAGGATGCCAGGTCTCGCCAAGACAGTGCAGCGGGGCCGACCGCGCCCCGACGCGAGACCTCACGCCAAGGCGTCTGCAAGTACGTCCGGCAGGTAGCGGGCAGTACGAGAAGCCCCGTCCGCTATCTGCTGCCCGCAGGACACCCCGGTCACCACGATCTCCGTCTCCGGCGCTGCATTGCGCACAAATGGAAACAACCGATCCTCACCGACTCGCATAGAAACGTCGTAATGCTCCTTCTCGAATCCGAACGAGCCGGCCATCCCGCAGCAACCCGCGTCGATCAGCCGAGCCGAATAGTTCGGCGGAAGGTTGAGAGCCTTCACAGCCGCACCCGGCCCCGACAACGCCTTCTCGTGGCAATGAACGTGGACCGCAGCATCCGCAGCGCGGCCAGACCATTCGATCTGCTGACCACCGTCCCCCGAGGTCTCGACCAGCAGCTCCTGAATCAGCACGGAAGCGGCCGCCACGGCCCGCGCCTTGACGTCGTCAGGAAACAGGTCCGGGTACTCATCTCTGAGGGTCAACAGGCAACTCGCCTCAAGCCCCACCACGCGGGCGCCCTCCCGTACTCGCGGATACAGGACGTCGATGTTATGCCGGGCGTTGCGGGCAGCTTTGTCCAGCATCCCCTTGGAAATCATCGGCCGGCCGCAGCATTTGCGCGGCGCAATCTCCACCTCGTACCCCAACGCCTCCAGCAGCCGCGTCGCGCCCATCCCCGCCTCGGGGTGATTGAAATTCGTAAAAGTATCGTGGAAGAAGACGACCCGACCCCGCGCCCCGGTGGTGTTAGGCGCCCGTGAACGAAACCGCGACTCGAAGGTACTGCCCGACAGCTCCGGAAAGCGCCGCCGCCGGTCGATCCCCAAAAACGACTCGCCAAGACGCCGACCCACCGATGACCCGCTCGCAGCGTTGATCAGCCCGGACAACGGGCTCGCAACCGCGTTCAGCCGGTGAACCCCGGCCACGAAGCGGGAGCGGAGAGGCAAGCGCCGGCCGCGATAGTACGCATTCAGAAACTCGTACTTGATCTTGGCCATGTCCACGCTCGAAGGACACTCCGACTTGCAGGACTTGCACTCCAGGCACAGGTCCAGAACCTCCATCATGCGCTCCGACCCAAGCTGATCCGGGGGCAGAGCGCCGGAAAGAGCCGCGCTCAGCGCGTTCGCCCTGCCCCGCGTCGAGTGCTCCTCCTCACGCGTCGCCATATAGGACGGGCACATAGCCCCCGCATTCACCTTGCGGCAAGCGCCCACGCCGTTGCACCGCTCCACCGCGCCGGCAAATCCACCGTCCGCAGACCAATCCAGACGCGTCGAAAACGCAGCCGTGCGGTAACCCTCTCCGTAACGCAGGTTGCTCGTCATCCGAGGCGCATCCACTATCTTGCCCGGATTCATAATCCCCGCAGGGTCGAACGTAGACTTGATCTCCCGAAACGCACGGTACAGCTCCGGCCCGAACATCTTCTCGTTCCACTCCGAACGCACTATCCCGTCCCCGTGCTCTGCCGACATCGCCCCGCCGAACTCTAGGACCAGGCTGGAAACCTCCTCCGATATAGCGCGCATCTTCTCCACACCGTCCCGACGCTTGAGATTCACCACCGGCCGTATGTGCAGACAACCCACGCTCGCGTGCCCGTAGTAGCCAGCCTCAGTACCGTGGCGACGGATGATCTCATCGAAACGGCGCACGTACTCAGGAAGCCTCTCCGGAGACACCGCCGTATCCTCCACGAAAGGCAGCGGCTTCGCATCGCCCGGCGCGTTCATCAAGAGACCAAGCCCAGCCTCCCGCATACTCCACACCTGACGCTGCTCCGCCGCCTCCAGCAGGTTGGTGACCGCAAATCCCAGACCCTCCCGGCGCATTCGCACGTTCAGACGCTCCAGCCTGGAACTCACCTCCCGCCTGCTATCGCCTGAGAACTCCACGACCAGCACGTCCGTGGGGTCGCCCTGGAGAAACCCGATGTTTCGCGAAAACCCCCGCGACTGCCGGGCCTGCCGAATGATCATCTCGCCAATGTGCTCCACCGCGTCCGGGCCTTCTTCCAGCGCCGCAACGGTGGCTTCCATCGCCTCCCCAATGCCGGCAAAGTGAAGAACCGCCAGCCCCTTCACCTTCGGCAAAGGCATAAGGTTCAATTTGGCCGACGTGACCGCCAACAGCGTCCCCTCCGAACCGGTAGCCAGCCGGGCCATGTTGAAGTCCGAAGCGTCCTGCACCAGGTCCAGGTTGTACCCCCCCACTCGGCGCATGATCCTGGGAAACCGGCGCAAAACCTCCTCCCGCGAATCTTCGGCAATTCTGCGCACTCCCCGATATATCGCCCCCTCCAGCCCGCCGCCAGACGTCTTCGACTCCACGGCCGCAGCGTCCAAACGACCAAAGCGCGCCCGCGACCCATCCGACAGCGTCACGTCCAGCTCCAGCACGTGATCCACCGTCTTCCCGTAGATGATGGAATGCGCGCCGCAAGAGTTGTTTCCGATGGCGCCCCCGACGTTCGCCCGATTCGCCGTGCTCGGATCCGGTGTGAAATGGAGACCGGTGGACGCAATCCGGCGGTTCAACTCCCCGATCGTGATGCCGGGCTGCGTACGCGCCCAAGCCTCCTCCGCGTTCACTTCCAACAGGTCGTGCATGTACTTCGAAAAGTCGATCACCACCGCGCGGTTCACAGTCTGACCGGCCAGCCCCGTGCCGCCCCCGCGAGGCAGTACCGGCGCACCGTGGCGGCCCGCCGTCTCCACCACCGCCGACACGTCATCCGCGTCTCTCGGCACGACCACGCCAATAGGCTCTATACGGTAGATCGAGCCGTCCGTGGAATACATCGCACGAGAGTAAGAATCGAATCTCACCTCGCCGGCAACCGCAACACTCAGATCGCGCTCCAACTCACGAACGTCCGGATCGCGGACCGGGGCCGCGGCAGGCGGCATCTCAGCCGGACCTGCCCGCGCTAGCAGATTCAGCCTCCTCGCCGCCCTCATCCTTATCAGGCAACACCGCAGACGCCGCGATGCTCAACCCCAGAATGCCCATGATCACCCCCAGGGAAAGGTAAGGATCTATGTGAACGCTCTCGAACGCCTCCTCCACGATCATCTTCGCCCCCACGAATCCCAAAATCATAGCCAGCCCGTACTGAAGGAAACGGAATATCTTCACCAGACCGGCCAGCAGAAAGAATAAGGGCCTCATTCCCAGCACGGCCATGGCATTGGAGCTCCAGACCACGAACCAATTGGTGCTGATTCCGAAAACGGTCGGGATCGAGTCCACCGCAAACACAACGTCGGTGGTGCCCAGCGCCAGCACCACGAGCAGCAGAGGCGTGGCCGCGCGCACACCGTCCACGCGGGTGAAGAAGTTGCGCCCCTCGTACTCCGTGGAAACCCTCATAAACCGGCGGGCAACGCGCAGTGCCAAATTTTTCTCCGGGTCGACCTCCTGATCGCCGGTAAAAGCCAGCTTGTAAGCCGTATACAACAGGAAGGCCCCCAGTATGTATAGCGCCCAGGAGAAGGCGGTTATCACCGCCAGCCCCGCCACTATGAACAACGCCCGCGCAATCAGAGCCCCCACGATCCCCCACAGCAAAGCCCGCATCTGATACTTGGCAGGCACCGCAAAGTAGCCGAAGATAACTATGAAGACGAACAGGTTGTCTATGCTGAGCGCACGCTCCGCCGCGTACGCGGTCAAATACTCCCCGCCCAGCTGCGAGCCGCCGGCCAGCCACACGAACACGCCCACACCAGCCGCCGCCAGCGTCCAGAACGCCGTGAGCCAGCCAGCCTCCTTCATCCCCACCACGTGATCGCGGCGCGTCAGAATCACAAGATCCAGGAACAACAGCGCAGCCAGAGCCGCGTTGAAGCCCACCCACGTCCAGATGCTATCCAACAACATTGGTCAAGGCCTCGCGCCCAAAGGATCCCGGCGCCTTCATACGTCGCGCCAAGCCATGCTAAACACTATAGCAATCGTAATTATGTAGCAAAATCCGCACCCGGTTGGATTCACTCTCGCCGCGACAGCTTCCATCGCCTGTTCAATTCGGCCCTGGTGGGCTCCCGATTCTCGCTGCGCGGAAGGTCAGGGGCCGGAGCCAAGAGCACGCCTTTCAAGGCGTCCTCGAAGTCCACGAGGGTTACAGGCTCGCGGCAGTCTCCTCGATGGTGTCGCGGTCAGGCTGTGACATATTCCGGTCGCTTTTTCAGTTCCGCTATCAGATACGCCTGGTCGCGATCACCCTTGACGCTGTTGCAATGCCCGCACAGCAGCTGAAGGTTGGCGAGATGGTCGGTCCCGCCCTTGGAGCGCGGCACAACGTGGTCAACCGTGAATATCTTGAACGGAAAGTCCATACGGCATCCTTTGCATTGGCCTTCCTGCTGACCATAGAGCACGTGTTTGTTCTTGCGGTAGTTCTTGGGCGCGTCGATGTCTGTGCGCTTGGGAATATCTGTCCGGGCCGTAACCAGGCGGTTGTGAAACAGGTCTCCCAGTTCGCCGCGTAGCCGGAGATTGACCAGCTCGACGGCCTTTGGGGACAGGTCGATACCTACCCACTTGCGCCCCAGACGTTCGGCGGCAACGCAGGCTGTGGCGCAACCGCAGAAGGGGTCTAGCACGATGTCGCCAGGGTTGGAAGACGCCTTGATGATGCGCTCCAACAGGGCCAAGGGCTTCTGGGTCGGGTAGCCGATGCGCTGTTTTCCGTATGGTCGTGAAATGCCGCGCCACCAGTCCTCGACGACCTTCCCCCTCTTGTCGGGGTGATACGTCCGCCCAGGTGCCCGTGAGTCAGACCCTGAGAACACCGTCGCCTGATAGTCTGAATCATATGGTACGCGGGCTGCATCGGCGTTGAAGGTTCGATTCTTGCCCGCGTAGCGCAGGATGATGTCGTGTTTTCGCGGGAAGTCCAGCTTCGGAATCCCTCCCCCCGCGTAACACCACACGATCTCATTCCTAAAGTTGGCCGCGCCAAACACTGCGTCCATCAGCATCTTGAGATAGTGGCTCGCTGTCGGATCGCAATGTAGATATATGCTCCCGGTGTCCTTCAACACCCGCAGCATTTCCAGCAGCCGGACAGCCATCATGGTCAGATAGGACTGCATACCCTTGCCGTTTGTCCAGCTAGCAGCGTCCAACAAACGCGCTACTGCGGGGTATTCGTCCGCAATCAGGCCCATCCATGCAACGTCAAGGTCCGAGAGCGTCCAGGTGTCTTTGAACGCTGCCCCGGCCGCCTTGCTTCCGACCGGCGCAGCGTAGTCGCGGTTGGAATTGAACGGCGGGTCCAGATAGATGAGGTCTACCGTCTCGGAGTTCAGCCCGCGCAGGATGTCGAGGTTGTCTCCCGTCCAGAGCGTCTTATCCACGAAGTTCGGGGCTGCCATCACGCCGCCAAGTCCCGATAGCGAAGGCGCTTTCCGCCGACGCCCTTGGTGAAATGCGTCATGCGGTCGATGGCGTCAACCCCGCAGTCCCCCTCGTTCAGCAGGAACCTAGCCTCGTTGACGTAGCGGCCAAGGCGCTTTGGCCTGACATCGCGCCAAGTACCGTGAATCGAACGCTCTCGGACGGCCCGGACAGCCTCGATGCTATTGGTGTGAGCGCCGCGCCCCGAACGTACTCCCCGGCGACGTGCTCGATGGTCTGGTGGCCGTACCGGTTGAAGCCATTCGGAAGGGCCGAGTAAGCGCGGGCCGCGCCCGTGTAGACCGTTGCGCCGGGTTAGACTGAGCTTTCCACGAACTCGATGAGCGTGGCGCCATCGGCGCGTTCTACGGATTTGGCAATCAACTTGCCCCCCCCCCCCCCCCCCCCCCGCTGCCGCGCCGGAGACTACCGGCTTACCAGTCCAGCCAGTCCAGCCAGCCTCCGCCATCCCCACCACGTGATCGCGGCGCGTCAGAATCACAAGATCAAGGAACAACAGCGCAGCCAGAGCCGCGTTGAAGCCCACCCACGTCCAGATGCTATCCAACAACATTGGTCAAGGCCTCGCGCCCAAAGGATCCCGGCGCCTTCATACGTCGCGCCAAGCCATGCTAAACACTATAGCAATCGACAATAGCCCGACGGCTAGCCGGTCGACTTTATGCGGTACACCTGCTCACCGCGCGGCGTCTGCACCGAAACCTCGTCACCGCGATTCCGACCAAGAATAGCCGCCCCAACCGGCGAGGCGATCGATATCTTCCCGGACAGCGGATTAGCCTCGCGCGGATCCACCAACTGATAGCGCACCGTCCGGCCAGACCCTACGTCCGTCAACCTCACGTTAGAGCCTATCCGAACCGTCTCCCGGTCAAGCTTTTGCTGCCCGATCACTATGGACGACTTCAGCGTGGCCTCGATCTGCAGAATACGAGATGAAACCATCCCCTGAGACTCACGCGCAGCCTCCAAGGGCGCGTTCTCACGAACGTCCTTGTCCTCAGCCGCCCGGTGTATCTCCTCGGCCAGCTTGATTCTTTCTTTCTGCAGGCCCTCCAACTCTTCCTTCAGCTGGTTGTAACCGGACTTGGTCAGGCGTATCACGTTGCCCGAGATCCCGGAACCGCGCCCACCCGCAGTGGCGGACCGCCCGCGACGCAGGCGCAAGTGCTGCGAAAGATTTACGGCGATGTACTTCTTCTTCTTGAGGAAGCTCAGGTACCGCTTTACGTGTGCCGCACGATCCGCAGCAGCCGCAGAGGATGCCCTCGAGGCTATCGAGTCGCTGAACTCACCAACCTCCGAGGCCGTGAGCGAACCGACCGACCGCTCCCCTCCAACCCACCGCACGAACTTCACTATCTCAGGTTGCGCCTGTTGCTTCGAATCGTCAGCCAGCTGACTAACGTAAATCTGGAACGATGCGGTCACGGAAAGGCTTGCTTCTGCAGCCTTGGACGGGGAAACAGTCTCGGTCTTGGTAGCCACTAAGCGTTTTCACCTCCACTTGAGATAGACCCCGCCTGCAACATGACGCTGCGGGCATCGCCAGCCACACTCAATGATAGGTTTGCCATAAGCAGCCGTCAAATTGCCAACCCCGACTCACGTTGACACTCAACTTACCCGAAACTTACAATCCCTAACAGCGGAAAAGCGAATCTCATGCCCCTCAGAACTTACCAACCAAAGAAACGCAGACGGGCCAGAGTCCACGGCTTCAGAACGCGCATGCGGACCAAAGCCGGAAGGCGAGTCATCGCACGGAGAAGAGCGAGAGGCCGCACAAGACTCACCGTCTAGACCGTGAAGTGGCGCTTCCCCGCAGGCGACGCCTACGCAAACCCGCCCAGTTCCGGCAAACCTTCTCCAGAGGAAGCCGGAAAGGCGACCGACTGCTCTACGTCGTGGCAGCCCCCGGAACAGGACGCGAAACAAAATACGGGCTGGCCGTTTCCTCAAAAGTGGGAAACGCCGTCTGCAGGAATACAATCAAGCGAAGGCTCAGAGAAATACTGAGAAAACTGGAGACCAACGGCGCTTGGGACATAGTCGTCTCAGCAAGACCACCCGCCGCAAAGGCCAGCTACCCACAACTCGAAAAGTCGATGCTAGCCATCGCATACCGCCTGAAGATCGCAAGAAAAACGTCGCACACCCCAAGAAACGCGACGACATGACCATGAAAACCATCGCTCTCGGCCTCATCCGCTTCTACAAGGCGGCCGTGTCTCCATACATGCCCGGAACATGCCGCTTTACGCCCACCTGCTCCAGCTACGCCCATGAAGCCGTGGAGAGGCACGGAACCGCGAGAGGCGCAGGCATGGCCCTGAGGCGGCTCGCAAAATGCCACCCAGGGCGGACAGGCGGTTACGACCCAGTACCAGGGACGGAAACCACGTAGTAAACAAGACGCGACGCTCCAACCCGCTGACGGACAGAAACCCGAAACGAACAGAACGGGACGAGCGCGCAAACCCAGGCGGAGGCCCAAGACGCCACCGGAAAAAAACCGACGGGCGCAATCAACTGCGCCCGCCTTGAATAACACCGCCGCAGCGACAAGGACGAGCACGAAGGCGCGGTGGCTTGCACTCTTAGGAGCCGCAGCCCTCGCACTCTTAATCGCAGCGTCCGCATGCCTCAATGAACTCACCCCACAGGGCGGATGGTCCGCGCCCGTGCTCGAAGAAGGCTTCTTCTACCTCGGAAACAAGGACGGAAGAATCGGACGGATCGAAGTACAATCCGGCAACTTCGACCGAAACTGGCCCGCAACCACCAACCAGGACCTCGCCGTAGTATCCAGCCAACCCTCCACCGGATTCCTCGGATCATGCTCCGGCGTCCGCGCGGGACAGGCCATATACGGCTCACCCCTCATCCGGGACGGACGGCTATACGCCGCAGGATACTCATGCACCGGAAACGATTGCGAAGCAGGCGTGTTCGCCGTCGACCTCGAATCCGGCGCCCCCGTATGGCGGGAAAGAGTGGTGCACGTACCCACCAAGATCGTGGGACGCCTCGCCATGGGAGATGACACCCTCGTGTTCGGAACCTCCGAACTCGACGGACTCGATGACCCCCCGGGCTACCTCTTCGCACTAGACCCAACCCCGGACGCCGCCACCGACGCCGAACCCGTCGGAATACGCATAAAGTGGCAATTCCCCACAGACGGAAACGTCTTCAGCGCACCCGCAGTCGTCGACAACGTCGCATACTTCGGCACCACCGGAGGCTCCCTATACGCCGTCGATCTTGAAGACTCCCCCGAATATCTGAACCAGCCAGAGTCCAGACTCCTATGGAAATTCAAGGCCGAGGGAGCCATCACTGCCCCGCCGCTCGTAGAAAACGGAAAAGTACACTTCGGAGACTTCAGCGGAAACTTCTACGCCCTCGACCTCGAAGCGCGCAACCGCGGCGCAATGCCGGAAACCTCCATCGCCCCGGCAACCGAATGGAAGGCCGAAGTCGAGGCCTGGGTCTGGGCACAGGCCCTATCGCTGAACGGCGTAGTGTACGTATCCACCCTGGGAGGCCGCGTATACGCCCTCGACCCAAGATCCGGCCGAAGCTTGTGGCCCCAACCCGCTGTCATCGAAGGACAGATAGTCGCACAGCCAACAGCCGTCGAGCACGCACGAGGACCCGCCATCGCCGTCCCCTCCGGAAGAGCAGACGTATACGTCGTAGGACTCGCAAGCGGAGACATATTCGGCCAACTCTTCACAGACGCACCCGTAAAGTCATCCCCGCTCGTAAGCGAGGGATTCATATACGTACACACCGAAGACGGAGAACTGAAAACCTTCTCCGCAGGCGACCTCACAGAGCGGAATTGCGTGGAGACGCGGGAAGGCAGGAACTGCCAGTGACACCCCGTAGAGCGCAAACCGCGAGAGACCTCAGAGGCTAACCATGGAATTCCTGGGAATCCTCTGGGACGAGGTCTTCATGAGGCCAATGATCAACAGCCTCGCGCTGTTGTACGACCTCCTCTTCGATAACTTCGGCCTGAGCATCATCGTCTTCACAGTACTCATGCGCCTGCTGCTCATACCCCTCCAGGTGCGCCAGACGCGGCAGACCATGAAGATGCAGGAACTTCAGCCCAGGATGAAGGCCCTGCAGGAAAAGTACAAGGGCAAGAGTCAGGAAGAACGCAAACAACTCTCGTCCGAAACCATGCGGCTCTATAGGGAAGCAGGCGTCAACCCGGTCGGGTGCCTAGGCCCGCTCGTCATACAGATGCCCATATGGATCGCACTGTACAGAGCCATACTGCGCGCCGTACCCCCCACGCCGGAGGGACTGGCAAACCTCTCCGAAGCCTTCTACTGGTGGAACCCGGCCAGGGCAAGCGTACCCCTTAACAGCGACTTCGCAGGAATGGACCTCGTCGACTTCGTACAGAACGCGCCTGTACCCATCAACTTCGCACTCCCCGTACTCGTCGGCGCCTCCATGTGGGTCCAGCAGAAGATGATGACCCCCCCTAGCATCGACCCCAAGCAGGCCCAGACCAACCAGATCATGCTCTGGATGATGCCCATAATGTTCGGGTTCTTCACGCTGCAGTTCCCCGCAGGACTCGGCATATACATCCTGTTCTCGAACCTGATCGGAGTGGCGATCCAGTACTTCATCGGCGGAAGAAAGCCCATATCGATATTCGGAAGACAGTTCCCCGCGCAGCAGGATGACCCAAATGACGTCATCCCTCCGACCGCTCCGGAGGACAACCAGGAGAAAAACGACGATGCACAGCCGGACCTTCGACGGAAAGAACGTAGGCGAAGCAACCGACCTCGCTCTGGAAGAACTGGGCGTTCGTCTAGAAGACGTAGAAATATCCGTCATTAACCCAGGACGGTCGGGAATCCTCGGCTTCGGAGGAGAACCCGCAAGGATAGAGGTCAGACTCCTGGCCGACCTCATCGAACCGGAAACGCCCAGCCAGCAAAGACAAAGCCAAACACAGGAAGAAACCGACCAACCGCAGCAGCCGGCCAAGGAAGAGGCCCCCGCACGCCCGGCACAGGGACGAGACAGACGAGGACGACGAGGACAGAGGCGCAGAAGAGGCAGCCAGGCCACTCGCACCGCGCCGGAACGCGAAGAAACCTCGACCGACGACCGGCAAGACCAACCGCGCCGGCAAGAGCCGAGAAACCAACGCCCCGCAAAGGCGCAACAACCAACCGCCGAACAGGAACAGCCGCCCGAAGAGCGGGACGAAGAGGCCGAACAAGCCGTCGCAGACCTGCTCGACTACCTCTTCGAGGCCCTCGGCGTAGTCGCCAATACATACGTCCGGGAAGAACCCGAAGGCGGCTCCCTCGTCTTCGAAATCGAAGGCGAAGACGCCGGGCTGCTCATTGGACGACGAGGAGAAACGCTCAGGGCCCTTCAGTTCATCGTCAGAATGATCGTAAACCGACAACTCGGACGGAAGGCATTCGTAATACTGGACATCGAGGACTACCGGGAGCGCAGAGTGGACATGCTAAGGCAACTCGCCCGCAGAACCGCCGGCCGAGTGGCATCATCAGGCCGACCGGCCTCACTCGACCCAATGTCCCCGGCTGAACGAAGGGTCGTACACGTGGCGCTCGCAGGCAACCGGCGAGTACACACCGAAAGCGAAGGCGAAGGAAGCCAGCGCAGGGTCGTCATAAGCCCAAAGCGCTGACCGACTAAAACCCCGATCCGCGCCGATCCGCGCTCGCCGCACACTCGACCAACCGTCACAGACGCCAAGACATACCGCCCCAATCCCGAATTCGTAGCCATCGGCCACGCAACCTTCGACGTGCGCCTGAACCAGGACCGAACGCGCAGCGCACCCTCCCCCGGCGGGACGGCCTCATACGCCGCACGCACAGCGGACGCCATGGGCCTACAAGCCGCTATCGTCACCTCCGCATCCACACGCTATCCATTTGAAGCCCTGCTGCCAGGCATACGGGTACGCAACAAGCAAAGCCCCAACACCACCGCGTTCAGCTACTCCATACGGAACGGCGTCCGCACGCAGTGGATCGAGAAACGAGCACGACCGCTCTCCCGCGCCGACGTACCCGATGCATGGCTCAACGCCCCCATCGTCCTGCTGGGGCCGGTCGCAGCCGAACTACCGCCCGACGCACCGGACTGGTTCTCCAAAGACTCATTCACCTGCGCCGTCCCCCAGGGATGGCAGCGAAGCCAAGACCGCAACCGCCTCGTCACCGTCTCGCCCCGGCCCCCCGCCGGCATCAGCCAAAACATAGACGCAATCGTAATATCCGAGGCCGACGCACCGCGCACCTTCTGGAACGAATGGATGGAAGCAACCCGCGTTCTCGCAGTCACCCGCGGTAAGAACGGCGCCGTCATATGCGCCCGTGGGAGGCGGCCCGTCCGTGTTCCCGCCCCCGCAGCCAGAGAGATCGACCCAACTGGCGCTGGAGACGTCTGGGCCGCAGCATTCGCCGTAAGGTACGCCCAAACCGGCGAACCCGTAGCCGCCGCAAGGTTCGCAGCAACGGCGGCAGCCATATCCGTGGAAGCCGTCGGACTCGAAGGCGTACCGACCCTCCGCGAGGTAGAAGCCCGAATAGCGGCAGACCGCGGTGGCCTAAACCGACGCTAATTCCGCCTGAGACTCCTCACCGCGTGACCGCGGCCCCGCAAGCCGCAGGATCCGAGCCTCGGCGCGAGATGCATACTCCCCGTCTATCTCATAGCCAACGTAGCGCCGAGCCGTCCGAACCGACGCGATACCCGTAGCCCCGGTGCCCATGAACGGGTCCAGTACAACCTCCCCCCGATAGGTGTAGAGCTCGATCAAACGCCTCGGCAGCTCAACCGGAAAAGGCGCCGGGTGCTCGGCACGCTTCGCCGACTCCGGCCCGAACTTCCACACGCTGCGCGTCAACTCCAGAAAATCGTCGCGGGAAATCGTCGACTCGCGCCCCCGTGGAGCAGCCCGACCGAACGGCGGCTTCTGGAATACCAGAATGTACTCGTGAGTGTCCCTAAGCGTAGGGTTGGACGCCGAACGCCAGCTCCCCCACGCCGTAGAACTGCCCGCTCCAGCACCCTTGTCCCAAATTATCTCCCCCCGCATGTAGAAACCGGCCTCAAGGGCATCCTCTATCACGGACGCGTGAACAGGTATGTACGGCCTGCGCCCCAGATTGGCCACGTTGACGCAGGCCCGGCCTCCGTCCACCAGCGCCCGGAAGGTCTCACGCAGTACCCTGCTCATGAGACCGCGCCAATCCTCCATCGTCAGGTCATCGTCATAATCTTTCCCAACGTTGTAGGGAGGCGACGTGACCATCAGATGCACCGAGCGGTCGGGCAACTCCCGCATCTCCTCGCTGGTGCGCTGGAAGATTCGGTCCAGATACTCCGCAGGAACGGCCTGCTCAGGCCGAGGCTTCACGTCCAACTTGGCCCGATCGGGCTGAAGAGCGCGCGCGTAGAAAGGCGAGGAGTCGTGCGCGATACGTCCGTTGACGCCGAACGAACTGGTTCGCGTGGATCGACGACGCTTAGTTGGGCTAGTCACCGGAGGATCGATCAAGCTGGCAAGCGAAAGATTGGGGGCGGGCGAATCTTACCACTACCCCAGAGCCCCTGGGAGTCCCCCCGCGCATCCCCCACAGAAGCCCCTATCCCGCTGGCTTTAGCCTCTGGCCAAGCCGCCGAGCCGCTTCACCTCCCGCCCGTAGCCTCGTCCACCATCTCGATGAGGTCCCGGGCGCGCCTCGATCCCTCCATCCCCTTCGCAGATATCCCCTCCTCCATCATCTGAAGGCAAAACGGACAGGAAACCGCCACCACGTCGCTACCAGTCTCCAGAAAATGCTCAGTGCGAATGTGGTTCACACGACGACCAGACTCCTCCATCCACATACGCCCGCCGCCCGCGCCGCAACAAAAACCACGGTCGCGACAACGGCTCATCTCACGAGGCGCAGACCCGGTCACCGATCTCGCGATTAGGCGAGGCTCATCGTAGATCCCGTTGTGACGACCCAGGTAGCATGAATCGTGATAACTCACCGACTCGCCCTGCGACGCGGCGCGAGGACTCAGACGCCCCTGCTCTATCAACTCCGACACGAACTCCGTGTAGTGAAGCGTCTCGTAGTGACCGCCCAACTGTGGATACTCGTTGCGAATCGTGTTGAAGCAGTGCGGGCACGTAGTCACCACCCTCTTCACCCCGTATCCGTTCAGCGTCGCCACGTTCTGACCCGCCAGAACCTGATACAGATACTCGTTGCCCAGTCTGCGGGCAGGATCCCCTGAGCAGCCCTCCTCGTCACCCAGTACCGCAAAGTCCACCCCCGCCCTCTTGAGAACGCGCGCCATCGACCGCGTGACCTCCACCCCCCTATCCACCATAGCCCCGGTACAACCCACCCAGAACACCGTCTCCGCGTCGGGCTTCTCAGCCAGCGTGGGAACGTCCAAACCCTCCATCCACGACGTGCGGGTCAACTTCGAGCCGATCCACGGATGACCCCGCTGCTCCAGGTTCTGCAGGGCGGAAAGAGCGCCCGAAGGCGCGCTCGCCTCTTCCAGCATGAGGTAGCGGCGCATATCCACTATCGAATCAATGTGGTCTATCGAAACCGGACACGCCTCCAGACACGCGGCGCAACTGGTGCAGGCCCACAACTCCTCCTCCCCCGCCGCGTCCCGCACCATCGACCGGGCAGGCTCCGGCGGCGCAGCCCCCGCCGGGGTCCCCAGCAGTACCGGCGCCCGCTCCGACGTGTAGCCGCGCAGGTCCTGTATCAGCTTGCGCGGAGACAACGGCTTCCCGCTCGCCCAGGCAGGGCACTGATCCTCGCAACGCCCGCAGTTGGTGCACGCGTCATAGCCCAGAAGCTGATTCCAGCCCAACTGAGGAAGATCCTTCGCCCCGAACGTCTCCAGCTTCTCGAAATCCCCCATCGGCCTGAGAGCCCCCCGCGGACGCAGGCTGCGAAAGTAAGAGTTGAGCGGGCTAACGATGACGTGGCCGATCTTGCTGAAACTCAGAGCGCCGTAAACCAGTCCCGCAGTGAATATCGCCGCGTGAGTCCACCACGTCGCCTTGTGCGCCGACTCCATCGATGGCGCCGTCATCCCCGCGCCCCCAAGAGCCTTCGCGAACAGCCAACCAACCGGAGACCAGGGAGCCGCCCCCGGGGCGTAGAGATCGCTACGCGGATTGAGCTCAGTCGCACCTATACGCAGACCCTCGATGAGAAAACCCGACAGCAGCAACAGCCCCAGCAGCGAAAGCACAATCCCATCGTCCAGAAACGTGTTGAGCCGGCCCGGACGCAGCACGTAGCGGCGGTAAACCGCCATAGCAAGACCAACGCTTGCCAACACGCCCCCAAAGACGTCCCACACGAACCCGGCCGCCACACGGTACGAGGCCGTCGGAAACATCCGGCCCGTGTACTCGTAGACGTTGAACTCGATTGCCGAAATCACAGTGGCCGCGAGCAGAATCGAAAAACCCCAGAAGATCGCAAAATGCATCAGACCGGCAAAGAGCTCGCGCTTCGCAAACTTCCGGTGGCCCAAAAGGTCGAACGCGGCCAAACCTATGAAACGCCGAATCCTCTCACGGTGAGAACCCAACTCGACGTAAGGCCCGCCGGTGCGCCATATCCGCACCCGACGGTAGAGAGAGTAGGCTATGGCAGCCAACGCTATCGGCGCGACGAAATAGACCAAAGCACCCAGAAGAGGGTAGCCAATGTTCCAGAAGTCGATTCGACCGTCCATGATTCTGCCCAAGCCAGAGTCAAACCGGCAGCGACTCGCCTCGCCCCCGCCTGGTTACCCCCGACCGGCCGGTCCGCACGCCCCTAGCGATTCAGTATCAGCAGCGCAGAGGCCGCCGCAACCCATAGAGTGATGTTGATGATCAACGGCCAATCCGAGACCAGAATATCCTCCGGCGCTTCACCCTTTCTGTGGCGGTAAACCAGAAATAGATAGCGGAAAAGGCCGTAAGCCACGAACGGAACTGTCAGAAGCATCGAATTGTTCGCAGGCACGTTCGCACCCGTGATCCCGCCGCTGAAAGTGTAAAGCGTGTACGACACAAGCGTCGCTGACGCCACGATCGAAATGATCTGGTCCAGCACCGGCTCAGAGTACTGCGACAGGGACGCACGCTGCGAGGAAGACCGCTCCCCGGCCCCGGCAAGCTCCGACTTTCGCTTAGCCAAAGCTATCAACAAAGCCCCCAACGCAGTCACTATGTACAGCCAGGGTGAAATCGTAAGGTCCAGCGTGGTCTCCACCCCCCCGCGGATGATGATCGAATCCTCTATCGCAAACGAACCGGCAGTCGCACGCAGCACGAATCCCGCCGAGATTGTCATCACGTCGAGGATCACCATGTCCTTCAGCGCCAGGCTGTAGAACACCATCAGGACGACATACCCCAGAGCCAGATAGCCCAGGTTGAAGGACATCAAAAACGAGCCCGCCACGGCAGCCGAACCCAGAACCCCGGCGCAAGCCAGCGCAAGCGATACCGGCGTCAAACCCGCGGCTATAGGCCGGTTGCGCTTCTCCGGATGAGCGCGGTCCTTCTCCGCGTCCACAGAGTCATTGACCAGATAGATGGCCCCCGAAAGCAGCGTGAATAGACCGCAGGCGATCAGCCCCGCTCCCACTATCCCCAACATACCCATGGCGTCGCCCGGCTCCCACCAACGGTTCACTGTGAAGAAGACGGGCACCAGCACCAGACCGTTCTTGGTCGCCTGCTTAGGCCTCGTCGACCAGAACAGACCCCTGATAGCCAATAGCGCGGTTCGGTGAGTCGTCGCGGCGGTTGCCATACCTTGATGATAGGCAAGCGCCAAACCAGCGGTCAACGAAAGGCCCGCGTCGTTTCAGACCTTTGCTTGACAAAAGCCGGCCACGGATCGAACATCCGACCATACGTACAGCCATACCACCCACTTCCCGACCAGCCTCGACTACTCCCTCAGCCTCACACCGCCCCTGACCTCGTAGTCCCCTAGAAATAACCGCACCGGCCGGCAAATCCCCTGATCCGGGCCGCAATGTCAGCATGAACCCCCCCTCGCCCGGCCATGAAAACGCAAAACGGCTGGACAAATTGATGGTAGAGCGCGGCATCGCCGAGTCCGGCCAACAGGCGCGAGCCATGGTGATGGCCGGGATGGTAGAACTGCCGTCGCGGCGAGGACGAGCCAGACCCACCCCCGGCATGAGCGTTCGACACGATCAGGAAATCCGGATCAAGAAAACGCCCCTCTACGTCTCGAGAGGCGGTCACAAGCTAGCTCACGCCTTGGACGCGTTCAACGTAAACCCCGCCGGTATCACCGCGCTGGACGTGGGCGCCTCGACCGGCGGGTTCACCGACTGCCTACTGCAACACGGCGCAAAGCGCGTATACGCCGTCGACGTCGGCAGGGGACAGCTGCACCATAGGCTGCTGTCAGACCCCCGCGTAGTATCTATGGAACGGACAAACGCCCGAAACCCCTTTACTCTGCCGGAAAAAGTCGGCATCGTGACCGCCGACGTATCGTTCATATCGCTAAGGCTCGTACTGCCCACCGCAATGGCGCACCTTCAACAAGGCGGACTGGTCATTGCCCTCCTCAAGCCACAATTCGAAACCAGCCCCGGCAACGTAGGAAAGAAAGGCGTGATAAAAGACCCTCTCGTGCACGCAGAGACCATCGGGCAGTTCGTGAAATGGGCTGTATCCCGACGGCTAAGGACGTTGAGCCTCTCCGCCTCTCCGCTCCTTGGTGACAAGGGCAACCGAGAGTTCTTCTTCCTACTGAAACCGCAGCAAACCCCGGACAGCCGCCCCCCGGCTACCGAGCTCCTCTGCGCCGCTGTCTCCAACACCTGAGCCGAGCTAGAAAACCCCGCCCGCGCTTCGCCTAGGCCCTCCTGCCAAGAGTACGATCCAGATTGAACGCCGCGCTGATCAGGGCCAAATGCGTAAAAGCCTGCGGAAAATTGCCCAACGCCTCGCCAGTAGGACCGATCTCCTCAGAGTAGAGGCCAAGGTGGTTGGCGTAACCCAGCATCTGTTCAAACATGAGCCTGGCCTTTTCCAGATACTCGCTATTCACGCTCCCAGCACGGGTGAGCGCCTCCACGAGCCAGAAAGTGCACATGTTGAAGGTGCCCTCCTCGCCCGTCAGACCGTCGGCAGGGTCATCAGGGTTGTACCTATAGACGAGGCCGTTGGAAACCAGCCCGCCGTTCTCGGGCGACCGATTGATAGCCTCCAAAGTGCTTAGCGAGCGCGGGTCCGAGGGTGAAAGAAAGAACACCATGGACATCATCAGGTTGGAGGCGTCCAGCCGATCGCTCCCGTAAAACTGGACGAAGGCCTGCATCGAAGAGTCCCAGCCGTTCTCCATGATGTCTTCGTATATGCGGTCTCGCACCTCGAGCCACCTGCTGCGGTCCGCAGGCAGGGACCGCTTGTCAGACAGCCGCAGCGCCCTGTCCAAAGCCACCCAGCACATCAGCTTCGAGTACACGAACTGCTGCTTCCCGCTGCGTACCTCCCAGATGCCATAGTCCCCGTCCTGCCAGTGGTCGCAAACCCAGTTCACCAGACGACGCAGGCGCTTCCAGAAATCATAGGAGATGGGCGTACCGTATTTGTTGAACAGGTACACCGAGTCCATCAGTTCGCCGTATATGTCCAGCTGAAGTTGATCGAACGCCCCGTTGCCTACACGCACGGGCCGGGAGCCGCAGTAACCCTCCAGGTGGTCGAGCGTCTCCTCGGAAAGTTCATGCAAGCCGTGTATGCCGTACATCACCTGCAGCGCGCCGTCGGCCGTCGCCTCCGCGCATCGAGCTTCCAGCCATTCCATGAACTGCGACGCAGCCTCCGTCAGACCAATTCGCATAAGCCCGTACACGGTGAAGGCAGCGTCCCTGATCCAGGTGTAGCGGTAATCCCAATTGCGCACCCCGCCCAGGGTTTCAGGCAGGCTCGTGGTAGGCGCGGCAACGATCGCCCCCGTCGGGGCATACGTCAGAAGCTTCAGTACCAGAGCAGAACGGTGAACCATCTCGCGCCACCTGCCAGAGTAGGTGGACTGCGATATCCATCTGCGCCAGTACGCGACGGTGGCCGCAAATTTCTCGTCTGCCCACGCAAATCCGCGCGAAGCGCGCCCACCGGACCAACCATGGCCAACGTAGCTCAGCACGAACAGCGCGCTTTTGCCCTCTTCCAGAGTGAGGTCCACGACGGCCGACTCGCCGCTCGCCGCAAGAGGTTCGCTTGACCACAGATCCAGACCGCCCGACTCTGACCTGAAGTAGGCGTCCCCGCCTGCCACTTCAACTGTGTGCGAGTCCAGGGCGTAGTTGAAAGCAGGCGTGCACTCCATGCGCAGGTTTGTGCTTCCCCTCACCCCCTTCACCATACGAATGATCACGTGCCCGCCCGCGTCGGGCGAGTCCCCGGCGCTGATGGGCATGAAGTCCACCACCTCAGCCGCTCCCTCCGGGGACATGAAACGCGTGATCAGAACGTTCGTGTCGGGCAGGTAGTTCTGCCGGGAGCGGACGCCCTCCCCAACCGGGGCAATACGGAACCGCCCGCCCTTGGCGTCATCGAGCAGCGAGGCGAATATCGTCGAAGAGTCGAAGTGCGGGGCGCAAAACCAGTCGATGGAGCCATTGAGCCCCACGAGGGCCACGGTGTGAAGGTCGCCTATGACGCCATAGTCGCTTATGGGTTGGTAAGGCATTGGACGTACCTCGCTTGTCCCTTGTATACGGTGCCGCAGGATCCACGCGACTCCGAATTCTACGTTAGCCCGCGGCCAGAGAACCCGCCAAGGCGGCGCGCATTCCGACCGCGTCAAACACGTCCATCAGCTTGTCCACTGTTGCATCCCACGTGAGGGTCTCCGCGTGCGCCCTCGCGGCCATTCCCATCGCACCGCGCAGGCCGTCGTCCGTGAGCAGCTTCTCCACACTATCTACGAAAGGACCCGGACAGCGCCAAGGAATCAGGAAACCCGTCTCGCCGTCTTTCACCACGCAAGGAAGCCCTCCCACTTTGGACGCCACCACCGGCGTACCGCAGGCCGAGGCCTCAAGCGCAGCAAGGCCAAAACTCTCGTAGTACGAGGGCAGTACGCATACGTCCGCGGCGTTGTAGTAGTCGGGCAACCGATCCCTGGACATCGAGCCGAGGAACGTGGTAAAGGAAGCGGCCCCAAGCTCTGACGCCAAGCTCTGCAGACGGGCCAACTCCGGGCTGTTGGCGTAACCCCCGGCTATCAGCAACCGGATTCCCATTGTGCGGCTCAACGCAGCGCTTGCCTCCAGCAGGATGTCCACGCCCTTCAACCGTTCAAGTCTGCCGACGTACAGCACGGTCTTTTCTTCACGCATACCCAACCGCTTTCGAGCCGCAGACTGGCCGGATGGACGAAAACGGTCTGTATCCACACCCGGCGGAATGATCTCTATCCGGGCAGGGTCCGTATGGTAGTAACGAGCCGCAGCATCGCGCTCGTGTTCGGTCCAGACCACGACGCGGTCCGCACCCGCCGCAATCCTGGCCTCCGAATCGGCGCGGACGGGCAGATCCCACTCGCCCGGTCGGGCCCTGCGCTTCAACTCCGCCAGAGTGTGGAAACTGGTCACGTGCGGGATGCCCAGAATCCGACGAAGACGTAGCCCCACCAGCCCGCTGAGCCAGTAATGGGAAATGATTATGTCGTACCTGCTCCCTTCGCGCCGGAGGAACTCCAGCAGCCGCTCGGTGAACAGCGGCAGGAAAGGATAGGTCTCGTGCTTGCTCGCCTCCACAGGGCCGGCGTCGAGGTGAATCAGGCGAGCCCCAGGACCCAGCTCTATGCACTGTGGGTCGTCAGGATCATGCCGACGAGTGAACACGTCCACCTGTGCGCCGCGCTCGGCAAGCCGCTTGGCGGTCTCCAGAACGTAAACGTTCATTCCGCCCGCGTCCTGTTCCCCAGCCTGCACCACAGGACAGCCGTGGACGCTTATCGCAGCAATTCTCATTCCTTGGGGCTTTTCATGGATTGGGCAAAAGTGGAAGGGGAGTACCCCGGTAGGTCGGCATTCAATATCTCTCGCGAGCCGTCTCAGCGGTCCGCCGTAAGCTTGAAGAGTGTGCGGTCCTTGCCGCCCAGACGGTATTTATAAGGCTCGTCGCCGCGCATGAAGTCAAAGATCGATAGACCTTCCTGAATGGAACGACGGATATTGTATGCGTGGTTCAACAATCCCGCTGCGAGATACCGAAACTCTGGATCGTAGCCGGAGTTGTACAGGTAGCGGGCCCCGCCCCAGACGAAGGAAAGAGACGCCGCTATGCGCACCCCGTTCATCTCCACGAAACTGAGCCGCGAGATGCCATCTGACGCCAGTCGCACCGTGACGCGACGGAAGAACCGCTCCCGCTCTGAGGACATGAACTCCGCTTTCTGTGGATTGCTCTTCCTGTGAAGAACAAGGAAGTCGTCCATCCCCTCCGCGATATCGTCCGATTCGGACAACTCGTAATCACGTATCGCCCCGGCGCGCTCCAAACGACGCAACTTTCGACGCAACTCATGGCGGTTCTTCCTGCTGAGGCGCGCCAGGTACTCCTCCCACGTGCCCGGCAACTCCAGGCGGGGAGCCGCGTCCTCGCGGTCCATCGACACCGACCAATCGTAAGCACGGCACGTACCCGGAAGATATTCCGCCGCAAGGGAATCCCCGGGAAGAGAAGTGAACTCTAGCCGGGTGATGCTACTGTCCCCGGACAGGTGGTGAACAAGCTCGTCGGCCGCAGCAGGCGAGAAGGCTTCTGCGCCTTTCGGAAGAATGAAGTCATGGTAGTCGAATAGGTCGGTACCCCCGAGGAACGCAGCCACACCGTCCCGCACGTAGAGCGGAGCCACCAAAACGGCCTCGCCGCGACCGTCCCGGACGGACAACAGCTTCAGCTCACCGCCGCCGCAAATCTCCTCCCACCAGGCCCGGAGCCATTCCGGATGGTCGAAGAACGTACCGCAGCCGCACGAATCCCGCACCAGCTCAGCGAGCGACTCGAACGTCTCTTCCGACGCCGCAACCATGCAGCTCAAACCAGGTCCCTCCGGGAAGCGGCTCACAGTTCAGCCCCACTCAGAAGGGGTATTGGCGCGGGGGGTTCAAGATACTCTACAAGTCCCTGTGGAGTCACCTTACCGCCAGCCTCCGGCGTCAACAGACAGCATCGAAGCCACCGCTTCGAGGTCCGGCGCCACGTACTCCATTTCGACCAACGCCCGGCTTTCAGCCGTGCCAGGGTCTTTGAGGCCGTTGCCGGTAAGTACGCACACCGCGGTCTTGCCCTTTACTTCAACCCCCAGATCCGGCAGGCGCATCAGCCCGGCCACGGAGGCCGCCGAAGCCGGCTCGCAGAACACACCTTCCTCCCTCGCCAGACGAAGGTAGGCCGAAAGAATCTCCTCATCGGCTACCATGTCGATCATACCCCCGGATTCATCGCGCACCCGATTGGCGCTCTCCCAATTCGCCGGATTCCCGATACGGATCGCAGTAGCCACCGTCTCAGGATTGTCGACTCGCCGCCCCAAGGCTATCGGCGCAGAGCCGGAGGCCTGGAAACCCATCATCCGAGGCAACTTGCGGGACAGGCCGGCTTTTGCATATTCGTTGAAACCCAGCCAGTAGGAAGTAATGTTCCCGGCGTTGCCCACAGGAACGCATAACATGTCCGGAGCATCTCCAAGATCGTCCACGACCTCGAAAGCCGCAGTCTTCTGCCCCTGGATTCGATATGGGTTGAGTGAATTGACAAGCTCGATATCCAATATGTCCACCAGCCCCATGACGGTCCGGAAAGCGTCGTCGAAGTTGCCGCCGACGGCCAGGATGCGGGCGCCGTAGGCCATCGCCTGAGCCAGCTTGCCAAGTGCCACCTCGCCGGCAGGCACCAGCACGAGGGTCTCCAGACCATAGCGAGAGCCATACGCCGCGGCCGAGGCGCTAGTGTTGCCGGTAGAGGCGCAGATGACCCTCTCGCGGCCCGTCTCCAGCGCACGCGCGATAGCCATAGCCATCCCGCGGTCCTTGAAGGAACCGGTCGGATTGCACCCCTCCAGCTTGAAGTACAGCCCCTCGCAACCCAACATCGGACCGATGCTGCGGGAGCGCACCAAGGGAGTGCCGCCCTCGCCCAACGTAACTTCCGGCGTGGAGCCGCTGACAGGCAGAAAGTCCTTGTAGCGTCCTATTACACCCGAGAACATACCCAAACGTCCAAGAGGATTCCGAATTGCCGGACTGAAACGCCTCGGCGCTCCGCCTAAGGCGCCTGGGAGTAACTCTCCACCCGGATGAGGTTGTCGAGGCTGTCCACGGCATCGAGCTGCCGCAACCGGGCGGCAGCATCCTGCATGTTAGCCTCTCTAGCCGGATGCGTCATTATCACCAGGTCCGCGGTTCCACGCTCCTCGCTGTTGTCCATCTGTAATACCGAGTGGATGCTGATCAAGTGATCGCCCAGCACGCCTGCGATCCGGGCAAGCACCCCCGCCCGGTCCTGCGCGGTTATCCGCAGGTAGTACTGCGAGGTGAGCGAACTCATGGGCAGGAGATCCAGGCTGGGCGACCCATCCCCAGGCCCTGGATAAGCGCTGTAACCCGCCTCCATCCCATTCACCACGCGCCACACGTCCCCAAGTACCGCGCTCGAAGTGGGCGCAGGCCCTGCTCCTCTGCCCTGTAGCCAGAGCGGCCCCACCAGGTCCCCCTCGATCTCGACCGCGTTGAGAACGCCGTTAACCCCGGCCATAGGCACGTTCACCGGCACCAGCGCCGGATGCACCCGCACGAGCAGCCCGCCGTCCTCGCGCTGCGCTACGGCAAGCAGCTTGATGGTGTATCCCAGTTGACGGGCGTAGTTGAAGTCAAGCGCGCTGATCCCGCGGATCCCCTCCCGATGAATGGCATCCACCGGGGTACGCGTGCCGAACGCCAGCCAGGCGAGTATGGCAATCTTGTAGGCAGCGTCGAACGCGTCCACGTCGTTCGTTGGATCCGACTCCGCATAACCCAGAGACTGCGCCTCGGAAAGAGCGTCGGAAAACTGCGCGCCATCGGCCGCCATGCGCGTCAGAATGTAGTTCGTCGTACCGTTGATCACCGCCCTGATGCTGCGAACCTTATTGGCCACCAGATCCCTTGAAAGAGGGCCCAATATAGGTATGCCGCCGCCCACGCTGGCCTCGAAGTAGAGCTTCGCGCCATTCTCCGATGCCAAACGGGACAGAGACTCCCCATGCCTCGCGATGACTTCCTTGTTCGCCGTTACCACGTGCTTACCCGCGCTCAAAGCCCGTTCCAGCAAACCGCGTGCAGGTTCCTCGCCCCCCATGAGCTCGATGACGACCTGTATCTGAGGATCCCCGACCACGCCGCACGGGTCCGTGGTAATCACTCCGTCCGGCAAAGTGACCGGACGAGCCCGGTTCGGATCGCGCACGAGAGCCCGGCGCAACTCCAGTGAAGCGCCGGGCGCGGCGGAGCGAGAAGCTCCTGACTGTATCGCCGTTGCAACGGCAGACCCGACGGTCCCCAAGCCAAGGAGACCTACCCCGATCCGTCCCGGTTGGCCGGTCACGGCGCCGACTGGAAACCCGGGCCAAGACCGGGAAACCCGGATTCGGGCGTCGGGGTTGGCCGGATAGACGCTATGGCCACCTGCCGGTTCACCCATGCATATATGCGGTCATTCAGCTCCATGTAAAGATCAAACTCGCGCCGATGTTCGTTCAGATACGAGGCAAGAGCGTTGTCAGTCAGCTTTTCAAACTGGGTGTCAGTGACCTCCCGCGCCTCAGCCGCCTCGGTCACGACGTAAACCACGATCTGCCGCGACTCAGAATCGAATTGAGGCGGACTGGGTTCTCCCAACGGCAGGAAGCGCTCCCCGTCTTCATCCACTCCAAACAGCATCCGATCCAGTGTTTCGTGAACGCCCTCCGGGAACCATCCCACCTCGCCGCCCGTGCGCTGCACCGCCGGATCAATGGAAAACTCCCGCGCAATCTCCTCCACAGGCGTCCCCCCTGTAATCCCCCGGTTCACGCGCTGAAGACCCTGCTCGTCAGTCTCTGACAACCTGATCTCGTACAACCGAACCTGGGGATGAATCCTCGGAACGTCCGTACCGATGGCCGCGCGCACCTTGTTCCGAAATACCTCCTTCCGCACGAATCCCCTGAAGACCTCTTCAGAAAGGCCCACGTTGTTCAGGAACTGCCGCTTGCGTTCCGCCAGGTTCGCCTGGTACTCCGCGGTCTCCCGCTCAGCAGCGTCCTCCGGGAGGATCTGGAGCCGGTATTCCACCTCCAGATCCACCTCTTCCGGGGATACGGAAATACCCAGTTGAGGAGCCAGCTTGAAGGCGATCTCGTTGTCCTGTATGTCCTGCAGCGCCTCGAACAGCGACGTGCCCAACTCGAACTGCTGACCAAGCTCTTCCGTAAGACGCTGGCGATACCTGATGAAGTCCACCACGTCGCCGCGCGTGTAGGTGGAGTCCTCCACCCGCACCGCAACCTCCCGAGGAGGCAGCATGAAAGTCGTAACGAATTCGTAAATCGGGAAAGCGAGCAGGCACACGAGCAGCACGCTGCCCCCGATGATCCACGGCCTCGAACGCAACCGGCTTCTGTGCTGCGCGGCAAGAAGCTCCCTGCGGCCAGGGCCCCGGCGGGTGATGCTGCGCTCGCCGGGCTCGTACCGGTCCGGGGAGTCCGCTTCCTGCTCCGGTCGGCGGTCTTCCTCACTCAATGATCAGCCTCCAGCGGGGGCGATGGGGATCGGGTGCGCCGCGCACCCGGACGCCGATAGATCGGCGACTGGCCAACTGTATAGACCCTCAGTCTTTCTAAGATGAGCCGGAACCAGATCCCGAGGCTCCCTCTCCCTGTATAACGTCCTCCGCAGGGCTGGTGGATTCCCCGCCGCCTACAGCGGCGGACGATACGGTTGCAACCTGCTCGGCCGGCCCTGCGGGCTCAGGCTCGCTTGCCGGGAGAGCCGGGTCAGGCGCCTCTACCGCGTCCTCCGGACTGGAGTCCTGCGTCTGCGCGGGTGGCAGGGTTTCGTCGACCGCCTTCTCATCGTCGGAAACCTGGGAAGACTGTGACCCCTGAGGCGTGCGCGGTGCAAGGTTGTTCGTCACTCTCGTGTGATCCGGCGCATAGGGGAGAAGGGCCATGAATCTGGCTCGGAGAATGGCGCGGCGCACCACGCGCTGATGCTTCGCGCAAGCCCCGCTCTTCTTACCGGAATCGATCCGAGCCCGGTCGGAGACATAGCGCCGGAGACGATTTACCGCCTTGTAATCAATCGAGTCAATGTGGTCCACGCAGAAGTGACACACGCGCCGGCCGCGCCTGAAACCTCCTCGCCGGCCGCCACCGCGGAACGGCCCGCCGCGCGGACGGGAGCCCTGAGAGGGTCTGGACTGCGTGGACGTCTGTTGTGAAGGTCTGGAGGTGGTCATTTCAGAGAGTGGTCATTTCAGAATAATGGCGGTGTGACAAACGGTTTGAAACGGAGACGTAGCCGGGAAGAAAAGCCGATTCGTCTTACCAAGGCAGATCCTCGACGCTCTCCGCATCTTCCCCGGGCGGAGACCATTGCCCACCTGACCTAGCGCCTGACCTGGGCTGATAATCGTCCCCCGCGCCCGGCGCCCCAGTCCTGCCAGGCCGGTCCAGGAACAGCACACGGAAAGCGTTCACCTCATTAACGAAACGAGTCTGGCCGTCATTTCCCTGGTAGGTGCGGCTCCGAAGCCTCCCATTGACAAATACCTTACTGCCCTTCACAACGTACTGGTTCACCTGCTCGGCGAGCCTGTCCCAGGCTGCAACCCTGAACCATTCCGTCTCGTCCTGCCCTTCTCCATCCTGCCTGTTGCGCCGGTAGTTCACGGCAAGGCTGAAGTTTGTGACCGCTGAACCGCTGGGCGTATACCGCATCTCCGGGTCGCCGCCTACGTTTCCGATAAGTAAGATCTCGTTGAGACTCATCGCCGCGCCCCCCTGCCGCGGTCCCGGGACCCGCTTGTATCTTTCTTTCCGGTTTCCACTTTTTGAGCCCAGACGATCATGTGCCGCAACACGCTCTGGTCCGCGGTCATCTGCTTGCCGATCCTCACCACGCCGTCGCCGTCCGCAGAAAACTCGGCCACGTAGTAAGCACCCTCGGTGTGCTTGTTGATGGGATAGGAGAGGTTGCGGCGTCCCCAGAGTTCGGCTGAATGAAGCTTTCCCCCGCTGGCCGCGATCGTAGACGTGGTACGGCTCACCGAGGCTTCACAATCCTCGTCAGAGGCGTCACCGGGGAGGATCCACAAGAGTTCGTATCGGCGCAATTTTCACCTATGCCGGTTCAGTAGTTGGAAAACATGGCCATTTTACCACAAGGCCGTTCCGCAACCTGCCCTATCCGGCGCTAACTTCACGCCGTACCCCGTTCCGGTCTGTGATGCCGGGCGCAGGAAATCCCGAGGCAAACTCGGAAACCGCCTTCCTGATGCGCCGGAGACCGACAGGGTCGCCAGCCTTGTTCAAGGCGTCCAGGACGTAGCCGCCCACCCGCTCCATCTCCGCTCGCCTCATGCCGCGCGTCGTCACCGCAGGCACCCCAATGCGAATCCCGCTAGCAACCCGCGGCGGTTGCGGATCGTACGGGATCGTGTTCTTGTTCACCACGAGCCCCGCTTCCTTGAGAGCGTCCTCGGCCTGCGCGCCGGTCAACGAAAGAGGACGCAGGTCGACAAGCATCATGTGGTTGTCCGTCCCCCCCGACACGATACGCAGCCCCCCGTTCGCGAGCGCGGCAGCCAGCACGCGGGCGTTCTCGACGATAGCCGCCGCGTACGAACGGAACTCCGGCCTCAGAGCCTCGCCGAACGCCACCGCCTTCGCAGTGATCGCGTGCATCATAGGCCCGCCCTGCACGTTCGGAAACACCGCGCTGTCCAGCCTGCGAGACAGTTCACCAACACTCAGAGCGAACGCTCCACGCGGGCCGCGAAGCGTCTTGTGGGTGGTACTCGTTACTATGTCCGCAAACGGCACCGGATCGGGGTGAACCCCGCCCGCTACAAGACCCGCTATATGGGCCATGTCCACCATCAGACGAGACCCCGACGAGTCCGCGATAGACCTGAACTTCCCAAAGTCTATGAGCCGCGAGTACGCCGTTGCCCCCGCGATGATCAGCTTGGGGCGGAACTGATCCGCCCTGCGCGCCAGATCCTCGTAATCGATCAACTCCGTATCGGGATCAACCCCGTAGTGAGCAAATTCGTACAGCTTGCCAGAGTAGTTGACCGGCGAGCCATGGGTCAGATGGCCTCCCTGATCGAGCCGCATTCCCAGTACCCGATCCCCTGGCCCGAGCAGCGCAAAACAGGCCGCCATGTTCGCCTGCGCGCCGCTGACGGGCTGGACGTTGGCGTGTTCCGCACCAAAAAGCCGCTTCAGACGCTCGATAGCGATGCGCTCCACCGAGTCCATGTTCTCGCAGCCCGCGTAGTAGCGCCGCCCGGGGTAACCCTCAGCGTACTTGTTGGTCATCACCGTGCCGGTGGCCTCGAGAACGGCCGCGCTCGCGTAGTTCTCGGAAGCGATCAGAACCAACTCGTTCAACTGCCGACTGCGCTCTTCAGCGACCGCAGACGCCACTTCAGGATCTTGTAATTCGAGCCCAGACAAGCAAAAGCCTCCCGCGCTTCTTGACGAACTTGGTAAGTCTACGGCGTTTCGGCGCACGCTGCGCGCCTATAAAGCGCTCGCCGCCCCGCGATAGTAAACCCCCGAATCAGCGGACGCGGTTAACGCACTGGAACCGCAGACGAATCCCGCTCCGGCCATTCCACCGGATTCCTGCATGCGTCCCGATGACCAATAGCCTACTCACGTCCAACCTTACAGCGGGGACTTCCAGGTCGTAAGCCGGGGTGAGCGCAGAGACACGGCCACGAATGGAAGCGGTTTGCCGTAGCTCTCCGCATACTCCGAGCCGCCTTCCACACCCATGTAGCGTTGGGAGACGCGCAGCATCTGATCGTCAATGCCGTCGGTAGAAAACTCAACCTCCCCCCGGTACATGATCCACCTGGCGCCGCCTTCCGAATCCACTATCAACACCGTGGCTTTTGGATTGCGCCGCAGGATCCGAGCCTTCACCGAGCCCGGCTCGATCAGCACGGTCACGCCCCCCTCCGGTTCCGGCAAGTACCACACCGGAGTCGAGTGCGCATAACCGTCGGCGCCCAACACCGAGATGATCGCCAAGTGCCTACCCTGAACAAGCTCCCGCGTCTCGGCAGGAGTGAGCGTTTCGTCAACCACGTAGCCGCTCCTTCACAATGGCGTCCACTCTTATACCTATCTCATCGCCAATAGCTTCGACAGACTGCGAGGCCTCCACGACTAACCACCGCTCAGGTTCCGCCGACGCAAGCTTGTCATAGCCCAACGCCACTCGCTTGTGGAACGCCAGAGATTCCAACTCGAATCTCCGCTCCGAGTCGGGGTCAACCCTTACGGCCCGGGCCCCATCAGTACCTGTCGGCAGTTCCGGGCTTCGGACGCGAGCCACCGCATCCCCAGGATTCATCCTCAACAAAACCGTGAGATCGGGCCTAAGCCCATCCGCGGCGATATCGTTGAGCTCGCGGATCAGCTCCTTGTCAAGTTCACGGCCATATCCCTGGTACGCCACTGTCGAATCCGTAAACCGGTCGCATATCACCACGCTGCCCCTGGCCAGGGCGGGCGCAATCACGCTGGATACAAGTTGGGCCCGAGCCGCCTCGAAGAGAAGCGCCTCCGCCAGGGGAGTCGTGTCCCGCCGCCGCTTGATCCAGGCCCGAACATAGTCGCCCAGCCCCGTAGTGCCAGGCTCTCTCACCGAAATGACGTCCACACCCTTTCCCATCAGGCGGTCCTCCAGAAGCCGCGCCTGCGTGGTCTTGCCCGATCCCTCCCCGCCTTCAACCGTCACGAACAAGCCGCGCAAACCGGCAGAAGCTCCCGACCCGTGACCGTGAATCTCCAGATCCAACTCGCTCTGCGCGCGAGACGCGCCTGTCTGGAAATCCAAAGACCGCCTCATCTGTGACGCATCTGACGGCGGCGACCGCGAATCACCACCCGCCTGCCGTTATCCCGCCCCGTGCTCGACGAACCGAGATTGCTTCGCGCCGCCAGCCCATGTTGCAAACGCCGGATGTAAGCGGCCTGCGGAGACAACTCAACCCGCTGAGCCCCATTGAGAGCACGCGATATCGCCTCCTCAGCTTCCTCCAGCGCGAGGCGTACCTGCCGGTCTTCACCATCCGAGAAAGACTCCCTGCTAGACCGCTCAGAGACAAAGCGCCGAACGAACTTTGCAATCTGTTCACCCGTGCCCCGCCTAAGCACGTAGACCGGCACCCCGTCCCGCTCCGCGTTTCGCACCTCCTCCGGCCTGCGCCCATAATGTGACTTCGTAGTCACCAACACGTCCGCGTCGCGAGCGTCATCCACCAATTCCACCAAAGCGCCGGCCTCATTTATCGCCTCCTCCAGCGATGGACTTGAAACCCCGAACGGGTGCACTCTTACCGGTGCGAACGGCCCGTTCTCGTCGCCCTGCTCAGCCTCATCCGCCAAGTCTCCCGCGCCGTACTGCCTGCGCGGCGTCCGCTGTGAAGAAAGATTGAAAGGCGCTGTCCTGAATTCATGCGACTGCTTGGAGACGTCCTCTACACCGGACCGGACCGAGTCATCTTCATCGAGCCAGCGCAGCTCGCGGGGCGCCGACAGGCCTCGCAGCATCCGATCCACCACGGACCCGGCGTCAAGATGCGCGCCAAGACGGTTTCGTTCCTGTATCTCGATCACTACGTTGAAGGTCGGTTCGTGCTTCCGTTCAAGTACCGTCTTCTGCGTCCGACGACGACGCGCCTCGACGTCCCCCAGAGTGACCGCCTGCACGCCGCCCACGAGGTCCGAAAGGCTCGGATTCGCAACGACGTTCGCAAGCGTGTTGCCATGGGCCGTTGCCACAAGCTGCACTCCCCGCTCTGCTATGGTGCGGGCCGCAAGAGCTTCCAGCTCCGTACTCATCTCGTCGATGATGATGACCTCAGGCATGTGGTTCTCAACGGCCTCGATCATTACGCGGTGCTGAAGCTCCGTGCGCGCTACCTGAAGACGCCGCGCGCTGCCTGTCGCAGGATGTGGAACGTCGCTGTCCCCGGCTATCTCATTCGACGTATCCACCACGACCACCCGCCGGCCCACGTCGTCCGCCAGCACCCGCGCCACCTCCCGCAGCATCGTCGTCTTGCCCACGCCGGGACGGCCAAGCAACAGGATCGAGTCCCCCGTACGCACCAGGTCGTCGATGAGCCGCACGCTCCCGAACACGGCGCGGCCTACCCTGCAGGTAAGACCGATGGGCTTGCCGCCGCGGTTGCGTATCACCGAAATCCGATGGAGAGTCCGCTCTATACCCGCGCGGTTGTCGTCGTCAAAGGGGCCGACGCGATCCACAACGCCAACAATGTCATCTTCAGTCACGTGAGCCTCCCCAACCAGTTGTTGGTCAACCACGTACCTGACTTGGGGTATCCGACCAAGATCCAGAATCACCTCCGTCAGATCGTCCTGGTTGGACGACGAACGAAGAAATGACTGCACCCGCGCCGGCAGTACCTCGATGAAGGCATCGAGGTCGTCAACCACCTGGGACGACCCGCGCTGCACAGAGCTTTCGCCGACTTCCTGCATCTCGCTCATCGTTCTATCAGTCAGCCCACCGCGGCCGCAACGCTGCGGCCTTCACGAGCCCGCACCGCCAGCGCTTTCACCATGACAGTGTAAGTCAGCCCCTCGCAGAACCCGATCTCCTGCAATAGAGAGGCCATTCCCGAATTGCGCTCCGGTACAAGCGTCGAGACCGGCCCATCGCCCATTTCAAGACCCGCCGAGAGAAGGCGATGCAAAGCGTCAGGCCTCTCCGACAGCCAGGCCGCATCAAAATAGCTGCCCCCGCGACCGCCCGCGGTGCGTAGCCACCCCCCGATACCGCCGGACGCACCATCCATAACCCACTCGCGCACTCCGCGACCGGGCTTCTCCAGCGAGTCCCGCCACTCAGCGGCAGTTTGGGATACGCGCATTCGCAAGTTCAGCGGCGCCGTGGCGCAATACAGCCGAAAGAGCCCCCAGTCATCTGCCGACGCGCGCGGGCGAAGTTGCATAGGCGCAGAGGGACGTCCCAATAGCCTCGACGCAGCCGAGGCAGACTCCGCCCGGTACAGCGTTTCATTCTCCAGCGCAGAGAACCCAGCCTTGCGCACCTGCTCGTAAAGAGGGTCGGCAGCCATGATGCGAATGAACAGACGCCGCGCGCCGGCTCTTGCCGCAGGCGCCGACAGCTGCTCCAGCGCATCGCATACAGACTCCTGGAACTTGCGATGCACGTACAGATCGCGCACCTCCCAGGCCAGCCTGCCCGATCTCTGACCGGCTCTCAGAGCCACCTGGATCTGACTACGCCGAGTTTGTATCCAGCAACTGCGCCAAGCTCGAGGAGATAGAGTCAAACCAGTGTATCTGACCGCAGAAAACGGCCCGCCGTCTCCGCGAATCGCCATAGCCAACGTATACGCGCGTGCCCTGCCCGCCGCCTGTTTGAACGGCAGAAACGCCGGGGGGTCAGTGGGGTGCAGATGCCGAATCATGCAGCCTTAACTGCGGCTAGCTCCGATCTCCCGGTGAAAATCCGGGACAGAACCGACAGATGCTCCCGCCGGCCGGCCTTCAGATTGCAGCGGGCCCTCGACCGACATCCCAAGGAACATGCGGTGGACGCGGTCGTCCTCAGTCAACTCCGGGTGAAAGGCGGTGGCAAGAATTCTACCCTGCCTGACAGCCACCGGGTGGCCGTCGGGAAGCGACGCAAGCACCTCGACCGTGGGGCCGGTCCGCTCTATGACGGGCGCCCGGATGAATATGGCTCTAAACGGCCCCCCCTCCACACCGCTGATAGCGAAGTCCGCCTCGAAACTGTCCACCTGACGCCCAAACCAGTTCCGAGAAACCGTCACGTCCAGCAGACCCAGAGGCTCCGGGTACGGATCCACAAGATGCTTGGCCAATACGATCATGCCCGCGCAGGTACCCCAAACCGCCATGCCCGACGCGGCCGCACGGGGCAGCCCATCCCGGAAGCCCCAGCGGTCCATCAATTTCGTGATGGTCGTGCTCTCTCCGCCCGGTATGATCAAACCGTCCAGCCCCTCCAGATGGGACGGCAAGCGAACCTCAGGCGCCTCGATTCCCATACCCGCGAGCATCGCCGAGTGCTCGCGAAAATCGCCCTGTAAGGCCAGCACGCCGATCTTCGGCTGTACGGAAACCAGGCCGCTCATGGAGCGGGAGACGGCAGCCGAGGCTACCATCCCCGCGTTTCAAGCCGGGACTCCTCGGCCAACTTCGACGTCTCGATCCCGCTCATCGGCTCCCCAAGACCCGCCGACACGTTCGCAAGCACGTCTGGATCCTGGTAATGAGTCGTCGCCTGAACTATGGCGTCCGCCCTCTTGGACGGTTCCGTCGACTTGAAGATCCCGGAACCCACGAAGATGCCGTCCACGCCAATCTGCATCAGCAAGGCGGCGTCCGCAGGCGTGGCTACCCCTCCGGCCGCAAAATTCACCACCGGAAGCTTGCCCGTCCTCGCCACCTCGGTCACCAGCTCGTACGGAGCCCCAAGCTTCTTCGCCTCAGCCATCAGCTCAGTCTCGTCCATCGTCGATAGCCTGCGGATCTGGCCCAGCACGGTACGCGCATGTTTAACCGCCTGCACCACGTCCCCCGTACCAGCCTCCCCCTTCGTGCGAATCATCGCCGAACCTTCGCCAATTCGCCTCAGAGCCTCGCCCAGGTCGCGGCACCCGCACACGAACGGCATGGCAAAGTCCCACTTGTTGATGTGGTTCGCAAGGTCGGCAGGCGTTAGAACCTCGGACTCATCGGCGTAGTCAACACCCAGAGCCTCCAGGATCTGAGCCTCGACTATGTGACCGATGCGGCACTTGGCCATTACTGGAATGGTCACCGCATCGATGATCCCGCGGATAAGCTCAGGGTCCGACATGCGGGCTACACCGCCGTCCCTGCGGATATCGGCAGGCACCCGTTCCAGCGCCATCACGGCAACGGCCCCAGCGTCCTCGGCGATCTTTGCCTGGTCCGCCGTAACAACGTCCATGATCACGCCGCCCTTGAGCATCTGCGCCAAGCCACCCTTGACTCGCCAGTTGCCAACCTCCGGCTTCTCGTCCTCACGCCAGACCCGCGCATGGACGCGGCCCGCCTTGAAATCCTGCGTCCCGGCCTGACCGTTCGTAGAAGTGATTGTTTCCTGGCCCGGAGTGGTCGTCATATTCTCTCTCCTTCGGCTTTTTGTTCCTCTCCGATGTCGAATCTCACCGAAGACCGTACCCGCGACACCGAACCCGCGTTACGGCTTTGCGCTCACCCTAGCGCAACTGCTTGAAGATTATACGCCTGTACGCGCCCCCGTACACGCTTCGATAAAGAAGCGAAAAAACGGGTACCGGCACGGGCGCAGCGCGGCAGTCTCGGACACGCGCCAGCCTGCCAGGCTTTACAAGCCCTTGGCGGCTATGAAGTTGGCAAGGTCCGCGGTCCGGCAAGAGTATCCCCACTCGTTGTCGTACCAGCCAACCACCTTCACGAAGCCCCCGCCCGTAGCAGCCGTCGAGAGGCTGTCAATCGTGCAACTATACGAAGTCCCTATGTAGTCCACGGATACCAGCGGCTCTTCGGAATAGTCCAGGATGTCCTTCATCGAACCCGCCGAGGCCGACCTGAACGCCTCGTTAACCTCGTCCGACGAGGCCGGCTTCTCAAGCAAAGCGGTGAGATCGGTGACCGAGCCGGCTATCACCGGCACCCGGTACGCCATACCGTCGATGCGCCCCGCAAGCTCAGGTATCGCCAAGGTAACCGCCTTGGCCGCCCCGGTCGTAGTGGGGATGATGCTGTTCGCCGCCGCGCGGGAGCGCCGCAGGTCGCTGTGAACCTGGTCCAGGATGCTCTGGTCGTTGGTGTAGGCATGGATCGTGGACATCAACGCCCGCTCTATACCAAAGGCGTCGTTCAGTACCTTTGCCATCGGAGCCACGCAGTTCGTAGTACACGAGGCGTTTGACACCACGCTGTGCTTCTCCGGGTCGTACCGGTCCTCGTTTACTCCCAGAACTATGGTGATGTCCTCGCCCTTGGCAGGGGCCGAGATGATCACCTTCTTCGCACCGCCCTCCATGTGCCCCGCCGCCTTGTCAGCGTCCGTGAAGATGCCGGTCGATTCTATGACCAGATCAACCCCTTCCCCGGACCAGTCCAGCGCAGCCGGGTCCCGCTCCGAAAACACCTTCACCAAGTGCCCGTCGATCTCCAGGTCGGTACCCTTCGCCGTCACAGTGCCGGGGTAAACCCCGTAAGTACTGTCATACTTGAACAGGTGCGCGTTCGTAGACGCGTCGGTGAGATCGTTGACCGCCGCCACCTCCAGCGTATCCGGGTGGAGATAGGCTATGGTCCTGAATACTTGGCGGCCAATACGCCCGAAACCATTGATCCCCACCCTGGTCTTGCCATTCATGAAATTGTCCTCTCCCTATGAGACTGTCGCGTGAATCACGCCAGACTCATCTCTATCCCTCTTCTCCCGCGAGAGACCCGTTGCGCAACTCTCATACCGCCCTCGCCCCGTCTTATTATCAACCCTGCATCCCACTCGTGCCACCCGGCCCCCCCACCAAATGGCCTCAAACCCACTCCTCCAATACAAACGCGCGCTCCGGGCCAACCTGAACGCCGGACAACACACCGAGCATACCCACAGGCCCGCGCTCAAGTCCCTCATAGAGCAGCTCGACCCCGGCCTTACGGCTACCAACGAGCCCGGTAAATCCGACTACGGCGCGCCCGACTACTCCATCGCCAGGCGAACGGCCGCTCAGAATCTGAACATCGGTTACGTCGAGGCCAAACAGCTCGGTACGCCGCTGGACCCTATACATACCGATAGCTATCGCACAAACCCAAACACTCCCAACGGCAGACAACTGAAACGCTACCGGGAGGCCCTCCAAAACCTGCTCATAACCAACTACCTGGACTTCAAGTGGTACCGCGACGGTGAGCACAGGCTATCGGCCCGGCTCGCTGCCGTAGATCAGTCAGGCGGCCTTGCCCGCGTACAGGGAGGCGAAGCGGACGCGGCCGACCTTCTAAATGGCTTCCTCGCTCAATCCCCCATCGAAATCAGCAACCCCGAGGATCTCGCCAAACGCATGGCGCGCCTCGCCCACCTCATACGAGACATCGTCGTCAACGCAAGGCGCCGAGAATCCTCCCCACTTCTGCACGGGCTGCACAAAACCTTCCGGCAAGTCCTGATACCAAGCCTCTCAACAGAGGACTTCGCGGATATGTACGCCCAGACACTCACGTACGGACTGTTCGCAGCCCGCATCGAGCACGACCGTTCCGGAGAACCTTTCACACGTACCGCGGCAGCATTCAAAATACCGCGCACCAACCCATTCCTGCGCCGCCTCTTCAGCGCCATAGCCGGACCAGACCTTGAAGATGAGCCGTACGTGGGAATCGTCAACGACCTCGTACAAACCCTCGACCACACAGACGTCGCCAGCGTCCTTGAGCGCTTTGGAAGAAACACGGCACAGCATGACCCCGTCGTTCACTTCTACGAAACTTTCCTCAGAGCCTACGATCCCGAAATCCGAGAACTGCGAGGGGTGTACTACACACCCGCCCCGGTCGTCTCATACGTCGTTCGATCCGTGGACCGCATACTGAAAAAACGGTTTGACCTGCCTGACGGCCTCGCAGACTCTTCGCACCTCTCCACACCGGAAGAAGCTACCCGCCAAGGGGATGCTCGCCATCGAGCTCTGATTCTCGACCCCTCATGCGGTACGGGCGCTTTCCTGTACTCCGTGATCGACCTCATCCGAGAACGTATTGCCAGAGGCAACCTCGGCCTTTGGACGGCTTACGTCAAGGAGAGACTGTTGCCCCGCCTGTTCGGCTTTGAACTACTCATGGCCCCGTACGCCGTCGCACATCTCAGACTCGCCATGCAACTCGCCGCCAGAGACAAGCCTGAAGAGAGCCGCAGCAGCCTCGCATATGACTTCGCATCGGACGACCGCTTGCAGGTCTACCTCACCAACTCCCTCGACGAGGCCCAAAAGAGGGCCGAACTGCTCATGGCATCCTTCATCGCAGATGAAGCCAATGAAGCATCCAGGATCAAGCGAGACCTGCCCGTAATGGTCGTGCTCGGAAATCCACCCTACTCAGGACACTCAGCCAACGACAGCAGAAGAAACGGCGAGCTCACCTGGATAGGAAAGCTCATCGAGGATTACAAGAGCGTAGACGGCAACCCCCTGGGAGAAAGAAATCCCAAGTGGCTACAGGACGACTACGTCAAGTTCATTCGCTTTGGACAATGGCGCATAGATGCCACAGGCGCAGGCGTGCTCGCTTTCGTCACCAACCACGGATACCTCGAAAATCCAACCTTCCGAGGCATGAGGGCCAGCCTCATGAAGTCATTTGACGAAATTTACTTGCTCGACCTCCATGGCAACGCGCGCAGGAAAGAGACCGCCCCGGACAGCGAACCGGATCAGAACGTCTTTGACATTCAGCAGGGAGTAGCCATCGGTATATTCATCAAGCGGGCCCAACCGGAAAGCCACACCCGGGTACTACACGCAGACTTGTGGGGCAACCGCGACGCCAAGTACCAATGGCTCCATCAAAATGACGTCACCTCGACTGAATGGAAAAGATTGGAGCCTGAAAGTCCACAGTACCTCTTTTCTCACGTTTCACACGATAGACAGACCGAGTACCGGAAGGGCGTACCGGTAACAGAGATGTTCCCCATAAGCTCAGTAGGCATTGTAACCGCACGAGACAAATTGACCATCCAATGGTCGAGAAAGGAAATGATGGACGTCGTAAGGGACTTCGCATCATTGCCGCCTGAATCCGCCAGAGATATCTATACCCTCGGAAAAGATGCTCAAGACTGGAAGGTTCAACTCGCGCAGGATGATCTGAACGAATCAAGCATAAGCGAAGAGCGCGTTACCCCGGTCCTCTACCGGCCATTCGACACGCGCTACACCTACTACACCGGCAGATCTCGAGGCTTCATATGCAGACCGCGCTTAAAGGTAATGCGCCACGTGATGGCAGGAGAAAATATGGCTCTTTGCATTGGCAGGGCAGGACAGGTGATTGGTTCACCAATATGGGATATACTATTTTGCACGAATAGCCTCTCCGAATTTAACCTGTTTCGGCGTGGAGGCAACAATATATTCCCCTTATACATATACCCGTCAAGGCAGGAAGTCGCTGCGGGACTCTACAGCCCACAGGACCGCCGGCCCAACCTCTCCCCAGCATTCGTCGCCCGGCTCCAAGAAGCCACAGGGCTGAAATTTATCCCTGACGAGCGGGGAGACTTACGTAGAACCATCGGCCCCAAAGACATCTTTCACTACGTCTACGCCATCCTGCACTCCCCCACTTACCGGAGACGTTACGCCGACTTTCTGAAGAACGACTTCCCCAGAATACCCGAAACACAGGACCGTCAGCTTTTCGCCGACCTGGCCGCGCTAGGCGAAAACCTCGTGGATACCCACCTGCTACAGGCAAGAGACGTCACCGGGAGCACGATCAACTACCCGGTTCCAGGTTCTAACGAGGTGGAACCGGGGCATCCGCGTTACATTCCGCCGGGACGCGCCGACCCGCCGCTCAGCAAGCCCGCGCACACAGGACGCGTCTACCTCAACGCCGCCCACCGCCAGACAGGCAGCCCAGGCCAATACTTTGAAAACATCCCCCCGGAGGTATGGGACTTCACCATCGGAGGATACCGAGTATGCGAAAAATGGCTCAGGGACCGACGAAACCGATCCCTCGCCTACGACGAAATACAGACTTACAAGAAAATCGTCGAATCACTCGGCAGCACGATACGCCTTATGTCGCAAATAGACGGCGTAATACAGAAATGGCCGATGACCTGACCGCAATACAACCCCCTTCTCCGCACTACCCCGGCCGGCTCAGCCAGCCCGGCACACTCCGCACAACCTCCCTGAAATTTCACCCCTCATAGTTTGGATCCCCTTGACGCGCGGAGCCGCTCAGCGGGCGCTCAGCACACGCTCTCCCGCGAAAGATGCCCGGCCTCCCAGTTCAGACTCCACGTGCAGCAACCTGTTGTACTTGGCGGCGCGATCGCTCCGGGCTGGAGCGCCCGCCTTGATCTGACCCGCGCGCGTACCGACCGCCAAGTCTGCGATAGTCGTATCCTCCGTCTCTCCCGAGCGATGGCTGATGACCGTGCCGAATCCCGCCCGCTTGGCCAGAGAGATGGTCTCCAGCGTCTCGCTCACGGTCCCGACCTGATTGAGCTTGACCAAAATGGCATTCACCGCCTTTTCGTCAATGGCCCGCCCAAGGTATTCCGCCTGTGTCACCAGCAGGTCGTCGCCCACCAACTGAACCTTGTCCCCCAACCTGCCCGTGAGCTCGATCCAACCCGCCCAATCATCCTCGGCCAGCCCGTCCTCTATCGAGTAGATCGGGTACTCGTGCACCAGCGACGCATACTCCTCGATCATCCCTGCGGCTGTCAGTAGCCGACCCTCCCGCTTCAGGCGGTAGACGCCGCTCCCCGAGTCGTAGAACTCGCTGGCAGCCGGATCGAGCGCAATCCACGCATCGCGGCCAGGCATGTATCCGGCCGCCTCGATAGCCCGCGTGATCAAGTCCAGCGCCCCGCGATTCGTCAGCCCGGCCGGAGCAAAGCCGCCCTCGTCTCCCACGGTGGTCGAAAGAGACTGCTCCTCCAGATCCTTCCTGAGCGCATGGTATATCTCACTGCCGGCCCGCAGAGCCTCGCAGAACGACCGGCGGCCAGCCGGTACGACCATGAACTCCTGGAAATCAGTAGAACCGGACGCGTGCGCGCCGCCGTTCAGAATGTTGAACATAGGCGCCGGCAGTTCGTCCGGCGCGCCGATTCCGGCCAGCTCGCCGATACGCCTGTACAACGGCTTACGCAGGCTCGCAGCCGACGCCCGCAGGCTCGCCAACGACACCGCCAGCATCGCGTTCGCTCCGAGTCGAGACTTGTTCGGCGTGCCGTCCAGTTCGATCATCGCCGCATCCACCGCCCATTGGTCCGACGCATCCAGCCCACGAACCGCGGCCGCGATCTCCCCGCACACGTTGCCGACGGCCTTCAGCACACCCTTGCCGCCGTAGCGCGCCGGATCCTCGTCCCGAAGTTCAACCGCCTCCCGGGCCCCTGTGCTCGCGCCGGACGGTACAGTTGCACGCCCGGATGCGCCGCAGCTCAGCCCGACCTCCGCGTACACGGTAGGGTTGCCACGGGAGTCGAGAACCTCACGAGCAAGCACGGATTCGATTCTGCTCATTGCCGCCTCATGTTCCAGGAGCGTGAAGCTTCCTCCAATACGCTTTGCCTCTGAGGGGGTGAAGAGGACGCGCAAACCCTCGAAACGTCAACCCCTGCTCGCCGCGGCCATGGCCTTGTTAACGGCGTCCTCCGGCGTCGCGGCAAGAACCATCCCGCTGCCCGTATCGTCGGGTGGATCAAGCCTCCACGTCTTGAGACCGATCACCGGTTTGTGCTCCGAAAGGGCGTGGCCAATCTCCGAAAGCGTTCCGTAAGCCCCGGAAATGGCGATCACCGCCGCGCCGGCCTTCACCACAATGGCGTTCCGGGCGTGGCCGAGACCGGTGGGAATAGGTACGTCAACCCACTGATTGGCGGCCTTCGGGTCAGATCCCGGCAGAATGCCCACCGTGCGGCCCCCGACCGACTTCGCACCGCGGCAAACAGCCTCCATCACCCCTTCCAAACCTCCGCAAACCACCGTCGCCCCGCGCAGCGCCAGCAAACGGCCCACCTCATCAGCCAAAACCATTGAATCCGGCGAGGCGTCGACCCCCCGACCGATCACGCTTATCTGGACCTGCCGGCCTATCCCCGCCTTCACGTGCCTAACCTGTCACCGCGCGCTGGGCGGCGAGGCGATTCTCAACGCCAATCCTGCCCAGCTCCAAAAGGCGGTCCAGTCTCTCCCGACTGAAAGCCGCACCCTCCGCGGCTCCCTGCACTTCAACATAATTGAAGTCCCCGGTCATAACTATATTCATGTCAACCTCCGCCGAAGAATCCTCTTCGTACGTGAGGTCAAGCATCTCCACGCCGTCCACCGCACCCACGCTCACAGCCGCTACCTGCGAGGTCAGCGGCAGACGTTCGAACATCCCCGCCAGCGTCATCCGCTCCAGAGCGCAGCGCAGCGCCACGTAGCCGCCCGTGATTGCAGCCGTCCTCGTGCCGCCGTCCGCGCGCAAGACGTCGCAGTCGATAGTCACTGTATTTTCCCCAAGCGCAACCATATCGGTTACCGACCGAAGAGCCCTGCCCGTCATCCGCTGTATCTCCTGCGACCTGCCCGACGGACGGCCCCTCAACCCCTCTCGCGGAACGCGCTCGCCGCTAGACCTCGGCAGCATAGCGTACTCAGCCGTAACCCATCCCGAGCCGCTCCCTCTACGCCACGCCGGCACTCCAGGGGACACGGTGGCGGTGCAGATGACGTGCGTATCGCCCGTCTCGATGAGCGCAGACCCCTCGGCCATGGGCATGAATCCCGGCGTTATCCTCGCCGGCCTGGGCTGCTCCGATGAGCGACCGTCCTTCCGGATCAACATGCCATGAAACCAATCTGCTTCACCCGTCAATCACCCATCGCCAAGACGACGTAGGCCCAAACGGTTCATGCCTCCCGCCGCGGCACGTCTTATGCCTTCTCCTGCGAGGGCCTTCTGGGGTATTGAAGAAACCTGGAGCGATGCCCGCCCCAGGGTTCTCATGCAACGTGCAAGAGGTTATAGACCCTCTCGCACTTGCCCTCGCTGCAACCGCGAGAGCCTATGCAGTGGCTCAAGCGGCCCCAGGAAGCCCCTTCGGGCAGTTACCGGCCTACCCCTTTGCTGAGAAAGGGACCCTCAAGCTAGTTGACTGAGGGCGAAGACGCCGCGTGTGACGCGTTCCGGCTGTCGAGGGTGTCGATACCGCTTCTCACCTGGCCAAGCGTGTCGGCGATACGCTCCTCAAGGGTAAACAACACCTCGCGAGCGTAGTTGTCAGCGCCACGGCGCCGCTCCTCAGCCTCATTCGCAGCAGCGGATATGATGCCGTTCACCTGCTGCTCCGCGTCAGCGATGATCCGGGCGGACTTCTCTTCGGCTTCCTGGAGAACCGCAGCAGACTCCATCTGGCCCTTCCGTACCACCTCAGTGTCCTTGACCATATTTCTGGCCTGCTCACGTGCAGAATCCAGCGATGCCGTGCTCTGCTCTTCAGCCAACTGACGGATGGTGGTCGCCTCCTCATCCGCGTAGGTGCGAATACGGCGGGCCTCCAACTCAGCCTGCTTGATTATCGCCTCCTTCTGCCTCAGCACGGCCTCCGCCTCGTTGATGTGATCAGGCAACCCTGCCCTGATGTCTTTCAGTACCTGACCGATCGTGTCGATACTCACCAACGTCCGTGACGTGCCGGGCACTCTGCCGCCGGCTATGACCGTCTCAAGTTTGTCGAGATGCGTTCCAATGGACATGCTTGCCTCCATGTATGGAAAAACCTATCGAATCCACTGTGTGAAATTCAAGTAGTGGCAGGGGGCGAAACTCCCAATCTTTGATAAAGAGGACCCATCACGTGGGCAGGGACGAAGTCGCTAACGTCGCCCCCAAGCGCCGCTATCTCCTTGACCCGTGTGGAACTGACGAACTGATACTCGATAGAACTCAGCAGGCAGGCAGTCTCCACTCCGGGCAGCAACCGCCTGTTCATGAGAGCCATCTCCCGCTCGTACTCGAAGTCGCTCCCTATACGAAGACCGCGCACGATGACCGTCGCATTCACCCGATGCGCCAACTCCACCAGCAACCCGCCAAACGGCTGCACCTCGGCGTTTCTTACGTGACTCGTGGCCTCACGGAGCATCTCAACCCGCTCGTCTACCGTAAACGTCAGCCCTTTCGGAGGATCCGTATAGACCCCAACCACCAACTCGTCGAAGATCCGCGCAGCCCTGTCCACCATGTCAACGTGGCCCACGGTGACCGGGTCGAACGTGCCGGGGTAAACGGCGGTTACGAAGGTCATGGATTCACGTCGGGCTGCGAAACGCCGAGCCCCTCAGTCTTGCGATAAACGCTCACGGCCGAATCGCCGTACCGACGGCGAGACGTTAGCCTGACGCCCGGCAGGTCTGCAGACGGCTCGCTGCGAGCAGAGTGTTCCAGGTACACCACGGCGTTCATCTTGAGGAGCCCCCGGTCGGTCAACCGGCCCAGCAAGCGCTCGAACGGGTTGAGAATGTATGGCGGATCTGCAAACACCAGGTCAAACTCGTCATCCAGCGTCCCCAGAACGGAAATAGCGTCTCCCCGACGTACGGCCGAGTTATCGCCAAAGCCTTCTTTCAGCAACGCCTGCTTCACGCGTCCACAAAGACGCCCATCTTGCTCGACGAACACAGCGCGCCGCGCACCCCTGCGCAGCGCCTCGATGCCAAACGCGCCGGTGCCCGCGTAGATATCCGCTACGCACCTGCCGCGCACACCGTCCGGACCAAGCATAGAGAACAACGCGCCCAGAACCCGCCCCGTAGTGGGACGCAATCGTTCATTCGCACGCCGCCTAAAACGGCCTGATCTCGGCCCGAGCACCATTGGCCTCCATGCCCGGCGCACCGGACACGTCGGATTATTCCGCCGCCTGCTACCAGCCGCAATGATGCCGCGAGGCGTATTTGCGCAGATTTACACGCCGCACACCGCGCTGAAAGCGACCAGAGGCCATCCCGACATACAGCCCCGAACTGGGCATAGAATTGTCACAAGACCTTTGCCATGACCGGACGGCCCAGGCAGGCGACCGGATTCGAGCGTGAGCCGCGCCCAGGCAAGATCTTATCCGGACGGGCGCGCCGGACAACACCCCGGAACACACGATTCATCAATGCGGAAACATGAACGAAAAACGGATTGAGCCGTCAGCCCAGGCAGAAAACCGCCTGACGCAGGACCGGCTACAGAAACTGAAAGAACTGAAAGAACGCGGGGTAGACCCATACCCCGTCAGGTACCGCCGTTCCCACACCATCGCCGAGGCCAAGCAGATGTTCGAGGCCCTCGAAGCGCAACCGGACCGCGCAGGAGACAGCGGCGCCAAGACCGGCGAAGTGCGCGTGGCCGGACGCATCATGGCCCGGCGCGGTTTGGGCAAGGCATCCTTCATCGACCTGAAAGACGGCTCCGGCCGTATGCAGGCGCACCTGCGCGCAGACGTGTTGCAGGGCGAATATGAACTGCTCGACCTGCTCGACCTCGGCGACATAATCGGCGTGAAAGGCCCGGTCTTCCGCACGAGGCGAGGCGAGGTTAGCGTCGAGGCAACCTCGCTAACCGTCCTCACAAAAGCGATACGGCCACTGCCGGACAAGTGGGCGGGACTCAAGGACACCGAAGCGCGATACAGGCAGCGCTACCTCGACCTGATAGCAAACGACCGCGCCGCACGCAACGCCCGGATGAGGTCGGAAGTCGTGGCCAGTATGCGCCGCTTCCTCCACCAAAGAGGTTTCATCGAGGTGGAAACCCCCGTGCTCGTATCGGTCGCCGCCGGAGCCATGGCACGCCCGTTCCATACTCACCACAACGCCCTTGGACGAGACCTATACCTGCGAATCGCTACCGAACTGTACCTGAAGAGGCTCGTCGTAGGCGGGATCGAAAAGGTGTTCGAAATCGGACGCGTCTTTCGCAACGAGGGCATCGACCACGACCACAACCCGGAGTTCACGACCCTGGAGAGCTACGAAGCCTTCGCGGACTACAACGACGTAATGGACATGGTCGAGCAAATGGTGGCCGCCATAGCCGACGAGGTCACAGGATCCCCGATCATCGCATCCAGCAGGGGCGAAGGACCGGAAATCGACCTCACCCCACCATGGCCACGCATCGACCTGAGGGAGGAAATCATCAGACGCACCGGCATAGACTTCCTCCAACAGGACGATACCGATTCCCTCGCCAACGCTATGCGCGAACAGGGAATATACGTAGAGGAAGGCTCCACCTGGGGGAGACTGCTCGACAAGGTCATCTCAACGGAGGTGGAACCGCGAATCGTACAACCCGCGTTCCTCGTGGACTATCCACTCAGAATGTCACCCCTGGCGAGGCACAAGCCCGGAACGGAAGGCATCGTAGAGCGGTTCGAGGTTTTCGCAATGGGAAGCGAACTGGCAAACGCTTTCACCGAGCTGAACGACCCGGTAGAGCAGAGAGTGCGTTTCGAAGAGCAAGAACGGCTGCGGATGGAGGCCGGTGAGGACGAAGCCGACCGCCTGGACGAAGACTTTCTCGTCGCGGTCGAGCACGGCATGCCCCCCACCGGAGGCCTGGGAATGGGCATAGACCGACTGACCATGCTCATCGCCGGCGAAGACTCCATCAGGGAAACACTGCTCTTCCCGCAACTCAGGACGTAAGGGAACGCACCCGTGCTTAGCCTCGAACAGATAGTCAACGAAACCGGCGCCGTGCGCGCCGCTCTGCTCCGTCGAGGGGAACAGCCGCCGATAGATGAGGTCATCAAGCTCGACACACGCCGACGAAGACTCATACGGGAAGCCGAGACACTGAGGGCCAGGCGAAATAAGGTCAGCAGCGCTATAGGAAGAGAGAAGCGGCCGCCGACCGCCAGCGAAACCGCGGACATGCGGGCGGACGGGCAGCGAATCAAGGCAATCGAGGCAGACCTCGACCGGGTGCAAGAATCCCTGAACCAAATCCTGCTGGCCATTCCCAACCTGCCCCTCGAATCCACTCCCGACGGCCTGGACGAGTCCGCAAACACAGTGGCCCGAGTCGGCCGGGAAGCGCGGCCCAACGATGCAGCCAAGCCCCACTGGGACCTCGGCCAGGAGCTGGGAATAATCGATATGGAGGCAGGCGCACGTATCTCCGGCGCACGCTTCTACGTCCTGAAAGGCAAGGGCGCAAGGCTCCACCGGGCTCTCGCCAACTGGCTACTCGATACCCTCACCAGTGAGTTCGGCTACACCGAGATAGCCCCTCCCCTGCTCGTACGCGCCGACACGATGACCGGCTCCGGAAATCTGCCCAAGTTCAGAGACAACCTGTACCGAGACGACGAAACCGGACTGTGGTTGGTCCCCACCGCGGAGGTAGCCCTCAACGCTTTGCACCAGGGACAAATCATCGAGCCGCACCTGCTGCCCCTGAAGTACGTGGCATGCACCCCATGCTTCCGCAAGGAACACACCGCGGCAGGAAGAGACGTGCGGGGAATCAAGCGGGTTCACCAGTTCGACAAGGTGGAGATGTTCCGATTCGTACAGCCGGAAACCTCCGAAGAGGCGCTGAAGGAAATGGTCGAACAGGCAACAACCCTCTGCGACCGCCTCGGCCTGCCCCATCGCGTCGTGGAACTATGCGCCGGAGACCTCGGTTTCCAGTCCGCAAAGACCTACGACGTCGAGGTATGGGCGCCCGGATGCAAGGAGTGGTTGGAAATCAGCTCGGTATCCACCTGCACAGACTTCCAGTCCAGGCGCAACAATACGCGCTACCGCCCCGAACGAGGCGCAAGAACCCGATTCCCGCATACCCTGAACGGCTCCGCCCTCGGAATGCCGCGCCTACTGATCGCCGTCCTCGAAAACGGCGCACAGCCCGACGGAACTGTCGATATACCGGAACCAATCCGACCCTACGCAGGCTTTGAAAGGATCCCCTAGCAAAGCCCCCATCATCCGTCGCCTGCATCTTGGCGTTCGCCCTGAGAATCAGCCAACTCGCAAAATGGGCCCGAGCTGCGCCTGACCGCTTGAGATAATTTCCAGGTCCTTGAGGAGCGTCCGCAAGTGGAAGAAGAAATAACAGTGTCCGGCGCAGTTCTCAAACAGGACGTAATGATCCCCATGCGGGACGGCGTACGCCTCGCCGCCGATATCTACTTCCCCGCACCTCCCGCGGGCCGCGCAGAGCAAGAGCGGTTTCCCGCTCTGCTGATACGCACGTCGTGGGACAAATCAAACGAGGAATGGGACCCGGTACGCACGTACTACCCGCAGCGCGGGTACGCACTCGTCATTCAGGACCTCAGATCCCGATTCAAGTCCGAAGGCGACGGACGCTACTACCACACGGCCAACCCCTGGGAAGGCGAGGACGGTTACGACACCGTCGAATGGGTCGCCGCGCAACCATGGTGCAACGGCCGAATCGGCACGCTTGGCAGTTCCCACCGAGGCATCGTACAAACGGTCATGGCCCTGCATCGACCGCCTCATCTGGGCGCGCAGTGGGTGGAACAGGCCCCCACCAACATATACGCCCACGAAGCCCGCGAAGGCGGCGCCATGGCCCTGCACATGGCGGCCGCCATCCACAACCACGCACTCGACGCACAAGAACTCCGCAACAACCAGGAAGGGGTGCGCCGGGTAATCGAAATATTTCGCAACATGGGCGAGTGGTTAGGCAGCACGCCGTGGCAGCGAGGCGAGACAGGCCTCGCAGATGCCCCCTGCCTCGAGGATACGCTATTCAATTACTACCAGCGAGGCGAGTACGACGAGTGGTGGGGAAATGAAAACAACGACCAGGAACCATACCTGGATCGTCATGCCGACGTGCCCGCCGCCATATCGGGAGGGTGGTGGGACCCCTTCGCCGATGCATCGACGAATCTCTTTGCACAGTTGAAGCGGCGTAACGCTAGCCCGACTCGACTCGTGATGGGCCCCTGGTCGCATGGCGGAATGCGCAGCGACGCCACCCATGAGGGGGACGCAGACTTCGGCAAGGACGCACCATGGGGAATGGCCGAGTTCAATCGCGTAAGAGGACGATGGTACGACCGCTGGCTGAAGGGAGAAGAGAACGGGGTCGAACGTGAACCACCGGTCCTGATCTTCGTCATGGGAGGCGGCGGCGGGGCCAGGAATGCCGATGGCCGCCTCCACCACGGCGGCGTGTGGCGCGCCGAGCAGGAATGGCCCATCGCGAGAACCCGGAAGTGGCGGCTCTATATGCACCGCGATGGATCCCTGAAAGAGGAGGCCCCGGACTCAGACAGCCCGCCCCTGACTTACCTCTTCGACCCAGAACGGCCAGTCCCGACGCTGGGCGGGAATATGGCGTCCTTCAGCTCTCTGCCCCGTCCGGAGGACGGCGGGCCGGTACTCCATGAAATCCCGCCTTTCGGCCAGCGCGCCGCGGCCGTACTTCCGCACGTCGTCTCTCTCGTGCCGACCGGGCCAATGCACCAACGGGAGCGGCCGGGGTTGATCGCATGCAGTCCGCCCTATCCGTTGCTGGCAGACAGGCCCGACGTACTCGTATTCGAGACCCCTACGCTTGAGGAGGACGTTGAAATCACCGGGCCGGCCAAAGTACGCCTATGGGTCGCGTCTTCAACCCCTGACACTGACTTTACGGCCAAGCTGCTGGACGTCTATCCGCCAAGCAACGACTACCCGGAGGGGTACCACATGAACGTGGTGGACTCCGTACTGCGCTGCCGATACAGGGAGTCATGGACGCAGCCCGTCATGATGGCCCCCGGCCAGGTGTACCCCATAACCATCCCGCTTCCCGCAACCAGCAATCTCTTCAAGGCCGGGCACCGCATCCGGGTAGACGTCTCCAGCAGCAATTTCCCGCGCCTCGACGTGAATCCCAATACCGGCGAGCCAATGGGACGCCACACCCGGCTCCAGACCGCCGAGAATGCAGTCTTTGTAGATAGAAGCCGCCCGTCTCACGTCACGCTGCCCGTGATACCCGCTCAGGGGTCGCGCACTTGAGACCGCGCTGGGAAACTGACGGCGCCCCCATGGACGGAAACGCCGCGTAGATCGCCCACGGGGGGCTAACCTCCAGCAGTACCGGCCCATGGAGAAAAACTAGCGACCGCGCCAAACTTGAAACGGCCAACTGCTGCTCCCCAACCGGTTGATGGCCCTCGACCTGTAATCCAAACGACACAAACTTCACAAAACGGAGGTAAACATGAATCTCGGAAACTTCTCTGTAAGCCTGGCCGTAAAGGACATGTCGGAATCGCTGGCCTTCTATGAAAAATTTGGCTTCGAGGTCATAGCCGGCGGCCACTTGGACGAGAACTTTGCAGATACCGAAAACGAGAAATGGCGCATATTGAAGAACGGCAAAGCCGTAATTGGCCTGTTTCAGGGCATGTTCGAAGATAATATCCTTACCTTCAACCCGGAGGATTTGCGCCCGATACAGAGCGCCCTCAAGGAGTTGGGCATCCAGTTCCATTCGGAAGCGGACATGACGACCACCGGGCCGTGCAGCGCGACCACCAACGACCCGGACGGCAATCTTATTTTACTGGATCAGCACAGCTGAACCCTTACCGATACTCATACCCTTCTTGTATCCGCAAGGGCAGCCTATGCCGCCCGGCGACCCGACCGACTCCGTCGCTACTTGATCCGTGACGGCTTCAAACCTCCGCGCCCGCGCCCTCAAGTTGGCGCGCAATACGCCCCTCCCATGCTTCAGCTTCCACCCTCGGAATGGACAGCCACGCCCCTGTAGACTACCTCCATCCCACACGACCGAAATCCTCAAGTGGGCGTATAGCTGGATGGACAACCGCCGTAACTACGTGGTAACGTACCATGCAAGCATACCTCAAAACGGCAAAGGAAGCTCCGAAATGGCGCCACTGGGATTCCTTACAGGCAAAAACGTTGAAGAAGCTGTACAGGAATTTAGTGAAACTTTCACTGAAGTGGTAGTCGGCCTACATGAAGACGTAGAAACTCTTAAGACGGATGTATCTAAACTTGAGAAGAAACCAGCAACTTCATGTCTGCTCTTACTCACGTCAATAGCGGCGCTAATAATGTCCATAATTGCGTTGGTGATAGTGTTATGAATCCATCCATGGCCCAACAAATCGCCCAGCGCTACCGCGAAAAGTACGGCGAGTCGTTTACCTCATCAAATAGGCTAGAAGATCTTGTCGATATTTACATATTACGGGACGAAGAACTGATACTGGACATTTTCAATGACAGCGAGGAGGTATGGAACATTGACCTTGATGATGTCGCTACAGAGCAGAGTGTGAACCCACAAATACAAGAAGCGCTTGGAATGATATGTTCACGCGATGAACTTGAAGAACTGCTAGATGAATTACATGATCCAAGCATATCAGATGATGATATTATCGAATTCTATAATGAGTGGCAAGAGAGATACTATGAAGTACTATATCGAGATCGTTTGAATGCCGGCGATTTTGTCCATGGGATCAAGTTAGGTAGGGAAGAGTACGCTGATCTGATTAAATCGTCCGAAGAATTTTATGATTTACAAATTGTTGATGAAGATGGTGACATAATCATGGAAACCAGCATAGATGCCGCAAATGCAATCGCCTACGCTTCGGAAATCAAACAACAGGAAAAACAGGAAGAAAACGAGCGGTCAGTACTACAACTTGCCGCAGATAGTACAGCTATATTCGGTAGTAGCATTAACGACACAATTGAAAGACTTCGTGTAAAACAAAACCTCAGTCCACAAATAGGGGAAGCAATTACGCTTACATCCCCTAGACGTGATGCATCTGACGTCTTATCAGCTTTCCAAGAAATGTCTGGAGATAAGTCACGTGTGAGAGGATTCTTCAACAATTTGCGCGGGAAATATTTCGAAGTTCTGGTCCGCAACCGCCTGAATAATGGCGAATCTGTTGGAGGAATTCAACTAGGTGAAGGTCAGCGGGCTGTATTAGCCAACTCTCCAACCCAGGAAGGCTGGGACTTGCGGATACTAAACAGGGACGGAAATATCGATGAATATCTACAATTAAAAGCAACAAAATCAATCGGATATGTCAATCAAACATTAAGGGAGAGTCCCGATATCCGCATTATCGTGACCGACGAAGTAGGGGAAATTTCACAACACGAAGACGTGCTTTCCGCAGGGATTTCCAATGAAAACCTAAAGGCTGAGATAAACGACTCGATTGGAGGACTCAACGATAGCTTTCCCGAGGAAATAGCCGAGAACGTATTGCCAGGCGCAGGCCTATTTATTGTCATTGCCACTGAAGGTGGCAGCGTCCTTATGGGGAAGCAAACATTCGGAAATGCGCTCAGCAGAGCTCCGAAACGCATCGCAGGCTCAGTCGCCTATACTGCACTTGGCGCAGCGGCTATAGCAGCAGGAGCGGATCCAACCGGCATATCCGCTCTTTTTTTCGCTGGAAGGCTGGGCTATTCCCGATTCAAGAATATGAAAAGTGCGACAGATCAAGTGAATGCCCAGACTCAGTTACTACAACGAATATCGTATCAGCGAAGTTTTTCCTGAATTGGCAGGGATCATAGACAAGACGAAAAATTCATCCCCTACCACCAAACCTTCCCCGATATCTCCGACCCTATCTCCCCCCAATCCTTCGTGTAAACGCCCGACGACAGATACTTCCAGCCGCTGTCCGCAAACAGGCACACCACGTTGCCCCGATCCAGCTTCTCCGCCAGCTTGCGCGCCGTCGCGGCCACGGCTCCCGACGACACCCCCGCGAATATGCCCGCATCCGTCAGCAGCCATTTCGTGTAGTAGAACGCCTCCTCAGCCTCGACCAGTATGCGACCGTCCAGATCGTCGAGGTCGAGTATCGGCGGGATGAAGCCGTGCTCGATAGACCGCAGCCCCTGCACCACGTCGTCCGGGTGTGGCGCGGTCGCCACTATCTGCACCCCCGGGCGCCGCTCCCTCAACGCCCTGCCAACACCCATCAACGTGCCCCCCGTACCCAAACCCGCTATGAACACGTCCACGTCCGGCAGGTCGCGGATGATCTCAGGACCCGTCGTCTCGTAATGAGCTCGCGGATTGGCCTCGTTGCCGTACTGGTACGGCATGAACCATGAGGGGTTCTCCGCAGCCAGCTGCTCCGCCACCAGTATCGACTCGTTAGTGCCCTTGTCCGCGTCCGAATAGATCACCTCAGCCCCGTAAGCCTCCAGCAACTGCACCCGCTCAGGGCCCACGCTGGCAGGCATCACCACCTTGACCCGGTAGCCCTTGACGCAGCCCACCATCGCCAGACCGATGCCCGTATTCCCGCTGGTCGGCTCCAGAATCGTCGAACCAGGCTCCAGCAGCCCGCGCGCCTCGGCGTCCTCGACAAGCGAGCGGGCGATGCGGTCCTTGACCGAGCCCGTGGGATTGTGACCCTCCAGCTTGGCGAATATGCGGACCGATTCCTTTGGGCTCAGGCCGGGCGCCTCCACCAGCGGAGTGTTGCCAATAGCGTCGATTATGTCCGTCCGGTAAGCGCCGGCCTGCGGGAGTTTGGTAGTCAAGCTATCGTCGTTGAGGGTATTCGAGACTGTCGAGACGGGAAGAGCCCCCGACGCATTTTACCTGCCGGGGCCAGCGTCATGCCTGACGGACGCATCACCCGGACGAAGCGCCAACCATCGCCGCTTCCGCAGTGGGCGGCCCCACCCCGCAGAAGATCTCGTAGTCGATGAGCTCCGTCACCTCCGGACTGTCCCCGCAGAGCCTGCACCCAGGATCCCGCCTCACTCTCACCTCGCGGAACTCCATCGTGAGCGCATCTATGAGAAGCAATCGGCTGGTAAGCGTCTCACCGATGCCCATGACGATCTTGACCGTCTCGATAGCCTGGATCGAACCGACCAGCCCGGGCAACGCGCCGATCACCCCGGCCTCCGCGCAGTTGGGAACCTCCCCGGGAGGCGGCGGATCAGGAAACAGACAGCGGTAGCAGCCCTGACCGGGGATATAAGTCGTCGCCTGCCCGTCGAAAACCAGAATGCTGCCATCCACCAGAGGCTTGCCGGACAGGTAGGCGGCGTCGTTCACCAGGTAGCGCGTGGCGAAGTTGTCAGCCCCGTTGACTATCACGTCGTAGGACGGAACGATCTCCAAAGCGTTCTCTGAATTGATCGGCTCCTCGTGCAACTCCACCTTCACGCCGGGGTTGTAAGCCTTCAGAGTCTCACTGGCCGACACCACCTTGCGCCGGCCCACGTCCTTGTCCTGGTGCAGAATCTGCCGCTGCAAGTTGGAAACGTCAACCGTGTCGAAATCCACGATCCCGATCGTCCCCACGCCCGCAAGAGTCAGATAGAGCGCAACCGGAGAACCCAACCCACCCGCGCCAACCACCAGCACCCTGGAATTGAGCATCCGGCGCTGGCCCGCGCTGCCCACGTTGGGCATTATCAGATGCCGGCTGTAGCGCCGCGCCTGATCCGGCGTCAGAGGCGTTTCAAAAGCCATGTCGTCCTCATCGATTCCTGCCGGGACAGGCCCGGCCCTGAGCGTCTTCCCCCTAAGTGTACCCGCCCAGCCGGTAAGTAGGCACTGTGCGGCCAAGTTAGGATCTCGATGGGATTCGTCTCTTGGCTCGAAAGAACCACTGCACGCGCCCCCGTGACGCGGGCATGAGCGCACCATCCCACAGCTCGATCAGCGCGACGTACAATATACACTCTTCGACAAATAATCAGCCAAAGCCGGTCAGGCCTCCACCTCCTCAGGGCCGGGAGTCCACAGTTCGGCTCGAACGTACGGTCTTGGACATGGCAATGAAGATTTCCACCATTCTTGATCACATCGACAGCGGTTCCATAGCGCTGCCCGAATTCCAGCGCGGCTACGTCTGGAATCGGAACCAAGTACGCAGCCTCCTCGCTTCGCTGTACCGCCGCCATCCTGTGGGAGGGCTCTTGGTATGGGCAACAGAATCACAAGGGGCAAGCTATAGGGGCGAGGGAGAATTGCCGTTAGGGCAAGTTAAATTATTGCTGGATGGCCAACAGCGTATGACATCCCTGTATGGAATCGTAAGAGGCAAACCACCAAAGTTTTTTGACGGTAACGAAAAAGCTTTCACAGACTTGTTCTTTAATTTGGAGAACGAAGAGTTTTCCTTTTATCAACCAATGAGGATGAAAAATGATCCTCTGTGGATCGACGTATCATCATTGATGATGAAAGGAAACAACGGTCTGGGTGAATACGTCACGAGACTGTCACAAATACCTGAGCATTCGCCCAGAACTGGTGTATATGTCGGTCGCCTCTCCACGCTGTTAGGTATCAGAGAGATAGGTCTACATGTTCATGAAATCACGGGTGCTGACAAGACGATCGATGTCGTTGTCAACATCTTTAACACGGTCAACAGCGGTGGAACCAAGTTATCCAAGGGTGATCTAGCTCTTGCCAAAATCTGCTCCAATTGGCCCGATGCCAGGGAAGCGATGAAGGTTGAGCTCATACGCTGGAAAAAGGCCGGCTACGACTTTAATCTAGATTGGTTACTCCGTTCTGTGAATACAGTGCTAACCGGAGAAGCAAGGTTTACTTACCTGCACAATCAAGGTGCTGAAGAGATCAAAGGCAGCCTCACCCGTGCAACCAAAGCCATTGACACAATTCTCAACCACATCAGCGGTCAGCTAGGCTTAGATCATGACCGAGTGCTGTTCGGCAAATTCGCCATTCCAATTATGGCCCGATATCTTGATCAACGTAAATCGCAATTGAGTGCAAATGAAATAGATAAACTGCTCTTCTGGTACGTTCAAGCCGGTATGTGGGGCCGCTTCTCTGGCTCTACGGAAACGATGATAGACCAAGATCTAGCCGCCATTGAAGAGGTAGAGGGCGGGATAGACCGCTTGCTTGAGCAGATGCGACTGTGGCACGGCAGCCTACAAGTCAAGCAAGAGCATTTTTATGGATGGAGCATTGGCGCAAGGTTCTATCCACTACTATACATGCTAACTCGTATGGGCGAGTCGAAAGATTGGGGATCTGGTCTACCACTCAAAGCCAGTATGCTCGGTAAAATGAACAAGCTGGAAGTCCACCATATTTTTCCTAAATCAAAACTCTATGACTCGGGTTTCAAGCGACCACAGGTCAACGCCCTAGCCAACTTCTGCTTCCAAACCAAAAGCACAAATCTAGCAATCAGTGACAGGCTGCCGGAGGATTATTTTCCTGAGATTGAGGCGGAGCACCCTGGGGCGCTGGCATCTCAGTGGATACCGATGGACCGGGAACTTTGGCGCGTGGACAACTACCAAGGTTTCCTTATTGCCCGGCAAAAACTGCTTGCCGAAGAAGCAAACCGTCGCCTTGAGTCATTGTTGCATGGCGACACACGCTGGTTTCCGAGTCCTTCACTCCCCAGCGTTTCGACTGCGAGTGCAGAGAAACCCGCCGTCCCCATCGGGGGCATCGCAAGCGATACGGAAGAGCAGGAACTTGAATCGCTCAACAAATGGGTCGGCGAGCAGGATCTGCCCATGGGCATCATCGCTTATGATCTCTCTGATGAAGAAACCGGCGAGCAACAGGCAGTCTTTGACTTGGCCTGGCCCGACGGGTTGCAGCCGGAGCTGAGCGAGCCTGTAGCCGTACTTCTTGATGAAGGCACCGAAGTAATCGTCTTGGCCAACGAACGCGGCTTCCGTTGCTTCACTACACCAGAAAGCTTCCAACACTACGTAGAGCGTGAACTTCTGTCACCAGTCCCGGTACAGTAAGGCTTGTACCTGCCTGTGCTTGGTGAATCCGGGGAACGCCCGATCTCTTTCCACACCCGCCCATGTGCAGCCCTTTTCATAACCCCGGTGCGGGTTTGGCCCACTGAACTTCAGTTGGATGTTTCCGAGCTATCCCACCCTACCCGTTAGATTCCGGCTCCGCCAGAATCAGGGAAACGCGAACTGCCCCGCCCGGTGCGCTACGCCCTACGCCGAGCCCCGCATCCCGTGAACTTACCGCCGCTCAGCTCAGCGCCACAGGATCCGATACAGCCACAAGACCCAACTGCTTCCGCGCCAGATCTGCCACCTGCACCGTGCTCAGATGGTTGATCAGCATCTTCTCGACGTCCTGCCACAAGCCCCGCTGGGAACAGGCGCCGGAAAGACGACACTCCTCCGGCTCCTCCACACAGTCTATAGGGGCCAACGAGTGGTCGAGCGAATCGACCACGTCGGCAACCGAGATGTCTTTCGCAGGACGAGCCAAACGGTGACCACCGGACGGCCCTCTGCGAGACTCGATGAGCCCCGCCTTTTGCAACTCCGAGCACACGCGCAGCAGGTACGGCTCCGGAATGTGCTGGGAGCGGGCTATTTCGCTGGCGGGCACGTACCGCTCAGTCGCACGAAGAGCCAGGAACACCAACGCCCTGACTCCGTAATCCACCTTCATCGGTACGAGCATGTAGAGATCCCCCGGATTGGGAGGCTCGCGCCGCCAGTTCGGCGCTCCCGGTGAGTATAGCGCCGAGACGCTGACTCCTGACTCCGACAATCGTAAGCAGTATAACCTTGGATGAGCCGCCCCCTGGCTGTGCTACGATTTTGAGTCAGAGAGCGAGCGCCGACAACCCCCGCTTGCCCGATCCAAGCCATACCGCTCCCCGCCGGAGAAAGATCCGGCAGGAACGCACGCACCAGCCAAAATGCAAAATCGAGGACTCGCGCCCCAGACCGGCGCACACGGAAGATAGACCCATGGAACAGGAACAGGTAACGCTCTTCGCACAGAACCGCACGCTGACCGGCAAGAAGACTCGCGCACTACGCAGGCAAGGCATCACGCCCGTACACGTATACGGCCTTGAGGACCCCCCGCTGTCCCTACAGGCCGAGTCCGGACAGGTCTTGGCCGTGCTGCGGACAGCGGGATACACAACGCCCGTGAACGTAAGAGTTCAAGGCGAAGAAGAAACCGTCACCCTGATCCGGGAAATCGACAGACACCCCGTCACAGGCGACGTACGCCACGTTGACTTCATGCGCGTCGACCCCAAACGCCGGGTGGAAGTCAGGGTGCCCGTGATACTCATCAACCAGGAAGACGCAGAAGGCGCCAGGGGAGGCGCGGGATTTGTGACACAGGGAACCTACGAGGTAACCGTACTCGCACGCCCATTCGACGCGCCCAATGAAATCCTGGCCGACTGCACAGTGCTAAAAACCCTCGAAAGTACCATCACCGTGGCCGACCTCAGCTACCCCGCCGGAGTGGAGCCGGCCGGCGATACCGCGCAGAACGTCGCATGGGTACAGCCGCCGAGAGTCTCCAGCGAGGAAACCGACGAAGCACCGCAGGATCCCCTGATTCCGGAAAGCGCGCAAACCTCACAGCCCAATCCCCTCTGATACTCGCTCAGGCCGCACCGCTCATCCGCAAGCGCGAATCGGCAGCCGAAAAGTCTTCGCGCCAACTGACGAAGAGCCTGGAGCAAACGCGTACTCAAGCCCCCCAAGCAGTGCGCTGCGCCGGAGTACAGGGGTGAAACCCCCGCGCTCCCGCTGGCCCGGTTTGACACACAACTTGGCGCATACGTACCATCAAGGGACGGGACGGCGCCTGTGAAAGGCGGCGCCGAAACCCGGCAAAATCGAATAGAGACGGCTGAGGAGGGATGACATGGAACTGATCCTGACGGCCGTCCTCGCAGCCCTGGCAGCAGGGGCCATCACAGGTGGATTGATCTTCTACCTGAGAGAATCGTTGGCGACAAAGACCCGAAAAGCGTCTTTCGAGGCTGCAGAACAGCAGATACGTCGGGCTCAGTCCCGTAGCAGAGAGATACTTCTCGAGGCAAAGGAAGAAGCGCTTCAAGCAAAAACCTCTTCGGAATCAGAACTGAAACGCCAGAGACGAGAGCTCAAAAGGCTACAGTCGAGGCTTGATGCGCGCGAGGAAAAACTCGACAGGCGCGCAGGATCGATTGAAACCAAAGAGGCTGAAATTCACTCACTGAGTGACTCGGTTGAGAACGAGCGCAAAGAGCTCGCCCACCTGCAATCGCAGGAAATGGAACGGCTTGAAGCGATCTCGAAACTCTCAGTGGCTGACGCACGACAGCTCCTCATGGAGCGCGCAGAAGAAGACATTCGCTTCGATCTCGCTCGACGTTACCAAGACGTCGAAGCCGAGGTCTCCGGGCAAGCCGACGAGCGCGCACGCGAAATAGTCGCAGGCGCCATACAAAGGCTCGCATCGGACGTGGTCGCCGAAGCAACGATCAACTCCATACCACTGCCAAACGATGAGATGAAAGGACGTCTCATCGGCCGCGAAGGACGAAACATAAGAGCGATAGAGGCCGCCACCGGCGTCGATCTCATAATCGACGACGTACCGGAGGCCGTGACCATATCCTGCTTCGACCCCATACGAAGACAGGTGGCCCGCATCGCCCTCGAACAACTCATTCGAGACGGACGCATACACCCGGCGCGCGTCGAAGAAACCGTCGGAAAGGCGCGCAGGGAGGTCGATGAAACCATACGCAAGGCAGGCCAGCAGGCGCTCTTCGACGCAAACGTAAGAGGGCTCAACTCCGAACTCATCAAACTCATGGGACGCCTGAAGTACCGATACAGCTACGGAGAAAACGTACTACAACACTCCGTCGAAGTCTCGATACTCGCCGCGCTCATCGCCGCCGAAATCGGCGCAGACGTCCAGCTCTGCAAGATGGCCGGTTTCCTGCACGACATAGGCAAGGCCCTGACCCACGAGGTCGAGGGGCCGCACGCCGAAATCGGCGCAGACGTCGTCGCAAAGTACAACGTCGGAAAAGACATTCAGGTACCGATACGAGAACACCACGACCGCGAAATGACCACCGTAGCCTCCTTTGTAGTTGCGGCAGCCGACGCCATAAGCGCCGCAAGACCCGGAGCAAGGCACGACACCGTGGAAAACTACATGCAACGACTCGATGCCCTCGAAGAAGTCGCCAGAGGATTCCAGGGCGTGGAACGATGCTTCGCAATACAGGCAGGACGAGAAATGCGCGTCATGGTGAGCCCCGAACAAATCGACGACGCCCAGGCCGCAGTTCTGGCAAAGGACATCGTCGAACGCATTGAGGACACCCTCGCATACCCGGGACAGATCAAAGTCGTCGTCATAAGGGAGTCCAGAGCCGTGCAGGTCGCACGATAGTGAACTCGGCTCTCCTCGATGGCATAGGCCGGCAGACGAACGAAGAAGACCGCGGCAACTGGGGCACGTCTCGCAGCAGGACGCCGGCCAGGCCGCCGGTAGCAGGACCCCAATGCGAATCTTGATGGTAGGAGACGTGATCGGCCGAGGCGGCAGACACACAGTTTGCGGCCTGTTGCCTATCCTGCGCAGCGAACTGAATATCGACTTCGTGACCGTACAGGGCGAAAACCTGGCCGGGGGGTTCGGTCTGACAAGGGACACCGTGGCCGACCTGCTCGACAGCGGAGCCGACGTCGTCACCAGCGGAAACCACGTATGGGACCGCAAGGAGTTCATCGAACACCTCGACGACCCGGCCCTGCCCGCGCTAAGGCCAATGAACTACCCCGCCGCCGCGCCCGGCCGCGGATCCATCGACACCGGCCCCGTCGCCGTCGTCAACCTCATAGGCCGGGTCTTCGTAGGCGAATTCGACTCACCCTTCGACGCCGTAGACGACCTGCTCGCATCCGGATGGGGCAAAGGAAAGCCCATAATCGTCGACTTCCACGCCGAGGCCACCTCCGAAAAGGCCGCCATGGCATGGCACCTCGACGGACGAACCGCCGCCGTATGCGGAACACACACCCACGTACCCACCGCAGACGCACGCGTGCTGCCCGGCGGAACCGCGTTCGTCAGCGACCTCGGTATGGTCGGCTCCCCGGACTCCGTCATAGGAATGCACGTGGATGACGTCCTCGCACGATTCCTGACCGGAGTGCCGCGCAGGATGAGGCCCGTCGAAAGAGGACCAATGAAATTCAACTCAGCGCTCATAGAAGTCGACGAGCAAACCTCCCTCGCCCTCAGCATCGAGCGCGTTGACCGGAAATGGACGGTATAAGCCAACATGCCCTCACGCTACTCACGCGTACCGCCCCCGCAGGCCCCCGCATACCCCGTACTCGTAGACCTACACCTACACACCACCGCCTCCGACGGCACGCTCACGCCGACCAGGCTGATAGACCATGTCGCACAGACAAGCCTCAAGGTAATCTCCATAACCGACCACGACACCACAGACGGGGTCGACGAGGCCATGAACGCCGCCGCCGAACACCCGCGGCTAACTGTGCTGCCGGGCATCGAGTTCGGCACCGAAGACGGCCCCTCCGAAGTCCACCTGCTTGGCTATTTCCTGGACTACGAGAACCCGGACCTCCAGGACGCCCTCCAACGCTTTCGCCAACAAAGGGTCGAGACCGCCCGAAGAAGCGTCGACAAACTCAACTCCCTCGGAATCAAGATATCCTGGGACAGGGTGCGCGAACTGGCCGGAGGCACAGTGGGAAGACCCCACATAGCCCGCGCGATGGTGGAAAGCGGTTACGCAGAATCCATCCGAGACGCATTCGACAAGTACCTGGGCGACGCAGGCATAGGCCGGGTCCCCAGGCCAAAGCTAAAACCCGTAAAGGCCCTGGAACTCATCCACGCTGCCGGAGGCGTCGGAGCAGTGGCCCACCCGCGCACAGTCAAACAACTCGACAAGGTGGTCGACGACCTTGCCGACGCCGGCCTCGCCGGAATAGAGGTCTACGCCGAAAAGTATGGCGCAGATGAGCAAGCCGGCTACCGAAAACTGGCCAGAAGATACGGCCTCATCGAGTGCGGCGGCAGCGACTACCACGCCTTTGGCGAGCCCAACGAAGTGATGCCCGGTATCAGCGGCCCGCCGCCCGACACCGCAAGACTGCTCTATCAACGCGCCCGCGCAATGCACGGCAACGCAGTCGGATTCTCACCAGGCAGGCCCCTGTAGACCAGGCAATGGATCTCCTGGCATCAGTACTCCTCATCGTCGGAGCATACCTGCTCGGCTCCGTACCGTCCGCATACTACCTGGCCAGCCTCCTACGCGGAATCGACATCCGAAAGTACGGAAGCGGCAATATCGGCATCTCAAACTTCTCCGTCCACGCAGGAAAGCGCTGGGCCGTGATTCTTATACTCTCCGACATCTTCATAAAAGGCATGGCCCCCGTGGTGATAGCTTCAGACAAGGTACTGGGACTAGGGCTGCACGTGGAAGTGGCCGCGGGCTTCGCCAGCATCTTCGGACATAATTGGTCCGTATGGCTCAGGTTCAGCGGCGGAAGGGGCATGGCCACGGTGCTAGGCGTGTTGGCGGCTCTCCATTACCCCCTGGTGATCGCCTATGGACTGGTGGCAGGTATCGGCTGGATACTTACGCGCGGCAGGGACAGCGCCGTACTGTGGGCCATCGCAGCGCTGACGCTGCCCCTCTGGGCCGTCGCGTTCCAGTATGTCCCGATCAAGCAAATAGCCCTCCCAAAAGGCGTCGAACTAGTCGCATTTTGTATAGGATTCCTCATGGTCACCGCGGCCAAGAGGCTGACCTCCAACCGCTCCACCGCAGGCGGCGGTCAAACCACTTCACGACGTAGGCTCATCTGGAACCGACTCGTGTTCGACAGGGACATAGACTCGCGCCAAGACTGGGTGTACAGAAGCCCGCAGACCTGAACCGGGCGTACACGCCGGAAGCGGCAGCCCCCCGTATGAAATGGCATATCAAACGGAAACATCCTTCTGCCCCAGAGATCCGAAGGTCCAGACAAACCTGAGGTGCGGCCGATGCGGCTCGCTCATATGCCCCTCGTGCCTCGTCCAATCACCCGTCGGCTCACGGTGTCCATCGTGCGCCAGAATCGGGCGCAGCCCCCTGCAGAAAACCTCAGGCGGAGAGCTCTCCAAAGCCATCGTCGCAGGCGTCCTGACCGCCATGGTCGGAGGCGCCGCGATCTTCGGCATTCTGGAATTGGTCCCCAGAAACCAATACGGCGTTCTCTTAGGAACGATACTCGGCTTTGTCGCTGTCGGATACCTCGTCGGAGAAGCCGTACGACGAGCCGTAGGCTACAAACTGGACAAGCGCATACAGTACACCGCCGGAGTCTCCGTCTTTGCCGCGTATATCGTTGTAATCACCATCTACCAGATGACCGGCGGAGTCCCGCAATTCATGGTCCAATTCATCACGCTCGTAGCGCTCGCAGTAGGAATGTGGGTCGCCATGGGCCGAGTCAGACCGTGAAAACGCCGACTGCCCGGCAACCCCCTGTGACACCAGCCGCACCCACACCCACTTGCCACGGCGCCCCGCGCCGTCTAGTGTCAACGCTGTAATCTGACACCGCGGAAAGTACCCCCGGAGGCCAAAATGAAACCAACGCGCATAGAGAAGATCGAAACCATCCTCTGGGAGCGCTGGCTGCTGGTCCGGGTGTACTGCGAGGATGGAACCGTGGGCGTCGGAGAGGCAGGAGTGCACGGATGGCAGAGACCCACCGAAACCATGCTCCGCATGTTCGAGCCTTACCTACTAGGCAAGGACCCCTCGCAGATAGAGCACCACTGCCAGTACCTGTACCGCAACTCGCACTTCATGGGCTCCGTGGTACAGGGCGCCATCTCCGCCATCGACATCGCACTGTGGGACGCCAAGGGCAAGAGGCTGGGCGTTCCCATATACGAGCTGATGGGCGGGCAGACCAGACACAAGGTGCGATGCTACATGCACGTCGGCGGAAACACCGCAGACGAACTCGCGGAAGACGCCGTCCGGCAGGTGCGCGCAGGGTTCTCAGCCGTTCGATTCACACCCTTCGCACCCGAATACTGGCTGCACAGAACCTATTCCGAGTGGGCCGACGAAGCCGTTAACAGAGTCGGAGCCGTCCGAGAAGCCGTCGGCCCCGCCATCGACGTATGCGTCGAGATACACCGGCAGATGAATCCCTCCGAATCCATCTCCCTCGGCCGAAGACTGGAACAATTCAACCCCTTCTTCTACGAAGACCCCATGCTGCCCGACAGCCCCGACGTAATGGGCGAAGTGCAACGGCGCGGAAACCTCCCCATAGCCACCGGGGAACGCTTCACCACCATCTTCGAGTTCCAACAACTGCTCGAAGCCAGAGCATGCGCATACGTCAGACCGGATCTATGCCTATGCGGCGGACTCTCCGGCTGCAAGAAGGTCGCCGCCATGGCCGAAGCCCAGCACGTCAAGGTCATCCCACACAACCCACTAAGCCCCATCAGCACCGCCGCATGCGTCCAACTCGACGCCTGCATACCAAACTTCGCCCTACAGGAATACACCGGAGAGTCCGAACCGCCCAAGAGCGACCTGCTCATCAACCCGCTCAAACTGGAAGACGGATTCCTGATCGTGCCGGACGGGCCCGGCCTAGGCGTCGAACTCAACGAGAAGGCCCTGACTGCACACCCCTTCACCGACAAGGTGCTCGACACACCGCTCCACGAGGACGGCTCCGTAGCCGACAGATGAAACGCCGCCAACAACAGGCCACCCCGCGAACGGCGCCGTCAAACCGCCCTACTCCACCGGGTTGGACAACACCCCGATGCCCGCGATCTCCACCTCAGTAACGTCCCCAGGCTTCAGGGACGGCGGAGCCCCGGACGTGCCGGTGAACAGCAGGTCGCCCGGCTCAAGCGTCGAGTAGCGGCTGATGAACGAAATCGCCTCCGCCACACCAAAGATCATCTCGCTAGTGTGGCAGGTCTGCCCCTCGACCCCGTTCACACGCCCGTAAATGCGGATGTCCGTCGGGTCCAACCCCGTAACGATGTACGGCCCGATCGGGCTGAAGGTGTCAGACGACTTGGCCCGCCACCATTGCACGTCGGAATCAGCGCCGCTCTGCCATTCGCGCTCGCTAACGTCATTGCCGCACGTATAGCCCAATACGTAGTCCAGCGCATCCACCTCCGAAACATTCTTAGCCGACTTACCGATCACCGCCACCAGCTCCGCCTCCATGTCCACCCGGCGCGAATCCGGCGGCAGTACAACCGCGTCGCCCGGGCCCGCGACGGACGAGGAAGTCTTGTAGAACGGCTCCGGCCGCGAAGGAGGCCGCGCACCGTGCAGATGAGAGCCGTAGTTGAGCGCCATCGCCAGGATCTTCCCCGGCCGCGAAACAGGAGCCAACAGCCTGACCGCATCAAGACGGTGAACCGCTCCCGTCTCCGAGTACTCCTCGAATGGCGCCGAGGATATCTCACGAATGCTATCCCCCTCGACGATTCCGTATGCACTCTGCCCGTTCGCCTCGAATCTGCCGTACTTCATCTCTTACCTCGTCCTTCCTTGCATTGATCTCGAAAGCAGCGCGCCGATAGGCTCCCCGGACACACATTATGCCCTGAAGCGACAACCCTGGAAGCCCGACGCACACAGAACCGCGTCAGAATTTACCGGCGCCACACTGCCGACGGGCTCGATTCCAAACCCCGGTATCCCGGCGATCCGGTGTTGCGCGCGCCGCTGATTTCACTTAGGTTGAGTCGCGTAGCGCCTACCCGCGCGCAAGAGTCAGCGCAAGATGCCGAGGCGCATGCGAGCAAATTCCTGGAGAGACACCGGATGCCTGGACCAGATTTTCAGAGAGTGGCCAACCTCCCAGACCTGCCCGCTGGAGAGATGACAAGCGTGGACCTGGACGGGGAAAAAGTACTTGTCGCCAATGTCGACGGCGAAATCTGCGCTGTAGCCGACCTATGCCCCCACGCCGACGCCCTGCTCAGCGACGGATACCTCGACGACAACCTCGTCGAATGTCCATTGCACGCCTCTGTGTTCGACCTAACCAGCGGCGCAGTTCTCGAGGGGCCGGCAAGCGATGACATAGAAAAGTATCAGGTCGCCGTAGAAGGTGACGATATCTATGTCGGCCCCCCGGTGGACTAGCAGCCCCTGTCCCGGCTGACACGGCCCAACCGCGCATTGGCCCCGCAACCAATGGGCGATGCGAACCCCAAGAGCAAGGCCGTCATAGCGCGCGGAATCGTCAAGTCATACGGCGCAAAGGGCGTTCTTAGAGGCATCCATCTGGAGGCCAAGACAAACCAAGCCCTTGTCCTCTTTGGACCAAACGGAGCCGGAAAGACAACCCTCCTGCGAATACTCGCCACCCTCTCCAGGCCCGACCAGGGAGACCTGCTCATCAACGGGCACGACACCTCCCGCAGCAGCGTATTTGCACGTCAGACCACCGGAGCCGTCCTGCACGCCCCGATTCTCTACGGAAACCTTACCGCTAGGGAAAACCTGCTCTTCCACGCTCGCATGTTCCGCGTACCCAACCCGGCACAGCGCATAGCGGAAGTGGCAAGCCTCCTGAAAATCGAGGCTCGACTCGACGACCGCGCACGGGAACTTTCAAACGGATTGCAGAGGCGAACCTCTCTCGCCCGCGCCCTCTTGCACCGACCCAAACTGCTGCTGCTCGACGAACCGGAAACCGGCCTCGACCAGGACGGCCTGGACCTCCTGGACAACGTCATACGCCAATACCGGCAGGACGGCAGAGCAGTGGTAATGACCACACACTCCCTCAGCCGAGGAATCAACCTCGCTGACCGCATATGCATCATGTCACAAGGCAAAATCGTATACGAAGAGGCACGGGCCAACGTCGAACCGGAACAAGCCCGGAGACTCTACCGAGACGTGATCGGGGCGGAAACCAGACCATGAGCGGCTCACTCTCCGTCATTTGGACCCTCGCCCACAAAGACATCCTGCTCGAGTTCAGAAACCGCGACGTCGTGGTCACCATAGCCGCCTTCTCCATCCTGGTACTCGCAATCTTCACCTTCGCGGTAGACCTGTCACCGGAGAACGCACGCGTCATCGGCCCAGGAGTGCTATGGGCAGGCATCGCTTTCGCAGGAGTGCTGGGCCTGAGCAAGGCCTTCGCAAGCGAAATCCAACAGAACGGGCTCGACGGACTCATACTCGCACCGGTAAGCCGAGACCTCATCTTCATAGGAAAGGCCCTCGGCAACTTCATCTTTCTCGCCCTCGCCCAACTCGCAGTCCTGCCCCTCTTCGCCGTCCTCTTCAACCTCGTCGTATTCAGATGGGAAATGCTAGCCGTCTGCCTGCTGGCCACCATAGGATTCTCGACCGTCGGCACCCTCTTCACTGCCGCATCGATGCGGACCAGAGCCACGGAAATCATGCTGCCCATGCTCTTCCTGCCAGTGGTCGCGCCATTGATCATGGCAGCGGTGGAAGCAACCGCGGCCGTCGCCGCTGAAGAAAGCTGGTCCAACATGGCGCAGTGGCTGCAGCTCGCAGCAGCCTTCGACGCCGTATTCATGATCGTCTCCGCACTGGCTTTCCAATACGTCTTGGAAGACTAGAGCCAACCAACCAACCCCCGCGCGCTAGAAAAAAACCCCCGCCTCGCGCACGTCCAGCTTGCCCGTAACCGCATCGGCGATCAGGCGGGTGCGGTACTCCTCCAGCAACTCGATCTGACGACGGGCCCGGACGGCCGCGGCGTCGATTCGCGCAGTTGCTCGGTCGACGTACTCGACGATGGCGGCCTGCTCGGCAAGGGGCGGGAGGGGAACATTCATGTTGCCAATGAATTGCCAATTGGCACGGGGCATCTTTGCTCCAAAGGTCGAGGCGTCTATCGCATCGATAACCGACTTGGAACGCAGCAGTTGCTCAAGATACCTTGACGACAAGTTGGCAACGCTGGATCGAAGCACCAAGAATTCTCCTACACAAACCCCGCTCCGGTTTGGGTAGGTGACTTTCGCCAAGTAGGGCCTCAGCTTGCCGAAAAGCACGTCGCCAGCCCGAAACCGCTTCACCTGACTATCAAAGTTAACGTCATCGCCAGCAGCGGCAAACTTGCCCGTCCAGCTCTCAACGTGTTCAAGGGCAAGGTAAATATCGTCATGGCTTGATTCGCTGGTGAGGTCAACGACGTTGGCGACGTGATTCTTCAGCCGCCGCACCTCCCAATGCGCCGGTACGTCGCCGAGCCACTCGACGCCCGACGGCCTGAGGCGGACGTTCGGGTCGAGGCCGCGGGTGACAGCCTGGTTGATGACGGCCTGCCGCTCCTCCTCCAGCAGCTCCACGAGCCGCCTCTTCGCGCTGACGTAGCCCCGAATGCCCCGGTCCGCGTGGTCCAGATACCGCACGATAGCCCGCTGCTCCGAAACCGGCGGAAGAGGAACGTGAAACGAACTGAACCGACTCCCTGGGATGGCAGGATAGGCAGTCCCAACCGATTCAGCCGTTACCCGGTCGGTAATTGGATTGCTCTGGGCAAGGTAACTTACAAACTTGTGAGAAGTTGCTCCGCGTGGAGTAAGAACTGCGAACCCGGTTGAACAGATCAGGGCATCGCTAACTTCTTCTGCAAACCAGGTCGCCTTAAGATACGTCCTCACCGTAGAGAAGATAGTGTCCCCCGTTCTGACGATGCGTCTGGCTCGTGATGGGGCGTTGGCAAACCGGATTCGGACCGGTTCATCTACAAGTACGCCGGTGCCTACCATCCCGATCTCCAGATACCGAAACTCGAAATCAGGTTCAGTCGTCTCTGGCAATACAACTTCATTTATGCCCACCCAATGCTTCAGCCGCCTCACCTCCCAATGCGCCGGCACGTCGCCAAGCCAGGGAACGCCGGAAGGCCTGTAGGCGGGATAGGGTCGAAGGGTGGTGGTCACGGTAAGCCCATCATAGTCTGCTGCATCCGTACATAGCGCCGCACGCCACAACCAACCCCCGCGCGCTAGAAAAAACCGTCCCTCGTAGGGGCGGATCACGATCCGCCCCCGCCGCCCGCGCCTACCACGACATTCCAACCAACCTCCGCCACCAGCAACCCGCGAGTCCGCTAAAAAACAATCCGCCCTCCATGACCCGCCCCCCAACCACCGTATCCACCGGCGCAACGGTCGTTCAACAACCCCCGTAGCGAGGCGGGGAGAATGAAACCAGGAATCCCGGCCCTCTGTGATAAAATGCACACACCCTTTGCAGAAACAAGGGGATGACGGGGCACCGCCGTCCAATATGAAATTTCTATCCACTTCTCGCACACTGCTCCTGACCCTCAGCCTGGCTCTTGTAGCTATTACCCTGTGGATGGTCTTCCTCTGGGTGCCCACCGAGACCAATCAGGGAGCAGTACAGCGATCTCTATACGTTCACGTTCCCGTTGCCTGGGTATCCATGCTCTCCATCGTGGCGGTAGCCCTCTTCAGCATCCTGTACCTCGCCACCGAACGCTCCCGCTGGGACAGGCTGGCAGTAGCCGCCGCCGAGACCGGAGTGGTCTTCGCAGCGCTGATGCTGCTGACCGGCGTCATATGGGCTAGGCCCGTATGGGGTGTCTGGTGGACCGGCGAGGCGAAACTTACGACCGCACTTATCCTCTTCTTCGTATACGTCGCTTACCTCATGTTCAGGGCGTACTTCCCGCCAGGAGTACAACGCGAAAGGATAGCCGCCGTTATAGCCCTCGTCGGAGCGATAGACGCACCCATCATCTACTGGGCCGCAAACCTATGGGCAGAGGCCCACCCGCCAGCCGTCATAGGGCCAGTGCGTGATCCGGACGCAGCCCTCGCCGCAGACATCGGGTACACACTCATGGTTAGCGCGGTCGCTTTCACCCTGCTATTCGTGTATATCCTCATGGAGCGCTACCGCATAAGACGCTCCGAGGACGAGTTGACAATGCTGAACCGCAAAATTGGAGACCTGCCGAGGGCCGCAGGGTGAAGCGCGCAGCGGCCTTGGCCATCATCGCCGGGGCGTTTCTGATCGCAAGCGCTTTACCCCTCAGCGCACAAACTGACGACCTGATCAGCGGCGTCATCGTAGGACGAGAAGAAAACGACGACGGAGAACTCGCATACCTTTCCATAGTCGACGAAACCGGAGCCGAGCATCGCTTCGAGCTGGCGCCCAACACCGAGTACGGCCTTGAAAACCAGGCCGGCGACAGGTGGGTAGCTATACACTCCGACGACCCCGCGGAAGCCGACAAACGAATCCAGGAAAGCCAGCGAAGATTCGCCCCCGTCACGGTGAGAGTCGAAAATGGAGAGGCCCGCACCATAGTCACCAGGGAAAGCGGCAGACTGGAAACCAACCTGGGCTATCTCTTCGCAGTGTTCGCAGTTTCATGGGCGGCCTTCTTCGCATATATCTTCCTGATGTCCGGAAGGCAAAGAGACCTTGAACGGCAGATAGCGCAGTTGAAGAAGATAGTCCAGCAACCTAATATGGAAGAAGACACCCAAGACCCCGACCGACCAACAGCCCCAACAGCCTGAAAGACCGCCCCCAACCCTAAGACCCACTCACCGACCCGATAAATGATCGACCAAGACGAAAAACACGACCGACAGCCGCTCGCCGTCCCCACCACGCTATTCACCTCCAGGACGAAAATCGCCTTCGCCCTGGTACTGATCGTTGGCGCGCTGGCCTGGTTCGCCTACGGAGCATTCCAAAGAGCCACCGTCAACTTCATGACCATCGATGAAGTCGCAGCCCTCGGACCCACTCCCGAAGACCGGACCGTAGGCGTATCAGGCAAACTGGTCAAAGACTCCTTCATCCGCTCGCCGGACGGGCTCGTAGCAAACTTCAAGCTGAAGGACGAAAACGGCGGCCGCCAAGTATTGGACGTCCGATATAACGGCGAAATCGGCCAAGTCTTCTTCAACGACTTCTCCGAAATCATAATGAGGGGAGCCGTCGGACAGGACGGCGTATTCACGGCAGCTGAACTAACCGTGCGCTGCCCGTCCAAGTACCTGACCGAGCAGGAACAAGCCGAAATCGAGTCCCAGCAGGGCGCGGAACCCATGCCGCCGCCATACCAGCCAGGCTACTTCGACCCGAAAGCCTGACCAAAGACGTTCAAGGGCCGCAGGGAAGCTTTCCCAAACGGCCCTCATCCAGAAGTCGAAAACTGACGCGATGGTATAATCGGCTTCTCTATGACCGAATCCACCACAATCGCAGACTTGGCCATTTCCGCCATCGCCGGATACACCTTGGGCGCATTGCCCATAGCATATGTCGCAGGACGATTGGGCGGCGTCGACGTGTTTCAGGTCGGAAGCCGGCAGGCAGGCGCAACAAACGTATTCAGGGAAGTCTCAAGAACCTTTGGAATAGCCGTATTCTTTGCAGACTCCGTAAAGGGATTGCTTGCCGTACTCATAGGCAGGTTGCTGGGACTGGAAGGCGGATGGCTGCTCCTACCAGCCAGCGCCGCAGTGCTTGCACATTGGAACTCCCCCTTCACGCGCTTCAAAGGCGGAGACGGAGTATCCACGATCACCGGAATCGCCGTCGGACTGACGCCCGCAGGCATAGTTTTGCCCTATCTCGTAGGCGGCCTAATCGCCCTGGTCGGAAACTCCCGCTTGGCTCATCCCTCCATGTGGGGAGCGGCCACCTCATACACAATCTTCCTCATCATCTCCCTCGCCCCATTCGAATACGTCAACCCATACCTCACCCCGCGCCTGAACCCGGTCATCATCATTGGATTGACCTCCCTCGGACTGGGCATCCTCGTACACAGCATGGTCTACCGCTACAGGTCGCGCAGCTGGAAGCATACGGCGGAAAGCAACGAAGGAACCGCGGTACAGCCCGCCCCGCTGACAGAAAAAGACTGACGGAAGTACGACGGTTCCGGACAACTCGCCGCCGGCAAGCGCGCCGCGAACCATCCGGTGCAGGATTCGAGGATGCGGGGCCGATCCGCCTCACAAAACCGCCGCCCCCCCCGCCGGGAAAGGCCCGGCTAGCCGTCTGGCAGACTACGGATCCTTTGCAGCAAGGACCGGGGTGTCTCCACTCTGGGCAGTCCGCGTAGAAGGTTTATGGTCGACCACAGGCCGCTCAACCACCCATCGCAATCATCGCAAAGCCCCAGGTGAAAGCGGATGCGGTTCGCAAGAGAGTCCGGGAGGTCGCCGTCCAGGTAGTCAGACGCCTTCTCCATCAACTCCTCGCAAGGTATTTCTTCATACGCAGCTATTGAGGTCGCTCCCTAAGCTTATTCCATGCCCGTCCTGTCCAAAGCGAAATGAAACCATCCACTGTCAACTTGGATGCTCAAGCACGTCGAAAGGCGCGGGGTCGAATCATTTCCTGCAAGATAGTAATCTATCTCAAAGCCGGAAGGCAGCTTTCGTTCCACTCATGACGATTTCGCATATAGACCCCAGGGAAGGGGATTAGCGCAAAGGCGCTCAGGGCCGAATGCAAGCCGAAGAGTTCACAAAAATAGCCGAGGAAAACGCCGGATTCGTGTACAACGTCGCCCTGCGGATGATGGGAAATCCGCACGACGCAGAGGAAGTGGCGCAGGAAGCCTTCACCTCAGCCTTCAAAGCCAGGAATCGCTTCCGCAGAGATGCACGAGCCACCACCTGGCTTTACCGAATAACCGTCAACGCAGCCCTCATGCGCCTGCGCAGGGAAAAACGGCGCACCCAGTCCACCGTGAACGAGGATGAACGACCCGACGCGCCCATTACAGACCGCTCACAAATGCCGGCCCGCGCAGCCCTGAACAAGGAGCTGGGACAGCAGTTGGCCGCCGCCATCCTGGAACTGCCCCCGGACATGCGAGCCGCCATCGTACTGAGAGACGTCCAGGGTCTCTCGAACTCCGAGGCATCGGGAATCCTCGAAGTCTCTATACCCGCTCTCAAGGCCCGCCTCCACCGAGGACGCATCGCACTGAGGGAAAAACTCAGCGGATACCTGTAGACGCCCGGATCAAATAGCGTAGCTCTCCAGAATCTGATCCACAGTCCTGTGGTTTGCCCGCTCCAGAAGATCCGACTGCCGATCCTCAAACGTCGGATGCTCATCCTTGTACACGAGGCCAAGCGGTATGCCCGGACGCTCCAGAAGGTCCACGGCCGCCTGCCGGCTCGTCGGGTCATGGTCTGCAGGAACGTCCCACGCCATACCGGGTATGCCCTTACGGCGATTCCCCTTCAACAACTCATACGTATCGTTGTACGTGGTGCAGGGAGACTGGACGTGAACGATAGAGAACCCGCGATGCTCCATCGCATCCTCGATCATCGATGCCAACTGACGGGGCTTGCTGGAGTAGTGAGAACCGACGTAGCTAACGCCCATGGTCATGTACAGCTTGAGCGGGAACATCTGGGTCTCGATCTTCCCATGAGGCGTAGAACTCGTGACCTGCCCAAGCTCAGTGGTAGGAGAACTCTGACCCTTCGTAAGACCGTAAACCCCGTTGTCCATCACGACACAGGTGACGTCCAGATTCCGTTGCGCCTGAGGGCCAATGTGCTCCGCCCCAATGCTCAGAAAGTCACCGTCACCCGCCACCACCACCGTGTTCAGCTCGGGACGAGCAACCTTGACCCCAAACGCCAACGGCAGCGTGCGCCCATGAATCCCATGCAAACCAAAGGGCTGCTCACCCTCCGTAAGATGCACCATATTCCCCGAACACCCAATGCCCGCAACTATGACGTTGTTGGAAAACGGCACCTCATACTTGGCCGTTCTCGCCTCCAGCGCCCACTCCAGCGCACGCCGCACCCCGAAATCTCCGCAGCCCGGGCACCACTTGAAATCATATTCCGCGTTTCTGGGACTCATACACCCACCCTCTCGCCAAGTTCCTGACTCACTCGAGACGAAATCCTGTCCGACAGACCGATCGGGCGAAACGGAGTACCAGTGTACTGCGTGATCGACTCCGCCCTAACGCCTTCCATGCGCAGCATGGCCGACCATTGGCCCTGGTAATTCAACTCAGGCACGATCACCAAGCGCTTTTCCAACAACGTCTCAAGCACCGCAGCAGGAAGAGGGTTCAGCGCCAGGGAATACACCCAACCCAACTCCACCCCGGCCGACTTGAGCCGGTTATAAGCCTCTCGGGCAGCCCCCTTAGACGAACCCCAAGGCATTATCACGATGTCCTCACCCGCGTCTTCCAGCTCATACGGAGAGTCTCGCAAAAGCTCCAACTTGCTGAATCGCCGCTCCGTCAGCCTGATGTGATGACGGGGCAGATGAGTCGTATCGCCGATCTCGTCGTGCTCGCTGCCATTGGCAACGTACGCGCCGGGCCCGCCGGGAAGAGGCATAGGCGTAAGATCACCCTCCGACCACGACTGATAACGCCTGAAACCATTGGAACCCGAATACACCCGGCGACTCTCCACCTGCAACTCGTTCAAGTCGGGAGCGCGTATGTTTTCCCCGCGCTCCGCCAGCTGGAACTCACTCATCACTATCACCGGACCCTGATAGCGCTCCGCCCAATTGAACGCCAGCGCAGCAGCGTAGAAACATTCCTCCACAGAACCCGGAGCAATCACCGGAAGCTTGACGTCCCCGTGCGCAGGGTGCATACACGCAAATAGATCGGACTGCTCAGACTTCGTCGGAAGACCCGTAGCAGGGCCGCCCCGCTGCACGTCCGTGACCACCAGCGGTATCTCAGCCATCCAGGCCAGACCAAGGCCCTCGCTCATCAACGAAATGCCCGGCCCAGCAGTGGCCGTCATCGCTTTCTTGCCCGAAAATCCCGCACCCACCGACGCGCCGATCGCCTCGATCTCGGAACTCACCTGATAGGCCACCTTGCCAGGCCCCGTGAGATTGTTCTGCATCCAGACCAGTATCGTCGTCGCAGGAGAAATCGGATAGCCCACGTAGAACTCCACCCCGGCAGCGGCCGCACCCAGGGAAAGGGCAGCGTTCCCGGTGATCATAAGCTGCTTGTAGTCGGGAGGCACAGGAGGAGTCAACTCGCCAACGTGAAATCCACTGGTCTCAGCCACCTCCGAACCCAGGCGAACCGCCTTGATATTCGCTTCGATGATCTCAGCATCACCGGGCCGGCCGCGGGTAAAGCGTTCACGAATGAAACTATCTATCTGCTCCAACGAAAAATTGATCAGGTTCGAGACCGCGCCGATCACCACCATGTTCGCAGCACGTGCATTGCCGGTCGACTTGGCAAGCTCGTCAGCCTTGATCCCAAAGTACTTGCCCCCCAACGGCAAGTCGTACTCGGAAGAATCGTAAATCGCAACCCCGTTCTCGCTCATGTCCTCGCTGTGATGATCAAAGGCGTACTGATTCAGCGCCACCAGAACGTCAACGCTGTCACCCGCGCTCAGAACCGGAACCGTGGAAATGCGAACCTGAGAGGACGCCGGCCCGCCCATGATCTGAGAAGGAAACGTCGAAAAAGTCTGAACGTAATAGCCCGCCAGCGCCGCCGATCGGGCCAAAGCGTCGGCAGACGTCACCAGCCCCTGCCCGCCTTCACCGGCGAACCTGATCACAAAATCGTTTTTCCGCAATCCGCTTCCTCCGCTCTGCAAGATGCGCGACTCAACCCTGCGGGCCGCCGCGACGGCTCGGCCTCATGCCCAGCGCATGACCACTCCACCCAAGTTCGAAACCGAACCCGAGCTTTGGAAGTGCAGAATCGCCTGCCATGCAAATACAGCGTTCTCTCAGATGGTACGGCCGGATAGCGCCCCGGCACAGCGAGGCGCATCATAAAGAGGGTCGATATGGTTCTAGACGCGCCCATAGGTCTCTCCTAATTATCGAGCCGACCCGATTGAGTGTCAATTTGAAATCAGCATCCCCTCAAGCGTTTTCCCAACCCTTACCCATACGTTAACCCAAAATCCAATCTCCCCTTGACCACCTTCCCGGGGTCTACCTAGAATCCGCCGGCAACAGCAGGAGGAAAGGATTGCCCAAAGAAACGGACCGCGTAAGCGGCTCCCAAACGCACACGGAAACCACGATATGGTCGGCAGGCGGCGTCGTGATGCGCCGATGCCCACAGGGAACCCACCAGGTAGCCCTATGCGGCAGAACCGCAGAAGGACTGTGGGCGCTGCCAAAAGGAACCCCGGACGGCAGCGAGTCTCCCCTCGAAACCGCCGTCAGAGAGGTCAGCGAAGAAACCGGGCTCGAAGTGCAACCCGGACCCAAGGTCGGAGACATTCAATATCCCGTAAAGTTAGAGGCCGCGAGCCACGCGATGATCAAGACCGTCTTCTACTACCTCATGACACCTGTCGGAGGCGACTTTGCCAAACACGATGACGAATTCGACCAGGTCCAATGGTTCGAAACCGGCCGCGCCCTCCAAGTGCTGACCCACCGGAATGAAGCCAGAATCGTGGAAAAAGCTCTGGCCTTGGCAGCGCTATAAACCAAGAGTCCGGAACATAGAACCACTACAGGGCGATCTCGTAGTCCTCAGAGCCAAGCGCATGGAGGACGTGCCCGCCGATTATGAGTGGCGCACAGACCCCGAACTCGCACGCCTCGACGCCGCAAGGCCCATAAACCTCTCTCTAAGAGAGTACGGACGCTATCAGCAAGACGAACTCCGATTCCCATCGCCATGGTCCGTAAGGCTCGCAATAGACACCAAGGACGGGCGCCACATTGGCAACTGCATGTACTACGACATCGACTTCAACAAGCGGAAGGCCGAGCTGGGAATCATGATCGGAGACCGGGACCACTGGAGCAAGGGATACGGCGCCGACGCCGTCAGAACCCTCCTCAGGCACCTGTTCACACAAACACCCATCGAACTCGTTTACCTACACACACTCGCACAGAACCTCCGAGCACAGCGGTGCTTTAGCAAGGTCGGCTTCAACCCCACGGGAGAGGTGCGACGCGAAAGCCAGGACTTCGTGAGAATGGAAATACTCCGCTCGCACTGGGCCGCTGAAAACCAGGTAAGCGAATCCCCGGAGGAAGCCCCGACCCCCGAAAACCAGCCAGCGCACACACCCCGGCCCAAACACTCATCCTGGAGAAAAACCCGCGCGAAGCGTGTAACCTGCCGCCGGCAGGAGTAGATACGTCCAACGTATCTCACCCGCGGAACGCCCCAAGCGCCGCCAAACTCGGAGCAGCGAATGAAGATTGCAATCATGGGAGCCGGCGCCGTAGGCGGGTACTACGGCGGAACCCTGGCACGGCACGGCCTCGACGTGGCCCTGATATGCCGAGGACCGCATCGAGACGCCATCGCACGAAACGGCCTACAGGTGACGAGCCACTGGGGAAAGTTCACCGTCCACCCGCTCGCCTCCAGCGACCCGGCAGAGGTTGGCCAAGCCGACCTCGTACTCCACTGCGTAAAACTCTACTCCAACCACGAGGCCGTGCCGCTCATGAGGCCCCTCGTAGGAAGAAACACCCGCATACTCACCATCCAAAACGGCGTTACCAGCGGACAACGCCTCGCTGACGAGTTCGGATGGGACAGGGTATTGCAAGGCGCAACCTACATCGAAGCGGCCATTACGGCCCCAGGCAGCGTCGAGCAGACCGGCCCCACCGCGCGCATCGAGTTTGGAGAAAGAGACGGAACGAAGAGCGAGCGAGCGGAATCCGTCAGGAAACTCCTCGACCGAACTGGAATACAGGCAGAAATCAGCTCCGACGTCACCGCCGCGCTCTGGACCAAGATGGTGGCCGTGGCATCCATAGGCACCCTCATGACCGCCGCACGAGCCTCGCTAACGGAAGTATTGGGCTGGCCCGGCGGCGCTGACGTGATCAGAACCGTCATGGAAGAAATCGTGGCCGTCGGAAAATCGAAGCGAGTCGCCTTTCCGCCGGACGTCGTTTCCGAAAGATTTCAAGCCGCCGCAAGCGAAGCGGAACACTTCAGATCATCGCTCCAGATGGACCTGAACGCCGGACGACCACTCGAAGTGGACGACCTGCTGGGAGCCGTCGTTCGCATGGCGCGGGAGGCGGGAATACCAACCCCCGCAAGCGAAACCCTGGTGATGACCCTGGAACGCTTCAAGAGAGGCTCCCCAACCCCGTCCTGAGCAAGAACCCAACGCCCCGGAACCGCCCCGAGTCACCCACCCCTGGCAGCGTCCGAAGTCAACACGGCAGCCCTAACGACGTTCGTGATCTGCTGCGCCTCGTGCGCCTGCTCTATAAGCCCGCGAATCGAATGCTCCACCTCATCCCTCGTCTCATCATCCGACCGCTCCTGACAATCGGACAGCGCATGCAACGTCAACACCTGGTGGGCAGATTCAAGAAGCTCCGCCCAGTTGGTGAACAGTTCGACCGGCACCTCCGCCCTCACGTTCTCAGGCGCACGCTCCTCCAGCAGGCGCTTCGCAAACGCCAAGTCAGTGCGCGCCCAGGTCAGGGCCGCGGCGATGACCCCAACCTCACGAGGGCTGAGAAAAATCCCCAGCCTTCCCGAACGACGCGCCTCCAATTCCCGTTGCTGCATACTCCCTGCTCTCCGCTGTCGTACCTAAACGCTATTTCCCCCGCCAGTCCCCTTCGCCCCACCCGCGCAACCTTACACCTTACCTAATAGATCAAAGCCCCCGGCAGACTTTGAATTCGCAATTCCACCCCCGCATCCCCCATAGCATTCCGAACAACCTGCCCGCCATTCCCCCCCGGACCGCGGCAGCGCAGACCCTCGGATACTCTCATTGCCACCTGCTGAAGCCATTCCCCCTGGACCGCAGCAGCGCCCCGCGTAGCTTCCCGTCACGGTGTATCGTTTATCGTTAAACTCACAATCTCAGACTCAACGCCCGCTGCGCTCCACCGGGCGGAAGCAAGCTCCGGCCAAGGACAAGAGGAGTTACCACAAACGTGAAAATGAAAGTAGCCGTTACCTCCCGCTCCGACGTCTCCGCTGAGGTCATACAAGTACTCGAAGAAGCCGGCCTCGAAATCGCACAACGCCCATGCGCAACTGAAGATGAGGTCATAGAGACCGCCAAAGACGCCGACGCAATACTCGTCGCCACACTGCCACTGACCAGTCGAAGGGTCCTGCAAGCGTTGCCAAGACTCAAAGTCGTATGCCGCAACGGCGTCGGAGTAGACTCCGTGGACCTCGACGCTGCAACAGAACTCGGCATCTGCGTATGCAACTCCCCGGGCGTCAACACCACAGAGGTCGCAGACCACGCCATGGCCCTACTCCTCTCTATCACCAGGCAGATACCGGAACTCAGGGAACGAGTCGAGGCAGGCGCGTGGAGCGACCGGCCAAGCGAACTCGCGGGCATACGGAAGCGCATGACCAGAATCGCCGGAAGCACCGTCGGAATCGCAGGATTCGGCAATATCGGACAAGCCTTCTCTCTAAGAATCCGGGGCTTTGGACCAAACCGCATCATCGCTTACGACCCATACGCACCGCAGACCGTAGCCGACCTCTTTGGCGTACGGCTCTGCGACTTGGACGAACTGCTAACACAATCAGACTTCATCTCCATACACATGCCGCTCACCGAGAGCAACAGACATCTGTTTGGACGCGCAGCCTTCCAGGAGATGAAGCCCTCCGCCGTGCTCATCAACACCGCAAGAGGCCCCATCGTGGACGGCGCAGCCCTTCACGAGGCTCTGACCACCGGGCAGATCGCCGCCGCAGGACTCGACGTGACCGAGGTAGAACCCCTCGACCCAGAAAGCCCACTCCTCGAACTCCCCAATCTCACCATCACCCCCCACTTTGCAGGCGCATCAGGATTCTCCGCCGCCGAAGGATCCAAGCGGTGGGCGGAAAACGCCGTGCGCGTACTGAACGGCAAACCGCCATGGGGCCTGGCAAACCCGGACGTCGTCAAGCGAATCGCCATCATGCGTGAACACAAAGCCCGCAGATGGGAAGGCATACCGGACATGCGGCTGTCTACCGGGTTCTGAAAAAGCCCCTAGTCCCCGGCCCTCACCCACAGCCGCTCTCCATCCGACTCCAGCGTCACCGTTCCGGACTCGCGCGTCACGAATACCTGCCCGTTTGGAACCGAGGCGTATAGCCGCGCCATCACCTCCGCCGAAGGGTGACCAAACGGGTTGCGGTTCCCCACCTGCACTATCGCAATAGCAGGCGACGACACACGCAAAAACTCCTCAGACGAAGACGTCTTGCTGCCGTGGTGTGGAACCTGCAACACGGTCGAGCGAAGATCCATCCCCGACCTCACCAGATTCGCCTCCGAACCCCTCGATATATCCCCCGGCAGAAGCGCCGATACGCCGCCGTAGGTCAACCTCGTCACGACCGAAGTGTCATTGAGCGGCAGGTTCGGCTCCTCATGACGAGCCATCAGAACGTGAAGAGCCACCCCGCGGTCCAGCAGAACCACCTGACCGGCGCGCGCAGTCACGCGGCGAGGGTGCGCCCCCGCCGCCTTGCGCCATCCGGAGTAGGTGAGGCTGTCGTGGGACGCCGACGACTCCATCAACAGATCCACCTCGTACCGCTCCAACACGGCTTGAAGACCGCCAACGTGATCCGCGTCAGGATGGGTCAACAAGACCATTCCAAGCGACCGGTTCCAGAACGGCATGTGAGACTCCAAAGCCCTCACCGCTCCCCCCGGACTGCCGCCCCCGTCGATAAGCGCCGTGTTGCCCCCGGGCGTCTCGATCAAAGTCATGTGCCCCCGCTCCGTCTCGAAGAACGTCACCCGCAAAGAGCCGGGAGGCCGGGAAGTCGCAGCCAGGGTCAGACAGGTCGCCGCCAAACCAACCGCCACAATCGCCAGCCACGCCGGCGGCCCAGTCGCAGCCGCTCGAAACAACGCCAACTGGCTGTGACGCCTCACCGACTTCCCCGCCGCCGCGATCTGACCGCGCAGCAAGAAAACGACCAGTCCGCCATAGTAAACCGCAGCCGCCGGCCCAGCCCACCTGCCGGCCTCGACAGGGCCGGGAGGTATGCCGCCAAACACCCCGGACACCTCCGCAATGTAACCAGTCACCACCCACAGCGGCCAGCCCAAAGCCGTTCCGGCCTGCGAAAGCAATAGACCCGCAAGCCCAACCAACCCGGACAGCCCTATCGCGAAAGGCAACAGAGGCAGCGAGAGCAGCGTGGCAGGTATGCCCCACAGAGGAACTCTGCCGAAATAGAGCGCAATCAGAGGCGCCGTCGCAGCCGTCGCAGCTAGCGATACCGCCACCATCCCAGCCAACGACGACCACGCAAACCCGGATAAAGGCCCTCCCCCGGTCATCTCACCGATACGGCGAACCAACAGATCCCGCAAGGGCTCGGCAAATAGAGCAATACCGGCGATGGCCGCAAAACTCAGCTGAAAGGAAATCGAACCCAGCGCCGACGGGTCAACCGCAACCATACCCAGGGCCGCCAGGCTGACCGCCGGCAGAATAGCCCGCTGCCTGCCCATGAAACGGGCGGCCAGATAGGCGCTCGCCATGATCGCCGCACGCGTCACAGAAGGCGAAAAACCCGCCAGAGCAGCGTAACCCCACACCATGAGCGCCGGCGCCAGAAGGTACATTCGACGACCGCGGCCAAACGCAGCAGCAGCAGCTCCCATAGCCAACATACCCACCAACCCCACGTGCAACCCCGATATCGCCAATATGTGCGAGGTGCCGGCAGAACGGAAATCCTCAACCAGCTCCCTGTCCAGACCAGTCCGCAATCCAGTCACCAACGCGGCCCCCAAGCCGCCCCCCGCGCCCGAAACCGACCGCTCGATCGAAGATGCCAGGTTCTGCCGGACAGATGCCAGCCAGCGCCTTACAGGATTACCCTCCCCCTCCCCAAGCAGAATCGCAGTCGTCGAGAAGATCCGCCCGGCCACCGGTACCCCGGCATCCACGGAAGGCTCGTACATCCCGGAAATCGCATACCGGTCTCCATATCGGAATCCATCTAACGGCCGGGGCCCCGCGTCGGACTCTCTGAGGTCAACCAGCGTGGCAGCGTACGCGTCAACCGCAAAACGAACCTCGCGCCGCTGCCCCTCCCTCCGTAACACCGTCACCTCCAGCCGAAGACGAGTAGTTTCCCCCGCAACAGCAGGATCGCTGAGCAGCGCACCCTCCACTTCAACCGCCTCGGCAGAAACGGGCGCGCCGTACCACTGCCCGGCAGGGTCGACAGCAGCCGCATGGCCCCCGCGCCACGCGCCGAGCAGAACCACTATCAGAAGCAAGAAGATGCCCGCATTCCGTGACGGAGACAGCAGCCCAGCCGCCAGCGCAGTCACCCCCGCGGCCAGCAAGAGGTAGAAAGGCGCGGCGGGAATTCGCAAACCGGGCGCAAGACCGAACCCCAGAGCGCCGCCGGCGCCCAGCAAGAAGGCAACGGCCGCAGCCGTCAACCTCAACGCTGCACCACGTGCGGCCGGAGCAACTCCACGATCCCAGACCCTATGCCGTCTATCTCAAGCAAATCGTCCACAGACGTGATAGGGCCGTTACGCTCGCGAAACGCAATGATCGACGCCGCACGACGCTCCCCTATGCCCGGAAGAGACATCAGCTCCGTTGACGACCCGGTGTTCAGATCCACAAAGTCCCCGGCCCGCGATTCGCCATTCGACTCAGACCCGGAAGAATCGAGACCCGACTCGACCGCGTCATCGATCCCCCCGCCAAGCTGGTCGCCCGCCGCAGCGGGAACCAACAAACGCGAACCGTCCACAACCAACGCCGCAAGGTTGATTCGAGACAGATCCGCATCCGGCCTGGCGCCCCCCGCAGCCTCTATCGCATCGATCGCCCGCGAACGCACAGGAAGCTCATAAGCGCCCGGCCGCGATACCGCGCCAGCCACGTGCACCACCACAGGCGCCGGCGTCGGAACGAAAACCTCCACACGACCAGGATCAGGACGCTGCGCCAGCCACAACCCGCCCGCAGACAATGCAATCAGAAACGAGACCGCCGTAAGCGTCCACAACGCAAGGTGGTAAGTGAATCTCACCTCCGTAGCAGCGGAAGCCGCCTCGACTGGCGCATCCTCGGAACCCGGTTTGACCGATGCGCCCGATGAAGCAGGCGACGGCGCATCCCCGGAACCCGGCTTGACCGTAGAGTTACGTTCCTGAGAGGACATGGAAATTGAATCCGAAGCAGTGAGACTACTTGCTAACGCCAACCTATGCCCGCGGCCGAGCCGGTCAGTCTTGCAAACGGGAAGTGAATGATATAGCGAGCGCGACGAGAAAGACGGCCCGCCCTGAAACGCACCCGCACCCGGATAGCGATTAAACTATCTGAATACCTTAGAGGAGGGGTGGCAGAGCGGTTGAATGCGCCGGTCTTGAAAACCGGTATCCCGTCACCGGGATCGCGGGTTCGAATCCCGCCCCCTCCGCCACCATACCGCCCCCCCCCCCCGCCCGTTAACCTTCAAACCTCTGCGCCGCAGGCCCCGTGGCACTACGAAAAACCCTGCAAGTTGACAGCGTTTGACGCTCTGCTAAAATCCCGCGCCATTGCCGACGGAGAAAGTTATCCCAATTCCAAACAGGATTTGAAACATGAAATCAACTAAATACAGATTCAGACACACCTTGACGGTGGTCATCGCACTCATGATGACGGCGCTCATAGGCGCAGTCGCATGCGGAGGCGATGACCCAGCGCCCACCGCTGCGCCGGCCCAAGTGGATTCACAGATGATCGCCGAGGCCGTTAAGCAAGCTATGGAATCCACAGCAGGCGATGACGTATCCGCTGAAGAAATAAGGTCCATGGTCGAAGCCGCTGTAAAAGCCTCCGCACCTGAATCTGCATCTCCTCAAGAGATAAGAGCCATGGTGGAAGAGGCCCAGCTATCGGCATCAGAGATCCAGACCATGGTCCAGGCCGCGGTAAGCGCCGCCGCACCGGACTTAAATCCTGAGCAGATACAAGCCATGGTCCAGGCCGCGGTAAGCGCATCGGTCGCCAATCTGCCCGCAGGCGCCTCCGCCGAAGAAATACAGAGCCTCGTCACAAAAGCCGTCACCGAGGCCGCCTCCGGAATTGATACCGGAGTCTCAGCCGGTGAGGTCAGCTCCATAGTCGCAACAGCCGTCGCAGGTTCCGCACCCCCAGCCATGGAAGGCCCCTCCGGAGAGGAAAAGGTGCTGAGAATCTCCACAAACGCAGCCCCGCCAAACTTCAACCCACTGATCGCCGTTAGCCGCACACAGGGATGGGTCTTCAACCACATCTACTCATCGCTCACCATGGCGGACCCCGTAGGGCAGAGAATGTCCCCCGATCTCGCAGAACGATGGGAATCCGCCACCGACGGCTCCTCCATGACCTTCCATCTAAGGAAAAACGCTCTCTGGCACGACGGAACACCCCTCACTGCCGATGACGTCGCCTGGACGTACCACATGTACCTGAACGGCGAAACCGGCTCCAAGCGCACCGGACAACTCGCCCTGATCGAGGGAGGCGAGGCCTACACAAAGGGAGAGGCAGCCAGCGTTTCCGGAATCGTCGTCGTTGACGATCAGACCATACGATTCGATCAGGCATTCCCGAACATACTCTTCGTCCAGCAGACCACCTACCCGATTCTGCCAAAGCACGTCCTTGGAGAAGTTGAACCCATCGCCCTCGCACAGGAGAAGTTCTTCTTCGACGCCCCAATGGGCTCAGGTCCATTCCGCTTCGTAAGCTACGTACCCGACCAGAGAATCGAACTCGAAGCCAACGGAGACTACTACTTCGGCAGGCCAAACATCGACCGGGAAGTCATCACGGTCATCAAGTCACCCGACGCCGTACAGATAGCTCTCCAGCGAGGCGAAATTCACCTGCCCATCTTCGACGGCGGAGAAAACGCATCCACCGAACAGTTCCAGGCCTTCATACAGGACCCAAGATTCGTAGTTGCGGCAAGCAAGGGCACAACCCTCATCTCCTACGCTTTCAACTCACGAAACGACTACCTCAACAACGACAAGATGCGACAGGCATTCCTCCACGCCCTCGACCGACAGAAGCTCGTGGACACCTTCGCACAGGGCAACGGCTCCATCTTCAACTCCTTCCTGGTCCACGGCTGGTACCAGCTCCCAGACTGGTCGGAGAAGTATCCCTACGACCCCGAAAAGGCCAAGCAACTCATCGCAGAGTCCGGATGGGACACCAGCCGAGAAATCGGATGCACCATCATCGCGGTCTCCAGTGAAGAAGCCAGGGCAATGCTCAGGGCAGAGCAGCAGATGCTCGCCGAGGTTGGCATCAAGATCAAGTACCACGAAGTCGAACTCGGACTCTGGGTCGAAACCTTCTACGAAACATACGAATGGGAAACCATACGAGTCACCTTCGGAGTATTCCCCGACCCCGACGGCTTCCTCAGCTTCCACATGCGCTCCGGCTCCAGGAACGCAATGGGATACGCCAACCCCACCTTGGACGCCAAGATAGACGCGGGCAAGCGCTCCATCGACGTGGCCGACCGCACGAGCATCTATCAGGACATAAACGAGGAAATGCTCACGAAGCTCCCGCTGGCCCCCGTCCACCTGCTGAACCAGTGGTGGATCATCGACAAGAAGTTCAGCATCCCCTTCTTCGACTCCCTCCCGGAGGCGAGCAACTTCTCCACAGTGCCGATCGGCCCCGCTTTTCTGGGACACTCGGACTGGCAGAAGTACCACATTGAGCAGTGGGACCTGAAATAGACCAACACCCAGGCGATCCCATTCGCCGCAAGCTCCAGTGAAAACTTGGCGGGCGCTTTGGCCACTCCGGTTGAAGCGCCCGCTCGGTTCTTCTAACTCATTTACAGTGAAACAGCCGGACCTACGGTTGCAATGAACCGGAACTAAAACCCCTTGGGCGCATATCTGATCAGACGCCTGGCGATGTTCATACCGATGCTGATAGGCATCACGGTAATAACATTCGTCATCGCAAACCTCGCACCAGGTGACCCCGTAACCGCTCTGATCAGCCCGGAAGACCAACTACGAGAGGAAGACCTCGAAAGAATGCGCAGGGCGCTGGGACTCGACAGGCCCATCCCTGTGAGATACCTCGCCTGGGTTAGAGAACTAGTAACGGGAAACTTCGGGTTCTCTTACTACACCAAACGACCCGTCATAGACACTATAACCCCCAGGATACTGCCCACCCTTGAACTCACTGGTATAGCCCTCGTTCTATCCTTGGCCGTCGGAGTGGTGTTCGGCACCATCTCAGCCCTCAAACAGTACAGCTTCTGGGACTACGCGCTGAGCGTACTCTCTTTGGTAGGCCTCTCGATACCCACCTTCTTCTTTGGCCTCGTCGCACTCCTCATATTCGGATGGTTATGGCCCGTTTTGCCCGTCTACGGAATGCAGAGCTTCAACGAAGACCTCTCGCTAATAGGCAAAATCGTAGACAACCTCAAGCACACCATCCTCCCTGCAAGCATCCTGTCCATCGATCTCGTCGCCACAAACACACGCTACGCTCGTACCGCCATGCTGGAGGTGCTAGGCTCAGACTACATAAGGACCGCGAGATCAAAGGGGCTCTCCGAACGAATAGTCTTCGGCAGGCATGGCCTGAGAAACGCCCTACTCCCCATAATCACCATCACTAGCCTAAGGCTGCCCCTGCTCCTGGGCGGAGCGGTCGTCATCGAAATCGTATTCTCATGGCCGGGACTCGGACAACAGCTCGTCGATGCCATTCACTGGCGAGACTATCCTGTGCTGATGGCACTGGTACTCTTCACGTCCACTCTGGTTTTGGCATCCAACCTCCTCGCAGACGTGCTCTACGCATACGTAGACCCCAGGATTCGATACGGCGAGGCAAGCTAGCCCAACAGGCGGTTTCACAAAGTGGCCCTTCAGCAAACCATAGACCGTACCACCACCCGCGACACTGATACCGTCGACGAAATTACGCGGAGATCCGGACGAGGCCTATGGAGGCGGTTCCGAAGGCACAGACTGTCCCTGATAGGCATGGCCATCCTGGGCCTCATAGCCTTTGGGTCGATCTTCGCCCCATGGATATCCTTTCACGACCCAAACTTCATAAACCTCGACAAAATCAAAGAAGCGCCAAGCCTGACTCACTACCTCGGCACCGACGCCGCAGGAAGCGACGTGTGGGCCAGACTGCTATATGGGTCGCGCATAACTCTCGTCATAGCTGCGGTAGGGCTCCTAATCGGAGTCGTCATCGGAACACTCATAGGAATGCTCTCCGGTTACTACGGCGGATGGATCGATAACGTACTCATGCGATTCACTGAACTCATAATGACCTTCCCAACACTCTTTGCACTGATAATTCTCGTCTCCATACTCGGCCAAACCGTCTTCAACATCATGTGGATAATGGGAATCCTTGGATGGACCGGAATCGCTAGGCTCGTGAGAGGACAGGTCCTCGCAATACGAGAAATGGACTACGTAGCCGCAGCCGGAGCCATCGGCGCCTCCGACCGACGAATACTCTTCGGACACATTCTCCCAGCAGCCATGCCATACGTAGCTGTAGCCGGAACACTTGGACTCGCAAGCTTCATACTCATCGAGGCCGCACTCAACTTCCTAGGCCTCGGAGTACACATCCCAACACCCACCTGGGGCAACATGATGAAGGGTGCCCAGAACATCCACACCATCCAGAACGAACCCTGGCTATGGGTCCCGCCCGGTCTCGCCATAGCCCTCACAGTGCTGGCCGTCAACTTCGTCGGAGACGGACTGAGGGACGCGCTAGACCCAAGAATCCAGATCGACTAGGACAGACGCCGTGAAGACCGCCGTCATCACGAGGCCATACCAAGTCTCCATTGAGGAGACCGAAATCCCAGAGCCAGAACCGGGCCAGATCCTCGTGCGAACGACCATCTCGGGCATCAGCGCAGGTACCGAGATGAACCTGTACTGCGGCTCCAACCCAGACCTGGTAAGAAGGCGTTGGGGTGAAAGATTCGTATACCCATTCGTACCCGGATACCAGGCCGTCGGCCAAGTCGTTCACCGCAGCCCGGACGTCACCCAGTTCGAGGTTGGAGACCGCGTATTCACACACGGAAGCCACGCCGAATACACCCTCGCACAGGCCGACAACTCCGTGAAATTGCCCGACAGCCTGAGCGACGAAACCGCATCTCTCCTCTCCGTTGCACGCGTCGCCCTGCACGGAGCACGCAGGGGGCGCATCGAATACGGTGACTCCGTGGCCGTCGTCGGAATGGGACTCATGGGACAACTCGCAATCCAGCACGCCAGACTGGCCGGCGCAGGCAGCACGATCGCCGTAGACATAGACCCCTGGAGACTCGAAATCGCCGCACGACTCGGCGCAGACCACGTCATAGATCCACACTCCGACGACCCGATCAAACTAATGTCCCAAATCACCGAACACGGCGCAGACGTCGTGCTGGAAACCGCCGGAGCACCCTCCGCAGTCCCCCTAGCCATCTCCCTCGGACGCTACGGCGCAAGGGTGGTAATCGTCGGATGGCACCTAAAGCCCATATCCATCGACCTCGCAGAAGACCTGCTATACAAGGAACTAGACCTACTCCCCTCACGGGCCGGAGGAATGGACGAGGACGCACCCGCGCACGTACTGCGATGGAACAAGACGCGCAACATGCAACTACTCATGCGGCTCTTGACCCAGAATCGCCTGTCTACCCACAAGCTCATCACACACGTATTCCCGGCAACCGAGTTGAAGAAGGCATACGAGATGATACGCAACCGCTCCGGGCAATCGATCCACGTCGCGCTCGACTGGAGATAGAAACACGTCCCCCCGGTCTAACGCCGCAAGGCCCCCAACCCGCTTGACAACGTCCCAAGTGACACAGGAGTCCTCAAACCATGCTCGAGCAATATAGGGCCGCCGTTATAGGCTGCGGCGTCGTAGGCAGCTTCATCGAAGACACCATGATCGACTCCGCCAGCCGATTTGGATTCCCAAACGGCCATGCCTCCTGCCTGAACGCAATGCACGAAACCCAACTCGTCGGAGGCGCCGACACCCACCCGGAACGGCGAAAGGCATACGCGGAAAGATGGAACCTGCCCGAGGAACACGTATACCAAGACTACCGAAAACTCCTCGAAGAACAGAACCTGTACATAGTAAGCATCTCCACCCCCTCCCCCCTTCACACAGACCCGGCCCTCGCCTCCATAGATGCAGGCGTCAAGGCCATATTCCTTGAAAAACCCATCGCAAGCAACATCGCAGACGCCAACAAGGTCATCGAAGCATGCGACCAGGCCGGAGTAGCCTTGGCCATAAACCACACGCGCCGCGGAGACTACGCATACCGGAAGGCCAAACAGCTCATCCAGGACGGCGCCATAGGCGAACTACACACCATGATCGCTCACTTCAGCGGAGAACTCATGTTCATCGGGTCACACGCATTCGACCTGATCAACTACTTCGCAGACGATTGCCCCGTGGCATGGATGACAGGCCACCTGGACGACAACCCAGGCTTCGACGCCGGCGGAAACGCCTACCTCCTATACGAAAACGGGGTAAGGGCCTTCGTCAACGGAACGACCGGCCACGCCGTCGGATTCAGGGCACAGGCCATAGGCACGAAAGGCGAAATAATCATCGGCAATTACGACCTCCAACTCTGGCGCTCAAACCCACAAACCAGCAGAGGGGAACTCGCCATGCACCCATTCCCCCAAGTCTACAGAGCCGTATCGCCAATGGTCGCACTCATCGAGGAACTGATCGAAACCTCCAACGGCGGCCCCGAACCCATCTCCAGCGGACCAACGGCCCTGGGCGCACTCAAGCTCGTCGTAGGCCTCCACGTGTCCTCCCGAAACGGCTCAAGCCCAATCACCATGGCCGAACTGGACGAAAACTTCGACATCCCCTCCAAATAGACGACCCACCCCGAAACAGCCCAGAACACAACGAAACTCTGATACCGTTCCAACCCACCACCCCCATTCCTGCATACAGGGAGGCTAACCCTTGTCCTCAGAAGTAATGACCGTCACCGGTCCCGTAAAAAGCGACCAACTCGGATTCACACTGATACACGAGCACGTCTACCTCGACCTCATGAGGGACACATGGGACGGACGAGGATACCTCAACGATCCCGAAATCGCAGAAATCGAACTCAAACGATACAAGGACGCCGGCGGTGTCACACTCGTCGACCAGACCAGCGGAGGACTCACCGAAAACGACCAGGACCTGCTCTTCGACGCCGAACTTAACCACCTCAAACACGCCAACGCAGTGAGGGACGTGGCGCAAAAGACCGGCCTGAACATCGTCCTCGGCTGCGGCTGGTACAGGGAGTCCTACTACGAACCCCGACTCTGGAGAATGAAGACAGAACAGATAGCCGAGGAGATGGTCCGAGACCTCACCGAAGGAATCGACGGCACAGACGTACGAGCCGGGATCATCGGAGAAATCGGAGCGCACTTCAACTGGCTCTCAGCAATCGAAGAACGAGTACTACGCGCAGCCGCACGAGCACAATTGAAAACCGGAGTCGGCCTCACCACTCACGCCACCAGAGGGCCGCAAGGCCTCGAACAACTCGACGTCCTACAGCAGGAAGGCGTAGACCCCCGACGAGTAGCCATAGGCCACTCCGGAGGCTTCCCCATACACAGATACCACGAAGAAATCGCCAAACGAGGCGCATACATCACCTTCGACCGCATGGGAAATCTGAAGAACGCAAACGAATTCGACGCGAACAGAACACTCAACCTGATAAAGATGGTCATCGACGCCGGATATATCAAGAACCTGCTCCTCTCCCACGACGTCTGCTACCGGGCCGACTACGACATCTACGGAGGAAGCGGATACGACTACCTCTCCATACACGGCTTGTCCCTGCTCAGCAGCAAGATCGGACTGACCGAGGAACAGTTCCACACCATCATGGTCGACAACCCCCGCAGGCTCATGACCGGCGAGGATTGACCAACCAGCCCCAGCCTGACAACACGTTCGACATCCGGACTACCCTGACATAACATCCCCCGTGTTCCCTGCGGCCAGAGCAGGTAGCAGGCATATCGTGCGCTCGGCTGTCCGCCAAATCAGGAAGAAAGCCGCAAACCGCGGCGTGACCACCAGCGCGCGCCGGTAGTTGACAGCATGAGCGAGACAATCCAGCCGCAAATTCAGCAAATCGCCAACCCCGAATTCGCCTTCAACCGCATCATCACCGGAGACGCCCGGAACGTACTCCCAAAACTTCCACCCGGAAGTGTAGACCTCAGCTTCTGGTCGCCCCCTTATTACGTCGGCAAATCCTACGAGCGCCATCTTGACTTCGAGGATTGGCAATCGCTCGTACGCGACGTGATTCAGTGCCACGTACCGGTCATCCGGCCCGGCGGCTTCCTCGCCATAAATATCGGCGATATCCTCTGCTTCACAGACCCGGACATACCAAGATTTCAGGCCAACAACCTACGAGGCAAGAAAATATCAATTACCAAGAACCAGATACTGGAAGCAAAAAAACTGAACCCAGGTGCAAGTCGACAGGAACTAGGCCGGCTACTCGGTTGCAGCGAGCAAACTATTCAACGACGCATGCAAGATAACAACGTTCGAGGCGGAAAGCAGAACTATTCTACAAAGGTCATGCTCACTGGATACCTGCTGGCCCAGTGGGCAGAAGAGGATGGATTTTATCTCTACGATCAACGCATCTGGCACAAGGACCCGTGCTGGGCAAACAGCCGATGGCACTCGAACTCCTACCGGGCCGTTGACGAATTCGAGCACGTATTCATCTTTTGGAAGCCAGGTATCACAGAGTACGATCGAGATCGCTTGAACCCCGACGAGTGGGCCGAGTGGGGTTCGAGAGGCGTTTGGAATATCCCGTCTATTCGCAAGAACGATCGTCATGAAGCCGAATTCCCTGAAACCCTGGCCGAAAGAGTAATACGCCTGTTCTCGCCGCACCGAGGAGTAGTGATCGACCCATTTGTAGGTACAGGAACTACGACCAGCGTGGCTAAGAGGCTCGGACGACAGTGGCTAGGCATAGATATTGAACCCCGGTACACCGAAATCGCAAAAAGACGAACTCATGACACCTGATGAACTCGAACGGGTCGAGCAAACGGCATTATCGATGGTAGTGCAAGCCTTGACAGACTACCGGGACGCAGCAGCTACGATTTTTCGAGAAGAAACTGATCGGCCCCAAGACATCGCGGAAGACGTAACGCGGGAAGCCATCGAGTCCATGGGCTTTTCCGGTCTCCGCGATAGGCTTTACGGCAAAGTCGACGTCAAGAAGGCGATTTATGTATTCTTGCCTAAGGCCCAACACGTTGCGCTCATGCTGGACGCCAAAGCTGAAAAATATAATGGCAACCGCACGGCCACAATCCAAATGTCGCAAACTTCGATGAGAGTAAAGATGCGTAGAGCAGGCAAGATCATTGACGAACCCGGAAAGCTACAAATGGAAATTAGACGCGGAGAGAGGTTGTTCTACGTCGTCACGATGATCGCCAAGTTCGTATACGAAGAACACGACTCATCCCACAGACTCCGCCAGATAATAGTCGCGTGCATACCAAACGGCAGGCTGCAACAAAAGTACAACCCAGACCCCGATGACACCATCTGGCTCGCAGGCCGGAACGCCCCCACCCTGAACGAGGACTTCAGAGTTCGCCTTAGCTACGCCCGCCTGCTAGACAAGGCCAAGTGGAGGGTTCAGCAAGTCCCGGTATCCGGAGCCCCCTGAAATCCTGTATATAATTGCAACCCCCAACAACTCACACGCCGGAGAACGCTAATGGGCAATCGAATGCAGGATAGATCCGTCATCGTGACCGGTGGCAGCAAGGGCATCGGACGAGGCATCGCCAAAGTCTTCGCAGCAGAAGGCGCAAAGGTCCTCCTCGTCGCACGACAACCCGGCGACGGAGAAAAGACCGCCAACGAAATCGCCGACTCCGGCGGCGATGCATCATTCTTCAGAGCAGACGTCAGCGACCCCCAAGACGTACGGGACATGGCCCAGGCAGCCGTCGAACGACATGGCGGCATCGACGTACTATGCAGCAACGCCGGAATCTTCCCATCCGCTAACCTTGAAGAAATGACCGTTCAAGAATGGGACAACGTCAACTCCGTAAACCTGAAGGGCGCATTCCTCACCCTAAAGGCATGCCTGCCTGAACTGAAGAAATCCAACCAGCCACGCGTACTCCTGACGTCATCCATCACAGGACCCATAACAGGCTACCCGGGCTGGTCGCACTACGGCGCAACTAAGGCCGGACAACTGGGATTTATGCGCACCGCCGCTATCGAACTAGCCAGGCACAACATCACCATCAACGCCGTCATGCCAGGCAACATCATGACCGAAGGACTCGACGACATCGGAGAAGACTACCTCCGCACCATGGAAAGAGCCATCCCCATGGGACGCTTGGGAGACCTTGAAGACATCGCATACGCCATGCTCTTCCTGGCCTCGCATGAAGCGAAATACATCACCGGACAAACCCTGGTCATCGACGGCGGACAGACCCTGCCCGAATCCATAGACGCCATGCCCTGAACACCCGCAAACGCGCACCAAGACACCCAGCGGGCCGAGACGCACGACGCAATTCGCACCCCATTCATCGACACGCCAAGAGCCGGAAAGGAAGAAGAAAATGGTACAGACCATTGAACGAAAACCGGAACCCCAAAGCAAAGAGTCACCCATACACCCGCTTGAGCCGCTGTCCAAAGAGGAAGTACAGGCCGCCGTCGCCATCGTGCGGGCAGACCCCCGCATGACCCCAACCACCCGCTTCGTAGGCGTGACCCTCCACGAGCCGCCAAAGGAAGAGGTACTCCAATACGCCCCAGGCTGCCCCGCCGAACGACAGGCCGCCGTCATTCTGCTCGACAGCAAGACCGGAGTCTGCGCCGAAACCGCGGTCTCCCTAACACGCCAGACCATAGCCTCATGGCGCCTGATGCAAGGCGTGCAGCCCGCCATCATGCTGGACGAATTCGTCGAATGTGAAGAGGCCGTCAAACGATCCCCGGAATTCCTCGAGGCCCTGCGCAAGCGAGGAATCCAGGACGTCGACCTCGTAATGGTCGATCCATGGTCCGCCGGCTCATACGGCATAGAACCGGAGGACGACAAGGGACGACGCCTCTCACGCGCCCTCTCTTTCGTACGCTCCGAACCCAACGACAACGGATACGCCAGGCCCCTGGAAGGCGTCATAGCCGTCGTTGACCTGAACAAGATGGAAGTCCTGCGTGTCGAAGACTACGGCGTCGTGCCCCTGCCCCCTGAACCCGGCAACTGGACCAGAAACTACATAACCAACACGCGGAACGGCTCCAAACCCCTGGAAATCATTCAACGCGAAGGCCCAAGCTTCTCTGTCGACGGACACGAAATCCAGTGGCAAAAATGGCGCTTCCGCATCGGGTTCACACCGCGCGAGGGACTCGTCCTGTACACCGTCGGCTACGAGGACAACGGCAAGCTGCGACCAGTCCTATACCGGGCATCCCTCTCCGACATGATCGTACCCTACGGAGACCCAAGCGAAGCCAGCTTCCGAAAGAACGCCTTCGACATCGGAGAATACGGCATAGGACAACTCTCCAACCCACTCAAACTCGGATGCGACTGCCTAGGAGAAATTCGATACTTCGACGCCCACATGGTCAACAGCAAAGGAGACGTCGCAACCATCGAAAACGCCGTATGCCTACACGAAGAGGACAACGGCATACTCTGGAAACATACCGACTGGCGCACCGAGGAGGTCGAGGTCAGACGATCCAGACGGCTCGTCGTGTCCTTCGTCTCCACCGTCGGCAACTACGAGTACGCCTTCTACTGGAACTTCTACCAGGACGGCTCACTCGAACTCGAAATCAAGCTGACCGGAATAGCAAACACCACAGCCCTGATGCCGGGACGAAAACCCGCGTTCGGCACAGAAATCGCCCCGCAGCTCAACGCCCCCTATCACCAGCATATCTTCAACGCACGACTCGACCTCTCCATAGATGGGCAAGACAACTCCGTATATGAAGTCAACAGCAAGGCCCTGCCAAGAGGCCCCGAAAATCCACACGGAAACGCCTTCATCGCCGAGCACACACTCCTAGAACGAGAAAAGGAAGCGCAAAGAATCTGCAACATGGCATCCAGCCGTTACTGGAAGGTCGTCAATCCCTCCGTCAGAAACAGAATGGATCAGCCCGTCGGATACCGACTCCTCCCCGCTGAAAACGTACTACCCTTCGCTCAGGACGACGCCGCCGTCATCAAGCGCGCAGGATTCCTCAAGAAGCACCTATGGGTCACCCCATACAGGGAAGAAGAAAAATACGCCGCCGGAGAATACCCAAACCAGCGAGACGGATGCGACGGACTCCCAACTTGGACCGAACAAAACAGGCCCATACAAAACACAGACCTCGTGGCCTGGTACACCTTTGGACTCACTCACATACCAAGGCCCGAAGATTGGCCCGTCATGCCCGCTCACAAGATCGGCTTCATGCTAAAGCCAGACGGCTTCTTCCACTCGAACCCGGCAATGGACCTGCCCCCAGCCGACTCACACGCAACACACTCTAGCCACAACGGGGCCGACCGCGAACTGGCCCGCGAACTGAAGATCAGAGCCGCAAACACTCACGCCTGCAAGTGCTGTTAGATCCAACCCGGACAAACAAACCCCGCGACGCAGGGATGTCACGCCCATCCCTGCTGGCCGAGTCCGCCGTTCGACGCAGCTAGACCCGCACCCGCCGGACGCCACTAGGAGACACCGATGAAACCCGAAGAAGTCCGCTCTCTGTTTCCAATAATGGAACAGCGTACATACCTCTTCAGCGGCGGACACTCCCCCATGTCAACCCCCGCCATCGAGGCCGTACGGGAACTCACGGAACAGTGGACGTACGGCATCGCAGAACTCTATGAAAGGCTCAGCGAACACGTCGAAGCCGCCAGAACACTATACGCCCGGCTCATAGGCGCTGATCAGGACGAAGTCGCCGTCGTAGATAGCACAGGCGCAGGATCCAACCTCGCAGTCGAACTCACAGACCTCAAGCACGGCGGAAACGTCGTCTTCGACGAATGGAGCTACCCCTCCAGCATATTCCCCTGGATGCTGCCGCCCAAAGAAGACCTGGAACGCCGCTTCGTCATGTCACGCAACGGCATAATCGAACTCGAAGACATAGCCGAGGCCGTTGACGACGACACCATCGCTATCAGCATCTCACACGTCACGCAGGGAGAGGGCTTCAGACAAGACCTCGCCGCAGTCTCGAAAATCGCACAAGAACACGGCGCACTGCTCCTCGTCGACGGCGCACAGTCCGCCGGCGCCGTAAGCATCGACGTAAAAGAACTCGGAGTCGACTTCCTCTCAGCGGGCGCATGCAAGTGGCTCCTCGGCGCAGCAGGCGTCGCCTTCTTCTACGGCAAACGAAACCTCATCGAACGAATACCCCCGCCAAGGGCCGGCGGGCCCAGCGCACTCAGACCACCCGGATCCAGCCCCGCAGACGGCTTCACACCAAAACCCGGAGCCGCTCGATTCCAGCTGGGAATGCCAAACCTACTCGGACTCGCAGCCACCATACCGGGACTAGAAATCCTCACACAGGCCGGCAAGAGCCAGGTGGAAGCCCACGTACTGGAACTCTCAGGATACTGCGGCCAAGCCCTAAGAGAACGAGGATACGAAGTACTCACACCCGCCGAACCACAACGACGCGGAGGCGTCGTTGCCGTCGTCATGGAAGACCCACCCGACGTCGAGCGATTCATGAGAGACCAGAAAGTCGATGTCTACTCCGGCCATACCTACAACCGCACCCTCCGAATCGACCCGCACATATTCAACAACAGCGGAGACATAGACGTCTTCCTCGCAAAGCTGGATGAATACGAGGCAATGTAATGCCCCGCAAAGGCTCCATCGACTTCAGCAGCTTCGACCCGGAAAGCCAGCAGCCCGGAACCAAGCAAATCTACTGGCTGGACGTAACCGCCCTGCCAGGCGGAGACATGCTCCGACTGGCCGTGCTCGTGGTCAAAGGAAAAGAACCGGGCCCCACCCTCGTGGCATTGGGCGGAGTACACGGCGACGAGTATGAAGGACCACACGCCGTCCGACTCGTATACGGAAAACTAGATCCCGCCGACGTGAAAGGCTCCTTCATCGGCGTACCCCAATGCAACGTCCCCGCATTTGCCGCAGGCACGAGAACCAGCCCCGTAGACGGCCTCAACCTCGCACGCATATTCCCCGGAGACCCGCGAGGAACCGTCACCGAGCGAATAGCATGGAATCTCGCCAAACACGTCATAGACAGAGCAGCATTGCTCATAGACCTCCACAGCTCAGGCGTAAACACAGACATAGCCCCGCTAATAGGATACTGCCTCTCGGAAAGCGACCTCGGCCGCAAATCCCTCGACGCCGCCCTCGCATTCGGAATGCCCGCGCTATGGGGACACCCGGACCTCGGACCAGGACGCTCGATCTCATATGCCCACGAAAGAGGCATCCCGTGGCTCTACACCGAAACAAACGGAGGCGGATGGCTCGTCCAGAAAAACGCCCGACGATACGCCGCTGGAGTCGTCAACGTCCTCAAGCGCCTGGGCATACTGAGCGGAAAACCCAATCCACCAAAACCCGAACGACACCTCATAGGAGACGGCAATAACGACGTCACAGGGCTGAGAGTAAACGAAAGCGGCTATTTCGTCTCAGAAGTCAACGTCTTGGACAAACTCAAGAAAGGCGACCTCATAGGACGCGTCGTAAACATCGCCGGAGAAACCATAGACCAAACCCTGGCCCCGGATGACGGAACCATAGTCCTCCTGAGAGCCAACCCCACCGTCGCCGCAGGAGACTCAGTGGCCGTCCTGACCGGTGAGAAGGACGTATGAAAACACCACCTCGCCGCTCGGTAAAGACCGCAATGAACTAGACCCCCCCAACACAGCGCACTGGTACCCCGTACGGGATTCGAACCCGTGATCTCCGGCTTGAAAGGCCGACGTGCTAGGCCGCTGCACCAACGGGGCTAAAGCGCCTCTCCCAGCATAGCAAAGCCACGGCCCCGAAACCCCCTCATAGCCCCCTACGGATACACCGGAAGGCCCGAAAGCCCGGCAGTCTCAGGCAAACCCAGCATCACGTTCATGTTTTGCACCCCGCTGCCCGCTGCCCCCTTTACCAGATTGTCCAGCGCAGTAACCACCACCAGCCAACCAGTCTCACCCCTCACCACCGGATAGACGAGGCAATCGTTGCTAGCCCAGGTCTGCTTGGTCGATGGAGGCTCCCCGGCCACCGCCACAAACGGCTCACCCGCATAGAAATCACGGTAGAGGGACTCCACGCGACCCTGATCCACACCATCCTCCAGCCGCGCGTAGCAGGTGCCAAGAATGCCCCGCGTCATAGGCGCCAAGTGCGGTATGAAGGTCACCGAAACGTCACCCGACGAGGAGACCGCGCTCAACTCCTGACTCATCTCCGGCTGGTGACGGTGCCCAGACAAACCATACGCCTGCGAGTTGTCGTTCAACTCCGAGAAATTGTACCGCACGTCACCGCTGCGCCCCGCTCCGGATACGCCACTCTTCGCGTCATACACCACCTCCGGCTCAACGATCCCGGCATGCACCGCAGGCGCCATACCCAGAATAGCCCCCGTCGGAAAACAACCGGGATTGGCCACAAGACGAGTACCCGAAATCTCACGACGACGCAATTCAGGCAGACCGTACACCGCCGCCTCGATGTACTCCGGATAAGGGTGCTCAACCCCGTACCAAGATTGATAAACCCCAAGATCCTTCAGCCGGAAGTCCGCACTAATGTCAACCACCGACACACCGCGCTCCAAGAACGGACCAAGACGCTCCGCACTCGCCGCATGAGGAAGAGCCGAAAAAACCACGTCCACAGCCTCTTCAACCTCCGAAGATATCCGCAGGTCCACGCCCCGCAGGTGCGGAAAAACCTCGCACAAATCCTTACCCGCGCCGCTGCGGCCCGTAACAGACACCAACTCCACGCCGGGATGTCCGTGCAGAATCCGCGCCAGCTCAGCCCCCGCGTAACCCGTCACGTTCAAAATCGCCGCTCTTGTCATGCTCAACCCAAATCCCCCCTAGCCAAACTCTCAGATTACCACTCGAAGAGGCCCAAATCGCACCGCCCAAAGGCACGACTTTACGACCCCGCAGCCTCTAAACCCGGCCGGGCAGGACACTCCGCGTAAAGCGGGCAATCACCGCACAATGGCCGCCGGGCCTTGCACCTGCGCCGGCCATGAGTGATCAGCAGCACGTGAAACGCAAACCGGTCGTCCGGAGCCACCATACCCTCCAACACGTCATGCGCATCATCCGCAGAAGTCCCCGGGCCGATCAATCCCAAGCGGCCGGAAACCCGATGTATGTGAGTATCCACCGGCATCGCCGGCATACCAAGAGAGAAGGAAAGCACCACCGCCGCCGTTTTTGGACCAACCCCGGGCAACTCCCGAAGCCACGCCTTCGCATCAGACAACGACAGGTCCGACAGGAAATTCAGATCGAGCTCGCCCCGACGCTCCAGTATCTCACCCAGGATCCGCTGTATCCGTACCGACTTCTGATTGGCAAGACCGCCCTCGCGTATGGCGCTTGCAACCTCCGTAGACGGCGCGCCCATCACATCGGGCCAAGTCGGGTAGCGTCTCCGCAGCGACCGATAGGCCCGCTCCGCGTTCAGGTCCGAAGTGTGCTGAGTAAGCACCGTAAAGACCAACTCCTCCAGCGCAGCCATGCGAGGCCGCCACTCCACAGGCCCATATAAAGCCTCCAACCGGTCTGCGACCTCAGACGGCGGAAGCGCCAACCGGCCCGGACTGACGCGCTTCCCGCGGATTCTGCGGCGCACGAGGATCTTAGCTGACCCGCAAACGAGCGTACTGCACCAGACCCAGCAAAGACTCCCTAGCCTCTGAAGCAGGCACGCTCAGAAGAGCCGCCGCCGCCCGGTCCAGATACTCCTCAGCAGTACCGCGAGCCTCCGACAGAGCGCCCGATGCACGCACCTGAGCGTAAGCCTCAGGCAAAAGAGACGGACGACAAGAAGACTCAGCCGCCAGGTACTCCTCAAGCCCAGGCGCCTTCCCGCTGTGAAGCGCAATCAGAGAAGGCAGAGTCAACACCCCCTCCCCAAGATCATGACCCACCGGTTTGCCAAGCTCGTCGCTGGCGCACTGAAAATCAAATAGATCGTCCACGATCTGATACGCAATACCCATGTCCCGACCGTAGCTCCGAAGAGCCTCCACCCCATCCGCGTCACCCCCTCCAAGAACCGCCCCGCTCTCCGCAGCCGTCGAAAACAAAGACGCCGTCTTGTCATACACGCGCGCAAAATAGTCGTCACGAGTAACCCCAGGACTCCACGCGTCCAACATCTCGTGAAGCTCCCCGCGGGAAAGATCCGCTATCGTCTCCGCAAATCGACGGATCAGGCGCACGCTGTTGGTATCGCACACGAAGATCGCAGAGGTCGCAAATACGTAATCCCCCAGCAGAACCGCCATATTCCCACCCCACAGACTGCTCGCCGTAGCGCGGCCCCGACGAGTATCCGCGCTGTCCACAGTGTCATCATGAATCAGAGTCGCTATGTGCAGAAGCTCAACAGCCGTAGCCATCTTGATCGTACGATCATCCGGATCGCGGCCCCAAAGCCTCGACGCAAGCAACGTCACCGCAGGACGAACCCGCTTACCGGGAGTAGCCAAAATGTGCGCAAGACGCCTAGCTACCGCAGCGTGACGAGTCTGCTGACTGCTCCAAACACCGGCGAGGTTATCGACCACCACGTCCAGGTCGCGAGCAACCGGCGCGTAGATACGCTGCTGACTTTGGACAACCATGATCCGATCAGACCGACCGCGCCGCAGATCCCTCCAGCCGGGCGTACTCCTCCTCCACTACAGACTCATCGAGCTTGCGAAACAGAGGCCGGGAAGGTTGCAGCCGAGCATGGGCCGCCACCTCCTGCCGGGCCCAGCCGCCTTCCACCACGCTGCCGCCGGCCCCTAACATCTCATGAATCCTCTCCGACGCAAGAGGAACGAACGGATGCATCACGGTCCGCAGCGTCGACACGAGGTTCAAGGCAGTCCACAAAGTCGTACCCGCAGAACCGCGGTCCCGCTTCACCTCAGACCACGGAGCCTTCTGATCAACGTAGCGGTTGCCATGCTGCGCAAGAGACATCGCAGCACGAAGGCCGTCACGGAAACGACGAGCCTCTATGGCCGCGGATACGTCTGACAGCGCAGTGTCGCACGCCGCCAGCGCCGCACGATCCACCTCCGCCAACTCGCCGGGCTCAGGTACCGTTCCCCCAAAATTGCGATACGTGATCGTAAGAACCCGGTGAACGAAATTGCCGAACGTCGCCACCAACTCATTGTTGTTGGCAGCCACGAATCCCTCCCAGGTGAAATCCGTATCCGAAGTCTCCGGCATAGACGACGCAAGAAAATAACGCAGAGGATCCGCCTCATAGCGCTCAAGATAGTCCGGCAGCCACACCGCCCAATTACGGCTCTTCGAAAACTCGCGACCACGGAAATTGAGGTACTCGTTGGCCGCCACGTCCGTAGGCAGGTTCAAACCCCCATACCCCATCAACATCGCAGGCCAGATCAGCGTATGGAACGGAATGTTGTCCTTACCCTGGAAATAGTAGGTCTCACCATCCGGATCCAGCCAGAAACGCTCCCAAGCATCCGGCTCCCCCTGACGACGCGCCCACTCCTTCGTAGCAGAAAGATACCCGATCACCGCCTCGAACCACACGTAGATCCGCTTGTCCTCATAGCCCGGCAGAGGAACCGGAACACCCCAATCTATGTCGCGAGTAATAGCCCGATCCCGCAAACCCTCCCGCAGCCAGCTCAACGTCTGCATACGTACTCCCACCCGCCAATCCTCCCGCGCACTCACCCAACGCTCCAGAGCATCCTGAAACGCGCTCAGCCTGAAGAACTGATGCACCGTATCCCGAAACTCCGGCGTCGAGCCGTCACGCTTGCTGCGGATATTCAACAGGTCCGAAGGATCCAGCGTCCGGCCGCACCCGTCGCACTGATCGCCGCGAGCCCCGTCATTGCCGCAGTGCGGACACGTCCCCTCCACAAAGCGGTCCGACAGATAGCGGCCCTCGGTAACCGAGTACGGCATCGTCTGACCAGACTCGTACAGGTAGCCGCCCTCCGCCAGTCTCAGGAAGAGGTCTTGCGTAACCTCCCGGTGGTTCTCAGTATCCGTGTGAGTGTAGATGTCGTACGAAAAACCCATGTCCGACAGGCACTTCGACCACACCGCGTGATAGCGCTCCGCGACCACCGAAGGCGCAACACCCTCGTCAGCCGCCCTCAACGCAGTCGGTGTACCGTGCATGTCGCTGCCAGAAACCATGATCGCATCGTTGCCGGCCAGCCGGTGGTAACGCACGAAGATATCCGCCGGAACATTCATCCCGGCGATATGGCCAAGGTGCGGAGGCCCGTTCACGTAGGGCCAGGCGACCGCTACGAGAATACTGCGGGGCAAGGGGTGTCTCTACAGATGAAGTTCAAGAGTAAAACGTGAATCCGATCACAATCCGGTCACACCCCATTATAGAGACCTCCACACACCCCCGGACACAACAACCTCCCCCTCTCCCCTCCTCCCCGCACGTGCACCATGGGCTGATCGTCATCGAGGCGCATCTCCCTTCGCTCAAACGACAGCGCATCCGAAACCCGTAGCCTGGCTCTCCACGTGATCAGCATCATGAGCCTAGCCCGCGAACGGCGCGCTGTTCCACTATTGCAGACCTCGACAAGCCCAAATCTCCAATTTGATCAAAATTGAAAACACCACGCAAACCGCACCGCTATCAGGGTTGAATGCTTGGCCCCGCAAACCGCCCCGGTATTCTATTCAGTAAGCCAAAAACAAGGAACCATCCCATTGGCGGCTCAGCCTACAGGAACGCCCACAGCGCTCCCCCAGCCAAAGCCGACAGGGGAACCACCAACCACGGCGGCCACTTCCAGAACGCCAACAAGCCGAAAGCCGCCATACCCAAAGCAAAATCCCGCGGAATCTCTACCGCAGTCGTCCACACCGGATCGTAAAGCGCAGCCGCCAGCAGCCCCACCACCGCAGCGTTGATACCAGTCAGCGCAGCCCGAAAACCCGCATTCCCCCTAAGCCCCTCCCAAAAAGGCAACACCCCCGTCAGCAACAGAAACGACGGCAAGAAGATAGCCCCAAGCGCAAAAAGACCCCCCATCCAACCGCCGGGCGAACCATCCATCACCGAACCCAGATACGCCGAAAAGGTCAGCAGCGGCCCTGGAACAGCCTGCGCAGCGCCATAACCGGCAACGAACTCCTCATTCGTCACCCAACCCGGAGTCACAACCTCCGACTGAAGCAACGGCAGAACCACGTGACCGCCGCCGAACACCATCGAGCCGCTGCGGTAGAACCCATCGAAAACACCCAGCCAATCGCTTTGCCAAACGTACCTCACCAGCGGCAACCCGATAAGCAAAGCAAAAAACACGAAAAGGCTGAAGAAGGCCACAAGACGACTGAACGGCCTTGCCGCAACCGACTCCCCCGCCGGCTCGCTATGACCGCGCAACAGCAGCCAGCCCACAAGCCCCGACGCAACGATGAGAACCGGATACCCAGCCAGGTTTTGCCATAGCAAAAGCGCCACGGCAGTCGAGATAGCAATCGTCGCACGCAACCGATCCGGCGCCAGACTCCTGGCCATCTCCCACACCGCAAGGCCAACCACCGCCAAAGCCGCAACCTTCAGCCCACGCAGCCAGTCCCCATCCACAGCGCCGCCAAATTCAACCACACCATACCCAAACACCATCAGCATCGCCGCCGACGGAAGCGTGAAACCCAGCCACGCCGCAACACCGCCAACCAGCCCGCCGCGAGCAATCCCAACGCCTATCCCCACCTGGCTGCTAGTAGGACCGGGCAGAAACTGACAAAGAGCCACCAGATCCGCATATCTACGCTCGTCAAGCCACTTGCGAGACGAAACGTACTCCTGCCGAAAATAACCCAGGTGCGCAACCGGCCCCCCAAAAGACGTCAACCCCAGCCGAAGCGCAACCAGCAGTATCTCCAACCAGCCCGCCAACGCCCGCCCCGGCCCCGGTTTCACTGGCTCCTCAGGCGTTTATATCCTCCGCTGACCCGTGCCGGAAGGAACGACCCCGCAACCTGTCCGGCCTCGCCGCAGTTCGCGCTCACTCCAACCTCGGCAAGATCAGCCCCGACGCTCGCTATCTCGCCGCTCCTCCAGCGCAAGCCGGTAGATGCGGCTGCGAGGCGCCTTCGTAGAAGTCGCCACCGCCTGAACGAGATCGCGACCCGCCAAACCCCTCGAACGCGCCGAACGTATGTCCGCTAGCAACTCGTCATCCGCAAGCCTTCGGTCTACCCCGCCCGACCCCTCTATGACCATGATGAACTCGCCCCGCGGCTTGACGAAATACTCCAGAGCGCCCGCAGCCGTACCCCGGTATATCTCCTCGTGAAGCTTCGTCAACTCTCTACACACCGCAATGTTGCGATCCGGAAATAAACCCGCAATGTCCTCCAGCGTGCGGCGCATCCTGTGGGGGGCTTCCAGAGCCACCAAAAGACCCGGCTCATCCGAGACAGACTGCAGCAACTCCACGCGCCTCTTCTGCGGGCGGGGCAGAAAACCCAGATAGAGGAACCGACCAGCGGGCATACCCCCAACCGACAACGCCGCCGTGATCGCAGAAGGGCCGGGAACCGCCACAACCTGATGCCCAGCCCCCACCGCCGCTGACACCAGATCCGCTCCCGGATCGCTCAAGGCAGGCGTACCGGCATCCGTCACCAAAGCAACGTCCCCGGATTCCAATGCTCCCACAATCTCCATCAGCCTACCGGAAGGCGAACTCTCGTGAAAACTCACGAGACGAGGCCGAGCCTTGATACGCGCAAGCAACTTCATCGTTACACGGGTGTCCTCCGCAGCCACCACGGGAACCGACCGCAATATCTCAGACGCCCGGATGGAAAGATCCCCCAAGTTCCCTATGGGCGTCGCAACAACGTACAGCGCGCCCCCTTTCAACTGTGCACTGTTAGACATGGAACGGATCTAAACGCCTCGTGACTTCGAGCCATAACCGTAAGGTGGCAAGCAAAATTCAAGCGAACTCCCGCGACGGACCGACGCGCGGCAACGTTTCAACCGCAGCCTCATGCTGCACGTCGGCGTGGTATGAGCTGCGCACCAGCGGCCCAGCCGCCACGTGCCGGAAACCCATCGCCATGCCCGCATCGCGGAAACCATCGAAATCCGACGGAGAGTAGAAACGGATGAGAGGATGATGCTTCCCAGTCGGCCTCAGATACTGCCCGACCGTAAGCAACTCGCAGCCCACCGAACGCAGATCGCGCATCGTCTCCAAAACCTCATCCCGCGTCTCTCCAAGACCAACCATCATCCCAGACTTGGAAGGAAGAGAAGGGTCCATCTCCTTGCAGCGACGAAGCAATTCCAGCGAAAGGTCGTAGTCACCCTTGGGACGAACCTTCGGAAAAATACGACGCACCGTCTCGATATTGTGGTTCAAAACCTCAGGACCCGCAGAAATCACCGTGCGCAAAGACTCGGCTTCACCCGAAAAATCCGGTATCAACACCTCCACCTTGCACGAAGGCGACAAACGACGGATCTCTCTGATCGCATGAGCGAAGACCCCCGCTCCACCGTCAGGAAGATCGTCCCGGTCAACCGACGTGACCACCGTGTAGCGAAGACCCATCTCTGCAACCGTCCGAGCAAGACGGAAAGGCTCCAAAACGTCAAGCGTACCCGGCCAACCCGTCTTCACGTTGCAATAAGAGCACGCGCGGGTGCACGTATCACCCAAAATCATGAACGTCGCAGTACGACGCTCCCAACAGTCGCCAATGTTGGGGCAGCCAGCCTCCTCACAAACCGTGTGAAGCTTCGCACCGCGAAACCTTCGCCGAAGGTCGAGATAGTTCTCGCCGCCAGGCGCAGGTACCTTGAACCACTCTGGAAGGCGTCTTACAACTGACAAGTCAAAATCCACAAATCGCCGAATCTGTCCAACCAAACAGCGGGCCCCTCGCCCGTGCGAGAAACACCCCTGTAGCGCAGAATATCAAATGACGACAGTTTAACCGACCCAGAAGCTAAAACACCCCCGGCAGAACAAGACCCACAAAGCAAATTGGCCAAGAAGAGACACAGACCCCGCTACGACGGACCCCCCCTGACAGACCACCTCGCCATCGCCCAGGGAGACACCCTCAGGCTTAGGCTCGATGACTTCAACGACGCCGGAGAGGCCGCCGCGCTGATCGACGGCGCACCCGCCTCCGTAACCGGAGGCATACCCGGAGAACTCGTATCAGCAGAAGTCGTAAAGGTATTCCCCGAGCGCGTAGCCCTCCGCGTCGTAGAGGTCATAGAAGCCTCACCCGACCGAGTACAACCACCCTGCCCATACGTCGCAGATTGCAGCGGATGCCAATGGCAACACCTCTCGCCCAACCGACAACTCACCGAGAAAGCCCGGCGAGTGCAAAAGGCCCTCTATGCCCACGAGAACCTTCGCAACGCCAGAGCAACGCCCCCCATAGCCAGCCCAGCACAGTTCGGATACCGAAACCACGCAAGGCTCACGGTCGGAAAGAAAGGAGAAGACGCCGGCAAAGCGGGATTTGTAAACGCAACCACGAGGCGTTTCGTCCCCGTCGACAAATGCCTCATCATGCACGAAACCCTGAACCACACGATGAAACGCATACAGGGACGACTGCACGGCATGACCCAGATATCCCTACGAACCGGAATCAACCGAGGATCCACCCTCATACAGCCCGCGTTCAAGCCACCATGGCCCGATCTCGATACCGGCCAAACGCACTTCCGAGAGGAAGTAGAAGGCGTGAGCTTCAGGATCGCCGCCTCATCCTTCTTCCAGGTCAACACACCGCAACTCGCCAACACCATCGACCTCATGATGAAAGCTCTCAGGCTAACGGGCCGCGAGGTAGTCGTGGACGCCTACTGCGGAGTGGGTACCTTCGCAATACTGCTCGCCCCAGCCGCAAAGCGCGTAATAGGCATCGAGGAGTCCGCCTCCGCAATCGCAGACGCACGGCAGAACGCCAAAGGAATCCACAACGTACACTTCATTCAGGCGCGGACCGAAAACGGCCTGGAAAATATCGACCGCGCAGTAGACGTCCTCATACTCGACCCCCCGAGGAGAGGCTGCTCATCGGAAGCCATAGCAGCCGTCAAGAACCTCGCGCCCACGCGCCTCGCCATGATCTCATGCGAACCCGTCGCAATGGCCAGAGACCTGGCCCGGATGTGCGATGGCCCGTACTCACTAGACGAGGTATACCCCATCGACATGTTCCCTCAGACCAGACACGTCGAAGCCATGGCGGTTCTTTCCCGCCTACCTCGCTAAGCCCCTACCCATATCTTGGTCAGCTCGCAGGCCCCGGCCTCGATCGATCGTCCCGCGCCATTGCCCGCGCGCTCAGCCCCGCCCCCGCGCCGGATCTATCGCAAGTACTCGAAAATCGCATCCGCTGGTATCCTTGAACCGCCCCAACTTGCCGCAAGACACACGCCAAGCCAAACATGACCGCTACAGCCACAACAGGACACGCACTACCCGACCAGAACGGCCGCTTCGGCCCATACGGCGGCAAATTCGTTCCAGAGACGCTCATGAGCGCGCTTGAAGAACTCGAACAAGCCTACGACGAGGTGAGACGAGACAAGTCCTTCAACGAAGAGCTAAGTGAACTCCTGCGACGATACGTAGGCCGTCCCACCCCACTATATTTCGCCCCAAACCTCTCCCGGGAAATGCAGGGCGCCAGCATATACCTCAAGCGGGAAGACCTCGCACACACCGGCGCACACAAGATCAACAACGCTCTCGGACAAGCCCTACTAGCACAGAGGCTCGGAAAGCGACGCATAATCGCAGAAACCGGAGCAGGACAGCACGGCGTCGCAACAGCCACCGTATGCGCAAAACTCGGCATGGAGTGCGTCGTTTACATGGGCGAAGAGGACATTCATCGACAGTCCCCCAACGTATACCGCATGAAACTACTCGGCGCAGAAGTCCGCTCCGTCACCTCCGGCAGCCGCACACTCAAGGACGCCATCAACGAAACCATAAGAGACTGGGTAACCAACGTAGAGACCACCCACTACATCATCGGAAGCGTCGTCGGACCGCACCCATACCCCAAAATGGTCCGAAACTTCCAGGCCGTCATCGGGAGCGAGGCGAGGCGCCAAGTACTCGAACAAGCCGGACGCCTGCCCGACTACGCCGTCGCATGCGTCGGAGGCGGCAGCAACGCCATAGGCCTCTTCTACGCCTTTATTCCCGATGAGACGGTCCAACTCATCGGAGTCGAAGCCGCAGGAGAAGGCGTACATACACACCGACACGCCGCCACCATCACCAGGGGAAGACCCGGAGCGCTGCACGGCTCCATGAGCTACCTACTACAGGACGAGCACGGACAGGTACAAGAGGCGCACAGCATCTCAGCCGGCCTCGACTACCCGGGAGTAGGCCCCGAACACAGCTACCTCAAAGACTCAGGAAGGGCCGAGTACGTAGCTATAACCGATAGCGAAGCCCTCGACGGCTTCGACCTCATCACACGCAGGGAAGGCATCATACCCGCTCTCGAACCCGCCCACGCCATCGCATACCTCAAGAAGATGAAACCATCCCTGACCTCGAATCACGTCGTCATACTCTTGATGAGTGGAAGGGGCGACAAGGACCTCGGAGCCGTCGCAGCGGCAAGAGGAATCTCAATATAGCCCCCGACAGCCGGCGGGTCGGCCAGCGGAAAGGCAGTCAGCATGGCCGAACAACACACAGGATCGCACAAGCCTGAAACGGGGGACGATTCCGGCATACCGCCCGCGTCCGCCAGCAACGAGGCCCGCAAAACCCGCTCGCGCCTCAAAATCACCCACCCGGTGGAACTCAACCAGTCCTTCACCATAGACGCCGATGACCGGAACCGTAAGAGCCCGAAACGCAAGAGACCCAAGCCAAGGCCATCCCCCTGACCGGCGCCCCGCTGAGAACCGCCGCCGCCTGACCCGCAAGATAACGCCCGTCCCTGCCGCATCGCGCCGGGCCGCTCCCTACAAAAGTAAATCCCCCTAATCGGGTTTTCGAAGGCGCATCAGCAGGTGCCGCCCCCCGCGAGCTGCGTAAGGCGTAACGTTTTCGTTGATGATCTCCACAAGCTCACGAGGCTCCAGCATACCCGCCTGCAGCAGCAACCTCGCCTCCTCCTCCTTAGCCCGGTGAAACGCAAACGCCAGAGCCGTAACGTCCAGACCGGACTCAAGCTCAAGCCCCCAGGCCGAAGCAAGAGAACTGAACGTCGCCCTGGGGTCGTCCCAATAGACGCTGATGATGAACGCGCCCCCAGGCTTCAACACCCGCCGCACCTCCCCGGGATCGAAGATGTCCGTGGAGATAGCCAGATCGAAAATGCCTGCCTCGAAAGGCAACTCATTCGCATTGGCCCTCAAAAAAGTGCACAGATCACCGATACCCTCTATATCCGCAAGGTCGCGAGCCACTTCAAGCTCGCCCTCGTTAATGTCTATTCCCGACACCGAGCAGCCATACAGAGACGCCAACCACCTCGCATTCCCCCCCACCGCACAAGCTATGTCCAGAGCACGCATCCCGGATGTGACCGACAGACCCTTCAGAGCCACCCGGAAGAGCGTCTGGTTCGCACCAACGTGCATAAACTCGCCATACGAGGCCGCCCCCCAGCTCGGGTGCTCTTCTATCCACTTCTGTAGCCTCTGAGTCTTGTTCATCTCGCGTTCCGTCTTTCGGATCGGGCATACCGCGCAAACGCAGCCCAACCATCTCAGGTACATTGCCCCAACGGGCAGCTTACGGCATTATCGCCCCCAACTGCCGCCCGCGTAAGAGACCCCCGCAGAACCCAACGATCTAGCCATCCGGAACCGCAGGCAGCCGCAGCGTGTACGCGCGCTCACCCGAGGAGTAGGGTGTTCCCCAACGCCCCCAAAGGCCAAGGAGTCGACCAGCAAGATGCCGAGCATAATCCCCGAAGAAATCGAGCGATACGCCCACGACCACACCTCCGACTCCGGCCCGTTGATGAACGAACTCGCCGAAACAACGCGGAAACGAATGCCCTCACACGGAATGATGTCAGGCAAGGCCGTTGGAAGGTTGCTACAGGGCCTCGTGCGCGCACTACAGGCAAGGAACGTTCTGGAAATCGGTTCCTTCACAGGATACAGCGCACTCATGATGGCACAGGCCATGCCGGACGAAGGTCGGATCATCACCTGCGACGTAGACCCGGAAGCCACCGCCATAGCAAGGGAGTTCTGGGCAAGATCGCCCCACGGATCCAAAATCGAACTGAAATTGGGCCCGGCGCTCCAAACCATGAAATCGCTGGAAGGCCCGTTCGACTTCATCTTCATAGACGCCGACAAGGAATCCTACCCAGACTACTACACCCGCGCAATGGAACTACTCGCGCCCAACGGCATGATCGCAGTCGACAACGTTCTCTGGAGCGGCCGAGTACTCAGCCCGGTATCCCACTCCGACAAGGCCATAGCCGAATTCAACAACATCGTCCAAAACGACCACCGAGTCGTTAACCTCATACTCCCCGTCAGGGACGGAGTGATGCTCATATGGCCCCGCTAGCGAGTAAAGACCGTACCCGTAACGTAATCCGCCTGGTCGCTAGCCAAAAACGCGCAAATGCGGGAAATCCCATCCGGTGAAACCAGTGACTCCGTCGTAGCCTCATACGTCGCCCGGTCCCCGGCGACCTCGAAGGAACGACGGGCAGTCCGCACCTTCAGCGGAGTATCAACCGACCCAGGAGCAACGTCGTTCACCCGAATACCGTACCCCCAAGACGACGACCGCGTCAGCGCACGCCCGTCTTCAGGACGGGTTCGGACGGCCCTGCGACCGCCTCGACCCGATTCCCGCTGACGTCGGTGTACCACACGGATACCCGCAGCCGGTGGCCCACGTCCGCGGCGGTGGGAGTGTACCAGTAGCTGCGTCCTGAGCCGGTCGGGATCTCAGTCCAGCCAACCTCATCGCTGCCGCGTTCCCACCGCAACGACCGGTTGAGGACGCCGGCACGCAGCGCGCCGGACAACGAGACACCGAACGACTCACCCACCACCGGAGCTCCGCCTATGGTGAAATAGGCGAGAGGGAGACGGGCGCGCAAGTCACCACGATATATTGCGCCGTCCGACAGATCAGCCGCACGCTCCAGCCCCAGCAGCTCCGTCAGCATGTCAATGCGGCCCCGCCGGCGCGGAATCGAATCTAACCACACGACGTATCCGACAGATCCGGCATCTTGCGCCTGAACCCTTGGCCCGCCCCAGTCGTCGACGGAATAGATGTGTTTCCCTTGACCGGCGTGAATGTATACCGCGGCGATTGAATCACTGAATAAATGGCTGCCGGCGGGCAACTCACGAGCGCGCCGCAGAACCTCGGAGTCTGCCCACCTGGCGCCAGATAACCCCAAACCCACTCCCTGGCTCGCCAAACCTATCCCACGCGCGTTCAGAGCAGCATGGTATGCCAGCCAGAGACAGAGTACCGAGGCCAGGACGACCGCCCCCCCCCCCCCGCACAATTGTTCTAGTATTCACCCCGGCGGCGCCTGGGGAAAGGTCAAGATCGGAGCGTTCATAAACTGCAAACCGGTCCAGAGCGAATAGACCTGCCAACAGCAACGGGATGTACAGGGGCATCAAATGCCTGGTCTGTACTCCGTCCCAGGTGGCCCCCACCAGCAACGAAACGACGTACAGAACGACCGACGACAGCGCGAAACCGCCGAACAAGTAGAATGCGCGCCAGTCCTGCCCCCCCTCCCTCTGCCGATGTCCTCGCACGAATGTGAACACAACCGCAGCAGCAAACGATGCTAGGACAAGCCCCAAGGAGTATTCGGCGGCGAGCCGGATGCCTCCATCCACGAAACCCGGAATCACCAAGGATCCCATCGTGGTTAGAAGGTCATTCATCAACTCCGGCAGCGGGGAGGGAACTTTGAACCTGTTTTTCCCGGTGAGCGTTCCGTCTATCAGGAAATTCCTCATCATCCAAACCGCTATGGGGGCCGCGGCAATCAGCCCATAGAGGACGGCTCGCCTCAGCTTCTGCGGCAGCGCGGCGGCCCGCTGGGAAATCAGCAGCAGTCCCACAGTGACCACCACCGCAACGCCCGCGTATCGCGTCAAACATGCCAGCCCCGCAAATATTCCCGCCCACACCAGCGCCGAGCGCCTGCCCTCGTCGAGGTACTTGTCTGCCTGGATAAGCGCCATCAGCGTGAGCAGGATGAAAACCGGCTCGGACAATGCATAAGACGAGAGCCGGACCAGATGGAACGACAGCGCAATGGCGAGGCAGCCCCATAGGGCCAGGAAGCGGGTTTCCAGCCGGCGCCCCAGCCAACGCCCGGCCACGAAGACGGTAAGCCCGAAGATTATCGCGTTGAGCGGCCCTGCAACGGCGTATGGGTCCAGCCCCCCGAGCCCGCCCGCGGCCAGCAGCAGCGGATATAGCGGCGGCCATAACGTATACATATTTCCGTTGAACTGAACGAACCCATCGCCCGCCAGCAGGTTCCGGGCAACGGATACGTAGGCGACCGAGTCCCACTCCAATCCGGGGCCATAGCTCACCTGACGCGCCAATGACAGCGCCGAGCCCAGGAAGGCGATGGCGGACAGCAGCAGGGTGAACCGGTCGGGCCGCAGCCGGACCAAGGCCGCGGCAACTCTCCGGGTCTGGTTCACAGGTAGTCCCAGGCCAGTCAGGGCGCAACGCCTCGCGCTGTGGGGACCGGCAGATCTCGCGGACGCCAGCACGCCGAGGGAGCCGCCTTCCCGCGACAGCTCGACGCCCAATGCGGACAATCCCTTGGCTTGGAGCATGACGCTACACCCACTTGAAGGCTGGGCCAGAATATCGCTTCAGGCCGCGTCCATTCACTTCGCTCTATGGTGTAAGGCATCTGTCTGAACGAGATCAGGAACTCCTCGCGCCCAACGGCATGATCGCAGTCGACAACGTTCTCTGGAGCGGCCGAGTACTCAGCCCGGTATCCCACTCCGACAAGGCCATAGCCGAATTCAACAACATCGTCCAAAACGACCACCGAGTCGTTAACCTGATACTCCCCGTCAGGGACGGAGTGATGCTCATATGGCCCCGCTAGCGAGTAAAGACCGTACCCGTAACGTAATCCGCCTGGTCGCTAGCCAAAAACGCGCAAATGCGGGAAATCCCATCCGGTGAAACCAGTGACTCCATCGTAGCCTCATACGTCGCCCGGTCCCCAGTGACCTCGAAGGAACGACGGGCAGCACGCACCTTCAGCGGAGTATCAACCGACCCAGGAGCAACGTCGTTCACCCGAATACCGTACCCCTCAAGACGACGAGCCATCACCATAGCCAGACCGTGCACCCCGCCCTTGCTCGATCCGTACGCAAACGAAGAACTGCCGCCGATAACCCCGGCCCCGGACGACGCAAGCACGATCGTCCCCCGACCCTGCCGCTTCATCACCCCGGAAACGTGCTTCGAAATCAGGAATGAACCTTTCAGATTCACGTCAATCACCTGATCCCAAACTTCCTCCGAAAATTCGTCCAACTCAACCGAAGCGCCCTCCAGGATCCCCGCAAAATGCAGCAACACGTCTACGCCGCCCAGCCAGGACTCCGCAGCCAGCACACCGCCCGAAACCGCCACCTCGTCCATAACGTCCACGCGCCAATAGCGAGCGTCTCCGCCCGCTTCATTGATGTCGGCCACCGTCGCCGAACCCCCTACGTCGTTGACGTCGAAAGCCGCAACCCTGGCCCCGTATGCCGCGACCCGCAGGGCCGAGGCGCGACCGATACCCGTAGCCGCGCCGGTAACTATGATGCGTTTGCCCTTAAGGTCCACGTGACACCCGTACCACTATCTAACAACTCTTCCGGAACCCGGATTCACAGCGCAAAGCCCCGCAACACTCTGACCAAGGAAAAGACGATCCACAGGTTGCCCGCAACCAACTCGCTTCATCATGCTGTTCACCGGAAGACTGTACAGAAATCCCAGGATTGGCCCATACAACCATTTTAGGCACAATCGAAAACTATGCCACAACGATTCGCAGCCATCAGAAGACCCTCCAACGCCGCAGGTATCAGATCGTCCGGAAGATGCTCGATCAGCACGTGACCGCGTGGACAAGACGCCTGCATACCCGACAGAAAAACCCCCTGGTCCAGAATCCCACGCCCAATGACCTCCTCCTCAAGGTGCAACAACAAAGCGTCCACGATCCTGAAATCCTTGGCGTGCGCCCCAAGAATGCGACCCGAAAGAAGATCATAGAACTCACGCTGAAGAGCCGCGTTGTCGTACGCCTGCCCGATAGAGTCGATGAAATTCACCGGATCGACGTTGAAGCCAAGGCTCGGAGATCCCACCGACTCGATGAACCGCAGAACGCGCCGCGCAGAGTAAAGCGGAGACACCGCACCCCCCTCCACGGCAACCATCACCCCCTCGGACTCCGCAGCAGCGCAGATCTGACGAGTCGAATCCACCAGCCGGTCAAACACCTCCTCAGATCGATTGCCCGCGTGAGGAAGCCACGCCCCATTAGAATTCAAACTGCCTGGACGCAGATAGGTGTTGGGAGCGCCAAGAGCCGCCGTCGCACTGCACGTCCGCTTCACGAACTCGATCGCCGCAGAACGCTCCGCATCATCCGGGCTTACCAACCCGCCGCCGTAGTTGCCAACCGTCTGCCCCATCACCACACCGTGCTCCAAGAACATCTCACGCAATCCCGCCGCCTCAACCGGGCCCAGAGAAGCAGGGTCGTCAATCCGTACTTGCAACACGCTGAAACCCAAACCCCGCACCCGACGCAGTACCCCCGAATCGATAGCACGCCAATCCCCGTTCACAAGACCCGAAACCCCTAAGAGCACCGCGCCACCCCCCTACAGGCCCACCCGGCGAGATGGCAGCTCCGGCTCAGCTCCCCGGCCCCTTGACCTACCCGAACGCGCAAGCAAATCCCGCTTTTCGCACTCCAGACGAGTCTTGATAACACCTAAACCCGTCTCCACAACCCGGTTCATCTCGCTCAGGAATACACCGCGAGACAACCGGTTACGCGGCGCAGGACCGTCCGCCCAAGCCTCGCTGGTTATCGTGGTACGACGAAAATCCCCGCGGATCCTGATCACGTGACGAGTCCGAGAAAGCCAGTTACGGGAAGCCCAACTCATCTCCCGCAACTCCCGCCAAGTCTCCACGCGGCAGGTGAAATGAAAAATCTTACGAAGACGATACTTGAACAAGCCCCGACCGCCCGACTCGCCAACCCAACCGGACGCTACAATCTCCGGATGCCAGTCCGCCCACAAATCCACCCGGCTAAGCCAATCCCAAACCACCTCAGGAGGCGCAAAAACCTCTATCTCGTGTCTGGTCTGAATCGGTGCGGTAATGTTCATGTCAATTCCACGGCCTGACACGCCAAGGACCGCTTCTCACCCCGGCGCAAACAGGGATTGAGACTAAAAGCCCTTTGCCCATGAGTCAAACAGACTCCGAGATCAGCCCGCGCAGCGGACAAGCCGTATTCTTTGCAAGTTTGACAGAACCAACGGAAGGAGTGAACCGATTTACAGAAACTGTGAAAAATGGCGCCGAATGGTTCGGGACGAACATCAGCAGTCCGACAGGGTAAAGGCCGAACCGCCGCAAGAAGACTTCTGGAAAGATCTCGCGCACCGATTCACGCCGACGCGGCCCGAAGAGGCCCAGGATGACACACTCGACGCACTCCTTGCCATCGTGCGGCCACAGGATACCGTGATCGACGTCGGCGCAGGCGCAGGGCGCTTGGCCATTCCACTAGCCCGGCATTGCCGACAAGTCACAGCCGTCGAACCATCCCAAAGCATGAGAGACGGACTCGCAGCAGCAGCCCAGGAATGGGGCATCGAAAACCTGCGGGTAATACCGGAAAAATGGGAAGACGCACGCACACATACCGCAAACGTGAGCATATGCGCCCACGTCCTGTACACCGTTACGGCAGTCGAGCCGTTCGTCAGAAAACTGCACCGATCCAGCAAAGATACCGTAGCCGTCATCCTCTTCGATCAGCCCGCAATGTCAAACTACTTCCCACTGTGGAAAATCGTGCACCAGGAAGAGCGGCTGAGGCTCCCGTGCCTCGGAGAATTCAGAGACGTCCTCGCGGAATTGGGAATCGAATTCTCAGAAAAACGGCTGCCCCGGCAGGCCCCCGCAGCCTTCCAGGACCGCCGCACAGCAATGAGTGAGTGCATGGCGAGGCTCTTCATACAGCCAGGCTCCCCAAAGGCCGACCGCCTGGACGCAGCCCTCGACGACTCCCTGGTGGAATCTAACCGCGGACTCGCCTTCCCATGGGCAAAACCGCATACGCCATGGCTCATAACCTGGAACCCACAAACAGCCGTATCGAGCTAAACCCCGAGGAATATCTGTTGACAGGGACCGGCAAACACCAAGTCGAGGAAAAAGCGCAGGCCCAGCCTGCTCACGGAAACATAGACCACGAAGTACCCGACGCTACGAAACTCGCCGAAATACAGCACCTCGTACAACACCTCGCCGAAGAAAACCGAACGCAACTGGCCGTCACCGAACTCGCAAGCCTAAGGCCCCCTGACCGGGCAGCGGTCCTTGAAGGACTGAACCCCAGAACGCGCGGCAGCCTCATCGCGGAGGTACACGACGATCAAACCGTCGCAGAGGCCTTCGAGCACATAGACCCAGGTGAAGCCGCAAACGTCTTCGAGTACATAGGCCCGGAAAGAATGGCAGCCATACTGGACTGCTGCCCCCCGGAAATAGCCACCGACATACTGCACAAACTACCGTGGGAACAGGCCGGAGCGGTTCTTGGAAAAATCAAAGACCGCAAGGCCGTAGGCGACCTGCTCCTCTATAGGGACGACAAGGCCGGCGGCCTGATGTCCCCGCGAATCGTCACACTGCTCGATTCATGGCCCGCCGCTCACGCCATCAACGTCCTGCGCTACTCAGGACTCGATCCCGAAGAAATGATGGAACTCTTCGTGGTCGACAGCCAAAACGTCCTCGTAGGAGCCCTACACCTCTCAGACCTCGTCTTTGCAGAGCCGGGCGCCGCCGTCGAGGAAATCATGTCCCAAGACGTGATCTCCGTAGAAACCGGCGTAGACCAGGAGGAAGCTGCCCGCCTCATGGACCGATACGAAGTACGCAGCCTACCCGTCGTCGACTCCGACGGCGCTCTCAAAGGCTCCATCGCTATCGAAGAACTCGTACACGTCGCAAGGGATGAAGCCACCGAAGACATGTACCGAATGGTCGGCGTCACCCACGAAGAGCACGAGGCCGGGCGATTCATGGCCGCAGTAAGAGGCCGACTCCCATGGCTCACCATCAACCTGGGAACCGTACTCCTGGCCGGGTGGGTCCTAAGCCTGTTCCAGTCAACACTCGACAGCCTCACCATACTCACGATCTTCCTGCCCGTCGTCATGGGCCAGGCAGGAATAGCAGGCGCACAGACCCTCACCATCACAGTACGCTCAATCGCCCTGGGAGAATTAGCGCCATCCGGCACGCACAGAATGCTGGCAATAGAAGCCGCACTAGCGCTATGTCAAGGCCTCGCAGTAGGAACCCTGCTCGCCGCCATCGTATGGGCTTGGCGAGGAGACCACTACCTCGCACTCATAGTCGCAGCCGCACTCATAGTCAACATGATCGTCGCAGCCATGAGCGGAGTATTGGTACCCCTCCTGCTCCGAACCGTCCGCATCGACCCCGCAACCTCCTCCGCAGTATTCGTCACCACACTCACCGACGTCGTAGGAATCGCCGCATACCTGGGCCTCGCCACCGCCTTCCTCTCCGCCTTCAACCCAGCCTAGCCCACAACCCCGGAAGCCCAGAGTGGACAGCGAAATGTTTGCTTAGCCCTTATCCTTCCGCGGATCGCGCTGGCATCAACGCCTTGGCTGGCTTCCATGGTGAGCGGCAAATTCGTGAACACTCTCAGTGAACATGTGTGCTATTCTCCAAGCGAGATCAATTCGGTGGCAGTACTGAGAAAATGACCCGAGAGAACAGGCCGGTGCGAGGATTCGTGCCCACACCCGATAGGCTCGTCGACCATATGGTCGACTTGTTGTTCGACGGAAAGGCAGTCGCCCACGAAGAGCGTCTACTGGATCCCGGCTGCGGCGCAGGGGCCTTCATGAAAGGGGTCCTACGTTGGTCCGCAAGAACCCACTCCCCCCTGCCGCATGTAACGGGCATAGAGCTTGACAAGCAGCTCGCTCGCGAAACTGCTTCGCAACTCTGTAGCAACCCCCAGGTCAACGTGATCCAGGAGGATTTCCTGAGAACCAGGCCCGGAGAAAAATATCATTACGTCATAGGAAATCCTCCCTACGTCTCTATCCTTCAACTGGATGAACGAGAAAAGGCCGAGTACAAAACCCTCTACCGCAGCGCTACTGGACGCTTCGATCTATACATGCTGTTTTTCGAGCGGGCGCTGCAAATCCTTGAACCCGGCGGCAGGCTCGTCTTCGTAACCCCTGAGAAGTTCACCTATGTTGATTCGGCCTCTTCACTTAGAGCCTTGATGAGAGCCTACGACGTTCGCAAACTGGAGCTCCTACCGGAAAACGTGTTCGGAGACCTCACCACCTACCCCCTTGTCACGGTAGTAGAGAATAGTAAGGACCGACGGCCAACGAGCATCTTGAACAGGGAAGGCGATGAGAAAACGGCCGCGCTTCCACGCGGCGGCGCGAGTTGGGGGCCGCTCCTGAATGGACCAAAGTCAGACTTGAAGCCCCGACGAATGACGAATGTTCTCTCCAGAATCTGTGACCGCGTCAGCTGTGGGATAGCCACCGGCGCAGATGAAATCTTCGTATTCGAACGAAACGAATTGCCCGACGACCTTCATAAATTCGCTTGGCCCACGGTTGCCGGAAGGGACCTCGACCCGTCCAAAGGACGGATTGAGACCCGCTCGGTGATGCTAATCCCATACAACGCCCACGGCACGCTCATACCCCTGGAGGACTTGGGGCCCCTCAGGCAGTACCTCATGGATCCCCAAGTCGTAGCTAGACTGCTAAAACGGACCTGCGCCAGTCGAAAGCCTTGGTATGCGTTCCATGAAAATCCAGCAATGTCCCAAATCCTGAGGCCAAAGATCCTCTGCAAAGACATCGCACGCCAACCCGCCTTCTGGCTGGATAGATCAGGAGAAACGGTGCCCCGGCACTCTGTTTATTACGTTGTACCCAAAGACGAGTCCCTGCTCGATCCTCTATGCGAATACTTGAACGGAAAGCAGGCGCGAGATTGGCTGATCGAAAACTGCCAACGAGCAGCGAACGGGTTCATACGAACCCAGAGCAACGTGCTTAAACGTCTCCCGATACCTTATGAGCTCGTCACGGATACCCGGAATTTGATTGGGCCAATGCTCAACCCACAACGCCTGCACCCGATGCCAACTGTGTTGGAGATGGTAGCTTGAACACGCCCTTCGATGACGTCATACGCCGGGTTGTAGAGCGCAGGTACCACAATCATAGAAAAGCCGAGCATTCCGATATCGTATGCAGGGGCATCTGGGCAGACCTGCTCGCACGATGCGAAAATATCAGGGAAGATTACGAAAGGGGAAAGATTGCATCTTGGCTGAACCAGCCCGCCCCAGACCTCCAAAGACGCAGGGCAGACCTGCTCGTTTTTGAAATAGTAGATTCGCCAGACCGGCCGGATCTCAGCCGCGTCCGGATCTGTTTAGAGAACAAGTCCGTGATCACGGCCCATCGGAACAAAGGAGAGCGGTTCAGAGATCTCGATAACTTCAGGTCCGAGGTACAGCAGCGAAGACGAGAGGCAATCGTATTGGGAACTGTCCTCATCGGCACTGCCGAGCGATACCTCAACGTCGCAGACCAGGTCAGGAAGCTCTACAGGAACCACCCGAAAGAGTTCGAACAGTCCGTTCTCCCGCGTCTTTCAACTGGAGACGACACGCTCTGGGACGACTTTCCCTTTGCAATTAGCGAAAATCGTACTGATGATGCCCAGAAGACTCTTGAACACTTCCGCCGTATGCCGACTCGAACGCCCAACCTCACGCACCAGGAGGGGTTTGACTACCTGCTGATGATTCCGGTACACGTCGACAACGTGAACCCGCCTCGGGTCGACAGAGACAACACCCTTGGCCTTGACGTTGACGAGGAATACGAAAGGCTCCTTGAAACCGTCCAGCGCGGCTATATCGCGCGGTGGCACGTCTAGAGTATCCCCGCAACCTCCTCCGCAGTATTCGTCACCACACTCACCGACGTCGTAGGAATCGCCGCATACCTGGGCCTCGCCACCGCCTTCCTCTCCGCCTTCAACCCAGCCTAGAACTCCAAAGACGAAAGGAACGGCTCCACGCTATCGAACGGCCCCACTATCGCCAAAACAGTGTTCTCAGGCCGGATCAAACGCTCTGCAACCCTCACCAAATCCTCAACCTCGACCGATTCCAGGTCCCCGATCAGCTGCGGTACCGTACGCACCTCACCCCGCAGCAACTCCTGCGCTCCCATTGACGAAACAACCGAACGGCCATCCTCCATCCGCAACAGCAGCCGACCCTTCGAAAGCTCCTTCGCCTGACTGAGCTCGACATCCGTAACGCTCTCCCCCAAGCCCTTCACAACCTCCACGATAATCGGAACCGCCTCCGCAGCACGCTCAGGATCCACACCCGAACCAATCGTCAGAGAACCGCAATCGTTATACACAGACACCCCGCTGTGAATATCGTACGCCAGACCCCGCTTCTCACGAACCTCCTCGAACAACCGGCTGCTCATAGACTCCCCAAGTATCACCGAGAACAGACCAAGGGCATGACGGTCCTTGTCGAACATCGAAACACCCTTGATACCCAACGAAAGATGCGCCTGCTCCGTGTCTCGGCGATCCACCTTCACCTGCGGACCCCTCAGGTTATCCACAAACGGAATCAACGGAAGCGTCTCACCGTCCGGCAAATCCCCCATAACCTCCTCCACCTGCGCCACAACCTCATCGTGGCCCACGTTCCCGGCAACCGCAATCACAGTGTTCGACGCCGCATACTGCGTATGCAGATACTCCAGCATCGACTCGCGAGAAATCGCAGACACCGACTCCACAGAACCCGCAACGTCCCTGCCCATAGGCTGATCAGGCCAAAGCAACTGATCCTGGATCTCCGACGCACGCCCACCCGGAGAGTCATGCACCGCACGAATCTCCTCATACACCACCTGCTTCTCCCGCATGATGTCAGACTCCCGGAAAAGCGAGTTCAAAACCATATCCCCAAGCAAATCTATGCCAGCCCGATAGTGCGGACGAGCCATCCGGCACCAGTAACCCGTAACCTCCCGATCGGTAAACGCGTTGATCGACCCTCCAACACCCTCCACCGTCTCCGATATCTGGCGCGGAGTGGGACGACGGGCAGTACCCTTGAACAACAGGTGCTCGAACAGATGCGACGCGCCCGCAAGCTCCTCGCTCTCGTAACGAGAGCCGGCCCCAAAGAGAAAACTCACGTTCACCGCATACGTATGAGGCAACGTGCTCGTCAGCACCCGTACACCGCCAGGCAACACCGTCCGCTCGTAAACAAGCGACCGCGCAATCTGCTCCTGCGCAGCATCAGCCCCAACCGACTCGGCGCCCTGTCCCGGATTCAATCGACTAACCCCATAATCACATGATATACGCCCACCGCCACGGCCATCAGCACGAAAGAATACCGGTCGCACGCATAACCATGCCCGAGCGCACCAGGCACAAACCTCAATCCGACTCCGCAGAACCTGCCAGGCCGTACAACCACGCCAGCCGAACCTCCCGCCCGCTAGTGCAGCTTGCCCGGCGCCCATTAGACTTTCGACAATGACCCTGGCCAAACTAACAAACAAACTGGGCCCGCCCCTACAGACATGGCGCAAGGCCCCAAACTATTGGCTGATACTACTCGTCGTACTCTCTATCGCACTCGGACTCCGGCTGTTCGGCATCAACTGGGACCAGGGAGGGCTATTCCACCCAGACGAGCGCGCCATACTCATGATCGCACATGAACTCGAAATTCCCCCTCCCTCCAAACTCGCAGACCTCTTCAACGCCGAAAAAAGCACGCTAAACCCCCGCTGGTTCAACTACGGAAGCCTGCCCATATACCTCATAAAGGCTGTCCAGTACGTAGTCGCACCCTTCACAGACCTCGACCTGTTCGACCTAAGAATCCCCGGCCGGATCATCTCCGCCATAGCAGACACCGCAACCGTCGCACTCGTATTCCTGATCGGATACCGATGGTTCAGCCCCCGAATAGCAGCGCTCGCCGCACTACTAACCGCGCTCGCAGTCATACACATACAGCTCAGCCACTTCTTCGCAGTAGACGGCATCATGACCATGTTCATCGTGGCAGCCGTCATCTTCTCCATAAGGGTGGCCCACCACGGCCGAAAAACCGATTCCGCCCTTGCTGGATTGATGCTTGGCCTCGCCCTCGCCACGAAATCCGCCGCCGCGCCCGCAGTACTCGCAATCATCGCCGCACACGTCATATACGCCATCTCCAAACCCGGAGACGCCATCGACACAGCCGGCGCAATGGCCGGAGAAGCCAGCGCAAGGAGATGGCGCGCGCTCAGAAACCTCGCGCTGGCAGGATTCGTGGCAGTGCCAGCCATGATTCTCGCGCAACCCTACATGATCATCGACTACCAAACCTTCTGGTCAAACGTCAACGAACAGTCCGAGATGGTCCGACGAATACGCGACTACCCATATACCAGGCAATACATAGAAACCCCCAAATACTGGTACCAGATATACCAGCTCGGCGTATGGGGACTGGGACCCGTCGCAGGAATCGCAGCATGGCTGGGACTCGCAGCCGCAACCGTGGCCGCATGGACCGCAAGACGAAAAGTAGACCTCGTCATACTCGCATGGGTCATCCCATATCTACTCATCACAGGATGGTTCGAGGTCAAATTCCTGCGATACATGCTGCCCCTCACTCCATTCATGCTCCTATACGCAGCAAGACTACTCTACTGGATCGCAGACGCCATACGGAGAGCATCGCCAAGGATCAGACACGCAGCGCTCATACCAACCATAGTCGTCGTCGCAGCAACCGCACACTACGCAATAGCATTCACCTCCGTATACGCAGGCGACCACCCAGCCCAAGAGGTCGCACAATGGCTCGACAGAAACGCCCCAACAGGCTCCTTCGTCCTACAAGAACACTGGGAAGAAGGAATACCCACAGTACCCGGCATCTACTACGACCGGCTAGAAATGTACAACCCAGACTCCAGACCCAAGTTCGAAGTCATCGCAAGACAACTCTCATACGGAGACTACTTCGTACTCTTCAGCAACCGGCTGTCCGCAACCATACCCAGACTCCCGGAACGTTACCCCGTCAGCGCCCGCTTCTACAAAGCCCTATTCGATGGCTCACTCGGATATCAACTCGTATACGCAGCAGACAAGACCGCCTCAGCGCTAGGCGTCGCATACGAGGAAGACCCATTCGCAAGAATCGACTTCTCACCCGCAGGATACCGCCTCCCCAGCGGACACGTAGCAACCCTACGATTCGGATGGGCCGACGAGAGCTTCACCGTATACGACCACCCAAAAAGCTTCGTCTTCCAGAACACCGAACGGCTAGACCCCCAAGAAATCATCAAACGCATCGGATACATAGGACCATACGCACCACACTACGAACCACCCGAAGGCCTCACCTTCAGCGAAGAAGACGCGCGCATACAGCAGCAGGGAGGCGACTGGACCTCCGTAGCATTCCTACACCGAATGCCCAACGCAGTAGCGCCAATCATATGGCTGCTAGCCATCCAGCTAATAGCGCTCGCAGTACTCCCGCTGGCCCTCATCATCTTCAAACCACTCCCAGACCGAGGATACCTACTCGCCAAACCACTCGGACTCCTGCTCGTAGCCTCAATAGCATGGATCATGGCAAGCCTCGGATGGATCGGATTCAGCTTCGGATCAGTACTCGCAAGCCTCATCGCAGTCGCCATCCTTTCGATACTCGCATGGACGCGTTACCGCAGCGAAATAGCGACGTTCCTCAAGCAGCGATGGCGGCTAATACTGCTCATGGAATGCCTCTTCCTCGTGGCATTCCTGGCATTCCTCGGACTGCGGATAGCCAATCCAGACCTATGGCACCCCTACAGGGGAGGCGAAAAACCCATGGACTTCGCCTACCTAAACGCCGTCGCGCGCTCTACCATAATGCCCCCGTACGATCCATGGTTCGCTGGCGGATATCTCAACTACTACTACTTCGGACAGTTCATAATCGCATCGGTAATGCGCCTGACCGGAATCATTCCCCAAGTCGCATACAACATCGCAGTACCCATGCTCTTCGCCATCACCGCAGGAGCAGCCTTCTCAATCGTGCACAACCTCGCAGCACTCACTCTCAGGTCCAGAGCACACCCCCCGGCCCCCATGAAATCCCCTGTCCTCGCAGGACTGGCAGCCGTCGTGTTCGTGACCGTCGCAGGAAACATCGACGGCCTCTTCCAACTCGCCGAGCGATTCAAGTACGCCGTCATTGACCGAGTAAACGCGCCCGCCTTCGACTACTGGCGAAGCTCAAGAATGATGGCCCCGGACTCCGGCGGAAACGAAATCACAGAATTCCCATTCTTCTCATTCCTCTTCGCAGACCTGCACGCACACCTCATAGCAATGCCATTCGCAATACTGGCATTGGGAATCGGCATGGCAGTACTCCTACGAGCAGGCTCTGCCCGGCCAAAGATCGAAACTTGGGGAACCCTCGTCATACTCGGCATCGCCATCGGAGCGTTATCCATCATCAACACCTGGAGCCTCCCAACCGCCCTCGTCCTCGCCGCAGCATTCATCGCCGGAGGTGAACTATTCAGATCGCCGGACCAAATACCCGGCCGGATACTCCCGGCCGCAGGAAAATTGGCCCTCGTAGTAGTAGTCGGATACCTCTTCTTCCTGCCATTCCGCCAGAACTTTGAATTCTTCAACAGCGGAGTCGTCCCAAGCAGTACACAGACCCCCATATGGCGATACCTCGCCATACACAGCATCTTCATCTTCATAATCCTGACCTGGCTACTACATCAATGGCGCACCGGCCTGGCCCCAGCAAGACGCAGCCTCGCAGAAATCCTCTCCAAAAATGGAAAAGCATGGCTCGCCCTACAGGCCGCAGTAGCGCTAGCCGCCGGAGGACTCTTCGCCGCAATACTCGCCGGATACGCCACCGCGGCAATCGCTCTTATAGCCGCCCTCATCGTAGGCGCAACCGCCGCCGCAACCGCACTCACCTTCAGACCGGAAGGAAGATACATATTCTTCGCCGGAGCCATGGCCGCATTCGCCCTACTACTCACAAGCGGAGTCGACCTACTCACCGTACAAGGAGACATCGGCCGACTGAACACCGTCTTCAAGTTCTACTTGCAAGCATGGGTCCTCATGGCATTGGCATCGGCATACTTCCTGTGGCTCCTGGCGTCCAGCGGGTGGTTCTCACTCGAGAAATTGAACCCCGCCCGATCCCTATGGATCGCAGCATTTGCAATACTCGCCGTCAGTGTCATGATCTACCCCGTCCTCGGAACACGGGCGCGGCTCAGCGACCGATTCAACCACATAGGTCCCGGAATCGACGGCGCAGCATACGCAAACCAGGCCCGCTTCACGGACAAGACCGGAGGAATCGACCTGCGAACAGACATGCCCGCCATAAGACACATGCAGACACAGGTCAAAGGCTCCCCGGTCATCATAGAAGGGCTTACAGACCTATACCGATGGGGCAACCGATTCTCCGTATACACCGGACTGCCCGCCGTGGTCGGATGGGACTGGCACCAGCGCCAGCAACGCGTCGAATACGCCTCCTCCGTGACCAAACGAAGAGACGAAGTTGAACGCTTCTACAGCGCCACAGACCCCGAAACCGCCCTGCAAACACTCGAAAAGTACAACGTGAAATACGTCATCGTAGGCCAACTCGAAAGGAACATATACCCACAAATAGGACTCGCAAAATTCGACCGCATGGAAAACTCAGGGCTGACCCCCTTCTTCAGGGACGAACACGTCACCATCTACCAATACCAGCCACCCGACATGGCTCAAACAACCGCCGACTCCCCGTAGACAGGGCCAAGCGCGGAAACCAAAACATATGTCCACTGCCGACCAGCGCCAAACAATGGGAAGACGCATCTGCGTAGTCGGAAGCGCAGGCAAGACGTCACTCGCACGATCCATAAGCCGAAAGACCGGTCTGCCATGGATAGAGTTAGACGCCCTGCACTGGCTGCCAGGATGGAAAGAATCCTCACCCCGACAAATACAGGAAAAGGTCGCCAAAGCAATCGAGGACGCACCCAATGGGTGGATATGCGACGGAAACTACATCAGCAAGATCGGAGGACTAGCCATCGGCCAGGCTGACACCGTGCTATGGGTGAACATGCCGTGGCCAGTCGTCATATGGCGCATATTTCTCAGATCCGTACAACGCGCAATCGACAAAAAGCCCATATGCGGCAACAACTACGAATCTTGGCGGAATCTCATAAGCCCGGATTCACTCATCCTATGGCACCTACGCAACCCGCGCAGAAGCCGACTCATGAGAAAAAAGATATCCGCGTTCGCTCACCCTGACGCCTTGGTGATAGAAATCGGCTCGCCCAGAGAACTGAACCGTTTCTACGAAGACCAAGAGCTTGTCAGAGAAACCTAACCGGCAACCGACTCCCCGGGAACGATAAGCCCGTAATTGTTGTCCCGACGCCGGTAAACCACGTTGTGAGAACCCGTCTCGCTGTTGAGAAACAAGAAGAAACTGTGCCCAAGCAACTCCATGCGGGCCGCTGCCTCCTCGACGCCCATCGATTCGACAACGTGGGACTTCGTCCGAACCAGCGCGCCCCCAGACAACTCCACCACGTCCCCATCCGGCTCATGCCCCTGATCGACAAGCTCCCCGCCAATCCCGGCCTCCAACTTCATAGCGCTCCGACGACGACGGGAAAGCCTCGTCTTGTAGCGGCGAATCTTGCGGTCGATGTTCTCCTCGACCGCGTCGATAGCCACACGAGGCGTCGCACCGCGCTCCTCACCACGGATCACGCCGCGGCGAAGGCGGATAGTCACCTCAGCAATGTAACGATCATCCTCGCGCTTGGTATCCTCATGCCTGATCAACAGATTGACCGGCACCGACTCGCGGAACCGCCTATCCAGTTTTCCCAGACGCTTCACAGCGTAACTCTTCATATCCTCCGTCAGAGTGACGTGACGAGAGTTGATTTTCAGTTCCACAGACCTCTCCCCCTCATATACGGTTGCACACGCGCCGCGAGAACCTCAGCACAGGAACTCGAGCCCAATCCCATCAGTATATTTTAACTACTGCACCGCGAAAGGTAAGTGCAGTACCAGGGAACAGCATGAATCTCACAACGGCCATCCAATCGGCGGTCCGACTGGCCGCAGACTTGGTATTCCCCCAAACATGCGTCCACTGCCGAACCGAAGGCAAACTGCTCTGCGACCCCTGCCTCGCCGAAGCCCCAAGAGTGGGACCGTACCCATGCAGCAAGTGCGCCATGCCCCTCGCCGCAGCCGGATACTGCGCCAGATGCGCACAAGCACAGCCGCCCCTTGCACAACTCAGAGCCGTATTCCGAATGGAAGGCGCAATAAAGGACGCCGTACACGCTCTCAAGTACGATGACCTACGAGCCATTGCCCCCATACTCGGAACCCAAATGGCAAACGCTGCCAGACGCAGCACGGCAAGCATCGATCTCGTCGCACCGGTACCGCTACATCACAAAAGACTCCGAGACAGGGGATACAACCAGGCCGAACTGCTCGCCATACCCGTCGCACGCCAGCGAGGCGCACCCCTCGATAAAGACCTGCTCGCTAGAATCGAAAATACCCCGCCCCAGGCAAGAGCCGCCAACGAGGCCCAAAGGAAAGAGCGCGTTCTGCACGCATTCACGGCAGCCGAAAGGGCGAGAGGCAAGCGCGTTCTCCTCGTAGACGACGTCGCAACCACTTGCAGCACTCTCAACGCATGCGCCAGAGAACTCTATCGAGCCGGCGCGAAAAACGTCAGGGCCATCGTACTAGCAAGGGAAATATAGCCGTGAAACCAACGAAAGCGCCCCACACGAACCCCAAAGCAGTCTTCTTCGATCTATATGGAACCCTGGCCGAGTTCTATCCCCCCAGGCACGTCATCCAGGCAAGAGCCGCAAATCACCTCGGCATGAAACTCACCCCCGAAGGCGTCGACCGGGGATACCGATTCGCCGATCAATACATGACGTGGCAAAACGCCAACGCACCCGTCAGAAACATGCGGCCCGGCGAACAGGCAGCCTTCTTCGCACGCTTCGAACAACTGGTACTGCAGGGAGCAGGACATGAGGTTGACCTGACCACGGCAGCCGAAGTCTGGAAGAAAGTCCGCGCACAGAAGTACTCACTGCGACTGTTCGACGACGTAAACCCCGCACTGGACCGCATCAGAAACGCCGGAATCACCGTCGGACTCATCTCGAACGTCAATTCCTCCGGAAAGATACTCGCACAAAACATCGGACTGACCGGACACGTAGACTTCGCCGTCACCTCCGGAGACACCGGCGCCGAAAAGCCACATCCACCCATCTTTCACAACGCTCTACGAAAGGCCGCCGCAAAACCCCGCCAGGCCATACACGTCGGAGATCAAATAGAGTCCGACCTGAACGGCGCAATTGCTGTAGGAATCGCTCCGGTGCTCATGGACAGGTACGGCAGCTACCCGAACTACACCGAACACCCACGAGTAACCTGCATGGCCGAAATCGAACGACTGCTCCACGCTCTGAGCAATGCATAACGTCCGCACGCCAACACAGGCTCATCGACCGACAGAACTCATCACCACAGGAGCCGAAACGTGAAAATCGAAAAAGTCGAGTCCCTGCTCATCGGAAGCAACCACGTCGTGCGCATACATACCGAACGGGGCATCAGCGGAGTGGGGCAGTCCGCATGTTGGGGATACCCCGAAGCCACCGACCGGATCGTAAGAGTCTTCGCACAATACCTCACCGGCAAAGACCCCCTGCGCATCGAGCACCACTGGCAATACCTCTACCGAATGGCCCCCTTCAGGGGATCCGCACTATCCGGAGCCCTCAGCGCCGTCGATATCGCCCTATGGGACATAAAGGGAAAACTATTCCAGGCGCCCGCATGGCAACTCCTCGGAGGAATGTGCAGAGACCGCATACGCCTGCACCTCCTCATGGGCGGAGAAGGACCCCAAGACGTCCTCGAAAAGGCCAGGGAAGCAGCCCAAGAGGGCTTCACCGCCGTGAAATTCGACCCCATACCCAGCGGGTACCAGGACATGACACACGCAAGACTCATAAACGAAGTGCGAGAACAGGTCGCAGCCGCACGAGAAGGCGCCGGTATCGACGTCGACCTAATACTCGAAATACACCGCAAACTCACACCCACGGCCGCTATACCCCTCGCAGAGGCCGTCCAAGAATTTCACCCACTCTTCTACGAAGACCCAGTGCAGATAGACAGCATCGTCTCGCAAGCAGAAGTCGCAAGGAGAATCTCAATACCAGTCGCTAACGGAGAGAGAATGCACAACATATGGGAGTTCAGGGAACTACTCGCAGCCGGCGGCAGCCAGCACGTCAGGCCGGACCTCGGCCTGGCAGGCGGACTAACGCAGTGCAAGAAGATCGCAGCCCTCGCAGAGTCCTACCACGCAGCCATCATCACCCACAACTTCCTAGGACCAATACTCACCGCAGCAGCCATACAACTCGACGCCGCCGTACCAAACTTCATCGTCCAGGAATACTCCAAGGCAGACGAGGGAGACCACAACCGGGTCTTCCGATCCGCCATGAAGCGAGAAGGAGGCTACGTCACCGTGCCGGACGCACCAGGCATAGGAGTCGAATTGGACGACCAACTCCTGGCTGAAGCGAACTTCGAACCCCGGGATCTGGCAAACATACCGCTAAGAAACGACGGCTCCGTCGCCTACGCGGTCTGATACCGCCCACCAGGCGAACGCGACGGGCAGACTTCAGAAACCCGCGCCAAAGGCCGACCCCCCGTTATGACGGGGCCGGCCAAAAATCGCCCCGCCAGCCTAGCCGGCAGAACCGCAAACAGTCTCCAGAATCAGACCGGTAACCACGTAAGGGTCGCAGTTGGCGTTCGGACGACGATCCTCGATGTAACCCCGGCCTTCCTTCTCCACCTGCCAGGGAATGCGCACCGAAGCCCCTCGGTCTGAAGCACCGTAGGAAAACTGCTTGTAACTCGCCGTCTCGTGATGACCCGTAAGCCTTCGCTCGATGCCGTGCCCGTAGTTCTCAATGTGAAGGTCGTGATTGACCTTCAGAGCCTCCGCAGCCGCAATGCAAGCCTCGTAAGACTCACGCATCTCGTTCGTCGAGAAATTGGTGTGAGCCCCCGCCCCGTTCCAGTCGCCCTCCATGGGCTTCGGGTTGAGCGTCGCGGAAATGTTCTTGATCCCTGAAGGACCCTCGTGGTCTTCTGCAATCCGGTACAGAAGCCAGCGGCTAAGCCAAAGCTCGTCCGCAACCTGAGGAGCGACCATAGGACCCACCTGAAACTCCCATTGGGAAGGCATCACCTCAGCGTTGATACCCCCGATGAGGATTCCCGCGTCGATCAGAGCCTGCATGTGCTCGTTCACGATGGGACGGCCGAATATCTCGTCCGAACCCACGCCGCAGTAGTAACCGCCCTGAGGCGCCGGAAAACCATTGTCAGGCCAACCCAGAGGCTTGATGCCCTCGAAGAAGGTGTACTCCTGCTCGATCCCAAACCACATGTCGAAAGACGAGTACTTCTCCGCAGCCGCAGCGCACGCAGCGCGGGTGTTGCTAGGATGCGGGCTGAGGTCCGGAAGCAACGTCTCACACATCACCAAGACGTTCCGACCGCCGTTAGTATCCGGCTTCAGAGGGTCGTTGATCACGTGAACCGGCCTCAGAACCACGTCCGACTGATCCCCAGGCGCCTGATTCGTACTGGAACCGTCAAAACCCCAGAGACCCAGATCCTCGTCATCCTGGTAAACCCGGGTCTTGGACCTCAGCTTGGCCGTCGGCTTGGAACCGTCAACCCAAATATATTCGGCCTGATATGGCATTTCGCACCCCCGAACTGCAAGAACTTACACTACCCAACATAATACATCGCCCGGCGCCAACCCTCCAACCCAAACCCGATACCACGCGGACACACGCCGGACGAACAACTATCCTGAAAATACCTCATCCCAAGGTACTTCATCCGCACTCCAAATCGAGCCGCAAAAGAAAACGCCCCGCGTGATAGAGATACTCAGGACGACTTTCGGCGGAAAATCAAATGGAACCAGACCACCTCGAACTTCTGCGAATGGGCGCAGCATCGCTCGACCACTGGCGCACCGAAAACCCCGCAACCCGCCTCGACCTGCGGAAAGCCTGCCTCCAAGGACGTAACTTCGCCGGATGGAACCTGTCCAGATCACTACTCGACCATGCAGACCTGTCAAACGCAGACCTCAGCGGCGCAGACCTGTCAATGGCAAGCTTGAAGTGGGCCAACCTGCGAGGCGCAAACCTCCGAAACGCATCCCTATACCGAGCTTCTATGGTCGGCGCAGACCTGCGAGGCGCATATCTCTACCGCGCAGCCATGTACCGGGTCAGCCTGAAGAACGCACGGATTGAAAGCGAAACCCTCAGACGAGCCGCCCTGCAAAAAGTGATCATGCCAGACAGCGGAAACTAACCCACACTATTTTCGCGCGGCGCCGGCGCCCCCTTCTTCAAACCCTCCCCGCGCATGACGCAACGCCCTACACGTCCCCTCGAAACACACCCGAAAAACCTTGAATACCCCAAAATCTTGGGAAAGCAACCGAATGAGGCTTGGAAAACACCGAAAAGCCCCAATCGGCTCCCCAGCCCCATCTTCTCCTACTCAGAAGCCGCTCCGACGCAGCGCAATATCGTCTCCTGCACCACCAACTCGTGATCCAGCGAACGATCAGGCCCCTTCTCACCACGTATAGCCCGGACGAAAGACGACAAACTATCCACGTAACGAGGCCGGTTCTCGACCTCCACCATCGTGACTCCCGACGAATAGCCCAGCGAAGACTCCTCCAGACAAAGCCGTATCGGCCCGGCAGGCTCGAACGGCTCCATGATCGCCGAACCCCCGGAACCGTACACCTCGAAACGACGAGCCATGGGCCGGGACTCCGTAGCCGCAATGTCGATGAACGCCATCGCAGAGTCGAACTCCAACACCCCCAGCGTGTTATCCACAAAACCCGCCGTAGAAGTAGCGTCGAGCCGCAAGAACGTCGTAACTCTCTCCGGCCTACCCAGAATCCACACAATCTGATCAATCATGTGACCGGATAGGTCATAGAAGATGCCGCCGCGGTGACGGGCTATCGCTTCCTGAGCAGGCGCCGCCAGGTGTGTGGACATGTGAGCACGAACGGAAAACACCTTCCCAAGCAGCCCCGAACGAACCCAGTCGCAGATACGCATGAAGCCTCGGTGATAGCGAAACATGTAACCCATCTGCACGAGAAGGCCGGACGAACGGGCCTCTTCCACTATCCCCTCGAAGAGGCCAAAATCCTCCCCGGCAGGCTTGTCATAGAAAACGTGCTTGCCAGCGCCCACGATCGCCTCAGTCTGGGAAAGGCTCTCCCAGTTGGCGCCCTCCGAAGCCACCGCCGCAATAGAGCGGTCGTCCAGAAACTCAGACGGCAGACCGTACCAACAGACCCGCGACCAAGGCTCCCGACCGCAAGATTCCAACTCACGACGACGGCCGCCGTCAGGCTCATATACGCCGGTCACCTCAACGTCCGGACTGGCAAGCATGACCGCCAGCACGCCCTCCGCATGTGCGTGTTTCGTACCGTACTGGGCCATTCTGACGCTGGGCTGCATGTGGGTACTCCGCTCTTCGGGCTAAGGCACCCGGCGGGAACCGGAGAGGACGAAAGGAGTCTCAACCACCTCCGATCCACCAAGCCACCTCACGATGGCCAATGAACGACCGACGACGGCGCGTATCATATGCGACAAACTCATCTATCATCCCAATAGCAAACAGCGGTACGGTAACTGGGACAAGCGCAAGGCGCTATCTTGACCCTTGCCTTCCTGAAAGGCTGGGACAGACCGCCTGACGTTCGATATGACAGCCGAACAAGAAAACCAACCCAAAGACGTACTCGTGATCGGGGCCGGCGCATCAGGCGCCGCTGTCGCCTGGCGCCTCGCAAAAAGCGGATTCAAAGTGGTTTGCCTTGAACAAGGACCATGGAGACCGCCCGAAGACTACCCCACCACGCGCGACGACTGGCAACTCAGGCTCAGAACCGACTGGAGTCTAGACCCAAACGTTCGGAACTTGCCGGAAGACTACCCCGTAAACGATAGCCAGTCCGACATCTCGCCGCTCATGTTCAACGCCGTAGGCGGCAGTACCATCCACTGGACCGCACACACGCCGCGCTTCCATCCATCCGACTTCAGGGTGAAATCGCTCGACGGCGTCGCAGACGATTGGCCCCTCGATTACTACGAACTCGAACCCTGGTACGACCTCAACGACCGCATGATGGGATGCGCCGGCATAGCAGGAGACCCAGCCAATCCCCCGCGTGCCGAGCGGCCCATGCCCCCCCTGCCACTGGGACCCGACGGAGAGGCCGTCGCAAGAGCTTTCGACTCACTCGACTGGCACTGGTGGCCATCCGATAGCTACATCAACTCCGTCGAGTACGACGGACGGCAGCCGTGCAACAACTGCGGACCAAACAACCTCGGCTGTACAAGGAAGGCAAAAGCCTCCGCAGACGTGACGTACCTCCCAAAGGCCATCCAACTCGGCGCGGAAGTACGCGCAGGATGCAGGGTCGCGGAGATAACCATCGGCCCCGATGGACAGCCAAACGGCGCCACGTACATAGACCGCAAAGGCAACCGGGCACACCAGACAGCCAACGCCGTCGTCATGGCCGCAAACGGCATTGGAACACCGAGATTGCTGCTCCTGTCCAGGTCCGACCAACACCCGAACGGACTCGCAAACTCCAGCGGACTCGTGGGAAAGAACCTCATGTTCCACCCATACTCCATAGTCGCAGGCTTCCTGCCCAATGACCTGCAGAACTATCGGGGACCCCTCGGAAACATGATCATGAGCCAGGAATTCTACGAGACCGACCCCCAGCGAGACTTCGTACGCGGATACACCTACCAGGTAGTAAGAAGCACCGGCCCAGCCATAACAGCCATCGGATTCATGGCCCCAAAGGTCAGATGGGGAGAATCACACCACGAGGAATTCGCCCTGCGCTTCGGAAAAGGCATAATCATGGCGATCATCTCCGAGGACCTACCCGAACTCCACAACCAGGTGACGCTCGACGAATCCCTCCAAGACTCCGACGGAATACCTGCCCCGCGCATCCACTACAAGACCAGCCAAAACACCCGCAAACTCCTCGACCACGGCATCCGAAACGCTGTACGAGTCCTCGATCGCGCCGGCTCTACCGATACAAGAATCACCCCCCTGTTGAAACCCTCAGGCTGGCACCTCATGGGCACCGCCAGAATGGGCGAAGACCCCGCCGAATCCGTGGTCGACCGCTGGGGGCAGGCCCATGACGCAGACAACCTATTCATCGTCGACGGAAGCGTCTTCGTCACCTCCGCCGCAGTCAACCCAACGCCCACCATACAGGCCCTCGCCCTCCGAACCGCAGACTACATTTGCAACCAGCGCTCAGACCTGAAGAAAACATAAGCAGGCCACACCGCGAAACGCCAGCCCGGCCGCCGCGCAGGATTCCAACAGAGCAAAGAAAGATGGCGAACAGCCCAACCTCAGACGATTCCCGCCGTGTAATCCTGCGCGCCGTCATGGATCGCCTCATACCCGCAGTAGACGACCTGCCGCCTGCCGGAGAGATGGGCTTGGCCGACCAGGTACGGAAGATCGCCGACAGCGTTCCCCGCTACGACGCAGCCCTGTCCACCGTCCTGGACGCCTTCGCCCTCGACCCCTCGGCAAGAGTTGCCGGCGGTTTCCGCGCCCTCGACGGCGAAACACAGGACAACGCCATACGAGTTATAGAGAACTCCCTCCCCGCGCAATTCAGCGTCCTGCTGGAAATCGTATACCTCGCATACTACTCAAGCCCGGACGTACACCAACGCATCGGATGGGCCGGCCGGCCGCCGCAACCCGAAGGCTTTGAACTGCCGCCCTTCGACGAATCCATCCTCGAAAAGGTCCGCAAACGAAAACCCCTCTGGCGAAAAACAGACCACTAGCCGACAGGCCCACTCACAACCCCCGAGGTGGAATCCAGTAAAGAGGCCCCTCGCCAAGCTCCGCGTTCCCGGCGAAGTAGCGCGCTGGCAGACCAAACGGGTAACGCCTCAGCAACCAAATCGCCCTGCTGCGCCGCAATGAAATGCAAGGGTGGAGCGGGAGAGGGGATTCGAACCCCCGGCCTTCTGCTTGGGAAGCAGATACTCTACCACTGAGTTACTCCCGCCCGTCCACAAACCGGAAGCGCAAGCCCCGGCCAACAGCCTCGCAGCCGCCACAAGCCTAACACGCCCCCGCAAGTGTCACGCGGCGCAGCAGCCAGTCGTTCCCCCTAACCCCTGTTGGCCCCGATGACCGGACGCCGCGGCCGAATCCTCAATTAGTCGATCACCGGATCGCGGCGGGGAGCATCCACCTGATCCGGTCGCAGAGCGATAACCCGCTTCTGATACACCTGAACCCTGAACCGGCCCGAGTCGATCAGATAAACCCGGTCATCAGCCCCCACCCCCACCGAGGTCGGCTTCTTCAACCTCTTCTCAGGCTCGATGCTAGGCACGTTATCGCGCATCCGCAGCATATCCGGGTTCGCCATCAGCCGATCCACCCCGCGCTTGTTGATCGTCGCATCACCCCGAAAAGACTCCACGAACCTACCACGGCTGTTGAACAACTGCACCCGGTTGTTACCCTGGTCGGCAACGTAGATGTCCCCGTAGTGATCCACCGTAACCCCGCTCGGGTGGCGAAACTCCCCGTCCCCAGAACCCAAACCGCCGATTACCTGCACAAGCTCCCCTGAGCGCGTAAAGCGCTGCACCCGGTCGTTACGCCAGTCCGCAACCAACACGTCCCCGCTGAAAGGATCCAGGCTCAGCCCCCACGGGTGATCGAGTTGGCCCGGCTCACTGCCGAACTCACCCCAGCCGCCCAGGTATTCACCCTCCCTGGTGAACTGCTGCACGCGATGATTCGACGAGTCCACTATCCAAAGGTTCTCATCCTCATCCAACCTGATGCCGGCCGGCCCGGCGAACTGGCCCGGCCCCTCACCCTTCTCGCCCCATCGCCCGACTCGCTTGCCGTCCATGTCGTAGACGCACACGTTGTCCGCCCAGTCGTCCGTTATGTAGAAGAGCCCCTGGCTATCGAGAGCGATGCCAACCGCCCAAGGCTGCTCGTCCTCACGATAGTTGAACTCGCCCTGGTACTCGTCGTCCTGCGGAAGACACTTCGTCACCCGCCAGAAATCAAACGGCGTCGTAGCACGATTCAGCACGTACAACATCCCATCCGGCCCTATCGCCATGTCCAGCGGCCCGTAGAAGCCCGTCGGCGACATGATCGCCCCCAACGTCCGCTCGTACACGTGACCGATGCGCAACAGCACCGGCGGCTCCGTCCCCCTGATCACACGCTGATGAGTTTCCTGCTCAGTGGCCATCGCTTCTACCTCCGCAATGAGTCTGATGGCGGGATCTTTCCGTCATGATGTACCTAGATTTTCAGCAACCTTGCCGATGGCGCGAGCCGTCTCTTCATGGCCGCGTACCGCCGCCCATTCCACAGGTCTGGCGCCATTGTTGGCCCTTGCATTAGGATCAGCGCCCCCTGAGATGAGCGCAAGAGCCGTTTCAGTGTGGCCCTCACCACCCGCCATGTGCAGAGGCGTGGCGCCATCCTCGGCCCTCCTTACGCTAGGGTCTGAGCCCTCCGCGACGAGCGCAAGAGCCGTTTCGGTTTGACCTTCCGCAGCCGCAAAGTGCAGAGGCGTAGCTCCCTCGTTGGCCCTTGCGTTGGGGTCTGAGCCCTTCCCAATGAGCGCAAGTGCCGTTTCGGTATGGCCGCCTGCACCAACCGCCCAGTGCAGAGGCGTAAAGCCCCCCTCATCTCTTACGTTAGGGCCTGAGCCATTCGCTACGAGCGCAAGCGCCGTTTCGGTTTGACCTTTCATAGCCGCCATGTGCAAAGGCGTAGCGCCATAGTTATCACTCGCGTTGGGGTCAGATCCCTCTGAGATGAGCGCAAGTGCGGTTTCGGTATCGCCCTCACCAACCGCCAGGTGCAGAGGAGTAACTCCCCCGTCGGCCATTGCGTTGGGATCTGAGCCCGCTGCGACGAGTGCAAGCGCCGTTTCGGCTTGACCTCTCATAGCCGCCAAGTGCAGAGGAGTAACTCCCCTGTCGGCCATTGCGTTGGGGTCAGCCCGCCTACGCCAAAGCCTACGGATACCCCTAGGCCCGTCGGCCATTGCGTTGGGGTCAGCCCCTGCTGAGATGAGTGCAAGCGCCGTTTCGGTCTCGCCCTCACTAGCCGCCACGTGTAGAGGCGTAAAGCCATCGTCGGCCCCTGCATTGGAATCAGCGCCCTCTGCAATGAGCGCAAGCGCGGTTTCAGTATGGCCTCTAATAGCCGCCAAGTGCAGAGGCGTAGCGCCATCGTCGGCCATTGCATTGAAATCTGCGCCATCTGAGATGAGCGCAAGCGCAGTTTCGATTTGACTTTCCATATCCGCCCATTCCAAAAGCGTAAGGCTATCGTCGTCTATTGCGTTGGGGTCTGCGCCCGCTGAGATGAGCGCAAGAACGGTTTCAGTATGGCCTCCCATAGCCGCCCGGTGCAGAGGCGTATAACCATTCTCATTTCTTACATTGGGGTCCGCGCACTTCGCGATGAGCGCAAGAGCGGTTGCGGTATGGCCGTTATTAGCCGCCTCGTGCAGAGACGTCGTGCCACCGTCGCGCCTTGCGTTGGGGTCTGCTCCTTTCGCGATGAGCGCAAGAGCTGTTTCAGTATGGCCCCCCACAGCCACCCAGTGCAGAGGCGTAGAGCCATCGTCGGCCCGTGCATTGGAATCAGCACCCGCTGCGACGAGCGCAAGAGCTGTTTCAGTATGGCCCCCCACAGCCGCCCGGTGCAGAGGCGTAACGCCATCGTCGGCCGTTGCGTTCGGGTCTGAGCCTCCTGAGATAAGCGCAAGCGCGGTCGCAGTATGGCCTTTCCAAGCCGCCACGTGCAGAGGCGTAGCACCATCGTCGGCTCTTGCGTTGGGGCCCGCGCTCTTCGCGATGAGCGCAAGCGCGGTCGCAGTATGGCCCTTATTAGCCGCCTCGTGCAGAGGCGTAAAGCCACTGTCGGCCCGTGCGTTGGGGCTCGCGCCCTTCGCGATGAGCGCAAGAGCCATTTCGGTATGGCCCGACATAGCCATCACATGCAGAGGCGTAAAGCCGCCGTCGGCCCGTGCATTGGAATCAGCGCCCCCTGAGATGAGCGCAAGAACGGTTTCCGTGTGGCCTCTACCAGCCGCCCAGTGCAGAGGCGTAAAGCTTTTGTCGGCCCTTGCGTTGGGGTCTGCTCCTTTCGCGATAAGCGCAAGAACGGTTTCGGTTTGACCGTTCGCAGCCGCCAAGTGCAGTTGTCCGCTAGCTTTCTGCTCAGTGGCCATGGCTTCTGCCTCCGCGACCCCCTGCCCGCCCGTGCTTCACGCCGCTGCCGGCCGATCGAGCATCCCCTCGAACTGCTCGAACGTTCCGTTCACTATCGGCGCAGGGCTAATGTTCATCCACTGGTCGAGAATCGAGGAGTAGAGAGAACGAAAGTCGTTGTTGAAGCGCAAGTCCCCGTCCAGCTGCTCATCCGGGTCCAGCGAAGGATATTGGCCGTACAGCCCCCCTCTCACGCGCTCGCCGATGAGCAAGGCTCCGCCCCCCGATCCGTGGTCCGTGCCGCCCCCGTTGTCCCTGATCCGCCGCCCGAATTCCGAGAACACCATCATCGTCACGTTGTCCGCCGCCCCGTGCTCGCGCAGGTCGGCAAAGAAATCCGTAACCGCACGAGACACCTTCCGCCACAGATCAGGCTGAACCTTGTTCTCCAGCGCGTGAACGTCGAACCCCCCGATGTTGGCGTAGAAGATACGCGTCCCCAGCCCAGCCAGGTGCACCTGCGCTATACCTCGCAGGCTCTGAGCAAGCTGCTCGTCCGCGTACTCAACCGACGACGTATAGCCCTCCGGCGCCGACCGCAGCAGAGCAGCCCCTTCCAGCGCATACTGGCCGGTCTGACCCAGGTGGTTCAGGATCATGCTCGCCTCCGACGTCTCCTCCGGAGCGTACATACGCTCGAATGTCGCGACCGCCTTGCGCTGACGATTGCCCGGCAGGGTAGTCAATAGCCCGTAGCCCTCCAGCTGCGCAACCGCGACAACCGGAGTACCCGGCGCAACCATCGCCCTGGGAAGCCCCTGCCCGAACGATACCCCGGTAACCACGTTACGCCTGTCCGGGTCGATCTCCCGGATCGTGCGGCCCAGCCATCCCTCGCTGGAAAATTTGGTCGGCTCGGCCGTGTGCCAAATGTCCATCGAGCGAAAGTGAGACCGGTCAGGGTTGGGGTACCCGATGCCCTGCACGATGGCGACCTTCCCGTCATCGTACATATCCTTGATCGGAGCCATCGCCGGATGAAGCCCGATAGCGTTATCGATCTCCAGCAATCGATCCTCCGCTATACCGGTGTTGGGCCGGTTATCGTAGTAACGCCCGTCCCCGTATGGGATGACCGTGTTCATGAAGTCATTGCCGCCGGATAACTGAAGTACCACCAGAGCCGGTTCCCTGGCAGCGCCCCGCCCGTGGCCGTTAGTCGGTTTCATTTCGGTACTCACCTGAGCCTCCACTTCTGCTTGCGCAGTCTGGTCGGTTGTCTATCATTCCCGCGCCCCTATGGATTCCGGCCCCGCGCCTGAATGACGGGCGGAATCGAGGGAAGGGATTCTTACTGAAGCTGGAACTCCCGCGATGCGCCGATCAGGCCGATTACGTCCGACGCAGCCTCACCGAACCTCTCTCGCGCATCGTCGTCATCAAGGCGGAACGTAATATCGCCCCCGAGGTGATCGCGCAACGCATCAAACGTCCGATCCTCGAGATCCACCCCGCCCACCTCATACGCGCAGGACTCCAGCAACGCGTTCGTCGTCACCTCGGCCCTGTCCGCCGAGATCCTCTGCACCATCTGCGCCACGCCCGGATTACGGAGGTCGCCCAGTTTCTCCGCAATGAAATTGACCCGCTCGACCAAACCCGCTGTGTCGATCCACTCGCCCCCGGTGTGCCAGCCCTCCACCGTAGGAGGATTGAGGAGTGTCTGACCCATCCCCTCCGACGCGCCAGGCAACTTCATCAACCCGTACTCACGGGGCGTGCGGAACAGCCCGGCAAGCTTGATGGTCGTCGCCACCGTCTCCGAAGGGCTGCGCACCTTCTTGAATCGAGCCTCCTTGAACCAATCGGCGTGGAAAAGGTGCCGCAAAACACCGCGGATCTCGTAATTCGAGTCAAAGTACGCCTGCGACAGCTCCGCCTCAGCCGACTCGTCCGACGTATCCGACACGAAGAAGTTGTACAGCTTGCGGCCGATGAACCGGCCGGTTGCCGGGTGGCGAACGATAACGTCGATCACGTCCTCCCCGTCCATAGCCCCATGCTTCCCCAGAAACCTCTTCACCGATTCGTCGTGATCGTCCTGACGGTACACGAAGTCGGTCTCGTAGAACCCATAAGGATACCGGGGGAGCATCTGCTTGATCGTCCAGCCGGTAAAAGCGCGGGCGCACTCCTTGACGTCGTCCTCCGTGTAGTTCCCTACGCCCATGCTGAACAACTCCAGCAATTCGCGCCCGTAGTTCTCGTTCGGCGCGTCCGCGTGGTTCGTATGGTTGTCCAACCAGTAGATCATCGCCGGATCACGGGACAGGTTCACCAGAAGATCCCGAAAATTCCCCAGCCCATAGTCGCGGAACATGTCGATCTGGGACGCCATCCAGGTGTTGATCGTCACCTTCGCACTGCCCGTGGCGAAGATGCCGTGCCACATCAGCGCCGCCTTCTCCTCCAGCGGTCTGAGGCTGTTGACCATGCGGTAGAACCACCGGGCCGCGGTCATTTCCCCGCTGCGGAAATGCACCATGTCGAAGTGGTACCGCTCGAACAGGTCCTCGACAGGACGCTCGAAACGTTCGGGATGCAGCAGGTCGTCCACCACCGCCTCATACCCGCGCTTGGCCAGAGCCTCCAGCTCCGCAGCAGATGCGCCAAACGCAGCTCGGCGCATGAGATGACCCATAAGGGCAACGTCGTCAGACATGGCGCACACTCCCTACGCTGATGTTCCACCGAACCGAAGCCGGAAGGCAGCCCGATAGAGCCTCCTACGCAAAACCTGACGCCACTCGGCCATCCGGTCAAAGACTAGGGGCGGTTCCCCCTGCCTTGGCGATTCAACTCCGTACCAGCGTCATTACACATAAGTGTAATGCAAAAAGGGACGGCATCTCCATTCGGCCAGCGCTGAGGCCCTGCGCCCGCCGCGACATCTTCGCAGCAAGGGGTTCCGCCCGCACAGTCTGAATACAGGTCGGAAAATTCCGTCGTTCACCCAAATTCATCCGAAAGTTGAGAAGGCAATCCTTCCCATTGAAGTTATCCTCTACCATCGACGCAGAAGTTTGCCGATAACGCTTTCGGAAAACCGCAGCCGCAGGTAAGAGCCTTCCCAACAGCGCTCGAACCCCGCCGACCGCAGCGGGCGCAACAGCAAAAGGGCCTCATATGAAAATCACGGACATCACAAGCCATCTGCTCAACACCGGCAGAATGCTCATTCGGATCTACACCGACGCCGGCATCGTCGGCCTTGCAGAGGCCAACGGCAGAAACCCGGGCGTCGTGCAGGCCTACGTCGACGAGTCGATCAAGCCCGCGCTCCTCGGCAAGGACCCCAGGCCCGTGGAACGTCACTGGGAGTCCCTCGTTCTCAGCGCCGGGGACAGCGTTAACCGCGTGCCCACGTTCATCGCCGCGTCTATCGACATAGCCCTTTGGGACATAACGGGCAAGGCGGCCGGCAGACCCCTGTATGAGCTCCTGGGCGGCGCTTCCAGAACCGCTATTCCCATGTACTGGAGCAGCGGAAACGGGTGGAACAAGACGCCGGAGCAGATGCTGGACCGAGTAAAACAAGGCTGGGAGGAGGGCTTCCGCGCCTTCAAGATACGCATGGACTGGCGTTCCACCCGCCAGGACGCCGATCCCGAGAAGGACTTCCGGATGTTCAGGCTGTGCAGAGAGTTTCTCCCGCCGGAGATACCGCTGGGCTTCGACGCCAACAACGGATACTCGGTCAGTACCGCCATCACTCAGGGCCGAAAATTCGAAGACCTCGGCATCGCCCACTTCGAAGAGCCTCTGCCGCAGTATGATTTGCCCGGTCTAAGGCAGGTGGTAGACGCCCTCGACGTAGCAGTCTCAACCGGAGAGCAAGAGCAGACCCGATGGCGCTTCCGTGACCTTATCGACCTGGCCAACCCGGACATCCTTCAGCCCGACGTCCTCATCGCCGGAGGAGTCTCCGAAATACGAAAGATCTACGAACTAGCGATTGCCCACAACAAGGTCGTGATGCCGCACAGCCCCACCGCGGGACTCAACAGCATGGCCAGCCTGCACGTATACTCCACCGTGACCAACGCGGTACGCCCCCACGAATACTCGAACGAGTTCTCGGGAGACCCCCAGCAGGTGCAAGACCTATTCAACGAACCCGTGCTGCCGGTGGATGGCGTAATGCATCTCTCCAAAGCTCCGGGCCTTGGCCTGACACTCGATGAAAAGGCCGTTCGAAAAGCCATCCTCCACTAACGAACCCCGCACAATCCCGGAACTCGTCCACCCTGGCCAGGAAAATGAGAACCAACCGCTCGCCATACCTCGGAGGCGGCTGCGAAACCCCTGCGACATACTCTTGGAGGAACAGCCCTTTCGATCCAGCCGGTTGACGAAGCGCCGGTCTGCTTCTACTCTCACTTCCTACCGCAAAGCCGCTTCGCTATCGCAACTGGAGGCGACATGACGTTTCGCATAAACCACATCCACCTCAAATCGCCGGACCCAAAGGCGCTCGCTGACTGGTTCGTAGAGGCGTTCAACCTCAAGATAGACAGCGACACGGTCCGCGTATTCGGAGACCGATTCATTGCCTGCTACTCAGAAGACCGGGCCATGCAGGTCAACGTATCAGGCGCACGCACCGGAGAGCAGATGGGTGTTGGAGACGCCGACACCCACTACGGCCTGGAACATTTCGGATTTGACGTCCAAGACATGGATGCCGAACTCAAGCGGCTGCAGGCGCTGGGCGCAGTTCTCGCAGAAGGCCCGACCGCCACCGACGACGGGCGCAAGATCGCGTTCATCAAGGTTCCCGACAACATCCGCATCGAACTGATACAGCAGAAAGCATAACCCGGAACCCCAGCTATGCCATACAACCTGAACCACGTGCACGTAAAGTCGCTCGACCCTGAAAAGACGGTCCAGTGGTGGATCGAGGCGTTCAATTTCCAGATCATCGACGACCGGACACGACACACCGGAGACCGCTTCATCAAGTGCCGCGCCGAAAACGGCGTACCGGTCAACATCTCCGGCCCATTGACCGACCAGCAACTGCCGCCCAGCGAGTCACACGTCAAGCTCGGTCTGGAACACTTTGGATTTGACGTCGAGGACATCGACGCAGAGATAGAGCGCCTGGCAGGCCTCGGCGCCCCTCTGCTGGACGGGCCTAACGAACTGCCCGACGGCACCCGCTTCTGCTGGGTCGAGGCGCCCGATCACGTTCGAGTGGAGCTCATCCAATGGCCTAAGTGAGCGCGCAGAGACAAGTTTTTCAAAACCCTCGCTGCACCTGGAAACGCCCGGAGACGCTCCTGCGCGCCCCTTACGTCATTGCATTATCCCGCGAGGCCGGACCCGCTTGGCCCTGCCTCACTTATCGAGTTGAGCCTGTATCAGGATCTCCGCCTCCACTTCGTCTTCAACCGTGTAGAAGCCGCTGGCAGGCGCCGTCATCCCGAAGTCCGCCCAGGTGAAATTCCCCTTGCCCAGCGCCACCAGGCGCTCACCGCCGTCGATGCGCGCGGTGATCTCGAACTGCACCTCGGCGTCGGAACCATTCACGTTCACGGTAGCAGGCAAAGACGCCTCCAATTCCTCGCCGCTCGTGAAAAACGACTCCGGTATCTCCCCCAACGAGTCGAACCTCACGGTGGCTAATGGCTGTGACGCAAACAGTCGCTCCCGAACGAAACGATCGCGCCGGGGTTGATCGCTCACGAGAGTGTGAAGGTCGATCGTGATATCCGCGGTTCCTGCGTCCAGGTCAACCGACCCGGAAAGGTCGTCAGTCTCTAGGGCGACGACAACATCCAGCCCCCTCAGTATCTCGTCCACTTTGAAAAGGCCCTGCGAGCCTGCGCCGATGGTGAACGCCATGGCCGCATCAGGCTCGGAAGCCAGGGTCGCCTCCTTATTCACAATTCACACTCTGTTGAGTGGGAGTCGGTTGGGCTGTCGCAGTCGGCAGCGAGGGCCTTGGCGTCGGAGTAGCCGCGACTATGGCCGTGGGTTGCGCGGTCGGAGGTTCCGGCGCTCTCTCCGCTGCGGCAGTCGGAGAGGATGGCGTGGAAGCCGTGGACGGCCCCCCATTTGAGCCGCAGGACAGGGCGGTCAACGCGAGCGCCGTCCCAATGCACAGCCCCAGGAGAGAGAGCAGCCGCGTCGACCCGGTCCAGCCGGTATTTATCGGAGACGCATCAAGGGCGTGACCGCCGGCCCCGTTTTGCAATTTCATAAAGAGTCCGCCTTTCTGTGGTCCGGACCTGGAATTCACTTGAGAGCAGGCCAGGAACGCTTGAGACGCGGCGAGACGACCGTAGTCATGCCGACCCGCGCGAATTTTCAACGAAAGGTCTGAGATTCACTATCGGCCGTCATCATGGCGGAGGCGGCAGTGAAAGACTTGGCGGTTCCGTGAATCCCACTCTGTAAACCGCCAACGTCACGCCAGTAACGAGAACCGCCGCCAGCAAGGAAACCCCAATCCATACGCCGACTGTCCCTCCAAACATCCTGCCAACCAACGGCGTGAGTAGCGCGGTCGCAACGCACACTATGGCAGCCAAGGGAACTACGTAAGATACGACATTAGCCAATCCCCCCACAGACTCCGCCAGCAACGCCGCAACCACCGTAAGAGCGAACAGCGCGAGGCAAACCCGGGAATAGGCCCTTGCTCGTTGGGACGTATCCCCCGGCAACGCGGCCCATATCCAACCAAGTATCAGCGCGGCCATCACCGATACCGCGGCCACGCTGCCCGTATTCCCGAGCCGGTCATCGGGCGACGTGAGAGGTATGTCCACAAACAGAGCGACCGCGCCGCCGGCCAAAGTCGATGAGAAGGCCGGCATACCGCGCTGCACGCGGCCCGCTCCGCTCATAGCCCGAAACTCTTGGCCAGATCGCCCTCCGTTAGCCAATAGAACACCAGATAACCACCCACGACGATCAATACACCGGCAGAAATGGGGTTTACGTAGGGCATAGCCCTACGCAGCCGGTTGACCAGAGCTCCCTTGAAAACTCCTATCGCAATGGTCAGGAGAGTGACCACGAACGACATGCCGAGGGCATACGCGAGGAACTGACCCATAGCTGATAGGAAACCGCCTGATGACAGAGAACTCGAAATCAGACCGAGGAATATAGGCAGCGTGCAACTGAGCGAAGCGATTGCGTAGCTTATTCCAAACAGGAAATAGCCCTTCAGTGACGAGTCTCGGGGATCGCCTATCCGACTTGCCAGTTGGGATGCCCCACCGGTGTAGACCTTCCCGCCGGCGAGAAGGTATGCGCCCAGCCCTGCCAGCAAGAAGCCGAGAATAAACCCGATCCAGGGAAATATCCGGGACACCTGCGACGCGCCCGCGGACACGGCCACCCCAACCACCCCGAACAGCAGCACGAAACCCAGACCCAGCGCAGCGCTCACGTACAGGCTCTTCGCAACCCGCCTGCCAAGGGTCGCGCTCAACGTGGTGTCCTGATCGGAAACGTACAACCCGAGGTATGCCGGAAGCATCACAAACCCGCACGGGTTGACCGTGGCGACCATACCGGCGGCAAAGGCGAATCCCAGAGGCAGCCAGTCGCCTATGTTGGACACCAGGCTCGTGGATCGGGACGAAAAGTCCAGCACCTGCGCAACGGCGTTGTTCGCGCCGGAGCCCATCGCGAACCCACCCGCCAATGCCGCAGCCAACGCCGCAGAAGCAGCGGCAGCAGGCAGCGCCAATGAGCGCAAAGTTACCGGAGTTTCGTTCTCACCCTGTCCTATCACGTCGCCGATACCTCGGCGTAAACATGCATGTACATCCGCTGCTTCGCCTCCCTTTCGCCAGGAAGCCCTTACAAGGCCTCATCCCGGTTTGACCCAGCGCGCACGGATTGCGCGTTCTCCATTTTCCCTCGTCCTTGCCTGCCCAGGGACAGAGGCCGTGTCAGGGATCCCGCACGGGGAGCGAGGAAGCGTAACAAGTGCATTTGTCCCTTCTGGGAAATCAGATGCCGGCCCTCCGTTAAGGATGCCGTCATTATGCGGTGCGTCAAGGCTTTGTAAAACTCGCACCGGATGCGCTTTGACCTGCATAACCGCTTCTCAATAGCATGGAAGACCAACCGCTAGGCCCGCGCCCCAAGAGGCGCAAAACATTTCCCAGAGTAAGAGATCCTTGCCTGACAAGCCCCTCCTCCGACTGGATTCCGGCTTTCGCCGGAATGATGGGCAGTGGGCCGCGCCCACCTACTCACACCTCTTCTTCCCCTGCTCTTGTAGTAGCGGCGGGCCGTAACCTTCTCCCGGCCAGGAAGAGGGGATTTATTGGATACCCTCCAAGATGACTATGCTGAAGCCCGCAGGTACGGACACCCAGCTAACCTTGTTCAACAAAGTCGGCTCCAAGCCCGACGGGCCCGTTCGCGTGCACGTCGCCGTCGAGGACCCGACCCTTTTGCGGACTATCGTTACGGCTCTATCCGGAAATCCTGAGTTGTCCGTGGCTCCGGGCGCATATGGGTACAGCGCCGAGACGGACGTACGGGTGATCGACGACTTCCAGGCGAGTAACGGCTCCACGGAAGAGAACGACGGCCAAAACGTGCCCAGCGTGCTCGTAGGCCGGGTGAACTGCGAAGACCTACTCCTGGATGCCTTTTGCCGAGGCGTATGGGCCTACGTTCCGGCAGCCCACACTTTCACCGAACTCAGCCCCACTCTGATACGAGTGGCCGAAGGCGAATGTCTCCTCCTCAACGACATCGCCTCCCGTAGAACGTCTGTAGAAAAGCTGATGGCGAAGATACACGGAAACGGGGATATCCTCGCGCCCGATGCGGACGACGAGGAGCGGCCATCCAATCCCTTCACGGAAAGGGAGAAGCAGATAATCGACGGAATCGCCAAGGGCCTTTCTAGCCCCGTCATCGCCGACCGCCTGGGTCTAAGCTTGCAGACGGTAAAGAACTACGTCACCGGCATCCTCACCAAGACGGACACGCGCAAGCGGGCCCACGCCGTTGCGGTGGCCGCTTCCAAGGGCTGGCTGGACGATTGCAACGGGCTTTGAAAGGGCCGTTTACAAGCGGCCCTATGCTATACTCGGCGCGGTGTTTGCGCTGACACTGGCGGCGCCGGCGTGTTCCCGCGCCCGTTTTCGCAAAGCGTCGCAGCATAGAATCGGCCACACGCCCCGGCAATTATCGCAACGCACGCCGCGGAGGGACCGTTGACAACCGCTCCGGAGACAACCGAAACCGCCGCACCAGATCATCCGGTGACCGTACTCCCGGACGTCTACGGCCCCGTAACCCTGCGGACCCTGTTCACCGCCAGCGTGCATTTTGGGCACCCCGCCAAACGCTGGCACCCTCGAATGGCCCCATACATCTTCACGAAGCGCAACGGGGCGCACATCATCGATCTGTCCAAGACTCTGGAACAGTTGGAGAAGGCCAGGGAGTTTCTGGGCGGCATAGCCGGAACCGGCGGCGAAGTGCTCATGGTGGGCACGAAGAAGCAGGCACAGGCTGCCGTTGCAGAAGAGGCGACACGCGTCGGCGCCATGTACATAAATCAGCGCTGGCTGGGCGGAATGCTCACCAACTTCCAGACCATCCAAGCCCGCATAGAGAGATTGGTGCATCTGCAAGAGGCAATAGCCAAAAACGAACTTCCCACCCAAACCAAGCGAGAGACCCTGCGCGTTGAGAACGAAGTCGCAAGGCTCAACAAGTTCTTCGGCGGGATTCGGGAAATGACGAAAGTGCCCGATGCCATCTATGTGGTGGACATAATGAAAGAGCGCATCGCCGTCTCCGAGGCCAATCGGCTGGGCATCCCGGTCGTCGCCATAGTCGATACCAATTGCGACCCGGAACAAGTGCAGTACCCCATACCCGGGAACGACGACGCAGTACGCTCTGTACGACTGCTGACCGCGCAGCTGGCATCCGCGATCGCAGAGGGGCGTGAACTAGCCCGCAAAACCGCCGAGGAACAACTGGCGCAAGAGGCTGAACTGGAAGCCCAGGAGGAAGCTGCCCGGGCTCACGCCCAAGCCCAGGCCGCTGCACGCGCAGCCGCCGCGACGGCCTTGCCGCAGCCGGAGGTCGCACAGACAACCCCCGGATCTACAGCCCCCGGCCCATCCGGGCAAGCGCAGGCGAGCCCCGATTCATAGAACGGTTAGGAGCGGGCGGGCTTCGAAGAGATTCTACCGGGCCGCTGCTTCAACCAGACCACCTGCCTGAACCGGGCAGATCGAACCAAGAGGAAAAGTTGCAAATCACTACTGCAATGGTCAAGGCGCTACGGGACAAGGCCGGCTCCGGGATCATGGACGCTAAAAAGGCCCTCGAAGAGGCCGGCGGAGACATGCAGGCCGCGGAAAAGGCGCTGGCCGAAAAAGGGCTTGCCACCGCACTCGAAAAGGGCGGCAGGGAGACCGCGGAGGGCGTCATAGAATCCTATGTCCACACCGGCAACCGCATCGGGGCCATGGTGGAGTTGAACTGCGAGACGGACTTCGTGGCGCGTACGCCGGACTTTAGGGAGCTTGCCCGTGACCTTGCCATGCAGGTCGCCGCAATGTCCCCCGCCTATATCGCCAGAGACCAAGTACCCGAAGACGCCTCGGAACCGCCGAGCGAAAAGATCCTGGCCGAGCAGCAGTTCATCAAGGATCCGGCAAGGACAGTGGGAGAGCTTGTAACCGGGATGATCGCAAGGGTCGGAGAAAACGTGCGTATACGACGCATAGCGCGCTTTGAACTGGGCGATTAGGTAATGCACGGTGGAGAGATCCGTCTACTCCCGAATCATCCTGAAGCTCAGCGGGGAGTCGCTCAAGGGAGCACGCGAGTTCGGCATCGACCCCGGCACCGTGTCCTACGTAGCCTCTGAGGTCGCCGAAATTAGTAAATCCGGCGTTCAGACCGGCATCGTAGTCGGCGGCGGCAACATATGGCGTGGAGCAGAGTACGAGGCCGCAGGGATGGACCGCTCCACGGCCGACTCCGCCGGAATGCTGGCCACCATCATCAACGCCCTCGCGCTACAGGACGCTCTTGAGGGCGCCGACCTCGAGGTGCGCACCCAATCCGCCATTTCTATGCCCTCCGTTGCAGAGCCGTACATCCGCCGGCGGGCCATACGCCACATGGAAAAGGGACGCATCGTCATCTTCGCGGGCGGCACCGGAAATCCCTACATGTCCACGGATACCGCGGCCGCGCTGCGAGCCTTGGAAGTCGGCGCGGCCGCGCTGCTCATGGCAAAGAACAAAGTTGACGGAATCTACAACGCGGACCCCAACAAATACCCCGATGCCGTGAAATTCGACCACCTCACGCACCACGAGGCCCTTAGCCTGAGGCTGCGCGCGCTGGACAGCACCGCCCTATCCCTCTGCATGGACAACTCACTGCCGATAGTCGCGTTCAACCTGTTTCACAATGGCAGTCTGATCAACATACTATCCGGACGCCGAGTGGGTACCATGATTTCCGATTCCGGCGCCCAACTTGCAGCCGCGCCGGCCGCGTCGGGCTAACGGCCCGGCTTCACGCCATCGGCAGCGTTCGCAGGCCGAGCCAATTCAGGAGCGATTGAAATGACCCTGGAATCACTGGAAGACGCCCGGAAGAGGATGGGCAGAGCCATCAACGCTTTCGAACGTGACATGGTGTCTGTACGTACCGGACGGGCCAGCGTAGGCCTCGTCGAAAACGTTCGGGTGGATTACCACGGCACCCCCATGCCGCTCAGTCAGATAGCTCAGGTAAACGTCGGAGACGCTCGGCTGCTCGTCATACAGCCATGGGACCGCACGGCCGTTCGGTCGGTCGTCAAGGCCATACAGATCGCGGACATCGGCCTCCAGCCCAGCGTGGACGGAGACATCATCCGCATTGCCGTGCCTCCCCTCACCGAGGAACGCCGTCGAGACATCGTGAAGATGGTCAAAAGGCGGACTGAGGAGGCCAAGGTTGCGGTCAGGAACGTTCGCAGGGACGTGGTGGATCGCATCCGCAAGATGGAGCGAAGCGGAGAGATCTCTCAGGACGAAGGACGAAGGGGCCAGAATGACCTTCAGAAGATCACGGATGAGGCCGTGAAGTCCGTAGATGCCGCGTCCGAAAGCAAGGAAGCGGAGATAATGCAGGTATAGGAGAGAGGCAGCGGCGCGCGCCGTAAGGCGCTGGCGGCCCCTTCCGACGGACTCCTGTCAGGCGCCCCGAAGGTGTTCCAGGCGGGGAGAAGGGGACAGGTGGGGTGGGATGGCGGACACCTGCCGATCTTGGTTTGGGACAAGATCATGAACCGGGTACTCACTATCTCGTGACGGGGATATACTCGCGCAAGGTTGCAATACTGGCAGTCGATGAGGCGACGTCCGATTGACGTATGGAGGCAGCGAAATGAAAGGGAAGATGAAGGTGGCGCTGCTAGTGTGCTGCGCTGCGGTATTTTCGATGTCGCTCGTGGCTTACAACTACCAGCAGATACCGCCGCCAACCGTGACCATGCTCGCCGACGGCGTCTATCACTACTTCGGATTTTTCACCAGCAGCTTGGTAGTAATCTCCGACGAAGAGGTGTTGATCACCGATCCCTCCAACCCGCTCAGAGCGCAGTCCCTCAAGGAAGAGATCGCCAAGCTGACAGACTCCCCGGTCACCACTATCGCCCTAACCCACGAACATTACGACCACGTGGGCGGCACAGGCGTATTCGAAAACGCGACCGTCGTCTGTCATAGGAACTGCCAAACTGTGTTCGACCTGGACTCGCTTGGGGACGTTCCGCAGGTGGATGAAACGTTCGACGAATTCAAGGAAATCCGCGTGGGCGACAAGGTAGTCCAACTGCACTACCTCGGCCCCGGCGACGGCGACGCTACGACCATCGTATACATGCCGACCGAGCGGATCGTCGCCACCGCAGACCTGTACGAGCCGCGCGCCCTCACACACAAGAACTGGGTTGACGACAAGAACTTCACCGGCGTGCGTCACATCCTCAACACCATCAGCAATTGGGACGTCGATCACGCCATCAACGCCCATTCGCCGGGAACCGACCCGGTCGACCTCCAAGAGAACGTCGAGTACTACAACGACCTGTACGACGCAGTGAAAGCCGCGGTCGAAGAGGCCGTCGCGCAGGCCGGCGGATCGTCATTCGCCGCGTACGGGCTGTTCGACACTCTCCCGCAGACGATGGAGTTGGAAAAGTACAGTGACTGGGGACAGTACGATTCTTCGTTACCGAGACACGTGGAGAGGATGCTCCTGGCGATCTACCACGGGGACTAGAGGCGGACTTGCGAATTGAGCGCCCCGAGGAGGGTAATGGAATGAGCGAGAGGCTGAAGCCGGCGCTGGCAGTGTGCTGCGCTGCGATACTTTCCCTGCTACTGCTGGCGGCCTGCAGATCAGAGGCCCCTGCGCCCACGGCAACCTCCGCGCCCGCCCCTACGGCGACTTCCGCGCCCGCGCCCACGGCGACCTCAGCGCCCGCCCCTACGGCAACCTCCGCGCCTGCCCCTACGGCGACTTCCGCGCCCGCGCCCACGGCGACCTCCGCGCCTGCGCCCACGGCAACGACGGAAGCTCCGCCGGACGAAGGACCCTCATTCCAGATCCCCCCGCCAACCATGACCATGCTCGCCGACGGCGTCTATCACTACTTCGGATTTTTTACCAGCAGCCTGGTAGTAATCTCCGGAGGAGAGGTACTCATCACCGATACTGCCAACCCGCTCAGGGCGCAGTCCCTCAAGGAAGAAATCGCCAAACTGACAGACTCCCCGGTCACCACTATCGCTCTAACCCACGAGCATTACGACCACGTGGGCGGCACAGGACTGTTCGAAGACGCCACTATCATCTGTCAATGGAACTGCCAGTTCGCTTTCGACCTCAGCCAGAGCCCCTTTGCCGACGTCCCGACTGAGTACGAGACGTTCGACGACTTCAGGGAAATACGCGTAGGAGACAAGATCGTCCAACTGCACTACCTCGGCCCCGGCGACGGCGACGCTACGGCGATCATCTACATGCCGGCCGAGAGGATAATCGTAACCGCGGACATGTACGAGCCGCGAGCCCTCACACACAAGAACTGGGTTGACGACAAGAACTTTGCGGGCACCCGCCGCATCCTCAACATCATCAGCGGATGGAACATCGATCACGCCATCAACGCCCATTCGCCGGGGACCAACCCGCTGGACCTCCTGGAGAACGTCGAGTACTACAACGACCTCTACGACGCAGTGAAAGCCGCGGTCGACGAGGCCATCGCGCAGGCCGGCGGCTCGACATTCGCCGCATACGGGCTGTTCGACACTCTCCCGCAGACGATGGAGTTGGAAAAGTACCGTGACTGGGCAGAGTACGACTCTTCGTTCCCGCGGCACGTGGAAAGGATGCTCCTGGCGGTCTATCACGGGGACTAGAGACGGGCTGCTAAGTTCCCGACTCCATCCGCCGCCCACTCCCTGCCAAAACAGGGACAGGCTGGAGCCGCGGAAGCCAGGCAAAAGCAAAAGCGGTTGTCCCCCTGCCCTCTGCGAAGGTAGGGGGATCCAACGCGGGCTGAAATCCACAACTCCGCTCACCCCTATTCCATGCCAAGAAACAGGGGCAGGCTGTACCCTTACCGTACCGTTGAGATTTATTGGATACCCTCCCAGGCTGTCCCGGACCTTCCCAAACCATGACCTCGCCCAGCACGAACAACGCCACGCGCCCCAGTCCTGCGGCCATCGCCTCGTCGAAGGCTCACCACCGCACTGCTCCCCACCACATGGCCATCATCATGGACGGAAACGGGAGGTGGGCGGAAGAACGCGGCCTTCCCCGCTCAGAGGGCCACCGCGCGGGGTACGAGAACATACGCGGAGTAGTGGAGCAGCTTGGAAGAGCCGGGGTCCGATACGTCACCCTATTCGCCTTTTCCACGGAAAACTGGGACCGCCCAAGCGAGGAGGTGAGCAGCATACTCGCGCTTGCGAGCGAGGTGATAAAGGTGGAGACCAAGGAGCTGCACCGGAAGAACGTGCGCATCCTGCACGTCGGCAGAAGCGACCGCCTCCCGGCGGAGTTGCAAAGCGAGATCGTACAGGCGATGGAGTTGACCCGTGAAAACACCGGCCTGACTCTGTGCGTTGCGTTCGACTACGGCGGGCGTACGGAGATCGTGCAGGCCGTGAGGTCCATAGTGGAGGAGGGCCTGCCTTCCGAAGAGGTCACGGAGGAATCCTTTGCAAGCCGCCTCCTGACACGAGAAATACCAGACCCGGATCTGATCATCCGCACCGGCGGCGAGTTCAGGATAAGCAACTTCCTTCTATGGCAGTCGGCGTACGCGGAGTTCTACTCTGCGCCTGTAAACTGGCCGGACTTCAAGGATTCTCGCATTGATTGTGCGCTCGATGAATACGGCAGACGAGAACGCCGCTTCGGCCGGGTCAGGTAGAGCGGAAGGGCAAGAGAGGGGCTATCGGGACGGCCTTTCGACCGGCTCGTCCAATCTGCGCCGTCGTCTGCTCACCGCGGCCGTGGGAATACCCATCGTCCTGCTCACTATCATTTTTGGCGGCGTTACCGGCGTGAGCGCGCTCGCCATGGCAGCAGCGTTGATGGCCGGGTATGAACTGTCGCGAATGGCCAAACTGCGCGGCCCGCGGCGCATCGCTCTCACGGCGGTCCCCGTACTTCTGACGGCTGTAGGGGCCGTGATCGCCGCGTCAGGGTCTTGGGTCGGAGACGGCCGCCCCATCGATCCAACAGGGTACGAGTCGTGGTTATGGTGGGCGATGCGACTGTCCGACTGGAGCCTCCTCGCAGGAATAATCGCTCTGGCGCTATCAGCGTTGTTGTTGGCAACTGCCGCGGTAGCCCGAGATTCCTCCCGCGGACCCCGCTTGATGGCTTGTGCCGCGATCTGGTTCGGCCTGCTTCTGGCACACGCTCCACTTGCCGTGAGAGCAGATCACTTGTGGGTGCGTGGAGTCACTGCGGATACTTTGCCTCCCATTCATTCTGCACTAGCCCACTACGGCGGCGGGAGTGCGCTAATCCTCATCGCCGTGCTTGGCGTTTTCGCATCCGACACAGGGGCCTACGCTGTCGGGCGTATCATCGGACGGCATAAGTTGGCGCCGGGCATTAGCCCTGGCAAGACCGTCGAGGGACTTATAGGCGGCGTAGCTCTCTGTGCCGTGGCAGTAACCGCTCTGGGACTGCTCCTCGACCCACTTCAAAACTACGGTGACGGCCTTCTACTACCTGACCTGCGTCCCCTTCGTCAGGATATTCAGATAATCGACCTCTGGGTATGGACCCTGCTCGGAGTTACTATGGGCCTCATAGCCGCGGGCGGCGACCTCGCGGTCTCCTGGCTGAAGAGGCGAGCGGAGGTTAAAGATTCAGGACGGGCGTTGCCGGGGCACGGGGGGATTCTCGACCGCATCGACTCTCTCGCGCCTAGCCTCGCACTGGTCTTCTGGGCAGGTATATTGATATCAAGCTGGTACTGGCCTACCGGCGGCCTCAGCTTCCGAGAGCCATACCCAATGCCTGTCATACCATGAAACGCCTGTACCGGTAACCGCGATGAAAGACAACCCGACCAGACTGGTCATCCTGGGCTCCACAGGATCGGTTGGACGCCAAACCCTCGACGTGGTGAGGAATTTCCGGGGTGAGTTCGAGGTACTCGGTCTTTGCGCGGGCAACAACACTCAGTTGCTTCAGACGCAGATCGACGAGTTTCGCCCTCGCTTCTACCACGCCGTGAACAACGGGACGGTCTGCAACGGGGCGCAACTTGCCGAGCCTTCGGAGATTGCCTCCCTTCCCGAAGCCGACCTCGTCGTGGGCGCAACCGCGGGCTGCGCGGGTATGATGCCCGCGCTTGCCGCTCTCCAGGCGGGCAAACCCCTCGCCCTTGCCAACAAGGAGCCGATCGTGATGGCCGGCGAGTTGCTCTTTCAGGCGGCCAGGAAACATGGAGGGGAGATACGCCCGGTGGACAGCGAACCCTCCGCAATATGGCAGTGCATACGGGGCGAGCCGTCAGCCGTGAGGAAGCTATTCATAACCGCGTCGGGAGGGGCTTTCAGGGACCGCAGTTGGGACTCCCTGGCAGCGGTCACGCCCGAGGAGGCCCTCAAGCATCCGACCTGGCAGATGGGCCCCAAGATCACGATTGACTCTGCAACGTTGATGAACAAAGCCTTCGAGGTGATCGAGGCTCGGTGGCTGTTCGACATTCCCTTCGAGAACATCGAGGCGGTGATACACCGTCAGAGCATTGTGCACTCGATGGTGGAGTTCGAGGACGGCAGCGTCAAGGCGCAGTTGGGAGCGCCCGACATGCGTCTGCCAATTCAGTACGCCATGTTCTACCCAAAGCGCAAGGCCAACCCGGACCTGCCGCGCTACGATCCGGTGCGAGGGGGCCCGCTTACCTTCGAAGCGATGGATCCGACCCGTTACCCTTGCTACGAGCTCGCCATCGAGTACGGCAGCAGGGGCGGCGACTGGCCCGCGGCCTTGGCAGGTGCAGATGAGGCGGCCGTCTCCCTCTTCCTGGAGGGAAAGATCGGCTTCACCGACCTGCCGAACGTGGTAGCCGGAACGCTCAACGCCCATCGGCCTGTCCCGCAGCCCGACGTCGAGGACGTAATCGAAACGGCAGCCTGGGCCCAGGCCCACACACTGGGCCTTGCGAAATCCTCGCGGCGCAGGTGATCTCTCTAATCTGCATGAGGCAAAGCGAGTCGGGAGTTCGTAAAATCATAATATGCCTCTGACCGCTCTCTACGGCATTCTGACCTTTGCCCTCATCCTGGGCCCGCTCATCATCCTGCACGAGCTGGGCCACCTTCTCGTCGCCCGTCGAATGGGCGTGAAGGTACTGGAGTTTGGGGTCGGCTTTCCCCCCCGGGCTACCGCGCTGTGGTGGTCGGGACACACTTCGATTCGGCTGACACCGGACACGGCATACCGCTTCGAGGACGGCCGCACGCGGGTCAAACCAGGCGAGATGGTCTCGGTTCACTATCGGAGACAAGACGACGGAGAGCCGGCGGCCCACACAGTTCGGCGAATGGAAAAGTCGGACGAGGAGAGACGCGCGGAGGGCGCGCCAGTCATCACCGGCAAGGTGAGGGAGGCATCCTCCGAGAAGTTGGTAATCGCGGACCTGATGTGGTCGTTGAACTGGCTGCCCATCGGCGGTTTTGTGCGCATGTTGGGCGAGGAGGACCCCTCGGCTCAGGGTAGCCTCGCGTCCAAAACGCCATGGCAGCGCATCTCCGTGATGGGCGCAGGCGCGGCGGTCAACGCGATTCTTCCCTTCATCATCTTCCCGGCAGTATTGCTGATACCCCAGCAGCTGGTAACCGGCGACGTGGTAGTGACGAGCGTGATGCCCGGCTCGCCCGCAGAGGCGGCGGGCATAGAGGAGGGGGACAAGCTCGTCGGAGTGGACGGCCGGCGGATTCGTAGCGTAGGAGACCTGCAACAGGCGGTGACGATCAAACTGGGCGCGGCCAGTTCCTGGGAGATCCAGCGCGGTATCCCGGATCCGTTTCCTCAGCCCACGGAACCGGCGTACCAGTACACCGGAGAGGTGGATACGGTCGAGGTGGTGCCCAGATGGCATCCACCTCGCCGAGAGATCGTGGAAACGGTAACCCACCCGGATAGCCAGATCTCCCTTAGAGAGGCGCGACTGTACAACCCTCTCTCAGGACTGGCAGACACTCTCACGGTGGTCGGGCAGCCAACCGACCGCGCGGGCGAAATACCCTTGGCCGAGACTCGAAGAATCCGGCTGGGCCTTGAGATCGGGGACGTGCTGCGCATCGTTCCCGTGGTGCAAGACCCTGCAACCGAGGTGTCCCTGGCCGATGCCCGGGAATACGATTTCGACCTCGGCGTCGATACCTTCATTCAGGAGGGAGCGGCCGGTGTCCAGATAGGCATGGCGAACCAGCGGGTCGAAAGCCGTTCCCTGCCGCCGTGGGAGGCGATACCGCAAGGTCTTCGGGGCGCGTTCGACGTGATCATACTTACCAAGAACGCGGTCACCGGCATCCTGATAGGCAGCAGCAATCCTCAGTTCAGCGGCCCGTCCGCGGTCGGGCCGGTCGGTATAGGGCAGGTTGGAGGAGAAATTGCCGCTTCCGACGCCAGCTTCGGTGCAAAAGTAGCGGTGCTGGCAAGCCTTGCCGGGGCCCTCAGCTTCAGCCTGGCGGTCATCAACATTCTGCCGATACCGGCCTTGGACGGCGGGCGCATATTCTTCGTAGTCATAGAACTTCTACGCGGCGGAAAGCGGATATCTCCCAAGCGAGAAGGGCTCGTACACCTCATAGGCTTCGCCCTTATCATTGGCATCATCGCGCTGGTCTCTGCACAGGACATCGCCAGAATCATCAGGGGCGAGAGTTTCTTCTAACGTCTGGGGCGCCGCCCGGCCAAGAGGGTGCGGTGAATCGGGGAGTTGGATGCAGAAATGAGTAGTCCGAGCGGGAGTCAACTGGACAGAGACCACCGTCGCGCCTTGCACACCGCTCGAGAGTATATGTACGCCGGCCTTCCCTTGGAGGACGTCTACAAGAAGCTGAGCGCTATCGGCCTCGCGTGGAAAGCATAAGGACATGAGGAGTCGACGGCTGGCTTGCGCGTGACGTACTCCTGGGTGAAAGTTGACCGCGGCCGCGCAGGCTGACCCAGCACAGACGTCCATTCACCAGTTCCGGAGCCATAGCCATGCCCAGATACGATTTGCTCATAGTCGGCGGGACGGTTCTCGATCCTGCCAATTCAATCGAAGCCGTAGCGGACGTAGCCGTCTCAGGCGGCCGGGTGGAACGGGTCGAGGCTGAGATCGACCGCTCTATGGCCGCTGAGGTGGTGGACGTGAGGGGCTGCTGGGTCATTCCCGGCATGATCGACGGGCACGTCCACGTGGGCGGGGAGCGGGCCACGTGGGATCCGGCCCTCGGCTTCCGAATGCTGGCGCTGGCCGGCGTGACGACCGGCATCGACTTCGGCAGTACCCCGGAGACGCTCTTCGACGGGATGAGGCGGCTCGGCTCGGGTATCAACGTGGGTGGGCTCATGGTACTGCGCCCTGGATCGACGATTCCCCGTGACGACCCGCCCCCGCCCGAAGTCCGGGACATTGTGGCCAACGCGCTGAGGCGAGGCGCTCTGGGCGTCAAGATCATAGGGGGATACGACCCATTTACGCCGGAGGTCACTGCCGACGTCATCGCAGCATGCAACGAACAGCGCGCCTACGTGGGCTACCACGTAGGAACGAAGGAAACGGGCAGCCGCATGGACGGGATGAGGGAGGTTCCGGGGCTGGTCGGCAATGGCCGGCTGCACGTTGCCCACGTAAACGCCTATACGCGCGGCTCTATCGCGGACCCGCTGGAGGAATGTGCGGAAGCGCTGGACATCCTCACCGCAAAGAAGGGGCAGTACAACTCGGAGGTGCACCAGGCCATTCCCAACGGCACGTCCGGCAGATGCGACGATGACGGGCGGGTCATGGCCGACGTGGCGAGGAACTGCCTGCGGCTGAGAGATTATTCCACCGACGTGGAGGGTATACGGCAGGCCATACGGGACGGCTACGCCTCGGTGATTCGGGAGAAGTACGGCACTATCGGGTACGTGAAATACGGGGAAGCAATGGCGATATTCGACGAGCTAAACACGGATTGCCCGCTCAGCTTTCCGGTGAATCTGCCGGCTTCTGCGTTCCTGCTGACGACCGGCAGGGACTCCGACGGGGACTTTGTGATAGACGCGGTGGCGTCGGACGGGGGATCGCACCCGCGCAACATAAACATCGAAAGCGCCATGGCCCTGGTACGGTTCGGGGCTCTTTCGCCGATGGATATGGCCGTCAAGTTGTCTTACAACCCGTCGAGGATGTTCGGTTTGACGAACAAGGGGCATTTTTCGCCGGGGGCGGACGCCGACGTTACGGTGATCGACCCGGCCGCCGGCAAGGCGGTGAGTACTTTCGTCGCCGGCAAGGCGGTTTTGGTGAACAGGGAAGTGGCGCAGAGCGGGGGAACGATTCTTACGACTGCGAGGGGAGAAGCCTCCGCCCGGAACTCCGGCCTTCCGTACGAGGTCGTAGACCTTTCAGAGAGCAAGCTCTACGCGGGGTTTGCCGGGTGAGGAACTCGCCGTTGTCCCGGCGCGGCGCAGGTACGCTTTGCCCCGAACGCGCTCATAACGCGCAGCGCGTGTTGTGCAAAGGTCTTGCGGGAGTCCCTCAGCGCCGACTACTCACGCCCGCTCGATCGTGCAGCCGAGCGAGAAGGATCTGATCCTGTCCCGGTAGAGTTCTGCGCGTTCCAGCGGGCACACTATCACCACGGCCTTGCCGTTCGAGTGGGCCTCCAGCATGACGCGCACCGCGTCCTCCCGCCCCAATTCAGGTACGCTCTTGAGGAGCGCCTGCACAACGTGGAGCATGTCGTTGACGTCGTCGTTGTGGAGCATCACCGCGTACTGGGGGAGATAGCTTGTGACGCTGCGTTGCCCCTGGTGCGGCTTGGCAGTAGTAACCATGCGGAGATTGTAAGACGGACGGCCAATCGGTATGAGACGCTTGACACATCCCGCATCGGCCAATCAACCTACGCGGAATGAGAAACGGCAACGAGGGACCGACGAACACGTCCGGGGGGCAAGACAGTTGAAGATATCAGACGTAAAGACCTATCCGGTCTGGGTGGGCAGGCGCAACCAGATGCTGGTGAAGGTGGAGACCGACGAGGGAATCTACGGTTGGGGCGAGTCGGGGGTCTCGTCCCGTGAACTGGCTGTCGAGAGCGCGGTCAAGCACTACAGAGAGTTCCTCGTCGGAGAGGATCCGATGAGGCGAGGCGCGCTGTGGCAGCAGATGTACCGGAGCCAGTACTTCGAGGGCGGAAGGATATTGACCGGCGCCATCTCGGCGATAGACATAGCCCTGCATGACATAGTGGGAAAGAAGCTGGGAGTGCCCGTCTATCAGCTGCTGGGAGGCAAGCATCGCAATTACGTTCCATGCTTCGCCACGGCCCCCGCGCGAACGGGCGAGGAACTGCTGGAACAGGTGAAACTGTTGCACGGCAGAGGTTGGAAGGCGATCCGTACCACCCCGATTCACCCCGACACAGGCAAAGACGACCTGCTCTATGAGCCGCGCGAGTCGATAGCGCTGACGGCAGAATGGCTGATCAAGATACGCGAGGCGGTGGGAATGGAGCCGACGCTTGGCATTGACTACCACCACCGCCTCAGCGTGGCGGAGGCCGCATCCTTCTGCCAAATGATGCCTGCCCACACGCTCGACTTCCTCGAAGAACCTATCCGCGATGAGACGCCCGAGGCGTATGAAACGCTCAGGACCATGACCCCCGTTCCGTTTGCCATCGGAGAGGAGTTTGCCTCGAAGTGGCAGTTCTTGCCCTACGTAGAGCGGGGCATTGCCAACTACGCACGCGTCGACGTGTGCAACGTTGGCGGTCTCACGGAGGCGATGAAGGTGGCGGGCTGGACAGAGGCTCACTACATCGACCTGATGCCACACAATCCGCTGGGGCCGATATGCGTCGCTGCCACGTGCCACCTCGCCACGGCCGTCACCAACTTCTCCTGGCTGGAGATACGGGAGTCCCCAACGGAGCGGGATGGGTTCTATGACAAGGAGGTTTTCCCGGTCCAGCCCGAATTGAGGGAGGACAAGGTGTATCTGTCGGACCGGCCAGGCCTCGGCATCGAGGTGGACGAGGCATCGCTTGGCGAGCCTTTCCGATTCTGGGAATCGCCCCACCTGCACCGACGGGACGGTTCAGTAACCAACTGGTAGCCATGAAGCACAACTGGATACTGCGGGACAGAGGCGCCGCGCCGGAGTTTCTTGGACAACCCGGCCAGGCCGGGAACGAGAATCCCCTCGACCCATGGAAGAGAGCTACACAAAGGTCTCACGGGGGGGGGATTGAAGAAGTGGAACGGCCTGCCTCGGCGCATGGTCCGACACAGAAAAGCGGAGAAAACGTATGAAGGCAATAGACCTGAAGGGAAAGACCGGCGTGGTGTTCGGTGTTGCAAACCAGCGCAGCATCGCATGGGCCATAGCCCAAGCGTTGGCAGGCGCAGGCGCGGAACTCGCCTTCACCTATCTGAACGAAAGGCTGCGCGGTCCGGTAGAAAAGACCGTTTCCGCGCTGGGCGACCCAGTCTTGATCGAGTGCGACGCAACTGACGACGAGCAGGTGGCGCAATTCTACGAGGCCGCGGCCGACAGGCTGGGCAGCGTCGACATAGTCGTGCACTCGATCGCCTACGCAGAACGGAACGACCTGGGAGGCGATTTTTCAGCCACCAGCCTTCAGGGATTCAGGACCGCGATGGAAGCGAGCGCGTACAGCCTGATGCCCATAGTGAGAAAGGCCGTTCCCCATATGGGAGAGGATGGGGGGGCGGTGGTCGCGCTGACTTTCGACGCCGCGGGCAGAGTGTATCCGGGCTACAACATCATGGGCACAGCCAAGGCCGCACTGGAAAACGAGGTGCGCCAACTGGCCAACGAGTATGGGCCGCGCAACGTAAGGGTGAACGCTGTATCCGCGGGCCCATTGCCCACTCTGGCCGCCCGATCCATCCCAGGGTTCAACGAGATGCGCCGGGCCTACTCGAGCCGGTCTCCGATGCGGCGCAACGTCACCCATGAGGAGGTCGCAAACGCCGCCCTCTTCCTGTGCAGCGAAATGGCGTCCGGCATAACCGGCGCTATCCTCCCCGTGGACGCGGGCTACAACGTCATGGGCATTTGAAGCGCGGCCGAAATCAAGAAGGTCAGACCGGCCTGGGCAGATCAGGGATCAGGCAGTCTGGCCGCGCCGACGGGAGCCGCTACTTCCTTCGCACGATGCGAAAGAGAGTTTTTACAGGCCGCCAGACCAGCCGGGCCAATCCGCGGACCGCGTAGACCGGCGTCAAGCCCAACTCCACCTGGTCCGCATAGTGCAATCGATGCGCCCAAGCCGACTGGTGACGATGCACCTCATGAGGGTCGCGGGGAGCGGGCGGGCCGGTATAAGACATATCACAAGGCCCTTTCATCATTCGGGAGCGACTGCCCGGCGATATTGCCAAATACGCTATCGCTTATGCCCGGCCTAGGCTAGTTTATCTGGCGAATCGTGGGGTCCATACGGTCTCTGAGCCAGTCGCCAAGGAAGTTTCCGGCCATCACCACCATGAAGATCGCCATACCGGGGAAGAATGCCACCCAATAGGCATCGTTGACGTAGTTCTTTCCATCTGAGGTCATGGCCCCCCATGCAGGGGTAGGGGCAGGAATCCCCGCGCCGAGGAAGCTCAGAGTGGCCTCCACGAGGATGATGCCGCCCATCTGCAAGGAGGCCGTTACGAGTACCACGTTCCACACGCTGGGCAGGACGTGCTTGAAGAGTATCCTGGGGGTTGAGGCGCCGGCCACCTTTGCCATGGACACGTAGTCCCTCGTACGCAGGCTCAGAACTTCAGCGCGTACAAGTCTGACTGCCCCGGGCCAAGACAGCAGGGCAAGCAGGCCCACCAGCACGCCGTAGGACTGTCCGAGAACGAGTACCACCACGAGCGCGACCATGATGAACGGCAAAGCCGCCCAAGTATCGACGATGCGCATGATCGCCTCATCGACGTGCCGTCCGAAGTATCCTGCGGACATTCCCAGAATCGTTCCGATGGTCACCCCCACGCTGACGGCTATGGACATCACCACCGCGGACACTCTGGCGCCATGGATGATCCGGCTCAGGATGTCCCTACCGATCTGATCCGTCCCCAAGAGGTACTTGGCCTGTCCCCCGTCGTTCCAAAAGGGTGGAACGAGACGGTCTTTGAGGGTGTTCTTGTACGGATCGTGCGGGGAGAGCCAAGGCGCAAAGAGGGCGCAAATCACGAGGGCGGCCAGAACCATCCCGGGGATCACCGGCCATCGCCTGATGATGAAGAAGGTCTTTTTGGGCCACGACGCGATGCCCGCGGCGGTACCTCGCAGCGGCGAGGTATCCGCCGAGTCGAATGCCGTGGTCTTTGATACCTTCACCGGCTACGAATACCTGATTCTCGGGTCCACCACGGCGTACAAGAGGTCCAGGGAAAGGACCACCACGGCGTACAAGACGACCAGCAGCAACATGATCGCCGAGAGTACCGGGAAGTCGTTTCCGAATACCGACGATACGGCGAGGCGGCCAAGTCCGGGCCATGCAAAGACGGTTTCGGCCACCGTCGTGCCGGTGACGAATCCCAACAGAAGCAGAGCCGAAAACGTGAGAGGTGACAACAGCGCATTCCGGAAGGTGTGCTTCCAGAGCACCTTGCTTGTGCCAACCCCTTTCGAACGTGCGAACTTGACGTACTCCGAATCCAGAACTTCCAGCATGGAAGAACGCGTCAGCCGCAGATAGCCGGCCGCAGGCAGCCAGCCGAGCACGATCGCGGGCAGGACGAAGTGCCTAACCGCAAACCCCTCGCCCTTACCCGCGCTGGGCAGCCAGCCCAAGGTTCCCGAGAAGATGAGTATGGCCATGATCGCGACCCAGAACGAGGGCAGCGACTGTCCAAACAGCGCAAATGCCCGGGCTACGTAGTCGATGAACTGACCCCGCTTGACCGCAGAGAGCACGCCGAGCGGAACCCCGACCAGCGTTCCGAGGGCCCAGGCGACCGCGCCCAGCTGGATGGAATTCCACAGGCGTGGATAGATCACCTCTTCAACGGGTCGCTGGGATGCGATGCTGTCTCCGAACTCTCCCCGCATGACGTCCCACACCCAGTATCCATACTGCACGGGCACGGGATCGTCCAGGTGGAACCTTTCGCCCAGCCGATCCCACACCTCCGCGTCGATGACGCTGTAATCGTCCATGAAGAGGACTCGCGGATCGCCGGACATGCGCGACAGTGCGAATATCACGAGCGTACCGCCTATAACCGTAAGGAAGGCGTAGAGGATGCGCCTTACGATGAATATCCTCATGTTGACAAGACTGATCCAAACGGCCTGGTCGGATGAATCCCGAGGGCCGTCGTCTCTTGGCTGCGCTATTCCTCCGGCCAGTACGCGCTTTAACGAGTTGCGGGCGGGCGCAGGACCCGGATAGCTGCTGCTACCGGGTCTCGCCCGCCCGCGTAGGCGATCTCAGAGGCTGGGGCCGTCTCTGACTATTGCTCCCAGCTGATCTCCTCGACGTTTGCCCATATGGCCGCGCCCGCGAACGCCGCAAGCGGCCTGGGCCACGACTTGATCTTCTCGTCGCTGTACACGGCAAAGTTCGGAATCTCGATGACGCCCGTTTCCAGCCACCACTGCTGGGCGTAGTCGATCACCTCGAGCGCGTACCCTCGGCGAACGTCTGCTTCCTGCTCATTCGCCGCCTTTTCGTGCAGCTCGGAGAACTTCGGTATGAGGTTTCCGGCGCAGATGCTGCCCCCAAGATTCACAGTTGAAGCGTGTCCGCCTTTGGGCAGGTCCAGGGTCAAGGCGGTGTTCGTGTCCCGAGCGATGCGGAACTGCAACTGGTTCCAGGTGAACTCCACGGTCTTCGGGCGGTGCGCTGAGTACTGCGTGGCGTCCAGAGTGACGTTGAGCCCCAGCTCGTTTTGCCAGCCGGCCGCGATGGCCTCAGTGATCTCACGCGCAGTTCCGGATCCCGGGTCTCCCCCGCCCCAGAGCTGAACGTCGAAACCGCTTGCGTAGCCGGCCTCCGTCATGAGGGTCTTGCCCTTGGCCGGCTCGTAGTTGACGGTCCACTTGTCCTGGTAGTCCGGGCTATTGACCGACACCATGGGGGTGTAGGCCGGTGATCCGAGCCCCTCCACCACGCTGTCGTTTATGCCCACCCGGTCGATGGTTCGGGACATAGCTTCCCGCACCTTTCGGGCCTCTTCCATAGAGCCGTCGTTTCCGAATTCCCCCACCCACGGCAGGGAGGTGTCGTAGCCTGGCCGTTCGACGGGCGTGTTAGTCCCGTAGACCACGTCTTCCCAGTAGTTGCCGCCATAGAAGACGCCCTGTATCCACGCCGAGGTCGGGGCTACGATGAAGCCCTCATCCCTGAGCGCTGGAATGTCCTTGACGTCGAGTTGTGCCGCGTCCGCTTCACCTGTCCTCAGCATAGTTGCGCGGACTGTGGGTTCAGGCACTGCAAGAATCCGTACAGTGGCCATCTCCGGCGTCTTTCGCCAGTGTCCTTCGACCGCATTCAGAATGGCGTGCTCGTTTTCGACCCATGCCGCCAGCTCAAACGACCCGGTGCCAATGAACTTGTCCCTCATCCCGTCGGCCCCGAGTTCGTCGAACAGCCTCTTGCTGTGTATGCCCATGCTCTGCCAGAAGGGGCTCAACGTCCTGCGAAGCGCGCCCACCGAAAGGGTATTGACAGTCATGCGGACGGTTCCCTGGTCAAGGGCATCCATGCGCTTCATAAGCGCCTTGAAGTCCCCAGCCTGATCGTGGACGCTATCCGGGTTTATCGCCGGGTTTGCCCGGTTGAAGCTCCAGGCAACGTCTTCCGCCGTCATCACGCCCCACCCGCCGTGGAAGGCAACCCCTTCCTGCAGGGTGAAGTCCACGTAAGACAGGTCATCCGCAACCTCCCATGACGCCGCTAGTCTGGGAAGCACGTTCGCCCTGTCATCGATGAAGAGCAATGTCTCGTATGCCCCCATGGAGAACTTTTCGTTGCCGCAGCCGGGAATGCACTTCTCAGGGTCGCCTTGTGGCTTGCCCACCGTGGTCGCTGAAATAGTAAGCGTGCCGGACGGGGTCTTTGACTCTCTAGGAGCCATAACCTCGCCGCCAGGCGTCGGGGTCGCTACCAGGATCTTCTCTATGACCACCGGCCTCTCGACCACCACCGTCTCGACCTCTACTTGAGCCACCGGCCTCTCGACCACCACCGTCTCGACCACTCTCTCGACCTGGGTCACCGGCCTCTCGACAATGACCGTCTCAACCACCCTCACCGTCTGACCCTCGACCTGCTTTTCAACAACAACGGTTTCTACGACCCGTTCGACTTGCGTGACCGGTTTCTCGATCACGACGGTATGAATAACGGGCGCGGCCGTATCGTCCCCTCCACACGCAACCGCTGCGGCCAAGGCCGCTCCGATTAGCACAGAGGCTATTCGCCAAGCCCATTTCCTGCTCGATGAAGTCATTCCATCCTCCTACTAACAAGGCGCCTGAATGCCAATCAAGAAAGCCAGACGAGCTATCAATATCCTGATGGTGGTAGAGCGCTCAGATGAGTCGGGCATATCGTGACACCCAGATCATGCGATGTCAACGTGACATCATCGCCCTTTCGCTTTTCGTTGTGTCATGCCAATATACGACGAAAATAGTACAGGCGCTTGGCGCCGCCACTGACCGAGATCCCGCGAGAAAGCAACCGATCGGAAGTTGCCTCACTAGAGACTACGCAGGGGCGGGCGCAAGCAACCGAACCATGGGGCAGCATACAACCGGGTGCAGGGGGTGAGGCCCGGAAAGAGTGCCGCTGCTGAGGTCTTCATCCCCTGGAGTCTCCGGAAGCGGGAAACGGGAACGGCCTGGCCCTGGATCCCAACAAACAGGTGCGAACGCAAGACCCCTATAGTCGAAACCTCGCGCCTGACGATTGGCCGGCTTATGAGACGCTCGCGGGGGACGCACCGCGTCGTTCCAGGTCAGTTGCAGTTCAGCGTTTTGAGGATCAGGCCCGCTGCCTGCTAAGATAGAAGATCAAGTTGGAACATTTGGAACAGTAACGGCAAGATGAATCACCTAAGAGTTCTGATACCAATTTCGGTTGTTCTGCTCTGCGCGGTTGCCTGTTCCGCTGGCGAAAGTCCGGAATCGAAGGCTCAAACTCTTCTGGATCAAATGGCCGCCAACGACAAGATCCTGAAGCAGCAACAACAGCAGAGCGCGGTACAGACTCAAACTCAGTCGAGCGAAATTACCAAAGAAACGACAACCGTCTCAGACATTCGCGGAAGCAACGATCAGAAAGCGGAAGCCATTGCGCGAATTGTCACTGAGAAGTCAGACGGCCTTCTCCTGGTGGCGTTAGGAGAGGTTCCGTTGCACGGTCAGTTGCCAAGCGGGGAAGACTATTTCGGAGGGCACTACAGGGTATTTGTAACCAAATCCGTTCATGCACTGACACCGGATGAAATGTCGCAAGTGGACGCGCATAGAGATGACATCTTCCAACTTACAACGCGACACATAATCAGTACGGACGAATCCGTCACCCACGTGGGCGTACTCACAATCTATCCAGACCTCTGGCCCGCGCCCTTTGCTCCGGGAAGCGATTTTTCGGGATTTGACCCGGCAGACCCATCGGATCTATGCGTAGCAGATGGAAAAGATCTTTTGAATATCCAGGAGCAGCCATCCGGCAGAACCTACTTGCAAGTAGCGCAATGTGAAAAGGCCTTCGCAGTGCGAGGTACAGAAGTTCAGTATATTCTCGATCTGCTTGAACAAATTACTGAGGGAGATAACAGGTAACAGGGCCCGCCCAGGACAAGCTACCGCATAATGGAATGCCGTTGACTAATTACGCCGCTTCTATACGTTCTAGACAAAGCCCGGGCGTTTGACTTCCCCGTATACACTCTTGTAGATTGAGGCAGGCAGTTTCAGGATCTGAAACGCGCCAGTCAGCCGATGTCCTGCCTATCGCAGAGCATACGTTAAAGGAGAGATATATGAGACCCGCCTTTGCAACCGGCATGCCCCCCGCGACCGAATTCTTGCTTTACGCCCGCCAGTTCGGCGTGAAGGACGTGATGGTGTTCAACACAGACGGCCTGCCAGGATACGACGGCAGGTGGGCGGTGAAGGATCTGGCGATGATGAGGCTGGACGTCGAGAGCCACGGCATGAAACTCTCCGCGATCGAGAACGTCCCGATCAGATTCTACGATCACATAATGCTCAACGGGCCAAGACGGGACGAACAGATCGAAAACATGATCGCGACCATTCGCAACATGGCGAGGGCCGGTATCCCGATCTTCGGATACCACTGGATGCCCTCCCTGGTGTGGCGAACCACCCCCAAGGTGATTCGAGGCGGGGCGCTGGCAACGGCCTTCAACTATGAGGAGGCCAAGGATCTGCCGCTCACTCACGGCCGCAAATATACCGAGGAAGAAATGTGGGAAAACCTGGAGTACTGGCTGAAGATCATTACTCCCATAGCAGAGGAAGAGGACATCCGCATGGGCATCCACCCGTGCGACCCGCCGGTGGAGGAGATCGGCGGGATACCGCAGTTGTTCCGCTCATACGACAATTACCGTCGCTACCTGGACATCTACGACTCTCCCAACAACGCCATCGAGTTCTGTCAGGGCACGATTTCCGAGATGGCAGATTCCAGCGGGGAAAACATCTACGGGTTCATCGACGAAATGGTCCGGCGGGATCGGGTGCTGTACGTCCACTTCCGAAACGTTTCGGCTCCGAATCCGAACGACTTCCACGAGGAGTTCATAAATACCGGGCACGTGGACATGTACCGGGCGATGAAGACCTACCACGATGCCGGATTCAAGAGCTTCTTCATCGACGACCACGTGCCTCAAACCTACAACGACACAAGGTACGGCCATCGCGCCCGTGCATTCGCCAACGGGTACATTCAGGCGATGATCGAGGCGGTAGGCAAGCAGGCGGCTGGCAGCGGCGCCAGCTGACCGCAAAGCCGGCGATACTCCGGCGGGCGTTCAGGTTTATCCAGATACCCGGAGGCGCTATCGCTTCCGGCCGCCGCCCGTATTCCTCTTGATAGGGGAGCGTTCCAGATCCGCCCCTATCAAGAGTTCGTCGTAGCTCAAGACGCATGGCCTAAAGCCTTGGGCCAACCGGAAGGAGATGAAGGCGGGCGCGCATAATCCGCTACTCTGGGTTGCGTAGAGGCTTCAACAGAGAGCAGCGAACTACGTACTATTCGTTACCTATGTCCCCGGTTTGTACCAGTTGCGCAGCAGCGCGCTCAGCCCATAGCCGCCCCGACTCCGCGATAGCTGCGGTCTTTGAATACTCGCGCATCACCGCGATCTCCGTGCTGAGCGCAGAGTACGCCGAGCTACCGCCGCCCGCTAAGAACGCACTCCGCTGCGACAAAGCCGCATCCCTCCCTACCCGGTACCGCCCCGAGCTATCGCCGTCCGCCGTGTGCCGCCTTCTTCCGGGACGAGGACGGCATCCCCTCTCTGCCCGAAGTGTCGAGCCGGTCCCCAGGTTTCTCAAGCGCCCCTGCCGGTGTCCCGCACCGCCTGACTCCCGATGAAGACCCGATTTCCAACTCCGAGGAGGGCATTCTACGGCTGGTGGCTGGTTGGCTCAGGTTTCGGAGTGCAGTGGTACACCTCGGCTGTGTTCTGGCGAGGGTTTCAAGCCTTCTTCCTGCCCATAGTAGGAACGTTCGGATGGAGTCAGGCTGCCACCGCGGGCGCTATATCCCTACAGCGGGTGGAAGGCGGGATGTTTTCGCCTTTCGTGGGGGTAATCCTCGACCGCTATGGGCCGAGGTGGGCAATGCTGTTCGGCACGATCACCACCGGGGCCGCCTTCATACTGATGAGCCGTGTAAATGCCCTCTGGCAGTTCTACCTCGCTATCGCGCTTTTAACACTTGGTATGTCGCTTGGCACCTTCATCGTATTCGTAACGATGGTCAGCAATTGGTTCATCCGCAATCGGGCGCGCGCTCTCGCAATCCTGATGACCTCCTCGGCCATAGGCGGCTTCACCCTACCGCTGCTCGTGAGGTCGATAGACGCGTTTGGATGGAGAGACGTCCTCTTTTCCGTAGGGGTCGGATTCTGGATTGTCGGCATCCCCGCGATACTTCTCGCGCGGCGGCGGCCTGAAGACTATGGACAGTTGCCCGATGGAGACCGTCCTGAGGAGGAAGAGGAATCGGCCTCGAACCGGCGGACACGCCGTCGACCGGAAGCGGCCTTCGGTATTCGGCAAGCCCTCAGGACCCGGTTTTTCTGGCAACTTGGCATTGCAAGCAGCCTCGGCCAACTTGCAAGCTCAACCAACTTGCTGCATCTGGCCGCGTTGCAGGATTTCGGCCTGTCGCCGGGTCTGGCCGCCCTTGCAGCAGGAAGCGTGGCGTTCGGCGACCTGCTCGGCAGAGCAGGTACCGCGGTGATTGGCGACCGCTTCGACAAGCGCCGCATGCTTGCCGGATCTTTCGTCATCCAGGCTGCGGGGATCCTGAGCCTGGTGATGATCAACCTGGAAATGTTCGGCGTATCCTTTGGAATCGCCACACTTCCCATATTCGTGATCGCGTTCGGTATGGGATTTGGCGCTTCGGTCCCCATTCGCTTGGCCATAGTTGCCGACTACTTCGGGCGAAGAAACTACGGCTCCATAGTAGGACTCACCAGTTCAGTCAACGCCCTGTTCGGGGCCGCTGGACCGGCCCTCATAGGGCTAACTTTCGACCTCACGCAGAGCTACCGCATGGGCTTCGCCATCCTCTTCGTGGTACTCGCTATCGCCATGCCCCTTTCCTTGACCCTGGAAAGCCCCGGCAGAATGGCCGCGAGATCGAGAAGGTCCGACCGACTTTCGAGCCGAGCGCCTGGCCGCAAGACCTAGCCGCGCAACTCCACTCCCTTTTACCCGTCCTGTAGTAGGCGATATAGTGAGGAAAACAAGCAGGCCTCTTACACACGGGCCTCACACACCACCGCGGGCAGGAACATGAACATGGCCAATGCGCCCTTACGAATCTCCCTTCTCAAAACCGCGGTCATCGTTTCCTGCGCCGTGTTTTTCGTCGCAGCCTGCTCATCCGGCGATACTGCCTCGGAGTCCTGCGTCAAGGGGGATAAAACCCTCGATCTGGGCTTCTACGCCTTTTTCAAACCAGTTAGCTACAGCGCCGATGAGGACACCGCCTCAGCAGGATTCAACTCACACCATGGATATGAGGCCGACCTGCTGACCGCGCTAGAGGCGATGGACGGGGCAGGGCTTTCGTTCTCTCGAACCGCTATACCCCTCTGGGACGACATTTGGCTCCAGTCAGCGGGGGATCTGTACGACGTGGTCGGCGGCGGAATCACTATCCTCGATTCCCGTACGCGCAACGCACAGGGGGAGGAGGCGGTAACGTTTACGGACGGCCATATTTCCTTCCGGCAGTCCCTGTTGGTGCGGGCCGAGGATGCGGAGCGGCTGGCGGAGTATGGAAACCTGAACAGCGGAGTTCGCGTCGGCGCCATTGCAGGCACCACCGGGGAGTTTCGCCTGCTGGAAATCACCGGGATCGTGGACGCCGAGGGAGTTCTGGCAGCCGGCACGCGCCTTGAGACCCCAAACGGAGAGGTCGTCGCAGACGGCAGCGGCAGCTACGTCATCACCGCAGCCATGGAATCCCCCAGCCTTGCGGGGAGGCGAAGCCTGGTTCCGCCATCGGAAAACATGCCCCAGATCATCTATCTGGGGGACACCGCGGGCGAGACCGAACTGCTGGATGCGCTCAACGCGGGCGATATAGACGCCGTGGCCCGGGGCGAGATCGGTAACCAGGACGCCTCCCACGCTTCGGGGGGAGCGCTGATTGTCACTGCCCTGGATGAACGCGTCGAACTGGGCGGGTTCACAGTGGCCAAGGCAGACGCGGATCTGGTCGCGTGCCTCGATGAGAAGATCGATTGGCTGACGGACGAAAGGCGCATCGGCTACGGCGAGTGGCGGGCAGATGCAGGGGTCTTTCTGAAGCGCGCCGAGGAATGGAACGAGAAATAGAGGGCAGGGAACAGTACCGTCCGGCCCCCGGCAGCGGCCGCAGGGACTCTCCGGCCCGATGCACCGCATCGCGCGCGTCGCCGTATATCCAGCCTCGATTATGATGCGCGGCGGCGTGATAGCGCTATAGTCGAAATGTCGCGGTTCAGGTGCCGCGACGCCCTATCGACCGACTGCCCAAGTGCACGCCCTGGCCGGCGCGCAGAGTGCACAGAGCCATCACCGGAGAGAAGCCCTGAACCAGTTCGTACATCTACATAACCACTCTGAATACAGTCTGCTGGACGGATTCAGCCGCCTGGATCAAATAGCCAAACGGGCCGCAGCCCTGGAAATGCCGGCCGTCGCTCTTACCGATCACGGGAACCTGCATGGAGTCATAGATTTCTACCGCGCGTGCAGGGAAAGCGGCGTCAAGCCAATCTTGGGCATCGAGGCGTACGTGGCCTCCGGCAGGCGTTCCGACCGCGACCCCAACGACCGCTTTCCCCACCACCTGACCGTGTTGGCGCAGAGCCAGGCCGGTTACCGCAATCTTCTCAAACTGACCACCGCCGCCCACCTTGAAGGCTTCTACTACCGTCCCCGAATGGACCGGGAACTTCTGGAACGGCACAGCCAGGGCCTGATCGTGCTGTCCGGCTGCCCGTCAGCAGAGGTTCCCCGCCTACTGTCGAGCGGCAGGGACGCGGACGCCTCCAACGTGGTCGAGTGGTACCGGGAGGTGTTCGGCGAGAACTACTACCTGGAGCTCATGTCCCATGGGGGCGTGCCGGGATTGGACGAGATAAACCGCGGCCTGATGCGCATAGCCGCGGAAAGCGGCGCCCCGCTCGTCGCGACCAACGACTCGCACTACGTTCACCAAGCCGATGCTCCGCTACAGGACGTGCTCACCTGCATCCAGACCAACACCAACGTCAATGACTCCAAGCGGCTGCACATGGAGGAAGACTCCTACTATCTGAAGAGCGCGGAGGAGATGGCCGAACTGTGGCGCGACACGCCGGATGCGTTGCGGAACACGCTGCGGATAGCCGAGTCATGCGAGGTCGAAATCGACTTCGGGGTCACCCTTCTGCCACATTATCCCGCGCCGGACGATATGACCTCGATGGACTACCTCCGCCATCTATGCATGGAGGGATTGAAGAAACGCATACCCTCTCCCTCTCCGGACATAATCAGGCGGCTGGAGTACGAGCTTGAAGTGGTCGAAAAAACCGACTTTGCAGACTACTTCCTGGTGGTGTGGGACATATTCAAGTTCGTCAACCGCAGGGGCATTCTCTCCGCGGTGAGGGGAAGCGCAGGGGCCAGCCTCGTTCTCTACTGCCTTGAGGTGACCCAGGTAAATCCGTTGGAACATAGGCTGGTGTTCGAGCGATTCCTAAATGCCGAACGCGTAGAAATGCCAGACATCGACATGGACTTCCAGGATGACCGCCGGGAGGAAGTGATCCGATACTGCGTGGAGAGGTACGGGCGCGAACACGTGGCCCAGATCATCACGTTCGGAACTCTCGGAGCGAGAGCGGCCCTGCGAGACGTGGCCCGAGCCCTCGATCTTGGGACCGGGGCCGGTGACAAGCTGGCACGGCTAATTCCGTATCGGCTAGGCATCACTCTGAAAGACGCACTAGAGGAAAGCGCCGAACTCGCGGAACTACGGCAAAACGACGGCGTCAGCAAGCGCGTGATAGATACCGCGCTTGAACTTGAGGGAGCCGTTCGACACGCCTCCACCCACGCCGCCGGTGTTGTGATCTCGGAGAACCCGCTAACCGATTACGTCGCCCTCCAACGCTCCACCTCCGGAGACGATGACGCACCCCCGACCACACAGTTGGCCATGGGACCGGTCGCGGACGTGGGCCTTCTCAAAATGGACTTCCTCGGCCTGACCAACCTGACCACTCTCGACCGGGTCATAAGCCTCATCGGGCAGAATCTTGGCAAGCGTATCTTGCTTGAAGAAATACCCCTGGACGACAAGGCCACGTTCGATCTGCTCTCGTCCGGAGACACCTTCGGGGTTTTTCAGCTGGAAGGCGCGGGAATGCGCCGCAACATCAAGAAGCTGAAGCCAGGTTCTGTCTCAGACGTCTCCGCCATGATCGCTCTGTACAGGCCCGGCCCCATGGAGCACATCGACACCTTTATCGCAGCGAAGCATGGCCATGCTCCCATCAAGTACCCGCACGAAGGACTAAAGGAGATCCTCAAAGAGACCTACGGGGTCATCGTGTACCAGGATCAGGTGCTGCTCATTGCACAGGAGTTTGGAGGATACACCCTCGGAGAGGCGGACATACTGCGGAAAGCGATGGGCAAGAAGATCCCCGAAGTGATGGCCGCAGAGAGAAACAAGTTCACGGAGGGCGCCGCTGGAAAAGGCTATACGCCTGAACTTGCAACACGCATCTTCAACCTCATCGAGCCATTCGCCGGTTATGCATTCAATAAAGCGCACAGCATCAGCTACGCCATGATCGCATACTGGACCGCGTACTTCAGGGCGAACTACCCCACTGAATACTTCGCTGCCCTGCTCAACGCATCCACCGGAAACTCCGACAAGCTGTCCGAATGCGTCCGGGAAGCGCGGCGAAACCGAATTGAAATACTGATGCCGGACGTGAACCACTCTTCCGAGCAGTTTGGCATAGAGCGAAACGGGAACGGCGAAACGGCTATCCGGTACGGCCTCGCCGCGGTAAAGAACGTGGGCAGCGCCGCCGTGGCCCCCATCACTGAAGCCCGTGAAAAGGACGGCCCCTTCAAATCGCTTGAAGACTTTTGCCGGCGTGTCGATTTCAGCGTGCTGAACAGCCTGTCGCTGGAGAGCCTCATAAAGGTGGGCGCGCTAGATCAGCTTGGACCGCGAGGCGCCTTGTCGCAGGCGGTCGACCGCATCATGTCGGTCGGACAGCGCCAAACCCACCTCCGCAACTCGGGACAAACCAGCATGTTCGACATGTTCGGGCAGGTGGCCCCCGTTCCCATGCCGGAGATCGAACTGCCCGTGACCGAAGAAGCGGACGACGACGAGCGAAACGTCTGGGAGCAGGAACTGCTCGGAGTCGAAATCAAGGAGAGCCCTTTCACTCGCGAAATGCATGCAGCGTCGGCCAAGTATGCGGTGTTTGCAAATGAGCTCACCGCCGACAAGGCCGGTGAGACCGTCGAGGCGCTGGGGCAAATCGCAGACGTGAGACAACACACTACCAGGAGGGGCAACCCATTCCTCGCTATGTCGCTGGAACTTCTGGACGGAGGAATTGAGTTGGTGGTTTGGCCGAACGTCCTGGAAACCACGGACGGCCTGTGGGAGGATGGTAGGCGAGTCTTGGTGAAGGGGGAGGTGAGAGAGTGGCAGGGGCGAACGTCGATATCCGTCGAGAACGCCAAAGAGTACGTAATGCCTGAAAGCGGCTCAGTCGAGATGCCCCTGGAGAGCGCGCAACCGGGGGATCGAACAGAGACGGAACCGGAATTTCACCATCAGAAAGACCCGCCCGTTGCCGACGCGCCCCAAGTACCTTTGGGGCCGACGAAACGCATCTCGGAAGACCCGCCCGTTGCGTACGCGCCTGCAACAACCTCCGCCCTGACGGTGCGGCTCAAGGAGAGCGGACGGCTGTCCGAGGACAGGAACCATCTCGAAGACGTGGTGCGCCTGTTGCTCGAATACAGGGGCGCCTCTCCCGTCACGCTGGAAATCGCCACCAATGGAAAATTGGTGAAGATGGAGGCCCCGTTCGTGAAAGTGGAACCGTGCGCGGAACTGGAGTCCAGGCTCGCAGAGTTGGTGGGCGCGGGCAACGTAGAGGCGACAAGCCCGCGACAAGAAGCGTGATCATGAGCAATGACGGAACCGCCCCATGAAGTGGGTCGTCTTTGCAACCGCCCCAGACCAGATCATGGCGGAGATCTGGGTCCAGCTGGTGAGGGCAGAGGGCATCCGCTGCCGGCTACAGCCCGGCGATACCGCCAACTACCTCGGCGTTTCAGCCCATCCCGTAAGGCTCATGACCCTTGAGCAAGACGCTGAGCGAGCCGCGCAGGTTCTTCAGCGCGACGACGAAACCCACTAGAAACCGGGGAGCCGCCGCATACCCCGCAGGGCCCTTTTCATCGGGAGCCGCCGCGCCGAGCCGTTGAACCTCCCGGGCTCGGTAAAGTCTGGCCAGTAGACATCAGGACGCGGGCTCGACTCTCGATTCCAACTCCAGCAGCCGAGCCTTCATAGAGAGTCCGCCGCCCCCGAATCCGTGCAGCCCGCCGTCGGAACCCACCACTCTGTGGCAGGGCACCAGCAGCGGCAGACGGTTTCTGGCCATGGCCTGCCCCGCGGCTCGCGCAGCTCGCGCATTCCCCGCCTGAGATGCCAACCAGGCATAGGAGCGCGTCTCCCCCGCCGGTATATTGCGGCAAGCGAGCCAGGCGTTCCTGAAGAAGACCGGAGACCCACCCAGGGCAACCGGCAGGCTCGTCAGGTCGACAGACTCGCCGGCGCAGTACCTGCGGATGAGTTCACGCTGCCGGTCGGACGCCTCCGGGTCGTACGTGGACGACTGGGTATGCGGTTCGATCGCCTCCAAGCCTGCAAGTCGGGAACCCTCCGGAAGTGTGGTACGCAGGACCTTGCCCCCCGCGGTCACGATGCCCACCCAGCCCAAGGCCGTTTCAAACACATCGTGAAATGTTTCTTGCATTGCATCTCTGCCTGGAATCTGTCCGCCGCCGTCCCGCACTGAGCGATTGCCGGAAGATCGTTCTTCTGGTTTAACAGTAACCCGCGCCGGGCTGTGGCGAAAGGACCGAAATGGATGGCAGGCGCCAATGAGTTTCGACCATGGTCCGCTGGCCCCTAGCTGGGCGCGGCGTCCGACGGGAGAGCGCCGACCCTGCTCGTTGCGCTGGGCATTTCCTCGGCGGCGCTGCCCTCCCGGCGCCGGCCCGTCAGACCAATCCGGTATGCCAGCAGGCCGCGCAGCAAGCGCACCCATGCCCGCTCCAGTTCGTTCTCCTCGTCTGCACCGATCTTTCGTCTGCCGTACTGCCAGCGTTCGTAGCTGCTGGCTATGAGGCTCGCTGAATCCGCAATCGGAGGCACGACGAATCCGAGGTGCCGGGAGTACTCAGAGGGCGTGTGGTGCGCAGGTCTCCGCATCCCTATGAGCCTGCCGAAGTGAACCATACGCGCATAGGCCCGGCTCTCAGGATCCATTCCACGGTGGATCCACTTCCAGGTTGCAAAGGCCAACAGCGCCATTCCCGCTACGACTACAAGCGCGGCGTACAAGGCCGTAGGCGGTCCCGACCCATCGCCCTGTAATCCTCCAACCGGAACGTTTTCCAGCAGCCCAAGCTCGGCCAGCAAGTCGGGGTCGATCTCCTCCAGGAACTCGCTGTCGAGGTCGAGCAGACCTTCGTCATCCAAAGCGTCAAACCCAGCCGGCAGTTCCGGCACTTCAAAATCCTTGGGCGGATCCGCCCGCCCTGGGGTCACCTCGACGTCCACCCAGCCGTAGTTCTTGAAATAGACCTGCGTCCAGCCGTGGCGGTCCCGGTCCAACAATAGGAACTGTCTGGCCTGCGGCACGTACACCCCAGGAGCCCATCCGGCCACCATCCTGGAGGGCACTCCCGCGTACCGCAGCATCACGGTCGCCGCTGAACCAAAGTACTGGCTATACCCCTTGATTTCTGAGGGTCGGCAGTTATCCGCGGCATCCGGGCAAGGCTCGTTCAGAGACTCGAACAAGAACCAGTCCACTCCCCCTTGCCCAACTTCCGGGCCTTGAATTTCCAGCGAGTAAGACTGCGATTGCAGGAAATCCTTGATCGCTTGTACCTTCTCGAAAGGCGTTACGGCGTTTGCACGGCTCACGATGGATCTTGACAGTTCGCCGATCCTGTCCGGGAGCGACACCGGCAGCCGCAAGTAGCGGTCGGTCACCCAGTTCGGGTAGTCGGAGCCGGACAAGGCCAGTTCTTCCTCCGAAGCCCTCGATTGAAAAACCACCAGCGAGTAGGCCTGGTTTTCCACCCCCTCCTCTGCCATTCGCACGCCGGTTTGCTCCGGCGGAGTGATTCGTTCTGCGATGACGTACGTTGCGAAACCAGCGTCCGCATCTTCCAGAACTCTGGTCGTCACGTCCTCAGGGGTCAAAGGCGATAGCTCCCTCTCCACCTCCTCCACACTGAAGCGAGGCTCCGCGCCCAAGTCCCCTTCCTCACCCCCTTGCTCTTCCATCTCTGCAAGTCGGGACAGAAGATCTCGCCCCATACGCCCAATATCCTGTGGCATCAAAGAGGTGTCGAGCGAGGCATCCTCGAGCGAAATGGTGTACCGCCTGGGAGTGAGGATGTCCACGTGAGTTTCACGGGAGAGGCTGAACAGGGAGCCCACTCCAAGAACTGTTCTGGAAGGAAACAAGGGATGGATCGTCTGCTCCACCCGCTCGCGCGACAGCTCCACCGGCGGATTGGACATGGGAACGCCCGGAGTGGCCGTGAAGACGTTGTGCTCGCTCGTAAGCCAGCCCTGCGGAGTGTAGAGGTCATACACCCGGGCGGGATGTAGAGAGGCGTACTTGGAGTTCACCCACATGATGGGCTCCTCGGTCAGATTCAGAGGCCCTCTGAATGGCAAGACCCTCTCCGGCGCGGCGAGCATACCCTCACCCCGACCCTTCACGCCTGCGAGGAGGCGCGACGCCGGGTCCCTGAGAAACTGGACAGGCGTCTTCAGTAGGTCCCAGCTTTCCTTGAGGACGCCCGACCTCGGTTCAAACAGAGGCGTCAGCCCCGCGATGAGCAGCGCGACCGCGCCCACGACCGCGGCGTTTCTCGCCCCTATCCACCGAATCGACCCCAAGTATTCCGTCCCGTCAGCCTCCCATCTTGAAATGCGCTGAACTGTGGTCACGTGGGCGAACAGCGCCATGCCGCCCAAGATGAAGAGCAGGAAGGTGTACTCGAACTGCCCCTGGCGGTAGCTTAGATTGGTCAGGATCGCCAAGCCGAGCAATATCGTGGGAGCCCACGGATTCCTCCACCGGAAGGTGATCCACGCGGTCAGGTATCCCACGATCCAACTGGCCGTCATGAACATCAGGGCGAACGGCACCGAGTCCCTGTTGATACCGCCTTCCCTCGCATCGCGCACCCAGTCGAAGAAGCGCTCCCAGGCGTCTCTGGCCCTAAAGGCCGGGTCGCCCCCGTCAGCAGGTATCGAACCCTGCCAGAAGACCACCAAGAAACCAACAGCGAACGGCGCGACCAGCTTCACCGGCCAGGGCAGCCTGCTGCGCGTGAGGACGAATCCTGTGATCAGTCCCAGCATCACGGTCGGGATGATGGAAGGCAGGTCGCCCCATCGAGATAGCTGGACCGACCACGCAACCGATCCCAACATCCACACCAGAATGCCCAGGGTCACCCAGTCTCGTAGCTCTATGCGCCGAAGCAACGCGCCCACGTCCGGGCGTCGAATCGACGCGGGCGCCGGTTCCACGCGCGGGGCAGCCTGGACGGTCGTACTCACAACGCCGACTCCGCCCGGACTGCCGCGGCGTGCCCAGAGGAAGGAGCGATGACACCCGCGCCGACCCCGGCCGGCGCGACCAGCGAATCGGGAATCGAGGCCCCTGCCTGCAGAGGGAAGGTGTGCACCCCCCCATTGACCAGTTCCCGGAGCGCGTCTGCGTTGGACTCGCCGCCAAACGAGCCACGGTCCATCAGAACCACGTTGACTCTCACCCCTCGCCGTTGGAGACCCGCAAGCGCGCCAGTCCATTCCCCTCTCCCAGAGGCGGTAATCACCACCAGAGATGAGGTCTGACTAAGCTCTCTGTCTATCTCCGCAAGAATCTCCATCAGAGGCGTCGCACCCTCCGGACGGCTTGAGGCGATATGACGCATGATCGTCTCCACCTGGTAGCCCGACCTGTCCGGGATCATCATCATCGACTCGCTGCCGTAGGCCGAATATCCGATCGGCAGCATCGACCTTCCGTAGCGGTCGATGACCGACGCAGCCACCGTGGCACCGTACTCGTCCGTAGATTCTGGGGCGTCTCCCGCCTGCGCGTCCCGGTGCTGGTCGAAAACCACCCAGACGTGGCTCTCCGAGCCCTGGTCGAACTGCTTCACCATCAATTGATTTACACGGGCCGTCGAAGGCCAGTGGATCCTGCTCACGCTGTCACCTGCCGTGTACTCCCGCACGGATGAAACGTCTGTGCTAATGACGTTAGCGCGCTGGCGGCGAGAGCCGTCTCCCACCAGGTACAGTGCGGGAGAGGCGAAGTTAGGCACACGTACCACGCGCGGATAGACCAATATCTTGTCCACCCCTTCGAACTCTATTTCCTGCGGAAACAGGTTGAACGGATCGGACGCCCTGACTATCAGAGGCCCTATTTCGTACTCCCCCCGGCGAGTCAGTGCGCTGCTCGCCTCTATTCGATTGAAGGGCACCATCATTCCAAGGCTGCCCACCTGACGGATGACCATGCCGGGAACATTCGTCTTGTCCTCCACCTCTACCCATGCCTTCGGCGTGCTCCCCTTGTTTCGCACCACGATCGTCTCTCTGAAGGTATCCCCCACCGAAAAGGGACCAAGAGGCCGCTCTACCTCGGCGGTTATCTGACTGGCCCCCAGCTTCGCTAGGGCGTAGGTGATGATCAGAAGCGCAGCAAGCAAGTAGACGAGACGGAAGGACAGGTCGAAACCCGTGGCCATGCCCGCCAGATACGAGACGGTCATCAGTACGAGCATCCCGTAGATGACGGGGTGCCGCCGCAAGGCGCGCACCGCGCGATTCGGCTGCGCGGCCGACGACTCATTCCACGCACGGCCTCCCCTGCGGGATGCTCGCGGCGCGGCATCGGAAGAGGCCTTTAGGCGATTGCCAAACATCTAGGAGGTTCAGCCCTGGGAACGGCCGCCTTCAGCGCCGGGCACAGGCACTGAATCGAGGACTTCCCCCACCACCGCCGACTGACGTACGCCCCTCATACGGGCGGAGGCGGTCAGCAGGACGCGGTGAGCCATCACCGGCAGCGCGATCTCCTTCACGTCGTCGGGAACCACGTAGTCTCGCCCCCGCAGCATCGCCATGGCCTTGGATCCCTTCATCAAGTTGATCGACGCGCGAGGCGACACCCCCAAAGTCGCGTCCCCGTGATTGCGAGTGCCGTTCGAAAGATCCACTATGTACTGTTTCACAAGGCTATCCACGTATACCCGGTCGGTTATGGACTGCAACCGCAGAACCTCGGAGGGCTCGCAGGTGCTCGACAGCTCGTCGATCGGGTCAACCTGTTCCCGACGGTCCATGATGGATACCTCCTCAGAGGGCTCCGGGTATCCAAGCGAAACTCGCATGAAGAAACGGTCCAGCTGAGCTTCCGGGAGGGGAAAGGTTCCCTCGTACTCGATCGGGTTCTGCGTGGCCAGGACCATAAAGGGCTCCGGCAGCCGGTAAGTCACACCCTCCACTGTCACCTGCCGCTCGCCCATGGCTTCCAAAAGCGCTGACTGGGTTTTGGGAGTCGCTCTGTTTATCTCGTCGGCCAGCACTACTTGCGAAATGATAGGCCCGGCGCGGAACTGGAACTCTTCCACCTTCTGGTTGAAGATCGAAACGCCGGTTACGTCGGAGGGGAGCAGGTCAGGGGTGAACTGCAACCTGCGGAACTCGCATCCCGTGGTGACGGCCAGTGAGCGTGCCAGCATCGTCTTTCCGACACCCGGCACGTCTTCGATCAGCACGTGACCCTTGCTCAAGAGGCTTATCAGCAAAAGCTCGATGACATCTTGCTTGCCGACGATCACGCGCCCGATGTTTTCAGTCAGCGTCTCGACTAGGGTTTGTGGGTCTGCGGTTGTTGTCACCGGCGCCTCCCTGGCTATCTATCCGTCACGCGCCGCCGGAACCCCGCCGCCTGCACGGCCCACTGCGGCGCATATCCCGGTCTGCTAGCGCTGAGCGCAACACTTTGGAATTGGTACAAGCGCATTGTAAGCGCTAAGCCGGTCTTAGTGTGAAGAAACGCTCAGTTGCCGCCGCGCAGGAGGAACGCTTCACAACGCGCAAGAACGACGCCGCCTACTACACGGGCCGCAAAGTCAACTCCGGCGAGTACAAGCTAATGGGCTAATCGGCCTCGATCCCTACGCCAAGCCCGGATATACACAAACCGTCCCGGACCGCCTGATCGATTGAATTGACCTGAAAACAGGCGCGCGGTTTGGCTCCCGAGACAGGATTCGAACCTGTGACTAAGCGGTTAACAGCCGCCCGCTCTACCACTGAGCTACTCGGGAAAGCTCGATTCGCGAGGCTATTTCCATCGTAGCGCTAGAGTAGCGCCGCTGCGAATTTCGATGCAATCTGTAAAGTCTACCAAGTCTGCCGGGTCGATCTGCAACGGTTCTGCCGGCCCGCCCCACTTTTCTTGTCGATCTGAGAAAGCCGAGAGCCGGTTGAGCCACAGGTCTTCTGATGGATCTCATTCCTATTTGCCTCAGATAGACGGATCGCTTGACCCGTTATCGGCGGCGTTGCTACGCTGCCTCGATGGTAGACAACGATAACGCCCCCAAACCTCGCAAACGCCGCTCCCGAAGCCGACGACGCTCTGGAGCAGCGGGCGAGATGCGGCTGACTCAGTCGATGGAGAACTATCTGCTCTCCATCTATTTGGTGCAGGAACAGGGGTTTCGCGTCACCAATGCGAACCTGGTGGAACAGCTCCGACGGGTTCCGGCCACTGAGTACCTCGGCACCTCCCTCCCCTCGGTCTCCGGCATGCTGCGGCGCATGGAGCGAGAGGGCTTCATACAAATATCCGAGACGCGGGACATCGGGCTGACCGCGCACGGCAAGACCCTGGCGGAACAGGTGATCCGACGCCACCGGCTCGCAGCCCGCATGATCGTCGACCTGCTAGGAGTCGAGCTTCACCGTGTAAACGCAGAGGCCCACCTGCTCGAACACGCCATATCGGACGGGCTGGAGGCTGACATTCGCGAGCGGCTCGGCAACCCAACCAGAGATCCGTTCGGGCAGCCCATACCGGGCAGCGGTTACACCACTCCCAAGAACGTAGTACCGCTGGACAGCGCACCGGTTGGATCCACCATGGTCATCGACCGCATACCGGAAGACGACGAAGACCTGGTGACCTACCTGAACCACTGCGGAGCGTTGCCGGGGGTGGAAGTAGTAGTGGAGGAGGTGGCCCCCTATCGCGGCATAGTGATACTGAAGGTGGGTGAGGATAGAGCGGTGCTGGGATACGAAGTGGCCTCACGCATCAGGCTGCGGCCTGAATAGAGGATATTTGCATAACTGGCCGGGCCTTTCTTTAGGGAACGGAGCGCCTTGTTCCCTCACACCCTTGCCGAGAGAGTGAGTCTTTATACGCTAGGCCCGGTATTGTGGAAAGGTCTAGAGGGGCGGGCAACGGAGGGCCGTCAGGCCCCGGCTGCCGTGATCAGGATGTCCGCCACCTCCGGACGCGTGAACTCTTCGGGAGGCCGCTCACCGCGTGCAAGCATTTCCCTAACCTTCGTCCCGCTGAGGAATACGTGGTCCTCGGGGGCATGAGGGCAGGTCTTTGACGTCGCCATGCCTCCACACCTGCGACAGTAGAATGAGTGCTCGAAGAACATGGGCCGAATGCCTAGCTCCGAAGCGTCGAACTCGCTGAATATGCGCTGTGCATCATAAGTTCCGTAGTAATTTCCGACGCCCGCATGGTCTCGTCCCACTATGAAGTGGGTGCAGCCGTAGTTCTTTCGGCAAAGTGCGTGGAATATCGCCTCCCTCGGCCCTGCGTAGCGCATAAAGGCGGGGAAGGTCCCTAGCAGCGTCCGGCCAGCCGGATAGTAGTGCGTCAGCAACTCCTGGTAGCAGCGCATACGCACCTCTGCCGCAGTGTCTCCCGCCTTGGTCTCCCCAACCAGGGGGTGGACGATAAGCCCGTCCACCATCTCCAGCGCGCACTTCATGATGTATTCGTGCGCCCGGTGTATCGGGTTGCGGGTCTGGAACCCGACGACCGCGCTCCAGCCGTTCGACTCGAACAGGGCTCGGGTCTCAGACGGGGTATAGTCTGCTCCGGCGTACACGTCGGGCGGTGTCTGAGGCAGGGCCATCACGCTTCCCCCGATGAGGACGTCCCCCTGTGCGTACAGGCCTGCCACGCCCGGATGGGATTCGTCCGCGGTTCTAAAGACCTCTCGCGCTTCCAGCCGGGCATCGTACTGATAAACGTCTTCCACCGATATCGCCCCAAGTAGACCCCCTGACTGGTCGATCAGAGCCGCCTCTATACCGGGTCGCAAGGCTGCCGCTTCGTCACTCTTCACGGCCAGGGTTATCGGCAGCGTCCACACCTCCCCCGTGGCGAGGCGGTTCTCTTCGACCACCGAGAGATAGTCGTCGCGCCTTAGAAAGCCTGTCAGAGGGCTGAATGCGCCTATGGATATCATCCGAAGATCGGAAGCCCCGCGCCCGTTCAGCACGATTCTGGGCATTGAGTCGGCGCGCTGGGCAAGGGCTTCTGACTCTTCTATGTTCAAGGTGCGCTGCACCAGCACGCGCCCATGCGGTTCTATCATCCGACTCTCCATGAAAAGATAAGCCCTCTAGCGGTCATTCCGGTCTATGTACCGAAATACGAGGACTAGCGGCTGACTCCGCCAGGCGCGGGAAAAGATCAAGCTGAACTTGCAGCGTTCGGCTTTGCCGAGCTCACGACGTGAAGCCCGCACTCCTTGGCGGAAGGATCGGACTCCCACCACCAGCGCCCTGCCCGCAGGTCCTCCCCGGGGTCTATAGCCCTGGTGCACGGCGCGCAGCCTATGCTCGGGTACCCCTTGTCGTGCAGCTCGTTGTACGGAACGTCGTACTCCTCCACGTAAGCGCGTACCTGCTCGAACGTCCAGTTGGCAAGTGGGTTGACCTTGTAATTCGAGTGCTCTTCATTCCACTCGATTATATCGATCCTCCCCCGTTCCATCCCCTGATCCCTGCGCAGACCGGTGACCCAGGCGTCCACCCCGGAAAGCGCTCTGTTGAGCGGCTCGACCTTGCGCACTCCACAGCACGTCTTGCGGTTTTCCACGCTCTTGTAGAAGAGATTGAACCCGCCGGAATCGACCATCCCGATCACCGCATCCATTTGGGGATAGAACGTCTCTATTCTTGCGCCGTAGCGCAGGGCCGTCTGATCCAACAGAGTGTACGTCTCCGTGGGTAGCCTCAGCGTGTCCAGCGTCATGACGCGCGCCTTGGGGTTCAGGCGCCAGTACATGTCGAAGAGGGCCATGTCCTCAAGCCCAAAGCTGGACAACTGCGCCGCGCGGTCTCCAAAGCGCCTATCCACCCACTCGAGTATCTCTGAGGGGTGAGCGTCCTCCATATGAAGATTGACGTCGGAGAGTTCCGACTTCAGCATCAGTTCTGCCTCCAAAAGATTGTCCCGTTGTCGATCCCCTGTGATGCGAACGTCCCGCCATGCGGCGTCCGAATACAAACGCCGGACGAGTATATCAGCGATGTACGTTCGTAAAGCGAATTGACCGGCCCCGGCGGGTTGACTTGAGCCGCGGGAGAGACCGCCCAAAAGCGCGCCCCATCCCGAAGACTTCGCATGTTTACGGCCGCATGCGCTTACAGCATCGAGTCCGCTTGGATTAGAATGACGTACAGAACGTCCACCACCGCGCAGCGCGGTATCCGCCGGCACGCGTTTCCCGCCTACGCCCCAAGCCCCCACGCCCGGAGACCCACATGAGCACCATCGAGGCATACTCAGGCGAACGTATCGAAGAGCTTCAGCAGATAGCCGGCGACCACCTTTTCATGCACGCCTCCCAGCTCAACGACTGGCGCGGAAATCTGAAAGTGTTCGTCAAGGGCGAAGGCTGCTGGGTAACCGACATTTCGGGAAACCGGTTGCTCGATGGTATGGCAGGGCTCTGGTACAAGGCTGCCGGCTACGGACGACGGGAGATCGCAGACGCTGTTTACGAACAGATGCAGGCTATCTCCTCACCGCCGGCCGGCTCTGCCGCAGTTCCTCAGATACAGCTCGCGGGAAAGGTCGCCGAGCTGTACTCCGACAATCGCGCAAGAACCTTCTTCACCTCGGGCGGCTCGGAAGCCGTCGAAACCGCTGTCAAGATGGCCAAGAAATACCAGCAGCTCAACGGCAAGCCCAGAGCATTCAAGGTCATTTCCAGGCGCTACTCCTACCACGGGGCCACCGCCATGGCGGTCAGCCTTGGGCGCAGCCCCGCGGCAGACCCCATGGGCCCGGAGATGCCCGGAGCTTTGCACGTTACCAATTGGGACTCCTACAGGCCGGCCTACGAAGGCGACCCGGTCGACGCCGCAGTGAAATGCGCCAACGAGTTCGAAACGGTCATCCTGCACCAGGGGCCGGAAACAGTCGCAGCGATCATCGCAGAGCCGGTGTCCGCCGCCGCAGGCATTCACTTCCCGCCCGCAGAGTACTGGCAGAGACTCCGAGAAATCGCAGATCTGTACGACGTGGTCCTGATAGCGGACGAGGTGATAACCGGATTCGGGCGGCTAGGAACATGGTTCGGACCAATGAACTGGGACGTACAACCAGACGTCACCGCAGTGGCCAAGGCCATCACTAGCGGATACGTACCCCTTGGAGCAGCCATCGCCACCAAGAAGGTCGCAGACGCCTTCACCGGGTCGGACGCGGAAACCTTCCGACACCTCATCACCTTCGGCGGACATCCCGTGTCCACCGCCGCCGCGCTCGCCAATCTCGAAATAATGGAAAGCGAAGACCTCGTCGGAAACTCTCGCCGAATGGGCGACTACCTCTACAGCCAGCTGCAGCGGCTAAGGGAGCACGAAATCGTAGGAGACGTAAGGGGTGGCCTGGGGCTGTTGGCCGCTGTGGAGTTGGTGAAGGATAGGGACTCCAAAGAGCGCTTTCCGGCAGCCGCGGGGCTGGCCAAGCGACTGCCAAAGATACTCTACGAACGAAACCTCGTCAGCTTCAGGGCCGGAGACGTGATTTCCATATGCCCCCCCCTGATTATCGACCGAGACGAGATCGATTTCCTCGTAGACGCGCTGGACGGGGCGCTCGAACAGATGTCAAAGGAACTCTCCGCCTAACAATGCTATCCTTGCCCCGGATAGTGCCCGCAGATACTAGTGTGGTATAGTTCCCGCCACTTGAATAAGTGACGATAGGCGGCGGCTTTGGATCGAGCGCGCCGGAATGCCTACCTAGGTTCAGGCAAACGCAAACTGCGGTAACCAGATCAAGCGGCAGGAGCCGACATGGACCAAACTACAAGCACTCCCGAGGCCGAAGTCGAACAGGCAAACGTCTCACCGAAGACGTATGACCGATTCGGACCCGACACCGTAGGCGAAGAGGTCGTACTCGACGTCAAGGAACTACGAACCTACTTCACCACCCGTTGGGGCACCGTTAAAGCGGTCGACGGCGTTAGCTACCGGGTGCACAGAGGCGAAACCCTCGGCATAGTCGGCGAGTCCGGCTCCGGCAAGTCTGTACAGGCCCTGTCGGTCATGCGCCTGGTCCCGTCACCTCCCGGACACATCGTCGGCGGAGAGGTGCGCCTTGCCATAACGGAGGACGGTAAGACCACCGTAAAAGACGTCCTCCAAGTCTCCGAATCGGAGATGACCAAGATCAGGGGCGGAGAGATCGCAATGATCCTCCAGGACCCCATGACAGCCCTCAACCCCGTCTTCACCATCGAAAATCAGGTGGGCGAGGCGATCACCATCCACCAGGGACTCAAGGGCAAGCCGCTCTGGGAGAAGATCATTGAGGCGCTCCGACACGTCCGCATACCCGCAGCTGAGCAGCGAGCCAAAGACTATCCCCATCAGCTATCAGGCGGAATGCGCCAGCGCGTGGTCGGCGCCATCGGCATATCCTCTACCCCCTCGGTAATCATCGCCGACGAGCCCACAACCTCCTTGGACGTGACCATTCAGGCCGCGTATCTCAGGCTGCTAAAGCAGCTGCAGGCTGAGGACGGCGTATCTATCATCTTCATCACCCACGACTTCGGCATCGTCGCCAAGATGTGCGACCGAGTCGCAGTCATGTATGCCGGGCGCATAGTCGAGTCCGGAGACGTCCGGCAGATCTTCAACTCGCCGAGGCACCCATACACACAGGCGCTCATCGAATCCGTGCCCAAACTCGAAGTCAAGACCGGACGACTCCGGCAAATCGATGGGCAGCCCCCTTTGCTCTACAATCTCCCACCCGGTTGTCCTTTCGCCCCGCGCTGTCCCAACGTGCAGGAGCGATGCCGGGAGGAATATCCACACTCTGAACAGGCGGGAGAAAACCATCACTTCCACTGCTGGAACCCGGTGACGCAGCAATGACAACAACACTCGAACCCATAAAGGTCGCAGACGCTCCCGGAGGAGCCGCCGGAGGCGACGCGATCATTCAGATCCGCGACCTGAAGAAGCACTTTCCGGTCGGGGGAGGCTTCCTCGGTCTCGGCGGACAACGGCAGTGGCTCAAGGCCATAGACGGCATCAGCTTCGACGTTGAAGCCGGAAAGACCTTTGGCCTCGTGGGAGAGTCGGGCTGTGGCAAGACCACCACCGCAAAGGTGCTGCTAGGCCTCGAAGTCCCGACCGCGGGCCAAATAATCTTCGAGGGTCAAGACGCATCCACTCTGACCCGTGAAGGGCGTCGAGAGTTCCGAAAGTCCATTCAGGCGGTGTTCCAGGACCCATGGTCCTCACTAAATCCCAGGATGCGCGTCATGTCCATCGTGGGAGAGCCGCTCGAAATCGCCACTACCATGACCCGAGCGCAGATAAGGACCCGCGTCTCCGAACTACTCACAGAGGTCGGGCTAAACCCATACCAGGCCAACCTGTACCCGCACGAGTTTTCGGGCGGGCAGAGGCAGCGTATCGGCATCGCACGCGCCCTTGCCCTCAATCCACGCGTCATCGTGCTCGACGAGCCCGTATCCGCTCTCGACGTATCCATCCGGGCACAGATCATGAACCTGTTGGTCGACCTGCAAGATCAATACGGCTTGGCCTATCTGCTAATCGCACACAACCTCGCCACTGTGCGGTACATGTGCCACAAGGTGGGCGTGATGTACCTCGGTCTCATCAGGGAGATCGGGGACACCGAGGACGTTTTCAACGACCCGCAGCACCCCTACACCATGGCCCTCATCTCCGCGGCCCTGCCGTCGCACCCCGACATACAGAGAGAGGAAATCATTCTCCCCGGCGAGGTTCCCTCACCGGTGAACCCCCCTGAGGGTTGCAGCTTCAACCCTCGTTGCTTCCTCAAGATCGGCGATGTGTGTGAAACACGCTTCCCCTCTTTGCAGGAACAGCACCAGAAGAACCACTGGGTGGCGTGCCATCTCTACGACGAGTCCGGCTCGCCATCGAACTGGGATGGGCGCACCAAACCGGCAGAGTTCACTATAGCCGGAGCCATGGCCGAAACCTCGTCCACCTGACAAAGGCGACGCAGGGGCGATGAGGGAGAGATAGAACTCTCGGCCTCGTCGCTTTCCGCTGCGATTGCGGGGGCTGCCCGGCCGGGTGGACGCCGCGGCCCGAATAAGTGGGCCGCTCGCCGGGATGAAACGCTCGGCTGCACCGACGGCCCACGAGTTCGACGACAGAAAGGCAGTCGCGTCGGCAGCGGCGGAACGAATGCAAGCCGAAAGAAGGCTGTCAGGCGTGAGGCTAGGCTATAGCAACTACGGGATGCGGACCGTGGATGTCTTTGCGGCGCTGCCGAGGCTCCAGTCCATGGGCTACGGAGCCATCGAGATCTGCGCCAGAGACGGCTGGCAAACGGCGGCAGACCGCTTTGGCGCCTCAGAGAGAAGAAGGCTGGCAGCCCTGTTGCGAAAGACTGGGTTTCCGCCTGCCCCTGTCATGGAGTCCCTGTCCGTCTGCGCAATGGGGCGCGACGCGACCGCAATGCTGCGCCGGGCAGAAGATACGTTCGCCCTGGCCCGCGCCATGCTCCGTAGGGGCCGTTCCTGAACCGCCCTCCCCATCAACAACTTCAGTAGCGGGTCGAGCGCTTCAGCCGCGTAGCAGGTCGCGCGCATGGACGATTGCTCTCAACTTGTCTTCGGAAGTTTTCGCAGAAGATACCGGATTGTCCGCAAAAGTCGCGAACCCGCAATCGGGCGTCAGAAGGACTCTCTCCTCACCGAAAAGATCGATCGATTGCGAAATTCGACTTCGTATGGTCTCTACCGACTCCACAAAGTCGAGTTTCTGGTTGACGACGCCGACACCAATGCGCTTGTCATCGGGAAGACCCCCCAGCACCGCGGCATCGCCTGCGCGGGCTGTGCAAAGCTCGAGAAGCAAAACCCCCACGCCGACCCGCCTCAATAGTCCCAACAAGGGTTGATAATCCCCGGAAAGGGCGGCTGACTCATCGCGCGTCCAGTTGCCACGGCAAACGTGCAACCCAAGACGCTCCGCCGGGAGACCATCTACCACCTCGTTCAACAGCCCCAGCGCAAAGTCGAGCTCAACCGCGGGTTCAAGCTTTTCGCTCAATGCCCCGCACATGAAACTGCGCCGTCGGTTCGCCCCTCCGAACACCACCTCAGTCAGTACCGGCTCGTCGAACTGCACCAGCGCGGCCCCGCCCGCGAGCAGGAAATGCAGCTCTTCACGGAGAACGCGTACGACGTCCCGGGCCAGATCATCGCGAGTCTCATAGGGACGCTCGGTCAGACAATCCAGCCACATGGTGCGCGTCAGCAGGTAGGGACCGGGCAGCGCCACCTTCACGGGCCTCTGAGTGCAAGCTCTGGCAAACTCAAGCTCGTGGACAGCCAACGGGAGACTTCTTCCCAGCTCCCCGTAGACCACTGGATGCCGAACATCCGCGGCCGGCACGTCGAGGGCGCGGAGTTCTTCGGCGAACTTTCCTGGATCGTCAACCATCGCGGTGAGATCGCTCAGCGGAATAAGCTGGCAGTTGTCTAGCAGGCCGCCCACGAAACTGGCGTAGCTGTCCCTACGCTGCTCGCCGTCAGTCAGTACGTCCGCGCCTGCTCGAATCTGTGCCGCGATGCAAAGGCGGGCCGCATCATCCGCGGTAGCCTGAAAATCGGCTTCATCTATCCTGCCCTCAAGACGGTCGTGCATGGTCTGAAGCATCCAGCGCGGTCTGGGCCAACTGCCAATGCCCATTACTGACAGCGGCTCGATCCTGGGGGCCGAAATTGGCTGTGGAAGCGACTCGGGAATCCTGACCTCCACCCGAAGTTGCTCCCCTATAGGAGCGGTCGAGGCCAGCGTCTTTCGCCCGCGCGCCCCGCGCGCCTGAAACGGGCCTTTGGAAACAAGGTAGCTGCGCTGCTTGCCCGTCCTGGTCCAGGAAACCAGTTCGTTGTTGGTCATCCTGCACCACGCAGGCAGCTCGACTTCTACCGTGGAATCGGTGGACAGGATCTCGAGCAGTTCCCCTTTGCCGATGGGGTCTATGTGCTTGCGAATGAGGAGCAGCAGACCGCCGCCGCAATCCAGGTCGCCGCCGTCGAAACTGACGTCAGGATCGTGAGAGTGTCGCTCGACGGCGTTCATCAGCAGGGACGGGAGGCGGCTGGGTAGCTCAATAGGTAATACATGGACTGCCGTCGGATAGAAACTCGACCAACTTCGCTCCTCCGACCATCAATGCGCCATCCAGCAGATTGTCCTCGTCGAGGTTCCGCTTCTTGAAGCAGGGAGCGCAGACGTAGATCTTGCCGCCCACGGCAGTGAAGTTGTCCATGAGGTCCTTCAGCGCCATGAAGCCGTCCTCGTGAACGTCGTCGGCATAACCCTTCTGGGAAAGGCGAACGCCCTCGGTACTAAGAAAGACGAGGGTGTCCTTCTCGGATCCCAGCGCGGCATTGGCTATCACAAAAGCCACGGTTGCCTTATCCGTATCGTCCTTGGCACAGGTCAGACTGACGCAAAACTTTCCTGACACGTAGACCTCCTCTTGTTGGCTCCAGGCAATCAAGCCTCTTTCTGTTCAATCCAGTAATCAGGATGGTCGGTTCGCAGCAAGCGGCGTCCGGTCATGCGGCACCACGCGGGCAGATCCTCCGGCGCGCCCGGATCGCGGGCAGTCAGCTTGAGGACCTCGCCGGGGCGCAGCTTCTCCATCCGCAGCCTTAGCAGAATGATGACCTCTCCACAACCCATATCCCCCGCGTCCCACTCGTCGCAGACGGCGATACTCGCTCCTTGTACTTGCTCTCTCGGCACTGCCCGACCAATTCGATATGGGTTGACGCCGCTGCCCCAATGCGCTCCAACCAATAAAATAATCCTCTCGGAACGTACCCTTAAGCGCCTATGCCAAATTAGCATCAGACCAGGCTGCAAACACCCGTAGCGCCATCCGCCCGCCTGGAAGTCCCCACTGGCGAACTGCTTTCCGCCATCGCCTACGATTGAACCTGCGCCTATGTCAGGGAATCAGGACGGCGCCGCGATCGATCGCGGCCTGGCTCCCGGGCCAGGATTCGAACCTGGATTGGAGGATTCAAAGTCCTCAGTCCTACCATTGAACGACCCGGGAAGACGGCGCTGCGCTCTATTCAACCAGCTTTCAACCAGCTTGAGACATATCCCTCTTCATCCCAACATACACGCGAAATCACAACATGGCCCATGCGTTTGCCGCCGCCGCAGTCGTACACTTACGGAAAGAAGATACCTGTGTACGGGCCAGTAGACCAAGCCCGGCGCTCGCGTACACCACAGGACAGGCCCTCTCAAAAGTCATCATCCCATGAAAGAACATTCCGACAAAAGAAGCTTCGACCCCGTAGAACCCAGAGTCGATTTTGTAGCAATGGAAGAGCGGCTGCTCAGCTGGTGGTACAAGTCCGGGATCGTCGAGCAGTACCTGCGCCGCAACGAATCCTCAGAAAAGCGCTTTTCCTTTATAGACGGCCCAATAACCGCTAACAACCCCATGGGAGTGCACCACGCCTGGGGCCGCACATACAAGGACCTCTTCCTACGCTTCAGGAACATGCAGGGATATCGCCAGAGATTCCAGAACGGGTTCGACGGGCAGGGGCTTTGGGTTGAAGTAGAAGTCGAGAAAGAAAAGGGGTTCAACTCCAAACGGGATATCGAGGACTACGGGGTCGGCCGATTCGTTGAAGACTGCAAGGCACGTGTACGACACTTCGCCGCGGTTCAGACCGAACAGTCCAAGCGCCTCGGCTATTTCATGGACTGGGAAAACTCGTATCACACCATGTCGGACGAGAACAATTACACGATATGGCGCTTTCTCAAGCTGTGCCACGAGCGCGGTTGGCTCTACGAGGGTACCGACTCCATGCCATGGTGCCCTCGTTGCGGAACCGGTCTGTCACAGCACGAAATCGTCACCGAGGGATACCGGGAAATCACTCACGACGGGGTCTACCTGAAACTGCCCCTTCTGGACCGGCCCGGGGAAGCGCTTCTCATATGGACCACCACCCCCTGGACGTTGGCCGCAAACGTCGCCGCCGCAGTCCATCCCGACCACGAATACGTAAAAGTTCGAGACGCCAACGAGGCACTGTGGCTGGGATCCGGCAGGATCGACGCCCTGGAGGGCGGCCATGAAGTTCTGGAACGCGCGCGCGGCAGCACGCTTGCCGGTTGGCGATACCGCGGCCCGTTCGACGAACTTCCAGCCCAAAGCGACGCGCGAGACCGACACCGCGTCCTGCTCTGGAACGAGGTTAGCGAGGAAGAAGGTACCGGCATCGTCCACATAGCCCCGGGCGGCGGATCGGAAGACTTTGCACTTGGCAAGGAACACGGCCTACCGGTCATAGCGCCTCTCGACGAGTCAGGGCGCTACCTCGAGGGTTTCGGACGGTTCAGCGGCCTCTCCGCTTCAGAAGTCAACTCAGACATCTACGAGTCGCTCAGATCCAAGGGCGTCTTGTACAAGGTCGAGGAGTACCGGCACCGCTATCCCGTGTGCTGGCGCTGCAACACCGAACTCGTGTTTCGCGTTGTGGATGAGTGGTTCATCTCGATGGACCAGTTGCGAGAGCCCATGATGGAGGCGACGAACCGCATACGATGGGAACCTCCCTTTGGCCGGGAGAGGGAGTTGGACTGGCTCCGCAACATGCACGACTGGATGATCTCGAAGAAGCGCTACTGGGGACTGGCTCTACCCATATACAAATGCTCGAACTGCCGGAAAGTAGACGTCATCGGAAGCGAAACGGAACTCGAGGAGCGCGCCGTAGAGGGTTGGGACGAGTTCCAGGGCCACTCGCCCCACCGTCCATGGCTCGACGCGGTCAAGATCGCCTGCAGCGAGTGCGGCGCTTCGGTCAGCCGAATCCCGGACGTCGGCAACCCATGGCTCGACGCAGGAATCGTTACCTTCTCCACACTGGGTTACCGCAACGACCCGGCTTACTGGAGTCAGTGGTATCCGGCCGACTGGATATCAGAAAGCTTCCCCGGCCAGTTTCGCAACTGGTTCTACTCCCTTCTGGCCATGAGCGCGGCCCTGAAGAATCAGGAACCCACCCGCGCCATCTTCTCCTACGCCCTCATGCGAGACCAAGACGGGGAGGAAATGCACAAGTCCAAGGGAAACGCCATATGGTTCGAGGACGCCGCGGAAAAGATGGGCGTGGACGTGATGCGCTGGCTCTACTCCCGGCAGAACCCTTCCTCGAACCTGAACTTCGGCTACGGGCCCGGAGATGAGGTCCGCAGAAGGTTTCTGATCCCGCTTTGGAACGTCTACTCCTTCTTCGTCACCTACGCCAACCTGGACGGCTGGACACCCCTGCAAGAGGAGGGGAAGGTCAACCGCTCCGAGCTAGACCGCTGGATACTTTCCGAGCTAAACCGGCTCAACCTCCGCATGACCGACTACCTCGAAAACTGGCGCCCGGACTACGCGGCTCACGCCGCAGAGGAATTTCTGGACGGCCTGTCCAACTGGTACGTGCGAAGGTCACGCCGACGCTTCTGGAAGGGAGAGGACGATGACGACAAGCGCGCCGCATACTCGACCCTGTACACCTGCCTCACCACTTTCTCAAGGCTCATCGCACCCTTCACACCCTTCGTAGCAGAGGAAATGCACCGCAACCTCACAGCCGGCTGGGGCGTGGAATCCAGAGGCAGCGTGCACCTGGAAGACTGGCCCACTCCCAACCAAAGCCTGATAGACGAGCAGCTGTCTCAGCGCACACGCCTCGCGATGCGCCTGGCCAGCCTCGGAAGGTCTGCCCGGGCATCGGCAAGGATCCGGGTTCGACAACCCCTATCCGAACTCTCCGTAGAGTTGCGAGAAGAGCGAGAAAAAGAGTATCTGCCAAGCATAGAGACGCAACTACTCGAAGAGCTGAACGTCAAACGCGTCGTAGACGCCACAGGTACGGGCCGCCTGTCGGCTTGGTCGGTCAGGCCCAATCTACCGGTATTAGGCCCCAAGTACGGCCGACAGGCAACGGAGATACGCGCACTGTTGGAAGAGGCCGACGCATCGAGGATCGCCTCACTGGTGGAGAGCGGCGAGCCCGTATCACTGCCAGGCTTTGTGCTCGATCCCGGCGAGGTGCTGGTAGAGCGCACCGTCCCCGACGGCTACGCCGTAGCTGCGGACGCCGGATACGCGGCCGCGGTCAACACCGTACTGACAGACCCCCTGCGAGCGGAGGGGTTGGCCCGTGAGGTGGTGCGCCTCGTGCAAAACCTACGCAAGTCCACAGGGTTGGAAATATCCGACCGCATCGCTCTGGGAGTAAAGGGCCCGCAAGCCGTGGAATCGGCCATTTCAGACTTCGCCGAATACGTCAAGCAGGAAACCCTGGCCGTCGAGTTGAGTTGCGATGCGGTCACTGACGCCCAGGGCAGCCAAACCCGCGACGTGGACGGCCACAAAGTCTCCATCACTCTGGCAAGACGCGCCGTCTCCCAGGAGTAGCGTCCAATAAGTCCCTGGCTCCTTCCCCCATTGAGGGGAGAGGCTCAAGCCGCCGAGCAGGCAAGGGATGCGCGAAGTGGCAGGGCGTGAGACGCGCCGACGTCGCAAAAGGTCTCCGACGAAGGAAAGAGCTCCTGGGCGTTCCCTACCAAGAGATGGCATAGAGAGCAGGAAGGGGCGCACACCGCGCCAATCCCGGTTCGCGGCCATTCGGCAAGGCGGTCCAAGAGGGCCGCTTCCCATCTCGAAACCCTTGCACAATCCCGCACTCCACGACGAAACTCCTCATATCCCACTCACTGCGCCCCTGGTCACTGCGCCGAAAAGCTAGCGGTGCCTCCAAGCGACTCCATTCGTCCGAGAAACTCATTTGATACCCTTCGCACGCCGTTCCACTACGGGAAGGAATCAAAAGAGACGCTCCCATGAACCTGTTCGCTACAGGGCTGCCGCCGGCGCCAATGGCCCATCCCACACGACCAATCAGGTCGAGGCCGTCTCATACGTTCCACCCAACCGTGAAATGCGTTGTCAGCGCGTCATACCCTGCTTGACGAATGCGATTTGATACTACACAATGACGGGCCAAGACTCTGATAATGGCAAGGACGTTTCGTCCGGGCAACCTTTGAGCGCGCCTGCCGAAACAAACATGGAGCATGCGACCGTGCCCCCAACAAACAAGAGACCCCTTAGGTCTAGGTCAGGTTTGATGAGATTGAGATTCATCCGCGCACTGGATGCTGAGGAACTTTCTATACTCGTCGCCTTGGCCGCCGTAGGGATCGTCATCGCGGCGTTTATGGTGAGTGCGATGGGAGATACCCAGTCGGTCTCTGCCCAGGAAGTCGCGACCGCGTCTACCACTCCGACCGCCACCCCGACCCCCACGCCCATCCCCGACCCGGAATTGAGGCTGTCGACCACTCTCGACGTGGACGTCGCCCCGCAGAATCTGGTGCTCCTGCCCGGCAGAAGCGTAGAACTAAGGGCAACCGCCTACAACTCCGAGGACGACGAACTGCCTACTGACGCTCCGATTTCCTACGAGTGGTCAATCTCCTCAGGCGGAGGCTCGATTACAGGAAGTGGTGACTCAGCCACCCTGACCGCTCCCGCTTCTGGAAGAGGCACAGTGACAGTCACCGTTACCCAAGGCGACGCCGAGGCCACCGGTACAACCAGTTTCGAGGTTCAGGTCAGCGCGCCAGTCCCCACTAGGGAAATCACTGACCCCTCCGGCGCAAGACCCACGATCCCATTCGAAAGCGACGTGCAAGGAATCTTGGTCTCCCCCACCGGCGGCGGCTCGATCGAAACTCCCGATGGAGTCACGGTTGAAGTCCTCAGGGGCGCCATCAACAACAGGTGGGCCGGACTGACAGTCAAGGTGCTTGATCCCTCCAGCGTGACCATCCCCAACTTCGTGGTGGGAAGCTTTGCAGCCGATATCAGGTTTACCGACTCGACGGGGCAGACGATACCTATCCGGACAGACGTTCCGGTAAAGGTCTGCCTGCCGTTCACCGAAGCCGACGTTAGCGCTGCATACGGCCAAATCAGGGGTATCCACGTGGCCCACCAGGTGGTCCCGGGGCAGTGGGTACACCACCCGCCGAACAACGATCCAGTGACGATGCGTACGTGCGCACAAGTCTCAGGCTTTAGTACTTTCTCAGTCACTCTCGACGTTGACCCGAACCCAACGCCGACGCCAACACCCGCGCCGCCCACGCCTACGCCGACGCCAACACCCACGCCTACGCCCACGCCAACACCTACGCCCGTGCCGCCGCCAACCGGTGACGCCACGGCAGGGCCGAACCTACTTGGCCTGTTTGCCGTAACCGGCACGCTAATGGTCATCATCGGGCTATTGGCCCTAAGGTGGACTATTCGCACTGGGCGAAGGCAAGAGGCCTAACGCAAAACGCAAAGCCTGTAGAACACAAGGCCGAGTGACGTAAGAGGGACCCGGATATCCGGGTCCCTCTTCAGTTTTGAGAACTAACCAGCGATAGAAGACTCCGCACAGGCCAGAAGCCGAAACCCCAAGCACGCGCACGCCTGTATCATCCTATGGCACGCGAACAACGGGAAACGATGAGACGGAGCGACCCCCATGACCAGCCGATTTGAGGTCTTGGCCGTCGAGGGCATCGGAGAGGTCAGGCAGGGAGACGACATAGCATCGCTCATTTCCAGCGCCGCACAGGGAACCGGTATCACAATATCCCCCGGAGACATAGTGGTCGTCGCACAGAAGATAGTCTCCAAGGCCGAAGGAGCCGTCCGCAGGCTCTCAGAAGCCAAGCCCGCGGCAGAGGCGCTCAGCCTCTCCAAACAGACCGGGAAAGACCCGGGATTGGTGCAAATCGTCCTCGACCAAGCCGTAAGAGTCGTGAGGGCCGTGAACGGGGTCCTCATAGTGGAGACCCGTCACGGCCTGATATGCGCCAACGCCGGGGTTGATTCCTCCAACGTCCCGGGAGACGACTGGGTAACAGTCCTGCCCGCCAATCCAGACCGCTCCGCGGCTCTCATTCGCAAACGCATCGAAACGGAGTCGGGCGGCAGACTGGCCGTAATCATTTCCGATTCCTTCAACCGCCCTTGGCGAGAAGGCTCCATGAACATAGCCATAGGCGTAAGCGGATTTGAGCCTCTAACCGACCTGCGAGGCCGACCCGACGACAACGGGAGGGTCCTCAAGGCGACAGTGGTCTCGCTTGCCGATGAACTGGCGGCCGCAGCCCAAATAGTAATGGGAGAAACCGGGCGCACGCCTGTAGCAGTTATACGCGGCGTGGATTTCCTCCCTGCCGACGCTAACTCCGAAGTACTCCTAAGAAAGCCAGAGCGGGACCTGTTCCGATAGACCCCTGGATTACTTCGACTGGTTCGATTGGTCCGTGTTCCTGGTACCGTACCAGGAAGAATACTCAATAGAGTTCTTGAACTCTCGATTCTCGCCGCACTTACGGCAACGCCCCACGCTTACCGCACCGTTTGGCGGGTCGATGATCCAGTGATGAGTGCAACCATCCCCCCGCGCCTGCTTCTTGCGGCTGCCCCGCGTCCTGCTCGATCCCTTAGCCGGCGAACTCATACGCTAGTCCTCCCCAGACATTCTATCGATGGCTGCGGCGCCGCGGCTTGCCCGGCCCATCAGTACCCACAAAGTTGGCTGACACGACCCCACAAGATTTCGCCCGCACCCGCTCCATCGAACTTCCAATCTTCATTCTACCGCAGCAGCCGAGGACAGGGGGGAAATCAGGCCGAAGGGTATGACCCGCCAAAGAAATCCCCATGTTGACACTCTCCAATTTTTGCCTGTAATCTCGCCCCAGTCACGAATGCCAACCCAGCCCGGCGCTTTTCGAGAAACGAAAGGCCAAGAGGGAAAACGGTGAAAAATCCGTTGCGGTGGCGCCACTGTGACCGGTTAGCCGACCGCTGATGCCACTGTCCCTAAACCCACGGGGATGGGAAGGCGCGGGACAGGCGATGATCCGGGAGCCAGGAGACCTGCCGGGCAGGGCTGAGTGGCCGCTCCTCGCCTAGGGAGCGACTCAGGTAGCGGCTCTGCACCCATACCCCGCGGCGCAGGTCAAGCCTCCGTCCCCTGGCGCGATTCGGCCAGGGATTTGCAATTGCAGGCAGGACGGATCAGCGTTCCGGACCCGCAACCGGACAAGAGCGGCGCTTCGCCGCGCCGCGCCAAGGGCATAGTCTCATCACGCGGGCTCATCGGCTCTCCGGTACTCCGCCGGCTAGCCGCCGGATCGGCCTTGCTAGCCGCCGCCGTAGCGGTTCTTGCAGTTATCGCAGCCTCGATAGGTCCCTACTCGATACCACCCTCGCACACCATAGACGTCCTGCTGGATCAGTTCGGACTGGCCGAAAGCCAAGCCAGCAACACCGAGCAGGCCATCATTCAAACCATAAGGCTGCCCCGCATTGCCCTGGCGATCATAGTCGGCGCGGCCCTCGGAGTCGCAGGGGCAATCATGCAAGGGCTGTTCAGGAACCCAATGGCCGACCCCGGCATCATCGGCGTCTCCACCGGCGGCGCGCTGGGCGCCGTTGCAGCCATAGCGGTGGGAGCCCAAGCCGCATTCTCTCTGGCCCTTCCCGCCATGGCCTTCGCCGGAGCAGGCGGCGCACTGGCCTTGGTATACGCGGTGGCTTCCGCGGGAGGAAGATTTTCCATGGCCGCACTGCTGCTCGCCGGCGTAGCCGTCAGTGCATTCATCGCGGCAATCATCTCCGCCATCGTCCTCTTCACGGAAAATCGCGATGCTCAGCGGGAGATGATCTTCTGGCTCGCAGGAGGACTCGATGCCTCCAGATGGAATGAGGTGCGCCTGGCCGGGCCTCTGGTCCTGGGCGGCGTAGCGGCCGCCGTGCTCCTGTCCAGAGACCTGAACTTGCTGATGGTGAGCGAGGAGGAGGCGCGGGCGCTGGGTGTGCGAGTCGGGCTGACCAGGAACGTATTGCTCGTGGCCGCATCCCTCATCACCGGTACCGCAGTGGCTTTCTCCGGGACTATCGCATTCGTAGGCCTCGTCGTTCCCCACGCGCTCCGGCTGGTAACCGGCGCAGACCACCGCGTACTAGTGCCTCTAAGCGCTCTCGGAGGCGCCCTCTTTCTGCTCGCAGCGGATACGGCAGCGCGAGTCCTGATAGCCCCTGCGGAAGTGAGGGTCGGAATAATCACCGCCTTTGCGGGAGCCCCGTTCTTTCTCTTTCTCCTGATCCGCAACAAGTCGCGAGCAAGCCTGCTCTAGCCGAGCAAGGAATGAGCCGCCTGCCGGAAGGCGATGACCTTTGAAGACGATCAACCGCTTTCGCATCCCCGTCCTGGCCGTTGCCATAGCTTGCGCAATGCTTGCAAGCGCCGCGTCATGCGGGGGAAATTCTCCCATGCCGGATGAGGCCGTCAGCAATCCAACGGCCGCGCCCCCGGCCACCGCGACCCCGGTTCTCACGCCAACACAGAAGCCAACCCCAAAGCCAACGCCAAAGCCAACCCCCACTACACCCCCTTCCCAAACTCCTGCGCCCTACCCGGCAGTGGCAGGAATCGTGGACGCCTCGAACCTCGGATGGCCGCGACAGGTCGAAACCTCCGAAGGGGTCGTGACCATCGAGTCGCCCCCGCAACGGATACATACTCTCTCACTCGGACACGACGAGATCATCGCCGCGCTCGTCGGGCCGAGGCGATTCTCAGGAATCGGATCGTTCACCGCCAATCCGACCTACTCCAATATCGCGGACGAGGTTGTTGGCCTCGAGAAAGTAACGCGGGACGCGGAAGAGGTATTGGGACTGGAGCCGGACCTCGTAGTCGCCTCCAAATTCTCCAAGGCCGACCTCATCGACCTCATTGAAGAGGCCGGGGTTCCGGTGGTACGCGCCGCGCTGGAAAGTTCCGCAGAGGGAAACATCCCCAACATCCTACTGCTGGGCTACCTGCTCGGAGCGGAAGAGAGAGCGCTGCAACTCGCCGCCGAGATACAAGAGCGGCTGTCCATCGTTTCGGAAAAAGTTCCGCAACCTGGAGACCCTGACAGGCCGGCCGTTCTTTCCATTGCGCGCTTCGCGGACGCTATCAGCGCAGCCGGAGACGGCTCGACAGAGGGCGGAATCATCTCAGCCGCGGGCGCGGTCAATGCGGCTGCACGAGACGGCATCTCAGGCCATCAGACGGTAAGCATAGAATCCATCGCAGCCATGAACCCAAACCTCATACTCATCACCCAGCCCGAACCCGGCGCGTCCCGGCTGAGGGAAGAACTGCTCCGCGACCCCGCTCTTGCAAACGTGCCCGCAATAGCGGATGAACGAGTGGTCATTGCCGACCCGCGACGCTACACGACGCTGTCTCATTGGAACGTGCGGGGCGTAGAGCAGACCGCCGTGCTGCTATACCCGGAACGATTCCGCGACGTTCGCTTCGAAGATTTCGATCCCTTCCAAGGCAAGTAAGTGTCCGAAGAACTATGAGCGCGGCCCAGCCAGGGAAGGCCCCGGTGTTGGCAGCCCGCAACCTGTGCGTAAAGCTGGGCCGCGCCACGGTTCTCCAATCCGTGTCCTTTGAGGCGAGGCCGGGCGAACTCGCCGGCTTGATCGGTCCCAACGGCGCCGGCAAGAGCACCCTGCTTCGAGCGCTCGCCGGGCTGCTTGACGCCGACACAGGATCCGTACGGTTCGGACAGACCGAGTTGAGCCGCGTGCCCGCGCGCGAACGGGCGCGAAGCATATCCTTCATGCCGCAGCGCGAAGCCACACACCCCTTCACCGCGCTCGAAACCGTCCTCATGGGTAGATATCCCCACCTCGGCCGCTTTGAACTGGAAGGAATCAACGACCGCCGGATCGCCCGCGAGGAGATGAGAAAAACGCGTACCGACGGCTTCGAGAACCGGCAAATGGACACCCTCTCCGGCGGAGAGAAGCAGCGCGTGATGCTGGCCCGAACTATTGCACAGCAAGCCCAGGTGATGCTGCTAGACGAGCCTACCGCCAGCCTCGACCTCAAATACCGCCTGGAGATGATGGAGTTGCTGCGCTCTGAAACTGCCCGAGGCAAACTAGCGGTGGTCGCAGCCCTGCACGACCTGTCCCTGGCCGCCAGGTACTGCGACCGGCTGACGTTGATGTCCCGCGGCGCCATCGCGGCCGAGGGCCCCCCGGCTGAGGCGCTCACGCCGGAGAATCTGCGGACGGCCTTCGGAATAGAGGCCATCATCGAGCCCGACCCCGTCACCGGCAGGCCCCAGGTGTCACTGCTCGGCCCGTCAGACCCGCAATCCGGGGCCAACCGCCAAAAGGACGTACGCGTGCATCTGATCTGCGGAGCAGGATCCGGAAGAGACTTGATGCGGCAACTCGTCAGCGCCGGATACGCCGTCACCGCAGGCGTGCTCGGCCTTGGTGACACCGACCGCGAGACTGCGGAAATTCTGGGCGTGCCTTTCGTTCCAGCCCCGCCCTTTTCGCCAATCGAGGACGCACAACATGAAAGGCATCTCGCGCTTGTCCGCTCCGCGGACATCGCGGCCCTGTGCAGCATGGCCGTCGGCCCAAACAATCTTCGCAATCTGAAGGCCGCGCACTCCGCGAAGCAATTGGTGATCATCGAAGGGCCGCCGTTCCAGGAACTCGACTACACCGACGGGGCCGCGACCGCCCTGCGAAGCAGGTTGGCGGAGCGATGGCCCGTGGAACAGGGGAGCCAACTGCTGCGCCGCCTCGCGAGGGAACTTACCCCGGAGCCTTGATCCGATTCGGTATCCCGGCCACCACCTGCCAGACGATATCCGCTCGACTCGCAACCGCCTGATTCACCTCACCCTGGAGGTCCGCAAAAACCGCCCCCAGTCGCGTCGGAGGCGCAACGCCGCACCCCGCCTCGTTCGTCACGATGACGACCGGCCGCTCCGAATCGCGAAGAGCGGCAAACAAGCTCGCAAGGCCATTCTCTACCCCGGAACGCGCTCGCTCCTCGAATCCCGGCGCATCCGAATCCCCGCACTCCAACATGATGTTGCTGATCCATACGCTCAGGCAATCGGCTATCGCAGCCGCCTCATCCCCCGGCTTCAGCAGGGCATCCCCAATATCCAACGGCGCCTCTATGGTGCGCCAATGACCGGGCCGTTCGCTGCGGTGCCGATCGATGCGCATCGAAAGGTGCGATGAAGCATCCGCGCGGGCGGTCGCGATGAAGCGCACCGCCTTATCCTCCGCAAACCGGGAAGCCAGAGAGGCCGCAAAGCCACTCTTGCCAGAGCGCACCCCTCCGATGACGAGCGCGACCGTTGCAACCATCATCCGCCGCCCCGGTCCACCAGGGAATACACCAACTCCATATCCAGGCTTCCCCGCACCGCGTCCGCCAGACGGTCCAACTCCGCCTCCAGGGAGAATGACGGCGCCGATGGCGCGGGCAAACCGTGCCGACGAGCCGCGTTCCCAATGATCTTCCCCGCAACCTCCGGTGAGTCGAGAAGGCCATGAACGTACGTGCCCAGCGTCCATCCCGATCTGCTGATCCCGCCGTCGCCTTCAGCCGCGTCGCCATCCCCCCTGAGCGTGAGCGGATGATCCCCGTTCGTCGTAGTCACGCCTGTGTGAATTTCATACCCCGCGCCGCTTACGGGCGCATCGCCGTCCAGCAACCCGACCCCCCGGTGCAAGCGGAAGTCGACGCGCCGGGTGCGCTTATGCGCGGCAAAGGTGGTTGAGCAATCCAAAAGGCCAAGCCCCTCTTCCCAGTCGCCTTTCCAGGAATCAGATCCGTGAGGATCTTCGAGCAGCGTGCCCAGCATCTGGAAACCTCCGCAAATCCCCAGAATGGCCGCGCCCCGTTCCGAGGCTGCCTTCACCGCCTCATCCATACCCCCCGACTTCATCCACCTCAAGTCCGCTATCGCGCTCTTCGTTCCCGGCAATATCACCATATGCGACTTGTCCATTTGACGGGCAGAGGTCACAAAGTCAACCGTAACCCCGCAGCGCGTCAGAGGATCGAAGTCGTCGAAGTTGGATATGTGCGGTAACCGCACCACTGCCGCGCGCAGGCTGCCGTCGATGCTCGAACTGGAATCCCCAGAGCCGCCAAGCGTCGCAGCGTCTTCATCAGGAAGCCTGAGGTCCCGGATCATAGGCGCCACGCCGACCACTGGAACTCCCGTTCGCTCCGCAATCATCCGCGGCAGAGGATCCAGTATCGCAGGATCTCCCCTGAAACGGTTGATCACAAGCCCGCCAACCAGATCGCGCTCTTCCGCGTCGAGAAGCTCCAGAGTGCCCAGCAGAGAAGCGAACACTCCGCCGCGGTCTATGTCTCCCACAAGGATTACCGGCGAGCGGGCGTATAGCGCCACGCTCATGTTGACGATGTCGTTGGCACGGAGGTTCGGCTCAGCCGGACTGCCGGCTCCCTCCATGATCACCACGTCATGGCACGCTCTAAGACGGTCCAAAGCGCCTGTTACGTGCGGCCAGAGACGCTGCTTGGAGCGGTAGTAGTCTCTCGCAGACACGCTCCCCTCCGCGCGTCCGTCGAGAACCACCTGGGAACGGCTGTCGGACTCCGGCTTCAGGAGCACCGGGTTCATGTCCGTAGATACTTCAACGCCGGCAGCAGCAGCCTGAACGGCTTGCGCACGGCCCAACTCACCGCCCTCGGGCGTAACCCAGGAGTTGTTCGACATGTTCTGAGCCTTGAACGGCGCCACCGAGTAGCCGTCCTGGCTGAATATGCGGCACAACGCGGCGGTCAGTACACTCTTCCCCACCGAGGAGGAGGTGCCCTGCACCATCAACGTCGCCGATCTATGGCCGCCGTCTGCCCTGCCCTCCAACGTCACGGCTCTGCCCTCAGCCGTGGCCGCCGAGCCCCAACGCGCCCAGGTGACCGGCTTCATTCATCGAGTTGAGGCGAATCATCCCCGGCGCGATCTCCACAACAGTGACGCTGGCGTTCCCCAAGTAAAATTTGCTCATGGCTCGAACCGGCAGGCCAAGCATCGCCACGATGAGGGCCTTCAGGGATCCGCCGTGGCCCACCACGATCACGTCCCGGGCGGCCTCGGAGAGATTTGCCTCTTCCATGAAGCGCCGGCCACGCTCCACTACGTCGCTAAGCAGCTCGCCGCCCGGTATGCGAAACGAGGGGTCGGCCTCGAAGTACCGCCGAGCCATCTCCGGAAATTCCTCCTGCAACTCCATCCACACTTTGCCTTCCCAATCGCCCAGGTCGACTTCCCGCAGGCTAGGCGCGCGGCGAAATGGCAGGCCGAACGCCTCGGCCGTCTGGACGCAGCGCAGCAAGTCGCTGGACCATATCTCCGAGGTATCGAACCGCGTCCCGGCATGTTCCGCAACCAGGCGCGCCTGAGACCGCCCAATCTCGTTCAATGGACGGTCGCTCATACCCTGGATACGCTGCTCCACGTTCCAATCCGTTTGCCCGTGTCGTATCAATACCGCTCTGCCGATTTTCCAATCCTCCGTTCCGTGCCAACGTTAGCCGCTTCTCATGATACCTGTAGCCCTTGAACTCATCGCCAGGCGCCGCGTCCCTTCTCAACCGCGCCTGGCGATGATCAGCCCCGCCGCTATGCCCGCGGCCACGAGAGCCGCGCCGGCAAACAGTCGGTTGGCCCTACGGATGTCCCGCGACGTTGGCCTTGCGTTCTTTGGGCCGAGCTTGTAGCGCCCCACTTTTTCCACCTCCACCCCCAGCGCGCCCGCCATCGCACCTATCGGCCAGCCTCCGTTCGGGCTGCCGGTACGACCATGCTGCTCGATCATAGTACGTGCAGACCCCGCCGCATCATGGCCAGCGAGGAACGCCGAGGCCGTCACGACCGCGCCGCCGGCCACGCGGGCCGGCAGGTAGGCGGCCGCGTCGTCGAGCCGAGCTGCCGCCGAGCCGAGATTCTCATACTCGCCTCGATAGCCGATCATCGAGTCCAAAGTGTCAATCGCCCTGTAAGCCGCAGCGCCAGGCAACCCAAACATTCCGTAGGCCAGCAGCGGCCCTGCGACGCTGTCCGTAACGTTCTCAGCCACCGAACTGATAGTCGCGCTGGCAATCCCCGATTCGTCAAGACCGGACACGTCACGCGATACGATCCGAGACAGTGAATCCCGAGCCTCATCAGGCGAATCCGCCGACAGATTGCGCTCTACCTCGCCCGCCTCATCGGTCATCGCCCGGATGGCGAACATGCTCTTGAGCAAGAATGCGCCGCCCGCGAGCGACAGCAAGGGGCCCGCTCGGTTCAGAACACGGGTCGCCAGTTCCGCCGAAGCCGCTGAAACGACAGGCAAGGCAACCGCGGCAAACAGACCACGACGGAAATCCAAACGCCGATCCCCCGTCGGCCGGCCCAACACACTGGCCGCCCGGCCCATCCAGACCACCGGATGCAAGGCGCCGGGCGGCTCGCCCAACTGCCGGTCCCATACCAACGCCAACCCCAGAGTGAGAAGTCGCTTCCACATACCTAACTACCCCACAGAGGGCCGACCGCCAACCCCGCGCCGAACATGCCGGCGAAAGCGATCAGCGCAAAGCTCTCCCCAAGCTCTATAGATGCTCCGTACACGTCGCCCGTAACTCCGCCCCCCAAACGGTGGGATGCAAAGGCCGAGAATCCCAGACCCGCGAGCGCAGAGCCGCCAACGATAGCCAGCCCATACGGCCCGGCTATGACGAAACCCGCTCCGAACGCGAACACCGCCGCAGCGACGTTTATAGGGCGTGAAGCCGCTCTATAGGGAGTCCCCAGGCCCGCTGTCCGCAGGTAGCGGTAACTGGAGATAGACGCCACGGCAGCTCCCCGCCCAGCCATCGCCGAGACCGCAATAGCCGCCCAACCATGTGCATCCGGCAGCGACGAAATGGCCCCCCACTTGATCAGCAGTGCAAGTGTCACCGCCGCGACGCCATACACGCCAATCGCCGGATCCCTCATGATCTCAAGACGGCGCTGTGGATCGTGGCCCCCGAACAGACCATCGAAGGTATCTGCCAGACCGTCGAGGTGCAGCGCGCCGGTAAGCGCAGCACCGGCTGCAAGGGCCAGCGCCGCGGCCGGTAGATCGGGCATCGCAAGACGCGCTAGCCAGTTCACCAGGGCCGAGGACCCGCCGATAGCAAGACCAACCACGGGAAAGAAGAGCACAGACCTCGTAAACGCCCTGGCGTTCCACTCCCCGGTTCCCGCCGGAATGATGGTCAGCAGCCGAATCGCGGCGGAAAGGGCGCTCACGGATCCCCCCGAACCCGGCCTGAGACCGCGGCCTCCTCGAACGTGGACATTTCGTTATGCAATTTGACCGCTGCCTCTATGATCATGATGCCCAGCGCTGCCCCGGACCCCTCACCCAACCGAAGCTTGAGGTCCAGCAACGGTTCCAGCCCCAGACGATCCAGCCCAACCCTGTGCCCGGGCTCGGCCGACAGGTGGCACGCAAACATGTAGTCAGCCGAGCGAGGCTCCAAGGCATGGGCGATCAGCGCCGCGGAGGTGACGATGTATCCGTCCAAGGCTATCGCTATCCGCCGCTCAGAAGCGCCAAGCATCAGGCCCGCGAGAAACCCGATCTCGAAACCCCCGACCAAAGACAGCACGCCCAACGGATCGTCAGGGTCCGGTCCGTGCAATTCCAGAGCAGCCCGGATCGTCGCAGCCTTCCGATCCAGTCCAGCGTCATCCAGACCGGCCCCCCGGCCAGTGATGAGAGCCGGGTCCGTTCCAGTCATGGCCGCGGTTATCGCCGTCGCAGACGCGGTATTGCCTATACCCATGTCACCAAGAGCAACGATATGGGCGCGGTTTTCCCCCAGTTCCTCCGCAACCTCCGCCCCGTTTGAGACGCAAAGCTCAGCCTGGCCGCGGCTCATGGCCGGAGCGCGGGCGAAATTGGCAGTCCCCCTACCGGCCGACGTGGAACGAAACCCCGGACTGCCGGAAGCAACCGGTGACCGAATCCCGGCATCCACTACGATGAGCGAAGCGCCTGCCTGACGCGCAAGAACGTTTATAGCCGCGCCGCCATTCAGGAAGTTGTGCACCATCTGAGCGGTCACCTCCGGCGGATAGGCGCTCACCCCCTCCTCCGTCACTCCATGGTCCGACGCGGCAACCACTATCCAGCGGTTCGACGCGGAAGGCGTCGCGCTGCCCTGGATTCCTGCCATACGGCAAGCCGCGTCCTCCAAGAGTCCCAGGCTGCCGAGCGGCTTGGTAAGCCGAGCCTGTCTGACCGCAGCGGCTTCCGCCGCGGCCTCCACAAGCGGCGGTATCTTGAATTTGCGCATGTAAGACGTTCCGGCAGGCACAGGCCGCGCCTCGCCGGTCAGAACCCGACCTCAGGCTGCGCCATGAGGTTTTGGATATGGCCGAGGAGCCTGACTCTCTTCCTGTTCGCAGTCGCGGCCTCTGCCGAGCATGGCGTGCACCATAGAACCGGTTGCCGAGCCGTCCCGGGTTTTGCCAGGAGGCGTTGCCTGCCCCTGAACGGTACGCCCGCGCGTTTTCCGACGGCTCAAGGGCCTCAATATAAGTCCGGCCCGCCAACCGCGCCAGCGCTCTTTACCGAAAGGGAAACCGCACCGCACCTTGAATCGTACTTCGTAGAGACGTACAAACCGACTTGCGCTGACCGGCGCAGGCAAAGCACATCCTGGTCAACCTCGTAAACCGGAGTATGAGCCGCAGTCTGCCGGTGTTAACATGCAGGGGTGCGGTCTTGGGCGCGGCGGGATCGCCGCGCCACCGAATTGGCCTCATGCCTTACGGAGGAACGTGGTTGGAACAGGAACCAATAATCATTGCAGACAAGCTGGTCAAGACCTACAAGTCACGCACTCTGTCCGTAGCCGCGCTGCGAGGAGTCGACCTGGCCGTCAATCGGGGCGAGATGGTTGCCGTCATGGGCCCCTCCGGCTCGGGAAAGACGACCCTCCTCAACTGCATGTCAGGCCTGGACATCATCGATTCCGGGAGCGTCACCATTGCGGGGCAGGCACTCGCCGATCTGCCCGACGACGCACTCAGCGAGTACCGCGCACGGTCAATGGGGTTCATATTCCAGCTATACAACCTCCTACCCGTGCTGAGCGCGCTGGAAAACGTCGAAATGCCCCTCCTCGTGTCCGGCGAAAAGCCCGCGCACGCACGGAAGCTTGCACTCGACAAACTCGCCGAGGTCGGAATGGCCGACTGGGCCGATCACAAACCCAGCGAGTTGTCCGGTGGTCAGCAGCAGAGAGTCACCATCGCCCGGGCGCTGGTAAACACACCCTCCATAGTCTGGGCCGACGAGCCGACCGGCAACCTCGATAGCGAAAACGCCAACGACGTGATGGACCTACTCTGCCGGCTCAACCAGGTCAACAACCAGACCTTCGTCATCGTCACTCACACACAGGAAGTCGGCGACCGCGCAGAGCGCATCATCCACATGCGAGACGGAATGATCGAAAACGACACTGACGACGGGGCAGGATAGTCGAGCATGGAAAATCTGTTCGGCGTTCCAATGGGCGGGCTCACCATCGGCATGACGGTGACCTTGCTCCTCTTCTTGGCAATCCTGGCCATCTTCGCCAGCCGAAACCGGGTACTGCTCAAACTCGGCATCCGAAACATACCCAGGCGCCGCGCTCAGACCGTGCTGATCATCATTGGCCTAATGCTCAGCACCGCCATCATCGCTTCCGCCCTCGCTCTTGGCGATACCGTCAGCTCCTCCATTCGCAACAGCGCCCTCGATTCACTCGGCGCAACCGACATAACCATTGAACCCCCCCAGTTCGGCGAACGAGTCGGCGAATATCTCACTCCCGAACAGACTCATAGCGTCCTCGACTTGGTCGACGACGACCCCCGCGTCGACGGCGCAATGCCGCAGGTTCGCACCGAACTCCCCATCCTCAATCCAGCCAACCAAAGAGCATCCGTCGGATCTTCTGTCGTAGGGGTCGATACCGCGCGAATGGCCGGGTTTGACCAGTTCAGGACGGACCGAGGAGAGGTCTTCCCCATCTCCTCACTGGGACGCATGGACCTCCTTCTCAACGAGGACATGGCGGATGAATTAAAGGCCAATGCCGGAGATGAACTTACCGTCGTCACCCCCACCGGACGCCAACAGTTCACCGTCGCCGCAGTAGTCGAAAGCAAGGGGCTCGCCGGCGTCAGAGGAAATCCATCCTCGAGAGCCGTCGGCGTCATGCATCTCTCCACACTTCAAGAAGCCCTCGACATACAGGATTCTGTAAACCGCATCGAAATATCGATCCAGGGCGGACTCCGGCCTTCCGATGACCTTTCCGATCAAGTCGCCGGTGACCTCCAACTCGACTTCATAAATAGCGAGGTTGCAGACCAACTCTTCATGACCTTCAGCGACCCTGAGGTGTTGGGACTGATCGAAGATTACGTGGCGGAAAACGAAACCAGCCTGCAAGCAGACCTCAGAGCCAACCTCCAAGACCTTATCGACCAGCTCAAGACAGGCGACGCAGCAGCAAGGGACTTCCGTTCCCAGATTACAGACTCCCGCGTAGTCGCCACTGTGGCCCTCGTCCTCGGCAACGCGGGACGCTCCGACCTCACCTTGGGCGCCACCCTTCTACTCGCTCAGCTTGAAGTTCTCAACGTCTCAGAGGTCAAGACAAACCTCCTGGAAATCGCCAACACGGTGGGATCCCTCTTCACCACCATTTTTGGAATCTTCGGCTCCTTCTCCATAATGGTCGGGTTGCTGCTCATCTTCCTCGTCTTCGTAATGCTTGCCGCCTCCAGAACCACCGAAATGGGCATAGCAAGAGCTATCGGAACCAAACGACGACACCTTGTCCAGTCCTTCGTCTTCGAAGGAGCCGTCTACGCCTTCGCATCCTCCATCGCCGGCGTCGGCCTCGGGTTACTCGCAAGCCTCGCGTTGATACAGATACTCGCGCGGATAGTCCCTGACGACGTGAACTTCTCTATCAGTTACGGTTTGCAGCCCAGATCCGTACTCCTTTCCTTCGCCGCGGGTATGGTCATCACACTCATCACCGTATCGATCTCCGCCTACCGCGTCAGCAGGCTAAACATCGCAGTCGCTATACGGGGACTGCCCGAAGAATTCGTACCGAATCCCACACTGACTCTAAAAAACCGACTCATCCAACTGCTACTCGCTCTGATCGCCCCCTTCTACCAGTTCTACTTGCTGGTTGCCAAGTCCAACACCCGGGCATTGTACGTCGGCCTGCTGCAACTGATTCCTCTCGTCTGGGGCATAGTGATTGTAATTGCCGTAATCAGATTGCTCTCCCCATACGTCAGGTGGGGATGGACGGTCTCCGCCGTTGGAGTCTTGATAACCATCTTCGGCGTCAACCAGTTATCCGAAGCCATATTCTCCACGGGCGCATCCGTCATTGTCATAGGCCTGGGTATGTTGATCAGCTTCATACTCCACAAGACCGCGCTCAGAGACGAAGTCGTTTCGAGAATCTCATACTCCATTATGGGGGCCCTCCTCCTCGTCTTCTGGCTCCTCCCTTCCAACGCACTCGATTCGCTGACAGGAGAACTTAACGGCAATATCGAGATGTTCGTACTGTCCGGGGTCTTCGTCACCGCCGCAGCCGTCTGGGTCGTTATGTACAACTCGGAAATAGTCCTCTGGCCTATCAACAAGTCCCTGGGATCCATCGGCGGGCTGCGGCCTGTGCTCAAGGCCGCCCTGGCATACCCCATGGAATCCAGATTCCGCACCGGACTCACCGTGGCCATGTTCGCCCTCATCGTCTTCACACTCATGGTCTTCGCCGTAATCAACCGGGCCTTCAGCAACACCACCGTGGACAATACCGACCGGATAACCGGCGGGTACGACATCGTCGCCGGGATCAGCGGAGATTTGCCCATCGACGACATTGACGAGGCTATCGCCGAAGCCCCCAATCTGGATCCTGGAGACTTCCTCGTCGTAGGAGGTTCCACCGGGCTGCCCTCTGAAGCCAGGCAGCTTGGCCCCTACCTCGGCGAGGAAATAAGCGAACTCGGCTTCCAGCCCGTCAACGTCTCCATATTCCAGGTCTCGATTCTGACCACCAACCTCTGGGAACTCTCCCATTTCGACCCCGAATACGGGAACACAGATGCCGAGATATGGGCCGCACTCGCCAACGATCCCGACCTCGTTGTAGCAGGCGCCGGAGTACTCCCCTCCGACGACCCCTTTGGAGGCGACTTCGGACAGCAGTTCACCGTACAGGGCATAGAAGCAAGCGACCCGCAATCCATCAAAGCCTTTGACGTCGAACTCAGCTCACCGTTCGGCGCCCAGGAGCCGGTCACGAAGAAGGTCATAGGCATCGCCGACCCCCTCCGCTTTCAGGAATCCTCCCTTATAGGAAACACAGACCTCATAGCAGATCTGGTCCCCAGAGACCCCCCGCTAACCACTTATCGCTTCCGCCTGGCCCCAGGCGTCGATCCGGATGCCGTTTCCGCCGCTCTCGAGACCGCCTTCCTAGATAACAACTTCGACGCCATACTAACCGCCGACCAGATCAACGACCAGGTGAGCGCGAACCAGGCCTTCAACCTGCTCTTCCAGGGATACATGGGGCTAGGATTGCTCGTAGGCGTAGCCTCTTTGGGCGTCGTCTCCTTCAGGGCCGTCGTCGAACGGAGACAAGCTATCGGAATGCTCCGGGCCATAGGATTCAGAGCCTCCATGATCCGCACCAGCTTCCTCGTAGAATCGTCCATCATCGCCCTCATAGGTATCGGGCTTGGTCTCGCATTGGGCGCAGTCGTCTCCTGGAACCTACTCAACGACATCAACGAGAACTTCGAGGGCATCAGATTCTCCGTGCCGTGGCTGACAGTGGCCATAATAGTGGCCGTCGCGTGGATCTTCTCCCTCGTCACCACCTACTTCCCCGCAATGCAGGCATCGAGAATCTACCCCGCAGAGGCCCTTCGATACGAATAGACCTCTGTTTCGCGCCGGAGAGGGTTGAAAGGCCGTACCAAAGCCCAACTTGCCCGGTAGAACTTCCTTGCACCCGGGATACCGAAAGCCGCCATCCCCCGGACCAGCAGATAGCCGCCTCCGGCTGCCCGTCGTGTCTCCCGAAATGACGCTCGTAATCGGCTTCGCCGAGAAATTACGTGCAGCTCCTCCAAGGTAGATCCAAAAACTCAGCCGATATTGCAGGCCATGCGCCTGGCGCGCTCTAGATCCTCTAACGTGTCCACGTCCAGGAAGCTCAGCATCTCAGGATCCCGCCCGGCGATCTGATCTTCCGAGATTGTGACAACCGCAGGGCGGCTAATCGCGATAGCCTCTTTGATCATCGCAGTTGGCGACCTCTCCCCTCCGGCCAGACATTCTCCTGAGCGGCGGCCCCACGGACCCGACGGATAGACTGCCAAGGTCGGTTGCAACTTGCCGCCTACTTCTGGAACGACGGCCCGCAGCTCGCCGCTGCCCAAGTGAGCCTCCGAAATCAAAAAGCCAAGCAGCGAGGCCGATACGAAGGGGTGGTCAACCGCCAGCGCTAATCCCAGGGGGTGCCTCGCTGACGACAATCCGGCCTGAAGCCCAGCGAGCGGCCCCCCGTAACCTTCCGCGTCGCCTACCACGCGCATACCAAGAGCCGCGCCGGCAGCCGCTATCTCGCCGCCCAACTCCGGCCTCAGCGCCAATATCAACTCGCCGCACAGTGGCCGCAGGACGGAAGCCGCGCGCTCCAACAACATCCTCCCCCCAACCTTGACCAGCGGCTTCGACCTACCCAGTCGCTCCGACCTCCCGCCAGCCAACACGATGCCGCTCAGCGGAACGGCCTTGCCAACGTAATCAGGCTTCACTCTCATCAGGAAGCAGCAACAACTCGGCCTGCGGATAGAAACGGGACCAAACAAACCAGAACCCCGTCTGACCGTTCAGCATACGCATCTCCTGACCCGCTAACTCCCCCTCCACGCACTGCCCCGTAAGCGCGCGCCACAAACTCCCCGTCTCCCTATCCCGCAGCATCAACGGCTCATACTCGATTTGCGGGCCGGACTCCTCCGCCTGCTCCTCACCCTCAAAACTAGCCGAACCCACCTCGCCATCCGTCCTGTTTTCGTCAGGAACGATAGTAGCCCCTTCCACCAGTTCCGGCCTGTGCGGATTGTCCGAGGCCGCCTCGAAAGTGAGAACTCGACCTGCAACGATACGGCTGAACGCAGCCGCGGTTGCGCTGATGCGCTCCAGCAGAACGATTACCGGCTCGCGACCCACCTCCTCATGTACTAGAGGTTCCTCGATGAGAGACCGGTACGGGTACGCCTTCGCAGCGTCTCCCACAACTACTCCCAGCACGATCTCCTTGTTCGGCAGACGACGATCCCGCGCGCCCTCGCGGTGCAGGCCGGGACGGTCATTGAAGTAATACCGCTCGAATATGTCCCACTCCGGCGTACCGGCCGTGGAAAGCGCCTCCGTATCAGGATACGCCGACGACCAGGCGCTCCAGTTCGTCGCCAGCACCGGAATCTGCTCCAAAGACTCACCCGTACACTCCCCCGACACGGCCTGACCCAAGAACTGAACCCATCTTCCATCCTCGGATTCGTCCCTATACACCGCGGAGTTGAAGATCGTCTTGGCAACCGGTTCCAGTGTGACCGCGTGACCCGATCTCGTTCTACGACGGAATCCTCGCGCTGCATACGAGACCGCCCACCAAGACACTGCTACGCGCTCACCGCCAATCTCGAAATTGGCCACTTCTCGCAATGCCATGGCAGAGTTGGGAAACGCCACCGCGTGACCGTTCAGCTCGATCCCTACAACACGGTCCTCACCGCGCAGCTCCTCATGAGCCTCATCAGCAGAGATCAACCTCTCAGCCTCCGAGGGCGTAAAGCGCCTGCCGCCCTGCGTAGAGCGCATCTTATGCACCGTAACCCGGTCATCCCCGTGGATTCTCATGAGGACGCGCTCCGCAAAGTAACCGAACCTAAACAGCAGGTAGAGAACGAACAGCCCTGCATAGACAGCCAACAGGACTTCCATGCCGCGGTCCACCTGACCGTCTCGCGCCGCGATGGCAAGGGCAATCCCCGCGACCAGGCAAAAGATCGCCGCAGCACGCAAGCGCGGGTCGATCCTATAGACCCAACTCAATTGCGGACGGTTGTCGTTCCGGTCCCTCTGCAAGTCGCGCTCCGCTCAAAGTCCTCGCAGACCCGTCAGCATTTAGCCGCGGGAGTGGTAAAGAGCAAAATGTTAGCAGAGCGCAGCAAGAACTCGGCGTGTCAAAATGAAACACAACGGCCCGGGCAACTAAGCCGAGAAGAGTCGCCCCCTCAGTGAAATGCAATACGGCTAGCCAAATCGCCAACGCCGCCCGTTGTTATACTGACGCGTCAACCCATCCCTCACCCGAATTCATGGATCAAACAACTACACGAGTCGCCAACGCCGCGCTCCGGAAACTGGACAACGTGTCCGGGGCTACCGTCTTGGGCTGCCTCATGAAGCGAGGATACGTCCACACCTGGATGGAAGGAGTGCGGCCCCTGGCCTCCGGGAGGCATCTCGTGGGAAGAGCCGTGACTTTGCGCTACCTTCCCGCGAGGCCAGACCTTCAACAGCGTATAGCCCGGGGCGCAGAAGGTCGAGAGTTCAACGAAACTCCCCGGTGGGACGCCCTCGAAAGACTGGGACCCGGAGACGTTCTCGTTGCCGACGCCATGGGGCGTTCGCTCACCTCTACCGGTGGAGACGTGGTGTACTCACGCATCCTCACGCGCGGCGCCGCGGGCCTCGTGACCGACGGCGCCGTTCGAGACGGCCACCGTGTCACCGCATACGGTTTCCCCGTGTTCGCGGGCGGCTCCACTCCGACCGTCGGAGAACCCTTCATACTCCCCTACAGCGTCAACGAGCCGATACAGTGCGGCGGCGTGCTGGTCTGCCCAGGTGACGTACTGATCGGCGACGAAGAAGGCGTCGTCGTCCTTCCCGCCCAACTCGCCGATGAGGTCGCAGACGAGGCCATAGAACACGAACAGATGGAAGAAGCCCTGCTGGAGCACGTAATGGAACGCCGCATCTCCCCAAAGACGTTCTACCCCTTCAACGACGAAACCAGAAGGATCTACGAGGAATGGAAAGAGCGGAGGGGCGGGTGACCGCTCGGCCTCGGCCTCCTTGCACAGCATCATGCAAAGTACTGAACAGCGGAGAATACGGATAGAAGTAGCAGGGGTGACCGTCTTCGGCGAGCTAAACGGCTCCACCACCTCCAGCGCACTGTGGGACGTCCTGCCCATCACGGCCAGGGCGCAGACGTGGGGCGACGAGATCTATTTTTCGATTCCCGTCACCGCAGACGAAGAAGACGCACGGGAAACCGTGGAACTCGGCGCCATCGGCTATTGGCCGCCAGGTACTGCGCTCTGCCTCTTCTTCGGCCCTACCCCGGCCAGCCGCCGAGGTGAAATCAGACCTGCCAGCCCCGTTAACCTGCTCGGCATGATCGAAAGAGACGCGACCGCGCTCAAAGCCGCGCGCGCCGGCGCCGAGATTACGGTACAGCGCGCATGAATCCCACCGGCATGGCCCTGCGGTTCTCTGAACAACTGAAACTGTCATGCTCCTCGGAATGGCAGAGAGCGCATGAAACACATCCGTTCCTAACGGCCATGGGCGACGGTTCCCTTTCACTCGAACGCTTCAGCTACTTCATGCGCCAGGACTACCTGTTCCTGATCGACTACTGCCGGGTGGTATCCCTGGCCTGCGCAAAGTGCCCCGACCTCGACTCCATGGGATGGTGGGCAAAGCTCCTCGACGAGACCCTCAACTCTGAAATGGAGCTGCACCGGGGATTTTGCGCCGATTTTGGCGTTCCCATAGACGACCTCGAAGCGACTGAGCCAGCGCCCGCGACCTCCGCTTACACCTCGCATCTACTCCGCCTCGCATATGAGGAAACCATAGGGGTCATATCAGCGGCCCTGCTGCCCTGCCAGTGGGGCTACGACGAGGTTGGGCAGATGCTAGGAGCCTCGATGGCCGCGCCCGCCGATTCGTTCCACGCCCGATGGATCGCCGGATACAACGCTCCGGAATATCGCGAACTCACCGCATGGCTGCGCCGATTCGTCGATAGATTGGGCCAAAGCGCAAGCGGCGAAGAAAAGGAACGCATGAGGCAGGCATTTCACGCCAGCACCCGGTATGAGTATCTGTTCTGGGACGCCGCTTGGCGGCTTGAACTCTGGCCCTGAGATGAGAAGCGAAAAGTAGAAACCGGGGGGCAGAGGATCGGGGTGAACAGGACGCCGGAGGGTTAGGCAAATGCCCTCCACGGCCAGAATGTCCTTACCCTGTCAGGCGCTGGAAACCTGGTCTGCCCAGGTGACGTACTGATCGGCGACGAAGAGGGCGTCGTCGTCCTTCCCGCCCAACTCGCCGATGAGGTCGCAGACCAAGAGGACGTACGGGAAACCGTGGAACTCGGCGCCATCGGCTATTGGCCGCCAGGCGCTGCGCTCTGCCTCTTCTTCGGCCCCACCCCGGCCAGCCGCCGAGGTGAAATAAGACCTGCCAGCCCCGTTAACCTGCTCGGCATGATCGAAAGAGACGCGACCGCGCTGAAAGCCGCGCGTGCCGGCGCCGAGATTACGGTCCAGCGCGCGTGAATCCCACCGGCATGGCCCTGCGGTTCTCTGAACAACTGAAACTGTCATGCTCCTCGGACTGGCAGAGAGCGCATGAAACCCATTCGTTCCTAACGGCCCATGGGCGACGGTTCGCTTTCAATCGAACGCTTCAGCTACTTCATGCGCCAGGACTGCCTGTTCCTGATCGACTACTGCCGGGTGGTATCCCTGGCCTGCGCAAAATGCCCGATGCAATTCCATTTCAGAGTTGAGGGTCTCGTCCAGCAGCTTTGCCCACCATCCCATCAAGTCGAGGTCGGGGCATTTTGCGCCGATTTTGGCGTTCCCATAGACGACCTCGAATCGACTGAGCCAGCGCCCGCGACCTCGGCTTACACCTCGCATCTACTCCGCCTCGCATATGAGGAATGGAAAGAGCGGCGGGGCGGGTGACCGCTCGGCCTCCTTGCACGGCATCATGCAAAGTACTGAACAGCGGAGAATACGGATCGAAGTAGCAGGGGTGACCGTGTTCGGCGAGCTGAACGGCTCCGCCACCTCCAGCGCACTGTGGGACGTCCTGCCCATCACGGCCAGGGCGCAGACGTGGGGCGACGAGATCTATTTTTCGATTCCTGTCACCGCAGACGAAGAAGACGCACGGGAAACCGTGGAACTCGGCGCCATCGGCTATTGGCCGCCAGGCGCTGCACTGTGCCTCTTCTTCGGCCCCACCCCGGCCAGCCGCCGAGGTGAAATAAGACCTGCCAGCCCCGTTAACCTGCTCGGCATGATCGAAAGAGACGCGACCGCGCTCAAAGCCGCGCGTGCCGGCGCCGAGATTACGGTCCAGCGCGCATGAATCCCACCGGCATGGCCCTGCGGTTCTCTGAACAACTGAAACTGTCATGCTCCTCGGACTGGCAGAAAGCGCATGAAACCCATCCGTTCCTAACGGCTATGGGCGACGGTTCGCTTTCACTCGAACGCTTCAGCTACTTCATGCGCCAGGACTATCTGTTCCTGATCGACTACTGCCGGGTGGTATCTCTGGCCTGCGCAAAATGCCCCGACCTCGACTCCATGGGATGGTGGGCAAAGCTCCTCGACGAGACCCTCAACTCTGAAATGGAGCTGCACCGGGGATTTTGCGCCGATTTTGGCGTTCCCATGGACGATCTCGAAGCGACTGAGCCAGCGCCCGCGACCTCCGCTTACACCTCGCATCTATCGCGCCTCGCATATGAGGAAACGATAGGGGTCATATCCGCGGCCCTGCTGCCCTGCCAGTGGGGCTACGACGAGGTTGGGCAGATGCTCGGAGCCTCGATGACCGCGCCCGCCGATTCGTTCCACGCCCGATGGATCGCCGGATACAACGCTCCGGAATATCGCGAACTCACCGCATGGCTGCGCCGATTCGTCGATAGATTGGGCGAAAGCGCAAGCGACGAAGAAGAACGCATGAGGCAGGCATTTCACGCCAGCGCCCGGTATGAGTATCTGTTCTGGGACGCCGCTTGGCGGCTTGAACTCTGGCCCTCAGATGAGAAGCGAAAAGTAGAAACCGGGGCAGAGGATCGGGGTGAACAGGGCAGCGTGGGGAGACGCGCCGGGGGTTAGGCAAATGCCATCCACGGCGAGAATGTCCTTACCCTGTCAGGCGCTGGAAACCTGGTCTGCCCGGGTGACGTACTGATCGGCGACCAAGAGGGCGTCGTCGTCCTTCCCGCCCAACTCGCCGATGAGGTCGCAGACGAAGAAGACGCACGGGAAACCGTGGAACTCGGCGCCATCGGCTATTGGCCGCCAGGCGCTGCGCTCTGCCTCTTCTTCGGCCCCACCCCGGCCAGCCGCCGCGGTGAGATAAAACCGGCAAGTTTGTACACCGGCATGGCCCGCGGTTCTCTGAACAACTGAAGCTGTCATGCTCCTCAGACTCGCAGAGAGCGCATGAAACACATCCGTTCCTAACGGCCATGGGCGACGGTTCCCTTTCACTCGAACGCTTCAGCTACTTCACGCGCCAGGACTGCCTGTTCCTGATCGACTACTGCCGGGTGGTATCCCTGGCCTGCCCGAAATGCCCGATGCAATTCCATTTCAGAGTTGAGGGTCTCGTCCAGCAGCTTTGCCCACCATCCCATCGAGTCGAGGTCGGGGCATTTTGCGCCGATTTTGGCGTTCCCATAGATGATCTCGAAGCGACTGAGCCAGCGCCCGCGACCTCCGCTTACACCTCTCATCTACCGCGCCTCGCATATGAGGAATGGAAAGAGCGAAGGGGCGGGTGACCGCTCGGCCTCAGCCCGCTTGCACAGCATCATGCAAAGTACTGAACAGCGGAGAATACGGATAGAAGTAGCAGGGGTGAAGGTGTTCTGCGAGCTAAACGGCTCCGCCATCTCTGGTGCCTTGTGGGATGTCCTGCCCATCACGGCCAGGACGCAGACGTGGGGCGACGAGATCTATTTTTCGATTCCTGTCACCGCAGACGAAGAAGACGCAGGTAAACCGTGGAACTCGGCGCAATCGGCTATTGGCCGCCAGGCGCTGCGCTCTGCCTCTTCTTCGGCCCCACCCCGGCCAGCCGCCGAGGTGAAATGAAACCAGCAAGTTTGTACACCGGCATGGCCCTGCGGTTCTCTGAACAACTGAAACTGTCATGCTCCTCAGACTCGCAGAGAGCGCATGAAACACATCCGTTCCTAACGGCCATGGGCGACGGTTCCCTTTCACTCGAACGCTTCAGCTACTTCATGCGCCAGGACTGCCTGTTCCTCATCGACTACTGCCGGGTGGTATCCCTGGCCTGCGCAAAATCCCCGATGCAATTCCATTTCAGAGTTGAGGGCCTCGTACAGCAGCTTTGCCCACCATCCCATTGAGTCGAGGTCGGGGCATTTTGCGCCGATTTTGGCGTTTCCATAGACGATCCCGAAGCGACTGAGCCCGCGCCCGCGACCTCCGCTTACACCTCGCATCTACTCCGCCTCGCATATGAGGAAACGATAGGGGTCATATCCGCGGCGCTGCTGCCCTGCCAGTGGGGCTACGACGAGGTTGGGCAGATGCTCGGAGCCTCGATGACCGCGCCCGACGATTCGTTCCACGCCCGATGGATCGCCGGATACAACGCTCCGGAATATCGCGAACTCACCGCATGGCTGCGCCGATTCGTCGATAGATTGGGCCAAAGCGCAAGCGACGAAGAAGAAGAACGCATGAGGCAGGCATTTCACGCCAGCGCCCGGTATGAGTATCTGTTCTGGGACGCCGCTTGGCGGCTTGAACTCTGGCCCTGAGATGAGAAGCGAAAAGTAGAAACCGGGGGCAGAGGATCGGGGTAAACAGGGCAGCGTGGGGAGACGCGCCGGGGGTTAGGCAAATGCCCTCCACGGCGAGAATGTCCTTACCCTGTCAGGCGCTGGAAACCTCGTCTGCCCAGGTGACGTACTGATCGGCGACCAAGAGGGCGTCGTCGTCCTTCCCGCCCAACTCGCCGATGAGGTCACAGACGAAGAAGACGCACGGGAAACCGTGGAACTCGGCGCCATCGGCTATTGGCCGCCAGGCGCTGCGCTCTGCCTCTTCTTCGGCCCTACCCCGGCCAGCCGCCGAGGTGAGATAAAACCTGCCAGCCCCGTTAACCTGCTCGGCATGATCGAAAGAGACGCCACCGCGCTGAAAGCCGCGCGCGCCGGCGCCGAGATTACGGTCCAGCGCGCGTGAATCCCACCGGCATGGCCCTGCGGTTCTCTGAACAACTGAAACTGTCATGCTCCTCGGAATGGCAGAGAGCGCATGAAACACATCCGTTCCTAACGGCCATGGGCGACGGTTCGCTTTCACTCGAACGCTTCAGCTACTTCACGCGCCAGGACTGCCTGTTCCTGATCGACTACTGCCGGGTGGTATCTCTGGCCTGCGCAAAATGCCCCGACCTCGACGAAACCCTCAACTCTGAAATGGAGCTGCACCGGGGATTTTGGCGTTCCCATAGACGACCTCGAAGCGACTGAGCCAGCGCCCGCGACCTTCGCTTACACCTCGCATCTACTCCGCCTCGCATATGAGGAATGGAAAGAGCGGAGGGGCGGGTGACCGCTCGGCCTCAGCCCGCTTGTACAGCATCATGCAAAGTACTGAACAGCGGAGAATACGGATCGAAGTAGCAGGGGTGACCGTGTTCGGCGAGCTAAACGGCTCCGCCACCTTCAGCGCCGGAGTGGGACGTCCTGCCCATCACGGCCAGGGCGCAGACGTGGGGCGACGAGATCTATTTTGCGATTCCTGTCACCGCAGACCAAGAAGACGCACGGGAAACCGTGGAACTCGGCGCCATCGGCTATTGGCCGCCAGGCGCTGCGCTCTGCCTCTTCTTCGGCCCCACCCCGGCCAGCCGCCGAGGTGAAATAAAACCGGCAAGTTTGTACACCGGCATGGCCCTGCGGTTCTCTGAACAACTGAAACTGTCATGCTCCTCGGACTGGCAGAGAGCGCATGAAACACATCCGTTCCTAACGGCCATGGGCGACGGTTCCCTTTCACTCGAACGCTTCAGCTACTTCATGCGCCAGGACTGCCTGTTCCTGATCGACTACTGCCGGGTGGTATCCCTGGCCTGCCCGAAATACCCCGACCTCGACTCCATGGGATGGTGGCCGAAGCTCCTCGACGAAACCCTCAACTCTGAAATGGAGCTGCACCGGGGATTTTGCGCCGATTTTGGCGTTCCCATAGACGACCCCGAATCGACTGAGCCAGCGCCCGCGACCTCCGCATACACCTCGCATCTACCGCGCCTCGCATATGAGGAATGGAAAGAGCGGCGGGGCGGGTGACCGCTCGGCCTCGGCCCGCTTGCACAGCATCATGCAAAGTACTGAACAGCGGAGAATACGGATCGAAGTAGCAGGGGTGACCGTGTTCGGCGAGCTAAACGGCTCCGCCACCTCTGGCGCACTGTGGGACGTCCTGCCCATCACGGCCAGGGCGCAGACGTGGGGCGACGAGATCTATTTTTCGATTCCTGTCACCGCAGACCAAGAGGACGCACGGGAAACCCTGGAACTCGGCGCCATCGGCTATTGGCCGCCAGGCGCTGCGCTCTGCCTCTTCTTCGGCCCCACCCCGGCCAGCCGCCGAGGTGAAATAAGACCTGCCAGCCCCGTTAACCTCCTCGGCATGATCGAAAGAGACGCGACCGCGCTGAAAGCCGCGCGCGCCGGCGCCGAGATTACGGTCCAGCGCGCATGAATCCCACCGGCAAGTTTGTACACCGGCATGGCTCTGCGGTTCTCTGAACAACTGAAACTGTCACGCTCCTCAGACTGGCAGAGAGCGCATGAAACCCATCCGTTCCTAACGGCCATGGGTGACGGTTCCCTTTCACTCGAACGCTTCAGCTACTTCACGCGCCAGGACTGCCTGTTCCTGATCGACTACTGCCGGGTGGTATCCCTGGCCTGCGCAAAATCCCCGATGCAATTCCATTTCAGAGTTGAGGGTCTCGTCCAGCAGCTTTGCCCACCATCCCATCGAGTCGAGGTCGGGGCATTTTGCGCCGATTTTGGCGTTCCCATAGACGACCCCGAATCGACTGATCCAGCGCCCGCGACTTCGGCTTACACCTCGCATCTACTCCGCCTCGCATATGAAGAAACGATAGGGGTCATATCCGCGGCCCTGCTGCCCTGCCAGTGGGGCTACGACGAGGTTGGGCAGATGCTCGGAGCCTCGATGACCGCGCCCGCCGATTCGTTCCACGCCCGAATGGACCGCCGGATACAACGCTCCGGAATATCGCGAACTCACCGCATAGCTGCGCCGATTCGTCGATAGATTGGGCGAAAGCGCAAGCGACGAAGAAGAAGAACGCATGAGGCAGGCATTTCACGCCAGCGCCCGGTATGAGTATCTGTTCTGGGACGCCGCTTGGCGGCTTGAACTCTGGCCCTGAGATGAGAAGCGAAAAGTAGAAACCGGGGGCAGAGGATCGGGGTAAACAGGGCAGCGTGGGGAGACGCGCCGGGGGTTAGGCAAATGCCCTCGACGGCCAGAATGTCCTTACCCTGTCAGGCGCTGGAAAGACGATTCGATAAACTGGCAACGTGGTAGGGTATCTGCCCTACCCGTCGGCGCCAAACTAGGAATGTGAGGAACTCGGTAATGTCGATTACAAGGAGAGCAGACCAGCGGCTCGAGTCCAGAGGCCCGGGCGTCAACCGACTCGTCATGACCGGTCCGTCGACCGGCGCAACTATGCTCTCGGTAAATGACCTCACGATGGCTCCCGGATCGAAGATCCCCTATCACGTTCACCCAAACACCGAAGAATCCATGTACGTAGCAGAAGGAGAACTCATCGCCGCCTTGGACGGCAAGCGGTTTCGCTTCACAAAGGGCGACTGCATGGTCGCGGCGCAAGGTAAGGGACACGGCTTCCAGAACAATTCTGACGCGCCGGCGCGCATGATCACCATGTACCCCTCCGTTTCTCCCGAAATGACGCCTGCCGATGACTCAGACTTGCAAGACGGACGCCCCCAAGGCGGCGTCACGTTTCGACGCGAGGCCGTTCCATATGAGTTTTTCCCCGGCGTAGCGCGCTACGATATGGTCGGTGACTTTACCGGCGCGGCATCGTCTTACCTCTCCGAGTTGGTCTTCGAACCAGGCGCCGTCGCGACTAATCACTATCACCCGGCACACGAGGAATCCATGTTCTGCCTGGACGGCGGACTTACCGCCGTATATGGGGACCAAAAGGACGTACCCCTTAGCGCAGGCGACATGTTCACCTGCGAGATGAGAGTGACCCACGGCGTTTTCTGCAAGGAAGGCACCGGCGGCGGTACGCTCATAGCCTTTCACCCCGTCCTAAACCCGCCACCGCGAGTCGACGTCGGCTAGCCGCGATACAGAGGCCCATATTCCCGTTAGTATGGGGCCGCCCCTGCACCCACTGCCGGCCATCCCGTTGGGATCGTCTCTACAACCCACTCGGCGGATACCGCTTGCGGATGCTTCCTGCTTCCGCCGCTGTAAACCGCCTTGTACACCGATAACCGGAAACGTTCAGCCACGCGCTGAAGAAACCTTGCTGATCGACCCTCTTATTCCCAACCTGCTGAAGGCAAAAGCAGCCGCGGCGCCGCCAAAGACGCTGATGACCGCCGCCGTCCAGAAAACCCTGCTCAGCGCAAAGGACAAGCGATTCCTCGCATCCGCCAACTCAGCACGGAACGAATCCTCCCCCAGATTCGGGTTCGCGATGAACTCCAGTCTGATCTCGTCAAGACGATCCGGCGACACCAGCGTCTCCGGCGAGGCCAAACCCGCTGCCGGGCCATCGAGCGGAGCCGGCCCAAGTTGTGAAAGCAGCACCGCGCTAAGTACCGCCGCTCCCAGCGCCGTGCCGAACGTCCTCGAAAAATGAAGGCCCGACGTCACCACACCCAAGGCCTCTTCCGGCATCGCGTTCTGCACCGGAGTGTGCAAATTAGTGAATGAAAACGACATGCCGGTTCCCATGATCAGCATCACCGCGTAGAGCAGCACGTCAGGCGTATCCCCGGACATGGTTGCGATCCAGGCGAGACCGCCCGCGGATACCAATAACCCCCCGATAGCCATCAAGCCGGCGTAACCAAACCTCGACGCGATCTGGCCCGACAGGTTGGCCCCAAACGCCACCCCCACGGCCATCGCCATCAGAGGAAATGAGGCCGAAGTAGCCGAACCACCACGCACTCCCTGCACGAACAAAGGCAGGAACACCATGATGACCGCGAAATTGATCGTTACGGTTAGTGAAGCCGTCAGACCTCCCGAGAAGATGCGCGCCTTGAAGAGGTACAGCGGCGCCATCGGATCTGAGGCTCTCCTCTCGATAATTACGAACAGCCCCGTAGCTAAAACTGAAACCGCGAACAGTCCCGCCACCTGTGGAGAGGTCCAGGCGTAGGCCTTGCCACCCACCGAAAAAGCGTACAGAGCGGCAGACGCGGCGATTCCAAAGACAATCGCGCCCGCAAAGTCGAAACTGACCGAGCGACGCTTGGTATGCACCTCCGGATACCAGTTGAGCAACATCAGCAGAGCCGCCCCGCAGGTCGGCACGTTGATCCAGAACACCCAACGCCAACTCAGATTGTCTGAAATCACTCCGCCGATTACCGGACCAAGCACCCCCGATAGAGTGAATCCCGCGGAAATTACCCCGATCCACTTCGCCCTATCCCGCGGTGGCCACAACGCGGCCATGATGATCCAGACGCTGCCCAGAGATCCCGCGAAGCTGATGCCCTGTACCGCCCGGGCGGCTATAAGCTGCGGCATCGACTGCATACCCCCGGCCACTCCGGACGACAGCACGAACAGGGCCAGCGAAACCGTAATAACCCTCTTGCCACCGTAGATGTCCGTCAGCTTGCCAACTATAGGTATGGCGATCGCAGACGTCAGGGAGAACCCGGCAAAGAGCCAGGCGAATAACTCGAACCCCCCTATATCCGCCACTATGTTCTGAGCCGAGGTCGCCATGACCGTCATGTTCATAGTCGTCACGAACATCGTTGCGGTCAACGCACCGACAAGCAGCAACTTCGTCCTGTAGGGAGCCTCCACCAGGGACTCGATTCGGGAGGAGGCCGCAATCTCAGCCTTTGCGGAAGCCATGAGCGCAAATACTTCTGACTCTCAAGGTCATTCAGAATGGCCGGGCTTTATTGCACGGCACACGTAAACCGGCCAGGAGAAGTGAAAGTCGTCGGGGTCGAGGGCAATTATCCGAAACTCGCTCACCGCCTCAGGAGGAGCCTCTTTCCAGTCCAATCGAAGCCGCTCGCACACGTCTGACGGAGTCCCGGATCGGAGAGTCCAGGCGCTGAAAGTCATTTCGACCCTGGCCAAAGTCTCAAATGTGATCACCAATCCCGCGCTCTCCAGCAGATGCCGCCACTCGGAGGGCGACACGTTCCTGACGTGAGTGGGATCTCGTCGTATCTCCACGTCATGCTGCCAGGCAGCGGCCGTTGCGTCCTCTGACGCACACGAGTCGGCCAGCAGGAATGCCCCCCCGGTCCTCAATACGCGCACCACCTCCCTCACGCTTTCCTCCAGCCTGTGGAAATGATGCGCCGCCGTCCGGCAAGTCACCAGGTCCAGCGAGCCATTCAGGAAGGGCAGGCTCTCCGCCGCCGCGAAGACTGGAAACACATTCCCCAATCCCCGTTCCGAAGCTATCCGGCGCGTTTCCCCCACCATTCCAGGTGAAATATCCGTAGCCAGCACTCGCTCGCAATAGGGCGCCGCCGCAAAAGCCGTGAAACCCGCGCCCGTAGCAACGTCCACCGCCCAGCGATGCCTGCCCTCCGAGGCAAGACGCTCCAATATATCCAGGCTCTCCCCGGAAGAATGCGCAGCGCTAACCGCGTACTCCCCTGCCTGACGGCTGAACTGGTCCCGCACACGAGCAGGATGCCCCTCCCCACCAGAACCCTCGCCCCAAGCAAAATCCTCGCCCACAGCAGAATCCTCGCCCACAGCAGAATGCTCATCCCCAACAGAATCCTCGCCCCGATGTTGAACCTCGTTCATATCGCCCTTTTCACCCAATCATCTTTCTCCGTATATTCCAGACCCCCACACACCGCACCGCCATCGCGCGATAATAGCCCCATCCAACAGCAGGAGGACCGGCATGGCGATAAGGGCATATCTGCTCATCGAAGCACAAACAGGCAAGGGGAACTCGATACTCAGAGACCTCCTTGCCCTCAGCGAAACGGTTCAGGCCGACAGAGTGACCGGGCCATATGACCTCATCTGCATTCTCGAATCCGACGACCTCGACACCCTCGGCGACATCGTTCGCGATACGGTGCACAAGATACCGGGCGTAAACCGCACCATGAGTTGCCTCCGATTCACCAGCTAGGCGCAACTGCGTAAGTCTGGCCGCTGCCCCGGTCAAGCATCGATTCGGCTCAGCGCAGGTTTTGGGAAAAGAACTCCAACGTCCTGCTCCATGCCAGACCTGCCGACGCCTCATCGTACACCTCAGGCCGGTCATCGTTGAAGAAGGCGTGCTCCGTGCCCGGATATACGTGGAACTCTGATTCCACGCCCGCTGCGTTCAGCGCATCCCTCAACTCCGGCAAGCGGTCCGTCGCCCCATCGTGCTCCGCGTAATGGCCCAACACGGGACACGCCGTATCGCTCCAGTCGGAGGGAAAAAAGGCCGGAACGCCGTAGAAAGGCGCGGCGGCATCGATTGCGCCGGTGGAAGCCAGATACAACGTCAGCCCTCCGCCCATGCAGAACCCCACGCATCCGATCTTGCCAGGGCAGACCGACCCGTGCCCTCTCAGGAAGTTGACCGCGCCATCCATGTCCTGCGCCGCCGTCTCCATGCGCAATTCCATCATGTACTTCTGCGCTTCATCCGGCTCGGAAGTGGACTGGCCGTGGTACAGGTCCGGAGCCAAGGCGACGTATCCTTCGGCGGCCAGCCTGTCGGCCACGTTCTTTATGTGAGGAACCAGTCCCCACCATTCCTGTATCACGATTACCCCAGGCCCGGAACCCGATTCCGGCAGAGCGAGGTAACCGCTTACGGAGTTGCCATTGCTTGAAAATTCGACTGACTGCCCAGCCATGATTCGCCTCCCGATAAGCTTCAAGGCCGCATTGCTTTCTCGCACATTCACACACACCTGACGTTAGCGCCGCCGGGCGCAAGGCTCAATATGCGGGGCCGACCAAGCCAAGTGGGCGTTTTGATAAATTTCACTCAACTGAGGCCACAAAGCGAGAGCCGCTTCTCTGCCCCAAAGCGGCAATCTGCCAGCCCAACCGTCCAACAATGGAAAAAATCATCTGGATCGCGGTAGCAGGCGGCTTGGGAACCGCCGCCCGCTACGGAATCGTCAGCCTCTTCGAGCGCTTCAACGCCACAGGCACATTCCCCTGGGCCATATTCACCGCAAACATGGCAGGATGCTACCTGTTCGGCACGATCTGGCAGGCCACGGATGGGCGAACTTTCCTGAGTGACACGGCGAGGATTGCGATACTAGTGGGCTTCATGGGCGCGTTCACAACCTTCTCCACTTTTGCCTTCGACAACTCTCAGTTGGTCAAAGCTGGAAGGTGGGGTGCGCTAGCGCTCAATCTGGCGCTGAACAACGGATTCGGCCTGGCCCTGATCTACGCTGGATTGCGCACAAGCAGGGCTGTATGGCCCTAAACGGCTGACCACGCGTCCATCCCGGCGGGCGCTCACCCCGCTTACCCGCCGGTTGCCCGCACTCAAGTCGCGCGAAGTTCCTGACAAAACCGGTGACCTCGGGCCGCGGGCATCATCTTCCCAAAGCGCCGAGGCGCGCACTGGCAGTACAGTCGTGCACGGGCGGCTTTCTGCCGCACGTGCAAACGCCGCTCGATAGCTGCGGGACAGACTCCCCGGGGCCTGTCAGTCCGGCTACCAGGCGGTCAGACCAGGGCCTGTTCACACTAACGTATCGAAGATGAGCGCGAATAGGATGAATCCTGTGAAGAGCGCATCAAGCTTCTCGAATCGAGAGAAGATACGGCGAAATCTCTTCACTCGCCGGAACATCACGCCGGCTACGTTCGAGGATGGGGAGACCACCTCTACGGCATCACCCGACTGCACCCGCTGGAGTTCGCAACTGGAGAAGCGCGAAGCCTCTCATGCCGCCCCCGCTACCGCTCAAGCCCTATCTCCTCCTCCCAGAAGTGGTGGTAGCCGCCGTCCACGGGGACGTACTGGCCGGTCCCGATGCGGGCAATGTCATACTCAGGGAGAGCCACCGTCGCCATGCATATCCCGTCGAATATCATGCCGCGCTGGTCGAAGCGGAAGTCCAGGTTGTCGAAGCCGTGCCGCTTGCGATCGTCGGGAAGGTCGTTCACGTCAAAGGGGTACAAGTGGAGGAAGAACGTCGCCTCCACGTCGGCGCGGGCGCACGGCTCCCTGACGTACGCCAGCGCATTTTCGCTTAGATAAACGTCGAAGTCAGAGCGGATTGCCGGCTGGCTGTCTCTGACTAACCGGGACAGATGATTGAGACTGTTGAGATAGTCGGCTATGGCGCGGGCTTCCGCTTCGCCAATGCCGGGTGACGACATGGATGTGCCTGGGGCAAACCTCTCCGGGTCAGTGAGAAACCGCGTGATGCTGTTCAGCGTCCAGACGACGTCCAACGAATCGAACGCAGCCGAAAATCGGTAACCTTCGACCTCGCCCGCTCGCCGCCCGATGACGCCGACCAAGTGCGGACCGGGGCCGTGCCGCTCGGCGTTCAGGTCGTGGCAGGCGCTGCATTGCACACCGAATAGCTGATCGCCTGCCGCCGTGTCCGGGTCCGGGTTTCCGCTACCGGACGGAACGGCCGGCCCCGTGTATTCCGTATCCGGTGAGGCCGGCGGCGGCAATGCGGGGGCGGACTCGCAGTTGATCGAGTAGACGTCGCGGCGATTCCGAGATTCCTCATCGCAGTACCTTGGGGAACGGCTCAGGAACGTAACCTGTGATCCATCGCTCAACAGGGCCATGCGTCCGTCTGGCATGAACGTCAGGTCTCGGATACGGTAGCCGACTTCGATCCGCTCGACGTACTGCACGTCCGTCCCGTGACGGCGGACTCGGAAGAGGGATTGATCTTTCAGCGAAGCAATCAGCAGATCGTCTTTCCACAGGGGAAACTGCTTCTCGTCGTTGACGGCAATGGCGGAAACGGCTGGCGCCGGGACCCAGGCGAATGCAGGCCGCAGGAAGCCATCATGCCGGCCCACCTCCTCATCCTCGATGTTCGAGGGAACCTCACCGCCATATTTAACGCCGTAGGAGACCAAGGGCCAGCCATAGTCGCCTCCCCGCTCCAGCAGGTTCAACTCGTCGCCGCCTTGCGGCCCGTGGTCCGTCGCCCAGAGGTTGCCGTCGGCATCCCGCGCCAGCCCTTGCGAGTTGCGAAAACCGACGGCCAGCGCCTCCGCCTCTCCTGTTTCGATGTCAATACGAAGGAGTTTGCCCAAGTGGACGTCAGGATCGGACGTCGGGTCTATCCTATGGTCCCCGATTATCGTCAGCAGGTGGTCCGCGCCGTCCGTCAACATCTTCCCGCCTCCCTGGTGCCCTGCGAACCAGGTAAGGGGCAGGCAGGGTTCCACGTCGAATATCGTCCTCCAATCGGGCAGGATCTTGACGCTCTCTTCGTCCCGTAGAATCGTAGTGGACGACAACCTGAACCGGATGCACGTTCCGGTAAAGTAATGGTGCGTTGCGAATAACTCGAAACGTCCTTCCTCCAGTTCCTTCAACAGGATGTCGGCAACTCGAAAGATATCGGGCCTGAAAGTTGGGTTATCGTAATCCTCATGCTCCTCAAGAGACGCTTCATTCATCGGAACGTTGCCATCGAGATATTTCACGGTCCCGTCCTGAAAGACCAAGGCAAACCTTCCCTCCGGCGTAACGACGAGCAGGTCGTCACCCATGTTTTCAATGGCTCCCCCGCGCCTGGTGAAACTTTCGAGTCTGACAGGCTCGCTCTCAAGCGCGTACAGATGAGTGGTGAGAGCCGGTCCCTCTTTGGGAGTAGATGTCGGCATAGGCGAGACCGGCATAGGCGAGACCGGCATAGGCGAGACCGGCATAGGCGAGACCGGCATAGGCGAGACCGGCATAGGCGAGACCGGCATGGGCGAGACAGTCATAGGCGAGACCGGCATAGGCGAGACCGGCATAGGCGAGACCGGCACAGGCGAGACCGGCATAGGCGAGACCGGCACAGGAGGATCATCAGAGCAGGCGGCCGCCGCCGCGAGCAGACAGACGAACGCCGCGAGAGTCAGGCGTTGCGCAGCTGGGAGGAAGGATACCCCCCTTCCCGCACAATTGTTCTGGTAGCGCGCCCAAGGCGCGCAAGAGACTGTTCAGCGCAAAGCCCCTCATGCCGCCCCCGCGACTACTCATCCAGCCGTATCTCCCCCTCCCAGAAGTGGTTGTAACCGCCGTCCACGGGGACGTACTGGCCCGTCCCGATGCGGGCAATATCATACTCAGGGAGAGACACCGTCGCCGTACATCCCCCGTCGAATACTCCGCCGAACCAGTAGAAATCGAAGTCCAGGTTGTCGAAGCCGTGCTTCTTGCGACGGTCGGGGAGGTCCTTCACGTCAACCGGGTACAGGTGGAGGAAGAAAGTCGCCTCGGTGTCGGCGCGGGCGCACGGCTCCTTGACGTACACCAGCGTATTTTCGATGAGATACACGTCCCAGTCGGAGCGGATTGCCGGCTGGCTGTCTCTGACCAACCGGGACAGATGATTGAGACTATCGAGATAGTCGGCTATAGCGCGGGCTTCCACTTCGCCAATGCCAGGTGAGGACATCGACGTGCCTGGAGCAAACTGCTCCGGGTCAGTGAGAAACTGCGTGATGCTGTCACGCGTCCAGACGACGTCCAACGAATCGAACGCAGCCGAAAATCGGTATCCGCCTACCTCGCCCGCTCGCCGCCCGATTACGCCAACGAGGTGCGGACCGACGCCGTGCCGCTCCGCGTTCAGGTCATGGCAGGCGCTGCACTGCACACCGAATAGCTGAGCGCCGGCCTCCGTATCTGTACCCGAGTCCCCCGCACCCGGTAAGTCCAGCCACGGCAATGCCGCGGCAGACTCGCAGTTGACCGAGTAGACGTCGCGGCGATTCCGAGATTCCTCATCGCAGTACCTTGGGGAACGGCTCAGGAAATGAACCCACCCTCCATCCGACAACAGGGCGATGCGTCCGTCCGGCATGAACGTTAGATCCCGAATACGGTAGCCGACTTCTATCCGCTCGAAATACTGCACGTCCGTCCCATGACGGCGGACTCGGAAGAAGGATTGATCTTTCAGCGAAGCAACCAGCAGGTCGTCTTTCCACAGGGGGAAATGCCGCTCGTCGTTGACGGCAATGGCGGAAACGGCTGGCGCCGGGACCCAGGCGAGGGCAGGCCGCAGGAAACCATCGTGCCGGCCCACCTCCTCTTCCTCCATGGTCGGGGGAACTTCACCGCCATATTTAATTCCGTAGGAGACTTGGGGCCAGCCATAGTTGCCGCCCGGCTCCAGAAGGTTCAACTCGTCGCCCCCTTGTGGCCCGTGGTCCGGCGCCCAAAGATTGCCGTCCGAATCCCTCACCAGACCTTGTGAGTTGCGAAAACCGATGGCCAGCACCTCCGCCTCTCCTGTTTCGATGTCAATACGAAGGAGTTTGCCCAAGTGGACGGCAGGATCGAACGTCGGTCGCGCCCGCCATCCGTCTACCCCATGGTCCCCGATTATCGTCAACAGGTGGTCCGCGCCGTCCATCAGCATTTTCCCGCCTCCCTCGGGCCCGTCGAACCAGGGAAGGCGCAGGCAGGGTTCCGCGTCGAATATCGTCCTCCAGTCCGGCAGGACCGTGACGCCCTCTTCATCTCGTAGAATTGTCGTGGACGACAACCTGAACCGTATGCACGTTCCAGTAAAGTAATGGTGTGTTGCGAACAATTCGTAACGCCCTTCCCCCATTTCCTTTAACAGAATATCGGCAACTCGAAAGGCCATTGGATCGAAAGCGGGATTGTCGTAATCCTCATGCTCCTCAAGAGACGTTTCATTCAGCGGAACGTTGCCATCGAGATATTCCAGGATCCCGTCATGGAAGACCAGGGCAAACCTTCCCTTCGGCGTAACGACGAGCAGGTCGTCACCCATGTTTTCAATGGCTCCACCGCCCCTGGTGAAACTTTCGAGTCTGACGGACTCGCTCTCAAGCGCGTACAGATGGGTGGTGAGAGCCGGTCCCTCTTTGGAAGTGGATGCCGGCACAGGCGGGGTCGTCACAGGCGGGTCATCAGAGCAGGCGGCCGCGAGAACTCCAAATAGGGCGAGCGCGATAGGCCACAATACGAAGCAGAACACATGCCGACGGAACGCTGCGCGGTGAACATCTTCGGGCAGCCTTCCCCCCCCCCCCCGCACAATTGTTCTAGTAGCGCGGCCAAGGCGCGCCAGAGACTGTTCAGCGCAAAGCCCCTCATGCCGCCCCCGCTACTCATCAAAGCGTATTTACCCTCCCCACGCGCCCGCTCCACCGCCGCCCGTTCCCGCCACTACTCATCCAGCCGGAACTCCCCCTCCCAGAGGTGCTCGAAGCCGCCATCCACCGGTACGTACTGCCCGTCCGAATCGCAGCGATGGCGTATTCCGGTAAAGCCACCTGCACCATACATCTCCCGTCGAATATCCCGCCGCGACCCTCGAAAACAAAGTCCAGGTTGTCGAATCCGTGCCGATTACGATGGTCGGGGAGAGCATCCACGTCGGCCGGAATCAGGTGGAGGAAGTACGTCGCCTCGGTGTCCGGCGCGAGCGCACGGCTCCTTGTCCCGCTGCACCGGCAGTACAGCCGTGCACGAGCGGCTTTCTGCCGCCCGTGCAAACGCCGTTAGATAGCTGCGGGACAGACTCTCCGGAGCCTGTCAGTCCGGCTACCCGGCGGTCAGACTAATCGACGCTGACCACGCCGCCTGCAGATTCCAGCTTGGCCTTAGCTTCCTCAGCCTCTTCCTTCGGCACCGCTTCCTTGATGGTGGCAGGAGCGGATTCGACCAGATCCTTGGCTTCCTTCAGTCCGAGCGGGGTGAGTTCTCGTACTGCCTTGATCACCGTGATCTTGTTGGAGCCGAAGTCCTTCAGCACCACGTCGAACTCCGTCTTCTCCTCCTCCACCGGGGCGGCCGCGCCATTTCCGCCGGGCGCCACAGCAGCAACGGGCGCCGCGCTGACCCCGAACTCTTCCTCGAGCTGTTTCACTAAGTCAGAAAGTTCGAGGACTGACATCCCCTTGATCGCTTCCAGGATATCTTCTTTGGTCGTCATCGTTGTTTCTCCCAAGACACTTGCGCCGGTGTTCTCAACTTCCGGCTCAGAGGTCCACTACTCAATTCCTGCCGTTTGAGTCTCGCCAAGTTGTTCTGCACGGCGTTGAAGCACGGTTGCCAATCCGCGAATCGTCCCGGAAAGTACCGTCGCCAGCCCAGTAATAGGGGCGTTCATCTGCGCGAATAAAATACCCAAGAGTTCGTCCCTGGACGGCAATCTCGCCAACTCTTCCACTCGCTCCGCGTTGAGCGCATCGTCGCCCAGAACTCCGCCCACCACCCTCACGTCAAGGCGGTTTTCCTCCGCGTAAGAGACCAGACTCTTGGCCGCAACCGCAGGGTCTCCCTGAGCGGTCAGAAATCCTATGGGCCCGTCTATTATCGCCGTGAGGTGTGGGCGGCCAGCTTTTTCCGCCGCGATACGCGCGAGGGTATTCTTGGCAACCCGAAAGCCACCCTTTTCCCGCTTGATGGCGGCACGTAGGCCATTCATCTGAACCACGTTGAGACCGCTGTATTCTGCAGCGACTACCAGTTCAGAACTTTCGAACAGCTCTTTGAGCTCCTCGACCGTACGTATGCTCTTCTCGTTCGGCATTTGTCCTTCCGTACCTGCGGAGACCGCAATCCAACAAAAAACCCCGGGCCACAGGAGCCGGGGTCGAACGCGCGTAGATACCGCCCTTGTTCTGACCTCGGCGGGCGCCTATGGCATTAACCGGAACTTACTGCCCCGGACCCACTGTCTCCAGCCAATCTGATTCGATTGTGGTTTGATTCTAGTCCTGATTGGCCAGGGTTTCCAGACTCCCCAAGTCCAATCTTATGCCTGGCCCCATGGTGGTGGTCACAGTCACCGTCTTGACGAACTGGCCTTTGACACCCCTGGGTTTACCTCTCGATACCGTTCTGTAAACGCTCGTCAGATTCTCCACAAGCTGCTCGTCGGAAAATGAGACTCGGCCGATCCTGGCGTGGATATTGGCGGTTCGGTCCAGCCGCACTTCCACTCTGCCCTTCTTCGCGGACTCGATCGCCCTCGGGATGTCCTGCGGCTGCACCACGGTGCCTGTGCGCGGGTTTGGCATCAGGCCCTTGCGCCCCAAGTAGCGCCCAAGCCGCCCGATCTTACCCATCTGGTCGGGAGTGGCTATCGACACTTCGAAGTCGCTCCAGCCGCCCTCGATGCGCTTGACGATTTCCTCGTCCGCTATGTAGTCGGCGCCCGCCCCTTCCGCTACACGGGCAGCGTCGCCCTGGGCGAAAGCAAGAACCCTTACACGCTTACCGGTACCGTGCGGCAGTTCGGCGACCTCTCGCATCTGCTGGTCGGCGTGACGGGGGTCTGCGCTGGTCGAGATGTGTACCTCGACCGCTTCGTCGAAACCTGCGAAACAAATCTCTCTGGCCAGCCTCACGGCCTCATCTGCCGGTGTGGGCCGCGTATTGTCGATCTTGCTCCTGGCCTCGAGATACTTCCGGCTTCTCTTCATACTTTCGATCTCCCATGGCTGCGCCCTCCGGCTGCCGTCCTCAACCCGTGACCGTCACCCCCATGCTGCGAGCGGTGCCCTCGATGATTTTCATGGCAGCCTCGACGTCTGTTGCGTTAAGGTCCTCCAACTTGGCACGCGCAATATCGCGCACCTGGTTGCGAGTAACCGATCCCGCTATCTGTAGTCCGGGAGTCGCAGACGCCCTCTCAAGACCCGCCGCCTTTCGCAGCAGGTCGGACGCTGGCGGGCTCTTGGTCTCGAACGTGAAGGAGCGGTCTGCGTATACCGTCAATTCCACAGGAATGATGTTGCCGGCTTGACGAGACGTCCTCTCGTTGTACTCCTTGACGAACTGCATGATGTTGACGCCGTGCTGGCCCAACGCCGGTCCTACAGGCGGCGCCGGGCTAGCGCTTCCCGCGGGAAGCTGCAGCTTCAACGTTGTCCTTACTTTCTTGGCCAACTGTCTCTGCCCTGAGCCTTTATGAAAGATTGCCTTTACGGGCCGGATGCGTCCCGCAAAGTTGGGGCGCGTCAAGTTCACCGCACATGATTGAATTTTCGACGGGGCTAAGTCTTTTCTACCTGTAGGAAGTCGAGTTCCACAGGCGTTTCACGTCCAAAGAAGGAGACCAGCACCTGCATCTTCCCGCGCTCCTCGTTCACAGCGTTCACCGTGCCCATGAAGTCAGCAAACGGCCCGTCCTTGATACGCACCGCGTCCCCCGTGTCGAATCCGATACGCACACGCGGCGCGTCCGATTCCATCCTCCGCATGATGCGATCAACCTCTACGTCCTCCAGAGGCACCGGCTTGGGGCGTTTCTCAAGCTCGTCCTCAGCGGAGATGAAGCCGGTCACCCCGGGAGTGTTTCGCACTGCGTACCAACTCTGATCGTCCATCTCCATGTTTACGATCAGGTACCCCGCGTACATCTTCTTCTGCACTGTCCGGCGTTGACCATCGCGAATCTCTACCTCTTCCTCGGTAGGGACGACTACCCGGTAGATCTTGTCCCTCAGGTCCATGGTCTCGATTCGCTGTTCGAGGTTCTTCCTGACCCGGTCTTCCTGGCCGGAATAGGTGTGCACGATATACCAGCGCCCAGGATCCTGCGCGCCCACGCCCTCACTATTGGCCGCGTTCTGCGTAGTCATGGGTCAGGTTCCGGCAAACAACTGAAGCATGCGGTTGAACACCCAGTCCACGGAACTGAGAATGACGCCGATCACAGCGGACACCACTATCACCAACTGGGTCAGCCTCAGCGTCTCTTGTCGCGTGGGCCAATGCACGCGCCGGAGTTCGGAAATGATGTCACCGAAGAAACCGCCTATGGTTCCTCCGCGGGACCTGGTACCGACGTTCTGCACGCGGGGCGCAGTGCGGCCTGTGTTGCGCATGGCCTTAAGACCTACCTGATCTCCCGGTGCAGATACCTCGACCTGCACCGGCGGCAGTATTTCCTGAATTCAAGGCGGTCAGGATCGTTTCGCCTGTTCTTCTCGGTATGGTAATTGCGAGAGCGGCACTCCGTACATTGGAGCGTAACCAGTATTCTGGCGCCTGTCTTCCTTGCCATGGTCCTCGCCGTCGTTCCGGAAAGGGAGGCCGGCTAATGGCCCGTCCCCGCGCTCGATACTACGCCGCTACTTCGATGATCACGCCTGATCCCACGGTTCGGCCGCCCTCGCGGATCGCAAACCGCAAGTTCCTTTCCAAAGCCACCGGATACATCAGTTCGATGTCCATCTCAGTGTTGTCGCCAGGCATCACCATCTCGATGCCCTCGGAAAGCTTGATCTCGCCCGTCACGTCGGTAGTGCGGATGTAGAACTGCGGCTTATATCCGCTGAAGAACGGCGTATGCCGTCCGCCCTCTTCCTTGGTGAGCACGTAGACCTGCGCCCTAGCCTTCGTGAATGGGGTTATAGACCCCGGTTTTGCCAAAACGGCGCCTCGAGCTATCTCCCCGCGTTCAACGCCGCGCAGCAACGCCCCGACGGCGTCTCCGGGCAGGCCTTCGCTCAGAGTCTTCTTGAACATCTCCACACCGGTCACAACCGTGCGCTCGGTCTTGCCAAAACCCACGATCTCAACCTCATCACCCACGGTCACCTGGCCGCGCTCGATACGGCCCGTCACAACGGTGCCGCGGCCCTTGATACCGAACACGTCCTCAACAGGCATCAGGAAGGGTTGATCCACGGGGCGTTCAGGTATGGGAATGTAATCGTCCACTGCCTCCATCAACTCCAGGATCTGCTTGACGGCCGGGTGCTCGAAGTTAGAGGCGTTTTCCATGGCCTCCAGAGCGCTTACCCGCACCAGTGGAATATCGTCGCCAGGGAAGCCGTAGCCGCTGAGCAATTCCCGGATTTCCAGCTCCACCAGTTCCAGCAGTTCCTCGTCGTCCATCATGTCAACTTTGTTGAGAGCTACGACCACGCGCGGCACGTTGACCTGACGCGCCAGAAGGATGTGCTCTCTGGTCTGTGGCATCGGACCGTCGGGCGCGCTAACAACCAGTACCGCTCCGTCCATCTGTGCGGCGCCGGTAATCATGTTCTTGATGTAGTCCGCGTGACCCGGGCAATCCACGTGGGCGTAGTGGCGGTTCTCCGTCTCATACTCCACGTGTGTGATGGCGATGGTTACGCCTCGTTCACGCTCTTCAGGAGCGTTGTCGATCTCATCGAAGCCCTTGACTTCGACCGTTTGTCCTGCCGTCTTCAGATGGCCTAGAACATTCGAAATCGCTGCCGTCAGCGTCGTCTTCCCGTGGTCTACGTGACCGATGGTTCCCACGTTTACATGGGGCTTGGTGCGGTCAAAAGCCTGCTTTGCCATTCTCTCCCGGGCCTCCGATCCCAATTCTTCGGGGATCCTTGCCTTGATCAGTAACTCTCATTGTAACGCCAACCAGTAACCTGGTCCTGACTTTCCGGTTGTGGAGCCCACACCCAGACTTGAACTGGGGACCTCGTTCTTACCAAGAACGCGCTCTACCACTGAGCTATGTGGGCCCTCGGTCCGTCTCATCAGTATGGACATTCTCTGGTGCAGGGGGCAGGATTCGAACCTGCGTAGCCATTCAGGCGGCAGATTTACAGTCTGCTGGTTTTAACCGCTCACCCACCCCTGCCCAAGCCTTCATATTAACATACCAAGAAACCGGAACGCAGTTCAAATAACGAATTTCGTACTGCGTAAAATCGCGTATTGCATGGATCCTTCCCTGTGAACTACGTGGGTAGCGCCCAATACCGGGCACTTGTCACAAGGGGCTATTACAGAGCTGGGGTGGAGCCCCGGGGGGGATTCGAACCCACCGACCTGGCGATTACAAATCGCCTGCGCTACCGCTGCGCCACCGGGGCAAGACCCGCGCCGCGGCCTCTTCTTCGATGTTAGACACGCGCACGGAGGCCAGTCAACGCAACCTTTGATTCCATTCCAGGGCCTTTGACTGAGGTTCTCCTATGCCGATCCTTTGCCAGAGCGATAGGGTCGTCGTCAAGTACCAAAAGCCGTTTTCATGCATCCGCTTGGCATCGACTCCTGGCTTCCTCGCGCACCCTCTCCATCACCTCACCCAATGCAAGGCCGCCAGATAAGGCTATCCGCCTACAGTCCTCGTACTCGGGCGCGAAGTGTACCGACTCTCCATCCAGTTTCTTTACTTTGACTCGCACCCGTCCCAAGGACGAGTCGAGATCCACGGTCTCCCTGTCCGCCTCATACCTCTCGACCAGCCTGCGCCTGACACCGAAAGTCGAAGTTTCAGCCAATATCAACCGCGCTGCGGCGTCCGTAACATCGTCCCGCACAAGAGCCGACAGCATCACGCCCGGCCGATTTTTCTTCATCTGAACCGGCGTCATCCAAACGTCCAACGCGCCAAGCCGGAAGAGCTTGTCCTGCACGTGGCCGAACATCTCCCCGGGCATATCGTCTATGTTCGTCTCCAGGAGCGTAAGACCACCCGCTGCAGGGCCCAAGCCCGCAGGATGCATCTGCAGCTCCTTGCCCAACCACAGCCCCACGACGTTGGCGTGCGATTGCGGGTCGCGTTCACCGGCGCCATAGCCCGATCGTTCAACGTCCATAGTCAGCGGAGTGAAACTGGCCAGTTCCGCCACGATAGCCGCTCCCGTGGGTGTCACCGCCTCGCCCAAAAGCATCCCTGCGCCCCCAGTTCGGACCGGAGCTCCGGATGCGCGGTAAATCGCCAGAGCCGCGGGCGACACCCCGCCCATCGCGCCGTGCTCCGTTCTCGCCGTGCCGCATCCAGCAGGAAACGGCGAGGCATGAAATTTCTTTACCCCGAGCAACTCAAGACCAACCACCGCCCCTACCACGTCCACCAGCGTGTCCACAGTCGCCAACTCGTGCAAGTGTCCAGGTTCGCCGCCATGCGCCGCGCTCTCAGCGCGAAGCAACGAACCGAAGATCGCCTTGGACCTGGACTTGACGCCAACGGAAAGAGACGACCGACTGACTGATTCCAGGAAATCGCCGAAGCCGCGCGGGCGGCGTCCCTCATCGTTCAGGCAAACGCGAAGAAGCGTGGCATACAGTGCGCCTCGCTTTACGCGTTCAGCCGATAGTTCGTAGCCACCATCGGGGAGTTTCGCCAGTTCGCTGCGCAGGGCGTCAAGATGGAGACCTGCGTCCACCATCGAGCCAAGCAGCATATCGCCGCTCGCCCCGCCGATCATGTCGAGGTAGGCGACTGTTGCAGCACCGCCCGGCATCGCAGGGTATGCCCGAATCAGTTCGCAGCCAACGCCGCGTCACGCGCACCCGCGCGACCGGTTATGACCGCGTTGAGCTTCCCGGAACGAAACCCCTCCGGGTCGATTTCCACGCTGGCGTAACCAGCCGACCGCACAGCCGAGATCACACGCTCCGGTACTCCCTGTTCCTCAAGCGCCGCCATCTCAGAGGGGCTGATCTCTACACGCGCAGACTCCCCATAGTGGCGCACCCGCAACTCCCTGAATCCCAGACTCTTCAGCGCCCGCTCAGCGCGCCCTATTCTCGATAGAGCCTCGACCGTCACCCTTGTCCCATAGGGGATCCGAGAGGATAAACACGGCTGAGCCGGCTTGTCCCACGTCGGCAGGCCGCGCGCTCGGGAGAGGACCCGTATCGCGTTCTTGTTCAACCCGGCTTCAACCAGCGGCGAGCGTACGCTGTAATTGGCCGCCGCAGTCAGCCCGGGACGGTAGTCTCCAAGATCGTCGGTATTGGCGCCGTTTACAATAACCGAGATACCGGCCTCCGACGCCAGCGAGCCGAGTTGGACGTAAAGCTCCGTCTTGCAGAAGAAGCAACGCCTTGGGCCGTTCTCGGCATATCCGGGTTCGTCGAGTTCGCTCGTCGAAATTACTCTGTGACGCCAACCTCGCTCACTGGCAAGATATATCGCAGCTTCAAGCTCATCAGGCGCAACGCTCGCAGAAGCCGCGGTGACGGCAAGTGAACGATCGCCCAACGCCTCTTGCGCAACGTCCGCCAGATAAGCGGAGTCCACTCCCCCGGAGTACGCCACCACTACAGACCCCATTTGGCGCAGCAGATCAGCCAGAGCCTTTTCCCTGTCCTCCACTCCGGCAGGTCGATCAGGCTCTTCCGCAGTCAGCGGCCCGGGTAGAAGCCTGTCACCGGCTCCCGCCCCTTCGCGTGCGCGACGCAAAGCGACCGGGTCAGTTATATGCCCCTGTTGGACCATATCGAGTCCCCATCTCCGCCACATAGGGCCCAGAGTACCGCCGGAAGCGTAGAACCCGACTGCCAACGATACTTCCGACTTGGCGATAGATAGCCGTACCCTTCAGCGGGTACGGCGCGAGCCAGTGGAACCTGCCGCCGGCAGTCTATCGACAACCTAGCTTGTCGCAGCTTCCTTCTTCCGGCGCGGGGGCTTGGGCGTAGTGATCAACACCTGTCCGGCATCGTCTACGTCCACTTCCACCACGTCGCCGGGCCTGAACTTGTCCCGCAGTAAGTCTTCGGACAGTTGGTCCTCAAGCTTGTCCTGTATCAATCTGCGCAGTGGACGCGCTCCGAATTTGGGGTCAAACCCGTTGTCCGCAATCCACTCACGCATAGCGTCCGTGACTTGAAGCACCAAGCCTTTCTCCAGAACTTTCGCCTGGAGTTCTTGAAGCATCAGGTCCACTATTTCCAGGATGTGATCCCGGTTCAATGCGTGGAACACGACGGTGGAGTCTATCCGGTTCAGGAACTCCGGCCGGAAATGGCGTTTCACCTCTTCCAGCACCTTGTCCCTCATGCGCTCGTAGTCGCGAGTCGTCGATTCTTCCTGGGCGGCGCCCGAAAAGCCGAGGAAGCTATCGCGCCTGATCAGGTCAGATCCCAAGTTCGAGGTCATGATGATCAGCGTGTTCTTGAAGTCTACCCGCCTGCCCTTCGAGTCGGTCAGTTGCCCGTCCTCGAATATCTGCAACAGCACGTTGAACACGTCCTCGTGCGCCTTCTCTATCTCGTCCAGCAGGATGGCAGTGTAAGAGTGCCTTCTGACCGCCTCTGTCAACTGGCCGCCCTCGTCGAAACCAATGTACCCGGGCGGAGCTCCAACCAGACGGGACACCGAGTGGCGCTCCATGTATTCCGACATGTCCAGCCGGAGCATGTTGTCCTCGGATCCGAACATGAACTCGGCAAGCCTCTTCACCACGTGGGTCTTGCCAACACCGGTTGGGCCCAGGAACAGGAACGCGCCGATGGGGCGCTTGGGGTCCTTGATCCCCGCGCGAGCGCGCCGCACTGCGCGAGCGATCATATTTATAGCCTCATCCTGACCCACGACCTGGCCATGAAGAGTTTCCTCCATGTGCAACAACCGCTCGCTCTCCTCTATGTCCAAGCGGGTAACCGGTATGCGGGTCCACATACTGACCACCTCTGCTATGTCCTCAGAGGTCACCTGGGTCGCCTGTTCCGGCTTGGCTTCTTTCCACTCTTTGCTAAGGCTCTCGACCACGGTCACCTGGTTTAGTTCCTTGTCCCTCAGCTGAGCGGCAACCTCGTATTCCTGATCGGCGATGGCCTGGTCTTTTTCTCGCTGGATCTCCTTCAGCATCTTATTGGCCTCTTTCAGTGGCGGAGGCGTCATGCTGTTTCTGATACGAACACGCGAGGCGGCCTCGTCGATCAGGTCTATCGCCTTGTCCGGCATCTGCCGGTCCGCGATGTAGCGCTCAGCCAGTGAGGCAGCCGTTTCAAGCGCTTCCTTCGATATGGCCAACCCGTGGTGTTCTTCGTAACGGGCCACCACGCCTCGGAGAATTTCAACGGTATCCGTAACGTCCGGCGGGTCCACGTACACCGGCTGGAAGCGTCGTTCCAACGCCGGATCGCGCTCAACGTATTTGCGGTAGTCGTCTGCGGTAGTCGCGCCAACCACCTGCAGTTCACCGCGAGCAAGCGAAGGCTTCAGAATGTTGGCAGCGTCCACAGCCCCTTCCGCAGCGCCTGCGCCCACCATGGTGTGCATCTCGTCGATGAACAACACGCAATTCCCGGACGACTTGAGCTCGTTGATCACCTTCTTAAGGCGTTCCTCGAACTCCCCCCGGTACTTGGTTCCGGCCACCAAGGCGCCCATGTCCAAGGTCACCACGCGCTTGCCGGAAAGAGTTTCCGGAACGTCGCCGTCCACAACCAATTGCGCAAGCTTCTCGACGATAGCAGTCTTGCCAACGCCGGGGTCGCCGATCAGCACCGGGTTGTTCTTCGTCCGGCGACTCAGGATTTGAACCACGCGCTCCAATTCGGTGTCCCGCCCGATCACGGGATCGAGTTCGTCGTCACGCGCCAGCGCAGTCAGGTCGGAACCCAGCTCATCCAGTGCCGGAGTGCGATTGCTCTGCTTCGTTTGAGAACTAGACTGGCTCGCGCTTTGAGACAGAATCCTGTTCGTCTCGTGTCTAACCTTGTCAAGCGAAACGCCGAGGTTTTCAAGGACGCCCGCGGCTACGCCTTCACCCTCGCGCATCAGCCCGATCAGCAGGTGCTCCGTACCGATGTAGTGGTGGCTCAACCGTCTGGCTTCATCAACTGCCAGCTCTATCACCTTCTTGGCGCGAGGCGTTAGCCCGATCTCTCCGGGCGTTGGGCGTTCCCCGCGGCCAATGATGAACTCCACTGCCGAGCGCACCTTGACCAACTCGACGTTGAGGGCGGCCAGCACCTTCGCCGCAACCCCCTCGGTCTCACGCACAAGTCCCAGAAGGATGTGCTCCGTACCGATGTAGTTGTGGTTGAAGCGCTGCGCTTCCTCCTGCGCCAAAGACAGGACTCTGCGCGCCCTTTCAGAGAATTTTTCGAACCTGCTGGCCATAGTCAACCTCCCCTGCGGGATGTCCGGCCATAGTAGCCGCCTCTGTCATCAGTTCGATAACTCGATACTAACCCTGATCCCTGAAAATGTCTGCAAACTCATTTCCACCCCGACGGGAATCCGAAACCTCCAAAGAAATCGGATCCGGCGCCGCTGCCTGCTTCAAGGACAGGCCCAGCCGGCGACGTTCGGGCTCGATCCTGATTATACGCAAGTCGAACTCGTCACCCTCCGAAACAACGTCCCGAGGGTGCTTGATGACCTGCGCGCTCAGTTCCGAAATGTGTATGAGCCCCTCGATCCCGCCGCCTATGCGGGCGAAGGCCCCAAAGTTGGCAAGCTTCGTTACCTTGCCCTTCACCACCTGGCCCACGTGGAACTTCGCCTCGATCTCATCCCAGGGCTCCGGCTGCAGCCGCCGCAGGCTCAAGGCGATCTTCAGATTTTCCCTGTCAACCTTGAGGACGAACACGTCCAACTCCTGACCCACCTTTACCACGTCCTCGGGGGAGTTCACCTGTTCCCAGGACAGCTCGGATATGTGCACCAAGCCGTCCGCTCCTCCCAGGTCTACGAAAGCTCCGAAACTCGATATGCCTGCCACACGGCCTCTTCGTATTTCACCCTCGGAGAGTTCCTGCACCAGACGCATCTTCTGGATCTGCTTCCACGCCTGAAGCGCGGCGCGTTCGGAGAAGATCGCACGGTTCCTGCGCCTGTTGAGTTCGATGATCTTGAACTCAACTTCCATCCCGATGAACCCTTCCTTAGGCGGCTCGCCGCCCGAAACATACAGATCGCGAGCCGGCCCTACCAACTGGGATAACGGAATGAAGCCCTGCACACCCTCCGACTCGACAACCGCGCCGCCGCGATTCGACCCGATGAGCCGGCCCGTAACCGTCTCCCCGGCATCCATCGACTTCTCCAGAATTCGCCAACCCTGCTCACCGCGCGCACGGTCTACAGACAAAATAGATGAGCCGTCCTGACCCTCCGGATTGATTACGTAGACTATAACCTCGTCACCGGGACTCAAATTCTCTACGGCCTCCGGCGGAAGGGTTTTCATCTCTCTGCCCGGCACAAACCCCTCGGACTTGTAGCCGATGGTGACCAGCAGACCCTCTGGCCCCTTGCTCATCACCTTGCCGTCGATGATCTCGCCGCGGCGAAGGGCTTTCGAGGGCACGAACTCCTCGAGCAGGTTCGCCATCGTCTCGACGGTCTGCCCTTCAGCCTCCGCTCCTTCTTCTACAGACTGGCCCGCAGCAACTTCCGGGGCTGCAGATGCCGTTTCCTGATGGGTAATTTCTACGGATGGAGCCGCCTCGCTAGCCGCCGCCTCAACAGTGTCAACCGACCCGGTGGAGGGCTGGTCATCAGACGATGCCACAGTGATCTGCTGATCTGTAGGTGTGTCAGTACTGGAAATCAAAATGTCTCTCGTTATCCCGCATTCGCCGCAATGTGCACATTATAAGCAGGGCGCGCCGTGAATGTATTGCAAGTGACCGGCGGAAAACGCCATTTGCCGTTACAACGCTGCACCAAGGAACCATGTTCGCTCTCGTCCCGGCCAGGCCGAAAGCGGGAGTTGGCCGGCTCGGACAAATAATCTAGAGGCAAGCATACTACACACCCGAACGCAAGACTTTAGTCATTCAGTTGCCTCAGCCGGGGATCGAACCGGTCGCGCAGCCAATCCCCAATGAAGTTGAACGCCAGCACAGTCAGGAAGATAGCCATACCCGGGAAAAGAGCGATCCACCATGCCGTGTCCAGGTAGTCTCTGCCATCAGAGACCATCAGCCCCCACGCCGGCGTTGGCGCCTGCACCCCGACACCCAGGAAACTCAGGATCGACTCCGTAAGTATGAGAGAGCCTACCTGCAGTGTGGCGACCACGATGATCGTATTGACCACGCCCGGCAGAATGTGCTTGTACAGTATCAACGTCGTCCCGGCGCCAGCTACCTTGGCAAGTGAAATGTAGTCCAGGGTACGCAAGGACAAGGTTTCTGCGCGGACCTGCCGCGCAAATCCTCCCCAACTGAACAAGATCAGCAAGGCGATGATTACCTCAAGGCTCTGACCAAGCACGATCAGCACAGTCAGGGCAACGAGAATGAACGGAATCGCAAGCGACAGATCGACGAACCGCATCAGCACTTCGTCCACCTGTCCTCCCAAATAGCCCGAAACAAGGCCTACAACCGTTCCCCCCACCGCGCCGAATACCAGCACTATCGCGGCCACCTGCAGCGATATGCGGGCGCCGTAGATGATCCGGCTCAACAAATCACGCCCAAGGTTGTCGGTACCCAACAGGTACTTCGCGCTCCCCCCTTCCAACCACGCCGGCGGGACGTTCGGAGCTCTCAGGTCTCCCCACAAATGGTTGTGCGGAGCCAGCAAAGGGGCGAATATCGCACACGCCACCAGAACCACCAGGATAACGGCCGGTATCACAGGCCACCGCCGCATGAACCGCCAAGATCGCGTAGCTATGCTCTGCTGCCCAGAGGCATCCTCAAAAGAAACGGAATCCGCCAAGCTTGCCATTCCCTAGTGGTACCGGATGCGGGGGTCCAGGTACGCATACGCAATATCCACGATGAAGTTCATACCCACGTACACCACGGCAAACAGCATCACCACTCCGGTCATTACCGGAAAATCATTCGCCTTCACCGACTGTACCGCCAGCCTCCCCAGGCCAGGCCACGCGAAAACCGTCTCGGTTACCACCGTGCCCGTGATCAGCCCAGCCAGAAGAAGACCCGCGTAAGTCAACGGCGCCAGCATCGCGTTTCGGAGCGCATGCTTCCACAGAATCCAACCCGAACTCACTCCCTTGGCGCGGGCGAACTTGACGAACTCAGAGTCCAGAACCTCGAGCATGGAGGACCTCATGAGACGCAGGAAACCCGAGGCCGCAAGCCAGCCCAGAGTCACAGATGGCAAGATGTAATGAGATATACCGCCGCGACCATAAGGCGGCAGCAACTCGAACTGTACCGCAAAGATCAGGATCAGCATGATCCCCAACCAGAACGGCGGCAAAGCCTGCCCGAACAGAGCGAATACCCGCCCGGTATAGTCCAGGATCGAGCCGCGTCTGACCGCAGAAAGCACGCCCAACGGCACTCCCACGAGGAACGCGAAGATGAACGCCCCCACAGTCAACTGCAAGGTGCCGGGAATGCGTTGGCGGATTACGTCGAACGAGTTAGTCCTTTGAGATAGAGACTGTCCAAAATCACCTCGCGCCGCGTTCGCTACCCATATCCCATACTGCACCACCAAGGGACGATCCAGCCCCATCTTCTTGCCCCAAGCCTCATACTGCTCCAGCGACGTGTACTCATCGAGAAGCACGTTCCGCGGGTCTCCGGTCAGACGGGACAACACAAAGACGAGAGCGGTCGTAGCAAACACGACGACCGCCATGTATATGAACCGCCGAATTGCGAAGTTCCGCAATGGCCTCAATTACCTCGAACTGCCAAGGCTCTCAGGACGAGCGCCGCAGTTCAACGCCGTTCACGCGTTCCGATAAGCGCCCGCAGCGAATCTTTCCAACCGCTCACCCCGCGCCGAACGCCCGCGCAGGCGGCCCCAAGCCGGTCGGCTGCGGCCTGTAGCAGCCGACCGGCGATAATTCCTTCGCGTGTGTTCGCTAGCGAATCACCACGGTCTCAGGTGAGTTGAACCCGCCGAAGTGAGGCGCCCATTCCGCCACTTCAGGCCGCACGGCCCAGTACAGCACCCGCTGCACTATCGGCGCCACCAAGCGATTGTGCGAAAGCCAATTCTGCACCCGCGCATTGTTCGTTATGAGAGCCGTTTGGCTGATGATCTCGCGGTTCTCATACCACGGCGATGCCACGTCGTTGGGCAACTCGATCCCATAATTGAAACCCGCAGAAGGCACCATTGAGTGGAACTTCGACTGGTACAGGAAACCATACGATTCCGACTGCATCAGCCAAGGGTTGTCCATCGAACGGTCAACCAGCCTGGGACGGTTGGCTGAGTAGGCAACGTTGGATATCTCAACGTTGCATCCCAGCGCGGTCCACATCTGCGCCACCACGTTGCCCACGTCCGGCGTGATCAGCGACGGCAGGTCAGGCGCTATCTGGAAGGTGAATGGGAAGCAGTTCGGGTACCCCGCCTCGGCCAGCATAGACCTCGCGCCGTCGGGGTCGTACGCGATGAGCCAGTCGTCACTCCAACCTGGGTCGCCAGGCAGGAAGCCGGCGTTCGTGTACGTGGGAAAGCCGCGCCCGTCAAGAGCCACGTCGTTCACGAGATCCCGGTCTATCGCCATGGAAAGCGCCCAACGCACCTGCCGCGCTTTCTCGTACTGTGCAGGGTCGCGAGGGTCGCCGATCCATGGGTGATCGTCATCCGGCTTGAAACCATCCCTAGGGAATATCGACTCGCCTGTGTCAGGCCAAACCTCGGCATAGTAGTTGCCGCTGAATATGGCCGACTGACCCGTGCCGCGGTCCGTTTGAACCGTGTAGGAGCCTGAAACCGATTCCAGGGTCGGCGTCAGGAACTTGAGCGAAGGCCGGATTATGTGCACGTCGCCCGTCTCGAACGCGGCCCGCTGGATCGACTCCTCAGGGAGCTCAACGTAGCGCACCGTGTCTATGTTCGGACGCTTGCGCCAATGGTCCTTGACCGCATCGGCTACAAGCTCTTCGCCGCCAACCCACGACTGCACCTCGAACGGGCCGGTCGCAACCATCGAAGTCACTGACGCGGCCTGTCCGTTGTCGTCGAAGAACTTCTTGCTGACAAGCGGAACGTGGTTGCCGTTGGTCTGCGCCTGGGCCTGCCACCAGTTGGGGTCTATGACGTCCTTCAGGTACAGCGTGACGGTGTTCTCGTCCACCACCTCCCACCGGTCCATGTACCGCTTCAGTTCACCCGCGCGTCCAAAGTTGCTCTCGTCCGAGATGGCGTCGTTGAAGCTGAACGCCACGTCCTCGGCAGTGAGCTCTCCATAGCCTTTGTGGAACATCACGCCGTCGCGAATCGTGTACGTGATGGTACCGCTTGGAACGTCGTACACCCAGTCCGTAGCGATGCCCTGAGAACTCTGTTCCCCAAGATCCGGCGGCTCCACGTAGGTGTATCGGACCAGGCTCTCGAACACTCCGGATGATGCATTGAACACCGCAGAGGAGAACGCCGACTGTGAAGGAAGGAATATCGGGGGGTCTACCTTGGCCAAACCTACGACCAGCGTGCCTCCCCCGCCCTCAGGTTCCATCATCATGCCAGACGTACCTGGTTGGGCCGTCGCAGCAGGCATCGCCGTCGCAGCAGGCATAGCAGGAGCGCCCGCCATAGCCGTAGCCGCAGGCATCGCCGTCGCAGCAGGCATCGCTTGCTCCGCGGCTTTGGGAGCGTCCGGCTGACGAGGTTGTGCAGTAGCCACAGTTTCACCGCCGCCGCAGGCCGCGACGAGAGATACCAGAGCGGCAAATACCAGCAGCCCTCCTATTTTCTTGATTAACGACATTTATCTTCCTCCTGATTCTGAAATGCAGTTCGCAAGTTTACGCGATTCTCAGTGATCGATGCGCCCCTGTCGTCCGAAACCATATAGATCGTTGTAGTAAGCCTGACCGTATTGACCGTGAATCGGCGGCTGTTCCTTTTCCCAGTCACCCGATCCGCTGAAGTCCCCGATCACTCGTTCAACCGCGGGGAAGGGCTCTTCCTGCCCGCCTGTACCCGTGCTGACCACGGACACGACCTCCGGGGCTGAGATCAACAGGGGTGGAGCCGTTCCGTCCTCATTGTCCTCCTCCTGTGTAAGCAGCACAGTCGGAATACCCGCACGCTCGCACGCTCGCACTCCCAGCACCGTCTCCACAAAGCGTTGACCGCGTATATCCGTCGTGAGTACCGCGCCTTCAGCGCCCAAGCTCTTCGCCAGATGTGCCAGACGGTCGGCCATCAGGTCCTTCTCAGACTGCAGCGTCCAGTTAGTCCTCTGCACGATGGCCCCCGCGTAGCTACAGGTCGAGCCATGCTCACGAGCCATCTTCAATACCACTGGGTTGTTCGTCATCGCCCAGGTACTGCCGGAGTGGCCGGAGTGGTACACCGCGCCATCGAACAGTTCGGTCGCGCTGAGTACCCAAGGAGCCGAAAGCCGCGTCTGACCGTAGATAGAAGTCCCAAGCGCCGAACGAGCGCCACAGAACCACTCATCCGAGGCCAAGTTGAAGATGCTAACCACCTTGGGCAATCGCTTGCCCTGATCCCTTCCCATAGAAGAAGGAGAGGTTCCAAATTCCTCCACGTCATCGGGCGACGCCGTCAGAGTTACCTCGGCCAGTCTGTCCGCCACCCTCAGCGTGGCCCTTCCAAGCGCAGAGTGCCAGTCCTCACCCGATAGACCCCCTCCAGCCGCGACCTCCAGACATACGTTGTGGAGAGTTCCATATGGCGTAGCGCCTCCGGGTCCCGACATGTCGATGAACGATCCGGGCGGACGGAGCGGCGGCCACGTCTGCTCTTCAGATAGAAGGCCGGAGGTGTCAGCGCATTGCACCACGGCGACGCCGCCCAATCGGTTGGTGCGGCCTTCGCCAACCTGCTCGACGGGCCTGCCAAAAACGCCTGGGTACACTGTCCCCGGTCCGTCAGCCTTCACCGCGGGCTCCACTATGTCTCGCCAGTTGACTATGCGAACTGGATCCCCGGGCGACGCCAGATGGACGCGCGCGGAAACTACGTCGGGGTCTTCAAGCGCGAGCGACTCAAGCTCCGCGCGGTCCACGTGAAGAACCCCGTCGCGCAATTCCGTCTGACGGCCAAAGGCCACTCCCCTTACTGAAAAGGTCGCGCGCTCATACGCCAAGGCCGAGCTCCTCCATCAGCGGTTCGTCCGGCGGCACGAACCTCGTTGGCCCATCCACTTCGGTCTGCAGGGCCTCCAGCGCGGTTTCGACAATGCGCCGCCCCAGCTTGCGGTCCACTTCCGGCGTCAGACGCGGATCTCCGCAAACGTGTTCTACGCGCACCCCTCTTACCACTCTGGCCGCGCCCACGGAAAGGGGGATGATCGGCAGCGCGGTCAACACCGCAACCGGTATACCCGTTTTCTCTATTTCCTTCGCCATCGTTGCGCCGCAACGATTGCAACTCCCTCAGGTGGCCACCAGCAACACGCCGTCTATCCCCGCGGCCCTGAGCTCGCTGCCGATCTCCGAGCCCATTCGACGAGCCGTCGTGACCGGTGTGCCGTTGCCGGTGGTCGAAAGAAAGTGGGAATAGACCCCCGCGATAACGCCCTCCCGTTCGATCTCCCGGACAATGGGCAGAGGCAGGACGTAGCTGGGGTCGCGAGTGTTGAGGTGCACAGTGCTGAAACCCATGTGCACAGACTCCCAGTCATCCGTGCCGAGACGGTCGAGCCCGTCTATGGAGTAACGGAAGAAGTCTCTGGCCCTCCCTCCGACCTGGTTGTCCGGGTTTCCCTTGGGCACCAGTCCGCCGCTGGTGACCAGCGCGATGTTTGCCTTCGAGACGTCTTTGATCGGAGGCGCCGGCGAAACGGTCTCGTAGCCGGGCGCCTGCACCTCTGACACGTACTCATCGCCGCTCACCCGCGCCATCATCATGCTATAGGCTCGCTCCGCGCCGGTTTGGGAGTGATCCACAGCCCGGCGAATGCCTCGGGGAACGTAGCCTTCCTCCATGGCAGGGCCGAGCTCCTCGCCGGCAGCTAGCCGCAGCCCAAGTCTTACCATGCGCTCCATGGCCGCTTGCATACCGGAAGCCTCCGCGCCGGTGGGAACGGCGGTAAGGTGCAGGCGATGGGTCAACACCCCGGTGTTCTCCGGGTGCATACCGGTTATGGCAGGTATGCCCCTGGCGTTGGCCGCCATACACACGAGCGCGCACCCCAAGCCGTAGCGGCCTGCGTCGAAAGCAGGCCCGGCGACCACGAGGTTGGGCTTGTATCTGTCCAGCGCGGCTCCGACCTCTTCAAGAGCCTGCTGCTCGTTTTCGACAATGTAGTTGTCCCCGCATACGACGGTGGCGACCACCGATCCCGCGGACGAGGACCGCAGCGTTGCTTGCAGGAGTCTGCCAGGCCCTACCGGGCCTTCATGGCATTCCGGCGGAATGTTGGCCTTATCCTCGCTGCCAACACCTCCAAAGAACTGGTTGAGGTAGTGTAGAACTCGAACTTGGTTTGACATATGCCACACACGCGCTTGAGGGGAGGCAGGGTTTTCAAACTCCCCGCGTCAACTTGTAAGAAGCGGACAAGGTTTCGGCGACTTTCGGAAGCTATCCGCGGCGGCTTCCTGCTCTGCCGTACAAGACCTTGAGCAACCTGACAGGCAGCTGAGAAGCCTCACCTTATCCTATTTGGAAGGCGTCCGATAAGTCCCTTCTACCCCCAACGGGGAAGAGTTGGGCATGAACCTCGGCGGGTAGACCTAAGGTGCCGACTTCCGGCGCGTCGGGATGCCTTTGCGTTATGACGTATTGTTGAGTACCGGGTGCGGGCAAGGGGCGCAGGAAGAACACAATTGCGGCGCCTGGAATGGTGGCCTACGCGTACTGCATTGCGAATTTGGTGCGTATTCCCAACATAGCTCACGCGTCGGGCTGTGGCGGTAAGGCCCTCGTCGACGCGATCCACCTACAACCGTGGATAAGCAGGGTCGCGCCGCCTGACAGGGCGCTCCGACTCGGCGCTATGAAACTTCAATCGACAGACGGCAGTGGTCGCTTGGCCCCCACTGTTCCGGCTCGTTGAGGGCGCGTACGTAGACGGAGTCGACCATGCCCTCAGAAGCAAATACGAAGTCCAGTTGGCGGGTTGCCGGATACGGCTTCGGGTGGTGCGTGGGTACGTCCTTGCTCCCAAGGGGCAGCTCATCCGGCCATGGGTCTGCCTGCCGACCATCCGGGGCCTGCGGCCCCACGAATGGCAGCCCCAACGCCTCCATTCTTGCGAACACGGTGCCGAAACGTGAAGCCCAGTACGCGCTGCCCCCATCTCCATATCCATGGAGGATATTGAGGTCTCCGGCGGCCAGGATGCGGTGACCTTTCTGCTTACCGATGAACACAGAGAGGTCGGAGACGAGGCGGTGGGCCGAAGCGTCCGCGAAAATCCAACTGCTGCGCTCCTCGGCGTGAGGCGATTCCCATAGGGAGTACATCGAGACGACCACGTATGGATCAACCCCGGGGGCCGTCACACGCGCGGCTGTGAGGGCGCCTGGACGACTCACGCCGAAATCTCCGGAAGCTGCGCAAGCGAGCGGCTTCGCCTCGATCCATTCTACATTTACGCGTTCCGACAGCCTCGCGATCGCCGTCCGGCGGGCCCAGTTAGTCCATCCGGCTGTACTCCAGGGCGCCGGATCGACCTGGATCGACTTAGCAAGGTCTTTCGGCGGCTCCACGGCCTCTTGGAGAAGCGCGACGTCCGCATCCATTTCCATCAGGCGATGCCAGGCATCTACCTTGCCGGCAATGTTCCAGGAGACGATTTTCACTGGCAAAGGACTGACCTCCAAGATTCTTCCGGTTGCCGCGAATGCTCGATCCTCCACCCTGGCCACTCCCCTCTTAGCCGAGCCGAATCTTGCATCAGCGGGGCGCGGCCTGCGCTACCGTCCAACGAGTGTCAATTGGGTTGGGCTCTCCACACATTCGACCTCCGGCATTCTCCGCCAAGCCCCGCCCGCACCGGGCGCGATGCCTCGACCGGACAGGTCGAGCCGATCATTGTAGAAATCGCCGACTATCACCTTGGCCAATCGGCCGGCAAGGGTGCTATCAACTCGCGACATCAGCTTCTCCAAATCCTCGGCCTGCCCAGAAATGTTTGCCCATGACGCAACCGCCGTGATGCGATCAACGGCTTCGCATTTGGGATGCGCCACAGGCAGGGTCGTTCGCCTTCCAGTTCAAGATCCTCGCAGCACCATCAGGCCGTAGCCATCCACGCAGAACTACGCCGCCAGACTGAACCCCGGCACGAGAATTCCCAATTTGCATGCGCTTGGCGGCCCAGCGTGTATTCAAATCCCCCGCATACTTCTCCACCCGCGCGGGAAACCCTTCTCATTCCCTTGAAGGCGGGAGGTTAGTTCGGGGAGGCTGTCCCGCTTCTAAAACGGCGTTGGCAGCGTTCCAATCCCGAGGCGCTCGCGGTTCTTGAAGACTAAGGCGGCCACCGCGGCGGCGATCAGCGCCGCCAACAGAATCCACCAGACCGGGCTAACGCCTCTGTCCAGCGCGGACGGCAGGGTCGGCGTAGGGGCCAGCGCGGGAGTCGGCTCAGGCGTCGGAGGGGGCGCCTGGGTCGGCGTAGGGGCCGGAGGGGGCGCCTGGGTCGGCGCAGGGACCGGCGCGGGCGCCAGCGTCCGGGTCGGCGTCGGCGTCAATGTCGGCGTGGAGGTCGGCGTCGGCTCAGACGTGGGAGTCGGCACGCGGACCGGATCCCTCGCGCCATCATCCTCAACTGACACGCCAACGGCAAGCAGGCTCTCCGGCGTAGGCGTCAGCCCGGGTGTGCCCGGCTCCGGCGTAGGTGTCGGTGTCGGTGTCAGCGGCGCGGGTGTGCCCGGCTCAGGTGTCGGCGTCAGTCCGGGTGTGCGCGGCTCCGGCGTAGGCGTCAGCGCGCGCACGCGCGGCTCCGGCGTAGGCGTCGGCGCGGTCGTACGCGGCTCCGGCGTAGGTGTCGGCGTCGGCTCATCGCCGAGTTTCAGCACAGTTATGTAGAAGCTGATCGACGCCGCATCGCCGTCCGCGTCCGTCGCCGTCCACCTGTAGAGGGTTCGCTCCTTGGGCGCTTCCGGCACGCCGCTCACCCGGTCGCTGGAGTCCTTCGTTACACCGGCCGGCAGCGCAGGGCTCAGCGTGTACGTCAACGAGCCGTCACCGCCGCCCGCCATCGGCAGGGTGAACGCGGTTATAGCCTTGTCCTGCATCCACGTCTTGTTGCCTATCGTCGTCCAGAACGAAGGGGACAGGTTCTCGTCGTCGGCTGGTGTCCGCTCGTCTATGGTTATCGTGAAGGTCAGCTCCGCCGTATCCCCGTCCGCATCCGTAGCCGTCCACGTGTACTCCGTGCTCGCCTTCTTCACGCTCGGCGTGCCGCTCACGCGGTGGCTGGCGCTCTTCGATACGCCCGCGGGCAGCGCCGGGCTCAGCGTGTACGTCAACGAGCCGTCACCGCCGCCCGCCATCGGCAGGGTGAACTCGGATATAGCCTTGTCCTGCGTCCACCTCTTGTTGCCTATCGTCGTCGAGAACGAAGGGGACGGATCTCGGGCGATGGTTATCGTGAAGGTCAGCTGCGCCGCATCCCCGTCCGCGTCCGTAGCCGTCCACGTGTAGGTCGTCGCGGCCTGATACCCCGTCGGCGTGCCGCTCACCTCGCGGTCGGTGTTCCTCGATACGCCCGCGGGCAGCGCAGGGCTCAGCGTGTACGTCAGCGTGCCGTCCCCGCCGCTCGCCGTCGGAAGCGTGAACCCGGCTATAGCCTTGTTCTGCGTCCACCTCTTGTTGCCTATCGTCGTTGAGAACGAAGGGGACGGGTCTCGGGCGATGGTTATCGTGAAGGTCAGCTGCGCCGCATCCCCGTCCGCGTCCGTAGCCGTCCACGTGTAGGTCGTCGCGGCCTGATACCCCGTCGGCGTACCGCTCACCTCTTGGGTGGCGTTCTTGGATACGCCCGCGGGCAGCGCAGGGCTCAGCGTGTACGTCAACGAACCGTCTCCGCCGCCCGCCACCGGCAGCGTGAACGCCGTTATAGCCTCGTTCTGCGTCCACGCCTTGTTCGAGATGGTCATCGAGCCGAACGACGGCACCCCGTCAACCGCGACGTCGAACGTCAGACTCGCCGTGTTCCCATCCTCGTCCGTCGCCGTCCACGTGTACTCCGTGGTCGCCAAATCCACGGTTGGCGTGCCGCTCACCTCGCGGGAGGCGCTCTTCGTCACGCCCGCGGGCAGCGCTGGGCTCAGCGTGTACGTCAGGCTGCCACTGCCGCCACTCGCCTGTGGAAGCCTGAACGCCGTTATAGCCTGACGCTGCGTCCAGGATTTGTCCGCTATCGTAGCGGAGAAGGACAGAGGCAAGTCCTCGTCCGGGGTAGGAGGTTCCGGCGGGCCGGGAGGATCCGGGGGAGGCGGTGGCGGCGGATCCAGGATATTAGATGCGATCACCTCTATCGTGAAGGTCAGCTCCGCCGAGTCTCCGTCCACGTCCGTCGCCGTCCAAGTGTAGGTGGTCGAGATCTGTTGTACGGATGGCGTGCCGCTCACGGCGTACTGGGTAGTGGTGGCTACGCCGATGGGCAACGACGGGCTCAGCGTGTACGTCAGCGTCCCATCCCCGCCGGTGGCGGTCGGCAGCGTGAACGAGGTTATCGCCTGGCGCTGCGTCCACGACTTGTCGGCGATGGTCTTGTCGCCGAAACTGGGAATCGTACCGCGTATCGGCGTTTTCGGCGGGATCCCCACAACTGCCACTTCGATGTCGAACGTAAGCTCCGCCGCGTCGCCGTCGGCATCCGTCGCCTTCCACGTGTAGGTCGTCGCGGTCTGGTAAGCCGTCGGCGTGCCGCTCACCTGGTGGTTGTCATCCTTGCTCACGCCGGCGGGCAGCGCAGGGCTCAGCGTGTACGTCAGCGTCCCGTCCCCGCCGCTCGCAGCAGGAAGCGTGAACGAACTTATCGCCTGACGCTGCGTCCAGAACTGGTCGCCTATGGTCTGAGCTCCAAACGACGGCTCTAGGTCCTCGGCTATGGCTATCGTGAACGTCAGCTGCGCCGCGTCCCCGTCCCCGTCCGTAGCCGTCCACGTGTAGGTCGTCGCGGTCTGGTGCCCCGTCGGCGTGCCGCTCACCTGGTGGCTCGCGTTCTTGGTCACCCCCGCGGGCAGCGCCGGGCTGATGCTGTACGTCAGCGGAGTGTCCCCGCCGGTTGCCGTCGGCAGCGTGAACGCGGGTATAGCCTTGTTCTGCGTCCACGTCTTGTTGGCGATGGTCGCCAAGAACGACGGCGCCAGGTCCTCGGCTATCGTGATGGTGAACGTCAGCTCCACCGCGTCCCCGTCCCCGTCCGCCGCCTTCCACGTGTAGGTCGTCGCGGTCTGGTGGCCGGTCGGCGTACCGCTCACTTCGTGGATGGCGTTCTTGGACACGCCGGCGGGCAATGAAGGGCTGAGCGTGTACGTCACCGGGGTGTCCCCGCCACTCGCCGTCGGCAGAGTGAACGCGGTTATCGCCTGGTTCTGCGTCCACGTCTTGTCCGATATGGTCGTCGAGCCGAACGACGGAATCCCGTCAACCGCTATGTCGAACGTCAGGCTTGCCGTGTCCCCGTCCGCGTCCTCCGCAGTCCACGTGTATTCCGTGCTCGCCAGCTTCACGCTTGGCGTGCCGCTCACGCGGTGGCTGGCGTTCTTCGTTACGCCCGCGGGCAGCGCCGGGCTCAGCGTGTACGTCAACGAGCCGTCCCCACCAGTTGCGGTCGGCAGCGTGAACGCCGTTATCGCCTGACGCTGCGTCCATGACTTGTCCGAGATGGTCGACGAGCCGAACGATGGCGCCAGGTCCTCGGCTATCGTGATCGTGAACGTCAGCTCCACCGCGTCCCCGTCCGCGTCCTCCGCCTTCCACGTGTAGGTCGTCGCGGTCTGGTGACCCGTCGGCGTGCCTGTCACCAAGTGGCTGGCGTTCTTCGTCACGCCCGCGGGCAGCGACGGGCTCAGTGTGTAGCTCAGCGAGCCGTCCCCGCCGCTCGCCGTCGGCAGCGTGAACGAACTTATCGCCTGACGCTGCGTCCACGTCTTATTCCCGATGGTCGTCGAGAATGACGGCACGCCGTCAATCGCGATGTCGAACGTCAGGCTCGCCGTGTCCCCGTCCGCGTCCTCCGCAGTCCACGTGTATTCCGTGCTCGCCAGCTTCACGCTTGGCGTGCCGCTCACGCGGTGGCTCGCGTTCTTGCTCACGCCCGCCGGCAGCGCCGGGCTCAGCGTGTACGTCAACGAGCCGTCCCCGCCGGTTGCGGTAGGCAGCGTGAACGCGGTTATCGCCTGACGCTGCGTCCATGACTTGTCCGAGATGGTCGACGAACCGAACGTCGGCGCCAGGTCCTCGGCTATCGTGATGGTGAAGGTCAGCTGTGTCGTATCCCCGTCCGCGTCCTCCGCCTTCCACGTGTAGGTAGTCGCGGTCTGGTGACCCGTAGGCGTGCCGCTCACGCGGTGGCTGGCGTTCTTCGTCACGCCTGCGGGTAACGACGGGCTAAGCGTGTAGGTCAACGAGCCGTCCCCGCCGCTCGCCGTCGGCAGCGTGAATCCCGTGATCGCCTTGTTCTGCGTCCACGTCTTGTTCCCGATGGTCGTCGAGAATGACGGAACGCCGTCGATCGCGATGTCGAACGTCAGGCTTGCCGTGTCCCCGTCCGCGTCCTCCGCAGTCCACGTGTATTCCGTGCTCGCCAGCTTCACGCTTGGCGTGCCGCTAACTTGGCGCGTCGTGAGATTCAGCGTTACGCCCGCGGGCAGCGCCGGGCTGATGCTGTACCTCAGGGTCCCGTCGCCATCGGTGGCCGTGGGCAGGGTGAACGCGGTTATCGCCTGACGCTGCGTCCACGACTTGTCGGCGATGGTCTCGGAACCGAAGGTCGGCACGCCGTCAACTGTGATGTAGAAGAAGGTCCCCATACTGTTCTCTACGTCGGATGCGCTCCACGTGTATCGAGTCCGGGACATCTTCCCGCTGGGAGTGCCGCTAATCTCGATCCTATCGTCGGAGGTGGTTGCCAACCTCACGCCCGCTGGCAGCGCCGGGCTCAACGTGTAGGTCACCGAGCCCCTCCCGCCGGTTGCCAGCGGGAGATCGAACGCGGTTATCGCCTGACGCTGCGTCCAAGACTTGTCATCTATCGTGCCCGGGAAGTCCAGGGGTTCATTCGTATCCGGCGTCTTGCGCTTAGCCCTAGGATCAGGAAGCGTATCTGCGACCACGTCTATGTAGAACTGGAGGCTCGCGGTGTCGCCGTCCCCGTCCGTCGCCGTCCACGTGTACCGGAGCTTCAACCCGTAGTTGGCCGGCGTACCATTCACGCGGTGGGGAGTCGAGGTCGCGCCTAGGACTAAGTCGTCGGGCAGCGCCGGGCTGAGGGTGTACGTCAGCGACCCATCGCCGCCGAACGCATCCGGCAGGTCGAAGGGAGTTATTTCAACGCCCTTCCTCAAGTACCTGTTGGCTATGACCTGCGAGCCGAAGCTCGGTACGCCGTCAAACTCAACGTCGAACGTCAGGCTCGCCGTGTCACCGTCCGCGTCCTCCACAGTCCACGTGTACTCCGTGATGGCGTCCGCCAGCGCCCCGCTCGGCGTGCCGCTCACCGCGCTGACCGCGGGGGTCGTGGTCGCGCCGCGGACTACGCCAGTGGGCAGCGCCGGGCTGAGGGTGTACCTCAACTCGCCGTCCCCGCCGGTTGCCTTAGGCAGCGTGAACGCGGTTATCGGGTCGTACTGCCTCCAGGACTGGTCGGCTATCGTCTCCGCCCCGAACGTCGGCTCCAGGTCCTCCGCTATCGTTATCGTGAAGGTCAGCTCAGCCGCATCCCCGTCCCCGTCCGTAGCCTTCCACGTGTAGCTGGCCGCCGCCTGATACCCCGTCGGCGTGCCGCTCACGGCGTATGGGGTAGTGGTGGCTACGCCGTCGGGCAGCGACGGGCTCAGCGTGTACGTCAACGAACCGTCCCCGCCGCTCGCCGTCGGAAGCGTGAACGCCGCTATAGCCTTGTTCTGCGTCCACGTCTTGTCGGATATGGTCTGCGAGCCGAACGTCGGCACCCCGTCAACCGCGATGTCGAACGTCAGGCTTGCCGTGTCACCGTCACCGTCCGTAGCCGTCCACGTGTACTCCGTGCTCGCCTGCTTCACGCTCGGCGTGCCGCTCACCGCGAACGTGGAAGTGGCGGAGCGGGTTACGCCAGCGGGCAGAGCGGGGCTCAGCGTGTACGTCAACTCGCCGTCCCCGCCGTCTGCAGTCGGCAGCGTGAACGAAGTTATCGCCTGGCGCTGCGTCCACGTCTTGTCGGAGATGGTCGTCGAGCCAAAGGTCGGTACGCCGTCAACCGCGATGTCGAACGTCAGGCTTGCCGAGTCACCGTCAACGTCCGTAGCCGTCCACGTGTACTCCGTGCTTGCCAGCTTCACGCTAGGCGTACCGCTCACGCGGTAGGGGGTCGTGGTCGCGCGCGTCACCCCCGCCGGCAGCGCCGGGCTCAGCGTGTACGTCAACTCGCCGTCCCCGCCGCTCGCCTGTGGAAGCGTGAACGAAGTTATCGCCTGGCGCTGCGTCCACGTCTTGTCGGAAATGGTCGTAGAGAACGTCGGCGCCAGATCCTCGGCTATCGTGATCGTGAAGGTCAGCTCCGCCGCGTCCCCGTCCCCGTCCTCCGCCTTCCACGTGTAGGTCGTCGCGGTCTGGTGGCCGGTCGGCGTGCCGCTCACCTCGTGGCTGGCGTTCTTGCTCACACCCGCGGGCAGTGTGGGGCTGATGCTGTACGTCAGCGTCCCGTCCCCGCCGCTCGCCGTCGGCAGCGTGAACGAACTTATCGCCTGGCGCTGCGTCCACGTCTTGTTCCCGATGGTAGCCGCCCCGAACGTCGGCGCCAGATCCTCGGCTATCGTGATCGTGAAGGTCAGCTCCGCCGCGTCACCGTCCCCGTCCTCCGCCTTCCACGTGTAGGTCGTCGCGGACTGATACCCCGTAGGCGTGCCGCTCACCCGGTGGTTGTCATCCTTGCTCACACCCGCGGGCAACGACGGGCTGATGCTGTACGTCAGCGTCCCGTCCCCGCCGCTCGCCGTCGGCAGCGTGAAGCCCGTGATCGCCTGGCGCTGCGTCCACGACTTGTCCCCGATGGTCTGCGACCCGAACGACGGCGCCAGATCCTCGGCTATCGTGATCGTGAACGTCAGCTCCGCCGCGTCCCCGTCGTCGTCCTCCGCCTTCCACGTGTAGGTCGTCGCGGTCTGGTGGCCGGTCGGCGTGCCGCTCACCTCGTGGCTGGCGTTCTTGCTCACACCCGCGGGCAACGACGGGCTGATGCTGTACGTCAGCGTCCCGTCCCCGCCGCTCGCGGTCGGAAGCGTGAACGCCGTTATCGCCTGGCGCTGCGTCCATGACTTGTCGGAAATGGTCGTAGAGAACGACGGCGCCAGATCCTCGGCTATCGTGATCGTGAAGGTCAGCTCCGCCGCGTCCCCGTCGTCGTCCTCCACCTTCCACGTGTAGGTCGTCGCGGTCTGGTGGCCCGTAGGCGTGCCGCTCACCCGGTGGCTCGCGTCCTTCGTCACACCCGCGGGCAGCGCCGGGCTGATGCTGTACGTCAACGAGCCGTCACCGCCGCTCGCCTGTGGAAGCGTGAACGCCGTTATCGCCTGGCGCTGCGTCCATGACTTGTCGGAAATGGTCGTAGAGAACGTCGGCGCCAGATCCTCGGCTATCGTGATCGCGAAGGTCAGCTCCGCCGCGTCCCCGTCCCCGTCCTCCGCCTTCCACGTGTAGGTCGTCGCGGTCTGGTGGCCGGTCGGCGTGCCGCTCACCTCGTGGCTGGCGTTCTTGCTCACACCCGCGGGCAGTGTGGGGCTGATGCTGTACGTCAGCGTCCCGTCTCCGCCGCTCGCCGTCGGCAGCGTGAACGCGGTTATCGGCTGATGCTGCGTCCATGACTTGTCGGAAATGGTCTGCGAGAACGTCGGCGCCAGGTCCGTCGCTATGGTGATCGTGAAGGTCAGCTCCGCCGCGTCCCCGTCGTCGTCCTCCGCCTTCCACGTGTAGGTCGTCGCGGACTGATACCCCGTCGGCGTGCCACTCACCCGGTGGTTGTCATCCTTGCTCACACCCGCGGGCAGCGCCGGGCTGAGCGTGTACGTCAGCGTCCCGTCCCCGCCGCTCGCCGTCGGCAGCGTGAACGAACTTATCGCCTGACGCTGCGTCCACGTCTTGTTCCCTATGGTCGCAGAGAACGACGGCGCCAGATCCTCGGCTATCGTGATCGTGAAGGTCAGCTCCGCCGCGTCCCCGTCGCCGTCCTCCGCCTTCCACGTGTAGGTAGTCGCGGTCTGGTGGCCCGTAGGCGTGCCACTCACCTCGTGGCTGGCGTTCTTGCTCACACCCGCGGGCAGCGCCGGGCTGATGCTGTACGTCAGCGGAGCGTCCCCGCCGTTCGCAGTCGGCAGTGTGAACGAACTTATCGCCTGGCGCTGCGTCCATGACTTGTCGGAAATGGTCGTAGAGAACGTCGGCGCCAGATCCTCGGCTATCGTGATCGTGAAGGTCAGCTCCGCCGCGTCTCCGTCGTCGTCCTCCGCCTTCCACGTGTAGGTCGTCGCGGTCTGGTGGCCCGTAGGCGTGCCGCTCACCTCGTGACTCGCGTTCTTCGTCACCCCCGCGGGCAGCGACGGGCTGATGCTGTACCTCAGCGTCCCGTCCCCGCCGCTCGCCGTCGGCAGCGTGAACGAACTTATCGCCTGACGCTGCGTCCACGACTTGTCGGCGATGGTCTGCGAGAACGTCGGCGCCAGATCCTCGGCTATCGTGATCGTGAAGGTCAGCTGCGCCGTGTCACCGTCGTCGTCCTCCGCCTTCCACGTGTAGGTCGTCGCGGTCTGGTGGCCCGTTGGCGTGCCGCTCACCTCGTGGCTGGCGTTCTTGCTCACACCCGCGGGCAGTGTGGGGCTGATGCTGTACGTCAGCGTCCCATCCCCGCCGCTCGCAGTCGGCAGCGTGAACGCCGTTATCGCCTGGCGCTGCGTCCATGACTTGTCGGAAATGGTCTGCGAGAACGTCGGCGCCAGGTCCTCGGCTATCGTGATCGTGAAGGTCAGCTCCGCCGTGTCCCCGTCGTCGTCCTCCGCCTTCCACGTGTAGGTCGTCGCGATCTGGTGGCCCGTAGGCGTGCCGCTCACCTCGTGGCTCGCGTTCTTCGTCACACCCGCGGGCAGCGCCGGGCTGATGCTGTACGTCAGCGTCCCGTCCCCGCCGTTCGCAGTCGGCAGCGTGAACGCCGTTATCGCCTGGCGCTGCGTCCACGTCTTGTCCGAGATGGTCTGCGAGAACGACGGCGCCAGATCCTCGGCTATCGTGATCGTGAAGGTCAGCTCCGCCGCGTCACCGTCGTCGTCCTCCGCCTTCCACGTGTAGGTCGTCGCGGACTGGTGGCCCGTCGGCGTGCCGCTCACCTCGTGGCTCGCGTTCTTCGTCACCCCCGCCGGCAGCGCCGGGCTGATGCTGTACGTCAGCGTCCCGTCCCCGCCGCTCGCCGTCGGCAGCGTGAACGCCGTTATCGCCTGGCGCTGCGTCCATGACTTGTCGGAAATGGTCTGCGAGAACGTCGGCGCCAGATCCTCGGCTATCGTGATCGTGAAGGTCAGCTCCGCCGCGTCCCCGTCCCCGTCCTCCGCCTTCCACGTGTAGGTCGTCGCGGACTGATACCCCGTAGGCGTGCCGCTCACCCGGTGGTTGTCATCCTTGCTCACACCCGCGGGCAGTGTGGGGCTGATGCTGTACGTCAGCGTCCCGTCCCCGCCATTCGCAGTCGGCAGCGTGAACGCGGTTATCGCCTGACGCTGCGTCCACGTCTTGTTCCCGATGGTCGCAGAGAACGTAGGCGCCAGATCCTCGGCTATCGTGATCGTGAAGGTCAGCTCCGCCGTGTCCCCGTCGTCGTCCTCCGCCTTCCACGTGTAGGTCGTCGCGGTCTGATGGCCGGTCGGCGTACCGTTCACCCGGTGGCTCGCGTTCTTCGTTACCCCCGCCGGCAGCGCCGGGCTGAGCGTGTAGGTCAGCGATCCGTCCCCGCCGGTCGCAGTAGGCAGCGTGAACGAACTTATCGCCTGGCGCTGCGTCCACGACTTGTCCCCGATGGTCTGCAACCCGAACGTCGGCGTTTTATCCGCCGTTATCGTTATCGTGAACGTCAGCTGCGCCGCGTCCCCGTCCCCGTCCGTCGCCTTCCAAGTGTAGGTAGTCGCGGCCTGATACTCCGTAGGCGTGCCTGTCACCCGGTGGCTCGCGTTCTTGCTCACCCCCGCGGGCAGCGACGGGCTGAGCGTGTACGTCAGCGTCCCGTCCCCGCCGCTCGCAGCAGGCAGCGTGAACGCGGTTATCGCCTGGCGCTGCGTCCACGTCCTGTCGGAAATGGTCGTAGAGAACGACGGCACCCCGTCAACCGCTATGTCGAACGTCAGGCTTGCCTTGTCTCCGTCCCCGTCCTCCGCGGTCCACGTGTACTCCGTGCTCGTCATCTTCACGCTCGGCGTGCCGCTCACCTCGTGGCTCGCGTTCTTGCTCACCCCCGCGGGCAGCGCCGGGCTGAGCGTGTACGTCAACGATCCGTCACCGCCGCTCGCAGTCGGAAGCGTGAAGCCCGTGATCGCCTGGCGCTGTGTCCATGACTTGTCCGAGATGGTCGCCGAGCCGAACGACGGGATGCCGTCAACCGCGATGTCGAACGTCAGGCTTGCCTTGTCCCCGTCCCCGTCCGTAGCGGTCCACGTGTACTCCGTGCTCGCCATCTTCACGCTCGGCGTGCCGCTCACCTCGTGGCTCGCGTTCTTAGTTACGCCGTTGGGCAGCGCCGGGCTGAGCGTGTAGGTCAACGATCCGTCCCCGCCGCTCGCCGTCGGAAGCGTGAAGCCCGTGATCGCCTGGCGCTGAGTCCAAGACTTGTCCGAAATGGTCGCCGAGCCGAAGGTCGGGATGCCGTCAACCGCGATGTCGAACGTCAGGCTTGCCGTATCTCCGTCCGCGTCCTCCGCGGTCCACGTGTACTCCGTGCTCGTCAGCTTCACGCTAGGCGTACCGCTCACCTCGTGGCTCGCGTTCTTCGTTACGCCGCTGGGCAGCGCGGGGCTGAGCGTGTACGTCAACGATCCGTCACCGCCGCTCGCGGTCGGTAGCGTGAACGAACTTATCGCCTGGCGCTGTGTCCAGGACTTGTCGGAGATGGTCGTTGCCCCGAAGGTCGGGATGCCGTCAACCGCGATGTCGAACGTCAGGCTTGCCTTGTCCCCGTCCCCGTCCGTCGCCGTCCACGTGTAGGTCGTCGCTGTCTGGTGGCCCGTAGGCGTGCCGCTCACCTCGTGGCTCGCGTTCTTCGTTACCCCCGCCGGCAACGCCGGGCTGAGCGTGTACGTCAACGATCCGTCCCCGCCGCTCGCCGTCGGAAGCGTGAACGAACTTACCGCCTGGCGCTGTGTCCAAGACTTGTCGGAAATGGTCTGCGACCCGAACGTCGGGATGCCGTCAACCGCGATGTCGAACGTCAGGCTCGCCGTGTCCCCGTCCCCGTCCTCCGCGGTCCACGTGTACTCCGTGCTCGTCAGCTTCACGCTCGGCGTGCCGCTCACCACGCGCGTCGTGAGGTTCCGCGTTACCCCCGCCGGCAATGCCGGGCTGAGGCTGTAGGTCAACGAGCCGTCCCCGCCGCTCGCCGTGGGCAGCGTGAACGAACTTATCGCCTGGCGCTGCGTCCATGACTTGTCTGAAATGGTCGCCGAGCCGAATGTCGGTACGCCGTCAACCGCGATGTCGAACGTCAGGCTCGCCGTGTCCCCGTCCGCGTCCTCCGCCGTCCACGTGTACTCCGTGCTCGTCAGCTTCACGCTCGGCGTGCCGCTCACCTCGTGGCTCGCGTTCTTGCTCACCCCCGCCGGTAGCGACGGGCTGAGCGTGTAGGTCAACGATCCGTCCCCGCCGTTCGCGGTCGGAAGCGTGAACGAACTTATCGCCTGGCGCTGTGTCCAAGACTTGTCCGATATGGTCTGCGAGCCGAACGTCGGGATGCCGTCAACCGCGATGTCGAACGTCAGGCTTGCCTTGTCCCCGTCCCCGTCCGTAGCGGTCCACGTGTACTCCGTGCTCGCCAGCTTCACGCTCGGCGTGCCGCTCACCACGCGCGTCGTGGAATCCCGCGTTACGCCGGTCGGCAGCGCCGGGCTGAGCGTGTAGGTCAGCGAGCCGTCCCCGCCGCTCGCGGTCGGAAGCGTGAACGAACTTATCGCCTGGCGCTGTGTCCAAGACTTGTCTGAGATGGTCGCCGAGCCGAACGTCGGCACCCCGTCAACCGCTATGTCGAACGTCAGGCTCGCCGTATCCCCGTCCGCGTCCTCCGCCGTCCACGTGTACTCCGTGCTCGCCATCTTCCCGCTCGGCGTGCCGCTCACCTCGTGGCTCGCGTTCTTCGTTACGCCGCTGGGCAGCGCCGGGCTGAGCGTGTACGTCAACGAGCCGTCCCCGCCGTTCGCCGTGGGCAGCGTGAACGAACTTATCGCCTGGCGCTGTGTCCATGACTTGTCCCCGATGGTCGTCGAGAACGACGGCGCGAGGTCCTCCGCTATCGTTATCGTGAAGGTCAGCTCCGCCTCGTCCCCGTCCCCGTCCGTCGCCTTCCACGTATAGATCGCCTCGGCCTGGTACCCCGTCGGCGTGCCGCTCGCCGCGAACGTCGTTGTCGTGGCTACGCCCGCGGGAAGCGCCGGGCTGAGCGTGTACTTCAGCGTCCCGTCGCCGCCGCTCGCCGACGGCAGCGTGAACGAACTTATCGCCTTGTTCTGCGTCCAAGACTTGTCCGAGATGGTCTGCGAGCCGAAGGTCGGGATGCCGTCAACGGCCACGTCGAACGTCAGGCTCGCCGTGTCCCCGTCCCCGTCCGTCGCGGTCCACGTGTACTCCGTGCTCGCCATCTTCCCGCTCGGCGTGCCGCTCACCACACGCGTCGCGGCATCCCGCGTCACCCCCGCCGGCAGCGCCGGGCTGAGCGCGTACGTCACTGATCCGTCCCCGCCGCTCGCAGTCGGAAGCGTGAACGAACTTATCGCCTGGCGCTGAGTCCAAGACTTGTCCGAGATGGTCTGCGAGCCGAACGACGGCACGCCGTCAATCGCGATGTCGAACGTCAGGCTCGCCGTGTCCCCGTCCGGGTCCCGTACGGTCCACGTGTACTCCGTGCTCGTCAGCTTCACGCTCGGCGTGCCGCTCACCTCATGGTTGGCGTTCTTCGTCACCCCCGCGGGCAGCGCCGGGCTGAGCGTGTACGTCAGCGGAGTGTCCCCGCCGTCTGCCGCGGGCAGCGTGAAGCCCGTTATCTGGTCATACTGCCGCCACGACTTGTCGGCGATGGTCGTCGAGCCGAACGTCGGGATGCCGTCAACCGTGATGTAGAACGTCAGGCTCGCCGTGTCTCCGTCGCTGTCCTCCACCTTCCACGTGTACTGCGTCCGCGCCATGGAGACGGTTGGCGTACCGATGATGGTTTTCTTGGCCTCGGGCAGTATTCCCATCAAGGCGGGTCTCGGAGGCGTGCTGGTTGCGCCGCTGGGAAGAGCCGGAGAGAGCGTGTAGGTGAGCTCACCGTCGCCGCCGTGAGCGCCGGGGAGAACGACCTCGCTTATCGCCTGGCGCTGCGTCCAAGACTGGTCGTGGACGCGGATGGTATGGAAGGCCGGCACTCCGTCAATCGCGATGGTGAAGGTCAGTCTTGCCGTATCTCCGTCCGCGTCCCGCGCAATCCACGTGTAGGTCGTCGCGGCCAGCTTCACGCTCGGCGTACCGCTGACCTCGTGGCTGGCGTTCTTCGTCACGCCCGCGGGCAGCGCCGGTCTGATCCTGTACGTCAGCGGAGCGTCCCCGCCGCTCGCAGTCGGAAGCGTGAATCCGGTTATCTGGTCATATTGCTTCCACGCCTTGTCGGCGATGGTCTGCGCCCCGAACGACGGGAACAGGTCCTCCGCTATCGTTATCGTGAACGTCAGCTCCGCCGTGTCCCCGTCCCCGTCCGTCGCCTTCCACGTATAGATCGCCTCGGCCTGGTACCCGGTCGGCGTGCCGCTCACCACGCGCGTCGCGGCATCCCGCGTCACCCCCGCCGGCAATGCCGGGCTGATGCTGTAGGTCAGCGTACCGTCCCCGCCGTTCGCCGACGGCAGCGTGAACGCGGCTATCCCCTGCCGCTGCGTCCACGACTTGTCCGAGATGGTCGTCGAGCCGAACGTCGGGATGCCGTCAACCTCGACGTCGAACGTCAGGCTCGCCTTATCCCCGTCCCCGTCCGTCGCGGTCCACGTGTACTCCGTGCTCGTCAGCTTCACGCTCGGCGTGCCGCTCACCTCGCGCGTCGTGAGGTTCAGGGTTACGCCGTTGGGCAGCGCCGGGCTGAGCGCGTACGTCAGCGTACCGTCCCCGCCGCTCGCGGTCGGAAGCGTGAACGAACTTATCGCCTGCCGCTGCGTCCATGACTTGTCCGAGATGGTCGTCGAGCCGAACGTAGGCACCCCGTCAACCGCGATGTCGAACGTCAGGCTCGCCGTGTCCCCGTCCCCGTCCGTCGCGGTCCACGTGTACTCCGTGCTCGCCATCTTCACGCTAGGCGTGCCGCTCACCTGGTGGCTGGCGTTCTTCGTCACCCCCGCGGGCAGCGCCGGGCTGAGCGCGTACGTTAGCGTCCCGTCCCCGCCGCTCGCCGTCGGCAGCGTGAACGAACTTATCGCCTGGCGCTGCGTCCATGACTTGTCCGAGATGGTCGTCGAGAACGACGGCACCCCGTCAATCGCGATGTCGAACGTCAGGCTCGCGGTGTCCCCGTCCGCGTCCGTCGCGGTCCACGTGTACTCCGTGCTCGCCAGCTTCACGCTAGGCGTACCGCTCACCTCGTGGCTCGCGTTCTTCGTCACCCCGGCCGGCAGCGCCGGGCTGATGCTGTACGTCAGCGAGCCGTCCCCGCCGGTCGCGGTCGGCAGCGTGAACCCGGCTATCCCGTCGTACTGCCGCCACGCCTTGTCCGATATGGTCTGCGACCCGAACGACGGCGCCAGGTCCTCGGCTATCGTTATCGTGAACGCCAGCTCCGCCGCGTCCCCGTCTGCGTCCGTAGCCGTCCACGTATAGATCGCCTCGGCCTGATACCCGGTCGGCGTGCCGCTCACCGCGAACGTCGTAGTGGTCGCTACGCCCGCGGGAAGCGCCGGGCTAAGCGTGTACGTCAGCGTCCCGTCCCCGCCGGTCGCAGCAGGCAGCGTGAACCCGGTTATCGCCTGGCGCTGCGTCCACGTCTTGTCCGATATGGTCTGCGATCCGAACGACGGCGCCAGGTCCTCCGCTATCGCTATCGTGAACGTCAGCTCCGCCTCGTCCCCGTCCGCGTCCGTAGCCGTCCAAGTGTAGGTCGTCGCGCCCTGATACCCGGTCGGCGTGCCGCTCACCGCGAACGCCGTTGTGGTTGCCACGCCTGCGGGCAGCGCCGGGCTGAGGCTGTAGGTCAGGTCGCCGTTGCCGCTTGTGGCCTCCGGCAGCGTGAACCCGGTGATCGCCTGCCGCTGCGTCCACGTCTTGTCCGATATGGTCTGCGAGCCGAAGGTCGGCTCCACGTCCTCGTATATGGTCACGAAGAACCGGATTCTCGCCCTGTCGCCGTCCTCGTCCGTCACCATCCAATCGAACGGCCGTTTGGTTATGTGGAACGGCGACGCTCCGGTCACCCGGTGGCTGTCGCTAATATCCATTCCGGGGGGCAGCCCCGGTTCCATCATGTAGGTCAGCGTCCCGTTGCCGCCGGTGGCGCTGGGCAGGGTGAACGGGGTCACGTCCACGTTCTGCGTCCAGAACTGCTCGGGGATGGTCTGGTCGCCGAAGCTCGGCTCGCTGTCCACGCTGATGGAGAACTGCAGCGACGCCGTGTCCCCGTACTCGTCGGTAACGGTCCAGGTGTACTGCGTGCTGGACATCGCGGGCGTCGGCGTCCCGCTCACCGCGAACGTGGACGTGGCGGTCACGCCGTCCGGCAGCGCGGGCGACAGCGTGTAGCTCAGCGTCCCGTAGCCGCCGGTCGCGGCCGGCAGGTCGAACGGCGATATCGGCAGGTTCTGCGCCCAGTCCTTGTTCGCTATGGTCTGGCTGCCGAAGCTGGGCGGCACGCCGACCGCGATGTCGAACGTGAGGCTGCCCGTGTCCCCGTCCGCGTCCGTCGCCGTCCAGGTATACAGCGTGCTCGTCGCGGCGGCGGTGGGCGTGCCGCTCACCGCGCGCGTGTCCGCGTCCAGCGTTACGCCCGCGGGCAGGGCGGGCGTCAGCGCGTAGGTCAGCGCCCCGTCGCCGCTGTTCGCCTCCGGCAGGGTGAACCCCGGTATCTGCTTGCCGCGAACCCAGCGCTTGTTCTCTATCAGCCCGCTGAAGTAGGGCATCAGGTCCGGGGCTACGGTGATGTAGAAGGACAGGACCGCGCTGTCCGCGTCTGGCGCGGCCGCCGTCCAGGTGTACAGGGTCCGCGGCATGGCTTCGGTGGGCGTGCCGCTGATTTGACCGGCGCCAATCTCGGGTAGGATTCTCAGCTGGTTGCGGGTAGTCGTTGCGAGGGTTAAGCCGGCGGGAAGGGCCGGGGAGAGCGTGTATTGGACCTTGCTATCGTAGTACCTGTCCGGGTCTCCACTATCGAATCCTGGGCCTTCCACAGTGGGGAGGAAGATACGGGTTTCGTACCAGATGTTCCCACTAAATATCTCGGGATTGGGTGTTTGCCAGTCCTCTGGCTGGGTGGGTAGTACCTGCTTGTTCTGCAACCAGCTCTGGTCGGCAATCGTCTTGGTGCCGAAGAAGGGCAAGTTGACGCCGGCGTGATCAGTGGTGACGTGGAAGGTCACCGATGCCGTCTCGCCGTCGGCGTCGGTGGCCGTCCAGGTGTACATGGTCCGCGCCCTGGCGCCGGTGGGAACGCCGCTCACGGTGTAGGGAGTCGTGGTTGCGATGGTTACGCCGCGCTGGAAAGGCGGGATGATGGTGTAGGTGAGCGCGCCGTCGCCGCTGGTGGCCGTGGGCAGCGTGAACTCGGTTATCGGCCCGGCCCTGAGCCAGGTCTGGTCGGCGACCGTTTGGGAGCCGAAGGTTGGGACCGCGCTTTGGCCTATGGTGATGCCGAAGCTGACGCTGCCCCGCACGCCGTGGGCGTCCCGGGCGGTCAGGGTGTAGACGGTCCGCGCCGCCACCGCCCTCGCCGTCCCCGATATGACCCGGCTGACGTTGTTGAAGGACATCCCCGCGGGCAGCGCCGGCGTCAGGGAGTAGGTGAGGCTGCCGCGCCCGCCCACGGCCTCCGGCAGCGTGTGGGATACCGCTCGGTTGACGTACCAGTTCTTGTCCGCAATGGGGGCGAAGGTGGGCACGGTGATGACGTGACCGTCCACCCGGTGGCCTGCGGCGTCGGTTATCGCGTGGCTGCCCAGCCCCAGGTTGGCGTTGACCCCGCTGCGGCTTTGGATTGTCCCGCCGTTGAGGTTCAGGGCGCCCGCGCCGACGGAGACGCCGTTCGGGTCACTGTCGCCCGTCCGCACCTGGTAGCGGAAGGTGATCGAGCGGTCGTCCGTCCGGTGGTACGCCGCGGTCGTCGTCGCGCCGTCCAGGGTGAGGGTCAGCTGCGGCGAGCCGGTTACGGCCATCCGCTTGTGGAACGACACCTCCACGTATATTGCCTCGCCCGCGCCGTAGGCGCCGGCCAACGGGGTGGACGTGATGGCGGCCCCGGTAACGTTGGGGGGGCGGTTCTGCGCGCCGTCCACCTTGTGGGCGGCGAAGGGCGTCGTCGCGCCGTTGCCGACGTTGGCCGCCGTGTTGTTGCGCCGCGTCGTAATCCTCGCGCCGTTCAGAGACATGGCGTTGGCCGGAAGGCTAATCCCGTCCGTGTCCACGTCGCTCGACTGCACCAGGTACCGGAAGCTCAGGATAGTGCCGTTGCTGCCGACGTAGCTTGCGGTGCGGGTGTTGCCGCCGATTGTGAGCGACAGCCGCGGGCTGCCCGCAACGTTGACCTGCTCGTCGAAGACGACCCCCACCCGGATATATTCGTCCGCGTCGTAGCCTGCGGCAGCGTTGGGTTGGCTCTGCACTGTGGCATACCGGGTGTAGGCCGGGGCCTGCCCTCTCTTGAGTATGGCGTGGCGGCTGTTTTCGGGCACCGCGGCGTGGGTGAGGACGACCGGGTTGCCGACCGCCCGGCTGCCGATCTCCCCCGACAGCGCGTTTCGGGAGATGCCGATGCCGTTGGGGTCCTGGTCGCTGCGCTGCACCGTGTAGCCAATCAGGACCTTCGAGTAGTTGTTGCTGGTGGGCTGATAGTAGGACCACGAGCTCGCCGTAACCGTCCCGTTCGCCAGCGTCAGCGGTACGCTCGCCGAGCTCACCCGCACCGGCCCGCTGAACGTAACCAGCGCGTTTATGGTCTCCCCCGCGAAGTAGCTGGGCGCGTCCAGCGCCCCCGGCGTCAAACTGCAGATGTAGCGGACCGTCGGACTCGGCGGCTGGTCCGGGTCGTTGCACCGCGTCAGGTTGGCCGGCTGCCCATGGATCTCAAGGCTCGTAACCCGCGGCTGCCGCCCGTCCACCTTGTGCTCCGACTCGTTGACCAGGGAGTGGTTCATGGTGCGGTCGACCCACCGGGTCCCGTCCCAGACGCGTTCCGTCACGCGGGAGCGCAGCTGAGCCGCAAGGCCGCCGTCCGCCGCGCCCACGATGGTGGCGTCGGAGGGCAGCAGCACCAGGATCCATTCGTTTCTGACGGCGACGTTTATCTCATTGACGGTGATGCCGTCGGGGTCGTAGTCGTCCGCAATGTTGGCGTAGCTCTGGACCGTGTAGTCGAACTCCAGCCAGAAGTGGTGGGGTTGGGAGGGGCCCGGCGTCTCTTGGGCGCGGACGCTCCGGGCGTAGAGCGCGCCGCCGGAACCCATGCCGCTGGTCATCATAATGCCGAGTCTCGGCGCTCCGGTTACCGTTACCGGCTTGCTGAACCGCACCTGCACGGTGATGGTCTCGCCCAGCTTGTAGGTCGTCCCCTCCGCCGGAATCGAACTTATCCTGACGTCCCGGATGACCGCGGCGGGGTTGGAGTAGCCGTTGACGTTGCTGGAGGAAATGCTCTGCGCCGTGCTGAGAATCCCCTGCTGCGCGTTCGCGCCGGCCGCGTTGCGGATATGGGAACCCGACGGAACGGTCAGGGCGTTCACGGTGGTTCGGAGCCCGTCGAGGGACGCGTCGGTCGCCTGCACCAGGTACCGGAAGTAGTGATAACGGGGGCTGACGCCGACTTGGCCGTAGGACGCTTGGCGGGTCGCGGTTCCGACGGTCAGGCCGAGGGTGGGAGAGCCCGTGACCGTGACGGCCCGGTCGAACTCCACCTCGACCTCTATCTCCTCGCCCAGGTTGTAGGCGGTTCCCCGGGCCGGCTGGGAGACCACGCGGACGCCGGTAACGCTCGGCGTGACGCTGGTCGCCCCGTTGACCTTGTGGGAAGAGGAGTCGGCGACGGTGTGCACCCCCAGGTCGGTAACCGCGTCATGGCCGCCCGCTCTGCGAATGATCGCGCCGCCGCCCAGGGTGAGCGCGCCCGCCTCTACGCTGACGCCGTCAGCGTCCACGTCGGAAGCCTGCACGGTGTAGCGGAAGTAGAGCGTCCGCGTGCTCTGCGCGGTGTAGTAGTAGACGGCCTGCCGGGTATTGCTCCCTATCTTCAACGCCAGCTCGGGAACGCCCCCGACGATGATGTTCCCCGTTGCGTCGGAGTCGAAGGACACCCCGACGACGACCTCCTCGCCAGCGCCGTAGGTGTCGCCCGCCTGAGGCGCGCCGATGAAGCTCACCCCGGTAACCGCCGGCCGCGGCCCGCTGACCCGCATCCGGAACGCGGCGGCGGCGGTATCGCCGTTCCCTACGTCGTAGTAGCCCTGTCCGCCGGGCGGGACGCCGAGATAGTCCTGGACGGTAACCGTATATTGCTTCAGGGGGGTCTCCAGCGTGGGCGTTCCCGATATGGCGCCGGTTACCGCGTTCATGGAGAGGCCCGCGGGCAGCGCCGGGGAGACGCTCCAGGACAGCGGCTCGTCGCCGCCCGACCTGGGCAGGTTGACCGCGGCCGGCGTATCCACCGCCGGGTTGGAGACCGTCAGGGTGGTGGTGGCGAACTCGGGCCAGAAGTTGGCTTTCGTTCCGTCGATCTTCGCGTCGGGCTTGTTGGTGAAGGTGAACCCCGTCAGGTCGATCTGCGCGTCCTCACCCTCGGCGTCCCGCAGCGTCCCGCCCATCAGGTCCAGCGCGTCCGCGGCCAGACTGATCCCGTCGGTGTCCACGTCGTTATGCATCACGTTGTGCGCGAACGCGATGCGGTTGTTCATAGTCTGACTGTTCGACGGAACGAAGACCTGGTCGCCCGAGGCTATCCCTACCGTCAACCGCATCCCCGCCGTGCTGGTGGCCGTGGGCGGCCTGTACATTACCGGCTGGTTGTAATCTATGGCTATTGTCATGAGGTGCGGCCAAGTGTGGGTGCCGCTCTGCTGCGCCGGAGAGATGACGCTGACCGACGTAATCTTGGGCGGGGCAAGCACCCGGAAGTCCGCGTCGTCGACGATTGCCTGCGTCCCCAGGTCCAGGACGGCGTCCCGGCCGCCGGAGTCCCGAATCGTCGCGCCGTTCAGCCTCACGGCGTGGGCCGTAACGTTCCCGTCGGAGTCCAGCGTGTCCGCGATGCTGATGCCGTCGGAGTCGGAGTCGGTGGTCAGGAAGGTGTAGGTGAACTTCAGCGTCGAGTACGGAGCGTTGGGGGCGGACCCGTCCGGCCTCACTACGGAATGGAAGGCCGCCTGCCGGGTTTGGCTGCCCACTTGCAGCGCAATGGTCGGGCTGCCGGTCAGGGTGACGTGCTCGTCGAAGGTGAGTTGGATGGATAGGGTATCGCCCGCTTCGTAGCCGTCGGCGGGAGGGGTGGCTTGGGGGCCGGTAACGTCCAGGGCCGCCACCACCGGCGGCACGTTCGACCCGCCGTCCACCTTGTGGCCGGGGTCGTTGGTGATGGCGTGGCTGCCCAGCGCCAGGGAGGCGTCGATCCCGTTGGTGGCCCGGTCTCGGAGAGTCACCTTATCCAGCGTCAACGCCCCCTCGGGGATGCTCAGCCCGTCCTGGTCCTCGTCGGTCCCCTGGACGTTGTAGATGAACTGCAGAGTCGTACGCTCCGGTGTGCAGACGGCGTCAATCATCCGGCTGTTGCCGACGCGTCGCTCGCCGCCGACCACGCAGCTGACGGCATAGCCGCCCCCCGGCGAGAGGTCCACCTGAACCGTCTCGGCGCCTATCTCCAGCGCGAGTTGAGGGCCCCCGGTCCCGTCGCTCGGATAGTTCACTTTCACTTCTCGGTCGAACTCCACGTGCACGACTATCGGGCGGCGGGTGTCTGCGTCATAGGTGTTGCCGGAACCGGCGCGGGGACTGCTATAGAACCGCACGTCGGTAATCATGGGCGCGTTGGACGCGGCTACCGCGATGCTGAACGCCGATTGGGCCGTGTCCCCGTCAACGTCCGTCACACTCCAGGTGTAGGCCGTCAAGGTGGTGGTAGCCGTGGGAGTCCCGGTTATGGTGGAGGTCGCCGTCGAAGAGACCGTCAGCGTCAGCCCGGCGGGAAGCGCCGCGGGGGACAGGCTGTAGGTCAGCGAGCCGTTGCCGCCGATTGCTTGGGGCAGGGCGAAGTCGACGGCCGTCCCCACGACGTAGTTCTGCGCTTCGATGCTGCCGAGCATCGGCGGGTAGTCCCGCACCGTGTGGGCCGAGTCGTTTTCGACGGCGCGGCTGCCCAGGGAAAGCTCTGCGTCTTCGAGGCCGAAGGTGGCGCGAATCGACGCCCCCGGCGGCAGAGTCAGCGCGTCCGCCCCAATGCTGATGCCGTCGGTGTCCTCGTCGTTCGCGGTCACCGCGTACTGGTAGAGGTGCGTCCGCCCAAGGCCCGTGACGTCGCTGGTCAATACCGCCTGCCGCGTGTTCGCCCCGATGGTCAACGCAACCTGCGGTACGCCGCTCGTGAGGGTGGTCTCGCTGAAGGTGAGCTGCAACTCGATGGTCTCGCCCGCGTCGTAGGTGCCGTTCACCCCGGGGCCGGACAGTATGGATACGCCGGTCACGCGCGGCGGCGTGTAGACCTTGTGCGCCGATGCGTTGGTGATGGCGCTGGTCCCGAGCGCGCGGGGGGCGGCCGTCCCGCCCGAATCGTTGATGGTCCCGCCGTTCAGCGTCAGCGCGTGGGCCGTAACGTTCCCCTCGGAGTCGAGCGTGTCCGCGATGCTGATGCCGTCGGCGTCCTTGTCCTGCGTGGTCACCGTGTGGCTGAACACGAGATGGTCCCCGCCGGACTTGGCCGCCTGGTACGCCGCCTGCCGATTGGTAGACCCGAGGGCCAGCGCCAACTGCGGAGACCCCGTAACGGTGGCCGGCTTGGAGAAGGTAACCCTGGCCTCGATGACCTCGCCTGCGTCGTAGCCGTCCGTGCTGGCCGGCGTGCTGATTATGGACACCGCCTCGACCGCCATGGGCGTGGCCACGGAGCCGTCCACCTTGTGCGAGGAGCTGTTGGACACGGCGAGCGTCCCCAGGTCCAGCCAAGCGTCGACCGAGGTCGAGGCGTCAGTGATGGCCGCGCCGTTCAGCTTCAGCGAATCCGCGCTGATGGTGATTCCGTCCGCGTCGCCGTCCGCCGGGAAGATGATGGTCTTATAGAAGAACCGGCCGCCTTCGTACACGTATCCCGACAAGTCTCGCTCCGGCTGCACCGTGTACTTATAGACCAGCCTGCCGTCGGCGTCCGTGCTGTGATATGCGGCGTTGCGGGTATTCGCACCAACGTCGAGGGTCAGCGTCGACTGCGACAAGCTCGTCCCCGTAATGCCCCGGTCGAACCCCACCGCGACCTCTATCACCTCTCCCGCGCCGTAGGTGTCGTTGGCGTATGGACTGGACAGTATCTCGACCTCGTCCACCGCCGCCGAGTCCCCCGTAGTCAGGAGGAAGTAGCTCAAGAGCGTTTCGTCGCCGTCCCGGTCCAACGCGCGAAGCCAGAACTTCTTGCCCGTAACGATCTCGCTGGTCTGCCCCATCAGGCACGGCGTATTCGGGCTGAGGGTGCTCTCCGCGTCCGGCGTGCCTATGTACAAGCCCTCAGGCAGCTCCGGCGAGACGGTGAAGACGAACGGCGCATCCCCATACACCTGCCCCACCAAAGCGAGCTCGACCGGCTTATTCACCGATACCCTGACGTTGGTCACGTACGTGTTGTCGATGAACGGTACGGTGTCTCTCACACGCATCCGCGAGCTATCGGGGCTGCCGCTCGCGATGGCGTGGGAGCCCAGATTGATCTTGACGTCCTGACCGTCCTGCGGGCCGCCCCGAACCCGGATCGAGCCGCCGTTCAGCAGCACAGCGTCCGGGGGAATCGCTATACCGTCCCCGTCCCAGTCATCAGACGTAATTTGATGGCTGAATACCACGCCTCTCGACCAAGAGTGAAGGGCGTCGTAATTGGCCTTGACCCGCTTGTCTCCAATGATGAGCACAAGCTGGGGCGACCCGGTGACGGTCACGGAGGTGGGACGATAATTAAGGGCCACGCGAAGGGTCTCGCCGACCGTGTAGTTGTCCTTATCCGCGTCGTCCTGATGCTCCGATTGCACCAGGTACCTAATGACGTCGAAGACGGCCGGGCCGGTGGGATTCCGCACCTCGATGCTGAAGGTCAGGCTTGCCGTGTCGCCGTCCCCGTCCGTCGCTTTCCACGTGTAGGTCGTCGCGGTCGTAGTAGCCGTCGGCGTGCCCGCTATCGTGCGCGTCGAGGCCGTCCAGGTCATGCCGGCGGGCATCGTCGTCGGCGTCAGCGTGTACGTCAACATGCCGCCGCCGCCCCCGGCCTCGGGCAATACGAAGGGGGTGGTCGTGGCGTTGAGGTCATACACCCTGCTGGATATCGTCGCGCTCCCGAAGGTCGGCGGGACGTCGTTGACCTTCATCTTCACGCTCTTGCTGTCGCCGCTGACGACGGCGTGAGACCCCAGGTGCAGCTTGGCGTCCACGGGAGCGACCAGCGTGCGTATCTTCCCCCCGTTCAGGCGCAACGCGTCCCCGGGAATCGCTACCCCGTCGTCGTCGAAGTCTTCCATCCGGACGACGTACTGGAAGATGAGGTAGCCATAGGGGTTGAGATTTCCGGCGTTCTCGTTCTTGGTGTCGGATGCGTCGGTGTTGTAGAGGGCGCGGCGCGTCTTGTCCCCGATGACCAGGTCGAGGGACGGCGTCCCCGCGTTCGTATTGACGGACATCTTCCGGGGATACCGGACGGTTACGGTCAGGGTTTCCCCGGTCACGTAATTGGTCATGGTCGAGCCGAGGGTCAAGTCGTCCGGCGCCGGGCCCGTGGGGGCCGCCACGAGTATCCTGAAGGTCAGGCTCGCCGAGTCGCCGTCGGCGTCCGTGGCCGTCCACGTATAGGCCGGGGTCGTCGTGGCCGCCGCAGGCGTGCCGGCTATGGTGCGGGTGGATGCCGTCCAGGTCATGCCCCCCGGCAGCGTCGAGGGCGTTAGCGTGTAGGTAAGCGAGCCGTCGCCGCCGGTGGCCTCCGGCAGAACGACGGGGGTGATGGCGCCGCTCTTTTCGGCCGTCAAGTCTTCAATTGTCTCGCTGCCAAAGGACGGAGAGGCGTCGTTGACCGAGTGGTCCGCGGAGTTGGAGACGGCATGAGTCCCAAGCCCCAGCAGCGCCGCCCTGCCGCCGGACGCCTCCGTTATGGAGCCGCCGTTCAGCGTAAGCGCGTCCGCCGCGATGCTGATGCCGTCCACGTCGACGTCATCGGCAACGACCTGGTACCGGAAGCTCAGCGTCGAGCCGGACGCAGAGCGGTACGCGGCCTGCCGCGTGTTCGCTCCTATGCCGAGCGCAAGGCGGGGCGTTCCCGTAACGCTCACCGCACCGCTGAAGGTAACGTCCACGTCTATGTTCTCGTCCGTCGCGTAGTTGGACGCGCCGGCCGGTACGGACGTTATGCTCACGCCGCTGACCGAGGGCGGCGGAGCCAGTACCCGGATGGTGAACGGGAGGGTGTCGCTGCCCGACTCGCTATTGGCGATGAGGGTGTAGGTCGTGGTCGCCATGGCGGCGGACGGCGTGCCCTCTATGGAGCGGGAGATTGGGACGAAAGCCAGGCCGCTCGGCAGGCTCGGCGTGGGGGCGAGCGAGTATTCGTCCGTACAACGCATGACGCGCTCCAACGGGTTGAGACGGCAAACCCGCGCCGCGCCGTCGGCTTCCGGCAGCGTAATTATCGTGGACGCCCCTTCCTCGACGGTGTACGAGGGCGAGTCCACCCCGTCGAAGGATGCGCCGCCGCCGTTCACCCGGTGGTCAGACTGCGCCCCAAGAGCGCGGCTGCCGAGACCCAGGGCGACGTCCACCCCGCCCGACTGGATTCCGCCCCCGTTCAGGGTGAGCGCGTTCGCCGAGATGCTGATGCCGTCGCTATCCCGGTCCGCGCCGATGACGACGTAGCGGAAGCTGACCGTGGAAGAGCTGGCGGAGCGGTACGACGCCTGACGGGTGCGAGAGCCGATAGAAAGGGCAAGCTGCGGCGATCCCGTGACCGTAACCGGGCCGCTGAAGGTCACGTCCACGTCGATGTTCGCATTGGCCGAGTAGGGCGCCGTCGACGTGATGGTCACGCCGGTAACCGTGGCCGCGGACTGTTGGACCGCAACCTCATACACCTCCACGAGGAACTGCAGGGATAGTGATTCGCCGCCCGCGTCCGTCACGGTCAGCTCGTAGACCGACGGGGGGCTGAACTCGGTCGGAACGCCGGATATCTCCAGAGCCGAGGGGTCGAAAGACAAACCGTCCGGCAGATCGGGTTCGAGCCGGTAGCTCAACGGCGCCGCACCGCCCGACGCAGAGGGCAGCGTGACGCTGACCGGCTGGCCCGCGGCGTAGCTCTGAGTCGCTATCCCCCGCCCGAACAGGAGCGGCAACGTACTGGTCGCAGTCCTCTCGTCAGGGTCGGGCGGCGGCAGCTCCGGCGGCGTGCTCGTCCCGGTCGTCTCGTCAGGATCCGGCGGCGGCAGCTCCGGCGGAGTGCTCGTCCCGGTCGTCTCGTCAGGATCCGATGGCGGCAGCTCCGGCGGAGTGCTCGTAGCGGCCTTCTCGTCAGGATCCGATGGCGGCAGCTCCGGCGGTGTGCTCGTAGCGGTCGTCTCGTCAGGATCCGGCGGCGGCAGCTCCGGCGGTGTGCTCGTAGCGGTCTTCTCATCAGGATCCGGCGGCGGCAGCCCCGGCGGAGTGCTCGTAGCGGTCCTCTCGTCAGGATCCGGCGGCGGCAGCTCCGGCGGTGTGTTCTCGTCAGGGTCGGACGGAGGCAGCGCGGGCGGAGTGCTGGTAGCAGTCCTCTCGTCAGGATCCGGCGGCGGAAGCTCCGGAGGCGTGCTCGTCCCAGTCTTCTCGTCAGGATCCGGCGGCTGTACCGGCGGAGTGCTCGTAGCCGACGCGCCGGAAGCGCCGGTCGACGCGCTGGTGGGCGACGGAAGCAAGTCGGCCAGCAGCGCAACCGCAAAGACGGCGACTCCCAGAACCCCCAGCCGCATCAGCCGGTTAGCGCTGACGCTCATACCACGCCCCTAACACCGGGCCTTGAGCGTTTCGCAGCGTCCATCACGAGAACCCAGCCCTGACTTTCGGGGGGGGGGGGGGGGGTAAGGTCAATCCCGCCATAACCAGGTAAGCCAGCTCGCAAAGACCGGCCTTCCCAAGAGTCAGAGTCCCTGTCTGCTGAGCGAGGGAAGGAGGCGGCAGAATAGGCAACGGGTGAATGAGATTTCGGAACGGGGTGTAGGTGTCTAGGGTAAAGCGACATAGCAGACTGGATACCCTGTGCCTGCGCTGCACTGTATAAGGGGGAAGGCGTGGCGGAAGCCACGCTCATACACCTGCACGTAAGAAACAATTCACGCCCCAAAGCGAGCCGGACCAATCTCCTCAACTGGAATCCCGAATTATAGAGGCCAAACATCCCTCAAAGCAACACCAAAACCAAAGACAGGCGCTGTAGAGGCACGGAACACTCCGCCAGTGTCAGAGGGTATCCAAGATACCCTCACGCATGGTACCGCCCAAGCACTTGGTTTGATACCTGTCAAAAGCCTGGTTTGACCCTACTCGATGGCGAACCCCTTAACCTCTTCAGCCCTCCCGTAGTATGAGATGCCGCCGCGGCCCAAACGATTCAGCCCGTGAAAAAGCCGCAGCCTGACCCCCCGTAGTCCGCTAAGAAAACCGGCCACAACGGCCCCGGTACTCTCTACCGCCGAGATATGGTGGGCGATGGAGGACTCGAACCTCCGACCTTCTGTATGTAAGACAGACGCTCTAACCAGCTGAGCTAACCGCCCTCAGCCACCCCCGCCATTGTGCCACATGGAACTCGCCGCAGCGTCAACGCCCAAGCCTCCCCAGCGCCCGCCGCAGTGACGGCCAACGCCCGGAAAACCTCTCAGCGCCGCTGCCCTAGCCCTCCGAAGACGAGACCCGCACCCCCGTACAACGAACCGCCGGCAACCTAGCCGAACCAAACACCCACTCCGGCTCCGACGAAATACCCTCCACCCTGTTCAAAACCTCATACACGTTGCCCGCAATCATCGTGTCCTTGACCCGGCCAACGATCTGGCCGTTCTCAATCCGATACCCCAAAGCCACGTTGGCCTTGAAGTCGCCGCCCAGCTCATTCCCTTGACCCGCGCCCAGCAACTGCTCCACGACCAACCCATCCTCTATTCCGGCAAACAGATCGTCATACCGAGTATCGCCGCCCGCCGCGTCGATCACCGAAGCGCCCGGCGACGGCGCAGATGCAAGACCCCGACGCGCAGATCCCGTGCTCGACGTCCCCGCCCTGCCAGCGCTCTGAAGATCGAACAGCCCCTCGCACACGACACCCCCCTTTATCAGCGCAACCTTGCGGCTAGGCGTCCCCTCAGCGTCGCATGGCCTGCTCCGGCTGGCGAAGGGAATCGTCGGATCATCAAACAACGAAACACCTTCGTCGAACACCCTCTCGCCCGAACGACCCGTCAGCGGAGACGTGCCGGTCGATAGGTTCTTGCCATTGAACCCCGACATAAGAGGCCCAAGCAGCGTTCCATGCACCCCGCGAGGAGTGAAGATCACCGGAACTTCGCCCGACGGCGCCGGCGCAAGCTCCCTGGAGAACTCCAACTGCCGCAGGATCTCCGAAAGAATTCGCTCGATCTCCTCATCCCCAAAACTTCGGCGCGATCCGTGCCCTGCCCAGACGTTCAGAATATCCGTACCCCTGATCAGTTGGCCGCTAACGAACGCCTGGTAAGCGCTCTGATCATACGAATACTCCGACCCGGAAGAGTTGCCTATCCACGTCCTGCCCCACGTCTTGACAATCTCGGCATCGCATAGCAGCTCCGGCCAATCCTCCCGCAACCTGCCGATCATCTCCCGACCGGTCTCAACCATCCGCTCCGTAGTGACCTCCTGGACCTTCTCGTCGAAAACCGGCACGTCCAAGTAGTCGGCAGGCGAAGGAAACTCGAACGACGCCTCAGAACCGAACTCCGCCAGCCCCGCCGCTCTGTCCACCAACTCCGGCTCGATATCAGGGTTCGTCGTCGAGACAAAACCGATCCGACCATCGCAAATCACCCGAAGAGCCGCCCCGGACTGCTCCGCCGACGAAATTTCCTTCAGACGGTTCGACTCGAAAGACACCGGACGGCTCTCCACCTCCAGCCGGTATACCTCCGCCTGACCAAGCCGCTTCGAGGCCTCTTCGAGCAGTGCGTCCGTCATCTCTGGCAACCCCCGCTCTCAAGCCCCGGAAATGAGGCTTGAACGTATCCTTATGTGCGGGCTGCCGTTAGACACCGGCAAAGGCATCTGGCCCCCCTTGCCGCAGCCGCCCCCCTGGTTCATCGCCAAGTCGTTACCTATCGCATCGATATTGTGCAAAGTCGTAAAGACGTTCCCCGTCAGCATCACCGGCCTCACCGCCTCCTCCACCCGACCGTTACGGATCATGTACGCCTCGCCCGAGGAAAAGGTGAACATCTCGTTCTGGGTCATACCGCCGTACCAGTTCTTCACGTAAAGACCCTTATCCACGCCCTCCAGCAAATCCTCGAACGAAGCCTCCCCGTTCTCGATGATCGTGTTCGTCATTCGCACAATCGGAGGGTAGCCGTGAGATATGGCGCGCGCATTGCCCGTCGGAGACTCACACATACGGGCCGCCGTCTCACGCGAATGAAGACGCCCAACCAGCTCACCCTCCCTTATCAAGTCGGTTCGAGTAGCAGGCGTGCCTTCCTCGTCATACGCGAAACTGCCCCGCAAACCCGGCATCGCCGCACCGTCCACGACGTTCAGGTGCCTGCCGCCGAACTTCTTGCCCAGAACCATGATCTCCTGAAGCTTCTCGTTCTCTGCCACGTTGTCCGACTCAGACAAATGCCCGAACGCCTCATGCACGAAAACGCCCGCAAGCACCGGGTCCAATATCGCCGTCCACTCGCCGCCGCTGATGGGCTTGGCATCCAGCAGGCTGACAGCACGATTCGCAGCAGCCAGAACCTCCTCGTCCAGCCCCTCTACAAGCGCATAATCCCCGGCCGATCCAATGCTGAACCCCGCCTGCTGCACGTCCCCATTGCGACGCGCTTGGGCCGAAATGCGCGCTATCACGTGAACACGCGTCTGCTCTATGTACGAACCATCCGAGTTGCACAGGAAAATCTTACGAGAAGTGTCGCCGTAGACCATGTCGGAACTCTGTACCCCGTCTACCGACCACACCAGATCGTTATAGTGGTCCATCTGCCGCTTCTTCTCGCCAAGAGAAACAGCCCCCGGATCCTTGATGAGCGTCGGCTCCACCACGTCGAGGTGAGCGTCAACCTCCGCAAAGTGGCTCCCGTCCCCCCCAACGGAACGAGCGTGGGAAACCGCCTCCGAGACGCGTTTCCTCAAACCCGTAAGATCGTTGAAGCACACGAAACCCCAGCCCCCTTCCACCAGCGCACGAACGTTCCCGCCTCTCACTGAAACGCGGGATATGTCCTCCAACGACTTCCCCCGGTAGGTGAGCCTCGTCGAGTCGGACTCCTCGATGCGAATCTCACAGTAGTCCGCCCCGTGGCCTCGGAGGGCATCCTCGATCAAGTCGCGAAATGACACCGCGTTCATACTGCCTTTCAAAGTCCCGGACCGCACAGACCGTACTGTCAGCCCGTAGCCGGGAGACTACCCCATACTAGCAACGACACCCAGCCCGTAGAGACCTCGTGCCCCATAATCTTCACAGTACCACGCCCGCTCCCCCAAGGTCTGCCCCAAAGCTCAACCCTAATACCCTCAGATCCCATGAGATACCAAGACGCGATAGACCGGCTGCTTACTCTGGCCGACTTCGAACGCAAGTCACGCGCCCATGAGCCGCCCGACTTCCACCTGCAGCGCATGGAACTGCTGCTCGCCAAACTGGGAGACCCACACCTCGCCGTTCCGGTTATTCACGTTGCCGGGTCGAAAGGCAAAGGAAGCGTCTGCGCCCTCATCGCCTCCGCACTATCCGCAAACGGTCTGCACACCGGCCTATACACCTCACCCCACCTGCACCGGTTCACAGAACGCATCCGCGTCGACGGCCTTCCAATGGACGAAAACGACTTCGCCGCACTCATCGAAAAGCTGTGGCCCGAAGTCGAGGCGATAGAGGCGAAGCGCAAAGTCGGGGTAGTCAGCGTTTTTGAGATGCTGACCGCCATGGCATTTGTACACTTCCGGGAGGTAGCCGCCGACTGCGCCGTCATCGAGGTCGGGCTGGGAGGACGCCTTGACGCCACCAACCTCGTTAAGCCCGAAGTGTCCGTCATCACCCCTGTCAGCCTGGACCACGTCGCAGTACTCGGAAACACCATCGCCAAGATCGCAGCCGAAAAGGCCGGAATTGTCAAACCCGGAACACCTGTCGCATCAGCCCCGCAGCGCCCCGACGGCGAACGCGTGCTGCGAAACAAAGCCGAAGATCTCAAAGCCCCGTTCCTCTACGCCCCCCATGCCGTACGCCTGCTTGCATCCAACCACTCCGGAACAGCGCCCCAAAGTCTCCGTTTCAGCGGAAAGCGCGGGGAATACCACGTACGCCTCCCGCTGCTCGGCGAGCACCAGATAGAGAACGTGCGGACAGCCATAACCGCCCTTGAGGCCCTCGGCAAAGGATTCAAAGAACTCGATATCCGTACGAGCCGGATATCCGCCGGACTGTCCGCCGTTAGCTGGCCCGCTCGCACCGAGGTCATTCAACAGCGAGCGCCGACCATCCTCGTCGACGGCGCCCACAACGAAGACTCAGGCCGAGCCCTCATGCACGCCATCCGCCGACACTTCGGAGACCACAAAGACGTCGTGCTCATACTCGGCGGAACCAAAGGCCACGATCAGACCGCCGTCGCCCGCCAACTCTCATCCCTGAATCCCAGAGTGGTCGTCACAAGATCCAGGCACCCAAAGGCCATACGTCCCAATGAATTCGCCGACGTCCTGAAGCGCGATAATGTCCCTGTGCAGGCCGTATCCTTAGACACGGCCTCCGCGCTAGAAACCGCTCGAAGTATGTGCGGCCCAAAGACGCTTCTGGTAGCCGCAGGCTCTCTGTTCGTAGCCGCCGAAATCAGAGAAATCGTTCTCAAAATCGACCCGGAGACGTACCCGGACCTGAAAGGTCCCTTGACCCGGACATACGATTCAAGTGCCAACGTCTCATCGAAAATAGGTCCCGGGTAAGGAGCAAAAACATGGATGAAAATGGTCGCCGCACTCGCGCCGTCGTAACCGGCATGGGCGCGCTGACCTGTTTGGGATCCTCCGTAGAGGACTTCTGGGAGGGCCTCACGGACGGTCGGTCAGGCATCGCCCCACTCACACTCACTGAGACCGAGGGATACACCTGCAAGATAGGCGGCGAAGTACGAGACTTCAACCCCACCAAGTACGTGGACCGCAAGGAGGCCCGCCGCCTGGGACGATTCTCGCAACTCGCCGTAGGCGCCACCGCGGAGGCGATCGCAAACGCCCAACTTGAAATGCCAGCCGAAGATCCGGACCGGGTCGCAGTACTGCTCGGATGCGGCGCCGGCGGGCTGCCCGAAACCGACAACCAGTCACGCATCATGGCCCGAAGGCACGGCATGAGAATGAGCCCCTTCTATATCCCCATGATGCTAGCCAACATGGCAGCCGCAAACGTAAGCCGTCTCTTTGGCGCCACCGGATACACAAACACCTGCATCACCGCCTGCGCAGCGGGCACTCAGGCCATCGGAGAGGCCGCCGAGGTCATACGCAGAGGCGCGGCAGACGTGGTCATCACAGGAGGCACCGAAGCAGGCATCTGTGAACTCGGGCTGGGCGGGTTCTGCACTATCCACGCTCTTACCACGCGCAATGACGACCCCGAAGCCGCAAGCCGACCTTTCGACAAAGACCGGGACGGATTCGCACCGGCCGAAGGCGCAGGAATCGTAATCCTCGAGAGCGAGGCCCACGCACGAGCAAGAGGCGCACGATTCAACGTCGAAATCGCCGGATGGGGAGTAACCTCCGACGCTTATCACCTCGTCCAACCTCACGCACAGGGCACCGGGGCCGCTAAGGCGATCCGGCTAGCCCTCGACGACGCAGGAATAGAAGTCGAACAGGTCCAATACGTCAATGCGCACGGCACGTCCACACCGGCAAACGACAAGTCAGAGACCCTCGCCATCAAGCAGGCCATGGGACAACACGCATACAACGTTCCCATCAGTTCCACCAAGTCCATGATCGGCCATTCGCTTGGCGCCGCAGGCGCGCTCGAAGCCATAGCATCCATAAAGACCATTGAGGATGGCGTGATACACCCGACCATCAACTACGAAACGCCCGATCCTGACTGCGACCTCGACTACGTACCAAACCTCAAGCGGGAACAAGCCGTTGACGTAGCCCTCTCCAACAGCTTCGGCTTCGGCGGTCAAAATGCCTGCTTGATCATGCGGAGACGCTAAAGTGCAGGCCCGGACGGTTAGCGACTGTAAGAAGCCTTCAGCCAGGCGCTGAGACGCTCTGCCTTGGCGCCGCGCCGGCAGCCGGGCAGACCCATGCGGCTCTCGCAGTGAACTAGCTAGGAACGCGTTGGGGGGGTCGCAAAGCCCTAGACGCAGAGAAGAATCCTTGCGCGCTCTTCGGCTGAGAAAAAGAGCTTTGGCCTTGATTGTGGCGCGGTTTGATGATTAGATGGATTGAAGACTACTGATGGAGAAACAGTGATGCTAAGCCCAAAGATAGAAGCAGCCCTCAACGCACAGACCAACATGGAGTTCCAGGCGGCGTATCTGTACTTGGGCATGTCCCTGGACATGCGGCGCGCTGGATTCACCGGCGCGGCTGCATGGTTGCACGCTCAATATCGGGAGGAAGTCTCCCACGCCCACAAGATCATCGGCCACGTACAGGACCGCTTGGGCAACGTGCAGCTTCTCCCTCTTGATGCCCCATCCGTTACCTACGAACAGCCCATCGAGGTATTCCGAGCCACTCTGGAACACGAGAAGAAGGTCACAAGCGCCATTAACGACCTCGTGCGATTGGCGCAGGACGAAGGCGACTCCGCCGCCGAGAACCTACTCTCGTGGTTCGTGGACGAGCAGGTAGAAGAAGAAGCCACCGCAGCAGCCGTGGTTGCAAGGTTCGAAATGGCAGGCTCAAACAGCGCCGCCCTGCTAATGGTCGACTCGGAACTGTCTAGCCGGACGGAGAGCTAACCGGGCCGAGGAAACACCACTATCCTGTGACCGGGCCGCGCTTGTATCGCTACGCGGTCACCTTCGCTGAACACGTCAGCCGAGCGCTTTCGAACTCTTATAACCATCCCGGAAGGCAGATTCACACCGTACTCGGTGTACTCGCCTCGGAACTCCCGGTAGATGATTCGGGCATCCAGCCCTTCGTTCGAAGGTCCGATCTCTAATTCCGATGCGCGCAGCAGCGCCAGCGCCTCCGCGCCGTCGCCAAGCCCAGCCCCAGCGCCGTTCACCGGGAACGTCCCGGCCTCCGTCGTTACTTCCGACCCCCTGATCACGCCCGGCGCCAACTTGCACGGGCCGATCAGAACGGCCACCTCCGGTGAAGCAGGGGACGCATAAACCTCGACAGGCGAACCCATCTGTTCCACGCGGCCGGCGCCCATCACCGCGATACGGTCCGCAAGCCCAAGAGCCTCTTCCCGGTCGTGCGTCACCAAAATAGTAGTCGCCCCAGCCTCCTTGACGATACGCCTGACCTCCCGCCGAATCCCCGCCCGCAGCTCCCTGTCCAGGTTGCTGAAAGGCTCGTCCAGCAACAACGCCTCCGGCTCTGGAGCCAAAGCGCGAGCCAACGCCACACGCTGTTGCTGACCGCCCGACAATTCGTGCACGTAACGCTGCTCAAGCCCCATCAAACCCGTCAACTCCAGCATAGGCCCTATCCGTCGACGCTTATCCGGCCCACTCGACGACCTGATACCAAAGGCAACGTTCTCCTCTACGGTAAGGTGCGGGAAAAGCGCATAGTCTTGGAAAACCATGCCCAGCCGGCGATGGTTCGGAGGAACGTGTACGAACGAAGAAGCCACAAGCCGCTTGCCCAGCCGAACGTAGCCGGCCGACGCTCGCTCGAATCCCGCCAACACACGCAAGGCGGTCGTCTTTCCCGTGCCGCTCCGTCCCAGCACGCTCACGAATTCCCCCGACTGCGCCAGTAGAGAGAAGCCGTCCAGCACCGCATTAGACTCGCCAGGATAAGTGCAGGCAACCCCGTCCATATGGATCATACCGGTTTCCTGCCGGCCGGTATCAAACGACGAGACTGCGTTTTTCCAAGGAAGCATTACGATGACTGTCCCATAAGGCAGGCGGTCATTACGCAGAGTTTCTCATCCGACGATCTCTGAATACCAAAAAGGCAGTGGGAATCCCCGCCGCGATGATCAACAGAAGCGCCGGCGCCGCCGCACGCGCAAAGTAAGCCTCCGAGGCCGCAGCCCAGATCGAGGTCGCCAGCGTGCGCGTACCGATGGGGCTGAGTATCAGGCTCGCCGGAAGCTCCTTCATCGTCATCAGAAACACCAGCGCAGCGCCGGCAAGCGCGCCCGGAAGAGTCAGAGGAAGCGTTACCTGCAACGTTGCCTGCCAGCCTGATTTCCCCAGACCCCGCGCCGCCTCCAAAATGCGCGGCCTGATCTGCAATAGCGATGACCTCACGCTGCCCACCGCCGCAGGAAGAAACAACACCGCATACGCGAAAATTAGCAAGGCCGTCGTCTGATAGAGCGGGCGCACCGCGTTTAACCCGAAGAAAACCAGCGCCAGCGCAATCACTATACCCGGCAGACCGAAACCAACATACGTAGAAAGCTCGATCACCCGGCTGAACGGGCCGCGATACCGGGCAGACAGAGTCGCCACGGGTACGGCGGCCAACACGCTAACGCCGGCAGCCAGCAGAGAGAAGTAGAGCGAGTTCCTGAGAGGTCCCCACAGCGGCGACAACTCCTCGCCGTTCGACAACCCTCTGACCAGCCACCAGCCCAGAATCATCACCGGCGCGACAAGACCTGCCACCACCGGCAACAACGCCAACCCGAACGCGGGCCAGCGCCAGCCGCCCAGTTGCGTGAGACGGGGCGGCCGCGCAACTCCCGTGGAACTGCGGTAGACGCGACCGCGACTCCGGGTAAAACCCTCCAGGAAAAGCAACACCACGGCCAGAACAACCAGTACAAGAGATAGCGCCGCCGCGATGGAACGGTCAACCGAAGTCTCATATTGGGTGTATATCGCAGCCGTAAACGTCTCGTAGCGCATCAGCGCCACGCCCCCAAAGTCGCTTAGAGCGTACAGAGCCGCAAGCAGAGCCCCGCCCGCTATCGCAGGCCGGAGAAGGGGAAGCGTGACCGACCAGAAGGTCCGGAAGGGCCCGTATCCCAGGCCGCGGGCAGCCTCCTGCATCGAAGGATCCAGGCGGCGAAGCGCCCCGCGAACGGTCAGGAACACGTAGGGATAGCTTATGAGGGTGATCACCATAACCGCACCAGGCAACCCATAAATGCTAGGCATGCGGTCGAGTCCGAACGGTACCGCCAAAACCTGCTGCAAAAGCCCTGACGGTCCGAACATTTCTAGGGCCGTCATCGCCATGATGTAGCTCGGAGTCACCAGCGGCAGCGCCGCCGCAACCGTTAGCACTCTCCTGTATGGCAGATCCGACCGGGTGACTAGCCAGGCCATGGGGACTGCCAGCAAGATTGAGAAACCCGTGACCATCACAACCAACAGGCCGGTACGCCCCAGGATCTGGGCCGTACGAGCACGGGCTATGATGTCCCAGGCCTCTGTTCCTCCGTCTAACGTCCTGATAATCAGGTAGAAGACAGGCAATACCGCCGCCAGCGCAACAAGCCCGGCAACCGCGACAAGACCCGTCGGAGGCATAAGCCGCCAACGGGTGGAAATATAAGGAACACGCGACAGAGCGGCCTGTGAAAGGGCCACTGAAAATCTCTCTCCTGTTTTGTCAGGCTGAAGATCAAGCCCGATTCGGGACGGCTCAGCTACCCTTCACGACACCCCGCAAATTTCATGCCGTCACAACGGACAGCTTCGCTCCCACCAGGTCCGCAGTTCACGGAATCGCTCCCACCTTTCTGAGCAGGGCCTGAGTCCCCGACACGTCCGACAGATCCCCCAGGTCCACGTCCGGCCTCGTAATCTCGCCAAGCGAGGGCAAAAGACGGTCCGCCTTTACCCCGTCGATCAGAGGGAACTCGTGCGTCTGGCTTGCAAAATACTGCTGCGCCGGAAGCGAAAGCAGGAACCTGAGAAAGGTCTCCGCGCTCTCGCGGTTCTTGGCTGTTTCAAGAATCCCTGCGCCCGCCACCAGAACCGTCGACCCGGGATCCGCAGCGCGGGTGAAATAGTTACGAGCCTTGAACCCCTCGCCTTCCTCTGCAAGGAAGCGGTGCAGGTAGTAGTGGTTGACGAAACCCACGTCGATTTCCCCGTCGGCAGCGGCCTGCACCGTGGGAGTGTTCTTCGGGAATACCTCTGGCTCGTTTGCCATGATCCCGCGAAGCCAATCCTCGGTCCTCGACTCACCCCACAACACTCGCATCGCAGATACCATCGCCTGGAAAGATGCGTTGGTCGGAGGCCAGCCAATACGTCCTTTCCACTTCGCATCCGTGAAACCCTCGATGGAATCGGGAAGATCAGACTCGCTCAAAGCAGCGGTGTTGTAGACCACGACCCTGGCCCGACCTGAAATACCCACCCATTTTGAATCCGGCGACCGGGCCCAGCCAGGCGCCAGGCCGAGCAACTCCGCCGACAGATCCCCAAGCAGCCCCTCAACAACCCCCAGACCGCCAGGATCCTGTGCAAAGAACACGTCCGCAGGCGACTTGTCACCCTCTTCCATGAGAGTCGCAACCAGCTCCCCTGTTGATGCATACTTCACGTTGACGTTTATACCGCTGACCTCCCGAAATTGCTGGATGATTGGCTCTACCAGAGACTCGCTGCGCCCCGAATACAACACCAACTCCGCACTCTCAGAACCCCTCCCGCACGATACTGAAGCAAAGGCCAACAAAACCATCGCAACAACTATCGGAGACTTTGCCCAGCAGCCTCGCAGCAGAACCCCAAGCCGCGCCGACCCGCCGTCATTGCCATTCGTACAAGCGATGATGCTTTGTTCGCCCCCCCGATCCATCTATTTCGTTCTTGGAAAATCTGACCGCAAGGGTAAGGAATTAATCCCTGGAATGTCAACACATCTCGCCGGAAGAATCCCGGACTGCCCTTTCACCTTGAACAGCAGCGTTATCACAAGAACCTAACGGGGTTAACATATACGTATATCCCAATTCGCTTACAAGAATTCAGATACCAGTGACCCTCTGCGCCGCCGCCGCCCAAGCGTCACGCTCCAACGCTCGGCCACGTCAAGCAGGCGAATTTACAGAAAACCGCGCCAGCAACCGACGCGATCGTTGCCGGGCGGCGAATAAAATAGATGCTCGACCTCTCGACCAACCGCGAAACGGTCTCCCCGCGTCTGACCATCAGCCGACACGACCACAGAGGATTGCTGAATTGAAAATCCCAAACTCCAAAGGGGCCACCGGTTGACGAGACGGATCCAACTGTTCCTGATCTCCGCGCTGGTCGCGATCATCCTCGCAGTTCTGGTCTTCACCCTGTGGATAGACCGTCCCACCCCTCCCGACCTACGGGTCGGCACAGCTATCGCACCCACCGCGACGACTGAATCCACGCAGGCCGTTCCCACGCCGACCCGCACCCCGGACCCCTCCCCCACTCCATACCCAACGCCAACGCCCACTCAAACACCGGTCCCAACCCCCACCGTCACGCCAACGCCTCACCCACCAGATTCCGCCGCCATCGCAATGGCGACCCTCATAAGCGAGACAGGCGCAAACGCTTCAGACGTTCGCCTCCTCTCCTTCGAACAAGCCGAATGGACCTCTGGAGCCTTGGGATGCCCCGAACCCGGCGTCTTCTACACACAAGCCCTCGTCTCCGGTTGGAAGTACCTGATAGCCCTCGGCGACCAGGTCTACGAATTCCATGCCGACGACTCCGGAGACACACTCGTCAACTGCACCGCCCGCGCGCAAAGGGCGGAAGGCGCCATCAACCTGGTCGAAGGCGCAGGGCTGCGCCAGACCGCGAGCATCGTCATCTCCAGGCGAGACTTTACGACCGGACAGTATCAGCAGATTGCACACATAGAGGACCCCGCGAAGATCGAAGCCTTCTTGGAAGTCCTCGACGTGGCGATCGAAGTCGGTCCGCGTACCGATTGCCCAGCCATCTTCATCATCAGGTTCGACCTGCCCGGAAGCAGCGAGGCGTTCGATTACATATGCCCAGGAAACAACACCCTGTTCAGAGGCGACCAACCCTTCTGGAACGGCGGCCAGGGCCAAGTTCCGATTGCCCTAGGCAACGTGGTCGGCCCCTACGCGTCCAACGACCCACTGCCCCCAATACCCGCAGGCCCCTGACCCAGGAACAACCGACATGGTAACGGGTAACGATCACCCCATACCCGGAAGACTCAGGCCCGGCAAACTGCCCAATAGCCTGTTGCGCCGGATGCTGGCCCGGCTACCTGAAAGCAGCCCCAGAGTACTCGTAGGACCGGGAGTAGGCGAGGACGCAGCGCAAATATCCTTCGGAAGCGTCACTCTCATAGCAAAGGCAGACCCCGTCACCTTCGCCACAGACCTCATCGGATGGTACGCAGTACACGTAAACGCCAACGACGTCGCAGCATCCGGGGGAACACCCCGATGGTTTATGGCAACGGCCCTCCTACCGGAAGACTGCGAACTCACCGACGTCGAGGCTATATTCCACCAGGTGAAGCAGGCAGCCTCCGAACTTGACGTGGAGGTCATCGGAGGCCACACTGAAGTCACCATCGGACTACCCCGGCCCATACTCTGCGGAGCCATGCTCGGCGAAGCTCCCGCAAGCACAGCCATCGCGACCGCCGGCGCACGCACCGGAGACGCCCTCATCCTCACCAAGGGAATAGCCATCGAGGGCACCGCACTACTCGCCAGGGAGTTGCCTCACCGCCTGGCAGCAACAGGAAGCCAAATCAACAAGCCCCTGATAGACCGGGCAGCCAACTATCTGTTCGACCCGGGCATATCAGTCGTAGCCGACGCAAGAATTGCCATTCGAGCCGGCGGAGTAACCTCGATGCACGATCCCACCGAGGGCGGATTGGCCAACGCACTGGCCGAGGTCGCAAAAGCCTCGGGACTCGGTATGGACATATACTCCCAGGCTGTGCCAGTTCTTCCCGAAACACAAGCCATCTGCCAAACCCTGAACGTCGATCCGTGGGGCCTCATCGCCTCAGGCGCGCTCCTGATCACAGCCAGACCGGACCAAGCCCCGAATCTTCTCGAACGCCTCGACGAAGAAAACTCCGCACCAGCCGTGATAGGTCACGTCACCGAGCCAGACCAGGACGTCGTACTAATCGACCCATCAGGCCGCCGCAAACCGCTTCCTACATTTGAACGCGACGAGATCGCCAGAGTGTTCGAATCCCTGCAAGTAGAATAGACAACCACAAACCAGACGTTTGAGGGTCAACCCTGACGGCGGTATCATCAAACCATAACCCCTAGCCACGCCGCCAGCGCCGTTGCCGCGCCGAAACTCAAAGACATGCCGGGCACGCAACTCCTCAACACTGTCCAAACCTACCTGCCGCTTCAGAGAGTGCAGTTGGTAAGAGACGCCTTGGAGTTCGCATCCTCCGCCCATGAAGGCCAGAGCCGCATGTCCGGCGAACCCTTCATAGAACACCCCGTCGCAACCGCTGAACAACTCGCCGACATGAAGATGGACGCCACCACCATCTCCGCAGCCCTGCTGCACGACGTAATAGAAGACTGCGGCGTAGAACTACAAACCCTCGAATCCGCCTTCGGACCGGAAGTCTCACGTCTCGTAGACAGCGTCACAAAGCTCAGCCGCATAGACACCCTCGCGGGCATAAACGTACTAGGCAAAGAAGAAACACGGGCCGCAAGCACACGCAAGATGCTCGTCGCTATGGCCGAGGACGTTCGTGTCGTCATGATCAAGCTGGCAGACCGATTGCACAACATGCGCACCCTCTCTCACCTGCCAGCAAGAAGGCGACTGAGAATCGCAAAGGAGACCCTCGACATATACGCACCTCTGGCCCACCGCCTCGGCATGTCCGACATCAAGTGGAAACTGGAGGACGAGGCCTTCAGATACATCCAACCCAATCAGTACAAGTCCATATCCCGACTCATCAGACGAAAACGCGTCGAACGAGAGGCATACGCACAGCAGGCCTCCAGGACCGTCACCAACGAGCTGAAGAAGAACGGCGTCAACGCCATAGTCCTAGGTCGCCCAAAGCACCTCTACTCAACCTACAACAAACTCAAACGCTATGAGGAACAGGGCCGGAACTTCGACGAAATATATGACCTCATCGCCCTGCGTATCGTCACCGACACCGTAGCCAACTGCTACGCTGCACTGGGCATAATCCACTCCATATGGCGCCCTGTACTAGGGCAATTCGACGACTACATCGCCACACCTAAGGAAAACCTCTACCAATCCCTGCATACCTCCGTCATAGGGCCGGAGGGCAACGCGCTGGAGGTGCAGATACGCACCAAGCAAATGCACCGAATTGCAGAGGACGGAGTTGCCGCACACTGGGCATACAAAGAAAGCGACGAAAAACCCAACGGACAAGATGACCGGTTCGAGCAGAAACTGTCCTGGCTCAAGCAGCTCATCGAATGGCAGCGGGAACTACAAGGAGACCAGGAATACCTGGACTCCGTAAAGACCGACGTACTGAGAGACCAGGTATTCGTTTACACACCCGCAGGGGAGGTCATGGACCTGCCCGCCGGTTCAACTCCGCTGGACTTCGCCTTTCGAATACACACCGAACTAGGACTGAACTGCGTCGGCGCATACGTCAACGGCAAGTCCGTTCCCTTGAGCAAGAAACTCGCCAACGGCGATACCGTACGCATTCGAAAGTCCAGAGTCGCACGAGGACCCAGCCTCGACTGGCTTAACGAAGACCTCGGATACCTCACCACAGCCGGCGCACGATCGAAGATAAGAGCCTGGTTCCGCAGACAGGAGAAAAGCGCAAACATAAAGCGCGGCAGAAAACAACTCCGCAACGCTATTGACAAACTCTACCTCGCAACCAGCGAAGCCGAGTTGGCAAAGCGTATGAGGTACGGATCAGTTGACGAACTCGCCGAGGCCATTGGCACCGGACAGGTATCCCCCTCCAGCGTCGCTGAGGCAGCCGCGCTCAGAGACCAACTGCTCATACACTCCCCCCTCCATGGACAGAGCCCCGACGGCCAAGAAGCACACTCAGGGGTCGTAGCCATGGCCCCGGAGGACATCCCCACCCGTATAGCCATGTGCTGCAAACCCGCCTATGGAGACGACGCGATCGGATACCTCACACAAAGGCGAGGCCTATCCGTACACCGAAGGAACTGCTCCAACCTACGAGGAGAGCACGAGCCGGAACGACAAGTGGCAGTGGCATGGGGGCACGCATCGAGCAGAATCCCGGACCGACTAAGGATGGACGCCGTAGACCGCGTTGGACTGCTCAGAGACATCACCGCCGTCGTCTCCAGTGAACAGATCAACATACACTCGATCACCTCCGACGAGGACCCACACACCCAACACTGCACCGTCTCCCTCACCGTGTACACTACCGGATTGGAACAGTTGAGCAGGCTGTTCGCAAAGCTCGAAGCCATACCGGGCGTCCGAACCGTCTCTAGAATGGCCGTAAACCGGCCCGACGTCACAACGTGATTCACTCTCGCGATACAATCAAAACTGCGCGACGAGGCGCACCCTAGCCCAGACCCTAGCCCAGAAGAGACCCCACCCACAAGGAAAAGAAAATGCCAAGCGCAAAGAGCATGCGCACACAACGAAGGCAAGCCGCACGCAACCGGTCCGTCCGCACTCGCAGCAGGTCCGCAGTGGCATCAGCGCGCTCCGCCATAGAGAAAGACCCATCGAACTCCAATGCAGCAGCAGCCGTCAAGACCGCACTGAGCGAGCTCGACCGCGCAGCCACTAAGGGCGTTATCCACCGCAACAACGCCGCTCGACGCAAGTCCAGGCTGGCCAGACGCCTAAACAAGGCCCGGGATAACCAGAACTGAGACCTGTACAGGTGGAAGGACAGTACAACCCCGCTCAGGGCAACCCTTCCGACCTCGGCCGCGAGCGCGCCCCGCACGAACACGTACACCAACCGCCTGCCCAGGACGACCCGCGAACAACCTACAACTGGCGCATACACCACCCAATAGACGGCGTACCCAACCGCGTGGCCGTCGAGGTGTCCCCAAGGCGCGGACTCATACCGCGATGGAGGTTTGTAGCCCCAGGCGATTGGGAGTGCCTCAAAGCATGGGGCGTAGGACCGCCCGGCGGAGGCCCTGTAGATACCAACATCAAGAGGCCCGCCAGAGGAGGCCCCGTCGATCTGGTCAACGGGCCAAGAGTGGTGTGGTTCGGCGGCCACGAGGTCCTTTCCTCCAGGTTAAGCGCATATCTCATGTTCGAGGGGGAACCACCCCACTACCTCGCATTCGGACAGGCGGACGAGCCTGGCGGACCTCCGAAAAACCTCGAGGGCATCTCATTTGCCCACCACGCGACGCATCCACCCGCGCACGTCCACGGCAACCGCCAACACCGTTAGAACTAGAAGGTTGCGTTTACCGCAGACCATCTACGCGCTCCCCGTACCAGCCAGCATACTCTTGGCGCTGGTCATAGTGTCCTGCCAAGTGGAGGGCCAAATCCTTGGAACCCCCTCCAAGCCTCATATAACCATCCCTGCTCACTCTCCCACAATGAAAATTGATCTCTCCAACACACCCGCCGCCCCCAGATCGACGACCGCGCCCACGTCTACTCCTACTCCTCCGCCAACCTCATATTCCACGCCCTACCTGTCGCCGGAGACAACCGCGGCGACCGCGCCCACACCATACCTGTCGCCTGACCGCCCACCCACGTCTAACGCTACCTCGACCCCCATACCCGCATACGTGCTCCTGCCAACTTCAACGCCCCCATTGGCTCTCGCATTGCCAACCACCATACCGTCCACAACCCCCGATCCAACATTCACACCGTCCAAGGATCCCACTCCTACCCCTACGCTTACCTCCCCTCCAACGGCCACAACCAAGCCTGCCGACGCGCCCGCGCCCACGGCTACTCCTGCAATCACTCCAACAGCCACAGCCAAGCCTGCTGACGCGCCCGCGCCCACGGCTACTTCCGTAATCACTCCAACCCCCACCGCAGACATAAGAATCGTGTGCGTCTTCTTCGACGGCATCGTCTCGCCGCGAGAGCCGGACGAATACGTACAGATAGTCAACCTTGGGTCGGAAACCGTACAGATGAACGCCTGGACGCTGACCGACCTCGACGACGCAGGCCCCACCTTCGTCTTTCCACAGAGCCTGCTTCGACCGAATGCCCAAATACGCGTATACACCAACGAGATACACCCCGCCTGGGGAGGCTTTTCATTTCAAAGGCGCAGCCCCATCTGGAACAACTCCAACCCGGACAGCGCCGCTCTGATAGACCCGGAGGGGCGTATCGCAAGCAAAATGACCTATCCCCCAGGCTGCAAACCCTGACAAGGGCAGGTCCTTTTACACACCCCCCTCCCGGAGCCGCACGAGTGACGCGACGGTTGACACTGGGTTATGCTCATGTTAAGTTCCCGAACATTAGTGCTGACAAGCGGCTTCCTGTAAAAATGGTCGCCTGATCTGAGGAAAAAAAACAGATGAACGTGAGGAACCTATCCGAGCGGCAGAAAGCCATACTCGACTTCTTTGGGGACTTCTTGGACGAGCACGGATACCCCCCCACCGTCAGAGACATACAGCACGGATGCGACATCAGCTCAACCTCCGTTGTCTCATACAACATTGAAGCCCTCAAGAAGGAGGGACTCATACGCAAGGACGACGGAATATCGCGAGGACTGGGCCTCGTCAATCGAAGAACCCCTCGGAGAGAGCCCGACACTGTCGCCGTACCCCTCGTGGGATCCATCGCAGCAGGTGAGCCCTTCCCACTCCCAAACGACGAGCCCTGGTCCGGAGTCGCAGGTATCGACACAGTGGACCTTCCCCAGTCGGTCATTCCCAGTGGTGAAGGTGTCTACGCCCTAAAGGTAAAGGGGGAGTCGATGATAGACGCGCTCATCGCAGACGGAGACCTCGTCATCATGCAGCAGACCGACTCCGTTCACAACGGGCAGACCGCAGCCGTCCGCATACTGCCCGACGAGGAAACCACCCTGAAAAAGTTCTATGCTGAGGGAGCAATGGTCAGGCTACAGCCCGAAAACAGCCAGATGGATCCCATACGACTGCCGGCCCACAACGTTAAGGTGTTGAGCAGGGTCGTCGCAGTCTGGCGACTCCGCGTGTGACAACGCAACAGCCACTTTGCCCGCCGACCGGTTTGACACTACATAGGATTGCTTCGTATTCTGTTAACTGAACTTGGCCGAAAACTGGACTGAAGAGTACGACTATGGGCTTTCTGCGGGGCATCGGGCCACTCGAAATCTTCCTCATTCTCGTCGCCGTCATGATCATCTTCGGAGTCGGAAAATTGCCCGAAATCGGCTCCGGAATGGGCAAGGCGATCAGAGAATTCAAGAGCGCAATCCGGGGCAAAGACGAAACCCAATCCGGCGCAGAAGAAAGAAAGTCCGGATAACTCCAGCGCCTCCCCCGGTACTGAACTCGAAAAGGCCCGATCGCGAACTGGGCCTTCCTTTCCAAACGCAAAACCCACCCCTACGGTCCGTCAGCCGGTTCCAACGGGAGGCATCGGCTCACTGGCCGCAGCCTCAGTACCACGCGTTCGTCCGCGCTCCCCAATTTTGCCGAGCCAGTAACCCGCCTCGAAAAGAACGATTATCGGCAAGGCTACCAACGACTGGTTGACTGGGTCGAAGGTCGGAGTGATGGCAGCCCCCAGCACGAACGCCAATAAAACCGCCCACCTGCGTTGACGACCAAGCCAGCGAGTGCTCACCACGCCGATGCGCGTAAGAAAGAATATGACGATAGGCAATTCGAATATCAGACCCATCCAGAACAGAAGCGTTACCATCAGGTTGACGTAAGAGCCGATGCGTATCAGCGGCGTGGCAACGTCGCCGCCGAACGAGAGCAAAAAGTCGATGGCAGGCGGCAGCAGAACGTAGTACGAGAACGCTACGCCGGAGGCAAAGGCGATCAGACCACCCACGATGAGCAGGTACAGGTACCTGCGCTCTGTTCGCGTAAGGCCGGGACGCAGAAACATCACCGCCTGCCACAGCAGGAACGGTAACGAAAGAGCAAAGCCCGTCAGAACGGAAACCTTGGCAGTCGCGCCCCAAAATTCTGTCAACTCAGTAAAGATAGGCTTGCCTGCAGTCGTGGGATTCAGAGCCTCGGCAGGTAGCAGCAGAAACCCCAGGATCCAACGGTGAAAGACGAACGCTATAATCGTCATCGCCACCAGCACGACCACCCAGCGAATCATGCGCGATTTGATCTCGCCCAAGTGGTCCGTGATCAACATGGGACTATCGTTCATGTTTCGCGCTCCGAACGGCCTTCAAACGTTTGGTCAGAGGCCGGAGGACCGCTCACTCTCGAAGCGCGATCCCCGCCCGGTCGCGCTCGACTCGATACACGACCCTCATCACCAAGCCCATCCGTCTGAACGCCCGCCGCCGAACCCACACCCTCCACGTCCACAGCCTCTTTAACCATTTCGGTTAGCTCGTCCCGCTGGCGCCGCAATTCGCCCAACGCCTTGGCAGTAGCGCGCGCGCCTTCTGTCAGACGCTTGGGGCCAAGCAACAGAAACCCCAGCAGCGCAATGACGATAACCTCAAGACCGCCTATGCCCAGGAAATTCAAGTTACAACCTTCAGATTCGCACCGCAGCCGTCAGCTCGCGTCTCTGTGCCCCGCGCAACGTGTAGACCCGGCCTCCGGCAGAATCCCTGCGCCTGATAAAAGACGGGACGCAACGCATAGAGGCAGACCCACTACGTTCAGATAGCAACCATCATACGAACTAACCGGCGCAAATGTACGATCCTGAATCCCGTACGCACCAGCCTTGTCCAGTGGCAAACCCGATGACACGTAGGACTCGAGCTCTGACAAAGCATAACCGCGGAAATGCACCCGCGTGCTCTGATATCCGCTCCGCACAAGCCCCGCAGAGACTACGCACACACCGGTAATCACATTATGCTCGCGCCCCCGAAGCCTCAGAAGCATACGACGCGCTTCCTCTGAACAACCCGGCTTGCCAAGCATCTCACCGTCCACCACGACCGACGTGTCCGCGGCGATAACCACCCGGCCCGGAAACCTTGCACTCACACACGTCGCCTTGGATTCTGCGATCCCAACCACAACTCCGACAGAATCTCCATCAAGCGCCCTCTGCTCATCAATTCCGGAAGCCGCCTGCATGAACCGGTACCCCGCTCTCTCCAAAATAGCTGCCCGCCGAGGAGACACCGAGGCCAGTACCAAACGGGTGGTACTTTCATCATAATCCGAGCTTCCGGCGCCAAGAGACGGCGCCGCCCAGCGGTCGTCGTCCCTGCGAAAGCTGGAATTACGTGGGAAAGAATGTGGAGCCGGTGCGCACAATGCGAAGAAAGTATAAGCCCACCGCCCAACTACAAAGAGGACATCCAATGAGCCCTCTCTCAACAGACGAAGGTTAGAGCCTGCCCTTGCGCAGTTCAAGGGATCTGGGTGAACCGAGCGACGCAGCCCAGTGACCGTCATTCCCATCAACTCGTCCCTCCCGCCAACACCATGAAAACCTCCACAGCGCCGGCCACAATTGATCGGCCCTCGCGATACAATCGCCGCCACGCGACCCGGCGATACGCGGTCCCGCACCGCCAGATCAGGTCGCACACACTAGGACAACACGACCCAAAACCTAGGAACAAAACCATTGACTGACGACAAACCCGTTGTTGCCATACCTTCCGACGATCCCCCGCAGTGCCAGGGCTCGCCTTGGATCGACCGGCTCCGACAACGCGCAGAGGTACGGCTCTTTGCCGACCGACCCGAGGATTTCTCGGAGCAACTGGAACGCGTTCGAGACGCCGTAGCAATCATCAATTCACGAAGCTACGTACAGTGGCCGCGAGAAGCCATAGAACAACTACCCAACCTTGGCATGATCACCGTCTGCGGAATTGGAACCGACTCCATAGACCTCGCAGCCACCAAGGAACGCGGAGTCGTCGTCTCCAACATCCCGGGCAAGACCGCCCCAGTAGTCGCAGAGCACTCATTCGCAATGATGTGGGCAATAGCCAAACGCCTATCCTGGTACATGGACACCATGCGAGAAGGCATGTGGACCAAGATGGACGGCGTTCTTCTAGCTGGAAAGACAGTAGGAATCATCGGGACCGGAAACATCGGCGCAGAAATGGCTAGGCTTTGTAGGGCCGTAGGAATGAACGTCATCGCCTGGACCTTCCACCCCACAGATGAACGCGCCAACGCTATGGGCATAGAATTCGTCGAACTCGATGAACTCCTCGCCCGCTCCGACGTCGTCAGTATCCACCTGAGGCAGACTCCCGAGACTCATCACATGCTGGGCGAAAGAGAACTAGCCTTGATGAAACCCGGCGCGTTGCTCGTCAACGTTGCAAGGGGACCTATAGTAGACGAAATCGCCATGATCAGCGCTCTCAACTCCGGCCACCTAGGTGGCGCCGCACTCGACGTGTTCGAGGAGGAACCCCTGCCCGCAGACCATCCCCTTCTGCTCTGCGAGCACGTGACCCTCACCCCTCACATAGCCGACATGACCCCGGAGGGGTTGGAACTGCTAAATCAGGGTGTGGTCGAAAACACACTGGCCTTCCTCGACGGCAAGCCGCAAAATATCGTAAATCCATAACACCCTGACGGTCCTGAAGCACACGTAGAATCCCCGACAGAAACGATTGCACAGAGCAGCCGTAGAAACAGACCACAACTGAAAGGCAAACCTAAATGACCCTGGGAGTCGCAGTCCTCGGAACCGGACGCCTCGGCGGAAGATACGTCGAGATAGTAAAGGAAACCCCCGGCACGACTATGAAGGTCGTGGCCGAACCCCGTGAGGAGCAGGTCGCTCCGCTCAAGATGAGCCACCCGGACGTGGACTTCGTGGCAGATTATCGCGAGATCCTGAACCGAGACGACGTACACGTGGTTATAGGCACGCTCCCACACTGGCTGCACAAGCAGGCAAGCATAGACGCCGCTCAGAGCGGCAAACACGTTTACCTCGAAAAGCCCATGGCCGTCTACCTCTCCGAATGCGATGAGATGTTGGATGCCGCACGACGCAACGGCGTCAAACTAATGACAGCGCACACCCAACGATACTTCCCAACAGTGCGGAAGATGAAGGAAATAGCCGATTCCAAACGCTTGGGCGAACTCATCATGGCACACGAAATGTGGCACAAGCCCCTAAATCCGGGCGCGAGACCGCCGTGGATGCTCGACCGCACTAAGGGCGGCGGAATGGGACAGATGGACGGAACCCACCTGATCGACCGACTGCTATGGATCTTCGGCAATGACGTAGCCACGGTCAGCGGCATCACCGACAACTTCTGCTTTCCTAACGTCCACGCCGACGACACAGGAATGTGCCTCATCCGATGGAAAAGTGGAAAAGCCGCGGTCATCAGCCGCATAGGATGGAAAACCGGCGTCACCCGGTACGGAGCAGAATACTTCTTCACCGCAGGTCAGGCGAAATACCGCAACGCCTACGGACCGCTGGACGAGCAGGAAACCTCGTTCTGGATAGGAACCGATGAGAAGTGGCGGCCCCAAACCATCGAGCAACACGACCCCATGACACTGGAATTCAGGGAGTTCGTGGACTCTGTACAGCGCAATGACCATGACACCCCCGTACCGCAACTGCACGGCAGAAACGTCATGGCAGTCCTAGACGCCTGGGAACGCTCCCATAAATCCGGCTTGGAAGAAACCCCGGACATACGGTAGACGGAATCCCCAGGTTTGTTTCAGTACCCGGCACCGTAGCCGTCCCGCTCGCGATTGACATCGCCGATCGACAGAGTGTGCGAAGCGTCGTTGATCGAGATTACGGACCAGGCCCCACTGTCGAACCGGAACCTCGATATCGAGCAGTTATCGAGCCGCACTCTTCCAGTCAGCCGGTCGTTGAAGCCCATGACGTAGTGAAAAAGGCTCCGCATTGCGTCACCGTGAAAAACTACGCCGATAGTATGCCGGCCACCGGAGCCTAGCCAGACAGGATTGAACAAGAACTCGTCCTCGATCCAACCTGAGACCCTGCGCTCCACCGACCTGTAGGACTCACCGTCCGCCGGCTGGAACCACATCCCCTTCATGGCCGCCGACAAGACCACTTCAGGCGTCCACACCTCAGGCAAGCGCCGGCCGCGCCAGGCAGGAATCTGCCGCTCCATGATCTCATCTACCTGCTCGAACTCCCTGTCCGGCCGGCCCATGCCCCGCAAAATCCCCTCGACGGTTTGAAACGCCCGTACCATCGAAGACGAATAGATCCGGTGGAACCGGACCCCATCCTGTGCAAGCCGCCTGCCAAGCGCCTCGGCCTGCCTGTGACCGCGCTCCGTCATCGGCGCGTCGAAATTTGCCCCTGCCGCCATACCCGAAGCGATGTTCGACTCCGACTCGCCATGCCTCATGAAGTAAAAGTCAAACTCAACAGCCATGTGAATCAACTCACCCTTCCTGTGTTCACCGATCGTATGTCCGGTCCATACGCAACCGGGGCGCATGTCGAAGTAACGGGTCCTTGGTAGCAAACGACCCAAATCTCCTGCTGTTCCATTGTCGGGTCGTCCGGTTAACGATAGTATCGATCAGCCGAGCGCATTTCAGCATGGGGGGAGGAGGAAGCTGCACACACCGATTTCACCGTCGGGAGTAGATCCCCGCTGAGTAGCCAGACCTTTGATACGCTAACTGCCTGGAAGTCCAGCCCCACCCAAACTGGTCAAAGACAACCGGAATCATACGAATTCCTGGCGGACTTCAAACTCTTGGTTTTCGATGAGGCGCACCGCTCGGTAACGACCTCCTTCACTTCAGTTATGCAGGAACTTGGCTTGACACGATGGAGAAGGCAGGATGAATCGTTGCTGATCGGTCTCACCGCGACTCCGTATCGAGGTCATGACGAAGCAGAAACCGAGCGCCTCGTAAATCGGTACAGCAGTAACCGGCTGGATTCCGGAGCGTTTGCAAGTGATGACCCTGAAGACGTAGTTAGAGAACTACAGGGTATGAGAGTGCTCGCTGAAGCCGATCATGGCACTATCGAAGGTGGCAAGTTTTCCATGACCCCGGATGAGTTGCGACAGTCCAAACAGACTCCTTGGCTGCCTGAGAGTGTCGAAAACCGAATCGCCCTCGATCCTGGCCGCACGCAGCGCATCATCGATGCTTACAGGAAACGCGTAGACCCAGACTGGCCCACACTCATCTTCGCCACGTCTGTCGAACATGCGCAGACCATCGCGGCTTTGCTCACGTCAAAGGGGGTCAAGGCGCGAGCTGTAAGCGGATCCACCGCTCCCTCAGTTCGCCGCCGCATCGTCGAGGAATTTCGGACAGGAGAGGTAAAGGCGCTTGTAAATTACGGAGTTTTCCGGGAGGGTTTCGACGCGCCAAAGACGCGGGCCATCATCGTTGCACGCCCCGTATACAGCCCCAACCTCTACTTCCAGATGATCGGAAGGGGATTGCGCGGTGTCAAGAACGGCGGCAACGACCGGTGCCTGATTCTCAGCGTCAGAGACAACATCGACAACTTCGAGGGGAAACTTGCGTTCTCTGATCTCGACTGGCTCTGGGCTTGAACAGCCTGATACTCCCGACGCGGATGCAGTTCAAACACCTCCCTGACGTCACCTCCCCCCAGCGCTGATTGGCAGCCCGAACCCCGTTATTCAGGCCCAAGCGTTCGCACGTTACGAGGCATCATACCGTGTATGGTTGCCTCACTATGACGTCATTGCCAACCTCTGAACTCCTGCCAGACTTCATCCGGCGAAGAGCCCGCGAGGTCGCTGACACGGTGCGCAAGATCAGGGAAGACCTGCACGCCCACCCCGAAATCAGGTTCCAGGAGCATCGAACCGCCGCACTCTGCGCAACTGAACTCCACCGACTCGGCATGGAAGTACGCACTGGCGTCGGAGGAACCGGAGTCATCGGCATCCTCCGAGGAAATGCCGGAGACAACCCCGCCGCCGTCGCCTTCAGGGCCGAGATGGACGCTCTCCCCATGGACGACGAGTGCGGACGCCCGTACCAGTCCGTGAACCCGGGAGCCGCCCACCTGTGCGGTCACGATGGGCACGTGGCCGCCTTGCTCGGCGCAGCGCAGATACTCTCCGAACTTCGGCACGCCATTCGAGGAAGCGTCAAATTCCTCTTCGAACCCGCCGAGGAGATGACCCCCGCAGGCGAAAAGAGCGGCGCACAAGCCATGATCGAAGACGGCGCCCTACAGGACCCCGAACCCATAGCCGTCTTCGGCTCCCACTTCTACCCGGAGTGGCCGGCCGGCTCCATCGCCCTGAGGGCCGGCCCCGCGTTCACTGGAAACGACACCGTCCGCTTGACCATCACCGGCCAAGAGTCGCACGTCGCCGCGCCGCACGCCGGTATCGACGCCATTAACGTCGCCGGACACGTCATCACCGCCCTCCAGGGGCTAGCCGCCGGCTTCAACATAGAAGAAGCGGTAACCATGCACTTCAGTAAGATCAGCGGAGGCCGTATGCCCAACCTGATCGCAGAGCGAGTAGATCTGGAAGGCACGTTCCGGATATCCGATGAGACGCTGCGCAACGAGATGCCCGACCGGTTCAACGCCATGGTACGAGGCGTATGCGCCGCCTTCGGCGCAAAGTGTGAGATCGACTACCGCTCGCGCAACCTGCCGCCCGTTATCTCAACACCGCGAGAAGTCAACATAATGCGCTCCGCCCTGCACGAAACGCTGGGGATCGATAAAACCATCGAAATGCGCCACCCGAGACTCGCAGCGGACACCATGTTCAACTGGCTCAACCGCAAGCCCGGAGTCTTCTACATGGTCGGCGTCGCCGGAGAGGACCCCGCAACCCATTATCCATCCCACCACCAACGATTCGACATAGCTCCGGAAACATGGCCCGCGTCCGTTTCCGCCATAGCGATTACCGCCATTCGCTACCTGGAGCAGGCGGGCAGCAAGCCTTAACATTCCCAAAGGACGGTCAGATGGACTCAAGAGCGATCAAGAAACGGCTAGCCGACGGCGGCACCGTCTTCGGCACCATGTTCGACTTCATCATCAACCCCCAATGGGCCCAGGTCGTCGCCGCAAGCACGCTCGATTACGTCGTCATCGACACCGAGCACGGCTCACGCGACCGCTCCCAAATGGCGTCGCTGGCCATCATGTGCAAGTTCGCCGAAGTAGCGCCGATCATTCGCATCGCATCGCCAGACCCGGTGCTGGTCGCAATGGCCCTGGACGCCGGCGCAGACGGAGTACTCGTCCCCTATTGCGAAAAGGTCGCAGACGTGCGGGCGTGCATAGCCGCCGCCAAACTGCACCCGCTCAAGGGAGAGTACCTGGACCGGGCGTTCGATACCGGCCTCTTTCCAAGCGAAAAATCCAAACGTTATCTCCAGAACCTGCACAAGGACCATCTCATAATCATCGGCATCGAGAGCGAACCGGCCCTGAACCGACTTGATGAAATCCTGGACGTCGGAAATATCGACGGCCTATTCGTAGGCCCAAACGACCTGACCACCTCACTGGGCGTACCCGACGAGCTGGACCACGAGTCCTACGTCAACGCCCTGCGAACGATCGTCCGCAAGGCGGAGAGCCGGAAGGTGCCGGTCATGATCCACCACGACCAACTGGAAGATTCCATCCGCGCCATAGAAATCGGTGCGCGTTTCGTCCTGCACACCTACGACGCAGGCATCATGGCCAGAGCCTACCAAACCGAGTTCGCAGAGCTGCGCAGAGTCGTTACCCATATCCGCGGCGAAACCTTCCGCACAGAAGGCGCAAGCCGTATCCAGACAGTGTGACCTTAACCAGGGCCCAGCCCTAATCTGCCTCTACAAACGCCGCTCCCCAGCCTCAGGCCGCCAGAAGTGTCTGCCATTGCGGTTGGCCCCCGATCTCCCATCGGTTAAAATGCAAGGCATAACTGCTCACGAACAGTTTGAGTTGCGGTTGGCCCCCGATCTCCCATCGGTTAAAATACGCGGGCTGTTCTGCCGCGTCGAGGCCGAGTTGCGGTTGGCCCCCGATCTCCCATCGGTTAAAATAGCGACAGGCCGGCGCATGGTTCCCAACGTGTTGCGGTTGGCCCCCGATCTCCCATCGGTTAAAATGACGGCGGGCAGCTGCCCGGTGATGGTCCAGTTGCGGTTGGCCCCCGATCTCCCATCGGTTAAAATTCACAGGTACCGCGCCCGCAGCGCAAAGGTGTTGCGGTTGGCCCCCGATCTCCCATCGGTTAAAATCTCACATTGCTACGCTCACGCTCGCCACAGTTGCGGTTGGCCCCCGATCTCCCATCGGTTAAAATCCGATGGGCTTCGTCAGCTCGTCATCATGGTTGCGGTTGGCCCCCGATCTCCCATCGGTTAAAATTCCCCGCGCATCTTCTACTCAGCCGGCTTGTTGCGGTTGGCCCCTGATCTCCCATCGGTTAAAATCGCCATCCCCGGCGGTGTGAGTGTGGATTGGTTGCGGTTGGCCCCCGATCTCCCATCGGTTAAAATCTGAACGTTCACCGCGCCCGCCGAGTCGCGTTGCGGTTGGCCCCCGATCTCCCATCGGTTAAAATCTTGAGTGTATCTTGAGCTGCCCGCTGTAGTTGCGGTTGGCCCCCGATCTCCCATCGGTTAAAATAGAGCAGCCACTAGCTGCTAACCCGAGCCGTTGCGGTTGGCCCCCGATCTCCCATCGGTTAAAATAGAGCAGCCACTAGCTGCTAACCCGAGCCGTTGCGGTTGGCCCCCGATCTCCCATCGGTTAAAATACGCCTAGCCCAGGGCCACTTACCGATTGGGTTGCGGTTGGCCCCCGATCTCCCATCGGTTAAAATCTGCGGATGTGCGATCATACGTCACGCCAGTTGCGGTTGGCCCCCGATCTCCCATCGGTTAAAATGTGGTAATATGAGCGCATGACGTACTTGCAGTTGCGGTTGGCCCCCGATCTCCCATCGGTTAAAATCGTAGAACCGCGTGCCGCGCCACTCCACCTGTTGCGGTTGGCCCCCGATCTCCCATCGGTTAAAATCGGAGCGGCCGCGGTGAACGCAGTGGGCGCAGTTGCGGTTGGCCCCCGATCTCCCATCGGTTAAAATGGCCCGGTCATCGTCCGTCCGTCCGGCGGGTTGCGGTTGGCCCCCGATCTCCCATCGGTTAAAATCGAGCAGCCATCGCTATAGGGTCGACGCCGGTTGCGGTTGGCCCCCGATCTCCCATCGGTTAAAATTGCACCCGCTAGTGGAATGAGCCGCCGGGTGTTGCGGTTGGCCCCCGATCTCCCATCGGTTAAAATATCCGCCAGATGCCGCACCTCTCTGTCCGTGTTGCGGTTGGCCCCCGATCTCCCATCGGTTAAAATCGCGGTTCGTATGACCCGCAACGGCGCCCCGTTGCGGTTGGCCCCCGATCTCCCATCGGTTAAAATCAAGATGACAGACGAAAAGTACCCCTTCTAGTTGCGGTTGGCCCCCGATCTCCCATCGGTTAAAATGCCCACGACGCTGGCGACGAAGGTCCGACTGTTGCGGTTGGCCCCCGATCTCCCATCGGTTAAAATCATCGGCTTGCGTGATGTACGCCGGCCTTGGTTGCGGTTGGCCCCCGATCTCCCATCGGTTAAAATATCTCACGAACGCTATCTATTGCTCACGCAGTTGCGGTTGGCCCCCGATCTCCCATCGGTTAAAATGATTCACTGCACAGGGCAGTAGGGCCTACGGTTGCGGTTGGCCCCCGATCTCCCATCGGTTAAAATGGAAATCCGTATGACTCGTATCGAGTACTAGTTGCGGTTGGCCCCCGATCTCCCATCGGTTAAAATAACGTCACTGCGGAAAGCTGTGCTGCCAAGTTGCGGTTGGCCCCCGATCTCCCATCGGTTAAAATCTTCGCGCGCTCTAGGGCTTGCACCGCGCGTTGCGGTTGGCCCCCGATCTCCCATCGGTTAAAATCATCGTCGAGGGCTTCGTCGAGCACGTGCAGTTGCGGTTGGCCCCCGATCTCCCATCGGTTAAAATCGCAGGCAAGCTTTACCATGTCTTGTGGAGTTGCGGTTGGCCCCCGATCTCCCATCGGTTAAAATCGACGGCGTAGGGCATCCCCTGCACGTGCAGTTGCGGTTGGCCCCCGATCTCCCATCGGTTAAAATTTAAGGCATCGAACACGTTCAAAGGTTGCGGTTGCGGTTGGCCCCCGATCTCCCATCGGTTAAAATCGAAGATTGCATAGATCACTCCTTCTTTGTGTTGCGGTTGGCCCCCGATCTCCCATCGGTTAAAATCTGCACCCGTACACGTGCAGCGGCGCCCCTGTTGCGGTTGGCCCCCGATCTCCCATCGGTTAAAATCAGCCAACCCTTCTTGGTGTTCCCGCAAACGTTGCGGTTGGCCCCCGATCTCCCATCGGTTAAAATGTCACGCTTGCGCAGCCACCAGCGTAGGCCGTTGCGGTTGGCCCCCGATCTCCCATCGGTTAAAATTCGCCAGTTGACCTGTATCGACCTGGGACGGTTGCGGTTGGCCCCCGATCTCCCATCGGTTAAAATACACCGACTGCCGGGCCGACTTGAAAACAAGTTCGGCCCGGTAGCCCGGATCCCGCAGAAAAACGGCGCGCCAGACATCAGAACAGCGCAAACTGTTCCGGATTTTTGTTGGTCGGCTGCCGCCGAGGGCCGTCGAAACTGACGATATTCTCGTACTGCTTATCGGTGAAGTAGAGGATCTGTACGTTGCCGGAGTCCGGCAAAGCCCCCTGCACACGCCTCGTGTAGACCTCCGTCTGCTCCTTGCCCGCGCAGAACCGCATGTACACCGAAAGCTGGCACATGCCAAAGCCCTGATCCAGCAGAAATTTGCGGAACTTCATAGCCGCCCGGCGCTCCTTCTTCGTGAGAACCGGGAGGTCGAATATGACCATCATCCACATCAACCTGTAGCCGGATAGCACAGGCCATCTCCTAATCCCCCACTTGGACAAAGCCCGTGAGCGGCCGTTCAGGGAAAACGTATGCCGGCTCGCCGCTCTCGAACGATTTTGCGATTGATTGCACAGCGCGCTCAATACACGTTTGAAACGGAGTTATGCCTCTATCGGTAGCCACGTCGCTTGTTAGAACCTGTGCGAGGGCGCGTTTCGCCTCCGGGCTAACCTCCGAGTGGCCCGCATTGACCAGCCGGACCACTACGTAGTCGACCATCGGCCTAAAGGGCTCCATGAGGTCGTCGACGAGGCACATGGAGTTGGCCCGATTGCTGTGGTGAATGCCGATTGACGGGTGCAGACCGGTGGCCACCACCGCGCGGGCCACTGCGCTCCTCAGCACTGTGTAGCCGTAGTTCAGGAAGGGATTCGGCCCGGCGCCGTAGCGATTGCGCCTGAAGTCTCCTCCAAAGAGAAGGGGCCAATACCGACGCGCCGCTTGCGCCTCCACGTTGTCCGGATCCCCCGACCTCACCCGTCGAATCAGCGCATCAAAGCCGCCCGAGGGCAGCTGCAGCAACTCCAACACGTTCTTCTGCTGTTCTATCTTCGCCCTTACCACGGCCTGCCACAGCCGTTTGCATAGCGGTTTCGACGCCTCCAACTGGCTGCGCATCCGCAGGGCCTGGACGTGGTGCCCTTCCAGCGGCCATAGCCACGCCACCGGCACATAATTTGGACCGCACAGCACCACAGCCGCTCCCCGCTTGGCGAGCTCTGTCATGAGGCTGTTGGAGTAGGTGAGCCCTCGGGCGTTGCAAAGCAGGACACCGATGTCGTCGAGAGGAACCCTACCCTGCTCAACGCCATCGTCGGACACCGTCATGAAGCCGCGCGAACGCGCCAGGTGACGGCCATCGCTCGCGACCTCTATGACGCGGCCTATCACGCTCCGGTTTTCTGTGGTCCAGGGTCCCGGACGCGCCCGATCTCGTCTACACCCACCTTGCGGAAACCAAGCTCCTGAAGTTTTTTAGCAGAATATTTTTCCTCCCTCATGCCCGGTTCCTTTTTCCTTATGCGCTGATCGACGTTAGCTTCGTTATGATCGTCCATCACTACCAAACTTCCATCCCTCCTACTTGTCCACATCTTCCGTACACGCACGATACGGCGTTCGGGCCCCTCGCCCAATGCGCCCATGTCGTTGATCTGCAACCTCATGAGCCGCTTTGCATACGGATCAGGACGAAGTTTCGCGGCGTCGAACCCGGGCTGATTGGCTTCGAAGGTTGTCGCCAGGACCATCTCCCACTTCCCATCAGCAGGCATTCTCCAGACCTCGGCGAATTCGTTGCCCCCAGGCAGGTAGCCCTTGTACGGCTCTCCTCCGATAGCCCGCTTGATGGGTATGACGCGCTGCTTGTCGAGAAGCCGGACGCTCCGCACTTTTTGGCGCTTTTTGCCTATAAGAACTCCATCGGTCTTTGCACGCTCGGCGAACTTAGCTTTTACACGCTTGGCGAACTCGGCGGGGTTAGCTTCCCCTTCCTGAGACTCTACCTCTTCCCACAGGCGCAGCAGGGCTTTCCGCAGTACCGGATCCTGTATGGATTCAGACTTCAGGTCCTTTTTCTTTAACCTTCCCAACGACTTTCGGACCACTACCTTGTAAGAACCGTCTTCCATAGGCTTGATAGGCTGGATCAGCCCGTAAGCTGTCTCCTCGTGCAGTTGGCGGGTGGTCTTGCCCTTTTTGCCGCGAGTTCCATGGTCCGGCTTATAGGAGACCACCATGCGGTCGAGATAGAGTTTTAGCTGGCTGCGGTTGAACCCGTCCCACGGAGGCGGAGCCAGTTTGGCCAATCTCTCCTCCGCGTCGTAGTGTCCAGATCCAACGGCCTTTGCGAACTGCTGGAGCAGCCCTTGCGTGGTGTTCGCCACGACGAATGCGTCTATGGCGTGGTGGCGGTGGTCGTTACGCGTCTTGCGTTGCGTTTCACCGTTCTCCGATTTACTCAACATCCCCTCAATCCCCCATCCGTAGCGGAGCAGCGAGGTCATACGGCCAGGTATGACGCGCACCCGCTGCCTGCCCTCTGTCTTCTCATCGTACAAATGGGCGAGATAGGTTCGAGCAGTGCGGGACAGGTAGCGTGTCTCGTTGAGTTGACGGTCAAGAAACTCACTTTCATCTTCGAACCGTTCCATAGCGTCCTTCTCGAAACGCCAACTTTTTCCACGAGGCAACTTGGCGGCTCGTGCGCGAATCGCCTCATAGTCGTAGTCGCCCGGATTGTGTCCGAACGCTTCGTACGGTGACCGGTCGCCTTTGACCCGGTTGGCATAGGCTACGCAGATCACCTTGTTGTTCATCGAGTCATCCAAGGTCCGCCTCGGGAGGATGTGGTCAATCTCGGTCTGGTTAGAGACCACCATCTCGCAGCTGAGAGTCTTTCCGGTATATGGACATAGCCGCGCCTGAGGAGGACCCTGTTCCTCCCACAGGCGCAGCTTGCGCAGCGTATCTGCTGTTGGACGAATCTCCATCGACTCAAGCATCTTCGTAAAACGTTTGTTGTCATCCGCGCCCTTCCGCTGGCGAGCCTCGTAATCGAGTCGTTGTTCTCGGTTAGATTTCAGATCCCGGGCCAGCTCGACGACGATCTCTTTGGGCTTGCCGTAGACCTCGATAAGCCGGTTGACGACGCGCCGAAGCTGTCCCAGGCCAATATGGACGGTGGGGTTGGGGATGCGCCCATAGCAGGCCTGTTCTCCGTCCTTCTCCGGGTCTTTCGTCCGGTCGGCTCCCACCACGTCGCGTTCCAGTACCTCGCCATAGTAGGGCAACTGCTCGTGAGCCTCGGTGTTGCGGAAGTCGGAGTGATGGGGGTATCCGGCCGCTACGACGGCGTCCGAAAACACGCATCCCCTTTTCAGGTGGGGAAGCAGCTTTTCAATGGCCTTTTTACTCAGGTTTCCGTAACCGCTCGGCAGCGAGATCTCAGAGACGGCCTTGGCCTGCGCGTCGTTCAGCCCCCACTCATCTTTAGCCTTTTGGCGGACGCACTCAGGATCCTCAACGTCGATCAGGAATTTTGCGATCTCGTTGCGTTTATCAAATGAAAAGTCGAACCAGCGTTGGCCGAAAGTCTCCTGCGCTCTATTGTTTTTCGCGTTCTTCTTCGTCAGCTTGGCGGTGGTCTCGTCTCCCTTTATTTCCTTGCGGCCGCCGCTGGCCAAGTTAAATACAGTTTCCGCGGGCAGCCCCAAGTCCCGTGTGGGTTTAGCATTTTCATTATCTTTCTTGCGTAGCTTAATGCTCTTACCGGAGCGCAGACGCTTCAGGGCGCGTTCCCTTTCACCTTCATCCAATGGCCGCTCAGGATCTGAATCAACCCGCACTTTGAGGTTGTTGACCTCCTGGAGCATCCGGAACTCCTGCCAGACCGGCAGGCCTTGGCTGCTCGCTTCTTACCAGGTTCGAATTGACACAATCCCGGATCGACCGGCTTCAGAGGCCGCTGGAAGAAGATGTGGTTTTTCAGCGAGTCCCACTGCTCGTCGCTGAGTGAGTGATGCGGCGATTGCGCTTTACGTATGACGTCGAACTCGTCCGCGTACAAGGCCCGGTCAGGATAGAGTTCCAGACCCGGCCGCGCTCGGACGGGTTCGCCCTTCTCGTGAAGCTTTGCCAGAAACTCTCCCAAGGTGCGAGCTCCGCTCTCGTCAATCGACTTGCGCAGCGCGTCTATCGCCTTCCTGAAGTCGCTTTCATCGTCGCCGGCCATCTTGCGGTTCGATTTGAAGCCGCGACGCTGGTTCAGGTGGAAAAGGGCGCGTCCCAGCTCGTAGGGATCGAGTGGGTGGTCAAGCGCACGCGCACGCAGCTTGTAAGGATCTAATCTCGCCAGCGCAGCGCGCTCATCCTTGTCCGCCGGCATCAGACCGTATTCGACAAGCTCCCCCAGCAGGTCGCCGCGGCGCTTCAAATAGCGGTCTCGCCGGCGGCGTTGGCCGCGTGCAAGGCGACGGGCGACCGCGTTGGAGGTCTTTGATTGGGGATCGCGCCCGTCAGGGAAGATGCGGACGCCCATGTCCAGGATTCCGCACGGGTTGCCGTCCTTATCGAGGTTTATCCCGGCCCAGCCGATGGAGTTGGTGCCAAGGTCAATCCCCAACCGGTAAACCGCATCGTTGTCAATCTTCATATCCATCCGTTGCCTCCGTGATTAGTGTATGGTACATTCAATATGGTCTAAGGCGTACGGTTTTTGTCCGATGGGAGATCGGGGGCCAGCCGTTAACAAGCCTTATGGCAAAAAATCTGAGAGCGTCCCGTCCTAACCGGCGGGCGCTCTCTGCGCGTCTAGAGGATCCACGCCTCGACCGGGGCGGCTGCACGGCAACCTCGTCGGCAATGACGCAGAAGTCGGGAAGGCGCAGGAGCACGGCGCGAGCCGCTTACTCCACCACCTCGAATATCTCCGTCGAATGCGTCTCGGCCAGCAGCGGGTATATCTGCTCGAACACGCCGGTGATGCCGGGCGTGCGCCTCACAGCCCCGCGGGACGCCTCGTAAGAGACGACGTCGGGCCACGATTGCTCAGTCTGAACCGCTCCGTGCTTGCCGTGCCAGCCCCGCATGACCACTGGCCTCTCAAACCCGGCCTCGGCCATGGCGTCAGCGGCCTGACGCACCAGCCCAAGCAGACGTGCGCCCCTGCCGGGCAACGGTAGATACGTCCTTCTCACGATGATCATCTTCTGGCCTTTCTACAAAGGGCTGCCTACGTCCTCGCCCGCTGCCAATTTTCTCCAGCCCTGCTTACACCACGGCGGAGGATTCGTCCAGTTTGCCGGCAAGCCCCTGAGTCTCACCCCTTGAGATAAAGACCAAACGGGATGAAGTCCTCGATTGCCTCGGCGCACCGCTCGGAGCATCCAGACGTGTTCTCGTCGCCACAGACCCACCCACTTCAGGCAAGGGCTATCAACACCACACCCGCCACCACGGAGGCGGTCGCGAACGCCTTGATTGCCAGGTCGGAGCGTCCCGTGTCCTCGTCCAGCAGTTCCTTCGAGAACTTGCTCAGCCCAATGGCCCCGGCCAGCACAAATACCGGCCGCGATCCCACCACGGCGCTCACAAGCGAGATCGGGCCGTTCGATATCGCCAAAAGCATAAGCAGGTTGCCCACGAACGGCCCCAGTCCATCGTTGAGACATATCGCAGCGGCGCGGCGTGGAGAACGCATAAAACCGTAGAGGTCCCTGAAGGTGTCCACCCGAAGAAACGGAAAACTCATCACCGAGGCCAGGCCAATCCCTCTGAAGGCCATCAGGGACCACACCGATTGATCTTCAGACGCCTCCTTTAGCAACAGTTGCCCCATACCGATGATGATTGCGCTGGCAAGGATGGCCAAAAAGATGGGCCGCAACCCAAAGCTATTCCCGAAATCCCTTACCCGGACCGATACCGCCGCCGCACCCGATACGACGAGCGCTATGGCGATCCAATGAATGGCGGTCAGCGACTCGCCGAGCACAAAGACGGCCATTATCGCCACTACCACCGGCGAAGTGTGCCAGACCGGAGCCACTCTGGAAACTTCCTCGCGGGTGAGGGCCCAGAACATCACCATCAGACCCGCGCCCCAACAGAATCCGCCGCCGAAGCCCTCCAGCGCTGCCCTCAAAGAGACGTCTACCGGAGGGGCCACCGCAAAGATTAGAAGCGCAGTACCGAACTGAGTGGCGCCCGTGAAGAAGTAGTACGCGCTAAGACGGATACGCAGGCGCGTCAGGATCAGCTTGTCGCCGATTGTTACACAGGCGTAGACGGCGGTACTGCTGACGGCTGGAATGATCCAGGCCAGTTCCATGTGCAACCCTCAGGGCGCGCCAACTCCATCCGGGCGCTGCCCTACGACTCCATCAAAGCAACCCGCGATAGCTTCCAGCCGCATTACGCTAAAGGAAAGGCGTCCCGGGATAGTCGAAAGCGTAGGCTAGTAGTCTAACGGTAAGTCCGGCTCGTCTATACAAGCTTCGATCTGCCAGTCTGGTGTGCCGGTTCACCACTGGAGGAAGTCAGGGCAGCCTCAACAAACGTCTCATTGTCGTGGGGCTGCTCTCGGGAGCGCATTGCGACCGCTTGGATCAGCGCCAGCCCTCCGACGACGACAAGGGCCAATCCTGCAAGGAAGGTCAGAATCAAGGAGCTGGTACTCGGTGAGAAGTCCCCGGTAGCAGGAAGAACGGGAGAGCCCATCGTCGAGTCTGGAACCACCGGGCCGTTCTCTGCGGGTGCAAGATTCAAGCCCACAAAGAAAAGCGAGAACCTAGTAACACCGGCACACGCGACCATGGCGGTGGGATCGCTATCGGACGGCAACCGCACGAACTCGCCGGCGCTGATTTCATTGATTATGGAGATTCCTTCGATACCCCCGTACGCCATCTCGATGTCCTGATTCGTGATCGGCAGGCAGACGCGCACAACAGCTTTTGCACGGAAGCCGGGAACCCTGCGACCATTGACGTCAGTGAAGGATAAGTCCCCAACGTGACTGCCCACCGCAAAGCCTGCATCTTCTGGAATATTGATGTCCCTGGGATCCAAGTCCACTATGTACGCTCCGGCATAAGGTGCCGCCACAGTGCCAGCCGGGATATACATCGTAATGCCGTTTGGAGAAGTTACCAACGCGCTTTCCGTAGGAAACACCACCACACCGCTGGCGCCAGCTGGGAATATTATCTTGGGCAGTTCTTCCTCCTCGCCGTTAGGCGATTCATCCTCTGGCTCTATGGGCGCAGCGACGGCCAAATCGGCTGATCCGGTGGCTACTATCTCACCTTGTGTGACCGTGACCGTGATCTCGCCCTCTCCAGAGTTCGACGCCGTGAAAATGCTCCGATAGGCGTCTCTTGAGTTATTAGGGTCAAATGAACCCCCAATACTGGAGGACCAAACGTATATGACTCCAAGAGCGTCGGGAGGTAAAGGCTGGCCGTTCACGTTGTAGGCCGTTGCCCTCATGGTTACCGTCTCGCCCAAAGCTAACGAGATTTCAGAAGGACGGACCTTCACTCCGACGTCATCGAGCAGACCATCAGAGAGATCGGGTTCCGGTTCTTCCGGGCGCGACGAACCGCCCGGAGGCGGGGGAGAGGGCGGCGGGAATACACCGCCCGTAGGAGGCGCAGCAGCCGTGGATGCTCTACCGGACTCCGACCACTCGCCGGGCCCGTCAATGTTGCTCGCCCGCACTATTACATCGTATGACGTACTGGCGACAAGACCGGAGATGATGGTAGAAGTGGACGTGCCAATAATAGCGTGGTCCGTCCAGCCCACGTCGCCCGATCCGTCGACCCTGTACCGCATATCGTAGTCAGTGACAGGCGGACCGCTGTTCTCAGGAGCTGTCCAACTAACGTCCAGGGAGTTATGCCCTCTAGACGCGTTCGGCGTCGCGGCGGGAGGATCTGGCTTGCCGGGCGGTTCCTTCACGTCAACAACTGTGATAACCACGCTGATGCTATCGTCTACAACATCATCAGCATTGCCCGCATCGTCCCTGCCGTCGCTAACCTGAACCATCACTTCGTACCCGTTATCTCGGCCCGTATACGACGGGTCTTCGAAGTCCAGAGGCTCCTTGATGGAAATCTGCCCACCTGACGAATCGAAGTTGAACAAAGTAGCGTCTCGGCCTGTCATAGAGTAAGTCAGAGTGTCAGCCTGGTCGGGGTCGTTTGCTTTTACCGGGCCGCCAACGCTCGTGCCCGCTATGGCGTTCTCGGTAACCTGCCGGGTTGCTCCGCTGTACTCTATGAACTCCGGCGCAGTATTAGCTGGCCTTACTAACAAGGTCGCTCCCAAGCGTGAGGCTGACCAGCCGCCCGTCCCCTCGCCGTTGCTGGCCCTCACTTGCACCTCGTAACTGGTATCAGAGTCAAGGTCTCCGATGTCCACAGACAAACTACCCCCGCTGACCTGCTGCTGCACCCAATTCGTCGTCCCAGATATTTTGTAGCGCACGTCGTAACTCGTGATCGGCGGACCGGTGTTCGCAGGGGCCATCCACCTGACGGTTAAAGATTCCACAGGATCGAACCGGTTTGGAGTCACGCGCGGAGCCGTTGGCGTGGCCGGCGCCTCGGTGTCCACGTCCTCGACTCGGATTGTCACGTCGATACTTTCGTACAAATTGCCAGGATCAGTAGCAGTGACAACCACCCTATACGTAGATTGCACCTCAAAATCAAGAAGCGATTTAGTCTTGATCTGACCCGTGGATGCGTCTAGAGCAAACAAGTTGGCGTCGTCTCCCGCCAGAGAGTAAATCAACGCATCTCCGTCGGGGTCATTTGCCTTCACAGGGTCACCAATATTTCTATCCGGGCTTGTATTCTCCGACACGGTTAGACTGGTCAAAGTATCCAGCGGAAACGCAGGCGCTGTGTTGGGGTCCTCGCTTACAGCTGAAGTGGTAGAAGCTTCGGCATATTTTCCAGCCCCATGCCCGTCGGTGTAGGAAACAGTCGCCACCAGAATCTTGCCCGAGTCGGCAGCCACTGGCGTGTAACGCTCCTGTATGGCGTTGGTGATTCGAGTTAGTTTCTGTGAAACTTGACTATCCACTCTGTACCATTGCCACGACATCCCCATCAAGCCCATGTCGGGATCGGTCAACTCGGCAGTAACCTCCACTCCCAGCTCAGGCTTAAGCGTGGAAAGGAACATTCTGCCCGGTTCATCCACGTTTTGGACGGTGATAGTCACCCGCAGAGTCGAAGAGGCAGTAGGAGTGCCATCGTCCACCACACCAATGCTTAACCCATAGACATTTTCCGCGCCGGAGTCCGACGGATCCTCAAAGTCAGGTGAAGTCCGAAAGGACAGGCCACCGCTTTGGCTGATGATGAACAAATCTTTGTCCACACCGTCTAATGACCACGTAATGGTATGGCCTTCAGGATCTGTGGCAACGTAGGCGGCCACTGGGTAATTGGAATGTTCATAGAACATGACACGGGGCGGACCCAATATATCTGAGATCTCGTTTACGTCGTTAACAGTCACGGTCACGGTGATGCTATCGTCCACGGCATCGTCGGCATTCCCGTTGAGGTCCTTGCCGTCGCTAACCTGAACCGCCAGTTCATAGCTGTTGTCCTGGTCGGCATCTGATGGGTCCTCGAAGTTCAGTGGCGTTTTGGTCCTGATCTGACCGTTAGAAGAATCAATACTGAACAGATCGGCGTCATCGCCTGTAACAGAATAGGTCAACGTATCACCCTCATCAGGATCCTGCGCCGAAACGGACTTCCCAACATTCATACCCGCGCCAACGTTCTCATTAACTTCCCGACTGGCATCGTCCCCTTCCAAAAAGCTCGGATTAGAATTTATAGGCGGCGCAGAAAGCGTGTCCCCCTTGCCAGGCTCAGACCATCTACCCTGCCCCTCGTCGTTCTCCGCGCGAACCCGAACCTCGTAACTGGAACCGGAGTCAAGACCGGATATCGTCGTCGAGGTACTCGTACCCGCGGTTGAATGATCCGTCCAACCATCCTCGCCCCCACCCTCCAAACGGTACTGAACGTCGTAGCCGGTGATCGACGGACCGGTGTTCGAAGGAACCGACCACGAAACGTCAAGAGAGTCATGACCGCTGGCCGCGTTAGGCTTCACCGTCGGAGAAGACGGCTTGCCAGGAGCCTCCGTCACGTCGTCCGTAACAGAGACGGAAACCAAAATGCTCGCCGAAAGACCCCCGGGATCAACCGCCTTGACGCTGAACGAATAACTGGACTTGGTCTCATAGTCCAGGGAAGACTTCGTCCTGATCTGACCGCTCGACCTATCAATGGCGAACGAACCAGAGTCCGTACCCGCCAGGGAATAGGTCAGCGTATCCCCGTCAGGATCGCTCGCTCGCACAGGGTCGCCAACGTTCACCCCGCTAGCGGTGTTCTCGCGAACCTCGAACGACGTCTCAGAATCCGACGGAAAGGACGGAGATTCGTTCACGTCCGTGACCGTCACCATCACGGCAAGCGTCGAGGACGCCGCAGGAGAGCCATCGTCCACAGCCACCACGCTGAGATCATAGACTCCGTCTCCGCCATTGTCTGACGGAGACTCGAAGTCCAGGGAAGACTTCGTCCTGATCTGACCGCTCGACCTATCAATGGCGAACGAACCAGAGTCCGCACCCGTCAGGGAATAGGTCAGAGTATCCCCGTCAGGATCGCTCGCTCGCACAGGGTCGCCGACGTTCACACCGCTAGCGGTGTTCTCGCGAACCTCGAACGACGTCTCAGAATCCGAAGGGAAGGACGGAGACTCGTTCACGTCCGTGACCGTCACCATCACGGCGAGCGTCGAGGACGCCGCAGGAGAGCCATCGTCAACAGCCACCACGTTGAGATCATAGACTCCGTCCCTATCGCTGTCCGACGGAGACTCGAAGTCCAGGGAAGACTTCGTCCTGATCTGACCGCTCGACCTATCAATGGCGAACGAACCAGAGTCCGCACCCGTCAGGGAATAGGTCAGAGTATCCCCGTCAGGATCGCTCGCTCGCACAGGGTCGCCGACGTTCACACCGCTAGCGGCGTTCTCGCGAACCTCGAACGACGTCTCAGAATCCGAAGGGAAGGACGGAGACTCGTTCACGTCCGTGACCGTCACCATCACGGCGAGCGTCGAGGACGCCGCAGGAGAGCCATCGTCAACAGCCACCACGTTGAGATCATAGACTCCGTCCCTATCGCTGTCCGACGGAGACTCGAAGTCCAGGGAAGACTTCGTCCTGATCTGACCGCTTGACCTATCAATGGCGAACGAACCAGAGTCCGTACCCGTCAGAGAATAGGTCAGCGTATCCCCGTCAGGGTCGCTCGCAGGCACAGGGTCGCCGACGTTCACCCCGCTGACGGCGTTCTCGCGAACCTCAAACGACGTCTCGGAATCCGACGGGAAGGACGGAGATTCGTTCACGTCCGTGACCGTCACCACCACGGCAAGCGTGGAGGACGCCGCAGGAGATCCATCGTCCAAAGCCACCACGCTGAGATCGTAGACTCCGTCCCTATCGTTGTCCGACGGAGACTCGAAGTCCAGGGAAGACTTCGTCCTGATCTGACCGCTTGACCTATCAATGGCGAACGAACCAGAGTCCGTACCCGTCAGAGAATAGGTCAGCGTATCCCCGTCAGGGTCGCTCGCAGGCACAGGGTCGCCGACGTTCACCCCGCTGACGGCGTTCTCGCGAACCTCGAACGACGTCTCGGAATCCGACGGGAAGGACGGAGATTCGTTCACGTCCGTGACCGTCACCACCACGGCAAGCGTGGAGGACGCCGCAGGAGAGCCATCGTCCAAAGCCACCACGCTGAGATCGTAGACTCCGTCCCTATCGTTGTCCGACGGAGACTCGAAGTCCAGGGAAGACTTCGTCCTGATCTGACCGCTCGACGTATCAATGGCGAACGAACCAGAGTCCGCACCCGTCAGAGAATAGGTCAGAGTATCCCCGTCAGGATCGCTCGCTCGCACAGGGTCGCCGACGTTCACCCCGCTAGCGGCGTTCTCGCGAACCTCAAACGACGTTCCAGAATCCGACGGGAAGGACGGAGGCTCGTTCACGTCCGTGACCGTCACCAGCACGGCAAGCGTGGAGGACGCCGCAGGAGAGCCATCGTCCAAAGCCACCACGCTGAGATCGTAGACTCCGTCCCTATCGTTGTCCGACGGAGACTCGAAGTCCGGAGAAACGCGAAAACGCACACCCCCTGACTGACTTATGGTGAAAGCGCCGCCGTCCGATCCCGCCAAAGACCACGAAACGTTGTGACCATCGTCGTCCGTGGCCGAGTAGACAGCCACATCACCACTCCCGTTCTCCGAAAAATCAACGGCCGTGGATCCCGATATCCGAGGAGCCAGGTTCCGAGCAGGCGCAGAATCCGTGTCGCCTGAGACAGGCTCAGACCATCTACCTTGCCCCTCGTCGTTCTCCGCGCGAACCCGAACCTCGTAACTGGAACCGGAATCAAGACCGGATATCGTCGTCGAGGTACTCGTACCCGCGGTTGAGTGATCCGTCCAACCATCCCCGCCCCCACCCTCCAAACGGTACTGAACGTCGTAGCCGGTGATCGACGGACCGGCGTTCGAAGGAACCGACCACGAAACGTCAAGAGAGCCATGACCGCTGGCCGCGTTCGGCTTCACCGTCGGAGAAGACGGCTTGCCCGGAGCCTCCGTCACGTCGTCCGTAACAGAGACGGAAACCGAAATGCTCGCCGAAAGGCCCCCGGGATCAACCGCCTTGACGCTGAACGAATAGCTGGACTTGGTCTCATAGTCCAGGGAAGACTTCGTCTTGATCTGACCGCTCGACGTATCAATGGCGAACGAACCAGAGTCCGTACCCGCCAGGGAATAGGTCAGCGTATCCCCCTCAGGATCGCTCGCTCGCACAGGGTCGCCGACGTTCACGCCACTAGCGGCGTTCTCGCGAACCTCGAACGACGTCTCGGAATCCGACGGGAAGGACGGAGGCTCGTTCACGTCCGTGACCGTCACCATCACCGCAAGCGTCGAGGACGCCGCAGGAGAGCCATCGTCCAAAGCCACCACGCTGAGATCGTAGACTCCGTCCCTATCGCTGTCCGACGGAGACTCGAAGTCCAGGGAAGACTTCGTCCTGATCTGACCGCTCGACGTATCAATGGCGAACGAACCAGAGTCCGCACCCGCCAGGGAATAGGTCAGCGTATCCCCGTCAGGGTCGCTCGCTCGCACAGGGTCGCCGACGTTCACTCCGCTGCCGGCGTTCTCGCGAACCTCAAAAGACGTCTCAGAATCCGAAGGGAAGGACGGAGACTCGTTCACGTCCGTGACCGTCACCATCACCGCAAGCGTCGAGGACGCCGCAGGAGAGCCATCGTCCAAAGCCACCACGTTGAGATCATAGACTCCGTCTCCGCCGCTGTCCGACGGAGACTCGAAGTCCAGGGAAGACTTCGTCCTGATCTGACCGCTCGACGTATCAATGGCGAACGAACCAGAGTCCGTACCCGTCAGAGAATAGGTCAGAGTATCCCCCTCAGGATCGCTCGCTCGCACAGGGTCGCCGACGTTCACCCCGCTGCCGGCGTTCTCACGAACCTCAAAAGACGTCTCGGAATCCGAAGGGAAGGACGGAGACTCGTTCACGTCCGTGACCGTCACCATCACGGCAAGCGTGGAGGACGCCGCAGGAGAGCCATCGTCCAAAGCCACCACGCCGAGATCATAGACTCCGTCCCTATCGCTGTCCGACGGAGACTCGAAGTCCGGAGAAACCCGAAAACGAAGAGCCCCTGACTGACTTATGGTGAAAGCTCCGCCGTCCGTTCCCGCCAACGACCACGAAACGTTGTGACCCTCGTCGTCCGTGGCCGAGTAGACAGCCACGTCACCACTCCCATTCTCCGAAAACTCAACGGCCGTGGATCCCGATATCCGAGGAGCCAGGTTCCGAGCAGGCGCAGAATCCGTGTCGCCTGAGCCAGGCTCAGACCATCTACCCTGCCCCTCGTCGTTCTCCGCGCGAACCCGAACCTCGTAACTGGAACCCGAATCAAGACCGGAGATCGTCGTCGAGGTACTCGTACCCACGGTTGAGTGATCCGTCCAACCATCCCCGCCCAAACGGTACTGAACGTCGTAGCCGGTGATCGACGGACCGGTGTTCGAAGGAACCGACCACGAGACGTCAAGAGAGTCATGACCGCTGGCCGCGTTCGGCTTCACCGTCGGAGAAGACGGCTTGCCAGGAGCCTCCGTCACGTCGTCCGTAACAGAGACGGAAACCAAAATGCTCGCCGAAAGACCATCAGGATCAACCGCCTTGACGCTGAACGAATAGCTGGACTTGGTCTCATAGTCCAGGGAAGACTTCGTCCTGATCTGACCGCTCGACGTAACGTCGAACGAACCAGAATCCGTACCCGTCAGAGAATAGGTCAGCGTATCCCCCTCAGGATCGTTCGCTCGCACAGGGTCGCCGACGTTCACACCGCTGCCGGCGTTCTCGCGAACCTCGAACGACGTCTCGGAATCCGACGGGAAGGACGGAGACTCGTTCACGTCCGTGACCGTCACCATCACGGCGAGCGTGGAGGACGCCGCAGGAGAGCCATCGTCCAAAGCCACCACGCCGAGATCATAGACTCCGTCTCTATCGCTGTCCGACGGAGACTCGAAGTCCAGGGAAGACTTCGTCCTGATCTGACCGCTCGACGTATCAATGGCGAACGAACCAGAGTCCGCACCCGCCAGGGAATAGGTCAGCGTATCCCCGTCAGGGTCGCTCGCTCGCACAGGGTCGCCGACGTTCACACCGCTAGCGGCGTTCTCGCGAACCTCGAACGACGTCTCGGAATCCGACGGAAAGGACGGAGGCTCGTTCACGTCAGTGACCGTCACCATCACGGCAAGCGTCGAGGACGCCGCAGGAGAGCCATCGTCCAAAGCCACCACGCCGAGATCATAGACTCCGTCCCTATCGCTGTCCGACGGAGACTCGAAATCCGGAGAAACGCGAAAACGCACACCCCCTGACTGACTTATGGTGAAAGTGGCGCCGTCCGATCCAGCCAAAGACCACGAAACGTTGTGACCCTCGTCATCCGTGGCCGAGTAGACAGCCACGTCACCGCTGCCGTTCTCCGAAAAATCAACGGCCGTGGATCCCGATATCCGAGGAGCCAGGTTTGGAGCAGGCGGCGCAGAATCCGTGTCGCCCGAGCCAGGCTCAGACCATCTACCCTGCCCCTCGTCGTTCTCCGCGCGAACCCGAACCTCGTAACTGGAACCGGAATCAAGACCGGATATCGTCGTCGAGGTACTCGTACCCGCGGTTGAATGATCCGTCCAACCATCCTCGCTCCCACCCTCCAAACGGTACTGAACGTCGTAGCCGGTGATCGACGGACCGGTGTTCGAAGGAACCGACCACGAAACGTCAAGAGAGTCATGACCGCTGGCCGCGTTAGGCTTCACCGTCGGAGAAGACGGCTTGCCAGGAGCCTCCGTCACGTCGTCCGTAACAGAGACGGAAACCAAAATGCTCGCCGAAAGACCCCCAGGATCAACCGACTTGACGCTGAACGAATAGCTGAACTTGGTCTCATAGTCCAGGGAAGACTTCGTCCTGATCTGACCGCTCGACGTAACGTCGAACGAACCAGAATCCGTACCCGTCAGAGAATAGGTCAGAGTATCCCCCTCAGGATCGCTCGCAGGCACAGGGTCGCCGACGTTCACCCCGCTAGCGGTGTTCTCGCGAACCTCAAACGACGTCTCAGAATCCGACGGGAAGGACGGAGCCTCGTTCACATTAGAAACTTTGATAGTCACCTCGATACTGGCGTCAACCGAGGTATCGTTGCCACCTTGGGCATCCCTCCCGTCGGTCACCCGAACCTCTACTTCATAGTCATTGTCCATGTCGGCATCAGCCGGATTTTCATAGTCCAGTGTCGCGCCTTGAGCCAGGCTGATCTGTCCATTTGACGAATCAATATCGAACGAGTCGTCGTCGCTCCCCGCCAGAGAATAGGTCAGCGTATCGCCGTCCCGGTCTTCAGCTTCGACAGGGTCGCCGATATTTGCCCCCATGGCCACGGCTTCCGTCACATATCGCTCGGTCGTCTCGGCTTCCAGAAATTCCGGAGGCCGGTTTTGGCTCTGTGCCAAGACGCCTGCGGACAGTGCCCCAAGCAAAGCCACCGCTTTCAGAAGGCCCAACAGCCGAGTGGGCATCCTCAGACTAGATTCCGCTACCACTTTATGACGCAACGAGGTCATAAAACGCTTCGCTCAAGTTACGGGACGATCCCAACATGCTCTCGGCGGGTCTAGATAACACGCAAGATAAGCTCAGGCATTTCTTGTAGAAACATCGACAAGGGATCGGACGCCGGGGCACCCGGCGTAGAATGCGACGCCAACAGCCAAGTTGGCCGAAGTCGCAGCAGCAGCCTTGACCAGCGCACAGTCTCGCCAATTATTAACCGCTACAAGGGCCAAATACTATACAGAGTAGCTCGCCGCCTCTCAGACTGGCGATGATCGAAGAGGCATCGGCAGTTGATCGTGCCTGCGTCCGTCTTGCCACCAGGTTCCTCGCATGACCTGCCAAACTCCCGCAAGATTGGGACGTACGCTAAACCATGTACAGATCGCATTCAAGGGGGGCGGAAGGGCATGATCTAGGGCGAATTCGACCAGCGCCATCGCCCAGAGCAGATAGCCGAATCGTCCACCTGTAGATGAACTCTTCACACCGTTCGCGAGACATGAGTGAGTACGGCTTCGCCGTCGGCTGTACAACTTCCGCATCCAGACCGCCCGCCTGACTTCGACAGAGGAACGACCCCACACCGTTGAAACTCAAGGACTCAGAGAGACCGAACACGCGCGGGTGCTGGTTTCAAACCCCTACTTCAGTAATGGCCGTAATGAAACGGGGGTCTCACCTGCGAAACAGACCCAAGAACCGATCTTCGTATTCCTCGAACAGGTCCCAGCGCTTCAACTCACGCATCACGCTAGAAGGGTCCAACCGGCCCTGCCGTGCGGCCTCGATCATCCGCTCAACCCTGCGGCGCGCGTCGTTCGGCACACCCCCCTCCATCTCAAGCATCCCTGCAGAGCGCAACTGGGAGACGTTCTTCCGAGCCGATTCATGTGTCAACTCATAGATGAACTTGATGAGAGACACGTCCCAAAGTTCGTCCACTCCAACAATCACCGCCTCCAGTCCACGATCTCGCTCATCCAGGTCCCGGGCTATGCGGTTCGCAACGTCCATGACACGGCCCGAAACTATGTCCATACCCTCCGGCTCATTCTTGTAGGTATACAAAAGGCCCGGCGAGTCGGGACCATGCAACCTGGAAGCCTCCTGGAGGAATTGACGAGCCCTGTCGCTGAAAGACTCTGTCGTCAAAAGAAAATGCGGAGTTACCACCTGTGGCCGTTCAGCCCTCACGGTTCCATCCCTAACCACGGTCTCCACAGTCGGTGCAGGGTCCAGGTCCCTATACGCTGGCTCCGTAACCAGATGGTACCGCACAGTGGTCACGCCGAAAGTCTCAAGTGACTGACGCGGAGGACGGACGACGCGCGTGCGCTCAATCACAGAACGAAAACGTGGATCTATCTCTGGGGGCATCACACTGTAATTCTAACCGCTCAACAGACGATTCAGGTCCGCCCGGACTTGGGTTAGGTAATCCCCATAGGTGTTGTCCTGAAAAGACAGGATGCTCTGGCTATGAGCTGAGTCGTACCAGCCAAAATGCCCAGGATCAACCTGGTACACCGCCTCCTCAGGATCGACCTCGACTAACTGGTAGAAGTCCTCCACGTAACGAGCCCCCGTCATGCGCCAAGATTCACCGCCGCTGACTATGTAAACCCTGCGACCGGGGGCAGACGGCGCCGCAGCGGATGCAACCGCTCTAACCGCGTCGTCCCGATGCACAAACTCTATACGCTGCGACGCCCGAAAAGGCCAAACCGCCGGCGGTTCCTGAAACACAGGAACCGCAACGCCGCTGATCCGCAACGCTAACCAGTCCAGCATGGAATTCTGAACGATCCGCTCAGATTCCGCCTTCGAACGCGCATAGGCATCGTCCGGACATACAGGGTCGTTGCCGCCGATGATTCCATCCGCCGAGGCCGGCGGTCCATATACGCTGACAGATGAACTAAACACGAATTTGGCTCCGCACGCAGCGCGTTCAGCCTCTTCAACCAGGACCCTGGTACCATCCACGTTCACCCGGTTGGTCAAAGCTGGATCTTTCTCCGACAGCGGGGGCAGTACCGCCGCGAGATGCACGATTGCGCCGACGCCCTCGACGGCCGACGCTACGTCCGACGACGACGTAATGTCCCCCGCAGCAACTTCCACTTCCCGATCATTGTAGAACGGCGTGAAATCAGCCGACGGCAAGTCAAACACTCGAACCCGTGCACCCGCGCCCCGCAATGTCCCGGTGACCAGCCTACCCATGCTACCCGCCCCACCCGTCACCAGAACCGGCTGACTCAAGTCAACACAGCGCCTGGCTCGTCGAGCTTCTTGGTCATCTCAGCGACCACGTTCTCCAACTCGGCCACCGCACTCTCCCCACCGCCGCTCTTCAAAGCGTTCGCCGCCTTACGTGCGCGGTTGGCAAGTGGAACTCCCGCCAGAGATTTGAAGAAGAAACGATCTCGCATATTCTCCATCGCGTCAGCGGCTAGGCCAACGCGTTTGGAACAGTCGCCGTCAGCTAGTGTGTCCGCAGCAGCACGCGCATTGGCTACGGCAGCGGCTAGAAGGTCCTGAGCCCTAGACATGCTCTGTAACAGTCCCCCTGAAGTGTGAATCCGTATTGAGTGTCCTTTGCAGAACACATCTTCCAACTCAGCCCAGCGCCCCGTTCCGGTTCTTCCGACGGGGAGCAAACAAACACCTTACCCTCCGCCGTGCCTGACAGCCTCTTCCCCAGGGTGCCACACCTCCTGTCCGCCCGGCTCATCCACTACCGGTATGTGAGTCCCGTCCCCGTGGTAGGGCGAATAGGAATCTGAACTCACCATGGGGCCATCGTGCAATTTTACGGGATCAAAATCCACTTCCTCCTTGCGATCAAAGCCGCGCCCATCGTGACGGTCAGACGGGAAAGGCTGGAATTTCTCGAACAGCCGTTGATAGCGCACTCGAGTCGGTCGAGGGTCCAGCGGAAAGCGGAACTTGTCATTGCCCGCAGGCTTCACGTCCACAAGACTGTACTTCCTGCTGCCCAGACCTATCACAACGCCGGTATTGATGGTCGTCTGTTCGCTGAGACCTTCGATCGCAGCCCCCGCCAAGTCAAACTTACGCTCACCAGGCTCCTCAACTCCCATCTCCTCGCTCAACGAACCCGGAATGCCCGGCGCATGTCTGGCTTTGTCAACACACGCCTGGTCGATCGCCACGGGATCCTTGCTCGCAAACACCCCAAGGTGCGGCACTATAGGCACATCTGAGAACCCCGCACAGTCGCACTTCGGAGACACGTCAACAGCGAGGTTTATGAACCCGCACTTCGGAACTGTTTTTACCACCCCGAGAGCGGCGTCCGCTATCGCTATGTCCGTTGCATCGAACATCGCCTGCGAAGGCTCGAAGATACCGCGCGGGTTCATCACCCCCAAACAGCCCAGACAACCTATGCAAGACTCTCTGTCCCAAGCAATCTTCTCGTCCGCAGTAATCTGAAACAGCCCGTGGGGGCAACAATCCTCGATAATGCTCCACTCCGGGTCCGCATCCTTCCCCGCAAAAGCATCAGGGTCGAACTCCACGACGCTGCCCACCCCGTAGCGGGGGTGCCTACCCATGTGGACGTTGAACTTACCGCGCTTCGACTGCGCTCCGATGCCGAGGTTCTTAATGGCGCCCCCGATAACCCCCATTCCATGTCCCTTGAAATGTGTGAGGGTGATCAGTACGTCCGCAGCAGCAATGGCCTGAGCAACGTATGCCTCGCGCAGCAGGTACCCCTCGGGCAACTCCACACGGTAGTCGCTGGTACCTATGTACCCGTCCGCACAGATGAACGGGCACCCAAGCGTCGCGTGCGTGTACCCATTACGCGCCGCGGTCTCGATGAGATCCAGTTCATTGGCCCTGCTCGCAAACGGGCCGTAGGTCAAGGTGGTCGTGTCGCAAACGAACGGCCGCCCTCCCAGTTCTTTGACTCTGTCCGCCACGGCCCGGGCGTACACAGGCCGCAAATAGGCGCTGCTGTTCCACTCCCCGCAGTGCACTTTGATCGCAACCACGTCGCCGGGTGTAATGAGCTCATCAAAGCCTGCCGCGTCGAAAACGGTCACCGTCTTGGCGATAAGGCTCGTGTCAGCGGAATCGCTACGTGCATCCATGTAGTAAACGGCAGGTTCCATCGTAGCCTCCTGAACGCATCTCAGCCCTCTAAGTTTTCCCGTGGTGGAACTATACCCGAACAGAGGCGTCGATTGGAAAGCAAAATCCCCCTACTTACGCGCTGTTTATCAAATGATTATCAGCCATCTCCTCCACGCTTGAACTGTCCTTGGTCAACTCAGGCGCCGCCAGCACATGCTGCGGGCCCACTACGCGTAGTTGCTCTACAAACAGCCGACAGCCCCTGCGATGGAGGATATGCTAAAGGGATAGAGCCGGTGAAGCTGTGCAAGGGCTTGAGGCTATCTGAAGCGTTGCGGGACGAGACGGCGACCCGAACCTCCGCTACCTGTTGGAGAAGTGCGAGTTGGACGCGGCCCTGTTCGAGGCGATCGAGGACCATCCGTAGCCGCGGGTACCGAGGCTTCGCGAGGGAGTCGGCCGCGAACGGCAGGCTACTCGCCTGCCGGCTGCACGAAATGCGCTCCAACGGGACGTCTACGTGGGCCATTGAGCAGAACGCCTACCCACGTGTATCTCACGACAGCTTGGTAGATGAGCAACAGAATGGCTGTAGCCACCGCACAAAGAAGAGCGAACTTCAGAATCGCGGGAAATTCCCACTCACGTATCGTGTAGTGGAGCATGATGATCAGCGGCAGGTGGGTGACGTAGAGCCAATACGACGAATCCGATACGTAGCGCACGGCGTAGCGGCCCTTGTTCATGACGACGCGGAACAATCCCATAAATCCAAAGATCATCAGCCAGGGATACGCCGCCTGTAAGAAGACAGATACGAACCTTTGCCATCTACCTGTTTCAAAGAGGTCTGCAAACCCGAATCCCCCAAATTCAAGGTCAATGGCTAGCGGAAAAATGACCAACACCCCAAGGGGCAGCGCCATCCACCACCCCTTGCCCACTTCCCCCGTGTCGTCCTTGTGCTCGTAGTAGAGGGCCCCAAAGCCGAAGAAGAGAGAGTAGTAAAGCAGGAGGTGGGGCAACGGTAGCAAGCCTGGGAATGTGTCGGGGCCGAAGCTAGGTACTAGTCCCTCTATCCCCATGAACCACTGTAGGCAGAACGCCATTGGAAGTATCCAAAGGTATCGGGCCAAGGACAAGACCAGTTTGCCGGACAGGACCTTGATCCACCCAAAGCGGTCAGCCGCGTAGGCGTAGATGGCAAAGAAACCAACCAACCACAGAAGGTCCCGCAAGAACCATAGGTGGTGGAAGACGCTTGTGTGTAAGAGGTTAAAGCCGCTGTCTTCATCCTCTTGTTCCACTTCCTCTCCAAACCGGATGGTAAGGATGTCGGAATAGACCAGTTCCCAGTAGAAAGGCAAAATGAAGTCGAAATCCGCCTCTTCCCTCTCTGCTTGGCGTACCAATTCGGTGTCTATCTCCCCGGTGCCTCCGGGGTGGTTTTCCTCCTGCCGAGAGATGTCCTCCCCTGATCGAATGAGCGCTACCGCCTCCTGCCTACCCTCCGCGACCCTGTCAGCGTCGAAGGAAAATCCAATTAAGCCCAGAACATATGCGGTGGTTTCGAGGTCGATGACTGCGCTTTCCAGTGGGGTTTCCCCATTGTTGTTTTTTGCATTTACATCTGCGCCGTTTTTCATTAGGACTCGGACAACGTTCGGGTATCCGACAAACATAGCTCCGTGTAAGGCTGTGCTGCCGTCTCTGTTTCTGGCATCGACGCTGGCGCCTTTCTGGAGCAGCAGATCGACCACGTCTTCGTGGCCGGCCATGGCTGCCCAAGAGAGGGGAATTACGCCAAAGACAGGGTCCGCTATATCCAGGTCGGCGCCTTGGGACAGATAAAGGCCAACTGCGGCGCTATCTCCCTCTGCAGAGGCTTTCCACAAGTTTGTTTCAGTTGCGTCCTGCGGTTTCTCGGCAACCGTTTCGACTTCGGACGTCCTCTCAACAAAGCCGACGGCGCAGTTGATGGCCGGGACTACGGTGAACAGTGCAATCAGCAACGGCAGCAGCACCCGGCTAAGGCGGTGCTGGATGAGCATCGACAGACCCCTCCGACGCCAGAGCATGGCTGTAAAGAAGCCGCTCATCAGGAAGAACAGTGGCATCCTGAAGCCGTGAATGGCCGAAACCATCAGCCCAAACCAGTCCTCCTGTCGAACGTCCTCGATCACCCACCACGAGCCCGGTACGAATGCCAAAGCTACGTGCAGAACGATTCCCAGCAGCATGGCGAAAGCTCTGAGAGCGTCCAAGTCATGCCGGCGGCTTATCCCACGCAGTGCAGAAGAGGCGGTCGTCGATTCAGGGATGGTCATTCGTTGATGAACAGCGGTAAATTCGCCATTACCCGATGTTTACCCGCGCTCCCGCGTAACTCTTCACTGGCCCTACCTACGACAAATAAAATGAAACTGGCCTGCGTCCCAGCGGTTGCAGTACCCGCGTTTGTGTAAAAAGAAGCATCTATCCCTTTGCCGTGTACCCATCCTCGTCAACGACGCGTGTGGACGGTTCAAGGCCGTTGGGCGTTGTGAATTCGATTCGGTTGCCCTCAGGATCATAGACGTAAAAGGCCATTTGTCCGTCGCTCCGCTTAATGGGACCTTTGATGATTTCGTAGCCTGCGTCGCGAATGGCGGTCAGGGCCTCATCGAAGTCTTCCACCTCAAACGCGGTGTGGATGTTCCCCGGTCTGTGCTGCTCCCGTTGCACGAGGTGAATCATCGTCCCGTCCGCCACCTCAAGCCAGATCAGGCTATCCCCGCCAGCGCCCTCTTGGGCCGGCACTACTTTTAACCCGACGAGATCGCGCCAGAACTCCAACGCGTTGCGCTTGTCGCGGAACGGCATCGACTGGTGATTTATTCTGCGAACCTTGATCGGGCTCATGCGTGTACTGAAGTGACTGTTCCTACCTGAACTGAGCGAGCGACACCGAGTCGTTCTACCGCCGCCCGCGGCCTACCCGACTTCTTTCCGCGCATTGTCAAGAGCGTCATAGCAGAACTGGGCAGTCCACCAAGGGTCGTAATCAGGCGCGGCCGACTGATGAAAGCTGACTTCTGCATAAACCGGCAGATCCTCTAGCCCGTTGCGCCGCAGAGACGACAGGAACAGGGGTATGTCGATCGTGCCGTCTCCGGTCAAGCAGTAACGCACCTGTCCGTTTACCTTTTTTCCGTCTTTTATGTGAACCATGACGGAGTGCGGAGCGCAGAGGTCCACACTGTGAGCCACTTCAGCGCCCTCGACGTAGAAGTGGCTGATATCTAGGTCGAGTTTCAGGTTGGGATGGTTTGTGTGTTCCATCATCCACACAGCCTTCTCCGGCGTCTCAAAATCCGTCCCCGCGTGGGCCTCGATCGCGATTATCACGTCGTGCTCCCCGGCCAAGTCCCCCAACCTCAGGAAGGCGTCTCGTATGTGTCCTTTGCTGGATTGCCATTCCGGGGCTGAACTGCCAGGGGTTGTCGTCACCATTATCGGCGTGTCGTCGTAGTGAATGGTCTGGGCAAGGCGGAACTTGGCGCGCGCATCCTCTAGCATCGCGTCGAGTTCGCTCCCTGTGGCGCACACGTTGATCGCGCCAAAGAGGATAGGGGACGGGAAACCAAGATCACGAGACAGGACAGCCAGCTTCTTCTGCTCGGAAACGCTAAACGCCGTGGGCGCTGTGGGCCATTCTTCCCTGACACAGATCTCAATGGCCTCATAGCCAATCTCCCTAAGTTTGGGCAAAGCTTCGAAAGGGTTTACGCTTTTCATAGCGTAAGTTGAGTAGCCGAGTTTGAATGTCATGCGTCCGTAACCTCTGAAATGATTGGCCAAGAAACCTTCCCGCAGTGGTAACGCCTTTCGCCCGGCGGCGGCGTTATGTACGCTCTCCATGCACTGGATGCGAACCCGCTCCGGCCATGGGAGCAAAAAACCGAAGTGAACTTTACCGAACCCACAAGCAGGCCTCCATTGGAGCCTATGCGCGTCATCGACCTTACCCGGGGTTTAGCCGGCGCTTACTGCACCAGGCTGCTCGCTATGTTCGGGGCGGAGGTTATCAAGGTTGAGCAGCCTAGCACAGGCGACCCTGTACGAGGTACCGGGCCTTTCTTCCGGGGAAACGACTGCAAACCCGAATCGGTTCTGTTCGCATACCTGAATGTTAACAAGCTGAGCGTGGAGGTCGATATCCACCGCGAGGGCGGACTTGATGCGGTTCGAGAACTTGTCTCGACCTCGAACGTTCTCATTGAGGACTTTCCTCCTGGATACCTGGCAGGGCTTGGATTTTCCCTTACCGGTTTGAGAGATACGAACCCCGGCTTGGTGACCGCCTCGGTACCGACTGCGCCGGTTGGCAGCCGCTTTTACGGATACCGCGTGACGGAGTTGAACCTGTACGCCATGAGCGGCCTCATGTCGTTGGTCGGTGGACGGAACCGTCCACCGCTCAAGGCCGGTGGCTATCAGGCGCACTTCATGGCCGGGGCGCACGCCTGCGCGCTTGTGATGTTCGCTGCATACAGGTCCCGGCTTGAGGGCCGGGGCTGCCGGATCGATACTTCGATAGTCGAGTCGGCCACCAAGTTCTTCACCCATATGACCGATTACACGGCCAGCGTTGAAGATGATGAACCCGCTGACGAACGCAGAGAACAAGCGTCTGCGATTCTGCCCTGCCTGGACGGCCACGTCGCCGTCACGATGTACTACTTCCAGATCAGCGAGATCGCTCGTCTGCTTGGTAAGCCGGAACTGTCCCGAGACTCTCGCTTCACCTCACAGGCCCGTTTCCATCAAAACGAGCGAGCTCTAAAAGAAGAGGTACGCGTGTGGCTCGCTACGAGGAAAGGCATTGACGTGCAGCGGGCCGCTCAGTCCAGGCGGCTGCTCTTTACCACAGTGAATGACACGGCGGCAGTTGCCGGATCTGAGCACCTCCAGCGACGAGAATTCTTCAGGCGTGTTGCGGTTCCCTCAGTTGGATATGTGGACTACCCCGGCCCGCCGTTCGTGCTGCCTGAATCCCCTGCCGGAGAGTTCAGGCCTGCTCCAAGCCTCGGTCAGCACAATGCCATTCTGGACTCCGACCGCTATAGGGAATCGCGTAAAACCCGCCTGTCCACGGACCGCTCTGCAAAGGGACGGTTGCCTCTTGAAGGGGTGCGAATCCTGGACCTGACGCACCGCCTGGCAGGTCCCACCATGACCATGACGCTGGGAGACTGGGGAGCGGACGTCCTAAAGTTGGAGTGGTGGAAGCGCATGGACGCTTGGCGCGGGGTGATCTCGGTCGATCACGACGTGAGTGGCAAGAAGATCTATAACACTGGGCGGAACTGGCTAAAGTTGAATCGCTCCAAACGTTCGCTCACTCTGAACCTCAAGAGCGAGAAGGGGAAGGAGCTGTTCAAGGAAGTAGCTCGCCTCTGTGACGTGATAGCGGACAACTTTTCGGCCGGCGTGCTCGATCGTCTGGGGCTGGGTTACGAGGCGATCTCTGCGATCAATCCAGGCATCATCATGATTTCGATGCCGGGATTTGGGAGTTCGGGGCCGCACGCCGGTTACGTCAGCAACGGGGCGACAATAGAGGGGTATGCCGGATTGGCCTCTATAACGGGCTACGAAAACGGCCCTCCGCGCAACTCGGTAAACATATGGCCTGACCCTGTGGCAGGAGTGCACGGTGCGATAGCCGTGGCCATGGCGTTGTACCATCGCGCCGGAACGGGCAGGGGGCAGCGCATCGATCTTTCCCAGGCTGATGCGCTGGTCAACATGATCGGGGATGCCGTACTGGAGTACTCGTTCAACGGTACCGTGGTGGGCACGACAGGCAACACCAGCCCGGTCGCCTCGCCTCACGGGGTTTATCCCTGTTTAGGGGATGACCGATGGATATCCATAGCCGTATCGACACAAGCGGAGTGGGACAACTTGCGCGGCGAGGTCGGCGGCCATCCCTGGGTGGAAGACGGCCGTTTCGCCGACCTTGCCGGGCGACTGCGTAATCGTGCTGCTTTAGACGGAGAGGTCGCCAAGTGGACGTGTATTCAGGATGCATGGGAGTTGGCAGACCGACTACAACAGGCCGGAGTGCCTGCTGCGCCGGTCACATTGAAATCGGACGTTGCATTGATGGAAAACGTCCCGTCATCGGACTTTTGGAGCGGTATAGATCATCCGCACCTCGATCTTTTCCCCGGGGCGGCCGCTCGTATTGACGGAGAGGTTCCTCCACTGAGAAAGCCGCCTCCAGACCTTGGAGCGCATACCAGGGAAATACTGTCGGAACTTCTCGGCCTGTCCACTGCTGAACTCGACGACCTGAGATCGCAGGACGTGATCTAGGGTCTCAACTGGGTCTTTGGAAGAATAGAATGGGGTGGTGAGGGAGCATGTGCGGGGAGTTGGAACCGTCGAGTATTCGACTGAGGCCCTGGTCGGGTATACATTTCAGCTATGGCTACTTTGTATGAAGCAGCTCGCAAAGCAGGTGTGCCGTTCAATCGTGAGATTGCGCCCTCGCAACAAGAGTTCCGCACTGGCGAGCTAACGCTCCGGTATCTTGACTGGGGAACGCCTGAGGCCCCGATTGTGGTGTTGCTGCATGGCTTTGCCCAAAACGCCCATTCGTGGGATTACACTTCGTTGGCGCTAAGCCAGAAGTACCGCGTTCTTGCCCTGGACACTAGGGGGCACGGCGATAGCGAATGGGCGCCGGACTCTGACTACTCGAATGCCGCCTTCCAGCGGGACCTAGACGGCTTCATTGGCCGCCTGGAGAGCGTCCCCGTGACCATCATCGGCCTGTCCATGGGCGCGCGCATTGCATACGTGTACGCAGGCAGACGTCCGTCCAACGTTCGGAATCTGGTCATAGTGGACTCCGGCCCGCCCGCGTCTGATGGGCGGAGTATGCGCCAGAAGGGTGGCCGCCGCAGGATCATGGACTTTGTCAGACTGCCCGACCAGATGGACACTTGGGAAGAGTTCGTGGAGCGTATCCACCAGTACAATCCTCGGCGCAGCATGCAGGAGGTACGGGACACCCTCGTCCACAAGGTTCGGCGTGCTCCCAACGGCAAGTGGACGTGGAAATACGACTCTGCGCTGCGAGACCCCGATCGGCCGCGGGAGTCGATGCCCGCCGCTGAGCAATGGGGATACCTCGAGGCGGTCACCTGCCCAACCTTGATCGTACGCGGTCAGGATAGCGACGTCATGTCTTCCGAGACGGCAGCTGAAATGGCTAGACGAATGCAACGCTGCCAAGTTGTAGAGATCGAGCGTTCCGGCCACCTTGTCCCCGGTGACAACCCGGTGCGGTTTATATCCGTCGTGCTGGATTGGATGAGTTCACTGCACGACATCCGATGAAGGCAGTATTCACGTGAAGAGTGCCCGACGCCTCATCCTGCGCAATCCGATATTCGTACCCGGCAATCGACGGGACATGCTGCAGAAGGCCGCGGGGTTCTATGCCGATGCCATTGTGCCCGATCTGGAAGACTCGGTGCCCGACACGGAGAAGGCGGCGGCGAGGGACACGGTTGCCGACGTGGTGGAGGAACTGGCGGAATCAAAACAGCGGATCATTGTGCGCATCAACTCTCTTGAAACGGGGATGGCGGAAGAAGACGCCGAGGCAACGGTGGGACCTTATGTATTTGGCATAAGCGCGGGCAAGATACGCTCGCCAAAGGACATAGTGGACTACGACCACATTCTGGGAGCGGTTGAAGCGAAGAAGGGTATGCAGGTTGGCCTGACGCGTTTCATTCCGTGGATAGAGACGGCCGCGGCCGTCCACGACGCCCGGGATATCGCCTTATCCTCTGCGCGGGTGGCCGCGATTACGTTCGGGGCTGAGGACTACACCCGTGATATTGGCGTGCAGCGAACGGCTTCAGGCGCGGAGCTGAAGTTTCCTAGGGGTATGGTAGCTCTGGCGGCTCATGCCGCGGGGGTAACCCCGCTCGACACGCCATTTGTGAACTTTCGGGACGATTCAGGATTGAGAAATGACATTGCGGAGGCGCTGAAGCTCGGCTACAAGGGCAAGTTCGCCATCCATCCGGGCCAGTTGGAAACCATCAGGCGCATGTTCGGCCCCAGTCTGGAAGAGTTGGAGCACGCCCGCCGGGTTGTCGCGGCATGGGAAGACGCGGCGGCCTCAGGCAGAGGGGCGATAGATCTCGATGGCGCTATGGTTGACCTGCCCGTGGTGGAGCGCGCCCGCGATCTTCTGTCCGAAGCCACGTAAACCAAGCCGATTCGTCGTACTGGCTCTACGTTGCCCATCTTCCGCTGATAATCATGCTCCATCACGCGATACACGACCGGGAGTTTCCGGCTGTTTTCAAGTTCGCCCCGCTATATGCGGCGGCCACCGTGGTGGCGCTGTTGATGTACCAGTTTGCAGTGAGATTACCCTGGCTGAGGACACTGCTGAATGGTCCGCGTAAACGTCGGGCCGGGAGAGAGGCGGCGCAGCCGACGGGTAAGTAGCGCCATTAGCGGTTAACTTCGACGCATGATCTGAAACAATTGCCGCCTTCTCATGCTGCAAGACGCCCTGAAATCAAGCTTCGGACACGAGACCTTCCTCCCATCGCAGGAGCGGGTCATCGAGAACGTGCTCGCACGCCGCCATTCGCTGGTGCTGATGTCCACAGGTAGCGGCAAGTCGCTGTGCTACCAGCTGCCGGCGGTCTGCCTGGAAGGCCTTGCGCTGGTCGTGTCGCCTCTGGTGGCTCTTATGAAAGATCAAGTCGACAGCCTGAATGCCCATGGTATCTCGGCCGGCTGCATAAACAGCAGCATCCCTTACACACAGATTCGCCAGACCATGATCAAGGCAGGGCAAGGCCAACTCGACATTCTGTACGTCGCCCCTGAACGCTTGGCCCTGGCTGGATTCCGTAAATTTCTGAAGGCTCAGAATCTATGCCTGATAGCCATTGACGAGGCCCATTGCATATCCGAGTGGGGTCACGACTTCAGACCGGATTACAGGAACCTCAAGTCGCTACGGGATGACTTTCCCAAAGTGCCTGTGATCGCCTTGACGGCAACCGCTACCGTGAAAGTCCGGCAGGACATAGTCAATCAGATGCGAATACCCAACGCTGTCCACTTTGTCGCCAGTTTCAACAGACCGAACCTGACATACGAAGTGCGCCCAAAGCGGAGGGCTTTCCAGTCACTGACCCAGTTGCTCGATAAACACTCCGGCGGCTCTGCGATCATCTACCGCTTCTCTCGAAAGGACACAGAGGACCTGGCGGCAAGGCTCTCAGCCAACGGGTTCAAGCCGTTGCCCTACCACGCCGGTCTTGAGGACGACCTCAGGCGCGAGACACAAGAGCGGTTCTTGCGCGGCGACGTCCCCATCATAGTAGCGACCATCGCATTCGGGATGGGCATAGACAAGCACAATGTACGCTTGGTCGTTCACTATGACCTGCCAAAGTCCATCGAGGGTTACTACCAGGAGGCAGGAAGAGCCGGACGCGACGGCATGCCAAGCGACTGTGTGCTCTTCTACTCGATCGGTGACAAGTCCAAACAAGAGTACTTCTTGCAAAAGATTGAAGACGATGGCTTTCGTGAAACCGCAACTGAACACCTGTCGAGAATGGTCGAATACTGCGAAATTAAAAAATGCCGCAGGGCTACGCTCCTAAAGTATTTCGGCGAAGAGTGGACCAGCGAAAATTGCGGGGCGTGCGACGCGTGCATGCCGCAGTCGCGACGGGAAGAGTCCTCGACCCGGTACGACGGAACTGAGATCGCCCAAAAGGTGTTGTCCGCCGTTATCCGCACCGGCGAGCGGTTCGGAGTTAGCCACGTCGCCGCAGTTCTGAAAGGCAGTCGATCCGCCAGAGTCATCAACTTCAGGCACGACAAACTCTCAGTCCATGGCATTGTTAAAGAACTCTCCACAGACGAACTCAAGGAAGTGATCGATCAACTGCTGGACAAGGAATTGTTGGCAAGGTCAACAGGCGATTACCCCACCTTGTACGTTACGCCCAAGGGCAGAACGTTCTTGAAGAACCGGGAGAGCCTGACACTCACGAGAGTTGCCAATCAACAGCAGGCAAGGCCCGATTCTGAGTTTCAACCGAACGCGAAGCTGATGAGTGAACTGAGAGCCTTCCGTCTGGAGTTGGCACAGCGCCGAAATGTGCCTGCGTTCGTGATTTTCACTGATCGGACGCTTCGCGATCTGTCTATGCAACTACCGCAGGACCTTGTCGCCCTACGCGGAATTTTCGGAATGGGCCAGGCGAAAGTCGGTGACTTCGGCAGCAAGCTCATCACTGTGATCAAAGAACACACGCAGTCAGACGCCAACTCTTCCGGGACGAATACACCGCCTCCAGCAAAGACCAGGAGCCTGGCGAAACTGCGCGCGTGTTGATAACGACCCATCCGCCGCCGTAATGGGAAGGAAGCAGAGAGATCGACCGACGACCCGACGTCCGTAGAAGAAGGAAGACCGAGAAAGATGCGCTATCACAGGTACGCACCTGGCTGGATGCGATGGCTGCTGGGACTGGCGGTTCTGACAGCAGGCCTGGTGGCGACGGTTCTGCTCTTGATGCCCGACTGGTCCGAACGCTGCTGGAATGGCGCGCTGTCCAACGACCCGCTCCACTGCTACGTCCTAGAACAGGCCCAGAGCGATGGAATCATAGACGTGGACGCGGTGTACAGGGTCGGCGAATCGCTGCATTTCTATCTCAAGGGGAGCGATCAGGCATGGAATGACATCCTCGGATACATCCGGCGTAAGGCGCAGGAGGAGGTGCGCCGGTCGGGAGGAGATGACTGCGTGCTGCATTCGGATGGGTGTTATGCCGGGGTATTTGCTCCAGATGCATTTCTAAGGCCGCCACGTGAAGAGTGGGCCCCCCACTGGTTCATTCTTCCGATGTCAGAAGTGTATGAGACCATCGAGTTGCTGCCTGGGGGCGCCGATGCGCGGCGCTCGGAGCCTGGATGGGCGGCGTATCGCCAGGTGTGGCCTGCGTCAGGCGGAGGGGTCAGCGGCGCAACTGGCGCCGCCAAGTTTGACGTGTCGGACGTAGATACGACAAACTTCCCCCCTGTGGAGTGCTCACTCGAGTACCTCATTAGCACAATTTCCTGTAATCGGGCGACGAAGTCTTTTCCTGGCATCGGTCTTGTTGGATGGCGTCGTCAGGGAAGCGGAAGCGGGGCAATGCTATACGTCCAGGTGAAGGCTCCGTCTGGTCCCGGTCGAGAAGCGAAGCTGGCGGCAGCAAAAGATGCGCTGTTTCAGTGGAACCCAAAGATCAACGAGGACAACTTGGTGGTGAGCCCGGTGAAGTACGATTACGAAGAATTGTGGCAGTGGATGATAACGCTGAGGCGCTTCGCCCACTCGTCGAGCAACAACGTGGGCATCAAGGGGGCGGTCATGGACATCAATTCGATAGTCGCGATACATGGGGAGGCTGTGTTCACGCCTGAGTCCGGGTTGCAAGAGGTGCCAATGATAGAGATCCCCGATAGCGGAGGTTTTGAGAAAGAAGATAAGTCGAAGATCCGGGAGACGATCCATATAGGGACGTTGGACTTGGATCGCACGATGGACGCCCTGCCTCAGATATTGCGTCAACTTGGCATCCCCGGTGATGCGGTGGGGGTGGTTTTTCAGTATGACCAGACCCCTGCGGAACCTGGTCTCCCAGGTATCTGATAGCCGACGTCAACGCTCTGCACGTATGACCTGACCCCTCCGGGACCTGCTCTCCCAGGAGTATTGAGGATGCCTGCCAATCCGTCAAACGCGATAGGGGCTATCGCTCAACCGCTGCGGAGTTCCGTCCGTGGATTCTGATAGGGGGCTGTAGCGCTTGCCGCGCTAGGTTCGGTGACCTTCGCCATCGACCGACGACCCGACGTCCGTAGAAGAAGGGAGACCGAGAAAGATGCGCTATCACAGGTACGCACCTGGCTGGATGCGATGGCTGCTGGGACTGGCGGTTCTGACAGCAGGCCTGGTGGCGACGGTTCTGCTCTTGATGCCCGACTGGTCCGAACGCTGCTGGAATGGCGCGCTGTCCAACGACCCGCTCCACTGCTACGTCCTGGAACAGGCCCAGAGCGATGGAATCATAGACGTGGACGCGGTGTACAGGGTCGGCGAATCGCTGCATTTCTACCTCAAGGGGAGCGATCAGGCATGGAATGACATCTTCGGATACCTCCGGCGTAAGGCGCCGGAGGAGGTGCGCCGGTCGGGGGGAGATGACTGCGTGCTGTATTCGGATGGGTGTGATATCGGAGTATTTAATTCAGATGGATTTCCAGGGGTGTCAGGTCAAGAGTGGAACTTCCACGGATTCATCCTTCCGATGTCAGAAGTGTATGAGACCATCAGGTTGCTGCCTGGGGGCGCTGATGCGCGGCGCTCGGAGCCCGGATGGGCGGCGTATCGCCAGGTGTGGCCTGCGTCAGGTGGAGGGGTCAGCGGCGCGACTGGCGCCGCCAAGTTTGACGTGTCGGACGTAGATACGACAAACTTCCCCCCTGTGGAGTGCGCATCCGAGTACCGTACTCTCACACCTTCCTGTAATCGTGCGACGAAGTCTTTTCCTGGCATCGGTCTTGTTGGATGGCATCGTCAGGGAAGCGGAAGCGGGGCAATGCTATACATCCAGGTGAAGGCTTCGTCTGGTCCCGGTCGAGAAGCGAAGCTGGCGGCAGCAAAAGATGCGCTGTTTCAGTGGAACCCAAGGATCAACGAGGACAACTTGGTGGTGAGCCCGGTGAAGTACGATTACGAAGAATTGTGGCGGTGGATGATAACGCTGAGGCGCTTCGCCCGCTCGTCGGGCAACAACGTGGGCATCAAGGGGGCGGTCATGGACATCAATTCGATAGTCGCGATACATGGGGAGGCTGTGTTCACGCCTGAGTCCGGGTTGCAAGAGGTGCCAATGATATGGGTCCCCTATAGCGGAGGTTATAAGAGAGAAGATAAGTCGAAGATCCGGGAGACGATCCATGTACATACGTTGGACTTGGATCGCACGATGGACGCCCTGCCTCAGATATTGCGTGAACTTGGCATCCCCGGGGATGCGGTGGGGGTGGTTGCTCAGTATGACCGGACCCCTCAGGGACGTCCTCTCCCAGGTATCTGATAGCCGACGTCAACGCTCTGCACGTATGACCTGACCCCTCCGGGACCTGCGAGGGTGGAACCGGGACTCACCGTTATGCGCCGCCGCCAGGAATTTGCCGCATTCCCAGAAGGGGTGAAGCCGCTCTTGAGAGTGGCGTCCGGTTCACGGAAACATCATGGCCTGCCCCGCATCCAGCCGCTCGATGCGGGGCGTGACGGAGCCATACACACCGTCATAACCGGCATCTACTTCGACACGCCCCTCTCGAACGGCGATGATGGCTTCCGCCACGCGACTGCTAGCCACGCGTTCCAAATCATCGGGAGGAGCGTATACAAGCACGTTGAGCTCTCCGGCAAACTCATTCACTAGCGGTTCGTATAGACGGTCCACCTTTTTCGAGGCCGGCCCGACGGACAGGCTAAATGAAAGCAGATCTCGCAAAGGTACCAGAGAGCGAAACGGCGGACGTCCATCAGGATGAGTGACCAGGCCGCGACCGGGTTGAGTGTAGAACAGTGGTCGCGACGCCAGTTCCGACAATCTGCTGAGCACACCCACGGTAAGGCCCCCCTTGCACACAGGGCACCTATTCTCCGGCGGTCCACCATCGCGCGGGTCTATCCGCACCCCGCACTTTCTGTGGCCGTCGAGGTGATATTTGCCGTGCTCGGGATGAAACTCAACGGTCTCGAGGATACCGCCGTTGCGAAGAGCGTTGGCAAGGGAGGAAAAATTGGCCGGCGCACTGAATACGGTCAACTCCCTTCCCATGGTGCGAGTAGAGTGGGCGTCGGAAAAGGAGAGTATCGCCCTGGAGTCGATATCTCGCACTCGCCAATTCATGGCGGGATCGCTCGACAGGCCGGTCTCAATCGCCGTTATGAGGGGCGCCAAGTCGCTGAAGCATTCTTCCATAGAGTCGAAACCAGACTTGGAACCGTACATTCCGTACCACGGAGTCCACACGTGGGCAGGTATGACGACACAGCGTTCGTCGGCATCTAGCGCTGCGAACACCGCATCACGGGCGGACATCTTCAACATGGGCCGTCCGTCTGACGACAGGTTTTGCGCCCTGCCAAACCGGCGATTCATACGATCTACTGCACCGAACCCGGGTGCCCATATGAGCAGATGCACGCGGCGGCCCTTCCCGTCCTGACGCCAAACGCATGACACCTCCGTCGCCAAGACGAACCGCGCACCAAACGCCGAAAACACGCCCTCGCCGTCCTCGACCAGGTGTGAGCGCATCTCCTCGAGCCATAGTGGATGAGTAAAGTCGGGCGCAGCAAGCAGATCTATGCCCTTGCTTCGTCCAGCGGCCGCAAGCGACGCCAGATTCAGCGTTCGGCTGGTGGCGCGTGAAAAACGAGAGTGAAGGTGTAGGTCTGCGACTAGGCGTAGTGGTTGCACGCCGCCAGTTTAGCCGTTGTCCTTCAATCCGCCGATTCTCTCGGAAGCATGTCTCAGGACGTGGGCCGCAAGTAGCATGACCGCACCGGCCAACGCGAATGACGCTACGGCTACCTGTGCGCCGTACACCTCTGATAGCGCACCCAAGCCCACGGCGCCAATGGGTTGGAAGCCTATGAGAAGGAATCTCAGGCTCAATACCCGGCCGCGCACCTCGTCCGGCGATTCCATCTGTACGCCGGTCATGTTGTTGACCATGAAGGCTGTCATAGCCATAGAGGTCACGGCAACGAGGGCGACAGAAGCCAGGTACAAAGACGAGGATGCAAAGCCCGCAAGAGCTAAGGCCGCTATTACACCGGAAAAGATGGCGGTCTTTCTTTGTCCGAACCTTGTCCCAAACGCTATGACCACCAAGGACCCCGTGAGAGAGCCGCAGCCGGCCGCCAGAACGAGATTGCCGAGGGCAGCCGGGCCCACTTTGAGCACCTCTGCAGCAAATACAGGCATGAGCGCCTGGAACGGTCCAATGGTGATAGTGACGATGAGCGCCCCGATCATCATTGTCCTGAGAGCCGGAGAGGCAAAGGTGAACTTCACCCCGGACTTGAGGTTGGCTATCGCTGAAGTTTTCCTGTCAACCGAAGCGCCGTGCCTATGGGGCCGCAACGTGCCGTAGGCGAGTATGGCTGGTACGAGCAGCAACGTGCTGATGCCCAGCGTCCACTCGGCTCCCAGCTGAGCGATCATGATACCGGCCACAGACGCGCCCACGATCTGCGACGTACTGTACGTGGTCATCGAGAGACCCACCGCCGTGCGCAACTGTTCCCGATGCACCAGACCCCCGGCCAGCGTCTGTCTGGCCGGCATAGACAGGGCAAAGCCGATGCCATTCCAGAAGGAGACCGCTATCACCTGCCAAGCATTCAACATGTCCAACATCACAAGTAGGAACAGGACCGCGAATCCGGCGAGCGTCGAGAAGTCCCCCACTGCCACTACCTTGTGACGAGCGAACCGGTCGGCCAAAACCCCGCCAAAGAGAGACAGAAAGAGCATCGGCAGCATCATGGCGGCCATGACCATGGAGACCAAGAACGGTGAGCCGGTCATGTCTTCGACCAGCCAGCCCCTGGTCAGCATCTGCATCGAGAACGCCGTGAAGTTGGCAAAGCCAGCCAGCCAGTATCGGCGGAATTGGCCAGACCGTAGAACGCCGAGGGGATGGTCTCTGCGAATGCTGCGGACGGCCCGCTTGTGGCGTCCGCCCGTCTCCGCAGCAGTTGTAGTTCTTCCGATAAGAGTCGCCGTGACGAAACTCTACCTTGTCAAGAGCAGGCGATGACACCGCCAGAAACTGCTAGGGGCGGAGTCCGCAAGCTGCGTCTCAACCAGTATGTGCCCGTGTAATTCCCCTCACAAAGCATTTTTTATACGCTGTTATCACGAAACCGGCCCAAGACCGCATACGGGTCTCCATCCGCCGCCAGCACGTTTCTCGAATCCAAGTACCCTCTACGTAGACCATTCCACAGCCCGACGGACAGCAAGCAGCCGGTGGATCCCCAGTTGTCAGAGGCCGCCAAAAATGACGCGGAGCGCTCCACACAAGCGTCGCGGGATGACCAGCCGGAAGATAATGGTCGGGGCGGCGGGAATCGAACCCACGACCCCCTGCTCCCAAAGCAGGTGCGCTACCGCTGCGCCACGCCCCGTCAAGTACAAGCTATACAGGAATCTTACGCCACTTCGTCCTCCACGTAACTATTGGGGCAGGCTTGAAGATGGGACGGTTTGCAGTCCAAATCAAACAGTGGGCCAGAGCATACAGCGTCTTGCGCATCGCCTGGCGCCCGATCTGCTCCACCCGGATATTCGTTGACACTGGCGCGCAGAGGCGCATAACATTTCGTCCCAAACGTAGAGCAAGTCATACTAAAGCGGATACCCGCCACCCAGACTTGACCTCGCCCACTTAAGAGGTGCCCCATGACGACCCGCGCATACATCCTGATAGAAACATCAGTAGGCATGACCAACGGCGTCGCCACTGAACTTAGGTCCATTGGCGACATGAAGAGCGTAGATACAGTAACAGGCCCGTTCGACATCATCGCCGTCGCGGAAGCGGACAGCCTGCCGGGCATAGGCGCGCTCATCAGCGAGAGCATGCACAAAGTCCCGGGCATCGTGAAGACGGTCACCTGCCTCTCGATCAGCGTGTGACCAAAGGGGCGCGTACTACTACGCGTACGTCCCTTGGTCTATGCCAATCGATTGACCGATGCGCTTCGACTTCACGCCTGAAGAGCAACGGTTCAGGGATGACCTCGCATCCTTCTTGAACGGGGCCCTGCCTCCCGGCTGGATTGGCCCAGCCGACGAGTCCCGGGACGATCACTGGCAGTTGTATATCGACGTACGACGAGGCCTCGCGGATCGCGGATGGCTAACCGTAGGCTGGCCCAAGCAGTACGGCGGTAAGGGCGTATTCCCAATAACCTCGACTATCTTTGCTGAGCAGATGGCCTACCACCGGGCGCCGGGCAATGATCGTTTCGGTACTCGTATGATCGGCCCCACGCTCATCCGCTTCGGCACGGAAGATCAAAAGCGCCGTTTTCTACCTCCTATCGCAAGAGGCGAGGTCCAATGGTGCCAGGGCTACTCAGAGCCGGACTCGGGATCCGATCTGGCGTCCATCAGGACCCGGGCCGTTCAAGACGGCCACGATTTCATCATCACCGGCTCCAAGATCTGGAGCACTTTGGCACACCGAGCCGACTGGATGTTCCTTCTCGCCCGCACCGACCCGGACGCGCCTCGACACAAAGGTATCACCATGTTCTTGTGCGACGTGCATTCACCGGGTGTTAGCGTCAAACCTATCCTCAACATGGCGGGCTACCACAGTTTCAATGAGGTGAGGTTCGACAGCGTCAGGGTTCCTCGATCCCAAGTGGTAGGCGGGATTAACAACGGTTGGAGCACAGGGCTGGCCCTGCTTAATTTTGAACGCTCAGGTATCGACTACGTCGGGTGGGCCAGCCGAACGCTCGACGACATCGCCCATTACGCTCGCTCCGCGCCAGACCCTGATAGCAGCAGCCTTATCTACGATCCTTTGTTCTCCGCCCAACTGGTCGACCTAAAGGTAGAGGTCGAATCGGCAAGACTGCTCACCTACGAGGCGGCTTGGCAACAGGGAAAAGGCGAAGCCTCTCCCACAGCGGCGTCCATCAGCAAGCTCGCTGCAAGCGAAGTCAACCAACGGGTTCATGACTTCGCGGTGGAAATGTTGGGGATGTATGGCCCACTGGCGCCCGGTTCCGACCTAGCCGCGTTCGAGGGCGCTCTGCTCAAACTCCGACTCTTCTACACGTCCGGAACTATCCTGGCCGGCTCAAACGAAATCCAGCGCAACATCATCGCCGCGCGGGGCCTAAATCTGCCCAGAAAGTGATCAACGCCCACGTGAACCCAAGAACCGCTCTTTCCTTTCTACCCCTCTCCTCCGCGATCGACGCAGTGATGCGATCGCTGGCAGAAGGAAATCCGGCCATACGTTCACTCAGCGCAGAAACCGGTTAAAAGTGGATTTCGACCTCTCCGAGACTCAAGAACTCATCGCCTCCGGCGCCCGCGAATTCCTTGCCGCGCGCGTATCAGGCGACCTTGTTCGCAACATAGCCGCCGGTACCGGTAGTTACAGCGACTCTTGGTGGCGAGACGTAACGCAACTGGAATGGCCCGGCCTGCTCGTACCTGAAGAACTGGGAGGCGCCGGGCTCGGATTCCCGGAACTGGGAGCGCTCCTGGAAGAGTGGGGAGCCGTTTTGGCCCCCGGCCCGCTACTAGAGACTGCGCTACAAGGAGCATCGGCCATCAACCGGTTCGGCAATGATGGCCAGCTGAAAGAATTTCTCCCGCCTATCGCGGCTGGAGAGATGATCGTGACCCCGGCCGTCCACGAAGAGCAACCGGCTTGGGCGCACATTTCATTGAACGCCTCTGCACGTTTTATCAACGGAAGATGGACCCTGAACGGGGAGAAGCGTTTCGCTCCTTTCGCAGCAAATGCCAACCTCATGCTGGTGAGCGCGTCAACCGGACCAAGCGCGGACGACTGCACGCTGTTCCTGGTACGACCTGAGGACTCCCGTGGTATAGAACTGACTCCGATGAAGACCGCAGCAGGCCCGCCTCTAAGTCGGGTACGTCTACACGACGTTCAGGTCACGGAGGACGCCGTTCTGGGTGAAGTCGGACGAGGTCAGGAAGCAATCGACTATCTGATGCTATTGGGCGCAGTCGGGCGAAGCCTGCAGATGGCGGGCGCGGCGAGGCAAGTGGTGAACATGACTGTCGATTACGTCTCCAACCGGCATCAGTTCGGTCGCCCCGTCGGCTCGTTCCAGGCAGTACAGCACCACTGCGCCAACATGGCGGTCGCCGCTAAGGGGATGGCTCTGCTTTCCAGAAAAGCGGCATGGACGTTATCCGAAGGCTCCAACCCCGCCCGTGCAGCCGCCATGGCAAAAGTGAAGGCCAACCGGGAGCTGCCGTACGTCTGCGCCTTGGCACATCAGTGCCACGGTGCTATCGGGTTTACTTGGGAACACAATCTGCACCTCTTCACTCGTCACGCTCTACATTGGCGATCAGACTATGGCGACACGAACTATCACCGGAAGAAGCTGATGACCGAGGCGAGCGCCTAGATGGACGTCTCCTCAAACCAAAGTCAGGAGTAACTGGTAATCTTCAAACCACCATGGATCCCAATTGCATCTTCTGCAGCATACTGACCGGCGACCTGCCCAGCGCCGAGGTATATGGCGACGACCTGGCCTATGCCTTCGCCGACATCAGCCCGGTAACCCCCACTCACGTACTGGTAATCCCGCGTGAGCACGTGGCCGCCATCGAGGATATCGACCAGGATCGCGAGCCCCTCCTGGGTCATCTACTCAGAGTAGCGGCTATCGTGGCTCAACAGAGCGGCATCTCACGTGATGGCTACAGACTCGTAATCAATCAGGGAGCAAACGCAGGGCAGATGGTCGACCATTTGCACCTTCACGTATTGGGCGGCGCCGTCATGGGCAGGATGGGCTGAGCCGCAGCGATCCGCCGCGCTTCTCAACAACGTCGGTCCTCAAGCCTATTCCCCAGCGTTTGCGTAGATCCGCCTGCGCATAGGGGTAAGTGGATATACGAAGCATGGTTCGCCGCTTAGCCGATTCGCTTCCGGGCCTGTCTGGCACCAGTTTCGAGGCTTTCCGGTACCGCGAATACCGCTACTTCTGGCTAGCCGCTGCGTTCTCAAACGTCGGCATGTGGGCACTCATCTACAGCCGCCTTTGGTTGATGCGCACCCTGACCGACTCCGAGGTGCTATTGGGCCTCGTCACAACAGCCAGTTTGGGGCCCGTTCTGCTACTTTCCATGTGGGGTGGAGTCCTGGCTGACAGGGTCAACCGACTCCACCTGGTCAGGCTCACGAGACTCGCATTTGCAGCGGTCGCGCTACTCACGGGGGTCCTCATTGCGACCGAAGTGATCAGGCCGTGGCACGTTATCGCCATCTCCGCCGGTACCGGCATACTGCTTTCGTTCGATATTCCGTCCCGATCGGCGATGGTCGCTACTATCGTCCCCAGGGAGCACCTCGCCGGTGCAATTGCGATGTACTCGTTCTTATTCGCCGCCGCCGCCATCGTAGGGCCTGCCCTTTTTGCCCGGCTAGTACTCAACTGGGGTCTTGAAGGAGTCTTCTTCATAGTCGCCGCATCGTATCTGCTCACCGTGCTCACCCTGATGATGATGAGCCCACAAGGGCACAGAGTGGTGAGCGCAGAGAGCGGATGGATAGACGGCCTCATCGACGGACTGCGGTACATCCGCGGCATACCGGCTATATGGGGCGTAATCGGTCTAGGGATTTTCACGGGAATCTTCGGCGGTTCAGTCGAGACTCTGCTGCCCGTGTTCACCGATGAAGTGTTGTCAGGTAACGTAAGCACCTACGGAAACCTTCTCCTGGCAGGCGGCATCGGAGGACTGGCTGGCACTATAGGCATAGCGTTGGTTGGCCGGCGAGTACGGCCTGCCCTATACCTGACTGTGGCAGGGATCAGCTACGGGCTGGGCCTTGTGGTCTTCGCTAGGATGGACGTATTCATCGCCGCCGCCCTGATCTTGGGCGTAACGGGCGCGTTGCGAGTAGTTTTTGGCACCATGAACACCACCATGGTCCAGACCCTCGTAGAGGAACGGTACCGCGGCAGGGTGATGAGCATTCATCAATTCACCTGGGGATCCACCGCACTTGGCGGTCTGCTCATGGGAGGATTAGCCCAAGCCTTCGGCGCGCCGCTGGCGCTTACGGTTGGGGGTATGGCGACCGTTGCAGCAACGGCGGTCGTCGGCGCAACGGTATTGCGAAAGGCGCCGGGGAAAACCTGGCGTCATCCCAACGACCGCACCTCCTGAACCAAATCGGCCCGCCCCTGCCCTATCGCAGACGATCATTTGGCAGCCCGGCTGGACGACTTCAGACCGTTTTTTATTGCAGGGCTAACTGACGTTGGGCATAATGGCGGCATCCTGCAGATTTATTTCTACAATGGACGATTGCGCCGCGGCTTGTCTGCTTCACCTAGCGACAGGCAAAACCGCAGTGCTTTGAAAGGAGAAGGATTTGCATCCTTTCGAGTATGTCGCACCTACGAGCGTCGAAGGGGCGGTAAAAGTTCTGGGTGAACACGGCGAACGAGCTCGGCCCATCGCCGGAGGCACTGACGTGCTCGTTCAGTTGCGAGGCGGCCGATACGAGCTTGACGCCATCGTCGACGTCAAGAACATTCCTGAACTCATGCAGATCAGGAATGACTCTGATGGCCTAGAGTTCGGCGCAGCCGTCGCGTGCTACCAACTCTATGAAGACCCCGGCATTTCCGCCGAGTACCCGGGCATCATCGACGCAGCATCCCTTATCGGCGGAATCCAGATCCAATCAAGAGCCGGATTAGGCGGGAACCTTTGCAATGCTGCCCCTAGCGCCGATGGCATCGGCCCGCTCATCGTGTACAAGGCAGTAGCCAAGATCACAGGTCCAAACGGCAGCCGAGAGGTTGCCGTGGAAGATTTCTGCACCGCGCCAGGCAGGACCGTTCTCCAGCGAGGAGAGTTGGTGGTAAGCATTAGCGTGCCAAAACCCCCGAAAGGGTTCGGCGCCGCTTATGAGCGTTTCATACCCAGAAACGAGATGGACATAGCCGTGGCCGGAGTGGCGTCGAGCGTACAGCTGGATTCGTCCGGACATACCTTCGAGGCCAGCCGCATCGCGCTCGCCTCGGTAGGTCCAACACCCATCTTGTGCGGCTATGAACCGGGATCGAGTGGATACGACGACCCACTTGCCGGCAAATCCGTGAGCGAAGACTCGATCGCAGCCGCTGGCAAGCTGGCGCGGGGAAGCGCCAGCCCCATCAACGACATGCGAGGCACCATCGAGCAGCGCAGGCACTTGGTGGACGTACTCACCCGCCGAACGATTGGCCTGGCTGTCGAGCGTGCCCGCGCTGCGCTGTAAGCCGCTCTCCCAAGCTCCCCCCACAAGGCACTCGAGGAACTCGAACATGACCACGAAGACCGTCCGAAACGTACACGTCAGAACCACCATCAACGGACAGGAAATGGAGTTCCTCGTCCCGCCCTACATGAGCCTGCTCGACGCGCTCAGGGAGGTAGTGGGGCTCACCGGCACTAAGGAAGGATGCAACGACGGGAACTGCGGCGCATGTACCGTAGACCTTGACGGACGCATAGTCGATTCCTGCCTCGTCCTAGCCCCGGAAGCCGAGGGCAAAGAAGTCAACACTATTGAAGGAATGGCCACCCCGCAGGGCCTCCACCCCCTTCAACAGGCCTTTCTCGAGGAAGCCGCGCTCCAATGTGGTATCTGCACTCCGGGTTTCCTGGTAGCGGCAAAAGGGCTGCTCGACAACGAGCCGGACCCCGACGAGCACCGAATACGCCACTGGTTGGCCGGCAACCTGTGCCGCTGCACCGGTTACGACAAGATCGTTCGAGCCGTAGAAAAGGCTGCAAAGGCCTGATCCATCCAGAAACAACCCCGCGCACAGCCGGAGGATCCTCAAATGGTCGCCACGTTTGAACCCAAGCAGGAATACAGGGTCATAGGAACCAGACCCATTCGCCATGACGGCTACGACAAGGTGACCGGGCGGGCGATTTACGGCGCCGACGTCAAGATGCCCGGGATGGTATGGGCAGACGCTCTAAGAAGCCCCCACGCTCACGCCATCATCAAGAGCGTAGATACGTCCGAGGCCGAATCGCTGCCCGGAGTACTTGCAGTAGCCACCGCCGCAGACATGCCGGCCCTCGAAGGCAAAGAGGTGGACCTTGGAGAGGGTACCGTCAACTTCAAGTGGGCCAGCGACAACATCCTGGCCAGCGACAAAGCACTCTACGCAGGCCACGTAATCGCAGCAGTTGCAGCGATCGACCGCAACACCGCACAGGAAGCGATCAAGCGCATCGAGGTGGAGTACGAGCCGCTGCCGTCAGCTACCAATGTCGCTGAGGCCTTAGCCGATGATGCTCCGGTACTGCTACTCGACTTGCAGGGCAACGACCTCGGCGAAAAGGTCTCCAACACCAACATGGCGGCTCATAACCGGCACGAGCTGGGAAACCCTGAGAAGGGCTTTGAACAGTGCTCGCTGATCGTTGAGCGCGAGTTCACGATGCAGATGGTCCACCAAGGCTATATCGAGCCTCATAACGCGACCGCGTTCTGGGACGAAGAGGACCGCATACGCATCTGGACCAGCACGCAGGGGGCCTTCCCCGTACGAAAGCAAACAGCCGGGCTGCTTGACCTGGACGAATCCCGCCTGAAGGTCACCCCCTTGGAAATCGGCGGCGGTTTCGGCGGAAAGATCCCCGTTTACCTCGAACCCATTGCCGCTATCCTCTCCCGCAAGTCGGGAAGGCCCGTCAAGATGGTCATGGACCGGAAGAACGTATTCGAAGCTACCGGGCCGGCGCCGGGCGGCAAGGTCAGAGTCAAGATAGGCGTGGACGACAACGGCAAGATCATCGCAGCTACGTCAGACATCTACTTTGAAGCCGGGGCCTACCCCGGCTCCGCCGTAGGCGCTGCCGAACAGTGCGTCTTCGCCTGCTACGACATTCCACACACCCGCATCGACTCATACGACGTGGTAGTCAACAAGCCCAAGTCGGCGGCCTATCGCGCCCCGGGATCCCCCCAGGTAGCCATGGCAACCGAGAGCGTCGTAGATGAAATCTGCGAAAAGAAGGGGTGGGACAAGATTGACTTCCGCCTCAAGAACGCCGCCAAAGAAGGAACGAGGCGAGCCGATGGGCCGATCTACCCGCGCATAGGGTTGATCGAAACTTTGGAAGCCTCGCAAAAGTCCCCGCACTGGAACGCTCCCCTGGATCCCGACCCGGACAACGGACGCAAGAGAGGCAGAGGCATCGCAGCCGGCTACTGGTTCAACGTAGGGCTAAAGTCCGCGGTGAACCTCAGCGTGAACGAAGATGGTGTCGTCTCACTGGTTGAAGGCTCCACGGACATAGGCGGCACCAGAGCCTCAGTGGCCATGCAAGCCGCGGAAGTCCTGGGACTTGAGGCCCACGAGGTCCGCCCCGTAGTCGCCGACACGGAAAGCATCGGATACACCGACGTCACAGGCGGCAGCAGAGTGTGCTACGCCACCGGATACGCCGCTTTCATCGCCGCCAACAACCTGGCCGACGAAATGAAGAAACGCGCCGCTATGCTCTGGGGTATAGACGTATCGGACGTGCACTTCCAGGACGGCGTATTCAGTTCCAAAACCGATCCCGAATTGAATCTCCACTTCAGGGAACTGGCCGGCAAGCTTGGAGACACCGGCGGCGCCGTCACTTCCACCGGCTCCGTGGACCTGGAAGACGCAGGCGGAGGATTCGGAGTCCACATAGCAGACGTGGACGTAGACCCGGAAACCGGCAAGACCGACGTAACCAGGTACACCGTGGTTCAGGACGCAGGAAAGGCCATACACCCCGCTTACGTCGAAGGACAGATGCAGGGAGGCGCCGTACAGGGCATCGGATGGGCTCTCAATGAGGAGTACTACATGGAGAATGACGGCGTGATGGCCAACTCCACCTTCCTCGACTACCGCATGCCCACCTCCCTGGACCTACCAAACATCGAGACCATCATAGTCGAGGTCCCCAACCCCATACACCCGTTCGGCGTCAGGGGCGTAGGAGAGGTTCCCATCGCTCCACCTCTGGCTACGGTAGCCAACGCAATCCACGACGCCGTAGGCGTACGGCTTCTGGAAACCCCCATGAAAGCCGGCAACATCGTCGAGGCGTTGGAGAAAGAGAACTCCTGACGCACCGCTGACGACGCGCCTAAGAAACCGAGAAGCTTACGCAGACGACGAAACAGAAGAGGAACAACCGATGGTCGCTATCTATGAGCCCACACAAGACCTGAAGGTCGTTGGCACCCGCCCGATCAGGCACGACGGGTACGACAAAGTCACGGGGCGGGCCCTGTACGGCGCGGACGTTAAGGTCCCGGGTCTCATCTGGGGCGAAGTGCTGAGAAGCCCGCACGCCCACGCACGCATCAAGAGCATCGACACCTCGGCCGCCGATGCCATGCCCGGGGTCTTTGCCACCATGACCCACGCCGACCTGCCCATGGCAGAGGACAAGGACGTTGACGTCGGCGAGGGCATGGTCAACGTCCGACGCCACGCAGTCAACGTGATGGCGGACGACAAGGCGCTCTACAAAGGCCACGTAGTAGCAGCCGTCGCCGCAATAGACCGCAACACCGCCCAGGAAGCCGCCAGACGTATAGAAGTCGAGTACGAACCCCTTCCCGTGGTCAACAACGTAGACGAGGCAATGGCCGAGGACGCCCCGCTGCTGCACCCGGACATGCACGGCAACCACCTGGGCCAGCAAATCGGCGGTACAAACGTCGCAGGCCAATTCCGACACCAACTGGGAGACCCTGAACAAGGATTTGCCGAATCCGATCTCATCGTCGACCGCACCTTCACCTTGCCGATGGTTCACCAAGGCTACATCGAACTACACAACGCCACCGCCTTCTGGGACGAAGAGGACCGCATAACCATATGGTCCAGTACTCAAGGAGCCTTCGGCGTCAGGTCTCAAACCGCAGGCATATTGAAGATCGACGAGTCGAACATCAAAGTCAATCCAGTGGAGATTGGCGGCGGTTTCGGAGGCAAGACCGTAGTCTATCTCCCCCCTGTTGCCGCAGTGCTATCCAAGAAGGCGCACCGGCCCGTAAAGATGGTCATGGACCGAACCAGCGTGTTCGAAGGGTCAGGGCCCGCGCCCGGCGGCAAGATCCGAGTCAAGATAGGCGTCTCCAACGACGGCAAGATCAAGGCCGCCGAAGCAGACATTCGTTTCGAGGCCGGAGCATTCCCCGGATCCGCCGTCAGCGCAGGCGCATTATGCGTCCTCGCCTGCTACGACATACCCCACGTCCGCATTGACGGCCGGGATGTCCTCGTCAACAAACCCAAGTCGGCCGCATACAGGGCTCCCGGCTCCCCCCAGGTAGCCTTCGCCTCTGAGCAGGTGGTCGACGAGATCTGCGACCGCATGGGCTGGGACAAGCTGCAGTTCCGCCTGGAAAACGCTTCCAAACAGGGCACGCGCAGAGCCGACGGCCCCACGTTCGCGAGAGTCGGCCTCGTTGAAACTCTCGAGGCCGCGCGAGCAAGCGACCACTGGAACACACCGCTCGAGAAGAGCGGCGACGGCAAATTACGAGGCAGGGGAATCGCATCAGGGTACTGGATGAATGGCGGAGGCAAGTCCACCTGCGACCTCTCCGTCTCCGACGACGGTATCGTCTTCATGAACGAGGGATCCGCAGACATCGGCGGCACGCGCGCATCCATCGCTATGCAGGCCGCCGAGGTACTCGGCATAGGCGCTCACGACGTCCGACCGAGCATCCCTGATACCGACAGCATCGGCTTCACAGGGGTAACCGGCGGCAGCCGCACCACCTACGCAACCGGATACGCAGCCTACCAGGCCGCCACCGAACTCATAGAGAAACTCAAGAGCCGAGCAGCCGCACTCTGGGGCATAGACCCTGAAGAGGTGGACTTCTCTGACGGCGTGTTCAGCTCCAAGTCAGACCCGGAGCTGAAACTCGGATTCAAGGATCTCGCGCGCAGGCTAGACGGAACCGGAGGCCCGGTAACCTCCACCGCATCCGTGGATCTCGCAGAAGCAGGCAACAGCTTCGCAGTGCACATTTGCGATCTGGAGGTAGACCCCAACACCGGCAAGACCGACGTGATCCGATACACCGCCCTGCAGGACGTCGGAAAGGCGGTCCATCCCGCTTACGTCGAGGGACAGATGCAGGGAGGCGCCGTACAAGGCATAGGATGGACCCTGAACGAGGAATACTTCATGACCGAAGAAGGCGTGATGGCCAATTCGTCCTTCCTCGACTATCGGATGCCCACCTCGCTAGACCTCCCAATGATCGACACCATCATGGTGGAGGTGCCGAACCCGCTGCACCCGTTCGGAGTCCGCGGCGTTGCTGAGGTCCCCCTCGCGCCGCCGCTTGGAGCCGTGGCAAATGCGGTCACAGACGCCACCGGTACACGGTTTACCGACGCACCCATCAACCCGGGCAAAATCGTCGCAGGTCTGGCACATGAGAACGGGGCCTGAAACCAAGGAAGCCCTATGGCCCAAGTATTCATTCCGTTCAATCTGCGCAAGCACACGGAGGGCGTGACGGAACTCGGCGTGCCGGGCAAAACCTTGGGACAGGTGATCGATAACCTCGAAAAGAAATTCCCCGGCATCAAGGAGAGCCTTGTAGAAGATGGCAAACTGAAGCCCGGCGTGTCCGCTGTGTGCGGGCACGCCGCCACGAGGCGAGGACTTCTGCAGCCGCTGGAAGAGAACACCGAAGTTCACTTCGTCCCCGCCATATCCGGCGGAACGGGAACCCTCTGAGCCGTCCGGGCCTACCTCAGCAAAAGCGCAACTCATCAGGCCAAATCTTCTTGAAATCCCGTTGAAGAGTCTGCCTCAAGACAGCGCGGGACTGCTGCAACCGTGTCGCACGCGGTGCCCGACAGGGCTTGGCGCATAGGCTCGCCGGTTCCCATCCTCACCGTTAGGGCCGGGGTGTAGAGACAGAACTTATCTCCCCTACCCCCCCGGCATTGCTACGATAGGTTGTACAGACCCCTACGACCAACGCGCAGCCGGCTTGCAAACCGCGCAAAGACGAGAAATGGCGCCGCCCCACAAGAAATCTCATATACCGGACGACGAGGACGGGCTGGTCTTGTCGGCCCGGTCAAGGCAACTGGTGGCAGACGGCATACGCGCCATCCTGGATACGGTCTCTGACGAACTCGACCAAGACGGCACCGCAGACACCCCTCACCGAGTAGCGCGCATGTACGACGAGCTACTATCCGGCTACAGGACCGACCCCGAAGAGTTGCTCAACGGTGCGCTGTTCGACGTTGAATATGACGAGATGGTCGTCGTCGCGGACATCGACTTCTACAGCCTATGCGAACACCACCTACTGCCATTCTATGGGCGTACCCACGTCGGATACCTCCCGGACAAGAAAGTGATCGGCCTCTCCAAGATACCCAGGCTCGTAGACATGTTCGCCCGCAGGCTACAGGTGCAAGAGCGCATGACGCAGCAGATAGCCGCGTTCCTGGACGACCTGATAAATCCGCGCGGCGTAGGCATCGTCGTCGAAGCGGTCCACCTCTGCGCCGCAATGAGGGGTGTCAAAAAACCCGGCGCCGCAATGATCACAAGCGCCGTCAGAGGCGCATTTCGCTCTAATCCCTCCACCCGTGAGGAGTTCATGACCCATGTCAGACACCGCAGCAGGGCATGAACAGACAGAAGGGCGGGCCCAGTGAACCCCGCCGGCAAGACCGCGCTCGTAACCGGCGCCGCGCACCGGATAGGCCGCGCTTTCGCTCTTGCGCTCGTGGAAGCCGGCGCGCACGTCGCAGTTCATTACAACACCTCGGCCAACGCAGCCGCTGAGACTGTCGAAACTCTCCGCGCAGCCGGAGGCCGGGCAGAATCCTTTCAGGCCGATCTGACAGACCCCGTACAGGTCGAGACGCTGTACCGCAACGTGAACCACAAGATGCACTCAGTCCGGATACTCGTGAACAACGCAGCGAGATTCGACTTGGGAGACGTATCCTCCTCGACCGTCCAGGAGTGGGACCGGTGCATGGCCGTCAACCTACGCGCACCATGGCTCCTGGCCAAAAACATGAAGCAAGATCTAACCAACGGCTCCACCGGCAAGATAGTCAACGTCGGCGACTCGCGCACGGCAAGGCCGGACCGTTTCGTTTACAGTGCTAGCAAAGCGGCTCTGCGAGGACTCACCACCGGGTTGGCCAATGCATTGGCCCCAAATATCCAGGTAAACGAAATCGCGCTCGGAGCCATCCTGCTGCCTCACGTCGACAGACCGGAGCATCAGACGCCTAAGGGAGACCCCTTGGACATAGGACTGATCAGACGTACCGGGACTCTCGACGAGGTTACTCACACCCTCACGTGGCTTATCGAAAACGACTTCGTGACCGGCGAAACCGTACATCTCGACGGCGGGCGCCATATTCGCAATCTTCGATGACGGACAGCATCAAGATAAGCGCGCTGCGGGCTAACTGCATCCTGGGCGTCGACAAAGCCGAACGGCTCGCGCCGCAGCCTGTAGAGATCCACGTCACCCTGGAAGTCGACTTGGAAAAAGCGGGCAAGAGCGACCGCGTCACAGACACCATCGACTACAAACACCTGGCAAACAGCGTAACCTCGGCAGTCGAATCCTCCAGCTATCGGCTCATCGAAGCTCTCGCCGACCGCATCGCAGACGTATGTCTCAGTGAAAGCCCAGCCCTGGCAATAGAAGTAGAGGTCAGGAAACCGAACGCCCTCGCTCGCGCTGAATGGGCAGGCGTCACCATCCGGCGCAGCCGGCGACTACGTTCATGACTGTCATTCAAGAAAACGTGTCTCTATCCTCTGTAATCAGGACTCAAGCGCCCGATGGGATTCGCAACTAGATCCGCTCTTCCCGCCCTTCACGAGTCTATGGAGAAGGGGCAGTGACAACCCACGTCGATACGAACGACCCCGCCTATGAGAGGGTTGCCGCCGAGATACTGCGGCGGCACAACAGAGCCGAGCCCGAGGCCAACATCACCACCGCCGTACGTAACTTCCTGACCGCCACCGGCTTGGTAGAGAACGAGCAGATACTCGAAGAAAACCCACCTGCCCAGGGGTCGCGCCGCGCCGTGGACCTGACCGCCCTGGACACCTTCATGGAGTTCAAGCGCAGAATCGGCACCTCGGGAGGTTTCAACCCCGACCCTGAGAACGTTCGACAAATCGACGATTACCTCGCGCAGTCGGAAAAGCACGGCCGCGTGCGCATGGGAATACTGACCGACGGAAGGCATTGGCTACTGCGCTGGCCCAACGCAGGGCCCGTCAGAACTACGCCGCCATACGCCTTCACGTTCGATGACCCCGACCGATGGATCGCCCTCTACGAGTGGCTCCGGGACCACGCCCTCTCCGCAGAGAAGAACGTCACGCCCTCCCGGGATGCCATCGCAGAACGCTTCGGCCCCGGCAGCCCGTCGTACCAGCGAGATATAGCCGCCCTCAAGGCCCTATACCGCCAGTACGCCCATCACAACACCATCGAGGTCAAGAGGCAGCTGTGGGAGAGCCTGCTGAAAGCTGCCCTCGGCGAAATCGCCAGCAGCCCCGCTCAGCTGGATGACCTGTTCGTCCGCCACACCTACCTGAGCGCCGTCATCGGCATGGTCGTGCAGGCTTCCTTCGGCATCGACGTCTCCGGGCTGGCCGAGACCGATCCGGCGAACCTACTTCATGGCCGAGACTTCCGCAGCAAGACCGGACTGCAGGGTGTGGTGGAATCGGACTTCTTCGCGTGGCCCACGGAGGTCGGCGGCCGGCCCATACTCAAAACCGTGGCCCGCAGAGTGGCCAGGTTCGACTGGCAGCAAGCCCCCAACGATATCGCCTCCATACTCTACGAGACGGTCATACCGCCCGACGAACGCCGACAACTCGGCGAATACTACACCCCGGAATGGCTCGCCAAGGCCATAGTCCGGGAGTTGATAACCGACCCAACCGGGCAACACGTTCTCGACCCCGCCTGCGGCTCGGGAACCTTCGTAGTCGAGGCGATCGCACACTTCATCGAGGCCGCCGGGAACACTACGCTCGACCCTAAAGAGGTGCTGGAGCGGCTTCGCCTCTCCGTCTCGGGCATCGATATCCACCCCGTAGCGGTGCATCTCGCCCGAGCCGCATGGGTCCTCGCCGCGCAGCCCGCCATCGAGGCCGCCATCGATTACGGCCTGTCCGCCAGCGTCACCGTCCCCATCTACCTCGGCGACGCCCTACAACTGCACTTCCGCACCGGAGACATGTTCGCCAAACACGAGGTCTCCATACAGGTCGAGGGCGACGAGAACACCGAACTGATATTTCCCGTAAGCCTCGTAAACAGAGCCGAGGAGTTCGACTCGCTCATGGGAGACTTTGCCGACTACATAGAAAACGGCGAAGACCCCAAACTCGCTATCGACGAACGCCGCATCTCCGATCCGGACGAACGCCGCGCCCTCGAACGCACCGCCGAGACCATGCAGACCCTGCACAGCGAGGGCCGAGACCATATCTGGGCCTACTACACCCGCAACCTCGTCCGACCCGTGGCTCTGTCACGCCAAAAGATGGACGTGATCATAGGCAACCCGCCATGGATCAACTACAACCAGACCGTCAGCACACTGCGCACCGAACTCGAACGGCAGAGCAAGAACCTGTACGACATCTGGGCAGGAGGCAGGTACGCCACACATCAGGACGTGGCAGGCCTCTTCTTCGCCCGCAGCACGGACCTATACCTCAAGGACGGCGGCTACATAGGCATGGTCATGCCGCACAGCGCGCTGCAGACCGGCCAATACTCCAAGTGGCGCACCGGCTCCTGGAGGTCGAAGGCCCAACTGAGCAACGTGTCGGTGGATTTTGGGTTCAAGACGGCCTGGGACCTCGAAAAACTCAAGCCCAACACGTTCTTCCCGGTCCCCGCCTCCGTGGTCTTTGCAAAACGCACCGGAGAGGTCGGAGATGCAACGCCGCTGAGCGGACACGTGGAACGCTGGATCGGCAAGGCGGGAGCCGACGACGTGCAGCGGGTGCCCGTCCCCATAACCGACACCTCCGAAAGCGGAACCTCGCCCTATGCAGACCATTCTCGGCAGGGCGCGATAATCGTCCCCCGATGCCTCTACTTCGTGCAGGAAACCGAGAATCCCGCCACCATAAAGGCCGGCCAGACCATGACCGTGGACCCTCGGCGCGGCTCGAATGACAAGAAGCCGTGGCGCAGCCTGGACCTTACCGCCATCACAAGCCAGACCGTAGAGATCAGCCACGTTTTCGACGTCCACCTGGGCGAAACGATCGTCCCGTATGCAACCCTGACTCCGCTCAAGGCCGTCCTGCCATTGAAACTAGGCGACGCCGAACTGCCAACCGACCGCAAGGGGCCGGGCGGCATACGCATCGGCGGGCTGGATCATCGTATGCGCAACCGCTGGCGAACGGTCAGCGGTCTATGGGAGAAAAACAAGAGTAAAGCCAATAAGTTGAACCTGTCCGGTCAACTGAACTACTACGGCAAACTCTCGTCACAGCTGAAATGGCGGCAGGACCCCGTCGACAGACCCATACGGATCGTGTACACAGCCTCCGGTATACCGACTGCGGCCCTTCTTCACGACGACGCCTTGGTTGAATCCACGCTGTATTGGACTGTTTGCAAGGATATGCAGGAAGCCCACTACCTGCTGGCCATCATCAACAGCTCAGCCCTATATGAAGCGGTAACCCCGTTGATGGCTAAAGGCCAGTTCGGTGCGCGCCACCTGCAAAAGCACCTGTGGAAGCTGCAGATACCGGAGTTCGATCCCGGCGAGCCGCTGCACGTTGCAGCAGCCGACGCTGGGGAAGCGGCGGCAGCAGGTGCGGCCAAACAGCTGGCAAAACTCCGGCGGGAACGTGCCAGGTCACGGTTGCCGTTTACGGTCACCGTCGCACGGCGCGAGTTGCGCAAGTGGCTGCGAAGATCGCCCAAGGGCAGGGCCGTAGAAAATGCGGTAGAGAAGCTGCTGGGCTAGCGGGATGGAATCAATCTAAACCTAGCATGAGTTGTTCAGCATACGGTTCTAGAATTTTGAATCCGACGATATGTTATTACGGCTGCCAGGCATCTCTCAGTTCCCGAACAACTTCTTCAGGCATTTTTTGCCCCTGCCACCATGGAACGGCGCCCCTGGCATTGAGATACGATCCCGGCTCGGCATCCTCGAGTGGGGTCACCTTCAGGATGCCTCTGATCGACGTCGGCCTGCCCGTCCGGGCTTGTCGCGAAATACGGCCGCTTACTTCTACTCGCCGGCCCCACATTTCCCGCATGAACTCTTCTTGCCCAGGATCGAGATAGCACGCCACCGCTTTGTCGAACAACGTGTCATACAGGGTGAATCGGAGTCCGGATCGATTGCTCATCGCCTGTACTCTTCCTTTGACGGTCCCGATACTGACCAAAAGAGCGGGTTCATCATTCACTTGGAAAACCGCCCGCGCGTACTTGACCAGTAGGTCTAGGTCGTCCCGGGCCTTTCCTTCACGCTCCTCGTCCGGGCTCTTGAAGAAGTATTCGATCTCACCTCGCGGGTCCGCTTCGATTTCGAGATCCACGTTGTTCACGTGCCATTCGACTTGCACGCCTCCACTCCACGTCGGCGCTACACTCGGGGGCAGAGCGCGGTTATCCAGGACCTCGGCCAATATCGATAGTACGCCGACGATCGCGTCTGCTTGGGTGCGCTTGCCGCCTGAAGTCCAATTATCCGTTTGCCAAGGCAGGGCCTCCATTGCCTGAAGCGTGGGCATAAACCATCGCGTCGTTTGTAGATCCTGCCCGCGCGGCTGGTCAACCCGCAGATACAACTTGCCGATCTCGGCCATGGGGTAAAGACCACCGGGGAGGGCTCCCCCTGCATTCTTGTCGGAGCGAACCATCCAAAAAATCCTGGGTGAACGACTAGGTAGGAAAAAGCCAAAAACGTCGTTGGACGATGAAGGATACACTAAACGATACCTCCGACAGATCACCCCAACTGAATCAGCCGACGCAACCAGACGGCGCAGACACCTTAGGGGCTGAGGCATCCAAGACGGGCAGTTTCACTCCGTTGAAGGTCAATCTCGAATACGGTACGGATGGGTTGTCCGTCAATCTGCCGGACCGCAACACCACTGTCATACAGCCGCGTGACCGCCCGGCCGCGGCAGACCCGCACGCGGCTATCGTGCACGCACTCAGAAATCCCGAGGGAACGCGGCCTCTCCGGGAATTGGCCCGCAAAGGCGCGACTGTAGCCATTTCCGTATGCGATATAACCCGCGCTCAGCCGCGGCCACAGGTACTGCGAGCCCTCTTAGAGGAAATGCCCCAAGTCAGACCGGAAGACGTCGTTGTCTGCGTCGCTACCGGCACGCATCGAGCTAACACCGACGCCGAGGTAGAAGCCATGCTGGGCAAGAAACTAGCCGGCTCTCTACGGGTTGTCATGCATGACGCTCGCGACGACAACACCCTCACGCGGCTCGACGATACCTCAGCAGGCGTACCGGTATGGCTCAATCGGGATTGGGTAACGGCCGACCTGCGCATAACCACAGGCTTTGTGGAACCGCACTTCTTCGCCGGGTTCAGCGGTGGACCCAAGATGGTGGCGCCCGGACTGGCCGGGCTTGAAACCGTCATGACCCTCCACGACGCCGCGCGCATAGGCCACCCCATGGCCGCATGGGGCGTTACCCAGGGAAACCCGGTGCACGACGACGTGAGAGAGATAGCACGCGCTACTGGCGTCGACTTTGCCTTGGACGTGACGCTTGACCGCAATCAGCAGATAGTAGAAGTCTTCGCGGGAGATCTGCTGCGCGAACACGCCATCGCATGCCTCGCTGCGAGGCGAGACGCTATGCAGCCCGTCGAGACCCCGTTCGACGTGGTACTCACCACGAACTCCGGATACCCCCTTGACCAGAACCTCTACCAGGCAGTCAAGGGCATGTCCGCAGCCGCGCAAGTGGTCAAGCCGGGAGGCCGCATAATCTGCGCCGCCGAGTGCAGAGACGGACTGCCAGAACATGGCGCCTACGCCAAAATACTGGCGCAACGATCATCACCGGACGAATTGCTGGAAATGATCAACTCCCCAGGCTACTCGATGCCCGATCAGTGGCAGGTACAGGTACAAGCCCGCATTCAGGCCAAGGCGAAAGTCTCCGTCATGTCCGGCTGCCTACGAGCAGAACAAATAAGGGCGGCGCACTTCGAGCCGGTCGATGACCTCGAACAAGCCGTGCGGACCGCTCTGTCAGCGGGCGGCCCCGGTTCGAACCTTTGCGTCCTGCCCCGGGGGCCGCAAACTATTCCGTTCCTCAGCTAGCCGGCGTGACAGGCCGCTCGCCCAACTCGACCACTACGTCAGTCTGCTTACCGCCCCGCAACACGCCCAAAGTGACGCGGTCCCCTGGACTTGTGTTCAGCGCCAGGTAGGCGATCACGTCCTCTATACCCTGCACCGGGCTATCCTGGATAGACGTTATGATGTCGCCGCCCACCATCACCGGCCTGCCCAAAACGGTAACTTCCTTGTCACCCCCCCGCAGTCCGGCGCGGGCAGCCGGGCTGTCAGGTACGACGACCTGCACCAACGTGCCGCGCAGGTGGCTCTCCAAATCCGCCCCGTCCCGCAGGTCCTTGTCCAAGTCCCGCGCACTGATGCCAAGCCAAGAGTGATGGTGCTCGCCCTCTTCGATGATCGCGGGAACCACCCGTTTCGCCAGATTGATCGACACCGCGAAGCCCACGCCGGAGTTCTGACCGGAGCTGCTGCGGATCTGCGTGTTGATCCCAATCACCCGACCATGCCGGTCTAGCAGTGGACCGCCTGAGTTGCCCGGATTGATCGCCGCGTCCGTCTGAACAACCTCCGGAATAGCGAACTGACTGAAACCACTGTCGACCAACCGGCCCACTGCGCTGACGATGCCGGTGGTCATGCTGAAATCCTGTCCGAACGGACTGCCAAAGGCCATCGCAAATTGGCCGGGCCGAAGCTCGCTGCTGTCGCCCACGACGACCGGTACAAGATCTCCCGACGGGGCGTCTATCTTGATCACGGCTAGATCCGCAGCCGGATCGTTCCCCACGATTGAAGCGTCGTACTCGTCCCCGTTGAAGAAGATCACCCGCACCTCATCCTCCGCCGCTCTCACCACGTGATAGTTAGTGACGATGTGCCCACTGTCGTCCCAGACGAAGCCCGATCCCTCGCCCGCGCCAAACGTGCCCGGCGCCGTCACTATGCGAACTACCGACGGCGCGACCCGGTCATAGAGGTCGACCAGCAACGCCTCCTGCGCCGCAAATACGTCCGCCGCTGTCGGCGCTGGCGCTGAAGCGTCCAGCCCCTCAGACTCCGAGAGAACCGCGTCCCCGCCGGACGCGGCAAGGGCCGGCGACTCATTCACCACCAGCTCATTCGCCGCAGGCCCCGGCGTCGATACGATTACCTGGCGCAGTGAAGACGCGCCGTCGAAAGAATCCGGAACGGTCAAAATCTGCTCCGGAGTCGCCGTCTGCAACGGCGGAGGCCCGGAAGTACTGCCCGTGCAGGCGGCGACCGCCAGCGCCGTAGCCGCCAAAACCACGGCAAAAAGCGTTTTCTTGAGTCCGAGTAACTTGTGCATGTTCACCTTTTAGAGTCCGCCCGGAACGAACCGGATGCAACACCGGATGACTCGATAGTCTGAAGATTACCGATCGAATGTGAAGTTGTTGTCAAGATTTGCCCGGCACATGCCTAAAGAACCTGGCCGCGCCCGCGCCTCGCTTCATGTGAAAGAGGCGGCGCGGGCGAGGAACTGGACGTAAGCAGCTACAAGCCGAATGAGCAAGTGTGCCTGCCAGGCTTGTGAGACCTTCGATAGAAGCCAGGCAAGGTCGGCGGGGACACTCTTCGACAGGCGCCCTCAAGCACAGTCTCTGCTGCTATAGAAGGCGGAAAACCCGGCTTCACCCCTGATCAAGATCGCCGTCCGTCTCCCGGTAGCGCGATGCCAGCGGCAGGCGGCGGTCCCGGCCAAAGGCCAGACCGGTGATCTTCACTCCCGGCGGAGCCTGCCGTCTCTTGTATTCGTTGCGATCGACCAACCCGGTGACGTGGGTCACCGTGGCCTTATCAGCCCTCTCTCCAACCGCCCGCTGTTCGCTCTCGATGATCGAGCGGAGCGTCTGACGCTGTTCCACGTACATCTCCAGCACCCGGTCCAGCACTGCATACGGCGGCAGCGTGTCCTCGTCCAATTGGTCGGGTCTCAGTTCGGCGCTGGGCGGCTTTTCGATTACCGAACGGGGTATGGGCGAGCCTCGCCCTGCCGCATTTCTAAAATTCGCCAGCTCATACACCAGCGTCTTGGGCGCGTCTTTAATCACTGCAAACCCGCCGGCCATGTCGCCGTATAGAGTCGCGTAGCCAGTCGCCATCTCCGACTTATTGCCCGTGGTCAACACCAGCCAACCAAATTTGTTCGAGATCGCCATCGCCAGGTTCCCGCGGATGCGCGCCTGCACGTTCTCCTCTGCAACCCCCGGCTCGTAATCCCCAAAACAGGGAGCCAGCATCGCCTCGAAGGCCCGGTGCCCAAGCTCGATCGGGATGTTCCAGATCTCGATCCCCAGACGATCAGCCAGGTCGCGGGCATCCAAAATCGATCCCTCCGAGGAGTACCTGGAAGGCATAGACAACCCGACGACGTTGTCCCCGCCGAGGGCGTCCACCGCTATCACCGCTACCAGCGAAGAATCGACGCCTCCCGAAAGAGCCACCACCACCTTTTTGAAACCGGTCTTGAACACGTAATCCCGTGTACCCACGACCAGAGCGGAATAGATGGCGTCGAGTCGGTCTGTCCGAACCACACCGGGCGCTTCCAGTTCCGGTCTGACTTGCCGTGGTGGAGTGTCTACCACCCACCGCTCCTGCGAGCAGGCGCTCACCGGGGCTTCGGCGCGACGATCCGCGGGCGAGAGACGGCGCAAAGAGCGCACTCGCTCCAGATCCAGATCGACAGTCAGCATATGCTCTTCGAACTGCGGGCTGGAAGCGATGAGACCTCCGTCCGGGCCTGCGATCATACTCCCGCCGTCGAAGACGAGCTCGTCTTGCCCGCCTATCTGGTTGACGTAGGCCACAAAGGCTCGATTCCGCTTTGCAGCCGTCACCACAAGGTCTTCGCGGGTCGCGAACTTCTCCGTCTCAAATGGAGACGAACTGATGTTTACGATCAACTCGGCCCCGGCAGAACACTGCGCCTCCGAAGGTCCGATTCGCCGCCAGATGTCCTCGCAGACGTTCAGCCCGATCACGGTCCCGCCGAGCTCTATCACCGGGTACCTGTCGCCCGGCATGAAGTACCGCCGCTCGTCGAAGACACCGTAGTTCGGAAGATGAATCTTGTGGTAAACGCCCTTCACCTCACCGCCGGCGATCAAAGCCGCTGCATTGAAAAGCTTGCCATCCGCTTCATCTACGAACCCCACGACTGCCGCAATGCCGTTCACGTCAGCGGCAAGCATGTTGAGCAGCCGTTTGTTCTCCGCAACGAACGACGGGTACAGTACCAGGTCCTCCGGTGGATAACCGGTGACGGTCATCTCAGGAAACGCCACGAGGTCGGCGGCCAAAGTAGCCGCCCTCGAGGCCCAACTCTTGATGAGGTCGGCGTTCCCCCGCAGGTCACCGACGGTCGTGTTCACCTGTGCCAGCGCAATGCGGAATTTGCTCACGGTTGGAGTCTATCGCGCGGCAGCATCGGTTACTTTGGGCCGTCCTTCATCCGCCGGACTCAAGCGGAGGACTTGCCTAAGCGGTGGTGCCTGGACGGTGCAGCACGGGGCGCGAATAGCCGCTCACCGTGGGAAGGCTCGATTGTCCCATCAAGTACAGGTCGATATCGCGTGCGCACGTCCTGCCGCTGGCGATAGCGTGGACCACCAGTGACTGCCCTCGCTGCATGTCGCCGCAGGAGAACACACCGCCCACGCTGGTCATCATCGAGGCCCCTGTCTTCACGTTCCCCCTGCCATCGTACTCAACGCCAAGATCGTCCAGCAGACCGTTGTGCTCAGGGTGCAGAAACCCCATCGCCAACAGCACGAGGTCGGCCTCGATATCGAAATCGCTGCCCGGAGTCTCGACTAGACGAGCCCTACCCGCCTCCGTTGCTTGCCACTCGACGCGCACGCAGTGCAAGACGCCTACCTTGCCGTCCTTGCCGGAGAAACACTTCGTAGAAACGTTATAGTCCCTGATGCCACCCTCTTCGTGCGCCGATGAAATGCGGAATACGTCCGGCCACTGCGGCCAAGGGTTCCCTGACTTCCGGCCGTCCGGCGGTCTGGGCATTATTTCAAACTGCAAGATGCGAGATGCGCGCTGGCGTATAGTAGTGCCCAGGCAGTCGGCGCCCGTGTCCCCGCCGCCAATGATCACCACGCTCTTTCCCTCCGCGCTTATCGTCTCCTCAGGCGAAAATTCCTGACCGCGCCCCTTGCGGTTCTGTTGAGTCAGGTAGTCCATGGCGAAGTGGATCCCGTCGAGTTCTCGGCCAGGCACAGGGAGATCGCGAGGCGCCGTCGATCCTCCGGCTAGACACACGGCGTCGTAGCCGTCCAGCAATTCCCGGGCTGTGATATCCGAACCTACGTTGACATTGGTACGTATCTCGACCCCTTCCGCCGTCAACTGATCAACACGGCGGTCCACGTGATTTTTCTCCAGCTTGAAGTCCGGTATGCCGAGAGACAGCAGCCCGCCAACGTACTCGTTTCGCTCGAACAGCGTCACGTGATGCCCAGCGCGGTTCAACTGCTGAGCGGCCGCCATGCCGGCAGGGCCAGATCCGACCACCGCAACTCTCTTGCCGGAACGCCATGAGGGCGGCTCGGGCTTGATCCAACCCTCATCCCACGCCCGATCCGCTATCGCTTTTTCGATCATCTCGATAGTTACCGCGTCCATGTTTATCGATAACGTGCAAGCCGGTTCGCACGGGGCCGGACATATGCGGCCCGTGAATTCTGGAAAGTTGTTAGTAGCGTGCAGACGGTCTATAGCGGACCGCCAGTCGTCGTAGTAGACGAGGTCGTTCCACTCCGGTATCAAGTTGCCGAGCGGGCAACCATTGCTGCAGAACGGCACTCCGCAATCCATGCACCGGCCAGCCTGCGAACGAGCCTCTCCACTCGTCCAGGGAACGTAGACCTCGCGCCAGTCTCCCACACGCGAGTCCACAGGCCGGCGCTTTTGAGTTTCGCGGCCTCGCTCGATGAACCCGCGTGCCTTATCCATGGATTCCCGCGGCAGTGGACCGTGAGGCGTGGATGGGATGTTCATCGTTCTCCGACTGCACCGCCCGCCTCCGTTCTCGCTCCCTGAGCACGCGGGCGTAGTATCTCGGCATGACCTTATAGAAGCGTCCAAGAGAGGACTCCCAGTTAGCTAGCAGTTTAGAGGCTACCTCGCTGCCAGTATAGAAGAGGTGGTTCTCCAGAAGGCCGCGCAACTCCGCGTCACTGGAGCTCCCGTGCGAAAGAAGCTCCAAGTCTGCCATATCGTCATTGAAGCGTTTTCTAAAACCGCCGTCGGCATCGAGCACGTAGGCTATGCCCCCGCTCATACCGGCCGCAAAATTGCGGCCGGTCGGGCCGATGACCGCCACACGCCCCCCGGTCATGTACTCGCAGCCGTGATCGCCCACACCCTCTATCACCGCATTGGCTGCCGAGTTGCGCACGCAAAAACGCTCCCCTCCCAACCCTCGAACATAAACCTCGCCGCCGGTCGCGCCGTACAGGGCCACGTTCCCGATGATTATGTTGTCCTCGGGCGTATAAGTAGATCCAGCCGGTGGAACGATTACCAGACGCCCCCCGGACAGACCCTTCCCGAAGTAGTCGTTGGCATCTCCTTCCACGCGAAAAGTCACGCCCTTCACCAAGAAAGCGCCGAAACTCTGACCTGCCGACCCCCGGAACGTAAAGTCTATGGTGCGTTCAGGCAGTCCTCCATCGCCGTATTTGCCGGCTATCCGCCCGCTGAGCATCGCCCCCACGGTCCGGTTGCTGTTCCTTATGGGCAAGTCCCCTGAAACGTCGGCATCACCGTCGATAGCCGGGCGGGAAAGTTCGATAAGCCGATGATCCAGGGCGCCTTCAAGACCGTGGTCCTGTGACTGACAAGCGAACGGCGAGTCTCCAACTATCCCGGAGGGGCGGACCAACAGTCTCGACAGATCAAGCTTGCGAGCCTTGAAGTGGCCGCAGTCCTCGCGTTGACGGAGGAGGTCAACGCGTCCGATCATGTCGTCGACCCGACGAAAACCCAATCGGGCCATGTGCTTTCTCAGCCCTTCCGCGAGGAACGTGAAGTAGTTCATCACCGCCTCGGGCGTGCCTTTGAACTTCTTCCTGAGCTCGGGATCCTGCGTGGCCACGCCAACCGAGCAAGTATTCAGGTGGCACTTGCGCAGCATTATGCAGCCCATCGTCACCAGGGCCGCCGTAGCGATTCCCCACTCGTCAGCTCCCAAGAGAGCCGCTATCGCAACATCCCGGCTGTTCTTTATCTGTCCATCCGTCTGCACGACTATCCGCCCGCGCAGCCCGTTTTCGACCAGCACCTGCTGTGTTTCCGCGAGGCCCAACTCCCAAGGCAGTCCACTGTGCTTGATCGACGACAGCGGGGACGAGCCGGTGCCGCCTGAGTCTCCGGATATCAACACCACGTCAGCCTTACCCTTGGAGACGCCGGCCGCGATGACCCCTACCCCCACTTCCGAGACCAGCTTGACGTGAATGCGCGCCTCGGGATTCGAGTTCTTCAGGTCGTGGATCAGTTGGGCCAGATCTTCGATGGAGTAGATGTCGTGGTGCGGAGGCGGCGAGATCAGCTCCACACCCGGCGTAGTTCGCCGGATGGCCCCTATGTACTCGCTGATCTTCCTGCCGGGTATCTCTCCCCCCTCACCCGGCTTTGACCCCTGGGCCATCTTGATCTGTAGATCGGTCGAGTTGACCAAATAGTTAGCCGTCACGCCAAAACGGCCTGAAGCCACCTGCTTCATACGGCTGGAGCGAGAATCCCCGTTGGGGTCGAGCGTGTATCTGGCCGAGTCTTCCCCACCCTCTCCCGTGTTACTGCGGGCGTCGAGACGATTCATGGCGATAGCCAACGTCTCGTGCGTCTCCCGCGATATCGAACCCAGCGATATGGCTCCAGTGGCGAATCGCTTCACGATCTCGGTAGCCGGTTCAACCTCGCTCAACGGTATTTCCGACTGCTTGTCGTAAACCACCTCCAGCAGCGACCTGATCGTCAGGTTGGAACCGGTCTCGGAATTCGAGGCCGCCTCGAATTGCTCGAACACCTGTGGGTCGTTGCGGTTAGCAGCGTCCTGGAGCAGGGCTATGGTCTCGGGATTCCACAAGTGGCGGTCGCCGGTACCTCGCCAAAGGTAGAATCCGCCAATGTCAAGTTGCAAATTGGCGGGAATACGAGCAGCCGGATAGGCGCGAGAGTGATTGGCTATCTGGTCAACCGCGATTTCCTCTAGCCCGATGCCGCCGATGCGGGACGCGGTCCAGGTAAAGAACTCGTCCACCAAGTCCTGTGACAGCCCCAGCGCCTCCAAAGCCTGCGCGCCGAGATAGCCTTGCAGTGTCGATATGCCCAACTTGGACATCGTCTTGAGCACGCCCTTCTCTACCGCGTAGCAGTAGTTGCGCTCGACCTCTTCCTGAGATGCCACAGGTTGTTCCGCGGACGGACGCTGCCGCTCACCAGCCAAGGTCTCGAAGGCCAAATACGGGTTGACCGCATTGGCCCCGTATCCGTACAGGCAGGCGAAATGGTGCATCTCCCGCGGTTCCCCGGATTCCACGATGATGTCCGCAAGGTTGCGCGAGCGTTCCCTGATCATGTGGTGGTGTACCGCACCGGTGGCGAGAAGAGATGGTATGAACGAGTGTTCCGAATCCAGACCCCTGTCAGAGAGTAAGAGGAGAGAGCATCCGTCTTCCACAGCCGCGCTGGCCTGCCTGCGGATACGGTCAAGAGCCGATTTCATGCCGGCTGCCCCGTCCGCAACCCGAAACAGCGTGGATATGGTGCGCACCTTTATCGCAGGGTGGTCGGCTTCCCTGATGCGCGCCAGATCGGCGTTGCGAAGAACAGGACGGTCTAGACGAAGTAGGCGGCAGTGCTCAGGCGATTCATCGAGCAGATTCTGTCTGCGGCCTGCCGGAGCCGCCATCTGGGTAACCAGCTCCTCCCGGATGGCGTCCAGCGGCGGGTTCGACACCTGCGCAAAGAGTTGCTTGAAGTAACTGAATAAGTTCTGCGGCCGGTCGGACAGTACCGCCAGGGGGGAGTCGTTACCCATCGAACCCTGCGGCTGATTTGCCTCTACGCTCATAGGAGACACAAGCAATCGTACGTCCTCTTGCGTGTAGCCAAAAGCAACCTGACGCGTCACGAGAGTCTCCAGGTCGACTCCCGGAACATTCCGAGGGGGCCGGAGGTCCTCAAGCAGGACGCGGTTCTCAGAGAGCCACTTGCCATAAGGTCTGCGACGGGATAGGCGCGCCATTACGTCTTCGGGCTGCTCTATACGCCCCTTCTCGAAATCAACGAGGAACATCCTTCCCGGTCTCATGCGGGAGCGGAATCTGACCCTTTCAGGCGGTATGTCGAGCACGCCGGTTTCAGACGCCATGATCAGCAGATTGTCCGTGGTCACCATATAGCGGAAGGGCCGCAGACCGTTGCGGTCCAGTACCGCTCCCAGCCTCGTGCCATCGGTGAAAGTCACCATGGCCGGGCCGTCCCACGGTTCCATGATCCCACCGTGGAATTCGTAGAAATCCTTGACTTCTTGCGGCATCGACTCGTGTCCATACCAGGCGGCCGGGATCATCATCGCGATCGTGTGTTCGATTGATCTTCCGCCCATGCGCAGCAATTCAAAGGCATTGTCAAGAGATGCGGTATCGCTGCCGTCTTGATCGCACACCGGGGCGAGGTCGTGAACGTCATCGTCAAACAGATCCGACTTGAGGATTCGCTCCCGGGCCGCCATCCAGTTGCGATTGCCTCTCAGTGTGTTGATCTCGCCGTTATGTGCTAGGAAGCGATAGGGATGAGCCAGCTTCCATGAGCCAAGCGTGTTCGTGCTGAAGCGAGAATGGACCATGGCGAATACAGACTTCATCCGGTCGTCATCAAGCTCCGGGTAGAAGGATCTGAGTTGCTTCGCCATTAGCAGACCCTTGTAAACGATTGTTCGGGATGAGAGTGAGCAGATATAGAACTGGCCCGAAAGCGCGCGCTCCGTCTCCGAAGTGGCCAGTTCAGCGACGGTTCGCTCCGCCGCCTTCCGGGCCACGTACAGGCGGCGTTCTAAATCGTCTCCCGCCAAGTCTTCCGGAGATTCAGCGAAACACTGTCTGATGCGAGGCATGATGTGCCTGGCCATCTTGCCGATTTCGTCCGGTTCCACCGGCACGTCCCGCCACCCCAGAAAGCGCAGGCCCTTGGACTCAAGCGCTTTTTCAATCGCCCACTCGCATTTGCTTCTCAGATCATCGGACTGCGGCAGAAAGACCATCCCTGCTGCGTAGCTGCCGTTGCACGGGATCTTCACCTTTGCAGCAGCCGCTGCGCTCGCCATGAACTCGTGCGGCATGCGCATCATGATCCCGGCGCCGTCGCCGGTCTCAGGATCGCACCCGCAGGCACCGCGGTGGCCAAGGTTTGAAAGAGCCTCCAGACCCTGCTCGATGATGCGATGGGATGCCGTGCCGCCAAGATCGGCGATCACTCCCACTCCGCACGAGTCGTGCTCGTGCTCAGAGGAATAAAGACCTCGCTCGGAGATATCCGTGAAATCCGGTGTTTGACGGGACTCAGTCATGTGGCGTAGTCGGCAGTACTATCACAGTCGGAAAAGACACTCGTTGACCTCGAAAAAAGTAAAGCCACTGTCCAGCACCCGCCCGTCTATCGCGGCGGGGGCGCCGTCAGGGGTTCGCAGATCGCAGAACGGGCGGGCGACCACGTTCTCGGCAGGCTGCCATGGAAGCAACTGCCAAGTAGAGGGGTCGGACAGCGTGACCATGCCGGTTTCTTCAACCCTGGCCTTCCCGGCTACTGACGCCCCGTCAAAGGACGCTCCATTGCAAAGCGCTTCCTCCAACCCATCAACGGTTATGGCGAAGCCCTTGAGAATGCCAAGCATGTCGGTGAACCAGAGCCGTATGAATCTGACGTCGTGCTCCTGAACGGAGAAAAGAACAGGTTTCTCAGCCCCTTCATTGAAACCCGGCGCCTCTTCAGGCATTTGGGTCATAAGATGGAGAGCCGGGCCGAACAACGTTTCGATCTCGGATGTGTCCGGTGGGCGCCATGTTCGGAAAGGGGTGTTTACGAAGACCTCAGAAGATTAGGGCGCAAGTTTGAAACATTGTGAAGTTTTTGTCAATCAAGTTTGAATTGATCCGATTGTGGGCCGCAAGCACAATCGCGCCGCTTCCGTTCTCCGTCCCCATCAGCTCACCACTCCTTGTTAAGCGGACCTGGCAACAAACTGGGTTATGCCACGCGACTTTCGGCCACGCGGAAACGATAACCGACGTTCCACACCGTCTCGATGAAACGATGAGGGACCCAGTCGATTTTCGAACGCAAGCTCCCGCCCGTTGTAGGGGGCATACCAACCCACTACGTGGTAGAGATCCATCAGAGCCTCGTCCGACAGTGAGGCCACTACGGGCAGACCAGCCTTGATCGCCTCATAAGCCAGATCGGCCTCTGCGGATACCTCCTCGTCGCCTCTCCATGCCAGCGCCGCCGCCCCGGTCAGGCCAGACGTCTCTGAAAAGTCTCCATCCACTTCAACGAATTTCGCGCCGGAGACGTACCGCTTCAGCGCCTCGACTACGCCAAGCGACGCAGCAGAGGTGAAACCGATAAGGCAAATGGTCTTCATACCGCTATCTTGACCGCGGGGACTATTCGCTCTCCACAAGGCCAAGAGTCTACTAATATGGGGCAAGGGCGCTGACAACCTACGGCATCTATAATCATGAGGTGGCGAAGAGTATGCGCACTTCCACCGATCAAACAAGCGAAGCCCGACCCCTGGCATCCTCTGCATCCCGGTCGGGCGTTCTGCACAGGGCCTGTTCACCCCGCCCCGCCCCTGCACACTCCGTCCAAGCGAAGGGACGCCGCCCAGTGCCGGTTGAGAGGCCAAGCCCGACGGTCAGCGAAAGGAGACCATCGTGCGAACATGCGTCTACGTGGACGGTTTCAACTTGTACTACGGCGCGCTGAAAGATTCCCCATGGAAATGGCTCGATCTACAGGCCTTCTTCGAGAGCCTGCTCAATCAGCAGGATGTTCGCCGGATCAAGTACTTCACTTCGGTTGTCTCCGACCAAAACCCCCGAAATCCCCATGCCAGAGAACGCCAACAGGCCTATCTGGACGCAGTAAAGACATTGCCAAAGGTCGAAATCATCACGGGACGGCTCCGCAACGGTAAGGAGAAGATGACGGACGTCGCTATAGCCGTCCACATGCTCGATGACGCTTATCGGCAGGAGTTCGACCAGTTGGCTCTGGTAAGCGGAGACGCCGACTTCTTGCCAGCGTTGGCGATGATCAAAAAACGGTTCAGGAACAAGGACATAGTGGTTTACGTTCCCGACAATGACAAGGACGCCATCGGCAGTTTCTACGCCATGAAAGACATCGTCGACCACATCCGGTTCCTACCGACCCAAGGACTGAAGCACTCGATGCTCCCCAACCCTGTCCGTTCAGGGCAACGCGACATCGCGAAACCTGAAGCCTGGGGCCGTGTACGAATAAAGTAGCCGCGTGGCTGCACTTGGCAGTGGGTCAGGCCAGTTTCCGCCCCGGTCTCAGGCAGCATCGAGCATCTGTTACGAAACTCGTTGACTACACGCGCTCATAGTTCATATACTAGTCCCTTGTGTCCGGTACAAAGAGGGCCGGGGGCTAATTGTATTCCTGACTTATCCGCTTGGAGAAGATCGTGCCAACCATCAACCAGCTTGTGCGCAAAGGCCGCCGCCGAACGCGGAAGAAGCCCAAGACCCCTGCGCTGCGGTTCACTCTGAACTCTTTGGAGAACCGCATGACGAGGGGCCGCAAAGGCAGCCCACAAAAACGCGGCGTGTGCCTCAACGTACGCACAGTCACCCCGAAGAAGCCGAACTCGGCCCTCCGTAAAGTGGCCCGTGTAAGGTTGACCAACGGCATGGAAGTAACCGCATACATACCGGGCGAGGGTCACAATCTCCAAGAACACTCGGTGGTTCTCATCCGCGGAGGCCGCGTTCGCGATCTGCCCGGAGTCCGCTACCACGTCGTGAGAGGCACACTCGATACGTCAGGTGTCCCCGACCGGCGACAGGGACGAAGCAAGTACGGTTCAAGCCGGAGCGGATCATAATCCAAGGGATCGAGTAAAAGCCGCCTGTTCGGAATCACGGGCAGGCGGCTAGGTTTGTCCGACAGAGTTCCAACAAATGTCAAGGCGTAGGCGCGCAACACGGCGGATCATCGCTGCCGACCCCAAATTTGGCAGCGTAGACCTAGCCAAATTCATCAACCGGCTCATGATTGGCGGCAAGAAGTCCGTCGCACGACGCGCTATGTACGAGGCCATGGGCCAGCTTGAAGGTGAGACCAACCGACCGGGCTTGGAGGTTTTCCAACAGGCGATCAGGAACGCTACGCCAACGTTAGAGGTAAAACCCAGGCGCGTTGGTGGAGCCACCTACCAGGTACCCGTTGAAGTGAGACCGGAACGCCGCACTGCGTTGGCCCACCGGTGGATCATACAAGCAGCGCGTTCGCGCTCCGGTCAGCCGATTGCGCGCAGGCTCTACCAAGAGCTCCTGGAAGCATCCCGGGGCCAGGGTTCGGCAACACGACGCAGAGAAGAACTCCACCGAATGGCGGACGCCAATCGGGCTTTCGCACACTACCGCTGGTGAACCGAGAACAGCTTGAAATACCGGGAGCAGGCAAAAGGCCGCCCAAACGGCCCGACGTTTAGCCACTACGAATGACTACCGCGATGACCACTGCGCCAAGCCGAACGGACTTGCAGAAAGTCCGAAATATCGGCTTCATTGCACACATAGACGCTGGAAAGACCACCGTTACAGAGCGGGTGCTCTTCTTCACGGGCCGCACCTACAAGATCGGCAATATCGACGAAGGCACCACGGTCATGGACTTCATGGACATAGAGCGCGAGCGGGGCATCACCATAGGCTCGGCTGCCACGGCCGCCGAGTGGAACGGCTACCAAGTCAATATCATAGACACCCCAGGCCACGTGGACTTCACGGCCGAGGTCGAACGAAGCCTTAGAGTTTTGGATGGCGGGGTGGTCGTCCTCGATGCCGTAGCAGGCGTTCAGCCGCAGTCTGAAACGGTCTGGAGACAGGCCGACCGACATGGCGTGCCGCGACTTATCTTCGTTAATAAGATGGACAGGCTGGGCGCAGACTTTGATCACGCCGTCGATTCCGTGCACCGTCGACTTGGCGCAAACGCCGTGCCCGTCCAGATCCCCATCGGCGTGGAAGCCGAGTTCCGGGGCATGATAGACCTCATAAGCAGACGCGCATTCGTCTACGATTCGGAAGAGGCCATAGGCCACGGGGAAACGCCGGTTCCCGAAGAGTTGATAGATAAGGTCGAGGTATACCGGCAGCGACTCGTCGAGAAGGTTGCAGAGACCGACGATGACCTCCTTATGAAGTATCTGGATGACCAGGAAATTACCGAGCAGGAACTCGGCTCAGCCTTGAGAAGGGCCGTCTGCACGCTGAAGATCTTCCCTGTCTTTTGCGGATCCGCACTTCGACACCGAGGCGTCCATCCGCTGCTAGATGCAGTAGTCAGCTATCTCCCCTCGCCGCTAGACGTACCGCCCGTCAAGGGCTCAAATCCCTCCGATCGCACCCAGACAGTAGAACGACCAGCCTCCCTCGGTACCCCGCTAAGCGCACTTTCATTCAAGGTCGTCACCGATCAACACGTGGGCAGACTCGTCTATCTGCGCGTCTATTCCGGGGCGCTTAGGTCCGGCGCAACCGTCCATAACCCATCAACAAGAAAGAAAGAGCGCATCGGCCGCCTTCTAAAGATGCATGCCGAACGCCGCGAAGAGATCCTGGAGGCCGGTCCGGGCGAGATCGTGGCAGCTATCGGGTTGAAGAACGTCTTCACCGGCCACACGCTATGCGACAGAAACGACCCGATAATCCTTGAGGCAATCGAATTTCCCGACCCAGTACTCTCCGTGGCAGTGGAGCCAAAGACGCGAGTCGACCAGGACAAGATGACCTTCGCGCTGGCCCGGCTCGTGGATGAAGACCCAACCTTACGCCTTTCCGAAGATGAGGAAAGCGGGCAGCAGGTTCTCGCCGGAATGGGAGAGTTGCACCTTGACGTAGTTATCGAGCGCATGCGCCGCGAATTCAACGTCGAGGCCGCGGTCGGCGCGCCTCGCGTCGCATACCGGGAAACCTTTTCCAGAGTCGCAGAGGCTCAAGGCCGCTTCGTGCGACAGACTGGCGGACACGGCCAATTTGGCGACGTCACCCTTCGCATAGATCCCCTTGAAAGAGGCGCTGGACTCGTGTTCGAGAGCGCTATCACTGGAGCCACACTCCCTAGGGAGTACTTTGCGGCCATCGAGGCGGGGTTCAGAGAAGCCGCTCAATCGGGCATCATCGCAGGCTATCCGATAGTGGACGTCAAGGCTCAACTTGTAGACGGCTCCTACCACGAGGTGGATTCCTCCGAAATAGCCTTCAAGGTGGCAGCCTCCATGGCTTTCAAGAACGCTGCCGCAAAGGCCAGGCCCATAATCCTTGAACCTGTAATGAAAATGGAGGTCATCACCCCCGCCGAGTTCTTGGGAGACGTACTAGGAGACCTGAGCTCGCGGCGCGCACAAATCCAGAACATGGAGGGTACCGTCGGGACTCAGACCGTCACCGCCCACGTGCCCCTCGCCGAAACATCACAGTACGCTACGCATCTACGCTCCATTACCACTGGCCGTTCCAGTTTTGTGATGGAGTTGGACCACTATGCTCCGGCCCCAACCGAAGCAATCAAAGCCGCTGTGGGAGCCTGAAACGTGCCTGGACAAAAGATCAGAATCGTACTCAAGGCATTTGACCACCGCGTGCTGGACGTCTCAGCCCAGCAAATTCTCGACGCCGCAGAACGTACCGGGGCTCAGATCGCAGGACCTGTACCGCTGCCCACCGCCATAAGGCGTTTCTGCGTCATCAGAAGCCCACACGTCGACAAGGACTCAAGGGAACACTTCGAGTTGCGCGTCCACAAACGCCTCATCGACATTCTGGAACCGAGTTCGAAGACCATCGACTCGTTAACGCGGCTGAACGTGCCGGCCGGTGTCGACATCGCAATAAAGCTGTAAAGCAAGAAATCGAAGCCATGGGAATTCAAGGCCTGTTGGGCCGCAAGATAGGGATGACCACCCATTACCGCGAAAATGGCGTGGCTATACCCGTGACCGCAATTGAGGTTGGGCCGTGTGTAGTGACCCAAGTCAAGACCAGCGCAAGAGACGGTTATGAGGCCGTTCAGGTTGGTTTCCTCCCTGCGACCATGTTGAACAAGCCAGCCGCGGGGCACTTGGAACGCTCGGGTGGAAAGTTCAGGCACTTGCAGGAGTTCAAGGCGACTGATCTAGGCGATTTCGAGGTAGGCCAGGAGATCAAAGCCGATGTCTTCACGGCGGGTGATACGATTAAAGTCGTCGGCCGCTCGAAAGGACGCGGGTTCGCCGGAAACGTAAAGCGCCATGGATTCCGGGGCGGCCCCAAGACCCATGGCCAGTCTGACCGACACCGAGCTCCGGGATCCATCGGAGCAGGCACCTCTCCAGGACGAGTTTGGCCCGGAACGCGAATGGCCGGGCACTATGGAAATACCAAAGTAACCGTGCGTGGGCTCACTGTAGTTCTCGCCGATGCGGAGCGAAGCCTCGTCTTGATCAAAGGCGCGATTCCGGGCCATGCAAACGGGATCGTACAGGTCCAGAAACAGAGATCCTACTGATGGAACTCCAAGTTAAAAACGACAGCGGAGACGTCGTTGGCACGATTGAGGCCTGCGACCATGTTTGGGCTGCGCCGAGTAACGACTCGTTGCTCCACCAAGCGGTCGTAGCACAACTCGCCAACAGGCGGAGCGGCACGCACAGCTCCATGCGCCGCAGCGAGTCCCGGTATTCATCGGCTAAATTGCGCTCGCAAAAGGGATCGGGCAGAGCGAGACAAGGCAGCCGAAGCTCCATGCTGAGGGGCAACAGCGTGGCCCACGGTCCCCAGCCGCGTTCGCACCGGCAGCGCCTGCCCAAGAAAATGCGGCGCCATGCTTTAAGGATCGCGCTTGCGGACAAAGTCAGGGAAGACAGACTTACCGTCATAGACTCTATTTCTATAGACACTCCTCGGACCAGGTACGTCAAGGACCTCGTGGATAACCTGGGTCTTTCCGGCAGCGCCTTGGTCGTGATCGGGGAGCCCAACCCGGCGGTCGTCAAGTCGGCCGGAAACCTTGAAAACGTGTCAGTCCTGCCCGCTCCTCAACTCAATCCACTGGAAGCCACGTCCACGCGGCATCTGTTGATTACTCAGGAAGCGGTCAAAATCATCGACTCCCTGTGGGGTGAGGGAGGGACCCCATGAATCCCGCTAAAGTCCTTAAACGGCCCCTCATCACGGAACAAAGCACTCTGCTGCAAGAGAGCGGCAAATACGTATTCGAAGTGGACGTCCGAGCTACCAAGGCGGATATCGCGGCGGCGGTCACGTGGGCGTTCGACGTGAAGGTGCGCTCGGTCAACACCTCCAGGATGAAGGGCAAGATGAAACAGTACGGGCGCAGCAGGCCGTCTAAACAGCCGGACTGGAAGAAGGCTATCGTCTCACTGGGTCTCGGCGAGAGCATACAGTTGTTCGAGGGAACGTAAGAAATGGGCCTCAGAACACGCAAACCCACGTCGCCGGGACGACGCAACACCATCGTTCCCGACTTCAGTGAGATCACCAAGAAAAAGCCCGATAAATCTCTGCTCGCGCCCCTGACCAAAAAGGGCGGACGAAACAACAGAGGCCGGATAACCGTCCGGCATCGCGGCGGGGGTCACAAGAGGCGCTACCGAATAATCGACTTTGCCAGAAACAAGAACAAGGCGGGAGCCACAGTCTTGGCCATTGAGTACGACCCCAACCGGTCGGCTCGTATAGCGCTCGTGCGCTACGAGGATGGAACAAAGAGATATGTCATAGCTCCAGAAGGGCTGGGGGTGGGAGACCCCATCCAAAATGGAGACGACGCTCCCGTCACTCCGGGCAATTCGATGGAGGTCGGACTCTTGCCGGCGGGGACCTACGTGCACAACGTCGAACTGACTCCCGGCAACGGAGGTCAGCTTGTGCGCAGCGCGGGGACGGTGGCCCAGATCATGGCCCACGAAGCCGGGTATACCCTTGTAAGGCTTCCAAGCGGCGAGATGCGGCGCGTTCGAAGTGCGTGCATGGGCACAGTTGGCCAGGTCGGCAACCAGGACCACAAAAACAGGAAACTAGGCAAGGCGGGCAGCAATAGGCACAGGGGTCGCCGCCCCACCGTGCGCGGCTCGGTGATGAGCCCTGCAGCCCACCCCCACGGCGGCGGCGAGGGGCGCGCTCCCATAGGTATGCCTGGGCCCAAAACCCCGTGGGGGAAACCCGCTCTAGGACACAGAACTCGTAAGAAAAAACTCAGATCCAGCAAGAATATCCTCAGAAGGCGTTACGACGCCTAGGCCAGCAAACCATCCGATCAGGCGCATAGGTAGACGAGCATGTCAAGATCAGTCAAAAAAGGTCCCCACGTAGACGCTAAACTGATGAAGAAGGTGGTGCGCGCTCAGAAGACAGGGGCAAGGGCGGCCATCCGCACTTGGGCGCGATCATCCATGATGATGCCGGAAATGGTAGGGCTCACTTTGGCCATACATGACGGCCGCCGCTTCGTTTCGGTCCTCGTAACAGAAAACATGGTCGGCCACCGACTGGGCGAGTTTGCACCCACCCGACTCTTCCGCGGCCATTCCTCCAAGTCTGATCGCACTGGCTGATAGGTTTAAGTCCAAAATGGCGAAAGCAGTTTCAAAACTGGTTGGAATATCCAGCGTCAAACTTCGGCACGTGATCGACCTCGTCCGGGGAGCGCCGGTGGAAGAGGCCGTCGACACCCTTCGTTTCATGACAACCCCTGCTGCAACAGAGGTGAGAAAGACAATCCAGTCAGCCGCTGCCAACGCAGTGAACAACGACCTACAGGATGCGGACTCGCTGGTAGTCAAAGAAATATATGCAGACCGAGGACCCTCTCTCAAGCGGTTCAGGCCCAAGGCAAGGGGACGCGCCGGCGCCTTTGACCGGCCCACGAGCCACATTACGGCCGTAGTCGAGGAGTTGGAGAACTGATAGCCGCACCGAAATTGAAGCTGCAAAGTGACACTGGCGCATGAGAAAAATCAGGCGGGCGGCTTGTGAGTGGCGTAGGGCGCCCTTTGGGCTCAGGAAAGCGTCAACCCGCCGGTGACAAGAAAACAAAGATTCTGAAAGCATTAAGCACATGGGACAGAAAACACATCCGATAGGCTTCCGGCTGGGCGTGATCCAGGACTGGCAAGCCCACTGGTTTGCTGATAAGGGAAGCGACTACAGTCGTCTGACGCTTGAAGACGAAGCTATCCGAAATCTGATCGACGAGCGGTACGGCGACAGCGGGGCGGTCTCGCGCATCGACATTGAGCGGGGTTCACAGGATTTGGTAGTCACCATCAACACTGCACGCCCCGGCATCATCATTGGGCGCGGCGGGCAAAGAGTCGATGAACTCCGGTCGGACCTCGAAAAACTGACCAAGAAACGCGCCCGTCTCAACATCCAGGAAGTGCGCCAACCGGAGACCGACGCCAAGCTAGTGGCCCGAAGTGTGGCGGAACAACTCGAACGGCGGGTCGCCTACCGGCGGGCCATGCGACTGACCATCCAGCGCACCATGCAATCGGGCGCTCAGGGAATAAAGATCATCACCTCCGGGCGATTGGGCGGGGCCGAGATCGCCCGCTCGGACAAGCAAATGGCAGGGCGAATCCCCCTACACACACTCAGGGCTCAGATCGACTTCGCCATCGCAGAGGCCAAAACCACTTTCGGTGTCATCGGCGTAAAAGTCTGGATATATCGGGGCGATGCAACATCCTCCGATGAAACCATACGGGCCAGACCTGTCAGCAGGATGTCACTTGGCCGAGGCCCACAGCGCCAGGTAAGGGAAACCAGGTCCTGAACCGAGAAAACAAGGTCTTTACGGCACACGGGACGGAGCGAAACAACCAGACTCGCGGAGCAAAGCGCGGTACCTGAACTAACGAAACAGAACGATGCTACAGCCAAAGAGGACAAAATTCAGAAAAATGCATCGGGGCCGGATGAAAGGCGTCCGGACCGGAGGCAGTACCCTTGTCTTTGGAGACTTCGGCCTGAAAGCCGAACAGCCGGGATGGTTGACCAGCCGCCAAATTGAATCGGCCAGACGCGCCATCACCGGCCACGTACGCCGGGGTGGGCAAATATGGATAAGGGTGTTCCCTGACCGGCCGGTCAGCGCCCGCCCCGCAGAGACGCGAATGGGTGGCGGAAAGGGCGCCGTTGACCATTGGGTCGCACCGGTTAGACGAGGCCGAATGCTATTCGAAATGGCCGACGTGCCGGAAAACTTGGCTCGCGAGGCTCTCAGATTGGCTTCTCACAAGCTGCCAATGCCTACCCGCATAGTCGCCCGCAACCAAGATATCTAGGCGCCGACCACGATGAGAATCAATGAAGTCCGGGAACTGAACGGCAAAGAGCTTCAACAAGAGCTCAATGAACAGGAACGTTCATTGATGAACTTGCGATTCAGAATGGCGACGCTCCAGCTATCGGACAGCAACCAGATAATGGGTACGCGTCGCACCATTGCCAGAATCCGAACGGTGATGCGCGAGCGTCAGATCGTGGCCCAATACAACCTGATTCCCTCGCCGCCCGAAACGGTGGCTCAAGATGAAGCGGACACCGCGTCGGCGGCCAAAGTGGATTCAACCAAAGAAGAAGTAGAGGAGTAACGCATTGGCAGGGAGACGCCGAACCCGGGTAGGAACCGTCCTGAGTGACAAACCGGACAAGACGATTACGGTCGGAGTGTCCTGGCTTCAGCGCGACCGGATATACAGGAAGAAGAGGCGAAGGCTGACACGCCTGGCGGCACACGATAAGGACAACATAGCCCGAACAGGCGACCGCGTCCTGGTTGAAGAGTCCAGACCAATGTCCCGCCGTAAGCGCTGGAGGCTTGTAGAGGTCCTCGACCAGGCCGATAGAGCCGATGTTGAACCTGAATCCACTCCCACCGGAAAGGGCAAGGCCGCTTAGCCCCAGGGCGAGGCGCGCACAGGTAAAATTTGATGATCCAGCGAGAATCGAGGCTCAAAGTAGCCGACAATTCGGGCGCACGAGAGGTGTTGTGTATCAACATCACCGGCGGCGGCGGGCGCAAGTACGCCAGCTTGGGTGACGTGATCACCTGCGCCGTCAAGGATGCCACGCCCGGCGGTGCAGTACGCATGCATCAAGTCGTGAAAGCGGTGATCGTGAGAACCGCCAAGGAACAAAGACGGACGGACGGCTCCTACATCAGGTTCGATGACAACGCATGCGTGATAGTCGGCGAGGACAAAAACCCCGCCGGCACTCGCATATTCGGCCCGGTAGCCAGAGAACTGAGAGAACGTGACTTTATGCGCATCGTTTCTCTGGCGCCGGAGGTTCTGTGACAAACGGCCCGGAGACTATCGAGGTGGCACAGCGAATCAAGACCGGGGACTCCGTATTGATCCTGTCCGGAAAGGACAGGGGCAAAAGAGGCGCGGTGGTAAGGGTATTGCCTCGTGAGAACAAAGTGGTGGTCGAAGGCGTGAACATCGTCACCCGGCACGTGAAGCAACGACAAGGGGCGAGACAAGCAGGTCTGATACAGCAAGAATCGCCGATTTCCCTCAGCAAGGTAATGTTGATAGATCCGGACACTGGCAGGCCAGGACGCACCGCACGGCGCTACCTCGAAGACGGATCTAAGGTGAGAGTAATAAAAAGTGGCAGACGAGACCAAAAAGAACAATAAGAGGGTTAGGCGCAAGGGCGCCGCAGAGGGTAGCAGTACCCGAGCGCGGGCGCGCAGAACCCCTCCAAAGGCCGAGCAGCCGCCGCCGCCGTCCGCACGGACGAACGGCTCGGGAGAGACATTCGCCCCTCGCCTGCTCACTATCTACCGTGGTGAAGTGATGCCAGTCCTGATGCGAGAGTTTGGATACTCAAACGCGATGATGACGCCTAAGCTGGCAAAGGTCACGGTAAACATAGGACTGGGAGAGGCTCTCACAAACTCCGGGGCATTGGACGCCGCCACAAGAGACTTGACAACCATCACTGGGCAGAAGCCTGTGGTAACCAAGGCTAAGAAATCTATTGCAAACTTCCGCCTGCGCACCGGCATGTCGATAGGAGCAATGGTCACGTTACGCTCCGCCCGCATGTGGCAATTCGTGGACCGGCTCGTGAATCTTGCCCTGCCGCGCGTTCGAGATTTCAGAGGCGTGCCCCGAGATTCGTTCGACGGTAGGGGCAACTACACGCTTGGGATCCGAGAGCAGATAGTCTTTCCGGAAATTGACTACAATTTAATCGACCGACTGCGCGGGCTTCAGATGACTTTCGTGACGACGGCCCGGACCGATGAAGAGGCCAGGCGACTGCTCGAATTGTTGGGAATGCCGTTTGCAAGACCCGGTGAGGTTGTCGGAGCCAGGTAGACGACTGGGCAAGCCCGCAGATCATCGCGGAAACAAAAGTGAGAGGCCGTTACTTGGCCAAGAAATCAAAAATAGAACACTGGAAGAAGGAAAAACGCTTCAAGGTGCGCCAGAAGAACCGCTGCCATCGGTGCGGGCGGCCAAGGGCGTATATCCGATTTGCAGGGCTATGCCGAATCTGTTTTCGGGAGATGGCCCTGCTAGGCCAGTTGCCCGGAATACGCAAGGCCAGTCTGTAGCCTACGCGGGGAGTTGATCGATTGCCAGTAACAGACCCCATAGCTGACATGCTTACACGCATCAGGAACGCGGTGCAGGTACGCTACGACCACGTAGACGTGCCAGCCTCGCGCATGAAGTCCTCACTCCTCCGGCTTATGGAAGACGAAGGCTTCATCGGTAGCGTGAATCCATTCGCGGACGGAAACGTCAATATGCTCCGAGTCGGTCTCCGTTACTATAAGGACAGAGAACCGGTGATTCACGGCTTGGAAAGGGTCAGTAAGCCGGGGCTCAGGGTCTACGTGGGCAAGAGCCAGATCCCGCGTTACTACGGCGGTCTCGGAGTTTCGTTTATGTCCACGTCCAGAGGAGTGATGACCGGACGGCAAGCGTACAGACAAGGCATCGGAGGAGAACTCCTTTTTTACCTCTGGTAAAGCCTCAACCTCTGGAAACGTGACCAGACCTCGTGAGCCAACAGCTGCGATCAGTAGAGAAAAATGTCCAGGATAGGTAAAACACCCATACCCATGCCGGAAGGCGTCGAAGTAACTATCGACGGCTCTCATGTATCGGCCAAAGGAAAGCTTGGAGAACTCTCGGCCCGGTTCGCCTCGACCATTGAGATCACCTTGGAAAACGGCCAACTGAGGGTTGAACGATCCAACGACCACCCCTCCCAGCGCGCTCTCCACGGCCTGACGAGAAGCCTCCTGGCCAACATGGTGCAGGGAGTAGACGCCGGGTATCTGAAGACGCTTGAGCTGGTAGGCACAGGCTACCGGGTGGAACAAAAAGGCAAGGGCTTGGCGCTGCAAGTCGGTTATTCGCATCCGGTCGAGGTGACGCCCATAGGGGACAATGAGCTCAGCGTACAAGGCAACAACCGGATCATCGTCAAAGGAATAGACAAGCAGGCTGTGGGAGAACAGGCGGCGCGCATTCGCAAAATCAGAAAACCCAACCCGTATACTGGAAAAGGTATCAAGTACGCCGGAGAACAAATCCGGCGCAAAGCCGGCAAGGCTGCAACAGGAGCGCTGGGTTAGTTGAGCAAGAGGAAATTTGACCTCAGACCGCGCTGGCTTCGGCATCGAAGGCTGAGAAAACGCGTCAAGGGCGGGCCCGAGAGACCGCGCCTCGCAGTCTTTCGCAGCGTCAAACAGATATACACACAGGTCATCGACGATGAAAGAGGCCATACGCTGGTGGCAGCCTCATCGCTGGAACCAGGTCTCCGAGAGGAATGCGCCAAGGCTGGAAGAGTGGGCGCCGCAACCTTGGTCGGAACTGCCGTGGCAAAACGCGCCAGGGAAGCAGGCGTGACCCGCGTCGTGCTAGACCGGGGCGGTTACAAGTACCACGGCAGGGTCAGAGCCCTGGCCGATGCAGCCAGAACCGAAGGGTTGGACTTTTAGATGGTTTCTAGAGACCGGGGCGGCCGCGGGGAACGCAGGCGACGACGTGAAGAAAGCGAAGATTCAGGACTCGTCGAGCGGGTGGTAAAGATCCGAAGAGTCTCCAAAGTAGTCAAAGGCGGACGGAACCTGACCTTCAACGCCATGGTCGTCGTGGGCGACGGCGCAGGAAACGTGGGCTCAGGGCTCGGCAAGGCCGGGGCAGTGCCGGACGCAGTGCGTAAGGGCACCACCATAGCCCGCAAAAACATGCACCCCGTCACCCTCAGCAAATCCACCATTCCCCATGAGATGGTGGCCAAGTACGGAGCGGCCAAAGTACTGTTGAAACCAGCTGCCCCTGGCGCAGGAATCATCGCCGGAGGCGGCGTGAGGGCCGTAATGGAAGCTGCCGGCGTTCGTGACGTACTCTCCAAGACATTCGGCTCGAACAACACCATAAATATCGTCAAAGCCACGATGAAGGCCCTTGACTCAATGCGAGACCCTGCCGGCGAAACCGCACGACGGCGCGGGCTGACTCCGGCTGACGCGCCTGCTACAACCGAAAGCAACGGCTCGGCAGGCCGCGCTTCCTGAGACGAAATCCGATGGCCGAAACCCTGAAAGAAAGAAAGCCCGGCAAAATCCGCATCATGCAGGTCAAGAGCGTGATCGGTACAACCCCCGGGCAGCGCGCCACTGTAAGGGCATTGGGGCTCCGTCGCATACGCCACGAGGTAGAAAAAGAAGACTCTCCCGCCCTGAGGGGAATGATCGAAAAGGTACGGCACCTTGTAGCCGTTACCGAATAGACGACAAGCCCGCACACGGCAACGGAAAATTCAATCGGCAATGCCTGGATTACACCAACTCAAACCTGCACCCGGATCGAAGAAGCGGCGTACCAGAGTCGGCCGGGGTCGCGGCAGCGGACGCGGCGGCTACTCCGGTCGAGGCATCAAAGGCCAGCGCTCCAGGGAAAGTCTGAACCCAGTATTCGAGGGAGGGCAGCTTCCGCTTGTTAAGCGTCTACCCTTCATGCGCGGGTTCACCAATATCTTCCGCGTCGAGTATTCCCCCGTGAACGTAGGCTCGCTCAATCTGTTCGAGGATGGGATCGACGTAACTCCCGAGTTGTTGGTAGAGAGGCTGTTGGTCAGGCGAAAGAGGGACAAGATCAAGATACTAGGCGACGGCGAGTTGTCCCGTGCACTAAACGTAACCGCCCACTCTTTCAGCAAGTCCGCCCGCAAGAAGATCGAGTCGGCGGGAGGCAAGGCGACCGTATTGTCCGATAGCGCCTCCAAGGTTGACTGATGCTTAGAGACGCTCCTGCACAGAGAGCCGATTCAGGTCGGCCGGCGCTGCTGCAGGCCGTTATAGATGCAATGCGCATACCGGACCTCCGGTACCGCATTCTCTTCACCCTAGGCATGCTGGTGGTCTTCCGGTTCTTCGCCCACGTACCGGTACCGGGAGTAGACCGCGCTGCCTTGGGCGCAGCTTTCGACGCAAATCCACTGCTGGGTTTTCTGGATCTCTTCAGTGGCGGCGCGCTGCGCAACATGAGCATCGCCGCGCTCGGTGTGTACCCATACATCACTGCGTCTATCATCATTCAGGTACTAACCCCGATAGTGCCCAGCCTAAAGGCCCTCTCGCAGGAAGGTGACTATGGCCGGCAGAAGATCAACCAATTCACACACTACCTCACCGTCCCGCTGGCCTTCATGCAGGGATACGGACAGATCAACCTCCTGGGAGGCGCCTTAGGTACCAGCCAAGGGGCCGTCATCACCGGCTTCGGCTTTGGAGGCGACACCACGCTAAACACCATCACTATCCTGGCAGCGATGACCGCAGGAACTATGTTGCTGGTATGGATGGGAGACCTCATCACGGAGAAGGGCATCGGCAACGGCATATCCCTGATCATCTTCGCAGGCATAGTCACCTCGTTCCCGTCGATCTTCGGACAACTGTGGCTGCTACGAGACCAGTTGTTCCAGGTCCTGCTGCTCGTCTCTATTGGGCTGCTGATCATCTATCTCATAGTCTTCTTCAACGAGGCTCAGCGCAGAATTCCCGTGCAGTACGGACGAAGCGTCTTTCGAGGTGGGCGGATGTACCGCCAAGCTGGGTCTACCTACATACCCTTGCGCGTCAACTCCGCGGGAATGATCCCGCTCATATTTGCTTTCTCGCTGCTCATACTGCCGCCTACCTTGGCCAGCTTCTTCCTGAACCCCGGCAGTAACTCGATAGGCGCCCAAATAGCGGACTTCTTCGCCAATTCACTCGGACCTACCAGCGTCTTCTACTGGACCGCAGTCTTCTTCCTGGTGGTCCTCTTCACCTTCTTCTATACACTCGTGGTGTTCAACCAGCAGAACCTCGCTGAAAACCTGCAAAAGAACGGAGGGTTCGTGCCAGGCATACGCCCTGGCGTACCAACTCGCGACTACCTCATGCGAGTCATCATTCGCATCACCTGGGGAGGCGCGCTGTTCCTCGGTTTCATCGCAATCATCCCATACTTGGCGGGCCTTGTTTCCGGGCTGGACGCTGCAACCAGCATCATCAGCAGCACCAGCCTGCTGATACTTGTGGGAGTCGCCCTGGACACCATGCGGCAACTCGAAGCCCAGCTTCTGATGCGCAACTATGAAGGTTTCATCAGGTAGCCGCTAAGGCACGGGATCGACACTTTGCGCATCGTTCTACTTGGCCCACCCGGCGCGGGGAAGGGCACCCAGGCGTCGAAGATTGCGGCGAATCTCGGCGCAAAGCACTTGGCCACAGGCGACATACTCCGCGCCGAGGCGGCGGCAGGCACCACTCTGGGCAAGTCGGCAAAGTCTTATATGGACAGGGGCGACCTCGTACCGGACAAGGTCATAATCGGTATGATCCGCTCCCGGTTGAGTGATGGGGGCGGCATGGTACTCGACGGCTTCCCCAGAACTGTGGCACAAGCCCAAGCCTTGGACCAAGAACTAACCAAAGCGAAGGCCCCCCTGGACTTGGCGCTATACCTCGACGTCGACCGGGAAGAACTGGTCAGCAGGCTCTCGAACCGGGCAGTCTGCGCCAGATGCAGCAAGCCGTTCAAACTCGACGACGCAACAGAGCGGCCCAAGGACGTATGCGACAACTGCGGCGGTGAATTACAAGTTCGGGAGGACGACCGACCCCAAGCCGTGCGTCACAGGCTGCGCGTGTATGAAGAACAGACTTTGCCAGTCCTCGGATACTATAAGAGTTCTGGCCGAGTGGCAGAGGTGGACGGTGTAGGGTCCACCGAAGAAGTCGGAGAACGCCTCGAGGCGGCTATCAAACAACAATCCCCCGTGTAATTCAACTCCATTTCAGGATATACTCGTAAGGTTCAGCGCGAATGAATAGCTCCACCATCTCCGGTCTGAGTACCGACCATTCCCCGGTACGCGGCGCTACGATCAAGTCTGACCGCGAGCTTGAGGCAATGCGGGAAGCAGGACGGATTGTCGCGCTTGCCGTCCGTCAAATGGTCCGGAATTTGGAGCCTGGCGTCACGACCGCTGAGTTGAACCACATTGGCGAAGGAGAAATAAGAAAACTGGGAGCGCGGCCCGCATTCTTGGGCCTCTACGGGTTTCCTGCCACAGTTTGCATATCACTCAACGAAGAAATTGTGCACGGCATCCCCGGCGAGCGCATAGTGGAAGATGGCGATCTGGTCTCATTCGACTGTGGCGCCATTGTGAACGGCATGTATAGCGATCACGCCGTCACCGCGATTGCAGGCAAGGAAACGAAGAAGAAGCGCGCACTTGTCGAGACTACAAAGGTCTCCCTCGATAGGGCGATCCAGGCGGCACAGCCCCGGAACCGAGTGGGTGACGTGTCGAATGCCGTTGAGAGCTACGTTAGGCCAAAGGGATATGAACTTGTCAGAGAGTATGTCGGACACGGCATCGGGCACTCTCTTCACGAGCCGCCGCAGGTGCCAAACTACGGAATGGCTGGACGAGGGCATATCTTGATGCCTGGCATGGTGATCGCAATCGAGCCAATGGTCAATGCTGGAGGATGGCAAACGGAGGTACTGAAAGACAAATGGACTGTCGTGACAGCCGACCGGTCCCTCTCCGCCCACTTCGAGCACACGGTGGCCATTACCGAATACGGGCCGGAAGTACTCACGGCTCTGTAACCCCGGATCACAGTAACGCAAAGTGGCAAAGAAAGAAGCAATAGAAGTGGAGGGCTTGGTCAGCGAGGCCCTGCCTAACACCACCTTTCGCGTGGAACTCCCCAACGGCCACGAGGTGCTTGCAAGAGCCTCCGGAAAGATAAGAATGAACTTCATCAGAATCCTGCCGGGAGACCGGGTCCTCGTCGAGTTGTCGCCTTACGACCTTACCCGAGGCCGCATCACTTATCGTTTCAAGTAACTCGCTCAGGGGATACGAACTCCGCACGAGGCCAAATCATGAAAGTCAGAGCGTCCGTAAAGCCAATGTGCGCCAGTTGCAAGGTGATCCGGAGGCGTAACACCGTTCGGGTACTGTGCACCAACCCAAAACACAAGCAAAAGCAGGGTTAGACAGCCCGCACGACTCCGATAGCAACCCGGAAAGGTCGCATGACCCGCGACAGCCGCAGGCTCAGGGGAAAGTCAGGTAACGAAAAATGGCGTTGATCGCAGGTGTAAATGTGCCGGACAACAGGCGGCTTGAAGTAGCATTGACCGCCATTCATGGGGTAGGCCCCAAAGTCTCCAAGCAGCTGATCAACCGGATCGGACTGGACCATAACCCGCGAGTGAGAGAACTCAACGAAGAAGACCTTGCAAGAATACGCAGTGCAATCGACCGCAGCGGTGTGCTGATCGAGGGCGACTTGCGCCGTGAAACCCAGATGAACATCCGCCGATTGGTCGACATCCAGGCCTACCGCGGCCTGAGGCACCGCCGAGGATTGCCCGTCCGGGGGCAGCGCACACGCACGAACAGCCGCACCAAGCGAGGCCGACGCGCCACCGTAGCCGGGAAGAAGAGAACCGCGAAGCACTGACCCAACTCGACGTGCCGAGAGAACGTTCCCGCCTCATGGCGGGCCGCCTGGACCTGAGTCACACAACCCATGCCTAGAAAACCCAGAACGAGAAGACGCGAGAAGAAGTTCGTTCCCCAAGGACGCGCTTACGTCACCGCAACCTTCAACAATACAATCATCACGCTTACCGACCCTGCCGGTAACGCCATCGCCGCCAGCAGCGCAGGCGCAATGGGCTTTAGGGGATCGAGAAAGTCCACCGCTTTCGCAGCCCAGCGCGCCGGGGACAGCGCCGCAAGACAGGCAATGGACCAAGGACTCCGCACGGTCGACGTCCTTGTAAAGGGCCCCGGAGCAGGTAGGGAAGCCGCCATAAGAGCCCTCCAGAGCGCCGGCATCCGCGTCGTAAGTATCAAGGACGTCACCCCAGTCCCCCACAACGGCTGCCGTCCACCCAAGAAGCGGAGAGTCTAGACCCTCCGCCGGCGCAACCAAGGCGCATCCCACTTGTCCGTTCGCCTAGCCTGACACCCACCCGCGACCAACTGCTAAGGAAAGAGATGGCACGTTACACAGGACCAGTCTGCAGACTCTGCCGAGCGCAGAGCCTGAAGCTCTTTTTGAAGGGCGAGCGCTGCTTCACGCCCAGGTGCGCCATTGAACGGCGAAAGTCCCCCCCCGGCGACAAGTCGATAATGCAGCGGCGGAGGCGCGTCTCAGAACACGGTATGCAACTCCGCGAAAAACAGAAGGCCCGAAATATCTACGGCGTCTTGGAGAAGCAGTTCCGAAAGTACCTCGAAAAGGCCGCTAGATCCCGAGACGTCACCGGAACGATGCTTATGCAACTACTGGAGAGGCGCCTCGACAACGTTGTCTACCGCCTTGGCTTCAGCGACTCCAGGGCGCAGGCCCGACAGACAGTCAGGCACGGCCACATAAAGATCAATGGCCGTAGAGCTTCGATACCCTCTTACCAAGTCCGTCAAGGTGACGTGGTCACTTGGAGGGACCAATCGAAGGAGACCGGCCTGTTCAAGAACGTATCAGCCGGCTTGGAACGGAAAAACCCACCAAACTGGCTCAAACTAAACCCGGACGTTGCGTCCGGCGAGGTCATCTCCTTGCCGGAACCAGACGAAATCGACTCGGGCGTCGACACCCGCCTGATAGTCGAGTTCTACTCAAGGAGGTAGCCCGGATGCTGGAACGGATGTACGGCCTACCGCCGACGGAGGAGTTGTCACCGCCGGCAGAGGTTGAAATCCCAGACCTTTCCATAAAGGTCGAGGAATCCGGTCAAACTTACGGGCGTTTCGTGGCCGAGCCACTGGAGCGCGGATGGGGCGTCACGCTTGGAAACCCCCTGCGCAGGGCACTGCTCAGCTCGCTCCCAGGCGTCGCCATCACATGGGTCAAGATAGACGGCATCCTGCACGAGTATTCGACCATCGAGCACATGCGCGAAGAGGTAGGCGAATTCCTGCTGAACGTTAAGGGCATTCGCCTGCGTTCCTTGGTCAACCGCAGCGGACGACTGCGCCTCGAAGTGGATGGAGAGGGTGAAGTCCGGGCCGGTGACATCATGGCTACCGCAGACTTTGAGATCGTCAACCCCGAACGACACCTGGCCACCCTGGACTCCCCACGCGCAAGGCTCTCCGCCGAGTTCAACGTCGAGCATGGCTCAGGATACGTACAGGCAGCTCACGACGAGGGATTGCCCATAGGCGTGCTCCCCGTCGATTCTGTCTTCACCCCCGTCAGAAAAGCCAACTTCCGGACGGAAAGAACCAGGAGCGGCCAGAGGTCAGACCTCGAAAGACTTGTGCTCGAAGTGTGGACTGACCGGACTATTACACCTCTGGAAGCCACTCATAGCGCATCAAACCTGCTCATAGAGAAGTTCTACTTGTTCTCCAAGCCCGAACTCAAAACGGGACAGCAGGAAGAAGCCAGCTTCCCGCCAGGGGTGTCACACGAGGTTTACAACACTCTCATCGAAACGCTGGATCTCTCGGCTCGGACCTTGAACTGCCTCAAGCGCGCCAACGTCAATCGCGTCGGGGAAGTGCTCGCCATGTCCAAGACCGACCTGCTCAACATCAGGAACTTCGGCCAAAAATCCTTGGAAGAGCTCTCTGACGCCCTGGTAGCCAGAGGCATGCTGGAGATGAGTTCAAGCGACTACGCACAGAACGAGGCCGGCGAGGAAGAATCCCCACAGCCTGTAAGCGGAGACCCGGACGATGAGGCATAGAGTCGCAGGCCGGCATTTTGGCCGGGCAAGCGGCCCAAGAAAAGCGCTCTTCAGAAATCTCGTAACTGAACTGCTGAAGCGTGAAAGTATCCGCACAACCTTGTCCAAGGCTCGGGAGGTACGACCAATAGCCGAGAAAATGGTTACCCTCGGCAAGGCCGGCACACTTCATCACCGCCGTAGAGCGGCCTCGTTTATCACTGACAAGGAAGTCGTCTACAAGGTGTTCGATGACCTCGCGGAGCGTTATAGCGAGCGGGAAGGTGGCTACACTCGCATCGTAAAACTCGGACCGCGCAAGGGAGACGCAGCAGAGATGGCGGTCATCGAACTGGTCTAGGACGACCGACCGCGGTACGGAATGCGAATAGGACTGATCATTGAGTATGACGGGACCGCTTTTCATGGGTCACAGCTACAGGCCAACACCCGCACTGTCCAGGGAGAATTGGAAAACGCAGCAACAATCCTGTTCGGAGAACACAGGAGAGTAGCCTTGGCCAGCAGGACGGACTCAGGAGTACACGCCACCGGACAGGTCGCCGCGCTCGATGCAGATACGCGCCTCACCACTGGAGAAACCAGAAACGCCCTCAACTACTACCTACCGGATGATCTGAAAGTTCACTGCGCCGCTACGGTCGCCAGCGACTTCGACCCCAGACGCAGCGCCACACGCCGCACGTACGAGTACACGTTGAACGACGCCCCCTTTCCACCCGTCATAAACCGGCATGTGTCGGTGCACGTAAGGAACCGCCTAAACGAGACCGAAATGAACGACGCATGCCAGTCCCTGTTAGGCGCCCGGAACTTTTCAGCATTCGCCGGACCCTCGACACCGCCGGACGCCGTTACGATTCGACGCGTCGATTCAGCGAGAGTTGAACGCTTCGGCAACGCCGTGAAATTCACCATCACCGCCAACGCATTCTTGCACCAACAGATACGTCGCTTGGTAGGATCGCTGGTAGACGTCGGACTGAATAAAGTCGGCCCGCAGTGCATTCAACGTCTACTCAGCCATCCCGCACGGGGCGCCGCACATCGTGTGATGCCGCCCCGCGGCCTGTGCCTAACTTCAATCCAGTACGATGGAAGCGAGCCCGGACGCCTCCCAACGACGTAACCAGTCCATACGGAACAAAAATGGTCACCAGAATCAAGCCATACAACCCCAGCGCCAATGACCTGGTCGCTGACTGGCACGTTATCGATGCCGATGGAGAGGTCCTCGGACGCCTTGCAAGCCGCATAGCTTGGCTGCTCATTGGCAAACACAAGCCGGGATACGTGCCCCATCTCAAATCCGGAGACTTTGTCGTAGTAGTCAATGCGGAAAAGGTAAGGGTAACCGGAAAGAAGAGCCAACAGATAGTCTACCGACGGCACAGCCAGTACCCTGGCAATCTCAAGGAAATCCCTTACCGAACCATGCAGGAAAAGCACCCCACCCGGATTATCGAGCATGCAGTTAGAGGAATGCTGCCCAAATCCAAGCTCGGAGACCGGATGTACACCCGCCTCAAGGTCTATGCCGGCGACGTGCATCCCCACGCCGCGCAGGTCACCGGGTCGCAGCGGCGTGTTGAACAGTTGGCCGAGCTAGCTGCCAGGGCCGCGGAAGAAGCGACCACGAAGGCGGAGACTGCCTCCACTGAGGACGTGCCCAAGAGACGGAGGCGGCGAAGACGACGTATCCTCTCGGCAGATGAGGCAACTACCTTAGCCACAGGTACGGCAACCACAGCGAAAGAAGCCGCCGCAGACGCCGGGGATGCGGAAACCGATCCAGCCGAAGACGCCCCCAAACGGCCCCGCCGGCGTAGACGCCGCACTCGTTCGGCCACACAAGCGGCAGCCGTAGCCGCTGGCGAGACGGGGGCAACCCCTGCCAAAACCCAGGACTCTGTACCAGAAGCTAAGGACGCTATACCCGAGGCCGACAACGCAGACTCCGACACGGAAGTGACCACAGATGCCAAAACATCTCGAAACAACGCCAAAGACGAACCCGGAGACGCCTAGGTGACCCAGCAGCAGTATTACTACGGTACCGGCCGACGAAAGAACGCCGTAGCGCGTGTGAGAGTCTACGCCGAGGAAGGCCCCGTTACCGTCAACGGCAAACCCTTCAATGAAGTGTTCCCGGTCGACTCGTGGCGGCAGCACGCCCTGCGGCCCCTCATAGTCACCAGCACACAATCATCGGTTACCGTCATCGCCAAGACCCACGGCGGCGGCTCATCCGGGCAGGCAGGAGCATTCGCGCACGGACTAGCTCGAGCCCTCGTCGTTATGGACGAAAGCCTCAGGAAGCCCCTACGCTCAGCCGGACTCCTCACCCGGGACTCCCGAATGAAGGAAAGCAAGAAATACGGCCTCAAGAAAGCAAGAAAAGCGCCCCAGTACACCAAGCGCTAACCCACGCGGCCCTATGCAAGAGTTCATACGCGCCGAAGTGAGGCGAAGCATGAAAGGCTTTCTCTTGCCTTAGGCATAGACTGCCAAACACCTATCCAGCCCTGCCAGATCAGGCACGACCTCTATTCGCGCCCGCGGAAACGCATCCTTGGCGCGCTTAGCGCAAGGACCGGACACCGGCGGGTCTATCTCTATGAAGACCCCAGACTTACCGGTCGCAAGCAAGCCGGGAAGTGAAGCGATGAGGGGCCCCAGCACGTCCATACCATCTTCCCCCCCGTCCAACGCCCTACTCGGCTCATACGACAGTTCAGACTCAAGGCCCGGCAGCACACCCCTCAACACGTACGGCGGATTGGACACCACCACGTCGAACCGGCCATAAAGCGGATCCAAGATATCGGCTTGAACGAATTCAATCCGCCCTCTAAGACCCAGCCTCTCGGCGTTCATACGCGCTACGAAAAGAGCGTCGACGTCTATGTCAACCGCCGTGATGAGAGCCTGAGGCATTTCGGCTGCCAGTGTAACCCCCAGTACCCCGCTGCCAGTACCCACATCCAAGATCGACGGACGATCTTTCTCGAAGTCCCGCAAGAACTGCATCGCCTTTTCCACCAGTAGCTCGGACTCCGGTCTAGGAATCAGGACCCGCGAGTCAACCTCGAACACACGTCCATAGAATTCCTTCCTACCGATAATGTAGGCAAGCGGTTCTCGCCGGAGCCTACGACTCAACGATTCCTCTAGCAGTTCCAGCTTGGCTTGCGGAAACCGCGCCGCATAGGCCGTAAGCAAACCTTCTGCGGAAAGCCCCGTCGCATGCCGTACCAGCAATCGCGCCTCCGCCGCGGCATCAGGCGCTCCCGCAGCCCGAAGTCTCGACGCAGACTCCCGGATAAAATCTCTGATAGTCATTCCCGCGACAACAGACAGCCTATCTCGGTTCAGGCAGCCTACCCCTCACTTACCATCCCAGCGTCAACACTCCCTCACTGCCTACCTTTCGCCGCTCCTAATTTCCGGGACCGCCGACAGAAAGAGCCGCTAGCTTTCGAGCCTGTTCCTCTCTGAGCAGCGAGTCGATGAACTCGTCGATCTCTCCGTCCAGAACGCGCTCCAGTTGGTGGCTGGTGTGGCCAATACGGTGGTCGGTAACCCTGTTCTGAGGGTAATTGTAGGTCCTGATCTTCTCAGACCTGTCCCCGGTACCCACCTGCGCGCGCTTGTCCGCGCTGATTGCGGCCTGCCGCCTGCGAAGCTCCTGATCCCAGAGGCGGGCACGCAGTATCTCCATAGCCTGCATGCGGTTCTGGAGTTGGGAACGTTCATTCTGGCAGATCGCAACTGTACCGGTTGGCAAGTGAGTTATACGAATGGCCGTCGCCACTTTATTCACGTTCTGTCCGCCGTGGCCGCCGGCGTGAAAAACATCCACCTTCAGATCGGAATCACTCACCTGTATGTCGATGTCCTCCGGGCGTCTAAGCACCGCTACAGTGGCCGTAGAGGTGTGGATCCGGCCCTGTGACTCCGTTACAGGTACCCGCTGCACCCGGTGCACACCGCTCTCGTGCTTCAGACGAGAATACGCACCATCGCCCGCAACCTCGAAAACCACCTCCTTCACGCCGCCCACGCCCGTTTCATTGAAACTGACTATCTTCGACGGCCAGCCGCGCCGCTCACCATACCTCTGGTACATACGGAACAACCCGGCTGCGAACAACCCGGCCTCATCGCCGCCTGCCCCGGCCCGTATCTCGACTACCGCGTCCGCGTGTTCCGCAACATCCTTAGGCAGCAGAGCAGCGCGCAACTCTAAATCCAGCTCCTCCGACCGCCTTTCCATCTCGATAGACTCGCTGCGAGCGAGCTCAAGCAACTCCAAGTCGCTCTCGGACTCCAGCATCGCCTGCGCCTGCTCCACGCTATCCCGGGCCCGCTCGTACTCCTCCCACAGCTTGATGACGGTCTGCAGCTCGTTGTACTCACGCCCCAGCTTGCGCAGCAACGCGGGATTCGACGCCACCCCGGGCTTCGACATCTCCCGCTCGATTTCGCCGTGCCGGTCCGACATCTGCCGAAGCCTTACGAAGGTTGAATCTTGCATCATTCGAGAATATCAGCCCGACGAGGGTCGAAACGCAGGCCCCTTCGGGCCGGATGGCTGCAACCGCCCCGCACGAAAAGAGCTTTGCACAAATCCCGGCCTCCGTGATCCGCAATCTCCAACTAGGCGCGAAGAGACGCGGCGACTCTTTCGGCGTCCAGGGCCACGTCCGTCTGTTTGCCATCGCTCAGTGACTTCAAGGAAGCTGTGCCCCGCTCCAGTTCCTGCTGGCCGATGATCAGTGCGAACCCGGCGGATAGTGAGTCAGCGTAGCGTAACTGGCCGCGCATGGAGCGCCCCGGCGCCAGTACAGTCCTGACCCCTCTCAGCCGCAACTGCGCGGCAAGCAAGACGCACGCACGCGTAGCAGCCCGTCCGAGGTGAATTATGACCACCTCCGGCGCATCGCCCCCGCATGACTCAGACTCTTGCCGACTTAGATTCAGTATGTGCCGCTCTATACCGCTCCCAAAGCCGATCCCGGGAGTTGATGCGCCTCCCAATTCCTCGATCAGGCCATCGTAGCGGCCGCCTGACAGGACCGAACTCTGCGCCCCAACGTCCGGGGGGTGGATCTCGAACACGGTTCGAGTGTAGTAATCAAGCCCGCGTACCAGCCTATGGTCGATCTGAAACTTGAAGTCGGAATACAGAAGCTTCAAGTCCTCGACGTACCCCAGAAGCTCGTTCCAGTGATTGAGGCATTGGTCGTCCAGAAAGTCAACCGAGTGAGGAGCGCCCGCGCAAAGTTCCGCCGTGCCCGCTTCCTTCGAATCGAGCAATCTGAGCGGACTTCGCTCCAACCGAGCGCGGTCAACACCGGAAAGCCCGCCGGCATGGGGCCGGAAATAATCCCTCAGCGCCTCCAAATACGCCGGCCTGCAATCGCCGTCCCCAATGCTGTTCAACTTGACCGTGAGACCCTCCATCCCTATGCCCGAAAGGAATCCCAAGGCCAGCTCTATCACCTCCGCGTCCACCTGTGCCGAGCCGTCGCCTATCGCCTCGACGCCGAATTGGTGGTGCTGCCTCAACCTCCCCGCCTGGGGCCGTTCGTAGCGAAACATGGCCCCCATGTAGTAGAGGCGAACCGGTTGCGGCTGATTATGCATCCCGTGCTGTATGTAAGCCCTGCACACTCCCGCCGTGCCCTCCGGCCTAAGCGTAAGCGAGTCCCCCCCGTGATCTTCAAACGTGTACATCTCCTTCTGAACGATGTCGGTATCTACGCCCACCCCGCGCTCGAAGAGATCCGTCGCCTCGAATAAGGGAGTCGATATCCGCCCATAGCCGAACTGGCGAGCCACCTTCTCGCCAGTGGCTGTAACAAGGTCCCAACGAGTCTGCTCTTCCGGCAGAATATCGTAAGTCCCCCGAGGTACGCGAAACGTCATTATCAATACTCCGACCCTTCCGGCGGCGGAAGAGGTGCGTCCGTACGTCGGTAGGCGCTGCCGCTGATCAGCGCCCGCTGAGCAGGCTCACGAGCCCAACCCGCTCATCTGGAAGACCTTGCCCTCCGTCTTGACGGACGGAGCATGGATCAACTCCGCCGAGTGCATTTCCCTGATGTTTCTGGCGCCCACCATTCCCATCGAAATCTCAAGGGCCCCAACCAGATTCTCTGTGCCGTCAGTCTTGGACGAAGGCCCGAACAAAATCTGCTCAAGCGAGCCGGACGTGCCGACCTTGATGCGAGTCCCTCTTGGAAGAGACGGATGCGGGGTCGCCATACCCCAGTTGTAGCCCAGGCCCGGGGCCTCCGCGGCCTGAGCAAATGGCGTGCCGATCATCACCGCGTCGGCCCCCGCGGCGAAGGACTTGCAAACGTCACCGCCTGTGCGAATACCGCCATCCGTAACGATCGGCACGTATCGCCCGCGGTCCTTGTAATAGTCGTCCCTAGCAGCCGCGCACTCCAGCGTCGCGGTGACCTGCGGAACCCCTATGCCGAGCACCTCCCGACTGGTGCAAGCCGCGCCGGGGCCAACGCCCACCAAGACACCCTGCACCCCCTCATCCATCAACTCGCGCGTCACGTCGTAGCTAACCGTGTTGCCCACCAGCACCGGCGCATTCAACTGCTCGACGATCTCCGAAAAGATCAACCCCCGCAGGCTCTTCGATATGTGCCGAGGAGTCGTCACCGTGCTCTGCACCACTACGGCATCCGCACCCGCCTCGACGGCCACCGGCGCGAGACGTTTGGCGCTGGCAGGTATCAGTGAAACGGCTGCCGCCGCTCCCCCGCTCTTTATCTCCTCGACGCGGCGGCTCACAAGATCCTCCCGAATTGGCTGCGAGTACAGCTTCTGCAGCAACTCAGTCGCGGCCTCTCTAGGCGCCTCCGCTATCTCCGAATAGAGAGGCGATGGATCGTCATAGCGAGCGTGCAATCCATCCAGATTGAGCACCGCAAGACCGCCCAGCCTACCAAGTTTGATCGCGAAACCAGGATCTACAACCGCGTCCATGGCTGAGGCCATGAAAGGAATATCGAGCCCCACGCCGTCGAAATTCGTTGAGATGTCCACCATCTCAGGATTGATGGTTATCGCGCCAGGCGCAATGGCAACGTCATCAAATCCAAAGGCCCGCCGCAATTCCTTCACCAATTTTGGCAAGAAGACTGACTCCTTAGTCGTCCAAAAGCCCTGGCGCAGCGCTCCGACGGCTCTCACGACATCGGGAAATCCCGGATCGACGTTACGAAAATCGCCGCGCTAAGTCAGCGCAGTATAACGCCTTTGAAAGCCAAGTAGGACTTCACGCGCCGGCAATCACAGCCTCACCCTCGTCATAGCCTGTGGTAATCTTCAAATGCCGCCTACTTCAGCAGGCTGGACTTCCGCCCCTATTGGGGCAGGAAGGGAAACACCAAGCCGGCCAGAGGCGAGCCCCTTTCGAGCAGGTAGCCCGGCCAGCCGCGCATGTACCGGTTCGCACCGGACTTGACGATCACGGTTGACCGGATTCTCCCCGTGCACCGCATAGGGTTCGCCCGAAATGCCGGCCGCGCACAGAGCGGGGCGAACGCTTGTACGACGCCACCAACGCTTCCCGACCGCGTGCCAAGGGCCGACTCACCGACGTCAGCGGTCTGAGGGTTGGCCACTGGACCGACCCAGCCAACGGCACAGGCTGTACGGTCGTGATCTGCGACCCGCGCGCAACCGCGGGCGTTGAGATACGCGGCGCCGCGCCGGGCACGCGAGAGACCGCCTTACTGCACACCCTGGCCCAGGCATCGTGGGTAAACGCAATCGTACTGGCCGGAGGAAGTGCCTTTGGCCTGGAAGCCGCCGCCGGCGCAGTAAAGTATCTCGAAGAGCAAGGGCGGGGAATTAGGGTCGGGCGGGCCGTGATACCCATAGTGCCAGCCGCCATTCTGTTCGACCTCGGCCTCGTCACTCACGAAGTCAGGCCAAATGCCGACTCCGGGTACGCCGCCTGCCTGGCCGCCTCCCGAGACTTCCAGAGGGGCAGCGTAGGCGCCGGAACCGGAGCCACCATTGGCGGTATGAGAGGACGAAAGAACCGCGTCAAAGGCGGCATAGGTACCGCATCGGTGCGATTGGCCGGAGGCGCTGCCGTCGGAGCGCTCGCCGCGGTCAATCCTGCCGGGTCGGTCGTAGACCCATCGAACGGGAGAATCGTCGCAGGCCCTGTCAAAAAGGACGCGTCAGGATTTGAAGACTCCGTACAGATCCTGATAGCCGACCCTCCGAAAGAGCGCGGCTTCTTCAGAAACACCACGCTGGGCGTCGTGGCTACCGACGCCCCACTCGACAAACGCGGAGCCGCACGACTCGCGGTCGCCGGCCAAGACGGCATAGCCCTCACCATAAGACCGGCCCACACCTCCAACGACGGAGACATCGTATTCTCCCTATCCACCGGCTCCCACCGTGCAGAAACAGGGCCGGACGAACTGCACGCAGCGGCCCTCAGAGCCATGAGCGAGGCCATCCTCGACGCCGTAGACACCGCCAACGCAATCGGCGGAGTGCTGCCCGCCAGGGAGGCCATCCGGCATGACTAGGGGAACAACAAGCGACAACCTCGCCCCGAACACGGTCGGCATAGTCGGCGCGGGAAGACTGGGATCCAGCCTCGCGCAAGCAATGGCCGCGACCGGTTACACCGTCGTTGCAGCAAGCACCCGCAGACCGAACCATGCCAACCACCTGCGCCAAAGACTCCCCGGAACCACCGTCAGCAGCAGCGCACGGCAGGTCGTCAAGGCCGCAGACGCCATATTCATCACCGTCGACGACGCCAGCATAGGCCAAGTCTGCGACTCTCTGATATGGCGAAAAGGGCAAACCGTCATACATTGCTCCGGCGCGCAGCCGATCTCCCTGCTTGGCAAAGCGGAAGCCCACGGAGCCGCTATCGGCGGCTTCCACCCCCTGCAAACCTTCCCCGGCCCGGACGAGCCCCACAGATTCCAGGGCATCACGTTCGGGCTTGAGTCTCCCCGCGAACCGACATACGCCTGGCTGAAGCGCTTGGCTCACAGGCTCGGCGGCGAGACCGTCCCCCTTTCAGAATCGGTAAGGGCCGCCTATCACGCATCCGCAGTCATGGCCTGCGGGCTGTTGGCAGGGCTGATGGGGCTGTCCGCAGAAATGTGGGAAGTCTTGGGCTTCGACAGGCGCAATGCTCTGGAACGTCTGATGCCGCTGGTCGTATCGACCGTAGAGGGCGTTCGGAGCAGCGGCCTCCCCGCAGCCCTGACCGGGCCCTACGTACGCGGAGACGTGGAGACCATTCGGGCCCACCTCCAAGCTGCCGGCGCCGCCTCGTCCAACACCGGAGCAGCCTACGCCGCGCTGGCGCTTGCAGCCCTCCCCATAGCAGTGGAACAAGGCGGTCTGAGCGGTCCTGCGCGCACCGAAATCGAACGCCGTCTCTACGAGGCCATTGGAAGCTGGAAGGCCGCCGAACTCACGCCGACCGAATGAGGCGGTCGGCAACACACGAACCAAATCACTGAGAAAATCTCTGAATACCGCACAATCGAGAACCCCAACCAGTCGGGAAAACGGCGCAGAAAGGAAGAAAGAGACAATGCCGCCAAGACGCGTTACCACCTCCACCATCCGGTCGATGAAGCGGCGAGGAGAGCGCATACCAATGATCACCGCCTACGATTACCCGTCGGCTCGCTTCGCCGATGAGGCGGGAATCCCGATGATCCTCGTGGGCGATAGCATCGGCAACGTAGTATTCGGCTACGACTCCACCATACCGGTAACCATGGAGGACATGATCCGCGCCGCGGCCTCCGTAGTGCGCGGCGCCAACCGGTCCCTGATCGTCGCAGACATGCCATTCATGAGTTATCAGACAGACGCCGGCACCGCCATTCGCAACGCCGGACGATTGCTCCAGGAGGGCGGCGCACATGCCGTGAAACTGGAGGGCGGACGCACCATCGCGCCAGTCATTCAGCAGCTCTCAGATGCCGGAATCCCCGTGATGGGACACGTCGGCCTTACCCCGCAATCAGTGCATAGCATCGGCGGATACCGAGTACAGGGCAGGTCCCAAAAAGGGGCCGACGCTCTCATGCAAGACGCTCTGGCCGTTGAGGAGGCCGGCGCCTTCGCCATAGTCCTCGAACTGATCCCCGCAGAGTTAGCCGCAGAGGTCACCCGCCGCCTGCGCATACCGGCCATAGGCATAGGCGCCGGCGTCAACTGCGATGGGCAGGTGCAGGTACTCCACGACATGCTCGGCCTGGCCCTCGACCACAAGCCGCGCCACGCAAGACAGTACGCCGACGCAGGCGCCCTCATCCGACAGGCCATCGCCAACTACGCGTCCGACGTGCAGACAGGCGCGTTCCCCGGCGACGAGGAGTCGTTCTTCTCCAGCGGCCCGCCGGTAAGAGAAGGCGCCGCCGGCCAAGCCGCGTCCCTGTCTGAACGTTGCGCATAGCCCAAACAGTGCGTGACGTGCGCGCGGCGAGAGACCGCCTGACCGGGCGTGTGGGGCTAGTGCCCACCATGGGCGCTCTACATGCCGGGCATGAGGCGCTGCTTGCACGCGCCAGAAGCGGTTGCGACTCGGTTATAGCATCGCTATTCGTAAACCCCGCGCAGTTCGGCCCGCTGGAAGATTTTGCCGCGTACCCCAGAGACCGCCACCGCGACCGCGCCATCTTCGAGGCTTGCGGCGTAGACGTACTCTTCGAGCCGGCGGTGGAGGAAATATACCCCCCAGGAGAATCGACACGCGTGGACCCGGGACCAATTGCCCGCGTCCTCGAAGGCGCAAGCAGGCCCGGACATTTCATCGGTGTCGCCACGGTCGTAGCCAAGCTATTCGCTATCACCCGCCCAAGCGTCGCATACTTTGGACGAAAGGACGCCCAACAGCTCGTCATAGTGCAGAGGCTCGCGAGAGACCTGCGGCTCGGAATCGAGATCGAGCCGGTCAACACCGTGCGAGACGCCCGCGGACTTGCGCTGAGCAGCCGCAACGTCAACCTCAGCCCGAAACATCGAACCGCCGCAGGCGCGCTCTACAAGGCCCTCCTGACCGCAAAGTCCGCATGGACGAACGGCCAACGCTCGGGCCAGGCGCTAAGGAAAGCAATGCGAGACGTGCTCGACCATGAGGAAGCCATCGAGACCGATTACGTCAGCGCAGCTCACCCGGAAACGCTGGAAGAACTGGACGACGTGCCCGGCCCCGTCCTCCTCTCCCTCGCCGCGCGCATAGCCGGCACGCGCCTCATCGACAACATCACCCTACCCGACCCGGACTAACCCGCTCACTCCGGCGGCAGGAAGGCCGCTGAACTCCCCTTCAATCCCTAAACTGCCGCCCACCCTCTCTTACCTCGCAGGAGAGTGCTACGCTGAGCAGCCCAATGGCGAACCTTCCCTCCCCCTCTTTCACGAGCCAACGTTAAAATCAGGCCAATGCCGCCGTCATCGCACATACCCATATGGTCGGACGATTTCCTGAGTCGGGAGATAAGGGAAACTCCCGAATATCGCGCCATCCTCGACGACCCCGCGCCCTTCGATACCTTCCGGGACGCCGCGCAATCCGCCTTATGCAACATGCTCGCCGTGCGAGGAGCCAACGAAACCATCACCATGGAGCGCGCCATTCGGCCCATCCTCAGCGCGCTCGGCTGGCCGGACCCACTCGAAGCGCAGAGCATCACCGCAAGAGAAAGGGTGGACCTCGTTCTCTTCGCCGCAGACTCTGAACGAGAGGACGCACTGGCCGAACAGGAAACCCACCGCATAAGGCACGCCGTCGGCCTCGTAGAGTGCAAGCAGTGGCGTAGAGACTTCGACGCCAGAGGATCAGGCGGACGAGCGACCGAGAGCGGCGCCGAGCAGACCTGCCGTTACCTCCTAAACGCAGGCGCCGACTCCGACGGCCGGGTCGCCTGGGCCATCACTACCAACGCAACCCACTGGCGGCTATACGGCTACCACACACGCCCCAGGACCCGCTTCCAGGAATTCGACCTATACCGGCTACTGGATCCCAAACCCCAGGGATCATTGTTCATAGACCTCGACGAAAAATCCCTTCACCAGCTCCGAGTAGCCTTCCTCCTCTTTCGCCGCGACTCGTGGACCCCGGTAAGAGGCGAACGAGAGTCCTTCCTCCAACGACTCCTTGCAGAGGGCCGACGCTCCGAGGAACGGCTAGCCGCCGACCTCTCGAACGTCATCTTCCAAAACGTCTTCCCCGACCTGGTGAAACTTTTCTGGCGAAAACAACCGGATGCAAGCCCGGAAGAGATAAGAGAAGCAGCCTTTACCTTCCTCTATCGCCTTCTCTTCATCTGCTACTCCGAGGATCGCGGCCTGCTGCCGGTCGAAAACATGAATTACCAGGAATACAGCCTGCGGCACGAGCGCGACGCAATCGCTAAGCAGAGGGGACGCGCAGCCGCCTTTTCCACCGTCTCAACAAGGATATGGAACCGCTTAAGTACCCTTCGAGAAATGATCGATGAGGGCGACGACTCCATTGGCCTACCCGCTTACAACGGCGGCCTCTTCGAGCCCTTCTCGTTCGTGGACACCATCCAAGTTCCGGACGCAGAACTAGTTGACGTCATCCACTCACTGAGCCACAACAACGGGAGATACATCAGCTACCGAGACCTCTCCATACAGCAACTCGGCAGCATCTACGAGAAACTGCTCGAACGCACGCCCAGACGAAATGCCGACGGCGAGACGGAAGTCGCAATACATCCATACGCCCGCAAGGATTCCGGTTCCTACTACACACCGCAGGAGCTGGTAGACCTCATCGTCGAACAGACTCTAAGACCACTCGTCGATGAACGCATCGCCGCCTTCAGATCCAACCCAAGCTCCGCGCCCGACCCTGCCGAGGCCATTCTGGAATTGAAGGTACTAGACCCCGCGATGGGATCGGGACACTTCCTCATAACCGCCCTCGATTGGCTCACTAATAGGGTCCTGGAACTGATCGACCCTGATGAGGAACAGGCCCGGAACTACAAGTCGCCCCTGCGCAACCGCCTGGACCGCATAAAGGAAGAACTGGCCGCCAGGGACATTGAAGCCAGCGACCAGGTCCTGGTGCAGCGCTTAGTTCTGAAGCGCTGCATATATGGGGTAGACAAGAACCCCATGGCAGTGCAGCTGGCAAAGGTCGCCCTTTGGCTCCACACCTTCACCCCCGGGATCCCACTGCCCTTCATAGACCACCGCCTACGCACGGGCGACGCCCTGCTGGGCACGTGGATATCAAATGCCCGGAAATACCTCGAAGAATGGTCTCCCGATTACATAACCAGCGTGCTGGAAGAGCGTTTCGCCGCCCGAATAGGGCGGGAGCGGGAAGACATGGAAGAATTGGAACAAAGCCTCGACCTGGATATTGATAAGGTCCTCAGATTAAGTACGCACTTCGATACTGCGGTCGAGCGAAACCTCGGTTACATGCGGGAAATTCCGAATCTGACCACAGGCCTTGGCTGGCTGAGCGCAGGACTTCGCAGTCTTGAACGACGCAACCTGCACCAACCCTTGATCAGGGCCGTCGGAGGCAACGCACAGCGCGCAGGCGACGTTCTCTTTGCAGACAGAGAGAAGGCGCAGAAAAATCACATCACCGACGCATTCTTCAAACTAGAGGATCGAGCCATAGAAATTGCCGCGCGAGAGCGCATACTGCACTGGGAACTGACCTTCCTGAACATCTGGCCGGAGGGACTCGTAGGCCGCGGGGAAAGCGACGGAGGCTTCGACGCCGTAATCGGAAATCCGCCCTGGGACCGCATCAAACTGCAGGAAGTCGAGTGGTGGGCGGCTCGCGAACATCCCCTCGCCACCGCACGCACCGCAGCCATACGCCGGAAGGGAATAGCGCGGCTGCGGTCGGACGGAGACCCACTCGCAGATGACTTCGACAAAGCTTCAGCACAGGCCGCCGAACTATCCAGGCACGTCCGAGCCAACGGAGACTATCCCCTACTGGGAACCGGAGACATCAACCTCTACAGCCTCTTCGTAGAGCGGGCAATGCGCCTCATCAAACCAAACGGCGTCATCGGCCTCCTCACCCCCTCCGGCATCTACGCAGACAAGACCGCCGCACGATTCTTCAAAAGCGTCTCCACCACCGGGCGCGTGGGCGGAATCTTCGACTTCGAAAACCGACGCTCTAACAACCCCGACGCAGACTCCCCAAAGTGGTTCCCAGACGTGGACACACGGTTCAAGTTTTGCGCCCTCATCTTTGGCGGGCCAAAACGCCGCTTCGACGCCACACGATGCGGCTTCTTCCTCGACGGACAGGCCGACCTCCACGATGCCAACCGCGTCTTTTCTCTCGCCCCCAGCGACTTCGCACGCATCAACCCAAACACCGGCACCGCTCCCATACTCCGCAGCCCGCGCGACGCAACCATCGTAAGCGAAATATATCGACGCCACCCCGTACTCGTAGACCGCTCAGACGACGAGGCCCGCAAAGCCTGGCCGGTCAAGTACGTGCGAATGTTAGATATGACCAACCAATCCTATCTCTTCCGTACCCCAGAGCGACTCGAGGCCGATGGAGCCTATCGAACCGCTCCCAACCGATACAGGCGCGGAACCGATACCTGGCTCCCCCTCTACCAGGGCCGCATGATCCACCACTTCGATCACCGCGCCAACGGAGTCGAGTTCAACCCCGAAAGCGTTAGGAGCCCCTACCTGAGCGTCCCCGTCTCCGACGGACAACACGCAGACCCCCTCTTCGCACCGGGCGTCCAATACTGGGTGGACGCCGTCGAGGTCAGGGAGATGTTCCCCGAACAGCCCGGCTGGACTATAGGATTCCGCGGCATAACCAACGCCACCAACGAACGCACCATGATAGCCGCAATAGTCCCTTGGGCCGGATACGGAAACTCGTTGCCGCTGTTGATGCCCGACCCCGAATTGGACGCCAATAGCGCCGCCTGTCTCGTGGCAAACCTGTCCAGCATGGCCCTCGATTACGTCGCAAAGCGCAAGGCACAGGGCACAAATTTGAATTGGTTCACCGTCGAACAGTTGCCCGTCATCGCGCCGGACGACTACGACACGCCATTCGGAAATGCCAGCGCACGCGATCTCATCGCCCATCACGTCCTGCGCCTTTCCTACACCTCTCACGACCTCGCCCAATTTGCCCGCGACCTCGGACACCAAGGCCAGCCCTTCACCTGGAACCGACAGGAACGGCGGCAACTCAGGGCGCGCCTCGACGCCCTCTACTTTCACCTATACGGCCTGAGCGAAGACGATGCCGCGTACGTACTCGGCCAGTTCCCCGTACTGGAAAGGAACGAAAACCGCGAACATAGACGCTATCTCACCAAAGAACTCGTCCTGGGACACTACCGAGCCCTGGCCGCTGGAGACACCGAGACCGACGTAATAGGCTAAGGGAATTGCAGAAGATCCGCGGGATCCGTCTAGCCGCAGCCATTGAACTTCTCTTGTAACGAAGGTTGCATAAGGATGCCGGCCTTGTAAGGTTCAACGCGAATCCGATCTCGGATGAACGACGGCAACACCCGTCGCACGGGTTGACGCGCCGGGCCGGCGTTGCACAGAATCTGTGAAACACCCAGTATCATGGAGCCGGAGGGACAAATTGATCTATGAACTGCGTATCTACGAATGCTACGGAGGCAGGCTGCCCGCCTTGAACAAGCGATTCAGCGAGCACACCTGCAAGATCTTCGAGCGGCACGGCATCAAAAACGTCGGATACTGGACCAACGTCGTCGGGCCGTCGAGCAACGAACTCATATACCTCGTAGCCTTCGACGACATGGGCCAGAGAGAAAAAGCCTGGGCCTCTTTCGCAAACGACCCCGAATGGCTTCAGGCAAAGGCCGCGTCAGAAGAGGACGGCCTGATAGTCAAGAACGTCAGAAATCAGATCCTGGCGCCGACTCCCTACTCGCCTCTCACCTAGCCGGAAGCAGACGGCCAAGAAACGGGATTGAACGAGACCCATGCCCAGCAACGCCGGATCGGGCGGCAATCGCGATGAGCCTCACGATCCGGTTGAATCCGGGAACCGCTGAACTATGCCCAACGCCGCCAGGCTTCGAAAAATCTCAGGCGCAGCGGAGATCGTGGGCGTCGCCGAGTCCGACGAGATAGGCAAGGTTCCCCACAAGTCCCCGCTCGCCCATCACGCCGAAGCCGCCCTCAACGCACTCCAAGACGCAGCCCTCTCCCTCTCCGACGTGGACGGCCTCCTAACCGCCGGATGGTCCACCCTCGACGTCGCCGAGTACCTCGGAATACAACCCCGATTTACCGACTCCACCTCCGTCGGGGGATCCTCCTTCGTGATCCACCTGGCCCACGCAGCCGCGGCCATCTCAGCCGGTTACTGCGAGGTGGCCCTCATAACCCACGGGCAGGCAGGACGCTCAGACCGCGCTCCGATACCGCGCAACCCCGGCGCGCCAATGGCGCAGTACGAATACCCATACGGCATAATCGGCCCACCCATCTCATACGCCATGGCCGCCAGCAACTACATGCACCGGTACGGCAAGGACCGCACTCGACAGGCCCTCGCAGAAATCGCAGTCTCCACCCGAAGCTGGGCAAACCTCAACCCAAAGGCATACTTTCACGACCGGCCGCTGAACTTCGACGAATACCACGACTCGCGATGGGTCGCCTGGCCATTCCACCTCGTGGACTGCTGCCTCGTGACCGACGCCGGAGCCGCAGTGGTAGTCACCACCCCGGAGAGGGCTAGAGACACGCGGAGAGGCGGCGTTGCAATACTGGGCGTAGCAGAAGGCCACGACCATTCGATGGTCTCCCAAATGCCAGACCTCACCTCCGCCTTTGGAAGAAATACAGGGCCCCAGGCGATGGGTATGGCCGGAGTAACCCATTCCGATATCAACCTCGCAATGATCTACGACTCCTTCACCTACACGACGCTGGTAAGCCTGGAAAACCTGGGGTTCTGTGCCGCAGGCGAGGGCCCGGACTTCGTGGCGGGACAGAGAACGGCACCGGGCGGAGAGTTTCCCCTGAACACCAACGGCGGAGGCCTCTCCTATACGCACCCAGGAATGTACGGCATCTTCACGGTCGTGGAGGCCGTCAGGCAACTGAGAGGAGAGGCCCACGGCCGCCAGATCGAAAATTGTCGGATCGCAATGGCCCACGGCACCGGAGGACTACTATCGTCCACAGGCACCGCCATACTCGGACCCGCCTAGACAGCGCAGCAGAGAGAGAAATCAGGATAGGACAACGGAAGAATTAGATACGAAGCGCGGTCCGCAGACGTGGCCGAACGGCTCAAGGACAAGGGTGTACACACCGTAATGGCGGAGAACAACATCAGGAACGGATCGCAGGAAGCGGACGCCTACTGGCGCGCCGTCGAAGAAGGACGGCTCATCATCCAGCAGTGCGCCAATTGCCGCGCGACGCAGTTCTACCCAAGAGTGTTCTGCACGAAATGCGGGGGACGAGACATAGACTGGATAGAAGCCGGCGGAAACGCCGTACTGCACGCATTCTCCATCGTCCATCAGCCCCCCACTCCCGAATTTGCGGACGGCGTTCCATACGTCACCGCCATTGTCGAGATCGAGGAGGGGCCGAGGATCCCGACGCGCATCGTCGGCGTTGACCCCGACCCTGAAGCGCTGAAAATCGGCGCTCCACTGAAATTGACCTTTACCGAGGTCGCCGGCAGAAAGCTGCCCGTATTCAGGCCGGCCCGACCCAGGTAACGGGCCTCGAAAGACGCCGGACGGTTGGGCAAAGGCCATGGCGAAGATATCTGCTTCTAGACAGGCCCCAGGGCACGGCGCACGACCGGTATGCGAAGGTACTTCTATTCTCGTCCCGATCATCTACCATCTAAAGTAGTAAGTGGAACTCCGGAGCTCCTGCAATGAAACGCGACTTCATTAGATTCAACGACCTGGATCAGAGCGAAATCTTGCCCCTATTGGAGCGCGGGATCGAACTGAAACACGGCGCAGAAAGCCGAGCCCTCAGCGGCAAGAGCGCTGTTCTGCTATTTGAAAAGCCCTCCCTGAGAACCAAACTGAGCTTCTGGATAGGGGTCGAGAAACTCGGCGGCAAGCCCGTCTACTTCAGCCCCGAAGAGGTGAGTATCGACAAGCGGGAACCGGCAGAGGACATCGCGCAGATCGTGGCGCGCATGGCAGACGTCGCCATCCTGCGCACCTTCGCCCAGAGTACTATCGACCGCTTCGCAGCCGCATCCTCGGTACCCGTTATCAACGCGCTAACCGATGACGAACACCCCTGCCAGGCTCTGGCCGACCTGCTTACCATTCTAGAGCGGCGCGGCTCTCTGTATGGCGCGCGGGTCGCATACGTCGGCGATGGAAACAACGTTGCCACCAGCCTGGCCTACGCAGTAGCTGCCACCGGGGGCAGCATGGTCGTCGCATCGCCCCAAGGATACGAACTCCCTGACCATACCGTCGACGCAGTGCGCAAGACCGCATCCCGCGCAGAGGGAGAGTTGGTACTAGTGCGCCGTCCCGAGGCAGCCGTCGCAGGCGCTGACGTGGTCTACACCGACGTGTGGACCTCGATGGGACAGGAAGCCGAGTCGGAACGGCGGCGAAACGACTTCCAAGGCTATCAGGTCAACCCCGCACTGCTGGATCTGGCCGGCGAAAATACGCTGTTCATGCACGACATGCCCGCACACCCCGGCGAGGAAATATCACCCGGCCTACTTGACCATCCGCGATCTATCGCATACCAGCAGGGCGAGAACCGACTTTGGGCGCAGGCCAGCCTGATGGAATTCCTCATGCAGAACTCCTGACCCAACCCAAAACACGTCCACATGAACAACGACAACGCCTCGCCCAGACCGGTGATCGCCATCGTAGGCCGCCCCAACGTCGGCAAATCCGCTCTATTCAACCGCCTCGCAGGAAGGCGGTTCGCCATAGTGAGCGATCTGCCCGGCACGACTCGCGACCGGGTCTCTACCGACGTAGAGTGGGATGGACAGCCCTTTACTCTGCTCGACACCGGAGGCATAGAGGAACGGCCGGAACAGGCCCTGCACGACGAGGTAAGGGCACAGACCGAACGGGCGCTGGAACAGGCGGACGCCGTGGCGCTAGTGGTAGACGCCGCCGAAGGAATGACGCCAGGCGATAGCGAGGCGGCCGACCTCGTGCGACGATCAGAAAAGCCATCAGTACTCGCCGCAAACAAGGCCGACAACCTCAACAGGGAATACAACGCCGCCGAATTCTACGCACTCGGTATTGGCGAGCCGGTTCCGGTCAGCGCCTATCACGACATCGGCATCGCCGACCTCATGCAACGACTGATAGCCCTCTTGCCCATGCCGGAGGCCGATAGGGACGATGGAGGCGCCGTGCGCGTCGCCATAGTCGGCAGGCCGAACGTCGGAAAGTCGGCTCTGCTAAATGCCATGACCGGTGAGGAACGGGCGATAGTAAGCCCGGTGCCCGGCACAACCAGGGACACCGTGGACACACACGCCGTTTTCGAGGGCCGAAACATCACCTTCCTCGACACCGCCGGCCTGCGGAGACGAGGACGCGCCGAGCCCGGCATCGAAAAATTCAGCGCCATACGAACGTTCCAGTCCATACACCGCGCCCACGTAGCAGCTATGGTCATGGACGCCCAGGAGTTCGCTACGGCCCAGGACACCCACATAGCCGGATACGCCGACGACGCAGCCCGAGGAGTCGTCATAGTGGTCAACAAGTGGGACCTCGCGGCAAAACTCAACCTTGTAAGAGAAGACGTGCTGCACCGCATCCGAAACAGATTCAAGTTCCTCTCTGACGTCCCCGTGCTGTTCATATCCGCCCTGACCGGCCAGGGAGTCCAAGCGTTGCCGGGCAAGGCCATACAGGTCCACGCCGAGTTCACCCGAATAATCCCCGAAGACGACCTCCGCCGGGTCGTGTTCGGGGCCATCGCCGCCAACCCCCCGCCGGGGCGAGGACGCCGCCCCCCTCACGTATACCGGGTAAGGCAGACCATCACCGGCCCGCCAACTTTCCTCCTTAACACGAATGCCCCGGACCTAATACACTTCACCTACCGGCGTTACTTGGAAAACCGGCTGCGGGAAGCTTTCGGCTTTGCCGGATCGCCCGTGCGGCTACACTTCAGGACAGGGCGCGAATGAACGAATATGCAGCATGGGCCATCACGTTGCCCTTGGCCTATCTCATCGGCTCTGTGCCCTCGGGACTCATCGTCGCCAAACTCGTCAAAGGCGTCGACATACGCAGCTACGGCAGCGGCAGCACCGGCGCAACAAACGTGTTGAGAACCCTCGGCCCGCGCGCCGGAGCCCTCGTACTCGCAATCGACATGGCAAAGGGAGCAGGAGCCGCCGCCATCGCAAAGTGGGGGCTGTTGCCTAACTCAGACCTCGCTCTGGCCCTGGCCGGAACCCTCGCCGTCGTAGGACACACCTGGCCCATATTCGCCCGATTCCGAGGCGGAAAGGGCGTCGCAACCGGGTTGGGAGTGTTGTTCGTCCTATGGTGGCCGGTTGGCCTCACCGCGTTCGCAGGCGCAATCATCGCCAGAATCACAGGCTTCGTATCAATCGGATCGCTCATGGGCACCGTCGCAGGTTTGACTTTCCTGGCCGTCCTCATCGCCGTAGGAAGATTCCCCATCGAATACCTGTGGTTCGCCATACCCGTGACCGCGCTCATATTCGCCAGGCACGCTGCCAACATCAAGCGCCTCATCAAGGGCACCGAGAGCCGACTCGACACAAAGCCAAAGAAGGCGCGCGCCGCAGGCGCCAAACACACCTGACCCGGTAACCCTATGGCCAAGATAGGCGTGGCCGGCACCACCGGCTGGGGCGTGACACTCGCCATAGTCTGCGAGCGAAACCGCCACCGCGTAACCCTCTGGGCCAGGACCGGGAGCGAAGCCGAGCAACTCGCCGCAGGCCGCAGTCCGAGGCCCCGCCCCGGCGTCCAAATCCCGCCAGGCATCACCGTCACCCCATCCGCCGAGGAGGCCTTCCACGATTCCGACCTCGCCCTCATCGTCGTCCCCTCCACCACCATGCGCGCCAACGTCGCTGCCATAGCGCAGTTCCTCCCCGCCGGCGCGATACTCGTCAGCGGCGCCAAGGGCATCGAGATAGAGTCCGGAAAACGTATGTCCGCGCTCATAAGCGAGGAGGCCCCCGGAGTCGATCCCGCACGAATCGGCGCACTGTCCGGCCCCAACCTGGCGCTGGAAATAGCCCACGGGCAAGTATCCTCCGCCACCTTGGCCTTTAACTCGCCCAAAGTCGCCGCAGAGGCCCAGGCCATACTCAACTCCGAGCGCTTCAGGGTATACAGCAGCCAGGACGTGGCCGGTGTCGAGATAGGAGGCGCGCTGAAGAACGTCATCGCCATAGGCGCCGGCATCATCGACAGCATGGGCGTAGGCGACAACGCCAAGGCCGCATTCGTCACAAGGGGACTCCACGAAGCCGCCCGCTTCGGTGTCGCCATGGGCGCACGACAGGAAACCTTCGCTGGACTCTCAGGCATGGGAGACCTCATCGCCACCTGCTACAGCGGACTCAGCCGAAACCGGGGCCTCGGCGAACAACTCGCCGCGGGCAAGAGCCCCGGCGACCTGATCGCAGGCCGGACGCAGACCGCAGAGGGCGCGCCAACCACTCGAGCCGCCATGCGCATAGCAAGAAGGCTGGGCATCGAAATGCCGATCACCGAAATGACCCATCGCATCCTGTTCGAGGGCCTGCCGCCGCAACAAGCCCTCGTGGAACTCATGCGAAGGGCACCGCAGCCCGAGGCAAGAATCTGACACCGGCCCGAACCAAAGTCACAAACCCAACTCCCCCAGCTCGAACATCGCCGCAGCCACAGCCGCAACCGACGCCGTCTCAGACCGAAGAACCCGCCGACCCATTCCAGCAACCACGGCCCCCGCCCGCCTCGCATCCTCCACCTCGGCCGCCGCAAACCCCCCGACCGGCCCGATCACTATCGCAAGCCTGCCCGGCATCCCCCCTTCCAGCAGCCCGCGCAGCGCACTGCGCAAGCCCAACCCGGCCCCGCCTTCTTCCTCCCAGAGAAACACGACCGGCCCCTCCGAAGCCGCACGAGCCACCCCCTCGCCCAGCCCAACCTGATCCTCGATGCGAGGCACCATCAGCCGCCCCGACTGCTCCGCCGCCGACTGAACGATACGCCGCCAGCGAGCCAACCTCGACGCACCCGCTGCCGCCCGCACGTCCGTAGACTGCACCCGCGAAGAAACGACCGGCACGAATCCCCAGACCCCCAACTCCGTCGCCTTCTGCAGCGCAAACTCGAAACGCTCCGGCCGGATCAGCGCCTGCAACAGCGTCACCCGGCAGGCCGACTCCACGCAGGAATAGCTCGCCGCGCCCAGCCGCGCCTCGACCCCCTGCGAATCAACCCGCGTCAGCGCCGCAGGCCACTCGCACCCACCCCCATCGAACACCGTCACCGCATCCCCAGCGCGCAGCCGAAGAACCGCGCGCGTATGGTACGCAGCGCTCTCCGGCAACCTCACGCAACCATCGCGGATAGCCTCACCCGGAACGAAGAACCGCGGCACGCTCACCGCAGCCTCACCTCCAGCCCAACCCAATCCTCGACCGTGCGCTCCCACGACACCACCCCGCCAGCCGCCGAGAAAGCCCCAACCACCTCATCTCTTCGCTCGACCAGCAAGCCGGAAGCCACGAGCGCGCCCCCGTCGGACAGGGCGGCCACGAGATCACCCGCCAATTCGCACAGCACGGCAGCGGATATGTTCGCCGCAACCGCGTCCCATCCGGCCGCAGCCGCCTCGGGATGAGGAAGCGTGCCATGCAAAACCGTAGCCGCATCGGAAACGCCCGCACGGTCCAGATTCGCCGCAGCCGACTTCACGGCCTGCACATCCACGTCCAGACACAACGCACGCTCCGCGCCCAGCTTCAGCGCAGCTATCGCCAGTATCCCCGAGCCTGTGCCCACGTCCAGAAACCTCATACCGGGCCTCACCCGGCGCTCCAACCACTCCAGGCACGTGCGCGTAGTCGGGTGATGCCCTGTACCGAAGGCAATCCCCGGCTCCAGGGGTATCACCACCTCGCCCGCCCGCGTCTCCGGAGACACACTCGGCGGCGAAATCAACAACCTGCGCCCAACCCGCACCGGCTCGAACTCCTGCGCCAGCCACTCACTGTCGTCGATCACCCGCTCGCCCACCAACGACACCGCCCCAACGTGCGCCGCAAGGCGCAGCCCAACCTCGATGCTCGCCCGCCGGCTCTCCATAGTGGCATCCAACGGCAGGTACCCCCGTACCGTCGCCGGAGCGCCCGCAGGAGGTCCTCTCTCACCCTCGTCGGGATTGAAACCGCCCGCCTGCTCGACCGCGACGCGCCCCTCCCCGTGCCTCGAAAAGAGATGCACCACCGGCTCCACCAACTCGCCAGACGCCTCGACCGACAACTCCAACCAGCGCACGCCTACGCTCCCCCTACGCCCGGCCCCTACGGATCCTCATCCCACCGGGCAAAGCGCAGCCCGCGCGCGCAAAGCCCCCTCGTCGGCGAGGTCGGCCCTTCGACGAAGCGAGGCCAAACCATCAACCCCGGTCATCGCCGCCAAACGCACCCTTGATCTTGTCGAACAGACTGCCGCTCTGACCGTCACCCTCCAGCGTGGCCCCCAACTCCCTCAGCAATTCCTTCTGACGGCTGTTCAGGTTCACCGGAGTCGTCACGTAAACCGTCACCAGCTCATCACCCCGACGGCTCGACCTGCCCGGATGAGGTATACCCAGCCCGCGCAGCCTGAACGTCCGGCCCGACTGAGTACCCGCCGGTATATTCAACTCAACCTCCCCATCCAGGGTGGGAACCATCAACCTGTACCCCAGCGCCGCCCTTGCAACGTTTATCTCCGCCTCCAGGAGCACGTCATGCCCCCGACGACTGAACAGCGAATGAGGCTCCACGCGAACGTACACGTACAGATCCCCGGCCTCGCCGCCGGGCGACGACTGCTCACCCTCCCCCCGGATGCGTATACGCGTTCCGTCCTCGATACCCGCAGGTACCTCTATAAGCAGCTTCCGCAGCCTGCTCTCCACACCCCTGCCGCTGCACCGCGAGCACGCCGTCACCGGATAGCCCCCCTGCCCAGCGCACGTCGAGCACGTAGAAACCTGCTGGAACTGACCGAACACCATCCGCTGCACCCGCCGCACCTGACCGCTCCCCCTGCACGTACCGCACGTTATCACCTCCGTACCCGGCTCCGCCCGGCCCCCGCTGCATCGCGAACACACCTCCGTACGCGCCAACTCCATCTCCTTATCAGCCCCGAACGCCGCCTCCTCGAACGACACGACCACCTGCTGCTCCAGGTCCGCGCCGCGTCTCGGCCCATCCCGACCGGACGCGCTCCCGAAGAAGGCATCGAAGATATCCCCAAAACCGCCAAATCCGCCAAATCCCTCGAAGCCTCTAGCCCCACCCCCGTTCACCCCCGCGTGACCAAAGCGGTCATAAGCCGTCCGACGCTCAGGATCGCTCAAGATCTGATACGCCTCGTTAACCTCCTTGAAGCGGTCGCTCGCGCCGGGCTCACGGTTGCGGTCAGGGTGATACTTCAGCGCCTGCTGACGGAACGCCTTCTTGATCTCTTCAGCCGACGCACCCCTGGGCACGCCCAGCGTCTCGTAGTAATCACGCTTAGTCGTCATCTTTGATCAGCGCAACTCTCTCACGAACCATCCAAACGGGTAGCGAAACCGCCGAGCGCCGCAGCCGTATACCGCACCAACGGAATCGCACGGGAATACTGCATACGAGTCGGCGCGATCATCCCCACCAGCCCGCCCGCCTGCCCCGGACTACCGTAACGGCACATGACCACGCTGAACGTCCGCAGCGACTCGTGAGAATTCTCCGACCCGATGATCGCAGAAACCGAGCCGTCAGAGCCGGCCGCATCCGCAAGACCAACTATCGTATCCGCATCCTCTATCGCCGCAAGAGCCATCCGACGACGCGCAGGGTGACCCGTCAGCTCCGGCTGATCGAACAGCCTCGAAAGGCCCTGCATACGAGTCTCCCGCACCGTCAAGTCATCGTGCTTCCGCAGCATCTCCAGCGCAGAATCCCGCACCTGACCCGCAAGAGCCTCGCCCCCGCCGATCTCGCACCCGGCAATCTCCACCGCCGTCTTGCCTGCCAGAGCCTCATTCACCCGCTGGCGCGTAACGTCCATACCGCGAGCCGTCACCGGCTCCGACAACGTGATCAGATGACGATAGACGCTAGCCTCCTGCAATATCAGCACCAGCATGACCACCATCTCGCGCAGCCGCACCAGCTCCACGCTCCTCACCGCAGCGCCGGAATCCCTCGGCGGAGTCGTGAACGCAAGCGTATTCAACAGAAACGCCAACGCAGAGGACGCCGCATCAGCCCAGCGGTCTATGTCCTCGACCGTAGGACCCAACTCCTCGTCCACCCGCCGCGCATCCACCGCCGCCGGCGCAACGTCCGGCTCGATAGAAAGCACGTAACGGCGGTAGCCGTGATCCGACGGCACCGCCCCGGACGACGCATGAGGCCGAACCACGTAGCCGTCATACTCCAGCTCCGCAATCTCATTCCGCACCGTAGCCGAACTCACGTTCAGACCAGGCTTGCCCGCCACCGTCGAAGACGCCACCGGCGCGGCAGTACTAACGTACTCGTCGACGATCAGGTTCAGTATTTTGTTCTTTCGATCCGTCAGCATGGCAAAGCTCGAACATCGCGACAATCGATCCCCCCGGCGCACAAACCCCTACGACCAAATGATCGACCCGCCCTCCCCGTACCGGGGCCTCTCAAGCCAAAGTATCGCAAACCGGCACGGACGACCCGTCCCGCCGATTTGCAAAGTGTAAATAAAATATGCATCGGGCGCCTTGCATGGAACCTCCGAATGAGGGCCGGCCTTCAAGCGCGCCCCGCCTGAAACGCTCTGGGCTCTGGCGCCCAAAACGACGCCGCCCCCCTCTGGCACCTAAAAAGAAGGAAACCTCACATGGAAATACGTTGGCTGGGCAGAGCATCCTTTCTCATCTCATCCGCCGTTGGAACAGTCATCACAGACCCCTTCCCCGAGGCCATCGCAGACCAACCGGACCAGGACCAACTCATAGCAGTTTACAGCCGACAGACCGGCATCGTATCCAGTTTCCAAAACAAAATCACCACCATCGCCGGGCCTGGCGAGTACGAGGTATCCGGCATAAGCATACTCGGCATACCCACTCCGGCCGGAAACGGCGACGCCGACCGGCGGATATCAACCCACTACGTCATAAACGCCGACGGCATATCCGTATGCGCCCTCGGACTCATAGCAGCCATACCGGACGCACGCACCCTGCGAGCCACCGGAAACGTCGACGTCGTCCTCGCGCACGCCCACCCCGACAGCCCGCTCCCCGCCGAGCAACTCGCCGCGGCCGTCAGGCTCATGGAACCCAAAATCGCCGCACCCACGGGATTCGACCCAGCCGCCGGCCAGCCGGGCCCTGAGCTCCGGCTCTGGCGCGTATAAAAAAGCGCTCTGGCACCTGAAAAAAAGCGCAAACCGGCACGGACGACCCGTCCCGCCGATTTGCAAAGTGTAAATAAAATATCCATCGGGCGCCTTACATGAAACCTCCGAATGAGGGCCGGCCTTCAAGCGCGCCCCGCCTGAAACGCCACCCCCCCCCCTCTGGCACCTAGAAAAAAGGAAACCGCACATGGAAATACGTTGGCTGGGCAGAGCATCCTTTCTCATCTCATCCGCCGTTGGAACAGTCATCACAGACCCCTTCCCCGAGGCCATCGCAGACCAACCGGACCAGGACCAACTCATAGCAGTTTACAGCCGACAGACCGGCATCGTATCCAGTTTCCAAAACAAAATCACCACCATAGCCGGGCCTGGCGAGTACGAGGTATCCGGCATAAGCATACTCGGCATACCCACTCCGGCAGGAAACGGCGACGCCGACCGGCGGATATCAACCCACTACGTCATAAACGCCGACGGCATATCCGTATGCGCCCTCGGACTCATAGCAGCCATACCGGACGCACGCACCCTGCGGGCCACCGGAAACGTCGACGTCGTTCTCGCGCACGCCCACCCCGACAGCCCCCTACCCGCCGAGCAACTCGCCGCGGCCGTCAGGCTCATGGAACCCAAAATCGCCGCACCCACGGGATTCGACCCAGCCGCCGGCCAGCCGGGCCCTGAGCTCCGGCGATTCATCGAAGAACTCGGCGCAAAGCCAGGTGATTCTGTACCTCGCCTCACCATCACCGCCGCAAACCTCCCCGAAGAAACGCGAGTCGCCATCCTGCAACCTAGGCCCCCCGCCTAAAATCTCTGGCACCTAGAAAAAACCCGCTCTGGCGCGTATAAAAAAGCCCTCTGGCACCTAGAAAAAAAACTGTAATCGTCGATCGTAGCGTAGATCAGCGTACGTCCGGCGGCGCTATCGACCCCGCAAAGGCCCTCTGGCACCTAGAAAAAAAGGGGCGGATCGTGATCCGCCCCCCCTGATCAGCCCCCCGCCTGAATTCCTCTAGCCCCCTCTGGCACCTATAAAAAAGCGCCTAGAAAAAAGCGCTCTGGCACCTAAAAGAAGCGGCAGCGCCATGATCCACAGCACGCCTGCATTCGCCTGACCGCCGCCCGTCGACCCGCAGAAGCCCCCGCCCTCCGGCTCCGGCGTTGGAGTCACCGTCGGAGGAACCCGCGTAGCCGTCGGAACCGGCGTTGGCGTCGGAGTCGGGATCGGCGTAGGCGAAGGCGTGAGAGCCAGCGTCGCGCTCACCGTCGCCGCAATATCGGGAATCGGCGTAGGCGTAGGCGTAGGCGTAAACGTCGCCGTCGCCGTCGGAACCGGAGTCGGAGTCCGGGTAGGCTCCGGAGTCGCAGTCGCAGTCGGAGTCAGCGTAGGCGTAAGCGTAGGCGTCAACGTCGGCGTCAACGTCGGCGTAGGCGTAGGCGTAGGCAGCGCAGGAAACAGCACGATGAGATCAGCCCGGTTCTCCCCCGGCGTGAACTTATACGGCTGGAGCGACTGATACGTACCCGCTATGAAGAAATCCACGTCCAGCCCCCCGAACCGCTCCTCCACAGGATTCAGCACCAGCGTGAAGCGCCCATCCGCAATCGGAATCACCTCGGAACTGTAATCATCGATCGTAGCGTAGATCAGCGTACCGTCCGGCGGCGCTATCGACCCTGCAAAGGCCACGCCCGAAAGGAACGCCGGATCCAGCACGACCGGCGTTGCCGTCGGCGTGAACGTACTCGTCGGAGTCGGCTGAGGACCCGCCGCAAAGTTCAGGTCCAGGGTCCGCGATATCGGAAGGCCCCATGGGCACGTCAGGCACGCCGCACCCGTAGACGGATTCAGAGGCGCAAAGATCTGATCCGCCTGGTCGGCCTTGATCTGATCCTCCAACCAGAACTCGATGATTCCGCCTTCCGCCTCCGCCGCAGGCCCGATGGTCAGTGCGTAGCGCCCCGGAGCCACACCCCGGTCCCCAGCCCCCACCAGCGCAGCAGGCGACCTGTAATCCCCCACCCGCGCCGTGATCCTCAGACCGCTCGGCGCCGGCTCCCCCGCGATCGTAACCGCACCGATGTAGACCACCGCGCGAAAGCGCGGCAGGTCCCCCTGAGCCGTAGTGGTACGAGCCGACGTGAACGCAAAAACCCCGCCGGCTATCGCCATCGAAATCAACGCGACCGCCGCCAGTCTCAGCTTCAAAGCGAACATCCCTTCACCAAGGCTCGAACCCCCGGTATCAAAAGTGCCAGATCACACATAAGCCTACCATGATCCCAGCCCCTCTTACACACTACGCGCAACGCTCCATTCGCACATTCCCGCGCCGCCCTGCTCCCCTCCGCGCAACCCCCTATTCCCACTGCCCTCCCCGCCTGTCTGCTCGACCGAACCACGCCGCCCGCGTCACCGCGTAGGCCGCCCTTCGCGAACCGCCCTCTCCCCGATGCACCGTGATTCTCGGGATTCCCATGACCATGACCGGGATGCTCATCGACACCGCCCCCTCCTAATCATCCCTATCGCCAAAATCATACGAATCACAGTTCAGACACCAGCCGCCTCGCCGGGCATCCCGTCACGCAGCTACAAAGAAAAACGCCCCCGGCGCTGAGCCGGGGGCGTCTCTCTGGCCATCCCTGCCTCCCCCCAAGGAGGAAGGGGGAAGGGCAGACATGGGTTGTTGTTGCTCTACGGGGCTATGTCAGGCAGCGAGCCGTCGTTCTGAGGAACGATGAAGACCCATACGCCGTCACCGAACTTCAGCGCGTCCGCGCTCCTGCCGAGCTCTATCTCCATGTACCTCTGCGACGTCGAGTCGAACCGGTACGCCTTTCGTGCGTCCACCGAGGCGAAGTACCTGTCAGCGCCCACGGTGCTGGCGCCAGACGTGCCCTCCGTGTTCTCACGGGTCGGGTCGATCACGCCCACGAAGTTCCATCCGCTCGCGACCGGGATCGACATCACCTCAGGAACCTGGCCGCTGGCAGCAACCGGACCCGTCAGGGAAACGCCCTGAGGCTTGAAGTTCGTCGTGTGCACCCAGTAGCCGCTGCGTGAGCTCACCTGGCGCAGAGGCGTCGTGCTCGTGCTCGTCCACACTCCCGAAATCGAGTCACGGGTAGCGATCCGCCACGGGCTGTCCTCATCCGTCGCATCGTACGTCACGATCTGAGTGATCCCAGAGTTCGTGAACACCGTGTTGATGTCCGGGTCCATCGGGTCGGAAGGCAGCGATACCGCGTTCCAACCGAAGAACAGCGTCAACTTGAATTCCTTGCGGTCACGCACAGTCAGCGTGTAGCTCTCGTTCTCAGTCTTGTTGCCCGCCTGGTCCGTGGCCGAAGCCGTGACCTCTACGTCGCCAAGCGGAAGGTCCGAACTCGGTACGTAGAAGAAGAGCATGTTGTCAGCCGTCGCCAGCTTGCTCTCCACCAGGTCGCCTTCTTTCCTGACCGTATTCACCAACACGTCCGTGCCCAGGGTCGCGGTGTCTATGCTGACAACCTCGTCCCAACTCATCTGAACCGACGGACGACGCTGGCTGACCTGCACACTCACCGCTTCTCCGTCCGCATCCGTGCCGGTCTGCAACTGCGGCCCCGTCTCGTCCAGGGTGAACTTCGTCGTGCCGAACTTGCCCTTCGTCGGGTCATCCGTTCCTGCGACTCGCACGTTCGAAGGTGAGGCGCCGTCGCGGGCGATCACCCGCACGGCAAGGTCACCCTCTTCTCTGCCAGCGCTCGTCGCGCCGTCGAAGACTGCCTCCCACACGTTGCCGCCCAGGCCGGTCGCACCCACTGTGCCCTCACAGTTGGTCTCTTCCGCACAGGCCTGGATGTCAGCGGTCGTGGTTGCCGTCGACTTCTCGCTCCAAATCTCCACTATCGGGCGCCTGGAAAGACCCTCGTCGGAAGATACACGGATCGTCATGTTCTTCTTCGTAAGGCTCGTCGGACCCTTGTTGCCCTCACCCGTGCCGGAACCGTCCGACAACGAGATCGTGATCACAGGAGCAAGACCGTCCACCGCGTTTACCGAACCGGATCTCGTCGAGTTCCCCGCGCCGTCCTGGATCGGGCCGGTAACCCTGATCCGAGGCGTGTCGTTCGAAGGAAGCTCCTCGTCAAGCGTCAGGTAGACGTTAGCCTTGTTGGCCTCCACGCTGGTCGGCACAAGCGGCGTGGCGTCATCCAGGATCACCTGAAGGTCATCCGGCTCCACGCCCGTAACGGCCCCGTCGAACCTCACCACTATCGCGGTGCGCCTGTTGGCCTTCTCGCCCGCCTCGAGTGGACCATCCTCCCCGTCGGGGTCTGTGGTCGCGTCCGCGTCGTCGAGGTAGACGCCCGTTCGCGCCGCCTCGATGACCGGGTTCTTCTGGTCAACGTTCACCACGTGGTGCTGCACGCCGTCCATGGTGTCGGAAGCGTCCGAGTAACCGACGTTTCCGGCAAGGTCCTCGGCAACCATGATGAAGTCCACCATGTGGTTGACAGGCCGCTCGAAGTCGCCGCAACCATCTTGGCTAACGCCGCCGCCGCAAGGTATCGCGCCGGGGTTGATGTCCCAGATTACCGACTCGTCCCCATCATCCGGAGAACCGTCGAATTCCAGGTCGTTGTCCTCGTTGTAGGCCTCCACGCCGCCGCCCTGTACGTCGTTTGCCTTCTGACCGGGCGCCGTGTTCGTTATGGCCGGGTTGGCGTTTGTCATGTCGTCGGACTCGTCCACGTACAGCGTGATCATTCCGATGTCGAGCCCGGAGCCGCTGTCTCGCACGGTGCCCTCGAAGTCAGGGCTGCGGTCCTGCGTCGCCTCGTTGTGCTCAGGAGCAGCAACCACCGGCTGTGGCGCAGAAGTGTCTATCCGGAGGCTTGTGCTCACCGTCCTCGCTCGGGTCCCGGAGGTGGGAGTGGCGTCGCTGTACTTCACCGTCAGCCTGCCGGAGGTGCCAACGACCATCTTCGCGGCAACCTGGGCGTCCGCCGTGTCGGTCGGAGCCGCGGCTGGCACGGGGTCCAATTCCTCGTCCGGAGTAAGCCCGGCATCGCCCAGAACCTGGCTGCTGCGGCCGTCTTCGACCGCGTCAGGGTTGTCCAGGTAGAGCTCCACCTCGCCCTCGAACTTGCCGGTGGAGTTGCCGGTTTCCCAAAGCGCAAGCTTCACCTCGTCAGAGTTTGAGCCAGTGCCGCTGGCCTCCGACGATATGGTGACCTGCACCCAGTTCTTGCCGCTGGTGCTCCACTCGATCCAGAAATTATCCGTCTCGGCTGCTGCTTGGGGGTTGAATATAATGACGAAGTCCTGAGATCCAAGCGAATTCACCGAGTTGACTATAAGTGTGTCAACACCGATCAAGGAAGCTGTTCTGACCTGCGCCGCGGTCTGCACCGGGTTCTGAGCGGCGCCGTAAGAAGCAAACGTAGCCGGATCCCTACTGTAGAGCCTCACGTCATCCCGCAAGCCGGCCGGGCTGCCGCGCGTGTCAATAATGCGCGTTGGAGGCACTACAGGGGGGCCATCGGATCCGGCGTTGTTCAAGGGGACGGTTATCGTCGCTCTAGAAGGAACGTCGGTCGCCACAGCCAAGGGGGTGGAATCGGTCGCCACGTCCGCGTCCGGGTCTACGACCGTGATGATGACGACGTTGGCGTCGTCCCGGATGGAGTTCTCGATGTTATCGTCCAGGATCTCATTCTCGTCATCGTCCCAGGTGCCCGTCAACACCGTGGAGTAGAGAGAAGTGCCCGAACCCACGTACGCCCGGTCAGGATCGTAATCAGCCTTGCTCGGGCCGGACTCCGTCGTGAGGTTCGTGTACTTGTTGGTGAGGTAGATTTGGCCGGTTGTCGCGGCCTCCGCGCCCCGTTCCTGGATGCCCACCATCACCACAGCGAACAGCGCGAGCGCTGCCAGAGCGGTTAACCATTTCGCTGAAAGCTTCACAGCGTCAGTCCCCCTTGCTTGACCTGCCGTTGGCGTGTGTCCTTCACCGCTCCGGTGGTCTGCTGCAGGATATCTACAGGTATTACCTGTTTGTCTGCCCATTTTTTGCTACGCCGTACCATCGCACGGCCGCCGGTTTGAATTCTAACGCCCCGCATACCCGGCCCGGCACGGCGCCAACCGGCGCGCGCACGCCCCCGACCGGCGGGACGAACTATCGCGATTCTTACACCGCAATAGTCACAGTGTCAACCTCATTCAGGCACACGCACCAACGCTTTCAGACCGACCCGGCGGTGGGGCCGGACGACCCTCGGCTCCGATGCGCTTGACCAAACAAACCCGAACTGCAACTGTGGAATATAAATCCGAGACTTCCAAAGTGTCAACGCAACTTCACCGCGCCTATACGCCAATTTCCTCCCCAAAAACACCGCGCCGCCCCCCCAACACAACCAAACGTACCCCCACGGACGAACCGCCCGAACCCCTACTTCTCCGGCTTCGTGATCGAACCCAGGAACTCCCCGTTGGTCTGTGTCTTCACCATCCGCTCCAGGATCCGCTCCGCCGCGTCCGTAGGATTAGATGAGTCCTGAGAAATGATCGCAACCATACGACGCAATAGCCAAACCTGACGAAGCGTAGCCTCGTCCAGAAGAAGCTCCTCGTGACGAGTCCCGCTCAACTCGATGTTGAAAGCAGGAAAGATCCGACGGTCTGCCATACGGCGGTCAAGATGCAACTCCATGTTGCCGGTGCCCTTGAACTCCTCGTAGATCAGATCGTCCAAACGACTCCCCGTGTCCACCAGACAGGTCGCAACGATCGTAAGGCTGCCGCCCTCCTCGCAGTTCCGAGCGCCCCCGAAGAAATGCTTCGGGGGATATAACGCGATCGGATCCATGCCCCCGGACAACGTCTTGCCGCTGCTCGGGGAAGATAGATTGTACGCACGAGCAAGACGAGTCAGGCTGTCCAGCAAGAGCACCGCATGCTCCCCGCTCTCCACCAGGCGCTTCGCACGCTCCAACGCAACCTCCGCCGTCGCAGCATGATCCTCCACCGGCTCGTCGAAGGTCGAACTGTAAACCTCCCCGTGAACCGAACGGCGCATGTCCGTCACCTCTTCAGGACGCTCCCCTATAAGCGCAACCAACAGATGCGCGTCCGGGTGATTCGCAGTGATCCCCGCAGCAATCTGCTTCAACAACACCGTCTTGCCAGCCTTCGGAGGAGCCACGATCAGCGCACGCTGACCGCGGCCTATCGGAGCTATCAGGTCGATCAGACGCGTCGACAACTGGCGGGGCGTCGTCTCGAGGGTCAAACGGTCGTTAGGGTAGATAGAGGTGAGGCGGTCGAAGCGGGGACGGTTGCGGGCAGATACCGGGTCGTAGCCGTTCACGACATCCACGCGCAGAAGATTGTAGTAGCGCTCCTTCTCCTTCGGAGGCCGAACCGGGCCGGCCACCATGTCACCCTGACGGAGGCCAAAGCGGCGAACGTGTGACTGGGAAACGTATATGTCCTCGTGACCGTTCGGCTGACCAGGAGGACGAAGGAAGCCGCAGCCCTCGTTCAAAAGGTCGAGCACGCCGGCCCCCAGCAACTGCCCGCTCTTCTCCGCATATACCGACAGCATCGACAAGACCAGGTCGGAACGGCGGTGAGGCACTCCGTTCTTCAGTCCGGCCTCGACCGCAACCGAACGCAACTCGCTCGTGGGCATCGCCCCCAAACGACCAAGCTCCGACTGCAAGGAAGCCTCGGCCAACTCCGCATCGGTTGGAATCTGACCCTGACCGTTGAGACGGCCGTCCACGGGGGACGAAGTACGACGCCGATGCCCGGGACGGCGGCGGCTGGCAGGACGCGTGGGTGCTCGGCTAGCGGTACTCAGTTGAACTTCCTCCAAAATGCCCGAACGCGCGGGGCGTATGTGTCATTCCTGTATTAGATCCTTACTTCAGCAGTTCCCCGAAAGCCCTGCGCAATAGCAAGCCCGCCGCAATCACCGCTCGCGCGGGACACCGAGAGCAGGGTCAATTGAAATGGATGCGCAAAGTCGGCTGATCGAGTCTTTCGTTTGCCGTACCTGGGGCGCAGGACATGCGTATCGGATGGCCCGGAGATACGATGACCTCCGGGAACAGAGTAGAGGATATAGGGATGCCGGCGGACAGGACAAAGCTCATTGTCTCGCGGCTTTGGAACCATCCGCATCGCCGCAGAATCACTGCAGCTAGAGCCATTGTACCAGAATGCGCCGCATAGGCGCTACATAGGCGCTACATAGGTGACGCCTAGCCGCCGAACATTGCAACTATTCACGATCCCGAACACGGCCCACCACGGTTGACACTCAGGAAAAACTGTACGTATCGTTTACCGTTCCAGCGAAGACTTTCAACCGCTCCCGCCGAGCCCGGAGAGAGACCCACACCATATGACACACCCTTGGGCGGGCGTAATACTCGCCGCCGGCAGAGGTACCAGGATGCGCTCACGCATCCCAAAGGCCCTCCACCCGGTGTGCGGGCAACCCATGATCGGATACGCCGCTGACGCCATGAGAAGCGCCGGAGTTCAAAGGGTCGTAGTAGTCGCTCCCAGCACGCAAGAAGACGACCCAAGGTTCGCAGACGCCGCACAAACGACGCAGATCGCAGTACAGCCCGAACCCCTAGGCACCGCAAACGCCCTCCTCGCAGCACGCCGGAACTGCGAACGCGCAGAAGATCTGCTCGTCGGAGCCGCCGATACGCCCCTCGTCAAACCCGACAGCCTCCAACGAATGATGGAAGAACATAATAGAACGCGCGCGCGCGTAACTATACTTACCGCACGCGTGGAATCCCGCGAAGGAAGGGGCAGGGTGCAAAGAGACGACGACGGATCCCCCAACGCCGTCGTCGAAGAGGCCGAGGCAGATGAAGCAGAACGCGCCACCCGCGAGGTCAACGCCGGATGGTACTGCTTCGATGCAGCATGGCTATGGAACTCACTCGAACGCGTCGAGGTGTCCGGCTCCGGTGAGAAATACCTGACCGATCTGATCGAAATGGCCGCACGAGAGAAAGCCGCCGCCGCCGTGGAGACCGGCGAACCATCCGAGGCCGTGGGAGTCAACGACCGTATCCAGCTCGCCGAGGCCGAAAGACTCATGCGCGAACGCATCAGAAGGAAATGGATGCTCGCAGGCGTCACCTTCCAGGACCCGGCAACCACCTACGTCGACGCCGGCGTCACCATGGAACCGGACACCGTGATCCTCGCCGGATCCCACCTGCTGGGCAATACGCGCGTCGGCAGGAACTGCCGCATAGGGCCCTACGCAGTGATTGAGGATTGCCAGATCGGGCAAGGCGCTAGCGTCGTCAACTCCCATTGCGAAGAAGCGCGCATCGGACCCAACGCATCCGTCGGCCCCTTCAGCAGGCTGCGCCCGGGCGCAGACGTCGGCCCCAACGTCTACGTCGGCAACTACGCCGAAATCAAGAACAGCGTGATCCGAAGAAACGCCCGCATAGGACACTTCAGCGCCGTACTCGATGCATACGTCGGAAGAAACGTAAACGTCGGTGCAGGCGCCGTCACCTGCAATTACGATGGTATAGAGAAACACCAAACCATAATCGGAGACGGGGCTTTCATAGGATCGGGCTGCATGTTGGTAGCCCCGGTCGAAATAGGACGCAGCGCACGAACCGGCGCAGGATCGGTCGTGACCGGAAACGTCCCGGCCGGTGAAACCGTGCTCGGCGTTCCCGCCAGGCCCATGAAACGGAAGCCCCCAAGAGGAGATCATCAGCAACCATGACGAATCTGGAAGAGCCCGGCTGTAGTACCTGCGCCGGGGTAGACCCGGTAGATACGAACGCCGCGCCGGAGACCGCAACATGACGGTCGAAGCGTGGCTGCCATGGGCGATAGTCGGCGCATGCGCCTTCCTCAAACTCATCCTGGCCCTAGTAAACAACACCTACGGCACGGCAGGACAGGGCAGGCCGGGAATCGCTCGCGGCCCAGATAACTCCGAAGAAACTGAAACCCAACCACAGCTCGACCGGGAAGCGCAGGCCCTCGTGAACCTGCTGCGCTGGACGACTTTGCTCGCAGCGGCAGCAGCCCTCGCGGTAGCCCTCGAAGGATCAGACCTCACCGTAAGGGGAATCGCAATCGCCGCCGCAGGATCCCTCGCAGCAGCAGCAGCAATAAGCTCCCTCGCCGCGGCGCTGGGCAGCCGCCTCCGAAGATACCTGTGGGCACCGCTCTCCCCCGTTGCAACCGCGCTTAGAGTCGCTACGGCGCTGCCCGGAGTATCCGCAGCAGCAGCCGTCGTCACCGGAAGAAAGCCCGGAAACGAGGACATCGACGAAGAAATGAGCGCCGCCCTGCGAGAAAGCTTCGACCTCCTCGAGGCAGCCCGCATACCGGAAGGCGAGGAAGAACTACGCAGAATAAGGGGCGTGCTGCGAATGGATACCGTGAAAGTGCGGGAAATCATGCGCCCAAGAGTGGACGTGCTCGCCGCTGAGGCCAACTCCAAACCCGAAGACGTCACCGAAATGATGGCCGTCGGAGGCTATAGCAAGATACCCGTATACCAGGACTCCATCGACAACGTGACCGGTGTCATACACGCACGTGACCTCCTACGCTCAAGAGAAAAGGAAGACGGCAACTCAAGACTGGTGCAGAGACTCGCAAGACCCGCCATGTTCGTGCCGGAATCGCAGAACCTCGAAAGCCTGCTGCAAGAATTCCAGGACAAACGCACCAGCATCGCCATAGTCGTCGACGAGTACGGAGGCGTTTCCGGACTCGTCACCGTGACCGACCTCATAGAAGAAATAGTCGGAGAACTCGAAGACGAATTCGACGTGGACGAGCCGGAACTACAGCGCATCAGCGAGTCCGAGTGCCTCGTGGACGCACGCGCCTCCGTAGATCTGCTCAACGAAAAGCTCGGCGCCCGTATCGAACCCCAGGGGTTCGATACCGTCGGCGGCCTCATCTACCGGGAGTTGGGAAAAATGCCCACCAGCGGAGACACCATACGCGTCGACGGCCTCGAAATCACCGTACAGTCCACCATAGGAAGAAGAATCCACAGAGTCCGAGTCCGCAAACTACCCTAACCCCCGCCTACGCACGCACGCCCCGGCGCGTCGCCCCAGCACCCCCTGAGAATGCGTCCCCCACGTACCCCCTCGCACGCGCGCACGCGTACTCCTTAGATAAATCCGAACCCGGAACCCGGAACCGGATGCCTCCAGGCGCCGCGTCCGTAGGGGCCGTTCGCGATCCGCCCTCCCCATTCCTGAACCACCCTAACCCCCGCGCCGCCGCGTACGTAACGTCATCGTCTATACACGTAGGGGCCGTTCCAGCGCGAGATCAGGCACGTTTACTTGCGGGAATCATCGTCTATACACGTAGGGGCCGTTCGCGAACGGCCCTCCCCATTCGTCAACGGCCCTGCTGACGGGGATGCCCCGCGCCCTCACGAACCCCATCCCCTCTTCATCATCCCCATCACCAAAATCACACAAATCACGGTTCAGACAATCTCCACCCGCGCAAGAGAAGGCCCCCGGCTAAGCCGGAGGCCTTCTATATCCGATCAGTTGCGCCGCTGGAGCCGGCGGCTAGTCGGGCTTCTTGTCCACCATCACGAAGGCGGCGAACAACTCAGAACCCCGGTCACCCTTTGCTTCCAACTGGAGCGGCCCGTGGTTGTACCACGCGAACGGGTACGAGTCCGGGTCGTCAGGTACGGAAAGCACGTTCAGGTTGATGGTGGCGTGTATGGCGCCCGCGCCATTCGCCTCGCCGGCCCCAACCAGGAACCCGTCCCCGTGCTGATGACCGCGATTCCACTCCACCACCTCCGGCAGGTAAGTGCCTGCGGTGGGGATGCGAACCCGCAGCGTGACCATCTCGCCAGCCACGAAGCCGGCGCCCAGCACCTGGGCCAGAGACTGGCTGTCGGAGCTGCCGTTGCCCACCAACTCCACGAAGCCGGCCGCGCCCGTGTCGTTGTCGGAAATCGTCAGCGAGTTGTTTTTGCCATCCACCCCGTCCTGTCCGTCACTCCCGGGCGGTCCGGGTGGTCCGGGAGGCCCGGAGGGACCTTGTTCACCCGGAGGTCCGGCGTTGCCGGGTTCTCCAGGAGCTCCGGGGGCGCCGGGTTTGCCGGGCTCTCCGGGGTTGCCGGGGTCGCCAGGGTTGCCGGGTTCGCCAGGCGCTCCGGGCAAGCCCGGCAATCCTGGGTCTCCTGGCGGGCCTTGCGGACCCGTGCAGGCGAGTACAGCCACAAGCATGGCAGTCGAAACTATTAGTAAGAGCGTGGCGAGCCTCTTGCGGAACAGACCACTCATTTGGCCTCGTCCTCCATATCGTCCTTCAGTCCCCCCCAAGGCTATTTCACCTGAGAAGTACGCGCTCAGCCTGGCAGGACTCAAAATTTTGTTGGCGTTCACACAGCGCGCGCTGCGCACCCTGAGCACAGAGTGGCTAAGTGGGCATCTTATTCCCCGTCTTTCCACAATGTCAAGGAATGCAACAACGGACTTTCAATGACCTTGAAGACGATCTTACACCCCGCCCACAGCCCGAAACCCACTCCCGATGACCCCCCGCAAGGCCCCGCACACCCGCCTGAAACGACCAAATCCGGCCTCGCGCCAACTCCACGCGCCTCACGGAAGAGGAAGCCGACAAGCCCCGACAACCCGAAAGCCGGGATGGAACGAGCCTCCTCCCAACATCCACGCCCGAATATCCGGGGCAACGTGGTATCCTGTTAGGTAAGAGTAGGTAAGCGCACCGAGATGCGCCGGCTCCTGAGCCCCCTTGAACTTTGCAGTCAAAGATTGAACGGAGATATAAGGTACTTTGGACCAGTCCAAGAGAGCAGTCGTAATAGAGGAGAATCGAACCCACCCAACCGACACAGGATCCCCTGAAGTCCAGATAGCTATCCTCACCGCACGCATCAACGAACTGACAGAGCACTTCCGAGAGCACAAACACGACCACTCCAGCCGTCGAGGATTGCTCAAACTCGTTGGAAGGCGCCGACGGCTTCTCAGATACCTCGCAAGCGAGAACTTGGGACGCTACCGCTCCTTGGTAAGCAAGCTAGGGCTCCGAAGATAAGTCGAACGCCCGACATAGGGCGTTCTTTTTTTGATACCCCCCGCTTCAACAAGATGGAAGCGCGGGCCTTGGAGATGAATCACAGCATGATCTCGAAATTTGAAATGGAACTCGGGGGACAGACCCTCGAACTCGAAACAGGACGAATCGCCGGACTGGCAAACGGCGCCATCACCGCACGATACGGAGACACCTTCCTACTCGTCACCGCCACCGCCAGCAAGAAACCCCGCACCGGAATCGACTTCCTCCCGCTAACCATCGACGTGGCCGAAAAAGCCTACGCCGCAGGGAAACTGCCAGGCGGATTCTTCAAGAGAGAAGGACGACCCACCTCCGAGGCCATACTCAACGGCAGACTCATAGACCGGCCACTGCGCCCACTCTTCCCGAAGAACTACCACAACGAAGTACAGATCATCGTTACCGTCATGTCATCGGACATGGTCAACCCCTATTCGCCCATCGGAATCATCGGAGCATCCGCCGCTCTGGCCATATCCGACATCCCGTTCGACGACCCCGTAGGGGCCTGCGTCATAGGCCTGCTCGACGGAGAACTCGTGGTCAACCCCACCTACCAGGACCTCGAAAAGAGCCAGCTCGACCTCACCGTCGCAGGCACCGGTGACGCCATCATGATGGTCGAGGCCGGCGCACGCTTCGTCCCCGAAGCCGTGCTGCTGGACGCCCTCCAACTCGCCCAGGAGGTCAACGGCGAGGTCGTGGCACAGATACGAGACATACAGGCAAAAGTCGGAAAGACCAAACTGCCTCAACCCGATCCGTCCCCAAGCGCACAGGCGGCCGCAGCCGCCGTCCAAGAACGCGTCGGCGAACGAATCGAGAACGCCCTCGCAGGGCATGGAGAAAAGATCCAGCGGCAGGCCGCCGTAGACCAGGTGATGGATGAGGTCCTGGAGGCCCTTTCCGCAGAACACGACCCGGGACAAGTCCAGTCCGCACTCTGGGACCTGGAAAAGAAAGCCGTTCGCAAGGCAGTTCTAAACGAGGGACGAAGGCCCGACGGCCGGTCCCTGGAACAGGTTCGGGCCTTGTCCTCCGAAGTCGGCTACCTGCCCCGAGTACACGGTTCGGCCATCTTTACGAGGGGAGAAACCCAGGTCGTCAGCGCCGTGACGCTGGCATCCCTCGGAGAGCGGCAGCGACTCGATTCTCTGAGCCCGGAGACGGAACGCTACTTCATGCACCACTACAACTTCCCGCCCTACTCCACCGGTGAGACAGGCCGGTTCGGGTTCACCGGCAGGCGGGAGGTCGGCCACGGCGCACTCGCAGGCCGAGCCCTCGATCCCGTGATGCCCTCGCAGGAAGAATTCCCCTACACCGTAAGGGTCGTGTCGGACATCGTGAGCTCCAACGGCTCCACGTCCATGGCCAGCGTTTGCGGAGGAACCCTTTCACTCATGGACGCCGGCGTACCCATCGCCGCACCCGTGGCAGGCGTCGCCATGGGCCTCATCACCGGCGAAGAAGGAAAGCACGCCGTCCTCACAGACATCCAGGGCGCCGAAGACCACACCGGAGACATGGACTTCAAAGTGGCAGGCACCGCCGACGGCGTCACCGCCCTGCAGATGGACATAAAGGTGAAGGGCATAGGGTTTAGCGTCATGGAGAAGGCCCTGGAACAGGCCCGAACCGCAAGACTCGAAATACTCGATCACCTGACCTCTACGATCACACAGCCCCGCGATGACCTCAGCCCATTCGCTCCCAGGATGATCAACTTCAAGGTGCCGACTGACAAGATCGGCGCAGTCATCGGACCCGGCGGAAGCGTGATCCGAGGCATGATCGAAGAGTACGGCGTCACTATAGACGTCTCGGACGACGGGACGGTCGTGATCGGATCGCCGGACCAGGACAGCGCCGACAAGGCCAAGGAACAGATAGACCTGCTCACCCGCGAAGTCGAGGTAGGAGCCACCTACACCGGCAAGGTCGTGCGCATCATGCCCTTTGGCGCTTTCGTCCAGATCCTGCCCGGCAAGGACGGACTGGTACACATCAGCGAACTAACCGACCACCGCGTGCCGGACGTGGAGTCGGTCGTCAGCATCGGCGATGAACTAGAGGTCATGGTGATCAACATCGACCACATGGGACGAGTCGATCTGTCCGCCCGCGCAATCATCGAAAAGGCCCGAGGAATCGAGCCCCAACTCGGCAGCCCAAGGGACCGCGCCGGAGGTTCCGACCGGAATGGCGGCGGCCGGGGCGGAGACTTCAGACGGGAACGACGAGATAGAGACGGAGACCCTCGCCGCGAAAGACGAGGCGGGGACGGCGACCGCCGCCGAGAAGAGCGCAGCGGCGGATTCAGGCAGACGCGAGACGACGGCAGAGGCCCGCGCGAACAGCGCCCCCGCCGACAGGTCGGCGGATACTCCGGCGGCAGGGAGCCCAGGCGCAGGCCGCCTGACAGGCAGCGGGACTTTTAGTAGCTCCGCCGGCGCGAGGTGAGTACCATGCCCAATATAAAGGTAGCCGTAAACGGAGCGCTGGGCCGCATGGGAGCCACTGTGCTGGAAGCCGTGGCCGGCGAGTCGGACATGACGCCGGTTGGAGGGGCCGACTTGCGAGCTGCCACAGGCGCCGCCCTGCCGCTCCCCAATGGATTAGGCAAAGTCCCCGCCGCCAACGACGTCGCGACTCTCCTCGACTCCGTAGCAGCGGACGTGGTCGTTGACTTCACAAACCGCGAAGGCGCCGAGACGACAATCCGCGAAGCCATAGACCGGGGGGTGCGAGTCGTATCCGGCTCTACGGGAGTTTCGCCAGCCGCCATCGAGAAAGCCAGGCAGCTTGCGGCAGAACACGGCGTCGGAGTCATATCTGCGTCCAATTTTGCTCTCGGAGCCGTACTACTCGGCCACCTCGCGGGCATAGCAGCGCGCTACTTCTCCTATGCCGATCTGGTCGAAAGTCATCATGAGGCCAAAGCAGACGCCCCCTCCGGAACGGCCCTGTCCATCGCAGAGTCGATGGCACGCGGTAGAGGCGCACCGTTCACGTCCGCCGCCACAGACGTGGAGACGCTCGCCGGCACACGGGGAGGGGCATACAAGGGGATAAACGTCCACAGCGCACGCATGCAGGGACGCGTCGCTCGGCATGAGGTCGTCTTTGGAGCGCAAGGCCAGACCTTGACCCTAATTCACGACTCCATTGACCGCGGTTCGTTCATGCCCGGCGTCATGACGGCCATAAGGCACGTCATGACACTGGACCATATGGTGATTGGACTGGATAACGTCCTGGGACTTTCTGGCGACTCGTAGGGCCTCTAAGAACCGTAACCTTTAGACCCCGCTTCAAGAATATCCGCCGACCGTTCCCCAGGCGCCGACGGCAGCGCGGCGCCGGCCCAGCGCAAGCTGTCTGAACCTACCGTGAGTACCGGGAAACTCAACAATCCCTTACCGGCTTCCGCACCAGACGAAACGGCGGTAGACCGAGCAGGCTCCTCAGGATCGTCCCGCCCATTCACCGAATGCCTCGGCTATCCTTAACCTAATAGATGACCAGCGAGAAGGCGGGCAGCTAACGCGTGTCTACACACCACCTCAACATAGCCATCGTGGGCGCTACCGGCGCGGTCGGCCGCGTCGCTATGCAACTGCTCGAAGCGCGCAACCACCCAGTTTCCCATATCGTGGCCATGGCATCGGCCCGGTCGGCAGGGAGGAAGCTCCCATACAACGGGAGCGAGGTCTTGGTCGCTGAGGCCGCGCCGGAGTTGTTCCACTCCGTAGACGTGGCTTTCATATCAGCCTCTTCGGCAGTAAGCCGCGAACTCGCGCCGGAGGCAGTGAAGCTCGGCGCGCTGGTCATAGACGACGGCAGCGCCTTTCGCATGGAGCCGGACGTACCCCTTGTAGTGCCGGAAGTAAACGGCGAGGACGTAGAATGGCACCAGGGCATCATCTCAATACCGAACTGCACCACCACCCCTTTGGTAATGGCGCTGCGAGCGCTTGAGAAAGCCGCAACGGTCGAGCGGGTAACCGTAGCCACGTACCAGTCGGTCTCAGGCACCGGAGCCGCGGCACAACTGGAACTCTACCAGCAATCTCAGGCGATCCTGGCCGGGCGGTCCTATCAGCAAAACGTATATCCACACCGCATAGCTTTCAACGTCCTGCCGCAAGTCGATGACTTTCTGGATGGGGGCTATACGGTGGAAGAGCAAAAGATGGTCAACGAGTCTCGCAAGATACTGCACGCGCCTCACCTGCCCATGTCTGCAACGTGCGTTCGAGTCCCTGTACAGGTGTCCCACAGCGAGGCCGCACATATCGAGTTCAACCGCCCGTTGTCTGCCAGTGAGGCGCGGGCGGCATTGGAAACCTTTCCTGGTTTGGCGGTTGTGGACGACCCAACGCGTAGCGTCTACCCTATGCCACACCATGCCGAGGGCCAAGACGACGTGTTCGTAGGGAGGATCCGGGAGGACGCGTCTCACCCGCGCGGCATCGCTCTATGGCTAGCATGCGACAATCTGCGGAAAGGCGCCGCCCTGAACGCCCTTCAGATCCTCGACGAGGTCGTCAGGCGGGATTGTCTTGGAGGGCGTCCAACAAGCCCCTTGTACTCCAAGGGGGAAGGTCAGGGCCCGCCAAAGCAGGGGTGCGGGTCGAACGGGGTGGTACGGGGAGACGCGCCGGAAGGTTAGGCAAAGAGCCTCTGACGGAGAAAATTGTTTACCCTCTTAAACCCAGGGCGGTTGCAGAAATGGCCCATGAGGTGATGGAGTAAGACTATGGCTGAACTCGGTCGACTGCTTACCGCAATGGTGACTCCGTTCACCGAGGACGGAGAGGTGAACTACGCCAAGGCGCGCCGACTAGCTAGCGGACTGCTCGATTCCGGCAGCGACGGCCTTGTCATAGGCGGCACGACTGGCGAGGCGCCGTCGATGAACAACGAAGAGCGGCTGCGCCTGTTCGGGGAAGTGAAGGACGAGATAGGCGACAGGGGCGCAGTGGTCGCGGGCACAACCGACAACAACACCCGCGGCTCCATCCAACTCTCCGTCGAGGCAGAGAGAGTGGGCGTAGATGCCCTGTTGCTAACCGTTCCCGCCTATAACAAGCCCCCCCAGGAAGGACTATACCGCCACTTCCGAGCCATCGCAGAGAGCGTCTCCTTGCCAGGGCTGCTATACAACGTGCCCAGCCGCACCTCCCTCAACATGGAGGCCGCCACAACGCTAAAACTGGCCGAAATCGACAACATCATTGGCGTGAAAGAAGCGTCAAGTATGCCCGACCAGATCACCAACGTCATAGAAGGCTCCCCGGACGGGTTCCGAGTATGGAGCGGCAACGACAACGAAACCTTCTCGATCATGTGCACAGGTGGTTTTGGCGTGGTTAGCGTCGCTTCCAACGTCATCGGCCTGCAGATACAAAGGATGATGGGCTTGATCTTGGAAGGCGAGATAGAGAGCGCAGCGAGGGAGCACCGCAGGCTTTTGCCTATCTTCAACGCGCTTTTCTGGGTTACCAACCCCATCCCTATCAAGTACGCCGTCAATCGAGCAGGCTTCGACGTGGGCGCTCCGCGTTTGCCGATGGTCCAACCCCCAAATGACTTCAAAGCGCGCTTTGATCCGATTATGGACCGTTACGACATCGATTTGCCCATAGCCTGAAATGGTAGCCGGTAAGTCCGTCCCTTCCCTCGTCCGGAGAGGAGGGGCAGAGCCATCCTCTGATCGCGCAGGGGAAGGGAACCACAGCTTTTTGTTATCGCTCCTGCGTTTGCGCCGTGAAACCAATGGCTCACGAGGAACCCGTACATAAGGTCTTCGGTCTAACTTAGAACGCTTTACCGGATCATCCGGTTGGGAGTTTTTTCTTCAGCCTGTGGGTTATGCAGCACGTCTCGGAACACTGAGGCCTGCTCTTAAATGCCCAGATCCCTGTCCCGCCCCCCTGCTGACAGGTTGCGCGCCATCGCTCTACCCACTTCTCCCGCCCGTTGCGCTCAGGGTCCGCGTAGGCTCCTTCGTATCAGATATATGTGGTATGCCGCCTGAGCACGACGAACGTCCTCCCCCTGGCAGGGTACCCCGCACCGGGAATCAAGACGATGCAAGATACACACAGCCTACGCCGTCCCTGTAGGAATCCCTCGTACTCTCACCCGCCATTCCGACGAAAGAGAGAATCCAAAGGGGATGGCGGAGAGGGCGGGATTCGAACCCGCGGTTCCGGTTCCCCGGAACACGCGCTCTCCAGGCGCGCCCGTTCAACCACTCCGGCACCTCTCCACGCCGCCAACACAATAGCCTAGACCCCGCCCCGACTCTTCGAAATGGCGGAGAGGGCGGGATTCGAACCCGCGATACCCAAAAGGGTATACCGGTTTTCGAGACCGGCGCTTTCAACCGCTCAGCCACCTCTCCACACAACTAAATTGTATCAAAGGCCCTCTACTTCACCTCCCGAAATTCCGCTATCTCTAGCCCAAGCGCCTTGATTATCGGGCGACCGCCCAACCTCTGTCTCTACCGCGCTGGAGCTGGGGAACCTTGGCGCAGTTCTCCACCACCGAGAAGCGAGTGCTGATCGCCTTCACGGAGAGCGCGGGCAGCCGCCTCGATGAACCCCCGGAAGAGGGGATGCGGCCTGTCCGGCCTGGACTCGAACTCAGGGTGAAACTGCGAGCCCACCATGAAGGGGTGTCCAACCACTTCGGCTATTTCCACAAGAGAACCGTCGGGCGCCACTCCGCTAGCCGTGAGCCCAGCCGCCTCGAACCTCGCCCGGAAGTCGTTGTTGTACTCGTAACGATGCCGGTGTCGTTCGACCACCAATTCCTTCTCATATGCTTTTCCCGCTAGCGATCCCGACAAAAGAACGCAGGGGTACGTACCCAACCGCATCGTGCCGCCTGTAGCCAGCAACTTCTCCTGACCAGGCAAGCACGCGATTACCGGGTACGGAGTAAGAGGATTGAACTCCTGCGAGTTCGCCCCGATCAGCCCAAGCCTGCTGCGTGCGTACTCTATAACCATCACCTGCATACCTAGGCACAGCCCTAAGTACGGCACCCTATTTTCCCGCGCATAGCGTGCCGTAGCGATCATCCCCTCGATGCCTCTCGGCCCAAACCCGCCAGGTACCAGAATGCCCGACGCACGCGCCAGAAGACTCTCCGGCCCTTCCTCCTCCACGGCCTCGGCAGATACCCAGTTGATCCGAACATCCCGCTTGTGATGTAAGCCTGCGTGGTAAAGCGCCTCCCGTACGGAAATGTAGGCGTCATGAAGCTCAACGTATTTGCCCACGACCGCAATCTCAAGATCCTCGCCAGGCGTCTTGTCAAGAGTCACGATGTTGCGCCAAGAGTCGAGTGCCGGAACCGCACGCGGTAGGTCTAACGCATCCTCGAGGATCGACCCCAGGCCCTCGTCTTCCAGAACCAGCGGCGCCTCGTACACAGAGTCCAGTGTTGGAAGACCGATCACGTTACTCGCAGGTACGTCACAGTGAAGCGATATCTTCTCCCGTACAGGCAAATCTACAGCGTAGTCCGCCCTACAGAGGATGACGTCAGGCTGTATGCCCATGCCGCGTAACATCTGGACGCTGTGCTGCGTGGGCTTTGTCTTAAGCTCGCCAGTCGATCCTAGGTATGGCAAAAGGGTGACGTGCACGTAGCAGGTGTTGGAACGACCCACCTCATTTCGCATCTGGCGGATGGCTTCCAGGAAAGGCTGCCCCTCGATGTCCCCCACCGTACCCCCGACCTCCGCCACGATGACCTCGGCGCCCGTATCCTCGGTAAGTGCGCCTATACGTTCCTTGATAGCGTTTGTAACGTGGGGAACCGCCTGAATGGTCCCGCCCAGATAGATGCCCCGGCGTTCGTTCGCGATGACCTCGCTGTAAATCTGGCCCGCGGTAACGTTGGATAGGCCGGTAAGGTTCGTATCTATGAAACGCTCATAGTGGCCGAGGTCCAAGTCGGTCTCGCTGCCGTCAACCGTTACGTAAACCTCGCCGTGCTGGTAAGGCGACATAGTGCCGGGGTCCACGTTCAGATACGGATCCAGCTTGAGAAGCGAGATTTTGACGCCGCGACTCTTGAGCATACGGCCAATCGATGCAACGGCGATGCCCTTGCCCAGGGAACTGACGACGCCGCCGGTCACGAAGATGTACTTGGTCACGCCGAATACTCTCTGAGAATGACCCTGCAAACTGACGTCTTCTCCCGCATGGGAAACGGTAGATAAAGGAGAAAGGCGCCAATCCCTGAGAGCAAAGCTGGCGGGAATTTCCCCATCCTCCGAGCGACGTGCCCTCTGCTCCAACTAAGGCGGCCAACGTGATCAATACACCGGAACGGAGAAACCTCGGGCACGACGACAAGGTCGCAAACCCGCGCACACTTGCCGCTTTGGATCGAAAGTAGGGAGGGCCAAGCCCTCCGTACAGAACGGAAATTGCTGCGGTCGCGTGGTACTGATGGCTGCTTGGGGTAGATAGCGGTGCGTCTCCGGTTTCAGCTTCGGCCCCGTCGGTCTCCCGGGGCGAAACAAACCCGCATGAGATTCTAGGGAGCATGATTTCGTAGTGTCAAACTAAACTGTCGAGGCGGGGAACGCGATGCTAGCCGCTGCCAGGTCAAAAGCCAGTTTGTTAAACTCAGCTACCGTCGGTCCCAGAAAACAGAGACTGCTTCTCTGTCCCCTCAACTCACCTGATCACCAGTCCCTATATGCAACCGCTCTCCGCAGAAGACGTGCGCCACATAGCCCTGCTCACCCGTCTTGAGTTGTCAGACTCCGAAGTGGAGGAAATGCGCGCGCAACTCACCAACATACTCGAACATTTCCAATCCCTGGCGGAAGTTCACACCACCGGAGTCGAGCCAACGGGCCACTCCACCAACGCACACACGGTGACCAGAGTAGATCGGCCAAGCGATTCACTCCTTCGGGAACAGGTCACCTCCAACGCTCCAAACCACGACGGCGAGTTCCTCCGCGTCAAGCCTATTCTGGAGTAGAGGTCGCGCAGTGGCCATACGCAGCGGCGGCTCTGCCCAACCCATGCTCTTACCGGCGCATGAGGCGCGCCGTCTCCTAGCCTCGAAAAACATCTCGTCGGTAGAACTTACCCGCCTCGCGCTCGAACGAATTGAGAAACTCGAACCCAAGATTCACGCCTTCCTCACCGTAACTCCGGAGCTGGCGCTCGAACAAGCGGAAGAGGCTGACAAACGACTGAATGGCAACGGGCCGCATCCCTGCGCACTAACCGGCATACCGGTCATGGTGAAGGACAACATGTCCACTGCCGGCGTAGCCACTACGGCCGGCTCCAGAATACTGGAGGGATATGTCCCGCCTTACGACGCCACGGTCGTGGAATTGCTGAGATCCGCCGGCGCGATCATCGTAGGCAAAGGCAACCTCGACGAGTTCGCGATGGGGTCCTCCAACGAGAATTCCGCCTTCGCTCCGGTACGCAACCCTTGGGATACGAGCCGAGTGCCCGGAGGAAGCAGCGGCGGCGCAGCAGCGGCAGTCGCCGCGGGAGAGTGCTTCATCGCTCTTGGATCCGACACCGGCGGCAGTATCCGCCAACCCGCAGCGCTATGCGGAGTCGTCGGAATGAAACCCACCTACGGCCTCGTCAGCAGGTACGGGCTTATAGCCTTCGCCAGTTCGCTCGACCAGATCGGCCCTCTTGGAAGGGACGTGCTCGACTGCGCCCACACCCTCAACGTCATCGCACGGAGAGACCCGCGAGATTCAACCTCAGTTCAGGGGCCGGAAGACGATTACACCAAAGGCATCGACGCAGGCGTAAGGGGAATGCGTCTGGCCGTCCCACGAGAATACCTGGCGGAGGGTATTGAACCCGGCGTGCGGAGTGCATTCGAGAAAGCAGTGGGAAAACTCGAATCGCTGGGATCTCGCATTGAGGAAATCTCCCTGCCGCTCACTGGTCATGCCCTGGCCGTCTACTACATCATCGCACCGTCTGAGGCATCAGCGAACCTGGCAAGGTACGACGGATTCAAGTACGGGCTTTCAACAGCGGACGCGGCCAATTCATGGGAAGTCATGGACCAGACCAGAGGCCGGGGCTTTGGCCCTGAAGTGAAGCGGCGCATCCTGCTAGGCGCCTACGCTCTGTCCGCGGGATACTATGACGCTTACTACAAGAAGGCACAGCAGGTGCGTACACTGATCAGGCGAGAGTTCCAGCAGGCCTTTGAACGCTGCGACGCCCTGATAACTCCAACGTCGCCTACAGTTGCGTTCAAATTGGGGTCTCGTACCGATGACCCTATGTCGATGTACCTGAGCGACGTGTGCACCATACCGGCCAACATTGCCGGGCTGCCAGGCGTATCCGTGCCGGCAGGGTTCTCCGGCCATCTGCCTGTCGGCCTTCAGATCCTCGGACCGCCATTCGGAGACGCCGCGATCCTGCGCACCGCATACGCGTACGAGCAGGCGACTGAATGGCGCCTCATGCACCCAAAATCTGATCTCATCCAATGACGACTACGACAACTTGGCCGCCCCTACGGCCCCTGCGCTACACTCTCACGCTGGCCCTCACGCTGGCGGTCATCGCAGTCGCATGTAGCGGCGAGGCGGCGCACCCCTCTGATGTATGCGAACTGGTCAGCGCTTACGCCCAGACCGGCCAGATCCAATTGCCGCCGGACGGCCCCCCTTCTTTCCCATACATCTTCCAGGGCGGCTTCACCATCGATGGAGAAAGCGGGCCGGCCGGCCTGACGATGTACGCTCGCATAGGCCGCGCAAAGTCACCCCTCATAGACACCGGAACAGGCGCCTACAGGAACATAATCATCGGCCCGCTCAGCGAAGAAGATCTGGACGCAGAAGTGGAGTTCTACTTGGGGACCCCTGAACAGAGCGGCGTGAAGGCGGATCAAGTGTTCCGTTTCGAGCCCGTCAGCGGGCCAAAGACCTTCGAATGCGAACTCTCCTTCCCCAGGCTGCCATAGAAGCTGGACTGGAATGACCATCAGAAAGCTGGGCGCGGAACAGCCGAAAGTGCATGAATCCGCCTTCGTCAGTGAAGCCGCGTACTTGGTGGGAAACGTTGAGGTAGGGCCGAGGTCGTCCATCTGGCCCGGCACCGTAATCAGGGCGGACAACGGCAAGATCGCCATCGGAGCCGGGACGAACGTTCAGGACAACTCCGTATTGCACGCCGACGCCGACGCCGTAATTGGAGACGACGTAACGATCGGCCACGGGGTGGTGTGCCATGCCCGGCGCATCGGGGACGGCGCGCTGATAGGCAATGGAGCAGTACTGAACGACGGCGTCGAGGTGGGCGCAGGTTCACTGATAGCCGCGGGCGCCGTACTTACGGAAAATACCGTCATCCCTGATGGAACGCTGGTACGCGGTGTCCCAGGCAAGCCCATGGGGCCGGTCAGGGAACGTCACCGCCAGCTCATGCTCAGGGCAGCCGCTTCATACGTCAAGCGAATCGCTCGCTACAATTCTGAACCAGGATTGCGCGCCGACCTCCCTGGACCTGACGACGCCTGATCCGGTATTCACATTCGCTCGGGGATGGTCATCCCCATGATGACCAGAGTGCGGGCAAGAGCCACCCGCGCAGCGTCCACAAGCAGGAGCCGGGCTTGCGAAACGGGCAGGTCGCCGGGATCGTTCGACACAACCCTGCACTCTTCATAGAACCGTTGCAATGACTTGGCGAGGTCATAAGCGTAGTGCGGCAGATGATGAGGCTCTAGTCGGGTCGCTGCATGGTGGACGATATCTGGCAGCCGGATGATGGTCTTTATCAGCTCCATCTCCATGGGGTGACGCAGATTAGAGACGTCCCCTGCCGCATAGTCCAGATCGCGACGGGCCGCCTCGCGCTGAATAGATCGGATGCGGGCATGGGCATACTGTACGTAGTAAACCGGATTGTCTGCTGACTGCCGCCGCGCCAGATCAAGATCGAACTCCATCTGGGAATCCGGGGACCGACTCAGGAAAATGTAACGGCATGCGTCGGCCCCTACCTCATCCAGCAACTCCCGCACCGTTAGTATCACGCCCTTCCTCTTGCTGAAACGAACGGCTCGATCCCCCTCCTTGAAGCTGACAATCTGATTGATGATCACCACAAGGTCGTCCGGTTCCCTCCCCAGCGCCCTCGCCACCGCCTTCATACGGCCCACGTGGCCATGGTGATCGGCCCCCCACACATTGATCACCCGGTCGAATTCGCGCACCAGAAATTTATCGTAGTGGTAGGCAAAGTCCGTGCCGAAGTAAGTAGGCCCTCCCTTGTCACTGCGGATCAGTACGTTGTCCTTCTCCTCTCCAAGCCTGGTTGAAAGAAACCACCTGGCTCCCTCGCGGTCAGCAAGGTAACCTCGCGCTTCCAAAAACTTGATGGCCCGGTCGAACTGGCCATCCTCGATAAGCGACTTCTCACTGAACCAGCGGTCATAACGCACCCCCAGCTCGTCTAGGTCGTCGCGGATAAGCTCGAGGGTGGATTCCAACGCCGCCGGCGCCAGCGCCGCTATCACCTCCGCTTTTGGGCGTGATAGCAGAGCATCGCCGTGACGGGCGTACAGCCTTTCCGCCAGGTCCACCAAGTACTCTCCCGGATATGCCGGGTCGGGCAAGGGTTCGTCGTGTCCTGCGGCCTGCATCACGCGGGCATACAACGTGTCGTTGAACACCTGCATCTGGTTTCCCGCATCGTTTACGTAATACTCCCGCTGCACCTCATACCCGGCGGCCTCGAGAAGATTGGCGAGCCCGCTCCCGATCACAGCGCCGCGAGTATGCCCAACGTGCAGCGGCCCGGTGGGATTCACACTCACGAACTCGACCTGCACCCGTTGACCTGCGCCCGTGTCCACGTTGCCAAACTCTTCGCCAGCGGAGAGTATCGTGGCAACCTGGCCGCGGAGAAAGTCGTCGGACAACTCCAGGTTGATAAAACCGGGCGCAGCCACCCAGACCCGCTTCAGGAGGTCGTTATCAGGAATAGCCTCGGCTATCATCTCTCCGATCTTCATCGGAGACATGCGCATGGCGCGCGCCAATCGCAGCGGCAGGCTGGTGCTGAAGTCACCATGCTCGGCCAACTGGGGTTTCTCGATATTGACCGCAGCATCCCCGGAGGGGGGCAGAGACCCCGACTCTTGGGCCGCAGCCAAGGCGCTCGATACCAGTTCGGAAAGGGTTTCCGCAGTTCGCATCAAGGCAGGGATGCTAGCACAACGCTGCCCCGCTCCCGCTATACTCACCTAACGGCGAATCAGCACGATTCAACATGGCGCGGCCAGAGAACGAGGATCTGGAATTGCCGGACGAGATATCCATTGACAATACGCCGGGGGAATCCCCGGAGTCATATGCAGCGACAGCGGCGCTGGCTGGACTGCACGTCAGCGCGGAACACGCCGCTAACGTCGCAGAGCGCATAGCAGCGCGCCGTCAGGCGGAAGCCGCAGTGCGGGACATAGACACTTCGCAATGTGAACCAGCCAACGCGTTCAGACCCCGCAGAACTGAACGGTCGTATTGACCCATGACTCACGAGATCGTATTCGCTTCCATAGAAGAACTATCGGACGACATCCGGTCGGGCGCCCTATCACCCGTGGAAGTCGTAGACGCTTCTCTCAAGCGAATACACCAGACCGAGCCCAAACTCAACGCCTTCCTCGAACTATTCGAGGAAGGCGCCCGAAACGCAGCGCGCCTGGCAGAAGCTGAGATCAGGGAGGGACGATACAGGGGGCCGCTGCACGGCATCCCGGTCGGCCTCAAGGATCTAGTGAACGTCGCAGGTTCGCCCACCACCGGCGGCTCGCCCCTCTTTCAGCAGAACGTGGCACACGCGGACGCAACAATCGCCCGCCGGTTCCGCCAAGCCGGCGCCATCATCATCGGCAAGACCAACCTCGTCATGCACGCCATGGGCGCGGCTGGCCTCAACCCATACACCGGCCACCCTCACAACCCTTGGGATCTCAACCGATGCACCGGGGGATCCTCTAGTGGATCGGGAGCCGCGGTGGCCGCGGGTTGCATCCCGGCCGCCATCGGCACGGACACCGGCGGCTCCATACGAATGCCCGCCGCCCTGTGCGGAATAGCAGGACTGAAACCCACGTACGGACGGGTCTCGCGCGCCGGAGTGATGGATCTGAGTTGGAGCTGCGATCACGTCGGCCCTATGGCCCGGCGAGTGTCCGACTGCGCCTACGTGATGAACGCGCTGGCCGGCTTTGACCCGCATGACCCCGCTTCCGCGGACGAGCCGGTCGAAGACTACACCTTGGCCCTCAATCGCGGCCTTGAGGGACTGCAAATCGGAGTCCCCTCAGACTACTTCTTTGAGGAAAGTGTTGATCCCGAAATCAAAGCCGCGGTATACACGGCTATCGAACTAATGATGTCCAACGGTGTAGAGGCAATCGAAATCCCGATGCCATGGGCGCAAGTTGGCCGCAGCATAAACATGGGCATCGTCATGCCGGAGTCCGTGGCCGTACACAAACAAAACATCAGCAACCATCCCGAAACCTACACGGACGAGATAAGGGCGAGGCTGCAATCCGCCATGACCATCGCAGCAGTGGACTACGTGCAAGCGCAGCGCGCACGCCGATGGTTCATAGAGAAGATGAACCACGCTATGCGGCGCGTGGACGTGATCATAACGCCCACAGTGCCGGAGCAGACTCCCACCATCGAGGAGGCTGATACGCGGCCGGGCGAGAACGTAGCGCAAAAGGGTGGAGACCTGCCCAATTTTACCGGCGTCTTCAACACCACCGGCCAGCCGTCTATGTCAGTGCCATGCGGGTTCACCAAGAACGGTATGCCCATTGGTCTGATGATTACCGGCCATCACTTCGACGAAGCGACCGTCCTGCGCGTCGGCAACGCATATGAAAGCCTCGCTCCCTGGCACACCTACCGCCCCGCGTTTTCCCCATCCGACCCGAAGTGAACAAACACAGGGGCGCGTCTCAGACCCCGCCGTCATTCCAGCTTCCGCTGCCTGCGACGAAAGACCCCGTCACCCCCACACGACGCGGTCCACTCTGTTGCGCTCGATGAAGTCCCAGTCCAACCCCACCCCAAGACCCGGCCCCTCCGGCACCTGCACACAGCCGTTTTCGTCGATCGAGTCGAGCTGGTCCTCGTAGCCGCCCAGGTAAACGGTCGGCGCAGACGTACCGGTCTTGGGGTGCACGAGTCCCATCTCGTAGTAGTTGCAGTTACGAATCGCCGCCATCGTGTGGCGGCTGGCCGGGCCGGGGCCGTGCGGCTCTGCATCCAGCCCAAAACCCTCCGCTGCATGAGCCAACTTCATGCACCCCGTCACTCCCCCGTCATAGTCCAAGTCGTAGCGTACGAAGTCCGTGCCGTCCGCCACGATGAAATCTACGTGCTGCTCAAGGCCACGGATGTTCTCTGTCTGGAGTATCGGCGTTCTCATGTAGTGCCGTAACTTGCGGTGCCCGAACGCCGATACGCCGCCGTCCAGATAAGGGTCCTCGAACCAGAAAAACCCATACTCGTCGCACACCTTGCCGACCTTGATCGCCTCTCCCCAAGTTTTGAAGGTGCACGCCGGATCTATCATCAGGTCCATCTTGCCGCCGACCCGTTCTCCCACGGCCCGGATCATGGCGACGTGCCGCTCGAACGGGGCATCCCGCCAAGTGTGGATCTTGAACCCCGGATAACCCATCTCGAAACACTGTTCGGCAAAGTCGGCGTACGCTTCAGGCGAGCCCAGACCGTCAGGAGTTTCGTCCCCGATCGTCGTCGATGCATAGCAGGGTAGATCCTTCCGGTACTCCCCCAGCAACTCATACACCGGCGCGTCATAGTACTTGCCTGCTATGTCCCAAAGAGCTATGTCAACCTGGCTCAAACCCATACGCGCCGACTGTTTCAATATCTGTTTGGCGCGGTTGTAGAACGCCTCCCTGGCCAGCGCATTGCGGCCAATGAGCCAAAATGCCGTCTGCGCAATCGCCGCGTGCTCAGACTCGCTGCCGCCGAGGTACTCGCCCACGATGCCCTGGTCCGTGAATATCCTCAACACGCGGGCCGTGCGCGTCATATTTGCGCCGGGCGTGTAAGTGAGCTGGCCGCCCACCGGGTGCACCGCCATGTCGGGCACGTCGTACTTGAAACTCGTCGACTCGATCTTGGTGACTATCGGCGGTTTGCCCATGCCTCTCCCCCAGTAGAGGGCACTTGCAACTACACGCGCACCGGCGCGGTAACTAGCAGGTGCGTGATCCAGTCGTCCGAGTCGTTTATCAACTGGTGCTTCACCCTTGGAGGTATGTGCACCGCGTCGCCCTCCCGCACATCGTAGAATTTACCATCCAGCTTCATCCTGCCCCTCCCCTCAGTGAAGTAATAGACCTGCTCCTTGTCCTCATGTTCGTGGTAGTCCCCGGAGCGGCCGCCCTGCATACGGTGAATGGTGAAACCCACCATGTCGAGTAGCGCCGCCGCTTCCGGCGGAACGCCCTCATGGCCCCTCCCACGAAATATCGGCCAAATGATCGCCGACTCGTGGTCCACGTAAGGCGTCACCTGCCGCCAGTTCCGCACCGTCGGTTCGCCCGTCATACCGTTGACCCCTCATTCGCCGCCTGAATCATGGCGTGGATGTATCCGTAGCAGTATGCGAATCCGACCTGATGCGCCTCGTCGCCGTCGATGCCAGGCACGTGGTCCGGCATGAGCATGTACGGGTAATCGACCTCCTTGTACGTGCGAACAGCCCGCAGCATGTCAACGTCCCCCTCGTCAGGGAACACCTCCACGAAGTCCAGTACCCCGCCCTTGATGTTGCGGAAATGTACGTTGAATATCTTCTTGCGGCTCCCAAAGTAACGGATTACGTCGTAGATCTCCTCCCCGGGCTTTTCCAGCATCTCCGAAACGGTGCCCTGGCAAAAGTTGAGGCCGTGGTACGGGTTCTCGTGCATAGACACAAGCCTCTTGAGTCCGTCGACCGTTCCCATGACACGCGCCACCCCGCGGTACTCATACTCCTTGATGCCTGGATCCTGAGGATGACATGCCATCTGTACCTTGTACTCGTTAGCTACCGGCGCCACGCGGCCCAGAAAGTAGTCGATCCGCTCCCACATAACATCCGCGTCCGCAGCCCCACCCTCGAACTCAGACAGCGATTGGTCGAGATCAGAGTAGTTGAAAGACGACAGCTTGGCCCCGCCTCGCCCGTAGCGCGGTTCGGTGCGAAGGTGCCCCAAGATGGTAATGTTGTAGAGCAGCCCGCGCAGACCGGCCTCCGACGCCATCCGGATGACCTCGCAAAGACCGTCCAACTCCCGCTCCTTCTCATCGCTCGGGCCAAGAAATACGTGCGACATGTCGTTGTGGAACGCGTCCCGGGAGCCGAGCGGAGAGTGCATAGTCTCCACCGTAATGCCGTACTTCGCATACTTCTCACGGATAGACGAAAGCAGATCCGGCGTCCACTCGGTCCAATGCTCCTTGGGCGTCACGTCCACGTGCTCCACCCCTAGTTGCGCAAGCTGCCGGATATCCGTTTCATGACGCGCGCCAAACTGCGTTCCCACGTACATGGCCGAACCGCCTTTCCATATCTCGCAAACACACACGCCGACCCCGTCTCCCTACGACCTGTAGCGCGGAATCGACAGATCCGAGGATAGAGTTCGTCGCGTTAGGGTGTCAACGCGGCTCGCCCTGGCTCTAGGCCGGCAGATTCACGCGACGCATACGGATCTGACCTGCAACACGTAGATACGGCGGCGAATGATTTCTTGACGGCCGCGCAGGTCTGCCGTAGCGTCCTGTATGGGGGAAGAACTTTGCCAGCGCATTACCTGGGGATAGACATAGGCACCACAGCCGTAAAGGCCCTCGTCGTGGACGAGGCCGGCGAGGTCGCCGCTGAGGCCGAAGTACCCCTCCAACTATCAACCCCGGCGCCGGGATGGTCCGAGCAACACCCCGGTGACTGGTGGAAAAGCGCGGCCGAGGCTGTCCGCTCCGCGTGCGCTGACGCACGCGTTCGGGAAGTCAGCTCGATCGGATTGTCCGGCCAAATGCACAGCTCGGTAGTGTTGGATAAAGCCGACCGCGTGCTCCGACCGGCGATCCTCTGGAACGACGTACGTACCACCGCACAATGCCGATTCATAGCAGACAGGGTTGGCAAAACAGGTTTGCGGCGGCTGGTGGGCAATCCGTCGCTAGAGGGCTTTACCGCACCCAAACTGCTGTGGATGCGTGACGAAGAACCGCGGCTGTTCGATCAGGCGCGCACTCTGCTGCTGCCCAAAGACTACGTGCGGCTGGTATTGACCGGGGAGAAGGCCACCGATCCCTCAGACGCATCAGGCACCTTGCTGTTCGACGTAAGGAAATGCCGTTGGTCGGAAGAGATGATAACCGGGCTGCAACTGGACCCGTCGATGCTGCCCGCCGTACTCGGATCGACCGCCATAACCGGCAAGCTGACGACCGCCTCGGCGGGAATTCTCGGTCTCCCCGAGGGTATACCGGTAGTTGGAGGAGGCGCAGACAACGCTGCCGCGGCGGTCGGCTCCGGCGTCGTGATGCAAGGCGCCATGCAAACCTCTATTGGCACCTCTGGCGCGGTGGTCGCCCCCATCGAGCGGCCTCGAGTCGATCCACATATGCGAATACATTCCTTCAACCACGCCGTCGCCGATACCTGGTACCTCATGGGCGTAGTTCTATCGGCAGGCGCAGCCCTCGCCTGGTTCAGGCGCGCCCTCGCGGGCTACAACGGGACGTCTCCCCCTTACGAAGAGTTGATAGCCGAAGCCGATTCCACCCCGCCGGGCGCAGACGGGCTCACGTTCCTCCCATACCTGACCGGCGAACGCACGCCTCACGCCGACTCCAACGCCCGAGGTGTGTTTGCAGGTATGCACACCGGTCACGAGCGCAGCCACCTCGCTCGCGCCGTACTGGAGGGAGTGACGTTTGCGTTGCGCGACTCCCTTGAATTGATGCGGCGTTTGGGTGTCGACGCGGCTGAGGCTATCGCCGTTGGAGGAGGAGCGCGCAGCCCAACGTGGAGGCAGATGCAGGCCGACGTACTACGCGTGCCAGTGGTCACAGTAGCCCCATCAGGCGGAGCGCCCTACGGCGCCGCGATACTAGCCGCCGTAGGAGTTAACCAATTCGGATCCGTTGAAGAGGCATGTCGGGCGTGGATCCGCCCGCTCGACCGTATTGAGCCTAGGCCAAAATCCGCGCACGCATATGAACAAGCATATAAGCGTTACCGCCAACTCTACCCGCGACTAAAGCGATACTTCGCAGACTGGGCACAAGAGTAGCGCACGCCAACTAATACTCCCGCGACACGGCGGACGTGGTGAGAGACCCATCATCTCCACGCTCTTGAAGAGAGGCGCGCCACGAGGTTGACGTCATTCACCCTCCCACACCTCATGGGCCGCGTCCACACACGCCCTCAACGCCTCTTCACCGGCCCCGGCGCGTAGAGGCGTATTGCCAACCTCATAACCGCCCTCCTCGTAAGCCGCCGCCGTCGGCATGTACCCGTACAGGCCGTTGCTGTACCCCGCAAACCCGGTGAGCAGCGCGGGAGACAGACGTTTCATCTCACCCGCGAACTCAGCAAAAGGCTCCACCGGCAGCCCAATCAGGATCGTACCGCCAACGCGCATCGCCTGCACCCACAACCTCAGCCAACCCTTGGCAGCAGCGCGCGCGTTAGTCACCGTGAAGCTGGCCCGCTTGGCAGACATGACCGCAGCCTTTATCGACGATTCGTCACCGCCCTGCCTGGCAACACTCAGATCGCGTAGCTTCTCTTCCAATACACACCGGGCTTCTTCCTCCGTTGGAAAGTCTCCGGTGGGCAGGTCGACGTAACGATTGACCACTCTCAGCGAGTCGTCCACTTTGCCGACCGGGACATCCTCGTACATGCCAAGGTCCGCGCCCGACGGCACAATTTCCACAAGGCGTTCCTCTCTTGGCACAGGGTCGATCTTCATACGCACCGACGCCGCCTCCAATCCCAACATCTTGCCCTGCCTGCGCGCAACCTCCACGTCGCCCACAAACCCGTGCACCGGTCCCTGGTTTCCGGCAGAGCCTTGCAGAAAGATGCACAGCCCATCGATATTGTTCTCAACCGTCCGGCGCGCATGGCCGGGGTAGTCGGGCGAAAGAAGACGGTTCGCAGGGCCCAGCGCCGTAGGGTGGCAAGCGTATTGCAAAATAGTCGCTATCGGCTTGCCGGAAACATCGTCGAATCCAATGACCAGAACCTCAGGGTCAACGTATCCGTCCCAGTTGCGGCCGGTAAACAACCTCCCCGAAGAGTCAGCCGGCCGACGGTTGACGTTGATGCCGCAAGCGCCGGTCGCCGCGCCTGTGACAACGGGCTTGGCATTGTCCCGCGCGGCCGCCGCGGCCGAGGCTGCCTTTTCCGGCAATCCATCGTGGTACTGCTCCAGAAGTTCAACACCCTTGACCAGCCATGGACCGCCAAACACCGGTGCCGAATGTGTGTGAGTGGACGAAATGCGAATGTGGTCCACCGGTACCGCCGTCGCATCGGATACCGCCTGCCTGATGCGGCTGTCTAGCGGCTCTACGACTCCCGTGATATCCAGGTCGATTATCAGCGCCTGCGTCTCATCGCCAGCCAAGTAGAGGGCAGTACAGTAGAACGGCATGTCCACGCCCTCGGCGCACTCGTGCGCGGCAGCTCCCCAACCGGCGTGCGCTATGCCCACGGGGGGCGTAATGTCGGTCCGCCCTGCGCCTGCTATCAACATGCAAAAAGCTCCTCTCGCCGGAGATTCGAGGTCAACCTAGAGAAAGATATTACCCCGTGCAACCAGCCAGGCGGTACAGGCCAAGGCAACTTCCGCTCCACGCCACATGACCGCTTGACCCTTGATGCGCTCGTCTGAGAACCGAGAGACACGGATACTTGCCACATAGAACAAATGTTTAGTATAGTCGGTTCCAGCACTACCGCAAACCGGCGTTGCCAGCCTGCGCCGTGCACGTTACACATGAAACGATTGAAATGATTGTCGCCGCACGGAGCGAATACGGTTCCTTCCGGGACAGTCTGCGCGCACCAATTCATCGATGGTTCACGTATCCGGCAGGCTATTCATACAAATTTGTAGAGGCCAAATTAGACGAGCATGGCCTGACAAAAGGGGCGACCGTTGGTGATCCATTCCTGGGCACGGGAACGACCTCAGTTACAGCAAAGACGCTGGGAGTCAACTCCGTAGGAGTAGAAGCCCATAGCTTCGTCCACTGGGTAGCCACAACCAAGATCTTTTTCGATCACGACCTGATAAAGCTGTCCACTACAATTGCCGAAACGGTAGAACGGGCAAAAGCTCTGGCTCAGAGAGTCGAATGGTCAGACATCTGGCCGCCCCTTGTCTACAAGTGCTTTACAGATGAAAATCTAAAGGCCCTAGCGGCATTGCGCCAAACTATTATGGAATTGAACACTGAAGCCAATACGCGCGATTTTCTAAAGCTCGCATTAACTGCAACGCTGCGAATCGTAACGACCGCAGGCGCAGGCTGGCCATACATCGCCCCCGGCAAGTACCACGCGCGGAAAGTAACGCGAGATGCGTTAGCAGAGTTTCAAGCCAAGTGTGACACAATGATCGGAGACCTCCAACAACTCCGCCGGGCAAACATTCCCGCCTCGCAGCATAGAGTAATACTGGGAGATGCCAGGGAATTCGATTCCTACGTTGACGAAGAATCTCTTGACCTTATTGTGACGTCTCCGCCATATCTCAATAACTACGATTACGCAGATCGAACCCGGCTTGAAACATATTTTTGGGGTATATACGATTCATGGGCGCAAATATCCCAAGAAGTACGAGAGCGCCTGTTAATGGCAGCCACAACCCAGGTGAAAATTGCATCCATGAATGGTACCCGAGCATGTCCCGGAATTCGGCAAGCAGACAGACAGATACACGAAGAATTATCGAAGATCATCCATGAATTGGCAAGGATGAGATCAATGAAACCAGGCAAGAAAACTTATGATTACGTGGTCGCGGGATACTTCGAGGACATGCTCAAAGTGCTGACAAGCGCACGGAACACTCTCAAGCCCGGAGCCAAATTCGTACTCGTCCTTGGTGATTCGGCCCCGTATGGAATTCACGTGCCGACTGAAGAACTAGTTGGCAAACTGGCAATTGCAGTGGGGTTCTCGGGATACCAAGTGGAGAAACTTCGGACGAGGGGACGCAAGTGGGGAAATAATTCCCAACGCCACAAGGTCCCTTTGCGAGAAAGCATTCTGACCATATCCAAGTAAGAAAAGACTTGATACGGACCGATTAAATTCAGTCCCACGTAACCGTCTGACCCTCTCGATATGAAAGGGCGCCGCTCCGTCCGCGCACTTCCACGCGCCCGCCGCCTCTCACCTCGAACCGACCTTGGCGCCGAACCAGCGCGGTATCCCGCTCGATCCCCAGCAACGTCATCCTGTTCAAACGGGAGGCGCGCACCAGACGGGCAAGCCAGCCGGGAACCTCGTCATAGTGAGGCAGGACAAAGGCCCCGGGTATTTCACAGAAACCTGTATGCCAAGGCCAGACCCGCCTCGGATACCCGGGGAACTTCTCTCCCCAGATCATCGCGCCTGCGCTGCACCCCGCGACCACGCCCCCCGCATCCAGCACGCCGCGAATCGCCGCCCACACGGGCGTACCCTCGAGGCAGGCGTGCAGGTAGTCAGGTCTGCCGCCGGATAAATAGACGAAGTTGCACCCCGCTATATGCTCCGCCACCCGTTCGTCCAACATGGCGCGGCGGTCCGGCGCGTCCAGCGGTTCAACCTGCGCGCCTAGCCGACTGAAGTGCTCCACACCAAGATCAAGCCAATAATGGACACGGCGAAGCCCTTGATTCCCGGAAGCGGTCGGCACCAAAGCCACTCGCGGCTCTCCCGCAACCCGGCCCAGCAGCCACCTATCGACCCGCGCCATAGTCGGCAAGTACTCACCGCTGCCAACAAGCGCTAACGTTCCCGCCATCTCATTCTCGCAGCAAAGGCCCGGCGCAGTTAGCCTCGAATATCTCCCCGTTGAAGTCGTGCACCCACACCTCATCCAGGTATATGTGCGATCGGTAAGGAATCCTTTGCATGCCCTCCCAATCGGTCTGCCCAGCGTAGCGGTGAGTCTCCCAGATCGGTTGCTGACCGCCCGTTATACGCACGTGCCAGCTGCTCTCGCGTATTACCAGGTCGTTCTCCACGATGGGCCGCCACTCGATTTCAAAGTCCGGAAAACCATCGGTCATCAACATCATGCGGTCATAGCACGTGAAGCCCACGGGCCACCGCACCTCCACCCCGTAGCGAAGCAGACGGCCGAGGCGGATGAATGGGCGCGCACTCCCGACGATGACTCCCCCCGCCTCTTCCACGGCGCTCTCGTGGCCGTCGAATATGGGCATCGAAGTCATCGGCGCTTGTGACCGATAATGATCGATCACCAACTCCCTTATTCCATCCGCAGAATACGTCGGCTCATAGCTGGAACGAGTGGCATCCCACACGAAGGGTAGAGCAATCAGGCCAACGATAGCTACGCCGGTCGCGATCAGAGAAAGATACAGTGGCCTGCGCCACCACCTCTTTCCTCTGCCGGTCAAACCGGTGAACCGTGGATAGATTCGCAAGTAAGCGCCCGCGTCAACCTGAAGAATGCAACTTGCGACTAGCTCACCGATCCGAAGCTTCGTCGAGTGTTATCGCCCTGGCGGAGTGTGTTGGGCATACGGCCATTGTCTGAGTGAGTCAGATCAACCCGCGGCCCCAGCCTGCTTCTATCTTACCCGCCGGAATTTCTGCAGGCGCTGGCCCTCGAGGACCTCCCCCACGTACAGATCGCCATGGGAATCGACCCATACACCGTGCGGGGCGTAGAACATACCGGGGTCAGCCGTGGGAAACCTGCCCCACCGGGTGATCACGCGTCCACTCAGATCACAGATCGACATGCGGTTGCGCAACTCGCCCACGTAAGCGATGTCATTCGAGTCCACGTAAATATCCGTGGGTTGTATGAAGTCCGGCCAGGTATCCAGGTGACTGCCCTCCAGGTCGAACACTTGGATTCGCTGGTTCTCCCTGTCAGCTACGTACACCGCGTCCTTGTGAATCCAGATGTTGTGAGGCAGATTGAAGTCCCCGTCCCACACGCCGGGCAACCCTTCCGTCTGGCCCCACGAGAACTTGTACGCGCCGCTATCGTCAAACACGTGAATGCGAGTGTTCCCATAACCGTCGGACACGTACAGATCGCCGTTGGACGCTACCGCCACGTCCGTAGGCTTGTTGAATGGCTCGCCTTCAGCCGCCGGGACACCCAGCGTTCCCAGCGTTTTAACGTGCTCCCCGGTGCGTGTAAACCGCTTGACCGTATGGTCGACGTTATCAGCCAGCCACAGCGTACCGTCATTGGCAAAGCAAAGGCCGTGCGCGCTGGTAAAGTGACCCTCGCCCCATGATCGAACGAAGTTGCCGGCCCTGTCGAACACGATAACCGGATGCTCTGAGCGGTTGAAGGCATACACGTTGTCGTCTTCGTCTACGGCCACCGCCGCCACTTGGGTAAACTTCCAGCCCTCGGGCAACTTAGCCCAGCCCTCCACCAGATCGTAGGTGTATTCTCCGCTGCCAACCCTGATGGGCATGTCGACCTCCTCGATCTTCTTATGTAACGGTGGCATGATTCTACAGCGCGGCTAGGCTCGCTACCGACGGCAAATGCCCCGGCTGAGAGAAACTTGCCTGACATACCCGAACGAACACAACCCGGCGCCGGCAGGACGAGGCAAATACCAGGACGGGGCCGCCCAATCTTCTACGGTTGGTGGATTCTCGCCGCATCCGCACTGACTAACGGCCTGGGGGGAAGCATCCACTGGCAGGGCTTCACCGTCTTCTTCCTGCCCATCGCCCATAGCCTCGGCCTGTCGCACGCCGCAACTGCTCTGCCCTTCGCTCTATCGAGAGCGGAAGGCGGAATCATGGGGCCAATAACAGGATGGCTCATCGACCGCTTCGGAGTGCGTCCGCTGATGATCATAGGAACCATCATCGTGGGCGTCGGCTACATAGCCCTCTCACGCACCTCGACCTACCTGGCTTTCCTCCTGGTTTACCTGCTGGTGATCTCGGTAGGAGCGTCCACCAGCTTCATGCAGGCCACCACCGCGGCACTCAATATGTGGTTCGTGCGCAGAAGAGGCATAGCCTTGGCCGTCAACAGCGCCGCCTTCCGGCTAGGCTCGGCAGGGTTAGTCCCGCTCCTGTCTATCGTCATACTCAACTACGGCTGGGAGAGAGCCTCTATGTGGATAGGGCTACTGATGATAGCGTTCATAGCCCCCCTCGCGCTGGTCTTCAGGAAGTCCCCTGAAAGCGTCGGCCTAAGACCCGACGGCGACCCGCCTGCCTGGACGAGGTCGCTTGACGCAAGAACCACTGTGAGCTCAGAGGAGGAGCAAGATTGGGGTGTAAGAGAAGCGGTAAGGAGCCGGGCCTTCTGGGTACTGGCTGCCGGCACTGTGCTCAGAATGTCCGTACACGGAGCCATCTTCGTACACCTCATCGCCATCTTGGTATGGAAGGGAGAAGAGCAGCAGACCGCAGCGAACTTGATCGGTCTGCTGGCCCTAACTGCCGTGCCGCTCATCCTCTTCGCAGGCTGGCTAAGCGACCGCACTTCCCGCCAAGTTGTTCTGGCGATGATGTACGTATCATCGGCGTTGAGCCTGTTCCTGCTGAATCTCGTCCAGGGAACTTGGCCCGTCTTTGGGGCGCTGTTGCTGTTCGCAGGCACCGAGGCGGGAAGCGCCCTCAACTGGGCGCTGGTCGGCGACATGTTCGGCCGAAGGCGCTTCGCCACAATTCGAGGCCTGCTCGCGCCGATGTACAATGCAGCCCTTCTCGTCACCCCGGTCCTTACGGGCTGGGTGTTCGACAGGACCGGCTCATACGAACTCGTACTGATAGTTGGGGGCGCGCTCATGCTCGGAGCCGCAGCCGTGTTCCTCACCTTGAAGCACACCCCCACGGTATCCAACCTGCGGCCCTGAGAGCATCGAATAACGGCCTGTTTCACCGGACTCAGACGGTGTTCGACCGGTAGCGCCGGAAACGTTGGAGAACTCTACGAAGAAACGCCGCGCCCTTGCACCGCTCCTTTGAATATCGGCAAGGGCGGCCTCCTCCGACCAAGGCTCGCGCTCGGGCCGGACGGACGGAACTCGTCGAGCAGCGAGGTCGTCACAGAGCCCAACGATGCGCCTTCCTGCCGGCGGTGTGCCAGCAGATCCAGCGCATGAGCAGTGAGCCCGGAACGAGGGCGCAACTCCACCGGATACCAGCGATGGCACCTACGTTGGCTCACAAGCGCCGGCCTCGGAGTCGCAGACCCGCAGGCGTGAGCCCAAGGGCACATGTAGGCGATGCACAGGGTAGATTCCCCAGCGAGTGGGGACCCCGAAGTCGCCAAGCCAACACGCCGTAGAGCATCCAATCGCTCCCGGCGTATCTTCCTGTTACGCCTGTTAACCCACGTACGAGGCTTACCCTTCACAGAACACCCCCATAAGCCCGCGCGGTCGGAGAAATGCTTACTCCAAGCAAAGTTTGTACGCCAATTTCAAGAAAGATCGGGCAGGGTAAAACGGCCATGGTGACATATCCCCGCCCCGATCGACCTCGCCGCTGTCAGCAGGTTTCTATGAATGAGGGAACCATGAAGGCGAGGCCGTCAGGCCTGCAACGGATCTCGACAGAGACCCATGCAAGCGCGGGCATCCCCTCTACGGAGAGAATGAGCATCACCCAAACACAACTTTAGGGAGACTCGCTTAAAGTCACCTCCAACCCGTGGACAGTGAAACCATACAGATAACTGCCCCGGAGCACCGTGACGCTTACATCCTCGCCGGCGGTGTGATTGCGTAGGAAATTATTCAGGTCAGCCCCGCCCCGGATCACCATTCCATCCACTTCCACGATGATGTCATCCATTTCTATACCTGCATCCGCAGCTGGCGAATTCGGATCGATCTGCGTGACGACGAAGCCCCCGGACGACGGCAGCCCTAACGCGGCCGCCAGCGCCGGTCTGACGTCCAACCCGAACGCTCCGAGATAGCCCGGCGGAGGAAGCGGACCTAGCGCTATCAGTCTCCCAGCCGTAGTACGAGTCAGGTTGATGTTCAAAGCAAATCCCACACCCTCACCGGCACTCATCTTGGAGGAGTTCATACCGACCACTTCACCGCGCGTATTCACCAGCGGCCCGCCGCTGTTACCGTCATTGATCGCGGCGTCGGTCTGAATTAGCCCGCTAAGCTGTATCCCGGAGGAACTGACGATCGCTCTGTCGAGTGCGCTAACCACGCCCTTGCTCACTGTAGGCCCCCCCTCGAGACCAAGCGCATGACCCACCGCGATCACCTCTTCCCCCACCCGCAATTCATCAGAATTGCCGAACTGAGCAGGCACGAGGGAACCCTCGTCGATCTTTATCACCGCGAGGTCATTCAGCGGGTCTTCCCGGAACAGATGGCCCGTCCTCACCTCTCCATTCCACAGTGAAACCTTTATCACCTGCGCACTACCCACAACGTGGAAATTAGTCAGTACGTGGCCCGCGTCATCGAAGACGATGCCCGTTCCCACGCCCGGACGCGAGCTATCGCCCAAGGTCACCGCGATCTGAACTACGGACGGACTGATGATGTCCACGATGTCAGGAACGCTGAGCTCCTCTCCGGAGCGCTTCGCCTCAACCGGAATAGGCGAGCGAGTATCTGGCGGAACTTCAGCCGTTGGAGTGGGCATAATAGCCACAGCCGTGGAAACCTCAGGAAGGTCCACGTTGGGCGAGGCCGTCGGTAGAGCGCGCGGCGTAGCGGTTTGCAACGGCGCGGCAGGCGCACACGCTGCTAAGACCGCTGCAGCGGCTATGACAAGAATTGCAGACTTGGGCCGGGTCAAGATCAAAGAGAAATTATTTCATCAGACAAACCGGGTAACGACAGCCAAAAAAGGATACTGTACGTATTCTGATGAGCAGGATGGATCTTTCACGATCTGCAGAACCGAACCAAGTATAGGTCAATACCGGACGGAAACCTTGAAGAGACTAATCAGGTGAACCTGCCCCGTTACGTTCTCAGAAGAGCGCGAACTGACAGACGGTTGCTGGCGGGCGCAACGGTAGCCACCGTTATCGCCGCAGTGGTCATAGCGGCTGCGCCCGTCTATCTGCGCTCCCTCGAAAAGGTCGGAGTCCAGCACCGACTCGCGGTACTGGGGCAGTCGAGAACCGCGTTGCACGTAAACACCAGTTGGCTACCCCTTGAACGAGCAGCATACGAAGAATCCGACACACTCATAGACGCCGCACGGGACAACCACGCCGCACAGATCGTTACTGGAAAAACCAGGTTCGTCAAATCACGATCATATCTCTGGAACTACGATGGACGGCCCGTAAGAGCAGGAGCGCAAGACTCCAGGAGCCACTTCCATCTCATAAGCGGACTTGAGCGGCGCGTTACCTATGTCGAAGGACGGCCCCCAAGCCCAAACGTGGCATTCGAGCGCGGGATCCCTCTCATAGAAGTCGCGGTCTACGCACCACGCGCGTCTATCCTCGGAGTAGAGGTAGGCGACCTGCTGACCAACCTGGCCGAGGAAGCCAAGACCGGGCAGGTCAGGGCCCGCATCACCGGCGCTTTCGAGATAACCGACCCTCAGAACGACTACTGGCTAGACTTGGCCGTTCCCATCATCGCACCCGTCGCGAGCGTACAGGACCGCCTCCCGCCCCTGCCGCTTTTTACTGCCGGCGAATCCATCATCGAAGGTGTAGGCCCCAGCCACGGCGGACTGCCCGCGAGCTACTCGTGGTTCCTATACGTAGACCATGAAACCCTGGGACGGATGGAGACAGGGCAGATCGTAAGCATGACCGACGCGTTCGAGTCCCAGATCGAAGCAGACGTCGTACGTTCAAGTCTGATTACTGCGCTTGACAATTCCTTCATCGACCTCAGCCGCCGACTTTTGTTCGCGCGTATACCCATGTTCCTGCTCGCCGCTCTGTCCATGGCGACGGTCGCTTACTACCTCCTACTCGTCGGAGGACTGCTCGCAAAGAGAAGATCCGCTGAAACGCTGATGCTGCGAAGCCGAGGACTAAACTACTGGCAAATCGTCTCGATCCAGTCCATCGAATCAGCCCTGCTCGTCGGTATACCTGTAGCCATAGCCCCCCTGCTGGCGATGCTCACGGTGTCCCAGATCGGACGACTACCGGTGTATCGAAATACGAGCGGCGGTGGAACGCTGCCCGTGGAATTCACCTGGGTATCCTGGCTTTGGGCGCTAGGCGCAGGCATAACCATCTTCATCATCCTCCTGGCCCCCGTACTTACCGAAGCCAGACGCCGAGTCGTAGAAGGCATACTTACCGGGGAGGCGAGGCCGGATAGCCCCCCCCTGTTCCAACGCTATTTTATAGACGTGCTGGTACTGGCCCTAGGCGCTCTCGTGTGGTGGGAATTAAGGTCCAGAGGATCGGTTGTGGCCGGAGACCTCGACCAGCGCAGCGCAGACATGACCCTACTCTTCTTTCCTGCCATATTCCTCGTCGCCGCAGCCCTCATCTTCATGCGCATATTCCCCGCGGCCGCAAAGGGAGCCGGATGGCTCGCAGGCAGAACCGCCAGAGCCGGGCTGGCTCTTGGCTTCTGGAGGCTTGGCCGCAGCCCATACTGGTACACGTGGCCCGTCATTTTGATCGTGCTCGCAACTGGCCTCGGAGTTATGTCCGGCGCAATAGCATCCACCCTCGAACGATCGAACCGGGAGCGCATCTCGTTCGCCACTGCCGCCGACCTGCGCATCACTCCAGGCAACTCGAACTACCCGGCAAACGCATACAACGTGGCGCTCCTCGAATCACATGATGCCGTCCTGGAGGCAACACCCGTATACCGCACTGACGGCCGGATAGGCACCACCGGATCGGGCGCTGCATACGCGCTGGTAGCAGTAGACCCGGAAGAGTTTTCGGCGGTGTCCTGGTTCCGGGAAGACTTCGCAGAGTTGACCCTGCCAGCGATGCTGGACCGAATCCACGTCGAGATTTCACCACAAACTATTCAACTGCCCACAGGCACGCGAAGCCTGGCGATTTGGGCAAAGGCGACCCCCAAGGTCGAAAACACCTTCCTATGGATCGCCATGCGAGGCGCCAACGGAGCAATGGACACCGTCACTTTTGGTCAACTCGAGGGCGAATGGACGCGCATGACGGCGAGTATGGGATCCCTGCCAGAACCCATAGAACTCGTCTCCATACAGGTCTTCGAGCCCGCAGGGCCGGATTCCGGAGTCCCGTTCACCATGCTGCTGGACGACTTGGTAGCCATTCAGAGCGGCGGTTCTGAACAGTCGCTGCTCGACTTTGAACTTGAGGAATTCTGGACCGGGCTCCCCACTTCCGAGGGCTTCGACACCCACTTCTCCCTGGTCCCGGAAGACGAAGCAGGCCGATCGATCGGCCCTTTCAAAGGAAGCAAAGTTGCCAAGGTGAGCCTGGGCAGAGGCATAAACGCAGGCATCCGAGGCATCTATCGCTCCACAAGCGAGGGCCCTATCCCCGTGATTGCCTCTAGAGGATTCGACGCACGCACGCAGACGCCTGAAGATGAGCCCTTCGTCGTCGAGATAAACGGGCAGCTTGCACCAGTGAAAGTAGTGGGCACAGTCGATATGTTCCCAACCATACATCCCCGCACGTTGCCCTATCTGATAGCCGATATCAACGCTCTGCAAGACTTCCTTTCAATTCGAATACCCGAACCTTTCCAACCCAACGAGGCTCTCGTCTCCGCAGTGCCGGGGCGCGAAGAGGAAGCCGAAGCGGCCGCAAGGCAAGTGTTCGGTATTGCCAACATCCAGAACCGTAACCGACTGCTGGAAAGATCTTTGATCGACCCTCTGGTCGTGGCTGGCTGGCGAGGCATGGGGTTCATCACAATAGCAATAGCCCTGGCCGCCGTTGGACTCGGATACCTGACCTACATAACGGCGCACGAGGGCCGAACCCGCAACGAGTCCGCATTCATACTCGCCCTCGGTTTCACCCGACGATCATTCTTGCTGCTAACACTCATAGAACACGCCCTTGTTGCCCTCATGGGAGCCGCGCTCGGAGTGGCCGCAGGCGTCGCAGTAAGCAGAATCACTGTCTCCAGCATTGCCCACACCCAGGCAGGCGGTGAACTTGTACCCCCATTCGTGCTAGAAACAAACTGGATACCCGCCATACTCGTTATAACCGCGGTCGCGCTCATAACCGCAGCGGCTATCGTCACCCTGCGCCGCGCTTATCCCAAACTGCCGGTGCATGAACTTACAAGCGCGAGAGGCTGAACGGACAGTGCTCGCAACTTCTCTACAACTGATCCTGAAGCGCGCCATAGCTCACTGGAAGCTCCTGATTGCCGTAGTCGTCGGCGTAATGCTGGCAGTGACCATCATGGCCACCTCAAGCGTCTACTTCGACAGCTTGCGCGAACTTGGACTGCAGAGAGTGTTGAACGACTATCCCGATACACAGTTAGACGTCCTCGTAGATGCATCCATCAGGCCAATCGACGACGGCTCCCACGGCTCCATCACCAACGTTATCGATAACAGGGTCGTCCGCCCGCTAGCCAGACATCTGCACGGCAAGAACCTCGCCCTAAGATCGTGGACCTTCTTCTTCGCCGAGCAGCCCCCGCCGATGGCCCCGGCCAACGAGTGCCCATGCGTACATAGACCAAACCTATCGCAGGACGACGGCGGACCAGCGCAAATGATCGAGTGCGACTGCCGCCGAATATCGTTCCTCACAGTTCCCGAACAAGACCAACGCATAACCATCCTGCAAGGAAGGCCCCCAAAACCAGTCGTAGAACTCCCAGCCGGAGACCAAACCCTGATGATCGAAGGACTAGTCTCCGCCGAGACGGCCGCCCTCTTCGACCTCAGCGTGGGCTCCGTCTTGGCCGCCAGGCCCTTTTGGGATGAAGAACACAGCAGCGTAGAAGCCGTCATAACCGGAATCTACCGGCGATCCGATCAGGATGACCCGGTATGGCGCATATGGAGGGAATCATTTAACTATCGGGGAACCACGCTGGAGTTCGCAGACGTCGTCGTGCCAGAGGAGACGCTAAGGGGCGCGCTGGCAGCCTACTTCCCCTTCATGGGCGCCGAATATGCATGGCTGCTCAACGTCAACGCATCCAGCATCCACCCCACCGATACCCCTCGCATCCGAGGAGCTATAGACCATCTGGTAGGACAGCTCAGCGCAAACGTCAATGGATTCAGGTTCAGAAGCCAGTTGCCCGACGCACTCGAACGATTCGAGATTGAACTCTTCTTCAACCGCCTGCCGATGTTCATAGTCCTGATACTCATCGTCCTCATAGCCCTCTACTACGTGGTCACGCTTGGGTCGATGCTGGTCGACGCACAAAAACCCGAGATCGCCATGCTCAGATCCCGGGGCGCCACCTCGGTACAGATACTCGCAGTATTCGTGGTAGAGGCGGCGCTGCTCTCCGCCGGCGCGCTCGCGGTATGCCCATTCCTCGCGCTTGGCGCAGTAAGCCTTACCGGCATAGTGCCGGGACTCGCAGACCTGAACGGCGGCGCAGCTTTACCCGTCCGTCTCACCGGCGAGGTCTACAGATTGGCAGCCCTCGGCTCCGGCCTGACCCTGCTCGCCCTCATGATCCCGGCCATACGAGCCTCACGCATCGGATTGCTCAGAGAACGCCGATCAAGAACAAGGCCCAACCGATTGGCCGTCGCTCAACGCTACTACCTGGACCTCGGATTCCTAGGCATAGTCCTCTTCCTCTTTTGGCAACTCACCAAACAAGGGTCCTTCGTAGCCACCAGGCTGCTAGGAGAGACAGCCGTGAACCAGCTGATATTGGCGGCGCCCGCAGTCTTCTTGGTCGCCGCAGCCCTGGTCATACTGCGAGTGTTTCCCCTGATACTCGACGTGATGGGAAGGTTGCTGGCAAGCCGCTACGCGAGTGGGCTCACCCCGCTCGCGATCGTGCTGGGCATATGGCAGATGTCCAGAAATCCCGCCCACTACATGCAACTGGGCCTGTTGATCATTCTAGGAGCAGGACTCGGCGTCTTTGCAGCCACCTTTGCAGCCACACTCGAACGCAGCGCACAGGACGGAGCCCTGTACGAGTCCGGCGCCGACGTGCGAGTCACCTCGTTCACAATGCCGACAGGAGGACAGAGCTACTCGATGAAGGAACTGATCGCCGGCGTGGACAGTGTGGAAACGGTAGCTACGGTAAACCGACTGCGCAGCTTCCCGGCCGGCGGACTCAACTTCGACACCTTCAACCTGCTGGCCGTTGACGTCGAAAACTTTGCCGCCGTGGCATACGAACGGGACGACTTCATGGCCGGAAACCTGCACGACTCGATCTCAAAAATCAAACTAGACGATCCGCCGCCTCTGAGGCTGCCGGACGGAACCGAACGTATCAGCCTGGCAGTACGGCCCACCACGCCAAGGCCCGATGTAAACGTGTTCGCGCGAATGAGCGACGCGAACAGTCGCTACTTCTCAGTGAACCTGGGCAGTCTGACCCCACAATCGGATCTCCCAGGCTTCCGCTGCGACCAGGGGAACAACGACTCCGGCGGCGGATGGTGCCGCATCGGCGCTAACGTCAACCCAACAGGCCGGCGCGCCCTCCACCCAAAACCACCCATATACCTGCACTACATCGGCATATGGTCCTTCGACGAACTCCAACCCGGACAGTTCCTGATTGACGACATCTCAGCCCATACGAGGCTGGCAGAGCAGCAAACAGTCCTCGAAGATTTCCAGTCGGTAAAGGGCTGGCATGAACTCAGGCCCGGTCGCAGGTCCTTGGGAGACGCCTTCACTCAGGCGCTCGACAGTAGCGGAAACCCCCTCCCCGGCATCGGCAGGTTCCGCTGGACCGAGGGTGTACGCGGAGAGGCGAGAGGGTTCTCCGCCTCAAGCCTCGCAGACCCCATGCCCGCGCTCGCTACACAGTCCTTCATGGACTCATACGGCGCTGAAATAGGCGACACACTGGCCGCTTCCACGCAGTCCACCGCTTTCGACGTACAAGTCGTCGAGACAATCGACTACTTCCCCACGATGGACCCACAGGACGACCCCTTCCTGATCGTCGACGTCAACGCGCTGCATCGCCGGGTAAACACGGCAAGCCCATACGCCGAACGCAGCCCAAACGAGTACTGGGCCAGTGTCGCCGGGCCGATCGACCACGACCGGCTGGCAGCCACCCTGAACTCCAATGGGGGACGATACAGAGAGGTGATCGATCGTGTGGACGTACTACAGCGTGCCGCTATAGACCCGCTGGTATCCGCCGGATGGAAAGCGCTGCTGGGCCTCGCCTTCATCACAGTGCTCATAGTGGCCGCCCTCGGATTCACAGTCCACTCGAGAATATCGTTCGAAGCCCGGCGCGGCGAGTTCGCAACCCTGCGCTCCGTGGGCATGTCCATGCGACAACTCGCAAGCCTAGTACTCACAGAGCAACTGCTCATCATCGCCACGGCCGTCGGCTTCGGAGTCTTCCTGGGACTGCGCACCGGAGCAATCGTCATGCCCTATCTGGCAAACACCTCAGTCACCGGGCAAATAACGCCCCCCATGCTGCTGGAAGTCGACTGGAGTGGGTTTGCAGTCACCTTTGGGCTGTTCTTCATAGTGTTCGCCGTGGTACTGGCCATCCTCGTCGCCACGGTCTACCGCACCGCCATACACAGCGTCATGCGCGCCTCCGAATAAGCCGGCGAACGCCTAAAACGCGGCTCTGCCATCAAGGTCCGAGAATGCCGCGTCGCTCAGTAGGAATTAGCCAACTCGATACCTGACAGGTCATGTATTAGGCCCACGCTATCCCCGTTTTCTGTCCCGCAAGGCCGGAATAAATACAGATACGCGCAACGGACACAGAACCGGCCATGCGCCAGCCCTGTGTCCGTTGACGATTACAGCTCTACCCAGGGCGAAACTTCGCCCAGCGCGATGCCTTGCTCTTAGCGGTTCCCTGCCTCGCCTATGCGAGACGCTACTCTAGCCACGCCCCGGCCCATCGGCCCCACCACGTAGCCCTCGATGAAACCCGCCGCAAACGCAAAGGCGAACATCGCCAGTTGCCCGACCAACACGCCGCCGCCGCCAAGACCGGACAGGAACACTATCGGCGTCTCCGTCGTCTGGTCTGAGACGATCGGAAGCGAAATGATCCCCGCCCCGAAGGTGGCGAACACCGCCATGGCCAGCACGCCGCCAACCAGAGGCCTGGCAAGCCCATACACCAGCAGCGCGCCTCGGTCCGTGTGCTCGTTCTGCATCAACACCGTGCGCAACAGGACTCGGAACGCAGAACCCGCCACTCCGAAGATTGCCGCAGCAAGCACGATCTGCACAGGAGTGCCCAAGAAGAGAGTGCTTTCAAGTACCGCCCAGGCGGTGAAAGCCCAGAGAGCGCCGCCCAAGAGAGCCATACCGGCCAGCGGGTTCACCACTCGTCGGAGAAGCGTGCGCGTGTGGATCATCTCATCCACACCTTGGGTCAGTGTCTCGACCACCTCATCACCCGTCTTGGAGACGTCCAGAGCGCCAGACATTGCTCGGTCAATCCACGCCTGTAGGTTCTGGAGCATAGAGTCATGATCTCTGAGCTTCGCACTCTTCACTCGAATGATGAGGCGCTCCACATGGGCGATGAACAGGGCCGTATCGCCCATGGTGCTCCGCTCACCTTCACTGGGCTTCACGTCCTGTAGAAGAACAGGCTCTGCCATATCTGGCTCCTTTCTCGACAAAAGTTGTAAAACTACACCCGCCCATCGCTGGAAACGCTCCTTGAACGCATTCGCCGGGCAGGTCAAACTGACAATACCAGCACATACGATTAAGGGTCAAGGAATACTGGGGCGGCGTACCATCACTAATCGCCGGTTTCGAGCTTTCCCAGGATACCAATAGCGATTCACCCCTAAGCGCGTGGGGGCGTGAGCCAAGCCACCTGGGCCTAATCCCAAGATCGGTAGCGCCGGACGGACAACCATTCGCCATGAGCCGGAACCCGCTGCTGACCGCGTAGCAGGCCTGGCCGCGGCCCTTTACGAACGTTCCGCTTCCTCGCCCTCCGGTGATACGCCGATGGCGCGTCCCTGAGAAATTCCCCGCGCCCTCCTCGTCCTGCGGGATTGAAAGACAAGCCACGCAACGCCCGCGGCGAAGGCAAGGATGATCAGCCCCAGCACGGCAGTCCCATAAGGGACGTTTTCCCCGCTGCGTACTCTGGGCTCAACTTTCAGAATTCCCTCAGCCCCAGCAACCCCCGCCCCAGCCTCAACTTCCACGTCGATAGTCCATACCCCGTCTTTATTCAGCGATATCTGGGATATGTAGGTCAGACGATCAGATGGAGAGTTTAGCGCCGGACTATACAGACGGCGGCCTCCATCGGGAGGCGTGCCGAAAACCGCGATGCGGGCGTCTGTGATCGGCTCTCCGGACGAAACTTCCAGAACGTTCACCATAACGCGCTGTGTCCCCGAAACTGACTTCGATCCCGTGGCGCGAGCGGTGATGCGATAAGGACCCGACACCTCATCGACGATCCCCTGGCTGGGAAACGAATCCGGACTTTGAGCCAAGACCAACTCGCCTGTGCGGGAGGCCTGCCATAATGCAGCAGCCAAGAGCAGCGCAGCCAAAGCTGCCGTGAACACTCTGCAGCCTGTCGATTTTGTAATCACATCCTCCAATATATCTGCTCAAATCCCGATGCAGACCACAAACGCGCAATCTGCCGTCCAACCGACCTGACCGTTCCGGGGATATTCATGAGCGTCAGATTCAATACAGGCACGGTGATGACTATCGCACTGATCGCGCTTGCCGTCGCCGGGTTGGGCGTCATGCTCAGCGCGTGGGCGGACGTCCGCCAGGCCATCGGAAACGCCAATTGGCGGCCTCTGTTGTTGGCGCTCGTGGCGACCGCGATTACATACGCCGCCATAAGTGTACGGTTCGCCGCTCTCGCTCGCGCCGTAAGGATCCGGGCTCCTTTCAGGCTGCTCTGCGAACTCGGCGGTGTATCCACTCTACTCGGTCGCGTCGCAATAGGAGGCGGAACCGCGGGAATGCTCCTCCGTATCGTGACCCTCAAGCGGCGGTCCGCATCCATCTCAGCCGCTGCCGCCGCCTCGATCGCTCACTCTTACCTCAGCTTCATACTGGCGATTATCGTGCTTGTGGCGGCAATCGCCTACGCCGCCTCGGCAGGTTGGCTGGGCAGCATTCAGACCGGCACGATCGCAGCCGCGACCATACTGCTCTTGGCCTGTGCAGCGTTCATTGCCGCGGCGCTATTCGCCAAACCCTTGAGAGACCGGCTAACCGCCGGAATCACGCGGATGCTCTTCCGAGCAACCGGCAATGACCTCCGCGCTGAAGCGCTCCGTTTTGCACGTATCATCGATCAGGGAGCCAGAGGCGTATGTAGCAGGCCCGCCCTGCCCGCCATGATAGCCGCGCTGCTCGTCATCGAAGCCGCGGCCGCGGGGGCCGCTTTGTGGCTGTGTTTCGCCGCCATCGGGCAGCCAATGAGCGCCGGCATTCTTCTTTTAGGATACGGCGTCGGCGTAGCCGTTGGCATGGTCTCCATGATCCCAGGCGGACTAGGCGTTCAGGAAGGCTCTATGGCGGGGGTCTACAGCCTGCTCGGAGTACCGCTCGAAGATGCAGTCGCGACCACGGTGCTGTTTCGGGCCGTACACTACTTCGCCCCGTTCCTCGCAAGCATACTCCTGTACCGCAAGATGCTCATAACGGAGTCAGGCACAAGCCTCAACACCAGTACGACCACCGCACAAAACACGTCAGACAGCACAGATGGCCGCGACGCAACACAGTCATCCGCGCTCACGGCCAACTCCTCGAAAAACACGCGCTGACCAGCACACTTTCCCTCTGCCCGCGTCTAGAGCCCCGCATCTACGACGTAATTCAGCCGGAATTACGATACACACTACGGCATCTTTGAATTACGATACGCGCCCCGGTCCGTTCAACCCTTCCGGGCGCGAGCTTCACTACCGCCCCCGAAACCCCACCTCTAAAACACAGAGCGCGAGCACGTTTGCCACATGAATCTCAGTGACCGCATCGGCTTCGACGCAGGTTCCACGCGGCTTGAAGACGCACTAGGCTGGGCTGCAGAAAACGGGTTCTATTACCTGGACTTCAACGCCGACTCCGGACCAAATCACCTCGACGCATGGCCCACTGAACGCATCCGGGCGGTCCGCAATCTGGCCCAAAAATACGACATCCACCTGGGACTGCACACCCTCTCCGCCGTCAACGTCGCAGAGTTCTCACCGCACGTTGCAAGAGCCGTCGACCAATACCTGATAGCCAACATCGACGTGGCGAACCGACTGGGATGCGAGTGGGTCGTCGTTCATGCCGGATACCATTTCACCGCCGACGTGCCCAACCGCACAGAGGCATCCATCGACCGCCTCACCAGGGTCTCCAGGTACGCCGCAGATACCGGAGCGAGGCTGCTTCTGGAAAACCTGAACTTCGAGCCTGACCGCGCAGAGGTGCACTATCTCGCCCACAACGTCGAGGAACTCCACAAGTTCTTCGACGCCATCCCCCCCAACCGCCTTGGCTGGTCCTTCACCGTCAACCACGCACACCTCGTGCCCGAGGGCATCCACGGATTCCTCGACGAATTCGGCGCGGAACGCATAGGAGAGGTACGACTGGCAGACAATACCGGCGAGTACGAAGTACACCTCGTACCCGGCGAGGGCACGATAGACTTTGCAGCCCTCATATCCCGTCTGGAGGAAGCAAGATACCGCGGACACTACACGATGGCCTACGGCTCGAAAGAGCAGAAGCTGCAATCGCGCAACGCGCTGGCCGCCCTATGGCCCGGCGAGCATGGACAACGCCAGGAACTGCGTAAAACCACCGGAGAGTTGCAATGATCGAGATGTTTCCGAGCGACACGGCCCACGGCAGATCTAACCGAGCCCCCGCAACAGGACGCAGGGGAATGGTAGCGTCAGCACACCCACTGGCTACGCACGCCGGCCTGAACGTTCTCCGGGACCGCGGCAACGCAATCGACGCCGCAGTCGCAGTCGCAGCCGCGTTGAACGTCGTCGAGCCGTACATGTCAGGCATGGGCGGCGTCGGCGTCGCACTCGTATACGTCGCCTCGGAGGGACGAACTCGCTACCTCGACTTCTCAGGCCGAGCCGCCTCCACCGCACAACCCCAAATGTTCGACAACGTCACCCGAGACATGGGCCCCCTCGCGCCCCTCGTGCCCGGAAACTTGTCCGGCTGGATCACAATGCACGGCGCATACGGATCCTTGCCGCTCAGCCGCCTATTCAAGGAGGCCATCGACTACGCCGAAAACGGCTATCCCATCACTCCTATGAACGCCCACGTCATCGAGGGCGCTGTAGAACGCTTCGCACAGGTGGGATGGTCCTCAGAAGCCTTGGTCCGCCACGGCGACGCGCCTCCCACCGGATCGATGCTAAGACAACCCGACCTTGCCGAATCTCTGGCGCGGGTAGCAGCCGGAGGCGAAGAAGTATTCTACCGAGGCGAACTCGGCGACCGTATCTGCGAGGGACTCGCCGCGGCAGGAGGAATCATCAGCCGAGACGACCTGGCATCATACCGCGCCGCTTGGGGAGAGCCTATCTGCACCAATTACCGAGGCCTGAACGTACGCGTCCCCCCACCCAATTCAGCAGGGTTCCAGATACTCGAAACCCTCAACATACTGGACGGCTACGAGCATTTGGAATACGGAACGCCGGAAACCTTGCACCTGCTGATTGAAGCCGTGATGGCAGCAGCCGAAGACAGGGTCCGATTTGCAGGAGACCCGGACCACACAGAAATCCCGCTAGAACGGCTCATATCACCGGAATATGCCGCTGAACTGCGTTCGCGCATAGACCTGAACCGCGCCAACAGCCCCCCAAAAGAGATGTTCGCCAGAGCGCAGATCGACTTGGTACCCGAGTTCGCCGTCATGCCGAAGGTACCGATGCCCGAATTGACCACCCACTTCGCCACGGCTGACGCGGACGGAAACGTCGTTACCATTACGCAAACCTTGGGCGGAGGATTTGGGTCCGGCGTAGCACCCGGCGGCACAGGCGTATTCCTGAATAACATGGGAAAATGGTTCGACATAGACCCAGACTGCGAAAGCCCAAACCTCATAGCCCCGGGCAAGCGCGTCGACTTCTGCGTAGCGCCCGCACAAATCTTCTCCGGTGACAAGATCGTACTCAGTATCGGGACCCCCGGAAGCTACGGCATCCTGCACACCACCGCGCAAATGATTCACCACTACGCAGACGCAGGCATGAACGTGCAAGAGGCGATTGAGGCCCCAAGGTTCCGCTTATACGACACCGGCGACGTCTTCTACGAAGACAGAGTGCCCACAAAGACTCTGAACGAACTCCGCCGCATCGGACGCGTCATTGGAACCCTCCCAGCGTGGACCTCGGCCGTCGGAGGCGGACACGGCATTCAGTTCACGGAGTTCGGCACATTCTTGGGCGGCGCAGATCCAAGACGAGACGGAACCGCGGCAGGCTGGTAGCGCCCACGCGCCCCCCATTACCGGAGGGCAACAGGCAAGATCCATCCAACCATTCCTCCCGGCAGTATTTCGCCGCCGTAATCACGCACGTATCATCTTTGAATGCAACGCGCGCGCCTTGAGAACCAACCGATACGTGTAGGCCCGCTTTCCTGAGTGCCGAGAACCAGCTGATGGTCCGCTTGTGGTTCCTCAGAACAATAGCGGCCGCGATCGCCGTAGCGGTTGCGGCCGCGTGTTCAGAGGGCGGCGGAGAGGCTGCACCGACGCCTGTCATAGGTGACGAACCGGCGATAACGCGGCACATCAGCCAGGAAGACGTCGAGGCCGGCAAGTACTCCACTGAGGAACTCCTCCAGCATGGCCGAGACATCTTCATGGCGAGCTTCAACACGCTGGACGGAGCAGGCAGGCCCGAATTGACAGGCGACGGCTCGGCTCGACGCGCACGCATGATGCCGGACAACTTCAACCGCATCTCCGGCCCTGACGCCAACTCCTGCATGGGATGCCACAACCTGCCCGAGCTTGGCGGAGGCGGCGACAACGTTTCCAACACATTCGTCCTGGCACAAAACAACCCCTTCGTAGACTTTGACGGCGACCTCGACGAAGGAGGCCCCAACCAGACTTTGAAGACCGTGGGCAATGAACGCGGAACGGTCGGCATGTTCGGCTCAGGGTTCGTCGAGTTGCTGGCGAGGGAAATGACCCTGGATCTGCACGCCATACGAGACGATGCAATGCGGCAGGCTAGAGAATCAGGCCAGCCAGTAACCGCAAACCTCGAAACCAAAGGCGTCAGCTTCGGTGAAATTACCTGTATGCCGGACGGATCCATCGATCCATCCGCGGTCGAAGGCGTCAATGAGGATTTGATCATCAGACCCTTCAGCCAGAAGGGATCGGTGGTCTCACTGCGAGAGTTCACTAACAACGCCACCCTCCACCACCATGGAATTACGTCCAACGATCGCACCGGCGAAAATCGAGACCCTGACTTCGACCAGCGAGTCAACGAACTAACGGTGGGAGACATAACCGCCCTGACCCTCTTTCAGGCCACTCTCCCGGCGCCGGTAGAAGTTGCGCCCGAAACAGAGGCAGAACGAGAAGCGGCGGCGCTCGGAAGAAAACTGTTCCACTCGGTAGGATGCTCCGTTTGCCATGTGCCCGCGCTACCCCTCGCCAGCATCGAGTTCACCGAGCCAGGACCGTTCAACCCGCGCGACCCCCTGAACTCCGAAGACGATCTCAGGCCGGAAGACGTGACCGAACTCGTGAGGGTTGATCTGTCAAAATTCACAAGCGGCCTCAAGCGAGACAAAGACGGCAACTACGTCATTCCTTTGTTTTCCGACCTGAAGCGGCACGACATGGGCCCACTGCTCGACAACGAAACCCTTCCACAGGAATTGCAACGGCAGTCACCGCCGCTGGAACGCCTCGTACCTACGGAAATGTGGCTCACCAGGAAGCTATGGGGCTTTGCATCGGAGCCGCCCTTCTTGCACCACGGCAGGGCCACCTTGATATCAGAAGCTATTGCCGCACATGGGGGTGAGGCGGAAGCGGCCCGCCGCTCCTTCCAGGCTCTATCACCCTACGAACAAGCAGCCCTGATCGAATTCCTGCAAACACTCAGGATCGAAAATTGAGGACAGCGGCTCCGTACCCGCCCCCCATCACCTCAGCATTCTGCCGCCGCCGCCAATCGCCTGCTCAACCTCCGCCGCCGATGCCAGGCCGAAATCCCCATGGAAGGTATGAGCGACCCCTCCGGATGCGACCGCAAAATCAACAGTGCGCTGACCGTCCCAGCCCAGCAAGTTGCCGTAGATTATCCCCGCAGCAAAGGCATCCCCACCGCCCACCCGGTCTACCATGCCGCGCAGCTCCATCACGCAACCCCGACGAAACCCCGAGCCGTCCATGTAGCAGGCCGAAACGTCGTTAGAGTCGGCGAACTTACCCCGGCGGAGCGTCAAACCCACGCGACTAAAACCGAACTGCTCCACAAGGCCCGCGATCGCCTCCTCACAAGCCTCGTGCCCCATTCCATCCCTGGACCGCGCCTTTTCAACCCTCACGTCCAGACACAGGTCGGCGTCCTCAAGCCCGCCTATCAGCATGTCCACGTTAGCCATCAATGGCCGCATAGCCTCACGGGCCTCGCCCGGACTCCACAAGGCGGAACGGTAATTGAGGTCGCAACTCACCGTCAGCCCCGCATCTTTCGCCGCACACACCGCCTCCGCGCACACCGCACGGGCCGATTCTGAAACAGCCGGGGAAATGCCGGTGAAGTGGAACCAGTCCGCCCCATTCAGAGCCGACGCCCAGTCGATATCGCCAGGACTCAACTCCGAGAAAGAACTGCCCGCGCGGTCGTAAATGACTTTGGATGAGCGGACCGAAGCCCCGGGCTCCAGGAAGTTGAGGCCCAGCCTACTTCCGCGGCGAATCACTCGGGAGGTGTCCACCCCGTACTGTCGTATGTAATTGATCGCAGCCTGACCAAGGTCGTTGTCCGGAAAAGCCGACACGAACGCCGCATCCACCCCAAAGTGAGACAGCGCAACAGCCACGTTGCACTCGGCTCCGCCGTAGATGACGTCCAAATGGCGCGCCTGAGTGAAACGCTCATTGCGCGGCGCAGACATGCGCATCATCACTTCCCCAAACGTGATCACTTTCCTTGGCATCTAGGCCCCTCGTTCCCCGGCGATGACCGCCCTGCAGTGTGGACAAGAATACGGACAAGCGTCTTTCACAGGCCCCGCAGTAGCAGAGCCTTGAAGCGCCCAGCTATTCATCCGACTTTCCCTTCCCCCTGATTTCCTCGATCAGTGAGACCGTCTCGCTGCACCGACGCCTCAACTCATCCCAATCGCGCCTGTCAACTATCTCCCGAGAGACCAGCGCCGACCCAAGACCCACTGCTACGGCCCCGGCGGCGAACCAGGGATCCAGAGATTCCCGGTCGATACCGATGCCCCCCGTAGGCATGATCGAAGACCAAGGCATCGGACCCAGCAAGTCCCTGATAAAGCCAGGCCCCCCGCTTGAATCTGCCGGAAACAGCTTGACTATCTCGCAGCCCCACTCCTCGGCAGTCGATACCTCGGACACCGTACCGCAGCCCGGAATGTAAGCTACCTTGCGCCGGTTGCAAATTCGCGCGACCGCCGGATTACCCGCCGGCCCGACAATGAAACTGGCGCCGGAGTTGATGAAAAGGGCCGCCGTACCAGGATCCAGTATCGAACCCGCTCCGAGAATCACCCCAGGCATCTCGGCCGATAAAATCCTCTGCAGCGACTCAAACACCCTCGGCGCGCCCATGCCGCGATTCGTGAACTCAAGTACACCCATACCGCCCGCAGCGCATGCCCGTGAGATAGATACCGCGCTGTCTGCGTCCGGGTCATAGAAGACAGGCGCCGCTCCGACCCTTGCTATGGCAGCATAGACCGACAGTCTATCGTGTGTTGGCATTGGCTCGTATCATCGGCTGTATAGACGTGAGCGCAGGATGAGAGAAGCGGCCAAAGACTTTGACGCCGCGCCGGACGGAAGTGTATGCCACGCGAGCGGCTCCGAGAACCGCCGCCCTGGACTACAGGCTGCCGCCTTCCAATCCTCCTCCTAATTTCGCCGGCAGCTGCAATCTGGACCCCAACCCCGGTCAAGTAACCCGGTAACCTCGGCCTGCCGTACGAACGAGGACATCAACTCCACTCGCCGCTAGAGGAGAGACTCTCCGTTCAGCTTCACCACTCGGCCGCCTTGCACCACGGTGACTGCGTTGATCAGGGCCCGTATGTTCGCCGCAGGATCCCCCCGAAAGACCGCAAGATCAGCGACCTTACCCGGCTCTATGCGCCCCACCTCGTCACCCACGCGCAGGGCCGCCGCCGTATCCGCCGTATTGGCGCGAATCGCCTTCCACGTGTCCCAACCCAACCACTCATGGAATGACCAGGCATTGGCGCCGGAGTTGGCATGGCTTGAGTACGGCATACCCATGTCCAGCCCGGCCGTAAAGCGCACGCCCGCATCATGCATACCCCGGATTGTCGCGATGTGCTCCTCCTCTGTGATCGTCACCTGCTGCATAGACCAGGGTTTCACCTGAAGGGGATTCTCAACAGCAGCTCTCGCCTCGTCCCCAAGCAGGTGATGACCTATGGTTGGATCGACCCATTGCCCATTCTCCGCCATCCTCTCCGCAACGCGAGGGTCGAACGCCAGCTTCTTGGCAGGGTCGGCATCAAGCCAACGGGCATGTATTAGATGATGGATGCCTGCATCCACACAGTTGCGAGTTCCCTCCGCAGATAGAGTGTGAGCAACGATCTGCACGTCCATTCGCTCCGCTTCGCGGACCGCGGCGCGCAGGGTGTCCGCGTCGTACTGCGGCATACGCGGATTGGCGGTCGGGGTGAACATTCCCCCGGTGGCCATCATCTTGATAACCCGGGCGCCTAGCTTGACCTGGCGGCGGATCGCCTGAACCACCTGCTCCTTGGTGTCGGCCTCAGTACCAAAGAACCAGCAGTGGCCCGACGTTATAGTGATGGGAGTGCCGGCGCAGATGAGCCTCGGCCCGGGAATGACTCCGGACTCGATGCCCGATAGTACGGCGAACGACACCTCATTTCGGGAGCCGATGTCCCGCACCGTCGTCGTGCCGCTCATCAGGATGCGCCGCATGGCGGTCACCGCGCGCATCAGCAGAACGTCATTTCCCTCGGTTAGAGCCTGCTCCTGCGCGTTCGGCTCGGCCGAGCAGTGCATGTGGCAATGCGCGTCGCACAGGCCGGGCAGCAGAGATACGTCCCCAAGTTCGTAAACCTCGTACCGCGACCGCGTATCGTCGGGAAGTTGTGAAGAGGGAGCCACAGCCGATATCCGTCCAGAGTCCACGATGACGGCGTGGTCCGGCAGCCAGGCCGTGAGCTCTGCGTTGGCAACGCGGGCGGCTTTGAATACTGTGCTCTTTGCTTGCAAGATGGCTCCTGCCGGCCGCGACCACGCACGGCCTAGACGATGACTTCAGACCTACAGAGCCGCGAGTATTGCACAAGCGCAAACGGATGGCATCGACCCAGACAGGAACTATACACAGCCCAATGATGACGAAACAGGCGGCCGGTTACGTGTAAAAGAATCCCCGGCAGGTTCCCGCGCCCTGCCGGGGATTGCAGAAAAAGGTGAACTTCTTCGTGCCGCCTCTACTGGATTGCCGCCAGCCCGGCGTCATAGTCGCTCTGAGGCAAGGCCACGTAACCCACCTCCGAAGCCAACTCCGCCGCGTTCTCGAGGTAGAACGTGATGAACGCCTTCATCTCAGGACGCTCCAGAGATGCCCTGTTCACGTAGATGAACAGAGGGCGGGACAACGGAGAGTAACTGCCGTCGTTGATGCTCGACGAAGACGGCGCAACGCAACCCGAACCATTGTCAACCGCGACCAGCTTCAACTTGTCCCTGTTCTCAACGTAGTAGGCGTACCCAAAGTAGCCAAGAGCATTCCGGTCACCACCTATCCCCTGCACCAAAACGTTGTCGTCCGCACTCTGCGTGTAGTCCGCACGAGACGCATCCTCCTCGCCATTGATAGCGTCCGTGAAGTAGTCGAAAGTACCCGAATCAGTGTCCGGACCATACAGCCGGATCTCACGGTCCGGCCAGCCAGCACGTATCTCGTTCCAATTGTCAACCGTGCTGCCAGGTTCCCAAAGCTTCTTCAACTCCTCAGTCGTCATGCACGTAGCAAAATCGTTGTCAGGGTTCACCATCACCGAGAGGCCGTCGAAGGCCACGCTAAGTTGGATGAACTCGACACCGTTCTCCGCAGCCAACTCGCGCTCAGAATCCTTGATCGAACGTGAAGCGTTCGAAATTTCGGTCTCCCCCACGACGAAACGCTTGAATCCACCACCGGTCCCGGAAATACCCACCGGTATCTGCACCCTCCCGTGAACCTTCCTGAACTCCTCAGCAACAGCCTGGCTGATCGGAAAGACCGTCGAGGAACCGTCTATCTCGATCGTCCCAGAAAGATCCGGGACAGACTCAGAAGCAGCTGCCCCCGTGGGATCTGGATCACTGCCGCCTCCGCATGCCAGGACCGCCATCCCAAAAATCGCGGCGGCCAGCCATAGCCGCCTGAAAATTCCCGCTCTCATTCGAAAGAACATCCTCTATGAACCCCTTATGTCACTGCCGTTCGCGCTGTACAGGCGGGCGAACGTCGTGCCCGCCAACAGGCAAGGCTGTAGCAGACGCGTTAATTTTCCGCTAAACGCCCATTAAGCCTTGATTAACCCGAAGGTGTCTTAGGGAAGCTGGAATGCCTCTACGTGAAAGTCCATTAGACATCCCGAAATATGATAAACAGTATCAATAGCATGCCGCCCAGCGAAATGCTTTCACTATGCTGCATCATTACGCATTGGGTGTATAATACGAGTATGTTTCAGATACACAGTATCAATTGGGGTGGCATACCTCCGCAGCTCGGCCCTCTCCGGACTGACTCTTGCGGATGTTGCCGAGGCAGCGCTCCAAGCGCTGGAACAGGAACGGAAAATGCTTAAGACAACTCCCGCAAACCGCAGGATCATGGGTTCTCTGCTTTCGCTGGCCGCCTTGGCTATCCTCGCCGTAGCTTGTGGGGCGGACACAGCTCCAACGCCCACACAGCCGCCGGTGGCTGACAATCCCTCGCCGACCGTAACCGATACGCCGGCCGGACCTATCGCCGTAGTTACCACCATCTACCCGATCACGTGGCTCGCAGAACAGATCGGGGGTGACCGCGTATCGGTAGAATCCTTGGTCAAGCCGGGAGTGGATGCCCATGACTTTGAGCCCACCCCCGGTGACCTCCTGACACTCTCCCGGGCGGATGTCTTCATATACAACCACTCATCGTTCGAAACATGGGCGCTCGACGCGCTGAATAACATCGAAAACAATCCCCCCATCGCGATTCAGGCGGCCGACTTGCCCGAGGATATCGAGATTGAGCACGGCCACGATGATGAGGAAGAGGATCACGACGAAGCCGGGGAAGAACACGGTGATGAGGAAGAAGAACACGACGAAGCCGGGGAAGAACACGGTGATGAGGAAGAAGAACACGACGAAGCCGGGGAAGAGCACGGTGAGGAAGCCGTAGACCCGCACGTCTGGCTCGACCCCACACAGGCTGTCAGTATGGTCCGCCGCATTCAGGAAGGGTTTACAAACGCCGATCCAGCCGGCGCGGCAGTGTACAAAAGCAACGCAGACGCACTTGCAGTGAGGCTAAATGACCTGGATGGCCAGTTCCAGGACGCGCTCGAGTCCTGCCGCAGCGATCACGTCGTCGTCTCGCACTTGGCATACGGCCACCTCGCCGAGCGGTATGGATTAGAGCAGATCGGGCTGGCAGGTCTCTCAGCCGAGTTCGAGTCCGGGCCTCGGCGCATAGCGGAAATTGTCGACCGAATGGAAGAGCTTGGCATCAAGTACATACTTGAAGAACCGGTATCAGGTTCTGGCCTTAGCGATACTGTCGCGGCAGAAGCCGGCGCACAGACCTTGACACTTCACCCCATGGAGTCATTGACCCCGGATGAGGTCGCAGCCGGAGAAGACTACTTCTCGATCATGGACAAGAACATCGAAACCCTGAAACTGGCGCTCGAATGCACACCCTAGCGGCAAACTTCCGGCAGCCTCGCTAGCGCATCCGGAGCGTACCCTGCGACCCTCATGACCTCAGCAAATCTGGAAGGACGGACCGCTATCGTCACCGGCGCCGGGCGCGGCATAGGGCGAGCCATCGCTCTACGCTATTCCCGCGCCGGGGCAGCCGTAGCGGTCGCAGCCCGCTCCGAAGACCAGATCGAGGCAGTGGCCGCACAGATCAACGCTATCGGAGGCCAGGCTCTCCCCGTCCGGTGTGACGTAACGTGTGAAAACGACGTCGCCAGGCTCGTCGAAGCCGCCATCGAGCAGTTCGGACGGATCGACGTCCTTGTAAACAACGCAGGGGTGAATATACCCCCGATCGACTCAGTGCACGTCGACCCTGCCGACTGGCGCAAAATCATCGAGGTCAACCTCACAGGGGCCTTCCTTTGCGCCCGCGCCGCATTGCCGCACATGATCGACAAACGCAGCGGCGCGATCCTCAACATTTCGAGCTCCGGGGGGCGGCTGGGCGCCGCCGGAAGAGGACCCTATCGGGCATCCAAAGCCGCCCTGATCAACTTTACTGAGACGCTAGCCGCCGAAGTCTCCACCAAGGGGATCAGGGTCGTATGCCTCTGCCCTGGCGGCGTAGATACCGATATGATGCGAGAAATCGGCATGGGACGCGGCAGGAATCTGATGACGCCCGATCAATTCGCAGAAGTAGCGGCCTACGTCGTCAGCGATCAGGCGGCCGTTCTGAACGGAGCGGCCATCGACGTACCGGGCCCGGCCAACACCCTGCTCGGCTGAGTCGCACACCCCGCAGGTCACGGCGGAGCGCGCGTACGCACCTTGCAGCAGCGACGGCAGGCATCTGCATAGTCTGGATCGCATTGGTAGCCCTAGGCGCGTACCGTCCTTCCAGCAGCGGCAGCAAGCATATACGTCGTTCAGGGTAAGGCGGAAATTTCTGGCAACGGAACAGTGTCGCCCGTCCGGCGCTGCCACGCCCTCAGCCGTTCCGTCATGTCCAACACTCTGGCCCTGTGCGATGGATCCTCGAAAAGGTTGAACTCCTCGTATGGATCCGAGTTCAGATCGTACAACTCGCACTGGTCCCCGATACTCAGGTTGATCTTCCAGCCGTCGCTGCTGATGAGGCCCCTGTGAGGCGCGTTCTGTATACGATCGACCTCAAGGCCAAGCGGATGGCGAGAGCGGTCGCGGCCGTTCCAGTCCAGTATCGCGTCATGGCCGTCCAGCGTATCCACACCCGCCAAAACCCCCGCGCGACTTCGACCCTGAAGATGCCCGGGCAGATCTGCCCCGATCAGGTCCAGCAGCGTGGGCACGAGGTCCACGTGGCTCCAGCGGCCCGGAATCATCCGATGCTCCAAGCCCAGCCACGGCACGCGCATCAGCAAGGGCACCTTCACCGACTGCTCGTAGAAGGCAGACTTCTGGTAGATGTTGTGCTCGCCCAACTGGTCGCCGTGCTCGCTCGTAAACGCCACCACCGTGTTGTCCGCGGCTCCTGACTCATCCAGCGCCTCGAGTATTCGCCCAACCGCCTTGTCAACTAGCGTGACCAGCCCCCAGTAACGCGCTATCAAACGGCGCCAGCCATCCTCGTTCCAGGCCGCAGCAGGCAGATCCTCCTCATCGGAGTGCCGTTGAATAAGTCGGTGCATCAGGGCGGCGTTGTGCGGAGGCGGCTTCAGGAAGGTAGGCGGCAGCGGAATCGACGCCGGATCGTAGAGATCGTCGAACGGCCCGGTATAGGGCGGGTGCGGCTCGAAGATGTTCACGTAAAGAGCCCACGGGCGTTGCCGGTAAGTCAGGATGAACTCGGCGGCCCGCTCCGCCAGGAACATCGCCTTGGTGTGCTCCTCCTTCACTTGGGCGGCAAGATGGCGGGAGAATACTTTAGCCCCCTCGAAATCGCGGTCCGGTTCATAGCCGTGCCCCATTAGAAAATGGTAGTGGTCGGAGAAGACCGAAGCGTATTCTCCGGCACGGTAATAATCACGGTACTGATCCTCTATGCTCACCCACCGGTCGAAGCCGCGCTGCTTGACCACCTCGTTGCCCAAATGCCACTTGCCGTAGTAACCGGAAACGTAGTCAGCCGGCAGCATCTCGGCAACGACCGGCGTCGACTCCGGCAGGGGATAGTTGTTCTTGAGAACGCCGCTGGTGTGGGGCCACAAGCCGGTCATGATCGTGGAGCGGGAGGGAGAGCAGATAGGCGCGCTTACGTAAGCGTTCTCGAAGACGAAACTCTGGCCGCTAAGCCCATCGAGATTCGGAGTGCGAATCAGCGAGTTGCCGTAGCAGGCCATTGTGTCGGCCCGTTGCTGGTCGGTGAATATGAAGAGCAGGTTCGGTCTCTCAGGCATGGTTCGTCTCCTTTTGTTGAACTAGCCGCTTGGACGTCTGAATTTGACTTGAATTCCTCAACAAACACTTCAACGTTCGATGGCCCAATTCCCAACTCGCAGAAGTTGGAGAAGTATAATAATTTCGGCCAATTTGAGGACATCTTTCCGAAGCCACGTCACGAAAATAATCCGCGCCAGGATACTCTTCATCAGATGATAATTCAATCAATACCAACTCCGTTACCATGAAATCCCAAGAAGAATCACAGGATACAACATTTACCAAATCAAGACGATTTAGATCAGCATCAGGTGTTTGAAGCTTGAAACAGTCTGCCTTTAGAAGTTCCACAAATCGCGCCTCGCCAAGAAAAGGACGCTCGCGCACACTGTTCAATTCCGCCGCTTTATTCATGTCATCGATCAGAGATTGTGCAGAACTATTGGGATTACATAAACTAGACCTCACAAATATGATAATTACTGCCACTACTACTCCAAAAATAAGCAATTGCAAAAAACAAGTACACGCTGACTTCCCATCTGAAGTATCATTATCATCCCCTTCAGACTCCTCTTGTGTGGCCTCGCTTTGTGAGGCGCTCTGAATAATCTTCTCAGCACTAAATTTGTTCATCCCCGGATAGGATCTGATCAACTCTTCTATAATTTCTTCAAAATCATATCCGGCGGCCATTCGTTCCTTGGCTAGTGTCTCGGGGTCAACGGGTGGTTTATCATCTTCAGACTCTTGCCATCTTTTCTCAGAATTACTAGTCTCACTGTGGAGACCACGGTCGTAATCCGCACGCTTCTGAGGGTCGCTCAGAATCTGATATATCGCGTTGATCTGTTTGAACCGTTCTGCAGCCCCAGAGTTGGTGTTACGATCCGGATGGACCTGTAGAGCCTTCCGCCTGAACGCATTTCTGATATCCTCGGCCGATGCAGTTCGGGATATGCCGAGCACCTCATAGTAATCGCGCACAATCATATCGCGGCTGGCAGTTCCTACAATACCCCTGACCTTCAAAATATCAATGCTGGCGCCCGTCAGTTCTTGAATGACCCGCTCAGGCTCCGCGCCCACGGCCAGCCTATCTATGGCGTACCGATATATCTCTTTATCCTTCAATTACTCTCTCCAGCAGGTTATCCGAGACCCTTGGCAAGAAGAATTGCCAGCAAAGCCGCCTCTGCCCCAACCTGCTTAAATGGCTCAGGTAACTGTAGACCCCCATCTTCCTCGATTCTTACAACCGCAGGTCCATCCTGGGCTCCAGCAGGTGCGGCGCCACGCCGGTCTCCTTCATGAAGCGGACGAGGTATCCGTGGAGTTGTCGGGCCGCCGCCTCGTTCTGATGGATGACGTTGAGTTGCTGCCTCGGGTCACTCCGCAGGTCGTAAAGTTCGGAAACGCCTGGGTCCGCGCTGTACAGCAGCGCCCATTCATCCGTGGTCACCGTTGTGACGATGCCCGCCGCAAGCGACCTGCGAATGTTGTCAACCGATCTCACGTCCTCGCCGGGGTTGGCGAACGGAATCGTGCTGACGTTGAACTCGCGCCCCACTGTGTTCTCTCCCTTGACGATGGGCAGCAGAGATCTCCCGTCCACCTCTGCCGGAACCGCCTGCCCAAGCGTCTCGAGTACGGTCGGCATCACGTCCACTACCGAGGTCAGACCGGAGTAGCTGCCCGGCGCGTGGTCAGGGTGGCAAATCAGCAGAGGGATTGTCGTGAGCTCCTCGTATAGAGGCGAAAAATCCCACCTCGACTCAGGGTCGCCATGCTGGAAGAGCGAGCCGTCCGACCGTTTGGCAAAGGTCATCTTGCCGAACAGGCCCCCGTGTTCCCCAAAGTAGAAGCCATGATCCGACGTGAAAATCACCATAGTGCGACCGGCGATTCCCATATTCTCAACCTTCTGTAGCAGGCCGCCCACCCAGCTATCCACCATCGTCACCTCGCCCCGGTAGGTGGCAAGAGCCTTTCGGACCTTGGCCTCCGTGAAGCCCGGCTCATCCTGCCAGTGCGCATACAGTGGCTGCACGATCTCTCCGTCGTACTCAGGCATGTACAGCTCCGTGTACCACGGCGGCGCGTCCCAGGGTTCGTGCGGGTCCCAGGTATCGACGTAGAGGAAGAAATCCTCCTTATAGTGACGCTCCAGCCAGTCGCCGGCCTTGGTCATAGTTTGAGCTACGTTGCGGTCAGACTCCTTGCGCCACCATGCGACCACGTCACGCGATTCGTGATGCCCTATCCCTTGCACTCTCGTCGCTGAGCCCTCCTGCCCCTGAACGGTGAAGAAGGTGTGGAAGCCGCGGTCATAGTTCATGCCGTGCCGCCAGTAGAAAGGCGTATCCACCACCGCGGCCGTGTGATAGCCCGCATCCGCCAGCATCTGCGCCAAAGTCGTGGCGTCGTCCGGCAGCGCCTCCCAGCCCATGAACGACATCGTGAAACGACCCGTAGAGTGGTCCGCGCGGGTGGGCATCGTCGGAAAACCGCCTATGTAGTGGCGGTCGAAGCGCATCGACTTCGCAGCCAGGGCGTCGAGGGATGGCGTGCGCATCACCGGATTCCCATATGCCCCCAGACAATCACGGCGAAAGGTGTCGGCCACTATCCAGATAACGTTCATCTCGTCTCCTATCCCGTTTCCCGTGGCGAACCGTAGAGGGTCGCCAAACGTCAGATCACAGAGCTCAGCCCGACGGCTCAGGGGCAGTGTAAAGCAGACTGGCCCGCGCAGAGCGCCGGATTATGCCAACCGTTCCACCGGACGCAGGGCCGACGGGCAGCTAACCGCTCGCAGTCTGATGGAACAGGGAACGGCCGGACGCTAAAGGTTCCATCAGGTTTCAGCGTATAATCAGCGGCCATTCGGCTATCCATTCGCCGTCTTTGGGGCTGGACAAGTCACCTTCGAGGAGGTTGCACGCCATGACATTAGTCAAGCTACCGATCGGGATGTTCCTCATTGCAATAGCCCTTGCGGCATTCACCAACTGGATCATCACTCCGCTCTTTGACAACAGTTCGGGGGACTACGCCGTTTGGCGATACCTGAACTATTTCATGGCCGCGGCGACGCTCATAGCATTGGCATACAATCTCGCCCGCAAGATCGGACTGGGCAAAGGCGACCCCGACGGCCCAATCACGCGCAGATACCTTGAGACCAACCTCGCGCTATACGCCTCGATTGTGCTCACCGGCTGGTTCTTCTGGAACTGGCTCTTTGGATTCTTCCCGGAAAATGAGCCCGCGATCGTAGGACAGGTACACCTCGCTTCATGGGTGTTGGTAGACCCATTGTTCTACCTCGTGAGCGGCACCACCGGCTTTCGGCTGCTGCGAGAAGCCATGGCCAAATAGCCTTTCGGTCAGCGCGCGGCGCGCGCTGACCGACCCGACCCTCCCGGCCAAGGGGAAGACGGCAAAAGCTCCCCCGGGTGCAGACCCGCTCTATACCGGCAACTGGGGAACCACCTGCTCTTTGAGCAGGCGCGCGGAGCGTTCCCACGCATCCCGGGGCGCCCATTCGTGCGCCATGATCAGCAGAACGCCAAAACCGCCAACCTCTTCGTACAGGCGGGTGAGCTTCGCCGCCGCGTCATCGGGACTGCCCACAACCCATACGTTCTCCATCATGTACTCGACCGTGCAATCCTCGTCGGACATCGCAGGGTCGATCTTGGTGAGCTTCAACATGTCGTCCCGCTTTAGCAAAGGCCAGAAGTACTCCTCCCAATCCCGACGCATCACGCCTTCCAGCGTCTCCTTCCGCGCAGCCGCCGTGGTGTCCGCAATGAAGACCTCGCGCGCAATGCGCCAGTTCGACCGGTCAGGGCTCTTCCCAGCCTTCCGAGCGCCTTCCGAGTATGCCTCCCAGTGGGTCTTGAGCACCCAGTTGGGAACCAGGTTGATGCTAAGGGGCAGCCAGCCTCGCGCGCCGGCCGCAGACAAAGAGCCGGAGCGCGGGGTCACGCCGGAAATGCCAATGGGCGGATGCGGTCTCTGATACGGCTTCACGTGGACGCCCAAGCCGATCTGCGGCTCCGGCGACGGCACCGTATAGTCGTAGAACTCATTGACGTAGCGCCCCGGCTCCGGGTCATTCCACAGATCCAGCACGTCGCTAACAGCCCGCTGCATCATGGCCCGACTGTCTTTTTGCCCCTCGCCGTAGCCAAAGACGGCAAGATCGCCAGGGAAACCACCCGACCCTACGCCCCATTGAAAGCGCCCCTTGGCCATGTGGTCGAGCTGCGCGATGCGGTGCGCAAGCACAAACGGGTTGTGGTTGGGCATGCAGCTAACGCCCGTTCCCAGTTTGATCTGGCGAGTGCGGCCAAGGGCCTGTGCAATGAAGAGGTCGGGCGCAGGGATGTTCTCCCACGCGGCAGTGAAGTGTTCGCCCACCCAGACTTCCCGGTAGCCCAGATCATCGAGATGAACGACCTGGCTCAAATCGTGTTCTAACGTCTCCGAGAAATCCGACCCCGGCGGATGCAGGGGCATCATGAAGCAGCCTAGTTCCATGAGCTATGTCCTCGTTGGCCGCTGCGTTGAAAAAGGCGGCGCCAACATAACTTATCAGGATGGAGACAACGTGGGAGACCCAACATCTATTCCGCGTGCCAATACTGGAGACCAAGCCGGCTGACACACGCGTCGCCGGAGAAGAAACGTACTCCCGCGTTCCAACACTCACCCACCCCGATTCGCGGCCCGTCGAGGCAATCACCTGTTTGGAGAGCCATACCGGATTTCTGGCATACTATGCGCCCCCGTAGGCAGTCCTCCGCGGTCCCCTGAGCCAACCGATGCATGTCCCCGATCGACTTGGCTCCCCATTCGATTGCCATTCCTTGTCCCGCATCGTGCATGTTCGCTCATAGCAAATCACCGGCAGAGCCGACGCAGTATGATTGAACGAACGATGGAACAGGCGCAGACGCCCTTACAACCCGATTCCGTATCCGCCGACTTGACTGACACGGGCAAAGCCATGATCAGGGAGGTGTTCAACAGGCATCTCGGAAACGGCTTGCATCCGGCAGCCGGCGTGGCCGTGTATCTCAGGGGCAACCTGGTATTCGAGATGAGCGGCGGGCGCACGCTGGGACGCCAAGACTCCCCGGTTGACCGCAATACCCTCTTCCGGGTTTTTTCCTGCTCAAAGCCCTTGGCCGCAGCCTCGCTGTGGGTACTGAAGGATCGCGGGAAACTCCAATGGGACGACCCCGTAGCGAAACACTGGCCGGAGTTCGGATCCAACGGCAAAGAGCGCATCACCATAGAGCAGGTGCTGACTCACCGCGCCGGTCTACCCAGCCTACCGCCCGGAATCGGCTGGTTCGATTTTGCAGACTGGGGGCGAGTTATCGCCGCCCTGGAGGACGCCGCGCCTGAGTACGAGCCGGGCGCCCGCATCGAGTACCACGAATACACTTTCGGCTGGATCGTGGGAGAGTTGGCCGCGCGGATCTCCAACAAGCCGGTCAACCATTTCTTCGAACAGGAGGTGCTAAACCCGCTCGGCCTCGACGACACCTGGTTCGTACTGCCAGACGGTGAGTCGGGACGCGTGGCCCGCGTGCAGGCCATGCCGGGAACGGAACATGAGCTCTTCGCCCAAGGAGTCAACGACGAAAACACCTACTCCGCGCTCGTACCCGCCGGGAACTGCTTCGCTCCGGCAAGAGACCTCGCCCGCTTCTACGACGCGCTGACCGCGGACGGCGTGACCAGCCGCGGCGCGAGGTGGCTGAGCGAGGAAACCGTGCAAGAGGTGACCCGGTGCTGGGCCGACCTCGTGACCCCAGAGACCGGGCGCAGGCGGCGAGTCGGACTGGGTATGCGATTGGCAGAAGGCGAATACGACAAGTTCGGCACGAACGACCCAGGGCCGACCTTCGGCCACGGGGGTATGGCATGCTGCGAGTCTTGGGGCGACCCCCAACTGAAGTTATCGGCCGCTTACGCGCTCACCGGCCTACAGCTCCGCGAAGTCGACGTCCAGCGGCAGTATGAAATGTCCTCGGCGATTCGCCAAGCTGCCGCTGAGTCGGTGAAAGCTCGCGAAGATGGATAACCCGCACCTCAGCCCCAAACACAAGACGGACGCGGAATGGCCCGGGGATCAGTGGAAAACCGCAGAACCCGAAGAGGCCGGGATCGACCGCACGCGCCTCGCACAGGCCGGCAAATGGCAGGCCAACGACGCCGACGGAAAACCCTATCGCGTACTTGTCGCACGCGAGGGCCGGATCGTCGCCGAGTGGAACTTCCGCACCGACCCATTACAACATGCAAATATGGCCTCAGCGTCTAAGTCCATCTACTCCAACGTGCTCGGCATAGCCGTGCGAGAGGGCGTGATCGGATCGGTGGACGACTTGGTGACCGACTACTATCCGGAGATGATGCAAGTCCCGCCTGGACGCGGCCCAAAGGAAGGAAGGCACGCCTTCCCACAGAACGCCAACGTCACCTTCCGGCAGCTCATCGGCAATACCTCCGGATACATGAAGCCGGGAGAGCCTCCGGGGAAAACGTTTCATTACCAGTCGTGGGGCATGAACATACTGACCCACGCCGTCGCCTCCGCTTACAACCTCTACAAGACCGCAGAACCTGAGCGCGGCCCCGGCTTCGGCGCCCTTACCGATTGCAAGATACGCAACCCCATAGGGGGAACCTGGTTCTGGCGTTACCACAATCCACAGACCCAACCGCTGGCCAATATCTCAGTATTCGGGCACTACACCGCCTACCACGTGACCCCGCGCGACATGGCCCGGGTGGGCTTGCTGTGGCTGCGAGGCGGCGAATGGCAGGGAGAACAGGTCGTGCCGCGCGAGTGGCTAAAAGAGTCCACCAGGGTCTCCAAGGAGATCATAGAGAACGAGCCGGAGGAGCGCCGCGTATACGGCCTCGGCTTCTGGTGCAACGACACCGGCGCACTATGGCCGAACCTGCCGCGGGACTGCTTCGCCGCAAGAGGGGCTGGAAAACAACAAATCTGGGTCTGCCCAAGCCTCGATCTAGTAGTCGCTCAGAGCCCGGGCACCTTCCCACAGGCCGGAGCACTCGATTCGCCGGAGTCACTGAGGCGAAGCCGCTACGAGCAGAACCTGCTAGGACTCATTGCCGAAGCGGTGGTGTAAGCCTGGAGTCAGGTCGAGCAGAGGCTCGGTGATAGACTGCCTCTGTCTTTTGCCCGTCTGTGCACACGAACCGGAGCCAGCGCTTGCAACGACCACTGTATGCACTCTCCATCGCCGGGGGCCGCGGAGAGCGCCTCAGGCCAATCACCGACGACCTGCCCAAGTCCATGGTGCCGGTAAACGGCAGGCCGCTCTTGGAACACCAGGTCGAATGGCTCGCAGCGCAAGGCGTGACAGACGTGGTCTTTCTATGCGGCTACCTGGGCGACAGAATCCGCGAACACTTCGGAGACGGAGCGCCATTCGGCGTAAAAGCCCACTACTCCTTCGAGGACGCTCCACTCGGTAGAGGCGGGGCCGTGCGGAAGGGTATGGAGCTGGTCCCAAAGGACGCCGATCGCGTCGTGGTCACCAACGGCGACAACCTGACCTCGCAGAGGCTGGACGAACTGCTGGAACTTCACGTTGCCCGGAACGCCATGGCCACGATGATGCTAACGCCCTTCCCAAGCCAGTACGGAGTGGTCGAGTCGGACGAGTCGAACATGGTCACCTCGTTCATCGAGAAGGGCAAACTGCCGGTCTGGATAAACGCCGGCGTATACGTCTTCTCGACCGACATAGCCAACCTGCTCCCCGAAAGAGGAGACCACGAGACCACCGCGTTCCCCGCCCTCGCCGCCCGGCGGAGGATGGCCGCGCTGCGTTCCACAGCCCCCTGGTACACCATCGACAGCCCAAAGGAACTGCGCGAGGTCTCGGAACTCGTGAAGAGCGGCGCGCTGCTTTCCGCACGCTGACCGGGGCCGACGGCGCTAGAGCCTGCCTACCCCTCGCTCCGGAGAAACCGACAAGCCGCAACCATGAGGTCGCGTTCTACCGCGCCGCTGCTCCCGACCGAGCTAAAGACGAAGAAGGCGCGCTGGCCTTACTTTTCGATCGGAGCTCCCACCAGGCTGCCGTACTCCGTCCAGGAACCATCGTAGTTGCTGACGTTGTCATAGCCCAGCAACTGCGTGAGCGCGAACCAGGTGTGCGCCGACCTCTCGCCGATGCGGCAGTACGTGATCACGTCCGAGCTTCCGTCAATGCCCTTCAAGCCGTATATCTCACCGAGTTCCGCAGCAGACTTGAAGGTCCCGTCGTCGTTCACCGCAGTAAGCCAAGGGATGCTCGCCGCGCCAGGAACGTGGCCGGAACGCTGCGCACCCTCCTGAGGCATGTTCTCAGGCGCTATCACCTCGCCGGAGAACTCCGCAGGCGAGCGAACGTCCACAAGTTGCGTACCCCCCGAGGCAACCGCCGCCAGAACCTGGTCCCTAAGCGCTCTGGTACTAGCGTCAGCGCTGGGAACCGAGTAACTGACCGCATCCGGGCTGGGAACCTCGTCGGTCAAGGCCCGTCCTTCTGCCACCCACTTGGCCCGCCCGCCGTTCATCAACTTGGCGTTGCCGTGACCGTACATCCGCAGAAACCAGAACGCCCACGCAGCAAACCAGTTGTTGTTGTCGCCGTAGAGTACGACCGTGGTGTCGTTAGATATGCCGGATCGACCAAGCACGTCCGCCAACTCTTCGCCGGTAAGGAGCTCGCGCGTAAGGGTGTTCTGCAGATCCGTCTGCCAGTTCCAGCCCACCGCTCCCTCGACGTGGCCCGACTCATAGGCCGAGGTGTCCACGTCTACCTCGGCCAGCACGATGCCCGGTTCGCCGAGGCGGTCGGCCACCCATTGCGTGTCCACGAGCGAGTCAGGGTGTGCGTATTCGGTTGTCATGTAGTCGATCCCCCCTGCCGGCGCCTATCGCGCGCCAAGCCAGTCATCTTGTTTGCGCCCATTATCGCACTAAGCGCGTCAATAGTCATAGCCAGAGTTGCGAGCGGCGGGAAACGAGGGCCGACAGCCGCCTAGCTACAGCCCCTTGGCCGTTTCCAGAAGCGCAACCGGGTCGGGAAACTCCCCAGGCGGATAGGCGCGGGAGTCGCGTATGACGCCGCCCCTGTCGATGACGAACGACGCCCGCCCCGCGATCCCCCGCTCGCCGTTGTAGATGCCGTATGCCTTGGCCACCGCCCCCTTTGGGTGAAAGTCCGCCAGCAGTGGAAAGCCCACTCCTCCCAGAGACTCGGCCCAAGCCTTCTGCACAGGCGCGTTGTCCACGCTTATCTCCAGCAGCCGTATCCCGGCGGCCAGGTAAGCCTCGTAGTTCGCACGGAACTCACTAACCTGATTGGTTCAGCCACCAGTGAAACTGGCCGGATGAAAGGCCAGCACCACCGGCGCCCCGCGGTAGTCGGACAGCGACACCGGGGCGCCTTCGTGTGACGTGAGCGTGAAATCCGGGGCTACCGTCCCGGCCTTGAGTGGGGGCATACGCGGGGAAACTCCTGTACGACTTGGGCGGATGGCAGGTCTGGCAATAAGGATAACCCGTAAAGTGCTCCTTCGGGGCCGTCCGAACGTGACTCGCATGAACTACATGGATTGTGCATGGGCCCGAGACCCGCCCAACCCCCTACGCTTTAACGTGTAACATTGCCGGCAATACTCAAAATGAGTTCCTACCTGCGGAGGAGCGGTTAGCGTGTTGCTGAACGAAATTAACGAAGTTGTTGGCAAGCTCAAGGGGCACATTGACCTGCACGGGGACGCGCTGTCCAGGAACGAAATTGCGACCCGATATGCGCTGATCGACCCACTGCTAACTGCCCTTGGGTGGGACGTGTCAGACCCTGCCCAGGTGCAGCCCGAATACAGTACCGGCGCCGGCCGCGCCGATTACGCCATGCTTGCTGGCAGAGATGAGCCCAGCCTCGTTATCGAGGCAAAGAAGCTGGGTCGGTTCATAGGCGACGGGATCGACCAGTCGATCATGTACTGCATGAAGGAGAACATCCCGTACTTTGTCGTTACGAACGGCGAGCGCTGGGCGGCCTACGAAACGTACAGGAGAACTCCTATCAATGAGAAGCGTTTAGTCGAATTCAGCATCTCGGATCCCACCCAGAGTACGGTGATGAAGGCGCTGTGGCTCTGGCGGGGCAATTTTGAGTTGGACTCTCCTGTCAAGCCAACTTTGCCGGAGAATCTGAAACTAGGACCAACGACGCCTCCTGTTCCGCCGCCAATGCCGCCAGACCCGAAACAGTCCTCGCAGCAGGCAGCGCGAGGTGTTCCGCTCAGCGAATTTGAAGGACGCTCTGGTGGCACACCACCCGCCGCCCTGATCTTTCCCGACGGGACGGAGAAGTCAGTCGACCAGTGGTGGTATCAGATGCAACTCGCAACTGTGGAGTGGCTGACTGAGACGGGCCGCCTGACGGCAGGCCACTGCCCTATCGCAACTCAGTACGGCGCTTACCTCGTGAACACATCTCCACACCGCAGTGACGGCAAAGAATTCAGTAATGGAGTGTTGGTCAATGGCCTGTGGATAGACAAAGGCAAGAGTGCACGCGATCACGTCAAGACGGTAAAACAGATCCTGACACACCTCGGCGTTGATCTGACCCAGGTTCGAGTTGTGGAGAAATAGGACGGTCGGAAGGCTTGAGACCGCGGATTGAAGATTTGCGAGGTCAGCCGGGCCAAGCCTGATCCGCGAACTTGGACGCCGGGCGGCGGGAAACGAGGGCCGAAGGCCGCCTGGCTACAGCCCTTTGGCCGTTTCCAGAAGCGCAACCGGGTCGGGAAGCTCCCCAGGCGGATAGGCCGAGGGAGTCGCGTATGACGCCGCCCCCATCGATGACGAACGCCGCCCGGCCCGCGATCCCCCCGCTAAGGCGCTCCCTCCGGGCCGTCTGAATGTGACTCGCATGAACTACAGGGATTGTGCATGGGCCCGAGGCCCAACCAACCTCCTACGTTTTAGCGTGTAACATTGCCGGCAATACTCAAAATGAGTTCCTACCTGCAAAGGAGCGGTCGAGTGGGGATCGACGAAATTAACGAAGTTGTTGAAAAGCTCAAGGGGCGTATTGACCTGCGCAGGGACGCGCTGTCCAAGAACGAAACTGCGACCCGATATGCGCTGATCGACCCACTGCTAACTGCCTTGGGGTGGGACGTGTCAGAGCCTGCCCAGGTGCAGCCCGAATACCGTGCCGGTGACGGCTACGCCGACTACGCCATGCTTGCTGGCAGAGATAAGCCCAGCCTCGTTATCGAGGCGAAGAGGCTGGGGCGGCCTATAAGCGATGGGATAAGCCAGTCGATCACGTACTGCATCGAGGAGGGCATCGAGTATTTTGTCGTTACGAACGGCGAGCGCTGGGCGGCCTATGAAACGCACAAGCCGGCTCCTATCAATGAGAAACGCTTAGTCGAGTTCAGCATCTCGGATCCCACCCAGACTACGGTGATGAAGGCGCTATGGCTCTGGCGGGGCAATTTTGAGTTGGTCTCTTCTGTCAAGCCAACTTCGCTGGGGGGTCTGGAGGATCCGGGACCAGAAAAACCACCAAATGAGCCGCCGAAACCCCCAGTGCCAAGCGTTCCGCTCAGCAAACTTAAAGCAAAGTCTGGTGATCCGGCACCCGCCACCCTGATCTTTCCCGACGGGAAGGAGAAGTCAGTCACCAAGTGGAATCAGGTGCAAATAGCAACTGTGGAGTGGCTGACTGAGACGAATCGCCTGACGCCAGACCACTGCCCTCTCACAACTCCGCGCGGCACTTACCTAGTGAATACCTCTAATCACCGCCATGACGGCAAAGAATTCAGTTATGGAGTCCAAGTCAATGGCCTGTATATAGACAAAAACAAGAGTATACCCAATCACGTCAGTACGACAAAACAGATCCTGACACACCTCGGCGTTGATCTGACCCAGGTTCGAGTTGTGGAGAAATAGGACGGTCGGAAGGCTTGAGACCGCGGATCGAAGATTTGGGCGGTCAGCCGGGCCGGACCTGATCCACGAACTTGGATACCGGGCGGCGGCTCACCTCGTCCAGAAAAGCCGTGGAACGAATAGAGTGGTCGAGGACGTAGCGCAGGTAGGCCCGCAGTACGCGGCCGGCCTGGCGGAAATCCTCGCCAGGAACGCCGATTCTCTCTACCCTGTCCCAGTCCGCTGTCCGCAAAAACCTGAGGAACTTTATCGTCCCCGCGCCCGCGGGTACGAGAACGTCCCCGCCGCCCACCCTGCATTGCGGGCACAGGATGCCGCCGCGCTCCGATGAAAATACGTGCGGCGACTCCGCCAGACGAGCCCCGCACTCGACGCAGACCTCCAGTTCAGGCAGGAAGCCCGACAAGGACAGAAGCCTCATCTCGAAGCAGCGCGCCAGACTTTGGGGCCGGGCCGACGATTCGAGCCGGCCAAGCGCGGAGACCAGCAGACGGAACAGCGGAGGGTTGGCGCCGCCCTCGACGCTGAAACGCTCCGCCAACTCAGCAACGTACGAACCCACGGATGCCTTAACCAGGTCGCTGCGCAACTCCCTGAAGCCGGAAATCGTCTCGACCTGGCTCACGTGGTCTAAAGAGCGTCCCGAGCGCAGAGAGAGGGTGACGTGGCGCAGCAGGTCGATGTGCCCGCCAAGCTTCGAAGCCGGTTTCCTCGCACCTCTGGCTGTACAGCGAACTATGCCGCGGTCCGGAGTGATCACCCACAGCAGCCGGTCGGCCTCCCCAATGTCGCGCTGGCGCACTACGACTCCCTCAGTGGAGTATGCGCGGCTGCGGGTAGTCACCACTATCGGCCCGAAGCGTCAGATCCCAGAAGCGCCTTATCCGCCGCGCGCCTACTCTTCACCCGGCTCCGGCCGCGGTTCGTCCAGCCGGGTGCGCGCTTCGAGAGCATGGGCAAGAGTGGCGTCGTCCGCGTATTCGAGGTCCGAGCCTGAAGGCAAGCCTCTCGCCAGGCGGCTTACGCGGATACCGAGAGGGGCTATCAGCCTCTGAAGGTACATCCCCGTCGCCTCGCCCTCCAAGTTCGGGTTGGTGGCCAGAATCACCTCCTGCACCTGATCGCCCTTCAGCCGTTCCAGGAGTTCCCGCACCTTGAGGTCCTCAGGACCCACTCCATTGACGGGCGATATCACCCCGTGCAATACGTGGTAAGAACCCCTGAAGGCCCTCGTCCGCTCTATCGCCGCCACGTCGAGAGGCTCTTCCACAACGCATATGCGGGAGCGGTCGCGGGTCAGATCCGCGCAGACGACGCACTCCCCGCCCTCTCCGATATTCGTACACGTACGGCACAGCGTGATGCGGTCCTTTACCGAAAGGATAGCCTGCGCCAGTTCCTCCGCCTCCTGCCTAGGCATACGTATGAGGTAGTAGGTGAGCCGTTGCGCACCCTTTGGGCCAATGCCTGGAAGCCGGTGGAAGGCCTCTATAAGCCTTGCAACGGGAGGCGCGGCGGACGGCGCTATGCCGGAAGTGGTCATCTTCAGAATAAGCCGGGAATGTTCAGGCCGCCGGTTATAGCCCCCATCTTGGAAGCCGCGTTTGCCTGAGCGGACTCTAGCGCCTCGTTGACAGCCGCCTTTACCAGATCTTCGAGTATCTCGACGTCCTCAGGATCCACCACCTCAGGAGAGATTTCTATGGACTCGACCCGGCTGCCGCCCACAACCACAGCCTTCACGACTCCCCCGCCGGCGTTGGCCTCCGTGCGCGCCTCCGCGAGCTCCTGCTGGACGGAGGCGAGACGGGCCTGCATCTGTCTCGCCTGCTTCATCAGGTTTCGGTTCATGGTTGGGGGACCGCCTCGCCCCTGGACGTGTCAGTGAGCCGCACGCACCCGCGCCGCACAGCCCGCCGAACCGCGTTATGTTCTTCGCTCAGTGCAAATGTTACCGGTTACGGACAAACAAAACCGCCGCCTAGGCCGGGCCGCTGCCGGAAGGCGCGTCTTCCGTTCCCACGACGCGAGCCCCCATGGCCAGCGCGGCGCGAACCAGCGGACTGGCTTCCGCCGATGGATCCTTCTCCCGCTGCGCTCCCACTGCGGCGCCGTTGGATTCGATATCAACCTGGAGCTCGGCGCCGTAGGCCTCCTTCACGGCGCTATCCAGGGCGCTCCGCGCTCTGGGATCCTGCAACTCTTCGATCAGATTTTCACGCAGGGACTTGCTCTTGAAGTTCAACTGCAAGCGCCCATCAACCGGCCCGATAGCTTCCGCATTCTTGAGCAGCGCCCCGATCACGTACTTGCGGAACTTGGTGCGGCGCAGGGTCCACTGAACCCGACTCCATCTTTGCTGTTCCGGAGTCAGGTCTCTGCTGCGAGAGGGCGCAGCATCGGGCCTGACGCCGTACTGTGGCGACTCGGGTGGCATGGGCTGGGGCGGCGGCGCACGACGACCCGGCCTTTCCGGTCTGCGGCTGGCCGGGGGCGGCGGCGCGGCGGCGCGGGTACTATCGGCGACCGACGCCGAATGAGTCGAGGTGTCCCGCACCGGCGCCGAAGCAGCCTTTAGAACCGCTAGCTCAAGCGGCAAGGGAGAAGACGTGTCGCCCCTGATCTTCGCCTGTCCGACGACCGACAGCACGTGCAGCAGACGATCCATCGATGCGTTTTGCCCCGCTGCGCGCATCGCCCTGACCATCTCCTCAGACTGGCCTCGCGCATCGCGTACGCCCGCCTTCATCAACAGACTGGCCCGAAGAGCGTCGACCGCACCATTGCGCAGGCCCTGCAGATCAGCGCCTCGCTCCGCCTCCGCGTTGATTACCGCGAGGGCCTTGGCCGTGTCCGCTTCCAGCAGCGCGGCCGCGAGATCCAGAGAAGAGCTGCTATCGCCCAAGCCGAGCAGGTCGCGCGCATGAGACTCGGTAATTGTCACCGCGCCGTCTTCCTGGCGCTCAGAAGCGTTGGAGACCGCCAGCTGTTCCAGCACGTTTTCAGCGTCTCGCAGGCTCCCCCATGCGGCTATGGCGATCAAGTCCAGGACCGCCGGCTCGCACTCGATCTCCTCGGCCCCGCAAACCTCGGCAAGCCGGTCGATAACGTCCTCGTTGCTGAGGCGCTTGAAGTCGAACCGCTGGCAGCGGCTGATGATGGTGAGAGGAACCGTATGCACGTCGGTGGTCGCCAGCACCATCACCGTCCTGGGCGGAGGCTCTTCAAGAGTCTTGAGAAGGGCGTTAAACGCGGGAAGAGTCATCATGTGGACTTCGTCGATGATGTAAACCTTCCAGCGGCCCGCTACCGGCTCGAACCTAACGTTGTCCCGCAGGTTGCGAACGTCGTTTATGCCCCTGTTGGAAGCGGCGTCGATCTCGATGAGATCCATCATCCGGTCTTCGTTGACCGCCAAGCAGTTTTCACAAGTGTTGTCCGGCTCGCCAGTCGACGGAGACAGACAGTTGAGGGCCTTGGCCAGTATCCGCGCGCAGGAGGTCTTACCCACGCCGCGAGGCCCCGTGAAGAGGTACGCGTGCGCGACGCGTCCGCTGGACACGGCTCGGCGCAGCGTCCGGGTGACGTGTTCTTGCCCGGCCACCTCGCCAAAGCGCTGCGGCCGCCACTTGCGATAGAAGACCTGGGTCATGGAAGTAGCGTGAGAGGTTACCGCGAATCAGGGAAGAGGCGAGGCTCGAAGAGCCTCTCCAGTATCCGATCGGTCTTGTCGAACATCACCCGTTCCTCTTCGGGATCCGCGTGGTCGTATCCGAGCAGGTGCAGGACTCCGTGGGCGGCTAGCATGGCGATCTCGCGTTCTACGGAGCGCCCGGCCCTTTCCGCCTGCCTAGTGGCTTGCGGCACCGAAATGGCGATCTCGCCGAGGACGGCGGAGCGCTCCCCCTGACCCGGGAACGCCTCGAAGTCCTCGAAGGCTAGTACGTCGGTTGTATTGTCCACCCCGGCAAAACGCCGATTCAGATCGCGCAGCGTATCGTCATCAGTTAGCAGAACGGTTAACGAGCCGTTTTTCTTTCCATCGGATAGACCAACGCCCCGGTCAGTCATACCCGCTGAGGTGTCTGGGCTGCACTCCATTTCCAGTGTGATAAGAGCCGCGCGCCGCACCAGATCGAGTGGCAGCCGCTCATCGTCCAACCCTTCGTCGACGATCACCTCCACGGCGCTAACCGGGAGTGTCTGCGAAAGCCCGCCGGGAATATGGTCATGCTAGCACAGGACATTTGAGAGCCCTACTTTGGGGCGGCTGAGGACGCCGCTTCGAGGAGTATCCTTAACCGGCTGAAAAGGAGAGAGTACCTGGTATCCCCGTCGAGCAGGCTGCCGGCTAGCCTTGCCGCCTTGGCAATGCCAAGTCTGATCTCCGGCGCCCCGTACATGGACAACTCAGCATAGGAACGAGCATCGTACAGGGCAGGGACAAGCTCGTCTCTCAAGCGCGCTGCCGCCCAGCGGTCTGCTGGCGGCGCAGCCAACTCCTCCGCCAAGCGCACGGCATCGTCCAGCAAATCGGTCAGCGACAGCGCACCGGGCGCATCCTCTCTGGGCATGTTGGCCAAAATCATACTCCCTTGCGAGACCAATCGCACAGGTAGCGCCGCTCGGTCGTTTCAGGCTGGATCTGGAAGGAAGTTGGATCGGGCGTGTGTATGATGACCATTTGATGGAGGATTCGATGGAAGAGGACAAGGTTGAACGCGCACCCACGGCCAACCCGCGCGACGCGGGCAACGCCAAGCTGTTGGAGGCTGCCCTCGACGCATCCAGCGCAGCCACTGAGGCGCTGATGGGCAGATTCAGCACACTGGGCGCAGGCAAGATGCGGCGCTGGATGAAGAGCCCGGGGGCATTGGTGACAGAGGCCGACCTAGAGGCCGATAGAGTGATCGCCGAGACGCTGGACGCACACGGCGTCCCGGGGGACATATGGTCCGAGGAAAGCCGCTCCGACCGAGGCGGGGGAGACGCCGCATGGCTGATAGACCCACTGTGCGGCACCGTACCTTTCAGCAACGGTATGCCGCATTGGGGAGTAAATATCGCGCTGCGACGCGGCGGTGAAATCGAATTGGGGGTTATCTCCATACCGCACGCAAAGGAGCGGCTGGCAGCGGTTCGGGGACGGCGCGTCGCCAGAAACGGCTCGCCGTGGTCGCCGACTCCGGTAACGGGAGAGTTGGCCGGGCTAACCGTGGGGCTTGAGATAGACGGGGGGCCGGAATGGAAGAGGCTGCTGGAGATAGGGTCCCTGGACTGGCTGGAGGCCGTAGGCCAAGCCAACATTTTCTCCTCCGCCGCGTACCCGTTGGCCCAATTGTGCGCCGGACGGCTGGCAGCGGTCGTCTTCTACGGCGTACAAGAGCCTGTTCACGTGGCCGCGGGAGTCTGCATCGCATATGAACTCGGGATAGAGGTCACGGACGCCCGCGGTGAACCGATCGACTGGTCCAAAAACGACCAAATACCCATGGTTGCATTCGGCTGGCCGGAGCCTCACCGCCAGTTGATCGAGGCCATGGGGCGTAGCCAACGCACCGTCCAGGCGTGACCATGCGCCAATAGAATCCGGTATACCACCGCGCCCATGCCGGCCAGATCCGTGAGTGGCCGCGCTGAAGCCTCTTCACCAGGTCAGTGAGAACTGCCCGGATTCCCTCTCCAAACCTGCGCGTGAGACATTGACGCTAATCGAGGTATAGAATCCCGACCGCGACATATCCCCATCCTCCCGCGCCGCGCACTCGATGGAACTGGCTATTAGACCGGGACAGAGCCTCGTTCCGACAGCGCGGGACAAAATACCTTTCAGCAAATTTGAGTAGTCGGAGCCGCATCGCCAGGTGATCGAAGCCGCGAGCGGGTGTGAAAAGCATGGACGTACACCGAGGGATGAAGATCGATCTGGGCGGCCAGGTAGCCTTTGTGAGCGGCGCCTCGAAAGGCATCGGAGTGGCCATCGCAGAAACCCTTGCCGATGCCGGCGCCTCTTTGGCCTTGACAGCGCGCGATGAAACGGGGCTTGAGGCAACCGCGGAAGCTGCCCGACGGCGCGGAGTCGAGGCTTGGACCCATACCGCCGAACTCGCCCAGCCGGAGCAGGTCAGGTCCCTGGGTAAAGCGACTCTCGACAAGTTCGGTAGGGTAGACATACTCATCAACAACGCCGGGTTGACCCACCCGCAGAAAGTGCTCGACGTTGAACTCCCAGAGTGGCGTAACACACTGGACGTAAACCTGCTCGCGCCGCTATTGCTGGCCCAATCCTTCGCTCCCGGCATGATCGAGCAACGACGCGGGAAGATCGTAAACGTCACTTCACGCGCAGGGCTGGGAGCGCTGGACGAGCACGCCGCGTACAGCGCATCCAAGGCCGGCCTGCAGTTGCTGACCATGACCATGGCGGTCGAGTTCGGGCCGTACAACGTTCAGGCGAACGCCATAGCCCCCACCGTAATAGCCACGCCCATGGCCGAGGCGGTATGGACGCCCGGACCCAGAACGGATTTCAAACTGGCGGGCGTACCCATGGGACGCTTTGGCAAACCCCAGGAAGTGGCCAATGCGGTACTGTTCCTCGCATCGCCGCTGTCCGACTACGTGAACGGAGTGATACTACCGGTGGACGGAGGCGAGGGAGCGCGCTGACCACCCGAGGGTTTGTCAGCCCCTGCAATGATTCCCCCCTGTAGCGAAAATCCACTGCGAGGGCAAGCAATACCGCAATGAAGGCTCTGGTATTGAACAGTCCGCTGAATCTGGCGGTCCATGACGTTCCCGACCCCGGCGAGCCGGGGCCGGGCCAGGTACGAGTCCAGGTCCAGTCGGTCGGCATCTGCGGCAGCGACGTCCACTACTACGAGCACGGGCGGATAGGCGACTTCGTCTTGAAAAGCCCGATGGTACTTGGCCATGAGGCGGCCGGGGTCGTCCACCAGGTAGGTGAAGGCGTAGAGTCTCTCTCCCCCGGTGACTTGGTCGCCATGGAACCCGGTGTGCCCTGCGGCATCTGCACGGAGTGCAAAAGCGGCCGTTACAACTTGTGCCGGGACGTTCGCTTTTGGGCCACGCCCCCCTATGACGGCGCCCTTGCAGAGTTCGTCCTGCACCCAGCCGCCCTGACTTACCGACTGCCTGAATGTATGACCTCCGAGGAAGGCGCGCTCATGGAACCGCTCGCCGTGGGCGTCCACGCCTGCAACCGAGGCGGCGTGCGGCCTGGATGCGTAGTCGCAATAAACGGTGCCGGGACTATCGGATGCGCAACGCTCATGACGGCCCTGGCATACGGCGCGTCAAAGACTATCGTCGCAGACATGATACCCGCCCGCCTTGAGCGCGCCAGGAGGTTGGGCGCAGAGGTGCTCGTGGACGCAAGGTCCGGGTCCATCTCAGAGGCCGCCATACACGCCACCGGAGGCCGGGGCGCGGACGTCGGCGTCGAGTGCTCAGGCCATCCCGGAGGCGCACAGGCGCTCGTCGATGCAGCCGCACCGGCTGGACGGGTCGTTCTCGTCGGAATGGGGCCGCAGCCGACACAGATCGACACCGTCGCCGCAATGGTGAAAGAAGTAGACCTCGCCACGGTCTTTCGCTACGCCAACGCATATCCGACCGCGATAGAACTGACGAGCCGAGGTCGCACTCCTGTAGCCCAACTCGTAACGGACCGCTTCCCGTTCAGCAACGCTGTCAGCGCCTTCGAATTCGCCCGCTCACCGCGCCCGGATACCTGCAAGATTATGATCGACCTGTAGGCCACGCGTCCGCCCCGGGTAGACCGCACCATGACAATGACAACGTCACAAAGATTGTCACGTAAATTTACCCCATTCCTAGTTTGAATAGCCCTATAGTATCATTGACATTGTCAATGATGTTGTCAAGGCCAGTGTCACAAGCAACGAGCCCGCCGAAAGACGCTTACCCAGGAGCCGCGCCATGCCGCGATGGAACGTTCACTTCGACATGAGCCTGGATCACCGCTCAGCGGAACTCATGGCGCTAATTGACACTGTGCACGCAAACGCAAAGCTGATCAGCAGGTTGCCCTTACCGCCTGTGGCGGAGGCCAAATTGAACTCGTTGAACATAGTCAGGGCGGTCGTTGGCACCACCGGCATCGAAGGAGCGGATCTGACGACTGACGAGGTTACCGAGATTCTTCAAAGCCCGGAGACGCAAGTACTGCCTCCTTCGAGAGAGCGGGAAGAGATGGAGGCTCGAAACGCCCACGCGGTAATGAAGTTCGTCGAAGAGACCCCTGAGACAGAGATCACGGAGCCGCTCATACGCCAGATACACCGGCTCACGACTCAGAGCATCGAATACGATAACAACGAGCCTGGCCTGTATAGGTCGCACCCAGCACACGCCGGCGACTACCTGCCGCCTCAGACCAACGACGAAGTACGCCGGTTGATGGGCCAGTTCGTTTCGTGGATCAACTCAGGGGAGAGGCGAGGGTGGGATTGCCTGATCAAGGCCGTAGTCAGCCACTTCTACCTGGTGAGCATTCACCCGTTCGGCGACGGCAACGGACGGACTTCCAGGGCGGTTGAGAGTTTCGTCCTGTTCAAGGGCGGCGTCAACGTGCGCGGTTTCTACTCGCTGTCGAATTACTACTACAGGAATCGCGCAGAGTACATACGTATTCTCGATTACACGCGATTCCGCTCCAACGACGACCTGACCCCTCTGGCGCTGTTCGCATTGAGAGGGTTGAAGGAAGAACTTGACTGGGTGAGTGACCAAGTGGTGAGGTATATGCGTTTGATAGCGTTCAGGGACTATGCGCGGGAGCAGATATTTGAGCCGGATAGCCCTGCCACGCTCGCGGTTGCCCAGCGTCAGTTCTCTCTGACCGGGGCGGTGCCGGAGAAAGGAATGTCTACGCCGGACTTGATTGATTTCGTTCGGGCGTATTTGCCGGAGTATCGAAAAGTGGGGGAGCGGAGCGTAAGAAGAGATATAGCGAACCTGATAGCGCTTCAGGTCCTGAAGCTCGAGCACAACAAAGTGGCTCCGAACTTAGGGGTGATGGACAGGTTTGCGCGGTCACAGACTCGCGCAAAGCCGTAGCCGCATCCGATAAAACAGAGAGGAGTACTCTGAGATCAGGCCGCCGGATGCTCCTGCCAAGTCAACCCATCTTGAATACCTTGAAGGACTCAGCCCACTTTACCCCTATCTTCTCGCCAGTCCTCGCCCGCCAGCTCTTCATCCACTCGCCCGACTGATCAGGGTCGCTGACTTGGCTTGCGTGGCTCGCGAGCGCTTTGGCTGACTTTTCCACGTCCACCTCTTCCAGGATGTTGTAGCGGTCGGCGCTTTCCCGGTACATCATCATCCACACCTCGGACACCTTGTGAGGCTCCAGCCCTTCCTCCTCGAAGAGTTCAGGAAACGAAAGGTGGTCACGAGCCGACGGAAAGACTGCCGAAAGCGCGGCCTCACCAGCCGCAAAGTGGTCGGGGTGGCCGATGTAGCGACCATTCGACAGGTCGCGCGTTGGGTTGGTGGTAACCAGTATGTCCGGCCTGTACTTTCTGATTTCCCTCACGATGTCCCGGCGGAGATCGAGTGAAGGTTCCAGGTAGCCGTCGGGGTAGCCAAGAAAGGACACGTGCTTGAGACCCAGTACCTTGCCGGCCTCGATCTGTTCCCGCTTACGAATCCGGATCAGATCATCGGAAGTGAGACTGCGGTCCTCCGTGCCTTTCGAACCGTCGGTGCATAACACGTACACAACCTCCCAGCCCAGCCTGCACCACTTCGCCACGCTGCCGGAACAGCCGTACTCCGCGTCATCCGGGTGCGCTACCACCACCATGGCGCGAGAGTAATTTGACTCGTTGTTTTCGTCTCCCATGCAGAGGTCACCTTAACCGGATGCAGAAATGAACAAGCGCGGGTTGCCCGATGGCTTGGCGCGCTCGCCGCTGATCACTGAACAACCTAACCCAAAGTATTGATGGTAGCGCCTATGCCCCGCCTGCTCACACGCCTGCAGGGAGATGCCGACCCGAAACGCGGGCCATGAAACCAAGCACGACGGGAAGGGATAGGCGGCTATGTCTGAACGAGCCGTCGTGGTCCACACCCGGAAGCGCGAGAAATTCTCCGTACCGCATGGCCCGCGCAGCCTCATGCGCCCCGAGGTAGTAGGGATCCTTATCCCCGCAAACCATGAGCAACGGAGATTCGATCCGGTGTATCAGGTCCCACACGCCTCGCCAACGGGCCACTCCCTCCAGTGACAGCGCGAGTGACTCCGCGTCATTCCCGTTCGGTCTTTGTCGATCCTGCCGAAGCGAGAGTACCCGCCCGCTGCGCAAGGCCCTCACTCTGGGCGTGATCCGGCGCACGTCTTCGGCCGTCATGCGAGCCTTCATCCCGATCACTACCGCGCCCGCAAGAGCCGCACAGCGCGAGGCTGCGAGCTCCAACGCCGCCCTGCCTCCCAGTGAGAAGCCCACCACCCCGAACTTCTGAAAACCCAGGTGCGCGGCCAGACCGGCAACGGCCTGAGCACGGGAAGAGATGAGGTATCCCGAGGGGTCGCCGCCTCTATCGCTTTTGCCATGCCCAAGGGCGTCGAGCGAAACAATCGTGAAGCTCTTGGCCAGTTCCACAGCCCAGCCAGCCTCCTCCCACGACTCTCCCGACTGGCCAAAGCCGTGGTGCAACATCCACGGCGGCCCTGAACCGCGCACGTGGTAATAGAGTGTCCTTCCGCAGTATTCGAATTCCGGCATGGGGTTGCATTTTAGAGCCTCCGCCCCAACCTCCGACGGAATGTAAACTTGGGCGGGTCGTCTGGCCGATCTCAAAGTACGAACATGGAGAGCAAGAGTTGAGCAAACCGCTGGTAGGGGTGATCATGGGCAGCAGGTCTGACCTGGACACCATGAGGCACGCGTCAGATGTACTGGAAGAGTTGGCAATACCCTGCGAGGTGCGCATAGTGTCTGCGCACCGCACCCCGGACGCCATGTTTGAGTACGCACAGTCGGCCGCAGAGCGCGGCCTGGAGGTGATCATCGCGGGAGCAGGAGGCGCAGCGCACCTGCCAGGCATGACGGCAGCCAAGACGACGCTGCCTGTCATCGGCGTACCCGTAGAGAGCGCCGCGCTCAGCGGGCTCGATTCCTTGCTCTCGATAGTGCAGATGCCGCGCGGCGTGCCGGTAGCCACCGTAGCCATAGGACGAGCCGGGGCGGTCAACGCCGGGTTGCTGGCAGCGCAGATCCTGGCTGGCAATCGGCCGGCTCTCAGAACGCGGCTGGAAGCTCGGCGGAGGGCGGCGGCCGAAGAGGTCATGGCGGACAGCGCCATTGGAAATCGGGGCTGATGCCTCTCCCATCACGCCAGATCCCCCTCCCGCCGGGCTCTCGCATCGGCATCATCGGCGGCGGGCAGCTGGGACGTATGACCGCCATGGCGGCGGCCCGCGTGGGCTACCGCGTGAGCGTGCTCGACCCGGACGGTGACAGCCCCGCAGCGCAAGTAGCCGATGACTGCATCGCCGCCGCCTACGAAGACCGCGACGCGGTTCGCGATCTTGCGCGTCGCTCTGACGTGGTCACGTACGAGTTCGAAAACGTGGACCCCGGCGCCATAGAGGCCGCAACGGCAATGGCCCCGGTGCGCCCGTCGGTTGAAGTCCTCAGAATTACGCAGGACAGAATCAAGGAAAAAGGCGCGCTGACAGAGGCAGGATTCCCGGTAGCCCCTTACCGTGCGGTCAGGAATCCGGACGACCTACAACGCGCAATAGGGGAAATTGGCACGCCCGCCGTTCTCAAGACCGCACGGATGGGTTACGACGGGAAGGGTCAGGCCATAATCGACTCGGGCGCGAGCGCCGAATCGGCTTTCGACAAGCTGAAGAGGCCCGGGGGGCTGATCCTGGAGCGATTTGTTCCCTTTGCCATGGAACTCTCCGTAATCTGCGCGCGCAACGGGGAGGGTCGCACCCGAACTTTCCCTTGCACCGAGAACGTCCACGAGAACGGCATCCTGGACCTATCCATTGCGCCGGCCAGAGTGCCAGAGAACAGCGCCAGGGAGGCCGCCAGGCTGGCCAGCGCGATTGCGGAAGAACTCGGAGTGATAGGGCTGCTCGCGGTCGAGATGTTCCTTACTAGAGAGGGTGGCTTGCTGGTGAACGAACTCGCACCCCGGCCTCACAACTCAGGCCACTACACCATGGACGCTTCCCGTACCTCACAGTTCGAGCAACTGGTACGAATCTTGTGCAACCTGCCGCTGGGCGACGTGAGCATGCAGCGCAACGCGGCGATGGCCAATCTGTTGGGCGACGTGTGGCTGGAAGCCGGCGGAAATCCCGACTTTGCCAGAGCCTTATCGCTGAACAGTGTGTCGCTGCACCTTTACGGAAAGTCGAAGGTGCGGACAGGGCGCAAGATGGGCCACTTAACCGCCATGGCAAGCGACGTGGAGACCGCGCGCTCACTGGTCTTGGAGGCTCGTAGAATCGCACGGCGCGCCTCCTGAGCCCCGGGAGCAAGCGCGGACCACGGGATCGCTATCCCACCGCGTGCGGCGACAGAACGCCAGGGTGACTTATTCGCCCTCACGAGGATCATTGAGGCGTTTTGGCCTCATGAACAGCGAGTGGTCGACCTCCTGAAGGTCACCCCGCTCTTGCCCTTTTGCCTCTTCTTCCAAGGGCGCCCGTTCGCCCTCAGGGTGCGCGTCCTCATCGCGTACGAGTGTAGTGTCCGGCGCGGCGAGGCCGGCGGGCTGGGCCGGGCCGGCGCTTTGCACCGGCGGACTGGGCTCCCTATAGAGTTCCGAAGGCTGATGGGCCGCCGGTTCGTACCTTCCCTCCGCGGTAAGAGCCAGGCTGCCATCGTGAAAGCGATAGATGTCGTCCGCCAGGTCGAGGAGTGTCTGGTCGTGAGTCGTAGCGACTACGGTCATGCGTTCACTGTCCACCATCTTGCGGAAAAGCCCAAAGATGGCAGCCGCGTTTCCGGAGTCCAACTCCCCGGTCGGCTCGTCGGCCAGCAGCACGTCGGGCCGCATGGCAATGGCGCGAGCGATGGACACGCGCTGCTGCTCTCCGCCGGAGAGTTCATAAGGCCTGTGCCCGGCCCGGCGTTCCAGACCGACGATCCCCAACACCTCCCGAGCCCTTCTCATTCTCTCCCCGCTCCCCACGCCCGAGATGCGGAGCGGCAGTTCGACGTTCTCGTAAGCGGAGAGCAGAGGCAGCAGGGCAAAGGACTGGAACACGATACCGAGACGGCGGCGGCGAAGTTCATTCACGTCCCGCTCCCTGAAAGTCGCGAGGTCCCGGCCGTCGAACATCACCGCGCCTGAAGTGGGAGAGTCCAAGCCCGCCATCAGGTTCAACAGGGTCGTCTTGCCTGAGCCGGACCGCCCCACCAGGGTGATGAATCTTCCGCGCGAGATCTTGAGGTTCACGTCTCTCACCGCGTGCACACTCTGTGAACCGATACTGAAGACACGTGACACAGAGCGTGTCTCGATGATGGGCGATGCCCCAGGGACATCGTTGTTTGACAACCGCTCAGTCTCCGGATTCCAGCGTAACCTTGCCGCCCTGAACAGATGCCCTCACGCGCCTGCTCACGTCCAATTGATCGAGCATGTCACGGGGTATCTGAACCGAGCCGCCAGAGTCGACTATGAGGTACTCACGAGTACCCTGTGCATCACCGCCGATCTGCTTGTTGAATGACACCTCTCGGACGGTCTCCGTACTTGTCTTGCCGTCGCGAATGGCTATCGCCCTGCCCACGCTGGTGGCGATCGCGGGATCGTGGGTCACTATCACAATGGTCGTCCCCAGCTCCTGGTTCAGTTCATTGAGCAACTCCAGGGCCTCGGCCCCGGTCTCGTTGTCGAGTTCGCCGGTAGGTTCGTCGGCCAGAAGAAGAGGCGGTCTGTTTGCCAAGGCCACTGCTATGGCCACGCGCTGTTGTTCACCGCCCGAAAGCTGGGCCGGACGGTGCCCTGAGCGGTGTGACAGGCCCACCATCTCCAGCAGCCTTGGCGCCCACTCACTGCGCTCGTAATCAGGAGCGCCCGCCAGAAGCATCGGCAGTTCGACGTTCTCCAGGGCAGTAAGGTATGGAAACAGGTTTCGGGAGGTCTCTTGCCAGACGAAACCCACCCCCCGGCGCCTGTATTCAACCACCTCCTTACCGCTCATCTGGAGCAGATCGTACTCTCCCACAGTCACTCTTCCCGCAGAGGGTGCATCGTATCCCGCGAGGATATTCAGCAGGGTGGACTTCCCGCTCCCGGAGGCCCCCACGATGGCAATGATCTCACCGGATTCAACCGCCAGTTCGAGGCCGCGCAGAGCCACGACCTCAAGATCCGCAACCTTGTAGATCTTGTAAAGGCCCCTACAGGATATGTAAGTGTCGCCGTGCTGCCTCATCGCCTTGGTAGTGTGCACCTCATGCTAGTCAGGCCATGTGATTCTATCGCGGCCGCCGCCGCCGAGACGCGAGCTAGCCCCCTATTGTTCAGCTGGAACGTGTTGACGGGAACGACCGCGCACCAGTACGAATACACCATGTGGTAAACCAACAGGAAATTGCAGGCCCAAAGCGCGATTGTCAGCCGACCAAGGGCGTCATCGTCCTATACGGAGTACCCAAATACGCGCCAAGTGCAGCGGATCTATTCACCTCGCGACATGGCCGAGCGAGCGAATCCCGGCAGCCTGACGATAACCGGAATCTGCACACCGCGGACGCAGACTCCCCCGACCAGCCGCGCCGTGTGACGATCCTGGGATCCTGATCCGCATGGCTTGAAAGTTGTGTCCAAAGACGCCCTTTTCCGACATACTATTCCCCGAACACTCGCAGACCACTTCACAAAACCTGCCCTTTGGCATGCCGCCTCGTACCTTGCAAGAAAACCCTACCGACCTGCGCCGATTGCGCTTCAACGAGAACGTGAGGTCGCCCAACCTCGTGTACCTCGGTTCGGGCGGCCTGCTGGGACTGATGGCCGGGGCTCTGACCGCCCTGCCCATCGCTGGAGCCGTGGATGGCGCGCAGGCGTTGAGCGTATATGCCGCGCTGGGAACAGCCAGCTTGATCACCGCCTTTGTGATGCTGAACTTCCTTGCGCTCATGACCACGGTCAGCGAAGGCGGGTTGGAGTTTCGCCTTGGCCTGTTTGCGCGGCGCTTCTCATGGAACCAGATCAAGAGAGCTGAGACCAAGCGATACCAGTGGACGGCCTTTCTTGGATGGGGAGTGCGGGTAGCTCCCGGCGGACGCCGCGCCTGGAGCCTGCCGGGTGTGTCGGGAGGCGTCGAAGTACAGATAGTCAATGCCCGCGGCGCAGAACTCAGCTACTTCATCTCCTCTGCGCGCGGCCAAGAGTTGGCCGCGGTCTTGCAGCGGGGCATCGAGGAATACCGCGCCGGGCCGCGCGCAGCGACCCACGGAGAAACTTCATGAGCAAGCCAAACGTCGTTTTCCTCTTTCCAGACCAGATGCGGGCCGATTTTCTGAGTTGCTACGGCGCAGAATTCCTATCCACGCCGCATATCGACTCCCTCGCCGGACGCGGCGCGCGCTACCCCAACGCATTCTCAGCCTCCCCGGTGTGCGTACCCGCTCGTACCGCCCTGCTAACCGGCATGAACGCCATCCGCAACGGTGTTGCCAACAACCTCGGCAACCTGCGCCCCGACTACAGGGACGCCGGCATTCGGACCTGGCCGGAACTGCTGGCCGAGAGCGGCTACTACACCGCCGCCATCGGAAAGATGCACTTCTACCCATGGGACGACCGGCGCGGGTTTCAGTACCGGGTAGCCGCAGAGGACAAGCGCTGGTTGCAAGTCCGGGATGACTACTACCACTTTCTGAAGGCGAAGGGTTTGCGGAAATATCACGGCAACGAGCACGACGGCTACCACGAGGGCAAGGGAGCCGTTGTGAGCCGCACTCCGTGGGAATACTCCTGGGACCGCTTCGTAGGAATGGAAGCGACGCGCTTCATACGCCAGTACGGCGGCGATGGCCCGTTCGCCATGATGGTCGGGTTTCCAGGACCGCACTGTCCCTACGACCCCGCTGAAGAATTCCTCCAAGAGGTGGACGAGTCGAAGCTGCCCGAGGCGGTCCCGGCCGTCGAAGCCGACACGGCGCGGCTGCGGAAAGCAAACGTAGAGGGAAACCGACGGCCCTGGAACGGCGTCGACTATGCCGCCTTCCCCGCAAAAGCCAAGATGCGCATACGCAAGCACTACGCGGCCTTGGTAAAGCAGATCGACCACGAAGTGGGAGAAATCATCGAGGCCCTAAAGTCGATCGACCAGTACGAGAACACCGTGATAATCCTGTCCTCCGACCACGGAGACTACCTTGGCGATCACGACTTCATAGGCAAAGCCTCCTTCTACGAAGCCGCGATCCGAGTGCCCATGATCGTCCGAATCCCGTGGGCCAAGGGTGCGGCAGTCGTGGATGACATGGTCGAACTGCGAGACGTCATGGCAACCATGCTGGGTTTCGCAGGCGTGGAATTGCCCGCCTACGCGGACGCACGGCCCATGCCCGGTTTGGGCCTACCCGGGGGCAGAGGACGAGAGCGCATCTTCGGAATGCTGGCCGACGGCTGGATGAACTTCGATGGCCGATTCAAACTACACAAATACGCCACCGGAGACGAGATGCTGTACGACCTGGAAAACGACCCCCATGAACAGCGAAACCTGGCAGGCGACCCAACCCACGCCGAGACACTCCGACGGCTCGACGCAGAACTCTCCAGCGAGGTGATGCTCTCAATGGCCCAATCGATGCATGACCGGCTCGCTCACTCGGGCGACATGTCACAGGACCCGGCTTTCGGCAAAGAGGGCTGGTCGAGGCCCTGGCCCCATCCGATTCTCGATGCCGACGACTCGGTAACGCCGCGAGGGTGATGGAGGCCCCATGAGCCCCGCTTCCCCCAGCGCATGCTGCACGCCGCCTTCCTCGACGAGGCGGCCAACCCCCCGCAAGAGGACCGTTCGAGACACGCGCCGACGACCCTCTCTAGAGGGTATGGAGAAATTGGCAGGCGGCGAATTTTTGATGGGATCAGAGGACCGCGACGCCTTTCCAGCAGACGGCGAGGACCCGGTGCGCAGCGTCACGGTCAACCCGTTCTACATCGACCAGGCCCACGTTACGAACGAGCAGTTCGCCGAATTCATACGGTCCACGAGGTACCGCACCGAAGCCGAGCGGTTCGGCTGGTCCTTCGTGTTCTATCAGTTCGTACCGCCGGTTATAGCACGCCGGGTGCAGCAGGCCGTGAAAGGCGCCGAGTGGTGGTGGCCAGTGAAAGGCGCCCAGTGGAACCGCCCAAACGGGCCCGGCTCCAACCTGAAGGGGCGGCGCGACCACCCCGTAGCGCACGTTTCATGGAACGACGCCAACGAGTACGCAGCTTGGGCAGGCAAGCGCTTGCCCACCGAGGCGGAATGGGAGTACGCGGCGCGAGGAGGGCTGGAACAGGCCAGGTTCCCCTGGGGCGATGAACTGACCCCCGACGGAGAGCACCGGTGCAACATATGGCAGGGCGAATTTCCTGAAAAGAACACGCTGGAGGACGGCTACCATGGCACCGCCCCGGCGCGCGCCTTCAAGCCCAACGGGTTCGGCCTGCACAACGTGGCCGGAAACGTCTGGGAATGGTGCTCCGACTGGTTCAACCCGGTCTTTCACAGAACCGGGCCGTCACTCAACCCCGAAGGCCCGCCCAACGGCCAGGCGAGAGTGATTCGGGGCGGCTCTTACCTTTGCCACGTCTCCTACTGCAACCGCTACCGCGTCGCCGCAAGAAGCTCCAACACCCCCGACTCAACCACCGGCAACCTGGGCTTTCGCTGCGCGGCAGACGCGTAAGACCATACCCGCGGGTGCGCCGGATCCGGGCAGGGCGCAAGGGATGAAGACAATCGGAGGAATACTTGAAAGTCATTCATGATTTGGAAACACCCATGCGCGACGCTACCATCCTGCGGGCCGACGCATATCTGCCAGAAGGACCAGGCCCCTTCCCAACCCTGCTTCGTCGCACGCCATACGACAAGATGAGCGAGTCCGCCTCACGGCACGCTGAGCGTTTCGCCCAGCGGGGATATGCCGTCGTCGTACAGGACGTACGCGGCCGGCACGCCTCCAACGGTGAACTCAAAATGGGCTTCTTCAGCCCGGACGTGAACGACGCAGAAGACGGCTACGACACAGTGGAATGGACCGCCGAGCAAGCCTGGTCGAACGGGCGCGTCGGGACCTGGGGCAGCTCTTACGACGGCTGGACACAGTGGGCAATGGCCCACACCCGGCCGCCGCACTTGGTCGCCATGGTCCCCGGCATGATCGCCGCAAATCTCTTGGATCGGGAACTGTCCGGCGTACTGCGACTCGGCAGGGTTCTCACCTGGTGCGTGACGAACCTCAGCGTCGACACACGGCGACGGTTTGGCATGAGCGGCGCACTGGATCGAGATGAAGCGGCCAGGCAGTTCGTGGAGAAGGACCGATCAAAGTGGCTTTGGTACCTGCCGCTCGCCGAAATACCTGAGGAAGCGCTCGGCGGCACCGCCCAGCTATGGCGCGCATGGCTCGCAGACCACGCCAGCGACCACTTCGGCTTTCAGCGCACCCATCACCACACCAACGTACCTGCCCTCTCCATCACTGGATGGTACGACCAGCAGATCGGGACTATAAAGCACTTCACCGGTATGTCCGCCAATGGCATGACCCAGTTCGCGCGCGAAAACCAGAAGCTCATCATTGGGCCATGGACCCACGGCTACGACCTGAACGATACGGTCGGCGAGGTGGACTTCGGCCCCGAAGCCAACGCAGACTACGTGAGCATTTGCTCGGAATGGTTCGACCTGTGGCTAAAGGGTGAGACCCGCGGCGCAGCGAGCAAGTGGCCGCCAGTCCAACTCTTCGTCATGGGCGAAAACCGATGGCGGGCCGAACAGGAGTGGCCACTCGCCCGCACCAGGTACGTGGACTACTACCTGCGAGGCCGCGGGCAGGCCAACACCCCGGCCGGAGACGGACGGTTATCCGTCGATCCCCCAAACTCCGACGAACAGGCGGACACCTACCTGTACGACCCCAGAAACCCGCTGATGACGCTTTACTCGCCGGTCGGCCAGCAGGAGCCATACGACCAGCGCGCCCTCGATGGTCGAAGGGACGTGTTGGTGTACCAGACCCCGCCGCTGGAACGGCCCCTGGAGGCCACCGGCCCCATTGCCGTAACGCTCTTCGCATCCTCCTCAGCCCTGGATACCGACTGGGTTATCAAACTGCATGACGTTTGGCCCAGCGGGTTTACTCAAGAACTCTCCCACGGCATCCTGAGGGCGCGCTACCGAAACGGCTGCGACGCCCCCGCCATGCTGAAACCGGGCGAGGTGTACGAATTCACCATCGAGGTGAATCCCACCAGCAACCTGTTCAGACCAGGTCACCGGATCCGCCTGGACGTGACAAGCTCTGACTTCCCTAACTTCGACCGCAACCACAACACCGGCGGAAGCGACTACTTCGAGTCAGAACTTCGCTCCGCAAGACAGACCGTCTACCACGACTCCGCGCACCCGTCGCGCATCACCTTGCCGATTATTCCGCGTTAGGGAAGCAGGCAGAGGGACAAGGGCCACAAAAACAATCCGACCAGCCGAGGATCGACTTTGCCCGCGCAAAACAGAATGACTCAAGTCTGAAACAGACGCCCAGACCGCCGGTAGCGGAAGAGAGGAGCCTACCCCGCGGCCGCGTACTCGGCGTTCTGCTCGAAGGGGTACAAAGGTCGGCGGCGGCGGCGATAGGTGAAGGTCGAGAGGTCCGCGGTGGTGACGCCGGGCGTGTTCACCAGAATGACGCGCGAGGCTATAGGCTCGTACGCAGGCCGTGGGGACACCACGCCTTTGGCAACCACGATGCGGTACCGCTCGGGGCGCAGCCCCAAGGAATACATCTGCTCACGAGAGGTGTTCCCGTCCCGGCGGCTGGTAAGCACGAGAGTATGGGCATCCGCTGTTTCCAGCACCGCGGTCGTTCCGGAGTCGAAGAAGCGGTAACCGCCGTGCGTGGGCCCCGTGTCCTCGTATTTACCGTCCGACAAACGCGTAACCCGTGCCCGCACCCGCACCGGATCGCCGTGCATCGCGTCAGTCTTGGCCCCCGCGAGAATATCCACCTCGCCCCCCACACCCGCTTCCGTACATGCTCGCACCGCATCAGGGTCATAAAGAGTCTGCAACAGGTTTCGTACGCCCATTCGCTGAGCCTCGGCCAATATGAACGTGGAATCTGCCGAGGAACCCCCTCCGATGTTATCCCCAACGTCCATGAGGACCACCGGCCCGTCAGAAGGGTGCGCGGCCAAGTGTCTTTCGGCCATCTCCAGGGCCTCCCTAACCCCCGGCACGTGCACGTTCATCTCGGCTCTGCGATGCCAAGCCCGCTGCGCCATCCAACGGGACCGAGCGCGGGCCAAGCCGAGGTCGCCGTCCGCAATGGCCAGAAACGACATGCCCATCTCCTCGACGTCAGCGTATGGGTATCCCTCCGCGACGGAAGTCGAGACCATCCCCGGCTCCGCCTGCGCATGCAGAGAGTCACCGACCAGCGACTTCATGGGCTCTTCACCGGTGAACTGCTTGACGATGTTGACCACCATAGGCGGCATTTCGAGCCACTGGATCGGGCGAAGCTCTCCCCGCGCGGTGCGAAAGACGATCTCCGCACACTCGAACGCGCGCTCGCGGGCGTCGAGGTGAGGATTCGTCCGGTAGATGGTGACCGCGGTCGTGTAGCTAACCATCTTCTGCGAGATGTTCCCGTGCATGTCCAAAGCCATCCCCACCGGCACGTCGGGCCCAACGACTTCACGCACCCGCCTCGCCACCTCCCCGTCAACGTCCGGAAACTCCTCGGAAACCGCCGCCCCGTGGTTAGCGAGAAGCACGCCGTCCCAAGGGCCGTTATCACTCAACAGATCGATCATCTCGCCGGCTATACGGTCGAAGGCCCCTTTCGTAATAGTGCCTATGGGACCGGTGCGGGCGTGTATCAGCGGCACCCCCTGGAATCCCAACTCCCGAGCCGCTTGGAGGAAGCCCGCGGCAGTCGCTTCAGAATCTCCAAAGACCTCGGCGATCTCTCCGCCTCTGAGGATGCCCTCCGCCCCGAAGCTGGCGTAGTCGGCCTTCACAGGGGAAAAGGTATTCGTCTCGTGCGATATTCCAAGTATGGCGAATCTCATTCTATGCCCTCCCATACTTGCGCAAAAAGCCGCAGCCAGTTGCCGCCGATGATCTTGCGCACGTCGTCATCTCCGTATCCGCGGCCGCTCAGACCCGCCGCAATGTTTCCGAACTGCCTGGTCCCTTCCAGGCCGTGCAGATGACGGTATGGGTGGGGAGTGTACGCGACCTCGCGAGCCGGTATCGTCCCCTGGCTCGCGAAGAGCCACTCGAACCATGCTCGAGACTGCTCCTGACAAAAGTCCGTCCCCACGGCAACGTGCTCCGGCCCAACCATTTCCAACAGGTACTCTATGGCGTCCAGATAGTCGTCCAGGGTTGAGTCAAACCCATTTGGAAAGAACATGGGGAAGGCGTTCGCGCCTATCACCCCGCCTTTCGCAACAAGAGCCCGGATGGCCTCGTCAGTCTTGTTGCGCGGGTGGTCGCACTGCGAGCGGGCGTTCGCATGAGTGAACGCCACCGGAGCCGCCGAGCGCTCTATGGTCTCCATGACCGTCCTATCGCCGGTGTGAGACAGATCTATGAGTATGCCCACCCGGTTCATCTCGTCTATAGCCGCCTGCCCAAACTTGGATAGCCCGTCGTCCTTGCGCTCGTAGCAGCCGTTTCCAAGGAGATTGCGCTCGTTATAGGTGAGTTGGACTATGCGCACCCCAAGCCGGTGGAACAGGGCCAGCCGATCAAGGCTGTTGCCGATCGGCGTAGCGTTCTGCCAGCCAAAGATGATCCCGCACCTGTTCTCGGACTTGGCCGAGTGGATGTCCGCCGCGCTATGGACGGGCCGTATGAACTCGCTGAACTGATCGAACCAAGCCAACCATCGGGCGATGTTGTCCATCGTGGAATTGAAATCATCCCAGATGGCGATAGTGGCGTTGATCGCCGTCACGCCCCCGTCCCGAAGGTCCCTGAAAACCGACTCGACGCCCCAGCGGGAGGTATCCAGCCCGTCAATCGCTATGCATGAACCGTAGAGAGAATCGGCCTTGCCGGTGGAGAAAGACATGCTGCAGTCAATGAATCGGCTTATCAGGCGCGGCGCCATCGCCGTGCCACACGCTTTCGTCGCAGTGCACAGGGTATTCTGATACCTCCCGCCCCGCTGCGCAACGCCGCGCACCGAATGGATAGATCCTCCCCCGGCACACGCGTCGCACTAACGAGCGGGCGTTCCCTGATGTGCCGTATGCGTAGGGAGGAGGAGGACGTGCCAAACCAGAACTCGCTCCGGTAGAAGATGCGCCAATCCCCCATCTGCCCGGCCTTACCAGCTTATCTATCTACTCTTCAGGGTACGGAATTTCTACCTCGAACATCCCTTCTTCATCTTCACCGCCTACCGCTTTGCCCATGGCCGCCTCAATACGATCCAGTAATGCATTAGCACGCGCCTCATAGAAACCAGAGAAATCATCGGTCCTCAATGCATCGGCAGAGATGCAGTGTGAAGTTAATATCTCATCCATCTTAGATGAATCTATTCCAGCATCTCTTTCAAGCGATGGCAAGTACGCAGAAGGCGCTTTCTTCCCAATCATGCCGTTAGTATGCGCGGCCAAAGGTGTCTTGTTGATGATGCTGTTGAAGATGTTTCGCGGGATTCCTATCTTCTCACACCACGCCTTGGGGAATATATGGTGTATATCGATTCTATCATCGAAAAATATCTGGTACTCCATAGCAAGTCCCTTGCGGAAATCACGGCTTCCGTCACGCATCAGCAGTGCGTGGATACCCTTGTAAGCCGCACTGTTGCGCGTTCTCAGCGTCAGAAGGCGATTTGCTTGGAAATTTGCGTCCCGAATTGTCGACGGTTCTTCGCCGCCGCCTCTTACCCATCCCGCCACTTCCGAGAAATCTCTGACTAGCTGGGTTTCTGTTGGACCTCCGTAAATCTCTCCAAAAACGCCGCACCAGTACCAGCGAGTCAGCTTCTGGTGTACGCCTTCGGTGTCGCCCTGGCTTCCCAGATCCGCAAAAATGGCGGCTAGCCCTGTCAACTGAGTCTGGTAGGGGAGGTCCGAGGCGTTGAAGATCTTTTGCCCATGCAAAAAACGGGCAGCCTGGATAAATCCCGTCTCAACCTGATCCGCCCAACTCTGGTATTCAGACACAGTAAGACGCAAGATGTCTCGACGCCTGCAACTTACCGCGCTATCTGAGTTGCTGTTGGTCGCGAGCAAGGTGACAGCCTGCAAAAATTCAGTGTTCTCAACACTTTCCAGAACAGGGTGCTCGTCCTTGAGTCTCTCGTGCCTGCCTTGCCAGTCATCTCGCAGTTGAAAATCCTCTCCAGCAAACGAAGCTGTTAGCAGCTCGAATACAGTCAGAGTAACTCCGCCTGTATTGACTTTCTCAAAAACTTTGCAGACGGCTTCCTTTGGAGTGTCTTTACCCAAGATAATAACAGGTACGTTATATTGTTCAACCTTCTTGATTATATTTGCCTCGAAAGTATCAAACAGTTTCGCTTTTTCTTCCGTGTATTCATGATATTTGTTGTATCCACGTCTCCAATCAGCAGAATTGAAAATCTTATGCGCAGGAAACATACCATGTTCATATTCTTGTTTATCGGACGACAAATCTAGCAAAATTTCATTCCGGAAATTCTTTGAAATCCGGTTTTCTGGTACGGAAATCACTGCCTCTTCCCTGTCGAACCGTTCGTCGAGGCATTTTTCCATGTCAAAATAGTACCAGCGGCTGGTTTCTTGTCCCCTGGAGTTTTTTGTCTTGACCGGCCGCCCGGCCCGTAATGACTGAAACAACGAGGTCAAGCGTTGTTGGCCGTCCAGTATCAGAGTGTCAGGAGTCTTCTGTTCGGTTGACTCGTCGGTTCCTTCTACAGGGCGAGGCTTGAAATTGGCGCCATCGCCACCCGTCGTAAGCGTCATCACAGTGCCGATCGGGAATGATTGTGAAATGCTGGCCAGCAAGTCTCGAATGTGCTGGTCGTCCCATATCCAGCCGCGCTGGAAATCTGGCAACTGCGCCTCGCCAGAAGATACGCTCTTGAGAATTTCGAGTAGCGGGTGTTTGTCGAAGGTGATGACGTTCATTCGATTGGTGACTCCCCATGATGTGCCGCCCGCCCCAGCCCCCGCGCTATTCGTAAGCCTAGATCATTGTAACGGCGCCACCACCCAAATCAACCCGAATGCAAAGCCACGGGGACACCACAACCGCGCATACAATTCCCTCACCAGCCGCCCAGGACTTCTCAGCAAGGCAGACCAACGTGAAACTCTCCCAACCCATACTCGCCCATCAGGAAATCACCTGCCAAAACGGCATGGTCGTAGCCCAGCACCCGCTAGGCGCACAGGCCGGCCTCTTCGCAATCCTGCAGAGGCATGCTCATGCGGTTGTCCAGATCACGGACTGATATACCCAGCAACTCCGCCGCCTTGGCCTCTGAGATCACGTCCTCAGCCAACGCCCGGTAGCACAGACGCTCAAAACGCCTCGACTCCTCACCCGGAAATCCATACGGCTCTTCATACGGTGGCTTGCGCCAGCCGCGACGCACAAATTCTCTGAAGAGATCACGGAACAACCTGTCATTGAATATCCCCAGATCGTGACCCCGATACGTCAAAGCCTGCACGCTCACGCGATATAGGCCCTTCAGCTCGAACAGCTCCCCCCATCCGAAGGATTGGCGCCGCTTCCCAATCTCCGGCCGTAGTGACTCCGCAGGCATCAGGAACGAACCAGCGAAGCGGTTTGCTGCCTTCTCCTCACCGACCTCCTTGACGACGTCCATGACCAAGTGGCCCAGTTCGTGCGCCAACGTGAAACGCTGGCGCTCACCTCGGGAAGCCCCGTTCACCACAATCACCGGCAGGCTTGCTCCGTCTGAGCGCGTTGCATGAGCCGTCAGACCCGAAATGCTGGAGGGAAGATCCATAGACAGCACCTTGACGCCGCGCTCCTCCATCGTCTCGACCATGTTCGCTATCGGATCGATGCCAAGTCGCCAGCAACTTCTCACCATTCCGGCCGCTCTTTCAGCATCCGCCAATTCGCGAACCCGATAGGGAGCCTCATCCGGCTGATCCCAAACCGCGCTAGGCAGGTCGAGTAACTCCTCGATCGCCAGGTACCGGTCGACCAGCTCCAGTGTGCGGGCCTCGACCTGCGCCCTATCACGCTTGCGCTTCAGGCTATTCTTACGAAACTCAACCCCCACGAAGGCAGCCGCGTTACGTCCAAGCAAATACTCCACGGACGTATTCAGCCCCTCGGCAAGCGCTATCAACACCTTCGAACCCGGCATTGCCTCGTTCCGCTCGTACTTTCCAATAGCCTGGGCGGTGACGAGCTTGTCAATCCGCCCTTCCAAAGCCCTCAGTGACAACCCTGACCCCGCCCTGGCGACCCTGAGCCTCTGTCCAATCATTCATCTTCTCTCCTTGATCTATTTAGTTTACAACAAACAAGATATTCTTGCTATTTGTAAACCATTGAGAATTTTCGGCATCGCGCTCAGCAATCAGGGCAGTCGCCGGCCTCTGCCATCCCCGCCATCGCGGGCCGAGGTCTGTGGAAAGTGGAAGGAGACATGCGGCCCGGCTCGATCCTGCACATAGCGGCCCCCCCGCCCCCCAATCAAGCCGAATGCAAAGCCACGGGGACACCACAACCGCGCATACAATTCCCTCACCAGCCGCCCAGGACTTCCCAGCAAGGCAGACCAACGTGAAACTCTCCCAACCCATACTCGCCCATCAGGAAATCACCTGCCAAAACGGCATGGTCGTAGCCCAGCACCCGCTAGGCGCACAGGCCGGCCTCGAAGTACTCCAGCGAGGCGGAAACGCCGTGGACGCAGCCGTGACCACCGCCTTCGCCATGGGCGTGCTACAGCCCCTCATGAACGGCATCGGCGGAGGTGGCCTGATGGTCGTCCACCTCGACGGCGCAGACGGCGGAACCGTCAACTACGGAATGCAGGCCCCCGGCATGGCACGGGGCGATATGTATGAACTCGAGGACCAACTAGCCCCGCTCGACGTCAACTCCATACGCCTGTCCCGACGATTCTCCTATCCCATCGTCAAGGAACAGGCCAACCTCGAGGGCTACACCTCCATAGCCATCCCCGGCGCCGTTGCCGGGCTAGCCGCAGCCCTCGACAAATGGGGGTCGATAGACCTCGATCAAGCCATCGCCCCCGCCGTTCGCATCGCCGAGAAAGGATTCCCCATGGGCCATCGAATGGCCCTCTGGCTGCTGGAAAAACGAGACCTGCTGCTGCGGTTTGGAGAAACAGCGAAGGTCTACTACCCAGGCGGATGGCCCCCGAACCCAGGCGAAACCTGGATGCAAAGCGACCACGCCAAGACGCTCAGCAAGATCGCCCGACACGGCCCCGACGCCTTCTACCAAGGCGAAATCGCCGAAATGATCTGCGAAGACACCGCCAACAACGGCGGATACCTACGCAAGCCGGACTTCGCTCAATATCGACCCATACTGTCGGAGTCCGCGCTGGAAGGAACCTATCGCGGCATAGGCATCCGCGCGGTCGACGGCCCAGCCGCCGGAATCACCCTGATGCAAATCCTCAACATACTCGAACACGCCGACCCCACACTCCTGAAACGAACCGACGCGAACTCATTACACCTGCTGATCGAGGCCATCAAACTGGCCGGCGTCGACCGCTTCACCTACATGGGCGACCCGGCCATCGCAGCGCTGCCCATGGACGCACTGACGAAGAAGGAATTCGCCGCAACCCGCTGGGACGCACTCGATAGCCGCATCGCCTCCCAACCGCCGCCCGGCGACCCATGGCCATTCTCCAGGCACGACCGATACGACGACTTTCCAGCCCCGGCAGGAGTGGCCTCCGATGACGGAACCACACACCTCACCGTCGTCGACCGACACAGGAACGCCGTGAGCCTGACGCAGACCAACCACGGCTACTCCGGCGTGGTCAACCCCGGAGTCGGCGTGATGATGAACAACGGCATGGGATGGGGCTGCCCAATCCCCGGAACCGTCAACTCCCACGCACCGCACGCACGATCCCTCAACAACATGACCCCCGTCGTACTGCACGAAGAAGGCAAGCTGCGAGCCGCGCTCGGAGCATCCGGCGGAAGGCGCATCTGGACCGCCATCGCCCAATCCATAGTGAACCGCGTCGACCGGGGCATGAGCCTGCAGCACGCTATCCAGGCCCCCAGAATCCACACCGAGACAGACGTGGTAACCGTGGACGGCCGCATAGATGAGACTATAACGAAAGAACTGGCCCGCAGAGGACATGAATTGATAGAAATCACCCCGCACTACACATACTCCCCATACTCCGAACCAAACGGAATAGCCGCCGAAGGAGATATACTCAAAAGCGCAGTATACCCCGTAGCAAAACCCACCCACGCCGCAGGATATTAGACACGGAAAGCATAACGAGAACTATGTATGATGAAGGCCTTGGGCACTCTGTACAGTTGACAAATCCCAGAGCCGTAAGAGATTTCCCGTGAAAGAACGAGAAGCTTATAGGGGCCGCAGACACCCGGCTCACTGTACGTGTGTCAGGTGCACCAAGAATCGTCTAAGACGTTTGGGCTTAGACCGGAGTAAGGGGCGGCATCCTGCTGAAGTTCGTGAACCAACGCCCAGGCCCAATCCTCCGAGGCGATACGGGCGGTCCACTGCTGAAGTTCGTGAACCAAATCCCGTTCCGAAGGGCACACAGAACCGGCCCGCCAAAAAATCAGCCGCATGTCTGGCCGCCAAACTTTTAATTTTCGTCACGATAATCGCATACGCAACAGCGACAGTCATTCATCTCTCAAATAACTTCGCCTTCGGCAATGCTCTCACTGGCGGCATGAAGGACGCACGCGTGGCCGCCCTCTGCGCGAAAAATCCCAAATCTATCTGGCTGTTCGTAGATCGAGACGCATGGTCAGACGCAGCATTCACCTCCCTCGGGAACCCATACGATGCAATACAGTGCGAAGACTCCCCGCTAGCATTCGTGGCGGACATGCGCCCGGAAACGCCCCGACCGCAGAACGAACAGCAGGTTCAGCCGACCGCTACGCCTGCAATCCTACCCGCTGTGCCTCCCCCACCACCAACCATCCAGACATTACCGATAGCCACTCCGGTCCCTTCCGTTGCACCGCTCCCTACCATCGCCCCACCGCCGCCTACTCCAACACCCCGTCCAACCGCAACTCCTACTCCCGCGCCGCTCCCAACCATCGCCCCGCCCTCGCCTACTCCAACACCCCGTCCAACCGCAACTCCTACTCCTGCACCGCCCCAACTCCGACACATAGAAGAAAAACGCTACATGCTCCAATTGATCAATGATGAACATACTCAAGCCGGCCTTGATCCTGTCGTATTGGGGGACAACGTAGCGCCACAGCTGCACGCAGAATCATCGCTGGAGAATTGCTTCATGTCCCACTGGGGCATTGACGGCCTGAAACCATATATGCGATACGGCTTGGCTGGCGGCTATCAAGCCAACGGCGAGAACGGTCGTGGGCCCAGATACTGCATTAAGGCCTATGAAAGGTATCAACCTCTTGCCGGTATCAAGCAAGAGATCGAGGAGGCAATGGAAGGCTGGATGGGCAGTCGCGGCCATCGACGTAACATCCTCGGCAAGTGGCACAAGAAAGTGAACATCGGCTTTGCCTGGGACAAATACAATTTCTTTGCCTACCAACATTTTGAGGGCGATTATGTCGAGTATGATCAACTGCCCATAATTAGTAGCGATGTTCTGACCTTGTCGGGAAAAGTCAAGAATGGAGCGCGATTTGCCAAGGCCGATGACCTTCGTGTACAGATCTACTTCGACCCGCCGCCCCACCCGCTAAGGCCAACCCAGATCTCGCGCACTGAGTGCTACGATCTTGGCCGGCCTGTAGCCGCCCTGCGGGAGCCTCTCCCAGACGGTTGGCGTTATTCTACCAATTATTTTCATACATTTCATGATACCTGCCCCAACCCATATTTTGTTCCACAAAACACACCCGCATTCACTTCACCTCAGGAGGCAAGCCGCTGGATCGATCCCTCCAGTCTATTTCAGAACCTTATTAGCATTACTGTGCCGTGGATCACTGCATCAAAATGGACAGTAAGCAGCACAACCTTTTCCGTAGAAACCCCACTGTACAGTATTCTGCGTAAAGGCGAAGGCGTCTATACGATCATCTTATGGGGCCCCATCGACGGCGAAGACGTAGCCATTTCCCAATACTCCATCTTCCACGGCATAACACCGCCCGACACGTACAATCCAGACAACTACAACTAGACGGCCCCTACGGCCGCCACCCCGGATCGAAGCACGCTCCCCCGAAAGAGGCGCCGCCAAGCCCCCCTACACCTCCCTGACTCGCCGCAACGTCTTCTGACGCCGGTAGCGGGTCTGATAATACACGTACTCATGCCACGTCCCCGGCTCCCAACTCGCCCCACCTGATTCCTCGCCCGGCGTCCCGGTATTGCCGCGGCTGGGATACCTCGCCGCCACAGCCTCATCTATGTCAACCCCCAGACCGGGCCGGTCGGGCACCTCGATGTAACCGTCAACCGTCTCCGGATGCGGAACCACCACCTCATACCGGCTCGGCGAATCGAACTCCACCCGCTCCAGTATCAACGCATTCGGGATCGAAGCCAGCACGTGCAGCGCAGCGTACTCGCCCACCGGCCCGAGAGAACCGGAGTGCGGGGCCACCGTGATGTAGTGCGCCTCCGCCATCGCCGCAATCTTCTTCAACTGCGTGATCCCCCCGATCCGGCCAGAATCCGGCTGCACCACGTCCACTATCTCGCGCTCTATCAGCTGCCTCACTCCCCAAATGTGAGAATGACGCTCCCCCGCCGCAATGGGAATGTCCACGTTCTCCTGCACCCGCGCAAGCGCATCCACGTTGTCCGGCGGCACAGGGTCCTCGTAGAACAACAGGTTGTACGGCTCAAGCGCCTTGCCAACCAGAATCGCATCCTTGGTCGTAAACCACGGCGGGCCGTGCGCATCCACCATGATGTCCATCTCATCGCCCACCGCCTTGCGAATCGCCTCCACCCGGTCCACCGGATCGATCACGCCCCCCGTCTTGACGCCGGTAATGCCCTTCTCTTTGAGACGCAGGGCCTCCTCCGCAGTCGCCGCGTGGCCGTAAACCCGAATCCGGTCGCGGACCTTGCCGCCCAGCAAATTCCACACAGGCGTGTTCAGAACCTTGCCCTTGATGTCCCACAGAGCCATGTCGATCCCGTTCATGGCCCCCGAGCCAATAGTACCCGTCATTCCGTTGCCCATCGTGGCCGTCAGAATCTTCTGCCAAATGCGCTCGATGTGCGTCGGGTCCTCGCCGATGAGTATCGGCGCTATGTCCCGGACAGCCGTCTCGATCACCCTGGGCCAGCCGCTACCCTCGCCTATCCCCACAACGCCCTCGTCGGTATACACCTTCACGAAAAGCCAGTTGCGAGCCGACCAGCCCCCGCCGGGTTTTCCCTCACCCCGAGGCCTCGCCGGAGGCGACATGAGAAACGTCTTGACATCTGTGATCTTCATTGCTTCTTCCCCTCTGACGACCCCGGTAGTTCCGGGGCTGATGCTGAGTCTAACGACTTTCCCGATTGCGGGTGGAGCAGGTACGGAGTGGATCGGAGTGCCTTTTTGTTCCTTCCACCTGCGGGATTCCGGCGCTGCTCCGACCGGCCTCGACTCCGCCGATCAAGGCAGATACTTCCTGGGAAGCTCCGCCCCCACCGAGGCCAGACCGAGAGTGTACTGGTAGATGTTTATACGGAACTCAGGATTGACGCACGCGTGCATGTACGCCATCCCGGGATCCACGCCGTAGTCCTCGACCAGCCACTGCATCATGTCCTGCACAGCCTGATGCACCAGCACGTCCAGAGACGCGCCCGCCCTAACCGCAATGATCGAGGCCGCCAGTTCGAGCCGTATGAAGGGAATCCGCTTGTTCTTGATGACTCGGCACGAAAGTTGTACCTCCGCACGCGTCTCGTCTGCCGTACCGTAGTACTCCGTATCGGCCTGTGAGCCGTGAACGTCCCCCGCGAAGAGCAGCCCGCCGGGATGATAGACGTTGAGGTAAACCCTCGCACCCTCCTTCACGTCCCGCATGTCGAGGTTCCCGCCGGATACCCCCTGCCCCATTGCGGAAGTGATTACCTCCCGCTCAGGCGCAACCCCGATGCACCCTATCATTGGCCGAAGCTCCCACAAAGGCTTGCCGTTCAGCACCGCTACGCCGTCACGGGTAGTACCGCTTGGGCCGGGCTGGTGTTCCAGTATCTTCACCGTCCAGCGGTTTAGGTCCGGCCAACGATGATCGTCCCCCACCGCTGTTCGACCGGGGCCCCAATTTGTAAAACCCTGAGAATCCACCTCGACCCGCTCGATCGAAACCTCCAGCAGATCCCCCGGCTCCGCTCCAATCACGTACACCGGCCCGCCCATTGGATTGCCCTTCGGAGGAGTAGCCTTGCGCGTCGGCATGTGAACCAGGCGCGGCGCAACATCCTCGCTCCGAACCTGACCGGATCCCGCATCCTCCGTCTCGATGATGAAGCTCTCACCCTGACCGACCGTGAGAACAGGCGCCTTCGCCGAGAACTCGTACTCCAGGGCATTCTGACGAATTATGCGCTGCATCAGCTCAACTCCTTTGACGAGATCCTGAACGCGGCTCCCGAAACGAGGGCAAAGTCGCTTGCCGGCGGTACCGGGACTGAAAATAGAGCTGCTCGAACCAGGTCCCCGGCTCCCACTTGTGCATCGCAGGCTCCCGACGCCTGGCCCCCGGCGAGTTGCCCCTGCTCGGATACTTCGCAATGGCCTCCTCGACGATCTCCACCCCAAGACCCGGCCTGTCAGGCACCGGAACGTGGCCCTCGACGGTCGGCGGGTGGCGGTCTACCACCTCGTAGCGCGCAGGATGATCGAACTCCACGCGCTCAAGCGCAAGAGCGTTCGGTATCGAGGCCATCACGTGGAGAGCGCCGTACTCCCCGACCGGGCCGAGCGTGCCCGAGTGCGGGGCAACAGTAATGTAATGCGCCTCCGCCATCGCAGCCAGCTTCTTCAACTGCGATATCCCCCCCACTCGACCAGCGTCCGGCTGGATGACGTCCACCAGTTCACGCTCGATGTGCTCCCGAAGACCCCAAATATATGAATGCCGCTCACCGACCGCTATAGGCACGTTCACCGCATCCTGCAGACGAGCCAGCGCCTGGAGGTTCTCCGGGGCCACCGCGTCCTCGTAGAACATCACGTTGTACGGCTCCAACGCCTTGCCCACCAGAATCGCGTCCTTCACCGTCATCCAAGGCGGCGGACCGCACTCCACCATGATGTCCATCTCATCCCCCACCGCTGCGCGCACATCCTCCACGGCCCCCACCGATTCCACTCCCTGGCCCGTTTTGACTGCCGTATAGCCCACGTCCCTCAGTTCCAGAGCACGCTCCGCCACCGTCATCCCGTCCGCAGCCCCGCTGATGCCCATCTTGTATCGAAAAGCGTGCCCATACACCCGCACCCGGTCGCGCACCTTGCCCCCAAGCAGATTCCAAACCGGCGTGTTGAGAGCCTTCCCCTTGATGTCCCAAAGAGCCATCTCGATGCCGTTGATGGCCCCGGATCCCACTACGCCGGTCATACCATGACCCATCATGCCCACGTAGAGAATCTGCCAGATCCGCTCGATGTGCATCGGATCCTCGCCGATCAGCATCGGGGAAATATCGTCAATCGCGGCCCGAATGACCGCCGGCCAGCCGCTGCTCTCACCCACACCGGTTATCCCCTCGTCCGTATAGACCTTCACGAACAGCCAGTTGCGAGGCGTATCACCAACCTCCATCAAGAACGTCTTAACTTCTGTGATCTTCATCGTTTCGCCTCGCTCCAACGACTAATGAAGGCCGGACGCACCAAGACCCGGCAAATAACCGCCCTGAATCGCCCAACCCGGCCGCCCTTGGACGTCACGGAAGGTTACCGCGCCGCCAATGCCCTGTGTGGTATATCACGCCTCGCCGCCCAGGTTGACCCCCAACAGCGGCTTACTGAACACCTAAACGGCTCGCCCGTCACCGGATTTCGTAGTAAGTTGTGCCCATGGCAATCCAAGCACGGCGAGACTTGAAGAAAGCGGGAGTTCAGATGACGGACGTTACGGTAAACCTCTACGACAACGGCCCATACGAGGTGTCCGGAGAGTTCCAGATAAAGGACGGCGAAGGCAACGAGTTCTCCATCGAAGGAACCCAGTACCTCTGCCGATGCGGACAGTCCAGCGACAAGCCGTTCTGCGACGGCTCACACCGGCGGGCCGGTTTTGAAGACCAGGCCAGAGCAGGCTGACCAAACAAGAAACCCGGACCGAGCCGAGCGCCAAAAGCCCGTCCCGTCCCGCTCAACTCCAACCCATCGCGTAGCAGGCTGCGCTATCGCACCTGCTCGCGCTGACGAATGGCCTAGCCGAAATGCTCCTTCCAACAGGGGCGGCAGAAAGGCTTGGCGTAGGTCGTACTCTTTTTCTTGCCGCATCCATGGCAGTACTTTTCCTTGTACTCCGGATTCTTGAACTTGTTCCATGATTTGTAATGTTCGTCACATAGGGGCTTCTCATCATCAAAATCTATTGATTCGCCGCACCGCACACAGTAAGCACTGACCAAATAATCGCTGTTGCACTCATCACAGAAGGGTTCGGCGTAGGTCGTACTCTTTTTCTTGCCGCACCTATGGCAGTACTTTTCCTTGTAATCGGGATTTTTGAACTTGTTCCACGACTTGTAATGCTCATCACATAGAGGCTTCTCAGTATTAAAGTCAATCGAATCGCCGCACCGCACACAGTAAGCTTCGCCCGAAGTTGCCTTGCCGCGGTTCGTCTTTGCTGTTCTCTGCCCAGTTCCGCCTGTAGTATATCTTGAGCGTCTTTCACGCACGACCTTAGGCGCATCCACTTCTGGTTCCGAAGTCGTTGTGTTATTGATCCGCCGTACTCTAACGGCATGCTGACTAAGATCTTCAACATAATCATGAATGTCCTTGTGCAATTTTTCTTCTTCTATAGATATACATATTTCGCGCGAGCCTTTGGCAGAGCCTTCAAGCAAGTTCATGGAAGTTATCAGTACCTGAGTTTCATTCATGTAAATCTTGGCGTGCAGATCCTCGACAGCATACACGGAAGCACCTTGATTCATAAGCCAATCGATGTTTTCATCGCGCTTACCCTCCCGGTAAAACATGGTGACTTTAACACCCTGCTTGACCGCGTTTTCTAGAGCAATACTGAAGTGTCCCCACGACATGAATTTGTTATAGGGAGATACCAGAATAACCCATTTCCCGGCGTTTCTCAGTATGTCCAACACAGCAGACGAAATCTGGCCGTCCGTAAATATTCGTACAGACTCGCGATCTACTGCATCCTTACGTCGGCCTATTCCTACAATTCGGCTCAGGCCCACGGACAGGCCGCTCTCTGATGGCAAGTGACTGTTTTCCTTTCGACGCCGTAGACGGTCCGCTCAAGCAGTTCGAGCCCGGTCCCGCGCAGCCGCGAGGTCGGGGTGCTGTTCCTCGAATTCCCCCAGAGCGTGCCGTATGTCCTGACCCACGGCCGCCCAGTCCGAACGGATGGCAAAGTAGTCCGCCTGTTTCGGCGTTAGAGCTCGGTTGTACTCGAACGTCACGCCAAACAGGTCTATACAACTGCCAAAGCCTGTCCAGAAAGATGGGCGGGCGAATAGATAAGAGGAGTGTTCAATCATGACGGCATCAGCCTCCAGTTAGCAACCCGACAAGCGACCCATAGTTTATTGAAGTGTAGCGCTTTGTAAAGCGACACGACCCCCAAGCCGCCGCCATCCTACGCGCACGTCGCCCAATGCGCCGCCCTCACCCTCCCACCACCACCTCGGCCCTTCGCCGCAAGCTCTCGATTGCCGCCAGGCAGAACCCCAACACCCGCCGAGCAGACTCCGAGTCGAGGTCGATCTGACGACCCTCCAACGCCGCCTTGGCAAACTCGTGCGCACCATCGCGAAAACTATGACCCCAGTCCGTCTCCATATCGTCGAATCGGCGCACCTTCCCATCCCGGTAGAGCAAGACCGGCGCCTCGTCCAGCATCCTGCCGCTGCACCTCGTCGACCACAATATGCCACGCGTACCGGTTATCTCCATCCACTCGTCCTCCGCAAAGAATGAGGTCGGAACAAGCATCTCAGGAGAGTACACGTTCTCCCAAGTCCCGAATCCACCGCTCGCGCTCTCCCACGTTATGAAGTACGACGCTCCCAGGTCGGGAGACTCGCCGCCCGCACGCGTCATCGCGTGAGTACGGGACACAGGCCCGAAGTAGTACTCCACCATCGAGGCAACGTGGTAACCATGATCCAGTATCGGAGGAGGCCCGCCCCCGATGCGCTCGTCGAAACGCCATACGCGCGACTCCGGCGTCACCTCCACTCCCCCTACGCCGATACCCCTGTTCACCCTGTACCGCATCGACACCAGCTCGCCGATCTCGTCCGCATCGATCATTTCACGGATACGTATGTAAGGCTGATATGAGCGGAAGTTCTCGAACACCCGGAACACGACGGGAGACCTCGCAACCGCTTCCACGATCCGATCAGCCTCCTCCAGCGTTCGAGTGACCGGCTTCTGCAGAGACACGTGCTTCCCCGCAGCAAGAGCCTCCAGCGTGACCGGCAGGTGCAGATCGTGCGGAAGAAGGATCTCGACCGCATCGATCGATGGGTCGCCAAGCAGGTCGCGGTAGTCCGTGCACCACTTCGCAGCCCCATAATCCTCCGCCCGGGAGCGCGCCGTATCCTCGTTGATATCCGCAACCGCCTCAAGCGAGGCATAAGGGTTCGTTTCGTAACCAAGCGCATGCAGCCGCGATATGCCGCCCGCGCCTATGAATCCGACTCTCAACTTGTCGCTCATCTTCTGCGCTTCCTTAACAAAAGTTTCCGCAAAGCGTAGCAAGCGGACTTGGCACCGTGAACGATACACGGTGGACGTATACTCTACCTGCGGGAGCGGCCCGCGCATCGACGACCCCAGGCCGCTGAAAACGAATGCCGCGATGTATGTAAACCTCACGCAACATACGGACAGGGTCTTGCGAACTTGGCCCACCGCGCTTTCCGCCGCCGTCGCTGCCGCCATCATCGTCTCCGTAGCCGGCCCCGCGCTCGACCACCACTTCGCCGAACGACTGCCCTACCACGCCCACGTGCAACTCTGGGGCGACCTCGCCCACCACTCCCACGAGGCGCACAACCCGCAGAGCGGAGCCGCAGCCGACGGCGTAATCTCAATAGTCGATCCCAGCTCCACGCAGATAGGCGGGGCAGGATTCGCGCTCAACGCAGCCCCCTGCAATGACGACGACGCACTCCGACCGTCCACAGCCAGATTCGTTCGCGCCGCCTCGAACGACGACGCACCGCCGCAACACGAGTTCGCACCTTCTCCTGGACCACCCCGGGGTTGATCAGACCTCCCACGTAAAACCCCGTCCAGCAGCGTCCGCGGCACCCCTGCGCCCCCTCCCGGACGCATCCAGGAGCAGCAAACACAGTGAAGACCATCCTTGTTCGCAGGGCGTACTCCGCCGCGATTGCAGCCGTGCTAGCCGCAATCGTGGCCTCCTCAGCCGCCAACGCCCACGAAGGCCGAGAGACCGGCGACCTCGAATTGACCGTCGGCTTCCTGCAAGAACCCGCCTATGAGGGCCTCCCCAACGGCGTCTCCATTCGCATGGAAAGAGCAACCGCCGCCGGCAGCCAGGGGCACGGCGATAGCCGAGACGCGCCCACGGGAATCGATGGACCCGACTTACAGTCCCACGGGGCAGCCTTCGCATCAGGCGCCATCCCGACGGACGGCGAGTTCCACTTCACCTTTACGCAAGAGTACGAAGGACTAACCGTCCCCTACCATGACCACCTCTCCGGCAAAGCCGGGATTGTCAAGGTTGGACGTCAGGCCGCAGAGGCGCCCAACGTCGTCATCGAGTTCGACGGACGAGGGTTCTCACCTGCAGAGGTTGAAATCCGCCCCGGCGACGCCGTGAAGTGGGTCAACAAGCATGACGGCCACGCCACGGTGATAAGTGGCCCACACACCTCCGCCGCCCACTTAACCGAGAATACGGAACAGCCGAACGATGGAAGAAACAGCCCCCTCGCGCCAGTCACGGGAGTGCTCGGGCTGCAGGTCGAGATCACCCACCAGGCGACCGGAGCGGTAAAAGTCCTCAGCCTGAACGAGGTATTCGACGACCCGGGCCACTACGTCGCCGACCTCATTCCCACCGCGCCCGGCGCCTACCAGTTCCGCGTATTCGGCAACGTGGAAGGCGAGGAAATCGACGAAGCCTTCGTCGGCGGCCCAAACACCTTCGACGAGGTGCAGCCCCAAAGGGTCATTCAATTCCCGGTCGAACTGCCGCAACCACGCGAGATCGAGGGAGCCGCGCGAGGCGCGCAAGACACAGCCCGGGATGCCGACGACGCGGCCTCACGCGCAAGTACCCTCGCCGCCATAGCGATCATAGTCGGGGCCGTAGGAATCGCAGTCGGCGCAGGCGGGGTGGCCCTCGCACTCAGGAAACCTGAATGACCCCCAACGGGAAGAACATCGTGCAGCTTTCCGACACGCTCACTGCCACAGAAGAAAACGTGACCAACACTTGGACGACACTGCCTCTTCTACACGGGGCCACTGGAATATGGGACGAGGTCGTCATCTACGGCGGCATCGGCCTCATACTCATAACCCTTCTGTTCCTGTCACGACGCGCCAGCAAGGAGAGGGAAAGAAAACGCCGCCGACGCGGAGGCCGCACGTGAGTTGGCGCGGCGCCCGACGGGCCGCGCTGCTCTTCGCCGCGGCGTTCACGCTGATGACCGCCGCCTCGCTCGTCGAAGGCGAAAGACGGGTCGCGGCGCATGCCAATCTGATCCGCTCCAGCCCAGCCCCCAACGCACAACTACGCGAACCGCCCGACAGAGTAATAGTGTGGTTCAGCGAACCCGTCGAGGCCGCATTCAGCGAAATATCAGTCCTCGACACCGAAGGACGCCGCGTCGACAACGGCGACGGCAGACTCGACCCAACCGAGCCCACCGCCATGCTGGTCAGCCTGCCACATGGCCTGCCAGACGGCCCATATACGGTAGCGTGGCGAAACCTCTCCACCGTCGACGGCCACAAGGTGCGCGGTTCCTACCTGTTTTCCGTGGGCGAACCATTGGCCGGAAACGCAGCCGTCGCACACGACCAACAGCCTCTGTTGCAGTCCACCGCAGATCCGTGGCTCCGTTGGTCAGTGCTCGTAGGACTCTCTTTGCTCGTCGGCGGTCTTGCCTTTGAGGTCTTGGTAACCGGACCAGCCCTCGCCGACTCTGAAGCAGGGTCGGCCGCGGCCCGCGCCGCCAACCGATTGTCCGGACGACTGTTGACAATCGCCGCCGTAGGCTTGGCCCTGGCCGCAGTCGGCGCAGTAGGGCAACTCGTCCAGCAGGCATCGATCGCATACGAGACCTCCTGGTACAGGGTCCTGGGCGAGCCCGCGCGGGCAACCTTGACCGAATCCGCATGGGGACGGCAATGGATAGCGCGCACCGCCTTGACGGCCCTCGCGGGGTTCGCTCTACTGGCCGCCGGCAGGTTGAGGCGGACAAGACAGGACGACGAAACCCCGGGACTCCTGACCGACTCGGTATCCGGCCTGTTGGCCCTGCTGTTCGGCATAGGCGCGCTCCTAACCATCACCCTGGGAAGTCACAACGCCGCAACCCCGCCCGACGTCAGAACCCCGGCGGTCGTCTCAGACCTCGCTCACCTGCTAGCGGCCGCAATATGGGTGGGAGGCGTGGCATACCTCGCGCTGGCCTTGCCCCTCCTCTGGCGAGATATGACCCCCCATGAGCGCAGGGACGTCTTGGCCTCCATCGTGCCGAGATTCTCGACCGTGGCCATGCTAAGCGCCGGAGTACTGATCGTGACCGGCCTCTTCTCCGGCTGGATGCAGGTCACCATTCCAGCCGCGGCCAATACCCCCTACGGCTGGACGATGGTCGCCAAAATCGCACTCGTGCTGCCACTCATCGGATTGGCAGCCTTCAACTCGTTCAGGCTACGGCCCCGTCTGACGTCAGACGACCGAGCCGCCGGCATCCTTCGGAGACTGCTCAGGTGGGAAGCCCTCGCCATGCTACTCGTTCTGCTTGCAGTCGGGTGGCTCGCAAGCCTGGAACCCGCACGTCAGTACGCCGGCCGAAAGGGCATAGGCGTAGAGCAAGGCGCCTCTTTCACAGACACGCAGGAAGGCATGAGGATGCGCCTCGAAGTACAACCCGCGGAAGTGGGAGCCAATACCCTCACCCTCAAGCTGCACAACCGGCGCGGCGAGCCTGTCCTCAACGCCAGCGACGTCCGCATTCGTACGGTCTTTCTAGACCAGGACCTTGGCAGCGAGCTCATTTCAGCCGAGGAACAGGGCGAGGGAATCTGGAAAATCAAAGGCCTCACTCTTGGCCTCTCAGGGCTATGGCAGGTCGAAGCGACCGTAATCAGGCCCGACGGCTTCGACGCACGCACCGCCTTCCGGTTCGACGTTAACTCAGAACCCGGCGCCAAAGATGCCATCAGGCCCTCCCAGGATGCGACCCTCGTCCTGTTCGGTATAGAACTGCTGCTGCTGGGCGCATTCGCAACCGCCATACTCGTACCCGCAGCCCGAGGACCCCTCAGGAAAGCCGCAGGCTACGCAGCCCCCGGAATCGCCGTCGCAGCGGTCGGCGTAGCCCTTCTGGTCAACGTGCAGTTCACCCGCGTAGGACTGCCGGAACAGCTGGTCAACCCGTTTCCAGTCACCTCGGAGTCCGTGGCTCAGGGACGCGCCGCGTATGCCGCGCACTGCTCCACCTGCCACGGTGACCGGGGCAGGGGAGACGGCCCGGCCGCTTCAGGCTTGAACCCGCCGCCCGCAGACCTCGCCGTTCACGTACCGCTGCACTCCGACGCCGACCTGTACGGCTTCATGCGAGACGGTATCCCCGGTTCGGCAATGACCGCGTTCTCAGAACGGCTCAGTCCCGAGGAAATATGGCGCGTGATCAACTTTCTGCGCACCCTCGAAGAGTAGCCCAGCGGAAAGGATTGAAAGACCGGAACGCCCGTCATGACAACGCGCCAACTCCGCTCATGAACACGCCGGCGCCGTCATCTTCATCATCATCGAGTTCTTCTGCCAGAATATCGTCCAGCGTGGGAGTATCGCCCTTTGGCAACGCAATACTGTCCATGTCCATCAACGTTTCGATCACGTTGATCAGAAACCACGAATCGAAGACCCCCTCCAGAATAAACGTCTCGGGCTTTGCCCTCGCCGTATCCCTCATGATACCCAGCCCGTTCGAATACGGCTCGAAGGACACGATCTTCTCCAGCCTTACCCGGAATCTCTTCTCCTTACCCCCAAAGTAGATGTGCTTAGTCGTGATCCCCAGCATCCCGGAGTCCGTGCGCTCCATCGACTTTGATTCGACCGTTCTGCCCCGAAACGTCCCGGGACGAATGTAAACGCCCTTGGCAACGCGGAAACTCGCACCCATGGAACTACCCCGGTACTCGCGGCGCGTTATCTGCTCCATATAGCCCACGTCGTCGAACACCCAGATCAACGCCTCGCTCTTCATGAAATTGAACGGCAACTGTCCGAACTCGGCACGCGCTGCCCTGCGGTCGAACCGGGGAACTATCCCGCTATCGCTCAAGGACCCCAGCAAGTTCATCATCCTGAACAATCTGAAGTGGCCGCGGCTGTCCAATTGCTCTTCAGTAAGCCCAAACCGCTCGCGATATCTGTTCAGTCCGCGTTTTTCCGAGGACGAAAGCGAGTGGTCCTCCATTGACTCCTGCACCGCAATGCACCAACCCGACGACAGTGTGTCCACCAACTCATCGTCCGACATCTCCATAAAGCCTTTGGATGCAGCCTCGCGGATTCTCGAAGGCAACGCATCGAGATCCGCGTTGTTGAGAACCGCATCCACGCACAAGTCTTTGATTGCATGCGATGCTCTCTCGTGCCTGTCCGAGCACTCTTTGTGCTCACCGCGCAAGAAACCCGCGGAATCTCCACAGTACTTGCAAGCGCCCATCGTCCTATCCTCCTGACACTGTCTTGGGAAGCAGAGTTCCTAGCCCGCCGCGCCCAAAGACCTCAGCTCCTCGATCTCCGCCCGCGAATATCCGGCCTGCTCCAGCGCCTCGCCGGTGTGCTGACCCAGGGTGGGCGCAGCTCTCTCGAAGCGGCCAGGCGTGCCGTACAGCTTAGCCGCGTGGCCGATGTGATGCACCGCTCCCGCAGAGGGATGATCCAGCACAACGTCCATCCCGCGGGCCTTCACCTGCTCATTGCTCCACACCTGAGCCATGTCCAGCACAGGCCCGGCAGGTACCCCCGCGCTTTCCAGAAGCTCCAGCCAGTCCTCAACGTCACGCTCCACAAGCGTCCTCTCCAGCTCCAACTCCAACTCCGACCGGTTCGCCATTCGACCGGCGTTGTCTGCAAAACGTTCGTCCAACAACAGATCGTCCCTACCCAGCGCCCGAGCCAGCCGTTCCCAATTGGCGTCGTTCGGCGCACCAACGTTTATGTAACCCCGCTTGGTCTTCAGGCTCTGGTATGGAGCCGACAGACGATGCGCCGAACCAAGCGGGCCAGACACGGCGCCAGTCGTGAAGTAGATCCCGGACTCCCACACCATGTAGGCCAGAGCAGCCTCCAGCAGAGACACCTCGACGTACTGCCCTTGGCCCGTCTTGAGCTTGTGGATGTAGGCCGCCAGAATTCCGTACGTTGCGAACATACCGGCGTTTAGATCCGCCATGGGCACACCCACCTTGACCGGCGGCGAATCCGGCAAGCCGGTGATGCTCATAAGGCCGCTCATTCCTTGGGCTATCAGGTCGTAACCCGCGCGTTGGGAATATGGGCCGGTACGCCCAAAACCCGAAATGGAGCAGTAGATGAGCGAGGGATTCATACGCGAAAACTCCCCGTACCCCAAGCCCAACCGCTCCATCGTGCCCGCGCGGTAGTTCTCGATGACCACGTCCGCATCGGCTGCAAGCCGCCGCACAGCCTCGATGCCGCGCTCGTGCTTGAAATTCAGCGCCACGCTCCGTTTGTTGCGGTTCATGGCAAGGAACGCCGCCGACTCGCCCCCCACGAACGGAGGACCCATGTGACGGGTATCGTCGCCCCGCAAGGGTCGCTCGATCTTGATTACGTCCGCGCCCATGTCCGCCAGCAACATCGTGCAAAACGGACCCGCCAGCACCTGGCTACAATCGACTACCTTCATGCCCGCGAGGGCCAGCGGCATCGAGGGAGTGTGAACGGGCAGTTCCATTTGGCTCACCCGGCTTTGTGTCCTATAACGGTCAGAATGGTGATGAACACTGGAATGTTATTGGAATTTCGCCCCTGACCGGCAGGCCCTGGCAGGGCTAAGATAACGACCGAACCGGGGTACGGGGAACAGCAGGCCCGGAGGACGCATGGTAAAGAACATATTCGATCTCACGGGCCGAGTCGCGCTGGTGACAGGAGGCAACGGCGGGATAGGGTTCGGAATAGCCAGGGGACTGGCAGGCGCAGGAGCCGCCGTGGCCATAGCCGGGCGAAACGAGAACAAGAACCGCGCTGCCCTGCAAAGATTGACCGCCGCGGGCCTGCCCGCCATCGCTCTGAAGTGCGACGTAACCGATCCCGCGGCGGTCGCAAAGATGGTAGACACAACCGTGGACAAGCTTGGCGGCCTGAACATATTGGTGAACAACGCCGGTACCAACCGACGAACCGACGAACCGCAGAATCTGACCCTGGATGACTGGCAACTCGTGGTCGACACCAACCTCACCAGCCTGCACGTCGTCAGCGCCGCGGCCTTCCCGCATCTCAAGTCCAATGGCGGAAAGGTGATCAACATAGGGTCGATGATGTCCGTCTTAGCCACCGGATACGCACCCGCGTACGCCGCCAGCAAGGGCGGAGTGGTCCAGTACTCCAAGAGTTTGGCAGTCGGCTGGGCGCGCCACGACATTCAGGTCAATTGCATACTGCCAGGGTGGGTGCGCACCGACATGACAGAAGGGTTCCTCAAGATGTTCCCCGAGCGGTACCAGGTCATCGTCGACCGCACCCCCGCGGGCAGATGGGCAGAACCCCAGGAACTTGCCGGTACAGCCATCTATCTGGCGAGCCGGGCATCCGACTTTGTGACCGGCGCGGCGATACCGGTGGACGGCGGCTACCTTGTCCAATGACCTCGCAGCCGTCTGAGGAAACGGATAGACGGCGCCCGAAACGCCCGGCACCAAGGTCATAGACGGACCGGATACCGAGCGAGTACGTAAAACCCCTACGCGCCCTCACCGACACGCCCGTAGTCGTCCTCCACTCTGACGATATCGTCCTCACCCAGATAATCCCCCGTCTGTACCTCGATGACCTCCAGAGGCTCTATGCGGGAAATGTTCTCGATCCGGTGCACCACGGTTCGAGCCACGGTGATCGACTCGCCGCGACCCAGCGTGCACTCCCTTTCGCCAACCGCAACACGGGCCGTACCGCGCGCCACGACCCAATGCTCGTCGCGATGCCGGTGCCATTGCAATGAAAAGCGCTGACCAGGGTCTACCGAAATGCGCTTGACCTGAAAACCGGGGCCGGACGTGAGTATCTCGTACGAACCCCAGGGACGCTTATCCTTCACTCTCCCCGAACGTTTCTGGGTCTCGAACCGAACTGAGCGTGGCTGCTCCACTGGCATTGCCCATCTGCTTCTCTGGCGATTGGTACTCTATAGGTGCATTCTATGCCAGTTGCAGGTCTGAATCACTCGCCACAAAATACCAGTCCGTCTACTTTGGGCAGGTCAGCAGTCGTTCGATTTTATGGCAGCCGAAATCTTCAGCCAACGCTCCCCGCTCATTAAGCGCTCGATCTCGCTCGCAGCGGTCGTAGCCCCATGGCTAAGTATCGCCGCCAGCATACAACTCGGCGGGATCGACCTACTCCTCGCCTTCAACACACCCGGATACGACGCAGCCGGCGAAACCATAAGCCAGATGCAGGCGGCCGATGCAGCCTACTCCGCCGCATCTCGCATCAGCCTGATAGCCTTCTGCTTGCTAGTAATACCCTTCACGATACAGCTGACCTCCCTGCCCGGACTCCGGAGACCCTGGCCCTATCTCATGGCGTTCGGTTTCTGCGTGCACGTGATGATCGGCTTTGCCACGGCCGGTTTCCAGTCCGAGTCCCGCACCATAGTATTTGCCCCCTACACGGTAAACGACCTGCACGACGCCATGGGCCACATAATGTACGTTGGAGCCGTGACCGGAGTGGTGGGATACGTCATGGCTATCGGAGGACCGCTCGCCAAGAGGCTCGCAACATTCTCCACAATCGTCGCAGCCATCATGATACTGACCGGGTTGATGTTCGTTCTTCGCATAGCAACCGATTACAAGGGGGTCGAGGAACGCATAGGCTTCGCCGCCTATCTGCTGTGGGTAGGAGTAGTCTCCGTGTACTTGCAGAGAGTGCGACGCACAGACAGCCGACCACAGGGATGAACCACGCCGAAACGGTCATTGCTGGTATGCTAGCGTCCGCATTTCACGAAGAGCCGGGCTGACAGTCCGGCACGCTGCCACAACCAATATCGTTGGCCGGGTGAGCCATGACCGAACCACTGCTTGAGGTCAAAAACCTCAAGACATACTTCCATTCGTCCGCAGGACAGGTGCGTGCCGTCGATGGATCCTCCTTCTACATACACGAAGGAGAGACGCTTGGCCTCGTGGGGGAGAGCGGCTGCGGGAAGAGCGTTTCGGCCCTTTCGGTAATGCGCCTCATCCCTAATCCCCCGGGAAGAATCGAGGACGGAGAGGTCATCTTCGAAGGAAGAGACCTCCTGCAGCTTACCGAAGCCGAAATGCGCGAAGTGCGCGGTAGCAAAATAGGCATGATCTTCCAGGAGCCCATGACCTCGCTGAACCCGGTGCTCACCATCGGCCGGCAGCTAACGGAAACGTTGGAACTGCACCTCAAGATGACCAAGCAGATCGCAAACCGGCGGGCGGCCGAACTGTTGGATATGGTGGGCATAGCAGACCCGGAGCAGCGGCTGAAGGACCATCCCCACCAGCTGTCGGGAGGGCAGCGGCAACGGGTGATGATAGCCATAGCAATGTCATGCAATCCCAAATTGCTCATCGCGGACGAGGCCACCACCGCCCTAGACGTCACCATCCAGGCACAAATACTGGAACTCATGATGCAGCTCACCAACGAGCTTGGAACTGGGCTGCTCATAATCACCCACAACCTCGGCGTCGTCGCACGATACGCCGACAGGGTGAACGTGATGTACGCAGGCAAGATCCGCGAGACCGGCCCGGCGATAGACCTTTACCGCAACCCAAAGCACCCATACACAGTCGGACTGCTGAACTCTGTGCCAAGACTCGACAGCCGATCCGGTTCCCGCCTCATCCCCATCGAGGGAGAAATACCCGACCCAGCCAACCTGCCCACAGGTTGCGCCTTTAGGCCCCGCTGTCAATGGGCCGTGGATAAGTGCGCATCTGAAGACCCCCCCCTCGTTGAAGCTGCAGAAGGCCAGATGACGGCCTGCTGGGAGCATGAAAATGTAACGCGCACACCCACCGGAGCGCTCGCATGACACTGGTACAAGAGCAAACGCCCACAACCGCGACCGACGAGGAGAGCGGAGGCCCGCTGCTCGAAGTCAGCGATCTCAAAGTCCACTTCCCGGTAAAGAGGGGCCTCATATTCGACCGCACCGTAGGCCTCATCAAGGCCGTGGACGGCGTCAGCTTTTCGATCATGCCCGGTGAAACCTTGGGCCTCGTGGGCGAATCAGGCTCAGGAAAGACCACCACCGGAAGGGCCATCTTGCAGCTGGTGAAGGCCACCAGCGGACGCGTCATGTTCGAGGGTGCAGACCTCGTTTCGCTGAGCGGAAACAACATGCGCCGCATGCGCCGCAGGCTCGGCATGGTGTTCCAGGACCCTTACGGAGCGCTAAACCCGCGCATGACCGCCGGCGACATCATCGGAGAACCCCTCGTCGTACACAAGCTGTACCAGGGTAGGCAGGACCTCCGCCGCCAGGTCGGAGAACTCCTGGAAACCGTGGGTTTGAACAGGTCCATGGTAGACCGATACCCTCACGAGTTCAGCGGAGGTCAGAGACAGCGCATAGGAGTGGCCCGGGCGCTGGCCGCGAGACCCAGCTTCATGGTATTGGACGAACCGGTTTCGGCCCTCGACGTCTCGATCCAGGCACAGATCATCAACCTTCTGCAGAACCTACAGGACGAATTCGAACTCTCCTATCTGTTCATCGCACATGACCTGTCTGTGGTGCGCCACATCAGCGACCGCGTGGCAGTGATGTACTTGGGCAAGATCGTCGAGGTCGCACAGTGCGACGAACTCTATGAAAACCCGCTCCACCCATACACCAAGGCCCTGCTTTCGGCGATACCCATCCCCGACCCCGAGCTGGACCGCCGCAGAGACCGGATCGTGCTGGAAGGCGATATACCCAGCCCGCTAAATCCCCCGTCGGGATGCGTCTTTCACACCCGATGCCCCGTGGCCGTGGAAGATTGCCCCGCCTACGTGCCCGAATTGCGGGAGGTGGCTCCCGGCCACTGGGTCGCCTGCATACGCGCCGACGGCTACGGCCAATACTATACCTCCACGGCCGGCTGACGCCCACGAGCGCAGCGCTCACAACGCCATCCCGCTCCGTCCACGGCGCAGACGGCAAGCTAAACGTATCGTCCTTCCTAGGCGCCCCGAACCATGTCCCCACCAGGCATGAGCCAGGGGTCTGGGCCGCCTATTGCGCCCGCACAGCCGTTGACTTCACACCCGCCTTTCGCATCTGCAAGCGCCGAGACCGCAGCGCCCCAGGCCGGGAGAGGCCAATGCGGCCTACGTATCGCCGATCGCGCTTGGCCGTCTTGAAGCGAAACATGCATATTCGGACGCAGGAAAGGCTATGTCAGAATGAGGGAGGTTCCGCTCCCGCCTGCGCCAGCAGCTCATGGGTCCGCACGATGTCTAGAACGCGGGGGCCGGCAGAATTGAGACCTATCTCGACGGTCTTGCCCCGCATCAACTCGATCTCGCGCTCGCCGTCCAGCGCGATAGTTCCTCTACGCTGCTCGATCCCTCGACGTTGGCTCGGACGCAGGGTTGACCACTCCGCGATGCGTATGTCCAAAACCATGCCGGGGGCTACAGGCGCGCGCACCACCGTCGAGCTATCTGACCCCTCCCCTTGCAGACGCACGTACAAACCCTCCGGGCCGTCAATCCCGATAGGCTTCAGACGAGAGCCGATAGAAGAAAGCCCAATGCTGGCAGGTTCCGCCCTCGTAAGGAACATCTCCACCAGACCGCTTGTGTCCCAGACCGCGCGGGCGCCGACAAACGTCTGGTTTGTAACCGCAGCGTCGACAAGGGCAATGTCCGACAATTCACCGTCGATGAATACGTCCAGTCTCTTGCTCCTCCGGCAAACTGGCTGAGACGGGACTTTTCCCGTCGCCAGAGCCCCCGCGGCAAGCCCGGCCAAGGTCCCTTCCACCATTTGAGGAAAAACGTTGTTGGTACCGGTCGAGATGGGAACGATAGGCGTACTCCCGCACCCCTTGGCCACAACGCGGTTCGTCCCGTCGCCACCGAGCGTCACGATGCATGACGCTCCGGCCCGGGACATAGCCCTTGCCGCCCTGGTGGAATCGTCCTGAGCGTCCGCGGGACGCATATCAACATAGTCGATGGACATCCGGTCTCGATTCTCCGCTGCCGCAGCTCGGCTGAGCCCCGACAGGTCCGGCATCACCAACACCCGCCCGACACCCATAGCAGCCAAACCGACGAACACCCGGCGAAGTGTGTTGGACTTCTCCTGATTGGATACGACGCGACCCTGCGCCACCAGACGGCGGATGTCTTTCCCCGCAGCGGGATTGGCGATGATTCCGACGACGCTCATGCGGATGGGCCCCAGGACGAACCGGTGTGGTCGACGAGAGAGCGGGCGACTGTCAGCCGACCATCCAACCAGGGTCGCTCAGCCGTCGCACGACGGAACTCAGAAACGCCGCGGCGGGAGCCCCGTCCCACGCGCGGTGATCGAAGGTGAGACTCAGATGGCCGATGGAACGAGCCTGCACCTCGCCGTCGATTATCGAGGGACGATCCTCCACCTTCCCCAACCCCAGGATGCCCACCTCCGGGGGGTTCAGCAAAGGATCGAAGTGCTCCACGTCGTAAGCCCCGAGATTGGTAATCGTAAAGGTGCCGCCGGTCATCTCCTCGGCCCCCAGAGAACGGCTCTTTGCCTTGCGCGCCAACTGCCGCACCTCCTGCGCCAGCTCCAGCAAGGACATACCGTCCGCATTGCGTATCACAGGCACCACCAACCCCTCAGGTATCGCCACGGCCACCCCGAGGTTCACCTCGTCCAGCACGCGCACCTCCTCCCCAACGAGATGGGCGTTCGCAATAGGAGTCTCCACGAGCGCGGCCGCAACCGCGGCCAGAGCCAGATCCTGGTACTGAGGCCTGAGCCGATGAGGACGCCACACCGGCGTCAGACGCCTCTGCAATTCCACCGCGGCGGTCACGTCCGCATGCGTGTTCAGCGTCACGGTAGGCGCTTGGGAACTCTCTGCCATACGTTTGGCAATGGCCCCGCGCAGGCCGATCAGCGGAATTGTCTCCCGAACAGGCACAGTCGACGGTCCCGCCGCAGCGCTCTCGGCAGCCCGCCTTACGTCGTCCTCGGTGACCCGCCCGCTTGGACCGGTTCCCTCGACGGCCCCCAGGTCAACCCCCAATTCATTCGCCAGGCGGCGCGCTCGAGGAGTAATAACCTGTCTGCGCCCGCCGGATGGCCGCGACCGGGCCCCGAGGGATGGAGTCGGCGTAGGTCTCGCCTGAGGACCGGACGCAACAGGCGCCTCGATAGATTCAAGAACAGAAGGATCCTCGCCGGGCGAAAGCATTACGGCGAGGCGTGAACCTACCGGCACCTCCACACCCTCGCTCACCAGTATCTTCCCAAGCAGGCCGTCCGCAGGAGCCTCGACCTCGCTGTTCACCTTCGCCGATTCGATCTCCACTAGCGGGTCGCCTTTTGTGACCTCGTCGCCCTCGCTCTTAAGCCACTTGACGACTTGGCCCTCGTTCATACCCATGCCCCACTGGGGCAACAGAACGTCAGTTGGCATGTTCTTACCTCAAGTCCAGGGGGGAGAACCACCTCCACCCCTCGCTGGCTCCAACGTGGCACCGTCGACCACAGAGTATATGTCCTGGGCAGGGGGCGCGTTAATTATGCGGCTCACCTCAGCGGCAAAGTAGACTCGGTTGCGCTTCCGATTGCCAATCTCCCGAAGAATATCCGCGTCCACAAGAGTCTGTATCACCGTGCGGGCGGTCTGCGAAGTGACTTTGTACTTGTTAGCCACGCGGCGAGACAGGACGACAGGCAACTCGAACACGTCGTCCACCAGCTGCTGCGCAATGCTGGAACGCGTCAGTCCAAGTACCGCGTCGCGGTACCTCTCGCGCAGGTCAACAAGCTTTTGGGCGCGTTCCGCCCCCTCCCGCGACTCCGCGATCACCGCGCGCAGGAAGAAATCGACCCAGCCCTGCCAGTCTCCCCTGGCGCTCACCGCGTAGAGCGAGTCCACGTACCCCGATCGCGCCCGTTCAAACTGAGCGCTGAGGCTCATGACCGGAACGTCGAGCATCCCCCAGTGACGGAGAAGTATAGGCATGAGCAGCCTCCCCACCCGCCCGTTGCCGTCGGTAAATGGATGGATCGTCTCAAACTGGTAGTGGATGAGAGCCAGCTCGATAAGACGAGGCCACCCGCCTGAAGGACGGTTGATGTACGCCTCCAGGTCGTTCATCAGAGTCTGCACCTCGCCCGGAGGCGGGGGTACGAAACGCGCCTCAGACGGCTGTCTACCGCTCCCGGCAATGTAGTTCTGAACCTTGCGATATTCACCCAGACCATGCTCGCCCCCGCGGACACCGCCGAGTAGCCGTTCGTGCAACTCCCAAATCAACCTGTGACATGGGGCTATGTCGCCCAGCCTGTCCAGCCCATGTTGCAAGGCCGTGACGTAATTAAGCACTTCCTGCGTGTCTGGAGCGGCTGACCTGTCCCTTGGGTCGGCCTCGAACAAGACGAGCTGGTCGAAAGACGTTACGGTCCCCTCGATCCTGCTGGATAGCACCGCTTCACGGCGGATGAACGGGTTAGCCAGCAATCCGGGGTTCGGCAGCTGCCGTATTGAGCCTCTCAAGTCGCCCATCATCTGGTCCGCCGTCGACTGGAGCCGCAAGGTCGATCTGTCCAACTCTATGTCCGGCGGCAGCGGGTCGGGAATGTAGGCCCAGCCCGCTTTAGCGACCGCAACGAGCCGCCCCGGGGCTTCAGATGTAAATTGGGATGGCTCCATAGAACCGCTGTCCGATGCGCTAGGTCCGCGAGTTTCCTTGTCTTAGAGTAATTATAAACAAGTAAAACCCATGTTTGCTTGCCTATCCAGCCAGATGAACAAGTTCCCTTGCCTTAGCAGAGCCATAGACAAGCAAATCCACGGTTTGCTTGCCTATCCAACCAGATGAACAAGTTTCCCTGCCCTAGCAGAGCCATAAACAAGCAAATCCACGGTTTGCTTGCCTATCCAGCCAGATGAGCAAGTTCCCTTGCCCTAGCAGAGCCATAAACAAGCAAATCCACGGTTTGCTTGCCTATCCAACCAGATGAACAAGTTCCCTTGCCTTAGCAGAGCCATAAACAAGCAAATCCACGGTTTGCTTGCCTATCCAACCAGATGAACAAGTTCCCTTGCCTTAGCAGAGCCATAAACAAGCAAATCCACGGTTTGCTTGCCTATCCAACCAGATGAACAAGTTCCCTTGCGCACCGCGGTCTCGACTGAAGCCGGAGTGCCGGGGCGGAGGTCGGGGCCGCGCCCTAATCCAGAGTCTCGCGCACGGCCTCTACGATCTTGTCCTTGGTCGGGTATACCAGCTTTTCGAGGGCCGGCGTGTAGGGAATGTGCACTTGCTCCGAGGCGACCTTGACCACGGGAGCCTGAAGCGACCAAAAACCCTCCTGAGCCACAATCGACGCGATCTCGCTGGCAGCGCTGCATACCTTATGCGCAGGGTCTACGCACACGAGCCGACCGGTCTTCTCCACGGAATCGAGGATGGTCTGCTTGTCCAGAGGCACCATAGTCCGGGGATCTATCACCTCCACGGAAACGCCCTCGGCCACCAGCTCCTCCGCCGCGTTCATCGCCATGGACACCGACCCCGCAATGGCCACGACGGTGCAGTCCTCCCCTTGTCTAAGCACGTTCGCCTTGCCGAACTCAACCAGGCGGTCGCCGTCAGGCACCTCGCCGCGCGAGCCGGCCAATGTGCCGTCCTCGAACACGATGCAAGGGTCGTCGTCCCGTATGGCCGTCTTGAGAAGGCCCTTCACGTCCGCAGGGCTGGAGGGCACGATGATCTTCAGGCCCGGCATGTTCATGAACATAGGGTACGAGCGGTCCGAGTGGTGAGCCGCAGACCCGCCCCCGTAGAACATCGTAGCCCGGTACACCACCGGAAGCCTTGCCTGACCGCCGAACATGTAGCGCATCTTGGCCGCTTGGCTGATCAGCTGGTCCATGCCAACCCACATAAAACTCGTCAGCGTCTCCACGATGGGCCTCATGCCCACCAGCGAGGCCCCGATGGCCGCACCGAAGAAACCGTTTTCGGAAAGGGGAGTGTCGATTACACGCTTCTCCCCAAACTCCTCCAACAGATTGGCCGTGGCACCGTACACCGACCGACGTATGTCCTCGCCCATGATGAACACCGACTCGTCGCGGCGCATCTCTTCGATGATGGCTTGGTTAATGGCCTCGCCAAATATGGTCTGTGCCAATTGCTTGTCCCTCGGATGTCCGTCCTTGATCGCGGTTGTGGCAGGTATCTCGCGCAGCCAGGCCGCGCGAGGCTCCTTCGTATCGACTCAGGGCACCGCTATCGGGTTTGCCCACATGTCCTCGTGCAGTTCACTCGGCTCCGGGTATGGACTGTTACGCGCAAACTCCACCGCCTCTTCAACCTTGAGCCTCTCCTCTTCCGATATAGCCTCGCAATCAGCCTCGCTCAACTCGCCCAAACTGACCACGCGACGCGTGAATATCTCTATCGGATCGCGCTTCTTCCACTTCTCGATCTCCTCCTCGCTCCTGTAAGCGCCTCTCCGAACCCTACCCAAGCCGAGGGAATGCTCATCGAAACGGTAGGTCAGCCCCTCTATCAGGGTCGGACCCTGACCAGACCTGGCCCGCTTGACGGCCTCCATCGAGGCCTCGTACATCGCGATCACGTCCTGCCCGTCCACTGATACGCCAGGCATGTTGTACGCCACAGCCCGGTCCGCAACGTGCTCAACCGCGACCGAGTCCTTATAAGACGTGGTCACCGCATACTGGTTGTTCTCGCACACGAAGATAACCGGCAGGTCCCATATCGACGCGAGGTTCATCGACTCGTGGCAAGCCCCCTGGTTCGACGCGCCGTCACCAAAGAAGACCGCAGATACAAAGTCATCGCCGCGAATCTTCGCCGCAAGAGCCGCACCGGTGGCAACCGGCACCGAGGACCCCACGATACCGGACTCCCCAAGAATCCCTATCGAAAAATCGGCCAGGTGCATCGAGCCGCCCTTGCCCTTGCAGTAACCATCCACGCGACCGTACAACTCGGCCATAGCGCCCTTCACGTCACCGCCCTTGGCCAAGGGGTGACCGTGTGAACGGTGGTTGCCGGCTATGTAGTCCGTGTCCTCGAGAGCTGCACAAACCCCTACCGCAACGGCCTCTTCACCTATGTAGGGGTGAGCACCCCCGGTGAACTCTCCGGCTGAGTGAACCTCGATGACCTTCACTTCAAAATGCCTGATCGTCCACATACGCCGCAGCATCAGCCGCAGCAGCTCTTTGTCGATGTTCACCTCGGCGCCCCTTTCGGCCTGCCGCCTGTCCCGGACCGCGGCGGTCCGGGAAAGCCCGCAAGGTGCAGGCACGGAGATTATAGCCATGCAGCCAGACTTGCGCACACCGGTATGGGCATTAGCCGCGCCAGTTCATACGGACAGGCCGCACGATCGGAGCAAAACCGCCCTTTCACGTACCGTTGTTAAATTGCACGGAAACGTGCGAATTGGTAACATTGCAAAAGCACGCTGCATAAATAGATCGCGCGCCCGCGCGAGCCTGCTCACACAGCGCCCAGTTAGCGTAGACCATCGGGGCCTCCTCCGGCCTCCGATCACCTGATGCAGCGTCAGAACGCCGATAGCCCCGTTCCCTGCCGACAGCTCCGAAAGGGAGACCCATGGCAACCGCCAACCAACTGCCGAACACCGACTACAGCGCCAGCGACATCACCGTACTTGAGGGCCTCGAAGCCGTCCGGAAGAGGCCCGGCATGTACATAGGCACCACCGGCCCCGACGGCGTGTTCCAACTCGTCCGGGAAATCGTGGACAACGGCGTCGACGAGGCGATGGCAGGGTACGCATCCAGGATAGACATCTCACTGCACGCCGACGGTTCCGTAACGGTCACCGACGATGGCAGGGGAATACCCGTAGACCAGCACGCCACCACCGGAAAGTCCGCAGTGGAAACGGTACTTACCACACTGCACGCAGGAGGAAAGTTCGGAGGAAAGTCATACCAGGTCTCCGGAGGACTCCACGGCGTGGGCGCCTCCGTGGTAAACGCCCTGTCGGAGCAGTTGGTCATAGAGGTGCGCCGCAACGGCCGGGTCTACAGCCAGGAATACCGGCGGGGCAGACCCGCCAGCCCGCTCGAATCGCGCCAGCGCAGCCCGGAAGACTTCCAAGGCACCGGAACCTCCGTCTCCTGGATGCCAGACAGACAGATATTCGGAGAGGTCACGTACGACTGGGACCAGATCGCATCACGATTCAAGGAAATGGCATACCTGAACCAGGGACTCGCCATTCACCTACACTCCGAATGGCATGAAGAAGAACGATGGCCCTTCAATGACGTAACCTACTTCTTCGACGGGGGCGTGGAGAGCTTCGTAAGGTCGGTCAACAGGCGACGCAATCCCGCACACGACACCGTCCTAGTAGCAAAGGGAGAGCAGGATGATGCAGTCGTAGAAGTAGCCCTCCAGTACAACGGATCCTTCGTAGAAAACTGCTTGTCCTTTGCCAACTGCATACGGACGGGAGACGGAGGCTCGCACGTAACCGGCTTCAGAGCAGCATTGACAAGGGTCATAAACGACACAGGACGCAAGCAGGGGGCTTTCAAGGACGAAATCCAGAGCCTGTCAGGGGAGGACGTGCGGGAAGGCCTGATGTCCGTCATCAGCGTCAAGGTAAAGGAACCCCAATTCGAAGGACAGACCAAGGGCAGACTAGGCAACCCCGAAGTAAAGGGAGCCGTCGAGACCGTGGTCGGACGCCACCTGTCGGAATTCTTGGAAGACAACCCGGCAGAGGCGCGCAAGATCATCGACAAGGCCACCACCGCTGCAAGGGCGCGAGCTGCCGCCAAGAAGGCCAGGGACATGGTCATCCGAAAGAACGCCATGGAAGGCGGATCCCTCCCCGGCAAACTGGCAGATTGCTCAGAGAAAGACCCACGCAAAAGCGAACTTTACATCGTAGAGGGAGAATCCGCAGGCGGATCCGCCAAGCAGGGCCGAGACCGACAGTTCCAGGCCATACTGCCCCTTAAAGGCAAGATACTGAACGTCGAAAAGGCCCGGCCGGAAAAGATGCTTGCCCACGAGGAAATCGCTGCGCTGATCACCGCCCTCGGAGCAGGGCTAGGGGAAGACTACAACCCGGACAGACTAAGGTACCACCGAGTCATCATCATGACCGACGCCGACGTGGACGGCGCACACATACGAACCCTGCTGCTCACCTTCTTCTTCCGCAACATGCCCCGGCTGATCGGGGACGGATGCCTCTACATCGCCCAACCGCCCCTCTTCAGAGTGTCCAGGGGCCGCTCCGCTAGATGGCTCTACTCCGAGGAAGAACTTGACCGGTGGCTTACAGACAGGGTCTACGGGGGAATGAAGATCGAGGCCAATGACGGCTTCGCGCTGGCCGGGGCGAGAATAGGCAACCTCCTCGCGCCCCTGAGAAACTACACCGACGCCGTGGAAGCGGCCGCTTCCCTCGACATACCGGAGAACGCGCTCGAACGGCTCATCAAGGACCCCCTCCTGGAAAATCTCGACTTCAAACCCGAAGCTACGGCCCAGCGCCAGCTGTTCGAGAAGAAGGAAAACCGCGAGCCCGTGGCCGTCCTGCCTCCAGCACCCGAACGTACCCACGACGTAGAGGGATACACGCTCACCCGCCAGGTCCACGGACACCCGTACCTGACGAGGGCGAGACGGCTCTACTACCAGGTCAAGGACATCGTCGACGCCGACCTACTGACCATCACACGAAAGGACAGGACGATAGCAGAGGACGTGCCATGGCACGAGTTGGCCGCCAGGCTGGAGCAGAGCGCAGACCGTTCCGGCGTCGCAATACAGCGGTACAAGGGCCTTGGCGAAATGAACCCCGACCAACTGTGGGATACCACCATGGACCCCGAGAAACGCGTCATGCTGAGGGTTACCGCTGAAGACGCCATGGCCGCAGACGACATCTTCCGAACCCTGATGGGAGACGAGGTCGAACCCCGCCGAGACTTCATCCGCACACACGCCCTGGAGGTCAAAAACCTGGACGTCTAGAACAGCCCCCCGCTTGGATCAGTCGCCATCGGTCAGCTGAACCTCCCCGTCCGCGTCGGCCTCCCACATCGCATAGAAGGGGATCCCGAGGCCGCGCACAGCCTCGCTTCCACCCTGCATCCGGTCGAGCACGCACAAGACGAGGACCACCCTGCACCCAACCGCCTCGACCGCGCCGATAGCCGACAGCAGACTACCGCCGGTGGACACTGTGTCATCGAACACCGCCACCCGCATACCCCCCCGGATCCGCCCCTCCACCTGCTGACCGGTCCCATGCCCTTTCGCCTCGGGACGGACGAAGAAACCGCTGATCGGCCTGCCCTCCAGGCCGCTCCGTACGACTAACGCGCCCGCGATAGGTATAGCCGCGGCTGCTGGGCCGCCCGCAGCCTCTACCCCGGCAGCCTCTATCCTGTCGAGAAACACCGACGAAATCAGGGCGGATCCCTCCGGATCCAAGGTCAAGATCCTCCCGTCGAAGTAATAACCGCTAGACCCGCCGGAGGACAGCGTGAACTTCCCAAATCTGAGAGCCCCAAGCTCCTTCGCACGCTCCAACAACCGCGCAGCCCTATGACGACGTCCCATCTTGTCGCTCACGGAATCACAGCCCGGCTCATCGGCCTCACAGATACTCCGATCATACGCCGCACCGAGGGCCCGGCTCCTCTCCGGCCCTCGACCCCCCCACAAGTCCATACAGCCCCCGGCTAGCCATGTACCTCGCCGCGGCCACAGGAACCTGACCCACAGGCAGCTCGCCCCGCAGCAGAGTATCCCTGATGCCCGACCCACTGACCTCGTTCATAGGCCCTTCCAGGAAAATCGCCCCTCTAGCCGGGTGACCTTCAGGCAGCCCGGACAAAGGAAACATCCCCGGCCTGCCAACCACTACCACACTGCACCTAGAAGAAAGTCGAGACGCATACCGCCAAAGGTGCATACCGTAGGCCGTATCCGCACCCACTATCAGATACAGACGAGCAGCGCGGCAGTACCCGGCCTGAAGGTCCCGCAGCGTATCGACCGTATACGTAGGACCCGGACGCCTTACGTCAACGTCCGAGCAAGAGAACCCCTCCTGCCCCTCTACGGCAAGGCGAACCATTTCCAGACGCTCCACGGGAGAAGTCTCAGGACGCCTATCCCTCATCCAAGGCCTACCTGCCGGAACGAACACCACCTCATCGAGCCCCAAAGCTGCCATCACGAACCTGCCGACCGCAAGGTGCCCGTTGTGAATCGGATCGAACGTACCGCCAAGCACTCCAATCCTTCTGACCGGCCCGCTGCCCGACGATTGTGAGGTCTCGCCCATCAGCTACGACTCACCCCCACTGGAAATCCCAATCCCCGACAAGCACCGTATCGCCCTTGCCAACTCCCAGAGTACCCAGAGCCTTATTCACCCCCAAACGATCGAGCACAGCGTGGTACTGCACCCGGGTCGACCAGTCCTTCAGATTAGAACCCATGGCCAGCCTTACCGCACGAGGATGCACTATCCGGTAAACACCTTCCGCCTCCCTGACCGCCTGGGTCCTTTCATCCACCGATGCCGGCCGCAACACGGGTAGCCCAGTCTCCGCGTGAAGGGGCGGCGGCCCCCCATCTGCCTGCACCGCCAAATAACGACCGATCCTCCCAACGAGGCCCCCAAGACCCTCACGCGTAATAGCCGACACATAGCAGACCTCAGTACCGCGGGAAATAGATCCAACCAACTCTTCTTCCAACCTACTACGCCGCTCCCCATCCCCCAACAGATCCATCTTGTTGACAGCCAACAACTTGGGCAACCCCCCCAGGACCGAGCCGTACTGCTCCAATTCACGGTCGATGGTCGCTACCCGCCCAGGCAAATCCTCCATCGAACCATCAACCACGTGCACCAGCAGCCTCGTCCTCTCCGCATGTTTGAGGAACTCATCGCCAAGACCCGCGCCCTCGTGAGCGCCCTCGATCAAACCCGGTACGTCCACCATCACAAACGCGTCCAAACCCATCTCTACCACGCCCAGCACAGGCTCGATAGTGGTAAACGGATACGAAGCCACCTTTGGCCTCGCCGCAGACAACGCAGCCAGGATGCTCGACTTCCCAGCATTCGGCATACCCACCAAGCCAACGTCCGCAAGCAGCTTCAGCTCAAGCCGTATCCTGCGCCTAACGCCCTGTTCCCCTACCTCAGCAAGGAGAGGGTACTGATTGACCGAAGAAACGAACCGCGAATTCCCTGCACCACCGCGGCCGGCCGCGGCAGCCGCCACCGAGTCGCCGTGCGAAGACAAATCCACTACCATCTCGCCAAGGTCCTCGTCCCACACCTCCGTGCCAACAGGCACGCCGATGCGCACGTGGTCCCCGTTCGCGCCCCGACGCTTGTTAGGCCCGCCTCTCCCACCGGCATGAGCCCTGAAGACCCTATGCCGGCGGAACTTGTAAAGCGTGCTCTCCGCTTGATCGGCGTAGACGATCACGGTTCCTCCATTCCCGCCGGCGCCCCCATCCGGCCCGCCGCGAGGATTCATAGCCTCACGAGCAGAAGAGACCAAGCCGTCTCCACCTTTTCCACCCTCCACTTCTATGACTACCGAATCAATCATTGAAAGATCTCTGGGTTCCTATAGGGAACAGTATCAGTATTAGAGTCGGTGGAAATCTTGGAATCCACTTGTGGCTGAGTTCAGCCGATGTGTGAATCGTTTGTTGATAACTCGCCTGTGGCAGGGTATTCCGGTGGACAGGTGGCGCCGGTTTGTGGGAATCGTCGCGGCGCGCCTGTTCTCTGTGTCAGGTTTTCCACAGCTAATGATAGTTTTCCACAATAAATACCAAGTTTTCCACCACTGATAAACAGTCCGTTAGACAGCAGCCCAATGCTGCCTAGGCGTCTTTCGTGACTGCCAAAGACGTTCGGATTGCCGCCAGCATATGCCGAATAGAAGGGTCGGCAACCAGCAGCTGGGCCACTTTGCGTTGGCCGTAGAGTACCGAAGAGTGGTCCTTGCCGCCCAGGACCTCGCCCACTTTGGTCGAAGGGAGCTGGCTCTCTTCCCTGAGAAGGTACATCGCAATGTGTCGGGCCTGTACCGTACGCTTGTCGCGGCGGGGCCCCTTCAAAGCCTCCACGTCAACGCCTGTGTGCTCCGCAACGGCCTGCAGCGCCTCCTCGGGACTTGTGGAACGCGGCGGCCCGCCGGCCATCAGGCTAATGAGAGCCTGCGAGGCCAGCTCCGGCGTGATAGGGCTATCCACCAGTCTCGAGTACGCAACTATCCGGTTGAGACTGCCTTCCAGCTCCCGCACGTTCGTCTGAGGACGCCGCGCTAGCAGGTTCAGCACTGTTACCGGTACGTCCACCCCGGACGAGTAAGCCTTGCTTTCGAGGATGGCGATACGAGTCTCGAAATCCGGCGGCTGGATGTCCACCACCAGACCGCCCTCCAGGCGTGACTGGATACGTTCCTCCAAAAGAGACTTGCGAGCAGGTTCGTCGCCGGTCACCACCACCTGCCTGCCGCTCATGTGAAGCTCGTTGAAGGTGTGGAAGAAACCCTCTTGGGTCTGTTCCTTTGACGCTATGAACTGGATGTCGTCGATGAGTAGTACGTCCGTACTCCGGTAGCGGACCCGGAACTGGTCCGCAGTACCGGCGCGGATCGCCTTGATGTACTCATTCGTGAACCGCTCGCTGCTGGCGTAAAGCGTCTGCAAGCCCTTCTGGGCTAGTGAATGGCCGATAGCATGGAGCAGGTGGGTCTTGCCAAGACCCACGTTCGAGTAGATGTACAGAGGGTTGTACGCCCTCCCGGGAGCCTCAGCCACGTTGGCAGCCGCGGCATGGGCCAGCCTGTTCGAGTCACCGACCACAAAGGTTTCGAACGTCAGGCCCGGACGAAGTGCGTTGCCGTCCTTGATCGGCCTTGGCCCCGTATCCCGCCCAGCGGAAGCGCCGCCGTCCGGGGTGTGCCCGTTCGTAGCGCTCCCCCCGGACACGCTGAACTCGACTGATAGCGGCCTGTTCGCAGCGCGCTCCACTGCCCGGGAGATAATGCCGGAAAGACGCTGCTCCAGCATCTCCGCGGCAAATGTGTTCGGAGTAGATACGATGAGAGTGCCGCCTTCGAGCGACAGAGCAGACGTGTCCTTCAGCCAGGTCTCGAAGTTTGGTCTCGGTATCTCCAGCTGGAGCTCACCGAGGGCTGCGTGCCAGATCGTTGCAGGGGAGTCTTTGGTTAGCACAATTCCTCTTGGGTAAAAGTAACTTGGGCGTGCGCGTGCTGCCGAAAAAATATGAGCGCCAAAAAGAGGGAGGGAGGGCCGCGACCTCTCGGGTCGGCGGCCCGCAACCGTGGGGTTTTTGGCCAAGGGCTAAGTTAGCATGATACAGGTTGGGAAACGCAAGACCGCGAGGGCGTAAGTCTGCTATGAATCATCATCATTGGCCGCCTTACTTTGTGAATTTCTTCACTAATCAGTTGGATAAAACGCACGTTCGGGCATACGGGAACATGCCCGATGGACTGGGAAACGACCCAGCCGCCTCTACCGGCCGCGGCCGTTGGCAAGGGGCGCCGCAGTGAAAATAGTGCTCTTTGGATCGCCGAAACAGGCCGTCTGGTCCCTCGACGCGTTGCGAGAAGCTGGCCATCGCCCAGCCGCGGTGTACACCCGCCCGGATCGGCCAGCCGGTAGAGGTAACAGACTTACCCCAACCGAGCTGAAAGTAGCGGCGCAGGAGGCGGGCCTGGAGGTGAGAACCCCTAAAACCTTGCGTCAAGAACGAACGCTGGAAGAGCTTTATGAATTCGGGGCTGACCTCTTCGTGGTCGTCGCCTATGGCCGAATACTGCCGACCGAGGCGCTTCAGCTGCCGAGGCTCGGCGCCGTCAACGTCCACCCATCTCTGCTCCCCGAGTACCGAGGCCCCTCGCCGGTCCAGACGGCGATACTGGACGGAGCTGCCCGGACCGGTGTGACCATAATGGCCCTGGACGCAGGCATGGACACCGGCCCCATCCTCCGCCAGTCCGACCGCGTGCCCCTGCTGGGAACTGAGCGGACTGGCGCACTGATGGACAGGCTGTTCTCGATGGGAGCCGCCATGCTGCCGGGAGTTCTCGATGATATGGACTCAGGAAGGCTGACGCCGGTACCGCAGGATGACTCACGAGCCAGCGTTACGAGCCAGGTCAGACGCAGCGACGGAGAGGCCGATTGGTCATCACCTGCCGAACTCCTTGAGCGAATGATCCGTGCATACGACCCATGGCCCGGCGTGTTCACCAGGTGGAAGGGCAGGAGGCTGAAGATACTAGACGCCGCGGTCGAAGGCCCCGCCTCTGCCGGACCTCCGGGCAAAACCCTCCTGGACGCAGGCCGCCTCTTCGTCGCCACGGGCCGCGGCGCACTGGAGTTGCGGCGGGTCCAGATGGAAGGCCGTCGGCCGATGAGCGCGATCGACCTACCGCGCGGTCACCCCGACTTCACAGGCTCGGTTTTACCCTCCTGAGACCTGTACCCAGTCCCCATTGCGCGCGCCCGAGCCGTACCTCCACCCACTGCACCGCAGCGCATGATCTGCCGATACCGGGCAGGGCCGGAGTTGGCCCGGCAACTCAGCCGGCGCGCCAGTTGCCGCTTGTCGAAAACCCGTCGATAAGGCTGGTCCGAGGGTCGGCTGGACGCCGGCCCGAAGCTCGTAGGAACTATGCAGCAAGCTCTACCAACTGAATCTCCATGCGCGCAATGTGGCTGCGGATGTGCTCCATCCGGGCCTTGTACCAATCCGAGCCATAGAACGCCGCCTCCCTCAGTTCGATCTCCGAGCGGGAGGGAAAGCAGCGCACCCATACGAACTGAGAGCGGTCTTCCGTCACCCACGCAGAGTGAACGCTGATACCCGCTTCTTCCAGGTTGGGCGCACATTCCTTCTCGAATAGATCCAACCAGGAGTCCATCATGCCCCTGTTGACCGTGTAAGTTCGCAGTTGTCCGATCATCGTCTTTCCCTTGCTAATAGAGGACCATACCTAAATCACGCTGACCTATTCCCGCTGGATCGGCAGAAGCGCCGCCTCGTACACCCGGCGGCCTGTCCGTTGTATCAACCCCGGCCTAACATGCCCATCAGCGCGCGCGGGTTTCCGCCGGACGACAGCTTCTTCATCATCTTTTGCATCTGACGGTGCTGATTGAGAAGTTGATTCACCTGTGCCGGGGACGTGCCGCTGCCCAAGGCGATCCGCTTGCGGCGAGAGCCCTTGATGATACCCGGGTTCTCACGCTCCAGCGGGGTCATCGAAAGAATCACCGCCTCGACTTGGGCCATGCGCCGATCGTCAAGATCCCCCGGCCTTATCCGACCGCGCATCGCGCTCATACCGGGAATCATGCCCAGCACGTCACCCAAAGGCCCCATGCTCTTCAGAGCCCGGAACTGCTTCAGCAAGTCGTTCATGTCGAACTGGTTCCGGCGTATGCGCCGCTCCAGATTGGCGGCTTCCTCAGCGTCGATCTGCTGCTGAGCCTTTTCCACCAATGTCTCAACGTCGCCCATACCCAGAATTCGGGACGCCAAACGATCCGGGTGATAGTCCTCTAGCGCAGACGCCCGCTCACCAACGCCGATGAACTTGATCGGAAGGCCCGTGACCGACTTCATGGACAAGGCAGCCCCGCCGCGCGCATCCCCGTCCATCTTGGTCAAGACCATGCCCGTCAGGCCGATTCGCTCGTTGAATTCAGCCCCCGAACGCACCGCGTCCTGACCGGTCATCGCGTCCACCACCAGCAAGGTCTCCACCGGGTTTACCGCATCCCTCATGCGCGCCAGCTCATCCATCAGATCGTCGTCGAGGTGTAACCGCCCTGCCGTGTCCAGGATCAGCCAACGAGAGCCGGCGTCTCTCGCCGCTTCCACTGCCTTTTTGGCAACGTTCAACGCCGAGTTGCCCACCGGGTCCTCGCGGTGCACAGGGATGCGAAGCTCGCGCCCCAATTGCGCCAACTGAGCGATGGCGGCCGGCCGTTGAAGGTCGCAAGCCGCCATCATCGAGGAATGCCCGTCCTTGCGCAGACGCAACGCCAGCTTCGCCGCAGTCGTGGTCTTCCCAGAGCCTTGCAAGCCAACCAGCATCACCACCGAGGGCGGCTTGGAACTCCGCATTAGAACCGACGCCTCGCCGCCCAGAATCTCCCGGATCTCTTCGTGGACGATCTTGATGACCGTTTGCCCAGGAGAAAGAGTCGAAAACACGTTCTCGCCCACCGAGCGGTCTTTGACCGTGCGCACGAACTCACGGGCTACCTTGAAATCGACGTCCGCCTCCAGAAGCGCCATACGCACCTCGCGCAGAGCGGCGTCTACGTCCTTTCCCGAAAGCCGCCCTTTGGAAGCGATGCGCGAGAAAGCGTTATTGAGCTTTGCTGTGAGGGCTTCGAACATTACTTGGGCCCCTCCCCGGTGGCTTGGCCCCCTTCCGGGGCATCAGGTTCGGCATCAGGCCGCTGCTGCTGCGCCTGACGAAGCGCATCTGCAGCGCTGTTCTTACGCTGCCTGCGCTGGTCCCACATTATTACCAAGCCGGTGATCCCCACGATCGGAACCCACACCGGCGAGAAGATGCCGAGGGTTATCAGCACGTCCGAAAACCACCTGCCAAATCCCGCCAAACCACGCAGGGCCCTGTTGGCCGTCGCGGCCGGACTCCAGCCCGGATCGCCGATGGCAACCGCGCTATTTGCCGCAAACATGTACACAGTCACAAGTGAAGTGTCCGTGGTCGTTCGCAGAAGGTTCAGACGCCCCGACAGACGCTCGATCTGACCACGAATGTTGGTGACCTCACGCTGCACTTCGAGCACGTCAGACATCTTGTCAGCCCTCTCGAAGAGCTCGAGAAGCTGCTGCTCCGTGGCCTCCAGGTTCATGATCCGGGCCCTAAGGTCCACGAACTCTTCCGTGACGTCGGTCGACCGCCATTCCTCGCTGGTAACCCGCTCCCCCACCCGTCTCAGAACTTCAAGCGAAGCTTCAAGACTGTCCGAGGGAACCCGAAAGGAAATGTCGGCCCGCTCGTCCCCAGGGGAATAATCGTTATCCGAGGAGACGATGTAACCGTTCTGTTCCCTCACCAGACGCGTCACCGACGCCACCGCCTCAGACACGTCGCCAACCACCATGCTGATGTACACGTCGATGACGACCTTGCGTTCAACGTCCGCGGCCTCGCCGGCGGGAATGGAATCCTCCTGTAACTGCGCGGACGCTTCCGGAGCAGCAGCGAAGGAACCCGAATCGCCAGCGCCGCACCCAGCCGCGCTCAGAAGCAGCGCGGCCAGCGGAAGAGCCGTTAGCAGCAGTTTTACAAGAGTATGTTTCATAGGGCCCCCCGCATCTTGAGTTGCAGGGTGACCAGGACGCATTCCCGGGGCCGACCCTGGCTGTACGGATATACTGCCACTATACAAGATGAGGATCAGGAATGACCCCAGGACTGCAGACCAACAGCGTTCAAATGGCGCTGGGCCAACGTGAGACTGCCGGCGCAGCGGCCTATGAGCTGATTTTCGCCGACGCCTTCCAGTGGCTTGAAAACCGCGCGCCTCTCGCAGATCGGACGTCGCCCTCAAGGGCGGAAAGGCTGTACCCGTAAACGGCGAGTAGGCGGATGTTAACGGCCCTTGACATGATCAGACCGTGAGTTGAGTCCAGCAATGAAAATTACAAACCTGAAACTGCGCAAGGTCACCGGCGCCATGGAGACCAGTGACGTGTTCTGGGAAGAACGCCTGGCGAGGCCCATAGACGTCTACCCGGAATATCGACGTGCCCCGATGGAAGAAATGGCAGGGCAAATCGACGACCGGCATCTCCGTATAACCGCCTGGTTCGTACAGATAGAAACCAACGAGGGAGTATCCGGCATCGCAGGGCCCATGAATGAAGCCGTGGCCTTCATCATCGACAGGCAGTTGAGGCCAATACTGACAGGCAAAGACCCGGCAGCCACAGAGTTGCTATGGGACCAGATGCACCGCTTGCTGGTGCACGGGCGGCAGGGCGAAGCCATGATGGCCGTCAGCGCCGTGGACTGCGCGTTATGGGACCTCAAGGGACGATGGCTCGGACAGCCCGTACACAGACTCTTGGGTGGACCTACCAGGCAGGAAGTCCCCGCCTATGCCAGCATGTTGGGCTACGCGGTGGAAGACTTGGGTCTGGTCCGAGAACGCGCCCTTGCCGTCCAGGCACAGGGATACCGCGCACAGAAGTGGTTCTTCCGCCACGGCCCCATGAGCGGGCCGGACGGTATGCGCAAAAACGTAGAAATGGTGCGCACACTGCGGCAGACTCTCGGCAATGACGACGAAATTATGCTCGACTGCTGGCAAAGTTGGGACCTCACCTATGCCGTGCGTATGGCACGACGCATTGAGGAATTCGCACCGCGCTGGCTGGAAGAGTGCGCCATGCCGGACAGGATCGACACCTACCGGCAGCTCCGCCAACGCACCTCCATACCCATATCGGGCGCCGAACACGAATACACGCGATGGGGCTTCAAGAGGTTCGTGGACGCCGACGCACTCGACGTACTGCAACCCGATATCTACTGGGCAGGAGGACTATCCGAAACCCTCAAAATCGCCGCATACGCCACCGTACATGATCTCATCACCATCCCACACGGCCACTCCACACCCGCCGGAATCCACTTCTCCGCCACACAATCCCCCATTCATACCCCGTATCAGGAATACCTCATCAAGTGGAACGAAATCCACCAATTCTTCCTGGCCGAACCTCTCAAACCAGTCAATGGCATGATCCAGGTACCCGAAACCCCCGGCATGGGAATGGAACTAGACCCCCAGAAAATAGAACACGAAGAACAAGCCAACTGGTAACCGCAGCGCAGCCCCGGAACGCCCAGAAGCGAAGTAAGGAATCGTCCTCCCTGCTCGACGACGTATAGGCGGGAAACTTCATCGAAGCCGATAGCTTGGTCGAGTTCAGGAAGGTACCGCGTGAAGAGTGTCACCGGCCTGGGTGGTTGAAGTCATAGAGCCGCCTCTCGCAATGACTAAGTGGTCGCGTTACCAGCCTGAGTAAATCCGAGATTTCGCGCTCTGGTTATAATACCGTCAACTTGCTGTATTGCCTCTCTTGCCTCTTCGACCGTTATATGAGGCTTTAATTTGTTCACAGATCGGGCCGGATCTTCTGTATTTGTTCCAAAATCTCTGGATATAAGCAATGCAGTCGCGAGTCGCTCAAGTTCTACGACCTGTTTGTCCCCGAGTTCGTCGGCAATAAAATCAATTCTGTCCGAGAACTCTTTGATTGTCTTTGGAAAACGCTTTACCATAGCTTGCCCCAATCTTCCTAGGCGAAATGAAGGGCCGTAATGTCCTTTAGGCTCCGCTTTGATAAGATCGGTTGCTTTCATCCAGACAAGCTCCGCGTGAAGGTCAAACGAGTAAGGCCCATGCTTATACAGGATGAACTCGAATCCTACCGGAACTTCAGTTGCCTTCATGAGGAAATATACTGACTTTTGAATATGCGTTTCCCCATTCCAACGGCCTTTTGTCGACAACTTGTCGATCAAGTGTGCAAGCACAGCGCGTCTCTTTTCTTCTGTCAGTAGTTGGTTCATTATTTGTCCTCCTCGCGTTTTGCATGTTACACCAGAATCTTGTCTCTGTTGGACTTCAGCCAATCCTTCGAGTACTCGGCTTTCTCGGGATCCACACAGACATTATCCACGACAACATGCGGTATTTTTGCAAGTGTATCTGACACTGTCGCTGACGAAACAATCCTTCCGTCCCTTTCGAGGACCGGAAAATCAAAAGCTCCGCCCGGGTCCACATACCTGTCGCGGATCACCAGACCCGGCCCAAGCTCTGTGCATAATCCTTCGTAGATGGCGCGACAAGGATCCGGATGAATTTCTGCGTCGGAGGGGTTTCTGGAGTAAACTATCCGAAAGTGTTTACGTTCCGTTATTCGCTTGGCGGCATGATGACCGCGACATTTATTGTTCCTTGCTGCCTGGAAGATGCCATTTGTTACTTCGACGTCAGTCAAGTCCGTCATTCCTTTGTCCGACAGCAAGAATTTCCCGTGTGGCAGCCATTCTTTTAGGAAGTCAGTTAAATGTCGATCATACATCCTGCGGACAGAATGAAAGTAAACTTGCGAGTACATAAAATAACGCGCCAGCAAGAGGGCCTCGGCTGATTGAATCCCTCCCATTTCAACTCCCAACGAAGGTTCTTTTGAACCTGGACTCGGCAGTATTCTTAAGGTGTCCAAAAGCCGGAAGTGATCGAATCTGCCGTATGCCACCCCCGCATGATGGGAATCGCGCAAAAGGTAGTCCATTCTATCCACACCGAACGCGTCTCCGGTGATAATATCTGAAAGTACAGCCTCCCAATCGCTGAAAGGTTTATCTTTGAGAATCTTTTTACCGACGGCAATTTTCGCGATATGCTCGGAACGAAGAGGCGGTATCATCTTACTCCAAATATCTTTCATCTCGTCACTCTCTATTATTTCGACAGTGAGCTTCTCGTGATTCCATCCTGTGGGCAGTAACTCTTCCTCGACCGCGTGCGAAAACGGGAGGTGCCCTATATCATGATAGAGTGCCGCCATTCTAATTACACGCCTCCAGTAGGCCAAGGTATCTGCCTGGGATAGTTCTGGCATCAACTCGCGAATGTCGTTGTGTACTGCCAGTGGTGCAGTAACCACGTCGAATACTCTTGAAGCAAGCTCCATCGTCCCAAGCGAATGTTCGAACCGCGTGTGAGTTGCCCCGGGGTAGACTAGGTGGGAAAGCGCCAGTTGGTGAATGTGACGTAATCGCTGGAACGCGGGTGAGTCCAGTGCAGTCCTTTCGTATGTGTCCAACCGGATAAACGTGTGAATCGGGTCGCGGATTTCGTGCAAGTGTTTAGTCATGGTCTTTTCGCCGGGCACAGCACTATATGAAAGAACTATTGTTCCGTCAAGTTGACCGGCCCCGGAACGTCCAGCCCTTTACCCGCCGCCTCAACCCCGCACGTGCTTCAGCAGCCCCGATGGATCCGCCCACTGAGAAGGCACCCGCACGGCAAGAACCTCGCCGTCCGCAGTGACCATCCCCTCCCATGAGGTCAGAATAGAGGCCATGAAAGTCTTCTTGCCCTCCACGCGCGTTATACGAGTGCGCACCGTGATAGGCCCGGCAACCGGCGTAGGCTTGCGGTAGTTCACCCGTAGCGAGCCGGTTGCGTACCAAAGCGGCTCGCCCTCCCCGATATCCCGCCCAGCCCGCCGGTACCCGTCCGCAATCGCAGTACATACTGAGTGGCAATCTATGACCGCGGCGATTATCCCCCCGTTCATCACGTCCGGCGGCATAGCGGCCTGGTGCGGACCCGGCGCGAACACGCAGACCGACTCGCAGCCATCCCACCTGCTCATGATACGCAAGCCCTTCTCATTCCACGCACCGCACCCAAAGCAGTGGTTGCCTGCCATCTTGGGCTGGAAATAGGGAGTGTCCTCGGGATACTCGAACTTCATGAGTAAATCGACTGGCCGACCAGATCACGAACTCCCTGCCGCCCCGTAAGCCTTTTCGACGCTCGCAGGGAACCCGTCGCTGATTCTCGAACTCGATACTGCCTTGCCTCGTCCAGGTTCATCTCCGGCCGGCGAATTGTCAGCCTGTAGCCCGACCGGTCCGCGTGCATGCCAAACGTAAACCCCGTACCGACGTCCATACGTCCTGCTGCCGCGCTCATTTCGCGCCCCGGTAGGCTAACCGCGCTCTCAGTGGCCGGTCACGACACCCCCGTCGAAATTGATGCACTGCCCGTTGATGTATGAGCCGGCGCTTGTGCACAGGAAAGCGATGAACTCACCAGTTTCGTCCCCGTCCGTAGGCCGTTGTAAAGGCACCATGTCCCTGATCCGCTTGGCCCACCCAGCCGTGCCGATGTCCGAATCCCAGCGCGACGTTTCGACCAGGCCGGGACACACCGAGTTGACCCTCACCCCATGCCCGCCCAGCTCGCGAGACAGCGAGGACGTGAGTGCGTCCAGCGCAGCATTCCCCGCAGCATATGCCGCGGAATTTGGCATCGGCCGCTTTCCCGCTATCGAGGAGACGTTGACTATGCTCCCGCCCTCACCCTGCTCTACCAGCACCTTGGCCACAGCCTGCGCACAGAAGAAACTGCCCAGCACCTTGACCTCCAGCACCAGCCGCAACTGCCCTTCGCTCAGTTCCACCAGAGGCACCCGGTCCTCGCCCTTCGGCGCGGCCGCGTTGTTCACAAGGAAATCCACTCGCCCGAACTCCCTTACAACCCTATCGACCATTCCCTGCACCTGATCGCGCCGGGAAACGTCCGCGACGAGAGGCAGTGCCCTTGGCCCCAGCGACCGCACCTCCTCCGCCACGCTCTCCACGTCGCGCCACCCCATACGCTTCTCATCCTCCGGAAAAGAAGCCGGATCCCGCCCTGTGCCCACCGGCACGACGATGCACCCGCGCCTGGCAAGCCCCAGCGCGGCCCCCCGACCGATGCTCCTGCGCCGACCCGCTCCGGTGATGATCGCTACTTTCCCGTCGAGCTCGCCCATCCGGTTGCCCCCTGACTTGTCGCGTTGGTCTTCACATAACCCTTTGAGGCCATCATAGCAACGTACCGCCCCAGCGCCCGCGCCAGGAACAGCGGGAACCGAACCTCCCTGCCCGCTGACAGGTACCTCGTTGTACGCCCCCCCGTCCCTTCTCTCGCAAGGGGGAAACCCCAACAGGGAACGGTCGCTGCCTGTTCTCACCGCGATGATCAGGGAGTATAAGATCTGTCTGTGTTTGTTTACGCCCATCTGAACGTGATTAGGAGGTTATAGTTGCTCCGTATAGCCGCGCGGATCAGCCCCGACTGGCTGGAGAGACCCCAAGACCTCCGCCTGCTAAAGCAACTCGGCGTCGACTTTGTCGACACCTCGATCGAAGCCTTCTCCGGCTACCGGACCAATGAGAAGCGCCTTGACCGGGAAGGAATTGAAAAAACGCTTGCCGTGCTCGATAGGGCAGGGCTGCGTATGGAACGCTGCCAGGTCACGCACGACGACCTGCTGGCTGCCTTCCTCGGACGGCCCGAAGGACAGCGCGAAATCGACAACCTGCTGGACAACACCAGCCTGCTTGGAGAATTCAACGTACCCGTGCTCGGCATACAGGTCTTTCACTCAAGGCAACTGGTCAGCTGGAACGACACCCTCTCCTGGCCGGAAGGCCGAGGCGGATCAACCCATCTGCGGCAACGCCTACATACCGCTATGGACTCACCCACCCGACCCGGAGCCCCCGACAGGGAGCAGCTTTGGGAGGGTACGCTCAACGTCTACCGACAGGTACTGCCAGTCGCAGAAAGCGCCGGAGTTCTGGTCGCCACCCACGGCGTCGATCCACCCGTACCCGCCGTACACGGCGTGCCCCAGATACTCCACAACTTCGCTGACTTCGACCGGCTATTCGACGAACTCCCGTCGCCAAACAATGGCCTCACGTACTGCGTAGGCACTCGCTACGAATCCGGCGAAGACGTGCTGGGAGGCATCAGAAAGTACGGCGCACAAAATCGGCTCTTCCACGTCCACTTTCGCAACGTGGTAGGCACCATCCCGGACCGAGGCGAATACGACGAGGTCGCTCCCGACGAGGGAGATATGGACATGTTCCGCATCGCCCAGGCTCTCCATGAAGTTGGATACGCAGGCGTACTCGATTACGACCACCCAAACGCCGTCAACCTCGTGGGAGACGAACCCCCCCACAGGATCTACGTCGCATACCTCCTCGGATACAACCGCGCCATGTCCCAGGCCGTCGCAAGCGCAGCCGCACAGGACGCCGGACGAACTTTATAGCCCTGGCCCGCGCCTACTGATCCACCACCGAGCCGTCCGCGTGCAACCTCGTGGCAACCTCCCTCGGCGTGTACGGAACCCTCTCACGGGCGTCCGGCTTTAGCTCCACGCCGATGCCCGGCGCATCCGAAATGATCAGGTACCCGTTCCCGTCGTGCACAGGAGCGCCGCTCACCATGTCGATCTTTGGAGGCTCGAACTCGCCCGTGGGGTACTCCTGCAACGCAAAATTCGGCACTGAAGCCGCAATCTGAAGGCACGCCGCAGTGCTTACCGGGCTGAGAGGATTGTGCGGAACCACGCCAACGTGACGGGCCTCCGCAGCAGCCGCGATCTTCTTCGAACCGGAAATCCCACCCACTATGCAAACGTCCGGACGCACGTACTGCACCGCGTTGCGGCTAAGCGCCATCTCGAAATCCCAGAGAGAGGTGAACCGCTCGCCGGTCGCTATCGGAATGTTGATCTTGTCCGCCACGTAAGCCATCTCGTCGATGTTGTCAGGCGTTACAGGATCCTCGTAGAAATACGGGTAGAACTCCTCGATCCCCAAGCCCAGCTGCACAGCCTCCGTCGGCGTCAACTGCCGGTGGATCTCTATGCAAAGATCCACCTCCCGACCCACCGCATCGCGATACGCAGCCACCGTGTCGATGGCGTCGCGCATCTTGTCAACGTGAGTCTTGAAGTAAGGCTTGTCCCGAGACTCGTCCAGGAAAGGAGTAAGGTGCCCTACGGCCGTGAAGCCCATAGCCTTGGCCGCCTTCACCCCGTTGATCAACTTCTCCTTGGTATCCCCGTAAACGTGGTAGTAGACACGCGCCTTGTCACGCACCTTGCCCCCCAGAAGCTGGTGCACCGGAACGCCGAAATGCTTGCCGGCAATATCCCACAAGGCAATGTCGATCGCGCTGATCGCACCCATCACCGCAGAACCCCGGAAATGAGAAAAACGGTACATGTACTGCCAGTGATGCTCTATTCGCAGAGGATCCTCACCCACCAGATAGCGGCCGTACTTCTCGATTGCAGCAGCAGACGACTCCAGGTATCCCCAGGCCCCCGACTCGCCGAGGCCCGAAATCCCCGCGTCCGTTTCGATCTCGACCAGCAAGTACCGGTCGAGGAATATAGGCTCAACTTTGGTGATCTTCAAATTCTTGCAACTCCTGGCGCCTTGACTGACAACACCCTATGCGGATCTCACCTAACTTTAATCCCATCTGCCCGCGGAGGGTAGACGCCAACCCACCGCGGGGACAACGGGGACAGAAGAGGCGAACGCCCGCGGCCGCGGGCGCGGTTTGAGCAGGGATGCAACCGCGCACCGGAAAACCGCGGGCTGCAGACCGGGCGGCCTCCCATGGCCGGCAGCCCAAGCGAGACGCGCTCAACCACCGCGTGCGCATCTCTCCGCAGGCCGCCATTGTGATTCCCTGCACAAATTGATTGCCGCCTCCTTCCAACGTTAGAATTGATTCGTATCTATTAGTCGCGATGCGAGTTCACCACCCCAATCGCCCCGCCGCCAAGACTCGGTGCAACGGCGAGAGGGAGGAACGCTAGCCGGGTTGGTCGCAGAGGAGGATGAGACATGGCGGAGACGGGCCGCGCAAAGCTTGCCAGGTGGGTGATCGCGCTCAACCTGTACCTCTCCGTTGCGCCCGGCTCCGCTATGCTCGGGTTGATTCTTATAGGGCCGGCTACCGATGATCCGGCCCTGGAGGCCCTGGTTCTCTTTTTCTGCGCGCTGATGACAGGGTCCGCGGCCATCCTCGCGCTCGTGCGCAACACGAAGAGACCCGTGATGTGGTCCAGGATGGCCGCGCTCCTCGCGCTGACCTCCGCCGCCGGCATCTATTCCATCCTTTTCTACTCGATAATTCCTTTGATATTCCTGCCAGCGCTCATTTCCAACCTTTACGTCGCTTACAGACTTGAGACTTGCCCGGCAAGGATGCTCGCCACAGTCGGGATACCGGGTGGGCGAAAACGGAAGTCGTGACCCGACGAGCGGAATTGCCCAAAGGCCCTTCAGGGACCATTGAAAAGCTTTATGCTGGTGCATGACTCAGGCCATAATCGCTTCACCGCGCACCCACACCGCCTGACGGCAGGAAAAAAACCGCACACCGCACCGAAAACTCATCGCCGCCGCCCCCGCAAAAACCGCATGGCCCCAACCTCTACAACCCAACACGCATCCCTTGATCCGCATTTCGACAAAAGGACGTACATAACCATGACCCCGGATAACACGCCAAACCGTCAGAGAGTCGCATACTTCAACGGCAAGATCATGCCGGAAAGCAACGTTCGAGTCTCCTTTCGGGACCGAGGATTCACATACGGAGATGCCGTGTTCGACATGACACGCACCTTCGGACACCGCATCTTCAAACTCGAAGAACATATCGATCGCTTCTACAACTCACTCAAGTATGTACAGATCGACCCCGGCATGAACCCGGATGAGATGATCGACCTCACTAAACAGGTGGTCGAACAAAACCTCAAGCTCATCGGACCGGACGAGGACTATTGGGTAGGACAACGAGTCTCCAGAGGCGTCGACTTGGTCGGAGGTGACATGTGGGAGACCGACGGCGGCCCTTCAGTCATCATCGAGTGCAAGCCACTGCCGCTCGCAGCACGCGCCAGACTCTACCGGGACGGCATCGACGTCCGCATACCCTCCGTACGGCGAGTGCCCCCCGATTCCGTAAGCCCAAGGGCAAAGTCGCACAACTACCTCAACCTCATCATGGGTGACCTCGAAGTCAAGTCGCAAGACCCCGAAAGTTGGGCCCTGCTGCTGGACAACCGAGGATTCCTCGCCGAAGGCATCGGCTCGAACATCTTTACCATAAAGAGCGGGACCCTATACACGCCCAGACCGCAATACGTGCTCGGAGGCATATCGCGAGAAACCACGATCGAACTGGCAGAGGAACTGGATGTCGAGGTGGTGGAAAAAGACATTGACCAGTTCGACGCATACACCGCAGACGAAGTCTTCCTCACCTCCACCAGCCTGTGCATATGCGGCGTGCGATCCGTACAAGGCAATACCATCGCCGACGGATCCGTCCCCGGACCCATTACCAAAGCCCTACAGGACGCATACGTAGACCTCGTCAATTACGACTGGGTCAGCCAGTACCTCATGAGGCTGGAGGATTAGCCCCGGCGAAGAACCCACTTACACCGACGTAGCTCTACGCGTAAGCTCCGCGCGCCTGCTCCCGTCCCGGCCCCCAAACAGAGATCCTGAAGAAGGCGCATCGGCCTGCCCGCTATGCCCCGGAATACGAAGGCGGCACAACGCCGAGCCCCGTCGTTCAGAGCGCAAACGCCGGCCCCTGCCCGCTATGCCGCCGGAATACGAAGGCGGCACAACGCCGAGCCCCGTCACGCAGAGCGCAAACGCCGGCCCCCTCCCGCAGCCGCCTCTTCCGTAACTGCCGGCCCCGGTTCACCGGTTCAGTAGATACCCAACGTACCTGTAAGGCGATGGCGGGTATCGCCCCGCCCTGATCAGCGTCTCACCTGCCGCATCGCATACGGCATCGACCGACCCCGAGGCTCCGCCTGCGGGTAGTCATCGATCCCCGTCCAGGTCTCCCCCAAAACGTCCACCGCGTCCGGGTGACGACGGTTGACGCGGATGGCCGTGGTCGGAAACTCCGGCGCACGAGGATTCGGAACCTTGTACGTCAGCACCGCGCGGTCGTCAATCGCATCGCGTAACTCCCTGCTCCTGGCCTCTTGGGAATCCACCCATGCATGCTGCTCCGCAGGAAGGAAAAGATCCCGAAACCACTTGAGAGCCACAAACTCGAAACCATCGCGCTGCTCAGCACGGTCAAGAGATCGGATAAGGTCCGCACGGTACTGGTCTATACCCTCCTGGGGAGTGTAGTACTCGTCGTCCTCGTATCCGGGCTCCCCCCGGTCCTCGTATCCGGGCTCCTCCCGCTCCACAGGCCCCTCCTCGGGAAGCTCCGATGGAGAAGAAGCCGCTGCCGCACCCCCGAAGCGAATCCGTATCTCGCCCTCGTTATAAGGCTGCCAACTCTCCGCCGCAGCGTCGCTCCGCTTTTTGCGCCTGTTCTCGAAAATGTCAACCTCAACGTCCATTCCGTCCGTCTGGTTCAGAACCAACGGCATCAAGACGCGAAACAGACCCTCGAGCCGCTGTCGCGAGTCACTAATGGTTACCAACTGTGTACCCTCCAGAAAACTCTTCAAGCTACCGGCGTTAGCCTACCGCTCCCCATATCCTACAAAAACTTGCCCCACAAGTCACCCCGTGTTTGGCATTGAGCCCCAAACGAACCAAACGGATCCAGCAGCGGCCAAAGAGAGACACGCTTGTTGACATGTGAACAGGCCCTGCTTAACATCTTTATTAGCAGTCGGGCCGGGAGTCTGCTAATCGTCGCCGCCCACTGCCGCCGATATCAATCTCTGGGCTGAGCGGCCTTGTCCCATAGCCCAGGTGCGCAACAAGCACGCGCACGAGAAAACCAAACAGGAGGAACATGAAGTGGCGCTGAATCTCAAGCCGCTTGGAGACCGGGTGGTGATCGAGCCAAACGAGGAAGAGGCGGAGAGAAGCCCGGGCGGCATCATCATCCCGGACACCGCCAAGGAAAAGCCGCAGAAAGGCACCGTGGTCGCAGCAGGACCCGGACGCACGACCGACGAGGGCAAACTCATCGACATGCCCGTAAAGGTTGGCGATGTCGTGGTCTACTCCAAGTACGCAGGAACGGAATACTCCGAAAACGGAGTCGACTATCTCATCGTCCGGGAGAGTGACATCCTGGCCGTCGCCCAATAGAGCGGCTGCAAGCAAGCCGCCGCACAAGCACGCAAGAAGAGGGATAAGGAAATGCCAGCAAAGGATCTAAGCTTCGGCACAGATGCACGGACCCGGCTAAAGCAGGGTATCGACACCCTAGCCGACACCGTAAAGGTCACCCTCGGCCCAAGAGGCCGAAACGTGATCTTGGACAAGAAATTCGGCCCGCCACAGGTCTGCTCCGACGGAGTGACCATCGCAAAAGAAATAGAACTCGAAGACCACTTCGAAAACATGGGCGCCCAACTGCTCAAGGAAGCCTCCAAGAAGACCAACGATGACGCCGGAGACGGAACCACCACCTCCACAGTCCTCGCTCAGGCCATCATCCAGGAAGGCTTCAAGATCGTCGCAGCAGGCGCAGACCCCATGGCCGTAAAACGAGGACTCGAAAGAGGTATGGAAACGGTCCGAAACTCCATCAAGGACCTATCCACGCCCGTCGTCGGACGCGAGCAAATCGCCAACGTCGCTGTACTGTCCTCCCACGACGACGAAATGGGAAACCTCATCGCAGACGTCATGGACAAGGTCGGCAAAGACGGCGTCATCACCGTCGACGAGTCCAAAGGACTCGCCTACGAGACGGAGTTCGTAGAGGGAATGCAGATCGACCGAGGCTTCATATCCCCATACTTCGTAACCAACTCCGACCGCATGGAAGCCGTGCTCGACAACCCATACGTCCTGATCACCGACAAGAAGATCTCAGCCGTCGCAGACATCCTGCCAGTCCTTGAAAAGGTACTCCAGACCTCCAAGAACCTCATCGTCATCGGAGAAGACGTCGAAGGAGAGGCCCTGGCCACCCTAGTCGTCAACAAGCTCAGAGGCACCCTCAACGTCGTCGCCGTCAAGGCCCCAGGCTTCGGAGACCGACGAAAGGCCATGCTACAGGACATCGCCATACTCTCGGGAGGCACCGTCCTCAGCGAGGAAATCGGTCGAAAACTCGACTCCGCCACCCTCGATGACCTCGGCAGATGCCGACAGGTCGTCGTCAAGAAGGACGACACCACCTTCGTCGGAGGTGTCGGAAACGAAGACGCCATAAAGGGCCGCATGAACGAAATCCGGTCCCAGATCGAAGAGACCACCTCCGACTACGACCGCGAAAAACTCGAAGAACGCCTCGCCAAACTCTCCGGCGGAGTCGCCATACTCCGCGTAGGCGCAGCCACCGAGGTCGAAATGAAAGAGAAGAAGCAGCGAGTCGAAGACGCACTCGCCGCCACTCGCTCCGCTGTCGAAGAAGGCATCGTACCAGGAGGCGGAACCATACTCATCCGGGCATCCTTGGCCCTCGGAAGCGTCAAAGCCGACGAGGCCGACGAGCAATCCGGAATCGAAGTCCTGCGCAAGTCACTCCTCATACCCGTCCGCATCATCGCCGGAAACTCCGGGCACGAAGGCGCCGTCGTACTCGCAGACGTGCAGTCCAACAGCGGAAACTACGGATTCGACGCACAGATCGGCAAGGCAGGCGACATGATCGAAATGGGCATCGTAGACCCAGCAAAGGTCACCAGAGCAGCCGTCGAAAACGCCGTCTCCGTAGCAGGAATGATCCTCACCACTGAGGCCCTCATCACCGACCAACCCGAAAAAGACCCGCCGCCAATGCCGGCTCCACCCGGCGGCGGAATGGACTTCTAGACCCAAACCTCCAACACAGCTCCACGCGAAAAGGCCGTCCGGTCTCCGGACGGCCTTTTTGATAGGACAATGACAACACTCACCACGAGAGATCGAAGGCCCTTTCTTACCCAAGACAAAGCGCTCGGCTAGAATCCTCCACACGCCCCCAACGCACAACGCGACCAAGAAAGAACTTCTCATGGACCCCATCAGCGCAGCCCTCATCATCGCCTGCTTAGGCTTGGCCATCGGTGCAGCATGGCTTGCAGTACGCGCACGTCTACGGCTCCAGCAGTTGATCTCGGAAAAAGCCTCCCTCACCGCTCAACTAAAGAACACCCAGGACCAACTGGGAAAAGCCGACGATCTGCTTGCAACCGCCCGCGAGAAGGCTGAAGAGGAAGCAAGAGCCGCCAGAGATCTGGAAATCGACAAGACAAGGCTTGAAGAAAACCTGCAGAACACCCAAAGAAACCTCGGCGAGCGCGACGCCTTGGAAAAACGGTTCGCAGACACCTTTCAGGCGCTGTCCTCCAAGACCCTCGACCGCCAGCAAAAAGGCTTCATCACGAACGCCGACCAGACCCTGAAAGCCCGTGAAGAAGCGGTGGCGAAACTGGTCAAGCCACTGTCCGACAAGATCGAAACCCTGGACAAGGCGGTGGCAAGACACTCAGGCGAATTGGGAGGACAAATCAAAAACGTCGTCCAATCCAACAGAGAACTGAGAGACGCCCTCTCCAAGCCGCAAGTACGAGGACAATGGGGAGAAATGAATGTCGAACGCGTCCTCGAACTATGCAGCTTGGTCAAGAACATCCACTACACCTCCCAAGACCCGGACAGACAAGGCGGCAGAACCGACTTCATCGTGCACATGCCCCACAAGCGAGACCTCATCCTGGATTCCAAAGTGCCGCTCACCGCGTACCTGGATGCCGAAAGCGCCGACAACGACGAGGACCGAGACGAACACCTCGACAGACACGCCAGAATGGTGCAATCACACGCCGACAGCCTCTCCAGGAAGGAGTACTGGAGAAACTTGGGAGACGCAGCAGACTTCGTCGTGATGGTCGTGCCTGAATTCGCATTGCCCCCCGCCCTGCTGCGCAGGCCGGATCTGTTGGACCGAGGCTTGCAAAACAAGGTCGTCATAGTGACCTACTCAACACTCGCAGCCCTGCTCAAGTGCGTAGCCTTGAGCTGGCAGGAACGAAAGGTCGCCGACGAGGCGAGATCCATAAGCGAACTCGGAAGGGACCTTCACAACCGACTGGTCACCTTCGCAGGACACATGGACGGTATGGGAAGAGCCTTGAATACCGCCGTCAACAAGTACAACGCCGGCGTCGGATCAATGGAATCCCGGGTAATGGCACAGGCTCGCAGATTCCGTGAAATGGGAGTGCCAGCCACCCAGGATTTGCCCGAAGTCAGAATTGTCGACGCTGCTCCACGCCCACCCATGCGGCTAGGCGAAACCGACGACGACCAACCTTGACCGCCGGCCCTCACTCCCGCGCCTCCTCACTGCCCCCGGGACCCAGCAGCGCACCGTACAGCCTCGTCATACCGCTGAGCCAACTGGACTGCACCTCCGGTGCCCACGAAGGATCGAAATCTGGGTACTTTTGCAGAATCTTCTCCGCCACGGATAGCTGCGGATGAACAGGCGCAGGCTCCAACTCCGCAGGCAGATGCACCGACCGCTCCCCCTGCGGCGCCGGACGTTGCGACCGCGAAGACGACGAGCGCCGAGCGCCGTGCCGACCAGCCAGAATGTACTGAGACAACTCCACGTCGGCATCGCGAGCCGCCTTGATGAAAAACGCCTCGCACTTCGTCAATACCCCCTCGCGGGCCCCGAACCGACGGAAAGCCTCGTGAAACTGACCGCGAGTAGCTCGCGCCAGATCAAGCTCGAATACCGGCCCGTAGAAACCGCGTAACACCTGCCGAAGAACCGACCGACGCTCCTCACCCTCCGCAAAAACCAGAAGCCCCAATTCCTCACGCGGACGACCATCCTCATCCACCAGCTTCAGCACCTTCAAGGTCGTCATCAACTGCGATCCCGAGCTACCCGAAAAGCGATAGCCCCAAACGCTGCGGTCTATCCGGTCTGGAATACCGTCCAATAGGAATTCCAAAAAAGTTCGGAATGTCCGGTAGGGCACGTACGGGGGAACTGTCCGTGATCGTTCTTGCATCTCGCTCCAAGTTGGGAAATCGCACTGCTAGCCCATATTCCAGGGTTTTAATCCGAAACAATATCCCCGACTGATTCCAAAGTCAATCCCATATTGGAATATCCGTTTCCCCACTACTGGACAGTTTCAGACAGTTTATGAATATGCGATTTGGAATAAGCAAAATATATGGAACCAAAAACCGACCGGCAGCCAGCCAGCGCACCTGCCCCACAGCGCAAAGACATATCTGTGACGGAGGCCCCCTTGAAAGTAGATATCGGCCACATCGTCCTGGACCCAAGCCTGCCAAAAACTGCAAAACCCGGACCAGGTGCCGACCGACGACGACTAAGAGCTCCCAAAACACTCGTCGTCGAACCCAACGGAAAAGGAAGCTACGTACTCCTCGCTGGCAGACGCGGACTCAAAACCGCCGTGGAATCAGGCAAACGAGCCGTCGAGGTAACCCTCCGAGAAGACATCTCCCCGCAGGAACGACGCGAACTGCGGCTATCTGAGCTCTACCACAACGCACTCGTTCCGCCCAGAGCGCTCGCCAGAGAATTCATCTCATACCGCAAGTCATACGGCATCACCCAGCAGGAACTCGCCAGGAGAACCGGAATCACGCCCGGCACTATCCACCACTACGAGAGCCTCATGAAAACACTCGACCCGGCCTTGGGAGAACGCCTCGACGACGGAGACCTGACGTTCAAGGAAGCGCGCAGCATCGCAGATATCGACGACCGACATAGGCAGCGAGAAATCGCCGAACCATTCCTCACCGGCAAACTCAGCTCAGTACACGTAGAGCAGGTCGTCGGACGAGCTAAGTCCGACCCCAGCCTGTCCATTGCATACCTCATCGAGGAGGTTCTCAAAGACGGTCGACGGCCAGCCCCCGAAAAGGTTGCGGAAACCATCACGCCCGCCGACCGGCCGCAGCAGCCCGCACCGACGGCCGAAATGAGCCTCGAAAAATCAGCCCTCATGCTGGCAGGAGAACTGGGAGCATTGCAGCTGCAGATCATCCCCGAATACCGGCGGCTGGACCTCATCAGCTCCCTGCGCATCCTGGACAACAGACTCAAGTCCGCCCTGGCCCACCTCAACTCCGGACAGGCCCTGGAATCACAGGTCCCTAGACCCTTGGGCCGTGCAGCAGGTGGGCGACCGGACCGCCCACGCCCCCGTAGACGGAAACGCCCATGACCGGCGCACAACTTGCCGGACGTGCAAACCCCCTCACCAGCCGCGCAATGACGCCTGATTGAACACAGAAACAAGAGCTTGGCGCGCGGACACGCGCCAGGCTGATCCCAAACAGCGGCTTGGGCTCGAAGCCGCCCGGGTTACCATTCGACGAGCCAGGAACGCCTCTCCCAATCCCCCAGGAGAGGCGTTCATCTATCTGACCAAAAAAAGCCCCGTGCTACCATTCGCAGCCAAACGGATCCGGACAGGAAACGGCAATGCTCGAAAGATTCCACGTCCCAGAATCACAGGCGGTACGCGTCGAGGAAGAACGCGCCCGCGCCGCAACCCAAGCCATCTTCCAAAAGATGGGGCTGTCCACTGCAGACGCCTCACGCTCCGCTGACGTTCTTATCTACGCCGACCGACGAGGCATCGACACACACGGCATCTCAAACATGCTGCGAGCATACGTCGACGGATACCAAAGAGGCGAAATCAACCCCAGACCCAAACCGGAGATCGTACGAGAGTCCCCAGCCATCGCCACTATGGACGGAGACCGAGGACTCGGCCTTCACGTTGGGCCGGTCGCCATGCAACTCGCCATAGCAAAGGCCGGAACCCAGGGAATCGGAGCCGTCGCACTGCGAAACGCAGGACACGTGGGCGCAGCCGGGTATCACGCCGCCATGGCGCTCGAACACGACATGATAGGCGTATGCATGTCCGGCGGAGGCGGAGACACAATGCTCCCAACCTTCGGCGCAGAACCCAGATTGGCCACAAACCCCATCGCTTGGGCAGCCCCCGCAGCAAACGAACCACCGTTCATATTCGACGTCGCCACCACACAGGTCGCAGGAAACAAGATCCACCTACTACAGCGCATGGGCGTAAACGTGGCTCCGGCATGGCTCGCCGACGAGCACGGAAAACCCGTCATGCAAGAAGCGCCGCCCCCGCAAGAAGACTTCAGCGGCAGAGCGCGCACCTGGTACATGCTGCCGGCAGGAGGCACCAGGGAAAGCGGATCACATAAAGGATACGGACTCGCTTGCGTCGTCGCCATCATGGGAGCCACCCTCGCCGGCGCACAGATGAACGGCAGCCTCGCAGGAATGGGCCACTACTTCGCAGCCTACCGCATCGACGCCTTCACAGAACCCGACAGATTCAAGCAAGACGTGGACGCCTTCCTACGAGGCCTACGCAACACCCCGCCCGCACAGGACTGCGAACGCGTCTACTACGCCGGACTGCCCGAACACGAAGAGGAACTCGAACGGGTCGAAAAGGGCATCCCATACCACCCAGAGGTGATCGACTGGCTAAACTCCATCTGCGCCGAACTCGAACTAGACTTCCAATTCCCCTAATCCCCCTAAAAGACACCCAAAGCACGCGCTGACCGCGTCAACCGCTTGGGCCAAAGACCCATCTCGTCCCTTGGCCGCGCCCGCGCTACGTCTACAAATCCATAATCGCCTGCCCCCTGACCCGCTCTATTCCAACCCCAGGACCCTCCTCGCATTCCCCAACAAAATCTTCTGCCGAGGCTCGTCCCGCACCTCAAGCTCCTCGAACTCCTGCAACCACCTCGACGGAGGCATGTAAGGATAGTCCGAGCCAAACAGAACCTTGTCCTGCAAACGCGTACTCGCCTCACGAATCAGCTGCCGAGGAATGTAGCGCGGCGCCCAGCCGGACAGGTCGATATAAACGTTCGGCTTATGCAGAGCCACAGCCACCTGCTCCTCGATCCACGGCCACGCCGGATGCGCCATGATGATGGTCAGACCCGGATGCTCAGCCGCCAGATCGTCGATGTGCGGTATCGGGCGGGCATACTTCAGCTTGAAACCCCCGCCGCCTGGAGCGCCGGCTCCGGCCGCAGCGTAACCCGTGTGCACAAGCGCCGGGACGCCGAGCTCCTCGCACTTCTCGAACAACGGACGGTACTGCGGGTCGTCCGGAAAAAAGGCCTGATGTATAGGGTGTAGCTTCAGCCCCTTCAGACCAAGCACCCTTACCGCACGCTCCAGCTCCGCCACAGCCGCCTCCCCCTTCTGCGGATCAACCGAGGCGAACCCGATGAACTGATCCGGGTAGGCCGACGCGATACCGGCCACGTAGTCGTTCGAGTCCGCCTTGTCCCCAGTCGCAGTCTCTGAGTCCACCGAAAAGATTACCGCCATAACGTCCAACTGCCGATACGTCTCCGCCATACCCTCCGGACCAGGCGGCTCCTCCCTCATGCGAAACATCCGGCGCAGACCCCGCTCGATGCCAAGCTCCTCAAGCCCCGGTTCCCGCGGTACGTGTGCATGTACGTCTATCGCGCGCATCCCGAAAATCCCCCTGCTGTACGGCCCGACGGGCATCCAGGCTCTCTATCGACACCCGATCACCCATCCGGTCCGCTCAAGCCAATCCATCAACTCCGACAACTCCGCAAAGAGCATACGCCGGAGAATATCCATGTTGATCAAGTCATAACACGTATCGAGCCGCCGCGGACCCCCATAACCCGTGACCCATGCGAACCGTCACGAGATCAAAGGGCCCGCACCGCCTTGCCCGTGGCCGGGTCCGCCACAACGGGCAGACGTGGATAGCGCCCCCTGAAGCAATCGTCAATCGACCAGAACTGCACGCGCGGAAAACGTTCTGAGCCAACCCTGATCTCCCCAGCCTCTGACGCAAGAGATCGTGCCTCTCGTGAAGCCACCGGGTACAGCGTGATGAAAACCCCGCATGCAGCCCCCTCGTGATCCAGCACGTCCAGAAACTCCCTGAACTGACTCAACTGAAAACCATTGCCGCCTTTCACCTGCGCCAGAACAAGCCGCGATTCATGGCCGGTCGGAGCGGTCAGCATCAGCCCGCGCCCCTCGATACACCCCTCCCCGCGCTTCTGCTCGTTCGGAACCAGGCCCGGAATACGCGTAATCGCCCAAGACTCGAAGTCGAAAGGTTTTTCAGCCGCCAGCCGGCGAGCGCCCGAAGTATCCTGCGGAATGCCAAAAACCTCCGCTTCGATCCCCATCGGCCGCAACCGCCTGTCTTGCACTATGTCGATGGCCGTGGCCGAAATATCCACACCGATCCACCGACGACCGAGATTCTGAGCCGCTGCCAACGTTGTACCGCAACCACAAAAAGGGTCGAGTACCAAATCCCCTGCCTTGCTCGAAGCGCGTATGACCCGCTCCAGAAGCGCAAGAGGCTTCTGTGTCGGATAACCCAGCTTCTCCTGAGAGAAGCTCTTGATCATGATCGAATCCAGTATGTCCGCAGACGAACAGTTCCACGTATCCTCAACCGGTATCCCTTTCCCCGTAGGCTTCTTACCGTCTCGCCTCACGTAATCCTCCGCGTATGGTATGTATTCCTTGTTGAAGTACCGGCCCGCCTCATCGCTCCGCAAGTAGTACAGGATAGTATCGTGATTGCGAATCCATCCCTTTTTCTGTGATTTGAAACCCGAGATCCAACCGATGCGCCAGATGATCTCACTGCGGAAATTCTTCGCCCCGAAAATCGCGTCCATCAGCAACTTCAGATAGTGGCTCGCAGTTGGGTCGCAATGCAGGTAGACGCTGCCTGTTGGCTTCAGCAGCCGGCGCATCTCAACCAGACGCTGCCCCATGTAACTCAGATACGCCAGCATCCCGCAAGGCCCCAGCAGCCTCCTAAGCGCTAGGATCGCGTCCCGAAGCGGATGAGAACCAGCATCTTCAATGTCGCGAACGCGCGCCGCAGAGGCCCTGTCCCATCGCCAGGTATCGACAAACCCCCGTACCTGCGCAGACACGCCATTCTCCGGGCCAAAGATGACGTTGTAGTCCGTATTCGAGTTGAAAGGCGGATCGAGGTAAATCAGGTCCACCGAAGAGTCCGGCCAACCCGCCATCCAATCGAGGCAATCGCCGTAATAGAGGGATTGATCTTTCACCTGAACGCCCCCTGCCTCGCCCTATCCGAAAAAGCGTCGACCGCCAATCGCCTCTACCGCCAAGGAGAACCTATCCGATCGCTTTGTCACACTGCATTGCTCTGTGCCGGTCATAGAGTGCTAGGACGACTCATTGGCCTCCCCAAGCATGTACAACTGGCGTTCTTCAGCTACAACGCTCATAGGCATGTCGAGACTCAAGGCGCTCATGATGGCACATAGAAAACTGACCTCCCTCCTCGTCACACCCCCACCGCCTCTTCCACCTCCGTAATCGCCTCATCCACAGCGTCGCAGAGACCGTCCACCTCGTCCGCAGTGATGATCAGCGGAGGCGCCAAAGGCAATATGAACGAACCTACCCGTATCCAAACCCCACGGTCGGTTAGAGCCTGCGTCAACCGAGGACCCCAACCGACCTCCTCCCCAAAGTGCTCCTTGGTCTCCCGATCCTTCACGAACTCGATGCCTTGGATCAGCCCCACCCCTCGAACGTCGCCGATAGACGGGTGCCGCTCCTTCATCTCCTCCAAACGATCCGACATCTGAAGACCGCGCCGCCGAGCGTTGCCCGGCAGATCCTCCCTCGCCATGATGTCCAGATTTGCAAGAGCCCCCGCCGCACCCGCAGGATGACCCGTATACGTGAACATGTGCTTGAAGGTCTTGTCCGCACTACCCGAAAACACGTCCGACACCTCACCCGTCGCTATCGATCCACCCATCGGGAAATAGCCCGAAGTCACACCCTTCGCGAAACTCATGATGTCCGGCGTAACGCCCACCGTGTCCGAACCGAACCACGCGCCAGTCCGCCCAAAGCCCGTGATCACCTCGTCGAAGATCAACAACACACCGTAACGGTCGCAGATCTCGCGTACCCGATCCCAGTAACCCGGACCGGGAACCACACCCCCGAAAGGCTGCGTCACAGGCTCCCCGATGACAGCCGACACAGACTCTGGACTGTGGAAGAGAATCGCCTCTTCTATAGCCCTCGCGCACAAATCCGCACACTCCTCCGGCGTTCGGCCGCCCAACTCGCAGCGATAGGGATTGGGATTTGGAACGTGCACCGCGTGGGAAGGAACCGGCTGATACTCCTCGCGCGGCAAAAATGGGTGTGAACCAAGCCACATCGTCCCCAAGGTACCCCCGTGGTAGGAACCCTTGCGGCTGATAACCTTGAAACGCCCTTTCGACCCAGTACGATTGTGATACGCCTGCGCCATCTTGATTGAGGTCTCGTTCGACTCAGAACCCCCGCTTGTGAAGAAAGTGCGGGTAAGCCCGCCCGGAGTGATCTGCGCCAACTTCGCCGCCAAACGAACCGTCGAAGACGTCGACGCAGCGTAGATATGCATGCTCACACGGCCAAGCTGCTCACGGATCGCATCCGCGATCTCGTCCCGCCCGTGCCCCGCATTCCGAAAGTACATCCCGGAAATGCCGTCCACGTAACGCCCCCCACTCGCATCGCGAACGTAGATGCCGTCCGAGTCGGTTACGATCATCGGACCGCCCTCCTCGGCGAGCTGCGCGGCATTGCGAGTCCCCACGAAGAGATGGTCGATTGCAGCCTGCTGAAGACCCGCCAGATCATCCGGCGAGGGAATGCTCCTGTCTCCTGTCATTGTTTCCCTACTTGCTTGTCGCCTGCACGTGCAGACCTCAGAAGAATCGCTCCAACCTCAACGAGCAGAACCAGCCGCGAATCCATACAACCGAAGCGTCCTGCATACTCGCGCTCCTGTCGAGCACAAAGGCTCGCCGAAGTATAGCCCGCCGTACCGCTACAATTGGCCCTCGGTCAGCCCCAAGACCCGCCTGGAGAAAAACTTGGGCCAAAACCCCCAACGCGCCGCATGGAATGGGACGCACAGGACATAGCGCCTGCTCCCTTGGAACCGGTAACCGCAGAAGACGACGGAGCCGGCCTGCAAATACCCGCTGCGCCATGACCTCCGAGAGGTATGCAAGTACAAAGCCCATGAAAGATAACGGATCGACGAAACACGCAGTCGCAAGCGGACACAGCCTCGCCACAAAGGCCGGATTCCGCATCCTCCAGCAGAACGGCAACGCCGTCGACGCCGGAGTTGCCGCCGGCATAGCCCTGAACGTCGTACTGCCCGCCAGTACCAGTTTCGGAGGCGTGGCCCCAATACTCATCTATAGCAAAGCCGAAGATCGCGTTTTCAGCATCAGCGGACTGGGACGCTGGCCCGCTCAGGCATCCATTGAGTACTTCCTTGAACAGAAAAACGGAAAGATGGAACCCGGAGTCGAACGCTGCGTCGTGCCCGCAGCAGCCGACGCATGGATGACCGCACTCGCCAGACACGGAACCATGACCTTCGAGCAGGTCGTCGCACCCGCCCTGGAACTCGCGCAAAACGGCTTCATCGTAGATACAGTCTTGGCAGGAAACCTCGCCCAATGCGCCCAATACCTGCGCCAGTGGCCCACCTCAGGAGCCATATACGCCCCCCGGGGAACACCGCTGCGGCAGGGAGAACGCCTGGTAAATACAGACTTGGCGAAAACCTTCCAAAGACTTATAAAGGCCGAAAGACAGAACGCGCACCTCGGCAGGGAACAGGCAATCGCAGCAGCCAGAGCCCTCTTTTACGAAGGACCCATCGCCCAGGAACTCGTAGCCTTTGTTCGACAACAAGGCGGATTCCTCTCAATTGAAGACATGGCGGCCTTCCGCGTAGGCAACGAGCCCCCGGTCTCCGGATCATTCAACCAGTATCAGGTCTTCGCAAACGGACCTTGGTGCCAGGGCCCCGTATTCCCTCAAACCCTGCAGATGCTGGCACACGATGACCTCGCAAGCCTCGGACACAACTCCGCAGACTACCTGCACCTGCTCGCAGAAACCCTGAAACTGGCATTCGCAGACCGCGACGCCTTCTACGGAGACCCTGACCGCGTGGACGTGCCCATCGAGGGACTGCTGGATCCCAAATACGCAGCCCAAAGGCGGAAAGAAGCCCGCGCCAACCGCGCATCCCCGGCCATGCCACCCCCCGGAAATCCGTGGTCTTACGAAGGCCGACGCCCCCCGACCGAATACGCATATCAACCTCCCCCGCCCGTACCAGGCTCCGCCGAACCGGACACCTCATACGCATGCGCAGTCGACCGATTTGGAAATATGTTCTCAGCCACCCCGTCCGACACGCTTTCCATGGCCCCCGTAGCCCCAGGACTCGGTTTCACACCCTCCGGGCGAGGCACCCAGTCCTGGCTCGACCCGCGCCACCCATCGGCGCTAGCGCCCGGCAAGCGGCCCAGGCTCACACCCAACGCCCTCCTCGCATTTAGGGACGGCCGACCATGGATGCCGTTCGGCACGCCGGGCGGTGACGCACAATGCCAGGCCGCGCTGCAGTACTTCCTAAACGTCACCGTATTCGGCATGACACCGCAGCAGGCCATCGAGGCGCCCCGATTCCTTACCTGGAGCTTCCCAAACTCCTTCTGGCCGCACTCGTACGAGCCCGGAAGACTCGATCTCGAAGCGCGTATACCCAAAGAAGTACGAAACAGCCTCGCAGAGCGCGGACACTCTGTACGCGAAACGGACGAATACAGTCGGGCCATGGGTGACGTGTGCGCCATCGCAGTGGACAACGCCGCAGGGACCCTACAGGCCGGAGCCGACGTCAGGGCCGCCGCTCACGCAATGACCGGCGCCCCCGCCCGCACGTAACCCCGGCCGCCCCCGCTATCCCCACCGCCTCTAAGGGACAGGGCAGCGCGATGGCGAGGATGAACGCCCAGCCATCAACCGCCGCCGCCGACTCGCCAACTTCAGTGCATCCCCATCCCACCGAACCGAACGACCCGCGCCGAGAAAGAAGACGCGCCCTCAAAATCGGCGCCCTCGCAGGCGGATTGATAGGCTCCCTCTTCTTTGGCGGATACGTGGCCGCCTCTATGTGGATATGTGCAGATGCCAGAGGATGCTCCTACCAATGGGCGCACTTCATTGTGGTACCCGCAATCGGCATACCCGCCAGCATCCTGCTGGGAGCCGCCGCCGCGCTTGCACTAAGGCGATTCTATGAATTGACCCGCGTATAACCCCCAAGGCGAAACGCGCCCACAACCGGTCTCGCCCCCGTCTCCATCACTTCCCCCTATCTCGTTATGACGCCGCACGCCACACGGTCGCCAGCCCCCCCCGCTTCCGCTTTATCGAGAAGTGCATCCACCCATTCGGGCCCCGCGCCAACCAACTCCTACTCGGCAGCGTCCTACTCACCAAAGCGGCGATTGGCAATCGACGGCTCCTCCGATAGGGATCGGCGGATACTCGACGCCCATTCAGGGTCCAGCCCCAGCGCTTCCGTTACCGCATCGTCGATCCGCTTGCGTACCGGATCATCGTTCATGCGAGGCAGCGGGAGAAGCGTCTCGCCTTGCAGCCACTGAAAGTTTGAGGCCATGAAGTCTCGCGCCTGATCCCCCAACGCCGCAAAGTCCGGTACCGGCAGCGAGCGCAACGCGTCCATGGAGAACGTGGGACGGGACAGAACGTTGTGACCGCGGCCTCCCAGCATGGACAGAACCCCCACTGAAGAGTTGAGATACAGACAGAGCGCCTGCTCGTTGAGCGGATCCGTCTCTTTGGGCCGACAGGGAACCCAGATAGAGCCAAGGGCCGGTTCTTCGAGGAATACAGACGCCGCACGGGTCGTGTTGAGGCGAAGGCGGGCCGGCAGGAACAGCCGTCCTCGTTGGCTCCAATAGTTGTCCGCAACCTGGCCCCGTCCACTCTTTGGCTCGATGTAGGAGTCAGTTTGAGCGAGCATCGTCTGCGTCACCTCCGTCTTGTGATGCCACAGAGCGCGCCATCCCGATGACGTCGGCATGTCGGAGCGTACGTAAGCCCCGCGAATTGCTTGACCGGCAGGCCCCACGTCCGCCATCTTTTCGAGCGGCAGCGCAGGGAAGAGGCCGCCGGCTCCCGTGCGCGTCGAGTCTGCGATTCGGTTGAAAGCGTCGACGAGGGATGGCGCAAGGAAGTTGACGGAGTTCCAGTCGCCCCGCTCGATCCGCTCTGGCGGAACCGTCTGCACCGTGAATCGCCCCGACCGACGCTCGTCGATACGTGCGGCGACGTCCAGAGACTTCACCGGAGTGTCCGGGTTCTCAGCAAGGTTGACTATCCGCGTCGGCGGTTTCGATCCTTCACCGTTCCACCGGCGGCATATGAGCAACGCTTCGCTTATGCTGGTGTTCTCCGAGAAGTAGATGCGCCCGGGGTCGTGCGAACTGACGATCGTGTCCACGTGGAAATTCTGGGAGAGGTACCTGCGCGTCTCCAGCGCCGCAGGATTCGTCGCCATCACGGTCGGCAACACCACCGCGAATATGGCCTTGTCACTGCGAGCCATCCTCTCGCCCAGCACCAGGAACGAGTTCGCCGACCCGGACAACCGAGCCGCCCTCTGATAGAGCTGGCCCGCCAGCAACCCCTTTTCCCGATCCTTTATCGCCTTCTCCTCAGCCCGGCTGAACTGATCGTGCCGCAGACTGTCGCGGGTGAACGGCGGGTTCATGATCACCAAATCCATCGGCGGAGGCGGATCCGCATCATGATCGTGCTCCACCTGCTGCGCCGTTGCAGGCCATGAGGCCAGACGAGGCTGACCGCAAAGAAACTCCAGAGAGCCCAGGTAGGGCGTACCTCCGTAGACCCCCAGCAGCGTCCGGTGGATGTTCATCCGGCTGAACTGCGTCGTGGGCGACAACATCCCGATCGTGCTGGCGGCCATGTGAGTAGCCGTCAGGTTTACGTCATAGCCCCATAGCACGTCCTCCACCAGCAGCAGGGCGAGTATCTCGTCATCCGCCGAGTCAACCGCCCCCGCCTCATGCCGCAGATCGCGTATGCGCTCAGCAGCGGCCATGAGCAGCGTGCCGGTTCCGCACGCCGGATCGGCAATGCGCAGCCGTCCAACCGCCTCCGGGTCGGCCCAATCTGCGTCAGCCCGCCGCAGCGCCAGCGATGCGAGGAGAGTCGCGGCCGCAGTGGACGTGTAGAAGGAACCGTCGTAGCGCGCAGTGTCCAGCACTCGGTGGAAGATTCTGCCCAGCAGGTCGTGCCGCAGGCCCGCCACCATCTCGGAGATGTTCGCCGTCACCTGAGCGAGGATGCGCACCGCCCGGCTGCTGTCCGGGTGCGAGGGCAACGCGGACAGGGCAGCGCGCGCCGTCTCGAAGACCGGGCGGTAATCCACCGCCAGAATCGCGCGCCAAGCCTCGCTGTGCGCCTGAATGGTGGCCCCCTCCCGTTCCGCACAATCTGCCGGAGACGCCGGCGGCCATGGGCCGTCATATCCCGGCGGAGAGCTCTCAGGCAGGTGGTTCTGCACCCTGTGGTGGAAGAGCATCGCCGTCGCGATGACCAACATGCCGCGCTTCGCCGCCGTGTAGTAGCCGTTCTGTCCCGCCGCCTGTCTGTTTTTCGGCAGATCGAGGTCGCGGGCCAACGCCATGCGCGTCGGCGTATCCAGACCCTGCACCACCGAGTCGAGAGTGTCCGACAGGATCTGCGCCGCTATGTCCGCCCCGCTGAGCGAGTTCGGCGCCTGCCTCACCGCGTGCGCCAGGTGGGAGACTCCGCCCGTGGACCAGGCCCCGGCTGATTCGCCGGCCTTCACCCGCACGGTCCAGGTCAGGGTCGAGTCCTCGAGGCTCTGCGTAGTCGCGCCCTCCGGGTAGCAGACCGCGAACACCACGGCGGTCAGACCCTGCCGCAGTCTGGCGTCCGCGTCCCTTATGGCCTGCTGCTTCTTGTCGAATCCGGTTTCCGCTTCGAGCACGACGCGCAGCCCGTCGATATTTGCCGTCACGTCTATGCGCCTCGCGCCCGCGCGGCGTTCAGGGCTAGACGGCGCCCCGTGAAGCGTCAACAGGCGCGCCAACTCGCCGTTCAGCAATTCTTCCTGATCGTGGCGTCTGCGTCTCATCAGGCGATTGTACCCAATGCCCCGCCGGGTGAACGTGGAGGTGGAACCGCCCCGTCTACGTCCGCCAATCACCTTCACGCCGTCCGCGCCCACAGCGCCTTGACATCAGCACCATTTAGCATCATGATGTCTATATGAGAACCACGCTCACGTTGGACGATGACCTCGCCCTCTCCCTGAAAGAGCAGGCGCGCCTGCTGGACAAGCCTTTCAAGCAGGTGGTGAACGACACCCTGCGGAGGGGAATGTCGCAGGTTGTAAGAGAGACCCCGGCGCCTGGGTACCGGGTCGTGCCTAATCGCAGCGGACTCGCTAAGGGCATCGATCCAATGAAACTCAATCAGCTCGTCGACCAGCTTGAGGCAGACAACTTCGCAGGACGCGGCACAGAGTGATAGTGCCAGACCTAAACCTGCTGATCTACGCCCACAACGACGGAGCCCCATACCACCACTCCGCCAAACGATGGTGGGAACAACTACTCAACGGCGCGGAGAGAGTAGGCGTCCCGTGGGTCGTATCCACCGGCTTCGTAAGACTGATCACTCACCCAAAGGTACTCATCAGCCCCGCAGAACCCGCAAAGGCGGTTGACTACGTGCGAGAATGGTTCCAACTCCCACACGTCACCCCGCTCAACCCAGGCGCTGAACACCTCATTCACTTCCGACGCTGCCTCAACGCCGCAGGCGTCGGCGCAAACCTCGTCACCGACTCACACGTCGCAGCCATCGCAATGGAGTACCAGGCTGAGGTCCACTCCAACGACACAGACTTCAGCCGATTCCCCGGACTCCGATGGCGGAATCCCCTCTGATTACACTTCGCAAGCGCACGGGAACAAAGGCACGATCCCTGAAATAGAGAAATGGAGCCGCGCCCGCGCAGGCCCAAACCCGGTCTCTGATCCAACAACCCGCCCTGACGCTCGCTGCCAACGCCGCCTGCAAGCGGTTGTCGTAAAAATGCCCCGCCGCTAAGGTACATTTGAAAATCGCAGGTTGTCATACCCCCGCTGAGTTGAAACCGACCAGAATCCCCTGCCGCGCAGCAACGACCGATTGACGCCTCCCCATAACCGAGGCGAGGTATCCAATTGACCCAGCCTGCAATGCTCAGCCCGTCCGTCCGAGATCAACTGCTCGCGCAGACCTCCAATCCGGTCGCCATCACAGTCGATAAGACACAAATACTGTGGTTTGCCGATGGCATCGGAGACGACAACCCACTATGGAACGACGAGAAGATAGCCCGCAACTCACGCTACCGAGGTTTGGTCGCCCCGCCCACGTTTACCCGACTGCTCCTGTTCATGGCCTCGCCCCCAGGACAGGCCCACTCACTGTTGCGGGCCAACGTGCGCGTCGACGCCGGCACCGAATGGGAATACTTCCACCCAATCCGCGCCGGCGACCGCATCACCGTTGCCAGCCGCACAGCCGACGCCTTCGAGAAACCGGGACGCACCGGCCCGCTCGCGTTCGTCGTAAACGAGACCGACTTCTTCAACCAGCACGACCAACTCGCCGTCAGGATGAAGACCACGGTCATTTACATGAACCCATCCTCCAGCGGAGCCTCCACCAATGAGACCGCTCGCCATGCCGCCCCCTCCCATGCCGACGATCGACCCTCCCAGGCTGGGGCGGAAAAACCCCTGTGGGACGAAATCAAAGAAGGTGACCGACTCCCTTCAGCCGTTTGGCAGACTTCAACACGCGATATAGTCAAATACGCCTCCGCAGGACGAGACTTCTACGAAATTCACTATGACCACCGTTTCGCTAGAAGAGCCGGCCTGCCCGGCGTCATCATGCACGGCGGCCTCAAGGCAGCGCGACTCGGCAAACTCATTACCGACTGGATCGGCGATGCCGGAGAACTCCGGAAACTGGGATGCCAACACCGCGCCATGGACTTCCCCGGTGAACGCCAGGTGTGCGACGGCAAGGTCGTCCGCAAGTATCAGAAAGACCGCCAACGACTGATCGACCTCCAACTCGCATACCGAAACGCATCCGGTACCGCCACAGCACCCGCCGCCGCCGCCGTATCCCTCTTCCACTGACCCCAGCCTCCCGCAGCTACGAACCCCGCGCTCAGGCAGGCTCGTACACCCGCGACGACCACGCGAACCCGACCGCCTCATCCAACTCCGCCCGCCCCGGTCGGCGCGTCGGCGCCAGCCAGGGGACCCTTCGCTCCGATAGCTCGGCCAGATAACCGCAACGTTTCATGAACTGACCAAGCGTATGCCTGTCACCCCCCAGAACAAGCCAGTCGATAGGCTCCTCAACCTGCGCAAAGCGCGTCCGGGCCGCCTCGCAAGCCTCGTCGAAGAACTCCCGGATCCACTTCTCCCGGTTGCGCTGGAAGCGCTTCGCCGATTGACCCCCGGCCCGATGCGCTCCCTTAACGTAGCGCGAACCGCACTTCGCAACCGCGAGAGTCTCGTCACGGGCCGCTCCCACCGCATACCGGCCCAACCTGAGCAGGATGATCCCGACTGTCACCCGCTCGGACAGACGCTCCCTCAGCGGACCTGGGCCGCAGCCCGACGCCGACGACAGTACAGGAAACGGGGGAGCCACCGCCAGGCGTCCCGACCCACCGGCCCCGTACCTGATTAACGCCAAACCGGCAGGTGAACGGCGCGCTTGGCCTGGAAGCCAGCCCCAATCAGGCCCCGGCTCTATGCCTGGAGGCAACATCTGCGTAGCCGCGCCCCACGGCCCCGCTTCCAGCTCGTCCAGAAGACCCAACAGTTTCCGCCTGCTCAGCAGCCGGACGACGTGGCCCGCCGCCCCGGGATCCACCATCGCTAATCCACTCCCGGCACAGCGGTCAGGGTGTCCACCGCTCCCCTCTGTCAAGCACAACCCCCAGATCAGGCGCACAGCCGATACCCGGCTCCCGATTCAGCTCGATGTAGCCGTCCACGATTCGCTCATGCGGCTCCAACGCCTCATGCCGCCACTCCACTTCATACACCGCATGCTCCAACGGCAGAACGTTGCCGAAACCAGCCGTCGCGTGCGCGCTTGTACACAATGAAACCGGCCCCGAAGGGCAGTGCAAAGACACGCAGCCAGGCTTCATCGACTCAAGCTCGCAGCCCGTAAGAAAAGCCTCCACAGGACCGCCGCAATGCATAACGTCCGGCATCACGATGTCCAGAGACTCAGACTCCATGAGCGAACGAAAGGTCTCGATCCCGTAGCCGGACTCAGCCCCGGCCAGCGGCAACTCCGCGCAGTCCCGTATTCGCAGAACGTCATCCCCCTGACCGATAGGGTCCACCGGCTCCTCGAACCAGTCCACTCCAATCGCACGCAACTCCTCCTCAAGCGCAATCGCAGATTCCACGTCGAACCGGCTGTGACAGTCCACGTACAACTCCACCTCCGCGCCGATAGCCTCGCGAACCGCCGATACCCGCTCAAGTCCCTTCCGGGCCTCCGGCGGCAGACCACCAGCATCGAACGGCGCACGGCACTCGTCGAATGGCGCGCACTTCACACTGCGAAAACCCTCCGCAACAGCCCTCGCCGCAACGGCCGCGAACGACTCGGCAGAACGGTCCACGTGCCCCCCGTCATCCGGAAGCATCGAACGATTGATGTTCGCGTATAGGCGGACGCGACGCGACGGTTCCCCCGCCCGCCCTGAACCGGCGCGCAAGTAATCCGCCAACGGCAACTCCGCACGCCGCGCCAGAGCGTCCGCAACCGCCGCACGCAAAGAACTCATGGCCGCACCCAGTACCCCGGCCGAACGGGCCGAGGCGTCCCCCACCCGCAGAGCATCCACTACCGCGCGGTCCGAACTCAGAACCTCCCCGCGCAGACGGTCAGCCAACCTTGCAACCATGTCGGGGACGTTCCTGCCCCCAACCGCACCCGCTGCCTCAGCAAAGCCAAACCCTCCCTGACCGTCTCTTATCTCCAGAAAGCGCCAATCCGTAGGCCCCCGCACGTGCACCTTGTAGAAGATCAACTCGGAAGGCCGGAACCATAGATCAGTCACCGGAAGCCTCGCAATCCCACTCGACTCTCTTCGGAACTATCCTAGCCATTCCCACTCCGCAGTCTCACTACACAGACGCGTATGCCGCGCGCAAGCGCCCGACTTGGCTGACCGGTGTAAAGAACAGCCGCACGACCACGCGCCTATCACGCCGGCGGTATCTCCGAAGCCGCGAGACCCACCACGTTGCCCTCCGGATCCTTGAACTGCGCAAAGGTCACTATGCCAGGCATAGTCGTCACCGGTACAACCACCTCACCGCCTAGCTCCGAGGCCCTATCCAACGAAGCCTGAATGTCGGCCACCTCCACGTAGAAGAGCAGCTGAGGCTCACCCCCAGGCAGCACGGCCCCCACGCCCCCGCCAATACCCTTCCCCTGCTCCTCCTCGAGGATGACCCCATACGGAACGCCAGGCGTCATCTGCCTTATCTTCCAATCGAACAAATCCCGGTAGTACTGCTGCAAGGCCTCGTGGTCCTTGCCCAAAATCTCAAAATGCACCACTGCATTCGACATGCCATCCTCCTTTGATAGCGGCTCGAACATGAATCGACCGCTGCCCCGCTCATCCCGCAATGCGCCGTCCGCGCCTACGCAGACGCCGCACTCCCTCCTTTCCCTCATGGTAGATTATCGCTTACTTTCACACCCACGCCTGCTTTGCAAGCGCGACAACCCAATACATCGAACATCCCCATCATGGCTATCACCGGAATCAACCACACCAAGACCCCAGAACCGGACATCCTCATAACAGGCGGCCGCGTGATCGACCCGGAACGAGGATTGGACGGCCCATACGACGTCGCAATTGCCGGTACCCGAATAAGCAGCGTGGAACCGACGGGCAATCCAGCGCCTGCCGCACGCACCATAGACGCATCCGGCCTGCTGGTAGTCCCGGGCCTGATCGACGTGCACGTACACGCGGCCGGAAACCTGCGCAAGGCGGTAGGCGAGGAGACCGTGCTCCCTCCCGATCTGGTGGGAGTCCACGCCGGAGTCACAACCATCCTCGACGCAGGCTCCACAGGCGCATACAACGTCGCAGGGTTCCTCAACTACGCCGCCTCACACGCAAGAACCCGGACATTGGGAATGGTCAACGCCGGAGTGCTCGGAATCTTCCGAGTGCCGGAAATCAGGGAACCCGAGGACGTGGACCACCACGCCACTGTGGCCGCAATCAGGCTGAGGCCGGACGTGCTCAAGGGCGTGAAGGTACGCATGGTCAGCCCAGCCATCATTGAAATGGGAATAGACCTTCCAAGGGCTGCAAAAGCCATGGCCCAGGCTGCGGACGCCAGACTCATGGTCCACGTCGGGGACATTCTGCAAGGACATACCATCGCCGCCAGCCTCGCTCCACGACTGCTCCGGGAAGTGCTCACCGCAGGAGACATCGTTACCCACTCATTCAGCCGCCACGTCGGCGCGCTGCTCGCAGGGGACGACCTCATCGAGGAAGCCTTGGAGGCCAAACGAAACGGAGTCGTATTCGACGTTGGCGTCGGAAGAAACAACTTCAACTTCGACGCAGCAAAGAAGATACTCGATCAGGGCCTCACGCCGGACACCCTGGGATCAGACGTGACCGCAGGCTCGCGCATCACCCCCACCCACAGCCTTACCGAATCCATGGGAAAGGTAATGTCCTTGGGTCTCTCGCTCGAAAAAACACTGGACATGGTTACCTGTGCACCGGCAAAAGCCCTTGGCATCCAGAAAGAAACCGGAACACTCGAACCCGGACGTACCGCAGACATATCCCTACTAGAGGAAATCCGCGGCGACTGGATCTACAGAGACGCCGACGGAGCAGCCAACCGCGGAGACGTCGCCATCATTCCCCGCATAGCCATAAGAGCCGGCGAACTTATGCCCCTCGACTTTGGACCGCGCCCATGGGGCTGGCTGCCGGAATCCGCCAGCTGAACCCCCGCCCCGGCTACTCCGCACATCGCGAACTCTGAAAAACCGACGCTGCCCCCGCGCCCGAAACATCCACACACAACTGCCCCCATCGCGAAGCAAAGCGAGGTATTCGGGTAGACTGCCATGTTGTACGATGGCCTTGATAGGCCGCTTACCGGAGGGCGTATATGACCAGGCCGCTGAAAATAGTGCAATACCTCAACCAGTTCTTTGGAGGCATCGGAGGTGAGGAATACAACGACCAGCCCGTTCAAGTCATTGAAGGGCCGGTTGGACCCGGACGAGCCTTGGCAAACATACTGGGAGACACCGTCGCCGTAACCGCCACTATCATCGCAGGAGACAACTTCCTCGTCGAAGAGCAAGACCGATCCCTGCCACCCGTTCGCCAGGCCCTCCGCAAATACCAGCCTGACCTGGTAGTCGCAGGACCGGCATTCGACGCCGGCCGATATGGACTCGGCTGCGCCCTGATATGCCAATTGGCCAACGAAACCGGAATAAACGCCGTAACCGGCATGGAACCGGACAACCCAGGAGTCATGAGCCAGAAGGGCCTATACGTAATTCCGACAGGATCCAGCCCCGCTGAAATGGTTCCAGCCCTCAGAAAGATGGCGGCCCTCGGACTCAAGCTCGCACGCAAAGAAGAGGTCGGTTCCGCCGAGGAAGAGGAATACCTGCCGAGAGGTATCAGGAAGCCGTTCAATCGTCACAAGCAAGGAGCGGAAAGGGCCGTCGACATGGTCCTCGGCCGCATTAAAGGAGAACCCGTAGCTTCAGAAATCTCCATAAGGCAATATGACCAGGTGGATCCCCCGCCGCCCATCGACGACCTCAGCCGATACAGCGTGGCCCTCATTACCACCGCCGGAATAGTACCAAGAGGAAACCCAAACAGGCAGTCCACCGAGATACCGCGAAACTACTTCGCATACAGCATCGCAGGGGTCGACTCCCTAACCGTCCAGAACTGGGAGTCCGTCCACACTGGCTTCAAGGGACACGTATACAACACCTTGAACCCAAACTACGCCCTCCCCCTCCCCGCCCTGCGTGAACTGGATCGAATAGGCGAAATTGGCCAACTGCACGACCGATTCTACTCCGTAGTCGGAGGCGGATGCCCGGTCAGCGATGCACGACGAATCGGACGAGGTATAGCAACAGAACTCACCGACGCAGACGTAGAGGCTGTGATCCTGGAATCGACCTGAGGAAGCTGCAATCGCTGCGGCGCAACGATATCCAAAGAACTTGAACGAGCAGGCATAAGGGTGGCCATGGTCAGCGCTCTCCCATCCGTACCGCTCACCCTCGGAGCACACCGAGTGGTACGAGGAATTCGCGTAGAACACCTCTGCGGAGACCCAACACTCTCACCGGAAAGTGACCGAGAACTCATGCTGCTGATAGCCCGCACCGCGCTGCGCGCTATCAAGACGCAGGTGCAAGAACCGACTCTCTTCGAACGAGAGGAAACCCAGGCCCCCAGTGTCCACAGGGAGTTGGTCGGTGCGTCTTGAAGTAGGCAGCGTTCAGGTGGACGAAATCCGGTGGGGACCCTCCACCCGATTCTCAAACGGAACGCTCACCCTTGACCGCGATGAAATTGAAGAACTCGTCCTCCAGGACTCCCAGATAGAGAGGACACGAGCCGAAATCGCCTCACCAGGCGATTCCGTCCGCATCATAAATCCCAACGACAAGATCGAACCACGAGTCAAAGTCGCAGGACGAGGCGTCGCATATCCCGGCTACCAGGGCCGACCGACCGAGCAGGTAGGCAGCGGAAGAACGCACCGCATGGCAGGCCTTGCGGTCATCGACTGCCTCGACTATTCCGCAGCAGGGGAGAGCCAGGCGGGAGAGGACCGCACCTGGAGCCGGGACGAGCACGGAACACTCGGAAACGACTGGCCGGAAGGCGTCAGCCCGGACTTCATAGACGTGAGCGGACCAGGCGCGCAACTCAAGCCGTTCGGAACCCTGCACAACCTCTGCATCGTAATACAGGCCCCCAGCGGAGTCTCCGCCGATGAACAGCACGGCGTTTCACAATCCGCAGCCATGCGGGTTGCCGAGAGAATCGCCGAAACCGTCAGAAACGTACAGCCAGACTACGTCGAAACCTTCGACACACAACCCAGACCAGACCTCCCAAGCGTCGCATACATACCGCACCTCGCCTCGTTTGAACCACAGGTCGGCCCCCGAGGACGATTCGGCAGCGCAGTGTACGGACAGGGAAGGCTGTCAGCGCCCTGGCTGCTGGAATCGACCGAGCTCATGGACGGAGCCGTCGCAGGATCTGGACACACCTGGATCATGGCCAACAACCCGGTGGTGATGAGCCTGGCCCGCCGCCACGGGAAAGACGTCAACTTCTTGGGATGCATATTGCAGCGCACCAACTGGACCAACCAGCGGGAATACGTCCTGGCAGCGCACAGGGCAGGAGTCTTGGCGGAAAAACTGGGCGCGCAGGGGGCAATCATCACCACCGACGTGCGAGGTCAAAGATGGGTCGGAACCATGTTGACCGTGCAGGAATGTGAAAATCGGGGCATCGACGTCGTACTCCTCACCGAGGAAGAAGACAACGAGAACGGAGCCGCGCCAGCCCTCCTATTCGCACCAACGGAACTGAAGTACGTCGTCACCACTGGCACCGGAGACGTGGCCGGCGGCTTCCCGGCAGTGGATCGGGTTATAGGCGCTATCGACGAGCCCACGGCCCAATGGTACAAGGCCTTCCCGCCCCTACACGGGCGCTACGGAATCGCGCACGTTGCCGACTATTACGGCTACGGCTCACAGAGCTACGCCGACTACTAGACGAGCCGCCCTCCCCGTGTACCAGCCTCACTCGATCTGACGAAGGCGAGGATCGAACCGGTCGCGCAGCCAGTCCCCAAGGAATGTCACCGCCAGCACCGTCAGGGCTATGGCGATGCCCGGAAATACCGAAATCCACCAGGCGTGGGTAACGTAGATCCTGCCCGCGGAAACCATCGACCCCCAGGCAGGAGTGGGCGGAGGAACACCTACCCCGAGGTAGCTCAAACCAGCCTCGGCAAGAATTACTGAACCCACCAGGAGCGTGCCTACCACAACCACCGTGTTCACCACCCCAGGCAGGATGTGACGGGCCAAAATCCGCGGCCCGGAAGCTCCGGCCACCTTCGCAAGGCTCACGTAATCCGTCTCCTTGAGCGCCAGTACCTCCCCGCGAACCTGTCTCGCGAACCCGCTCCAGAACCAGAAGGCCAGGATCCCAACCAACACCGCAAAGCTCCGACCAAGCACGATCACCAAAACCATCCCCAGAAGGATGAAAGGCAGGGCCAGCTTGATATCCACTATGCGCATGATCAGCTCGTCCACCCACCCCCCGTAATAACCCGACACGAGCCCAAGCAGAGTGCCCGCAGTACCGCTGATCGCCAGCGTAACACCCGCAACGATCAACGACACACGAGCACCGTAGATGATGCGGCTAAGCACGTCCCGGCCCAGACTGTCCGTGCCCAGAAGGAACCCGCTCCCCGAGTCGGTGAACGATGGAGGAAGATGGCGGGTGCGCAAATTCGGCAGCTCATGCTCATGCGGAGCAAGCCACGGAGCGAACAAACCACCAAACACCAGCAGAGAGATGACCACTATCGAAAACACAGGCCAACGACGAAACGGAAGCGTTATACGCCTGATACGACCCTGCCCCGACGACTTGCCAATTTGCCCGATCTCAGATGAAGTGGCCACACCCAAACGCCTCACGAGCCCAGACGAATACGAGGATCGATCACCGCGTACAGCAAATCGACCAGAAGCGAACTGATCAGATAGAAGAAAGTCACCACCAGAATGACCCCCTGAATGATGGCGTAATCCGAAGTCTGAACTGATTGCAGAGCCAACTGACCAATCCCAGGCCACGCAAACACCGCCTCGATCACGATCGCACCGGTTATAAGCCCCGCAAACGTGAGACCGGCATAGGTCAAAGGCGCGATCAACGCATTACGGAAACCATGCTTCCAAACCACCAGAAAACCCGATACGCCCTTCGCTCGAGCCAACTTCACGTACTCCGAGTCGAGAACGTCCAGCATCGCAGATCTGGTAAGGCGAAGCTGACCAGAGCTAGCGCCCCAGCCAACCACGAACGCAGGAAGGATCAAATGGCTCAGATTCCCGCGCCCCGAAGTCGGTAGCCAGCCCAGCGCTACGCCGAACAACAGAATCCCCATGATTCCAACCCAGAAAACCGGCAGCGATACCCCCAGCACCGCAGACCACCTCCCCGCCAGATCCCAGTAGCTCCCGCGGTACACCGCAGACAGCACTCCCAAAGGAATCCCGATCACTATGGAAACCAGAAAACCCGCAATTGCCAACTGCGCTGACGCCGGCAGACGCTCCCAGATCAGATCCCTAACAGGTACGCTGCGGTATAAGGACACGCCGAGATTACCCCTCGCGATACGACCTAGGAATAACCCGTACTGCTGATACACCGGCTTGTCGAATCCCAACCGCTTGCCCCATAACTCGTAATCCGAACGAAGCGTAAAGTCGTCAACCCAGATTGAGCGAGGGTCGCCTTGTATTCGTGCTAGCACGAATACAAGCAGAGTCGCACCCAAGAGGCTCAACAGCGTAGTAAGCAGCCGCCGGGCCAGGAAACGCGCCATACGCTCGGCTCCCCTGCCGCCTGAAAATCACTTCCAAAACTGTGCTAACGCGGGCCAGCGCGCCCGGCGAATCCAATCCAATGAATCCGCCGGACCGAGCCAACCGGTTAGGGCCTCGATATGCGGTCCAGACTCCGGGGATAGCCGATGTCGCTAAGACCCATCGGCCACTCCTTGATCTTGTTGGGGTTGATCGCGATCGTCACCGAAAGACCCATCGTTTCAATCGAAATCATGTTGTGGACTGTGTAGTCCCACACAGCCTCCTGCGCCGAACGAAGGCTCGCCTGCGTCGTCGCACCACGAACCGCATTCACAAGAGTGATCAACTCGGGCAACTCGAACCCAGGGTTGAACGCTCCACCGGGATGCCGGTTGAAGATCAACGTACCGTCCCGCGCATGTGACCGCGCCCACAGCCAAATGTTGTTCCGTTCCCTGTTCACAAGGCCCACCCGGTGAGCCTGATACGTAAGGGTCTCGATGTTCATCTCAACGCCTATCGCACGCCACATCCCCGCAACCGCTTCACCGACCTCCACGGCCAGAGGATGACCCGTCGTGATCACAAGGTCAGCCTCGAAACCATCAGGGTAACCGCCGTCCGCCAGGTACTTCTTCGCTACGTCCAGATCGTACGGAATCGTCCACTTTGCATCGATCTCCGAAAGCCAAGCCTGGCGCTGGGCGCCCCCCATACCATTGACGTGCTGCTGAAATGCCTTCCCGGCGCCGATCGTCTCCACCAGAGCCTCACGGTCTACCGACGCCGCCAACCCCCAGCGGACGTTGCGAGCACGTTCCATTGAAGAAGGATCGTTGCAGTCCCCGATGTATGGAATAGAAGGGTCATACGCCGGACGAGGTGGAACCGGATTGTCGTTGAAAGTGGCGCCCCAGCAGAACTGACCCGCAGGGTAGAAGGTGAATCCCACCCCGGCCCCCGGCAGACCGCGAACGTCGAATCCCTTACCCTCGATGTCCCGGATCAAGGGAGTCGGGACGTCCGTCACGTCGACCTCTCCAGCTTCCAGCGCAGCAAGACGAGTCGTTATCTCCGCAATCTCGCGAACGATCACCGTACCGTATGCAGGATCCCGGTGGTGATGGTTCGGAACCCGCGAAAGAACCATGCGGTCGCCAGTCCTGAAAGACTCAAGCTCATAAGGACCGCTCCCGATCCCAGCGCTCATCGCTTTGTCAGGACCCAACCGGTCCAGAACCGCTTTGGAATGGATGGCCCGCGTCGTATTGGCGCTGACGAAACCATCAAGCCATGTCGGACGAGGCTCATCCGCAGACAAGCTCACTGTGTAATCGTCCAACTTGCTCATGTGAGAATTCAGTTGCTTGTCCAGACCCGTACCGCTCGCAATAGTTCCCTCCGTCCAAACCGCTTCCTCCCACGAGTAGACGAAATCGTCCGCAGTCACCTCCCCGTTGCCGCCGTGGAAAGGCACGCCCCTCTTGATTCGGAACGTAAGCTCCGTGAAATCCGCATTGAACTCCCACGACTCGGCAAGCAAGCCCGACAAATTCCCCGACTCGTCTATCTCAAGCGGCGACTCTTGAATCCCCAAAAGACCGGCAAACTGAGAATTCGGGACAGGCGAACGCCAAGGCACGAAACTCGGAAAGCCAATGTTGTCAAACGCTATGACCAGAGTGTCAGACCTTGGATCAGGCACAGGAGTCGCAGGCACAGGAGTCGCTACCACAACCACCGTCTCAACCACACGCTCCGTTTGAGTCACAGGCTTCTCAACCACAACCGTTTGCACCACTCGCTCAGTGCGAGTTACAGGCTTCTCAACCACAACCGTCTCAACCACCGTCACCGTCTTGCCCTCGATCTGCTTCTCCACGACCACCGTCTCAACCACCTTCTCCACCCTCGTGATCGGCTTTTCCACTACGACGGTCTGAACTTCAGTCACCGTCTGAGTCCCCCCGCCGCAGGCTATCGCCAGCGCGGATAGGGCCCCCGCCGCCAGCAGAATGGCAAGAATCCCCCGGCGGTGAATCTGGCGTTTGGACATGTCCAGCCCCCTCTAAACTAAAGGGCTTACGGAAGATACCGAGCCCATCGAATCAGGACTCAAAGCCCGTCAATGTAAAGCACGCGAACTATATCGCAGCCTCGACTTCCATTCAACAGGCCGTCCCGCTGAGCGCCATGGTCGAACTTGCAAGGCTACGACCTTCTCGAAAAGACCCGTACCGAAGCCGTCTCGAACTCGCACGCGCCAAGAAAAGCCGCGTCCCGCTCATCCTCCGCTCTAAGCACAGAGTAGATGCGCTCGATACCCTCCCTGCGGCAAGCCCCCGCAAGAGCCTCGATCAACTGCCTGCCCACACCGCGACGCTGCATGTCAGGACGAACCGTCACAGCCACTATGCGACCGCCAGGAGGCAAACCATACCCCGTTGACTGCCTCTCAGCCAGAAGAAATCCTATGATTTCCCCATCATCCTCCGCCACGAAACACCCCCAAGGCGGATGCGGAAGAGCATCCAGCTCACTCACCGCCAGGAAACGCTCCATATACGTCGCCCACGTATGCGAACGCTCACTGCCAAGAATTCGCTCGTCCAGATCGCGCACAGACTCCGAATCTGACTGCCTAAGTTGACGGATCTCCACCGTGGAACTCCCCCTTTCTGACTTTGCAACACTATCGTATTGCATTTGGCCCCCAGAAGAGCGCAAGACCCTTGGACAAACCCCGTCCCACAGAAATCAGCGCCCTTATGCTGGGAACCGCGTAGAATCCGGGACCCATGCCCTTGCAAAGGGGCCGCTCCTGTTAGACGCCCCGGACCACAGAGCGCATGAACAGCCTGCAACCGGCGCGGGAGAATCTTGTTGCGAATACTAGGCCTAGACCCAGGACTTAGAAACACAGGATATGGAGTCCTGGACGTCGAGAACGGCCGATACGCGCCCGTAGAAGGCGGCGTCGTATCCACCGGAACGGACCAACCCCTCGAAAAACGCCTACTTGTCATATACCAGGACATTCGCAGCGTTATCGAGGAACACTCCCCAGACGCCGTCGCCATCGAAGAACTACACTCACGATACTTCAACCTAAAGACCGCCATAATCATGGGACACGCCAGAGGAGTGCTGTGCATGGCAGCAGCACAGGCCGGAATAAACGTGTTTAACTATCAGCCCACAAGAGCAAAGAACCTCGTCACAGGCTCAGGACGAGCAGGCAAGGAACAGATGCAGAGAGCCGTTGCAGCTCACCTGCAAACCCCAGACGCAGCGCGAAACGAACACGTCGCAGACGCATTCGCCATAGCAATATGCCACGCCATAGTCGTCGGCAGCAGAGCGGCAGTAGCAGCCGCACAGGTCGAAAGACGTAAGGAAAGAAAGAGACCGACGTCACGCCGGCGCAACGAATAACCTACACACGAAGCGCCGCGCCCCAATCCAGACCCCGATGACCGAGCAAAATCCATCTCAAGCGAAGCGGAAGGCATCGCCCCTCATCCCGATGCGACCCACCATAGCGGCCCACAAGTGAACGAAGATGAACCAGACTTGAGCCACAGACGGCCAGCCAAGTGATCGGTTACCTCGAGGGAACTCTCAGAACCCTCAACAGAGACCCCGCGCAAGCCGTCGTAGTCTGCGCAGGCGTAGGGTACGAAGTCACGCTCCCGACCTTTGTGCACCAGTCCATCATCAACGAAGGACCGCAAGAAGGAGATGAAATCGAACTCGAAATCTACTACCACGTCACAGAACGACAGCCAAAACCCCTACTCGTAGGATTTAGACACCCAAACGAACGAGAATTCTTCCAACAATTGATGCAGGTCGAGGGCATAGGCCCCGCAAGAGCCGCCGCCGCACTCGTCTTCCCCGTATCCGTCATCGCAAGAGCCATCGAATCCGAAGACCTCGCAGTCTTGACCACACTGCCCGGAGTCGGCGCACGTGCAGCTCAGAAGATGATCGCCACACTCCGGGGAAAAGTAACGGCAACCGCCCTGTTGAAAGACCAGCGCATCACTGAATCCGACCGCGACCAGCCCGAAAGAGATTCGCGCATCGACGCAATCGACGTTCTGGTAAGCCTCGGATACCGACACACAGAGGCCAGAGGCAGCGTGCAAGAAGCTATAGCCAGAAAACCGGAAGCGGAGAACGACGTACAGGAACTCGTTCGAGAAGTGTTCCGGGCACAATCACTACGCTCACAGGAAACCGGCTCGACGTAAGAGGCCCGCATCCCGAATGGCAAAAGAGAAAGTCGTAAACGGAGACAGTGCAAGAAAGCGCCCAACTCCCAAACCGGAACCGGCGCAGAAGGACAGCGCGGAACCCCATAGCGACCCAGTCCGACCTCCCACAAGAGACCTGCGGCCACGCAACTTCGACGAATACATAGGACAGAGAGCCGTCGTAAACGCCCTCGACATTGCTGTACAGGCCGCCAGAGGACGAGCAGAACCCATTGACCACGTACTCTTCCACGGCCCACCGGGACTCGGAAAAACCACACTCGCACACATCATCGCAAGAGAACTAAACAGCGAACTCACACACACCTCCGGCCCAGCCCTCGAAAGGCCCGCAGACGTCGTCGGATTGCTCTCCAACCTGAAGGAAGGATACGTACTCTTCATCGACGAAATACATCGACTCTCCAGCGCAGTCGAGGAATACCTATACTCCGCCATGGAAGACTTTCGCGTCGACTTCGTGACCGGCTCCGGAGCCTTTGCCAAAACCATCAGCCTCCCGCTCGACCGATTTACTCTCGCAGGATCCACCACACGCGCCGGAATGTTGAGCGCACCACTCCGGGAACGATTCGGACTCGTATATCACCTCGACTACTACTCGAGGACAGAATTGGCACAGGTGGTCGTGCGATCCGCAGGAATACTCGGAATCACAGTCGATTTGGACGCCGCAAATGAAATCGCAGCACGAGCGCGAGGAACACCACGCATAGCCAACCGACTACTGAGACGCGTCAGAGACTACGCAGAAGTGGAATCCGGAGGAACCGCCACCCTGCAAGTCGCACGAGATGCCCTGGAACTCGAAGGAGTCGACCGCGTCGGACTAGACCGACTAGACCGACTATACCTCCGAACCCTCGCACACAACTACAACGGAGGACCCGCAGGCATAGAGGCCCTCGCCGCAACCGTCAACGAAGAACAACAGACCCTCACCGACGTCGTAGAGCCGTTCCTCCTAAAAATCGGATTCATAGTCCGTACCCCAGGAGGACGAAAGGCCACCCAAACAGGAATGGAACACGCCGGCGCCCCATACGCCGACGACCCGGAAAAAAGCCAGCAAAGACTCCTCTAGACCCGCCGCACGTCACCCCCTCGCAACAAGAAACCCAGCGCGATCCACAGCCCCGTACCCATCCTGCCACCCAGAGCCCATCGCCCAATCCTCCGGCAGGCGCAAAACCACCCTCCTGGAAACCCCCGCGCGGCAGCGCTTTCCCGCGACACCGTGCACCCTTTTTTTTCAAACCCTCCCCGCGCATGACGCAATACCATGCACACCCTGGGGACACACCGGAAAAACCTCCCAAACCTTGGGAACAGCAGCCGAATAAGACCTGGAAAACACCGAAAAGGCCCGAAAAACCGCCTCCCGCGACCGGCGCGACTCAGGATCGATTGCGCTTAGTCGAAGAAGGACAAAGCCGCCAAAAATACGCTCTCCGAGTCAATGCCAAAGTGACGGTACAACTCCGACATGCTCCCCGACTGACCGAAAGCGTCCGCCCCCAGGTGAATGGACTGGCAACGCAGCGCACCCCCCAGAAAACTGAGCGTTTGAGAATGACCGTCAATCACCGTCACGATAGGCAGACCCACTTCGTGCGGCTTCAGCAACCCGGTAGGATCGCCCGCCGCGCTCTGCCGCCCCTGAACCTTCTCCACAGACGCCGCCTTGGCCCGCCTGTAAAGCAAATCCGGGCTAGTGACGATGAACACGTTCGCCTCAACACCCTCCTCACTCAGACGCTCAGCAGCCTCCAGAGCCACCGGAGCCATAGCCCCAACCGCAAATAGATGAACCGTCTCCTCGACCCCGGACGAGGCTTCACGCAAGCGGTAGCACCCATCCAGAGCCTCGCGCCTGCGTAACGCGAGCGACTCCTCACCGCCAACCGGCTCGAAAGGGGCCTGCTCAACCGGTTTGGTACTCAGCCTCAGAATTACAGACTCACCCTCGCCTCGCCCAATGCGACGAACCGACTCCAGCAGAATCCATTCCAGGTCTTTGGCGCAGGCAGGCTCGTAGTACACCGCACCAGGAGCGCCCAGCCCGAATACAGGCGTCAGTATTCCCTGATGAGCCCCGCCCTCGTGACTCAAGGAAACCCCGGACGGAGTCGCAACCGTGATGAATCGACCACCCTGATAAACACCGTAGACGAAAGCGTCCAGACCGCGCTTGATGAACGGATCGTACACCGTACCGATCGGTATCAACCGCTTGCCCGACAGCTCCTCCGCGAGGCCCAACTGACCCAGCAGCAGAAACAGGTTGTTCTCGGAAATGCCAAGCTCGATATGCCGCCCCGACGGCCCGTACAACCACTTCAGAATCCGGTCCTCGAAACCCAGATAGTCCGTAGAGTGGGCGTGAGACCATACCCCCGCACGATTGATCCAACTGGCCAGATTGGTGGAAGTTGCAACGTCCGGAGAGACGGTAACCAGACGCTGCGCAGACTCCGGAGAACTGCGGTCGAGCTCCACCAACATACGCCCAAAGGCGTCCTGCGTAGAAGATATCGCGGGAACCGAAAGACCAGTTTCGTTGAACTCGAACGCAGGCTCAGGCTCCGACTCAGACCGCCTGATACGCTCCGCAGCCCCTCTGATGTACAGATCCTCAGGAGAACCCGGCGGAAAAGTCTCCCATGGATCGTCCATAGACATGCCGTAGCGATCCGCCATTTCGGAGAACTCAGCCTCGCTCATCAGGGCAGAGTGATTCCGCGGGTCGCCCGCCGTGGGCAGTCCCCAACCCTTGATCGTGTACGCAAACACCACCGCTGGACAACCCGCCTGCGACGCCTCCTCATAGCAACGAACGAGAGCCTCCACGTCGTGACCGCCCAGGTTCGCTATACGCGTCGCCAACTCGTCGTCAGGCACGTCCGAAAGAAGCAGCCTAAGGTCGCTTCTCAAAGATCCCGCACCGTCCACAAGCCGACCTCGGACCTCTTCAGATGGAATGCGCAGCAGACCCTGGTACTCCTCGTTGCTCATGTCGTCTATGCGCTGCCGCAACGCATGGCCGCCCCGACGCTCCATCAGTTCGGTCAACTGGTCCCCGTACTTGACCGTCACCACCTTCCAGCCGTTCGCACTGAACATCTGGCGGAAGCGATGAATACGTATCTCGGGAATCACGCGATCCAGGCTTTGACGGTTCAGGTCGATAATCCAGATGCAACGATCCAACTCCTCTACCAGATGCTCGTCAGCAGCCTCCCAAACGCACCCCTCATCCAACTCCCCGTCCCCAATGTGCGCGAAGAACCTCCCCGACGAAGGCGAGAGACCGTGAGCAGACAGGTAATCGCGAGTCAACGCGCCAAACGTGACCGCCGCAGGCCCCAGCCCCACCGCACCGGTCGAGTAGTCCACCACGTCCGGATCTTTCGTCCGGCTTGGATATGCCTGCAGACCGTTGTATGCGCGGAACTGCGTGAGGTAACTCGCAGGAAGATTGCCCAGAAGATACTGGATCGCGTGGAATACCGGCGACGCGTGAGGCTTTATCGCCACACGATCCTCCGCAGCCAGAGTTTCAAAATAGAGCGCCGTGAGAAGAGCCACCGAAGAAGCCGACGCACTCTGGTGACCGCCAACTTTCATACCGTCCGCGCCGGGGCGGATGTAGTTTGCCCAGTGCACCATCGCACACGTCAGCCATAGCACCCGGTCGCGCACGTTTCGACGAACGTCATTCAGGCTGGTGGGCTGGAGACTGTCTTGGATTGCAACCATGTTGGGGAGCTACGGCGGCCGGTGTCAGGCGAAGATCGAATGGCGCCAGAATATCACCGCAAAGGGGTGGGTAGTAAAATTCGGAAGCGAAGAAGGCGGAACCGGCATGGACGCCGCAGCCCCGTCTGGCTCAGCTGACCCCGCGGTAACCCTTGGTCGCCTCATAGATCAACTCGTCCGGCATGTCGTCGAACGAAGCGTAGTTGAGAGTATACAGCCTCGAATACAGCCCGCCCTGCTCTATCAGCTCGTCGTGCGTGCCGCTCTCGATGATCTCGCCGTCCTGAAGTACCAGGATGCGGTCCGCGTTTCTGACCGTCGCCAAACGGTGCGCGATCACGACCCCCGTACAACCTTCCAACAGGCGGGCCAACGCCTGCTGGATAAGCATCTCGGTGTAACTGTCGATGTTCGCAGTGGCTTCATCCAGCACCAGGATCTTTGCGTCGGCCACTATGGCTCGCGCAAAGCTGATCAGCTGCCTTTGCCCAATGGATAGATTCCCCCCGCGCTGTTCCAGCATCGTGTCGTAACCATCCGTCAAGCGCATGATGAACTCGTGCGCCCCAACCGCACGAGCAGCCTTTACGATGTCCTCACGGGTAGCTTCCAGCTTCTGGTAGCGGATATTCTCGTAAACCGTGCCCGTGAACAGATAGGGATCTTGCAGCACCATGGACACCTGCCGACCCAATGACTCCTGTGTCACGTCCCGCACGTCCCGCCCGCCCACGACCACCTGACCTTCCCAAACCTCGTAGAAGCGGTGGATCAGCGCCGTCGTAGAAGTCTTGCCGGAACCCGTAGGACCCACCAGGGCAACCGTTTCACCCGGCTCGACGCGGAAGCTCACGTCCTTCAGTACTGGCTGGTCCGGGTAGTAGCCAAAAGTGACGTTCCTGAACTCTATCGAGCCGTCTATATCCTTCATACGAACCGCATCGGCCTTGTCTCTGATGCCCAGGGGAACGTCGAGCACCTCAAATATCCTCTGACCGGAAGCCATAGCGCGCTGCATAGTGCTGTAGTGCATCGTAAGAGAGCGGATCGGATCGAAGAAGCGTTGAACGTAGAGCATGAAGGCCACCATCACACCCACTTCCAACGCGTTATCTAACACCAGACTGCCCCCCACTACCACCACCACCGCCATCGCAGCCCCCGTCAGTAGGTCCACTACGGGCAGCAGAGACTGGCCGAAGAGCGCTGCGCGCTGCTGGCTCGCCAACGTCGCAGTGGCCTTGTCATTGAACATCTCGAAATTCAGACGCTCGCGCACCATGCCCTGAACCACCCTCACCCCGTTCACGTTCTCGTTCAACGCCCCGTTCACGATTGAAGACATCTCGCGAGCCTTCAAAAACGCTCGCTTCGCATACGGAAGCCAAACGATGCGAACCAGGAACAAAACCGGTACCACGATCAGAGTCAAGCCGCCTAACAGAGGATCCAGTACCAGCAGAACCACGATGATGCCCACCAGAATGATCATGTCACCCACCGCAAACACCGCCGTTTCCAGAAACTCCTGAAGAGCGGCAACATCCCCCTGAAGGCGGGCCATGAGCCGACCGACCTCCGTTTTGTCCATGAACGACATAGAGACCCGCTGAAGGTGCAAATACATTGCTCGCCGCATGTTGAACAAAATCCGCATCGCCACGCGTCCCACGATGATCTCTTGCAGAAAGTTGCTCACGTAGTTCAGCAGCACCGCCCCGAACAACCCCGCCACCGCGGCGCCCAGCAGAGCGCGGTTGCCGGACCCGTCCAGACCGCCGTCTATGGCGAACTTCACGATCAGGGGAAAGGCCAACGTCGTCGCGCTGAACACCAGCACCGCACCCAACGTGACCGCCATCAGCTTGCGATACGCCTTCAGGTATGAAATGAAACGACTGATGACCTGACCGTCAAATGCGTCGCCGAAGATCTCCTCGGCCGTCTGACGGCCAGCCGACGTTCGCATCCATGCTCCCCCGCCCCTGCCCCCGCCCCCCCTCATGACCGCGCACCCTCCCCCGAATCGAGCAACGGGCCGCGCTCGACGCCCAGATCCATAGCGGGCCTGATCTGCAACTCATAGAGCGCGAGGTACTTGCCCCCCTGCGCGATCAAATCCTCATGGCTCCCTCGCTCCGCAACACGTCCGTCCTCGATGAACAGAATCTCGTCAGCGTGCATCAGGGAACTGAGGCGATGCGAGATGATGATGACCGTACGGTCTTTGGTAACGTCCGCCAGAGCCGCCCTTATGCGCTGCTCCGTCGCCGCGTCTATGGCCGCCGTTGAGTCGTCGAATACGATCACGGAAGGGCGCAATACGATGCTCCGGGCTATGGAAAGTCTCTGGCGCTGCCCCCCGGACAACGTGACGCCGCGCTCACCCACCAACGTGTCGTAACCCAGCGGCAGCGAGTCCACGTAGCGGTGAAGCTGCGCCATGTCAGTGGCGTGCTCGACGTCCGCCCGGCGGCTGTACGGCTCGCCGTAGGCAGCGTTCTCGTAAACAGTGGTCGAGAACATGAAGGTGTCCTGCTCCACCACGCCCACGGCATGACGAAGCGAATCGAGCGTCACGTCACGAACGTCATGCCCATCGATGGAAATCGAACCGGACGTGCAGTCATAGAACCTCGGGATCAGGTGAGCGATCGTGGACTTGCCACTCCCGGGAGGCCCCACAATGCCGATAGTGTGGCCAGGCCGAGCCTCGAACGATACACCCCTCAGCACCGGCTCGTCCCCGTAGCTGAAGTGCACGTTTGAAAATCTCACCGCCCCTTCCGGCGCCTCCAGGTCCTTTGCACCCGGCTTGTCTCTGATCTCAGGCACCAGGTCCAGAATCTCGAACAGCCTCGTCCCGGAAGTGGTGGCCCGTGCATACCCGTTCACCATCATGCCAAGTTGACGAACCGGCATCTGGAGCATTCCCATGTACGCTAGGAACTTCACAAGTTCGCCAACCGTCATCTCCCCGTCGATCACGTTCAAACCGCCCACCCACACGATCACTGCCCAAACAGACAGGAAGGCGAAGGTCATGAAAGTCGAGTTGCGAACCCAAATACCTATTGTCTCGTTCGAAAGCGCCAGAGCCTCGTTCGATTTCTTGTCGAACTTGGACATCTCGTAGTCCTCCGCGGCAAACGCCCTCACCACGCGCATACCGCCGAGGTTCTCTTCCATCACCGTCGTCAACTCGCCCATCTTCCGTTGCCGCTCCAGCCACGTCCTGCGCAATTTGAGCCGGGACACAGAAGCCCGCCAGGCCACGATCGGAACGAAACTCAGGCTGATTAGACCAAGACGCCAGTCCGTCGAAATCATCAGGTAGGCGCCCGCCCCTATCAGAATCGCAAGGAACACCGTACGCAGCATCGCAGTGTTCACGAACATCCGCACGCCCTCTATGTCAAGGATGCCGCGAGAAAGAATGTCCCCGGCGTGAGAGCGGTCGTGGTAGCTGAAACTCAGCCGCTGAAGCTGCTCGTAATAGGCCATTCGCAGCCGATACGCCACACGCTGGCCCATGGATTCGCCCAGGTAGGTGTACAGCATCGCGAAGCCGCCGCGCAGACCCCCGGCCATGACCAGCAACGCCGCCGAGGCTATGAGCCTGGTACGAACCGGGCCCGTGTCCGCCTGCGGGTCTGTCAGTAGAGACAGCGCGCGGTCCACGGAATCGCCCAGAAGCTGCGGAATCCACAACTGGAATATCGAGGCCGCAATGACAGCCGCAAACGCAAACGTCAGCCGCAGCCTTTGCCGCGCGGCCAACTTCGCTATGCGCCACACCACCGCAGCCGTGGGCTTGACGAATTCTGCACCGGAGCCTGGCCCGGTGCGCGGGCTGCCTGACCCGCGGTCAGATCGAAATGTCTGTGTCGCAGCCGTGACGGTCGCTCGTAGAAAATGGACGGAAACTTGAAACAGTGTCGCGCCAACAGCGTATCGGCGCAGCGGATTCCAGGCACAGGTTCCAGCCGTTTACGACTCACGGCCCCGTCCCCCGCCCCCCGCCCGCCACGGCTCCACGCTTCCAGAGCGCCCGCCCGACCTGCCCCATCCCGGACGTGCGTCCTCCCTGGCCTGCCCATGCCTCCCTGCCGCCAAAATGGACCCATATTCGTGCGGGCGTGATGCGCCGCCCAGCTGCACAGTCTCAGCCGTCGCGCCGGAGCCGTTACGTTGCTAACATATCCGCGTCAGCGCACTACTACGCCGCCGCGTCACCCCCATGCACACCCGTACTCCCCCCTATGCCTCAACCGCCTCCCAAAACGGGCTTTCTTCGTCTCTGCCGCCGATCACATGACCGCGACTAACCTCTACCGGATACGACCGGCCGAAAAATCGGATGCCCGGGCGATGAACTCCATCGAAAGCGAGGCGTTTCCAGACTTGGAACGCCCGACGAAGTTCCGGAGAGAGTTACAGCGGAACGACGTGGTCTATCTCGTCGCGACCCGGCCGTGGACGAAAGAGGAGCGAGATGCCGCCAGGCGGGGCGAGCGGTCCAACAACAGACAGCCGGCAACTGCGGACCTTGTAGGCAGAGCGCAGCACTCACTTGAAGGGCTGATGTTCCAGGCGCTCGGACTGATCGGCAAGAATCTCCCCGCAGAGCACGTTGGCGGCTTCCAGGGAATCTGGTTCGCGCTGGACACTGCACACCTAACCGTCATCGCCAGCCGGCCCGATGAGCGAAGGAAGGGAATAGGCGAACTACTCCTCATGGCCGCAGTGGAACTGGCTATGCACAGAACCTCGCGGACCGTAACCTTGGAAGTGAGAGCCTCCAACGAGGCGGCCAGGGCCCTCTACCGAAAGTACGCTTTCCAGGACGTGGGCGTTAGGAAACGTTACTACTCCGGCGGAGAGGACGCTATTATCATGACCACGCCGCCTATCTGGAGTAAAGACTACATAGCCCACTTCAGCTTGTTGACCCGCAAGTTCGAGGCCCGATGGGGTGAGTCGCATAGAGTACTTATCTGAAAGGACGCACCAGACACTGCGCTCGTATAAAGCATCGAGATTCCACGGCAGCCCCGGCCAACGAAAACACCGCGGTCAGAGCATGGCCCCCTTTCTGATCAGAGCCGCAATGAGCCTGTTGCTCCCCGCCGTCACAGCAGTCGCCGCCTGCGCGCCCGACTCGCCGCCCCCCGCAACAGTCCAGGCAACCCGCCCCACACAAACGGACGCTGCGCAAGTCCCGGACCCCAACTCTGTCGCTACCGCAGAAGCGTCACCGGCAACAGACAGTCAGGGGTACGGGCCCAACGACGAATCGTCTGAGGCCAAGCCCAGGGGAGTACTGAGAATCGCCCAAGCCCGGGACCCAACCAGCTGCGACCTCCCAATGGCCCAGGCCACAAGCTACCAGTCGGTACACCCGTGCAACCCCATGCTGTCCCAGATCGTCCGCATTTCAACGGACGACCACTCAGCCGTAATTCCCGATCTCGCGCTCAGTTGGGAGACTTCGAGCGACGGCGCCGAGTGGAAATTCACACTGCGCCCCGACGCAACATGGCACAACGGGAGGCCGGTCAGCGCAGACGACCTCAAGTTCAGCCTCGATAGAGTCATAACCCCACCGGAAGGTCTTACCATCGGCCGAGCGGGCGTCATAGCCCGATACGTCCCCTCCACCGACATGGTGTCCACTCCCGACACCGCCACCCTCCTGGTGCAGACCGACTTCCCGGCAGCGTCGTTTCTTCCCAACCTCGCCAGCGTATACGTCTCCATCTATCCGCGCGCCGAAACAGAGGAACTTTCCCCACCCTCCATGATGCAGTTCTCCACCGTCATCGGCAGCGGCCCCTTCACACCCGGCCCGGCAACGCGAGGCGCCGTATACAGCCTGCAGAGAAACCCTCAGTACTACGAACCGGGATTGCCCATGCTGAATGAGGTCCGCTTTCTCGTCATGCCGCATCCCGCCACCCGCATGGCAGCGCTGCAAACCCGCGTGATCGACACCATCGCGATCGTCACTGAACCGGAAGCCATGGTCCTGGAGCAAGACTTTGCAGGGGAGGTAAACGTCTACAGGTCGCCGTCTGCGGGCGGCAACACCGTCCAACTCAACCTGAGCCGACCCCCGTTCAACGATCCCATCGTCAGACGAGCGGTAGCCTTGGCCTTCTCCAGAGCAGACGCCGATCTTGCCCTGGGACCCGGATACGACGGCGCGATTCTGCCGCCCGGAGGACCATGGGGGCTGAGCGAAGAGGAACTCTTGAAGCTGGAAGGATACGGCGACAAGAACGCAGAAAGAGACCAGGCGCGCAAACTGCTCGCACAAGCCGGATACCCGGACGGAATGGAAACCTCCATCAAGACCCAGGCAACCCCCTTTTTCCAAACTCTTGCAGAGTTCGCCGCCGGCCAGCTCAGCACGGTAGGAATACGGGCCGAAGTAACCACCGTCGAACCCGTCGAGTACCAACGAATAATCCGATCCGGAGAGTTCGAAATCATCGCCCACAGCCACTCCTTCCCCCTCGACGACCCGGACTCCATACTCATAGACCACTACTCCTGCGATGGAAACGAGAACTTTCCAGGCCTCTGCGATCCCGAACTCGATCGTATGATCAATCGTCAGAGCCGCACCCTCGACGCCGCACAGCGTAAAACCATCCTCGACGATATCCAGCGCAGCATCTGGCACGCGAACGCCAAGATATGGTTCCAATGGAGCTCGCGTCGCACGCCGGTACTATCCAACGTCCACGCAATGGAGCCGGGCGGTTCGAGCCTTTACCAGGGAAGGCGCCTCGAACGAGTGTGGATAGACTGAGCCGGCTCTCAACCGGTCGGAGCCCCTGACTTGCCGGCTGAAACCCTCCGGCAATCAGCCGCCTGCTTCACCCCATGTCCGCCTCCGCCCACTACCTGATTCGACGAGCCGCTCTCTCTGTCCTGACTCTGTGGCTCATCACGATAATAGCCTTTGCTCTACTCCGCATCGCTCCCGGCGACGCAGTATTGGCCGCCATGGCCAGATCACCCGGCGAAATGTCGCTCAGTGCAGCTGCAATGGAAGAACGCCGCGCAGACCTGGGACTCGACCGCAGTTACGCCGCCCAATACCTGTCATGGCTGGGCGGGCTTCTAAGGCTTGACCCCGGCGCGTCTATCGCCACCGGCCTACCCATCGGCCCCGAGGTCGCCCCCAGGATCGCAGTAACCATCCAACTGGCGCTCCTTTCCGCGCTGACCGCCGGACTCGCGGGAACCCTGGCAGGCGTCGCCGCGGCAGCGTGGAAAGACGGACCCTTCGACGCCGCAGCCCGCACGCTCGCCCTCGCCGCCCTCTCCGCGCCCGCCTTCTGGCTAGGATTGATCTTGGTCTTGGCGCTGGCCGCGTGGGCCAACATATTCGTCGCTGCCGGATACAGGCCAATATGGGACGATCCGGCCGCCAACCTGACGCGCATCATGCCGGCCGCAACAGTGCTCGCGGCGCGCCCCGCCGCCCTTGTATTCCGCATAGTCCGCATCTCTACGGTAGAAATCCTGGAAAGCGACTTCATCAGAACTGCAAGGGCCAGAGGCCTGACGGAAACCAGGATACTTTGGGGCCACGCCTTCCCGGCCGCGGCGCTGCCTGGCATCACCGCCCTAGGCGTACAGACCGTATTTCTACTCAGCGGCGCAGTCGTGATCGAGCAGGTCTTTGGACTCCCGGGGTTGGGAAGATCCCTGACTGAAGGAGTGCTCACCCGCGACTATCCACTCGTGCAGTTCCTCGTACTCCTCTTCGGATTTTTCGCTCTCCTGACCAACTTCACGATGGACGCCGTCTATACGCGGCTGGATCCCAGAGTGAGGCTCGCGGCATGATGAAGCGATTTGTAGCCTCCGGAGCTACAAGGGCCGGCCTCGTGATCGGCCTATGCCTCGTATTGATGCTGTCGATCGGGCCGCAAATGGACGAAACCGATGGACGCGGCGACCTTCAAAACACGCTGAGCGGCCCGGCCTGGCCGCACCCATTGGGCACAGACCAACTCGGCAGGGACGCCCTGGCACGAGTCGCTCGAGGCCTCCGCGGCTCCCTGCTCATCGGAATATCCGTGGCCCTGATCTCCGGTGTTGTTGGAGGCCTTGTGGGTCTGGCATCGGGATTTTGGAGAGGCTGGCCCGATCTTCTACTGCAACGCCTTACCGATGCGCTCATGGCCCTGCCCCTCCTGGTGATGGCGTTGGCCGTGATAGCAGTCACGGGCCCCACCCGTGCAGGCGTCGTCATCGCCCTGTCCGTCGCCTTCACCCCCCTCGTAATGAGGGTGGTGAGATCCTCCGCGCTCGCCCTTCAACAGGCGGGACACGTCGAAGCCGCAAGAGCTTCAGGCGCCACCGATTGGCACGTCATCGCCGCACACCTCTCGCCCAACGCACTCGCTCCATGGGCGGTTGTTGTATCCACCCAGGTCGGCGGCGCGGCCCTCGCCGAGGCGTCCCTCAGCTTCCTCGGAGCAGGGCCCGGCGGAGACGCATCCCTGGGAGCATTGCTCGGGGGCGAGGCCCAGACCTACGCATTCGCCGCGCCGTGGCTCATCGTGTGGCCCGGCATTGCCCTGGCCCTCGTGTCAGTCTCCGCAAATCTGATTGGAGACGGCCTCGCACGTTCCGCCTCACCATTCTCAAGACGAAACTGAACGGGAAGGTCGCCCTAACTCGCAGATGAACCTTGCTGGCCGGTTAAGTAGAAGTAGACGAAGAGCGCAATAGTTACGATGAGAGAGGCCCAGAGCCAGTTCCTCTGTACCCGGGTGAAGTGTTCGGCGCTGCGCCAGCGCTTGCTCCGCCAAGCCAGTTCGTTGCCCTTGAAACCCAGGTAGACGGTTAGCCCAAACGAGACCAGCAGCAGCAGCATTCTAAGCCACTCCAACCGCTCCGGGAAGTCTATGAGGAGGGCCAGTACCCCCACCCACGTCAACATACCGATCCATACTCTGTTGAAGGCACTCCATATGACTGGCACCAGAAATGCGCCCCAGTTGAAGCCTCGCAGGGACTCTGGCAACTCAGCCTCCGGCATACCAGAGTTGTTCGCAACTTCAGAAACCGTCTGACGCCCCACGTCCGCACCTCGAAGGTCGGGACCCTCGGGCGCGGTACGCTGACGATCAGGCTTGCGAACGCTTTCCGCAGCCCGGGAACTCTCAACAACCTGATCCGTCGCAGTAGCCTTCTCCGGCGACATCCTCACCGCAGACGCCATGGATCCACCGCAATCTACGCAGTAGAACGCGTGCGCTTCATTGGCAGCGCTGCACTTGCCGCAAGCCGCCAGGCCCAGCGGCGGAGGCTGATCCGCACAGGGCCGGTAAACCCGCTCACCGCAGCGGTCGCACATATAGGCGTCATGCTTATTCCGCGTACCGCAGTGCGGGCAGAAGATCGGGCGCTTTTCTTCAGGCATCGTTTGTGGCTCGAAAATCGTGTATACAGAAGCGTATTGTCGCGCCATCGCGCGGCTTCGTGGGCAGCCTGGCAACCGAGCCGGTCGCTCTCCTTGGCCGGAACGACGGAGCGAACAGAGGCATTTTAGAGAAGGTCGCGTGATTGGTCATAAGGTTGGCCTCATGAAATCGGGGAATCTCAGGCCCCGCCGGGAGAACGTGTCAACCTTGCCCCCAGTGGCGCATTTTATGAGAAACTGGCTCCAATGGGGCGTGGAACGCGCCGCCTCGCTGCCAGCCGCTTGTATCAGGTGATATAAGCGCGATCCATTCGGCCGCGTTGCAATGCGGCTGTTCCAAAACTCAGGGTGTCAACATGAGCGAAAAAGTGACTCCCCTGTTCCCGGAGGGACACTCCGGGCAAGAACTGCGAAAAGGGCCAGACCTCGACTTGGAACGACCAAGGCCGAACTGCCTTGCGTGCGGTTCCAACCTCACGCGGTCAAGGCTGTACAGACGTCTTCGCGTCTGTCCAAACTGCGAATTCCACTACAGCATCTCCGCGAGGCGGCGTATCGCAATGCTGGCAGACGAAGGCACCTTCAAGGAGACCAGCCGCTGGATACAGTCCCTCGATCCCCTGGAATTTTCGCCGAGAATTTCATACCGCGTACGCCTGCTTCAGGATCAAACGCGCACAGGACTCACCGAAGCTGCGGTCACGGGCGTCTGTCTCATAGGCGGAACACAGTCCGTAATCATCGTCCTGGACTTCGGATTCCTGGGCGGCAGCATGGGCCTCGTCGTCGGAGAGAAGGTCGCTTTGGCCCTCGAACTGGCGGCGAGGAAGAAAATCCCCGCGGTCACGGTGGTCACAAGCGGAGGAGCGCGCATACAGGAGGGGGTGCTGTCCCTCATGCAAATGGCCAAGACCGTGGTGGCCCTCAACTCCCTGCACGGCAAAGGCATGCCCTTGATCGCCGTCCTCGGAGATCCGTGCACCGGACAGGCCCTCGCGAGCTTCGCATCTTTGGCGGACGTCATATTCGCAGAAAAGGGATCGCACGTCGGTTTCGCACCCTTTCGGGCAATGCAGGGTGTGCAGGAGCGAAAGCGATTTCAGGACCAGTACACCGCAGAATTCTTCCAGGCAAACGGACATCTCGACCGGGTCGTAGGAAGACAGCAACTAAAGCATGAAGTGGCATCCGTCTTGGACCTCATCACGCCAGAGTTCAAGCTCACCGCGCCGCGGCGCATGAAACCCCTAGAGGTCCCATTGACGCCGAGAGAGCCGTGGGAAATGGTGCAAATTGCCAGACGCCCCGACCGGCCAAAGGCCAGAGACTACATCGAGCGAGTCTTCGCCAACTTCATCGAACTGCACGGAGACCGCCTGCGAGGAGACGACCCGACCATCATCATCGGACTGGCCAGACTCGCAGGAGAATCTGTGATGGTCATAGCACAGCAAAAGGCATCACAGACGGCGGCCCACCGAAGCGAACCAGACGACCACACCGCACACGCAGAAGACAATGGAGCCAGGCAACAGGCTACAACCCACGGATACGTCTCGGCAGAGGGTTTCCGGAAAGCCACCCGCGCTATAAAACTCGCGCAGAGATTCACACTGCCCATCATCACCATCGTGGACACACCGGGGCCCGCACTCGGACTCGAGGAGGAGCGGCGAGGTATCGCAAGCGCCATAGCCACCACCATCGACGCTATGTCAAGCGCAGAAGTCCCAACCCTCTCCGTGCTCATCGGAGAGGGAGGCAGCGAAGCAGCCCTCGCCCTGGGCGTTGCCGACGTAGTGATGATGCAGCAGAACGCCATCTACACTCCCATAGCTCCAGAACAGGGCGCAGAAACCGAACTCAGCGACGCCGAGAGAGCCGAAGAACTGGCCAGGGCCCTGAAACTCACCTCTACCGACTGCCTCAAGATGGGAATCGTAGACGTCGTCATACCCGAACCGGCCGGGGGCGCACGCAACTCACCCGACGAAGCAGCCCGATTGCTAAAGCGCAGCCTTATGAGAACCCTCATCGACCTCCGGGATATGCAGCGGAGAACCCTCGTGCGCCGGAGACAGAAGAAATACCGCAGCATCGGAGAGTACGGAAGCCGATTCCGTTCAGCATTGCGTAGGGAACTGAGAGTATGGCAGGCTGCATTGACCGCCGGAGTCAAGGCGCTGCGCAGCGAGGACGAAGATACCAGGGACGCCGCCGGAGGCGGTTAGTAGACGAAGCGGCGGATGGCCTCCGCTACGCCGTCCTCTGCAAGGGTACCGGTCACGTAAGCAGCCTCGCTTCTCACCTCCGCGGGAGCATGCCCCATCGCGACGCCAAGCCCTGCGACCCTGAACATCGACAGATCGTTCAACCCGTCCCCAATGGCCATTAACTCGGAAGTATCCAGACCTGCCATTTCCGCAAAGCGGCGGACGCCCACAGCCTTGTCTATCCTGTCCCGCACGAAATTCACGTACCAGTAATCCCCTGAAGGGTTGGTGGAAAGTTCAATGGTGATTCCGTCCCGGGTCAAAGCCTTTGCACAAGACCTCGCCGTTGCTTCCCCCACCCCATGTGCAACTATTATCGTCACCTTCCACGCTCTGAAAGCCTCGGCAGACTGCACCATCCGCCCATCGTCCACGGCATAGAAGCTCAATCCCAAGTCGGAAATCGCGGAAATCAACCACCGGGCAGAAGCCTCAGGCATCGGACTCTGCTCCAGCGTGCGGCCCGTAACCGGATCCACCAGACGCGCCCCGTTGTCGCACACCTGAGGCATCCATAGCCCCAATAAACGCGCAAAATGCGCTGTATCGTCGGGCTCCCGCCCGGTCGCTATGATGACAGGCACCCGGTGGGACGCCCAACTTACCGCACTTCTTACGGCCTGCGAACACCGGCCTCCAACATCCAATAAGGTGCCGTCCAGGTCTAGCACCACCCCGGAGGGCCTGAAATCAACTGCCTCCAAGTTAATCCTGAATTACGACCGGGCTAAGGGGCTTGTACCCTGAAAGAACCCGCTTGGCGTTGTCGTAGGCAAAATCGAGAGCCCTGTCCACCCGCTCCTGACTCGAACCGGCCAGGTGGGGCGTCACCACCACGTTCTCCATCTGCAACAGCCGGTTGTCCGTAGGGGTCGGCTCCAACTCCGTCACGTCCAGACCCGCGCCCCATATTTCCCCGTTCTCCAGCGCTGCAATGAGGGCCTCTTCATCGTGCACCGGCCCCCGGCAGGTGTTGATGAAAACTGCGTGGGGCTGCATCAACCTGAACTCTCTGGCTCCGAACATCCCCCTCGTCGCGGAATTCAACGGCATGTGTACCGTAACGACGTCGGACTGCTCCAGAAGCTCGTCGAAATCCGCGCGCCTTGCCTTCAAATCCTCCTCTGCCTCCAAAGAAAGAGCGCGTACGTCATGGTACAGGGTGACGGTCTCGAAGCCTTGCAGCCGACGAGCAACCAGCGAGCCTATGTGGCCCATGCCCACGATGCCCACCGTCTTTCCCGTTAGCTCGAATATACGGCCTCGAGGCCCGGACTTCGCCTTCGCCTGCCAGCTGCCGTCGCCCGCCCCCTCGATGCCCTGCCGAACCCTCTTGTAAACCGCAAGCATCAGCATGATGGCGTGCTCGGCTACTGCATTCGCGATGGCCGCCGAATTGTTGCACACCTCGATCCCCATCTCCCGCAGACCCGCGACGTCGATGAGGTCGAAGCCCGCGCTCATTATCTGAATCGCCTTTAGACCGGGCATCGCCCTCAGCGCCTCCGAATCGATCGACAGGCCGGCTACGATCAGAAATTCGCAGTCCGACAGAAGACCATCCCGCTGACTCGGCGCCAAAGTCGGATCCACGTAACCGAGGTCCAGACCGCCCGGCGCCAGTTGGCGCGCCCGCTCCGTCCTGGGATCGTCCTCCGAGCCCCAGTAGATGACCCTGTTACCCATGTATGCGCTCCTCTGTCAATACCGTTTCCGAACGAGGTCTGTACCGCCATTCTCTCACTAGAGGGAACTGCGTGTAACCGGGTGAGACTGAACCGCGCCCAATGGCCGTAGCGAATTGACGGATTGCGCGCCCCCGTCTACAGTAAGAACCGATTCGCCCACGTTAACCGCGGGGCGCGGGGGAGCTCGGGCAGCCGGGCTGAGAGGGTGGCCGTATTCGCCGCCGACTCCATCACCTGATCTGGGTAATGCCAGCGGAGGAAGTCGCACTGATAACAAAGAAAGACATCGCTCCCTTGGCGGTGTCTTTTTGCTTTTGAGGGTCACGCAATGAATGATGAACTAGTAATCGCAGGCGTCAGCTTCAAGTCCAGGCTCATTACCGGAACGGGAAAGCACCGATCCAGGGAAAGCCTGCTCGAATCCGTAGAACGCTCCGGAACGGAGATGATCACCGTAGCGATCCGACGGCTCAACCTGGACGATCCCTCACAGGAAACCCTCCTGGACCACTTGGACTGGAACCGCTACCGGATACTGCCCAACACCGCGGGGTCAAGGACCGCGGACGAGGCGGTTTTCACCGCCCGGCTGGCTCGAGAAGTGACTGGATCCAACTGGATCAAGGTGGAAGTCATTCCGGACCCCGACTATCTGCTGCCCGACCCAGTGGACACCTATGAGGCCGCAAAACGTCTTATAAGCGAAGGGTTCGTGGTGCTGCCGTACATTCACGCCGACCCGGTCCTGGCCAAACGCCTGGAGGACATCGGGTGTGCGACCGTGATGCCATTGGGATCCCCGATAGGATCCGGGCGTGGAGTACTCACCGCAGAAGAAATCCAGATCATCATCGATCAGTCCAGCGTGCCGGTAGTCGTGGACGCAGGCCTTGGAGTCCCCTCTGACGCCTCCAGAGTCATGGAAATGGGCGCAGACTGCGTGCTCGTGAACACTGCGATAGCTCAGGCGGACGACCCAGGCCTCATGGGAGAGGCGTTCAAGTTGGGCGTAGAGGCCGGAAGGCGCGCATGGCTGGCAGGGCGAATACCTGTACGAGAAAGCGCCACCCCAAGCAGTCCCGTAGAAGGGGTCGCGGTGGCACAGGTCGGCAATTAGAAGTCAGGTAACTAAACCGCGGCCAACGATGGTACGGGAGATGGCCTCGCACTCCCCCTGCTGAACTGGCGCGCCGCGCTCTCTGGTGATACCGCAGCGTCCGGGGCGCCATGCAGTATTCCACTGTCGGACGTAACCGGAGGAAAGTCGAGCGTCCTTGCCAACCCGACGAACTCCGCATCGTACGCGGCGAGGCCGCACGCCATAGCGACGTCTATCGCCTGCGCTCCCACCAAGCGGTTGCTCAATGCTTTCTGATGGAAGGAAGCGTCTCTAGACGCCTCTCAGGTTTCGCGAATAGCCGAATCTACGATCCTGATAAAAACTAAATGCTAATGGCGACCCCGAGCAGATTCGAACTGCCGATCTCCGCCTTGACAGGGCGGCGTGTTAGGCCGCTACACCACGGGGCCGCTGCGCCATCCTCATCATAGATGAGAAATGTACTCTCTCCAATTTAAGGCCCACTATAACTGCGCGTCAAACCCGACGCGATACGCATATCCCTGAAACTCGCCCAATGGAGGACTCAATCCGCGCCCAGCCAAGGCCGATGGACCGTCCGAGTTCGGCGGTTGCCCAAGGGTCTCCGGCAAAGAAACCTTCGATGAACAGGCAACGATCTCTGACCGAAAGAGGCGTTTTCGAGCGCCTCCTAGGAAAAATTGCAGCCGATGCCGTTGTACCCGACCTCGACCTCGCCCTCCGCAGTGATCGTAACGGGCGTTATACGGTCGCCCCCGGTCAGCCGTTCCACCTCAGGCCAGAGATCAGGCTGTTTGCTGAGGTCTATCTCGTCGTACTCGATGCCCTTGGAATCGAAGTCCTCGGTCAGGAGCTTGCAGTAACCGCACTCCGGATGCGAGTACACAATCGCTCTTCCACTCTCAGGTTTTGGTTCCATCGTCTCTTCTGCCTTTGTCCTTCTGACACACTCGCCGCATCGCGTGCTTCCGCACCTCCCACAACTGAATTGTACGCGAGCAGCCGGGCCTCTCACGCGTCAAACTCTCAGGAGGCTATCTTCCCAGGCGAAGTGAGTTGGCGACCACACTCAACGAACTGAAAGCCATCGCTCCGGCGGCTACGACCGGGTCCAGAAATCCATACTCGCCAAGAAGCGGCTGAAGAGGGCCAGGCACGTCGCCTCCAGCAAAAAGCGGATAGAGCGCGCCCGCGGCGACCGGTATCAGCAAGACGTTGTAGAAGAACGCCCAGAAAAGGTTTTGGCGGATTACCCGCATCGCGGCGCGGCTCAGTGAAATCGTCTCCGCCGCGCCGCGCGGGTCGCTCGAGGCCAGAGTCACCCCGGCGGCTTCGATAGCCACGTCCGTCCCGCTTCCGATGGCGATACCAAGATCCGCCTCAGCAAGGGCCGGAGCGTCGTTTATACCATCGCCAACCATCGCCACTGCACGCCCGTCCCGCTTCAGCGAGCCAACCCGTGCAGCCTTCTCCGCTGGTGAGACCCCCGCTGCTACCTCTGCAATGCCGATCTGACGAGCCACGGCTCCCGCAGTGGCGGGGTTGTCGCCGGTCAGCATCACGGTATGAACGTCCATCGCGTGAAGAGTCTGAACGGCCTCCCGCGCCGTTGGCCTGATCGTATCCTCGACTCCAATAAGCCCGATAGTCGCGCCGTCCCGTGTAACGGCGAGCATGGTTTGGCCGTCAGAGGAAAGTCTGGCAGCCTCACGGGCGAGCTCTTCCCCCAGGCGAACGGCCGCAAAACTTCCAACAACCACGCTATGCCCGGCCACCTCACCTTGTGCGCTCTGTCCGGGCAGCGCCTGAAACCGCTTCACTTCAAGCGGTTCAATACGCCGCTCACGGGCCGCCCGCCGTACAGCCCCCCCCAAAGGATGCTCGGACGGACCTTCCACTGAAGCGGCTAGTTGAAGCAGCTCTCGCTCTGAGACGCCGACCGGCAGCAGGCTGGACACTCGAGGACGGCCCATCGTAAGCGTGCCGGTCTTGTCGAATACCACGGTATCGACCTTGTGAGCGGTCTCCAAGGCTTCTGCGTCCCTTATGAGGATTCCCCTCCTTGCGCCTCGCCCCATGCCCACGACCACCGCGGTAGGCGTGGCGAGACCAAGAGCGCAGGGGCAGGCGATGACCAGCACGGCGACTGTCATCAGCAGGGCGTTTGCGAACCTAGGCTCCGGCGCCAGGAATACCCATACCACTAGGGTTATAGAGGCAGCGACCAACACCGCAGGTACGAATCTGGCCGCAACCAGGTCGACCACCTTTTCGACCGGCGCGCGAGAGGACTGCGCTTGCTGTACCACGCGCACGATCTCGCCGAGCGCTGTTTCGCGGCCCACTTTGGTGGCGACAAACGTGAGAGCCCCGTTGCCGTTAACCGTACCCGCATACACCGCGTCCCCGGCAGACTTCTCCACCGGTACGCTTTCCCCGGTCAGTATCGACTCATCGACAGCTGAGCTTCCCTCCCTGACGGTTCCATCCACCGCCATCCTCTCACCCGGCCTGGTCTGAACAACGTCGCCTGGTACCACCTCTTCAATAGGCGTTTCCAAAACCTTCCCCGCGCGCACGACGCGCGCGGTGCGCGGCTGCAGACCGATGAGAAAGCGGATGGCGCTTGTAGTATGTCCTCTTGCCCTTGCCTCAAGGTAGCGTCCAAAGAACACCAGCCCGATGATGGCTGTGGATACGTCGAAATAGGTGCCGGCAGCGTGGCCTGGTACGCCTGAGCCCTCTACTGGAAAAAGGAAAGACCCCTGGAAGAAGGGCCGGAACGCCGTGATTGCCGCACTGTAGAAAAACGCCGTGGAAGTACCTATGACTATGAGGGTACTCATGTTCGAGGTACCGAGCCTGGCCGCGCTCCACGCTGACCTATAGAAGACTGACCCAGCCCAGAACTGGACCGGCGCCGCAAGCGCCAGGAAGAACACGTTCGCGGCGGTTGGGGAGACGTTTTCCAACCACGGAACGGAGCGGTAGTACATCGCCGCCATGAGGAACGCTGCAACGGCCAGACTGACAAACGCGCGTTTCCGCAGCTTGCTCAGTTCGCTGTCTCGCTGCGCATCCTGAGCCTCCGCTGACGCGATCGGGTCTATCACTTTCCGCGCCGAGTAGCCCGCCCCGGCCACCGCCTCGGTAAGATCCCGAAGCGCGATTCCACCGGAACCGACCAACACGTCAGCGCTCTCTGTGGCCAGGTTTACTTGGGCAGCCTCTACGCCCGACACCCCAAGCAACGCCTTCTCCACGTGCCCCACGCACGCGGCGCATGACATGCCTGAAATCTGTAGCGTGACCCGACCGCCGCGGTCCAGCGCACTCAGACGAGGTGAGGTAGGTTGCGCTTCAACGTTTGCCGAAGTCATGACTTCACATCGCGATCACAGATACGGAGTGAATGGACAGTCTCAACTCAATCCTACTCTTTTTGTAGGTCTTACTCGGTACGCCTGTACGGGCCTCTCTACCACTCATGGGGGCTGACGGTATTGACATCCGCGTCACGCTTCGCATATACTGCTACCTTGCCGCATTGTGCCCTTCTTTTCCACCAGAGACCTGGTTTCTAATCTTCTAACCATCCGACCGGTGCCGTAACGCGCTTCACGTGCAAAGACTACGGTACCGGTTTGGCGCGCCGCGAATCACCGCATCCGTTCAGGAGTAAATATGGCAATCGCCGTTTCCCGACCCTCCGCCCCCGCCGCCCACAACTACAAGGACTTCAGGTCGATACGCACCGCGGTGGACGTGCCTAACCTGGTCCACATCCAACTTAACTCATTTGAGTGGTTGAAGACCAAGGGGCTGGAAGATCTGCTTCATGAGATTTCCCCGATAGAGGACTTCAACGGCGGCCGCTTCGAGCTACGTTTCCTGAACCATGAAATTCGAGAGCCTGCGCTCTCGGAGAGCGAATGCCGGCGGCGCGAGACTACCTACTCCGCTCCCTTGTACGTAACCGTCCGGCTGACCATCAAGTCCACTGGCGAGATCAAGGAGCAGCCCCTGTTCTTTGGAGACATGCCGTTGATGACCCAGAACGGCACGTTTGTCATCAACGGCGCTGAACGCGTCGTCGTGTCCCAGTTGGTGCGCTCGCCAGGCGCTTACTTCACTACAGATACAGACCCAGCCTCCGGCAGGGCGTTGTGTATGGGCAAGCTCATCCCCTACAGAGGCGCCTGGGTAGAACTCGAAACCTCCAACAGAGACCTGCTTTCGGTGAAGGTGGACCGCAAGCGCAAGGCCCCCATCACTACGTTGCTGCGCGCACTCGAATACGACACCGACGAAATCGTCGACCTGTTCGCGGACGTCGATACCGATCCGGCTCACCAGTACATTAGAACTACCCTTGCCCGCGATGCCGGCGTGACGGACGAGGTCGAGGCGTTGCTCGAATTCTACCGCCGACTACGCCCAGGCGAGCCGCCGAGCGAGACCAGCGCTCGCACACTGCTCCAGAACCTCTTCTTCGACCCCCGCAAGTACGACCTCGGGAGAGTGGGACGTTACAAGCTGAACCGACGGCTTGGGCTGGAAATCCCCAACGAACATCGTACCCTCACCAAAAAGGACATTGTCAGCATGATGCGACGGATGATCCTGATCAATAACGGTCAGGTCAAACCGGACGACATCGACCACCTCGGCAACCGCCGTGTCCGAGCCGTGGGAGAACTGATACAGAACCAGATAAGGGTGGGGTTGCTGAGAATGGAGCGCGTCGTCAAGGAACGGATGACCACGCAGATGGACCCGACCACTACCACTCCCGCCGCGCTCATCAACATCCGCCCCGTCGTTGCAGCCGTACGAGAATTCTTCGGAGGATCCCAGCTGTCGCAGTTCATGGACCAGACCAATCCCCTGGCAGAACTGACTCACAAGCGCAGACTCTCGGCGCTGGGACCGGGAGGCCTTTCCCGCGAACGCGCAGGGTTCGACGTGAGGGACGTGCACCACTCCCACTATGGACGCATATGCCCCATAGAGACCCCGGAAGGGCCGAACATCGGCCTGCTCGGATCGCTGTCTACCTATGCGCGCATCAACGAATTCGGGTTTATCGAAACGCCGTACCGGCGCGTGCTCAAGGAAATGGCTTCAGACAACTCTGACTTGGCCGGCCGAACCCCCTTGGAGGACATCGCGGGTCCGGACGGCAGTGTGGTCGTGCCTGCTGGCAAGATGATAACCCGCCGGGTCGTAAAGAAAGTGAACAAGCTCAAGCCCCGGGACATCAAGATGCAGCCATACGTGTCCTCTGACCCCAAGGACATCGTATATCTCTCGGCGGATGAAGAAGAACTTCACGTGATCGGCCAGGCGACCACCCCCATGGACGCCAGAGGGCGTATCAACGCGTCCCTCGTCGAGGTTCGTCAGGGTGAGAGCTTCTCCTACGAGCCGCCCGGCAACGTCGAATTCATGGACGTATCTCCAATGCAGATCGTCAGTGTTTCGACCGCCCTAATCCCCTTCTTGGAGCACGATGACGCCAACCGCGCTCTCATGGGCTCGAACATGCAGCGTCAAGCCGTGCCGCTAGTGCGCCCGGAGGCTCCGCTTGTGGGCACCGGCATGGAGGAACGCGTCGCCCGTGACAGCGGCCAGGTGATGAGTTCTACCGTTGACGGCGTCGTAGTGATGGCCACGGGTCGAGAGGTGAGGGTGCTGGATGATAAAGGCAAGGAGCACTTGTTCCCGCTAACCAAGTTCGTGCGTTCGAACCAGGGGACCTGCATCAACCAGCACCCCATTGTGCGAAAGGGCGACGTCATCAAACGCGGAGACCCGCTGGCCGACAGCTCATCGACGGAGAACGGCCAACTGGCTTTGGGACAGAATCTGGCGGTCGGTTTCATGAGTTGGGGCGGGTACAACTACGAAGACGCCATCATCATCAGTGAGGCCCTGGTGCGGGACGACCGATTCACTTCGATACACATCGAAAAACACGAGGTGGAGGCCCGGGATACCAAGCTGGGGCCTGAGGAAATCACTCAAGACATACCAAACGTGGGTGAAGAGAACCTTCGAGACCTCGATGAGGAAGGCATTATCCGCATCGGAGCGTGGGTCGACCCGGGTGACATCCTCGTTGGAAAGATTACACCCAAGGGCGAGACCGAATTGACGGCCGAAGAGAAGCTGCTGAGGGCGATCTTTGGAGAGAAAGCGCGGGACGTGAAGGACACCTCTCTGCGAGTGCCGCATGGCCAGCACGGAAAGGTCATCGACGTCCGGGTGCTCACCAAAGAGGGCGGAGATGAGTTGCCGCCAAGCGTTCTCAGACTGGTGCGCGTGTGGATCGCACAGACGCGGAAGATAACCGAGGGCGACAAGATGGCCGGGCGGCACGGCAACAAGGGCGTCATAGCGAAGGTATTGCCGGAAGAGGATATGCCCTTCCTGCCTGATGGCCGACCCTTGGACGTGATACTGAACCCCATAGGCGTGCCGTCGCGTATGAATCTCGGGCAGGTGCTGGAGACGCATTTGGGCTGGGCGGCCGAAACGCTCGGATTCCACGCGAGGACCCCCGTATTCGATGGAGCGCGAGGCATGGTCATAGAAGACCAACTCGCCCGTGTCTGGTTCGTCGAAGAGTCAGGCGCGATAGACCCTCGCGACCTTGACCGCTTGAGCATCGATTGGCCTACGGTCGACCGCTGGCTCGCCGACCGCGGATATGAAAGGAAGAAACTCTGGAGCGACGCTATCACCAAGCGCGGTCAAGCCAGGGACGCATGCTTGCGCATATGGCTCAAAGAGTACGCCGGGTTCGACGCAAGCGACATGAAGCCACAGGAAATGTTTGACGAGGCGATTCGACTGGCAGGCGAGAAACAGATATCGGCCCCTATCTTCGGCAAGACGACGCTTTACGACGGCCGCACCGGAGAACCCTTCGACCAGCCCGTCGCGGTCGGAAACATCTACATGCTGAAGCTGATTCACCTTGTGGAAGACAAAATACACGCGCGCTCCACAGGCCCGTACTCGCTCATAACCCAGCAACCGCTCGGCGGCAAGGCGCAGTTCGGCGGCCAGCGCTTTGGAGAAATGGAAGTCTGGGCCTTGGAGGCCTACTCGGCCGCTTACACCCTCCAGGAGATGCTCACCATCAAGTCCGACGACGTCCTGGGCCGAGTCAAAACCTATGAGGCGATCGTCAAGGGTGAAGAGGTGATACAGCCCGGGGTTCCCGAATCATTCCACGTACTGCTGAAGGAGTTGCAGGGATTGGGCCTGTCTGTAGAGCTGCTCAACCAGAATGCGTCTCAGTACGCGACTTTGCCGGGCGACGAAGAGGCTGCTCTTGCGGCCGCGGCTCTGACCTCGTCCTCGGAATGGGGAGACACGTCAAACGGGCTGGAACTGGGTTTCGGACTTGACGGCCCGATCACCATCCCCGAATCCGGCGATCTCGACAACTATGAAGACGACCAGGCCGGGACAGACTTGGACGAAGATTCGGCCAGCGGCGCCTCAGGAGGCGAAGAATCCCTTCAGGCCTTGGCGACTTCCGAAATGGCAGACACCGGCGAAGAGAACGACGCTGACTTGGAGGACAACTAGACTACTCGTACCGGGACTGTCGGGACCGGCGGTCATGACGCCGCCAAGCTCCCGAAAAGCTTGAACGCCGAGGCCCCTAGGGCACAGCGAGAGGACAAGAAGCCACATGGCGCAAGCTGGCGCAGACTTCAACGCAATCCGCATCTCATTGGCATCGCCGGAGCAGATAAGGGCGTGGTCATACGGAGAGGTCACAAAACCCGAGACTATCAACTACCGCACGCTGAGGCCCGAGAAGGACGGCCTCTTCTGCGAGCGCATCTTCGGTCCCACCAAGGATTGGGAGTGCTACTGCGGTAAGTACAAGAAGATCCGCTACAAGGGCGTTATATGTGACCGCTGCGGCGTGGAGGTTGCCAGAGCCAAAGTGCGCCGCGAGCGCATGGGCCACATCAAGCTGGCCGCGCCGGTGGCCCACATCTGGTTCTCGAAAGGCATCCCTTCTCGCTTGGGCCTGCTGCTTGACCTGTCTCCGCGCAACCTCGAGCGCATCCTCTACTTCGCGCAGTACATCGTCACTGAAATTGACGAGGACGCAAGGCAGCAGGTGCTCGAGAGCTACAAGAAATATCGGAAAGCGGAGGTGCTGCGGCTTTGCCAGGAACTGGAGGACGGACTTAAAGGGGCCGAGGGAACATCTGCCGCCGTTTCCGACGAATCCCTCGAAACCGACGGGGATCTTGCACCAGGAGAAGAGGGTGAACCCTCCGACTCCGAACGGGAACTCAGGGAGCAGGTCAAGGCGGACCTCTTCAGAGAGATCGAATCGCTCAGGGCGAAGACCGAAATCTTTGACGGACTGGACGTGAGGAAGATCCTCGATAAAGGCAAGAGCAAAGATCTTGAAGCCGTTCTGAGGAACGTCCCTGATGACGTGGTGAAGAGCATCCGGGACAAGGGCAAGACCAAAAGCCCTGAGGTTGTTCTGAAGGACATCATTGAAGAGATCGTGCAGGAAGCCCTCACGCTGAGCGGCACGTGCGCCAAAATGGTCAAGGCGATCGCGGACGCCGCGGCAGTACAGGGTATTCTCGACAGGATCGGAGGCGCTGAGGGCAATATCAAAGACCTCACCGTCAAGATCGAGGACCTTGAGGCTATCGCGGTGATGGACCTTCTGACCGAGGCCCGATACCGAGAATTGCGCGACCGCTACGGCGAGGCCTTCAAGGCCAGCATGGGCGCCGAAGCGGTGCAGGACATTCTCAAGAAGACATCCCTTGACGAGCTTCGCGAGGAATTGGCCGACCAGGTGAAGAACACTTCAGGCCAGCGGCGCAAGAAGGCGATCAAGCGCCTCAGGGTCGTCGAGGCCTTCCGAAAGAGCGGGAACAAGCAGGAATGGATGATTTTGACCATACTGCCGGTACTGCCGCCTGAACTGCACCCCATGGTCCAGCTCGACGGAGGACGCTTCGCCACAAGCGACCTCAACGACCTATACCGCCGCGTAATCAACCGCAACAACCGACTCCGACACTTGATTGACCTTCAGGCGCCGGACATCATCGTGCGAAACGAAAAGCGCATGTTGCAGGAAGCCGTCGATGCATTGATCGACAACGGCCGACGCGGGCGGCCCATACAGGGCAGCCACAGCCACAAGCTAAAGTCTCTTACAGACCTCCTGCGCGGCAAACAGGGGAGGTTCAGGCAGAACCTTCTCGGCAAGCGCGTGGACTACAGCGGACGCTCGGTGATCATCGCAGGCCCGGAGCTACAGTTGCACGAGTGCGGGCTGCCCAAACGAATGGCCTTGGAGCTGTTCAAGCCCTTCGTTATGAACGCGCTCGTGGTAAAGGGATACGCGCACAACATCAAGAGCGCAAAGCGCATGGCGGAGCAGGCGCGCCCCGTGATATGGGACATCCTGCAAGAGGTGATCGAGAACCACCCAGTCCTGCTCAATCGAGCCCCAACCTTGCACAGGCTGGGCATCCAGGCCTTTCAACCCGTTTTGGTAGACGGCAGCGCCATCCAGATTCACCCGCTGGTTTGCACCGCTTTCAATGCCGACTTCGACGGAGACCAAATGGCAGTCCACGTGCCCCTCTCCCGAGAAGCCGTCTTGGAGGCCCAACGGCTCATGCTGAGCACCTACAACATGCTGGCGCCCAGCTCAGGAGACCCGATCGTGGCGCCCACGCTTGACATGGTGCTGGGAGTCTATTACCTGACGGGTGTGGACGCCGCGACCAACGGTGTTGAGCCGCCCAGTTTCTCGGACTTTGACGACGCACGCCTCGCCCACGAGATAGGGCTGGTGGGTCTGAGAGAGTCGATAAAGATCAGGGACGCCTCGACCGACGGCGGGTGGATCGAAACCACCGTGGGGCGGATCATCTTCAATGAGGCCCTGCCGGATGAACTGGGCTTCATGAACGTCACCGTTGCCCGGAGCGAAGTCAAAGACATCGTGACCAGGAGCTTCGAGCAACTCGGCACGGAGCTCACCGCTCGGGTGTTGGACAGTCTCAAGGACCTCGGCTTCCAATATGCCACCAGGTCAGGGACGACGATCGCAATCAAGGACATCATCACGCCGCCTCAAAAGCAGCGTGAACTGAACGAGGCGGACAAGAAAGTGGCGCGGCTGAAGGAACTGCATGAGGACGGTCTCATCACGGAAGACGAGCGTTACCAGGCCGCGGTGGACATCTGGACGGACGTTTCAGACAGAATGACTGCGGCCGTGGAGGAGATGCTGCCAAAGTATGGCGGCATCTACGCCATGGCAGATTCCGGCGCAAAGGGAAACCTGGCCCAGATCAAGCAGATGGCCGGGATGCGCGGCCTCATGTCCGATCCCAAAGGTCGAATCATAGAGATGCCTATTCGGTCCAGCTTTGCCGAGGGTCTCTCCGTGAGCGAGTACTTCATTTCCACTCACGGCGCACGAAAAGGCTTGGCCGACACTGCTCTGCGCACCGCCGACTCCGGATATCTGACCAGGCGCCTCGCGGACGTGGCTCAGGAAGTGATCATCTTGATGGAGGATTGCGGCACGCGCAACGGCCTTGAAGTGGACATGCCTCGGGACCAACTCGATACTACGATCGAGTACAGCATCCTCAGCAGGTTCCCATCGGAGCCGGTGCCGCACCCCGAGACGGGGGAAGTGATCGCTGACGTGGCCGCCCCGGTGGACGCAAGAACCGCTGAAAAGATCGAGAACGCCGGCCTGCCCAGCATTTGGGTGCGTTCGCCCCTCACCTGTGAGGCCCCGCGCGGACTTTGCCAGAAGTGCTACGGGGTTACCCTGGCTAGTGGAGGAGCGGCCCTCATCGGCGAGGCGGTGGGCATCATCGCGGCTCAGTCGATCGGGGAACCCGGCACCCAGTTGACTATGCGGACCTTTCACACCGGCGGCATCGCCAGCGCGGCTGACATCACGCACGGTCTGCCGCGCGTGATCGAACTCTTCGAGGCGCGCGCGCCCAAGGGCCAGGCGGTGCTTTCGGAAATTGGCGGAAAAGCCGAGTTGGTAGAACTACCCGAAGGCCGCGTTATAAAGGTGGTGAGCACGGAGGAATTCAGCGAAGAGTTGCCGATGCCTCAAACGCACAGGCAGTTGGTGAAGACAGGAGAATGGGTGGACGCCGGTCAGCCCGTGCTCAGACTCAAGAAAGCCACGCGGAGCCGGAAGCCTAAGGCGAAATTCCCTGACGAGATATGTGCATCCGTCTCCGGAACGGTAAAAGTCTCCCGCGGCCGGGTATGCATCGGCAGAGAGAAATCCGGAGAAGAGTTGGCCATACCCTCTACTCACAAGCAGCTGGTCAAGACCGGTGACAAGGTGAAAGCCGGCTCCCCGATTGTCGGCGTCAAGAAAACCGTAAAGGAAAAAGCCGTCAAAGAGGGCAGAGAGCTGGAGCATCCGGACGAGATACTCGCTGCCGTCTCCGGGACAGTGAAGGTTTCCGCGGGCAAGGTTTACATCGGCAATGAGAAGTTCCAGGAAGAGCTGGAGATACCGTCAACGCACAAGCAGTTGGTAAAAACCGGCGACAGCGTGAAACCCGGCGACGCCGTTATCAGAATCAAGAAGACGGTGAAGGAGAAGGCCGCCAAAGAGAGCGCCGAATTGGCGTACAAAGACGACATATGCGCCCCGGTGGCCGGCAAGGTCAAGGTCTCCGGAGGCATGATCTCCTTGTCCTGGGAGGAGGAGGACGAGCTCGAGTATCCGATCCCCGCAGCAGCGGCGATCGTAGTGGATGATGGCGAGGAAGTGTTCCCGGGTCAGGCTCTCACTTCCGGCCCGAAAAACCCCCAGGACATGCTCCGCATCGAGGGCCAGGCGGCTGTGCAGCGCTACATGGTGGATGAGGTGCAGACGGTGTACCGCTCGCAAGGCGTTGCGATACACGACAAACACATCGAGACGATCATTCGCCAGATGATGGGCAAGGTGCAGGTCGACATACCTGGAGATACCGAGCTGCTGCCCGGAGAACTCGTGGACCGGCAAGAGTACGAGCGGATCAACAGCAAAATCTTGGCCGGCGGAGGCGAGCCTGCCACCGCTAGCTCGGTGCTCTTGGGCGTCACAAGAGCCTCGCTCAACACGGACAGCTTCCTCGCAGCAGCCTCCTTCCAGGAGACTGCCAAGGTGCTTACAGCGGCAGCGGTGGATGGCAGCGTGGACAGACTGACCGGCCTCAAGGAGAACGTTATCATCGGGCGTCTGATTCCGGCTCGGCTGGACGGAACCCCGGAAGGTCGAGAGAAGCTTGGCATCGGCGAGCTTGGGGATCGGGCCGCTGGGCAGTTGACGGGATCCACGCAAGCCCCGGCCACTTTCGAGGAGGCATTGGCCGCGATTGGCGGAGCCGATTTCGTAGACCCCGCTCTGGACAGCGACGGATTTACGGGCGTTGGGGACAACGGTCTCGCCGCATCGAACTCCACGGGTTCGGACGGACCTCCTTCGTCCGAGGAGCCCGCGCGCCTTGCTAAAGTGTTTATGGAATCGACCTCGGGAGACACCGACAAAGAGGGCCCCGCATATCTTGATCCCGATGAATTGCGGGCGAAACAGGACGCAGAAAGAGATGCTGCGGGCGGTTAGCTCAGCTGGTTAGAGCGCAGCGTTGACATCGCTGAGGTCGGAGGTTCGAGTCCTCCACCGCCCACCAACCCAAGTTTCGCGGGATCCAAAACTTCATGGACTGCTTCCTGGCGGTTCTAGTCCCCTTTGCCCTTCGCCCAATGGAAGCGCTCGACGGCCAGCCTTCCATTGCCTCCGCTCGTGCCCTGGATGATCTGCGGCAGGAGGTCTAAGTAGACTTACGGACCCATCGAATATAGCCCTGACTCCAGTCAACTATGGCCCCACCAAGATTCGACTCTCGGTGTTCCCTATCAATTTAACCGCGCGGGAAGCACGGATTGGAGTGAACGCAATGGCCCGCAAAACGCCCAGGAAGTCAACGAAGGCTGGCGCTAAGCCGGTACTCCTCTCTGGCGGCAACCCTCAGATTCCGAAGGGAGACGGCGACGCCCCGGTGCAGACCTACATCGCGGCTATGCCGGGCTGGAAGGGCGCCGTCGGGCGCCGCCTCGATGACCTTATCGTGCGCAACGTGCCCGGGGTTCGCAAAGCCGTTAGGTGGAACTCGCCCTGGTATGGAATCGAGGGCCAAGGGTGGTTCGTGAGTTACCACGTATTCACTCACTACGTAAAGGTGACTTTCCTCAATGGGGCGTCGCTGCGTCCCGTCCCGCCCGGCTCAGGCAGGGACCCGGACGCGCGCTGGGTCGACGTCTACGAGCACAGACTCGATGATGAGCAGATGGCGGCGTGGATCCGGCAGGCTGCCGCCATCCCCGGCTGGCATGGATTTGACAAGCTGTGAGGTTCGATTCATCACCGTTCACAAGTCCGGGTCAGGGGATCCCTTGATCTCTTCATTGGCTAGGAGGTGCATGATTGTCCGCCGCAGTAGGCGGATAGGATTCCTTGCCTGGTCGGTAGAGATTCGGAGGAAACGAGCCTGCCAATCCTCCAGTCCGACGTGCCTGTGACCCTTTGGAGGCTTGCAAGGCTATCCTCAACCGACTCGCCATATTGGAGCATCCCGAAAAGTTCATAGTACAGTCCCAGCGGGGCCACCAACCTGTTTTGTACTCATAACTCCGTCGTTGCGGGGCGACCTCTGCGGCGTCCGCTCCGCCTGTGGGACTGTCGTCATGTATGAGCGGAATAGTGCGCGTGGTCTATCCTCGCGCGTGCGGGAGAGCCGGTCGTGGTCATGGTGTGACTCCTTTCAGGCAGTTCTCGCGGTCTGCCCGATCTTTGCGGTGCACGTTCTCCGGCACGTTGTGCGGTTGTGCGAAGAAGCCCCCAAAGGCAGGCTCGCACAAGGTTTCGCTGCTATGGGTAGGCGCTTCGTCGTTCGTCAAGTGAATCGCCATCCCCCTCTTTGACTCACAGAACAACATGCACTCGTGTTCTTCCATCGTGCGGTAGTCAGGGATTTCGGGGTATTCCTCTTCCTCGTCCGGAATCAGTTCCAGCGGCTTGAGCAGGTAGTTCAAGCCTGGAACCAGACTGAAGAAGAATCCGAGTACGAACAGGGCAAGTTGCGGCAGTTCTTTGACGATCAAGATCGCCCAGTTAGTTTTCTTCGTGGTCATGGCGTTGTCCCTCCGTAGCGGTGCGGGTCCTAAAACTCCCCGTGCTCTGCGCCAGCGTTGTCCGTAGTGATCGGAATTTCAGGGCGTTCCCACATCGCGTCCGCCAACTGTCGCTTCCTGCGCCGGGTCTATCCCCGCGCGTGCGGGGGAGCCACCGGCGTGGGAATCATCCAGACGCCACCGTGCGGTCTATCCCCGCGCGTGCGGGGGAGCCGTGGGCCCAGGTGCAGATCACGCAGCACGTAGGGTCTATCCCCGCGCGTGCGGGGGAGCCGTCTGCGGCCTTCTCAGCCTGCGTCCCCTTGCGGGTCTATCCCCGCGCGTGCGGGGGAGCCTCGGGCTGTCTACTAGGCCCTGCCGGTTTGTGGGGTCTATCCCCGCGCGTGCGGGGGAGCCCTTCCCGCTGGATTGCTACGTATGCGGCAAGACGGTCTATCCCCGCGCGTGCGGGGGAGCCAACGGCTTTCATGTATCCGTTGGCGTAGTATTCGGTCTATCCCCGCGCGTGCGGGGGAGCCCGCAGCGGTTGCAATGCCATCTTGTGCGAGTTGCCTCTATCCCCGCGCGTGCGGGGGAGCCCCCTCCGATCTACGTGATGCCGGAACCGCGTTGGGTCTATCCCCGCGCGTGCGGGGGAGCCTTGTCCTTACCTTGCCCGCAGTTATAGCAATACGGTCTATCCCCGCGCGTGCGGGGGAGCCCCCGCGATGCTGGGATAATCCCCCCCCGTCCGGGGTCTATCCCCGCGCGTGCGGGGGAGCCCGCCGCCGGCCCTGTACCTGCACGCCCTGCACCGGTCTATCCCCGCGCGTGCGGGGGAGCCTAGCGCGAGAGTTGGGCGTGGCAGACATGACTGGGTCTATCCCCGCGCGTGCGGGGGAGCCCCCATCGTCATCAATCGTCAAAAACCGCTCACAGGTCTATCCCCGCGCGTGCGGGGGAGCCTGGTGCAACGCGCCGCGCGGGGGGGGCGCAAAGGGTCTATCCCCGCGCGTGCGGGGGAGCCGGGAAGGTCATTGACGACGACGGGCAGTTGAACGGTCTATCCCCGCGCGTGCGGGGGAGCCCCAACGTTATTTGGCGTATGGGGCGGATGCCACGGTCTATCCCCGCGCGTGCGGGGGAGCCTCCCCCGAAGTGGACGCGCTCGTATGTCAAGCAGGTCTATCCCCGCGCGTGCGGGGGAGCCTAGAACGAGACGAACTGCTGCATGACGTGATCGGGTCTATCCCCGCGCGTGCGGGGGAGCCTTCTTCCGTCTGCCGCCGGTCGATCTGTATCGGGGTCTATCCCCGCGCGTGCGGGGGAGCCCGCCCATGCCCCTATGTAAGTGGGAAAATGGCGGGTCTATCCCCGCGCGTGCGGGGGAGCCCTCGTAGCGCACCCGCCGAAAGGTGAAGCCGAATGTCTATCCCCGCGCGTGCGGGGGAGCCCAACGTTCAAGGTGTAGGCGATAGTAGTGGGAATGTCTATCCCCGCGCGTGCGGGGGAGCCCGTGTAAGGAGGATAGAGTTCGTAGCGTATCGGGGTCTATCCCCGCGCGTGCGGGGGAGCCGGTTGTGTGCGAATCACTGCCAGCAAGTCAACCGGTCTATCCCCGCGCGTGCGGGGGAGCCCAATGGAACGCCGCAACCGGGCTTGTAACGGAGGGTCTATCCCCGCGCGTGCGGGGGAGCCGCGGACGGAGGCCATTGAGTTACGTCATTACAGGTCTATCCCCGCGCGTGCGGGGGAGCCAACTTGCCGGCGTGCGCTGTCACTGACAACAACGGTCTATCCCCGCGCGTGCGGGGGAGCCCCTCTGACCTCCGACAAGGCGGAGTCGGCGAGGGGTCTATCCCCGCGCGTGCGGGGGAGCCGGTCATCATCGCATCGACCTCCGACGTGCCTGCGGTCTATCCCCGCGCGTGCGGGGGAGCCACGGCGCCGGGTCCTGCGCGTCGGTATTGAACGGGTCTATCCCCGCGCGTGCGGGGGAGCCAGAAGAGTCTGGGTCGCTTTGCGTACAAGGCAGGGTCTATCCCCGCGCGTGCGGGGGAGCCGCGGTGCAACGTATCGCCACCAATGGAACGATGGGTCTATCCCCGCGCGTGCGGGGGAGCCCGGGGCGGATTGCCCGTGTCACGCTGACTATGAGGTCTATCCCCGCGCGTGCGGGGGAGCCTGGGGCATCGGCGCCCATATCTAGGGCGCGGCAGGTCTATCCCCGCGCGTGCGGGGGAGCCGCGTTCCAGCATAGGGCGGGTCACAGTAAATAAGGTCTATCCCCGCGCGTGCGGGGGAGCCTCCGCCGATGCGAGCAGCTCCGCGGTCCGGTCAGGTCTATCCCCGCGCGTGCGGGGGAGCCTGGTGGCGCGCCGTCAGGGATACGCCGGACGAGGGTCTATCCCCGCGCGTGCGGGGGAGCCGTAACCTGTGACATATCCCGCTTTGCGCCCGTGGGTCTATCCCCGCGCGTGCGGGGGAGCCCGTAGATCGTCCGTATAGGGCCGTTCACCAGGCGGTCTATCCCCGCGCGTGCGGGGGAGCCTGCGCCCTGTGATCACTACGTTGTCCAACCTGGGGTCTATCCCCGCGCGTGCGGGGGAGCCGTTTGAACGTCGCGGCCAAGCCGTCGAAGTGTGGGTCTATCCCCGCGCGTGCGGGGGAGCCGCGGTGGTGTAAGCCTTACGTCACCTCGTCGGCGGTCTATCCCCGCGCGTGCGGGGGAGCCCGCCGCCGTACTGGTAGACGCTCAAAGCGAGCGGGTCTATCCCCGCGCGTGCGGGGGAGCCGATTGCCAAGTCTGAACGCATCGCCAAGCAGGGGGTCTATCCCCGCGCGTGCGGGGGAGCCGCCCGTTGTATGAGCGGGAACGTGTATACCACTGGTCTATCCCCGCGCGTGCGGGGGAGCCTCGTGCCACTTCCCATCATCGGGTCAAGCACACGGTCTATCCCCGCGCGTGCGGGGGAGCCAGCGTCAAAGAGCGCTGTATTTCTGGTTCCGACGGTCTATCCCCGCGCGTGCGGGGGAGCCTTGCGGACATACGTCCGGGGGTTCACGTTCGAGGGTCTATCCCCGCGCGTGCGGGGGAGCCTTTGAAATTGGCCTCGAGATTGCCCGAAAAGTGGGTCTATCCCCGCGCGTGCGGGGGAGCCTTTTACCCGAAGGGTTCGCCGCACGGCGCCAACGGTCTATCCCCGCGCGTGCGGGGGAGCCGTTCCCATAACCGCTGACCGCAACGTTCCCCACGGTCTATCCCCGCGCGTGCGGGGGAGCCGACGTATCGCTACGTCATACGGAACCCGCGTGCGGTCTATCCCCGCGCGTGCGGGGGAGCCCGGACAAGTCGGCAGTCAACGAGCCGGTTCCACGGTCTATCCCCGCGCGTGCGGGGGAGCCCGTTGTCAGCGTGCGGGCGGAAGATTCCACCGGGTCTATCCCCGCGCGTGCGGGGGAGCCTGATTGAATCAACCTATCCACGCGTTCGCGCAAGTCTATCCCCGCGCGTGCGGGGGAGCCCCACCGCGACAGGGTGCGCTCGTACATAGTCGAAGTCTATCCCCGCGCGTGCGGGGGAGCCCGATGGTCGGATCCTCGGAGCGCTTCCCCCTGGAGTCTATCCCCGCGCGTGCGGGGGAGCCCCAGTGGTGACGGCCTCTGCCAACGCAGCCGGAAGTCTATCCCCGCGCGTGCGGGGGAGCCCTTCTCGTAGCGGTTCCAACCCAACGAGTCCCAAGTCTATCCCCGCGCGTGCGGGGGAGCCCTCAACGAAATGTGGCGATGGATTACCAGAGAAAGTCTATCCCCGCGCGTGCGGGGGAGCCCCTATTCGTTGCGGGTTCCACACCCCTGTAGGCGGTAACCGCTGACCGCAACGTTCCCCACGGTCTATCCCCGCGCGTGCGGGGGAGCCGCGGACGGAGGCCATTGAGTTACGGCATTACAGGGTCTATCCCCGCGCGTGCGGGGGAGCCGGAGGGCATCATGACCGAGAACAACTGCGAACGGGTCTATCCCCGCGCGTGCGGGGGAGCCGCAAATCGTCATCTTCGCATTCTGGTGTGAACGGGTCTATCCCCGCGCGTGCGGGGGAGCCCCCGTTTGTGAGTAGCACGATGGAATCCAGCGGGGTCTATCCCCGCGCGTGCGGGGGAGCCGCTATCGACGTTCTGCGGGTTCGCGTTAGCCGGGGTCTATCCCCGCGCGTGCGGGGGAGCCGCGCCCCGTAGCGTCTGGCCCGCTCGGTCGTCGGGTCTATCCCCGCGCGTGCGGGGGAGCCCCCGAAGCCAGGAATGAGCAGCTGCCCCCCCGGGGTCTATCCCCGCGCGTGCGGGGGAGCCACCTCGACCGGAGCGACGTGGGCTACGTTGACCGGTCTATCCCCGCGCGTGCGGGGGAGCCGGAACTGTGGAGCGGCGGTGGGCTTCAGCGGCGGGTCTATCCCCGCGCGTGCGGGGGAGCCCGTCCCGCGTGAGTTCCACAGACTGGGAACATCGGTCTATCCCCGCGCGTGCGGGGGAGCCACCGTCACTCTGCTAATCGGAAGTCTGCGTTTCGGTCTATCCCCGCGCGTGCGGGGGAGCCTATAGGAATCCTGCCCTACCCCCCGCGTATACGGTCTATCCCCGCGCGTGCGGGGGAGCCCATCCCATTCGTTCCCGTATCCGCTTATGGCAGGGTCTATCCCCGCGCGTGCGGGGGAGCCTCAGCGGGACGGACATATCAGGATTCACCGCCAGGTCTATCCCCGCGCGTGCGGGGGAGCCTAACGGAGGATGCCCGACAGACGTCTTTGCAACGGTCTATCCCCGCGCGTGCGGGGGAGCCCCTATTCGTTGCGGGTTCCACACCCCTGTAGGCGGTCTATCCCCGCGCGTGCGGGGGAGCCATGCCTACGGCAGTTCCAGCGCCGCGTGGGATGGGTCTATCCCCGCGCGTGCGGGGGAGCCTGAGATGCCCAAAGCGGGCGTTCAGCGTGCCGGGGTCTATCCCCGCGCGTGCGGGGGAGCCGTACTGAACCCGCGACACCGCGAAGATCGACGCGGTCTATCCCCGCGCGTGCGGGGGAGCCGGTTTATCCCCACCCCCCACACTAACCCCCTAAGGTCTATCCCCGCGCGTGCGGGGGAGCCACGCGCCCGCGCTTAGGGTCGTCAAGAAAGTCAGGTCTATCCCCGCGCGTGCGGGGGAGCCCTATAGGCGCAGCAACCGCCGCAGCAACCCTATTCTCTATCCCCGCGCGTGCGGGGGAGCCATTGCCGCCGTCCAAGCCGCCGCTCCCGGGTGGGGTCTATCCCCGCGCGTGCGGGGGAGCCTTCGCGGCTTTCACGCTAATATATGCGTTCCGAGGTCTATCCCCGCGCGTGCGGGGGAGCCGAGCGTACATGTGCAAAGTGTAAATAGGAATACGGTCTATCCCCGCGCGTGCGGGGGAGCCCATTTGGGTTTGATTGCAAGTTTCCCAATGGCGGGTCTATCCCCGCGCGTGCGGGGGAGCCCGCAGCGGGGCCTTTACTTTTGAGCATAGCGGCGGTCTATCCCCGCGCGTGCGGGGGAGCCAGCGTTGTCCAACGTTGTCCATACTTCGTCCATGGTCTATCCCCGCGCGTGCGGGGGAGCCGCGCGGTTGCCCCCCAGCGGATGCTTCTAACAGGGTCTATCCCCGCGCGTGCGGGGGAGCCGCTTGTGGGTGATGCTTCCTGGCATGATAGGCGGGTCTATCCCCGCGCGTGCGGGGGAGCCGAGTTGCCGGATCACCGCGTAGTTCACGAGCGAGGTCTATCCCCGCGCGTGCGGGGGAGCCAGAACATTTGTAGCAATCGGGACGTATCCGCCGGGTCTATCCCCGCGCGTGCGGGGGAGCCGTTGATGACGTTCCCGTTGACGTGGAAGAAGCGGGTCTATCCCCGCGCGTGCGGGGGAGCCGCTTTGGGTTGTTGGTATCCGCAGAGTCTCGAAGGTCTATCCCCGCGCGTGCGGGGGAGCCTCTGCGAATAGTCTCGTCCGACCCGCTTATAAGGGTCTATCCCCGCGCGTGCGGGGGAGCCGGGTCAACTTCCTGTGCGGAAGTGTCTTGCCGGGGTCTATCCCCGCGCGTGCGGGGGAGCCGTCGAGCTGTGTTGAGTGAGCGGCAACGTCAAAGGTCTATCCCCGCGCGTGCGGGGGAGCCGGCAGGGCGCGTCCTCCGCGAATGACCGACGAAGGTCTATCCCCGCGCGTGCGGGGGAGCCCCATCAGGGGTGTGCATCTCAAGCATATGTACCGGTCTATCCCCGCGCGTGCGGGGGAGCCTCGACCAATCTGAGAATTGCTTTGAACCTTGCCGGTCTATCCCCGCGCGTGCGGGGGAGCCTTCCTGTCGGTAAGTGAGACCGTAGTTAACCGGGGTCTATCCCCGCGCGTGCGGGGGAGCCTACCGGACGATCTACGCATTGGCGCGCGCTGACGGTCTATCCCCGCGCGTGCGGGGGAGCCGGCGTGACAGGGCTAGGCGCTCGATAAACGTTGGGTCTATCCCCGCGCGTGCGGGGGAGCCGAGTCTCGCACCTGGCGTGGTTGCATCCATCCAGGTCTATCCCCGCGCGTGCGGGGGAGCCGGTATTCCCGATGCCGTTCTGTCATGATGCTGAGGTCTATCCCCGCGCGTGCGGGGGAGCCAGCACGCGGGGAGCGGCAGACGGAGACGGGTTCGGTCTATCCCCGCGCGTGCGGGGGAGCCTTGTGCTTACTAACCGCTCGAACTCATCCGGCGTGGGTCTATCCCCGCGCGTGCGGGGGAGCCTCCCGCCCCGTGCGAGCGTTCCACCGCGTCCACGGTCTATCCCCGCGCGTGCGGGGGAGCCCTAAGCTGACTGCATCGCGTCAGAGTAGCAAATGTCTATCCCCGCGCGTGCGGGGGAGCCTGCGAGATATGCCGGAAGAACTCGAACGGCAGGTGTCTATCCCCGCGCGTGCGGGGGAGCCTCACACCAGAATGCGAAGATGACGATTTGCTACTGTCTATCCCCGCGCGTGCGGGGGAGCCCGCGCTATGTCCTTCTCGTAGGCAGCCGCGACAAGGGTCTATCCCCGCGCGTGCGGGGGAGCCGCGAGAGAGCGGGCCGCCATGCTCCGTGGAGGAGGTCTATCCCCGCGCGTGCGGGGGAGCCTGCTTCGGCAGGCGGTGATATGCGGCAGGAAACGGTCTATCCCCGCGCGTGCGGGGGAGCCGGCGCCGTCCTCAAACTGAATTGGCATTCCTTCGGTCTATCCCCGCGCGTGCGGGGGAGCCCTTTCCGCCAACCTATCCGCCCATCAAGGCAACGGTCTATCCCCGCGCGTGCGGGGGAGCCGGGTTGACCAGCACGATGGCGGAACCGCCGGAGGGTCTATCCCCGCGCGTGCGGGGGAGCCGTTCTGCCCAACGTGCGGGAAGAACGAGCTCAAGTCTATCCCCGCGCGTGCGGGGGAGCCACAATCAACCGCTTGTCAGCGTGAACCTTGTAGAGTCTATCCCCGCGCGTGCGGGGGAGCCCCGTCCGGCCCTCGACGATGCCCCCCCCGTCCGGGGTCTATCCCCGCGCGTGCGGGGGAGCCGAGGTGGAGTCCACTGACAACGCTATAACGGCGGGTCTATCCCCGCGCGTGCGGGGGAGCCAGGAAGGCGCCGGTGTTGCCGTCGGAACTGGAGGGTCTATCCCCGCGCGTGCGGGGGAGCCCGGACGTTGAAAGACAGGGCAAATCAAGCGGAGGGTCTATCCCCGCGCGTGCGGGGGAGCCCGTTGCATCCGTAGGTTCTTCGGGTTCGGGTTGGGTCTATCCCCGCGCGTGCGGGGGAGCCGGGCGCGGCGCGTGCGCTATTTCAACGCGCTCAGGTCTATCCCCGCGCGTGCGGGGGAGCCCCATCAAGATAACGCAGGGCTTCAACCGGTGATCGGTCTATCCCCGCGCGTGCGGGGGAGCCTGGGCGCTGTGAACGTTGGAACCTGTGGACGTGGGTCTATCCCCGCGCGTGCGGGGGAGCCCCCAACGCGGGCGTTCCAGCAAGCGGGTGGTACGGTCTATCCCCGCGCGTGCGGGGGAGCCATGCCCGCCATATTGCTCATCCATAAGCAAACAGGTCTATCCCCGCGCGTGCGGGGGAGCCCGGGGATGTACGAGCCTAATCGTCCGGGGCCTAGGTCTATCCCCGCGCGTGCGGGGGAGCCCGTTCTTCCTTTGCGTTCCTTGCGGCGTATCGCGGTCTATCCCCGCGCGTGCGGGGGAGCCTATGATTTGCCCCGTTCCGTAGGGGATTGTTGTGGTCTATCCCCGCGCGTGCGGGGGAGCCGATTAGGAGGTGGGGGAGTTACTGCGCACGCGCGGTCTATCCCCGCGCGTGCGGGGGAGCCCAGGCAGGTCGTCGCGGCGTTGGCGCACTCACAGGTCTATCCCCGCGCGTGCGGGGGAGCCACGATGACGTTATCAGGAAGCAAATCGAGGCAAGGTCTATCCCCGCGCGTGCGGGGGAGCCTCATCACATGGTGCGCCAATTCGTGAAGCAACAGGTCTATCCCCGCGCGTGCGGGGGAGCCTTGTACAATGCGGCGTGAGTAGGTCACCGCGTTGGTCTATCCCCGCGCGTGCGGGGGAGCCCGGGCCTGCACGTGTACGCCGGCGGCGGCCCACGGTCTATCCCCGCGCGTGCGGGGGAGCCTGTACGGCGTAGCAACTGCTGGCCTCGCAGCCGGGTCTATCCCCGCGCGTGCGGGGGAGCCTTAGGGATTCGCGCTCATTCCAAACAACGAGCGGGTCTATCCCCGCGCGTGCGGGGGAGCCGCTTCTTCTTCACGCAACGCAAGAAGGAAGATGGGTCTATCCCCGCGCGTGCGGGGGAGCCAATACGCCGGCGGCGCCGCGTCCAGGCGCGCGGGGTCTATCCCCGCGCGTGCGGGGGAGCCCCGCTGGGAGCTCGTCCGCCGACGAAACTTCCGGGTCTATCCCCGCGCGTGCGGGGGAGCCAATCTTCCGCACTGTGGGGGCTACGCTCAAGACGGTCTATCCCCGCGCGTGCGGGGGAGCCCGATTGCCCGCCTACCGACTCGCACGGCGGCGAGGTCTATCCCCGCGCGTGCGGGGGAGCCCTCGAACAAGATGGAGTATGCCCATGACTGAGAGGTCTATCCCCGCGCGTGCGGGGGAGCCACAGCCGTAGGCCGGGGCGTAGGAAGATTCGTCGGTCTATCCCCGCGCGTGCGGGGGAGCCCCGGTGACAACCGCGTGAGCATTCAGAACATCGGGTCTATCCCCGCGCGTGCGGGGGAGCCCGCAGCGGTTGCAACCCCCTCTTGTGCGAGTTGGGTCTATCCCCGCGCGTGCGGGGGAGCCCACCGCGGCTATCTGTGTGATCTCTGAATCGAGGGTCTATCCCCGCGCGTGCGGGGGAGCCCCGCAACGTGCGGTATGTGGGCCAAAAATCTGGGGTCTATCCCCGCGCGTGCGGGGGAGCCTCGATAGGCCAAGACTTGCCCCCGCCGACGCGGGGTCTATCCCCGCGCGTGCGGGGGAGCCCCGCTATGACGACCGACCGACCCGACCCGCAGTGGTCTATCCCCGCGCGTGCGGGGGAGCCACCATCGGCCGCGTGCGAATGTCCACCCCACTGGGTCTATCCCCGCGCGTGCGGGGGAGCCAGGTTCTTGCGAAGCCCCACAACGGCAGCCCAGGGTCTATCCCCGCGCGTGCGGGGGAGCCCTGATGATGCAGGATATGGGAACGGTGGCGCGGGGTCTATCCCCGCGCGTGCGGGGGAGCCCGGTATACGGCTTCGATGATTTCGAGCAGCGCGGGTCTATCCCCGCGCGTGCGGGGGAGCCGGCGGGGTCACGCTGAGCGCCTCCGACGCTTACGGTCTATCCCCGCGCGTGCGGGGGAGCCTACACGGAATGGGCTGATTTGGACCGAGATGCAGGTCTATCCCCGCGCGTGCGGGGGAGCCCGCTATCCTCAAGGGCGGATTGCGAAATAAACGGGTCTATCCCCGCGCGTGCGGGGGAGCCCGGGGCATCCAAGCCCCACCGTCACTCTGCTAGGGTCTATCCCCGCGCGTGCGGGGGAGCCTAGCGCGGGGATGCCCAACAAAGGAAAGTATAGGGTCTATCCCCGCGCGTGCGGGGGAGCCCTGTGGGTGCAGGAGCAGGTCGCCTGCCCGCACGGGTCTATCCCCGCGCGTGCGGGGGAGCCTGGAGTGTGGTGGGCATGGGCCGGATGCGCTCCGGTCTATCCCCGCGCGTGCGGGGGAGCCTCGAACCGCGCAGCCGCCGCCATCGCATCGCGCGGTCTATCCCCGCGCGTGCGGGGGAGCCTCATCGAGGCATCGTCCAATCCGGACGACTTGGGGTCTATCCCCGCGCGTGCGGGGGAGCCCTGAACTAACCACAGTTGTCACCGCTTGCCAATGGTCTATCCCCGCGCGTGCGGGGGAGCCTTGCAAGCGCGTTGTCACAGTTCCCGAGCGACCGGTCTATCCCCGCGCGTGCGGGGGAGCCTGGACGAAGTATGGATAACGTTGGATAAAGCGCGGTCTATCCCCGCGCGTGCGGGGGAGCCGAGCCCGCGTGGACGAACTCCACGCCGAGATCAGGTCTATCCCCGCGCGTGCGGGGGAGCCTTGATCGTTATCTACGAGTGCTACTGTGCGAAGGGTCTATCCCCGCGCGTGCGGGGGAGCCAAACCCAAATGCCTTGTCAACCTTGCGGGCGTAGGTCTATCCCCGCGCGTGCGGGGGAGCCCCGTAAGCACGCCCGCCCGTTCAATCCCCGCCGGGTCTATCCCCGCGCGTGCGGGGGAGCCGGCACGATGGACAGGTCCCTCGTCACCGCGTACGGTCTATCCCCGCGCGTGCGGGGGAGCCTGCTGAAGAAGAACGCCAAGCATCCCCGCGAAAGGGGTCTATCCCCGCGCGTGCGGGGGAGCCTTGCCCTGTGGTGGGGCAACCAGCCCGTTCCGGGGTCTATCCCCGCGCGTGCGGGGGAGCCGCCACGATGACTTCGGGAACTGCATATACGTTGGGTCTATCCCCGCGCGTGCGGGGGAGCCCCATACGCGGGGAGATTCAACAACTCACCCGCCGGTCTATCCCCGCGCGTGCGGGGGAGCCTTATATTGAAATGTCATGTCGGTTGTATTCGAAGGTCTATCCCCGCGCGTGCGGGGGAGCCCCTGGAATCAATGTCAACCCGCGTGACTTCACGGGTCTATCCCCGCGCGTGCGGGGGAGCCAGATTCAAGCCCTTGCCGCCCGTATGGTAGACGGGTCTATCCCCGCGCGTGCGGGGGAGCCCGATAGCGCCCCCATCGGGATCAGAGATGTAGCGGTCTATCCCCGCGCGTGCGGGGGAGCCCCGACGGACGACCCGGACGCGGTGACCTGCGCCGGTCTATCCCCGCGCGTGCGGGGGAGCCGACGAGGCGGCGTACAAGCGGGTCAAGGGAACGGGTCTATCCCCGCGCGTGCGGGGGAGCCGGAGATCGAGGGGAACGACCATGACTAAGACAAGGTCTATCCCCGCGCGTGCGGGGGAGCCCTCAGCAGAGTCATCTCGCGTCTTGCTACGGAGGGTCTATCCCCGCGCGTGCGGGGGAGCCTTGGATCCGGTCCAGACTACGACGGGGAGCGCCGGTCTATCCCCGCGCGTGCGGGGGAGCCGCAAGGTGTAGGGTTACCTTAACGGCTCACCCGGGTCTATCCCCGCGCGTGCGGGGGAGCCAGAGATCCATTACACCGCTCATTGTGTTCCTCCGGTCTATCCCCGCGCGTGCGGGGGAGCCGGGGACGTACTCGGAAACACGCTTCTGGGCACCGGTCTATCCCCGCGCGTGCGGGGGAGCCGGCCGGAACGCGGCGATGACGACATGTGTGACGGGTCTATCCCCGCGCGTGCGGGGGAGCCGCGTCGAAGGTTCCCGCATACCGCTCCGTCCGGGGTCTATCCCCGCGCGTGCGGGGGAGCCCGCAGTATCTACATGACGGGATTCGTACTCGGAGGTCTATCCCCGCGCGTGCGGGGGAGCCTGCGTTCCATCTTCATAGCGTTCGGGTCGAGCGGGTCTATCCCCGCGCGTGCGGGGGAGCCTGACCGGCACAGCGTGGATCCGGGGCAGCGCGGGGTCTATCCCCGCGCGTGCGGGGGAGCCTTAAACAGGGCGCTGAACGCGGCGAGAGCGGCAGGTCTATCCCCGCGCGTGCGGGGGAGCCCCCGGCCGGGTGCGCTGTATGGACGACTGACAGGGGTCTATCCCCGCGCGTGCGGGGGAGCCGTTTTCAAGTTGATTCACAGAACGCACGTTTACGGTCTATCCCCGCGCGTGCGGGGGAGCCTACGCCACGTTGAAACTCGTAACAACATGGCGGGGTCTATCCCCGCGCGTGCGGGGGAGCCCACTGACACACAAACCCGCGCTGCAACTCGTGCGGTCTATCCCCGCGCGTGCGGGGGAGCCTGCTCGCATTGCTGGAACACGCCCCAATCGTGAGGTCTATCCCCGCGCGTGCGGGGGAGCCGTGACCACCACCGGGGAGCCTATCGACGTGTGCGGTCTATCCCCGCGCGTGCGGGGGAGCCTGCTGCGTGTATTGCGATCGTTCATAACCACCCGGTCTATCCCCGCGCGTGCGGGGGAGCCACCACTAGCCGCCGACCCGAGCAGCAGCCCGGGGGTCTATCCCCGCGCGTGCGGGGGAGCCATTCCACCGCGGTGTTGATCCCGTCAAGACCAAGGTCTATCCCCGCGCGTGCGGGGGAGCCTACGCGGTTTCAGAGGTTGCGCTAGAATACTAAGGTCTATCCCCGCGCGTGCGGGGGAGCCGAACTCTTCCCGTATGCTTCTGATGCTGTCGGGGGTCTATCCCCGCGCGTGCGGGGGAGCCCAGTCGCTATGTGGCGGGCGAGTCAGATAGTCGGGTCTATCCCCGCGCGTGCGGGGGAGCCCGCCGCGTCCAATCGTTCCGTCCGTATGCACGCGGTCTATCCCCGCGCGTGCGGGGGAGCCTCGTTGTGGGCCAGTTGGGTGTCGTCGCAGCCCGGTCTATCCCCGCGCGTGCGGGGGAGCCTACTTAGGCGCCCTGTTGGGCGTGAAGCGTCTAGGTCTATCCCCGCGCGTGCGGGGGAGCCACGTTGACGCTATCACCGGCGGCCCCACAGCTGGGTCTATCCCCGCGCGTGCGGGGGAGCCGAAGTATCGTCTGAAACAACTCACTGTGCTGGAGGTCTATCCCCGCGCGTGCGGGGGAGCCTCTACGGCGTTGCCGTTGTCGCCGGGTCTATCCCCGCGCGTGCGGGGGAGCCGCAGCTCGTTCTTGTAACTGCGCGTTCGTCCGGGGTCTATCCCCGCGCGTGCGGGGGAGCCCGCGTCCGGGCGTGGGCATTCCACCATCGCCGGGGTCTATCCCCGCGCGTGCGGGGGAGCCGCAGCCGTCACGACTGTAGGGTACGCCATCAAAGGTCTATCCCCGCGCGTGCGGGGGAGCCACCCCCGTTTTGGGAACGTTCAGACAATTGACGGGTCTATCCCCGCGCGTGCGGGGGAGCCAGATGACGGCGGCTGAGGTTCAGGCCCATCTGCGGTCTATCCCCGCGCGTGCGGGGGAGCCGTGCGCGGCATGGTGGTGCTGAACGAATGGCAGGGTCTATCCCCGCGCGTGCGGGGGAGCCTCGCAGCCGGCGAAGCAGTGCACGAGAAGGCCGGGTCTATCCCCGCGCGTGCGGGGGAGCCCGCCGCCTGGTCGAGGGCGATCTCCCTACGCAGGGTCTATCCCCGCGCGTGCGGGGGAGCCGCTACGCGGGATTCTCGATGACCAGCAACGCGGGGTCTATCCCCGCGCGTGCGGGGGAGCCTTCAGACCCTCGTTTACTAAGTTGCCCTACCAGGGTCTATCCCCGCGCGTGCGGGGGAGCCCGCAACCGGCGCCATCGGCGAACCAGCCACCTGGGTCTATCCCCGCGCGTGCGGGGGAGCCCTTTCCCTCATCGAATCCCGTCCTGCGCCCAAAGGTCTATCCCCGCGCGTGCGGGGGAGCCTGCGGACAAGATGCTTTGGTAGATATGCCAATGGGTCTATCCCCGCGCGTGCGGGGGAGCCGATGTATCGCTCATTGGGAACGATAGGCACCGGGGTCTATCCCCGCGCGTGCGGGGGAGCCGTGTGGCAGCATGGAATACGTCCAACTTCACATGGTCTATCCCCGCGCGTGCGGGGGAGCCCTGCGCAGCGTCTCAACGTCAATCGGGTAATCCGGTCTATCCCCGCGCGTGCGGGGGAGCCTGACCGCCCTTCTCTCCCAACCAGTCCGTCCAGGGTCTATCCCCGCGCGTGCGGGGGAGCCTAGCGGGTCGTCGTGCTGCCCGTAGGGATGCCGGGTCTATCCCCGCGCGTGCGGGGGAGCCGGTACTCATCCCGTTTCTCGCTCCAGCGGTTAGGGTCTATCCCCGCGCGTGCGGGGGAGCCACGTGAGCACCGGCAGGTTGTGGACGTGGTAAGGGTCTATCCCCGCGCGTGCGGGGGAGCCGTCAGATGTACAGCCTATCGGCCCACTGGGAGGGGTCTATCCCCGCGCGTGCGGGGGAGCCGTCTCTCTCAGGATTACCTCGGCCTCCCCTGCAGGTCTATCCCCGCGCGTGCGGGGGAGCCGGCTGGTTGTGTGCGCTGTGTGGCGAAGGGCGGGGTCTATCCCCGCGCGTGCGGGGGAGCCGACTTCCCTCCTTCGGCATATGCATGATCATCGAGGTCTATCCCCGCGCGTGCGGGGGAGCCCATATCAGCGAGGACGATTACTCGTTAATCCCGGGTCTATCCCCGCGCGTGCGGGGGAGCCATACTCCAACGTATTGACTCCCAGTTGCGCCCGGGTCTATCCCCGCGCGTGCGGGGGAGCCCGTTTCTTGCACGCTGCGGCTTGCGATGAAACCGGTCTATCCCCGCGCGTGCGGGGGAGCCCCCACCTATGGGAACCGGACAATCCGAATCAGAGGTCTATCCCCGCGCGTGCGGGGGAGCCGCCCCGCGATGCGCCAACCCTTCGTTCCGACAGGGTCTATCCCCGCGCGTGCGGGGGAGCCCCCACCTATGGGAACCGGACAATCCGAATCAGAGGTCTATCCCCGCGCGTGCGGGGGAGCCTACCGGACGATACGCCGTACTGTGAGGCCGTACGGTCTATCCCCGCGCGTGCGGGGGAGCCCGATCTGCCCCAGCAGTCCTGCGTCGCGCCCAGGGTCTATCCCCGCGCGTGCGGGGGAGCCATGGTCGCTGTGGTCGCGGGTCATGGTGACTAGGGTCTATCCCCGCGCGTGCGGGGGAGCCGTGTAGGGAACGAATGTCCCATTGCCCTTGTTCGGTCTATCCCCGCGCGTGCGGGGGAGCCGCGGCGGACATATCCCCAGCCGCCAACGCGGTGGGTCTATCCCCGCGCGTGCGGGGGAGCCTAACTGTGGACGTGTGGGACGGCGAAAGCCAGAGGTCTATCCCCGCGCGTGCGGGGGAGCCGCTTGATCCGCTTGGTCTTGCCCAATAGGAAACGGTCTATCCCCGCGCGTGCGGGGGAGCCACCTATCTGATAACGGGGCTTGATTACAGCGACGGTCTATCCCCGCGCGTGCGGGGGAGCCGGACTTCGAGATCAACTTCGGCTTGTCGAGTCGGGTCTATCCCCGCGCGTGCGGGGGAGCCTATGCCGCGATGGTCATCGGCTGTCGGAACAGCGGTCTATCCCCGCGCGTGCGGGGGAGCCTGGTTCCGGTTGGATGCGAGGATCGCGCTTTCGGGTCTATCCCCGCGCGTGCGGGGGAGCCCCGCGACGAGGTGATTGAGTTTCCAGGTGATACGGTCTATCCCCGCGCGTGCGGGGGAGCCTCGGTCAACGTCAACTTGTTACCCTTCGCCTGGGGTCTATCCCCGCGCGTGCGGGGGAGCCAGTTTCGGCGGTCTATGCAGGAGATTCGTCAACGGTCTATCCCCGCGCGTGCGGGGGAGCCCCTTGTCTCCCTTGTCTCCCTTGTCTCCGTCCCGGTCTATCCCCGCGCGTGCGGGGGAGCCCGTTTCCTCCCTCAGCCCCTTCATGGCGATCTGGGTCTATCCCCGCGCGTGCGGGGGAGCCTGTTTGGCGTTCTTGGACACTGAAAGTGAATAGGGTCTATCCCCGCGCGTGCGGGGGAGCCCTCACTCCAGACAGCACCTTCAACAACATTAGAGGTCTATCCCCGCGCGTGCGGGGGAGCCCGTCACGAGTTGCGTGCGAAAACGTACAGGGCGGGTCTATCCCCGCGCGTGCGGGGGAGCCGTTGAGTTGAGTCGTAGGGAACCGCTGCCGTCAGGTCTATCCCCGCGCGTGCGGGGGAGCCTTGAAGAGTACAGCGTCAAGCGCGGCGAACTGGGGTCTATCCCCGCGCGTGCGGGGGAGCCTGACGGCGCCCGTCTACAGAGTTGCGTTGTACGGGTCTATCCCCGCGCGTGCGGGGGAGCCTCCACGTCGGCCATCGGGTACTCGAACGCCAGGGGTCTATCCCCGCGCGTGCGGGGGAGCCCGGGTGCAACGTCACCTTCCCGCCATGTATCCCGGTCTATCCCCGCGCGTGCGGGGGAGCCTCTCCTGACAGAGCTTCCACACGTCGGCCAGACGGTCTATCCCCGCGCGTGCGGGGGAGCCTGACGTATGACTTCCCGAATCACAAAGCCGTACGGTCTATCCCCGCGCGTGCGGGGGAGCCGCCTCTTCCCACTTGATCTGCCTGCCCGCTCCGGGTCTATCCCCGCGCGTGCGGGGGAGCCGCCATATGCTCACTAACATGTCCTCGGATTCTAGGTCTATCCCCGCGCGTGCGGGGGAGCCCATTTGGCGTCCTCGAAGGTGGCGCTGGTAAACGGTCTATCCCCGCGCGTGCGGGGGAGCCGACGTCCGGGGAAGATCGCCCGTCCTGGCCACGGGTCTATCCCCGCGCGTGCGGGGGAGCCACTAGTGCGATTATCCACACAATGGCCCGTCCGGGTCTATCCCCGCGCGTGCGGGGGAGCCTCACCCGCCGCCGCGTTAGCCGCCTCGATGACCGGTCTATCCCCGCGCGTGCGGGGGAGCCCGGCGGGCGCCATATGCGAACACCGGCACAGCGGGTCTATCCCCGCGCGTGCGGGGGAGCCAGTTTGACAGAGAGGCGTTAAAATCAACGTTGCGGTCTATCCCCGCGCGTGCGGGGGAGCCTGCTTTGCGGTCTTGCCGGCTTCGGCGGCGCGGGGTCTATCCCCGCGCGTGCGGGGGAGCCCCATCATTCTTCACTCTGTGCGCTAAAGCATCAGGTCTATCCCCGCGCGTGCGGGGGAGCCCCTCCGCCTCTGATACCGGACGACCCGGTTGACGGTCTATCCCCGCGCGTGCGGGGGAGCCTACCGGATGCCATAGCGTGCGGCAAGGATATGGGGTCTATCCCCGCGCGTGCGGGGGAGCCGTGGACGGAAACCGGACGATGACGGGGCGGGTGGGTCTATCCCCGCGCGTGCGGGGGAGCCAGGATCGCCAACACTTCGCCCTCGGCGGTCAACGGTCTATCCCCGCGCGTGCGGGGGAGCCTCTAACGGGTTTATCGTGACACGCGATGCATCCGGTCTATCCCCGCGCGTGCGGGGGAGCCTGTACCTTTGCGTTCTTCAATGCCGCAGCGTTGGGTCTATCCCCGCGCGTGCGGGGGAGCCGAGGTATCCACCAGATGGATGCCCTCGTAAGGAGGTCTATCCCCGCGCGTGCGGGGGAGCCGCGAGGACGCGCTCGCGGTGGACCTCCGCGAGGGGTCTATCCCCGCGCGTGCGGGGGAGCCTACGTGACCTGGACGCGCGTCCGGCCCGAATACGGTCTATCCCCGCGCGTGCGGGGGAGCCGCCAGAATGTGCGCTGTTGCGTTGAGCAGCACGGGTCTATCCCCGCGCGTGCGGGGGAGCCGCCAGGATATGGCATCATGCCCTCGATGGTAACGGTCTATCCCCGCGCGTGCGGGGGAGCCCGATGTAACGGATCACCCTGCCCGCAAGTGTGAGGTCTATCCCCGCGCGTGCGGGGGAGCCGATGGCCTGCTTGCGCTGCGCCGACTGGCGGAGGGTCTATCCCCGCGCGTGCGGGGGAGCCTGAGAACGCTTGCAAGACTTGCGGACATCCAAAGGTCTATCCCCGCGCGTGCGGGGGAGCCGTCCTAAAGTAAAGGTGAATCTTTGCCCTCAACGGTCTATCCCCGCGCGTGCGGGGGAGCCTCTCGGAAGCCGAGCACGACCGCGGTAGAACGAGGTCTATCCCCGCGCGTGCGGGGGAGCCGGGGAGCGCCGTATGTACGAGATAGACCCGAACGGTCTATCCCCGCGCGTGCGGGGGAGCCTTCATCATCGCTAGCCGGTCAATAACAGCCTGCGTCTATCCCCGCGCGTGCGGGGGAGCCTCTGGTTCGTTCGTTCGTATGGGACTGGGACACGGTCTATCCCCGCGCGTGCGGGGGAGCCACCTGTATCGATTGCATCTCTCTCTGGCGGCTGGGTCTATCCCCGCGCGTGCGGGGGAGCCAGTCATACGTCAACCGGAAGCGCTCCCCGATGCGGTCTATCCCCGCGCGTGCGGGGGAGCCCCAGCCGTCCATACCAATGACGCGTTTCCACAGGGTCTATCCCCGCGCGTGCGGGGGAGCCCGATTTCTGAAGTACGCGTCGGGGAAAGCGTTTGGTCTATCCCCGCGCGTGCGGGGGAGCCGGTCTGCTTGAGCGTCTAGCGGTTGCCAGTACGGGTCTATCCCCGCGCGTGCGGGGGAGCCGGGTTGGGAACTAACGACTCGTCATCTACCGACGGTCTATCCCCGCGCGTGCGGGGGAGCCTTTGCGCCTTGCGTTCCTGATCTTCCCGTAGTGGGTCTATCCCCGCGCGTGCGGGGGAGCCTCGCGGTCGTCACTTCCAGCCCTGACTACTCTGGGTCTATCCCCGCGCGTGCGGGGGAGCCGATCGGGGCCGCCCACCCTGCCCTAGTCCATAAGGTCTATCCCCGCGCGTGCGGGGGAGCCTGAAAGACTGTCACCTTTACGGTATCGCCGCGCGGTCTATCCCCGCGCGTGCGGGGGAGCCGGGCCTGTGTGCGGGCTGCCGGACATAGGAACGGGTCTATCCCCGCGCGTGCGGGGGAGCCTTGAATTACATTTAACGCCTCTTCCCCGCCTTCGGTCTATCCCCGCGCGTGCGGGGGAGCCCAGTTGCATACGTCCGCAAGTGTCTCGGGAAACGGTCTATCCCCGCGCGTGCGGGGGAGCCGGCACGCCGCGTACTGGATGCAGCTGCTAGGCGGGTCTATCCCCGCGCGTGCGGGGGAGCCGATAGACCGCATTGCCCACACAGAGCCGTTTCGGGTCTATCCCCGCGCGTGCGGGGGAGCCCGTCTCTGTCATCATCCATGAATCTGTCCATCCGGTCTATCCCCGCGCGTGCGGGGGAGCCCTGTGCTGTGAGCCGCCTATCTGGCGGTCTCGGGGTCTATCCCCGCGCGTGCGGGGGAGCCTTGACAAGCCGCGCGTCCCAGACCACAGGGTAGGGTCTATCCCCGCGCGTGCGGGGGAGCCCGGATATGGCGCTAGCGTTCTCCACGATGAACGGGTCTATCCCCGCGCGTGCGGGGGAGCCTGACGCGGACGCCATCGAGGCCGAGCGGCGGGAGGTCTATCCCCGCGCGTGCGGGGGAGCCGAATTCATGGACGTTTATCCGGGCGCAAAGGTGGGTCTATCCCCGCGCGTGCGGGGGAGCCCGCTGTTGAGGTCGTTCAGCATCCTCTGTTCACGGTCTATCCCCGCGCGTGCGGGGGAGCCCATTGGGGATTTGCATTGCCGGATCGCAGGTCGGGTCTATCCCCGCGCGTGCGGGGGAGCCTCCCCCCGATATCGCGCAGCCGCTCGCTCCCGGGGTCTATCCCCGCGCGTGCGGGGGAGCCGCGGTGAGATTCGCCCGCTCGGTTGCCGCTTCGGGTCTATCCCCGCGCGTGCGGGGGAGCCGCGCGGTCGGTAGCCCCGCCTACAAGGAACAGCGGTCTATCCCCGCGCGTGCGGGGGAGCCCTGCGATTCTGGCGGGCGCGGCGGCGATTGCGAGGTCTATCCCCGCGCGTGCGGGGGAGCCGGGCTGGCAGACGGCGGGCATGGTCGGACCGCAGGTCTATCCCCGCGCGTGCGGGGGAGCCAAAAACTCATCCTCCGCGTACGCGCGCGGCAACGGTCTATCCCCGCGCGTGCGGGGGAGCCTCCAGGAACGTCTCACCGCGCCAATGGGCGCGAGGTCTATCCCCGCGCGTGCGGGGGAGCCCGTCCTGCCCTGCCCGCCTGCCCTGCCCAGCCCCTCAACCGGTCTATCCCCGCGCGTGCGGGGGAGCCAACGCTCAGCAATCGACTATCCAACACCATCGCGGTCTATCCCCGCGCGTGCGGGGGAGCCGCGTTCGGCTTTGGCGGTTACTTCCCTGACGGCGGTCTATCCCCGCGCGTGCGGGGGAGCCGCGTTCACCTGTCGGGTGTAGTGTGAAACCATGGGTCTATCCCCGCGCGTGCGGGGGAGCCTCGCAGATTACAATACGGCCAACCACGTGAGCAGGTCTATCCCCGCGCGTGCGGGGGAGCCCAAGTGGGAAGAGGCGCAACGCGTGGTGGACGCGGTCTATCCCCGCGCGTGCGGGGGAGCCTCGGGGCCGCTCGCGAGTCCGCATTGCTGGCAGGGTCTATCCCCGCGCGTGCGGGGGAGCCTCTATCAACATGAGTGTCGCCATGCTCGACCTGGGTCTATCCCCGCGCGTGCGGGGGAGCCGATCGCAGGGCTGGAAATCTTCTGGGGGGAGAAGGTCTATCCCCGCGCGTGCGGGGGAGCCCCCCTTCCCACTACGCCGCTGCAGCTCAATCACGGTCTATCCCCGCGCGTGCGGGGGAGCCCGCCCTATAGAACACTGCCAGAAGGTCGGGTGGGGTCTATCCCCGCGCGTGCGGGGGAGCCCCTTGGGACTTTACACTATTTGTCGCCGCTTTTGAGGTGGTCAGCGGTACTTTACGAGGTACACGCCGTCGGCATCTACGATGTCTTTTGGGGCTTCTCCCAGGGTGAGGATTCGCTGCTCGCCTACGGCTTCAGAGTCCCGCCAGGTCATCACTATCGAGCCTTGGCGGAGTTCGTAATACCACCGGGCCAGAACATCCCAGATTCTTTCTCGTATCCCATCGGTCATTTGCGGTGCGGTGTACACTCCGGGCGCTATTTCCAGCATCGTCGAGGTCAGGAATCCCCGATAGCGGGCGGCCACGTTGACGGTAACGACCACGGTCATGTCCTGTTCCTCATCTTCGCCTTACTCTCGGGGAGGGGCTTTCCGCCCATCATCGGGGATAACCACATCGGCGAAGAGGGTCTTGATGCGGTCGATCATCCTGGGAATCACGTGCTTGGTGCGTAGCAATTCCCCGGTGGTGCGCCTGGTGTGCCGCTCGACGTTCAGCGCGGGGTTGTCCATCACGGCCCTGGCCGACTGGAAGGCTGCGGGCAGCAGGATGGTGTCCCGGAACAGGTCGGCCACGTCGAGGGGAAAAGCCTCTCCGCTGATTTCGTGTATGAAGCCCAGCTGTGGGATTGCGCCGACCGCGGTGACGGCAATTACAGCGGCCGAAGTGACGGCCACCGAGGCGTGGTTGATGGCCTGATTTGGGATGTCCGCCCACGTCGGGTCGTTTCGGTCGTATCGGCGCCCCTTCCATGGAATGCCGTAGCGTTGGGCCAGAGTCTTGTAGGTCCGCTTCATGCGTGCGCCTTCGACGCCGCGCAGCGCCGGGAGATTCTGCTGGGGCAGCACTTCGCCCAACCTCATGGCATACATCTTCCTGGCTATGGTGATATGGCTTCCATCGGCATCGGCCCATGCCTGCATCTGCTTCCGTGCAATTTCCGACGCGTCAGGCATCAACGGGGGTGCGGTGTAGCACCTCACGCCGTCCTCGCCTACGGCGACGAGCGCGGTACCGTGGCGCGCCATTAACCGCAAGGCGTCGTGGCTCACCGTCGATCCCGGTCCTAGCAGGATCATGGACAAGGATTGGAACGGGATGCCGTACTCGCCTGCTTCCAACGAGCTGCCGGCGTCCGGTTTTCCATTTCGTTCGAAGCGCAGCGTACCGTCTCGCACGGTAAGCGCGCCTCTGGACAGCCACAGGAGCCCGTGCCGATCGGCATGGGGTATCCTGGCGGTCTCCAGTCCTAAGCGCCCTCTCAGCATCGGACGATCTCCCTTCCCGGTGTATGCAAGGGAATGTATTTTCGAGTTTCGGGGAGCATCCCATCCTAACCATACCCCGCGCGTGCGGGGAACCTCTGCAATCCTGTCCGCTGTAGCTTCTGTGTGCGGTCTGTCCCCGCGTTTGCGGGGAATCGGGATGAATTATTCAGTTGTTAAGGTGCAGGAGAGACCTCACGCGCGTGCCGGACGCAAGAGCAGCATCCCGTAGCCGTAGGCTCGGTGGCGGCCGATGCCCTGGGCGAGCAGGCCATCGAATGCTGCGGAGTCCGTGATGGTCAGGACACCCCGCATCACTGCGTCGGGGCCTTGGCTGTGGCGGAGGGCGTGCAGCTTGCGGAAAGCGCGTGTGCGCTGGAAGGACACCAGCGTGGTCTTCTCGAAATCAAGTATTGCTGCGCCCTTGCGGTCAAGCCGCCCGGATAGCCACTTGGCGTATACCTCTTCCCGGCTCCGTTTCATACCGCCCTTTTCCGGGTATTGGATGGCCTCGTAGAGGAAGGCGTCACACTCTTTCCTGGGTCGGTCTTTGGCGTTGCGGGTACGGCGCACGATGGGCCGGATGCGTACCTCGAATCCGAGGCGTTTACCCGCCGCCAACTGGCGGGGCATCACCTTGCTGTCGATGGTCGAGCCGGGGATGATTCGGGCTTGGAGCGGGTCGGCGCAGATGGCGACAGACTCTCGCAGGGCGTCGGCATCCGCCTGCCCATACCCGTAGAGGCATCCGGTCGACGCGCCGCGGGGGGTTATCAAGCGGAACGGCTTAGGCGCCAGGTTCCCGAAGCACTCGGTCAACAAGCAGTGCATCGCGTGGTCGGGGTCTTGCAGACGTCTCATCCCCATCCAACGTTGAAACTGGCGCACGTCGACCTCGGCGCGGACCATTTGCAGGGCGGCCGTTTCCGGGGCGGCGTCGGTTGCCATGGTCATGTCTGCTCTTCCTTCTCCGGAGATGCGGCTTCTACGTCGGAGGCGAACTTATCCCGGTCGATAGCGCCTTGGCATACCCACCGGCCGCCTCCATGAAGACCGGAGATCCAGTTGCGCTGGTCGGTGAGCATGTAGGTGCGGCTGGCTTCAATCTCCGGTGAGCCTTCCTCGGCGGGCCATAGGGTCCTCACTGGGTCGCGACTGGGCTTCTCATCCCGCAGGGGATGCGCCAGGAGCGCGGCCAGCGACGTATCTCCATCCCTGAACCTGGCGAACAGCCGGCTGGAGGGCAGACAAGGCTTGCGTCCGATGAACAGGGGACGCGCCGGTTCTTGCAGGGCTTCGGCCAGCCTGTCCAGTGTTAGCCCCCCGTCTATCGGCTCCAGTCGGAGGGCGACGGTCACGCGCATGTCGGCGTAGTAGTCGCGGTAACGCAGGTGTGGGGCATTATAGGTGTTGGCTCCTCCTGCCCGTTCCTCTGGCGCGCCTCTGGTGGTCCAACCCTTGTCCTTGGCGGCCAGTTGTGCGGTCTGGAAGTCTCGCGTGCTGAGGCCCCCGTGGGGTTCCCGGTCGATGCGGGCGGCGAAGACCATCTGGTCCTGCAGGTCTTGGTGGCGTTGCCGGTCGACACGCCGCCATCCCAGCGCATTTGCGAGCAGTCCGGTGATCATCGACGCCGCGGGAAAGGGTCGTATGACGCCCAGATTGTCGATGGTCTCTCCGCCGAAGGCCATGAACGGAGATTCCAGATTGATTATCAAGTGCCTGGCCATGGTTACACCTTGGCGTTGCGGATGGCGTCAGCCGCCCATACTGCGAGGTCGTCGAGGCAGAGGCGTTCCGCGTTGGGGATTTCGCAGTCTTCCACGGACATCACCCGTCGGGACCCTTTCATCCCGTAACAGGCGTCTTGATTCCCCATCTCTTTGCCCAGCGCATCGAGGGCATCCTCAATCTGCGCCGGGACTGGCCTGCGAAAGGCGTCGGCAAGGCTGTACGGCTGGCTGGAACCGGCTTCAATCAGCATGAACCTAGCCCGCCCGTAGGGCGCGGTGGAGCCGAGCTTGGCGCCGGGGGACACGGTGGCGATGAGGTGTGTCAGGTGTTCGACGACCTTGGCGGCGAGTTCCCGGTCCGTGTTCTCCCCGTCCCATTCCTCGGCCTTGCAGCCCTCTAGGTTGGAGACCAGCCCCGGAACGTCGACCACCACGTATCCGTAGAACAGTCCTGCGGTCAGCTCCATGTCGCCTATGTGTGCGGCCCCGGCGTCTTCTTCGTCGCCTTGCAGGTCATCCACGACGGAGAAGTAGTCGCTTTCGCTCTCCTCGCGGTGCACTGTGAAGGCGTGGGCGACGTGTATGGCGGCCTCGATGTTTGCGCCGGGGTCTGACGTGATCATGCGCCCGAACAGGGCGCCCTCCAGTCCGGCGGGCAGGCGGGCCGAATCGAGCAGGGCCCGGAAGTTGTTGCCCTCGCCGCGCCGGGTTTTGAACAGAGCATCCGCGGCCTCGCCGGCGGCCTTGGCGTCGTTGGGATGGGCGGCGCAGATTTCTGCGGCTCGCTGCTGCAAGTGCTCCACTTCAGGCAAACCCAGGAGCAGGGGCTGCCGTCCGCTCTTGCTCTCACCGCTGCTTCCGTAGACACCTACGTTGAAGGCTTTTTCCACCGCGTCCAGCACGTCGTCGCTAGTGCCGTTCTTGTCGTTGAGCGGCTGCATTACCATCCGATCAACGATGTTGCGCGACCTGATGGCCTTCGTGCTGCCCTTGATGCTGTGGATGGCGAAGTCATCCTGGGCGGTGCGCCAGTGCCGCTTGAGGCACTGGGACGAGATGCGGGTTCGGACCGCGTCGCCGAATGGCATCCTCTTGGCCAGGCCGCTGTCGTCGCGGTTCAGCAGCGCGGCAGGGTAGGAGTGCAGGGTGTGGATTTGCAGGAATCTTGGGGTTGTCATGGTTATTCTCCTTGAGCTTCCGATTGTTGTGAGCTGCGCCGCTTCGCTTCGTAATATTTACGGGCGATGTGGCGGCGGCCCTGTTCGGCCGCGTCTTCGTTGTAACCCTCGTTCAAAATGTATTGGGCCATCTCGCGCCAGTTGAAAGACGCCCCGGATGCGGCGAGCATCCTGAACATGCGGGCCAGCAGGGTTCTCAGCATCGGACCCCGGGCGGTCAACAGCCGGTTGAGCCGCGACTCGCTGTAGAAGCCTCTTTCGCCCCGTTGTTGCTCACCGCCCAGGAACAGCGCCTGTCCCACAGGAACAGAACCATCGTGGGCGGTAGGCCTATCGCCGTCTCCGCCGGTTGTCGGCGTCATCAGCGCGATGCCGTGTAGGATGAGTGCCCACTTGTTTTCGATGACGGGGTTGCCCAGCAGTTTGTAGTGCGCCAACAGCCGCCAGAAGGCCGCCGCGTCTGGCTCGTCGGGGTCCATCCGCCGCAACTCGGCCAAGTCGCCGCGGCCATGGTCGGCAAGCCGAGCTATGCTACGAGCCAAGCTCACCGTTGTATCACCCCAAGATTGCGGCCGCCCGCGCTGTTCCTGAGCGTCGGGCGATTGTGCAAATTCCGTAGTGGTCACTCTTTGACCTCCTCATTACTTTCTGGAAACAGATCCGGCAAACCCTTCGGCCCGCGCAACCGCCCACCGAACAGCCCTTCGGCATTGACTCGCGCCTTGTACCGGTATATGGCCGGACAGGGCAGCGAGTCCGTGGCATCACGAAGCAAGGCGCGGGCGTGGTTCACTACGCCGCTTTTGTCCTTATCGTCAAGCAGCCATCGGTCGCGGATGCCCTGCCGCTGACTCTCCGGGGCCTCGAATTCGTCCTGAAGGTTGTCGAAAAAGGTGTTGTCCACGATTTCGTCCAGCCGATTCAGCCATTTGCGGGCGCGCTCCCGGTGTTCGGGGCTGGTGTTCTCGGCGTCGCCCCGGGCGGCGAAAACCTGAATGGCATGGCTTAATATGCGCTGGACTATACCGACGTCACCTATTCTTGCCTTGGCGATGGCGCCCAAGTCGTCCAAGTCACTGGAATTGCGCCCCAGCATCGCTAATTTCAGTTTGTTTCTGACCGGTATGGTGCGCTCGTAGTAGCCTTCCGTCTTGCCCTGTCCGCGCACCATCGCTCGGGCCACCAGTCGCATAGGTTCGGTGTCACCCTGCTCGGTCTTGGTTGGCTTGAGCAAGGCGGGATGAATCCAATCGGCCGAGGTCAGGTAATCGGCAATCCGCTTGTACGTGAAACCGCCGGCGCTCAGGGTTAACGGCAAGCCATCTCTTTTACCGTTGGTGGGCGTCCAAGGGTCTCCGGTGCGGCCTTTAAGGTGCTTTCCGTCCATCCGGGCCGCTTTGGAACTGGTGCGGATTCCGTAGAGTGTTCGGTTGTCTCCGGTACGCAGTCGTATGCGGCGGCAGACCTCGACGTATAGGGGGTCGAGATTATTCGGCTGCAGGAACTCGTTCTTTGTTCCATCCCACGGCAACGTCCATAGCAGAGTTGCGCCGCCGTTGTCCGGGTAGTGTGGGTTTTCGTCCAGGATTTTCGGTCGGAGTTCCAGCAGCGCCTTGATATCGCGCTGGACGTGGGCACCGGTACCTCCACGGGAGGGCGCAAGAGAAAACGCGGGGCGGTTGCCGAGGCCGCCGTTCATGCGGGAGACGCCGTAATTCCCGGCTCCACCGAACCCTTCCATGGTTTGCAGGGTAATCAGGGCGAACATCCAGTCGTCGTTGTGGGACTGGGCGGCCACTGCCGATTTAAGGTCGTGGTTCTTGGACGTGACCAGCATATCCAGTTCGTCGGGGGTTTCTACCCTGTTTTTGTAGTCCTTCTTGCGGTCCTTGGAGGAGGCGGGCGGCTGCATGAAGGCGGGCCTCGTGATGTCGTCCACCACCAACTCCCACGGCTCGTCGCCAGGGAAATCCTTTATGGTGAGGCCGCGGAGGAGGTCGGCCCATTCCCTGGAGGTCGTGGGCGGTTCCTCGAGGCCGGCCCGGTGGATGGCCATCGTGCCCATAAGGGCCAGACAGGCGTGCCAGGCGTGTCGCTGGTGGGGGCGCAGGGCAGGAAACGCTTCAACCTCGTCGGCCATCAGCGCGGCGTAAACTTCGGGCAGGGACGCATCAACGCGCCTGCCCTCGGACTGGTCGAATCGTATCAGGGGATCTGTGAGGAGATTATGCACTGGAGTCTCGTCTCCACCAGTGATGGATGGGTTAGGAAGAACCGAGCTTTGTGACTGTATCTTTTTCTCTGAGGTAGGGCCAAGCCGGTTGTCACTCCTCCCGGCACAAGCCCAGATTGAACGCCGCCTCTGGGTTCACCAAGACTGACTGTTTTCCTTTGCCTTGCCCGCCGCGAATCTGGACAATCCCAATCTGGCAGATGCTGGAAGGGTTAGCGTTTGCAGTTTCCACGTCTATCGTGGTGAATGTAAGGTTGCCCATGGATCTCTCATATCTTCAGGAAGCTGCTGTTTTTTTGGTCTTGCTCGGCTGATATTAGCATAACACTTATGTATGGTACAGGGAAACCCCTTCCTTAATCAAGTCTCTGGGTCGGATCGTTCTAAGGATTCCCCCACTACCGTGGGGATAGGCCCTGTTACGCTAACATGCCATGCGCGCGAGCGCGAGGTTCCCCCGCACACGCGGGGATAGACGACGGGCCTACGCCGGGAGGAGTAAGCCGGCGTAGGCCATGGCGGTCGTATAGGAAGGCGCGGTCGCTGACTGTGAAGGTGAAACCGTTTTTGATGGGATCCGTCGTGACCGTGTCTTCGGCAGCGACTCCCCGAAGCAGATGTGCGGGTATCGTCATAGCCTCGATGAATGGCGACAGGCCGAAGGGGCTGGGGCGCGGCGAGTCGAACTTGACCTCGATGCCCTCTTCGCCCAGGCGGGTGCGGATGCGCTCCTCGTCGGAGGGGAACAGTATGTCGTCGTTGTCGGTGAAGAAGGACTTGTCGCGGCGGATAACGGCGCTAGCGGCGGTCAGTCCATCGGCCAGATCCTCGCCCGTGACGTCGTTTGCGTGGCCTTGCCAGTCTTCGCCCATTTCCTGAACGATGGCCTCCAGTCTGTCGGGGTGAGTGGCCTCTTCCACTAGCTTCCGGTTCATTCCTGGGATGTCCCACTGTGGGAATTTGGCTATCAGCCGCCGTGTGGCTTGGAGGACGCGCAGATCCTTGTAGACGTGGCCTTTGGGGCCGAGGCCGGTGGCGCGGCTGCTTTGCAGCAGGGGCGAGAGGTCTTGAGAGTTCGGCGTGAGCACGATGCAGGCGGGGGTCTCGTAGCCCGCGGGCCTGCTGTCTCTTTGGTGTCGGTGCAGTCGTCCGATGCGTTGCAGCAGCACGTCCACGGGGCAGAGGTCGGTTATCAGCAGGTCGGCGTCTATGTCCAGGGACTGTTCCAGTGTCTGGGTTCCCACCACTATGAGGGCCCCGGGTGGGGCGTCCTTGCCGAGCCGTTTTTCCACCTCGTCGTCGAGTGCGCGGCGGTCGTCTGCGGCGAACCGGCTGTGATGCGGCGCGGCCATTCCGTTGAGCGAGAACAACAGGCGATTGTCATCTCCGGCGGCCTGTTCGAGGGACTTCTGCGTACTGATGGCGTTGCTGACGGTGTTGCGGATGACCAGGGTCCTGGCCCCGGCCCGGGCTGCCTGCAGCGCCAGAGCCGCGATCCTGTCGGAGTCGTGGATAATCGGCTGGGCGGAGATGTTTACGTTCTTCCGCTGTCGGTTTTCGCCCGCGGCGGAGACGCTCTCTCCGTTTGTGGCTCTGACGCTGACGGCCGGGTATGGGGATTGGATGGCTTCGTCTAGCTGCGGTGCATCGTTGGGATTCAAACGTGCGGCGGCCAGCCACTGCCGCCGTGCTACCGAGCCGAGGGTGGCGGACATGAGCAGGGCGTAGCCGCCTGCGCCGAGGTGGGCATCCAGCAGGGCCTTGATGATGCGGCGCATGTGGGCGTCGGATGCGTGTACTTCGTCGACCACCAGCAGGTTGCGGGACAGGCAGGCGGCGCGCATGTGGGCGTGTTTCACTTTGAGGGCTGCCATCATTGCCTGGTCGACGGTTCCGACGGCTATTTGCGCTGCGAGGTAGCGCTTCGAGCTTTCGGCGGCCCAGCGGCGGCTGCAGGTGGCGTCGTCGGGACCGTCGTCCCACCCGACCTCGTAGTCTTGCAGGTGACGTCCGCTGATGTCCCCGGCCTTGACGTAGCCCGGCACGGCCAGCACAGGCTCGGGCCGCTGGTCAGCAGGGAACATGCGCTTCACGAAGCTAGTTACCCTTGTGTGGAGTTGGCTGGCGGCGGCGCGGGTAGGTAGGGCGAAGTAGAGGCCGTCCACCAGTCTTGCGTCGTACATGCGGGCGAACCGCGACAGGGCGGCCTCGGTCTTGCCGGAGCCGGTTTCGGACTCGATGATGACCAGCGGTTCATGGAGGGGGGTTTCGGTCGCGGCCTGCTGGATGGCGTTGGGGGTGAAACCGAAGAGGGCGGGAAAGTCTGGCAACCCGTTGGCCAATACGTCTCGCTGTTTTTCCAGGTTCAGGCCGATTTTGGCGACCGCGTCCCTGGCCCGTTGCCGCGCCTCGGCTATGTAGTCGTCGCGAGGCTCATCGCAGAAGGGGAACCATTTTTCGTTCGAGCCGATCCAGTCTGCCAGGGTGCACAGGCCGAGGAAGTGGTGCTGAAACTCCGGAGACGACGGCAGGGGCGGCGCGCGGTCGGTGAAAGCTCTTGGGAACCACTGGCGGGCGAGTTCTCCGATGCGGCGGACGTGTTCTCGAGGTCGCAAGTTGCGGTAGTTGCTCCAGAGCCTTGAATTGGAGGATAGCCCCCCTTCCAACTGCAAGGGCTGACCGTGGTGCGAAAGCGTAGCGATGAACAAGGCGCATATGGTCTCGCCCTGACGGTCGTCCCATGAGTCGGTAGCGTCCCACCACCATCCCAGGCTTTCAAGAAACCATTCCGTGGTCGCGCGGTCGTGGCCCGTCAACACCGGGGTCAGTTCTCGGTAGTGTCCGGCGGGGCCCGGGCCGCGCATTCCGTCTGGAAAGTCGTCGTTTAGCCATACTTGGGTCTGGAAGCCTATGTTGACTTTGCCGACGTCGTGCATGGCGGCGAAGAGGGCGAGGCGCGCGGCCGTGGCGTCGTGCAGGTCGTCGCGGCCGCCGGAGCGCGCCAGCCGCTGGCGGATTGTGGGCTGGTTCAGCAGGGCCTCGAAGCAGGCGCCTACGTCGGCCAGGTGACACTCCAGCAGGTGGATGCGCTCAGGCCCCCGCTGGCGGTATGGCTGAGCCTTGGCCCAGAATTTGCGGGTGTAGTCGGCTCTGACCGTGTTACCTGACATATTTGCATCCTCCGTTGGCAGCGCCGGTTCCCCGAGGCATAAGCGCCGGCCTTGTGGTTATGGGTATTTGCGGACAGAATTTGATCGCGCGGGCCGGTAGCAGATTTCTGGCGATATGGGAGAGCCGTGGGCAATCTTACGTTCAATGCGATAGACGTTGAAACCGCAAACGCAGATCCTTCCAGTATCTGCCAGATTGGGATTGTCCACGTTCGCGGCGGACAAATCAAAGGGAAACTGTCACTCCTGGTGAACCCGGAATCGGTGTTCAATGGCTTCAACGTGCGGCTTCACGGGATCGACCAGGAGAAGATCGAGGACAGCGAGACGTTCCCTCAAGTTGAGCCTAGGCTGCGCCGCATATTGGAAGAGACCGTGCTGGTGAGCCATACGGGTTTCGACCGGATGGCGTTGGACGGGGCGATGGGGCGTTATGGATTTGCCCCGCTCCGGGTAACCTGGCTGGACAGTTCGGCAATTGCCCGGCGGACCTGGCCGGAGCGGTATAGGCGCAGGGGATGGAGTTTGGCCGGCATCGCGGGGGATCTGGGTATCACGTTCCGCCATCACGACGCCCTGGAGGACGCCAGGGCCGCGGCGGAGATTGTGCTGCGCGCTTGTCAGCACGCCGGGTTGGACATTGACGGGTGGCTTGGCGAGAGTTGACGCTCATAGAAGTTCTGTCGGTCGAAAAGGGGGTTCCGTCTGCTGGCTCGAACGCCCATTGGGGCATCGCTGCCGGGGCGGATGAGGTTGGAGGACAAAGCCAATGGTTGCCCGTTCGTCTTTCCGATAATCGTTGGCGCGGGCCTTTTGAAACCCAACAGGAAGCCATAGACTGTGGTCGGAGAACTGGCCGCCCGGATGCCAGCGGATGCCCCTTCCGCCTGCCGCGTGCGGGAAGTCTCCGGCCTTCAGTAGAAGATGATAGTTTGGTCACAGAAACGGGTTGCGCTTGCCTCTACGGGGGGCGCAGCGGCGACGTGAGGGCGAGGATAGGGGCGGTGGAGGAGGACCCGCGGTGACAGACGGACCGGAACTCAGCTTGGTCAACGTCGGACTGGCATTTCTGCCGATCCTGGCGTTGATGGCGGCTATCCTGGCGCTCAAGTGGAGCGCTCCGAAGGCCGGAGCGGTGGCCTGGCTGATCGCCGCGTCGGCAGCCTTCCTCTTCTTTGGAGCAGACACGGCCCTGCTGGGAATCGGAAGCGCCAAGGGCCTCAGCCTCAGCCTGTTCGTCCTGTCCATCGTTTGGACGTCAGTGCTGTTGTACAACGTCATCGACCAACTCGGGGGGATCACGATCATCGGGTCGACGATGACGCGCCTGGCGCGGGAGCCGCTGGTGCTCGCGCTCATGGTCGGCTGGGCGTTCTCCGGCTTCATGCAGGGAGTGTCGGGCTTCGGCGTTCCGGTGGCCGTGGCGGCTCCTCTCCTGGTCTTCGCGGGCTTCAAGCCGGCCAGGGCTGCGGCCATCGTTCTCGTGGGACACGCCTGGGCGGTGTCCTTCGGCTCTTTGGGGTCGTCGTACTACACCATCCAGCTGGTTACCGGCATCCCGGGGGAACAGATAGGCCCGCACATGGCCTTGCTCTTCATCCTGCCCATCGTGGCTTCGGGCTTCGCCGTGGCCCACATCCAGGGAGGCATGTCTTCTGTACGGCGGGGCGCGCCGCTCATCCTGACGGTCGGCGCGGCCATGGGATTTTGCACGTGGCTCATGGCGGTCATAGGCGCTCCTCAGATCGCCTCCATCGTATCGGGGCTTGTGGGCTGCGCCGCGGTGTGGCTGCTTGGCCGGACGCTGGCCCTTTACAGAAGCGCGGCGCAGCAGCCGGATCCGGAGGCCGCCGCGGCCCTGGACGCGTCCGAAGAGAAGGCCGAAGGCCCGACGTCGGCGCGGCGGCAGGAGCGAGCGGGCGCGGGCCCCGGCTTCCACCTCGCGTTTCTCCCTTACTACCTGATTCTGCTCCTCAGCGTGCTGACGCAGATACCGGGCATAAGGGAACTCGGCGCGGGCCTGCAATGGGGGCTGGACTACCCGGCTGCGGAGACGGCCCTGGGCTTCCAGGTCGAGGGCCGCGAGGATTACGCCAGAATATCGCTTCTGAGGCACCCGGCCCCGCTCATCCTGATCTCCCTGATCGTCGCGTATCTGGTGAACGTGTTTGCCGGTCGGTGGAGGTCCGGAACCGGAATGAGCGCCGCGAGGCTGACGTACAATCAGTGCGCGCCGGCAACGATGGGAATCGCCATGATGCTCATGATGGCCCTCGTAATGACGGACACGGGCATGACCGTCCTGCTGGGCAGGACCATAGCCAGCGGCGCGGGCTGGAGCTTCCCCCTGTTCTCTCCGTACATTGGGGTGCTCGGCTCTTTCATGACGGGCAGCAACACCAACTCGAACGTCATGTTCGGCGCGCTCCAGATCGAAGCGGCCGCGGCCCTGGGGGTCAACGCCGTTACCGTAGCCAGTGTACAATCCATCGGCGGCTCCTTGGGGTCGGCCATCGCGCCTGCCAAGGTGCTCGTGGGCACGGCCGTCGTCGGACTGTCCGGCCAGGAGGGCAGCGTCATGCGGCGCGCGATTCCGTACTGCCTGGGCATCGCGTTCCTGGTGGGCGTACAGGCTCTGCTCCTGACCAGGCCCTGGGAGGCGAAGTGAAGCGCATTGACAGAGCCGTTTTGCGCCAGGCGGCGCTGGCGGCCGTGGCGGTCGACTTCCCGCTTCTATACGTCGCAGCGGTGGGGATCGAGAGCGCCGCCCTGACGGCCGCGGCCCTGGCCGTAATGGCGGCGACGGCCGTTGCGGTCGCGATAGTCTACTGACCGGATCGCAGCGGTGAAGGCGGACGCTTTCCAATGCTAAACGCATGGGTTAAAGTGAACTGCGGAATCAGGGAACCCATCGGAAGCGGCCCGGCCCGCGCGGTAACTAATAAAGAGAGCCGAACATGAAGCGAACTGGTCTCATATTCTTGGTCGCGGCGTTGGCAATGCTGGCCTCTTTGGCGGGCGTGGGCTGCGCCGGCACAGAGTCGCTCGATTACGACGTGGACGACGACGGGCTTATCGAGATGTCCAGGCTGGGACAGCTGAACGCTATCCGCTGGGACCTGGACGGCGACGGCGAGGCGGACGACTCCGAAAACGCCGACGACTACGCCGCGGCGTTCCCGGACGCGGCCGAGGGAATGGGCTGCCCCGCCGGCGGCTGCGCGGGCTACGAGCTGACCCGCAGCCTGGACTTCGCCGCCGGCGCAAGTTACGCATTAGGCGCGGTCAACTCCGAGTGGACTCAGGGAAGCGGCTGGATACCCATCGGCAGCCACGCCGAGCCGTTCCTTGGGACGTTCGACGGCGGCGGCAACACCATAGCCAACCTGTTCATAGACCGCCCCGAGGACAACCACGTCGGGCTGTTCGGTGAGAGTAACGGCGAGATTCGCGGCCTCGGCGTAGTGAATGCGAACATAAAGGGATCGAACACTCTGGGCGTGATGGCCGGAACGAACAACGGCGCCATAGTAGACAGCTACGTCACCGGTGAGGTCGAAGGCAGGGTCAGGGACGCGGGCGGAATGGTCTCGATTAACGCGGGTTCAATCAGCGGCAGCTACGCCGATGCGGTCGTGAGCGGTGTGGTCAACATTGCCGGCGGTCTGGTCGCCGTCAACTATGGGGAGATACGGGACAGCTACGCCACGGGCAACGTGTCCTGCTCGGGCAGGGTCGCCGGCGGGCTGGCGGCCCTCAGCTTCGGTGAAGTCAGCGGCAGCTACGCCACGGGCGACGTAGCCGGCAACGACCTGGTTGGCGGGCTGGTGGGCCTCAACCAGGGTCCCATCACGGGAAGTTACGCCACGGGCGTCGTAGCCGGTCAGGGAGACGACATTGGCGGGCTGGCTGGCGTCAACTACAGGCCGATAACCAACAGCTACAGCGAGGCCAAGGTAACCGGCCGACATCGTATCGGCGGGCTGGTTGGGATCAACCGCAACAACGGCGAAATTGTTGCGAGTTACGCCGAGGGCATGGTGTCCGGAGACATCGGCGCGGGCGGACTGGCTGGCTGGAACGACGGCAAGATCAACGGGAGTTACGCCAACAGCCCCGTGACCGGAGAGGACGATATTGGCGGCCTCGTCGGGAAGAACAACGGGCCGGTCACCGTGAGCTACGCCACTGGCAGAGTGTCCGCAGCCCATCGAGTTGGCGGTCTGGTTGGAGACAACAACAATGCCGGGACCATTAGTTCGAGCTACTCATCGAGCGAGGTCTTGGGCTCGGACGACGTTGGCGGGCTGGTGGGCGAGAATCAGGGCAAGATCAGCGGCAGCTACGCTCAGGGCGACGTGTCGGGCGAGAGGGATACCGGCGGGCTTGTGGGCGAGAACCTGTTGAGCGAGGACGCCGGGTCTATAGTGGCAAGTTACGCCACGGGCAACGTGCGCGGCATGATCCGGGTTGGCGGCCTCGTGGGCTGGAACAACGGCCCGGTCAGCACGAGCTATGCCGTGGGCGGGGTGTTCGGTGAGATCAGCGGCGGACTGATAGGCGAGAACGAGAACACCGACACGATCAACGCGGTCTACTGGGACACCCAGACCACGGGGCAGGCGGAGGCTGTGGGCTTTGGGCCGTCCGCCGGGACCGAGGGCAAGACCACGGCCGAACTGCAGTCGCCGATAGGCTACACCGGCATTTACGCCACCTGGAACGGGGGCGCGGACTTTTGGAACTTCATCTCCCCAGGCCATTACCCGGCGCTGAAAGCGGACTTCGACGGCGACGGAACGGCGACCTCGCAGGAGTTCGGCGGCCAGTAGAGCAGGCGGGGTGCGCGGCTTGGGCTCGGCCGTAGCTTGCTGACGTAAGATCCGCTTCGGTAAGGGGGAGCGGTCAGGGTGGTGGGCAGCCGTCAGAGCATCCAAGTTGGTTTGGGGGCCGTTACGCCCTGCTGGTTATCGTTCGCCTACCAGACGGCCTACCCGGTGAGAACTAACTTGCTAACGCTTCCAAGGTATCCTTTAAATCTGATGTAGAGGTCCACTGTTTGTAGAATCCGAGTACAGTGAAAAGGTGCGAGCCTCAATCTCATCGCAATCTCATTCTTGAACTTCAATAAGACTCGGTTGGTGTCTCTGCCGCGCCGAATTTCTGCTACCACCGAAGACAGAAGAAGATCTAACTGTTGCTGAATTACCGGTCCCTTTGCTAGAGAGGCGACAACCTCTGCGCCGACAGCAGCAGCTGCGTCTTCAGTGCAGTCCGGTCCCCCGAGCGTCCTGAGCATTGCCTGCATCCCCGGGGTTGTCTGATATCCGTTCGTTTCAAGACTTTGCAGGATATCCTGCGGACTAATCCTTACGAGCCAATAGTTCAAAAGCACAAGTTCTTCAATTTTTGAAGAATACTCTCTATCCTTGATGACATCCGAACGAAGCAACTCGATCAGTAGTGCTTGGGAGTTAACGACCCCCAGGCCTAAGGAGCGGGCCATATCAGATTGGAGAAGGTCGTCCGATGCGAGAACTGGTCTAACTTCGGATTGTTCGTCACCGGCGTAGAGTGCCCCGGCTACGGCTAGGGGCAGAAAGCCTATAGTTTTCTCGGGTTCGTTGACTGCAAGCATGGGATATGAGGGGATTCGCTCAAAGGATTCTGCCAACTCCAGCACGGACAATGCGTATTCCTGCCTTTTCTTCCAGACATTCTCTGTTATCTCGGTTAGCACGTACTGCCCCTCATCGTCCTTTCCCACGTAGCTAGATGGAGCGCCATCCATCTTCATCGTATAAACGATGCGCTGGATCTCGTCAAACACCTGCTGCGGGATAGCGACACGTGAGAACCGGGTTTGCAGGTATTTCGCAAGTTCCAATCTGTGGACGGTCAGTAGTGCCGTTATGTCCAACACAATACCGTTAGCATCGCGCAATAATGCGCTAGCTTCATTAGTCTCTTGTTCAGAACCGGTTCCGAAATGGAGACGCCCGGAAGGTTGCGCCGTGTATTCTGCCCAGACCTCTAGCGTGGAACGTCCGATGAGGTCGCAGAAGGAAACGAATGGCACCTTCCCAGACTGATACAGCTTCCCAGCATTGCGAAAATGCTGATCCCGCAACTCAATGCTCTGGAAGATTTGAGTGAAGTCGCTGTCTAGCTCGATGCGCGACAGCGACAGGTTGTCGGGAAATCGTGTCCCGAATTCCCCGAGGATTTCTTGGTATGCGCGGACATACTTGCTCTGTAAATCCGTGATCTCATACGAGAGGCCCCCAAGACCCTGACGCAGCTCGACAACGTATCCAACACTTTGTCCCAAGAGACGTTGCGCGAGATCGTGCTCTGAGGACAGGTCCCGGGGTCCGTATGATTCCTCTCCATCTTCAAGGATTTGCCACCATTGCTCCTCGCCGCCGCTTTTGATGCGAACTGCACAGCCCGGTCCGACGACTATAGGTTCCTCCCATTCCTCGTTCCTGCCCAAACCCAGAAACAGTCTGAAGTATCCCAGATAGGCGTCTGGGTCATTGAGTCCATAGCGGAGGGATAGGTAAGCGTCGTGAATGTAATCGGTAGATCCAAGGAAGCGTTTCATATATGCCAGTTTCATAAGAATTTGCGAGTCGCGGCCGAGTTGTGAAACGTCGATTTCACGGATGGTTTCCAGGGCTGCATCGCGTTCGCCGCACCGGAACTGAGCCAATGCCAGTCGGACCAGGTCGTCCGGGGTTGAGTCTTCTTGAGAGCACAGTTCACGATATAGCAAGGCAGCGCGCCCGGCGTCCCCGACGTGTCCAAGTATTTCAGCCTCAACCTCAATGACGACCCTGGGAGTCGAATCATCGACCTCTCGGATCTTCCGTGCCAAGTCGAGCGCATTACGATACTGTCTGCTGTTGAACAGAGACAAGAGCATCGGGACCGCAGCTGGATGGGAAGCGTCGTTGTCGCAGGCCTTAGCGAATTGTTTGGCAGCATCCGCAAATCGTCTCATACTCTCATAGAGGTAACCGAGTTGTGTTTGAATGGCCCGACGGTGAGGTTCACCGGCGAGCTCAATTGCTTTGGTCAGAGCTGCCGCGGAGGCTTCGGTATCTCCTTCTAGATCGCTGCGTACGGCATCCAGGATGAAGAGTCCCGGGTCGTTTGGGTATCGCTCTATGGCAGCTTCGAGTACGGGGCCTACAGAATCATCATTCCCGGTCGCAGCCTCCGCTCGCAGCAGCGATTCAGCCCTTCCTAGATCTTCCGTTCCGGGTGGATCGAGTTTGAAACTGCCCTTTAACAGAGTTATCGCGGCTGTCGCATCGCCGGACTCCCGACAAGCATCTGCAAGAGGAAGCAACGAATCGGCTCGCACTTCAGGGTCTTGGATGCTCTCAAGGCATTTGCGGGCTTCTCCGGGGAGACCTTTCTTCAGAAGAATCAGTCCCTTATTTAGCGTTGCGACCGGATGCTTGGGCGTTTCGCCTAACACCGCGTCTACATCACGCATCGCCTCGTCTACTTTCTCCAGCAACGCGCGAGCTACAGCTCGTAGTACGAGAGCCTCGTGACGCCGGGCATAGAATTGAGTGGGTTTAAGGAGTTCTATTGCTCGGTCTGCTTCAATCTCAGCCTCACGGATTTTCGTTAGCGCTTCGTTTGAGTGCACATCCGGAAGGCGGTCTACTTGAGCGTGGGTGAGTAGACATTGACTCAGACCAAGGTGTGCCTGAGCGTCATCAGGGTCAGTGTCGATGAGAGACCGGTAGATGATTATCGCATTGTCGTAACGCGCCTGTAATGCACGGACTCTGGCAAGTGCCGAAGCACTAGCGGACTCCTGCGTTATCCACTCCTCCGAGGCCACGAACCCCTCAAGCTGTTCACTCTCCCCCATATCCCACAAAGCCCAAATGAGTTTGGCCGCCGCATTTGAGTCGCGTGTGTCGATAGCGAGTGCCTTCTGCGCCAGTTCCGCCGCACGCTTGGGATTCTGCTGTAGTTGAGCAGCTAGAGCGGCATTTGTGATGGCCACTGGGTTTTCCGGCTGGATTATGTGTGCTTCCTCGATGAGAGAGCTTGCTTCATCAAATTTGCCTTCGCCCAGTGCACAGACCGCCAGATTCGTGGCGAGGCGGAATCTAAGGGTGTCTGGCAATTCCTCTACCTCATCCTCAATCCGTTGTAGCAGTGTCCGGGCCGAGACTATCAGCCCTTGCTGAATTAAATCCCTGGCGGCGTCTATCCTCTCGGATAATCTCTGCTGTTCCAAGTCCTGAATAGGTTCCGGATCAGTCGTCTGTACTTTGGCTGCTATGGAGTCCAAAGTCCGCTTCATATTGGCCACGTCTGCGAAGCCGACTGACATCATATTTTTCGTTTCGATCTGGTGCTCTTCTATTCTGTTCATAGCTTCGTAGTCGAAAAACTGCCCGTCGATCACGCTGCGAAACCACCGCGCGACCACAGAGGCCTGTTCGTGTTCTAGCCACGCTACCAGGTCTTCGGCGTCGTAGGCTCGCACCTTAGCCCACTTGCCTTCCGCACGGCGTTCCCTCACCCATTTCCTCTTGGCAGTCCATCTGCGGGGAGTGACGAATACGAAAGTGGTGGTAGACATATCCACACCCTGAGGGTCTGCCGTCCGCTTCTCGTAGTCTTCGTTGGCTTTGTTTGTCACCCTCTTGTCAGTACTCAACTCCCAGGCTGAGGCGTCGTCGGGAACCCAGGCATTTCCCTTCTTGACTTCAATCAAGCCGTCCCAACCCGGCAGCCATACCGAGCTGCCGCTTGGCATGTCGAGGAGCGATAGTGTAGGGACAGTAGCCATCACTAGCCGCCGAATGAGCTCCGGCAGCTTATAGGTTGCTTCGGGTTTGTCCGCCCATTTGTCAATCTCGGAAGCGTCGAATAAGCTCATCGCTCAGTTAGATCCAAACCGTGCCTAGTCAATATCGCGCAGACTTCTCTAATCTATTATATGCCTAACCTAGCCAACCGACACCTCTACTCGGGTTACGTACACCTCGTCGTGGAGGCGTTCCTGAATCTCGGTGGCCGAAGCCGTCTCGAAGAACAGTTCGAGGGCTTCCTTGAGATTGCTGCGGGCCTCGTCCACCGACGGGCCTTGGCTGGCGACGTCCAGTTCAGGGCATAGGGCTACGTAGCCCTGCCCTTCCCGCTCGATGATTGCCGTCAACTGTCTGGTCATTGCTGTCTCCCGATCTCTGGTTTGATTCGACGGACCCTGACGGGCCGGCTTCAATGTCATCGAACTGTCGTCCCTCACGCCCAAACCACTATTTTAGGATTGATTCTGGGCGTTGTTGACATTCATTTGGGATTTTCTCCCCACACTCGGCTCACCGTGGAGCGAATCTTGTCCTCAAGGTCCCTCACTTGCTGCCGGTGGCCATCTATCGCTTGTTGATACCCCTCTATCTCCGCCATGATCTCCCGCTGCACCTCCAACGGCGGCAGAGGGATTTGGATATTCTCAATCTGGGCTTTGTTGATTGATGCGAACGCTGCCCCTGCATCGCCTTTGATGTCTGGTTCCATTGCGCGGAGGACATGAAAGGCATACATAGTGTCTAGGCGTTCCATAGACGGTCGGATAGCCGCAAGCCCCCGGCCTATGCAGATTCGCTCACCGACAAGGTTTATAGGGCCAACAGGGGCGCGAACTGACATAAGGATGTCACCATGCTCTGCGAATCTCCGAGGATCGGTCGTCCACTTTACGGGTCCACCAATAAAAGTTTGGCCGAATTCTGTTTTGCCTTGATAGAACGGCGTGCCAATTCCAGCGTCGTTATAGGACTTTCCAGGCGGCGACTGTCCCGCGACGACCTGTGCTATTTGCCCCAAAGGTACAAGTGGAAAGTGTGAGGACTGTATATTGTTTTCCCGATACCGCTCCCCGCTCAGGTTGTAGTCATCAGCGGCAGCGACCCTCTCCTTCTCGACTACCAGCCCCAACGTTGGCTCGAAGTCGTCCAGCGGCTCACCGGCCCGCAGGCGGCGCAGGTATTCGACAAGCTCGGCCTGAACCTGGGGCAGGTCGTTCTCTTGGATGGGCCGGCGCTGGGCGCCGAGGTCGAATCCGTCGCTCTCCGCCTTGAAGAAGGCGATGCGGCCGGTCCGCTTCGCCAGCGGCCTGTCGAGGATGAGTACCGAGGTCTTGACGCCGGAGTAGGGGTTGAACACCCCGGCCGGGAGGGATACCACGGCTACGAGGTAGTCCTCCACCAGCATCTTGCGGAGCTGCCGGTGGGCGTTCTGGCTCTGGAAGATGATGCCCTCGGGCACGATGATTCCGGCCCTGCCTGCCGGCGTCAGGTGTTCGGCCATGTAGTCCACGAACAGCACCTCGCTGCGCTTGGACCGAACTCCGAAGCGGTTGTGGGGCCGTATGCCGCCTTTGGGCGACATGAACGGCGGGTTGGCCAGGATGACGTCGGCGTACTCGTTCCAGCGGTCCTCGCTGGTCAGGGTGTCGTACTCGAAGATGTGGGGCGCGGGGAATCCGTGCAGGTACATGTTCACGAGGGACAGGCGCACCATGTCCGGCGAGATGTCGTAACCCCTGAAGTTGTCTGCGAGCCGGCCCCGCTCGTCGGGGGTCAGCGTGTTTTGTCCGTCCTCGCCGGTGTTGGCCGCGAGTATGTGCTTGTAGGACGATATGAGGAAACCGGCGGTGCCGCAGGCCGGGTCCAGCACCACGTCGCTTTTCTTGGGGTCGAGGACGGCGACGATGAAGTCGATGACGTGGCGAGGGGTGCGGAACTGCCCGGCGTCGCCCTGGGAGCCGAGGACGGAGAGCAGGTACTCGAATGCGTCGCCCAAGCGCTCCGAGTGGTCGTAGCTGAACTCGTCGATGACCTTCAGGAAGGCGCGGAGGGTCTCCGGGTCCCGGTACGGGAGGTAGGCGTTGTTGAAAATGTCCCTGAAGAGCGGCGGGATGCCGGGGTTCTCGGGCATCCTGGTGATGGCCTCTGCGTACAGGTTCAAGGTTTGGTGCCCGCCGAGGCCGGGGCGCAGCAGCTTCGTCCAGCCGTATCGTGCGAAGTCCCCGGCGAAGAACTCGCGCTCGCCGCCCCACTCCTCGCTCTCGGCGTCCATGTCGTCCATGAACTTGTAGATGAGGGCGATGGTGATCTGCTCGACCTGGCTCTTCGGGTCGGGCACCTTGCCCACGAGGATGTCTCGGGCGGTGTCTATGCGGCGTTTGGTATCAGCGTCGAGCATGTCTGAACTTTGATTTGTGGTATCAAGCGGCGAACTGGTTCAGGGACACGTAGTCCTTGATGTACTCCGGCACCAGCTTCCGGTATCTCACCGGCACTTTTCGGAAGTCGTCGCGGCTGAAGGCGGGGTTGGTGGCGAGTTGGGCGAAGCGGCGTCCGTCGATTGTGTCCCGGAAATGTCCGTTGGTGGCATAGGCCTTGAAGTAGGTCTTGATGACGCCGACGGAGCTCGCCCTCGGGGGCCTATGTTGCGCTACGAACTTGGCGAACTCCTCCTCCAGCAGCTCATCCTTGGACTTGAAGCCAGGTATGAGGTTGAAGACCCGTTCCAGGATCTCCCGGAGGGTCAGCCTGCGGTCCACGGCAGCGGCCTTACGCAGTTTCTCGAGGTTGTAGTACTCCTCGGGTTTGTCGAAGACCTCCCGGTTCACGTAGTCGATGACCTGGTCCCACTGTCCGGCCTCCACGGCCTTCTTTACGGTCGCGTCCTCGCGTACCGTGTCGGCGAACCGGTCGAACATTACCCGGTCGATCTTCATGCCCTGTGGTCCGACGGTCTCTACTATGATGCTTGAGAGTATGTCGCGGCCAAGGTGCTCGTAGCCGCCTAAGGCCGTTGGGCCGTTGCCGCTTCCCTCGATCCCACCCTTGCCCTTGGCGGATTGGAGTCGCGGCAGGTGCAGCGCTTCGTCATAGTTGAACTCAGTCTCGAAGTACTCGCAGTTGGCGAAGAAGTCGAAGAGCTTGAACTTGCTCTTCTCCGGCTCCGCCACCTCGTCCGCAATACTGGAATTGAATAGCTGGTCCAGGAAGTCGTGCTTGCGTGTGCCCCGTCCCTTGATCTGTATGAAGTCCGTGGGAGAGAAGATGGGCCGGAACAGGCCAATGTTCAGGACGTCGGTGCAGTCGTATCCGGTGGTCATCATGCCGACGGTCACGCACACCCGCGCCTTGCTCGTCCGGTAGGCTGGCAGGAAGTTGGCTGATCCCATCAGGTTGTTATTGGCGAAGTTGATGCTGAACTGCTGAGCATCCGGTATCTGGGACGTAACCTGCAAGGCGAAGTCCGACCGGTACTTGCCGGGGAACATGGCGTCTGCCATTTCATTGAGGGTCTGCGCCAGCCGGGCGGCGTGATTCTGGCTTACGCCGAAGACGATGGACTTGCCGACCTCGCCGCTGACTGGGTCGCGCAGCGCGTTCTCCAGGAAGGTCTTGCAAAAGACCCGGTTGGTGTCGTCGGAGAAGAAGCGCTTCTCGAACTCGCGCTGATAGAAGGTCTCTCTATGCTCTTCCCCGGTGTCGTCGGTTGAGGATACGACGAATCCATCGTCGGCGAGCAATTGAGTGGTTACGTCGGTGCGGGCGTCAACCACGGTGGGATTGACCAGGTAGCCGTCCTTCACTCCGTCGAGAAGCGAGTACCTGAAGGTGGGTTCCCTGCTCTCGCAGCCGAAGGTGCGGTAGGTGTCGAGCATCAACCGGCGCTCCGCCTCACGGGGATCGTGGAGGTTGGGGTCGGTACTGCTGAAGCCATGGAGGTAGTTGCGCGGCGTGGCGGTAAGGCCGAGCTTGTACCCGACGAAGTAGTCGAACACCGCCCGGGCGTTGCCGCTGATGGAGCGGTGCGCCTCGTCGGAGATCACGAGGTCGAAGTCGGTCGGCGAGAAGAGGGCTTGGTACTTGTTGTTGAACAGCAGCGACTGGACAGTCGTGACGACTATTTCAGCGCTTCGCCAGTCGTTGCGCTTCTCTTTGTATACAACCGTACTGAAGTCCGCCGAGAGCAGAGCGTCGAAGACCTTCCTGGCCTGCTCCTCGAGTTCGAGGCGGTCCACGAGGAACAGCACGCGGGAGGCGTTGTCGGAGCGTAGGAAGAGCTTTATGACAGCCGCGGCGGTGAGGGTCTTGCCGGTGCCCGTGGCCATCTCGAACAGGAAGCGGTCGTTGCCGTCTCTTACGGCCTGCTGGAGTGCATGGGCGGCCCTGAGTTGATAGGGGCGCAGGAAGCGCAGGTTGTTGGCCTTGATGAAGCCAGGCCGCTCGGCGTCGTTCTTCCACGCCGCTTCCGAGGCGTAGTTGGGCCGCTGGCTGAGGACGATGTAATCATCGCCGACCCTCTCATCCAGCAGGCGTTTCGGGTCGGGCTTGACCTTGTTGTAGCGTGCGACTGACTCCGGCGCGGGAAAGGACGTGATGATGTAAGGGTTGCCCCGCTCCAGGTCCCAGAAGTAATGCAGGTTCCCGTTGGAGAGGATGACGAATCGGCAGTTCTGGGCGCGGGCGTATCTGCGGGCCTGTTCCTTCCCGGTGAGCGGCTGCTTATCTTCGGACTTGGCTTCCAGCACTATCAGCGGGAATCCTCTGGAATCCAGCAGGAGGAAGTCGATGAAGCCATTCCCGGTCTTCTGGAAGTCATCGCCAAGCGCGTCGAGCTCTGTCTGCTTGATCGAGACGCCGTGCTCCAGGCAAACGTTGGCGGGCTTGTCTCCTTGAGGAAGGAAGCGCCAACCCGCCCTCTCCAGCAGCTTATTGATCTTTATGCGCGCGGTGGCTTCGTTCATGCTCTATCTCACGAATGGATGCGTCGACTTCTGTGTGGCCTCTCTCGGAGCGCGGCTTGCGCTCGGCCGTAGCTTGCTGGCGTAGGGTCCGTTTTGGTAAGGGGTAGCGGGCAGGGGAGGTAGGCAGCGATGCCCGTTCCTGCGCTTGACGCGAGAACAGCACGAGCATCCTGTGTCTCACGCCCAAAGCCAATCGAGGTCCGAGAACGCGAGACTCCGCTGGAAGTTGTCGATGTTGTCCCTAACGTTGAGGATAAGGCATCGGTCGTTACCACCATTCTTCTCACCGCGTAGACCCCGACCGATCATCTGGAAATAGAGGTTGGGGCTGTATACCGGTCGCGCGACTATGATGGCTCGAGTTCGGGGCGCATCGAATCCTTCTCTAAATATGCCGTAGTTGACGAGTACCTTGATATCCCCCGAGCGGAACTCCTCGACGATACGACGACGGATGGGTGCATTGGTATCAGCGTGTACGGCACGCGCCCCTATGCCTTTTCTGGTCAGAAGAGCGGCGACGACTTTCGAGTGTTCGACTGATGTTGCGAAGATGAGTGTAGGCCAGTCGGGATCGACGCTGTAAATGTGCTCAACGTACGCTTCGCAGATGTTCTCCGTGCGACTAACGTCACGAGCAATTCGATTCTCGACGCTTCGAGGTAGCCACGGGGCTTCTCTGAACTGGCGCAACTCTTCCTTGGAGAGGGAGAATTGCCCTCCGTCGATAGTTTTGTGGTCGGCTTGAGCGAGCACGTGCATATTCTGGAGTTCGGAGATCACGTTTTCAGCGTCGTTGCTCTTGAACGCGTCCCTGTCCAACCTGTTGGCGCCGTAACGATTTACGAGGCGGGTGGTTTCTCGCTCGTCATGACCCCTGTACGGAGTCGCGGTAAGACCGATCAGCAACGGCTCACCGGCTCTCCTCCATCGGGTAAGCCCGAGCTCCTCCATGACCGACGTGAACGTGCGTGCAACCGACCTGTGCGCCTCATCGAAGACCAAGAGCTTGAAGTCAGCCAAGAAATCGTATGACTCTGGCTGACTGTTAATCTTTGCGTTGAGTGTCTGGATCGTCGCGACGATCACGTGCATATCGTCCGTCGGCAGGGGGGCAGGTTGCCCGCCCCACATTCTGGAAATTCGTAGTTGGGTCGCCTCACTGCCCTCGCTTGACCAGACTTGGCGCCACGCTTGAACAGCTTGCTCACACAATTCGTCGCGGTCGGCGACCCATAGAATGCCGCCATTAAAGCCGTTTTCTCGAATCGATTCGACTATCGCCTGGACCGCGACACGCGTCTTCCCTGAGCCCGTGGGCATGCTGATCAAGCCTCTTCGTTCGCTGATCGCTCCATCCGACCGGATCAGAAATTTCACATTCTCAACGACCTTGCGTTGGTAGTCGTGAAGCTGAGGTAAGGAGTAAGGCCCTTCCACCTCGATGTACGGGTCTCGCCCAGCGTCTCGCTGTCCAGCCCATTCATCTCCGAATCCCAGCGACCGAACGAATTCGATTGCCCTGAGGGACCCAGCCCATCGCTTTGGAGGATCCAGATGCGCCAACGTATCACGATACTCGCGAAGCGCATCGGTATGAAAAATTGCGATCGCGGCCTCGGCTACTTCCACTCCAGTAAGGCGCCCACCAGACTCCTTAAGTATTATTTTGACCAACCCCTCCGGTAGACGCAGGCGCAACTCGGTCTCGCCGACTGCCTTGAGAAGACGTTCTGCGTCTGTGGAGCATCCCCTGATCGCATTCCGCTCTATCTGTGCGTCATGGGATGTCTGACGGCGAACGATCTCTTCGATTTGGTAGGCTGTCAGCTGTAAACCAATCTCTGGCAGAACCGATTGAAGTTCTTCTATTTCATCGTCCTTCCGTCTGAGGTAGACGACTCCGTCTCTGGCTACGCAGTCTGGTTCGACCGTGACGTTATCGATCTGGATCCCATCACACCGAATAAGCTCAAGGTCAGTCTGTTCCTCTGACAGGTGAGATTTTAAGCTTGGCCATGCGTCGATCAACGGAATCCGTTCATCTTCACCTATTGGCCTTAATTGCCCGGGAGTATTAATCTCGATCTCGAAGGCTTTTCGAATCTCTACGGACCGCGGATGCTCTAGCAAAAAGCTCAGGGCCTTTGGGTTCCGCGGCGGGTTTTCCAGCGCGTCCGAGAGTGGGTAAATCCCGTCCTCCGTTTTGATACGCCCGTACTGTCGCAACGACCCCAGAGCAGGTGACACAAAGTCGATGCTCCCGTACGTCTCTTCTCGCGTGTCATGACTCATGGTCCAGTGCTTATAGGTATCATCCAAAGCGAGCAAGTCCCATGTGTATAGTGCACGGCCTTCCTCTGAAAGCTCCTCCAGCACATCCAGCGGACCGCTGGTAGTAGTCTTATTAAATTTGAGTCTCTTCTCTTGAGGAGTCCTCCCTACTTTGCTTCGAGCATCCTCACGGAACTCGTCTTTGCTTCGGCTGATAAAATATTCACTTCGCCAAGGGGACAGTTGGTGTCTAGCTCTCGGCGCTTCGACCGCGCCGAGTTGTTCGAGCAGCGGCAAATCCGCAGCATGGAACTGGATGTCGATGGTGACATTCCTGTCTCGACTGCCGTCCGCGGGCACGATACTACCAGGCAGCAGCGCGTAGAATAGAGTGCGCCACTCTCCGCTGAGTGTGCGGACCCGAAGGATTTCGCGCCAATCATCGTACGATTGGATCACCCTAGCAGCTGTGAGGTGGCCGGCTTCACGGGCAAGAATCCAGAATTCGCGCCAGTCATTGTACGATTGAGCCATCTCACTGATCACTTTACGAGCTGCCTCGTAGGCACGGACGCGGGTCCAGAATCCTTGCCTACCTGCGCTCCCGTCGACGTTTATCAGCTGGATGTCTTGACGGGCGCGAGTCCAATCTGCGTCAGGGTCAGCTAGCGATTCGTACATAAATTCGTGCAAAGTCTTAATATTGCTGAAGATCTTAGATGCAAAGTCCCGAAATTCTGTTTCAGAGGATGCTGGCCTAATGCCTAGCTCCTTCAACGCTCGCAGCGTTTCGCCGTCCTCTTGTAGTTGTGGGTGGACCAGCGTACTTGGGTTATGGACATCGCTCTCACCTAATCGAACGGTGTCTGGATCGGGCTTGACCCACTTTCCACCGGCCGTAAGCACGATGTCACCGTAGTCATGCCGCCACCCTGCAGGTTTCGGAATCAGAGATGCGGTCTTGATAGCAGCCATCGAGGCATGAAAAACAAGCTGCTCGCAGTCCGCTTTCAACTCTGAGGTGGCGGCTATGGCTTGTTGTGACTTTGCATTCTCGATCAGCGCCTCTAGCCATTCTGAGATGGAGGCCCTGGGAAGAGAAAGATGGGCATCGTAAAGCCGGTCGAGTGCGGAGAGCCTGGTTCGATTCAGCGCGCTGTGATGGAGCCAATTCGATGGACGGCCATCGAAAGATGCCCAACGCTCAAGAGCATTCCGAGCTATCTCCTCCCGATCCGGTGTCAACTTACTTGGTGGATACAAGACCTCGTGGATATTCCGTAAATTGCAGTCTTGATCGGGAACAATGTCAAGGTCTTGGAGATGCGAGTGCAATCGGTCCCGCAATCGATTGCTGTGCTCCGAGTCACCGGTCTCTCTCCTACGCGGCAGCGCATCCAAATGTTTGGCTGGATCATCTACTTTCGAGAGTCGCGTTAGAGTGCCAGCTACCATCTCTGCCGCTGCGTCGATAAGTTCTTCGTTGTATATGCCAGGCAGCAGATTCTGGCGGTCTTCGTTAGTCTTCCAAGGGGCATTTAGGATTCCTGCCAGTAGGCTGGTTGTCATGGTAGGGAAGTATGCCCAGAACTTACCTGGTTCGTTGAGTCGGTCAATAGGCGCTGCCCACGAAATCTGAACCTCATTTGCATTGTCCAAAGCTCTGCTGTCGCTTTTGGCGTCAGAAGAAAGTTTATGATTGACGCGTGTGAGCATCCACTGGGTGGAATCACCTCCATCGTCAAGTAAGCGGTAGCCGTCTTCACTACGCAGGCTGATTATGCGTACACCATTCTGACCGTTAACCTCTAGCTCAAGTTGTGATACATGATCGACGAAGAGTAGAAATTCAGGCGGGAAATCTTTGATCTGCTCGGAAAGACCGTCATATGCTCCGGGCTTTAATGGGAGGCGAATAATGTTAATTGCCCAACCCTTCATCAGCTGGCGTAAAATGGGGTCTGATTCCATCTCCGGCCAAGGATCGATAGGCTCTGGCAGCCGCAGAACGGGATAACGCTCAGCGTTAGGTGCAATAGATCGTATGAGCTTGGCCGACTTCGTGCGGTCGAACTGAAATGATCCGGAACGGCTGAAGAACTCGGGCGTGTCGGAAACGGCGAGAACCGACTTGAAACCCAACCCAAATCGGCCTATCTCGGCGGTTCCCCGCTTGCTGGATAGACGGGCGAACATGAGCGCCGTCACTCCGTCGGAATCGACAGGCTGCCCCTCGTCAGCACAGTAGAGGTGGGTTGGCGTTAGTCGAATCCAAATGCGCCCGCCCTTTGACCCTGCAAGAGCGTCCGCCCCGTTTTGCACCAGTTCGAACAGTTGACGGTTTGCGTAGCCGCCGCGTGACGTGTCCTCTTCGAGATTAGCGTGCTCAGCCACCAAGTTCGGTTGGTTGCGATAGGCTTCTAGAGACTTTTCACGCTCTTCGCGGATATAGACCCCTATGGACCCGTCTGGTCCGGCCCAATCGGTGCGTGAAAGGGGCCTTTCGCTTGGAGCCGCTGGCGGTTTTGTAGTTTCCCCTTGGTTCGCGATGACTTCACGCCCGCGAAGCCTTCTCCTTCTTTGTTTCCGGTTTTGCTTACCACGTTTGACCATTCTCAGCTCCTGGATTGAATCGGACTGAGCGCTTCGGATATCTATGTTTGGCTACTTGGCCCCTATGTAATGTTACAAGCCTCAACTAACGCGCACACAGTCCGCGGTGCCTCTCGCGATCCCCAACGTTCTTGCCATCAGGGTAGTCGGTCTTCCTATGATCAACTGTCTGCCGTTCTACTGGTCTACTGGCAGCAGATCCAATGGAGGCGTTGCCCCCACTCCCTGCTCACCTGATATGAGAGGGGTTTCGCCCGGCGTACTTTCCTGGGCGGGGCTGGCCCTGTGGGGCGCGTACGCGTGTGCCCCGCCCCGCCGGGGAGCATGGTGAAGTTGCTAGGGGGGGGCCGGCAGGAGACGCGTAGGCGTGCGCCCTGCCCCGCCGTGTTGGCTCGGCTACGCGGGTAACCCGGACGCTCTCTTCATTACGGAGAGGTTTACAAAGGTCTCGGTGCGGCGCACTCCCCGGATCATTCCGATTTCCTCTCGCAGGAAGCGGCCCAGCGCATCGGCATTGTGCAGAGCGGCCCAGGCGAACACGTCGTACGTGCCAGTTGTTACGGCCACCCAGCGGGTGTTGTCGAGTTTTGCCACCTCATCCGCCACGTCCTGGATCTTGTCGGGGTCTACCTGTATGCCTACCAGAGCCTCGGATTCCAGGCCCATTTTACGCGGGTCCGGCAGAGCTGCGATCTTGATGACCCGGTTGTCGATAAGTAGTTTGAGCCTCCGCCGGACGGTGCCCTCGCTCACACCGACCTCCTTGGCGATGTGGGCGTTCGGAGTGCGCCCGTTCTCTTCGAGTATCTTGACCATTTTTCTGTCGAGTTCGTCCATGAATCCCTCGTCGAGTGTTGCTCCCGAACTCAGTTCGGTTTCGCTTTTCTTGCCAAGGCGGTTGCTGACGATGCTTTTCCGAGCACCATGGCGTGTTTGGGCCCTATGGCGTAATTCGCATGTTGCGCAGCGGTAGGCATCCTCTTTCGTAACTATACATACATAAAGCAGGACGTGAAAGTCTCAATAGTACGAAATGCGGATATGCCGCAGCCGCTCCCGTCGCCAAGTCGCGATTCAGTTCAGGTAAGATAGATGCAGTTGAATGGATCAGGCGAACCAAAGGAGACGCTGCAGCAGGCGCCGTCTCTTGGTGACTGGAGGTCTTGATGACCATCGAGAACCGGCAGACCGTGGAGTTCACCGAGGCGGCCTCGGCCAAGCTGGCCGAGGTTCTCAAGGAACAGGCCGCCGAGGGGTCATACCTTCGCATTGCGGTTACCCAAAACCCGCAAGGCGGCGTCGAATACGTGTTTGGTCTGGAACAGGAGCCCGGTGAGGAGGACCTTACTGTCCCGGCAGGTTCCGTTAGCGCGCTGATCGATGAGGACAGCGTGCCTCTGCTGGAAGGATCCAGCATAGACTACGTGGAGGGGTTCCAGCGTTCCGGGTTTGTCATTTCCAACCCCAACTTCGCCGGCGGCTGTGCCTGCGGAGGAGGTGGGTGCGGATGCTCCGGCGGGTAGTATAACGTTCAGAGACGTCACGAACGTGCTTGGGCGATGCGCGAACGGGCCTTGTACAATCTGCCGTTCAAATCATGTTTGATGACTTTGCTCGACTGATGCTGTCGGTTTTCGGAAAGGTCCCAAGATGACTTACATCATCGCGAAGGATTGCGTAGACGTGATGGATGGCGCATGCGTTGACGTGTGCCCGGTCGATTGCATCTACTCCAAGCCTGGCGACAACCAGCTCTTCATTAGCCCGGACGAGTGCATCGACTGCGCCGCCTGCGAGCCGGTCTGCCCGGTGAACGCCATATTCCCCGAGGATCAGGTACCGGACGACCAGCAAGAGTTCATCAAGCTCAATTACGACTACGACTACGAAAGCTCTGAACCCGGCCTCAACACCTGAATACTCGCCAGTGGCCAACTTGGCATCAAGCGCCTCGTCCGGTCTGGAGGCATAGGCATGGCTCAGTTGGCGCGATGGCCCCGCCTTTAGGATGCTGTCGTAGCGTTGCCGTGGGCCGGTGCGAATGGATTTGGAATCCCCAACAAGCAGAGAGTCCAGAAACGCTTCTCTACGTCAGGGACCTTTGTCCAACCATGCATCCTACCCGTGCCGCCCCGTTCACCCCAACTCCCTCTTTCACGGTAGTAGCCCCGTGATCTTCCCCCTTGACAAGTGCAAGTGAAAGTACTAACTGGACGCCTTTGAAGGAAAACCGGTGCAGACCAAGCCCCCTGAACCCGGCGACCGGGTGCGGCGCGAGATCGAGGATATCTTGGCGCGGAAAGACGATGACGATTCGCCGCTGAGGATTGCCGCTCCGCTCAAGCCCCGCAAGGCCAAGCCATCATACGGCCTTGGGAGAGTCGCACCGGCATGGCTGATGGTCCTGGGCTTGGCGACACTCATCATCGCTGCCTCGGTCACGGGATTTCTCGTCCTGCCACTCGCCCTGATCGGCAGCGGCTTATTGGTATATGGGTACTGGACATCTATGAGACGAGGACGGCGCGCCGCAGCCGGCATGAGCCGGCAGGGACCGACAAGCGTCTGGTGGCGCGGCCGCAAGGTTCAGAGCCGCAGACACGGCAAGGTCGTACAGCTTCAGGATAGCTGGGTGGACAGGCTTCGTCGGTGGTTCCGCGTCAGGATGTAGATCACGCGGTCAGACAGCGCACTCACCCTCGCCGCGCTCCAGCTTGTACAAGACGGTCTTGCCCCAGTCCATGTAGCTCTCGATGTGCTCGCGATCCAGCGGCCCCACCTCTTCCTTGTAAGGTCGGAACATTTTCTCGAAAGGCGCGACTCCCACCCGGTCGATGAACTTGGCGAAAGGCTCTTGCGATTCACGGTTCTCCTGGTAGTAGTCCACGATCGCGTTCAGCGCCCGGGGCGCGAATCGCGCCGGCACCCGAGCCCTGACGCGCTGGCCCACTCGAACGTCTCCGTTCTCGTAGGTACCGCCCAGGAATAGCTCGTAGGCCGGTACCTGTCCGCCCTTGCCCTTCATCACAGCGCCGTGGAACCCGATGTCGGCGATATGGTGCTGGCCGCATGAGTTCGGGCACCCGCTGGCCTTTATGTGAATCTCGCGTACAAGGGGGTCATCCATGTTGAGAGCGTCGACCGCCTCGCCCAGGGCTTTGTTGAGTCCCATGGATGAGGTGATCCCCAGCTTGCAGGAATCGGTACCGGGACACGTGACGATATCTCGTATCGTTTCGCTCCCGGGCTCGGCCAGCCCCAACTCCTTGAGTCGGAGGTACACGTCATACAGCGCTTGGTCTCGAACCCACCGGTAGACGAGATTTTGCTGTTGGTCGATGCGCGCCCGTCCGCCCGCGAACTGCCTCGCGATCTCGCCTAGTGGAGACCATTGCTCGGCGTAGATGTCGCCCCGTTCCACCCGCACGTACACCAAGTTGAAGCCGGCTTGGCGCTGAGGGCTGGTGTTCTCTTTCTTCCAGAGGGCGTATTCATCGTCTCCGGAGGGTTCGGGCGTGAAGTCGCTTGGCGGCCCCGGCGCGTCCAATTCCTCTTCCTCGATGAACAGCAGCGCGTCGAGGTCGATAGTCTTCTTGGCCCACTCGCCTTCGAGCTCCTGCTCGACCATGCGCCGGAACTTTTCTATGCCCTCACGCGCGATGGTGAACTTGATTCGAGCCTTCATAAGGCTCTTACGTTCTTCGGTCGAGCGGTTGAAGATTCTGAGGCAGGCCTCGGCGGTCTTTAGATATTCCTCCACGGGAACGAACTCGTAGAGCGTGTCGGCCATGCGAGGCATGATCGACAAACCTCCCCCGACCACTATCTTGAAGCCCCGGCGGCCCTCCCGGACGCGTGCCACGAAACCGACGTCATGGATAGCGGTGATGGCTTTGTCTTGTTCGGATCCCGAAAAGGCGGTCTTGACCTTGCGGGGCATGTTCTGGGTAGTGGCGTGGCGGAGGAAGTAACGAGCGTAAGCGGCCGCGTAGGGGGTCACGTCGAACACCTCATCGCGAGACACTCCGGCGTCTGGCGGCGCCACTACGTTCCTGACCGTATTGCCGCAGGCTTCGCGAGTGGTCAGGCCGGCATCGCCAATCAGGCGAAGCGCCTCCGGCGTGTCAGACAGCAACACGTGGTGGTACTGGACGTTCTCACGTGTGGTCAGGTGCCCCTTCTTCAGCGGCGCGAATCGGTCGGAGAACTGGCCTAGTGCGTCCATCTGATGGGCGGTCAGCCCCCCAAAGGGAACCTTCACCCTGACCATCTGCCGGTCGGGCTGCCGCTGCCCGTAGATACCCTGCCGAAGCCTGAAGCGAGTGAACTCCATGCTGTCCCACTCGCCGTTGCGGAAGCGCTGCGCCTCCTCCTCGAAACTCTCGATCTCCTCGGACAGGATATGAAGAACGCGCCTGCCCTCAGGATTGGGAGTCCACTTCTCTCCGCCCCTCGAACGTTTGGTTGTCGTCGTCACGCTTGCCTCCCGGCCATGTCCTTCATCCTTAGCATCTCGGCAATGCTGGTTACCGGTTGAGGGGTTGTCCTTCCGCCGGCTCGGTGAATGAAGAGCCCCGCTGCGAAGTACTTGGTGCGGGGTCGACTCTCTCGTGTTTGACAAGACCCCGCCCTATGGCCCACGTATGGACGCAAGTTTCCTAGAGATTGCGTCGCGGTGAAGTCTACCAATGTAGCCAGCACAGCGTCAAAGTGAATGACAAGCCTGTCCGCAACTCATCTGTCCCGCTCTCTGACGACGTGCAAAGCGCAGCATGGGGGATTCTAGCTATGGAAATGGCGCCGGCTAGAAGCGAGCTGGGAAGGTCTTGGCGGGATATCGCCGGCGGCCAATAGTAGATAACCAAAGGCTCATCAGTCACAGGCCGTAGATGCTGCTTTATACTGTAATTGACATTGGGAGCGGTCCCCTCACACACGCTACGGCGAAAACGGGCAAAAACATATGAGTCACATCTTGAAGCATCCAGTCAGTCTGGCCCTCGGCATCATTGCGGTCGCAATGGCCGTGGCCGCCTTGGTCGTCTCACTGATCGCAATCAGCGATAACGATACAGCGAGGCCCGCTGACGCCTTGGCGAGCGCTTCCAGACTCCACCAGCCCGGGGTTTACACCAAGGCCTTTGTTGAACAGGCCATTGAGCGCTACGACTCCGAGGGGCGCGGCGGCGCCATCTCCTACTACAACACCAAGGAAAGCATGAGCGGCGACTGGTACGTCTTCATCATCGACGAGGCCGGCAAAATCGTCTCGCACGCTGCTCGACCGGAGCGAATCGGCCTCAGCTTGGACAACCTGGTAGACGTGACCGGCTACAGCTACGGCTTAGACTTTGCAGATACCACAGAGAACGGCAGCTGGGTTAAATATGCCTACCTGAACCCAGCGAACGGACACTACGAGAACAAGCATTCTTGGGTAGTGAAGCGCGACGGACTCATATTCGGTTCGGGATGGTACGAGAGGTCTACCGACTCCCTCCTGCCGTCCAAGACGGAAGAGCCGGAAGCGTATACCAAGGCCTTTGTCGAGCGGGCGCTCCGCCGATACACCGCACAGGGACGGGACGCAACCTTTTCCTACTACAACTCGATGGAAAGCGTGGACGGGGACTGGTACCTCTTCATCATCGACGAGAACGACAAGATGGTGGTGCACGCCACCGTGCCGGACAACATAGGACAGGATATGAAAGGTCCTCTGGGGACGGACAGCACGGGGTACGACTTCGGCTCGGAGATGCTGACGGCCACGGAGGATGGCAAGTGGGTCAGCTACGTATACATAAACCCAGCCAGGGGTCAGGAGGGCAAGAAGCATTCTTGGGTAGTAAAGCGCGACGGTCTCATATTCGCTTCGGGGTGGTACGAGACGTCTACCGACGCGCCTACCGACGCGCCCACCGACGCCTTGCCGCCTCCCAGGACGCAAGAGCCGGGCGAGTACACCAAGTCCTTCGTCGAGCAGGCGGTCCGCCGATACGCCGCACAGGGACGGGACGCGACCTTTTCCTACTACAACTCGATGGAAAGCGTGGACGGGGACTGGTACCTCTTCATCATCGACGAGAACGACAAGATGGTGGTGCACGCCACCGTGCCGGACAACATAGGACAGGATATGAAAGGTCCTCTGGGGACGGACAGCGCGGGGTACGACTTCGGCTCGGAGATGCTGACGGCCACGGAGGATGGCAAGTGGGTCAGCTACGTATACATAAACCCAGCCAGGGGTCAGGAAGGCAAGAAGCACTCGTGGGTGGTGCGTCGCGACGGTCTCATATTTGGTTCCGGATGGTACGAGAGGTCTACCGATTCCTCGCCGCCTGCCAGGACGCAAGAGCCGGGAGCGTACACCAAGTCCTTTGTCGAGCAGGGGCTCCGCCGCTACACCTCGGAGGGCCGGGACGCGGCCTTTTCCTACTACAACTCGATGGAGAGCGTGGACGGGCAGTGGTACCTCTTCGTCTTCGAGGACGGCAAGTTGGTGGTGCACGCCACGGTGCCCGAGAACATAGGGGCGGATCTGAGAGGTCCTCTGGGCACGGACAGTGCGGGCTACGACTTCGGCTCGGAGATGCTGACGGCCACGGAGGATGGCAAGTGGGTCAGCTACGTGTACATAAACCCTGTCAGCGGTCAGGAGGGCAAGAAGCACTCGTGGGTGGTGCGTCGCGACGGTCTCATATTCGGTTCCGGATGGTACGAGATGCCGACCGACGCTTCGCCGCCTTCCAGGACGCATGAGCTGGGCGAATACACCAAGTACTTTGTTCAGCAGGCGGTTCGCCGATACACCTCAGAGGGCCGGGACGCGGCCTTTTCCTACTACAACTCGATGGAGAGCGTGGACGGGGACTGGTACATCTTCGTCGTCGACGAGGACGACAAGTTGGCGGTGCACGCCACGGTGCCCGAAAACATAGGGCAGGATTTGAGAGGTCCTCTGGGCACGGACAGTGCGGGGTACGACTTCGGCTCGGAGATGCTGACGGCTACGGAGGATGGCAAGTGGGTCAGCTACGTATACATAAACCCTTCCAGCGGTCAGGAGGGCAAGAAGCACTCGTGGGTGGTTCGTCGCGACGGTCTCATATTTGGTTCGGGATGGTACGAGAACTGATTTCGTAAACTCCTGTCGGACGGTCTAGGTTACAAATAGATCCGGGCCCAAAGCGGTCTGGCAACCCTGACGTGCGAAATCCGTCTAGCGGCGAGACAAGAGAGTGTCTGGGAACGTTTTTCTCGGTCGGAGACCTTTGCCTGATCATCCGAGGTATCTAACCGCATCGCTCGTTCACACTCATGCCTTGCCAGTGCAAGGACGGGCTTTGAACTTCCTCCTCAAGGGGAAAGCGGCTTATTGGATATTCTCTAGGCAAGAGACTGGGTTGCGTTGGCGACCCGATAGCCGCACTATAGCGCACGACAAAACCGACCCGGAACGGAATGCACCCTTGACAAGCATCGATGGATCTCTTGACGGCATCCACTTCATGCTGCCGACGCCCTTTTCCCAAGAAGGCGGTGAAGTGGATACTAAGCCGTTACCCCGCCTCCTCGACGCAGCGGCCGCGGCCGGCTGCCGGGGCGTAGTGTGCCTCGGCGTTATGGGAGAAGCGCATCGCCTCACCGACGCCGAACGGTCGCGCGTTCTTGAAGCGACGACCGGAGCGGTCGGAGGGCTGACTGTAACCGTCGGGGTAAGCGCCGAGAGCGAGCAGGTGGCGGCGCAGCGTGCCGAGGAAGCAGAACGGGCCGGGGCCACTGCGATAATGGCTTCACCTGCCAGGTTGGCCAGACCAAATCCCCAGTCCACCTTCTCTTACTACGCCGCGATTCAGGAGGCCATAGACATCCCTATCGTGGTCCAAGACCTGCCGGAGCAGACCGGAGTTCACATGGATCCGGCGCTCATAGCGCGCATCAACAGTGAGCTGCCCGGAGCGCGATACCTGAAACTAGAAGACCCTCCCACACCTCCCAAGGTGACCCGTGTGCTGGCCATGACCGGCGACCGCATGGGCATATTTGGCGGTATGGGAGGCGGCTTCCTGTTCGAGGAGTTGCAGCGAGGCGCGGTGGGTACCATGACCGGTTTCGCATACCCTGAAGTGCTGGTCGCGGTGCACCGCAAACACGTCTCGGGGGACGTGGAAGGCGCCAGGAGCCTCTTCTACCAATGGCTGCCGCTGATCCGATACGAGAACCAGCAAGGTATAGGGCTATCCATCAGGAAACACATCATGACGCGCCGAGGATTCTTGGACTCCCCCGCGGTGCGGCGCCCGACTCCTACCATTGATGACGCCACGAAAGCCGAACTGGATGACATTCTGGGCGCGCTTGACCTCGATGTTTCGGACTTGTGAATGCGTCGGCCCGATACCGGGCAAGCGACACGGGGAAAACATTGCAAACCTTGGAAATTGATCCACACGCCAAGCCCTCGACACCGCAGTACGAGGTGGATCTGACCGAGAACGTGATGGTTACGGCACGCGATGGCGTGCAGCTAGCTACGGATATCTATTTGCCGGCCCGCAACGGGCAAACCACAGACGCCCCCTTGCCCGTTCTGATCCACCGCACTCCTTACAACAAGAGCGAGGTTGAGTTGGGCTCCGGAGACGCATGGTGGTTCGCGGAGAGAGGCTACGCGGTAGTGGTGCAAGACTGCCGCGGGTGCTTCGAGTCCGGTGGAGACGTCAACTTCCTGTTCCCGGAGGCAGAGGACGGGTTCGACACACTCGGGTGGATTGGGCGACAACCCTGGTCTAATGGCCGGGTGGGTACCTGGGGCTGCTCCTGGGCAAGCTGGACGCAAACCGCGATGGCCGCACTCGGCCCGGACAATCTCGCCGCCATGGTGCCAAACATGAGCGGAGCCAACGCACATGAAAGCTCGGTAAGACAGGGCGGCGCGCTGGAGCTTCGCTTTCTGGCCTGGGCTTTCTGGCATTCCGCGTCAAACACCCAGAAGAAACTCAAAAACCGGGACTTCATCTCCCCCGCGCTTAACCTCGGCGCGCCAACGTTCGCCGACTGGCTCACCAGAATGCCTATACGCCGGGGACAGACGCAACTCGCTTTGGTCCCGGCATACGAAAAGTGGGCGTTGGAGATACTGACCCGCGCCGACTATGACGAGTACTGGAAACATCCCAGCGTTAACCCGCGCCATCATTACGATAGTTTCCCGGACATACCGATTCTGTTCGTTGGCGGTTGGTACGACTCGTACGCACGCGCCTCCACCGAAAACTTCCGTGATCTGTCGGCTATTAAGAGAGGGCCGGTGCGGTTGCTCATGGGCCCGTGGACCCATGGGTCTACGACAACTGAGTTGAACTTCTCCGGTGACGTCGAGTTTGGGGATGACGCCGCTCTGGACGACTTCAGAGAGACGCACCTGCGGTGGTTCGATCGCTGGCTGAAAGGCGTGGACACCGGTATTGAAGATGATCCGCCTCTGCGGATATTCGTCATGGGCGGAGGGTCTGGCCGCCGTATGCCTAGCGGACGCATGATGCACGGCGGGGCCTGGAGGGACGAACGCGAATGGCCTCTGGCCCGCGCCTGTTTTACCGACTACTACCTGCATGAAGACGGCGCTCTGGACACCACACCGCCCGAGGAAACCGATTCGAGCACAACCTACCGGTTCGACCCGGCCAACCCTGTGCCGTCAATAGGGGGCAGCGTGTCTTCGCTGATGAGCGTCGCGCCCATGCCCGTCGGCATAGCTGACCCTTCCCTCGATGCGCGAGACCTGCGTCGGCATTCGAACATGCTCGCAGGCGGATTCGATCAGAGAGAACGCCCGGACGTGTACGGGTGCAAACCGCCCTATTTGCCGATTGCGTCTCGGCCCGACGTGCTGGTGTTCCAGACCGAGCCGCTTGAAGAGCCTTTGGAGGTCACTGGGCCAATCGAGATCGAGCTGTGGGTGGCTACCTCCGCGCCGGATACTGATTTCACGGCGAAGCTCGTGGACGTCTATCCTCCCAGCGCGTGGTACCCGTTCGGGTATTGCCTCAACCTGACGGACTCGATCACGCGGCTTCGCTACAGGAACGGCTTCGAGAAGCCTGAGTTAGTACAACCGGGAGAGCCTGTGCGGGTGACGATTACGCTTTACCCGACCAGCAACCTCTTCGTCAGGGGCCACAGGATCAGGCTGGACGTATCAAGCTCGAACTACCCCCGATTCGACGTAAACCCCAATACGGGCGAGTCCATTGGGCTTGATCGTCGGAGAGCCGCGGCTAACAACACCGTATTCCATGATAGAGCGCGCCCGTCGAGGGTTGTACTGCCCCTGATACCGGCGTGATGGGGAACATACCGACCCCCGCGAAAGACCGCCGCGGCGAGGACGCAGATACCAGGCTCATCTCTGGCGCCCATGCTGTCTTTTCGTCGGATGGGAAGACCCTTGCGGCCGCGCGTACACCATCTCCATAGGCAGGCCGCAAGCGTCGTACTCAGGTGCAGTTGGGATTGTGGCCAGACCATTGGGTTGGCGCGTCGCGGTAATTGCCAGAACCAGGGCATCCAGGACGTCGTCCTCGGCGAGATCCTTACGAGGGTGACTGGTCATCGCCCTGTGCAGAATGGCGTCACTCCTGGGTTCGAGCCTGCGTAGAATTTCAAGTCGCGCCAGTCTTCCTTCACGCGTACGCTTTCTGGACGCGACCGCCTTCTCACCGTTGAATGCCCAGAAACACACTTCCGGATGGGCTTCGCGCACCTTTGAACGGGCTTCTTCGCAGCTTCTGAGAAGCCGGTCCACCTCACTTATCTTCGGAATGATGTTCCACGTCTGTTTGGTCAGCTTCTTGCCGGTTTCGGCCTGATTGGCGAGAGAATCCGCTTCATAAGGGTCCTCTCCCGCCGAGTAAGAATCCTGTCCAAAGGCCGCCCGGCCAGGCGCAGGAAAGACACTCGACCCCCTCGAACGCCCCAACAACTCCCGGGCGCGAACATCGCATGTACGAATTGGGCGTCTCTTGTCCGGAAGGCCGATCGGGGTATCGATCAGGATGAGATCTGCGGCTCTCCACTCGCTCCAGAGGCTCTCGACGTCCTCGAACACGCGCACGTCCCAATCGCCGCCCGCGATACGTACGGCGAACCAACCCCCCTTGCATCCGTCTACTCCCACGACTGCCATTGTTCATCCCCCTTGAAACTACCGCGCTGAGCTGTAGACTTTGGCGTTGCCTACAGTGGCAGCAGCGCCGTATGCACAACTGCGCTCCAACCGGGCCCTTCTGCCCATGTTGTTCTCCACGCCTTTGGAAATTCGAGACGGGCCTTGATACTCTTGCACCGGTTGGAGGAATGCGGGAGAACGGACCTTGTGAGGACCCCCAGGCGCTGAATAGTGGCATATCATGACGTGTTCAAGATTGAAGAGGCCCGCTCGGATATACTGGTAGCCGAGGCCGCAGAGAATGTCGGCTATGAGTGAATTGGAACGGAGACCGTGGCGCTGAAGGATTGGGTCAGCGCTGCACACGCCCAGGCAGGCGGCGGAAGTTTACTGATCTGCCATGCGCACACGACGCAGGCGCGGGAGGAATGATGCCTGTTACCGAAGAGCAAGGCGGCGTAGCCGAGAACTATATGTACCGTCCACCACAGCAACAAGATCCTCAGGTAACGCTGGACGACATCATCGCGCGAATCAAAGCCGGTATCCCGAATTTTCCTGGGGTTGGCGGCGGTGGGGTCTCGATAGTCATAACCATCATCTTCCTCGTCTCCGCGGGAATCTGGGGGGCTACAGGCTTCTACACCGTGGGTCCCGACCAGGAAGGCGCTCTCAGGCTCTTCGGACGCTTTACCGGCATCGCCGAAGAGGGGCTCCACTGGTGGTGGCCAGCCCCTATCGGTACACGCAACGTGGTATCCGTAACCACCACGCGGCGTATGGAACTAGGCTTCCGCAGCGGGGCTGAAGGTTTCAGCGTGGCCCAGGCGGTGCCGGTCGAGTCGATGATGATCACAGGCGACGAGAACATAGTGGACGTGCAGGTGGTGATTCAGTACCGTATTGGGAGCCTGCAGAATTTCCTGTTCGAGGTCGATGACCCTGGGGATGTTGATCGCGGCGTTCCTGCCGGTTCCCCCGCCGGAAGAACGCTCAGGGACATAACTGAAACCGCGGTGAGGCAGGTAGTCGGAGCTCGACCGATAGACGACGTGCTAACCATACAGCGTGAAGCGGTGCAGACCGAGATTCTGGATGTGATGCGGTCGTTGAACAGTTTTTATCAAACCGGCATCACCATCCAGCAGGTTCTGCTCCAGAACGTCAATCCGCCTGCCGAAGTGCAGAACGCTTTTGAGGATGTCGTGAAGGCCCGGGAGGACCGGGACAGGGTGATCAACTTGGCACAGGCCTACGAAGCTGATCAGATACCAAAGGCTGAAGGCGCCGCGGCCAAGATCGTCGAAGAGGCCCAAGGATTCAAGGATGGCAGGATCGCAAAAGCGCGCGGCGAGGCTGAAGGATTCGATGCCATTCTGGAGAGTTATCAAAAATCGCCTGAAGTGACCAGACGCCGCCTATATCTCGAGGCTATGGAAAACATCTTGCCGGGCATCAGGAAATTTGTGCTCTCGGATCAGAATGTGCTGCCCTTCTTGCCGCTTGACGGAACGGTGGCGGGGTCATCCTCAGGCGCCTCTGCGACCGCACCGTCGCCAGCGCAGTCAGGAGGTCAGCAATGAGAGCTTTGATTCTGCTGGCCGTCCTCGTCATCGCGGCGCTCATCGTGGTACCGCAGACGGTGTTCACCGTTGATGAAACGCAGCTCGCCATCGTGACCCGGTTTGGCGCCTTCCAGCGAGCCCACTCTCAGCCTGGGCTGTACGTGAAGACTCCCTTCATAGAGGAGGTAACGAGGTTCGACTCTCGGCTTCTTAGAGTGGATGCGCCGTCCGCCTCACTTCTCACAAGGGATAAGAGAAATTTGGTGATCGACGCCTACGCGCGGTACCGCATCGTGGATCCTCTACTTTTCTTCCAGACGCTTCGGAGCGAGCTGCAGGCAGAGGCGCGCGTGGGCGATATCGTGGCTGCGAGGCTGCGCAGGGAGGTGGCGCTCGATCTGCAGGTGGAGGTTATTTCTGAAACTCGTGAACAGGTGATGAGACGGGTTACCGAGGCCAGCAACCGAGACGAGGTCGACTTGCAAGATCTGCTAGTGTTGCCGGGCACTGTGGACCACCCTGAATTGATCATCGAGGTGGTCGAGATACGCGATTCGGATCAAGATCCGGCGCGAGGCAGACCGCCAACGCTCGCGGAAATAGCGGCTCTCCGTCAGGACCCGAGCAGGCTCGAAGGGTTTGAAGTGCGCTACTTCCTTCCTGCCAACAAGACGTTGGGGATCGACATAGTCGACGTACGGATCAAGCGAGCCGACTTTCCACCCGACGTAGCCAACTCCGTATTTGCCCGAATGGAAGCGGAGCGCCAACGCATTGCCAGCGGACTGAGAGCCGAGGGAGCGGAAGAGGATGCACGCATCCGGGCCAACGTGGACAAGCGGGTAAACGTCATCACTGAGTCGGCACAAGGTGAGGCGGCGCTACTCAGGGGTGAGGCGGAACAACAGGCGATTACGATCCTGGCCGAGGCGCTGGAGAAAGACCCCGAGTTCTACGACTTTCGCCGTTCGCTGGAGGCGTACACCACCTCGCTCGATGGTGAGAACACCACCATCGTCCTCGACCCGAACAGCGACCTGCTGAAGTACCTTCAGGATCCCTCCGACAGATCTGTCTCAGGCCAATAGCCTAGGCGCCGCCTAGGCTATTGGCCAAGTGTGCGCGGCTGACTACGAATTCGACCCTCGCGCATAGCCCGCCCCTGCCTGTAAGAAACCGGGCTCATTCCCGGAATGACAGGCTGGCAGGAGTGGGGGCAGCCCTGGTTGTTGCGCTGTAAGTAAAGACTGACTAACATATGTCCCCCATCTGACATTTCCCGTGCTGGAGCGAGAAATGGTTGGAACCAGGCTGGACTACAAAACGCGGCAGGGCCAAATCGACGAGGCCGTGGGAGAGTTCCTCTCCGGCCGCATCGTCGGCCGTTCCGCTGTACATGCCCTTCCTGAAAGGGTCGGTATCAGCGTGGTAGGTCTCTATGGCCGCGCCCAAAGAAGGGAAGAGGCGTTGCAGACCGGTGAAATCAGGATCTGCCTGCTTGGGACGACGGCGCACTCCGCCTCATCCGTCCACACCTCGCTGGAGAAGCCGGAAGGTCTGCCTGGACACCTTTTTTCATGTAGAGTTGCGGAGCGAAGTCTCTTTCGCGGTTATGGTCGCTTAGCTCCGGCGCGCTTCAGATCAATGCTCGATCCCTTGTACAACCCCTGTAGCGCTGGAGATACAAAGGCCGCGTTGGCAAGCGAGTGGAGTGTGGAAAGATGGCGTTCGTAACCCTGGACGGGCAAATAGGGGCTGGCGCGCCGGAGATCGGCCGACGGATCGCCGACGTGTTCGGCTTCAGGTACGTTGACCGCTTGTTGCTGCCAGGCCACGCAGGCGCGGCCCCTGCAAATGCTTTGGAGCGCAGCGAAGCCCCGCCGCGATTCTCGGACAGGATATGGGCCGCGGTTGAACGCGCAATAACCGGATTTGCCTTGGGCAACGCGGCGGGCGACCCCTACTTCTCCTCCATGGCCGAGCCGCCCTTTTTCCCGCTCACTTGGGACGTTTCTCCATACGGACCGCGCGTCAGCGCAAATCAGGTCGATGCCCCGGATCCAGCCGAACACGCTCAAGAGAACCTCAGGTCGCTCGCAAAGAACGGCAGGGCTGTTCTGGTGCACAGAGCGGGGTGTGTCGAGGCCCGGTACGCACCCATTTCACTGCGCGTGGGGCTGTTTGCCTCATGGGACGATCGGGTGAGACGAATCATGGCACGCGAGGGCATCGCCGCTCGTGACAATGCTGAGCGAGTGATAGAGGAGCGACAGCAGGCGCAGATCGAGTATTTCGACCGTTTCCACGGTGCACACCCCGGTGACGAGACTCTTTACGACATCTGCATTGACACCAGTGCAGAGCACATCGACGCTAGCGCCAGAAGAGTGACGAGAGAAGTTCGGGGAATGTTGTCTGGGCAGGCTGAGTTTGGGCGAACCTCCGCCTGAAGGTATCTGCGCTCCGCGCCGCCCAATTCCGCATTTGGCGCGTTCAAGCATCTTGGCGGTTATGGGCGCGCTTGGCGTACTCTAATCGGGATTGATCTGAGGCTACATAGCGCCGCAAGACGAGGCATTCATCACCGTGGCAGAAGACAACATTAGTTACTCCGCCAGGGACATTATGTCCGCTCCGGTGATCACCATCGGCCAAGGCGCCGCGGTAAGCGAAGCGGCGGCGATTATGCTGGAGCGCGGGTTTGGCGGCCTGCCTGTGGTCGATGAGAATGGCGATTACATGGGTCTGGTAACCGAAAACTGGTTCATGCCGCGGCAGTCCGGCTACCCCATGATGCGCGGCACCACTTTTCGTCTACTTGGCGAACTGGTCGGAGACCTGGATGACATCGGGGCGACCATGAAAAAGGTGAGGGACTTGCGGGTAGGCGACGTGATGGAGCTCAATTCCTCGTGGCGGAGGAGGATACGTCCATCGGGGACATGCTGGACATCATGACGAATGAGAACGTCCACCACATCCCCGTCCTGAGGGGAAAGAAGGTCGTCGGTATGGTCTCCCGTCACGACCTCCTGAATATCTTCATTGCCGGTAAATAACCGTTCGCGCTCATTGCCGCCGGGCTCTTCATCTTGTCCTGAGCGGAACGAAGCGACAGACCTTTGCCCCTAAAGTCCGCCGCGACTGGACTAACTGACCCACTCTAAGTCGAAAGCCATCTCCATAGGCGCCCACCAGTCATCAGGGCTCGCCTCGGGAACCTTCTGTTGCAACGGCCGCATCAGTTCGTCCCACTCCTGCGCCCTGGCGAACTTCCGGTACTCTTGCAGATCGCGTCCCGGCTCGAAATCGTCTCTGGCTTCCATGTACATGAACATCCGGTTGCCGATGATGAATATCTTCATGGCCGTGATCCCCACCGCAGCCAACGCTTCCTTCACTTCTGGCCACACGTTCCGGTGGTACTCCTTGTACTCCTCGATGATTCCCGGATCGTTCTTGAGATCAAGGGCCGCCCCGAATGCCTTCATCGTTTTCTCTCTGCCTTTCTGCGGGCCCCGCTGCCGGTATTTCACCTCGACTACCGACTTTGCGCGCGTGCAATGCCAAAACGCGCGCCAATTTGCCGCACTCCAAGTGTAGGCTATGCAGACACCGCACTCATCGCCCGAATCGAGAAGCGCAGACAGAGATGCTAACTTCGAGGGTCGAGGATGTCGGCTAAGTGCGTCTCAAGCCAGCCGCAGAAAGGTCGTGAAAGAAGAACTATGAAGCGAGTGGGATTTTTGCTCAAGGTTAGGAAAGAGGTTATTCCCGAGTACAAGGAATGGCATCGCAAGGTCTGGCCGGACATGCTGGACGCCCTTCGCCGCCATGGCTGGAGGAACTACTCGCTGTTTATGCGTGAAGACGGCCTGATGTTCGGTTACGTCGAGGTCGAGGAGTCCTTTCAGGCCTCTTTGGACGGAATGGCGGATGAAGAGGTTAACCAGCGGTGGCAAGAGATGATGGCCCCGTACTTCGAGATACCCGAGGGCGCTCGCCCAGATCAGAGCATGATCGAATTGGAAGAGGTGTTCCACACGGATTAGGCCCAGCATAGTAAGCGGTCTACACTCTGCGGAAAGGCGGCTCGATAAGGCATGAAGATACTCCAGCCCTACCACACCGGTTTCGTAGTCAGCCACATCGAACGGTCGATCGACTTCTATACGAGCGTTCTCGGCATGAAGATCGAGCGTCAGCCCAGCACGGTATCGACCCACTGGCTCGCAGGGGTGGTGGGCTACGACCGGGTGTCCATAACCATAGCTATGGTCGGAGTTGGCAGAGGAAGCTCGATCGAGTTGCTCCAATACAACGAGCCTCACGGCGGCGCCAAGACGGGTCTGGACGACCGCAACAACGTTGGTTCGGCGCACTGCGGCATGCTCGTCGATGACGTGCGCTCCTGGTACACGCACCTCGAATCCAAAGGGGTCAGAACCACAGGGCCTCCCGTGTTTCGGGACGCCGATTTTCCGTGGGCGCGGTACGCATTCTACTTTCAGGACCCAGATGGCAACTGGCTGGAGTTCGCAGAGCGCGCACCCAGGCCGGAGGGTTCAATGGAAAACTAGGGGCGCGTCATTTGTTGGCAACCTCGCTGTACTTAATCAGTAGGAAGGGACGGAGGGGCGAACTCGGTTCGTCAAGCGTCTCCGCCTGTGCTCACGCGCGTATCGGCACGCGCTCGCTCGTTGGACGACAGGACAAGAAACAGGCCAATCAATCCGACAAACGGTCCGGAGGGCCCGCGGGCGGCGGCGAATCTTCCCAACCTTTATTGCAGGCCGCAGTGATTCACACGGTCGCCACCCGAGTTGTCCGGAACCGTAGAAACCAGGATCGGCAATGCCTATCCTGCCTCCGGGTGAGTTCGAGTACCGACCCAGCCCTTTGACCGCCGGCAAGATGACGTCAGCGCGTTTTTCGCGGCGGTGCGGCTAGGCGTGTATGGCCTCGTTAGTAACGGCCAACCCGGCTTCCTTCACCGCTTCACTGAGCGTGGGATGGGCGTGGGTCAGCGCGCCCAACTCCACGTTGGTTCCTTCCAGCAGGCGCAGCATACCTACTTCGGCGACCAACTCGGTGACCTCAGGACCGATCATGTGCGTCCCAACCACCTCGCCGGTGTCTGCGTCGGCGACCACCTTTACAAATCCCTCATACTCGCCCACCGCTATAGCTTTGCCCGCGCCGCGGAACGGAAATTTGCCGATCTTGACGTTCACGCCTCGCTCTTTGGCCTCCGCCTCGGTCAGGCCGATACTTGCGATTTGCGGCACGCAGTAGGTACAGCGCGGCATGTCCGAGTAGTCTTCGATTTCGAACGTCTCATGCCCCGCGATAGTTTCCGCCGCTATAGCGCCTTGGGTGAATGCCACGTGTGCCAAAGGCATCTTGCCTGTCACGTCGCCCACTGCGTAGACGCCTGGCACGTTGGTACGCATTCGGCTATCGACCTCGATGAACCCGTGATTGACTGCAATCCCCTGCGCCTCCAGGGCCATGCCGTCCGAGTTGGGTTGCACCCCCACGCCTAGGAGCACCTTGTCACACTCGAAGCGCTGTTGCTCTCCGCCCGCCTTGAAATTGATCGCCGCACGATCGCCGCTCAGATCGACGCCCTCGACTGCTGCGCTCGTGGCAAACTTTATGCCCTGTTTGCGAAAGGCCCTCTCCAATTCCATCGACACCTCCTCGTCCTCCTTGGGCACGAGGCGGGGCAGCGCCTCGAAGAGCATCACCTTCACGCCGTAGGCGTTGAAGTAGTACGCGAACTCAACGCCTATAGCGCTCGCGCCAACGATGCCTATCGCCTCGGGCTTGTGGCGGAGATCCAGAGCCTCGCGGCTTGTGATGACCGTATCGCCGTCTATCTCTAGGTTGGGCAGGCTGCGAGGACGGGCTCCGGTCGCGATCACGATGTTGCCGGCAGTGAGAGGCGTTTCTCCGCCCACCTCAACGACCGTAGAACTCTTGAGCGTTCCCTTTCCTCTGACTAGCTCGATCTTGTTCTTGCGCATCAGGAAGCCGATGCCCTGAGTGAGCGAGGCTGATACCTTGCGGCTTCGGTCAACCGCCTTCCCTATGTCTGCGTGGAAGTTGTCGAAAGACAGGCCCCAACTCTCGGCATTCTTCAACTGGTGGACGAGTTCGGCGTTCTTGAGCAGGGATTTCGAAGGTATGCAGCCCCAGTTCAGGCAGACGCCCCCCAGACCTCCAATGCCGGAACCGTCGTCTTTTTCAACAACAGCGGTCTTGAGACCTAGCTGCGCGCCCCGAATGGCCGCGTGGTACCCGCCCGGCCCGGCGCCGATGACGACGAGATCGAAATTGCTATCTCTCATGGAATTTTCCTCGAAGATTGGATTGGAGCGGCAACTCTTGATTATACGGTCGCAGATCCGCGCGCTGAGCCGTGGAACGCTTAGCCTATGTCGCGTATCACGGTATGAGCCGCATTGTGACCGGGCGCCCCGGTTACTTCGCCGCCGGGGTGTGTGCCGGCTCCGCAGAGGTAAAGGCCGGAAACGGGCGTGCGATACCCGGAATAACCCGGCAGGGGACGCTTGTCGAACAACTGCCCGGGTTCCATGTCCAGGTGCCGGATGTTGCCGTCTGTCATGCCGATGCGCTGGCTAATGTCGAGTGGCGTGTACAACTCCCACTCTAGAATGGAACTGCGGATGTCTGGCGCATACTTTTCCAGCTCGTCGAGGATGGCATTGCCCATGTCTTGCTTTATCTCAGTCCAATTGCCTTGGCGCAGCCTGAACGGCTGGTACGTAACCCAGGCGGACATCACGTGTCCGCCTGAAGGCGCAAGCGTAGGATCCAAGACCGTGGGGATCTGCAACTGCATGAGGGGAAAGCGCGTCGGCCTGCCTGCCATAGCGTCGCGCCAACTGGACTCTATGTAGTCCAGAGAGGGCATCACGCGCACCATCGCGGAAAGCGATTGGTCGTCTTCCGGGTCTAGGTACCTCGAAAAGTCCGGCAGGCGGTCGAGCGCTGCGTGGAGCTTCAGAGAGGCTGAATGGGTGGATAAAGACCTGACTTGCCGGACGAATGCAGGGGGCAGGGCGTCCTCGTCCAGCAGGCGCAGGAAAGTGGACTTGGGGTCCGCGTTGGACAGAACAAGCGAGGACTCCACCTCCTCGCCTGAATCGAGTATCACGCCTGCGACGCGCCCGTCATCTACGATTATCCTGCTAACCCAGCTGTTTGTGCGTATATCGGCTCCCGCCTCCGCGGCCGAGGACGCCATGGCCTGGGTGACGCCGCCCATACCGCCGCGCACGATACCAAAATCTTCGTGCGGAGTGAGCAGGCCCATCTTGAAATAAGCTTGGGTCAGCGCACTGCCCGGCCGGGAAATATCGCCATAATCGCTTGAGCCCAGGGCCGCCGCCGCTATCCGGGTGTCGCTGAAGAAACATTCGGCGATAGCGCGCGCCGGGGTGTTCAGCAAGGTGTCCCACACCTCGCTTGCCGGTGAACCGGCAAGATCCTTGGAAACCTGCTCGAACGATGGGGGAGCGGACAGGAAGTAGCGTTGAAGTATCTCGGCGGCCTGCTTCCAAAAGTCTGTCCACCGGGAGTAGGCATTTAGGTTCGAGGGTGATATGCGCGCCACCTCTTCATCCGTCCGCCTAGGATCATGCCAAAGTTTGATGCGCTCGCCGTCCGTATAGACGAACAGGGCTGTGGGATCCAGGGGGTAGACGTGCAGACCGTGGCGCCGCAGGTCCATGTCGTCGATGATGACACGCTGGAGCATGTGGCAAAGGTAGGCACAGGCGCCGATTCGATAGCCCGGTAGCAACTCCTCAGTAATCGCGCCGCCCCCAACCTGGTCGCGACGTTCCAGGACCATGACCTCCATGCCGGCCCGAGCGAGGTAGAAGGCGGCGGTCAGTCCGTTATGTCCACCGCCGATGACTATGCACGTGTCCCGTTGCGCCACGCTGAACCTCCGATGCCGGGATGCCACTTTACCCTCACGCGAACCGCCGGCACGCGAACCGCCGGAAGCGGCCTTCATCCTGACTCCACGCACGAGCGTTTATCGGGAGGCGCGCCGGCCAACCTCGACTATACCTGTACTCGCGGCGCCAACGCGACAGTGAATATTCCACGCCGATTGAGTAGACTTGTTGAAAGGAAAAGCGAGCGGATCGATTTCGCAGGCTGCCAGAGTGGGCTGTCGAACACCCTGCGAGCACTCCCTGTCGTTGATCCATTCAACCGGCTGCCGGATAGGGATTACCGCCGTGGGACCTGACCGGGCGAGACCGAGACGCTGCGCGGTGAACTGATGGCCTTGAACAAAGGCTTGAGCCAAGTCTGCGTTTCACGCGGCAACTTCCGTATCAGGTTGTACCAAAAAACCGGGATGTACCGAAGGTGATGCTGAAGAACCTTGTGACGACCTTCATAGTCTCGATAGGGTGGTTGCTCTTGCTGAGCTGTGATTTTGGCGGAACAGAAATCCCTACTTCACCTGTGGAAGAGAATACCGGTAAGGTTGCTCCGACGATGATCAGCAAGGACGCTATGTGTTCTACCTCTCTTGAACAGTACGTGCAGCGAGGAAAGTACGAAGTTGGTGTGAGGACCCTGTACTTCCACGATCCGAGCAGACAGTTTGACAGTTGGAACGCCCGACATGCGTCCAATGGATACAAGGCAGTTATCGAGGAAATCAATGCGTCCGGTGAGAATCAGATCGTTGTGGCTCATATGTGGTACCCGGTCGATGCGGGAGATTCGACGCGCGAAACTACTCTTGAAGATTTTTCGTACAGCGATAGCAGGCTGGTCAAGAACGCCTACGAGTCCGGTCTGCAGTTCGCCCTCTACGGCCTGACCAGTGAGGAAGGGACAGGCGCAGGTGTCTCTTCCGATCAAGAAAGTCGTTCAGAGCTTTGGGATGAGGTAAAGAGGCGGCTTATCAATTCACTCCATCAGGCGCCTATAGCCGACGGCAACTTTCCGATTGTCATAGCGGCCCACGGGTTAGGTGGAAACTCTTTTGGATGGATGACGTTTGCAGAGTATTTTGCGAGTCGCGGCTACGTGGTAGTGGCCCCCAATTTCATCTCGGATAGCTCATTGCCCAACGTGCTGGATAGCCCGGATTCCAGACATGCTCAGGCGACAGGCCTGGAGGCGGTAGACCGCGCATATCGAACCATATTCGGGGAGTCCAAGGTTATTCCCGGGTTCTACAAGTATTTCTTTGATTCCGACGGTTCGGCAGGCTTTGGAAATGCCGGAACCCAATCGTCACTGCGCGCTGTACCGGGCGGCGGTCAAAGGGTTGGCGAGATGATGGGTGAGTTCTTCACACAGCGAGTGGATGATGTCGAGACCATCATTGACGGCCTGGAGATCCTGAATACGGGCAGCGAATCATGCGCTTCGGAATACTCGGCGCGGGGTCAATCCAAGCATGGCGCCCAAGTATGCGGTCTCTTCACCGATTCGTTCAACTTGGAAAGTGTTGGCATCATGGGACACTCTCTCGGCTCCATGACGGCTCAGTTTGCCGTAGCGCGGAGTGACAGAGTGGCCGCGGCAGTCGGATATAACAACGGGCCACCTCGCTACTGGGAGCCGGAAGGTATATTCGGGGAAGGCGCTGCCAGGGATGGCCAACCGGCCGGCAATCCCAAGCCGGTCATGCAAATTCACGGATCGGAAGATGCGTTTGTCCAGAGCATATTTCGCGGTCTTATGTGGAACACCCTGAGCGCGGCAGGCGGAAACCCGGAAGATATTTGGGTGCTTGAGCAGGAAAGAGTCCTACCGACCGATGAGAACCCGCAGCCAATCGCAAGAAACGCATACAACCGAGCCACAGGCGACAAGGTGATCATCTCAGTCAAGGATGTCGATCACGATTCCCTGGTGAATGATTTCCCTTCCGTGATTTCTGAACGAACGCCGATAGTAGTGGACGGAACGAAATACTGGAATGCCATTAGGCCAAGTTCGAGGAAGGCAGTGGGGCAAGATGTCCTGACAGGTGCGTCCAGCGGTGAATCGTATATTCCTTTGGGCTGGGACACGATCGGGGATTACGAGGCATACATGCCCACTTTCATAAGAAACTACTACACCAAAAATTGGTTTGATTTCTATCTCAAAGAGGATAAGGAAGGACTTTGCTTTACCGAGAACATCGTTGAAGATAAAGGGATACTGGATATCCGCAGTGATGTCCGCAGCCCGTAAGGCCGCGGAACAAGAACTCAGGAAGGCTTTGTTTCTCTTCGCGCAGGAATAGTGGCGGCGCTAGCGTCTATCCCGGCTCCATCTTGCTGGTGCAGTGCCTGACTCTCCCCGCGTGCCGGCTTAACTCGCCTGACCCTTCAGTGCCTCCAGCGGACACACCCGGACCGCGCTAACGCTGAATGAACACTCGTCCAGCCGCGGCCTGCTTGTGGGAACCGCTTACGGCCTTCACGCCTCACACGCTCCGAGTACGCAACCCGTGGAGAAGTCAGCGATTAAATCTTCTACGAGCATGGATTCCAAATAGATGTTGCGCTTGGCTCTATGTTTTTTTAATCAATGACTGTTTTAGTTTTGCGGAAAGCATCTTCCGAATTCCACGCCGTGGAGGGATTTGTGCGGTAACATATCATGTCACGAATACGAACGACCCTGGCAGGAAGAAAGAGACATGAGCGGACCTGACATCTACGACCGGCTTGGAGTAACAAAGGTGATCAACGCCCGCAGCTGGGTCACCAATCTGGGGGGGTCGATCATGCGCCCCGAGGTGTTCGCCGCGATGGAAGAAGCCGGCCAGCACTTCGTAGACATGGACGAGCTCATGCGGGCAGGCGGGAAGGTGGTGGCCAGGGCCTGCGCCGCTGAGGCCGGTATGATCACCGCAGGCGCGGCCGCCGGCAACCTGCTGATGGCTGCCGCCGCAATAACAGGTACCGACATGGCCAAGGTCGAACGCCTGCCGAACACCAACGGAATGAAAAATGAGTTGGCCATCTTCAAGGCGCAACGAAACTCGTACGACCGTACTTTCGAAACCGCAGGCGCCGCACTCGTTGAGGTGGGGATGCCGAAGGCCGCAGCCGGGTACCAGCTCGAGGCGGCAATAGGAGAGAAGACCGCAGGGGTCGTCTATGTACTAGCTCCCTTCATGGAACGCCCCCTGTCACTTGAAGAGACTATTGAAATCGCGCATTCCAGACAAACTCCGGTGTTGGTTGACGCCTCAGCCGAAGTGCCCCCGGTAGACAATCTCACGAGGCCCGTCAGGATAGGCGCAGACATGGTGACCTTCTCAGGTGGAAAGGGAATCTGCGGCCCACAGAACTCCGGCCTGCTAGCAGGCCGGGCCGATCTCATTGAAGCGGCCTACCTGAACTATCTTCCGCTGGGAGCGCCGAGGTCCGGAATCGCTCGACCTGCCAAAGTCTCTAAAGAGACAATCGTCGGACTCATCACAGCCATAGAACTCTTTCTGGAGACTGATCATCAGGCCGTGTGGGAAGTATGGCGCCGGCAGGGACAGCACATCGTAGACCGCGTTCGCGCCGTGCCAGGGCTGCGAGTCGTGATCGAGGAGAGCGAAAACCGGCAGGGACCACAGCCCGTGGTCTACTTCGAGTTCGACTGGAAAGGCCCATCCCCCGCCGAGGTGCGGGAGATGCTAGCCGAGGGAGACCCGCCGGTGTTTGTGGGTTCGGGCGGCTACGGCGATGAGATCAACATACCCATAGTGAACGTGCGACCTGGCGAAGAACAGATCATCGCCGACCATCTCTTGGCCGCGTTGACCGGCAACTGACCGCTCTTTTGGCCGTGCCGCGCCTCAGAACGCCTCAGCCATACGCAAGACTCGGCGTCAGGCCGGTAATCAACGCCCAGAGCTGGGTCACCGCCTTGGGCGGAAGCGTCATGCGGCCGGAGGTCCTCCAGGCCATGAGCGAGGCGGCGTCCTGTTTCGTGGACATGGTCGAACTCAACCGCGCCGCCGGTAAGGTGGTGGCCCGCGCCTGCGGCGCGGAAGGCGGGATGGTCACGGCGGGAGCGTCTGCGGCAGGGACAATCGCGGTAGCGGCCTGCATGACCGGCTCTGACCGCGCTAAAGTGGAGCAACTCCCAGACTCCACCGGCATGAAGAATGAGGTGTTGCTCTTCACCGGCGAGCGCAACCGTTACGACATGGCATTCGAACTGCCTGGAGCGCGCATTGTCGAGTGGGGAATCGCGGGCGGAGCGTCGCCATATCAACTCGACGCAGCGATTGCCGAGCGCACCTGCGCCGTGGTGACCGTGTTCCAGCCTTTGCTCGCACGCGGCCTGGCTGTGAGTGAAGTGTGCGAAGTGGCCCACGCACGTGGAACGCCGGTCATCGTCGACGCCGCGGCCGAAGTTCCGCCCCTGGATAATCTCACTCGCTTTGTTCGGGAGGGCGCGGACCTCGTGTTCTTCTCCGGAGGTAAAGGTATAGGCGGCCCGCAGAATGCCGGACTGCTCGCAGGGCGAAGCGACCTCGTGGAGGCTGCGTACCTCAATGCTCTCAACCTGGACGCGCCGCGCGCCGGCGTGGGCCGAGGTATGAAGGCGTCCAGGGAGTCCATAGTAGGAATGGTTACCGCGGTGGAGCTTCTTCTGGAATCGGACGAAGAGGCGTTGTACCGGGGATGGATGGACAAGGCCGCCCACGTGCACGCGCGGCTGGACGGTATAGAAGGTCTGAGGATAGTCATCGAAGAACCCGGCCCCGACCGGCACGGGCCTCAGCCGGTGATCTACTTCGAGCCGGACTGGACGGGCCCATCCCCAGCCGAAGTGCGCCGCCGTCTGCTCGACGGGGAGCCGCCCATACACGTAGGTTTCGGCTACTATGCCGATGAGGTGAACATCGTCGTAGTGTGCCTGCAGGACGGGGAAGAAGAGGTCGTTGCGACTCGCTTGCTTGGTATTCTCAACTCCCGATAGCCCGAGTTGCTCGGCCTATGCGGCTACGTGTACGGCCCGGCGTTCTACCAAGCCTCGTGGATTTCAGTTGACCGAGGCGTAGCCTCAGTCGTTGAAGGTGATAACGCCGCGCCCGTCCTCTCCCCGCGCCATGGCGGCGAATCCCTCATTGGTCTCCTCGAGCGAATATCTGCGCGTGACCAGAGAGTCGATATCCAGTTTGCCCTTGCGGTAGAAGTCCAATAACCGCCGAAAGCTCTCGTGCGGCGGGGCAGAGCCGTAGAAACTGCCCACCAGCCGCTTCTGGTTGCGCACCATGTCCACCATGTCCACGGGCGCCTCCTCCCCCAGAGCAGGCAGCCCGATCAGAACCGCAGTCCCCGCCTTTCGGATGCTGCCGAGCGCTTGGGCTATCACTCCAGGGTTGCCGAAACTGTCGAAGGCGTAGTCCACCCCTCCGCCTGTCAGATCCAGGATCGCCTCTACCGGGTCGCAATCGCGAGCGTTCAACACGTCGGTGGCGCCGAACTTGTATGCGAACTCCAGCTTGTGCCCGATCACGTCCACCGCGATGATGCGGGAAGCGTTCAGCAGGCGAGCGCCCTGGATAACGTTCAAGCCGACTCCACCGCACCCAAACACGGCCACGGTGGCGCCAGCCCGTATGTCCGGAGCGTTCAAGACGCCGCCGACACCGGTGGTTACCGCGCATCCCACCAGCGCTGCCGACTCCCACGGCATTGGGGCTTCTATCCTGAAGCACGCTTGTTCAGGCACGACTTGGCTCTCGGCAAACACCCCCAGCTTTTGCATCTGGTACACGCCCAAACCCCCTGAGTCCCGCAGCCGTGTCGTGCCGTCGAAGTGAAGACTCGAGGTCTCTCGATGCGTGTCGCATAGGTGGCCATTTCCGATCCGGCAAGATTGGCAGCGGCCGCAACTCGGCGCAAAACTGAGAATCACCGCGTCGCCGGCGTCCACCGACTCCACGCCATCTCCCACCGACTCGACAATCCCCGACCCCTCGTGGCCCAGGACTATGGGAAGTGGGTACTCGATCATGCCCTCAATGACGTGATGGTCGCTGGCGCACAGCCCCGCTGCCATCATGCGAACCCTAACCTCCCCGCGATTCGGTTCCTCCTGGACCAGGTCCTCGACGTCCATCCGCTGGGAGGGTTTGCGCAGTACGGCTGCTTTCATCGATTCCGGCTCCTTCCGAATAATGGTTGTGGAGTCATACTTTACCTTTGCGCCGGTCATCTTGCCGAATGGCCGAGCGGTTATGGGCTGGAGCCGGACTCGTTTGCCTTTGTAGAAGCAACAGGATGACGGCCCTGTGATGAGTAACCGTCCGTTCTCATGGCAATCGCGGGAGTGGGATCGCGAGAAGGATCGAGAAGGATCAAGGATCGCGGGGCGGGGAGAGACCGGCCAGGTGGTACTTCCGCTCGTCCTCCACCGTTCTCAACGGCCTCGGAGGGTGACGGTCGTAAGCGTAGTCGCTCAGTTTCGCCTCGTCGATCTCTATCCCGATACCGGGTTCCTTGGGCAGTTCCACGTACCCGTCGACCGGTACAAGCGGCTTTACCATCAACTCGTTGCAAACGTCCTGCAACCCGTGAGGGTACTCGTACATGAGGAAGTTGGGCATCACTGCAGAGGCCTGTATGCCCGCGGCGAAGGATATGGCGGCGCTATTTGCTCCGTGGGGAGAGACGCCCATGTCGTAGGCCTCGGCCATGGCGGCGATCTGTACGATTTCAAGTATGCCGCCGGTATTTGATATGTCCGGGTTGAGGTAGTCGGCAGCGCGCCGCTCGAACACCTCCACAAATCCGCGCCTTCCATACAGGGCCTCGCCGACGGTGACCGGTATGTTGAGAGCCTCTTTCACCATGGCGATTCCGCGAATGTTCTCCGGCGGGCATGGCTCCTCGAACCAGTATGGCCTGTACTTTTCGATCATCCGGCCCACTTTGATGGCCTCGATGGGCGACAGCCGCCGGTGTACCTCTATGAGAATTTCCACTCTTGGCCCTACTGCCTCCCGCACTGCGGCGACTTTCGCCGCGGCCAATTCGAGGTCTACGTCGTCCACGAACGACCTCCACGGACCGGGGAATGGGTCGAATTTCAGTGCGTTGTAGCCGAGCCTCACCGACTCCAGAGCGCTGTTTGCGCACTCTTCAGGGGTGTCGCCGGCCGCACCGCCGCCGTATACGCGCAGCATGGGCCGCACCGCGCCGCCCAGCAGGTTGTACACGGGCTGATCCAGAGCCTTGCCGGTGATGTCCCACATTGCGATCTCCAGTCCGCTCACCGCGCTGTACGTGTCCATGGAGCCCCGCTTGAGGAACATGTCCTCATAGGCCCAGCGTCTAAAGTGGCCGATATGCATGGGATTGCGACCGATCAGGTAGCGCTTCATCTCCTCGACGTGGGCTGTAATCGCTATGTCGCGGTCGAGTTGGGTATACGCTTCGCCCCATCCCACGATCCCGTCTTCGGTCGTCACCTTGACGAACACCCAGTTCTTGCTCTGGGGCGGATGTACTATGAACGTCTCGATGTCCTGGATTTTCATCTCACCGTTCCTTCTCTAGGGGGATCGGAGTCTGTCATCTTGCGCCGCTCCGGTACTGGTCGCGGCTCACGCGACCTCACACGCGGAGTTGCGGCTTCTGTACCCTATCAGCAGAATCATGATCTACCGCACTCTTGGCCGCACCGGCTTGAAAGTTTCACTCCTTGGCTATGGTACCGGCGGGCCGAGCCAATTTGGAGCGCGTGCCGGAGTTGACCGTGCTGGCAGACAACGCATCATCCGGCGTGCGCTCGACTTGGGCGTAAACCTGTTCGACAGCGCAGAAGGTTACGGGGCTTCGGAGGAATGGCTGGGCGATGCGCTGGACGGCGTGACACGCGAAATGTACTTCATAGCCACCAAGTGGGGCCCTCCGCTTGGAGAGCGGGCTGGTAGGCGGGCCGACCTCGCCGGCCTTGCGGAGTCCGTTGAGCGCAGCCTTCGCCGACTCCGCACTGACTACATCGACGTTATGCAGTTCCACGGCGTGGCCGAGGCTGACTATGACGCCGTCGTGGACCGGTTCTACCCGACGATGAAGTCACTTCAGCAGCAGGGAAAAGTGCGTTTCATCGGCATTACATTTCCGCTCAAGTCGGAACCCCGCCACGAAGGAGCAGTGAAGGCGTTGCGAGAGGGCCCCAAACTGTGGGACACCATCATGCTCAAGTACGGCTTTCTCAACCAGCGCGCCGCCAAGGAAGTTTTCCCAATGGCTATTGAGCACGACGTGGGCGTGATCAATATGGCGGCAGTGCGGCTCTCTCTTACACGCCCCGGGCGCACTGATGAAGTGGTGGCGCGATTGAAGAGTGAAGCGGTCATACCGCGCGGGGAGTTGCCGGACGAAAAGCCGTTCGACTGGCTGATCCGCGGGGACGTGGATTCCGTGATTTCGGCCGGGTACAAGTTCGGAGCGAACCACCCGGCGGTCTCGACGGTCCTGACGGGCACCTCAAGCATCGATCACCTAGAAGCTAATGCGAAAGCGCTGGAAAAGCCCGCGCTTCCTGCTGAAGACCAAGAACGCTTGGTGCGGCTACTTGGGGATTCCGCCGAGCCGGACTGAGGCATCCGCCGCCTTGCGGCTCAAGCGTCGGGGCGAATCATCAGGCGGGAAGGTGGCTCATGGCCTGATCCACGATGTCCATCCCGACCCGCTCGGACCACGCCGCCAGCAGCTGATTGGTTATAGGCCCCGGCGGATCTTTCCGCAAAGGGTTGCCGTTGATCTTTCCCACTGGCAGTACGCAGTAGCTGGTGGTTGTGAGGAACGCTTCATCGGCGTTGTACGCGTCGTACGGGGTGAGGGTCTCCTCGGCCGCCGGGATGTCCAGAGTTTCGGCCAGTTCCAGAACAGTGCGGCGGCTGATACCGGCCAGAACATTGCGTGCAGTAGCGGTGCGCACCACGCCGTCGGTCACCACAAAGAAGTTGCCGCCGGTGTTTTCCGCGATGTTCCCGTCGAGGTCGAGCAGCACGGCGTATGCGGCGGGGTCAACCTGCTTTGCCTCGATCTCTGCCATGACCAGGTTCATGCGGCTGATCGTCTTGAGTCGCGCGTCCAGGGCTTGCGGCGGGTCTCTGCGCGTTGTTGGAAAGACCACGTGTGCTCCTGCGTCATAGAAGCGGGCGTGTGAGGTGAAGTCTATCGGGTACATCCGGATCACTACCGTTGCACCGCTGGGATCGAGAACCGTGCCGGAACCTCTGGTGATTGTCTGCGTAACCCAGTAGTCGGCGTTGGGAGGCCGCACGAGGTCATTGCGACGGGCCAACTCTTCGGTTGCCGACTGCATCTCGTCTATCGAGAGACCAGGATCGATACGTACCATGTGGAGGGCCTTGTATAGGCGCTCTAGATGGTCCCTTAGCCGGAACACCTTGCCCGCAAAGGTGCGCTCGGTGTCGAAAACGGCGTCACCTACTGAAAAGGCGCGGTCGTGTACGGAGATCTTGGCTTCGGAATCGGGGACGTATTCGCCGTTAACGTACTGCGTCAGCTCCGGCATTGGCCACCTCTCATACCCGTCAGGTAACGATGCTGCGTGGATTCTAGCCTATGAGATAGCGTGATAACGTCCACAAGATCCGCGGCTTGGACGTCATCCCCCAATCCATATCGTGCCTGCTTTAGTGAGCTAGCCGGTGTTGTTGCGAGGCGTCTCCCCGGGCAGCGCGGCAAGCCCTCCGTCCCGTGCACGGGCAAGGAGCTTACTGGACGCCCGCTAAGACGCCGAGGCTTGTATTGCGGCTCGGAGCGGAAGCGCGAGGTCGCCGCGTTCTTCAACGGAAACATGGCGCAGGCCGAGCCAGGCCGCCATCGATTCCAACTCCACGGCCAGCGCGGCGGAAACCTCCGCCGCGTCTCTCCCCTGCTCGACGTAGGCGGCGCGAGCTATCAGCGCGCCGCCGGTTCTGTCCGACTTTAGATCGACTCGCGCCACTAACTCGTCTCCAAGGAGAAAGGGATAGACGTAGTAGCCGTACTGCCTCCTGGATTTTGGCACGTATATCTCAATGCGGTAGACGAATTGGAAGAGGCGTTCCGTCCGTTCGCGGAACCAGATTAGTGAATCGAAGGGACTAAGCAGGGCAGAGGCTTCGAGCCTGCGGGGCAACTTGGCGTTGCGATGCAGGTAAGCCTGCTGCTGCCATCCCTCGACGCTCGCTTCGATCAGTTCGCCGCTCTCTACCAGTTCCAGGAGCCTGGGTCTGGCCTCTTGAGCTTTGATGCGGTGGTAGTCGGCGACGTCCGACAAGGTGGCGACTCCGAGGGCCTGCGCGGAGAGTTTCAGTAGTTCCCGCTGCGCGTCTTGGCGCGGCGGTTTGCGTAGGTCGAGAATGTCAGGAGGTATTACTCGTTTGGTTAGGTCATAGAGGCGAACGAAGTTGCCGCGCCTGCTGGCCGCGAGCCGTCCGGTCTGGAACAGCCACTCGAGGGCGATCTTGCCTTTGCTGCGACCCCACCACGCTCCGCTTGCGTGTCCCGGCTCTCGCAGATCTGAGACGGTTAGCGGGCCCCTCTCTGCCACCTGCTCGTACACCGTCTCTATGAAAGCTCGTTCTTCCTCTATGAGGTTGCGCAGGCTGGGCCATGGGTTCGCTTCGTCCATGCGGTGGCGCATCAGCGGGTAGCGTTCCACGGGCATGAGCGACGCCATATGTCCCCAGCCCTCGAAGAGTCTGCGCTTGGCGTAGGCGTACTGGTCGAGTCGCTTGAGGGGGTACGCGCCCAGCCTGGAGAAGGCGGGCATGTAGTGTGTACGGACGGCCACGTTTACGGAGTCGAGTTGTACGACTTTCACCTGGCTGAAAAGACGGTCGAAGTGGCGCGCGTCTATGCGCCCTTTGGGCCGCTTACGGGCAAACCCTTGCGTAGCCAGAGCGATTCGCCTGGCTTCGGGCCGTGATAGCGTGATCTTCAAGGGGAAACGGCTCGTCGCTCCTACAGAATCATCTTCGAGTAGGCGGCAGATATTCTCGTTCAGGCACACCCTGCGCAGGCCGAAACTGGGCCGGCCTGCGGTGGATCGCGATCCGATCGCTCCGGTGGGTCCCCGTCGTCAGCGCCGGGGATAGAGGCTAATAGCGCGTTGCGGATTGAAGGCGTTATCCATTCTCGTGGTTGTCTCGGGTGCGGTTTACTCTGTCAGTCGCCTGTAGCGGTCCTGGCCTTTTCTGAAGAGATCCACTACCTCGTCCCGCTGCTGGTCGGTGATGAACTTCCCGTCTGCCAGCAGCCAAGAGATGGAATCCTCTATTTCTTGAACGATCAAAGCGGCTGACTCTCGTCTTTCGGCTGTGGAGAACCCGCCTGTGTCAACGTATACAGGGCTGGTATGTGCCCATACGGCATGATCGAAGCTGTCTCGTGAGTCGCTGCCGAGTCGGGCGGCTATCCAACCGTCCCCTTGCGCCGTCACTTCACATTCGAGCGAACCTTTGACTGACCCCTGTGGAAAGTCTTCCGAGTGAACGGTTTTTCCGTTAGAAATGACTTCGACCTTGTGAATGGGGTAGTGCGAAGTCCAGTTGACGATAACCGAGACGGTTTCGCCCCTTTCAACCTGCACCGTGTCGCCTATAGATGCTCCGCCTGCGCTGAGGTCGAGCATCGGGCCGTTTGTGATGAAAGTTTTACCGTCCCGCAGCGCCTGGAACCAACTGGCGGGATCAAATTCCGGTTGTGTCTTTGTGTATACGCGGTTTCCTGAGCACAGAAACCAGTCTGATCCGGTGGAGGCCGGCAGTTTGACGCCGCAATCGAGTAGCCGGTACCAGGCGTCGTAGGCGAGGTCTTCCCAATAGACGTCCCAGAGGCTCAGGGCGTCCACTTTTCCAAGTATCGCGGCCACGGAGCACTCGATCCCGTGCCCGTTGTGACACCAAATGACGATGCCTCCCTGCCGGTGGGTGTCGTCGCAGGCGTAACTGATAGGCGGGTATTCGGGCGCGAAATCATCGACGAGCAGCCCCCTTCCGGCCGGCTCCACCACGTTCCGCAGGTTTAGCAACATGACGTGGCCGAAGCCGTATACGTGGTCGCTTCCCATGTAGTGGCGGGTCTCCTCGCCGCACTCCACGTAGTGCCTGGCATCGGTGAAGTCTTGGAGGACGCCGGGCGCGTACTTGTTGCTTGCGTACTTGAGGTCCCACCGCTTGACGTAGCTAAGGGCAGTCACTCGCAAGTCTTCCACGCGTGAGTCGTAGAGGATCCGACGGTCGGGGTCGTCTTCGAATTCCTTGTAGTGGAGATGCAGGTTCCCGGGGTGCCATCCTTGGGCTGCCGGGTTGCACCATCGTCGGAGTTCGACGTCTATGACCGTTTCGCCGGGTTCGTCGAAGTCAATAGTACGCCGCCATGGGGTGTACTCGGTTCCCCGTTCGACCGTGACTTGTACCCGGCCTCTGGGGACTATGATGCTGAACTCGCCGTCGGAGTAGAAGAAAGCCTGGCCGGTACCTATCTTCCACATTGCGCCTGTCGGCGCCGGCTGATCGCCCAAGGCCCCGAGGACCTGTACGCGGGCCTGGACCTTCTCGCGGCTGTACGCGTCGATGATCCTTCCGGTTAGCCTGTATGCTCCGGAGCGGTAGTGTCTGAGGGGGTTTATGGATTCGATCTTATGGTCCTCGGTTATTCGGCCAAGGCTGTTGGTCCGTACACTTGCCGGTTGGGGCGGGAGATGGTCTGCATTCAGGATCGAGACGTGTATCTTATCCATGTCCCTGGGCTACGACAACGACAATTGGGGCCGCCTTCTGCCTCTGCTCTGCCGTCGTCATATCGGTATCCGCTTTCGTCGGATGGGCGGGCTGTTGGATTGCGAAGAATCTGCGCGGTTGTTAAGGTGCAACGGTCCCGGGGTGATTTTTGGCCTCGGCAGTGCACTCTGTTCGGCTGTGCCGTATCGGGGAGGTATTTCTGATGTATACGAAGCGATATTCTTTGATGGCGGTATGGTTGCTTTCCGTCGTCGTCTTGGTTGCCGTGGCATGTGGGGGATCGGCTCCCGCGGAGAAGGTTGTGGAGACGGTGATCGTTGAGAGGGTGGTGCCTGGGGAGACGGTTGTGGAGACGGTTGTCGTTGAGCGGGTGGTGCCTGGGAGCACGGTCGTGGAGACGGTTGTCGTTGAGAGAGTGGTGCCTGGGGAGACGGTTGTGGAGACGGTTGTCGTTGAGCGGGTGGTGCCTGGGGACACGGTTGTGGACAAGGTTGTGGAGACTGTAATTGTCGAGAAGCAGGTAGTCGCTACGGTTATCGTTCCGCGCGAAAAGCTGGTTGTTGCGACTCCAACTCCCGTCGGGCAGGTACCTGAGGCGGGGGGAACGATCAGATGGGCGTTGTCGAACAACGTCTCTACGCTGGACGTGCTCAAGACGACGTCGCAGCCTGAGATAGGCGCTCTGCACAGCCAGGAGCGTCTGTTTGATTTCGACTCGGACCTTGTTCCGCGGCCCACTCTGGTGGAAACGTGGTCGACCACTACCGACGGCCTCACGTGGACGTTCAAGCTGCGGGAGGGGATTACCTTCAACGGGCCGGTTGAGGGACGTCCGTTCACTTCGGAACATGCCATGGGGTCTTGGCGAAGGTGGATCCAGCGCGACAACTTTGGGAAGATTCTCAACGGGTTCATCGAATCCATAGAGACGCCCGACGACCTGACCTTCGTGGTGACTCTAAATGAGCCGACAGGATTGCTCTTGGACGGCTTTGCTCGTATCGGGGGCTACTCACCGTTCATGATGCCCCCCGAGATGTACGACGTGGCCCCGGCGGATGCGCCTGGAAACGGGGACATGGATACATTCGGCGGCACCGGCCCGTACCAGTTGACCCTGTGGCGTCCTGGAGACCGTCTGCTATTCGTCAAGTGGTCGGACTACAAGTCTCCGTCTGCGCCATCCTCCTATCTGTCCGGTAGGAAACACGCTTACGCAGACGTGCTCGAGGCGGTCGTGGTGCCTGAGGAGGCTTCTCGTATCGCCGCCCTGGAGACGGGGCAGGTGGATTGGATCGGGCCAGTGTCTGGGGATCAGAAGGCGCGGCTTCAGGCGAATCCCGCGCTGAACGTCTTCGTCGACAGAAGCGGCGCGGTGCGGATCGGGGCGTGGCCGAATCACCTGAAGGGGCCGTTCAGCGATGCCCGGGTGAGGCGTGCGCTCCTGATGGCTTTTCCAAAGGACGATGCTCTGCTCGCGACCAGCGGAGACGCTGACCTGCACCGGCAGTGCGGATCGCTCATGATCTGCGAGACCCGGTGGGGCGGCATCCGCACGCCCGGCGATGAGGTGTACTACAACCCGCCGGACCTCGAAGGAGCGAAGCGGCTGATAGCGGACGCTGGTTACACGGGGGCAACGGTAACGCTGCTCACCCGAACCGGTTCGGCGCCATCGGCTCTTGTCACGCGGGAGGTGGCCGAGGACCTTGGATTCGACGTCGATTACCAGCACGTTGACGCTGCGACCTACTCGGAGAGGCGGGCTGACCCGGACCGGTTCGACCTGTTCTTTACGGGCGGGCCAGTTTCATGGGGCGGTATCAGTCCGTTGCTGAACAGCACTTTGGCGAAAGATGCTTACTGGAACAAGTACCAGGATCCATCGGGAAACTTCTCGCGTATGCTCGCCGAATTCGCCCGAGCGTCCAGGGAACGGCAGGACGAACTGATCGTGGAGATGCAGAAGCAGTTTTATGAAGACTTGCAGTACATCCCGTTCGGCGAGGTGCTGTCACTCTATGCCCAGAGCAAGAAGCTGCGCGGTGTGGAGATACGGCTGATCGGCACCCACAGCAGTTTCGTGAACGCCTGGAAGGAGAGGTAGTGTCGGCAGAGTCCGCGGACTGCCCAGGTTCTGTGGATGGTTTCAACCAACGGCGCCGGACCCGCCCACGCCACTTCTGGCGGGCCGGCGCTCGTCGGTTCATGCCGTGTTGCCATTTGCTCTACGTTTATAGATCGTGAACCGGAGAGGTAGCTCGGCTGGATCCCGGCGGTTGATCGAGGGCCCGGTTTCGATGGTTTTCGTGCGGCGGCCTGAGAGCGCATCTCGCCGCCCGTTCACCCTCTGACCCCTGCACAGGTAGACGTCGGCTCCGCCCTCCTCCGTCGGGGGGGAAGGCTTGCTGAACACCCTCCAAAGAGATGATCAGCTACATTTTCCGGCGAACGCTGGTCAGCATTCCGGTCGTTCTTGTCGTCGCGATTCTCACGTTCTCGATAACTTACATTGCGCCGGGCAACGCGGCTTTTGCTATTGCGGGTGACGAGGCGACGCCTGAAGACATAGAACAGATAACCGAAGAGCTGGGTCTCAACCGACCCTTCCTCGTCCAATTCGGGTCATGGTTCGGGGGGATCTTCCGGGGCGATTTTGGGCGGTCTCTCTTCTCGGGGCACACGGTGACTGAACTGATATCCAATCGGATAGAGCCGACGGTCACTCTGACCATTCTGGGCCTTTTGCTGTCATTGCTGATTGGTCTTCCTATGGGGGTGGTGGCCGGGTGGAAGGCTCACAGCTGGCTGGATCGGGTAATCATGTTTCTGTCCGTTCTGGGTTTTTCGGTTCCCGCGTTCTGGCTTGGCTTCATGCTGATCCTCATGTTTGCAGTAGGATTGAGGTGGTTTCCGGCGATAGGGTACGTGAGCGTCTTCGATAGCATCCCTTTGTTTTTCAGGAGCATGACTCTGCCCGCTCTGAGCGTGGCCGTATCCGGCGCGGCGATAATAGCCAGGATGACTCGTTCCAGCATGTTGGAGGTGCTGAACGAGGACTACATAAGGACGGCCCGAGCCAAGGGTCTGTTGGAGAAGGCGATTCTTTTCAGGCACTCACTGAAAGCCGCGGCGCTGCCCGTGGCGACGATTGTCGGGCTGCTTCTGGCGGGGTTGCTGACGGGGGTGGTGGTCACTGAGACGGTGTTCACCATTCCCGGGCTGGGCCGTCTGGCCGCGGATGCGGTGGTGCGCCGCGACATTCCGGTGTTGCAGGCGGTGGTGCTGGTCATGGGCGGGGTCATCGTGTTTACGAACCTGGCGACGGACGTGGTGTACGCGTGGCTGGATCCGCGGGTCAGGTATTGACGTGACCATTTTTGCAGTCCGGATGAGGCCGAGCGGAGGGTATGCCCTCAAGCGGAGGTTGCGCAGCTCTGCGAGGGTCGTTACGTACAACCCGAACCTGAGCATCGGCCTGCTGATACTTGGCTTCGCCGGGGTAGTGGCCATCCTTGCACCGTTTATAGACCGTTTCGACCCGCTTCGGCTTGCTGTCGAGCAGCGTCTAACTGCGCCGGGCTGGGAACACTGGTTCGGTACGGACAGTTTTGGAAGGGATCTTTACTCGCGCACCGTTCACGGGGCCAGGCTTTCGTTGCTAATCGGAGCAAGCGTAGTGGCGGCGGTGACCATATCGGGAGAGTTGCTCGGTCTGATTGCGGGTTACGACCGGCGTATGGACTCCGTGATCATGCGAATCGTGGACGGGGTGATGGCGTTTCCGGGGTTGCTGCTGGCACTGGCTTTGATAGCAATGTTGGGGTCAAGCGTACAGAACGTCATCATTGCGATTTCCGTCAGCGCGGCGCCCTCTATCACCCGTGTGGTGCGCAGCACGGTACTAAGTTTGCGTGAGCGGCCATTCGTTGAATCTGCGCGGGCGATAGGAGCGCCCACCTGGCGTATTCTGTTCGTGCATATCGCGCCGAATACACTTGGGCCGGTCACGATTCAGGCGACTTTTCTGTTTGCCGTGGCGATGCTGACGGAGGCCGGGTTGAGTTTCATAGGTGCGGGAGTGCCGGATTACGTGCCGAGTTGGGGCAACATCATCAGCGTCGGGCGGAATCACCTCTACACTGCTCCCTGGATCGTGGTGATACCGGGCGTGTTTCTCACGCTGACCGTACTCGCCGCGAACCTCACCGGCGACGGACTTCGGGACATGTTAGACCCGCGGCTCAGGGGGACGCGTTCCTGATTTCGGGCACAGGCAACGGCCAACCGGATGTTCAAGCGGGTCGCGCAACGCGCAGATACGCTATCTTAGCGGCTGCGGAAAGGACTTTGAGAACTGGGCTCGGGCTTTGAAGAGGTCCGGCGCCGCAGGACAAATTAGCAGGAAGAGGAGCCGGACCTTGGGCAATTTAACTTCTGAGACGATCCGGGCGGAGTTCCCCGTCACGTCGTCCTATACATACCTCGATTCGGCCTATTGGGGACCGTACCCGCGGCGCACCTCGGAGGCGATTTCCGACTACGTGAGTCAAAGGAGTACCACAGCTTATCCCTTTGGACGCGCGGAAGAGGACCGTGTGTTCGTGGACGGCGTCCGTGCCAAGGTCGCGACTCTTTGGGGGGTTGATCCGTCGGAGGTGTGGTTCCCCAAGGGCACCACGGACGCCATAGGCTCAGTCGCCTCGGCCCTGTTGAAACCCGGGGACGAAATCCTCGTTGGCGGACTTGACCACCCTGCCGACTACACGGTTTGGTCGAACCTGGCGGAGCGCGGGATCACGGTCACTGTGGTGCCGCAGCGCGAGGGTCGGATGGACCCCAGCGACTTCGAGAGAGCGATCACCCCGAGGACTCGCGCCATGGGGGCTTGCCTGGTCAATACGTACAACGGCTACCGCCAGAACCTCGAGGCCTTGAGCCGCGTTGCGGGTGACCATGATCTGTACCTGTTCCTCGACGCCATTCAAGGAGTGGGCCATCTCTCGATAGACGTTGCGGGAACGAACGTAACGATGATGTCTGCCGGGTGCTACAAGTGGCTCTGTTCGCCTGAGGGGTTGGGAGTGGCGTATTTGAACAAGGATGTTGCGGGCAAGATCATTCCTCACACGGCTCACTTCTACGCGTACGAGCCTAGGGGCAACGACTGGGAATCTTTCATCAGGGAGATATTCGCGATAGGGGCTTCGGGCAGTGGGCCGCGGCAAATTCCACCCGGCGCGTTGGAGTACCCGGACGGGGCGAACCGCCTAGAGGTCAGCCCAAGTGTCATTTCCCTGATCGGTCTCAACCAGATGGCGGACTTGCTGATCGAGTTTGGCGGTATGCAGGCGGTGGAGGAACGCGTGCTGTCGTTGGCGGTAAGTCTTCGTGTTGCGGCGCAGGAACACGGTCACCAAGTCTTTTCTCCTCCAGAGCCAGAGGGTATGTCGGGCATCACCTCCGTTGGAGTGGCGGACGCGTTGGATTTCCAGGATTTTGCAAAGGGTCGCGGCGTGCATTTGTGCCCTCGGCCTGCGAGCCCCATCGCGGGGGAGGCCGTTAGGGTGTCGCCCCACTTCTTCAACAATGAAGACGACATAGGCAAGTTCGTGGAGACGCTGGACGATTACCGCGGGCGGTGAAGACCGTAGTCTTTGACTGAGCAGGGGCTATTGGACTCGCGAGGAGACCGACAGGCTGCGAAGGCGAATTGCTCCGCAGGCGTTACGTGCGGATTTCTTAGCCGCCGCCTACGGGACGGACTATTTCGACCCGGTCTCCATCTTCGATTACGGCTTGGTCGTGCTGATTGCGCGGCACGACCAAGCCGTTGATGGCCACGGCCAAGGACCTGCCGGCCAATCCGCGCTGCCGTAGGTAGTCGGCAATACTGACAGGGGCGTCGAACCGGTATGGTTTTCCGTTGATGGTTGCGGAGATCATGCTTTTGTCACTTGGCGGCGCGGCGCGCGAAGCCGTATCGGGTTCCCTCACGTGCAGCGAGAGATGGCTTTGGCGATCGAGGCGGCAGCGGCGCGCGGGTTGTCACTTGCAAGTATCGCGCTGATGCAGGCCACTCCTTCTGCGCCTGCTTGCATGACCTCGGCGGCGTTTTCGGCGTTGATCCCGCCTATGCCGATGATCGGCGGATTGACCTCATGGACAATGCTATTGATCATTCCGACTCCGCCTGTGCTCATGCCGGGGTGCGATGGGGAGGAGAATATCGTACCTGCTATCAGGTAGTCGACGCCTTCCGCGGCCGCGGAACGCGCGGCACTGATGCCGTGCACCGATCTGCCGATGATCATTCCACGGCCTGCGCGCCGGCGGGCGTCGTCTGCGGCCATCGCCCTCTCCGGCAGGTGCGCACCGTCTGCGTTGCACAGTGCGGCGAGTTCCGGATTGCCGTTGATGATGAAGAGGGCCCGGTCGCTTGTGACCTGAGCGAGTTCGCGTGCGAGCGCTGCCAGGCCGTCTGGCGACAGGTTCTTGCCGCGTAGTTGCACCATGTTGACGCCGCCTGAGACGGCCTCATCCACGGCTTTTGCCAACTCACCCGGCTTATCGAACAGGTCGGGAGCGGTTACGAGGCACAGTGTGGGTTTGGGGATCGGATTGTGCGTATCGCTATTCATGCTAGAAGCGTATCACCGGGGCTGCTTCGCCATGGCGGTAACGCGGCTCAGTCCCTGGATGAGTGCGCGGGGTTAAGGTCTACGATCGTGCGCGCGATGCGGACCGGCGTCTTCCTCGCCGCCGGCGGTCTCTGCCATTCGGGGATGCGCCGTTGCGGCTTGGCGATTCCGGTCTGGGCGGCAACACGTTCGTTTCCACATCCTGCCGCCGTCGTTTTTGCGGCTTGGTTCGGCGGTCATTGCCTGTGGAACCCGGCCCGGATGGATCCGGGACGATCCCGGGCGTTTGCAGCAGGTACCGGCCCGTGTGTGAGCTTTCGACGGCGGCTATGTATTCGGGGGTTCCCTCGGCTACCAACTCACCGCCGCCCTCGCCCGCGAGCGGGCCCAGGTCTATCAGCCAGTCTGCGTTCTTGATCAGGTCCAGGTGGTGCTCGATCAATACCACTGTGTTTCCTGCGTCCACGAGCCTGTGCAGTACCCACATCAGCTTCGAGCAGTCCTCGAATGAGAGGCCGGTCGTGGGCTCGTCAAGTATGTACAGGGTCTTGCCCGTGGAGCGCTTGGACAGTTCCGCCGCTAGCTTGATGCGCTGGGCTTCGCCGCCGCTCAGCGTGGTTGCCGGCTGTCCTAGTCGGATGTACCCGAGGCCGACGTCCACAAGGGTCTTGAGCTTGTTGTTGACGGTCGGGATGTTCTCGAACAGGCGGGACGCTTCGGACACGGTCATGTCCAGCACGTCGGAGATCGATTGGCCTTTGAACTGAATCTCCAGCGCCTCTCGGTTGTATCTTGCGCCGAAACAGACCTCGCATGGGACGGTGACGTCTGGCAGGAACTGCATTTCGATCTGTACGTATCCGGCGCCTGAGCATGATTCGCATCGTCCGCCCTTGACGTTGAACGAGAAGCGGCCCGGCAGGTATCCGCGCGCTCTGGCCTCCGGCATCTTTGCGAAGAGGGTTCGGATGGGCGTGAAGGCGCCGGTGTATGTTGCGGGGTTGCTGCGCGGCGTGCGTCCTATCGGGGACTGGTCGATGTTGATCACCTTGTCCACGTGCTCTAGTCCGGTGATCTCGTCGTGGTCGCCGGGCCGGTCTTTGGCTCTGTAGAAGCGTTGTGCGAGGGCCTTGTAGAGCACTTCGTTTACGAGAGTGCTCTTTCCCGAACCGGAGACGCCTGTTACGCATACCAGCCTGCCCAGCGGGATGGAGATGGCGACGTTCTTCAGGTTGTTCGCCCTTGCGCCATGTATTCCGAGCTCGTGTCCGGTACCCTTGCGCCGTGACCCCGGGATCGGTATCCGCCGTCTTCCGCTTAGGTATGCGCCGGTCACCGAGTCCGGGGATTCGATCACCGCTTCGATGGGCCCTTCCGCGACGACCTTGCCGCCGTGCTCTCCGGCGCCGGGTCCAAGATCCACGACGTGGTCCGCGGAGCGCATCACGGCCTCGTCGTGTTCCACGATCAGCACGGTGTTGCCCACGTCTCTCAGGCCTTGCAGCGTGTCTATGAGTCGGTAGTTGTCCATTGGATGGAGTCCCACGGACGGTTCGTCACACACATACAGCACGCCCATCAGGCCTGATCCGATCTGGGTCGCCAGCCGTATGCGCTGTCCTTCTCCTCCGCTCAGGGTGGAGGCTGCGCGGTCGAGCGTCAGGTACTCCAGTCCTACGCGTGACAAGAAACCCAGCCGGGCCTCGATTTCCTTGAAGATCTGGGAGGCGATTACTGCCTCTCGCCGGTTGAGCGGCTCTGTTGCCGCTTCGCCATCCGGCCATCGGCCTTCCCGGCAGGCGTGGGCCCATTCGATGGCCCTTTGCACAGGCTGGCGCGTCACTTCCATGATGCTCATACCTAGGACGGTTACCGCGAGCGCCTCTGGCTTGAGCCTGTCCCCTCCGCAGGTGATGCACGCCCGCTGCGCCATGTATCGGGTGATGTCCTCTCGCACATTCTCCGACTCGGTTTCGACGTGTCGGCGCTCCATGCTGGGTATTACTCCCTCGAACGAGGTCTTCCACCTGTATACCCGGCCCTTTTGGGTAGTGTGCGACACCTCGAGGCGTTTGCCGCCGGAGCCGTACAGGACCACCTGGAGGTCTTTCTTGCGGAGTTGGCTCACCGGGTCGTTCATGTCGAAGCCGTAGGCTCTGGAGAGGGATTCTAGGGTGGATGCATACCAGGGCGCGTTGGCGCCTGAGCGAGCCCATGGGAGGATGGCCCCTTCGGACAGACTCCTGGACTTGTCCGGTATCACGAGGTCGGGGTCCACCTCCAGGCGGAATCCCAAACCGGTACAGGTGGGGCACGCCCCGTAAGGGGTGTTGAAGGAGAAGTTGCGCGGTTCCAGTTCTGCAATGGACACTTCGCAGTGCACGCATGCGAACTGCTCGGAATAGACGACGTCTTTACCCCCTACGATAGCCGCCACGACGGTTCCGCCTGATAGTTTGAGGGCTGTTTCCACGGAGTCGGTCAGTCGCTGCGTCTCGGTGTCCGGGTGAATCGCCAGTCGGTCGACCACGACCTCTACGTCGTGCCAGCGTTGCTTGTCTAGTTTTATCTCCTCGTCCAGGTCATACACTTCGCCATCGACCCTTACTCTCACAAAGCCGTCGTTCCTGGCCTTCTCGAATATGGCCGCGTGCTCACCCTTTACGTGGGTCACTATGGGCGCCAGCAGGAGAATGCGGGAACCGTCTTCGGTGCGCGTTATGGAGTCGACTATCTGCTGGACGGACTGCCTCTCGACGGGTCTTTTGCATCTGTGGCAGTGCGGGCGTCCGGCTCGGGCAAAGAGCAGTCGCAGGTAGTCGTACACTTCGGTAACGGTGCCGACGGTGGAACGTGGGTTGCGGGACACACCTTTCTGGTCGATGGAGATCGCCGGGCTAAGGCCGTCGATGTGGTCGACGTCGGGCTTGTCCATGCGGCCGAGGAACTGCCGTGCGTATGCTGACAGGGACTCCACGTATCTGCGCTGTCCCTCGGCGTATATGGTGTCGAAGGCCAGGCTGCTCTTTCCGGAGCCTGACACGCCGGTGACGACGACGAGCTTGTCTCGCGGGATCTCGACGTTGACGTTCTTCAGGTTGTGCTCGCGTGCGCCGCGAACAGAGATGCGGGACTCTGCCATGGGGTGTTTGCGTCGTTGCAAAAGAGCGTGGTGCGGGAGGGTGTTTGGCGGCTATGGAATCAACTTGACGGCGGCCACCGCGACGCTAAAGGAGATTGACCGCCAGCGCGTCATATGCGCTTCGATTGCGGCCAAGTCGGCTTTGGCAGCCTCAACCGCGCACAGTATCACGCTGTCGGCGCGGCGCTTTGCATACGGGCGCAGTTGGCCGCGTATGTCCAAGGTCGTCTTCAACAGACATACTACTACCCGTATCGCATGGTATGGGCAACTGACGTCCCCAAACTTGGCGGGGGGCGGTTATTGCGAATGCCACCAGTACTGCTCGGAGGCGTTCATACGGTCTCCTCTCTTCAGCTGGTCCCAGACTTTTTCAACTTCGCTTATGGAGAGGACTATCTGCTGACCCTGCACGCGCTGCGATCCACTTGCCGTTCCTTTCCTGGTGGCCTGACTGACTCCTACGACCTCTCCTTGCTGATTGACGACGGCGCCTCCGGAGTCGCCGGGATCGAACTGGGCGTCGGTTTCGAAGGCGCCTATCTTGCCCTGGACACGGTAGGCGGTTGTTGCCACTCCAACCCTTACGCTGGGAAAGCCCGTGGGAGGGTTGGAGGAGTATCCGACGCTCATTACGGGCTTTGCGGTTTCGAGGGTATGCAGGTCTTCGCCGCGTCGTAGTGGGGTCAGGTCCATGTTGACCTCTATTGCGGCGATATCCAGAAGTCGATCCGTCCCCTTCACGATTCCCGTGACGGTCTGTTTCTCATCGTTGTGGTCCACGTAGCGGATAGTGACCTGGGATTCATCGCTGACCACGTGCTCTGCGGTGACCAACCAGCCTTTTTCGTAGACCCACCCGGTTCCTAGTCCTTTTGCCCCGGTTACTCGGACTATGGATCGCCGGATCTGCCTATATACGTCGTTCCAGGTGGGGATTGGGGTGGACGTAGCCGGGATCAGAACTGGCGTTGGGGTGGGTTGCGGCGTTGCCGTAGGGGCCGGTGTGGGCGTTGGTTGCGGCGTAGGAGCAAGCTGTGGAGTGGGTGAAGGTTGGAGAGTGACGGTTGGCCTTTGGGACAGCGCCGCCTGCTCTTGTTCCAACCGCGCCAGCTCGGTGGAGAGCAGGTCGAACTCTCTATTGGAGGAGATAATGGCGATTGCTCCGAGAGCGACCCCTGCTCCGGCGGTCACTACGGCGATCAGAGCGAGTATTTGAGCGTTTCTGTGCACGGTGGTCCCTTTGCGCGGGATCCGCTGCGGGGAGGCCGAGAGTACTGCAAGAGAATATAACCCGCGGGGTTATTGATCCGGGTATCGACGCGGCTTGGAGGGCCCTTCGTTTCGGCCCCGATTTGCCGTTGCGTGGGCTCTCTGGCGTGCGGACGTCAACAGTCGGAGCAATTTGCGCATCGCTGCGGGCGATACTACGGAGGTTAGGGCTCTGCTGCTTCCCGTGCCAACGTGCACGGAGTAAGAACCCGATTTGATGCGTTCGAAGGCGTCCTCGTCGGTGCGGTCGTCGCCGGTCACCATTGTAAAGTCGTAATCTTCGCGCTCTCCTCTAACGAAGTCGTAGGCTCGTCCCTTGCTTAGTTCCTGCTGGCGTATTTCAACGATGCAGGCGCCGGTGACGACCTGTACCGGGGCGTTCGCCAATCTGCCCTCCAGCATTGCGGCGAGTTCAAGGGCCTGCCAGGCTCCGAGGTCTTCATCGGCTTCTCGGTAGTGCCACACCATGCCGGACGACTTCTCTTCCACGCGTGCGCCGGGCGTCCGGTCAACGTAGGCTTGCAGTACGGGCCGGACCTCTTCCTTCCAGGCTGTGTTGGGCTGTGGCCCCATCCTGCTCCATGCAGACTCGTCCTTCCGTCTGATCCAGAAACCGTGTTCGGCGATCAACGACACTCTTCTCCCTGCGAACCATTTTTCGAGGGTTTCACGGTCGCGGCCGCTATTTATGTAGAGTTCAACGTTTGGCAGTGAGGATATGGCGTCCAGCAGGTTCAGGATTTCCGGGGTTGGCGCGGCGTCCTCGTAGCGGTCTGTGAACTCCCTGAGCGATCCGTCATAGTCCAGCATGAGGAGCGCTGACCTGGCTTCTGCGAAGTGGTTCGACATGGTGTTGGCGAGCACTTCCGGCTCCAACAACGGGGGATTGTCCTCAGAGACAGCGCGCGGGTTCAGAAGGGCGGACATGAAGCGGTCTATCCATCGGTGCACGTCGTTGGTGAGGACTCTCTTGTGCATTGGGACCATGCGTTCATTACGCTCTCCATAGTCCATTTCCAGCGCTCTCCGCAGTGCGCGTTCAGTGTCCTCCATGTTCCAGGGGTTGACCCTGAGCGCCTCGCCCATCTCCGATGAGGCGCCGGCAAACTCGCTGAGTACCAGTACGCCGCCGCCATCATCTCGACAGGCCGCGTACTCCTTTGCGATCAGATTCAGCCCGTCCCGCACCGGGGCCACGAATGCGACGTCCGCAAGCCGATAGAGAGCTCCCAACTCTTCAGGAGGAATGGAGCGGTATACGTAGTGTATGGGTACGCGGCCGGGGCCACCGAAAAGGCCGTTGATCTGTCCCACCATGCGTTCGACCTCGCGCTTCAATTCCCGGTAGCTGCCGATTTCCTCCCGCGAGGGGACGCATATCTGTATGTATACGACGTTTTCCCGCCACACTGGGCTGGATGCCAACAGCCTGCGGAAGGCCTCGAGTTTGAGTGGGACGCCCTTGGTATAGTCGAGCCTCTCGACGCCGAGGATGACCTGACGGTCTCCCAGCCTTCTGCGGTATCTGGCGAGACTGAGTTCGGAGGAACGTGAGAAGGCTTTCTCTCGCAGGGCCTTTACGTCGATGCCCAGCGGATGAGCCTCTATACGTACCTCCCGGCCGTCTATCCATGCGCTTCTCTCGCGGCTCTCGACGCCTAGGAACCTGCGCAGGCTGCGGCGCACGTGGTCGGCGTACTCGAACGTGTGCAGGCCGATCAGATCTGCTCCCATGATGCCGCGCAAAACGTGCTCGCGTTGTGGAAGTACGCGGAAAACCTCGGCAGATGGAAACGGCGTGTGCAGGAAGAAGCCTATGCGGACGTTCTTGATCCGTTCGCGTACCAATTGCGGCAACAGCATGAGCTGGTAGTCGTGTATCCAGACGGTGTCGCCTGGCTGTACGTGTTGTGCGACGACCTGGGCGAAGAGTTCGTTTACCCGCTGGTACGCGGCAAAGTGAGCCGGCTGGAACTCGCATCGTTCCATGAGGTAGTGGAACAGCGGCCACAGGGCGGAGTTGCCATATCCGTTGTAGTAGGCTCGGAAGTCGTCTACCGGTACCGAGACGGGCACGAGTCTACGCTCTAGCAGGGTTGCCGTGGTGGCGCTGTCCAGATCCTCGCCTGGATGGCCTATCCAGATACTGTCCCGGTTTTCATGTAGGGGATTGAGGCCCGCCACGAGCCCGCCGCTGCTGCTGGCCAGTTCCTGAATCCCGTGCCGGTTGCGCCGGACTGTAACGGGCAATCTGTTCGAGACGAGAATTATCCTGCTCAAGGCTGGAACCTCGGCGCGTTCGGGATGATTCGTTCAACTGTCCTGCAAGCCGCGAGATGATGAAGATTAAACGATCTTGCCGTTTCCATGATACGCGGCAATCGCAACGGAAGCCTGCGGCGCTCATGGGCAATGGACCCTGAGCGCCTTCCTCGAAGTGGCGGTGAGTTTGGATCCCGCGCCAACGACTACTTTGTGGAAGCTGACGGTGTATTCGCCGCGCCGACCGCCGGCTTGGCAAAGGGAGTGTTATTGCACGTCAGACCTGGGCGTCACCGGTACTGCCGGACGATTCGCTGGGCCTGTGCCTACGGAGTTCACTGCCCTGATTCTGAATCGGTATTCAGAGCCGTTCCTCAGATTGGGCACTTCATACGAGTTGGTGGCCCCGGTGCTTCCTGACATGTCATGCCATACTCGTGAGGGGTTGCCTGATTCTATTTGGCTGTACTGCCAGTGGGTGATTGTCAGGTAGTTCTGTGGGCGGTCCCACGTCAGAGTCACTTTCTCGTCGCCCGGAGTCGCAGCCAGTCCGGTTGGCGCTGCTGGTCTAGCGTTTGGCTGTGCGGGTGTTGCGGACGCGGTGGCGGGCGTTCCTGCGCCGACGCTGTTGACGGCTCTGACCTTGAACGAGTAGCTGGTTCCGTTCGTGAGGGATGAGAAGGTGTGGGACGTTCCGGTTACGTCGTTCCAGGATCCTGAGTCCCGTTGTACCTGGTACTTGGCGATTGCGGCGCCGCCGTTGCTTGCCGGGGCCGTCCATGAGAGTTCGACCTGTCCGTCTCCGGGGGTTGCGGTGAAGCTGCCGGGGGTTCCGGGGACGCCTGCGGGTGTTGCGGACGCGGTGGCGGGCGTTCCTGCGCCGACGCTGTTTACGGCTCTTACCTTGAACGAGTAGCTGGTTCCGTTCGTCAGCGATGAGACGGTGTGTGACGTTCCGGTTACGTCGTTCCAGGATCCTGAATCCCGTTGTACCTGGTACTTGGCGATTGCGGCGCCGTTGTTCGCCGGGGCCGTCCACGAGAGTTCGACCTGCCCGTCTCCGGGGGTTGCGGTGAAGCTGCCGGGGGTTCCTGGGACGCCTACGGGTGTTGCGGAAACGGTGGCGGGCGTTCCTGCGCCGACGCTGTTTACGGCTCTTACCTTGAACGAGTAGCTGGTTCCGTTCGTCAGCGATGAGACGGTGTGCGCCGTGGTCGTCCCCACGTCGTTCCAGGATCCTGAGTCCAGTTGGATCTGATACTTGGCGATTGCGGCGCCGCCGTTGCTTGCCGGGGCCGTCCATGAGAGTTCGACCTGTCCGTCTCCGGGAGTTGCGGTGAAGCTGCCGGGGGTTCCGGGCACGGCGCTGTCCGTCGTTGCGCTGGGCTCGTTGGACCACGCGCCGTTGCCCACGCTGTTCACCGCCCGCAGGCGGTACGTGTACGCCGTTGCCGGCGCGAGGCCCGTGTCCGAGTAGCTGGTTGCGCCTGCCGCGATGCTCGTGGATATGTCCGCGTAGATCCCGGAGCCGGTCTTGCGCTGGAGCGTGTAGCTGCTGATGGCCGCGCCGTTGTTCGCCGGGGCCGTCCATGAGAGTTCGACCTGTCCGTCTCCGGGGGTTGCGGTGAAGCTGCCGGGGGTTCCGGGGACGCCTGCGGGTGTTGCGGACGCGGTGGCGGGCGTTCCTGCGCCGACGCTGTTGACGGCTCTTACCTTGAACGAGTAGCTGGTTCCGTTCGTCAGCGATGAGACGGTGTGTGACGTTCCGGTTACGTCGTTCCAGGATCCTGAATCCCGTTGTACCTGGTACTTGGCGATTGCGGCGCCGTTGTTCGCCGGGGCCGTCCACGAGAGTTCGACCTGCCCGTCTCCGGGGGTTGCGGTGAAGCTGCCGGGGGTTCCTGGGACGCCTGCGGGCGTTGCGGACGCGGTGGCGGGCGTTCCTGCGCCGACGCTGTTTACGGCTCTTACCTTGAACGAGTAGCTGGTTCCGTTCGTCAGCGATGAGACGGTGTGTGACGTTCCGGTTACGTCGTTCCAGGATCCTGAGTCCTGTTGGACCTGATACTTGGAGATTGCGGCGCCGTTGCTTGCCGGGGCCGTCCATGAGAGTTCGACCTGCCCGTCTCCGGGGGTTGCGGTGAAGCTGCCGGGGGTTCCGGGGACGCCTGCGGGGGTTGCGGACGCGCTGGCGGGCGTTCCTGCGCCGACGCTGTTGACGGCTCTTACCTTGAACGAGTAGCTGGTTCCGTTCGTGAGGGATGAGACGGTGTGCGCCGTGGTTGTCCCTACGTCATTCCAGGATCCTGAGTCCTGTTGGACCTGATACTTGATGATTTCGGCGCCGCCGTTGCTTGCCGGGGCCGTCCATGAGAGTTCGACCTGTCCGTCTCCGGGGGTTGCGGTGAAGCTGCCGGGGGATCCGGGGACTCCTACGGGCGTTGCGGAAGCGGTGGCGGGCGTTCCTGGGCCGACGCTGTTGACGGCTCTTACCTTGAACGAGTAGCTGGTTCCGTTCGTCAGCGATGAGACGGTGTGGGACGTGGTTGTCCCCACGTCGTTCCAGGATCCTGAGTCCTGTTGGACCTGATACTTGTCGATTGCGGCGCCGTTGTTCGCCGGAGCCGTCCATGAGAGTTCGACCTGTCCGTCTCCGGGGGTTGCGGTGAAGCTGCCGGGAGTTCCGGGGACGGCTGCGGGGGTTGCGGAAGCGGTGGCGGCCGTTCCTGCGCCGACGCTGTTGACGGCTCTGACCTTGAACGAGTAGGTGTTTCCGTTCGTGAGCGATGAGACGGTGTGGGACGTGGTTGTCCCTACGTCGTTCCAGGAGCCTGAGTCCCGTTGTACCTGATACTTGGCGATTGCGGCGCCGTTGCTCGCCGGGGCCGTCCATGAGAGTTCGACCTGTCCGTCTCCGGGGGTTGCGGTGAAGCTGCCGGGGGTTCCGGGGACGGCTGCGGGGGTTGCGGAAGCGGTGGCGGCCGTTCCTGCGCCGACGCTGTTGACGGCTCTGACCTTGAACGAGTAGCTGGTTCCGTTCGTGAGGGATGAGACGGTGTGTGACGTTCCGGTTACGTCATTCCAGGATCCTGAGTCCCGTTGTACTTGGTACTTGTCGATTGCGGCGCCGTTGCTCGCCGGGGCCGTCCATGAGAGTTCGACCTGTCCGTCTCCGGGGGTTGCGGTGAGGCTGCCGGGAGTTCCGGGGACGGCTGCGGGTGTTGCGGACGCGGTGGCGGCGGTTCCTGCGCCGACGCTGTTGACGGCTCTTACCTTGAACGAGTAGCTGGTTCCGTTCGTGAGGGATGAGACGGTGTGTGACGTTCCGGTTACGTCATTCCAGGATCCTGAGTCCCGTTGTACCTGGTACTTGTCGATTGCGGCGCCGCCGTTGTTCGCCGGAGCCGTCCATGAGAGTTCGACCTGTCGGTCTCCGGGGGTTGCGGTGAGGCTGCCGGGAGTTCCGGGGACGGCTGCGGGTGTTGCGGACGCGGTGGCGGGCGTTCCTGCGCCGACGCTGTTGACGGCTCTTACCTTGAACGAGTAGCTGGTTCCGTTCGTGAGGGATGAGACGGTGTGTGACGTTCCCGTTACGTCGTTCCAGGAGCCTGAGTCCTGTTGTATCTGATACTTGGCAATTGCGGCGCCGCCGTTGTTCGCCGGAGCCGTCCATGAGAGTTCGACCTGTCGGTCTCCGGGGGTTGCGGTGAAGCTGCCGGGGGTTCCGGGGACGGCTGCGGGTGTTGCGGACGCGGTGGCGGGCGTTCCTGCGCCGACGCTGTTGACGGCTCTTACCTTGAACGAGTAGCTGGTTCCGTTCGTCAGCGATGAGACGGTGTGGGACGTTCCCGTTACGTCATTCCAGGATCCTGAGTCCTGTTGGACCTGATACTTGGCAATTGCGGCGCCGCCGTTGTTCGCCGGAGCCGTCCATGAGAGTTCGACCTGTCCGTCTCCGGGGGTTGCGGAGAAGCTGCCGGGAGTTCCTGGGACGCCTGCGGGCGTTGCGGAAGCGGTGGCGGGCGTTCCTGCGCCGACGCTGTTGACGGCTCTGACCTTGAACGAGTAGCTGGTTCCGTTCGTGAGGGATGAGACGGTGTGGGACGTTCCGGTTACGTCGTTCCAGGAGCCTGAGTCCTGTTGGACCTGATACTTGTCGATTGCGGCGCCGTTGTTCGCCGGAGCCGTCCATGAGAGTTCGACCTGTCCGTCTCCGGGGGTTGCGGTGAAGCTGCCGGGGGTTCCGGGGACGCCTGCGGGCGTTGCGGAAGCGGTGGCGGCGGTTCCTGGGCCGACGCTGTTTACGGCTCTTACCTTGAACGAGTAGGTGTTTCCGTTCGTCAGCGATGAGACGGTGTGCGCCGTGGTCGTACCTACGTTATTCCAGGATCCTTCTGATCCCTGTTGGACCTGATAGTTGGTGATTTCGGCGCCGCCGTTGCTTGCCGGGGCCTTCCATGAGAGTTCGACCTGTCGGTCTCCGGGGGTTGCGGTGAAGCTGCCGGGGGTTCCGGGGACTCCTACGGGGGTTGCGGAAGCGGTGGCGGCGGTTCCTGGGCCGACGCTGTTTACGGCTCTTACCTTGAATGAGTAGGTGTTTCCGTTCGTGAGGGATGAGACGGTGTGCGCCGTGGTTGTCCCTACGTCGTTCCAGGAGCCTTCTGAGCCCTGTTGTACCTGGTAGTTGGTGATTTCGGCGCCGCCGTTGCTTGCCGGGGCCGTCCATGAGAGAGCGACCTGTCTGTCTCCGGAGGTTGCGGTGAGGCTGCCCGGGGTTCCGGGGACGGCTGCGGGTGTTGCGGAAGCGGTGGCGGCGGTTCCTGGGCCGACGCTGTTTACGGCTCTTACCTTGAACGAGTAGGTGTTTCCGTTCGTCAGCGATGAGACGGTGTGCGCCGTAGTCGTCCCTACATTATTCCAGGAGCCTTCTGATCCCTGTTGTACCTGGTAGTTGGTGATTTCGGCGCCGCCGTTGCTTGACGGGGCCGTCCATGAGAGATCGACCTGTCCGTCTCCGGAGGTTGCGGTGAAGCTGCCGGGGGCATCGGGGGCTACTGCGGGTGTTGCGGAAGCGCTGGCGGGCGTTCCTGGGCCGACGCTGTTTACGGCTCTTACCTTGAACGAGTAGGTGTTTCCGTTCGTGAGGGACGGGACGGTGTGCGCAGTAGTCGTCCCTACATTATTCCAGGAGCCTTCTGAGCCTTGTTGTACCTGGTAGTTGGTGATTTCGGCGCCGCCGTTGCTTGCCGGGGCCGTCCATGAGAGGTCGACCTTCCGGTCTCCGGGGGTTGCGGTGAAGCTGTCGGGGGCATCGGGGGCTCTGAGCGCGCTTGGGGGCGGCGCTGGGGGGCCTACAGGCGGCGGAGGAGGAGGAGGTGGTGGGGGCGGCGGTTCGGGGTCGTCCGTGGGCTCGTCGTCCTCAGGGGGGGGTTGAGGCGTGGGCGTAGGAGTAGGAGTGGGTGTCGGCGTGGGCGTAGGCGTAGAAGTCGGCGTAGGCGTGGGCGTGGACGTAGGAGTAGGCGTAGGAATAGGAGTGGGTCTAGGCGTGGCAGTAGGCGTAGGCGTAGGAATGGCCGTGGGCGTGGGCGTGGGTGTAGGCGCCAGCGTAGGCGTTGGTGCGGGCGTTGGCGCGGGTGTATCAGATGCGGCAGACGTACCAAGTTGGAGTGTGGGCGTAGGCGCGGGCACGGGCACAAGCGTAGGGGTAGCTTGCGGTACGGGTGTTGGCGTGGCTTGCGGTACTGGCGTAGGGGTGGGCTGCGGCGGCGCCGTCGTTGGCGGGGCTCTCGGCGTAGGCGTGGCCTGCACGGTAGGCATGGGTGAGGCTTGTGCGGTAGGCGCGGGAATGAGGGTAGGCGCGGGCGCGGGTGTAGGCGTGGCTTGGGGTGTAGGCGTAGGTGCGGCCGGCGGCGGTCGTTCCCTATCGGGATTCTCGGCCGGTTGGGTCGCCACAATGGGAGTAGGCTCGTTCTGAGCGGGGGATTGCCCAGCGTCGGCGGTTACGACGACTACGGCGATCGTCGCGGTAGCCGCCAAAGGGACTATTGTGCCAATAATCCCTGAGGATACCCCTCCGCTGCCCGCTGCTCCCTGCCCCCCTAGCATGGCGCTAGAAGCTCAGGAGTCCACCGGTCACAAAGACGACGGCTATCACCGGACCATAGAAGAGCGCCAAGGATGAAAAGAACATCGAGGCAAACAACCTGTTTCTGGGGTCTTGCCTTTCGGGGCTCAGGTCCATGCTGAAGTCGATCTCGTTCTCCGGAATGCTCCTAATGCGGTCGTGCAACGCGTTCAGCAGCCGCAGCCGCGATTCGAAGAGGCCATCGACCATCCAAAATCCCAGGACCGGCAGGGATAGGGTAAAGATGTGATTCGCCGTCTGATCGTCCGCAAAGAGTCCAAGCAGGGTTGCGGTCAGAATAATGGTCCATCCCTTGAGGAGTATGGAGTTGTTGTCCACCCGGTTAATCGCATGTTGGATGAACTCAAGGTGCTTGGGCTTGCGCGGAACTACTACGGTCTCTAGGTGATAGGTGGAGCCGGGTTCGACTTCAGGATCAGGCAGATCCTGCCCGCGCGGGGTCACCACTGTTTCAAGCTGTGGCGCGTTAACCATGACTACCCTTCCAGAAGGACAAGAACCCGAACGTACTATACTTCATTGCAATCTCCTTGTCTAATTGTGCATATTTCCTACCAGTGGATGCAAGCCTTTTCTATCCTTCGCGACGCGGATTTTCGATGAAGAATCGATCCGGGGGCTGATAGTCCTGTGGAGAGAAGCGAAGCGAAGTGAAGACATCCTGCTCGCTGCGCGGATGGAATCGACTCCGTAGCCGGCGCTGTTTTCCCACTCATCCAGGTTGGCATTGCCCGGCGTCGCGGGGCGACTCGAGGTGTGAAGGACCTACGGATAAATGGATACAGCGCAAAGACGCGGTTCGGGGTTTTGCGTCTCGCGGGCAGGGTACAAGGCAGCAGGTTCGTCCGGCGCCCCTACAGTCCAGAGGCCGTCAGTGTGTACCCTGCACACTCGACCATGCAATGAGGCGCAAAGTCGGCAGGGCTATGGCATTTTGGCCTAACCCTGCATCGGAGGAGTGTATGGCTACGGACAAGATGGGGAGCAGATACGATACGCAGCCCCTCAGTTTCGAGAACATAGTTGGCGACGGCGCCTGGACGTCGCCCACTCACGCGGCCGGGCCGGAGGGCTCGCTCCCTCTCACGGCTGAGATGCTGGTCGAGCTGCCGAGCGGCGATATCTTCGGATTGAGTCAGAACGCCGGGATGGGCTGGGATCCATCTGAGCTTCTTCGGAAGCAGTTTCTCATTCTGAGTACGGCCGGGGGTGTCCGCTCTGCTGACGGAACTCCCTTGGCCCTCGGTTTCCATACTGGTCATTGGGAGCTTGGGGAACTGGTGCGCAGTGCGGCTGAGGAGCTGAGGTCGCTTCGTTCGGTGCCTTTCGCGGCATTCTGCTCTGATCCCTGCGATGGCCGGACCCAGGGCACTCCGGGGATGTTCGACAGCCTGCCGTACCGCAACGACGCTGCGCAGGTACTGCGTCGTCAGGCTCGGTCTCTGCCGACGGCCAAGGGGGTTTTGGGGATCGCGACGTGCGACAAAGGGCTTCCGGCTATGTTGATGGCTCTAGCCGGGCTGCGGAACCTGCCAGTGGCGGCTGCGCCGGGCGGCGTTACGCTGGCGCCGGAACACGGAGAGGATGCGGGGCAGATTCAGTCGATCGGCGCCCGTTTTGCTCAAGGAGAGGTCACTCTCGAATATGCGCAGGATGCCGGCTGTAGGGCGTGCGCGAGCCCGGGCGGCGGGTGTCAGTTCCTGGGGACCGCGGGCACCTCACAGGTGGTAGCGGAGGCTCTGGGCCTGGCTGTCCCTCACGGCGCGCTGGCTCCGTCCGGCTCGTCAATATGGAGAGACGTTGCGGTCCGTTCGGCCAGGGCGCTTGCCTACCTGGAACAGGCCGGTGTGACCTCTGCGGACGTGCTGACCGACGCCTCATTCGAGAATGCGATGTTCTTGCACGCTGTGTGCGGCGGATCTACGAACCTGCTGCTGCACGTGCCTGCCATCGCCCATGCGGCCGGGCGCAGAATGATGGAGGTTTCCGACTGGGCAAGGATAAACAGGGAGACGCCGAGGTTGGTGGACGTGTTGCCGAATGGTCCGGTCGGCTATCCGACGTCGGTGTTCTATGCCGCGGGAGGCGTACCGGAAACGATGTTGAGGCTGCGCGACCTTGGCCTGCTGCATACGGGTGCGCTGACCGTTACGGGCCGGACGTTGGGCGAGAACCTGGACTGGTGGGAGCAGTCTGAACGGCGGTTCTCCGTCCGAAAGAGTCTGTTCGAGCTACGCGGGATCGATCCGAACGAAGTGATCATGAACGCGGACTTGGCGCGTTCGCGGGGTTTGACGAGTACGGTGACTTTCCCTCTGGGCAACTTGGCTCCAGAAGGCTCGGTGATCAAGAGTACGGCGATCGACCCGGCGGTGGTCGATGAGGACGGCGTATACCGGAAGCTGGGTGAGGCCAGGGTGTTTCGTTCTGAGCGCGATGCGATCCGCGCCATAAAGAGCCGCGGCGATGACAGGATCAAGTCCGGGGACATCATGGTGTTGACCTGCTGCGGTCCTTTGGGTACCGGTATGGAGGAGGTGTACCAGATCACGGCTGCGCTCAAGCATTTGTCTTACGGCAAGCACGTGGCGCTCATCACGGATGCCCGCTTCTCGGGCGTCTCGACGGGTGCTTGCGTGGGCCACGTGGGGCCTGAAGCTCTGGCCGGCGGTCCTATAGGGAAGGTGAGGGAGGGGGATTTGATAAGGATCGAGATCGACCGGGTCAGCCTTGAGGGACGCGTCGATCTGGTCGGTGCGGGAGGCGTTGAACGCGGCCGGGACTGGGGTGAGAAAGAGCTCGCCGGGCGTGCTTTGCCGGACGACCTCGCACCGCACCCCGGTTTACCGGACGACTCCCGCTTGTGGGCCGCACTGCAAAGCGCGAGCGGGGGAACCTGGTCCGGATGCGTCTTTGACGTTGACCGCATCATCGATACTCTGGAACGTGGTAAGCGGAGCCGGGAAGGTTCCTGAAGCGCGTCTCTTCTCAGCAAAGCCCTTTTCTGGTTTGGCGGCCTTCCGCCTGCTGGATTCCAGTTTTCGCCGGAATGAGGGTCGGCTGGGTGCAGGCCGGCCGGGCATATGGCCGATGCCCTGCCTGCACGGAGGAAGGTTGCAACCTTCCGGGTAGAGGAGCGGTGGAATCGTCGGTCGGTATCTAGGAAGTATCCTGGCCTGCGGGCGGGGCCAGTTCAAAGGGGATATCGAATTCGGCGCAGATGCCCTTGAACCAATCGATCACCTCTGGGTGAAGCGGCACGCCTCGCTCCAATCGGTCGATCTCCTCCTCGCTCTCGAGCAGCCCGGCATAGGCGACGCGATCCTGCCCTGGCATGGGTTTGGTCTCTCTTAGCATTCTGAGCATGGAGTCCATGGAGTCCTTGAACTCGTCCGCCGGGCCAAAGGCGTCGATGCTGTACGCGGCGACGAAGTGTCCGCGTCGGGCGGTCGTCAGGTCCGCGAAGCCGGGTGCGAAGGACAGTTGTCCGCAAAGTATTTCGACCACGGTGCCTAGTCCGTATCCCTTGTGGGAGCCCATTTCCCGGGTGCCTCCGACGGGCAACTGCATGCGCTGCGTTTGGGCTGCGAATTCTCGGATGCGCTGTCCGCCTTCCATGTCCGGGGTGCCGTCGTCATGTGCAACCCATCCGGCCTGCATGGGCTGGTCGAGCCTTACCGCGAGGCCGACCTTGTTTCCTGCTATGGAGGTCATTGCGGCGTCGAACAAGAACATCGGCTCTCTTCGGGCTGGGGCGGCGACCGCGATGGGGTTGGTACCTATGCGCGGTTCCGCGCCGTAGGTCGGCACCATGGCCCTGCCTCCTGCGGTCATGCACCATCCGATCATGTCCTCTTCAGCGGCCATAGCGGCGTGGTATCCGGCTGCGCCGAGGTGGCCGGCGTTGCGGATGGTTACCACCCCGGAGCCATACTGCCGTGCTTTGTCGATGGCGATGCGCATGGCCTTTGGGGCTATCATCAGCCCCAACCCCCCGTCTCCGTCTATAAGCGCGGTTGTAGGTGTCTCACGGACCACTCGCCAGTCTGGCACGGGGTTTGTAACGCCGGCGCCGTACATCTGGACGTAGTGCCTCAACATGTTCGATACGCCATGGGTGTCGATGCCTTTTAGATCGGCGAACATGAGCACGTCGGCCCCGAGTTCAGCTTCTGCCTGGGGCACGCCGCATTTCTTGAAGACGGCCTCCGTGGTCGAACGAAGCGCGTCTACGTCAACCCGCGCGGCGATGTCATCCGGTACTTGGAAGTGCTTCAGCAATCTATCGATTCCTTTCCGGTAGCGCGGGAACTTACGGCAGACTATGCCGGGGAGAACCGGCAATGAGGATTCTAGCGCCGCCGCGTTGGGTTATCCCATCGGTTCCGCGCTACGCGTTCATGCCGGCCCTGCGCCGGTTGTCGAGAACTAGAGTGTAATCCTGACGCGTTGACCTGCCTTGACGGCGTTGCTACGCTGAGAGTGAGGCTGGCCTCGGTGGTCTGAGGCCAGCGCAGAGCGGCAGATGACTTGGGGACGTAGCTCAATCGGGAGAGCGCGGCGTTCGCAATGCCGAGGTTGGGGGTTCGATCCCCCCCGTCTCCACCATATCCCCTGCTTGCCTAGTTACGGTCTGCAATCCTTCCCCATCGAGGGGAGGGGACTCGTCGGGCGTTCTTGGGGAAATCTCGAAAGCGGCGTTTCGGGTCATATGAGGCTCTGTTCGCCGATCTGCTAAAACCGGATGAAGGCGCTTTGCCGTTCTCTCAAATAGCCGGCTGGCAGGGTAGGTACCGATGTGTTCCGCTTATTCAGAGCGATGGGGCGTGTGCGTGTGGTTCACCGGTCTCAGCGGAGCCGGCAAGTCGGTTACCGCGAGGGCCCTGACTGAGTTGCTGAACAAGCGCGGGCGCGAAGTCACCCTGCTAGACGGAGACGTGGTTCGCGCTCATCTTTCCAAGGGTCTGGGGTTCAGCAAAGTGGACCGGGACGCGAACATTTTGCGAATCGGCTTTGTGGCGTCCGAGGTGGTTCGTCACGGTGGCATCGCCGTTTGCGCTGCTATCAGCCCCTACCGGGCTACTCGCGGCGAGGCTCTGAGGATGGTTGGTGCGGACCGGTTCGTCGAGGTGTTCGTAAATACGCCGCTTGGAGTATGCGAGCAGAGGGACGTCAAGGGGCTTTACAGTATGGCCAGGCGGGGGGAGATCAAGAATTTCACCGGCATAAACGATCCCTATGAACCGCCGATGAACCCTTCGATAGAGTTGGAGACGGAGGTTCTTTCCATAGAGGAGAACGCTCAAAGGATCATGGAGTACCTGGAAGGCCAGGGTTTCGTATGCGCTGCGGCCAGCTGAGCCGGCGCCTTTCCTGCCATCTCTGGGTAAACTGGCAGGCAGGGAACTGTCGGCCCCTGTAGCTCAGAGGATAGAGCAGCGGTTTCCTAAACCGCGAGTCGCGAGTTCGAATCTCGCCAGGGGCTCCACTCTGCCGCGAGGGTTCCTAAAGAGGCTTTCCTCGGGATAGACCTCTGCCTGCCCCTTCCTGTTCCTGCCAGATTCTCAGGAGAGCCGGGATGCTGCGGCGAGCTGTTCACTAGCGCGGGCTTGTCGTGTTGAGTGACGGTTGGCGGGAACGTCGTTCTGTTCGCCGGAATGGCATGGAGTGGGCGGGGCTTGCAGGAACTTGCAGGAATAGGTACCGCAACTCATGGAACGTGCACCTTATGTATTGCTCATCAAACAGATATACTAGCTCGAAACAGGGAGAGCCGGATTTTGAACATCTACTGCGGAAACTTGACATACAACACAACGGACTCAGATCTCAGGTCGACATTTGAGACGTACGGGCAGGTCGCCTCGGCCGCCGTCATCATGGATCGCGAGACCGGAAGGTCCAGGGGCTTTGGCTTCGTCGAAATGCCCAACGACGGCGAGGCTCGTGCGGCTATCGAAGCGCTGAACGGCCAGAATGTTGGCGGGAGGAACATTGTCATCAACGAGGCCCGACCTCGACGCGGGCGTTAGATTTCTTCTCTGCGCGTAGCGTCTGTCCTCGTCCCGGATCCGAACGTCGGCGGAGTCGGGGCAGCAGGAGGTCAGGCGCCGTGATAGCGCTCGCCTAGCCCGACCTGTAGCTGCGACGCTTCGCGGGCTATAACTTCATATATTCGACACGCCCAAGGCCGGGCGCGAGTATCGTGTCAACGTATACGAGCCCGGCGGAACCGGGGGGAATGCTGGTGAGCGAATCTACGAAGATACTCCTTGCGGAAAGCGAGATACCTTCCCACTGGTATAACGTTCAGGCCGACTTGGATCCTCCCATAGATCCGGCGCTCCATCCGGGTACGCTCCAGCCAGCCGGCCCGGACGACTTTGCGCCTCTCTTTCCGATGTCTCTCATCGGGCAAGAAGTGAGCCGGGAGCGCTATGTCGAAATTCCTGACGAGGTGTTGGACATATACCGGCTATGGCGTCCTACTCCGTTGTACCGGGCCCATCGCCTCGAGCGGGCCCTAGACACGCCCGCCCGCATCTTCTACAAGTACGAGGGCGTCAGCCCGGCCGGGAGCCACAAGCCCAACACGGCGGTCGCTCAGGCCTTCTACAACAAGCAGGACGGTACGAGGCGGATCACTACGGAGACCGGCGCGGGTCAGTGGGGAAGCGCCTTGGCGTTTGCGTGCAACCAGATGGGCATGGAGTGCAAGGTCTACATGGTGTCTGCCAGCTACTGGCAGAAGCCGTACCGCAAGTCCATGATCGAGGCGTGGGGAGCCAGTGTGGTACCTAGCCCCAGCGTGGATACGAATGCCGGTCGGAGCATCAGGGAGCAGGACCCCGAATCTCCGGGCAGCTTGGGCATAGCCATCAGCGAGGCGGTGGAGGACGCGGCCACCAGGGATGACACGAAGTACTCGCTGGGCAGCGTTCTCAATCACGTGCTGATGCACCAGACGGTCGTCGGTCAGGAGGCGAAGCGGCAGATGGAGAGCGCGGACGCTTTCCCGGACGTGATCGTGGGGTGCGTTGGCGGCGGCTCTAACTTTGCCGGCATCACCTTTCCGTTCGTGCCGGATAAGTTGGCCGGCAGGGACGTTAGGTTCATAGCGGCGGAGCCTCAGGCGTGCCCGACTCTTACGCGCGGCAGGTTCGCTTACGACTTTGGCGACACCGCGGGTACGACGCCTCTGCTCAAGATGCACACTCTTGGCCACACTTTCGTTCCGAACCCGATTCACGCGGGCGGTCTGCGCTACCACGGCATGGCCCCGCTCATCAGCCAGATGGTCGACTTGGGCCTGATCGAAGCCCGAGCCTTCCACCAGAGGTCGGTCTTTGCGGCTGCCGTGCAATTCGCCCGCACGGAGGGCATAGTTCCGGCGCCGGAGCCGGCCCACGCGATCAAGGCGACGATCGACGAGGCGCTTGCCTGCAAGGAATCCGGCGAGGCGAAAACCATACTCTTTCACCTCTGCGGACACGGCCACTTCGACATGTCGGCCTACGAGAGTTATTTCTCGGACGCCATGGTGGACTACGCCTATCCGGAAGAAGAGGTGAGCAGGGCCATGGAGTCTGTGCCCGCGGTCTAATAGGGGTCCCTGGCTCTGCCCACGAGGGCGCCCGCGACTTCCCGCTCCATCTGAACGATTTCCCGCTCGACGCCGGGGATAAGAGCCGGCGCAGACGGCGGCTCGCTCGTTGTTGGGCTTCTGTCCCATCCGGCCGGATAGTCGTGACCTGGACCGCCGCGGCGGATCCTCTTGGTATAGCGCCCGGAGGCTCCCCTGCGTGTAAACTCGATTGCACAGCTTGGAATCGACACGACTAGGCAAGGAAGACTGTTCGGGTGGAACCACGACGCCAGACAAAGCAGGTTGACGTTGGAGGGGTACAAGTTGGCGGGGGCAATCCAATCGTGGTGCAGTCGATGACCGATACCGACACGGCCGACGTGGAAGCCACCGTCAACCAGACGAAGCTACTGGCGGAAGCCGGCAGCGAGCTGGTGCGGGTCACGGTGAACAACTCCGAGGCGGCGGGCGCGGTGCCGGAGATCCGCAAGCGGCTGGACGACGAGGGCTGCCGCGTGCCCATCATCGGGGACTTTCACTTCATCGGGCACCGTCTGCTCCGCGACCACCCGGATTGCGCCCGGACGCTGGCCAAGTTCCGCATCAACCCGGGCAACGTGGGACGAGGCAATCGCCGCGACGAGAACTTCACTTCGTTTATAGAGGTGGCCAGGGACCTGAACAAACCTGTCCGCATCGGCGTCAACGCGGGCAGCCTCGACCAGGAGTTGCTCGTTGAGAAGATGGACGCCAACGCTCGTCGATCCCAGCCGCTCAGCGGGGATGAAGTGGAGCGGGAGGCGCTCGTCGAAAGTGCGCTGAGAAGCCGCGACGAGGCGGTCTCCATCGGTCTGGGGGAGGACCGCATAATCATCTCGTGCAAGGTATCCCGGCTGAGCCAGATGGTAGCTGCGTACAGGGAGCTGTCGCGGAAGACTGACGCGCCGCTGCATCTTGGACTGACCGAGGCGGGCATGGGTACGAAGGGCGTAGTGGCCACGACGGCCGCGCTTTCCATACTTCTGGAAGCGGGCATCGGAGACACCATACGAAGCAGCCTGACGCCTGAACCCGGCGGCGACCGCGCGAGGGAGGTGCGGCTTTGCCAAGAGATTCTGCAAGCCCTCGGTCTGAGGTCGTTCCGGCCTGCCGTAACTGCCTGCCCCGGTTGTGGGCGTACAACCTCTACGTTCTTCCGGGAACTTGCTCAGGACATACAGGAGCACTTGGACAACAGGATGTCAGTCTGGAAGCAGGAGTTCCCCGGAGTCTCGGATATGACGGTAGCGGTAATGGGGTGCGTGGTGAACGGCCCAGGCGAGTCGCGTGCGGCGAACGTAGGGATTTCGTTGCCCGGCACGGGTGAAATGCCCCGAGCTCCGGTGTTCGTCGATGGGGAGCGGGCGGGTTTCCTGCAGGGCGAGAGTATCGCCGACGATTTCGTCTCTATCGTCGAAGAGTACGTGACGACTCACTACGCTTACGGGGTCTCCGAGTCTGGAGCTGCGCCTGAATGAGATTTTCCAAGCTCTTCGGAAAGACCCTTAGAGAGGCCCCGGCAGACGCTGAGACCGTCAGCCACAAGCTGCTGACGCGCGCCGGCTTCATCCAGCAGGTCGCCGCCGGAATCTTCAGCTACCTCCCACTTGGCTGGCGTTCACTGGACAAGATCAGGCGCATTGTTAGGGAGGAGATGGACCGCGCAGGCGGGCAAGAGGTGAACATGCCTGTCGTGCAGCCGCGAGAGATTTGGGAACAGAGCGGCAGGGCCGATTCTTTCATTCCCCCCCTGGCCCAGTTCCTGGATCGGCGGGAGCGTCCGATGGTACTGGCCCCCACTCATGAAGAGGTTGTGACGGGTATGGCCAAGGCGGGGATGTTCAGCTACCGCGACCTGCCTTTCATTCTGTATCAGATACAGACTAAGTTTCGGGACGAGCCGCGCCCCCGCGGCGGTCTGCTGAGAGTGCGTGAGTTCGAGATGAAGGATGCTTACTCGTTCGATGCGGACGAAGAGGGTATGAATCTCAGCTACCAGGCGATGGCAGACGGATACAGGCGCATCTTTTCGCGCTGTGGGCTTAACGTCATCATGGTGGAAGCTGACTCCGGGCCTATTGGGGGGAGGGATTCAGCGGAGTTCGTGTTGCCGGCGAAGAGCGGGGATGACGTGGCCCTGGTGTGCGAGGAGTGCGGGTATGCGGCCAACGCTGAGAAGGCCGTTTTCCGAAAGACTCCGAATCCGCCGGAGCGACAGGCCGCGCTAGAAAAGTTCTCGACGCCGGGCATAGAAACTATTCAGGACCTGGCGGCATTCGAGGGCGTACCGCGCTCCAGGACCGCGAAGGCGGTGTTCTACTACTCAAGCGGGCAGGTCACTCTGATTACCATAAGGGGGGATTACGAGGTCAACGAGACCAAGCTCAGGAATGCGCTGGGTGTCGAGGAGGTCAGGTTGGCGACGCCGGAGGAGGTTCGAGGAACCGGGCTTCCTGCGGGCTCGGCGTCGGCGGTGGGTCAGCAGTCGGTCAGAAGCGTGGTGGACGACTCGATAGAGTTGGGCTCCAATTTTCTCGCAGGCGCAAATGAAGAAGGTTTCCACCTTCGCAACGTCAACTTCCCTCGGGATTTCAAGGCCGACGTGTTGGCGGACGTCGCAGAGGCGGGGGACGGGTATCCATGTTTTCGTTGCGATGGATCACTGCGCGCGCGGCGGGGGATAGAAGTCGGCCACGTGTTCAAGCTCGGCGACGTGTACAGCGACAAACTGGGAGCGGGGTTCCTGGACGACGCAGGAAACCATCGCAGCGCTCTCATGGGGTGCTATGGAATCGGGATCGGGCGGCTGCTTGCGGCAGCGGTGGAGGCCAACCACGATGATAGGGGTATGGTACTGCCGCGAGCCATAGCCCCGTATGAGGTATACCTCGCTGGTATCAACATCGAGGACGACGGGGTACGCACAAAGGCCGACGAACTGTACCACTCGCTACGGGATTCGGGGTTGGAAGTCCTGTACGACGACCGGGACGAACCGCCCGGGGTCAAGTTCAATGATGCGGATCTTCTTGGTCTGCCCTTGCGGGCCGTCGTAAGCAGGCGCAGCCTGAAGTCCGGAGGGGTGGAGATCAAGCGGCGCGGCGCCCAGTCGGTGGAAGTGGTGTCGGTCGATTGCTCCGTGGAGGCCGCGCGCCAGGCCTTGGAAACGTCCTGACCAAGCGCATATCCGCAGGTCTACTCATACCGACCTCTCCACCGGCGACGAGGTTTAGCCATGCGGTAAACGGGAGGTCGCCCGGCGATGCCTTCTACGCAGCGCAGGAGGCGGAGGCTGCGGGTCATTTCCGCTGAGCGCTCTCAATCCCGTGAATCCTCAGATCGAGATTCGGAAGGCGCCCGATGAGACTCCTCGCCTTTTACTTCTTCCAGCACGTCGAAGAAGTCATGGAATAGCTTGTAAGGGATGCCTGACTGTTCGCAGTGCGCGGCGAGAGAGGCACGCGCTATCACGAGATCGGCCTGATCGGTCACGCACATATCGGAGATGCCGTCTCCGACGAAGATCACCCTGCGCCCCGCCCTGCGCTGGCTCCACAATCTGTCGCACTTGCATAGGCCGGTTCGCGGGCATTGCCGCAAGCCATCTGCGAAAGCCAAGCCTGGCCTGCCGTCCGGCCGCGTATCCAGGTCGGGAGCTGCTCTGACTAGCCGGTCCAGCCCGTTCGCCTCGAGGACCGCATCGACATAGAAACTCAATCCGTTCGATGCGACCTCGGCGTGAATTCCCCTCTGCGCGGCGTATTGGAGCAGTTCATGCAGCCCCGGCCTTGGTACGGCGATGGAGAGGGCGTACTCGGTCATTTCCGGGATTCGGGAAATTGGCAGGTGCGATATCTCGAATTCCCAAAGCTCCCTGATCCCAAATTGGCCTGTGCGGAATCTGGTCATCGCCTCGCGCCAGCCGGCGGATGCGAACTTTCGCACGACTGAATCTCCCACGTCGCGGGTGGTCAGGGTGCCATCGAAGTCGATCAGGATGGCAAGTGATGGGGGCATGGATTCGCGGCTGCGGGATTCGCGCGGAGGGTAGTATGAGAGGAATTCGCAAACGCGGAAGTATACGATGCTCTCGGTTGTCCAGTTTGCGGAATAGTAGCCTTAGTTGTTAAAATCCATCCAACGGGGGTTACCTCGTCGGTGGCATTTGGAAAGTGGGCTCGGCCCACTTTTTTATTCGACAGGGCGCTTTTAGGCATAGCCGAAACGTCCGGAAAGGCGGCAGGTGAAAAGCGATCTTTTGCTGGCCGTCACACAACTTGCCGCCGAACGGAAGCTTCCCCACTCCGCAGTGGTATCGGCTATAGAGGCCGCGCTCGCATCTGCCTACAAGCGGGATCCTCTGGCGGGCGGTCAGGACGTAATAGTACAAGTAGACCCGGATAACGGGGACGTTACGGTCAAGACGGTGCTGCACGTCGTCGAGGAGATCGATGAGCCGGGTGCGCAGGTCACCTTGCCGGATGCGCGGAAGATGTTGAAGGACGCGCGGATTGGGGACGTGCTGGAGACGGGGTCGATAGAGCACAACCCCGGGCGCATCGCCGCGCAGACCGCCAAGCAGGTGGTGATGCAGCGTCTACGTGAGGCTGAACGCGACCTGGTGTTCGATGAATACGCGGATAAGGCGGGGGAGTTGCTTACCGGCACTGTGCAGCGAGTGGACTCTCGTTTCATCACCGTGGACCTGGGGCGGGCGGAGGCGATCATGCCGCCTGCCGAGCAGGCGCAGTTCGAGCGCTACCGGGCCGGGCAACAGTTGAAGTTCTACATTGCCGAGGTTGGGCGTACGGTACGCGGCCCGGAGATCGTGGTGTCGAGGACGCACCCGAACCTGCTCAAGCGGCTCTTCGAGATAGAGGTTCCCGAGATATTCAATGGGATTATCGAGATCAAGGCGATCGCCAGGGAAGCGGGATCCCGGAGCAAGGTGGCGGTGCAGTCCAAACAGCCCGGAGTGGATGCGGTGGGCGCGTGCGTGGGTCTGCGCGGGATACGTATCCAGAACATCGTGAACGAGTTGCTGGGGGAAAAGATCGACGTTATCGAGTGGGACGAAGATCTCTCCAAGTTCATCGCCAACTCCCTGAGCCCTGCCAGCGTTGACCGGGTGGAGGTGGATGAGGAAGGTCGGTCGGCGCTCGTCGTCGTGCCGGACAGGGTTCTCACTCTGGCGATCGGGCGCGAGGGTCAGAACGTGCGGCTTGCCGCCAAGTTGACTGGCTGGCGCATGGATATCCAGGGAGCTACCAAGGCGGCCGCTGCGGCCGCGGTAGCCGCGGCTGCTGCCTTGGCCGCTGCGGCCGAGCCGGAACCCGTAGTCGAAGAGATACTTGTGGAGGAAGAGGCTCCAGTGTCGGCGCCGGAGCCTGAGGCGGCTTTGCCGGTGGACGTTCCGGAAGCGGAAGCGGAGGCGGCTGAGATCGAAACGCCGGAACAGGCTTTCGAGCCCGTCGAGGAGCCGGTCGTCGTAGAAGAAGCCGAGGACGTCATCGAGGCGGTTGAGGTCTCACCGGAGCCTCAGGAACCCACAGAACCGGTAGAAGAAGAGACGGAAGCCGCGCCCGACACGTCTGAGATAGACGAAGAAGAGCTGGCTTTGCTGGCCTTGGAAAAAGAGCTGGCTGCTCTGGAACGTGAAGAGGCGGAGCGCAAGGAAGCCGAAGCCGAGGCAGCGGAAACGGAGGTCGACGTTTCTTCCGACGACCTTTGGCAGGTCGATTTCCCCGCGGCGAGGGAGGAAGATCGAGTTGGGGCGCTAAGGTTTGCCGAGGATATTGCAGGATTCCGGGAGGAAAACGAGGGCCGAAGACGACGCAGCGGCGGAAGATCCAGACGACGGCGCTGACCATTCCGCTTCGCCCACTGTCCGCAGGACCGCAAACCGGAGGAAGCGAAAAGGTGAGCAGGCAAAAGCACGTGCCTCTACGTTCGTGCGTCGGATGTCGGACAAAGCGTCCAAAGCGGGAGCTCACGCGTATAGTTCGTACACCGCAAGGAACGGTCGCGGTGGATATGACAGGCCGTTCGAATGGGCGCGGGGCTTACCTGTGCTCCCGCCCGGCCTGCTGGGTAGACGGCGTGAAGCGCGGTAGACTGGCCCACGCGTTGAACGCCTCGTTGGAAGAACGGGACCAAGAAAGGTTACTCACACATGCTCCAGGCCGGGAGAACTACCAGTCACCGGCTCTAGCATCCGTGAGGGCTTAGGAGAGAAACGGCGTCAGAATGGCACGAAGACGAACAGGCCCTCCCAACCGGGGCGGGGCTCGCCAACGGGAGGCGCCGGCCGAGAGCGCCACGCAGGTTGCCGAGAGGTCTCAGGAGCCGGTCGGTCCGGTAGAACTGCCCGCGTCTATAACGGTTGACGAGCTGGCGGAGGTTCTTCAGCGGAGCGCCGTGGACGTGATCAAGGCTCTGATGCGCGTCGGCGTCATGGCGACGATCAACGAGGCAGTTGGCTTCGAGACCGCTGCCCGCGTTGCGGCTTCATTCCGAGTACCCGTGCTCAAACCAAGGGAACGCGAGGAGAGCTCTGCGGGGATTCAGGTTGGGGTCGACGAGGATCTGACTGAAGAGAACGCCCGCCCTCGCCCGCCGGTGGTCACCGTGCTGGGCCACGTGGACCATGGCAAAACCACCTTGTTGGACGCCATTCGCGGCGCCAGCGTAGTGGATAAAGAGGCTGGCGGAATCACACAGGCCGTAGGAGCTTACCAGGTACGTAAAGAGGAGAATCTGCTCACCTTCATAGACACGCCCGGGCATGAGGCGTTTACGGCCATGAGGGCCAGCGGCGCCCAGGTGACGGACATAGCCGTGCTTGTCGTGGCGGCTGATGACGGCGTTATGCCGCAGACGCGTGAGGCTATCGATCACGCACGCGCAGCCGGAGTACCGATGGTAGTAGCCATCAATAAGATAGATCTGCCCGGCGCGGACGTTACCCGCACCAAGGTGGCTTTGGCAGAGCAAAACGTCATCGTCGAGGATCTCGGCGGGGACGTCGTGTCAGTACACGTCTCGGCCACCACCGGAGAGGGAATCGACGACCTGCTGGAGGCTCTGATCCTGGTAGCGGAGATATCGGAACTCAAGGGCAATCCCGACCGGGCGGGGATAGGGGTCGTGATCGAGTCGCACGTGGACAGATCGCGAGGGCCTATAGCCACCGTTTTGATCCGTTCCGGGTCTGTCCGAAAAGGCGATAACGCCGTGGCCGGAATACAGCGCGGCCGTATCAGGGACATGGTCAACGGGTTTGGCGAGAGTACGGCTTGGGCGGGTCCCTCCACGCCATTGGAGATCATGGGTCTGGATGGCCTGCCCAAGGTTGGCGATCAGTTCGAGGTGGTGCCTGACGAGAAGAGCGGCCGGCAGCTGGTGGAGACGCGCAGGAGAATCGCTTCCCGCCGGGGCGCGGCTCGACAGGCAACGACCCTTGCCGAAGTTATGCGGCGGGTGCGCCGGGGAGACTACAAGGAGCTCCCAGTCATCATAAAGGCTTCCACTCAGGGCTCCGTGGACGCTGTGCGGCGGGCCGTGGGGCAGCTCTCGACCGAGGAGGTGCAGGTCGAAATCGTACTTGCCTCGGCAGGCGCTATCACCGAGTCCGACGTGATGCTTGCCGATGCGTCGGAGGCGATCGTCGTTGGCTTCGAGTCGGAGCTGGATGCGGGAGCTACCCAACTGGCTGCGGCGCGAGGCGTGAGCATACGGTCCTACCGGATCATCTACGACCTTATAGACGACGTGCAGGCCGCGGTAAACGGCCTTGTCGAGCCGGAAGAACGGGAAGTGGTAACCGGCCACGCGTTGGTGCAGCAGGTGTTCCAGCTGGGCAGGCGTAACAAGATCGCCGGGGTGCGTATAACCGACGGGTTGGTGCGGCGCAACTCCCGCATTCGCGTCCTACGGAGAGGCAACGAACTCTTCACAGGCCGGGTTGCCTCTATGCGCCACCTCAGAGACAACGTACGCCAGCTCACAAACAATTTCGAGGGCGGTATCGTCCTAGACGGATTCGACGACTTCGAGGAACGGGATATCCTCGAGGCGTATGAAATCCAGTCCTCGGCGCGTTAAGCGGCCGTCGTCATTCCGGGAACGTACCTGTTGCCATGACCAGGCGAATGGAACGCGTCAACTTCACTCTGCGGCGGGAGCTCGGCAAGCTGGTAACTGCGGAGGTGAAAGACCCAAGGCTCTCTGAGTTGACCTCGATCACAGACGTCGATTGCTCCCCGGACCTGGGAGCGGCCAAGGTCTACGTTAGCGTACTGGGCGACGAGCAGACTCGTCTGTCCAGCATGGAGGCTCTGCGGTCGGCGTCAGGCAGGCTCAGGAAGCTGCTGCTGCGACGAGTACGGATCAGGCGCATGCCTGAACTCAAGTTCCTCTCAGACACCAGGATGCAGGAGGGAGCCGAGATGTTGGCGCTTATAGACAGGGTCAAGCAGGAAGACCTGCGCGCATCCTGTGAGGAGACGGCGCCCTGATCAAGCGTCATGAGACCCCTGTGGCCGGTTTCCTGAATATGAACAAGGAGCCGGGCTGGACTTCGACGGACGTGGTGCGCAAGGTCAAAGGCCTTGTCGGGGTCAAGAAACTGGGGCATGGCGGCACTCTGGACCCGATCGCGGTGGGCGTTCTTCCCCTGTGCATTGGTCAGGCGACGCGCTTTGCGGACTCGATACTCTTCGGCACAAAGGCGTACCGGATGACCGTTACGCTTGGCGCTGCGACCGATACGTTTGACTCTAGCGGTCGAATGGTGGCCCGCGCCGACCCTTTGGGAGTCGGCAAAGACGCCGTCGTCCAGGCGCTGGAAGCCTTTCGCGGTACGATTACCCAGATCCCTCCGATGTACAGTGCGGTGAAGCACAAGGGTCAGCGGTTGTACGATCTTGCGAGGGCCGGTGTGGTGGTGGAGCGAAAGTCGCGTCAGGTCGCCGTGGAGCGCCTCTCTCTGACCCGCTGGGATCCGCCGGAATTCGATCTGGAAGTCGAGTGCGGGCACGGCTTCTACGCAAGAACGCTGGCGAACGACCTGGGAGAGGCCTTGGGCAGTGCGGCTCACCTTTCCTCGCTGCAACGCACGAGGGCAGGCCGGTTTCGGATCGAAGACTCGTTTACCGTAGGACAGCTGGAAAGAGCGGTAGAAGAAGGAGTTTGGCGAGATCTGTTGTTCCCGGTCGATTGGACCCTCTACCATCTCCGCGCGGTTGTCCTGGACCCGCTCATGCAAGAGTTTTGCCAACATGGGCGGGCGCTGGGCCTCTCCACGCTTGGCCCTGCGAAACCCGGGGAGCAGGCGCGGGCGTACAATCGCGGCGGAGAGATGATAGCCCTCCTGGAATTCGATCCTGGGCGAGGAGGTTGGAGGCCGGACAAAGTCCTGGCTCCTTCCTAATGGTTCCGGCTCACACTTTTGAAGGGCGATACCCGGTTCAACCCGTCCTGACAACGGGGGATAGAATAGTCGATTGTGCCTAAGGCCCGCCTTTTGATTCATTCGAGACCTGACCGTGCATGAAAGCCCACTTGAACGGGTAGCGGAGCTGACGCTTCTGCTCGCCGTCATCATCATCGCCGCGAAGATCGGCGGTGAGATAGCCGAGCGGTACTTCAAGGTGCCGACGGTGTTGGGCGAACTCTGCGCGGGCATCGCTATAAGTCCTTTCGCCCTTGGGGGGCTCATCAGCCTGCCCGTCATAGGCACCCTGTTTCGCGTGGAGGAAAACTCCGAGAGCACCCTGCCGGTTGCTCCTGAGCTCTTCTTCATCGCCCAGATGGCGGCGGTCATCCTGCTATTCGAAGCCGGGTTGGAGACCAATAGAAAGCAGTTCCTACGCTACGTCCGGCCTGCTACTGCCGTTGCAATGGGCGGTGTGATCGTCCCTTTCACTCTGGGAATGGTCGCCACGATCTGGCTTGGTTTCGCCAATCTTGACAGTATCCAGGGCCTGATCCCTGCGCTGTTCGTGGGGGCGATCATGACTGCGACCTCTGTGGGAATCACCGCCCGGGTGCTGTCCGACATAGGCAAATTGAGCACGCCGGAAGGTGTGACCGTCCTCGCTGGGGCAGTTGTGGATGACGTACTGGGGATCATAGTCCTCGCCGTCATCGTGGGAATTCACGACGAGGGATCTGTGTCGGCAGGGAGAATAGCCATAATCTTCGCCAAGGCCGTAGGCTTCTGGCTGGGTCTAACGATCATCGGCAGCCTGCTGTCGGGCAGAATCTCGACTCTCATCAGCTGGTTCAAGAGCCCGGGCGCGGCCCTTGCGGTGGCCATTGGCCTGGCCTTCATTGTGGCAGGAGTCGCCGAGGTCTATTTCGGCCTTGCCATGATCATAGGTTCCTATTCCTTCGGGTTGGCGCTTTCCAATACCAACCTAAAGCATCGCATCGAGGTCCCGATGCGCCGGGTCAATTATTTCCTGGTTCCGTTGTTCTTTGCGGTGATAGGCATGCAGGTGGACTTTACGTCCTTCTTTTCCGCACACGAGGGACATTCCACCCTATCGACTATCTTGTTCGCAGTGGTCCTTTCCATTTTTGCCATCGTGAGCAAGCTGGTCGGTTCCGGCCTGCCCGCCTTGACCGTGGGCTTCAATCGCATAGGCTCGTGGCGGATAGCCTTGGGCATGTTGCCGCGGGGCGAAGTGGCCTTGATCGTAGCCGGCATAGGATTGGCCAGTGGAACGATCGGCAGAGAGGTGTTCGGGGTAGCCATCGTCATGACCGTCGTCACAACGGTGCTTGCGCCCATACTGCTGATCCCGGCGTTTCGAGGCGGCAGCGGGCTTAGGAGCGACGATCGTGCGGAGTCGGAACCGCCTGCATCGCCTCCACAGGCTGACGCTACAATTGACTCTCGGCCCCCGTAGCTCAGTGGACAGAGCGCCGGTCTCCGAAGCCGGGTGCGTGAGTTCGATCCTCACCGGGGGCGCCAGATGCATGCGCCGTCCGGTTCGTCCTCCACCTCATCAAGAGGGAAGGGCCTATTGGGCGCCATCGAGGGCGGCGGGACCGACACGGCTTCTCGCTGTCCGGGTTCCATAGCGTATAACTTGACGAGGCCGGAATTCTGAAATGCCGCATTTGAGGCGCGCCCCGTATGAGCGAACAAGGAAAAGCCAAGGCGATGATTGAGAGCGTCCCTCTGGGCAGCGAGCTATTCAGGCGCGTCGAGGAGCTCATCGCGTCTCACAGAGCCGTAGATCCGTTTGGCCCTGTCACGGTCGTCACGCCGTACCGCTACAGCGCGTATTACCTCAGGCGACGCTTGGCGCAAAGCGGCTACTTCAACGTCCATGTAACACGCCTGGAGGACCTTGCCGAGCTTCTTGGCGCCCGTCCGACTCTGACCCGGCTTCAGGCGGCTGCGCTGGTCTACGAATCCGCCAGGATCGCCGATTTGGATAGCGCTTTAGAACCCATTCGATTGCACCCAGCGCTTCATGCTGAGCTGCGGAATACTTTCCGAGATCTCGATGCCGTGGGCGAGCACAGGCTGACTGTGCTAGACCAAGCGGGTACGGTCCTTCAGCAGGTTGCAGCGTTATACCGAACCTACCTGGGCCTAAGCAAACACTGGCGAGAACAGACCGACATGGCGCGGCGGGCCGCAGAAAACAAACTCCGCAACCGCAACTACGTCGCTCAGGAACTGGGAAAGCTCATAGCGCTGCGCATCGACGACCCACCGGTGCAATTAGCGTGGTTAGACCACCACATCGAGCAGATCGAGGACGCCTCGATACTCGTTGACCTCACCGGCAACCCGGCAGCCGACAATCTTGTTGCCAGTCCCACTGGCGGGCAGTCCAGTTCATCCGACCGGAGCGAGACCAAACTGATCAGCGCACCCAACCGTGCGGAGGAGGTCAGGTACGTAGTCCGTGACATCGTTCGACGTGCAAGCGAACATGGCACGCCGCCATGGCGTATGGCGGTTTTGTTTTCGGGCTGGTCATACGGAGGCCGCGTCGATGAAGCCCTGCGCATGAGCGGAATGACGGTCTCCGGGCCGGATCACTCTCTTATCGCTCACTCTCCTGATGGCCGTTTCGTTGCCGGGGTACTGCGCCTGTTTCAGGCCCATACCGATGGCGGATGGTCGCGAGACGATTTCGTAAAGTGGATCACCTCTGCTCCCGTGGTGTTCCCCGGCACAGCGCAACGCGTGCCATCAGCTCGTTGGGACGCAACCTCCAGGAAGGCCGGGGTCACCGACGGGATCGATAGCTTCAGAACGTGCCTCACCCGCCACGCAAAGAAGTTGCGTAAAAATGCACGTGACCGGGAACTGTCGGAAGAACACTCGCCGATGCACGTATCCGCTCTGCGCTCAGAGGCTCAACATGCCGAGGACCTGCTCGAATTCGCAGAAGAACTTTCCACCCATGCGCCACCGGAGAGTTCGACCACTTTCGGGGACTTGGCGCAATGGCTGCGAAGTTTACGCGACCGTTACATGCTCAAGCCGGAGGGCGAGGAGAACCTGCGGGTGTGGGGCCGGATATCCGACCTACTCCGCCGGGTCGAGGCGATTTGCATACCGGTCGGCGCGTCCGTTGATTTCGACCGATTCGCCGCGCTTATAAGAGAAGAACTGGATAGGCCGCGAGGCAACGTCAGCCCCCTTGGGCGCGGCGTATTCGCGGCTCCGCTGCACTATGCGGCGGGCTGCGACTTCGACGTGGTCTACGTCCTGGGGATGTCTGAAGGCTCATACCCGTCCCCGCCGGCTGCTAATCCTTTACTGAACGACCATACGAGGCGAGAACTGGATCGAACAGGAAAGATACTCCCGGACCAATCGACAAGAACCGCACGGGAGCACAGAACATACTTGACGGCGTTGATGACCGCTCCGGTTCGCTACCTGCTTTGGCCGCGTGCGGATGCGGGCGACCGCCGCGAGGTTGGCCCGGCGCGCTGGTTCATAGACGCTGCGCGCGAGATCACCGGCAACCGGCTTTTGCAGGGCAGCGCCCTCCTAGAACCCGGCCCTTCCAACCCGGTCGAGTTGTTGCCCGCGGCCGGTTCGGCCTTGGAATACATCGCACACCCCGCCGATCGGCATGAGTACATACTCCGAGCGGCCGCGCTACACAAGGCGTCAAACAGACCTCGACGTGATCTGCCCTTTCTACTCAGGCGCACGTCGCCGTTGAGCCGCGGCCTTGCACTTCAGGATGCCAGGGCTTCCAGCCGATGGACTGAGTACGACGGCAACCTGATCGACGCGCAACTTCCCGGCGATCTCGGTGTCACGTCTGCCACAAGCTTTGCTACGTGGGCGGATTGCCCGTACCGCTATTTCCTCTCTCGCCTTCTACGCGTTGAAGAGACCGAGGCGCCTGAGAAGCGGCTGACAATCGACCGCCTACAACGCGGGCAGATTGTCCACAAAGTTCTTGAGAAGTTCGTCAAGAAGAGCATCGCTAGGGGAACTACGGGATTGTGTGAACAGCGAGAGTTGCTTGAGCAAGTAGCAAGCCGAGTCTTCAAGAGGTTTGAGAAAAAGGAGCTGAACACTCATAAGGCCCTCTGGTCAATTGAGCGAGCATCTATTCTCAAGAAACTGACCGCTTGGCTGCCTGTCTTTCGGCAAACCATGGACGATCTGGACGTAAAGCCCTGCGAGACTGAGATGACGTTCTATGAAAACAACGAAGACAACCCGAACGCGGGGGCCGTAGACGTGCAGACCTCTGATGGCCTCACGGTCAGTTTCCGCGGCAGAATCGATTTGGTAGCAAAATCTGACGACGGCTCTTGCATAGCGGTGTTCGACTACAAGATGGGCAGCGCCAACGGTTACTCCGGTAAAGGGTTGATTGATGATCCGACAGACCACGGCAGGAAACTACAGCTGCCCGTCTACGTACCTGCTGCAAAACAGGCCTTGGGCGCGTCTGGCAGCGAGGCGAAAGCGTTCGCCGCCTACTGGTTCGTGCTGGATGACCGCGGCGGGAAGCTTATTCCTGAGCCTTTGGAATTTGACGAACAGCACGCCGCTTGTCGTCTGGGGAAGGTAGTGTCCGTTATAGCCCGAGACGTGACTGGCGGAGTGTTCCCCGCTGTGCCCCGGGGTTTCACCCGCCGGAGCGGAGGCTTGCTGCCGCAGAACTGTGGGGCTTGTCCATACGATACGGTCTGCCCTTCAGATCGAAGAGCGAGTTGGGAGAGGAAGAACGGGGATCCTCTCCTCCGGCCTTACCTTGGTATGCAGGAATGACCTCCCGAGACGCATTTACAAGGACGCGCATCCGCGAAAGCCTCGGCGAAAACCTGCTAGTCGAGGCGGGAGCGGGTACAGGCAAGACGAGTTTGCTTGTAGACCGCGTTGTGAATCTGATCGTGAAGGGTAAGGCGCGTATAGAGGAGGTTGCGGCGATCACCTTCACCGAGGCCGCGGCCTCGGAGCTCAGCGAGAGGGTGCGCGGTGAGTTGGAAAAGCGCTTGCTGAACGGGGTTTCGTCGTCAGAGGAGGAGCAACGCCTGCAGGAAGCTTTGCAAGGTCTCGAATTGGCCTCGATTCAGACGATCCACGGATTCGCAAGGTCACTGCTGGCTGAAAGGGCGCTGGATGCCGGTTTACCGCTTCTCCTGGAGGTGTTGGACTCTAGCGACGCCAACATGCGGTTCGAGCGTGAGTGGAATGACCGGATTCGCGTCGCCCTCGATGAGCAGGCTTTTCTGGCGGACTGGAAACGCGCTGACCGACTTGACCCGGACATTTTCATAAACCGCCTCCGCGACCTGTCGCAGGGGATGCGGGGCAAGTACCACCTGCTCAAGGGCAACCCTTTTGCTGGAGACACTCAGCCCGTCGTGCTTACGGCTGATCCATTACTGGCCAAGGAAGCTGAATGGAGGAAGGCGCTTGAGAAGTGCAATGACAGTGAGGATGGCGCGTACGAGCACTTGATCGAAGCGGTTCTGCCATTGATCGAGGAGCTCAGACAGGCAGGGAATGACCCGGACGAGGTGGAATCGATTCTTGTTGCCGCACCGAGGATCTCCACCTCGAAAGGTCGGCTAGGCAACTGGGAGCGCGGAGTACTCAGGGATCTGAAGTCGAGCCTGAAAACGGCCGCGGGTTCCATCGAAGGAGGTCTTGACCGCGCCCGCTCCGCCACACTCTCGCGGTTAGCCGCGAGGCTCTTGTGCATGACGCGTGGGAACGTTGAATCGCGCCGCAGCGAGGGCGTTGCAGAGTTCGATGACCTACTTGTTTGGGCTCGGGACCTTCTTCGCGATAACCCGTCCGCGCGCGAGCACTTCCAGGACAGATACAAATACCTGCTGGTCGACGAATTCCAGGATACGGACCCCCTGCAGATCGATATTGTGAAGTTTCTGACATGCTGCGCTGCGTGCGACCGGCCGGCCCCAGGCTCCCTTTTCGTCGTCGGCGATCCCAAGCAGTCCATATACGGCTTCCGTCGTGCAGATCTGCGCGCATACGGGCGCTTCAAGCAGTGGTTCCAGGAATCCACCGGCCTCGAACCGCTACCGCTTACTCTCAACCATCGGTCGCATCCGAAGATCATTGCGTGGGTAAATCAGGTCTTGAAACCGATTTTTTCACGCGGCGACTTTCAGGCCAAGTGGGAAGACCTTGAGCCCTGGTTGAAAGAAACCGACTGGCCTTCTACGGCTGCCGGGCATCGCGTTCTCGTGTTCGGCGACGCAGTGGCGGCTGAAGTGAACATGGAGGAGGTGCGCAAAGAGGAGGCTAAAGTGAACATGGAGGATGTACGCAAGGAGGAGGCCGATACGATAGCCCGTCTCGCTACAGAGTTCGGGGCCGGGCGGTATGAGATCCGGGACATGGACGGCGCGGTGCGGTCATCGGATTTTCGCGATCTCGCAATACTGTTCCGCAGCCGCACCGGTCTTGAAATCCTGGAACGAGCCCTCGCCAGGGCCAGGGTTCCTTACCTGGTACAGGGCGAGTCCGAGGTGTTCGATACTCAGGAATTCAGAGACTTGGCCAACTGCCTAACGGCAATCAACGACCCGACCGACCAGCCGGCGATAGTGGGGGCCCTGCGCTCACCGGCCTTTGGGTGTAGCGACGTTGAGCTATGGGAGTGGGCGAAAAACCGTGGGAAGTTCAGCTACGTCGATGAACCGGGCGCCACTTCCGCGAGCGGGATGGTCGGGGATTGCCTGCTCGAACTGCGAAAATACCACGGTATGCGGGATGCGGCCCCGTTGACTGAGCTGGTGGAGGGGTTCGTCAGGGATAGGCAGTTGCGGGAAATAGCTGCCTTGGCTCCGCGACCTCAGGAGAGGTTGCGGCGCATCGATCTCTTCATCGAGTTGGCCAGGCAGCGCCAAGAATCGGACGGTGCCTCGGCCAGCCGGCGCGAGGAATCGGTTGGCGCCTCGGCGGGAGAGTTTGTCGTTTGGTTGGCCGGGCAGAGGAGAAGAAGCACGAGGATGATCGAAGCCGCGCCGTCGGCGGTGGACGAGAACTCGGTGCAGCTCATGACCATCCACTCCGCCAAGGGCCTGGAGTTTCCCGCGGTTGTAATTGCGGGGTTGGGAGGCGCCAGCGCCAGCCGTATTGAAAATGTGATATTCGACTCGGACCCGAAGGCCGACGTGAAGGTGGCGGTAAGAGCGGGGAAGTCTAAGACGATTGGCTTCGACGAGCTGCGGGAAGGTGAAAAATCTTTGGGCGATGCCGAGGATGACCGCCTGCTGTACGTAGCCGCCACTCGCGCGAGGGATTATCTCTTTCCGAGTCTGTTTCGCAAGGAAGACGACGCCAAGTCCCACGCTGCGGTGATCGCAGAGCAGTTGGAGGAAGCGGAGGGTCTTTGGGAATGCTATGAACCTACGTACTTCCCCCCGGCTTCCGTTGCCGGGCCGGAAACGAGGCGGGCGGGCGGTGCGGAGGAGGACGTGGAGCGGTGGTCGGAACGAAGAGAGAAGGCTTTGGCTGTCGCCGCCCGTTCTTCGTCGGTCCGGGCCACGGACCTACATCAACACGAGTTGCCGCCGCCTCTTCCAAAGGAAAGGGCGGAAAGCCTCGACTCCGATACGTGGCTAAGAGGCCGGGCAGCCACAAGGGTGGGTCGGGCGGTGCATGCGGTGTTGGAGGTGGTCGACCTGGCAACCGGGTATAAGTTGAAGGAGACGGCCAAGGAACAGGCGGCCGCGCACGGCGTGTCTGACCGGCTGGGGGAGGTCATCGAACTCGCCAGGGGGACGTTGCAAGCCGACGTCGTGAGGCAGGCGGCTCGATCAGGCCGTTGCTGGCGAGAGGTTCCGGTCGCAGCTTCCTTGGGGGAGGACAAGGTTCTGGAAGGCGTCATCGACCTCATCTTCGAAACGAAACCGGGAGAGCTCGTAATCGTCGACTACAAGACCGACGAGCCGCGCCGGCGTTCATTGGAGGAGATGGGCGCTCCATACGTTCTCCAGATAGGCGCGTATGCTTCAGCAGTCGAGCGGAACACTCCGGCCCGCGTGGTAAGGGCAGTGCTGGTGTTTCCGCGCTTTGGCCCCCAGGGTGAGCCGGGGGAGTTCGTGATTCCCGACCTCGAGTACGCCAAGGAGAGGGCTATGGGAATGGCCCGTGGTCTGGCAGCGCAGGTATAGGCTCCGGGCCGCTGCAATGCTTCCCGCCCTTCCAGCGCCTGATAGGATGCAGGCTTGGCGTAGTCGCTCTTGCTTTTGCGAGTAGTGGAGAAGGCATGGCTCTGTTAACAGGTAAGAAGGCGCTTGTCACCGGCGCCCGGAAGGGCATAGGGCGCGGTGCGGCGATACGTTTGGCCGCAGAGGGGGCCGACGTAGGGGTCAACGATATAGTGGACGACGGGGTAACTCATGAGACCGCGTCGCTGGTGCGGGAGCGCGGGCGGAAGGCGTCTGTGCACGTAGGCGACGTGAGCAGCCTGGAAGGAATCGACCAGACCATGGACGATTTCCTCTCGCAGCATGGCCGTATAGACATACTGGTAAATAACGCCATCTTCCCCGGTCAGTCCAAGCCCCTTTTCGATGTTGACGAGGCTTACTGGGACAGCATGATGGAGCTGTCTCTCAAGGGCTATTTCTTTGCGGCCCAGCGGGCAGCGCGCGAGATGGTGGATCAGGGCGGCGGCGGGAGCATAGTCTGCCTCTCCAGTGTTCACGCCTTCCGGGCTTTCCAGGACTGGACAGTGTATGGCGTTGCGAAGGCTGGGCTGCGGCGCATGGTCAAGGGGCTGGCCGTCGATCTTGCCGGCACGGGCATCAACGCCAACTGCATCGCGCCGGGGTACATCGACAACCGGCTACCCGAATCCGGACTCGAACCCGAACCGGACGACCTGTCCGATAAACCCGGTCAGGCCCTCCGCATTCCGTCTAGTCGCGGCGGAGTTCCCAGCGACATAGCCGGCGCGGTGGTCTTCCTGTGTTCGGACATGGGCGGCTACGTCAACGGTGAGACGCTGCTGGTGGATGGGGGTATGATCGCCTCCGGCGGAATCTTGGACTGACTGAAAGGGAGTAACCTGTAGTTAACGGCTTTCCGCCGTGACCTGTATCCGAAAGATTTCAGTCGGCAGAACGCCGGGGACATTTCGTCGTTTCTGCGCAGGAGGGTGACATGGGCCTCTTGGAGGGCAAGAAAGCTCTTATAACCGGCTCCCGCCGGGGCATCGGCGCGGGTATAGCCCTTGCGTTCGCGCAACAGGGCGCGGACGTGGGTATCAACGACATCGAGCGAGACGCCGAGGCGGATCGAACTATTGCACGCATCGAAGAGTTGGATAGAAGAGCGTCATGGCACCTGGCCGACGTCGGGGACTCCGCGGCCCGCCATCGCATGTTCGATGAGTTCCTCGCTCAACACGGTCGTATAGACGTTCTGGTTAACAACGCGGTGGCCAGTGACAGCGTGCCGTTTCTGGAGATATCCGAAGGTTTTTGGGACCATCTTGTTGGACATGCGCTCAAGGGCTACCTCTTTTGTTCCCAGCGCGCGGCGGGCGAGATGGTCTCTCAGGGCGACGGCGGCAGCATCATTTCCATAAGCAGCGTGCATAGCCTTCGGGCATGGGAGAACGACACCGTATACGGCATCGTCAAGGCGGGACTCAATCGCATGGTTCTCAGCATGTCCGTGGACCTGGCGGGCACAGGTATTCGCTCGAACTGCATAGCGCCGGGCTACATCGACTCTCGGGTACTGCCTCCCGAGGAGGAGCCGAATCGCGGCGGTCACGCTGACCACGCCATTCCGAGCATTCCAGCCCGTCGAGGCGGTTTGCCGAGCGACATAGCGGGGGCTGCGGTATTTCTGGCGTCTGATCTGAGCGGATACGTAACCGGTCAGGTCATCACGGTCGACGGCGGTCTGTTGGCCGGCGGCACACCGGACTAGCCGGCCCGTCCCTACCGTCATAAAGCGGGGAGCCGGAGTTGCGCTTGGGCGCCATCTTCAATCCAGTTGGCGCAATCTGGGGTCCAACCTATCCCTTAGCCAATCGCCCAGGAAGTTCAGGGACATCACGGTAAGGAAGAGAGCGACACCCGGGAAAGTGGAAGTCCACCACGCGCTTTGCAGATAGTCTCTGCCTTCTGCGACCATGTTGCCCCATGAGGGGGTAGGCGAGGGTATACCGGCGCCCAGGAAGCTGAGCGTTGCCTCTGCAAGGATCAGCCCGCCTACGCTGAGTGAGGCGATGACCGTGATAGTACCGACTGTGCCCGGCAGTATGTGTCTGAGCAGTATTCGCGTGGTGGAGGCGCCGGATATCCTCGCCAAGGCGACGTAATCGCTCTCCTTGAGCACCAGGACGTCGGCGCGCACGTTTCGGACGAATGGACTCCACGCAAGCAGAACCATCAATGCCATCACGACCTGGAAACTTGCTCCTATGACTATAGCCACCACCAGGGCCAGCAGCAGGAACGGGAACCCGAGCCATACGTCCACGGCCCGGGTTATCAATTCATCCACCACCCCTCCGGAGTAGCCTGCGAGCAGGCCCAGCGCGGTGCCGATCACCAGCCCGGCAGACAGCGCGACGGCCATTACGGCCAGCGACACTCTCGCGCCGTGGATCACCCGGCTCATCACGTCCCGCCCCACGTGGTCGCCTCCCAGCATGTAGGGGCTGTCGTCCTGATAGAACGGTCTTGCGCTTCTCAGCGGCAGTGACTGGTCTATGGGGTCGTTTGGCGCAATCCAGGGCGCGGCAACGCCGGCCACGATGAGGACGGCCAGAACCAGTATCGGAAAGACCGGCCACCGCCGCAAAAACCGCCACGCAGACAAGCCCGATGCAGATAGCCGCCTGCCCATTGGGTTCAAATCGCCCGTCTTTCGGAGCATACCCTGTCTCATAGGGACCTATTCGTACCTGATGACGGGGTTCAGGTACCCGTATGCGATGTCCGCCAGGAAGTTCATGAAGACGAATACGAACGTCCATAGCAGAACGGTGCTGGTCAGGGTTGGAAAATCGTTGTTCCACACGGCTTCGATTGTCAACTGACCTATCCCGGGCCAGGCGAATATCCGCTCGATGACTACGGCGCCCGTGATGAACCCTGCCAGGGTTATGGCCGCCGCGGTGAGGGGCTGCAAGATGGCGTTTCGGAAGGCGTGCTTCCAGACGATCACCGTGGAATTTGCCCCTTTCGCCCGCGCCAGTTTGATGTATTCGGAACCGAGTACCTCCAACATTGCAGATCGCGTCAACCGCAAGAAAGCCGCGGCCGGCCCCCAGCCCAGTGCAACGGCCGGCATGATCAGATATTGCAGCTTTGCCCATTTCCAAAGCGGAACGTCATCGGGACCGGCCGTACCGGCGGGTAACCATCCAAGGATTACTGCGAAGAGCAGGATCGCCATGATGCCGACCCAGAAAGTTGGCGCCCCCTGTCCAAACAACGCCAGAGCTCGGCCGAGGTAGTCCCATAACGAGCCGCGCCTCACTGCGGACAGCACTCCGAGCGGGACTCCCACTACGATGGCGAGTGCAAAGGCGGCCACTGCCAACTGCACCGTGGGCGCCATCCTTTCTCGTATCAATCTGCTGACGGGCGTTTCTGCGACGATAGTTTCTCCAAAATCTCCCCTGAGCACGCGCCCGAGCCATACGAAATACTGCACTACCAGAGGTTTGTCCAAGCCCAGCTTTCGACTAAGGTCTTCGACCCTCTGAGGACTCATACCGTACCCACCCGGCTTGGCGTATAGCAGCAGAGGGTCGCCGGCGGCGCGCGACAAACCAAATACCAGCATCGTTGCGACCACCAGCGTGAGGATCGCAAACAGAAACCGCCTGATCAGGTAGCGTTTCATATAGAGCCAGCCCTCAGTGGGTGTCTAAAACAGTTCTCTCCGTCACGTACCTTTGCCTAACCGTCCGACGCGTCTCCCCTTCCCGTCCATCCACCGTCCCTGCGAAAGCAGGGACGGGCTCTAACCTCCCCCCGGTTTCAGGCTATGCGATCCGGATCGACTTTGGCCGCATCGACACAAAGAGACCGTGATGCGACGAAAGCCATCGCATTGCGCCGAGAACCGGACTTGGCATCTTGACGACCTTTGGGACGTCAGGCTCCCGGGACGGGCTCGACGTTGGACACTCTCTTGAACGCCGGCTGGTTGGGCAGTCATCTCGAAGGAAGATCGCGCCATTTGCCAAAGCGCCCGACGCGGGAGTGGACGTGTAACCCACCCCCGCGTCAGGCGCTCTGTAGGCGTCGCTCTCTACTTCAGTACGATGTTCTCCGGGGAGTTGTAGCTGTTGCCCAGGTGCATCGGCCACTCCTGGATGTGGTTCGGATTGGCGAACCAGGCATTTGGCACGGTCACGTAGCCGGGGAACAAGGCCCAGTTGTGCATGTACGCCAGGTACTCCTTGTTGATCTCAATGCGCTTTTCTCGGTCAGGTTCGCTGGCCGCTGCCTGATACCACGTCAGGATCTCAGGAGACTCGAAACCGCAACTGAATCCGCCTCTGGTCAAGGTGGTTTGCACCAGTCCCTTTGGCCAGTCGAACGGGAAGGACTCTTTACCGTCATCGCATGAAGTGAGCATGGGCACGATTGTGGTGCGGCTCACCAGTCCTGGGCGGAATACTCCGTAGGCGTATTTCAGGACCTTCACTCTGATGCCTACGTCCTCCCAGAAACCTGCGATAGCATCGCCAATTTCCCCTGCGGGTCCCTCGCCGCCGCCGAGCTCCGGTCCCACGAACAGCGGCATTTCGAAGCGGAATCCGTCGTCATCTGCAGGGAATCCGGCCTGATCGAGCAGCCTGCTCGCCTCTGCCGGGTCGTACGGGTACAGGAACTTGTCATCCCAGTTGGGGTTGTTGGTGCTGAAGTAGGTCACGTGTACAGGCTCCCCAACGCCTCCGAGCACGTGTTCCACTATTGCGGCCCTATCTACTGAACGGGCCAAAGCTTGTCGGACCAGTCGAGCCTGCTCCATGTCATCCATGCCCGAGGGGTTGTTCGCGTCTTCGGGTTTGAACGGGTTTCCCGTCCAATTGTGGTCATGGACGTATACGCCATGCTGTACAAAGTCGATTGGTTCGTTGGTAAGCGCGTTGGTGGTCTCCCAGAGATTGCCTGGGAACATCACGCCTTCCTGGATTCCCTGTCCTGCGCTGACTTGCAAGAAGCCGCTCTGATTGAGTCGCGCCAGGTCCTTGGGGTCGATGAAGGCCACGTCGGCTTCGCCGGTCTGGAGCAGGGCCACCCTCGTGGACTCTTCAGGGACGGCGAGTACCTTGAACTCCTGAATCTGGGCGTCCTTTCGCCAATGGCTGTAGGGCACCTTCTCGAGGGTCACGCTTACCCCGGTCTTGAATTCCTTGACCTGCAAGGGTCCGGTGCTGATGAAGTTGTCTTTCAGCCAGTCTCTACCCATCTCATCAAACGCCCTCTTGGGCGTTGCGATGGTGGTGAGACCGCCGGAGGCTTCCTGATTCAGGAAGTTACTTGCCCATCGGACGTCGAACTTGTTGAAAGTTCCCCGGATAGTGTTCTCGTCAACCGCTTCTACGGGGACGTCTCCAAACAGGGCCGACAAGTTGGCGGCGCTAGCGGCTATGGACTCTGGATTGAGCGCGGGATTCGTGCGGTTGATGACCCATGCAATATCTTCCGCTTTCACTTCGCCCCAGTCTTTGTGGAAGCGCACCCCGGACCGAATATCGATCGTTACGGAGCTGAGGTCCGAAGCCAACTCCCAAGACTCTGCAAGCATCGGGACATCCCAATCTGCGGCTCCTGGCGTGAACAGGCTTTCACCCGCGCCCCATTGTCTCGATGCCCCCATTGGAGCGTCTGGCAATGAACCGGTGCCGCCCAGGGCCTGCGCGAGGTCCGCCATGACCACTGATCCCCCGGAGCTCTTGGATTGGGGCACGTCGATCAATGCCAAGGGCCTTTCAGTTTCAGTCGTTTCAGCCATTGCCGCGGCGGTAGCTACGACTACGACGGTTTCCTTCACCACGACCGTTTCTTTAATCACTTGCGGCTCGGCGTCGCCCCCGCAGGCAGCAAGCGTGGCTGCGATTGCCAGGAACAGTACCCCAAGCAATCTCATAGACGTACATTGTTTCAACATGATTTCTCCGCACCCTCAGATGTGCAACCCCGGTCAGTTTGTCTTGTCATGGCCGCTTTGCGCGACCAAGCGCGTTGTGATCCCGCATTATAGGCAACTTGCAAAAAACTTGTGGTTATTCGATTTGATCTGTGACGACCTTACTTAGAGGCAGCGTCCTACAACGAGGTATTCGTCCAGGGCGCCAGGGCGCTCTGATTGCCTGTCAACCGTTGGCCGGTGCAGACCCGGATAGGGGCTTTTCGTCTATGTCTCCTGCTGCCAACGTAGGTAGGGTCGTCTGGCGGCGGTGGTTTCATCGAGCCGGGTGTTGGGCAGGTCATGCGGCGCTTCGTGGAGCAGGGCCGGATCTTGGTCGATCTCTTCGTCGATTTGCCTCATGATCCGGATGAATCGGTCGAGCGTCTCTTTTGACTCCGTCTCGGTGGGTTCCACCATCAGGGCTTCATCGACGATTAGCGGAAAGTACATCGTGGGAGCATGGACTCCATAGTCCAGCAATCTCTTGGCGATGTCCAAAGCGGAGGCTCCGCGAGCTTTTTGCCTGCGCGCGCTCAATACGGTCTCGTGCATGCAGTGGCGGTCCGCCGCCAGGTCGAACCTGTCCCGCAGCTTCGCCTGTACGTAGTTGGCGTTGATGATGGCGTTCCGGGCGGCCTCGCGCAGCCCGTTCCGACCCATCGAGCGCATGTACGTCCAGGCGCGCACCAGAATCGAGAAGGAGCCATGAAAGCCGTTGATCTTGCCGATGGCATTCTCCGGGCGCTCGAAACGGTACAAGCCGTCGTCACCGAGGGCGGCGACGGGCGCAGGCAGGAAGCTGGCCAACTCTTTTGCAACCATAACCGGTCCCGCGCCTGGCCCGCCTCCTCCGTGCGGCGTCGAGAAGGTCTTGTGCAAATTGGAATGGCAGATGTCAAATCCGAGGTCGCCGAGCTTTACCAGACCGAGCAGGGCGTTCAGGTTGGCGCCGTCCGCATACACGAGCCCACCGGCCTCGTGCACCGCCTCGGTAATGTCGAGGATATTCGGATTAAATAGGCCGAGCGTGCTGGGAATGGTCAGCATGAAGACCGCGGTCCGCTCGTCGCAGGCTGCTCTGAGGGCTTCAAGATCCACGTTGCCCTGATCATTCGACGGCACGGTGACCACCTCCAGGCCAGCCATCGCCGCCGAGGCTGGGTTGGTCCCGTGCGCGCTGTCCGGTATCAACGCAACCGTCCTTTCGGACTTCCCGGCGCTGTCGAACCAGGCCCGTGCGATCAGCAGACCGGCGTATTCGCCCTGCGCTCCGGCGAGGGGCGCAAGCCCGACGCCGGGCAATCCGGTCACCTCGCCCAACATCTGCTGTAACTCGTACATGAGCCGCAGCGCTCCCTGCACGGTTTCAAAGGGCTGTGCAGGGTGGATCTGGCTAAATCCGGGTAGCGCGGCTGCTTCGTCGTTCAGTTTGGGGTTGTACTTCATAGTGCACGAACCGAGGGGGTAGAAGTTCGTGTCGATAGAGAAGTTGAGCTGACTGAGCAGCGTGAAATACCTCACCAGGTCGAGTTGAGCCACCTCAGGCAGATCGAGATCGTCTCTGAGCAGGGAACTTTCGGGCAATTCGGCGGGCGGTACGTCACTCTCCGGTATCGCCACGGCAAAACGACCTGGCACGCTGCGCTCCATCAGCAACCTGCGGTCACGTGCGGCCGGTCCGCTGCTCAAGCCCGCCCCCCTGCATCTTCCAGCGCTTCCACCAGAGAGTCGATCTCCTGCCGAGAGTTCATCTCGGTCACGCAAACCAGCATCCCGTTCGGAATACGACGGCTCAGGTCGTACCCGCCGATGATCTTGCGTTCCAGCAACGCCCGGTTGATCTCGGCGGGCGGGCGCGGGCACTGCACCGCGAACTCATGGAAGAACGTGCCTTCCACTGGCAGGGAGTAACCGGGCAGGCGGGCAATCCGGTTGGCGGCGTAATGAGCCTTTTGGTAACACAGCTCTGCGATCCGCCTTATGCCGTTTTTGCCCATGGCGGCCACGTACGTGGTCGCCATGAGGGCGATGAGTTGGGTGGACGTGCAAATGTTCGACGTGGCCCGCTCCCTGCGGATGTGTTGTTCGCGAGTTTGCAAAGTGAGCGCGTACCCGCGGCGGCCTCGCGTGTCGGTCGTGCGCCCAATGACGCGACCTGGCATCTGACGCACGTGCGCCTGTCTACACGCCAGCAGGCCCACGTACGAGCCGCCGAAACTCATGGGAACTCCCAGGGGCTGTCCCTCAGCCGTCACGATGTCAGCCCCCCATTCGCCGGGTGATTTGAACATACCTAGCGACGTAGGGTTGACGTGGGCCACTGCCAGCGCGTTGACGGAATGAGCGGATTCGATAAACGATTGCATGTTCTCGATCACGCCGTAGACGTTGGGCGACTGGGCCATGAGGCACGCTGCTCCGTCTGGTGTGCGGAGCGAGGATGAATCAACGACCTGGACTTCCAGGCCTTGGTACCGCACGTAAGCATCCAGTACCTCCACCAGCCGTTCGTCCACTGTGTCGAGCACGGCGACGGTGCGCCGCCTCGTCACGCGGCAGGCCATGAGGGCCGCCTCTGCAAAAGCCGTCGGACCGTCGTACATCCCGGCGTTCGACACTTCCATGCCGGTCAGTTGGCAAACGGCCGTCTGGAATTCGAACCCAACCTGTAACGTACCCTGCGACGCTTCCGGCTGATAGGGGGTATATGCGGTGACGAACTCACCGCGTGATGCGATAGCACGGACAACGGCTGGAATGAAGTGCCGGTAAGCCCCGGCGCCCAGGAAACAAGCATACTCGCCAGGCGTCGCGTTGCTATTCGCGAGCGCCGAAAGCTCGGCGGTAAGAGCCGGTTCCGGGGTGTTGTCCGTCAGTCGCAGTTCGGGGTAGACGTGAGCGGCCGGGATGTCGTGCACCAACTCTTCGAATCTCGACACGCCGATTGCATCGAGCATCGCTGCGCGATCCGCCGAAGTATTGGGAATGAACGGGTGCGGAGACCCCGAGTCGTCGGGTCCGTTAGGGGTTACCGTAGTCGGCATACAGCAACTACTCCGACTCGGCCAGCAGCGCCTCGTACGCTTCTGCGGTGAGCAAGTTATGGAGATCGGACGGGTCTGCAACGCGCAGCCTGATCAGCCAACCTTTTCCGTAGGGATCGGAGTTCACCAACTCAGGGTTGTCAACTGCGTCCCCGTTCACCTCGGTAACCGCGCCGCCCACAGGCGTATACAGTTCGCTTACGGCTTTGACTGACTCAATTTCCCCGAACTTGGCGAACTGCTCGAACGTCGTGTCCGTGTCCGGTAGGTCGACGTATACGACGTCGCCGAGCGAGTCTTGGGCAAAATGGGTTATCCCCACCGTGGCCTCGTCGCCATTCATCTTCACCCATTCGTGCTCTTTGGAGTATCTGAGGTCGGGTGGAGTTTGTTCAATCATCTTTGGTTACTGCGTGCAGTCAGGCGGTGCGCTTGTAGAACGGGAGCGACGCCACGTCGGCAGCCGCGAGCCTTCCCCGAATGTCGATTTCGACGGAGGTGGATGGTTCAGCGTACTGAATTTCAACGTAGCCCATCCCTATGTTAGCGTCAATTGTGGGCGAGTGGGTGCCGGACGTGACTGTGCCTACCCTTCTGCCGTCGGCCAGTATGGGGTGGCCGTGGCGCGCTATGCCCCGCCCGGTCATCCTCAAGCCTACGAGCCGCTTGGCAGGCCCGGCGTCCCTGATCTTACGCAGAGCCGCGCCGGCTACGTAGCCTGGCGAGTCCAGATTTACGAATCGTTCGAGACCCGCTTCCCAGGGATCGTTATCGACCGTCATGTCGTTGCCGTGCAAGAGCAGTCCTGCCTCCAGCCTGAGCACGTCTCGAGCCCCCAGCCCACACGGAACGGCGCCTTGCTCGAGCAGTGAACGCCACACTGCCGCGGTGCGCTCCGCGGGGGGCATGATCTCGAAGCCGTCCTCGCCGGTGTAACCGGTGCGGGCCACACGGCACGGTACGCCTGCCACTTCCGTCGTTGCTATACGGAACGGCCTCAGCGAGGACGCCGACGTAGGGCACAGCCGGTCCATCGTTTCAGCGGATTTGGGTCCCTGCAACGCGATCATGCCGGTGCGTCCGGTTATAACCTCTTTGTTCACACTGCAAAGGCCCACGGCTTGGCGAGCGAGCCAGGACTCGACGGAGGTGAAGTTTCCGGCGTTGACCACCAGCAGGAAGTGAGTATCGGATAGTCGATACACGATGGCGTCGTCGATGATGCCGCCGGCCTCGTTGCAGATCACGTGGTATTTGGAACGCCCGGGGCGCAGGCTCGCCACGTCGGCGCTGAGCGTCCGGTTCAGGAAAGCGGTCGCGTTCGTTCCGGAGAACTCGATGCGGCCCATGTGTGAGACGTCGAACATGCCGGCCGAGCGGCGTACCGCGGCGACCTCCTTCAGGATGTCGGTTGGGTACCGGATCGGCATATCCCATCCGGCGAAGGGCGCCATGCGCCCGCCCGCCTCGATATGTGCGTCATATAGGGGTGTCCGTCTAAGTTTTGCGCCTGCCAAATTTCTTCCCATGCTTCCGGCTAAGTCGGACTGATGCCTGGGCTGCGCCCGACCGCATATCTGAATCCTACACGGGGCGGTTGTCCGCTTGCCCATCCGCGGCCGGTCATTTTCCGTCTCTGCCATCGTTCGAGAAAGTCACTGACCACGCCGCATTGGGATACCGGCTGGCCAGCAATGACGCATGTCCCGTGGTGTCATGCAGCAACGGCAGCGGCAGCGGTTCGGATGCGGCCTGAGCGTCGTCGGAACTGTTCAGCCCGGCAAGGGGGGGGTCCGCGGCCGCGTCCCTGTGGTGAATTGACACCCTGAACCCTCCCATTCCCTGGGGCTTTAGCAATTCGACTATCCCGGCCCGGTTGGCGTCCCTTTCATGCTGAGCTAGCCGGCCTTTTCGCAGTGCCGATAGCATTTTGTCGGCTCCCAGCCTGCCCAGGAAGTCGGCCTGCGTTGCGTAGCCGGCCGCGCTGAAACCAACCCCGGCCAGCGCCTCATCTACCGCGGTGAAGTCAACGTGCGCCGTCATATCCTGTCGCCCGACCCGTTTCAGCGGATCCGAGCCCAGCGTGTGTTTGTAGTAACAGCGGAGACTGCCTCGCCAGCGCGCCGGGGTGTAAAGCCGCGGCCTGTCGAAGCCGTAGTCGATGTTTAGCGCGTATCCTCGTCGCAGCGTGTCCGAAACCTGCCTCGCCCAAGTGTGTAGACCCAGGTTCACCTCGCCTCTGAAGCCGTCGGGCAGATCTCCGGCCAGATCACCGAGCCGTTCGGAGATGGCAGAGTCGGACTGCGGCCTTGCGACTTCGCACAACTCGCCGGAACGCTCTCCCACGTAGATCTCAAGTACCCTGCCCTGCTCGATGACGAACCGATGAACCGGCATGGAGTCCAGCAGTTCGTTGGATAGAACGCAGCCGGTGACGTTCGACGGAATCCGGCCCGATTCGACAACAGGATAGTAGCCTTCCTGCCGCGGCAAGCGATCAACGGCTACGTAGCGCAGGGCTTTGGCGAAAGCGCTGTCAAGGCGGGGCGCATATGCGGTTACGTCCCTTGCCAACATTCCATCGCCGGCCCCCATTTCGATGACGCTGAACTCATCCGGTGCATCGAGCCGCCGCCACGTCTCTTTGAGCTGGATGGCGAGGAGCGCCCCGAACGCAGGGTGTGCCATGGGGCTGGTGAAGTAGTCGCGCGGCTCTGACCCGGATGAGGGGCTGCTCGACTCGCCCCGCCGTGCGTAGTAACCGTACGGCGGGCGGTACAGGGCCGCTTCCATGAACTCGGCGAAGGTGATCGGGCCGGACTCGCGGATCCGCTGTACGAGCATCGCTTCGACGTAGTTCATACCTGTGATCTATCGCGTCATGCGCTGTCTATTTCATGCCAATGACGCCCGGGAGTTCAAAATGCCCGGTTGGGCGGAGCGTCATGCCGAAAACAGCGCCGCGCCGTCGTTGCGTCGAGGATAGATGGCGCAGCAGGCGGAAGTCGACGCGACCCGACGGCCTGCGGCTTCAGCGTGCGTCGATCGGCACGTACTCCCGCTCTCGTTCTCCGGAGAACAGCAGCAGTGGGCGTATGAGGATGTTGTGCCGGAACTGTTCGACAACCTGGATGGTCCAGCCTGGCACTCGGCCGACGGCGAAGATCGGAACGAAGAGGTCGTTGGGGATGCCAATCAGGTGGTAGATCACGCCTGCGAAGAAGTCCACGTTGACGTGAATGCCGCGCCTTGCGTAGGGCTTCATGGCCTCGATTACGGCCTCCAGAATGTTGTACCACCTGGGATCGCCCATCTCGTGGCTTAGCTGGCGGACACCGTCCCGTAGGTGGCCCGCGCGGGGGTCTTCAGCCCGGTAGACCCGGTGGCCAAAGCCCATGACCCGCCTCTTGCTCGACAGGAGGCCCTTCACGTATTCGGCTGCGTTTTCCGGATCGCCGATCTCCTCTGCCATCTTCATGACGTTCTCGGCCGCGCCGCCGTGGAAGGGTCCGGAGAGGGCTGCCACGGCTGCCGTTATGGCGCTGTGCAGGTCGGCGCCGGTGCCTGCGACTACGCGCGCGGTGAATGAGGATGCGTTCGATCCGTGGTCGGCGTGCAGGATGAAGTCGCGGTCCATCAGGCTAGCCGCGTCGTCGCTGGGCGTATTGCCGTTCAGCATGTAGAGAAAGTTGGCGGCGTGGGACAGGCTGGGGCTGGGTTCTACAATCTCGCGCCCGTTCCGCATGGCGTCGTGCGCCATGACTATGGTCGGCAACTGAGAAGTCAAGCGGACGCCCTTTCGGAGAGTGGCGTCTATCGAGTTGTCCCCGTAGTCGGGGTCGAATCCGGCAAGAGAGGACACGACGCTTCGGAGGACGTCCATCGGGTGAGAGTCTTGCACCAAGCGAATGGCGTCTATCGTTTGGCCGGAAATTGTTCGGGAGGACTTGAGTTGTTGGTCGAACTCTTCCAACTGGCCGCGAGTGGGCAATGAGCCGTAGAGGAGCAGGTAGGCGGTCTCCTCGAAAGTGGACTTCTTGGCCAGGTCATGTACTGAATATCCGCGGTATTCGAGAATCCCCTTCTTGCCGTCAATGAAGGTGGTCTCGGTACGGTCAAAGTAAACGCCCTGCAGACCGCGATGAAGTTTCACGTCTCTGGAGGTCATACCTGCGTTGCCAAAAGTGATAAGTGAATTTGCGTCAAACCGCGAGAATGCTGACGGCCTGCGGCCCCGGGCGCGGGTTCAGGGGAAGGACTACAAACGTCAAGACGTTCTGGGAAGTCTCTGTTTCGCACCCGTTCTTACCGTCCGGTCCAGTCCGCTAGAAAACCCTCAGAACAGCCTCCTCAAGGGAATCCGACACTAGCGCCGCGCCGTTCCGGTGTCAACTTGCCGCGCGCCCCTTTGCCAGGCGGCGCGGGGCTTCAAGGGCGCCTTGCTCCTGGCTTCATCCAGGGCCATCGCGGTAAATTCTCCGATCGGCGTTGCGCCCAGGTTCTCGCCGTAGCGAGTGCGTACCGATACCGTGCCCGACTCCGTTTCCCGATCACCTACGACCAGCGTGTAGGGCGTCTTTTGCAGCTGGGCGCGACGGATCTTGGCGTTCATGCGGTCGTTAGAGTCGTCGGCCACGACGCGAATTCCGGCCCCGGTCAACTGGGCACGGACAGAATATGCGTACTCGGCGTGTCGCTCGGCGATAGGCACGATAACCGCCTGGACAGGCGCCAACCACACCGGGAAGGATCCGCCCAGGTGTTCTATCAAAACGCCCAGGAAACGCTCCAGCGAGCCGAGCATGGCTCGGTGGATCATTACCGGCCTATCGCGGTCGCCCTTGGAGGTGACATACTCGAGGTCGAACCTCTGCGGCTGGTTGAAATCGACTTGCACCGTGCCCAACTGCCACTCGCGGCCCAGAGCATCAGGCACGAACATGTCGATCTTCGGACCGTAGAATGCGCCCTCCCCGGCCAACTCCTCGTACTGTAGCCCGCGCTCCTCGAGTACGGCGGTTAGGGCCGATTCCGCCTTGTCCCATTGTTCATCCGACCCGACCCGTTTGTCGGGTCTCAGGGAGAGTGCGTAGCGGGTTTCTTCGAAACCGAACACGGCGTAGCTCTCGGCCAGCATGTCGATGAAGCTGTTCACCTCGGCGGCGATCTGGTCTTCTCGGCAAAAGATGTGTGCGTCGTCCTGTGCGAACGACCTGACGCGGGTCAGCCCCTGGGTAACTCCTGAGAGTTCGTAACGATGTAATCGCCCAAAGTCCGCATAGCGGACCGGCAGGTCGCGGTAGGAGTGCAGCCTTCTGGAGTAGATCACCGCGTGGGACGGGCAGTTCATGGGCTTCACGCCGTACTCCTGCTCGTCGACGTTCAGCATGTACATGTGCTCCAGGTAGTTGTCATAGTGCCCCGAGGTCTTGAAGAGATCGGTCTTGAACATCTGGGGCGTAATCACTTCCTGGTACCCGTAGCGCACGTACAGGTCGCGTACGTAGTCCACCAACGTGTTGTACACGAAGGCTCCCTTGGGGAGAAAGAAGGGATTGTCCGGGGCGATCGGGTCGAAGAAGAAGAGGTCCATCTCCCGTCCCAGCCTGCGGTGGTCTCTCTTGGCGGCTTCCTCCTGACGGCGCAGGTATTCTCTTAGCGCCTTCTCAGACTCCCATGCCGTGCCGTAGATGCGTTGCAGCATGGGGTTGGCCTCGCTGCCGCGCCAGTAGGCTCCGGCAGAGGTCAGCAGCCTGAAGGCCCTGATCTCTCCGGTCGACTCGACGTGGCCGCCTCTGCAGAGGTCGTCGAAATCTCCGTGGCTGCAAAACGTGATGCGCTCGTCTTCCGGAATGCCGTCGATGATCTCAAGCTTGTACGGGTTGTCGGCCACCAGTTCCCTGGCCGCGTCGCGCTCCACGTCGCGCTCCACGAACTTCCTGTTTGCTTTGATCGACTCACGCATGAGGCTCTCTATGCGTTCGAGGTCAGCGGGGGCAAACGGCCGTGGAACGTCGAAGTCGTAGTAGAAACCGTCCTTGGTGGGCGGCCCGATGGTGAGCTTCGCTTCAGGGAACAGCGTGAGCGTCGCCTCCGCTAGCACGTGCGCCGCCGAGTGGCGCATCCGGCCGCGTAGTTCGTCCTGCTCTGCGGGGGTTAGGTCCCGGAAGCGCCGCCGTTTGGGCTTGCTTCCCGTCGATTGGTCCGGATTTTGGTTCTCTGCCATGTTGTCAACGCTCGTCATGTATTTGTGATTGGTCGATGAGCCGGCGTAGCGTCGAGCGCGTTGTGTACACGTCTACTTCACGGGCGCGGCGCTGAAGACAGCCTTGCCGTCACGCGGAATGCGGGGGTAGGAATCCGGCCCGGCGCCGGCAATCGGGTGGAGGCGCGGGCTGAACGATCGTAGGTCAGGCCCGCGCCGTCGTAGTGAGGGTGTCACGCCGAAGCGGGTCGTCCTCACTGTGCGTGCAACGTATTCGGGGGGCCTTCATCATCGGACCTTGGGCATTTGAGCGGCGCGAGCGCAGGGAACCTGTCGATCAGACTGCCAGTCTATCAATCGCTCCGCAGCCCTTCAACAAAGCGGCTGCGCTGCCTACGGTAAACTACTAGTAGATGCAGTTACCCGATTGAAGCGGTTTTCCCATCGACAGGCAGCCTGTCCGCAGGGCTGTGGAAGAATGCACGGAGGTTGTCCCGGATGATCACGACGGCGCGTGCGCGCGTCCTCTTTGCACCTCGAACGGGGTGGATATTCGGCGAGGAGGAGCCTTCGCTCCTGGAATCTCTCATGCCGTCCGCAAGTACCATCCACAAGCTGGGCGCGGTTGTCCTCATGATCGGATTAACCATCGGACTGGCCAGAGCACGTTTCTTTCTGCCCGAAAACCCGGTGCCGATCACGTTTCAGACGTTCGGGATACTTATGATGGGTGGAGTGCTGGGGTGGCGGTGGGGTTTGGTCTCCATCGTTGGATACTACCTCCTCGGCATGGCCGGAGCGCCGGTGTTTCAGGGAGGCGGCAACGGCTGGCAATACGTGGCCGGAGGAGTGACCGGAGGTTATTTGCTCGGATTTATTCTGGCCGTAGCGGTCGTTGGGTACTCCGTTCAGCACGGTTGGAGCCGGGGGCGCGTTCTGTGGGCCATGCTCATTGGTTCTCTGGCGGTCTATCTGCCCGCGCTCATTTGGCTGAGCGTATTCGACTTCAGGTGGCCGGCTGAAGGCGAATTGTTCTCTGCTGCGCTGTATCCTTTTATCCCGGGCGACTTGATCAAGCTGATGCTGGCCGCAATCGCGACGGGTGGACTATGGCGTCTGGCGGACAGACGCGGAGCGAACCTCTGACAGTTTCCCTGTTTTGGGAATGTCCTGAAGAACAACGTCCGGGCGCTTTTGAACGCGCCCGTCCACTCTGCCTGAATCATCGACAGGCGGGGGCAAGCCGGAGCTGAAGGGTTGGCATGTACAAGGACACGGATTGCGGAACACTACGCAAGAGCGACTCTGGCAAGTCGGTCACGGTCGCGGGTTGGGTGCACCGCCGCCGCGATCATGGCTCGCTGATCTTCATAGACCTTCGCGACCGCTCCGGGATCCTTCAGGTGGTTTTCAACCCGGAGACGTCGATTAGGGCCTACGAAATGGCGGGAGCTTTGCGCTCGGAGTGGGTGGTGCAGATCGAAGGCGTTGTGAAGCAGCGCCTGCCCGGTGCCGAGAACCCCCAGCTAGCCACTGGCGAGGTTGAACTGGCAGCCTCCGGTCTCCGCACACTTGGCCCGGCCCGGACGCCGCCTTTCGAAGTCAGCGATGACATAGACGTAGACGAGTTGACCCGGATGACGTACCGCTTCATCGATCTGCGTCGTCCGAAGATGCAGAAGATGCTGCGGCTGCGCCACGATACGACGCGCATCATCTGGGACCATCTGAGCGAGCGCGGGTTTCTTCAGGTCGAGACGCCCATCCTCATCAAGAGCACACCGGAGGGTGCGCGTGATTACGTGGTGCCCAGCAGGGTGCACCCCGGCAAATTCTACGCGCTGCCACAGTCTCCTCAGCAACTCAAACAGTTGCTTATGGTGTCCGGCGTGGAACGCTACTTCCAGATCGCCCGTTGCTTCCGGGACGAAGATCTGCGTGCGAGCAGACAACCCGAGCACACGCAACTCGATCTGGAGATGAGCTTCGTTCACCAGGAGGACGTGTTGGAGCTGGTTGAAGGTCTCTACCGGCGCATTACGACGGAGACGCGGCCCGACGTGAATGTTGAAATCCCGTTCCCGCGCATCCGGTACCGGGAGGCCATGGACCGTTTCGGCACAGACAAACCGGATATTCGCTTTGGCCTCGAACTGAAGACTTTGACCGAAGCGGCGGGCCGCAGCGGTTTCCGCGTCTTTGAGTCGGTAGTCGCATCGGGCGGTGTGGTGAGAGGTTTCGCCGCCCCAGGTTGTGGGGGGTATACGCGTCGTCAGACTGACCAACTCGCCGAAATCGCGCGAAGCAGCGGCGCGCAGGGCCTGATCACTATCGCTCTGTCCGCTGACGCTGAATCGGTTGAGACTCTGACCGCTGACGACGTCCGTTCACCGATCAAGTCCAGCGTCTCGCTGGACACGGTGAAGGAGATCGCTCGCCAGACCGGTGCGGCGCCCGGCAGCCTGATTCTGATCGTGGCTGGCCCGGAAAAGACGGTCAACACCGTGCTTAGCATCCTCAGAAACGAAATGGGGCAGAGGCTTGACCTTATAGATCCAAGAACGTTTCGCTACGCCTTCGTTACGGATTTCCCGTTATTCGAGATGGACGCGGAGTCGGAGCAGTGGACTCCTGCTCACCACGTCTTCTCTGCACCGCAGCCTGGCCACGAAGATTATCTGGAGTCCGATCCTAGTAAGGTTCACGGCCAGTTGTTCGACCTCGTGTGCAACGGCTGGGAACTGGGCAGCGGCAGTATTCGGATACACGACCGGGGCGTGCAGGAACGTGTTTTCGGTGTTATTGGATACGGCAAGGAAGAGGCCGAAAGCCGGTTTGAACATCTGCTGAGGGCATTTGAGTACGGCGCGCCTCCCCACGGGGGTATGGGGCTTGGGCTGGACCGCTTAGTTGCGCTGTTGGCTAACGAGAGTTCGATCCGAGAGGTGATCGCATTCCCCAAGACACAGGCGGCGTCGGATCCGCTCTTCGACGCTCCCTGGACCATCTCCGAGGAACAGTTGGAGGAGCTCCACATACGAATTTTGGAAGCGTGATGCACGTGAATTCACTGCAGGCGATTCTGCTCAGCGACGCGACTGTCTCATGACTGATCTAAGCGCGATACAATGGGAATGTTGGCAGCAGTTCGATCGACCACAACGCCTCTACGGTAGGCTGTCCCGGGAGTAGTACTTGAAAATCTCGCGAGAGGATACGCCTGACCGTCAGGTCGCCCTCCACATCGAGGTCGACGAAGACCGCCTGGACGATTACATGCGTCGAGCATCGCAGCGGGTGTCTCAACGCGTCAGCATCCCCGGTTTTCGGAAGGGGAAGGCGCCGCGAGCCATTGTGGAGCGCTTCGCGGGAAGGGATTACCTGCTGGACCAAGCGTTAGAAGCCCTGGTACCAACGTTAGTCGGCGAAGCAATCGAGGAGCAGGGCTTGGATCCGGTCGGGCTTCCGCAGGTGATTGTCCGGGAACGAGAGCCCGTCGTCAAAGTGGACGCCATCATTGCTTTGAGTCCTGAAGTAAAGCTGGGCGACTACGCCTCAATCAGGTTCGACGACGAACCGGAAGCGGTAACGGATTCCGACGTCAGGGAATCGCTGGAACAACTGCGCAATTCGCAGGCCACGTGGGAGCCTGTCGAACGCGCCCTGGAATCCGGAGACCTGGCCACCATCACCTTGCAGGGTCACGTGGCCGGGAAACCTCTCCTGGACCTGAATGACGTAGAGTTCCTCACGGGTGAAGAGAACGCTATCCCGGCGCCCGGTTTCTCTGAGGAGCTTGTGGGTATGCAGATCGGCGAGACCCGGGAGTTCACGCTTGCCTTGGCTGAAGACTACCCGGCCAGGGACATGGCGGGTAAGGACGCCAAGTTCTCGGTTACGGTCAACGGGCTGAAGCAGAAGAACCTGCCGCCTGTGGATGACGACCTCGCCAAGAGTCTGGCCGGAGATTCAGACACACTGGAGGAGTTGCAGGCTCACATTCGCCGGATGCTCGAGTCCCGGTCCGAGGAGGCGCTGAACCAGTCACTTCAACAGCGCATTTTGGACGTGATGGTGGATGATGCCGATATCAGGATGGCCCCTGTGTTGGTCAAGCAGGAGACCCAACGCACACTTCGCGAACGTCGGGAGGCGCTTGAGAGGGACAATCTGAACTTAGAGCGATACATCCACGCAACCGGCATGACCGTCGACCAGTACGTTTCCCAATTGGAAACGGAGGTGTCAAGACGACTGAGGCAGACTCTCGTAATGGACGAACTGGCCGAGGCTGAAAACGTCGAGGTTACTGACGGAGAGGTCTCTGCTGAGATAGAAAAACTGTCTTTACCCGGGCAGGAGGAGACCGATTTCAGTTCCGACGCCGCCCGCGATGCCGTGCGCCGCGCATTGATGCGGCGCGGTGCGTTGGACCGGGCCTTGAAGCTTGCACGCCAGGAAAAGAGCCCTATTTGGACCCCTGCAGACGCTGGCAGACAGACAGGCCGCCAAACGGAAAGCAAGCAGGTCATAACCATGGAGACGTAGCCCCTCCTGCTTCTCCGGAAAGAGCAAAGAAGCAAAGAACCCCGGTACGGGGGACTATTTCATACACCACCCGGCGGAAATGGAACCTCGTGGCATACACAACTCGGATACAGGGGCCCCTCGGCATACTGTGACTGCGGCAAGCGCGAATCGACGAAAAAGGAAACGAAAATGGCGATGACGCCTGAGAATATAATCCCTATGGTGATCGAGCAGGGCGCTCGCGGCGAGCGAGCGTTCGATATCTACTCGCTACTTCTCAAGGAGCGGATCATATTCCTGGGCACCCCAATAGCCGACCAGGTAGCGAACCTCGTCGTGGCCCAGCTTCTCTATCTTGCCCGCGAGGACCCGGAGAAGGACATCAACCTCTACATCAACTCGCCCGGGGGGGTCATATCCGCTGGGTTGGCCATCCTGGATACGATGGACCACATACCGTGCGACGTCTCGACTATCTGCGTCGGAATGTGCGCGAGCATGGGTACGGTACTGTTGACCGCCGGCCAGAAGGGCAAGCGCTACGCTCTGCCCAACTCCACCATCCACATGCACCAGCCAATGGGGGGCGCACAGGGTCAGGCGACCGACATCGCTATAGCGGCCCAGGAAATCCTCAGAGTGAAAGAACGCCTCAAGCAGTTGATCTCGGACAAGACCGGGCAAACTGCCCAGCGAGTGGCCGAGGATATGGACAGGGACTTCTACCTGACGCCTGATCAGGCCGTAGAGTACGGGCTGATCGACGAGGTGCTGTCAGCCGGAACCGAGTCGGCAGACGGCTCCGGCTGAGGTTTTCCGGAGAGCTATGGTCCGAATGTTCTCGTGAACGATTGCAAGGGTGTGTAGCTATGTCAACGAAATCGACTGACAACGAGGGAACCTCCCGCGCGGCCTACTCCTGCTCGTTCTGTCAAAAACGTCAGGAAGAGGTGAAGAGGCTCATTGCAGGGCCTTCAGAGGTTTTCATCTGCAATGAATGCGTGGGACGCTGTCAGGAGATCCTGACTGGCGGGACATCAGAGGCCTCACCCAGGTCCAAGCCGACCACTCCTCGGGAGGTCTTCGACCAATTAAATGATTACGTGGTGGGCCAGGAACGAGCCAAGCGGGTAATAAGCGTAGGCGTTTACAACCACTACAAGCGGGTGTGGCACAGCGCGGACGAGCAATCGGACGTCGAACTTCAGAAGACGAACATCTTGCTGGTGGGCCCCACGGGCTGTGGAAAGACCTACCTCGCGCAGACGCTGGCCAGGATACTGGGGGTCCCGTTTGCCATAGCGGACGCTACGTCCCTGACTGAGGCCGGATACGTTGGAGAGGACGTGGAGAACATCCTGCTGCGTATCATCCAGGCTGCCCAGGGTGACGTAGAACGCGCGGAGCAGGGCATCATCTACATAGACGAGATCGACAAGATAGCGCGAAAGGCGGCGAACCCCTCCATCACCCGCGACGTATCGGGGGAAGGGGTACAACAGGCGCTATTGAAGATTTTGGAAGGCGCAATGGTCAACGTGCCTCCGCAGGGCGGCCGCAAGCACCCTCACCAGGAATTCATCCAGATAGACACCTCGAATATCCTCTTCATCCTGGGCGGCACGTTCGAGGGTCTGGAAGAAGTGTTGCAGCGGCGGTTGCTGAAAGACCGCTCCACGATGGGATTCGGGTTGCCTGGTTTGTCACTCAAGGCCGGATCGGGCGGCATAGATTTCACTGCCATCGAGTCGATGGACCTGCTCTCTTACGGCTTCATCCCTGAGTTCATCGGCAGAGTTCCGTTAGTGGTAGGGCTCGCGGATCTGACGCACGAGGAGTTGATCAGCGTACTGACCGAACCCAAGAACGCGCTGGTCAAGCAGTATCAGGCCCTCTTCTCCCTGGACGGCGTGGAACTGGAGTTCTCGAAGGAGGCCCTAGATACGACGGCCGAGCTTGCCCGTAAGCGAAAGTTGGGAGCGCGCGGGCTGAGGTCTATCGTCGAGGAAACGTTGGTAGACATAATGTACGAGGCGCCATCGCTAAGGGACGTAATCGCCAAGTGCACCATCGTGCCCGAAACTATCACGGAGGGCCGATGGCCCGTGTTAACCGACGAGTCGGGCTCCCAACGGGATGACCTTCTTCCCGCGGATCGTACGGCTGCATAAACTCCGGAACCGGGCAGCCAGATGGTCAAAAGCGCCGGGCCGAGCGCATCCGTATTCGGCTACTGCGGCGCAATACTCGGCCGAGCTTGGACTCCTCCCATAAGCTCGGCTGTGCGTTAGTGCAAAAGTATGTCACCCCCTCACGCCAGAGTTTCTCAGGCGCTCTGCCGCGTATCGTATCGTGGTCGTAGACGGGCGTAGCGGAGCAGCCCTCGGACATCTCCTTGGAACCTCTATACACAGAACAGCAAAACATGCTGCGCGCCTCGGTGCGGCAGTTCGCCGAGGCTGAACTGGCGCCATATGCTGCGCAGGTAGATGAGGCCGAAGAGTTCCCTGCCAGGCAGTTCAACGGTCTCGCTGAACTGGGCATCACCGGCCTGACTTTAGACGAAGAGTTTGGGGGTAACGGAGGCGGTTACCTCGATATGATGGTCGCCGTGGAAGAGGCGGCGGCAGCTTGCGGCTCGACCAGTACCGTGCTTGTCACACACGTATCGCTGGGAGCGCAGACCGTGAACCAGAAGGGTGACGCCGAGCAGAAGCGTCGTTGGATTCCGGACCTCGCGGTTGGCAAGCGAGTCGCAGCTTTCGCGTTGACTGAGCCGCAGACCGGCAGCGACGCACTGGCGCTCGCAACCACGGCCACTCCCGACGGAGACTCCCTACTTCTGAACGGGACCAAGCTATTCTGCACGAACGGCGCGGTTGCCGACGTGTTCGTCGTGTTCGTAACGAGCGACTGCTCGGCTGGTTACCGGGGAATAAACGCCGTCGTGGTTGAGAAGGGGGAGCCCGGCTTCACCGTTAATCCACAGCACGGAAAGATGGGAATGCGCGGCTCCGCCACTGCCGAGCTCGTCTTTGAAAACTGCCGGGCGCCAAGAGCCAACCTCCTCGGCGAGCCGGGCACGGGGTACCGCACGGCCATGGAAATCCTGGATTCCAGCCGCATCATGATAGCGGCGCAGTGCACTGGCCTGGCTCGCGGCGCGCTGGAAGCAGCCATCGCCTATGCGCAACAGCGGGAGTCCTTCGGGCGCGCTATCTCCTCCCGCCAGGCGATCCAGTTCATGATGGCCGACATGGCCACCGAACTCGACGCGGCGCGGCTGCTCACCTTCCGCGCTGCCAGCCTCTACGACGCAGGGATGCCTCACAGCGCCGAGGCGGCTATGGCAAAGCTCTACGCCTCGGAGGCATCGGGGCGAATAGCCTCCAAGGCGCTGCAGATCCACGGCGGAGCCGGCTACTTCCGTCCCAGCGCCGTGGAGAGGATCTACCGGGACCAACGAGTGACCGAGATATACGAGGGCACGTCTGAAATCCAGCGCATCGTCATTTCCAGATCGCTGCTGGGAGCATCTGCGGACTGACGCCGTGCTATGGGGCCCATGCGCTCAAAAGTAGTGGCTCTTGATTCCACTTGAGGTGAGCATTGCGCGTTTACGCTCTGCCCTGGGTGTTTCCTGCCGGTTGCAAAGTGCGCGGGCGCGTTTGTGAATATTGACACAATCAAAAGACAGGCATAGCATTCTCTCTTCGCGTTCGATTCCGAGCGCGCTCGCGGCTTCTGTGGATACCGGCGCGATGATCTTCAACGTTTCCGGACTCATGAGGGAGCCGATGGGCGCCTCCAGGCGGTTTGATCTGGAATCGGAGCGTCTGGAAACTGAATATGGTGATTTCGGAGACATCTCAGGGAAGGTTCGGATGCTTCGCACGGACCGGACCATCCTGGTGACAGCGGAAGTCTTTGGGGTCGCCAAGGGCGACTGTGCGCGTTGCCTTGAGCACGTTCGACTTGATCTCGAAGCCGTAATCGAAGAGGAGTACTATCCACTTAACGCTGACCTGATGGAGGCGCAGTCAAACAAGACTGAGTCGTACGATCAGGTCTTTCGCATTGACGAGTGGAATAACATCGATCTCAGCGAAGCGGTTCGGCAGTCGCTTACGGGGGCAATTCCCATCGCTCCCCTCTGCAAGCCCGAGTGCAAGGGCCTCTGCCCTGTCTGCTCCCTAGACCGAAACACCGATGCCTGCGCTTGCCGGCAACCTGCCTTGGACCCGCGTTGGGCGGCCCTTGCAGGTATCAGCCCTGACAAAGGACACTCGGTAGGTTGACCAGATCCGGAACTGAGCAATCCTGATGCCGCCCTTACCCAAGAAGAAGCACTCCCGCGCCCGAAAAGGCGGCAGAGCGGCTCACCACGGCTTGAGCCGAGTCTATCTCTCCACTTGCCCGGCGTGCGATGCGGTCAGGTTGCCGCACCGCGCCTGTTTGGAGTGCGGATACTACAACGGCCGCTATCCGGTTGGATCCAGCCGAGACGAAGATACCGCTAGCGCGGCTGGATCAGCAGTCGAGACGAGTTAGGGACGACAGTCTCTCTACGGCGAGAACTCCCCCGAAGGAAGGTTTAGGAATGACCTTATCTAACAGTTCGCGATTGGCGTTCTTGTTCCCAGGCCAAGGATCACAGGCCGTGGGGATGGGCAAGGACCTCTACGAGTCCTCCCGCGCCGCCAGGGCGGTGTTCCAAGAGGTGGACGACGCCCTGGACCTGTCTCTTAGCTCGATCATGTTCGACGGCCCGGCAGAGGTTCTGACCCGCACCGAGAACGCTCAGCCCGCTATCGCTGCGGTATCTATGGCGGCCTGGAAGGCGGTCGAAGAGGTTGGAGACAGCCCGCAGGCGCCTGACTTGGTAGCGGGACACAGCCTTGGCGAGTACTCTGCTCTCGCGGTTGCCGGCGTGCTCAGCATTTCAGACACCGCGCGCCTCGTGTCCCGACGAGGCCGCTTCATGCAGGGCGCGTGCGACGAACGCCCGGGGGGCATGGCGGCGATCATCGGGATAGACGATGTTACTGCGCGGGAGATATGCCTCGAGACGGGTGCGTACATATCGAACGTCAACACCCCGGAGCAGATCATAATCAGCGGCGCCCACATGACCCTGGCCAGGGCCATAGACCTGGCCTCGGCGAGGGGCGCCCGTAAAGCCATACCGCTTTCAGTGGCCGGCGCCTTCCACTCCGGCCTCATGGAGCCGGCGCAACACGAACTTAATGATCTGATCGAGTCGATTTACTTCAGTGACCCCTCGATGCCCATAGTAGGGAACGTACAGGCCAGGGCCCTGACCACCGCAGCCGAAATCAAAGAGGAGCTGCAAATGCAGCTCACCTCGTGCGTTCAGTGGAACCGCACAATGGGCTTCATGCTGCAAAGCGGCGTGAAGCGATACGTCGAACTTGGTCCCGGGCGGGTGCTCAACGGTCTCATGAGGCGCATCGACCGGTCTGCCCGTGTTACCAGCATCGGTGACTACAAAGACGTCTGCGCTTACGCGGCAGCCTAGTCAGATCCGGCAGGCCTGGGCTCGCGGTGACCGGACTAATGCCTGTAGACACGATCGCCGGGAAGCAAGCCCCGGAAGACGCCGCCGCTGACCTTTACGACCGGCTGACCGAGCTTGCCGGCGGGTTGCCTGTAAGTGAACGTACGCCTGCGCTGCCGCGAGGACGGCGTAGGGCGCGAGCTCTTGCCCTGCAGGCTCTCTACGAAACCAATCTGACCGGCCGCCCCGGTAGTTTTACGTTGGGCCGCATTGCTCGCAAGGATGAACTGAACGATGATCTCCGCAGCTTTGCGGCTAGTTTGGTGGAGTGCGTGGAATCCAGGCGACGCAGGCTAGATGAGCAGATCAACAAGAAAGCGGCTGACTTCCCGATTGACCAGATCGCAGCGATTGACCGCTGCGTGTTGCGCGTGGCGCTGGCGGAGCGGCATCTATACCCGGACACTCCCGGAGCCGTGGTGATAAACGAGGCGGTGGAAATAGCGAAGCTGTTCGGCTCGGAAACGTCCGGAAAATTCGTTAACGGGGTGCTTGGTACTCTGCTAGGATAGCCTTGTCAGGCATGTCCCCCCATGAGGCGGGCGCATGTTGACAAGCGATCACAGACCTGCCGGGCCTAAGCGCCCCATTCCAAAATCTCCCGGAGGTAGCTCCAGATGGCCACCGTGTTCGAGCGGGTGCGCGACATCACAGCAGATAAATTGAGTGTGGACATAGAGGAGATCAATTCCGAGTCCTCCTTCACCGAAGACCTGAACGCCGATTCATTGGATGTCGTAGAGCTGATAATGGCCATCGAGGAAGAGTTCGGCAGCGGTGATCAGCCTCTTGAGATATCGGACGAGGACGCTGAAGGCATCAGGACCGTCAGCGACGCCGTTACTTATCTCAAGGACCACGGCGTAAGCGACTGACCAGTCGACTGCTATCCGCAGCCGACACGGTTCCTTCGGGAAACACGCTTGAGCCGGAGCGTATAGACGGGCCGCGCGTGCCGAATCGCGCTGTGTCTGACGTTGCCAAAGGCCCCCGGCTATCCGATGAACTTCGCACGCGCGGCAAGCCGGCGGCGCGCTTGCAAGGCGCGAAGGCGGACCGCTACTGTGTGATAACGTAACGGGGCGCGTCTAACTGCCCTGAGAACACGTTCACGTTACATGCCTGATTCAGCCGGTCGGCGGTCTTGGGACTCCTTGGAGTCCATTTCCAGCGAAGTACGAGTCTGCACTCGGTGCTCGTTGAGTGAAACCAGGATCAATGCTGTTCCCGGCGAAGGGTCGCCTGTGGCGTCGGTTATGTTCATAGGAGAGGGACCTGGGAGCCAGGAAGACCAGCAGGGGCGGCCATTTGTCGGACGGGCGGGAAAGTTGCTCGACAACCTACTTTCTGCGGTACCCATCGAACGGAGAGACGTCTACATCACCAACATCGTAAAATGCCGGCCGCCGAACAACCGCGACCCCCAGCCCGTGGAGGTGGAAGCCTGTGGCCCCTTCCTCGATGCGCAGATCGAGTTGATAAACCCTCGGGTAATCGCCACTCTGGGCCGCCACTCGCTCGTGCATTTCTTCCCAAACGCCAAAATCTCAAGGGATCACGGCAGGATCATGCGATGGCGGAACCGCATCCTTCTACCGCTCTACCACCCAGCCGCGGCTCTTCGTTCCTCGCGGGTGATGCAGGCCACCGCCAGCGATTTCGAGCGTATTCCTGAGGCGCTGCTGGCTGCGCTATCGCCAAAACGAACAGCCGGGAGGGTGGGGGAGTCGCAGTCATCGTATGAGCCGGCTGTGGAAGGCGCCTCAGGTGCGTCGCCCGAAACGGATTCCGGCGAGCGACAGCAGAGCATGTTTTGAAGATATACGCCGCCAGTTCCGCACACTTCCCGGTGCATACCTCTTCTCTCGGTAATAAGGCTGCCGCGCGGCGCCGGTTCGGATCCTTGCCCAAGTTCACACATGGCCGCTAATACCCTAAAAGAGCCCAGCCTCAAGGTTCTGCCCCTCGGAGGACTTGGAGAGGTCGGCAAGAACATGATGGTCCTCGAATCTGGCGAGGACATCGTCGTAATCGACGCCGGAGTTCTCTTTCCGGAGTACGACATGCCGGGTGTCGAGGTTGTGATACCCAGGCTCGACTACCTCTCGCAAAACGCCGACCGGGTGCGGGCAATTTTGATCACCCATGGCCACGAGGACCACATCGGCGCGACGCCTTACGTGGTGGATCAGGTCTCCGCTCCGGTATACGCCCCGCCCATGGCCTTCGAGTTGCTGAGGCACAAGTTGCGCGAGTCGAAGCGGCTTGAATCTACTGAGCTGCGAATGGTCCGTTCGGGAGATACCATTCGGGCTGGGTCGTTTTCTGCAGAGTGGTTCCCGGTATGCCACAGCATCCCCGACGCGCACGGCATAGCGGTGCGCACGCCGCTGGGCACGGTGGTACACACCGGGGACTTCAAGATCGACCACGACCCGGTAATTGGCGAGCCTACGGACTTCAGCGACCTAGCGCGCATCTCGGAGGATGGCGTATTCCTACTGCTTTCGGATTCCACCTACGCTGAGGAGGATGGTTACTCCGGGTCCGACAGCAAAGTCGCCGACGGTTTGTACCAACTGATCGACGACGCGCAGGGTCGGGTGTTCGTCGCCAGTTTTGCGTCACAGGTCGCCCGGGTTCAGATCGTTGCCGACGCGGCGCTTTCCACCGGGCGGAAGCTGGCGGTCTTGGGCCGGAGCATGATCAACACCATCAGGATCGCAAAGGATCTTGGGCATCTGGACGTACCCTCGAAGATCATGATAACGCCGGCAGAGGCGGCAAGCCTGCCCGACCGCAAGGTGATCTACATGACCACCGGCAGCCAGGGCGAGTCATCCTCGGCGCTTGTACGGATGGCCAGGGGGGAGCATCGGGAGGTGGACGTGCGAGAAGGCGACACGGTAATCATGTCGGCTAGCGCCATACCGGGAAATGAGACGGCGGTTAACGAGTCCATCGATGACCTCGTCCGCCTGGGGGCGCGAGTCATCACCAACCGGCGGCACACCACGCACGTTCCGGGGCACGCCCGAAGCGAGGAACTGCGCTCGCTAATCAATCTCACGCGTCCCCGTTACTTCGTGCCCGTACACGGCGAGTACAGGATGCTAAGGGCGCACGCAGATATTGCCATCAACCAGGGCGTGCCGGAGGAGAACACTTTCCTGCTTGTAAATGGTGACCAGCTTGAGCTATCTGAGCGCGGCGGGGAGATCATCGATCGGTTGCCTGTGGGTCACGTATTCGTCCATGGCCTGGGCATGTGGGACGAGTCGGGTAACGTGGTCGTGGAGAGACGCTCCCTCGCCCGTGATGGAATCGTAGTCGTATCTTTGGGCAGACGGCGGGATGGACGTATTACGGGAGAGCCAAAATTCGTTTCCGTGGGGTTTGTGCACACTGGGCAGGCCGATACGCTGTTCAACGATGCTCTGAACTCGCTCAAGCCTGTCCTTGACCGGGCGAGAAGAGAATCCATACAGTGGAACCAGCTTGAGCAGCAGATTCGGACGGGAGCGGGGAGGTTTCTTGGCAAGCGTACCCGTCGGCGCCCGCTGATAGTGGTGGCGCCCGTGGACGTGTAACGCGGCAGGCCTCCGGTTCCGTCCGCCCATGGCTGAAACCGTCTCTGGCGGCGCTCTGCTCAGGCAACGGCAGCCAGGTATTTTCAGTTTGGCATAGACAACTCCCCGGTGCGATCGATCCCGATTCGTTTCTTCCTCCTTGCGCGTGGGTTTCTGGCGAATGCCTACGGCAGGTTTGCCGCTTTGGTCATTGTGGCCGGAGTTCTAATAGCCTTCCTGGTCCGAGAAGAGTTCATATCTTGGTTCGGGTGGAGCGCGGTACCTCTACTTGGCTGGGTTGTGGTCGTTTTGTTCTTGGCTAACGGCATGCCGCATTTGCTGAAGCGATGGCCCCGGGAAATGGCGGCCGCTTTACTGTTAGCCGTCGCCGCGTCGATCATTCTCGGCACAATTGCCAAGCCCGGCGCTTTCTACGCAGACGAGTCTATGGGAGGGCGTATAGGCGAACTCATGGCGCGTTGGCCCTCGGAATGGGACGGCTACGGGGTCACGTTCATCCAATACGCTCTTGCCGGGTTGCGGGCTGCTTTGCTGCTGGTTCTGGCAGTAGCGGTTGTCCAGCCCGGCGCGGCGCGCAAGGCTGGAGCCTTAACGGGGGTGGCCGTCTTATGGGCTGCGGTGACGTGCGTTGCAGTCTCGAAAGCGGCTTGGGTACAACTGAATGAGTGGGCTGAGGACTTCGCTGCTCGACGACGCGAGAGGAAAGCCGCCGCACTTGCCGCAACCACAGAGACTGCCACAGCCGCGGCCTCGGCAGAGCAGGAGACGGAGATACGTATCACGGGCGGCGAACTGGCGGTCGAGGACACCGCTCTGGAGGATTCACCCCTGATAGCTGGGGCCAATATCTACGGTAGTACCAACGGACACCAGGAGATATCCGAATCCGACCTATTCGAGGATGACGAATTGGAGGCTGATGAAGAACTGGCGAGCCCCGTGGAAGCGGTTCAGGCTGGCGACGCTGAAGTCCCGCCCTTCGTTTGGAAACTGCCCTCGCTATCGCTTCTCAAGAGCGCGTCAGGCGGCGGCGTGTCCAAGTCGGAGATCGAAGCGACCGGCGAGCTGATCGTCGACTCGCTCCACCAGCACGCCATCGAAGTCTCAGTGGACCAGGTGAGGATCGGACCAACGGTCACGATGTATGGCTTGAAGCCGGGTTGGAAAGGCAGCGGCGCCAAGCCGGGAGCTCAGCGCGTCAGAGTGGACACCATCCTCAACCGTGAAAAAGACCTGGCCCTGGCCTTGGCATCGCCCAATCTCCGTTTCGAGGCGCCGGTGCCGGGTGAGTCTGTGGTGGGTATCGAAGTGCCCAACGAGAACCCGATGCCCGTCACCGTAAGGTCCGTGATGGACTCCGAAGGGTACAGAGCCGCTGAAGAAAAGCTCTACTTGCCGGCGCCCTTGGGCCTCGACTCAGGGGGCCAGCCGGCCATCGCCGACCTCACCCGCATGCCTCATCTCCTCGTTGCAGGATCTACCGGCTCAGGGAAGAGCGTGTGTATCAACGCCCTGATCGTTGGACTGCTGATGAGTCGTACGCCGGAGCAGCTGCGGATGGTTATGATCGACCCTAAGCGAGTTGAGCTAACGCCCTACGCCGGCATACCGCACCTATACACCGAGCCCGTTGTGGAGCCCGAAAGGGCAATCGTCATCCTGCGCTCGCTGGTGCAGGAGATGATGGGCCGCTTCCAACAACTGCAGTCGGCAGGGGTCAGGAACATAGCCACGTTCAATGAGAAGTCCACCACCAAGATGCCCTATCTCCTCATCCTCGTGGATGAGCTGGCCGATCTGATGCTGACAGGGGCAAACGAGGTGGAACGGCTGCTTGTACGCCTGGCTCAGCTAGGCAGGGCGACCGGCGTCCACCTGGTCGTGGCGACACAAAGGCCATCCGTGGACGTAGTCACCGGGCTTATCAAGGCCAACTTCCCAAGCCGCATCAGTTTCTCGGTGATGTCCCAGGTGGATTCGCGGACGATCATCGACAGTCCGGGGGCCGAAAAGCTATTGGGCAAAGGGGACATGCTCTTCCTGCCGGTGGATAAGGCGAAACCCGGTCGAATTCAGGGAGCGTTCCTGAGCGACTCCGAAGTAGAGGCAGTGGTCAAATTCTGGAGCGAGTACGAGTGCCCCGAATTGCCCATGCTGGAGGTGAACGTTGAAGAAGAATCGGGTGCGTCGGACGTAGATTTGGCCGGAGACTCGCATTTCGACAACGCAGTAGCTCTCGCCAAGACCCAGCGCACCCTGTCTACGTCGCTGTTACAACGTAGGCTGCGCATCGGCTACCCTCGCGCCGCTCGACTCATGGACGAACTCGAAGAAGAAGGAGTGGTGGGGCCGGGAGAGCCGGGCAAGCCTCGCCAGGTGGTTCTTTCACAATAGGCGGAACCCCATGCCGGCGCCGGCAAGCGGCGAACGAAACGCTTGGCTGCCGCTTCAAGAGTCCGGGGTCGCCAGGCCCTCCACCAGCGCATTGAATTCCTGGATGGATGACACACCCGCAACCGCATCTACGAACTCGCCTGCGCTGCTCGTAGTTTGCCTCAGTTCCCACAGCCTCGATGCGATGGGGCTGATCGACGAACCGCTCTCCCCGTAGCTGCCGGCAAAGGCAAAGTAGGCCTGGTTGATCTTACGAATGTAGATGCCGTGCGTTTGAAGCTCGACGCGGCGGTCGTCCATGTAACGCTCAGCCTCTACTATCATCCCGGCCGCAAGAAGTTCATCCGTCCTGATCCTCGTCTCGCGCATGAAGCCGAAGAAGTCGAACTGATCTTCCGGCGGTTCCGGTACGCTTTCGACGTCCCTGGGAGGGATGAGCGTTTCCACCTCCTCACCGGTGATAGCCGCATATACGAGGCGGCCCATCTCCCGGCCCGCCATGTCCGCGACCGTCTCGTTGAGGACCACCATGTCGGGGCTGCTCCAATAGTTGAACCCCAGCGGCTTGAACACCAGGTAGTTGTGGAGCCATTCGTGCACCGCCACTTCCAGCAGACCCAGCAGGTCGCGGTTGGGCTGGACGGTTGCCGGATAGGTACTCAGTCCGCCTGTACGCTGGACGATGGCCGACATGTCCTCAGAAACCAATATCTCCTGCTCGATCCGCTCCATCTCCGCAACCGGTATGTGTGGCTCGATGAGGTGGTTCTCATCACGATAGATTCGGTCTCTTGGGGACACCACGAGGATGCTCGGCGGCGGGTCGAGTCGAAAATCGACCGGCGGCCATATGAACGCCCCCAGGACGTTTAGATCTTGCTCGATCAACTGGGCGCTGATTGCAGATTCCAGGTACTCCTCTACACCGTCCCGAATGGCATTCCGTTCGCTTAGCAGATCGTCCAGCCGGGCCTCCAGCGACTCCACAATCGTTCGATCACCAGCAACCACAGAGATCGACCTGTCCAGCTCATCCCGCACCGCTCTTATTTCGACGACCATCTCACGATAGCGCGAAAGCTGGGCCTGGCGGTCGGCTTCCGAGGTTTCTGTCCACGGTAGCCAGGCGTAGGCCCTGTGCAACCACTTGTCGGCAAAGTTGCCGACTTCCCAGGAAATGAGGTCGAAACTCCACTCCGCGGCGTGTTGATGGGAGGGGGTCAGCATGAGCCTGTCGCCTGGGGGAAGTACGATAGCCAACGCAAACAGCAAAGCGAACAGGGAAAGGCCTACACACCGCTTGATCCGCAGCCTGAAGTGACTTGCGGTGCGCAAAGCGGCCGTAGCTCTGCCCAAGATGGGCGCGAGGCTGAACCGCTCATGCCCCGGATGGCGCATGTAAACCTGAACCCTCCGCATCGGATAATTGGCCGAGCTCGACGGCGTGTTGACTATTCAACGTATACTCTCGCGGCCCACAATGCGATTCCCATCACTCGTATATCTGGCGACGGCGCTTATGGCGCTGGCGCTTCCTGCGCTTATGGCAGCCTGCGACCGCAACACCGGCCCGCGGGCCCAGCCGCTTGTGACAACCGCGCCGCCTCCCGGGACTTCCGCGACCAGCCCGGGACTGCCTACGCCCACTGAATCTCCGACTGCCCAGCCTACCCCTACATATCCACAGAAATCTCCGTCTGCGACCTCGCCTCCTCCTTCGCCCCATCCAACCAGGCCGCCAGTTTTACCAACCCCTGTACGGGAGCCAACACCCACTCCAACCAGTCCGACGGCAACGCCTGTGGAATCGGTCACAGGTGAAGTCCCTCTTGAGGGCATATCGCGGAACGCTTGGGTCCTGGACAGGATAGAGGCCATCCGGCAGATATGGGGCTTTACGGACCAGGGCAGGCTATGGATGGAGTCGTATGACTTTCGCCAGATGCTTGGGCAGCCTGCATGGTACGGGAGCTACGGCGCCGGCGGATGGGCAGGCGCAGGCGAGGCAAATCCTCGCATCGTCATGCACGAGCTCTCGCACTCATCTTGGAGCGCCTTTCCGGTGGAAGGCAGGCCCGACCTATCACAAGACGTTCCCGACAAGCTGCACCCGATACTCGCCCAACTGCACGCAGACATAGACCGCTTTCTGCGCCAGCCCCCCGACTCTTTCGAGCCCCTCAGAGACCGCTTTCGCAATATGCCTAACCTTGCTAGAGGAAGCTATCCTGACCTGCACCACTTCGGCGAGGCGGAGCTGATAAACATGACCGGAGGCAACCTGTGGCTCTTGCCGCCAATCCTCCGCAAATATTTCTCTGCCTACCTGGCCAATGAAGGCGTGGCGGCAGACCAAGTCCCGGACTGGGCTTCGGCGATTGGATGGTTCCGATCCCTCGCGGCCGACGACCGTCGCATAGCGGAAGAGGTGTTCGGCCTGCAGCACATTCCGGCCGAACTCTACGAAGGTCTACCCGCGCCCGGCGCCGCCACGTTGGACCGACACATCGTCAAGATATTCGAGTTGGAAGAGAAGCAGCGACTGCTGGATTTGGCAGAGCAGTTCGATCTCGTAAAAGCCAGCCAGTTTTCACTGGTAGACGCGGCCGGCGTGGACCGGGGCTTCTCCTTCTGGCGGAGCTACTTGGGGGACAAGAAACGCCTGCACCAGCGTCATCCAGAAGTTCTAGGCGACCACTCGCAGGCCCCTGCGCGGCAGTTGGGGGATGCGCTTGATTTCTACCTGTCCATCGAAGGAAGTGGGCCGGAATCGCAGGCGGAAGCGGTGAGAGCTCGATCCGGCGAACCGATCATCCACGAGTTCGCAGTTCTCCTGAAACCCCGAGCTATAGGCGAACTGTACAGCGGCGGGGTAGGGACTGAGGGGTTGGAGAAAATTATAAGCACGCGGGCGGCGAAGCTCGCCGAGATGGCCCGACGCGTGAGTGAAATCATATCGGCCGGCCAAAAAAGCCCGTCCTCGGGCGTCGCTCTGCTGGAGATATGGCTTGCGGATCTATCGGACGATGACATTCGCGCCGATCTCAGTTTGGGGATGGAGCTCCTCCGGGAAACAGACCCGAACGTGACCCAAAACATCTTCCCGCTGCTCTCAGACAACACTCTTCGCAGATTGCTTACGGTCAAGCCGGACATAGCCAGGGCCCATGAGATCAGCCCTGAGCGGTTACTCGCAGCAATTGGCATCGTACCCGGCGCATCAGCGGAACAGATCGCATCCGGCGCCAAACTTCTCGCCGACAACACCTCCGGGAACTTCGCTATAGACCGGCCCTACAACCGCGCCGTGTACGATGCCATCGAGGTGTTGGGAGAGACGGAGCCTGCCAAGGCCATCGCCGCGCTGCGGCAATCGGGTATGAGGCTGCTGCCATGGATACAACGAGGCTCGAGAGGGGCGGTCGCTATGATGCGGTCGCAACCGCGCCTTACGGCCGACCTGCTCGCATCGGTACCAGGTCCGCGAGAAACTCCGGAGGCCCTTCTCCACGCGCTGATCGGTTACGAACCCGAGTTGGCCGCTGCGCTGCTTATGGAAATGGAGCAGGCCGGTGTAGATAACATCGCCCAGCACACGCTGATGACCATAGCATTCGACTCTTACTGGACTGGCTTGGGAGGAGGGCCCGGCGTCGATCCGGCCAACGACGCCAGGTTCTTGGTGGAATTGGGCCGTCTGCGCAGCGCGGAGTGGCTGAAGCAGACTTTGAGCCTGGGGGTACGGCAGGTACGAGCAGAGATCGCAGCGGGTGAGACCGATCCGCAATTCATCGACCAACTAACCCGTACACTAAGCCAAGCCCTCATCCCATCCCACAACACCCTTGCGGATCAACTCTTACCCCTCTAAAAGGGTGTCTAAAACGCCTCTTCGTCAGAGATCTGTTGCACAACCATACCGCGTCCCCGCCGCCATCTTCGGATCCCGCTGGAGCCTGCTTTCGCAGAGGCAGGCACCGAGCCTTCTCCTGAGTATGGGTTAAGGGACTTATTGAAAGCCTTTACGGCCCGGCAAGCTGCACGCGGTGCATAATTTCTGAGTTCAAAGGGAGGCGAGCTCGCGTTTCGCGAGGGGACGAGTGCGCACTCATAGGGCAAAAAAAGGCGGAGAGCGGCCCGTTCTCTTGCTATCATCCCGCTTGACAGGTTCTCACCGTTGAAGGAGACCCGACTTGGCCGACTACTCGACAACACAAATCCGCAACGTTTCACTGGTCGCGCACAACGGCGCCGGCAAGACCTCTTTGGCCGACGCCTTTTACTACACGGCAGACGGGACGAACAGGCAGGGCAGGGTGGACAACCAGACGAGCCTGTCCGATTACGAGCCAGAGGAGCAGACACGCGGTTCGAGTATCCAGACCGCTGTACTGCCTTGCGAATGGAAGGGCCACCGGATCAACGTGCTGGACACGCCGGGCTATCCCGACTTCAGGGGGGAGATGATGTCTGCGCTCAGGGTGTCGGACGCAGCGGCCCTTGTGATCTCGGCCGCGGCCGGGATAGAAGTGGGGGCCAGGCAGGCATGGCAACTCTGCGACGAGTTCAACTTGCCGCGCGCCATCGTGATCAACAAGCTGGACAGGGACAACACGTCGTTTGCGGAGACAGCCAGTCAGGTGGCCGAACTATGGGGCCGCCAGTGTGTTCCGGCGCAGGTCCCCGATGGGGATGCATCGTCATTTGGCGGCGTCGTCTCGCTTCTCGACAATCCCGCCGTTGACGCCGAGGCCTATGAAAAACTAGTCGAGGCGATTGCCGATACCGACGACGACCTGGCTGAAAAATATCTTGAGGGCGAGGATCTTTCAGCGGATGAGCTGGTCGAGGGCCTTAAGGCGGGTTTCCTGGCCGGTCAGATAATTCCTATATTTGCAACTTCGGCGTCGACTAATACGGGTACCGCAGAACTGCTTGACGCCATAGCCGATTTCTTTCCGTCGCCGGCAAATGCAACGGCTGATAAACCGCCTAGTGATGCCATTGCGTGTCTGGTGTTCAAGACCACCGCAGACCCCTTCGTGGGCAAGCTTTCGTTCTTCCGCGTATACGGAGCGCCGCTTGAGGGTCAAGACCAGCTGTGGAACTGCAACAGTGAGACGAACGAGCGCCTCGGCCAACTATACCGGCCCGCGGGGAAAGATACCTTGCCGGTCGACTCTCTGCCGGTCGGTGATATCGGCGTGGTAGCCAAGCTTTCCGAGACCAAGACCTTCCACACGCTGGGGCAGCGTTCCAGTCCGGCGCTGCTCGAGGGAGTCGAGTTGCCTAGGCCGATATTCTCGCTCGCCGTGTCGCCCAATACTCAGGCTGACCTGGACAAGATGGGCCCGGCGCTTCAACGCATATCCGAGGAAGACCCGACCTTGGTGGTGGAGCGCAACTTCGACACCGGGGAGACCGTATTGAACGGGCTTGGCGACATACACGTCGAGATGGCCATAGAGCGCATTCGCCGCAAGTTTGACGTCGAACTGAAGACGAGCCTACCGAAGATCGCTTACCGCGAGACCATATCTGCGGTCACGAAGACCGAGTACAGGCACAAGAAGCAAACCGGCGGCGCCGGACAGTACGGACACGTGATCATGGAATTGTCCCCGCTACCGGCAGGAGAGGGCATCAATTTCAGCAGCAAGGTCGTTGGGGGCAACGTACCGAGGGAGTACATCCCCTCAGTGGAGAAAGGAATACGCGCGGCTGCCCAAGCAGGCGTACTGGCAGGTTTCCCTGTCGTGGACGCAGGAATACTCTTGCTGGATGGAAGCTCGCACTCGGTAGATTCGTCAGGAACTGCGTTCGAGATAGCCGGCAGCATGGGATTCCGCCAAGGCGTGAGGGATGCCAGGCCCCTGCTTCTGGAACCTATCGTCAAGGCGAGAATCCTGGTGCCGGATGATGCCGTGGGCGATGTTATGGGTGACCTGAACACTCGCAGAGCGCGCATAAGCGGCATGGAGCCCAGGGGGGTCGGCTTCACGGAAATATCCGCGGCCGTGCCGGCCTCACAAATGCAGCGATACGCTGCAGACCTGCGGTCTCTGACGCAAGCGCAGGGCGCATTTTCCACCGAGTTCGACCACTACGAACCCGTGCCTCCTCAGGATGCGGAACGGGTCATCCAAGCGACGGCAGGCAGCGATCGGTGATGAGGGTCGGGATTTTGCAACCGCCCGATGACCAAGAGGGTCTCTAGAAACGCTCCTCCCCGTCGAGCGCCTTAGCCTGGCCGTCTCGCGTCTTGCCGCCCTGTTCCCCCGTCCCTGCCTACAGAGGAATAGGTTCTAAAACTCTCCCCCCTGACAGGGGAAGGCGCTTATAGGACGCTCTCCAAGGCGTTCAAGGGCTTTGCATCCCTCGATAGATACCGGCCTACATGCCGCTGCGCATGATCAATTTTTCCTGGCCCAGATGGTCTCGTACCGGTTTCCGCGAATGAGCGCGGCTATTTCCTGTCTTTCAAAGCGCCGGAGGTCTTGGAGACAGGCATTTGCGGAACGTACTACGTCCTTGTGACCAGACGACTCCAGCCTCTTGACGAGCCTGTCCCATACGCCAAAGGAGATGACGTTTTCGACGTAAGTCGCCCACGGAATGGCGGCCACCTCAGTCGGACGCGGAAGATGAGGCCGTTGCCGCTTGAGGCTGCGCAGTCGGTCAGCCGCGGACCTCGCCATGGGCATCACGCGTACCAGCGGCCCCTGACCAGGGGACTCGCGCATGTCGACCACCAACGCCCGCCGAAGCATTGGAAAGAATATCGAAAACGTGTCCGCATTCTCGACGTGCTGGATGACTGTATCCAGGTCAAGTCCAAAATTTCCGTCCAATTGACACCTCTTTGACTTGTGCCTCAAAGCCGACCGACGCCTGCCAGCCCGCTCAATCGTTCTGCAAATCTTGTACAGCAGCGATGAATGCAGGCAGCGCCTGCCTCCAGTCGCCAACGACTCCGTACCGCGCGTCCTGGAAGATGTTGGCCTCCGAATCGTTGTTTATCGCGACTATGTTGCGAGCGCCTGAACAGCCTGCCATGTGCTGGCTGGCGCCGGATATTCCGACCGCCAGATAGAGTGATGGCGTAACGCTCTTGCCGGTCAGCCCCACCTGTCGTTCGTGCTCGACCCATCCGGCATCGCACGCGGCGCGTGAAGCTCCAACCGCGGCCCCCAACAGCTCAGCCAATTCCTCCAGTCGGGAGAAGGGTTCCGGCCCTCCGAGACCTCTGCCACCGCTTATCACAATGTCGGCATCCTGTAACCGTACACCCTCAGCCTGCGCGGCAACAGTATCCATGAGGCGCGCGCGCGGCTCACAAATAGCCCCCGCAGGATCGAAGCGGATCACTTCAGGGAAGCCACCGGATAGCGGAGCCGAATCGAAGCAGCCTGGGCGTATGACCGCCACCTGCGGACCGTCTCCTGTGAATTCGTATACCGCCATGGCATTGCCGCCGAACACGGGGCGGGTGACTGCTAACCTGCCGCTTTCCGGATTGACCGCAAGGTCAATACAGTCCTGGGCCGCGCTTTGGCCCAGCCTGAAGGCGAGACGCGGGCCGACGTTCGATCCGTAGTCGGTTCGGGCAAGCAGTACAGCGTCCGGATCTTCCTGCTGGCATAGGCTTGACAGGACCGACACAGGTGCGTCGAAGACGCCCGCGTCACCGTTCTTCAGCGCGGGGTGCTCGATGAGAAAGACCGTATCGGCAGGCAGGGCCGCCGCTGCGGGCTCGATTTCGGACAGGTCGTCGCCCACGAAGGCGATGCTTCGGTGCGAGTGCGGCATTGCGCTGAGCGCGGCCGATGCCAACTGTAGCGTGGCGTCCGACACTCTCCCGTCTTCAATCTCGGCGCAGATCAGTACCTTTGACATGTCAGGCAGATTGCTCCGTAGAGGTGCGCGAACTATATGTCGCGGCTCTTGTCGTCAGGCTGAACTTTATCCTTTTCAGATCAGTTGCTCCTCTCTGAGCCTGATAGCCAGGAGTCTGCCCGAGTCTGCGTCGTCTTCACCCTCGATGAGTTCGCAGCCTCGACTTCTTTCAGGTATGAAGAGGCGCTTCAACCGCAAGGGCGGCGGATCCTGGGTCTGCAGACCCAAGTCCGCGAGCGAGTAGCGGATGGGCTGCTGCCTTGTGGCCGTCATGATCCCGCGCAACGTCGGGTAGCGCGGCTCGCCGTACTCGTTGCTCACAGTAACAACTGCTGGCAGGGTCGTCTCGATTACTTGGTAACCGTCTGGTAAAGCGCGATGCACGCGTAGCGAGCCGTCGCCGGTGAGGGACAGATCGCGAGCGAGCGTGATGCAGGGAAGGTTGAGCGTCTCCGCAAGTCCCATGGGTAGTTGAGCTTGGTCCCAATCAGATGCCTGTCTTCCGCACAGAATGAGATCGAAGGGGCCTTCCTCATGCAGGACGGCGGCAAGCACGCGCACTGTGCTTGAGGTGTCGGTCTCGATAGCGGCAAGTGCGGGGTCATCCACCAATACGAGCCTATGGGCCCCCATCGCCAGCGGCTTCTTCATCACTTCCATGACGAAGTCAGTACCTGCGGAGAAGACCGTAACCTCATTTACGGCGGAAGGTTCTGATTCACATAATCGGATGGCTGCTTCGGCGGCGTTCAGGTCAAAGCCGTTCACTACCGGCGATACGCCCGGCGGCGGTACCGCTCTCAAGGAACCCTCATCCACCTTGAACCGGGATGCTGGGATCTCTGGATCCGGGACTTGCTTGGCGCATACAGCGATTCGCAAAGTGCGTGGCCCTCCGCTTGTTGCCCTATCCGCCGGCCGTGGCCGGATCTTGCAAGGCGCTGCGCTATCTCGCGACGCAGGAAACTACCACCCAAGTCGGGTGGTGGTCAAACTCGAAGTGTGATCAATGTGAATCCTGAGCCGCGAGCCGCTGACAAAGCCGGTATTTTCACTACGAGCGAGTCAGTTGCAATATCTTGTTCGATCCGCATCCGAGGCTTTGATTCGTGCAGTGCATTTTATAACTCGCCCTGCCCTTGAATTCGTTCGAGGCTCTCTGAATGTTTCCACATTGGCTCAATCTTGGACTCGGCCCATCCGGCGGAGACACGCGCGATCATTGAAGCGGGTCACCCTGATCCTGACCTATGCGATGACGGTGTTGGCAGAATAATGAACGGGGTTCGCTTTGGTCTGAGGTGGCGGCACGTAGCTGGAACGTCGGTATCTCGCTGTGGGACTGGCTCCGGATGCAGGCGGACGGATAGGCAGGGTGAACTCGCTTCAGGTCCGCTGCCGGCAAAGTACGATGGGCCGCTTCTTGTCGAGGAAAGCTTGCCCGCAAACCTGCCCCACGCGCTTGTAGAAAGTAAATTGTTGAGACCGCTAGCCTCAGTCCACGCCTTCTCTGGCGCGGTCAGTGCAGAGCGACCCTGTCTCTTTCGACCGGTCAAAGTCGTGCGCGGGCTTGGGACAATGTTGGCAGGAGATATCCCATACAATGAGGTCAGGCCATGGCCCATCGTGCCCGCAGGATCGGCATGGATACCGGGCGGTCTCTATCCGCAACAGGCCGCCAAGGCGCTGTCAGGACATACTGCGTTCCCCCTTCGTTTGGCTAGCCCGCCACCGAGACAGCAAAAAAAGACAGCCGTTGGGAGAAACAGTCTGAAAAACCCTGCCTACAACAGTCGGCATGTTGAAGATATGGTGTTTTGGCGGACGGTCGAGCGGTGCGAATCCCGCCGTCTGCTCGAACTCGTGGATAAGCTGCAAGACGCTGCCTCGAGCCTCGGAGTCCGTCTCGATGAGCGGCAGTGTGGCCAATACCTGCGATACTGTGAGTTGATCGAGGAATCCAGTTGCAGATTCAACCTCACCGGAGTCAAGGGGCAGGACCGTATCTGTGAGGAGTTGTTCATCAGGTCGCTGCGCCTCTTGGCGCCCGCGCCGGGCGGCTACGTATCCACGGCTGGGTGGTTCGACGACCGCAGAGTTCTCGACGTTGGCGCTGGCGCGGGGATACCGGGCATCGTGCTGAAGATTGCATGTCCCAACATGGAGCTGGCCATGCTGGAAAGTTCCGCCAAGAAATGCGACTTTCTCAAACGTGCGATAGATGATCTGTCACTACAGCGTGTCGAAGTGATAAACGCCCGGGCGGAAGAAGCTGCGCATGAGCCCCGGTTTCGTGAACAGTTCGACCTGGTAGTGTCCAGGGGCGTAGCGAAGCTCCCGGAGCTGGTGGAACTGACCCTGCCGTTCGCCTCCGTTGGCGGGACTGTAATATCTGCCAAGGGCCTATCTGCCGAACCGGAGGTGACTGGTTCCGCGTGGGCGGCATCCGAGTTGGGGGCCTTGCCCGCGATCTCCCGCGAAGCGGACTCGCCGGGCAGCGCGCCGCCGGACCTTCTGATCTACTGGCTCAAGATCGCTTCGACGCCGGCGCGCTATCCGCGCCGTGTGGGAGTTCCTCGCGCCCGGCCGCTGATCGAACCGGGTGTAGCCGGGCGGGCATGATCGACAACTCAGTACCACCGCTGGGGTCAGGCGAGCTCAAGCGCCGCGTGCTGTCGCTTCCCACCCTTGCCGTAACTCTGCTCGTCGTGGGCCTGCTGCTACTTACACTCTTCAGGGTGTTCGACATCGACCGGGACGAACTTTGGAACACGATTTCGGGGATTAAACCCGCGCAGTACGCGGCGGCCTTCGTTCTCTACTACCTCAGCTTCTGGTTCCGGGGGGTCCGTTGGCGCCTTATCTCCAAGACGGCCAAACTGGATCGTTCGGCCAGCGTGGAAATTCCCGGCTCCCTCAAGTGCTCCACCATGCTTCTCATGGGCTGGTTCGTGAACTCCGTTGCGTTCCTGAGATTGGGAGACGCGTACCGCGCCTGGGTAATGTCGAAAGAATCAGGAGCGGGATTCGCGCCAAGCTTGGGGACAATCCTGGCAGAGCGGATACAGGACATGCTGGTTGTGTTCCTCCTGGTGCTTGCCGCGGCCGTGTGGGTCGTCGCGTCCGGGGACGTCAGGGTTCCTTGGAACGTTATTGCAGCGGCTGCCGTCTTGATGATGGTTCTGGCGGTCGTACTCGCCATCATGCGGCTACATTGGAAGACCATGACGGTAAGGCTGCCTCGCAGGTTGCGCAGGTCAGCCCAAAGGTTTCAGTTGAGCACGCTGCGAAGCTTCCGGGGCCGAGACCTGCCTCTTCAATTGGCTTTGGGGATAACGGCCTGGATACTGGAGGTTGGCCGCTTCTACTTTGTAGCGCAGGGTCTCGACATAGATATCGGGTTTGGCATCGTGCTGTTCGCGGCTCTCGTCAGTTCCATGCTCAGCACTATTCCCACGCCGGGCGGATTCGGGTTCGTCGAGGGAGGGCTCACTGGTGTGCTGATACTTCTGGGAATCGACGATACGAGCGCGCTCAGCCTAACCGCGGTGGACCGCTCGATCAGTTGGATCAGCGTCATCGTATTTGGCGGCGTGCTGTTCTTCGGCTGGAGGATATTCCGACGACGCTCGCGACTGCCCGGCGGGGGGAGCATGACAAGACCGGGGCCAGGCCCTCTAATCTAACGAGGGCAGGGAGCGCCGTATGGGAGGCCGGCGCCAATCCGTTACGCGCTCTGAGCTCCGGTAGAGTCGCTTTCTTCCAAGGAATTTCACTATTCGCCAGACCCTGAAGCGACTCAGATACGCCGCCAGAGAGACGCAGACTCTGACAGGCCTTCGCCAAGAAAGGCTTATCTAGCTTGTGTGGCGGGATATTAAGTTCCGGGATCCCGGCTCATGATCTGGAATCTTTCACGCGCGTAAAATGCCAAATGTCCTGCTTGGACGGACTTGCATACGCACTTCAACTTCCAGACTGCTGTCACCCCCGCCTCGGCGAATGCCGCGGGTGGGTGATACGTCGTGGTAATCCCTCCCCAAGGCGATGCGAACGTGCCTGTCATCCGCGAGGCTTCCATTGGTGGGATCGAAGCCGATCCAGCCTGCACCGGGCAACAGGCACTCCACCCAGGCATGAGTATGATGGGCCGATTGCAGCGCCTGCTCTCCCTCCGGTCTGGCAACATATATGTAGCCCGACACGTAGCGGGAAGGCACTCCCCACGAGCGCGCTATGGCGATCATGACGTGTGTGTAGTCCTGACAGACACCGCGGCCGGATTCGAGGACGTGCTCTATGGGAGAGGCGGCCGAAGTACTCCCGGGTGCGTATTGAAAGCTTTGATGAAGGGTGTCCGAAAGCCGTCGCAGGGTCTTTAGTGGGTCGCTCCCCGGTTCGACGCCGGTTCTCTTCATGAAAGCATTCAGGGAAGCTGAGGGCCGTGCAAAAACGCTGGGGTGTGTGAAGTTCCAATTCTCTATGGAATTGCCCCGCGAATGGATCTCTTCCCAAGCGTCTGGGCCCAGGGAATCAGAAATTGATGCGATGGGCGCAACGTCTACCACGGAGCGAGCGGCTATATCCAGTTCCAAGTGCTCGCGGTGAATGTTGAGGACGTACTTGGTATTGCCGAAACTGTCCACCTCGCTGTTGAAAGAGGTCGGTGGATCCGTCTCGATCTCAAAGCTTAGTAGCTGCTGTCCCTCGCCGTCCCTCGGCCTCAGGCACAAAGACATCACGCTTTGCCGCGCGGGCAAGGTATACCGGTAGCGGGACACATGCTCGATCTCGTAGCGAGTCGAACCGGTCATGGTCTCAGCGTACAGGGGAGTCTTCAGCAGAGTAATCGAAGTAGGTGGCGGTCACGAGATCATGAAGTTCCCTACAGTACTTGCTCACCTGTTCAAGGAGCGCCCGGTGGTCTTCCCTGTCTGGCCAGTCGTAATTTATCAACGCGACCATTCGTCCCGCCAGACGTTGCGCTGCGCCGCTGGCGGGAGCGTTTGGGCCATGCCCAATGCTGGCCAACTCCGATGCCGCGATGTCCAGGCATCGGCATAGTGAGCTCGGTAGCAGGGGGTCCGTGACCAGCAGATCCAGCACCTGGTTCGGATGGACTTCTACGCTGTAAGTACGGTTGTACGCCTCGATCGCGTGACGAACTCGTAAGAGGCTTGCCCAATCCTCGTCGGTCTCCTCATCGGTGAGTTTCTCCTCGTCAAGTTGGGCTAAGAGCAACGACACTGACAGTTGGGAGCGCTCGATGTAACGCCCAAGCTGCATGAAGCTCCAGCCCTCATCGCGATACATGGTGGCCTCGGCCACTCCGATGAAGGTGTCGATGTTTCCCGCGGTCTCAGCGTAGAAGCTCTCCGGCGATGGTCTCCAGATGTCAAAGACCTCCAGGTTCTGAAGCCGCAGATAGGTCAGGTTCAGACAGGTCCACATCTCCGCGCTGATGCAGTGGCGCATTTGGCGGGCGTTCTCCCGACCTTGAGCGAAACAGTTCCAAACCGATCCGGGATTTATGCGCTCGAACGTGAGGTCGTCCGCAAGGGTATAGGAATCGGCCAGCGTGAAATCGTCGCTACCGGAAAAGTCCAGACTGCCGCCAGGCGGCTGACGGTTCATGCTGCGGTAGATGCGGCTCCATCCAAAGTGAATTTCCCGGATGGGCCGGTCCACGAGAGCCTCCGTCTGCAATCTCAGCAGGCGGCATAGATGCTCCGCACGTTCGAGGTAGCGGCCCATCCAGTAGAGGCCTTGGGCACTTCGGGCAAGCATACGAGTCAGTCCTCCAACACCCAGAGATCCTTGCCGCCCCCGCCTTGGCTGGAGTTCACCACCAAGCTGCCTCGGCGCAGCGCGACCCTGCAGAAGGCCCCGGGGACGATACGGGTCTCTCGGCCTCTTAGCACAAACGGGCGCAGGTCCACATGGCGGGGTTCAAAATCGCCTTCGATAAGGCACGGCGCGCGCGATAGCGCCAGCGTCGGTTGGGAGATGAAGTCGGCCGGGTTGGCGCGTACCTGCTTGGCATACTCATCGCGCTCCTGGGGAGTCGCATGCGGTCCAACCAACATGCCATAGCCCCCGGACTCGCCCACTCGCTTGACCACCAGCTTGTCGAGGTTGTCCAGCGTATATTCCAACTCATCGGGCCGACGACAGAGGTAGGTCTCTACGTTGGCCAGAATCGGTTCCTCGGACAGGTAGTATCGGATCATGTCGGGCACGTAGGCGTACACGCTCTTGTCATCTGCGACGCCGGTGCCCGGTGCGTTAGCCAAGGTGACGTTGCCCAGCTTATAAGCGTGCAGGAGACCGGGCACGCCTAGCATAGAGTCGGGGCGAAACGCGAGGGGGTCGAGAAATTCGTCATTCACGCGTCGGTAGATCACGTCCACGCGCCGCAGTCCGTCTGTGGTGCGCATATAGACGAAGCCATTATTGACCAGCAGATCGCGGCCCTCGACGAGTTCAGCTCCCAGTTCGCGGGCCAGAAACATGTGCTCATAGAAAGACGAGTTGTAAACGCCGGGGGTAAGCAGTGCAATCGTAGGGTCCGAATAGTCCCTAGGAGCGAGTTCACGTAAGCAGTCCAACAGCAAACGCCCGTAATTCTCCACCTCCCGGACTTGGGAACCCCGATACAGAATGCGCAGGCTGGCCTTGACAGCCTTCCGGTTGGCTATCATGTAGGACACTCCGGAAGGCACCCGCAGGTTGTCCTCAAGCACGCGGAAGCCGTCGTTGGTGCGCACGATGTCGGTGCCGCAGATGGTGACCCAAACACCGTGAGGGGCCGAGAACCCGCGCATTTCAACGCGGTACTGTGGACAGCCTAGCACCACGTCCACCGGAATCACTCCGTCGGCAATGATCCGCGCCTCGTTGTAGACGTCCTCCAGGAACATGTTCAGTGCCCCGAGGCGTTGGGTCAGGCCGGATTCGAGATGCTGCCACTCCGCGCCTGACAATACCCGGGGTATGCAATCCACCGGAATGATCCGTTCCGCACCCTCCTCGTCTCCGTACACGGTGAAGGAGATACCTTCATTCGAGAACGAGCGCGTAACCCTCTCCTGGATGTTGCCTAGATCCTCGGCGGAGAGGTTTGTGAGAGTCTCGTGCAGTCGGCGGCTGTGTTCCCTAGGTTCGCCGTTCGGTAGAAACATCTCGTCATACGTGGACGGATCGAGACTGTATCTGTTGAAGTCCATCGCCGTAGATTTTTGCATCGTGGTGTTCAGTCTTGACTCAAAAACTCGAACGCCGCCTGAGCGGATAGCCTTGAGCGAGTGCGAGAATCTTGGTATACGTCCGCCTTTTCCGATTTTCTGGTCAGGACCGCAGCGCTTCGGAAGGTTCGTCAGCCATTTCGTCGCCTTCTTCCTCCGGCTCGGCAAGAGACTCCTGCGACGGTTCCAAGGGCAGTTCAATCACCATCTCAGTGTACTGGCCGGGCTCGGAGTTGACCATGATAGCACCACCATGCTGCCTTACGATATCGCTGGATATTGCAAGGCCTAGCCCGGTGCCTCGATCCGTGGGCTTGGTGGTGAAGAAGGGATTGAATATCTTGTCCGCCACTTCAGGCGGAATGCCGTTGCCGTTGTCCCGGATTCGGATGTCAACGCCTTCCTCTCCAAGTTGGGTGGCGAGCCAAATAGTCGGGGTGTACGGCTCGCCGTCTGTGATGGCTCGGCGCTTGTCATCGGTGGCGTCGCAGGCGTTGCCCACGATGTTCAAAAAGACGCGACCCAAGTCCCGGGGAATCACGTTGATCTCGCCCACGTTTGGATCGAGGTTCTGTTTTAGCTCCAGTTGGAAGTTCGGATCGGTGGCGCGCGCGCTGTGGTACGCGAGGCGAGCGTGCTCGTCGAGGAGGTTGTTGATGTTCGTAACCTGCCACGAACCGGTGTCCCTGCCCATCATCAGCATGTCGTGAACGATGCGGTTGGCGCGGTCGCCGTGCGAACGGATGCGCTCGAGATTGCCGGTTAGGTCTTCCGATATCTCTTGAATGAGCGAATGTTGGTCCTCATTCAATTCCTTGCCGCCTTCGTCAAGGGTCTCCTGTAGTTCTACAAGCAGCTCCTCGGATACTTCCGAGAAGTTCTTTACGAAGTTCAACGGATTTCTGATTTCGTGGGCCACCCCTGCGGTCAGCTGACCCAGCGCCGCCAGTTTCTCCCGTGTGACGATCTGGTCCTGTGCCCGGCGCAAGTCCCCAAGTACCACTTCAAGCTGATCGTTCTTATCCTGAAGGTCAGTCGCCAGCTTCTCTACCAGGTTAAGACGCTGGACTTCCACCGCGTGCCGGCGAAAGACCTCCAGCGCGGCCGCCATGTCTGCGACCTCGTCGCGTCCCTCGATCCTGGCGGTAGCCTCCAGGTCACCCCCGGCCATGCGCCGCATCCAGTTCGAAAGACGTTCCAGGCGGCGCGTCAGCACCTGGCCCACGAAGAACCATGCTAGAACGGCCCCGCCTATGGTGACTCCGCTGATCGCCAATAGAAAGGTGCGCCCCGCCAGTATGGCTTGGTCCGAGGCAAGGGTGGCCTCTTGCACACCGGCCTGTGAGGCTCCCACCAGTGTGTCCATCTCCGCGACCATTTCCACTTCGATGTCCTCATTCTGTGTCAGCAGCCTTTCCTGGTGAGTGGCAAGCCTCAACTCCGAGGCGAGTAGATTGAATCCGCTTTGCTCGCCTCCGCCCAGTTCGAACAACTGTGCAAAGATCACGGTGAGTTCGCTGCGTAACGTGGACTCTTCCAGGCCGGAGAGGCTGCGCTCGATGCGGCTCTCTGCCGCCTCGAAACGCTCCACCAGAGGCTCTATGGAAGAAGCCGACGACAAACTGAAGGCGCTGGCCAGCAACTGCGTGGCTATGTTTGCATCGGCCTGCAACTCCGCGAGGTAGCGGTAACGCTCAAGTTCAGACTCGGAAAAGTGGACGGACCGCGGGCTCGGCTGCTCATCGATATCTCGGTAGCCGGTTAGCGTATAAAAAAGCTGGTCGTCAATGGCGGGAAGCAAGACGTCATCGAGGCGGAAGCGCAGGTCGGCAAGTTCAGCGCCCAAAACCACTCTGCGGTCAGCAAGTTCGAAGAGTCTGGACTTTTCATCCTTTACGGCCTCGATGTTCTGGATGAGTTTGTCAGCAAGGGCCCGTATGCGCTCAAAACGCTCGTCACCCGAACCGCTGCGCCCCAGCACCGCCAACTGTTCCTCAAAAGCTGCGTAAGATTGATCGATGTTGGCTGAAACCTGTTCAAAATCTTCAAGAGTGACGGCCGCCGTCAGACGTGGAGCAGCGGCCACCAGCGCCCGGCTGAACTGTGCAGCGCCAAAAGCCGCCACAACCTCAGGTACCCTGCCTTCATTCACCTGGCTCTGCACCGTTCCTACACGAGTGAATGAGAACCAGCCGACCAGGCTTGCCGCGATGGCTAGCAGCACGACCCCGCCGATTCCGATGTACATCTGCGTCGAGATGCGGAAGCGGCTCGCGGTAAGGGTAAGACGCGTTAGCCAAGGGCGGCGCATGGGCTCGCGTTCAAGAGCATCCTCGTCATGGGGATGAGTCTGTAGAGGCTTTATCCAGCCTCTGACAGACGCCAGGATGTTGGCGCTGGACTCATCATCGTATGGCGTGGTGCGCTTTGGCTGGTCACTCATGGGCCCACGTCCAAAAGCGTACTGGCGGGTCTGTATTGCCCATCCTGGCCTATCACCGTCAGGAATACAGCGTCAGATCCCTGGTTGTCATCAGCTCCGTAACGTAGTTCGAACCCCTCTATGTCTATGACTCCGGCGTTGCGCACCCCGTCCAGGAAGCAGGCGCGGCTCACCTCGCTGCCACAGTTGTCGAGGCCCTTTATCGCCAACCGTCCGGCGAGATAACCCTCCAAAGAGACAAAGCCTGGTACGGCGTCGGGCTCGTAGGCCGACAGCGCTCTATGGTACGCCGACACTATGGGGACCTCTTCATCCAAGGGGAAAGGGACCACTTGGGTTACGAACACTCCGGGGCCGGCGGCTCCCAATTCCTTCGCTAGCGCGTTGCTGCCAACAAAGGATACAGTCATGAAGACTGCGTCCACGTCCAGCTTCTTGGCCCAGGCGATCAAAGCCGCTACAGGCTGGTACGCGCCCACCAGGATCACCGCTTGGGGGTCACCCCGTTGCAGGTCGAGCAGGCCGCTCTTGACGGCAGTCGTGTTGCGCGGATACACGCCGATGGAGACCGGTTCCATGCCCCGTCGCTCCAAGGCGCCCCGCACTCCCCGGTAACCGGCCCGGCCAAAAGAGTCGTCCTGGTACATCACCGCTATGCGTTCCGCCCCCAGATCGCCGACCAAACGAGCGACCATCTCCTCGGTCTCCTGGTAGTAGGAGGCCCTGAGGTTGATCACGTTCTGCCATTGACTGTCTCGCAGGAAAGCGGCTCCGGTAAATGGGGCTATGTATGGGACGCCTGCGTCCGAGGCGACCGGAGTGGCAGAGCGAGACGTAGGCGTACCCACCGCTCCTATCAGCGCAAAGACGCCTTCCTGATCTATCAGATGCAGGGTGTTCGCAATGGCCGCCTCAGGTTCGTAGGCATCGTCGCGGGATACGAGATCCAGGCGTCGCCCATGTACGCCGCCGCGCTGATTAACCTCGTGGAAGGCCGCCTCGATTCCCAACCGCATGTTCCTTCCAAGCTCTTGGGCCGGACCGCTGAAGGCGGCGGACTGCCCGAAGAGCACGCGATCTTGGGAGATGCCTGGCTCCCGCGCCGGAGAGGCCGTTTCTGCAGGCGGTACAGTGTCCTCAGGGGTGGAGGCGGGCTCCGCGCCCCCATCGTTGCCTGAGCCGGAAGAAGAGCATCCGGCCAGACTGGCAGCCATCGCAATGACCGCGGCGGTCAGCGCAAAGACGACCAGAGACCTTCGCACGACGCCCAACCGGTACGCCGTTCCCAAAGGGTTTACTGGAGAACCGAACAGTGTTCCTGTAGTACCGGCCACTTTGCTGCCATCCTGCGCGGAGTTTAAGAATATCCCTCGGCTATACCGTGTCAGCCCTGCGGGAGATGAACGGGGATTTGCGATCCAATCCCGGCGGTAAGACCTCTGGAGAGGATGAGAATTTCGCTTATCGCCATCAAGACCTCTTAGCCGCCCGCCCGACGTCGAGAACCGGAGCCCCGCGTACGGTACGCATCCATGCTACTTGGTCCGACTCGTCGTCATGGTAAGACAGTTCATGCCATTCTCTTGTCGGTAGCTTACGTGGTTCATCATCGAGCTAACCAGATGAATTCCCTGTCCGCCCATTGGCCGGTCTTCAATTGCGGCGTCCACGTCGGGTAGAGGTGCTTCGCTCGTGGGATCGAAAGGACGCCCATCGTCCCTGAACTCTATCGTCACGGTGTCCTCATCGGAGGTGAACGTAATCTGTATCTCGTGCGTATCCTTGTAGAAGCCGTATTCGATGGTGTTGATTCCCAACTCCTCAAGTGCAAGTCTCACCTTGAACACTACGCCCGGCGGCCAGTTCTCCCGGGACCCGAGATCATCCACGGTGGTGAAGACGCGCTCAAGATAATCGGAGCGGTTATTGATCTTCAGGCACAGTTCCTCTCTCACGTCTCACGACCTCATCTTGCCGCGCTGTAACGTAAGGCAGGTTATGTCATCGGACTGTGAGGCATTCCCGGCAAACTTGTTCACTGTTTCCAGGATCGCCTTATTGACCCCTTGGGCGTTATCCGGGGGAGACTCTGCAAAGATATTCTGCAAGCGTTCTACGCCGAATTCCTCCTCGGCCTCATTCATGGCCTCCGTCACCCCGTCAGTGTAGAAAATGACGAATTCCCCAGGTGCAAGAGTGGTCGTTTCCTGGTGGTATTCCAGGTCTGGAACCAGTCCAAGGGCAACTCCGCCGGTCAGAGGGAGCAGTTCGGAGCTTCCGTCAGCCCGAACGAGCAGAGGGGAGTTGTGTCCTCCGTTAGCGTAGGTCAGCTTGCCGTTGGCCGGGTCGTACACGCCGTACACCATGGTGACGAACATCGCCGTCTCGTTATCCTCGTTAAGCAGGTCGTTTACCTCGTGTAGTGCATCGCCAGGTTTTTCGCAGCCAATGGCGGACCCTTTGAGGAGAGTCCGGCTGGACATCATGAACAGGGCCGCGGGCACTCCCTTGTCTGATACGTCAGCCACGGCGAGACCGATGCGGTCGTTACTGAGTTGCAACACGTCGTAGAAGTCTCCGCCAACGCTGCGAGCAGGCTCCATACTTCCGGAAACCTGGTAACCGACCCCCTCCGGAAAGACTGTTGGCAGTATCGACTGCTGCATCTTGCTGGCCATGTCAAGCTCGTTCTGCAAGGCCACCAGCCGGTCTCGTGCTGAAAGCGCTCCTCGCCACTCCAGGAGATGTTTGACAGTGCGGTCGATAGTGACCCGAAGATCGTTGAAATCCAGGGGCTTTGTGACGAAGTCGAATGCCCCTCGGTTCATGGCCGTGCGGATGTTCTTCATGTCTCCGTAGGCGGAGATGATCACCGAGCGGATGTTGGGGTCTACCTTGGGTATTTGCTGGAGCAGCGTCAGGCCGTCCATTTCCGGCATGTTGATGTCGGACAGCACCATGTCGATTTCCTCGTCTTCGCGTAGGCGCTCAAGCGCTTGTACTCCGTTGCCAGCGAAGACGAATTGGTACTGGCCGCGCCGGATGCTTCGCCGCATGCGCTGCAGCATGAGCGGCTCCAGGTCGGGCTCGTCATCTACTACCAGTATTTTGAATGCACGTTCCATGCTCTCACCTCGTCCGTTCTAGCCCGGTTGCAGGGGGCATATCCATCCTGCCCGCGTCGTCTGTCGGGAGAGATTCAGGACGCATTAAACAGAACGACGTCAGCCTCCAAGCTTGGCCATCGCATCCTCGCGGGAATCGTGGACGGGAATGATCTTGTCAAAACCGCTGATCTCGAAAACTTCCCGGATCGAACTCGAGAGAGAGCAAACTGCCAAGGTGGCCTTCTGCTTCTGTAGAGTCCTAGCAACCAGCAGGATGACGCGCAGCCCTGCACTGCTGATGTAGGAAAGGTTCTCAAGATCGAGGAGCACCAGTTTGTCGGCTGGGCCAATGACGGCTTCCAAATCATCCTGGAACTCGCGGGCATTGGCGCCGTCAACCCGACCCTCGGCCTTTGCGATCAAGGCTCCATTTGCTCGCTCGGTACTAATACTCATTGAACATGACCTCCTCGGTCCTGTGATCCCCCAGCCTCATTGGCCTGGATACCTGGCCAGCGCGGTAAGGTGGTGGGCAGCTGTCGAACCGATTCCATCTTACTTGACCCAGCCATGCTTGGACGAGTCTGTAAGTATCCGGCGATTGTACCCTTAAGCGCATAGCAGCGGGGATATCCTAGCTCATACTCTCATACGTGATTCGGCAGGAGGCATGTTACCATTCGTTTGGCTGCCGGACTTGGCCGCTGTGCCTGTACCCGGTCGGGTCACAGTGCATCGGGCGGCCTTTCCCAATCAGCAGGCCGGCGCGTATGGGGCTGTAGCTCAGTTGGGAGAGCGCCTCAATGGCATTGAGGAAGTCGGGGGTTCGAGTCCCCCCAGCTCCACCAACGTGTTTTGTAGTCATAACTCGGCAGTTGGGGGCGAGCTCTGCGGCGTCTCCGCCACCTAGATGACGGGACTGTCCTGCGGCGTAGGTACGGAGTAGACGCCAAGGAGATTGGCGTGGGGCTGCTGCCTTTCCGTCGCTGTTGAACTTGGTGGGCTAGGGGTGGTAGGTGTACTTGCCGCTCTCGGCCTCGGCGGTGGTGAAGGACTTGCCACAGGTCTCGCAGCTGAGCAGGTAGGGGCTGGCGAAGCAATAATACTTCACCTATGGCCGGTGGAAGTCTGCGCTGCTGATGGCCCGCTTCACTTGCCTACCCTTATGCAGGATTCTCTATGAGCTATGATCCTCCAATTCGCGCAGCAAGCGGGAACCGATGGAGCTCATCAGAAGAACGAATGCCACGTTTATGATGACCCACATCATCCCGTGTCCTCCATGGCCCCACTGTGTGTCGACCCAGTTCCAAAGGAGGGTGAGGGACATCGCTACGGTTGCGAAGTAGCTGAAGTTGGCGTTGAAGTATTCCCATTGACCTGCATCAGCGGCTGCATCGGCCTTGAGCTTTCGCGGCAAGGCTGCGATTATGGCGACAACCGCGGCAGCAACCATGGCGGGGTTGATGATCTGCCATGTAGTGCGGCCCAAGCCCTCTATCTCTGGATCGTATATCGGCTGGGCTATGAAGTTGACGGTCACCGCCACCGCGGCCACGATCAGGTATACCCCTGCCAGACTCTGAAGCAGACTTTTAAGCAAACTCATGATCATCTCCTTCCTGCCAATTTCTCCGGCGCGTCCTCACTATACTTCACAGCCGCACTTGGTTAAACCGCAGAGCGCATACCGCCTCAAGCGCCGGAGCTGGGCGGGAACGCCCAGATGAGGGGAGCGCTCCTGGAGACTCTCCGGGCGGTAGGAGGACTCCAAGAGGCAGTGTGGAAACGGGTTTCAAGTCACCTGTTCAGCCGTGGGGCTAGTTTGTAGAAGAATTCCAGGGAGTCCGGGTTTGCCATGGCGTCCCGGTTTATAACTTTCCGCTCTTCATGCCCTGCAAGGATTCTCTTGACCGGGACTTCCATCTTCTTGTCATTGATGGTCTTGGGGACTTCCGGGACTGCGTATATTTCGTCCGGCGAGTGCCGGGGGGAGATTTGCCGGCGTATCTTCGAGATTATCCGGCTGCGCAGGTCGTGATCCAGTTCATCTCCCTTCCTCAGCTGTAGGAACAGCAACAAGCGGCCAGGCTTTCCGCTGTGTCCGGTATCTATGATCATGCTGTCCTGTACTTCTTCCAGTTCCTCGACGACGCGGTAGAACTCGCTGGCTCCCATGCGCACTCCTGATCGGTTGAGTGTGGAGTCGGAGCGTCCATAAACGACAAAGGAAGATCGCTCGGTCTTCTTCGTCCAGTCGCCGTGCCTCCAGACGCCCGGGAAGTGGTCGAAGTAACTCTGCCGGTAGCGCTCTCCGTCGGGATCATTCCAAAAGTACAGTGGCATGGAGGGCATTGGTGCGGTCAAGGCCAACTCACCTACCTCGTTCACCACCGGCTGGCCTTCGGCGTCGAGGGCTTCGGCTCGCGCCCCCAGGCATGCGGCCTGAATTTCGCCGGCATGAACGGGCAGCAGGGGCACGGGTCCAAGGAATCCGGTGCATATGTCGGTGCCTCCGCAGTATGAACCGAGGTGAATGTCCGGGCCGATATTTTCATATACCCACTGGAAACCTTCCGGGGACAGTGGGGCCCCGGTGGAAGCCAAACCCTTCAGCCTGCTGAGGTCGAATTTTCTACCGGGCCGTATACCGTCTTTCATGCAGGCGTGTATGAAGGGTGCGCTGGCCCCGTAGTAGGTTGCGCGTGCGTCCTGCGCAAGTCGCCAGAGGGTGCCTATGTCGGGGTACAAGGGGTTGCCGTCGTACAGGATGATGGTCATGCCCTGTATCAACCCGCTCATCACGAAGTTCCACATCATCCATCCGGTGGTGGTGAACCAGAAGAGCCGGTCGTTGCGGTCCAAGTCGAAGTGCAACTCTATGCACTTGAGGTGTTCCAGGATCACTCCGCCGTGGCCGTGGACGATGGGCTTTGGCGGGCCGGTCGTGCCGGAAGAGAATAGAACCCATAGGGGGTGGTCAAAGGGTACGGGTTCGAAGACCAGATCCGGGGCCTCGGTCTGCAGGTCCTGCCACAGTACTGCGTTGGGCAGTTGGTCGAGCGCTGGCCTGGGTTCGACGTAGGGGGTCACCACTACGCGCTTCAACTCCGGGACGTTTCGGCATATTTCTGCGACTGCGTTTATGCGCGAGTAGTCCTTTCCGCCGAAGCGGTATCCGTCGGTTGCAAAGAGGACCTTGGGCCCGATTTGCTGGAATCTCTCTATGACGCTTCGTTCACCAAATTCGGGTGCGCAACTAGCCCATATGGCTCCGATGCTCGCGGCGGCCAGGCCGGCCACGACGGTTTCTTCGATGTTGGGCATGTAGCCCACCACCCTGTCTCCCTTTCCGACGCCCATTGAGCGGAGCGCGGCTGCTACGGAGGCAACTTGTCCGTATAGGTCGCCAAAAGTGAGGGTGGAAAGTGGCCGCAATTCTGATTTGCTGATGATCGCCGGGTGTTGGTCTCGCCTGGCGAGGGCGTGCTCGGCGTAGTTGAGCGTTGCTCCGGGGAACCAGCGCGCTCCGGGCATACTCCGGTCCGCAAGGACGCGTGAGTATGGGCTGTGGGCCTTTATGCCGAAGTACTCCCACAGCGATCCCCAGAAACCTTCCAGATCCTCGGTCGACCACTTCCAGAGTTCCTGGTAAGAGGAAAAACGTAGATTCTTTTTCTCTTCCATCCAGCGCAGGAATCGGGTGACCCTTGCATTCTCGATGCGTTCACCGTTTGGCTCCCATAGTAGAGTCCCCTCGGCAACGGTTTGGCTTTGGGCATTCTGATTCATTCGGATGGCGCTCCCTGTGCGTGGCCGTGATTTACAAGGCGGCTGTGCGCGTTACGTTAGACGCGGGCGGCCGCGGCCGTCTTGCCTGGTCCGGGGCTTTTCTATTCTGTGGAAGAAGTTCGGTGTCCCGGCCCCTTCTCTCCAAAGCGTTCCATTATCAATGCCGCGTGCTTTGCGCCGAGCAGGAAATCTTCGATGGCGATGTTCTCATTTGGGGCGTGTATCCTGTGGGATGGGTGGTCCACGCCGCTGGTGGAGATCGGCATGTCGAGCGTTACTCCAAAGTCGTACCATGGGCCGGTGCCGGGCATGTTAGGCGCGATCACCGGTTGGCGCCCGTAAACCTCCCGCGCGGTTTCCGCCACGAGTTGCACCCAGGGTGAATCTATTTCGGTGCGCGCCGGGTTGACCGCGCCCATCAACTCAACCTCCACGTCTCCGAAGCCCTTAGCGTCCAGGTGTGTGCGTATCTTCTGGAATATGTCTCTGGGGCGTTGGTCTGGCACCAGGCGAAAATCCATCTTTGCCGACGCTTGGTCAGGCAAGACGGTCTTCATTCCCTGTCCGGTGTATCCGCAGGCCAGTCCTGCGACGTTGGCGGTGGGATGGAATAGCAGATTGGTCTCTAGCGACTCGGTATCAGCGTTTCCTACGAAACGGCCGGCTCCGAAGGTTTCCCTCCAACTGCGGCTCTGGTCGGGCAATTTCGCGGCGGCTTCCAACTCGCTCGGGGATGGCGGCTTCACGGCATCGTAGAAGCCGGGTACGAGGATGCGCTCGTCTGCATCCCGAATGGTTGCGAGGGCGTGAATCAGCCTCCATGCGGCGGACGGCAGTATGGCGGCGAGGGAGGAATGAGCGTCACCGCTCAGCTGCCGGTTGCGGAGTTCGATGGTCAGTATGCCCTTCAGTCCCTGATACATGAACGGATCGTTGTTGAGGTTTCGTCCCCCTCCCTCCCAGATGCATGCGTCTGCCTTGAAGTCTTCGCCTCGTTGCTCTATGACGGGACGGAGGTTTCGGCTGCCGATCTCCTCCTCTCCCTCAGAGAGGAATTTGAGGTTGCAAGGCAGTTTTCCGCGCACGTCTTTGAATGCCCGTATGGCGGCCAGGCGAGCGGCTATGTTTCCCTTGTCGTCGGACATTCCCCTACCGAACAGCCGGTCGCCCCGGCGTTCCGGTTCGAACGGGTCGGACTCCCATAGTTCAAGGGGATCGGTGGGTTGCACGTCATAGTGTGTGTAGAAGAGCAGTGTGTTGTTGGACTCTCCATCGGAGCTTCCCAACACCACGGGAGGGCCGTCGTTGGGTACGGGAATAATTTCGACCTCCATGCCATGGGCCTCGAACATGCTCTTTACCAAGCCGGGGGCCTTGTCGAAGCCGATTCCCTGGGAGGAAACGCTGGGCTGTCGGACGAGCTCCGTCAACAGTTGGATGCTTTCATCGAGGTGGCCTTCTATGTGGTCGAAGATGTCCTGCACGTGTGGCCCCCTGCGGATATGATCCGATACTCCCGGAAGGTTGCGCGGCGTTAGTTCGAGGTCGTGCAATGCTAACGTCTGGCGGCGGCCATAGCGATAGTGCGAGGCTCACCCATGATTATCGATACACACGCACACATCTATTCCGAAGACGAGGCGGCTTACCCGTCGATAGAGGATCCTCTCCGTCCGCCGGCCGGCACAGGTACGCCGGAGGGGCTGCAGGCCCGTATGCGCGCGGCTGGGGTGGACAGAGCGATGCTCGTGCAGACCAGCACCTTCTACGGCTGGGACAACACCTTTGTGCGAGACACCGGGGCGGTATCGGGCGATTGGGCTCGGTCGGTCGTGACGCTGGACCCCGAGGACCCGCACAGCCCGGACGTGTTGTTCGCTCTGGTCGAGAGTGCGAACGCGCGGGCTCTGAGAACGTACGAGGCCGGGGTGCGAGGCTACGACAATCCCGGCAATCGGCGTTTGATAGCGGCCGCGTGCGAGCTTGGCATTACGGTGAACGTTCTGATCGGAGAGTTGCGTTGGGCGTCTGAATTGTCAGGGATATTGGCCGACTTCCCGGCCTGCCGCTTTGTATTGGACCATTGTCTGGCGCTAGGAGCGGGGCCGGACTTTGGGGACAAGGTCGAGTGGGTGTCACAGCTGGCGTCTTTTCCCAACCTGTACGCCAAGCTGACGTTCCTGCCGACTGGCTCGGCGGAGGAGTTTCCATTTGCGGACATGCACGGGGCTTGTCGCCGCTTCATCGACGCTTACGGGCCGGATCGATGCGTTTGGGGATCGGATTATCCCACGGAGCTGTGGTGTCCCAAGGCGACGTACGCTCAGCACCTGGAAGTGTTTCAGGAATGCTTGGGGTTGTCGTCCGGCGAACAGGCGGCTATTTTGGGCGGCACCGCCGAGCGATTGTGGTTTGATTGATCGAGACGTGCTTGCACTAAGGGGGTCGGCAGGGGTGAGGGCGAAATTTTGCTATGATCACCCTGGATGCCGATAGGCCAAAAGGCCTACCAGGGCGGGTTGTATGACCGAACGTGGATACTCTTTCCTAGGCCATAGGAAAGATCCTTGGTGATGAGGACTCGCTTCCTTCGGAGAGATGCATTCTTGCAGAGAGGGGTTCATTTCGATGCTTCATAGCGATGGGCTGCCAATCCCAGCCAGTTCCAGAGTCTTAGTGGTTGCCGCAGGTAGGGCTGCATGGGAGGTGTACAAAAAATACGGCGTCTACACATGCCAAACTCATCGTGAATTCCGACCTTCCGGCTACGTGGCGTTCTACGCGGATGGAAAAATCCAGCCGAAAGTGGCCAAAATCAATTTAGAGGTCGAGCCTATCGAGTCTATTATCGTTGCGCGGCAAAGCGAAATCTATTTTCTTGAGGGGGATCAGAAGAAGTTCGCTGAGGAATTGCATAAGAAGATTCATCTCGGAGGCGATTTACAGCATTTCGAGTTCTCCACGCCTCACAAGGTTGTGTTTCTGAGCGGGCCGGACGATAGCGAGACTATAGACTTGGGAGAACCTATAGACAACGACATGATAGACAAGAACGGGAAGAGGATGGCGTACACGCAGGGTTGGCGCTACGCGACCCTGGAGTCACTGCTGAAAGCGCGCACGACGAGCGAACTGGAGAATTGTTGACTTGTGCCTAAAGAGGCGGCTGTCGGCGTGTCATTGCATGAGCGAGCGCAGTACTATGGCCTCCTCGCGCTTTGGGCCGGTCGAGATGATGCTCGCGGGGATTCCCAGCAGTTCTTCCAGCCGGCGCACGAAGGCCATGGCCCCAGGCGGAAGTTGTGAGGCCTGCGTCAGCCCGGCGGAGGATCCCTGCCAGCCTGGCACCTCCTCGTAGATGGGCCGGCATCGGTCGAGCAGCACGGAGTCGACCGGAAATCTGTCGATCTCCTTATGGTCCAGTTCGTATGCGGTGCATACCTTTATGGAGTCGAATCCGTCGAGTATGTCCAATCTGGTTATGATCATGGAGTCGAATCCGTTGACTCGTACTGAGTAGCGGCCTGCGACGGCATCGAACCATCCGCATCGTCTGGGGCGGCCTGTGGTGGCCCCGAACTCCCCGGCCTTGTTCCTGATCAACTCGCCTGTCTCGTCCTCCAGCTCCGTGGGGAACGGGCCGCTTCCCACTCGTGTGCAGTAGGCCTTGAACACGCCAGTGACGCCCCCAAAGCTGCGAGGCCCAGCGCCGGTGCCGGTCAAAGTTCCTCCGACCGTGGGGTTAGAGGACGTGACGTAGGGGTAGGTGCCGTGGTCTATGTCGAGCAGCGCTCCCTGGGCGCCTTCCATGATGACGTTCTCCCCGCCCTCAAGCGCGCCTGCGATTATGTCCTCTGACCGCACTATGTATGGAGCGAGAGCCTCGGCCCAGCGGCTGGTCTTTTCGAATATTTCCTCGATGTCTATCGGGGAGCCGCCGTAGACCTTGGTGATCAACTCATTCTTGAAGTCCACGATCTGTGGCATTCTCAAAGATAGGTCTTCCGGGTCCAGGAGTTCTCCGGCGCGCAGACCCATGCGGCCGACTTTGTCGACGTATGCGGGCCCGACGCCTCTGCCGGTGGTCCCTATGGCGCTCTTCCCGCGCCGGCGCTCTTCTAGTTCGTCGAGAGTCACGTGGTAGGGCATGATCAGGTGGGCTCGGTCGCTGACTCCCAGCTTGCCCGGCAAGCCCGCCCTCTGCGCCATGCCTATTTCGTCGAGCAACACGTCCGGGTCTACAACCACGCCGTTTCCGATCACGTTCATGGTGTGCGGCCAACAGATGCCGGAAGGAGCGAGGTGGAACTTGAAGGTGCCGAACTGGTTGATAACCGTGTGGCCTGCGTTGTTGCCTCCGGAGTAGCGCACGACCACAGAGGCATCCTCGGCAAGAAAGTCGATGATCTTGCCTTTTCCTTCGTCGCCCCATTGGGCTCCTATTACTGCGTAAGCGGGCATGGCCCCAATCCCAAAGGCGCGCGCTGCTGACCGGGGCAGCGTCGCCCCGGCTTTGTGAAGACCGCCTCCCAAAGCGCCGATTATAGCAGCGCGCCGGTTGCGGCTATGGTGCGGCTTGCCGGGGGGCGAATTCCGAAGCTCGTCGCGATTGCGGCTCGCCTGGCGCGGTGCGCGCTTCACCGGCGATGCGCCCGAATGGGTACGTTGAATGCGGGGCCGATAGACGCGCTAAGATGGGGGCGCAATCCTGCGATGAGGAGTAAGAAATGAAGAAAAGACCAGATGAAGCGGTGACCCTGAACGCCGAGATCGATCCTCGGGTACTGGGCTACCAGATGATGCTCGGAATACTGTGGCACATAGTGACGGTGGTGGGGATTCCGTTCATACCGATTTCGCTGATCGTCTTCTTGTTGTGGTACAAGCCTCGATACATGGCGCACCACTCCTTGAAGTTGACCGAAACGGGCGTCGAGATAAGGCGCGGCGTGATCTTCCAGAGCCAGACGCAGTTTTCGCTGGACCGGGTGACCGACGTGTCTGTGGCGCAGGGTCCTTTGATGCGGCGGTACGGGGTCTACGGGGTGACGGTCGAGACGGCCGGGCAGACAGTGGCACAAGGGACCGCCGCCATGGTGGGCGTTGTAGATCCCTACGACTTCAGGGATGCGGTGATGCACAACGCCGAGATCTACAAGGGGTCCCAGAGCGTATCCACGCCGGGCAGTTCCGGTCCTTCCCCATCCGATTCGAGCGGCGATCAGATCGAGTTGCTAACAGAGATACGAGACATCCTGTCTCGCATCGAGCGGAAGGGTTAGAGGGCGCCTGTCACGGCGGCCGGCTGCACGGGGATTGGCTGTGATTCTTTCTGAGGGTTCTTGACCGGAGGCCTCCCTAGGGTTAAGATTTAGAGTCTGCCCCATTTCTACGGGGCGTTCTGCGCGGCCTGTTTACGGGTCGCCGGAGTCTTGTACCTTCACAACCGAATATCGATTCCGCATTTTCCGAGTCCAGGTAGTTGGTTCCTTAATGTGGGCCAAGCTACTAAGGGCACATGGGGGATGCCTTGGCGCCAAGAGCCGAAGAAGGGCGTGGCAAGTCTGCGATAAGCCTCGGTTAGCTGGCTAGCGAGCTTAGCCGGGGATTCCCGAATGGGGTAACCCGTCCGCCAATCGGCGGACACTCCGCACGTTCGGAGAGGTAAGTGGGGGAACTGAAACATCTAAGTACCCCGAGGAAGAGAAATCAAGAGAGATTCCCTTAGTAGTGGCGAGCGAAAGGGGATCAGCCCAAACCGTTGGGACTTAGTGGCTGGGGCCTATGCCCCAACGGTGTTGTAGGGCGCAGTATAGGGAGGTCCCCAGATCTCCCAAGGGAGTAAGAAACCGCGTTTCTAGCCGAACAGCTCCTGGAAAGGCTGGCCGTAGGGGGTGATAGCCCCGTAGGCGAAAGATTCGCGACTCCTGCTCTGTGTTCCTGAGTACCACGGGACACGTGAAATCCTGTGGGAAGCCGGGGGGACCACCCCCCAAGGCTAAATACTCTTGGCGACCGATAGCGTACTAGTACCGTGAGGGAAAGGTGAAAAGCACCCCGAGAGGGGGGTGAAAGAGAACTGAAACCATGTGCCTACAAACCATAGGAGCTCCGCTTTGTCGGGGTGACTGTGTGCCTATTGAAGAATGAGCCGGCGAGTTACTTTACGTGGCAAGGTTAAGGCGCTATGCGCTGAAGCCGAAGCGAAAGCGAGTCTGAACAGGGCGTTCTAGTCGCGTGGAGTAGACCCGAAACCGTGTGAGCTACCCATGGCCAGGCTGAAGTCCCGGTAACACGAGATGGAAGGCCGAACCCGTTGAAGTTACAAATTCATGGGATGAGCTGTGGGTAGAGGTAAAATGCCAAACGAACACGGCGATAGCTGGTTCTCCCCGAAATGCATTTAGGTGCAGCCTCGGGGGTTACTTCACGGAGGTAGAGCACTGGATGGGTCAGGGGGCGTGAGCTTACCAACCCCAACCAAACTCCGAATACCGTGAAGGGGACCCCGGGAGTGAGACAGTGAAGGATAAGCTCCATTGTCGAAAGGGAAACAGCCCAGATCGCAGGCTAAGGTCCCCAAGTTCATGCTAAGTGTGAAAGGGAGTGGGACTGCTCAGACAGCCAGGAGGTTGGCTTAGAAGCAGCCACCCTTTGAAGAGTGCGTAATAGCTCACTGGTCAAGGGGTCCCGCACCGAAAATAAACGGGGCTGAAGCATGACACCGAAGCCGCGATTCCTGACGGCGCAAGCCGTTGGGAAGGTAGGGGAGCGTTCCCAGGGCGTTTGAAGTCGGACTGTAAGGTCCGGTGGAGCGCTGGGAAGTGAGAATGCCGGCATAAGTAGCGTCAATTCTGGTGAGAATCCAGAACGCCGAAAGTCTAAGGTTTCCTACGCTACGCTGATCGACGTAGGGTTAGGCGGGCCTAAGGTGAAGCCTAAGGGCGAAGCCGATGGACAGCTGGTCAAGATTCCAGCCCCGCTATGGTTACCGTTTGAGACTTCGAGGGGACGCGGATTGGTAGACGTCGCATGCCCAAGTGGATATGGCGTGTGCCTGCCCGTAGGCGAGCATCGGGGGTTAAAATACCTGGTGCGCTTGAGCTGAGGGGCGGGCGAACTCTGTGGTACTCCACAGGGAACGGCGTTGATCCTTTGCCGCCTAGAAAAGCCTCGTAGTCGAGGGACCATAGCGTCCGTACCGCAAACCGACACTGGTAGACAGGGGTAAGCGCCCCAAGGCGTTCGAGAGAACCGTCGTTAAGGAACTCGGCAAATTAACCCCGTAACTTAGGGAGAAGGGGTGCCTCAAGGGTATTAAGCCATCGCGCCCAAAGCCCTTGTGGCCGCAGATAACAGGCTCAAGCGACTGTTTACCAAAAACACAGGTCCGTGCTAAAGCGAAAGCTGACGTATACGGGCTGACGCCTGCCCAGTGCCGGTAGGTTAAGGGGAGGGGTGAGAGCTCCGAACCGAAGCCCCGGTGAACGGCGGCCGTAACTATAACGGTCCTAAGGTAGCGAAGTCCCTTGTCGGGTAAGTTCCGACCCGCACGAAAGGCGTCACGACTTGAGCACTGTCTCAACGACGGACTCGGTGAAATTGCAGGACCCGTGAAGATGCGGGTTACCCGCGGCAGGACAAAAAGACCCCGTGGAGCTTTACTGTAGCTTGACATTGGTTCGGGATCAAAATTGTGTAGGATAGGCGGGAGACGTAGATATCTGGGCGCTAGCCTGGGTGGAGTCATCCTTGAAATACCGCCCTTTCTTGATTTTGGATCTAACCCCGAGAGATCGGCGGACAGTGTCTGGTGGGCAGTTTGACTGGGGCGGTCGCCTCCTAAAGAGTAACGGAGGCGCCCAAAGGTCACCTCAGGCTGGATGGAAATCAGTCGTAGAGTGCATTGGCATAAGGTGGCTTGACTGCGAGACCTACAAGTCGAGCAGGGACGAAAGTCGGGCAAAGTGATCCTACGGTACCGAGTGGAAGGGCCGTAGCTTAACGGATAAAAGCTACCCCGGGGATAACAGGCTTATCTCGCCCAAGAGTTCACATCGACGGCGAGGTTTGGCACCTCGATGTCGGCTCGTCGCATCCTGGGGCTGAAGGCGGTCCCAAGGGTCGGGCTGTCCGCCCGTTAAAGCGGCACGCGAGCTGGGTTCAGAGCGTCGTGAGACAGCTCGGTCTCTATCCGCCGTGGGCGTAGGACACTTGAGGGGATCTGCTCCTAGTACGAGAGGACCGGAGTGGACTGATCAATGGTGTGCCGGTTGTGGCGCCAGCCGCATTGCCGGGTAGCTACATCGGGCAGGGATAAGCGCTGAAAGCATCTAAGCGCGAAGCCCACCCCAAGATGAGGTGTCCCACCCCGGCGCAAGCCGGGGGTAAGGCCTCCGGGAGACTACCGGTTAGATAGGCCGCAGGTGGAAGGACGGCAACGTCTTTAGCTGAGCGGTACTAATCGGCCGAGGGCTTGGCCCATATTGAGGAACCGCTGCATGGGCTCGGAAATTGCGGAATCGGTACAATGGTCTTCGTCACACACCAAAGACGATGGCGGAAGCAACCGCCGAAGTAGTGACGAAGTACTGTTGTGGTATGTGTGCGTTGCGGGGTGGAGCAGTGGCAGCTCGTCGGGCTCATAACCCGAAGGTCGCAGGTTCGAATCCTGCCCCCGCGACCAAACAAGCGCATCGGGCTCCGGCGCACACCAGGCGCCGGAGCCGCGGTTATTTGCCAGTCCCTTGGTGGTTGGAGCATGGCGGAACCACCCGTTCCCATCCCGAACACGGCAGTGAAACGCCATAGCGCTGACGATACTGCACTTGCAAGGGTGTGGGAAAATAGGTCGCCGCCAGGGGGCTATTTTCATCTACAGGTCTGAGTCTGAAAGGACGCAGGCCTGTTTTCTATTTGGGGCCGGATGCTAACGGGCTATCTCTATCAGGCAGGATCGCTCCAGCCTGCCGCATCATCCGATGTCTTTCAGGGCAGCCTCGACCGCCGTCGTGAGGTTTAGTGGAGTATGGCGCCCGGAGGCGGCTACTCCTAAGTCGACTTTGCCCTCGGCCATGGAGCGCAGCGTTTCGACAAGCAGGGCCCGCTCTCGTACAAGGCCCGCCTCCCGTATCTTGCGGAATAGCGGCAGATCCTCACCCGGGCCATACTTCAGTCCACCCAAGGACTGTTCCTCTATGCCAACCCGGTGCGGGTCAAATTCCGGACCCCGGATCGGGTATGAGCAATAGGACAGTACGGGGCCTCCGTCGACTTCCTCGGTCACAAGGTGGACCATTGCGCCCGACTGATCCGCCCTTTGGCCTATCAGTTCCCATATCACTTGCTGCCACATACCCGTGGGCCCATCGGGCAGGGCGGGATGGACGTTGATCATGCGGTATACCTTGCACAGAAACGGAGCGATGAGCATGTAACCGGCGCTCACGACTGCGTCTGGTCGATAATCTACGAGGATTCCTGCGGCAGCCTGGTCGAATGCCTCTCTGAGGAATTCCCACGGCTTGTTATTCCGCTCACGGCGGAATCGCCTGGAGGAGAAGGCCGCGAGCGGTATTCCTCTGGATTCCACGAAGTCCATGAAGCGGTCGGAACCGGACTCCTGACCGCGCTCCCTATTGCAGAACACGAATTCGATTCGTGCATCGAGCCGTCCGGCGTCGATGGCGTCCAACGCGGTTGCAAGCAATCCCAGCGAGCCTTCCCCTCGCCCGGTCGAAAACCAGCCCAGTCGCAGTGGGCGCCGTGACGGTGGCTTGGGCTGCTGCGGTTCCAAATCTCTCTCGCTGAGGGGATGCATGCCTGGCGGGGGGCTCATTAGTCTGCAGACCCGTCTCCACGGTCGGCCTGCAAGTCTTCAGGCACCAAGCTCATCTGGTCGGAGAACCCGGACTTCAGTCGGCTCACTTTCAGTTCAGCAGCGCTCAGGAGTTCATTGCATCGTGATGCCAAGCGCATGCCTTTTTCGAAGAGGCGTGTGGCCTCGTCCAACGTCAGGTTGCCTTCTTCGAGGCGGCGCACAGACGCTTCCAGCTCCTGTAGCGAGGTCTCAAACGTCCTCGAGCGGCTCGCACCGCCGTCATCGCTGTTTTTTTCGGTGTTTGTCATTTCCGGGCGCCCTTCTCACGTGCAAACATTGTACTTGTCCATCCTGGGCGGCCTTTGAAACCGTGTCAGTCGCCGCGGGTCCCGGGGCGGCGCACCGTGCGGGTAGTCTCTGCTTCAATCTCGCCGCCCTTCAAGGTAATGGTAAGCAAGTCGCCGGCTGAAACGTCGCCTGCGTTGGCAACGAGTTGCCCATTTTCTGAGCGGACGATGGCGTAACCGCGTGCGAGTATCTGTGCTGGGCCAAGCGCTGCGAGTTGCCCTTGCAGACCCTGCAAGTCGGCGCGCTTCGCCTCAAGCGTTCTCAGGACGGAAAACCCAGCTGCCCTGAGCAACTGGTCGATCTGACGCCTTGGTTCTCTCGTATCCGGCACGCGGATCCTTAGCCGGTCGTCGGCCTGATCCAGCATGTTTCGAGCGTCGTTCAGCAGCCTTGCCATGATCGAATCCATAGACTTTGCCGCGCCTTTCACCCTTGACGACAGTTCAGACCGGTCCGGCGAGGCGATCACGGCGGCGGCGGAGGGGGTCGGGGCTCTGACGTCCGCCACGTAGTCGGCGATGGTCACGTCCGTTTCGTGGCCCACGGCGCTGATCACCGGCACGGCGCTTGAGAATATCGCCCTGGCCACGGACTCCTCGTTGAACGGCCAGAGGTCCTCCAGCGACCCTCCACCTCTGGCCAGGATTGCCAAGTCCGCCTCTCCCCACTCGTTCAGGGCTTGAAAAGCCTCTACCAGTTCTCCAGCGGCCCACTCGCCTTGTACCTGGGAAGGGATCAAGACCACCTCAGCAAGGGGGTAGCGACGTGTAAGCACCTGGACGATATCTCGTATGACCGCCCCAGTCGGAGAGGTGATCACCGCAATCCTGGCAGGGTATTCCGGCAATTCCCGTTTCCGCGCTGCATCGAACAGCCCCTCGGCCAACAGCCGGGCCTTTAGCTCCTCGAAGGCCTGCTGAAGGGCTCCCTGACCTGCGGGTCTCGCGGACTCCACGTACATTTGTAGGTTGCCTCGGGCGGTGTATAGAGAGATTCGCCCGCGAACGACGACCTGTAGGCCGTTGTTGAGGTACTGACCGCCCCTCCCTGTGCGAAACATCACGCAGTTCAGGGAGGCGGTCTCGTCCCGGAGAGTGAAGTAGTGGTGCCCCGACCCTGGCTGCCTGTGGTTCGCGATCTCTCCGGTTACCGTGAGGTCGGCAAGTACCTGGCTCGATTCGAGATACTCTCGTAGGTATCGAGATATTTGTGAGACGGTATAGGTGGACTCGCGCCAGGCGTCGGACGGCTCCATCCGGTGCGCGCCCTACCCTGCCCGTTCCAGGTATTCGCCGGTTCGCGTATCCACCTTTACCAAGTCGCCCTGGTTGATGAAAAGCGGAACCCGCAGGGTCAACCCGGTCGACGTGGTGGCGGGCTTGGTCGCGCCGCTCTGGGTATCTCCCCTCAAACCGGGCTCGGTGTGTTCGATAGCCAGGTTCACGGCCGCGGGCAACTCCACCTGCACCGGATTGTCCTGATAAACCATCACCTCTATGGTGTCGCCCTCCATGAGGTAACGTACGCTTTCTCCGAGCAACTCCGCCGATATGGGGAACTGGTCGTAAGTCTCGCTATCCATGAAGTAGAAGAGGTCGGCGTCGCGGTAGAGGAATTGTGAATTGCGGTACTCGATCGAGGCCACCGCAAGCTTCTGGTTGCCGGCAACTTTTCGCTCATATACGTTGCCGGTGCGTACCTGTCGAAGCCTCATGGTGAGTGTGGGAGGCGCCTTCGGGGCCTGACGGTGCTGCCAGTCCAGTATCGAGTAGAGCTCTCCGTCGAGCACTATGGTCATGTTCCGCCTGATTTCGCTTGATGAGATGGTCAACTATCCGGTGGCTCCTGGCTGCTGTGGCGTTGAACAATCATGATAGCGAACAAACGGAGGCGCTGAGCCAGGCGAGGGGCTGGATCCAACGGCTCCTTGAGCTCGTGTGGGAACAAGGCTGTGAGACGGGGCGACGCGATGCGGCAGGAGCGTCTGGTGCGGTTCGTATGGGATTGCAGGATCAGATTGACGTTCTATCGACCGCAGTCGCTGAGGCGTTGCCCGCAACGGCCACGGTGACAGCCACACCGATTCCCACTGCCGTTACGCCCACGGCCACACCAGTGAGACTCCGACAGTAACTTGGTTGCCGTCAGCGGCTGGATCTGAAATGCAGAACGGCGGGGTAAAGGCGCGCTTAGTACGTGGACCTGACTACTGGCGACGTCGCGCTGACAAGCGTGCGTTGCCACGTCAGTCAGAGTCACCTGGGCGACTTAACGTCCCTACAAAAGGGGGGATCGGGTGACGCTACGGGGCAAGGGAGAGGGGGCAGCTGAGCGGTCTGACCATCGCATAGGGCCATCACTCGATGACGTGTAGCGAATACTCGCCCACAGGCTGACCAGACCCAAGGGCTTCCCGCAACTCGGGATACAGTTTTGCCCTGGGCTCAGCCAAGTCGTACTGCTTCCAGAACGCAGGACCGCTTGCAGAATAGCGCATGATTACCGCACGACCTCCAGGCTTCAACATCCGACGAAGTTTGAATATATCAGTCACCGCCTCGCCGGAGCCAAACAGAGCCACAATAACATCGAACTGCTTGTCCCAAGGGAAATAATCGTCAAGGGTACAGTGCACAAGCCGGCGGTGATAGTCTGGGTGGGCCGCTGCAAATTCCATTGCCATCATCATCGACGGCTCAAGCCCTGTGTACTGCTGCGAAGCGACCTCCGGGAAGAGTTTGAGGAATCGACCCGTACCGCTGCCTATGTCCAGCAGGCTATCAGATGGCTTGATTTCGCCGATGGCCTGCTTCACCAGCTGATTCTCCTCTGCAAATCGCGGGTGTATGCCATTGTATTCGGCATAGTACCTGCTGGCGACGTCGCTGTACGGAGACGTGTAGAACATGCGCCGACGGTTCAGAACGTACCCTATCGCCCAGTACGTGTAGCCGTTGACCCGGAGCTCACGATAGTAATATCCCCTGAACCACGTCTTCTCACCGTACTGACCCGCGTATCTGACTACTCGGTCGTATGCGCTCTGGTCATCCCACTCCCTCTGTAACGTATAACTGTGCGGAATATCTGCCATGGTCTTGGCAAACCGGTACCGATGAGGCTCCATCTGCTCAGCCGCCCAGAACAGATCGGCATTCCGCTTACGAAGGTAGTCCGGGTCGTATACGACGACTGGCGGCTTATACCGATGATACTTTCCGCGTTGAGTTTCAAGCAGTGTTTGTTCGATCATCTCTTTATCCTCTGCTCGCTATGTGCGTTGCCGACTTCCCAGTCGTAGCAACCTTCGCAGACCGGCACGCCTTCAACCTCTTCGAGGTCGCCGCTGTGATCCACGTCACTGACCGTAGTGTCGTCGGGCGTGGTGAAGGGGGGATGTCGATGCGCGGGCGTATGGTGGAGTATGCATCGCGCTCGGAGGTTGAAGGGGATTTTTTGGACGGCCTTCAGGGGGACCGCTTGCGCGCTTTGCTCAGCACCCTGGCCTTGCCATTTTCGAGCGCCACCACGTCCTCGATCCGAACTCCGCCCCAACCTTTGAGGTAGATACCGGGCTCGATCGTGAACACCATCCCATCCTGCAATTCCCCCTTGCCGTTGGGAGCAAGACCCGGGTTCTCGTGCACCTCCAGCCCAACCCCGTGCCCCAGGCTATGCCCAAAGTCGTCTCGATGCCCGGCCTCCTCGATCACCTTGCGCGCCAGGTTGTCCGCGTCTCCTCCGGTCATGCCGGCCTCGACCATCTCGATGGCGGCGAGCTGGGCGGAGAGAACGATGTCGTATACGCGCTTGGTCTTATCGTCCGCCTTGCCCAGCACGATGGTGCGCGTCAGGTCGCTGCAATAGCCCTTATAGCGCGCTCCCATGTCGATCACCACGGGTTCTCCTTCGCGTATCGGGGTATCACCCGCGCGGTGATGCGGTCGAGCGGCGTTGGGGCCGGCGGCCACAATTGTATCGAACGAGATCGACTCCGCTCCTCGTGCCCTGACGGCACGCTCGATTTGGGCAGCTACCTCCGCCTCTGTCATGCCGGTTTCCACAGAGTCAGCCACCTCGTCGAAGGCCTCATCGCCGATCTGTATGGCGCGTGAAAGGAGTTCCATTTCTCCTTCGTCTTTTATAGCGCGCAGGTCACGGGTTAGCCCTTCCGTGGGCTCCAGTCGTGTTCCCGCGTTATTTTCATCGAATGCCTTCTTGAAGCGCTCGAACTGGGCCACGGTTATGTCGTCCGCTTCAAATCCGAGGCTCTTGGCGCCGGACTTGTCGCAGAGAGCGGGTATCCAGTTTGGATTGCCCGTAATTCTCTCGACCTGAAAACCGGGGGCCTGCTGCTCGGCCTGCTCCGTATATCGGAAGTCGGTGGCGAGGGTGGCCTCGTAGTCTGTGATAAAGAGGTAACCCGCGGTGCCTATGAACCCGGAGAGGTAGCGTCTGTTCTCGCTGTTTGAAACGAGGATTGCGTCCAGCCGCTTGTCTTGGAGTTTGGCCCGCAGCCTCTCCAATCTGCGTTGAGTGGCCAATGCCACACTTTGCTCCGAGTTGTGGGCCGCCGCGTTCACGAGGCGTTCTGAGCTGCGAGATAGTCCAGTGCGTAGACGTAACCGCGCCAGCCCAGCCCTGCAATCTGGCCCGCTGCATACGGCGCAAAGACGGAATGTCTGCGGAATTCTTCGCGGGCGTGGATGTTTGAAATGTGGACCTCCACGAAAGGCAGTCCAGCGTCCAGAAGGGCGTCGAGTATCGAGTATCCGACCTGTGTCAGAGCGCCGGCGTTGATGATTACTCCAACCGCGCTTGGGGAACTCTGCTGTATGAAGTCGACTATCGCGCCCTCGTGGTTCGACTGAAAGAAGCTGACCTCCGTCCCAAGTTCCCGTGCGCGTTCCCGCACTCTGGCCTCTACGTCGGCCAGAGTGGTGGAGCCGTAGTACTCTGGCGCGCGTCTGCCCAGGTTGTTGAGATTCGGACCATTCAGGACCAGGTATTCAGCCAATTCATCCCTTCCCCTCGCGGAATGGCGTTCAGCACAAGCCTACAACCGGTAGATGCGCACGGCATTATCGTGAAACAGGTTAGAGCGTTCTTTCGATGAAAAACCCGTGGTAATTTCGTCGAAGGCGCGCCAGATCTCGCCGTATGGGCCGAACAGCCGGTCCACGGGGTAGTTGCTGGCAAACATGCATCGTTCGGTACCGAAGGCATCGATGGTGTCTAGCACGAAGGGCCTGATTCGTTCAGCGTTCCACTGGCGATCCAGCATACCGAGGCCGGATATCTTCGCGGAGGCGTTGGGGTTGCCGGCAAGGGCCTTGATCCCATCCCGCCACTCCTCTATGCCTTCCGGGTCGCGCCTGATCGGCATACCGGTGTGGTTCAGAATGATCGGAACGTCGGGATTTTCGGCGGCGAGTATCGCTGCTTCCGTCAGTTGCCAGGGCCACACCTGGCAATCGAACGAAAGGCCGTACTTCGCGAGCAGCCGGTATCCCCTCAGCCAGGCCGGGTTCTGCATCAGGCCGTTGCGGGTAGCAAACCGGAATCGCGTCTCGTTGGCATAGTTCAGCATGTACCGAATGCCGCGCATCAGGGGGTACTCGCAGTGGCGGGCGAGTACGTTCTCGACGTCATCCGCCTGGAGGTCTGCATAGGCAACCGCAGCGCTTGGCAGTCCCCCGGCAACCGGGTCATCGTGCACGGATTGGAGCCATGCGGTCTCGCCCACGGGATTTGCGTGGTCGTACTCGGCCTGCAGGTGCACCGACCTCGCAAGCTCGAATTCAGAAGCATCGCGCCTCAGGTCGTCTATGAGGTAGGTTCTCTGTATGTCGGTATAGTCGCCGACAAAGTGCTCCACAGGTTCCTGAAGCCACGGATAGATGTGGTTTTCCAGGTCCCAAAGATGATGGTGTGCGTCAGCTATCTTCATGGTCCAGCCTCATTCTGTGCGGGCCCCTTGCCGGCCCTAGGATGAGCAGCAAGATACACCCTTCGGGCGCTTTCTGTGGAGACGTGGGTGTATATCTGTGTCGTGACCGGGTTGGCGTGGCCTAGCAGGTCTTGGACCACCCGCAAGTCTGCGCCCCCGTCGAGCAGGTGGGTAGCGAAACTGTGGCGGAGAGTATGAGTATGGAAGTCAGGGTCAAGTCCGGCCCGCAGGGCGTATTTCTTCACGACCTGTTGAATGCCGCGCACCGAGAGCCTGCGGCCGTGCCGGTTCAGGAAGAGCGCGGATCCGCTGCCGCGTCCTGAAAGGGTCGGGCGCGCCTGTTTCAGGTAGCGCCCAAGCCAACGCTCAGCCGGCTCCCCGAGCAAGGCCACTCGCTGCTTCGATCCCTTCCCTATAACCCTTATCTCTCGTGTTCCAAGGTCAACGTCTTGCACGTCTGCCCCGTGCGCTTCGGAGACCCTAAGCCCGGCGGCGTATAGCAGCTCGAGGAGCGATCTGTCTCTGATCCCCATGGGCGAGTTTGTATCGGGCTCGCTCAGCAGCAACTCTACTTGCTCCAACGATGCGGTTACGGGCAGGCGTCTGTCAGGGCGGGGAGCTGAGACGCGCTTCAGTTGGTCATCATCCGGAATGTGCCCGGATTCCCTCAAGTACTTGTAGAACTGCCGAAGGGCCGTGAGCTTGCGGGCTACGCTTGGCCTCTCGTATCCAATTTCCAACAACCACGCGAGGTACCCCCGGAGGAATCTTCTGTCAGCGCCGCCCGAAAGGTCGGCTTCTTTCTTATCGAGGTACTCGAACCAAGGAACAAGATCCGTCAGGTAGTTGCGCACTGTGTAGGGCGAGAGTTGTAGCTCGGAGCGCAATGCTCTGGCGTAATCCGCAATGAGGCGCTCCTGCCCCGTACCCTGGAGCGCCTGACCGAGGCTGCGTACAGGAATCTGGTCTGTTGTGGCAGCGTTCATACGGCCACCAGATTCAGAAGGGCGGTATTGCCCGTTTCGAAATGCGCGAGCCGGGACGTCGGTAAACCGTACCCGCTGTCGATCAGACTTCGGCCGTCTCCGTTGCCTGTTCGGTGGGTGAGACCTCCGGCTCGGGGCCTCTGTACTTGCACTTCGCGCAATTCGCTGCATTCCTGCTGAACGCGGTGAGCAGGCCGCCGCACTCTGGACATGGGGTCTTTAGAGGTTTTCGTCCTGTGAGGAAATCGCAATCCGGGTATGCGGAGCATCCGAAGAACGTGCGCTTCTTCTTGTTCTTCTTTTGCAACAACTCCCCTCGCCCACACTCCGGGCAGGTGACGCCTGTGCTGATAATGATCGGGCGAGAGTTTCGGCACTCCGGGAATCCGCTGCAAGATAAGAACTTTCCATATCGTCCGGGCCTTATGACCATCGGCCGCTCGCATTTTTCGCAGACCTCGTCGCTTTCTTCCAAGAAGATGGAGCGGTCAACGCGCTCGGCATGTTCGCGGGCGTACTCGACCTGCTTGTCGAACGGCTCGTAGAACTCCCCCAGCATGGGGACCCAATCGATTCGGCCCTCGGCTATCTCATCCAGTTTCGTCTCCATGCCGGAGGTGAAACCTGGGTCCATGATGTCTGGAAAGTTCTTGGTCAGCAGGTCGGAGACGACCTCTCCCAGCTGGGTGGGCTTGAAGCGGTTCTTCTCCCTGCTAACGTAGTCTCTCTGTTCGATTGTGCCTACTATGGAGGCGTAGGTGCTAGGTCGTCCGATGCCCTTTTCTTCCAATGATCGAATGAGCATGGCCTCAGAGAATCTGGGCGGAGGCTGGGTGAATTTCTGCTCGGAGTTGACCTTCACGAGTGACAGGGGCTGGCCGTTGGTCAGTTTGGGCAACCTGCTTTGGCTTTCCCCCTCTTCATCATCGTCCCTGGCTTCGACGTACACGATGCGGAATCCCTCGAACTTTACGACTCGGCCCGTGGCCCGGACTACGTACTCGCCGTTGGGGGAGGCTGCGGATATGTCTGCGGTGGTGGAGTCGTCGATGCCGTCATTCATCTGGCTGGCTGCCATACGCTTCCATATGAGGTCGTAAAGACGTAACTGGTCTCTGTTCAGATATGAGCGAATGTCCTGGGGGGTTCGGCTGATGGACGTTGGCCTGATGGCCTCGTGGGCCTCCTGCGCCGAGCGTGAACGAGTGCGGTAGGTGCGCGGGCTGCCTGCATACTCAGGGCCATACCGGGCCTTGAGGAATTTGTTGGCATCAGCGAGCGCGCCGGCCGCAACGGTTACGGAATCGGTACGCATGTAGGTGATCAGGCCGACCGGGTCGCCGTCGCCCAGTTGTATGCCTTCGTACAGGGTTTGCGCGACGCGCATCGTTCGCTGGGCCCCAAACCGGAGCCGTCTGGCAGCCTCCTGTTGAAGGGTGCTGGTGGTAAACGGCGGCTGCGGCTTCTGACGCACCTCGCGCGTCTTAACCTGTGTTACCCGGTATCCGGCATCCTTCAGGTCTGCGGTAACAGTACCGGCGCGCTCGCGGTCGGGGATGCGAGCCTTGCCTCTCTCGCCGGGGACTTTCTGGAGAGCGGCCTTGAACGGCGGTGAGGAGCCGTCGGACAGATCGACCCCTATCGCCCAGTACTCGACCGGCTTGAACGCTTTGATCTCGCGCTCTCTGTCAACGATCAACCGCAGTGCAACGGATTGTACGCGCCCGGCTGAAAGCCCCCGCCTGACCTTGCTCCAGAGTACCGGACTGAGCCGGTATCCCACTATGCGGTCGAGGATGCGGCGCGCCTGCTGTGCGTTGACGAGTTGCATGTTTATGGTGCGCGGCTCGCGAAAGGCCTCGGATATCGCGGGCCGGGTTATTTCATGGAATACAACCCGCTTGAGCGCCGGGCGGTCGCCCTTCAGCCCCGCGGCCTCTACTATGTGCCAGGATATCGCCTCTCCCTCCCGGTCCGGGTCGGTAGCGAGAAAGACAGACTTGGCGCCTCTCGCCGCTTGTCGGATGTCTTTGATCACAGAAAGGCGGTCTCTCACCTGTACGTAGGTGGGATGAAAATCCCGTTCTACGTCGACGCCCATCTTTCCCTTTGGAAGATCGCGAACGTGGCCCATAGAGGCCTTGACCACGTATCGGTCCCCCAGAAAGCGGCCAACGGTGCGTGCCTTTGCGGGGGACTCCACGATCACCAGATCTTTATTCTCGGTTTTAGACAATCTCTTGACGCTTTCTCATTCTCTTTTTCGATCCGGCCGGCGCCAGAACAAACTGCATTCCGCCCGCATCGCTAACCATCTGCTTCAACTCCAGTACGGTCAACCCGGCCGTAACCTCTCCGGGCGAAAGGCCGGCCGCGCGTATGAGGTCGTCCACGTGAGCCTGCCCGCCCAACTCTCCAAGAGTGGCCAGAATACGGTCTTCTATTTCATTATTATCAGAAATGCCGTGACCGTTAGAGGGAATTTCTGCGGCCGGCACGGCTTCCGCCCTGTCTGAAGCGGCCTTCACCGCGGCAACGCCCTCCATATTCAATTGTCCGTCAATACCGGCAATGTTCAGTTCCTCAAGCACGTCCTGGCAATCCGCAACCAGTTTGGCTCCTTGCTGTATCAGCCAATTCGTGCCGGCGCTCTTCTCGGAGATCACGGGCCCGGGAACGGCAAACACCTCGCGATCCTGATCCAGCGCCCACCGAACCGTTAGCAACGCGCCGGACTTCATACCGGCCTCCACGACCAGCACGCCCAATGCCAACCCGCTTATGATTCGATTGCGGCGGGGAAAGTGCTGAGCCTGCGGCCTCGATCCCAACGGATATTCCGAGATTACGGCCCCTTGGTCAACTATGCGGGACGCGAGGAACTTGTGCTCTCGAGGATAGATTCGATCAAGGCCCCCGCCCATGACCGCCAGGGTGCGGCCTCCTGCGTCGAGGGCGGCGGTATGGGCTATGCCGTCTATGCCTCGCGCCAGCCCGCTGAAGACGGAAACGCCGGCTGCGGCCAGGTCGGCGGATAGACGGCGAGCCATCTCTCGGCCGTAAGCGGTCGGCCCGCGGGTACCCACCACCGCGACCCCGCGCTCGTCCTCAGGTGCGATTTCTCCTCTCACGTAGATAACGCTGGGAGGGTCGTAGATCTCTCGCAGACGGTGCGGGTAATTGTCTGAACGTAGGTGAATGGCCTCAACCCCTGCCTGTTCCAGCCGCTCCATCTCGCCATCCGGGTCGATGCTCTCTTTCGCCAACGATGCTTCCCGCGCGGTACGCGTATCGAGCCCTGCCAGGATCATCTCGCTCTCGTCGGAGTTCCAAGCATCCTTCATGCTGCCGAAGTAGTTTTCCAGTTTGCCGAAGCGCGTAGGCCCCAATCCGGATACCCGGTGGAAGGCGACCCAGTGTTTGAGTTCGTCCATAGTGAAAGAGAAAGACGATTGAAAATCGTGGCGGACCTTATGCGGTCGAAAGTGGTGGCGCGGGCAGAATAACCCAGCCGCCGCCTAGCTTAAAGCGCCGTATGGCACAACTGGCCGCCAAGCCGAACGGGCTGCGTGCTCGGGCCGAGTTGCATGACTGCGCCGAATTGCTTGCCGGTCCGCTGCGGGGGATATGCTGATAAAGTGTATCTATGCGTGCCGAGGTGGCGAAACGGTAGACGCGCTACGTTCAGGACGTAGTGCCCTTGCGGGCGTGTGAGTTCGAATCTCACCCTCGGCACCATGTTGATGCCAAAGGGAACCCGTCGCGCGCTTGTAGCTCAGCAGGATAGAGCGCAGCCCTGCGAAGGCTGAGGTCGTGGGTTCGAATCCCGCCAAGCGCGCCATTCCCTGCACCTGCCGACGTGACCGCCCCTCCGTCCGTACAGTCGCCGCGTCATCGGACGTGCCTATAGTGTTTGTACCAGTCGCTGGCGAACACGCCTTCGGGATCGAACTTTCTCTTGTGCGCGAGGAATTTCGGAAACTGCGGATAGGCGCGTTTGAGTTGGTGGTCGCTGGCGAAACGGTTGTAGGTAAGGAAATAGCTGCCGCCCATAGACAACGCGACGTCGATCAGCATCCGCAAGGCCTTCTCGCCGCGCTCCATGCCAGCCATCGAGTGGTCCAGGTGCAGGTTGAACACTATGCAGGCGTAAGGCTTGGCCGCCCAGTTTAGAAAGGTCTCATCGTCCGGCTCGATCAGCCGTATCGTCCCGTATATGACGTTCGCGTTCTGTGCGCGCAGTCCTTCCGCTGAGGCCTCCATGAAGGCCTCGAGGCACACTATAGGGACATAGAGTTCCGTGATCGTTTCGGAGCCGGGGCAGGATGCTCCGGTCGCCTCATCCACGGCGCGGTGGTATCCGTCGACGTAGTTACTCAGTTGGAACTGATCCGTGTGGTATGTCTGGCCGCTGGATCTCACGTAGAAGCGGGCATACTCTTCAAAGGCCCTGGCCTTGTCCACGTGCGCCAGCAGTATCAGCCTGCTCCAGTCTTCTTCCGAGAGCGTGAGACGCGTATCGCCCGGCTCCCCTACGGGACCCTGGACGGGCTGGTAGCACGAGAAGACGCCTTTCTTGAGAAAATCCTTCGACTTTTCATCCGTCACGTACTGGAAGTCGCCGTAAGTGAACCCCTGTTCAATTCGGGACTGGAACGCGGCAGGTAGTTCCTTCAGGTCAAGGACCTCGACCACTCGTTCGAGCCAGTGCGAGGGCAGTAGTTTGAGGCGGACCGATGCAATGACGCCGAACAGGCCATAGCCGCCTATTGCCAAGCCAAACAGTTCCGGGTTGGAACTGCGGCTGCACTCGATCGCCTCGCCGTACGCATCTACGATCACGAAAGACTCCACGTCTTGGACAATGGGCTTGAGAGTCAGGCCCCTGCCGTGCCCGTTCGCCGCGAGCGCACCTCCCAGGGTCAGGCGGTCTGCGCCGGTCTGCTTCTGGACGATGCTCCACCTTTGGTTGTGAGTTGACTGGGCCATGGGCAGACCGAGCGCGAGGTCTGACCAGAGAATGCCGGCCTCTAGTTCGACGATGCCGAGATTTTGATCGACGTTCAGGATTCGGTTCATAGAGCGCATGTCCAGCAACGTCCCTCCGCTCAGGAACTGCTGGCCGCCCATTGCGTGCCTCGCGCCTGAGACGGCAAGCGCACCGCCGGAGTCGCCGGTTCTGCGGACCGCCTCCTGCACCTCTGCGAGTGACCGCGGTTGGATTACACGCGCTACCTGCGTCTCATTCAGCAAGGAATGGATGTCATTGACAGTATGGGCGGGCATGGATGGTGGTTCTTGGTCTACCGGTTTTCGACGGTGGCGTCAGTCACCGCGACTTGGGAGGAATCTTTGCGCAACTTTGACAAGCAGAGGGATTTTGGTTTAGAGTTTCGATGGTTTGCGCCCGTCCGTTGGCCCCTAAATCCGTCATTTTCATCATCGTCATTCCGGCACCTGCGAGGGAGGAGCGCGGCAGGACGAGAAAACCGGGCGGACACACCGCAGGAGCTGACTGACTCGTGCACGACAGTACTAAACAGTACCAAGAAGTGAAACCGGACAGGGCTTCAACGTTGCCGAATGCTATTCAAGCGGCTTGGACCGGTTGAGGCTGCCTGACTGAGTGGAGGAGATTTATGTTCGCTTTAACCTCACGTACGAGGGTTTTGGGGCTTTTGCTGTTGGCTATCGCCACGGCAATTGTGCTCGCGGCCTGTGGCCGCACGGCTGAGCCGGAGACTATCGTTCAAACCGTTCTCGTCGATAGGCCGGTGACTGAGCGGGTCGTCGAGACAGTGATAGTGACAGAGCAGCTGCCCGGCCAGCGGGTTGTTGAAACCGTTGTCATCGAGAGACCGGTGACCGAGCGGGTTGTCGAGACAGTGATAGTAAGAGAGCAGGTACCCGGCCAGCGGGTTGTTGAAACCGTTGTCGTCGAGAAGCAGTTGCCCGGCGAGCGAGTTGTCGAGACGGTGGTTGTGGAGAGGGTTGTCATCGCCACCGCTGCGCCGGAGCTTCCACCAACTCCGACAGCGGTTCCGGCCGAGAGACCGGCGCCGGACTCCAAGAATCCTCGGGGCGAGCTTGTATTTGCGACTTCCGCGGTTTCAGGTTCGGTAGGTACCGGATTCAACGCTGGGGGACTGTGTTGTCTGTCAAAGAGTTTGGGTGTAACCGAGACCCTATGGAGGCCCACTAATGAGGATTCAGCCTCTGCACTCATAGCGGAATCCTGGGAACTCGCCAGTGACGCTCTGTCTGCGACGGTGAATATCAGACGCGACGTCCCGTTCCACACGCACCATGGCAACTTCGGAGATTTGACCGCGGATGACGTGGTATGGAGTTTCAACGACACGAACCCCAACACCTCGGAGGAGCTCGGCTCGGGGACGATCAGCATCACGGACGGGAGCGGCTCTTGGGCAGGCTTCCTGGGCAATGTTCCGCTGGAGAAGGTGGATGACTACACGGTCAAGATTGGTTGGCCGGCATTCGACCCCCGATGGCAGACGTGGTTCTTTGGGCAAGACGGTCTGACCGCCAGCATCGTCAGCAAGCGGGCATTCGACGAGGAAGGCCGCGATTGGAATACTGACAACATCGTCGGGAGCGGCCCGTTCATGCTCACTGAATGGGTGCGCGGCGACCGCGTTGTGGTAGAGGCGGTGGCTAGCCACTGGCGCAAGACTCCCCAAGTCAAGAAGATCACCCAGCTTGCGGTACCGGACGAGGCGGTACGCCAGGCGATGCTGCGTACCGGGGAGGCCGATATTGCAGACATCGGCCTTCGCAACATTCCGGCTATGCAACGCAACGGAATGACCACAGCTACACCCGGCGTAGCCAACATGTGGTCGATGATGTTCGCGGGCAACCTGTGGGAGGAATTTCATCCGACCACCGGCGAGAAGCTTGAGATCAACACGGTGGTTCACGACATTCCGTGGATCGGCAACCCGGGCATTGCGCGGGCGCCGCGCGATAACAACCCGCCTGGCATGACCGACATGGAACAGGCCCGGCTGGTACGGCTGGCCATGTCCGTGGCAATTGACAGAGACAAAGTGAATGAAGTGGTGTTTGGCGGGCTCGGATGGCCTGTGTACAACTCGTACTTCGACATCAACAACCCGAACTGGAACGACAAGTGGAAGGTCGACTACGACCCGCAACGGGCCGAGCAGCTCTTGGACCAGGCGGGATACCCGAGAGGCAGCGACGGGATAAGGTTTGAGGCGCCCATGTATTCATGGGAGCTGCACAGATCTTGGTCAGGTATCGGCGATGCGGTGGCGGCGTTCTGGGAGGACATCGGAATCAAGGTCGAGGTACTCCATTACGCCTACTCGGTGTGGCGCCCCACCCTGGTTAGCAAGTCGGCTACTGCGCCCTACATCGACGGGTGCGCGGTAGGCTGTCGGGCAGCGTCTCCCTGGGACTGGCCGCGCGAGAGTCAGGCGAGTGCACTTGCCAGAGGCGGTAAGAGCAACTCCATAGAGATTCCGTTCATCACCGAAACCTTCCAAAAAGTGTCTGCGGAGCCGGACAGGATGAAGCGCATAGAGTTGAACAACGGCCTTGCCGACTACCTGCACGAGTGGGTCACGTCGGCCGGTACGGTGGCCGAACCGCTGCGCATCACCCTGAACCCGAACGCTCTCTCCTGGCCCATGGAAAGAGGGCTCAGGATCCGCTTCAATTCGCCCGAGAACATCGAGATCAAGTAGAGCCGCTCACGGATGCCACGGATGCAGGGCCGCGCAAGGCCCTGCATCCGTACGGTGCGGGTCTCGTCTGTCAGGAATGTGCCGGCAGGCGTCGGCGGACCTAGTCATCGTCGGCGTGAGCGGTCAGCTTTGGGACGACATCCACGATGCGGATATTCCTCATCCGGCGGGCCGTACTTGCGGTCTTCACTCTGTGGGGCGTCACGCTCATCGTGTTCATCCTTTCGCGCTTGGGCCCCGACCCGTTGCTCATCTTCGTCCGTTCAGAAACATATGGGCTGAATGAGGAGACCATCGAAAAGCTGAAAGCCAAATGGGGGCTTGACCGGCCGCTGATCGTTCAGTACGGCGTCTGGTTGGGGCGTGTGGCGAGGGGGGACCTGGGGAATAGCATTGGCGCTGACCGGCCGGTCACGAAGATTATCCGGGAGAAGATACCCGCAACGCTGCAACTTGGTCTGATCGCGTGGCTCTTTTCGACCGCGGTCGGGATTCCGCTGGGGGTGCTATCGGCCGTCAAGCGGGGTTCGCTATGGGACTACTTTGGGCGTTTCATCGCGCTGATAGGGCAGGCGACCCCTGCCTTTTGGCTGGCCATGGTCCTCATTCTGATCTTCGCGGTATGGCTGGACTTATTGCCCTCAGCATCGAAAGGGTCGGGTTCGTTGTGGAACCAGGCTAGATATTTCGTCCTCCCGGCAGCGGTTCTGGCCTTCGACCCATGGGCAACGTATCTCCGGCTGACGCGCTCATCGATGTTGGAGGTTCTGGATTCGGAGTACGTGAGGTTGGGCCGCGCCAAGGGGGTGGGGGGTTGGAAGATCATCTGGAAACATGCGCTGCGTAACGCTCTGATCCAGCCGATCACAACCTCTGCGCTGGTGTTTGCGGCTTTCATCACCGGCGCGGTTTTCGTGGAGACCATCTTCGCCTGGCCGGGTCTTGGCCGCCTTGCGGTCCAGTCCTCGCTCGACAACGACTTCCCGGTCCTCGCGGGAGTGACGCTGCTGTTCGGTGTGATTTACGTTGCCCTGAACTTCCTGGCCGATATGGCCTACGCGTTGGTAGACCCCAGGATCAGGTACACCTAAGAGGCGATCATGGCCGAGCGTCTCCCCAGCTTCCTCTTCTGGCCTAACAGGGCATTCGTCTTCATGAGACGCTATCCCGTCATTGCTACGGTCATCCTCACGCTGCTTGTGATAGGCGCAGTATTCGCCTCATACCTATCGCCTTACGATCCCGGCAAGCGAATACTGGATGATCGGGAAATCCCTCCACGTTGGCTCAGCGGCGGGACCGGCGGCCACCCTCTCGGCACCGACCACCTTGGGCGCGACATCTTTAGCCGTATTCTGCACGGCGCGCGCATCTCCCTCATGGTCGCTGGCATCGCCGTCTCAGTTGGAGTGGTGGCGGGGACTGCGACCGGGCTGATTGCCGGCTACTTCGGTGGGTGGGCGGACGAAATCCTGATGCGGGCGGTAGACCTCTGGCTGGCGCTGCCCTTCTTGTTACTAGTGCTGGTGGTAGCCGTAAGCCTTGGTTCGAGCCTGACCACCGTGATCTGGCTTCTGGCAGTCTCTTCCTGGTCGACCGGCGCCCGCAATATCCGGGGGGACATACTCTCTATAAAGACCCGCGACTACGTAGCCTTGGCGAAGGTGGCGGGAGCGACGGACCTCCGGGTGATTGTCAGGCACCTCCTGCCCCACGTCGTGCACATAGTGATCGTGATCACCACTCTGCGCACCGGACAGTTGATAATCGCAGAGGCAGGTCTCAGCTTTCTGGGCGTCGGTGTTCCTTCGTCGACTCCGACCTGGGGGATCATGATTGCTGAAGGCCGTGAGTTCCTCCTGACCAGTTGGTGGATAGCGATTCTCCCTGGTATGGCCATATTCTTCACCGTCATGGCGTTCAATTTCCTTGGAGATTGGCTGCGCGACTACTTCGACCCAAGGTTGCGACAGATCCGTTGACGAGATCGCGGCCTGTCTTTTCACGCCGGCGCTGATGGCCGTGGGCCAACGGTCTGAAACGGCGATGACGCGCGCGGCAGGAAGATAGCCTTGGCCGGGCATGATCTGCCGCTCAGAGGCGATTGCGTGGCAGTCCACAACGATGGTCGATATATGGGTACGCGGCGGCGTCCCCGTCTCGAACGACACGTCGAGTCTGAGTACGTGACCGATATAGCGGTTCGCCGCCTTCATTCTCTTGCGCAAAGTATCTTTGCGTATCCCGCGTTGGCGCGGAAATCCACAATCCCCGCCATCCTGCTACATTCACGAGAGCAACTCGACCCCTCGCCCACAGGTATAGATCATGGCAGCATCTGAAACCCGCCCACGCGCCTCTGACGGCGCCGAGGCGACCCCAAGGTCAATGCGAGCAAGGACCTCCTCTGCGCGCGTCAGTCAGAGACTCCTCTTTGGCCTTTCAGCGGGCCATGCGGTGAAGCACTTTTATCAGCAGGGCTTGATCGTTCTGCTGCCCCACATAAAGGACGGTCTGGGTCTTAGCGACGTGGCAGTGGGCGGCATAGTGGGAGCGCGGGCTGCGGCAATGGGCGCCATGAACGTTCCGGCCGGGGTATTCACCGACATGTACCGCCGCCGCATCGGGCTAATGCTCGCGGCAAGTATGGGCTGCCTGACGTTCGGATACATGATCGTGGGCTTGGCCCCGTACTACTGGTTGATACTTCTGGCGGTAACGGTGGCGGGCGCCGGAACCTCGATGTGGCACGCTCCCGCCTTTTCTACACTCGCCACCCGATACCCCAGCCGCAGGGCCTTCGCATTCGCAACGCACAGGTCCGGAGGGTCCTTGGGCGACACGTCCGGCCCTATCATCGTCGGTCTGCTGCTGGGCGGTATCAGCTTCTGGGGTCTGAATTGGGCGGGATTTGGTTGGCGCACGGTAGCCCTGCTGCACGCTGGCCCGTCGGCTCTGACGGCTCTGGCGGTTCTCTACTCTTTCCGTGCGCCGCCGAAGGACGCGGGCGGAAAGTCCACCACGTTTGGACAGTACTTGAGGTCTGCAAAACCTTTATTGGGCAACACCGCGGTACTCGGAATGGTTGTGGTGAGCGCGCTGCGCGGTATGGCGCACCAGTCGTTTGCAGTCTTTCTCGTACTGCACATGAAGGAAAATCTCTCTTACACGGATCTCAGCGTGGGTCTGCACCTGGGGTTGCTCACCTTTCTGGGAATACTGGCAGGGCCGGTGTTCGGGATCATTTCGGACCGCACGGGCAGACGCCTCATCATGACTCTTGGAATGGCTGCCATCGCGGCCATAGTGTTCAATTTCCTTTGGGCCGATTCGGGAATCTGGCTGACTATGATGCTGGCCCTGCTCGGTATATTCGTGTTCTCGATCAATTCGATCATGACGGCCGCTGCTATGGACGCTATCGAGCCCGGCACGGAGGGTTCGGCAGTAGCGATGATATTTACCGGCGGAGCCATCATCGGCGCAGTGGCGCCGGTCATCGCGGGCGTGATCAACTCCACCTGGGACTTCCAGGGCGTTGTCATCTACGCCGGCTCTATCGCCGCACTGGGGGCCGTGCTGGCCCTGGTAGTACCTATGCGCGGCTCCTCGGCGTCGAGGCGGGCAAGAGATGACTGACCCTGGCGCCTAACGCAGCAAGAGCTACGTGGAACGGCACGCGTTCCGCAGTGCAAACGCCTACCGGCCTATGCGCAGCAGGAACTCCCGGAGATCGTTTTCATAGCGAGCAGAGTCCAGGTACCAGGCATCGGTGTGACCGGCGTCCGGGTAGACGCTGTAAGTGACGAGGTCGGAGCGCAACCTGGCCAGTTCGTGGCTCGTCTCGATAGGTATGCGCCTGTCTTGCTCTCCGTGGATGAGGAGGATCGGCGCTCCGAACCTATCCGCATCTTTCAGATAGTTCAATGCCTCCCAGTCCACTCCGAACCGCCTGGCGGCCATCCACTTTACGGAGGATGACACGAATCCCGGCAGATTGCGCTCCCTGGCTCCCAGGTCCACCGGAGCGGCGAAGTCCAGCATGGGGGAGTCCATAACCGCTCCGACCACTGAGTCGGCCAAGGGGGATTCGTATAGGAACTTGGCCACTATCCCACCACCCATGCTGTGACCGATCAGCGCCACGTTCTTAGCGCCCGGCTGGGACAGAACGTACTCCACCGCGGCATGCAGGTCTTCCCACTCGGTGAGACCGTACTGGTACCTGTTGCTAGGGTCTTTGGGCTGGCCCTTGTCGTTGCGGTAAGTAATGAAGAGGGCAGGCATTCCGAGCGCCTGCAAGGCCGGCAACGCCGACATACCCTCTCCCGGGTTCTCGCGATGGCCGTGCACGAAGACCACCCAGGTGTCATCGCTGCCTGAAAACTTCCATGCGTCCTGTAGGCCCAATGGCGATTCGTACTGGACGTCCTCGTACGGCACGCCAAACGCGAGGTAGGGGTCGTTTGGGTAGATGTCGCTCTCCACGCTGGCGGGAGCGGAACTCGGCGGTTCTCCGCTTGCCAGCGTGAAGCTGCGTACGAGGTAATCACCCCCGTCCTCCACTATCTCCCCAATCATTCCGCGCCCGCCGTCCCAGGCAAGCCCCCACTGGCCGCGTAACCTCCACTCCCCGTCGTCCGGGCCCTGCTCCAGTCTGACCAAATCCTCGCCTATCGCGGAGGCTACGAGGTCGAAATCCGGCTCGTCCTCCTTTATCACCAGCCCTTCCTCGTTTAATACGCCGGAGTAGTACCAAGCGACTGCGAAGTTGACGACCACCAGGAAGATAACGAGGGAGAGCAGGGCGATGAGCGTCCGTTTGCCGGCAAACCGCCGGGGCCGAGGCAGCCTGCCCGCCCATTGAGCAAGCCGGTCTGAAGCGATGGGCGAGGCCCCATCGTCCGGGGAGCCTTTTACGTCTTTGCTCATACTCTCGCCCCGGTGATGCGCCGCGCTGGAGACTCTTTGTACGACTGCCCCCTTCCCGGACGCGGGAAGGGGCTTTTCGTTCCACCCACGTTTGGGGCTGCAAAGGGTCTCAACTTAGTTGTTGAGTGACCATAGCGCCTAACGCGGGCGCTTTGCTAGGGTGAGACCTTTCGCATACCTCTTTGCAGCGTGCATCATGTCTGATCCTTTCCACCCCGAATCCGTTTACTGCCCGTCGTGCGGCGGGAGACTCGCGCAACGGCAGTCCGGCCCGCTGCCGTGCCATTCGTGCGGCAGGATTCTCTATGCCGATCCCAAGCTGGCAGTAGCGGCCATAATTCCTCTGGACGGGGGCATAGCGCTTGTGCAACGGGCTATCGAGCCAGGCCTTGGCAAGTGGAGCTTCCCGTCCGGATACGTGAACCGTTGGGAGTTTCCGGAGCGGGCCGTGGAGCGTGAGGCCTTGGAGGAATCGGGCTTGGTGGTATCGGCGAACTGGGTAGTGGGGATCTACTCGACGGAGGGCAGCCCAGTCGTGCTTTGCGTCTACCATGCAGAGGCTCGGGGCGGCGCTCTCATCGCCGGAGAGGAGACGTTGGCGTCGAGGATCTTCCCGGTGGACGACCTGCCTGCCATGGCTTTCGAACATGACCGCCGCATCGTTGCCGACTGGATCGAGGGCCTACGCCTGCGGGGGCAGACTGTGTGAGCCGATTGCTGTTCTTTGGGACTGCTTTCGTGCCGCAAGCGGCGTGAAACGAGGTATCGCCTGACCGGGAGTTCCAAGTACCCCCGGCTGAAGGGGCGCACGCCAGTTCTCTCAGGTAAGCGGCCGTGAATCATTGGGTCATGCATCCGGTTTTGCCGAGGTTTCCTCCGGCGGCGCCGGGTTAGTCATCTCGTAGCCGATGGTATCCGGGAAGACCGCGGAGAGTTCTTCCACCGTCCATCGGCCCTCTTTGTGTATGGACCGGATCGGCTCCGGGTGGTTCATGAGGCTGACCATGTTGCCGGCGCAGTGTACGATCTGGCCCGTCACGTCGCTCGCTGCGTCGGAAGCCAGCCACACGACCATAGGCGCGACGTCGTCCGGTTCGCGTGTGATCACGCCATCCGGCGGCGGCGGGAACGATCCGGCTCGCCTTGCCATGGTCGAATCCGGCACGCTGGCGGTCATTCGGGTATTTGCGCCTGGTGAGATGGCGTTTGCGGTCACTCCGTGGCCCGACAGTTCCCTTGATACGACCCGCGTGAATCCGGCGATAGCATCTTTTGCCGCGCCATAGTTGGACTGGCCTGAGTATCCATAGAGACCGGATACCGAGCTGAAGGTGATGATGCGGCCGCTGCGCTGCTGCCTGAATATCCGTGCGGCAGGCTGCACCACCGAGAAGGCTCCCTTGAGATGCACGGCGATGACGTCGTCCCATTCTTTTTCCGTCATGTTGAATACCATGCGGTCTCGCAAGATTCCGGCAGCGGTAACCACGATGTCGAGTCGTCCGAATTCTTCCAACGCCTTCTGAACGATATTTCGCCCGCCGGCAACGGTGGCAACCGATTCAATACTGGCGACTGCGCGCCCGCCAAGCTCGGCGATCTCTTCCACGACCTGCTGCGCCGGTGCGTCGTCGGCGCCTGACCCGTCCAGCGCGGCGCCAACGTCGTTCACAACCACCGATGCGCCCTCCATCGCCAAAGCTCTGGCTATTCCCCTGCCTATGCCTCGCCCGGCGCCAGTCACGACGGCCACCTTGCCCCTCAACCTTTTCGCAGGCTGTTTTTCGACCCCGGGGTGAAACCCGTCGGGTCGGGTCAATTGCGGGGCCTGTTTGTCCAGATCGGGCAGACGCCAGCGGCCAGGGGGATTGGGGTTGTAGATAGTGCGGATGCGACGGGGCTGTGACAGCAGGGTTATGCGGCCCCCGTACACCAGGAAGAATTGGCCGTTCACCGGCGCGGCGTAATCGCTGGCTAGATATGCGACGAACGGGGCTATGTCTTGCGGGGTCCATGGCTGTTCGTCGGGCGCCGGCAGCAGTCCCTGCACGACCAGGGCCTCTCGCGCCTGTCCGGGGATGGTTTCGATCATCCGTGTGCCTGCGCGCGGGACTATTACGTTTGCCGTGACGCCGTATTTTCCGAGGTCACGCGCAACGACCTTTGTAAAACCGCCGATGCCGGATTTTGCGGCGCCGTAGTTGGCCTGCCCGGGAAAGCCCACGAGACCGGACTCGGAGGAAAAAGTGATGATTCGCCCGCCTCTTTGCCGTCTGAAGTGAGGCGCGGCATGGCGCACCGCGGTGAACGTGCCCTTGAGGTGAACAGCGATGACTTCATCCCATTCATCCTCGGTCATGTTGTGGATCATGCGATCACGCAGGATTCCCGCGGCCGTTACCACTATGTCTATGCGCCCGAATGTATCGATGGCGGCTTCTACGATCCGCTGTCCCCCGCCCATGTCGGCCACCGAGTCGGTGACAGAAGCAGCCTCTCCGCCATAGGCCCTTACGGCGGCGGCCACTTCTTCAGCCGGAGCCGCGGATCCCTGGCCCCCGTGAACGCCGACCCCTGCGTCGCTCACCACCACTCTTGCGCCGCGCCCGGCCAGTTCAATGGCCACGGATCTTCCAATGCCGCGCCCCGCTCCTGTTACAACGGCTACTTTGCCGTCAAGAATTGATGGGAAGTCCAATACCTGATCGCTCATACTCAACTCAACATCTGCTTGGTCAATCTATTCCGTTGGCGCAGTGGCGCCTTTCGCCGATCCTGTCCGGCTGCCTCGATTGGTCCTGAAGACTATGAGGGTGTGCCAAGTTTAGCCTGTACGAGGCAGCGGCCAGCGAACTCCCAGATCAAGGAATATCCAAGACCGGATCGATCTTCTCCACACGTGGAGGCGGTTCTCCCTCTTCGGCGGTAACCAGTTTGGAGAGAGGAGCGAAGTTGAGCATGAGTCTCTTTACGCCCTGCCCATCGAAGGCGACGGTCACCTCTGCATCTCCTCTGAAGTCCCTGGAACTGATGACCACGCCTTTGCCAAAGTGTGCGTGTTTCACCTGGTCTCCTGGCGAATACTGAGCACGCGGTCGCGCTGCGGAGTGCGCCGCCGGAACGGCAGCGGCACGCTTTATCGCCGCGGGCTCATTGATTCTTTGACCGCGCCGCATCCCTCTTATGCGCTGGCGCGTGACCGCTGACTCCGGTATTTCTTGCAGAAAGCGGGACGGCTCCCCTGCGAAGTTCCTGCGAGCGTTTCTCTGGAATGCGCCCAGCATGTAGAGGCGCTTGCGGGCACGCGTCATTCCTACGTAGCAAAGGCGGCGCTCTTCTTCGACCTGCGAGAGGTCTTCTATGGAGCGCGAGTGCGGGAGGAGCCCTTCTTCCAAGCCGATCATGAATACCGCGTCGAATTCAAGACCCTTCGCTTGATGGAGCGTAATGAGGGTGATGGCGTCTCCCAGGTCGCCGTCCCTGTCCATTGTGTCGACGTCCGAGACCAGAGCCACGTTTTCAAGGAATTCGCTTAGCAGTTCGCGCGGCTCGTACTCCGGGCCGGCCCCGTTGTCGATGGCGAACTGTTCAGCAGAGCCCAGCAGCTCCTGAAGGTTCTCCATCTTCTCTTCCCCGCGCTCCATGTCCTCCTTCACCGAATCCAGGTATCCGCTGCGCTCCAGAGCAAGATCCATGAGCTGCTGCGGCTGCAAGGTCATGCTTTGCTGGATCAACAGCCTCATCAGACCTGCGAATTCACTTACCGCGTTTATCGCACGGGTTTTGAGTTGGACGCGATACGGCGCGGCGCCGTTCGTCAATGCTTCGTTCCCGTTCCCTTGTAGCGACATGGTCACGTCCAGCAAGGGCACGCCGTTTTCCCGTGCCGCTCTGCGCAGCTCGTCAACGGTTCGTTGACCGATGCCCCTGGGGGGCACATTTATGATGCGCTCCAGCGCGGCGTCGTCCGCAGGGTTGTTCACCAGCCGCAGGAAGCAAATCAGGTCCTTCACCTCTTTGCGTTGATAGAACTTGAGACCGCCGACGAGGCGATAGGGAACGCCTCGCTGGTTGCAGGCCGTCTCCATAGCCCTGGATTGCGCGTTTATGCGGTACATCACTGCGATTTCACCGCGCTTGATATCCTCCTCGTCCAGCTTCCCTATCTCGTCCAGTATCAGCCGCGCTTCCTCGTTCTCGTCGTAAGCCTCTGCGATGGCCACGGGCTCTCCGCGTATATTCTCCGTCCAAAGATGCTTTTCCAGTCTTTCGGAGTTGTTCGCAATTACCGAGTCCGCGGCCTCGAGTATCAGCTGGGTCGATCTGTAGCACTGGTCGAGAGTCACTATGGTCGCGTCGGGGTACAGTCTTTGAAATTCGGAGATGTTGGCGGGGTCGGCGTGCCTCCACGAGTAGATCGATTGATCAGGATCCCCCACCACGCAGATGTTGCGATGCCTTTCTGCGATCAGACGGGCTATTTGGAACTGGAGGGGGTTGGTGTCCTGGAACTCGTCTAGCAGCAGGTACTCGTAGCGGTTCTGGTACTCCTCGAGAACGTCCTGCTGGCTGGATAGCAGCTGGAACACTTTCAGGAGCAGGTCGTCGAAGTCGACTGCGTTGGCGGTATGCAGAGCGCGCTCATAGCCCTCGTACACCCTGGCAACGACCTCGTCCCCGTATGTTTCGACCGTTGATGCGAACTGCTCGACGCCGATCATGGAGTTCTTTGCGGAAGATATCGTGCTCAGGATAGAGCGCGGCGGGAACCGCTTTGGGTCTATCTCCAGATCTTCCAGCGTTCGGCGCATAGTGCGATGCTGATCGTCATCGTCATAGATCGAGAAGCCGGGCTCCAGGCCCGCGTGCTCCGGTTTTCTCCGCAAGACAAGGGCGCAAAACGAATGGAAGGTGCGTACAGGCAGCACCTGCGCCGTGAAGGAATCGATTAGCTCGGGTACGAGTGATTCGCACCGCTCCCGCAACTCCCTGGCGGCCTTGTTCGTGAAGGTGACCGCCAGTATGCGCCATGGCTTTGCGTGTAGGTGTCTAACGAGATATGCCACCCGGTGGGCCATGACTCTCGTCTTGCCGCTGCCCGGGCCTGCCACGATGAGAAGCGGACCGTCACTATGTTTGACCGCCTCCTGCTGGGGAGGGGACAGTCCTTCGAAGATGTCGTCAGTAAGCATGTCGGGATTATAGGTACCGCGGCAAGGCGACAGGCGGCACGTCGAGCACGGTCTCCGGGTTGTATGCAGAACCCGTGGGGGTCGTAGGGTACGCCTCGCCGACCCTCTAGCGCGTGGCCGGCTGGCTCACCGCTGCCATGATGAAGTCCACGTCAAGCCGCTCGTGGATCAGATCGGCCATGCGCTCCACCTTGTCGGGGTGGTCGAACCGTATGAGGGGCAGCAGCGTATCTATCCTGGCGGCGGTCTCGTGCGTGTCGCCCGAGGTTACGATGACCGGAATGCCGCGCTGGCTCGCCTCGTAGTAGACGTACTCGATGGGGGGTATGCCCTTAGTCAACACCAAGGCGCGGACGGAATCCGTTTGGAGCGCGGCGAGTTGTACGTCCGGCCGGTCTCCCCTGACGATCACGCCCACGTTTTCCTGAGAAGAGAAGTAGTGTGGGCCCCAATCCAGGATGAGACCGCCGATCAGGAAATTGTCTATCAACCGACCTGCGTTCTCAGGGCACACGGCCATACTGCCGTCCAGATGTTCAGCAACAAGCTGTATGGTCGGGGCCAGCAGGCGGCGACTCTCCGGAAGCCAGCCAATCAGCTTTATGCCTGCTTCGGATAAATCGGAAGCCAGCAGGGTCTCGACGTGATGGCGGCGATACTGCGGTACGTTATTGATGATCACCCCCGCCAGGCGGTCTCCGTATGGCTTTGCAGCCTCCACCACGTTATCGCCGTACCCGGCAACCAAAACCACCAAGCCGTCCATCTCCTCGGAGAGCCGCAGGTCAACTTCGGTCTGGCCGGTGGACCCCTCGACGACGACCGCGTCCACGTGTCCTGCGGACTTGCTGATGACGGCAGCAGCCCGCCTCAGCCCATCTGCGTCCCACGTGGGAGCCTTTATGACTTCAGCGTTGCTGACGATCCGGGCAAGCGCTTGCGCGTCCTCATTGGAGGATGCGCTGAGAGCCGTACTCAAACCATCTCTCCCAAAGTGAGCGGCAAGCCCGGCGGCGACGGCGGTTTTCCCTGCTTTTGGGCTGGTAGAGGCGATGATGAGTGTTGCCATGAAACGCTGTGTCCGTATTGGCGCTGCGGGGGTCTAATGTCAGTCACATGGTAACTTGGCCGGCGCATCGGGGCTATGCCGTGGTCTCTCCACCTTGCTAGCGCTTCATTGCTGCCATACGATGAAAGCTTGGGCCGAGGTAGCTCAGTTGGTAGAGCAATGGACTGAAAATCCATGTGTCGGCAGTTCGAGTCTGCCCCTCGGCACCACTACTCTTGTGTGAATCCGGTTTTGGGCGCGATATGCAGATTCTGATCATCCGTCACGCCATAGCGGAAGAGCGGGACGCTACCCGCTGGCCCGATGATTCCGTCAGGCCCTTGACGAAACGCGGGATGCGCCGATTTCGGAAGTCTGCGGCGGGCATGGGAACCGTTGTCCGACGGGTGGACCACCTTCTTGTCAGCCCGTTTATGCGCGCGGTGCAGACGGGGGAAATTCTCCACGAGGTAAACGAGTGGCCTGCGCCGCAGCGCGTCGGGGCGCTCGTGTACGGTTCCCCAGCGAGTATTGTGGAGGCGCTGCAACAGTTTCCCCGCGATTCGGTAGTTGCGCTGGTCTCCCACGAGCCCACTGTGTCGGATCTCGTCAGCATCCTTTCCGGGGGCGGCTTGTACCGTTTCAGGAAAGGGGCCTGCGCGTTGATAGATACCGGCCGAAGCGCGCCCGCGCCCCATGGGGGTGAACTGGCATGGCTCATCCAGCCCCGGTTGTCCAGGCTTCTAGGGGATCAGGGGATAGGACGGCGGGGCATAGGTCGATCATAGGGAGCTAGAGGGTTTCTGAGGCTCTCCCGGCAAATTGTCCCCGGATTGTTGGAGCGGCCTTACAGCTGGCGCAGGGTAGGGTCGAAGTGGTCTCGCAGCCAGTCGCCCAGGAAGTTGCCGGACATCACCACCATGGCTATGGCGATACCTGGGAAGAAGGTCGCCCACCAGGCGGCGCCCACGTATTGGCGTTCGTCACCAACCATCTTTCCCCACGACGGGTCGGGCGGCGGGATGCCGGCTCCTAAGAAGCTTAGGCTGGCTTCGGCGAGGATTATGGTTCCGGTTCCGAGCGTGGCGGTGACGATAACCAGGTTGATCACTCCGGGCAGAATGTGGCGGAGCAGTATTCGTGTATGGGACGCGCCCGCCACCTTGGCGAGGGACACGTATTCCCTGCTGCGTAACGAAAGAGTCTCCGCCCGCACGAGACGGACGGCGCCTGGCCACGACAGCATGGCAAGAACGGCTATGAGGATTTCCAGACCCTGCCCGAACGTCAGTACGATCACGATGATGATGAGGAGCTGCGGGAGAATGCTCCATGCGTCTACGACGCGCATGACGATATCGTCGATCAGCCCGCCGAAGTATCCGGTAACGAGCCCCAGGGTTGTGCCCAAGAGCACCCCTGCGGTCACGGCCGCGGCGACCACCATCATGGTGATGCGGGCCCCGCCGATGATCCTGCTCAGTACGTCTCTGCCCAGCGCATCGGTTCCCAGCAGGAATTTGGCGCTTCCCTCCTCAGCCCAGAAGGGTGGGGTGTGCCGGTTGAGTACGTCGGCCTTTATGGGATTGTGGGGCTCTATCCATGGTGCGAAGATCGCGGCAAAGATGAGCAGCGCGATGATGACCGCAGGGACCACCGGGTAGCGCCGAATGAATTGAAGCGGCCGGAGCAGACCGTAAGTGATCGTATTTTCGGCCAGCATGCTGACCGGCGTTGTGGATCCGGCGGACTCGGTAGCTATCTCGGCGCTCCTAGCTGTACTTGATGCGCGGGTCCAGGAATGCGTATACGATGTCGAGCAACAGGATGCCGACCACGAACGCTGCGCCGAATATGATTGTGATTCCGGCCAGCAGGGGGAAATCCGACGCCCAGAGCGCGTCGATCGCCAACCTACCGAGGCCGGGCCACGAGAACACCGTTTCGATGATGACGGCCCCGTTCATCAGGCCGAACAAGACGAACGCCGACAGAGTGAGCGGCGGGATGATGGCGTTCCGGAATCCGTGTTTCCACCAGAGAGTTTGTGTGCCTACGCCCTTGGCTCTGGCGAATTTGACGTACTCCGATTCCATGGTTTCCAGCATGGCGGTACGCGTTATGCGCAGATAGGCTGCGGCTGGCAGCCACGCGAGTGTGATGGCTGGCAATATCAGGTTCTTGTTGATGAAGAATCCTTCTCCTCTGGTTCCCGCGGGTAACCATTGGAGCTGGGCGGCGAATATGAAGATCAGGACGATGCCCACCCAAAAGACCGGCAGGGCCTGCCCAGCAAACGCAAAGCCCCGGAACAGGTAGTCCAGAAACCTGCCGCGGTTGGTTGCTGAGAAAACTCCCAGCGGCACTCCCACCAGGGTGCCCATGACCCAGGCGGCCATCCCCAATTGGATAGTGTTGGGGGCCTTCTCCCGAATCACCTGCAAGACCGGCCGTTGCAGCGTAATGCTGTCGCCAAAGTCGCCTCTGAGCAAGCTGCCCACCCAGAAGCCGAACTGAACGGGAACGGGCTTGTCCAAATGCAGTTTTCTGCCTAGCCGTTCCCATGTTTCGGGGTCGATGCCCTTTCCTTCCGGCCCTATGAAGACGTATCTGGGGTCTCCTGCCGCGCGGGCCAGGAAGAAGAGGATCAGCATGGCGCCGATGAGCGCGATGAGGCCGAGCAGGATGCGCCTAAGTATCAAGCGGGCCATGGATTAGCGTCTCAGTCCGGATTCGATCACACTGTTGCTTCAAACTCAAGGGGCCTGTCCGCACCGTGCGGGCAGGCCCCTTATCACCCTTTTCGCGGCCTCTGCGGCTACGTCACGGCTTCAATTTCACGTCCTCGAGCGGGAAGACGAAGTTGGAAGTCATGGTGTGGATCGAGCCGCTTGTGGGGGTCCAGTCCACCTGGCTGCTGGAGTAGACAGTGAAGATGGGCTGCTCCCAGATAGCGGGGTCCCAGTTCCAGAACCTCTCATGGTCCCCGAACTCCACCGCCATGGCGGTTCGCTTGACTTCATCCGGCTCTCCCAACATGCCTCCGTAGATTCGTTGGTAGAAGGGTATGCCTCCGCTCCACATGATTCCTCCTGCGAACCACGCTTGCGCTTCACGCCCTTTTGCGTAGTGGGCCGGCATACCGCCCTGTTCCCCGTCGATAACGAGGTGCTGTAGTGACCTGTCGACGAACGTGGGCTGCCATACGCTGAATGGGCCGAGGTGGAAGTCGACCGTTATGTTCAACGTTTCGAGCCACTGGGAGGCCACGGCCTGGTGTATTTCCCTTGCCTCGTTGCCCACCCACATGCCGATTGTGAACCCGTCTTCGTTGCCGGAGTCCTTCATCAGCTGTTTGGCCCCTTCGGGGTCGTAGTCGATGCACCAGTCTTCCTTGTGAGCGGGGTCCATGGTGGATATTGCCCAGTTGCATGCGGTAAAGCCTAGGCCGTCGAGAAGGCCCTCCACCAGGGCGTCCTTGTTGATGGCCTTGGCCATGGCCAGCCTTACTTTCCTAGGGTTCTCCATAGCGTCGCATACCGGTTGACTAGGGACCACTTCAAGCAACTGGTCCCAGTCGCATCCGGGTGCGAATGGGTCGCTCACCCATGGAAGCGAGCCGTCGAAACCGGGATTGTCCAAAGGCTCACCGGTCTTTGGGTTGGTCTTCTCCAGGAAGTTCGGGTTCATTCCTACGTGGGAGATCACTGTTTCCAGAAGGCGCTTCACGCCGCCGGCCTCTTCCAGTCGGCTAACGTTCGGCAACGACACGTGGGTTATGGCGGCCTGGCCGGACTCGAACATCGCTATGCGTGATGCTTCTTCCGGGACTTCCAGAATCCTGACCGTCTTGACGACGGCGGTCTTTCGGTAGTGGTTGGGTATCGCCTCCATTACGAGGCGGTCCTTTTCCAGCCACTCCATCACCTCGTATGGGCCGGTGCCCACGAAGATGTCTCTCATGCCCTCTTTGCCGTGCTCGTCGAAGACGGCCTTGCTGCTGATTCCGTAGCTGTCCCGGAGGTTGGTGAACAACCATCCAGGGGCGCGGCTGTCGTATGCGACGATTTCGGTTTCGGCGGTGTATTTGTCTACCGCGGTCGTCTCTCCGTAGCAGCAGGACATGTCCCCTGCCACGTCGTGGACGGTGTCGGGGTTGGTGTTGGAGTTGACGCTGTTCGTGGTCCAAGCCACGTCCTCGGCGGTCACTTCTCCCCAGCCTTTGTGGAACTGGATGCCCGGTCGTATGTTCCAAATGAACTTGGAGAGGTCCGGGGCCAAGTCCCAGCTTTCCGCCACGCCGGGTACGACGACGTTGTCGGATGACCATTGGAGGAGTGTGTCCCAAGCGCTGTAGAAGTACTTTTCGTTGGCGCATCCCGGGACACAGAGTTCTGGGGTGCCTATTGGAACGCCTACGGTTTCCAAGGCTGCCACAAGTACTCCGGTCTGGCCTCCGGCAGGCTTTTCGGGCATCGCCGTAGGCGCTGGGGCTGCCGTGGTGGGAGTCGCCTGTGGAGCGGCCGTAGGTTGCGGCGTGGACGTCGGTTCAGCCTCTCCGCCACCGCAGGCGGCGGCTAGGCCGACAAGCAGCGCGCCAATGAAGAACGCCAGTAGTGTGGGTTTCATAGCCAGCCTGCGGACGGTCATCGGGATACCTCCATGCCATGTCGCGGAGTGGTCATTTTGGCGCTGTGTCAATGCGCGCCCATCGCGTCTAGTTCGCGCAGTGGGTGTCGCGTAGCGACTATCTTGGCGCTGGGTCAGCACTGTGAGCGCAAGCATATAGCATAACGATATGTTCGAGTCAAACTAACTTCCGTGCGGACGGCTAGCATCGGGGACGATTTCATACGCCATGCATTCACAAACAAGGTGGAATCAGTGTCAGCCTTCACTGACATATCAGGATCGAGGCGCTAATCGTTCGACTGTAGAGAGCCCAGCCGCCCGGCCAACCGGGTTCCGCACGCCGCCGGGCAAAGCCGCGGGAATGCTGCCTGCGAGGCCCGGTTCTATGCGGCTCTTGCCGTTTTCCATGAGGCTCGCCGCCCGGTATCCCGGCAGCTGGGCGGTGACTGCTTGCGACTAGGGGCCGGATTATGTTGTATTCTCCAGGCCCTGCCACAAGAACCCGAGGACGCGACGCCCATGCCTGAAGATGACGGACCATCTCTGCTGACTGATGAAGTCAAGGCTCTGATCGGCCAGGAGACCGAACTGGAGGAGATGTACGGTGAGGTGGACGTCGAGACGGTCCGCCGCTACGTTATTGGCGTGCCGGACCAGGATCCGCGCCACTGGGACGAGGAACTCGCTTCTCCGAGGTTCGGGTCGACCACGACTCCGGCCATGATGGTGCACTACGTCGCCAACAGGAAGCCGCCTTGGGAAGAGGACCGGATGCCTGAGATCATGGTTCGAGACCCTTTTAGCGACGGCGGCGGAGGTATGGGAAAGAGCGAGAGTTCACTGACTCCCATCCGTGAGGTGGCGCCCACTCGCAGCCATCTGCACGCCGGTGACGAGGTGGAGTTGTACCAGTATCCGAAGATTGGCGACCGGATCTTCTATAAATCCCGCTGGGTGGACTTCCAGGAAAAACGGGGCAGAGACGGCAGGCCGTTCCTGCTCACCGTACGTGAGACGAGCTACTTGAATCAGCACGGCGACCTACTGTTGAAGGTGCGCGGCATAGGTATTGAACGGCCATGACTCGGCCTCGGACTTTCGCTTAATTTGGCATTGGGGAGCAACTATGGCGATAACAGTGGAAGAGCTGCTCAGACTGGGCCCGGACGGAATGCTCGAGCATGACGAAACGCCGGGTATAGAAGATCTGCGCAACTCCAAGCAAAGACATTTCGAGGACGTAGACGTCGGCGATGACCTGCCCCGCTACGTCCATCGCCATACGGCGCCCGAACTGGCTCGTTGGTGCATCACCATGGAGAACACTCACCGGCTTCATTACGACCTCGCCCACGCCCACAATCACGACAACCTGCCCGGCACGTTGTTCCACGGAACCTGGCGCATGAGCATCATCTCGAAGTGGTTGAAGGACTGGTCGCTGCCCTACGGTTGGTTCTGGAAGGCGAGTTGGCAGGTGCGCGAAATGGTCACTGCGGGAGAGACCACGGTGTTGTGGGGCAAGGTAGCGGACAAGCAGGCTCTCGATGACTACGGCCTCGTGCAAGTGGAGTTCGGGATAGTCAATGAAGAGGGCTGGGAGGGTGCGCCTGGTACAGCCTCCGTTGCTCTGCCATACCTCGGCGGCCTGCCGACGCCTTACCCATTCACACCGCCAAACGTGTAGATTCTCAAGGCGCTGCGGAGGCCGATTGCGACAGACGCGGAGTTGATTCCAGAGATGCCGAGATTTCTTGCGATTGCCGAAAAGCCGGGACTCACGGAAGACGCTTTCCGAGCGGCTCTAGACCGCACGGGCAAGTGGCGGTTCTCCAAGCGCGCGTGGATCGTCAAGGCCTACTGCTTGCTGGACCCCGGCAAAGTGGTGATCGAGTGCGAGGCGCAGGACGTCCGCCAGTTCAGCGAGTGGCTGGACGGCAACGGATGGAGCACGCCGGACATCCGACGGGTGGACTTCGTTCAGGAAGCCGGTGAGGTGTGGCCCATGCGCTCCTAGAACGTAGACTACACCTTGCATCCGCCTATAGAAGTCTCGTGGGGGCTAAGACGTTGCCGCAAACGCCGCACAAGAACCTGCTCTTCATACTGACCGACCAACAACGCAGAGACACGATGCGTTGTTACGGCAACGACTGGATAGACACCCCGAACCTGGACGCCCTGGCGGAATCCAGTTTCGTGTTTGAAAACGCATACGTAACCCAACCGGTTTGCACACCGGCGCGCGGGTCGATCCTGACCGGTCTCTACCCGCAGACGACAGGGCTGATCAAGAACAACATCTCTCTAGACCCCAAAGTTCCTACCCTTGCTGAGCTGGTCTCAGATGAATACGGGTGCGCGCACTACGGGAAATGGCATCTGGGCAACGACGCTTTTCCTCAGCATGGATTCGAGGATTGGCTGAGCATCGAGGACCACCACAGGCAGCGTTATTCCGATCGGGTGCGACGCAGCCGCGAAGCAGACTACAACCTTTGGCTCAGGGAGCGCGGCGTCGAACCGCCGGTTTCGCCTGTCTCTTACGAGCGTTGGCTGCCTGGTGCGAATCTTCCCGAAGAGTTAACTCAGGCCGCGTACCTCGGCGGCGAAGCGTCCCGATTTCTGCGTGAGCATGACGGCAACCGCCCGTTTGTGCTCTACGTGAGTTTCTTCGAGCCCCATCCGCCCTACATGGGGCCTCTCGACGACCTATACGACCCCTGCTCTCTGCCGGTAGACCCCGGCTTTCTGAGACGTCCCAGCCGCGGATCCCTGCTCAACCGTGCGCGGGCCGACTACTACATGGGCGGGAACCTCAACCCTCTCGGCATAGAGGGCGGAGACCTGCACGATCTCACTTCCGAGGCAGGGTGGCGCAAGCTGCGAGCCCAGTATTTTGCGAACGTGACCCTGGTTGACCGCAACGTTGGCCGCATCCTCAGGACTCTGGAAGAGTGCGGCTATGCGGACGACACCGCGGTGGTGATGACGAGTGAACATGGTGAGATGGCTGGCGACCACGGTATGTTGGAGAAGCGCTCGCTCTATGAAGAAGCCTCCCGCGTACCGTTACTCATGAGAGTTCCCTGGCTCAACAGCGGTCAGTCGCGTGTGCCGGGCAGCATTAGCCAGATCGACCTCGTGCCCACCCTATTGGACTTGTTGCAACAACAGAGAGAGAATTGCCTCCTCCAGGGAGAGAGCCGCGTCCCTGTACTTACCGGTGAATCGTCCCTTGCGGACAACGACGTGTTCGTGCAGTGGAACGGGATGGGCGACCGCAACCTGGGGACTCCGCTGATCAACCGTATGGTCTCGCTACCCTGGCGGTCCGTCGTAACCGCCGACCGCTGGAAGCTAAATCTGTGCGCGGGCGATCAGTGCGAGCTCTATGACCTGAACGAGGACCCGCACGAATTGGATAACTTGTTTGACGAGCCGGCCCAGCGCGACCGCATCAGGGACATGGCGGCGCGCATACGCGTATGGCAGGACGAGACCGGAGACAAGGCGCCCCTGCCCTCGGTGTGACCGTGAGAGGCTGGGTGCGTATTGTCAGAACTGCGGGGCGCAGAACGAGGAAAGAGCCAACCCCTGCGGGAATTGCAAGGGGGCGCATGATTAGATCCGCCGTAGATGCGCCAGAGTTGGCCAGACGGCGGAACGCTTTTGACATGAACGGCAGATGGGGGATTGCATGATGAGCAGCGGTACGTACGACGTAATAGTCGTTGGCGTGGGTGGAATGGGATCGGCCACGGTCTACGAGCTGGCAAGCCGCGGTCTGCGCGTTCTCGGCCTCGAACGTTTCGACATACCCCACGACTTTGGTTCATCGCATGGAGTAAACCGCGTCATCCGGCTGGCATATTACGAGCACCCCTCCTACGTGCCCCTGCTGCGCCGCTCCTACGAGCGTTGGCGCGAACTCGAATCTGCGGCAGGCGAAAAGCTGCTGTACGTAACCGGTTCGGTGGACACCGGCCACGAAGATAGCGCGGTGTTTAGCGGCTCTATGCGTTCCTGCCTGGAGCACGATCTGCCGCACGAGGTTCTCACCAGCGCCGAGTTGACGCAGCGTTTCCCGGCCTACCGTCCTCCGAAGGAATGGATGGGCGTGTACCAACCGGACGGCGGTTTCGTGCTTTCGGAGCGATGCATAGTCAACCACGTGTTTGCTGCACTCGAACGCGGCGGTGAGGTGAGGGCGCGGGAGGCTGTGCTGGAATGGAGTTCAGACGGGGAGGTGGCGCGTGTGGAGACCAGCCGCGGATCCTATGAAGCGGGGGCCTTGGTGATGACCTCGGGAGCTTGGGCCGGTCCGCTGCTGCCGTCTTTGAATCACCTGCTGGAGCCGGAGCGGCAGGTTTTGGGATGGTTCCAACCGCTTCGTCCCGAGCTCTTTGCGCTCGACAAGTGCCCGGTTTTGATTGGGAATTTCGATGAGGGGCACTACTACGCCTTGCCCGTATTCGGCATCCCGGGGTTCAAGATCGGTAAGTTCCACCACCTGAACGAGGCGACCTCCGCTGACGGGCTGGACAGGGAATGTCGGGATGAGGACGAGGACGTGCTTCGCCAGGCTGTGGCCCGCTACTTTCCGGACGCCAACGGGCCGACGCTGTCTCTAAAGACGTGTATGTTCACCAACACCCCGGACGAGCACTTCATCATCGATGCCCTGCCCGGGGCGCCAAACGTCTTCTTTGCAGCCGGTTTTTCAGGTCACGGCTTCAAATTCTGCAGCGTCGTGGGCGAGATCATGGCCGACCTATCGACCCGTGGAGAGACGGCCCACGACATTTCGCTGCTGAGTCTGAGCAGGTTCGACGAGGGCATATGAAGGGCTGAAGAACTTGACCGCCGCGTGCAGCCCTGCATAATGTGGAACGATAGTGCGGAAGTAGCTCAGTGGTAGAGCACAACCTTGCCAAGGTTGGGGTCGCGGGTTCGAATCCCGTCTTCCGCTCCATTTCTTCGCGCTTGGCCCCGGCGCGTGTAGCGGGATTTTGGCTTGGCTCATTATGTTTACTCGGCAGGTTCAGGCTAATATAGGTCAAATGGCGTCTGCATCTGAAAGGGGACTTGTTCGGCTGGCGGCCAGATTGCTCCCGGCTCTGGTCTACTTCAGCGCGCTTGCGCTGTCATTGGGCTTCGAGTGCTCGGCATCGGGCGGCGTGACCTTGGAGGAGTCGACGCAGGTGGAGGTAGCTCGGGGGGCGGTCATCGAGATCGTCGCGGAGAACACGGAGATCAATTTGACCAGGTCATCTGGCCGGTTCGTGAACATAGATAGTTCGTTGCGGCACCCGCAGCGGTTACATTACCTTGTGAGACCCTTGACGCCGGCGCCCACCGACCATCTTCGGATAACGCTTGACGTGCTGGCAGGCAACGAGGACAGGGCGGATGCCACGCTCGATATCGAAGTTCCGGGCAACGTCGTCCTGGACATTGCGACGACCAACCGCCGTGTCGCCATTACCGGGGCGTCGTTCGTTTCTGCAGAGGTTGCGACCAGCAACGCGGCGGTATCGTCGGTAGATGCGATGGGAGATCTGACCATTTCGACTACTGGCGCGGCCGTTTCAGTCACCGGTCATACCGGGGCTATCGACGTGAATACTACGAACGGCAACGTGACCTACGCTGGCCGCATACCCTCCGACTCATCCAGCATTCTCAACACCTCCTCCGGGTCCATCGCGGCGCGCTTGGACCCCCGCTCGGACGTGACAGTCCGGGCCGAAACAGACGCCGGCTCGGCAACCGGCGAGGGTCTGGTCGATATATCGCAAGAGGGCGGGGCGTTGAGGGGCAAGATCGGCTCCGGCTCCGGCTCGCTCAGGCTGTCCACCGGCATAGGCAACATAGACGTTGCCGCCGCCTCGCTGCCCTGACCCACCAAATGTCCGATTTGCCCCCGGAACTGTGCGCCATACTGGGCAACAGTTTCTATATCCGGACGACCATGACCCGTCGGCGGTCAGCTGGTCAGCGCACCGTGCAGACGACCTATTACTGGAACGGGAAAAACCAGGTGGTGCTATCCGGATACCCTGGGCCGCGCGACTGGGTGGCGAACATGGCCGCCAACCCGGTAGTCACCTTGCACACCGTGGAGTTCGAACCCTGGTACGACATACCGGGCCGGGCTCAGGCTCTATGGGACACAAACGATCGGCTGCCCCACCTGTTCAACTTCATTGGCCGTTGGACGTCTCGCCCCGGCTTCCCGCGCCGCCGCTTCGGGTTGGCCCTTGGAGCAATCCGTCTGAACCGAAAGCTCCATTTGCCATGGTGGGGGCCGTTCTGGTTTGCTCGCAGGGTGTTCGACTCCATGCCCTGCGTGGTGGTCACTTTCACTGGCCCTCCGACGCTGCGATCCGACGGGGCCCCTCCGGCTCTCTCAGAGCGCAGACCTCATTGACGGCGCCGACTCCTGCGCGTCTCAGGCCTCCGGGCGGGCGGGATACTTGCCTGCAAGAGCCTCCTCTGCCAGGCGTTTCGACTCAGCGCCGAACTCTCCGCTACGCGCTATCCACTCCAGGTAGTCCGGTTCCGCCCTGGCGACGTCGGCCAGGCGTCTCCCTCTGTGCTTGCCAAAATTGATGAGAAGGTCCCCACTGGGCGCCCAGACGAATTTACCCTCTGGATCGGCGGCGTTCTCATCGATTCCCTCCGCCCATCCCGCGAGATGGGCGGGAGACCTCGGCAGGTCGGGGTTGGCGGAAATCTCGCCTGCAAGGACTTCTACGGCTGCCCGAACCGCAGTGTCCGGCTCCTGTAGGTCAGGCATTTCGTCGCCTGTGAATCTGCGGTACGCGGCGCGTAAGTCACGCGGTTCCAGCCGGTGAAAAATCAACATAGCGTCCACGATTACCCGGCCGCGCAGGTCGAATTCCACGTCCGCTCGTCGGAACTCGGCGGCCAATAGCGGCGCGTGAAATCGCTTGATGCCAAACCCGGCTAGATCGCAATCGGCGAGATGTTCGGCCAGACCTCGGGCGTATGCCGCAAAGGAAGGCGCGTCCTGCACGTCATCGTCCGTGATGCCGTGCACTTGCGTAGCGCCTGGGGGTATAGCCGTTCCCGGGTTGACCAACGCAGTCCTGAAGCGCTCCTTTCCATCAGTACCGATCTTGAGTACCGCAAGCCTGACGATGCGGGCGTTTCGCACGTCCAGGCCGGTCGATGCTGCGTCTATGAAAGCGAGCGGTCGGTCGAGTTCCAGAAGCTTGGACAGGGATCCGGCGGCCATTATCGGTTAGCGGTTGCGTTGGGCACGCGCCGTGACTTCAACGAGTTGGGCGCGCCATATCGCGACGCGCCCACAGAATCCACGACCGGCGGGGTTGTACCTCGGTGGTCTTGACGCCGGGTAACCGAACGTCACAAGCGGAGTTGCCTGAATTAGCTCAAGCTGAACGGCGGGTACCGGTCTGTTACGAGCAAGGACATGTAAGCTCTCACCCGCCACTGCCATCGTTCAACGCCCACGGCGAAGTCGAACAGCCCGCGCGGGTATCGGCCCGTAATGAGGATTGCCAGCCATGCGACGAGCGTGACCAAGGGGAGGATGAAATACGCGAGTACCGCCAATACGACGTAGTGAGGAAAGGCCAACAGCCACTTGATCAGGGGCAGGAAGCGGTTGAGCCCATCGGTCGGGTACTCGAAATCGAGGGTCACGCTTTGCGCTTCGTCGGTGGATGGGTAGCGGTCAGTCAACAGCAAGGAATAAGCATTGACCCGGGCCTGGAATCTGGACCGTTCCAGTGTGAAGTCGAACCACCAGCGCGGGTACTTGTTCCTGAACACAAGCATCAGCACGAGCGCCAGCGTGAGCGTCCCGATCAGAGCGTTGAGGATGAGGATAGGGAGCATGGCGATGATTCGGAACAACGTGCTCAGCCGATCGAGACCCTGTTCCGGGTACTCGATGTTGAAAATCAAGGGAAACGACCCCATCGGCCCAGATGACATACGTGCCTCCTTCAAGGACCCTCAGCGTGGGCAAGACACCCAATCGGCCCATTGGCGCGCCGCAGAATATCACACGCGAGTAAATGCCGTCTTATACGCTTACAGAGATTGGAACGTCACGCGCCTAAACACCGGTTATCCTTGGTTAATGTTGTGCAGCAAGGCCGAAGTGGCGGAATGGTAGACGCGACGGTCTCAAAAACCGTTGGGCATTGAAAGCCCGTGTGGGTTCGACTCCCACCTTCGGCACCACAACTGCACTGGCCGCCTTCGCTCGTACCGGTCGGGCGCCGGAGTGGGATTGAAAAAAAACCGGCTCGCGATTGCGGCGCTTGGCAAAACGGGTGAGCGCCTTCTATCCGGGAGACTTCTTCCAGTACTGCTCCAGTTGGTCTCGCGGCTCCCAGCCCAACAAGCTTCTAGCTTTTTGGTTGCAGAACTTTTGGTGCGGTAGGTCGGGAAAGACGAAGAAGATTTCCGACCGCGAGGGGAGCAGGTCGAGATCGACGTCCAGCGCGCAGCGGAAGCTGTCCGCCGCGTCTCGCCAGGAAACGGTGTAGGGCACGAGGTCGCGGCCGAGGTTGGCGATGGGCGACTCGGATTCTGTATCGTGCGCATCGGGATCGAGGAACATGTAGAAGAGCAGATCCATCACGTAGACGTCGTATTGTGTGGTGAATACTCGGCATATCTCTTGGCCCAGGCATTTGGTGAAGGAATATAGGAAGGTGCCTGGCTGCGGGGGAACGTCCGGCCCTATGAGGTGGTCGAAGCGTTCGTATGTGGGCCCTGCGACGGCGTAGAAGGGTCCGGTGTTGATGATTCTGCGTATTCCGTGCTGTACGGCGGCTGCCATCATGTTGTAACAACCCCGTGCGCTCACGTCGAAGGCGAGGCGGCGGTCGAGGCGCATTACCGACAGGTTGATGATGGCGTCCATCCCCTCGGCCGCCGCGGTCACCTGGTCTATGTCGGCTGCGTCCACCTGCAGGTATTCGTGCGGCGTGTCGAGTTCGTTTATGTCGCTCAGCCGCAACTCGTGCCTCTCTTCGAGGGCCTTGATCACGTGCGGCCCCAACATTCCGTTTGCGCCCAGAATCAGTACCTTCATGGTTCTCTCAATCCCGCTGCGAGGGGGTGTATCCGAGGCTCACCGGCGGGAAGTCATCTGCGCTCCACCATGGTTGCCCAACCAGGAACCTGGCGCCCGGTACCGCTGACTGGACGTGGTGTATATCGAGCCAGCCGGAATGTTCGCAGGTCAAGGCCTTGTCTACCGCCTGGGCTGCATCGTCTTCGTACAGGGCCGAGGTGGAGGGATCCGTGTTGGATGGGGACGTGATCTCGCCCAGCCTCAGTACCGTCACTCTTATCCTTCCCTCGCGTGCGAACTCGCGGCACACGATTTCGCCCAAGTGGTAACAGAGCGCAGGCGCGTCCGTGGTGGGTGTGGTCTTCCATCTTTCCGTCACCGCGTATGCGGGGTGGTAACCGTCCAACAGTATGAGCGAACTCAGGTAGATGAAGCGGGGAACGCTCTCTTCAACGGCCGCCCACAGCAGGTTGTAGGTGCACCGCATCTGGTAATCGAGCTGTTCCGACACGCTTGCTCCGGGGTCAACGTCCCCGGGATGAATGATTGCGTCCATTCCACGCACGAGTTCGTTGGTCGCGGCGGTGTGATCGAGGTCTGACGGCACGAATCGGCGCAGGGGCGAAAGATCGGCTCGGTCGGTCAGACGTACCTCGTGCCCAGCGGCCTCCAGCGAGTGAGCCAGTAATCGGGGCAGAGGAGACCTCGCAGCGGTAATCAGGATTTTCAAGTCTTCGATCCGTTCAACACCCGGAGCCTCGTAGCCGTCGCGGCTCGCAAACTCATGATTCGTTCCGGTTTGCCTAAGGTAACTTGTGTATGGGCTATAGGGCAAGATGGGGCAAGTTTCCGAGTACTATTTTCATCAGAATCGGCGCGCTTCTGAGGTTATTGCACAGTGGGCTAACGCTCGCTCGACGACTCACTTCGCAACGTTGACACTAGATAGCGCGAGGGCTAAGGTTGCCGTCAGCTTGACCTTGACCCATCTACGGAGGCCTAGAGATGTTCTATCTACGAATGAAGTGGTCGGCGTTTCTCATCATTGTCATTGTGGGAGCGATTTCAGTTGCATGCGGTAGCAGCGATCCGGAGCGGGTCGTGGAGACCGTTATCGTCGAAAAGCCCGTGACCCGAGTGGAGAAGGTTGTCGAGACGGTGGTCGTGGAGAGGGTGATCGAGGGCCAGACCGTAAAGGTCGTGGAGACGGTGGTTGTGGAGAAACCCGTTACCCAAGTGGAGAGGGTTGTCCAGACGGTGGTTGTGGAGAAGCCTGTGACCCAAGTGGAAACGGTCGTCCAGACGGTAGTGGTCACCGAGCAGAAGGTCGTCGCGGCGCCTGTCGCGTACTACGGCGAGGTGGTCGCCAACAACACCGATACTCCCGCGGCGAAGTTCACCAACCGAGTGCCTCTCCACTACCTGATGCACTACTACGGCTTCACGGAGCCTATCCTGCGTGCGAACTACTCTCCGCCGCCCAACTACGATCCTGGACCAGGTACAGGGGGCATCGCCGAGGCCTGGACCATCTCTCCCGACGGCAGGAAGATCACGTTCAAGATCCGCTCTGGCGTCCAATTTCACGATGGATGGGGCGAGCTGACTGCGCACGACGTGGCCTGGAACTTCGACGAGTGCTACGTGGAAGGCATCACCTGCGGCACGCGGGCCGGTTTCGAGCAGTGGGTGGAGAGTTGGGAGGCCGTGGACGACCGCACCTTTGTGATCAACGTCAAAGAGTCTGGGTTGACGTCAATATCCTTGACGCGTGAGATGAGCAACGTCGGTTATCAGGCTCTTGAGATGTTCTCGAAGAAGCTCTTCGATGAAATGGGCTATGACCGGGCCGTTGACATACCGGTTGGCACCGGTCCTTTCAAGGTGGTCGAGTGGGTGGCGGACTCTCACATCACCCTGGAGCCGGCCTTCGAGACCGCCCACTGGCGACGGACTCCCACTCTTGCGCGAGTCACTGTGCGTGAGATGCAGGAGGCGTCGGTGCTCATTGCCGCGTTGAAGACCGGCGAGGTTGACATCGGCAAAGTGCCGCTGAAGTTCATAAACTCCGTGACCAGGGACATTCCCGGATCGAGAACCCAGCAACTGGGCGTGCCAAACAACCAGACCTTCATCTTTGCCGGCAACTACTGGGCGGACACCGAGAAGGGCACGGGGAACACCGAAGACGGGCACGGACCGATCAACAAGCGCACCGGCTTCCTGCCGGATGCCGACCATCCCTGGATTGGCGACCCTGACGACCCGGCTCGCATGGAAAGCGCGCGCATGGTCCGTGAAGCTATGACGATAGCCATCGACCGGGACACCATCGTGGCCAGGATTCAATCGGGCATCGGCCGCCCGCTCTACAGCAACATGAACTCGCACCCTGGCGACGACGCATGGAAGGACGAGTGGAGGATTCCGTACGACCTGGATCGGGCCAGGCAACTGCTCGCGGATGCCGGATACGCCGATGGCTTCAAGTTCACTACCCACGTCGCCCCGGACCGTGAATGGGAGCCGGAGGTCGGAGCTGCGGTTGCGCAGTACTGGCGCGAGCTCGGGCTGGACGTGCAGGTAGATAACACTACGTACATCACGGCGCGCCCGAAGTTGGTGGAACGCAGCAAGGACAACCCTTGGATGATCCACACCGGCACGGGACAGAGGATTGACGACGCGGGGATATTCGCCTGCTGCTTCAGAGCGACTTCGGGGTTCAACTTTGGAGTTGAGGTCGAGGACCGCATCTGGAAGCTGGCACAGAATAATCTGGACGTTTCGGCAACGACTCGCGAAGAGCGCATAGCGAACAACCAGATGATCCAGGACTACTTCTCGCAGTGGTTCCTCACTGCTCCCATCGCGCAACTTCCGAACACCTACGTGATTCGTCCAGAGGTTGCGGAGTGGAATCCGTACATGGCGGAAACGCCGGAGTTCAACTCGCCGGAGACGATCATCGTCAACCGGTAGCTCACCTGTCCAGCAAGTTCGCAAGGGCGGGGGCCGTCGCTTTTTGAGTGACGCGGCCCCCGCCGCGCCGCTGTAGCCGTAGGCCCTTGAACCGCCGCGAGCTTTCAGTACCCAGAAACGGACGGCTTCAGCAGTGATCCGCTTCCTGATCAGGCGTTTTTTGTTAGGCCTGTTCGTGATGTGGTTCGCCACGATCGTCGTCTTCTCGCTGTCGCGAGCCGCCGGGGATCCGCGATATCTCTTCGTCAGCGAGTACTCGACCCAAGAGCAGTGGGACGAGTGGGGGGTCCGCTTTGGTCTGGATCGCCCATACCCGATCCAGTACCTCATATGGTTGAGCAGGGCGGTCCGCTTCAACTTTGGCGAATCGATCTATTTCAATGACGAGCCGAAGGAGATCATTGGTGAGCGCTGGCTCGCGACCGCGCAGTTGGCGCTGGGGGCCTATCTGTTCGCCATGATCATCGGCGTGCCGCTGGGTGTCTGGTCTGCCATCGCACGGGGTTCGGCGCTGGATCTGATAGCGCGGTCAGTGGCCTTGGTGGGTCAAGCGATGCCCGGCTTCTGGCTGGGAATCATGCTCATCCTGCTGTTCAGCGTGCAACTCAACCTGCTGCCGACCTCCGGCATAGGCGGGTGGAAGCACTACGTTCTGCCCGCCATAACCCTGGGATGGTTCCCTGCCGCGGGCATCCTGCGGCTCATCAGGTCGTCTATGCTGGACACGCTCGATTCCGAGTACGTCAAGTTCGCGCGCGCCAAAGGGGTGTCTAGCCGTAAGATCATCTGGAAGCACGCCTTTCGGAATTCGGCGATAGTGCCTATGACCTATGCCGGGGTTCTGCTGGCGTTCTTCATCACCGGCGCGGTGGTCACCGAGACCGTGTTCTTTTGGCCGGGCCTCGGCCGATTATCAGTCCAGGCGGTCTTCAACACGGACTTCCCCATGTTGGGCGCGCTGGTCTTGCTCTTCACGGCCACGTTCCTCGTGGTGAACCTTGCAATCGACATGTTGTACCGCGTGATAGACCCGAGGATCAGGATCAATTGACAGCGAATGCCAACGCCAGGCGGGCCGCCGTTGCAGGCGCCAGGAGTGAAGGGCTAGTCACAAAGACGCTGTACGTGCTTCGCCGTTGGCCGTTGCTTCCAATCTTCATCCTGCTGCTGGTCACCGTAGCGGCCACGTTTGCCCCGTTGCTGGCGAGGCATGATCCGCTTCTTGGCAAACTCTTCAACGAGCGCATCCCCCCGGTGTGGCACGCAGAGGGGAGCACGGAGTTCCTACTGGGCACCGACCCGTTGGGGCGGGACATCCTCAGCCGTATCATCTTCGGGGCACAGGTATCTCTGAAACTGGCCGGCGCGGTTCTTGCGGTGGGAACGGTCGTAGGCACTCTTGTCGGCCTGATAGCCGGCTGGTATGGCGGCCTTGCCGACGAGATTCTGATGCGCTTGGCGGAGCTCAACTTTGCCGTGCCGTTCGTGCTCGTCGCTTTGGCCTCGGCGGTCGTGTTCGGTTCGAGCTTTGGGCTGATGGTGATCCTGTTGAGCATCTACAGTTGGGCTGCATTCGCGCGCCAGATCAGGGCGGAGACGCTGCGGCTCAAATCCGCCGACTACGTTGCTCTGGCACGGGTGGCCGGGGCTTCGGTTCCCCGTATGCTCTACCGGCACATCCTGCCAGGCGTTGTCAATACCGTGGTCGTGCTCATGACGTTGAACATCGGTCAGCTCATCCTTGCGGAGGCCGGTCTGAGCTTCCTGGGCGTCGGTATTCCGGGGCCCACTCCGGCTTGGGGCAGCATGGTCGCGGATGGCAGAGACTACATCTCTGAAAACTACTGGATCGCGCTGCTGCCCGGCCTGGCTATCTTCTTCGTGGTCTACGCTATGAACTTCGTGGGTGACTGGCTGCGCGATCGTTGGGACCCCAGGCTTCGGCAGCTGTGAAGGCCGCGTCCCTGCGCGGCAGACACGTGGGGACGTTGAGGGTTCATGAGATCATTGATACCCGTTTGGCAGCCTGACCAGCCGCAACCTGGCAACTGATACCCTGCCAACTGCGCAGGGTATATGGTAAGCAAGAGGCGGGGGAGGCTCCCCGTATTTTCTGGAAGCCAGCCAGACGATGCTGCATTGGCCCGAACGCCTCAGGTTCCTCCAGCGGCATCGAGTATACAGTTCCAGTTCGAAAGGACATGAGGGCAATGACGCACAACGGCATCGGACGGGCAGGCGCGGCGACTGTGAACATCACGCCCACAAGACCTGTTGCCACCTATTCCGGCAACGTGTTCATCCAGGGCAACGAGGACAGCGATACGCTTGCCCACGCGGTGGTCGTGAGCGACGGTGAACAGAAGGGCGCCGTCGTGTCGGTTGACGTGCTGGTGATTGATCGCGCCACGATCCTGTGGGCGAAGGAACTGGCCCAAATGCGCACGGGCATACCGGCTGGCAACATCCTCATCGGGGCCACTCACACCCACTCCGCGCCGGCCGTCGGCCCTACCTTCCGGGTCGGCAGCCAGCCCGATCCCTTCTACGCCGACTTTCTGGTGAGCCGTATCGTCGAGGCTATTGAGAAAGGCCACGCCGAGATGCGCCCGGCCCGCATCGCCGCCGGGGACGCCGCGACGGAGGGGCTCACCTTCAACCGGCGGCTGCTAAGGCCCGACGGCACCGTGGTGCACACGGTAGTGTTCCAGGAAAGGCCGAACGCGAACGACCTTGACCCGGAGTTCCCCCCGGAAGGGCCTGTGGACGAGGACGTGGGCTACGTGATGTTCGAAGAGCCGGACGGATCGCCCATCGCCTGCCTCATGAGCTTCTCCTGTCACAACCATTCGTCCTGCGCCAGGTACTTCCATCGAGATCTGTTCGGGCGCGCGGGCGACGTGGTGAGGAAGAGGCTGGGCGTCGACGTGCCGACCCCCTTTCTGGCCGGGGCGTGTGGTGACACGATGTGGGTCAACCCCAAGACCGGCCTGCCCGAGGACCAGATCGCCTTCACCTGGGAGCTCGGCGGGAAGATTGCAGACGCCGTACTGGCCGACGCGAAGGACAAACCGCGCATGGACTTGTCCGAATTGAGATTCGCCTCCGAGGTGATGGAGATACCGGATCGACCGCTCGCAGAGTCTGAGTTCTGTGAGGACAACTGCCGGGGCTGGGACGTGGCGTCACGGGAGTTTGCCGACTGGCGGTACGGCCCGGAGAAGCTGGTGCTGCTGGAGCGCGGCGATACTGCGTGCATCGTGGAAGTGGGGGCCATGTCGATGAACGATCACGTTGCCATCTCTACCAACCCTGCGGAGTTGTTCGTCGCTTTCGGTTTGGAGATCAAGGACCGCTCGCCCTTCGACGTCACGCTCATATCGGAACTGACCAACGGCTACTGCGGTTACGTGCCTACCGAGAAGGCGTTTGAGGGCAAGGGGTATGAGACCCACCGCACCACGTACCAGAGCAGGCTCGTCAAATCGGGCGGTCGGATTATCACTGAGAAAGCCGTAGAGATGCTGAGCAAGTGCAAGAACGGGGGATGAGAAGGGGGGATGGCGGCGGCGCGGCGCTTGTAGGCGGTGAAGTGCAAGCCGGCTCTGTTCATGGCGCCTTGGTCTGAGACTGGCACAGACTTCATGCGAGGTGTGTAGGAGTCTGGCTCATGGCGACCGCGGAGGTAGAGATCGTCGAAGGCATCGAAGAGGAGTACGTAGACGATGCTCTTCGGGTTGTGTATGACGCTTTCGCCAAGAAGCTCCGCATCGGTTTCAGGAACCCCGACGACCTCATTCGACTCTTTCGAGACTCGGTAGACACGACAAGTTGCTTTTCGGCGATAGTCGATGGGCAGTTTCTAGGCATCCTGGCCTTTCAGACGGCGGGCCAAGAGTTCTTCCGGCTGAGCCTGGTAAATACCTTTACGAGGTTCTCGCCGCTGAGAGCCGTTCTGGCGCTGTTTAATTTGGCGCTGCATGCCTCTGATGCCGCGCCGAATGAATTCGTCGTGGATTTTCTGGCCGTCGACGGGTCGTCCCGCGGCATGGGCGTGGGGACAGCCTTGATGCACAGGGCGGAGGAGAAGGCCAGATCACTACGCAAGCACACGATGTCGCTGGGAGTGATCGCGGAGAATGAGGGAGCCATTCGGCTGTACGAGCGGTTGGGCTACAAGACCACTCGAACCTGGCATGGGTTCTACGTGCGTCTCGCGACCGGGTCGGAAGAGGTGCGGCGTATGGAAAAGCCCCTCGCGAGCGGACGACCGGATGCGGCGAGCAGCAAGGCAGGGTGAGTATGAAGCGGGTTGACTTTGGAGCGCGCGCGAAGGGCTATCCAGGCGACAGGGTTGATGCTCAGTATCAATCATGAAGTGTATTCCTGAGTGGAGCGGTCATATTTTTCAGTTCGGTGCAGGCGCTCATGCCATGGGCCGGGGCCGGCCTTGGTTTTCCGGTGCGGAGTTGAACCGGTTCATCGCCTTGTCTACGCCGTGAGCGATTATCGCGGCAATCGCCTCGGCGGCGCGTGATACGGCCTCGTCCACCAGCGCGCGCTCTTCGTCGTCGAACGTGCCGAGGACGTGGTCGACCTGCTCTTCGGGTGTGCCGGGTTTGCCCACGCCTATTCGTACCCGCTTGAACTCCTCACTTCCCAGCGCGGAGTTGATCGACTTCAGCCCGTTGTGCCCACCGTGGCCGCCCCGCCGCCGTATCCGTATGGCGCCCGGAGGAAGGTTTATGTCGTCAAGCGCCACGATCAACTTCTCCGGACCGCATCGAAACCTGGTGAGCAGGTAGTTGACCGCCTCGCCGCTGAGGTTGACGTACGTCCGACTGATTGCGAGCACAGTCCTTTGACTTCCAAGGCTGGTATCGGCCAGCCGCACCAGTTGTTTCCCCTGGAAGGCCGCTCCAGTACTCCTACTCCCGGCCAGCTGTCTGATGCACCAGTGGCCGACGTTGTGTCGGGTGTTGCGATACTCGTCTCCCGGATTGCCAAGCCCCACCACTATCCAGGGGGGCTCGGGCTCGGCGCGACGCGCTAGTTGGCCCTGCGGCAGTAGGCGTTCCAGAAAGTCCCGGAAACTCAATCGACGCTGCTCCTTCCGAATGACGGTAAATTTGGCGGGGTGCTACAGGTTTGACGCCAGTAGAGGGACTCCCCTACGGATCGGGGCCAGAATTCGGCCCGCAGCATTCTCGGCTCTCAGGATGGGAGGCCTACACAGATCACGGCGGGGCGCACTATCCGCCTTCATAGCAACGGCGGCAAGTGGGCGGCCTCGCCGCTGACCTTTGCCGTTTCCGCGGGAACGGGCTCTGCGCCGTCCAAAAGGCGCAGGAACTGCGCTTCGTCGAGCGTCATGACCCCAAGCCGGACGGCGGTATCGTACTTCGATCCCGCATCTGCGCCCGCCACGAGGTAGTCGGTTTTCCTGGATACGCTGCCGGACGTCTTGCCCCCCAGCGCCTTGACGCGGGATTGAGCCTCGGCCCTGGACATGGCGTCCAGCCGACCCGTCACTACCACTATCTTCCCGGCCACCGGGTGGTCGGCAGGCGGCTCAGGCGAGTCGTCGACGGGGTCCACTCCAGCCTCTCGCAGCCGTCGCAAGAGATCGCGGTTGTTGGGATTGGACATCCAGGCATGGACGGTCTCGGCCAGCACGGGTCCAATGCCGTCTATCTCAAGGAGTTCTTCGGCGCTGGCCTCTTCCAAACCGGCGAGTGATCGGAAGCGCCTGGAGAGCCACTCGGCCACCTCCGAGCCGACGCCGATTATGCCGAGTCCGAATAGCAGCCTCGGCAGGGGCCTGGACTTCGCCGCCTCGATAGCGCGCAGAAGGTTGTCTACCCGCTTTTCCCCCATCTTCTCGATTTCGAGTAGTTCATCCCTCTTTCCATCCAGCGAGAAGAGGTCTGCAACGTCCCCAGCCAGTCCTCGCCTCGCCAGGTCCTGCGCTACCCGCTCACCCAGGCCCTCCACGTCCATGGCGCCTCGGGATGCGAAGTGTTGCAGCAGTCTCTCGAACTGTGCGCGGCATGCTGAGTTGACGCACAGCGTCATCGCCTGGTCTTCCGGCTCTACGGTGGGCTCGGAGCACACGGGACAGCGGTCGGGCAGCCGGTACGGGTTTGCCGCCTGCTCCGGGGTGAGAGGCTCGGCCGGGCCGACAACCTGGGGGATGACGTCCCCGGCGCGCTGGACGATTACGTCGATGCCCTCCCTGATACGCTTCTCGTTGATGTCCTGGGCATTGTGGAGAGTTGCACGGCTCACCGTGACGCCGCCCACCATTATCGGGTCGAGGATGGCGTAGGGATTCAGAGAGCCGGTGCGCCCGACGTTGATGCCGATGGCGGTTAGCCTGGTGCGCGCCTGCTCTGCCGGAAACTTGTACGCCGTCGCCCAGCGCGGATCCCGACCGACCGAGCCGAGCCGCGCCTGCAACTCGATACTGTCTATCTTCACGACCATCCCGTCGATTCCGTAGTCAAGATCCGGCCTGGCCGCCAAGGCATCCTGATACGCTTCGGCAATTCCTTCACTGCCCGATACTCGCCGGTTCCAGGGGTTCGTCTTGCCGCCCCAGCGCCTGATCGCCTGCAATGCATCCCACTGGCTGCGCGGCGGTTCGCCCTCACTGTAGCCGATGGAGTAGAAGAAAACGTCGAGCGGGCGGCTTGCCGTCTTGCGGGAGTCCAATTGACGCAGCGCGCCGGACGCCGTGTTACGAGGGTTGACGTAGACAGGCTGGCCGGCTTCTTCCAGTTCCTTGTTGAAACGGTTGAAGGCCGCGATGGGGAAGAACACCTCTCCCCGCAGTTCCACAATCGTAGGAACGTCCTTGCCGGTAAGTCTTAGAGGAACGGAGCGGATGGTGCGCACGTTTGCAGTTACGTCCTCGCCGCGCATTCCGTCCCCCCGAGTAGCAGCGCGCCTCAGCAGTCCGTTCTCGTAAGTGCAGGCTATGGCCAAGCCGTCGATCTTGAGCTCGCACACCATTTCGAACTCGTCCATTTCCAGCAGATCGCGGACTCGTCCGAGCCATGCCTCGAACTCTTCACGGCTTGCAACGTTGCTCAAGCTGAGCAGAGGTACCGGGTGCACGGCCTCGGCGAATTCCGGCGCCGGATCCGCTCCAACGCGTTGTGTAGGCGAATCGGGTGTGAGTAGATCGGGAAAGCGACGCTCGATATCCTGTAGCTCGCGCAGCAGCGCGTCGTACTCGGAATCCGCCAACTCCGGCCTCTGCTCTACGTAGTACAGACGGTTCGCGCGGTTCAGGACGGCCCGCAAATGCGCGGCCCGGTCTGCCGCCTGCTTCTCGATCGATGGAATCGAAGCGCCGCCGCCGGTCATTGCATTGAAGGTGGGATGGGGTCTAAGAGCGAATAGGGCAGAGCCGAGAAGGGCCAACAGTATACCAGCGGCTTATCCCGCTTCACCCGCTGCCGCGGAGCCTTCCGTGCTCGCCTCTTGCCCGCGTCATAACTTCCGGGCCATCTTTTCGGCGTCTTGATCGATTGGCCGCCGCGGGACTTTCCGGCAAGCATATCCGGGCGCGCATGGCTTTCGTTACCCTGATGTTCGAATACCAAAGCGGTGCGGTCTATTTGACGGGGAGAATTCTTTCCGGACACCCTTTTGGAGAGGGCTGGGGGGATCTCCAGCGAAGCGACAGAGGCGAGCGGCCTCACCCGGTTGGGTAGGCAGGCGCGATGTCGGAAACGTCTTGCCCTGCTTCCTCCAACAGCACGCGTATGGCGGCTTCCGTCTCGGCGTAGGCGCCTTCGCCTATGTGCTGGAAGCGCAGTAGCCCGTTAGCGTCTATCAGGTATTTGGATGGCCAGTACCGGTTTCCGAACTCTCGCCACGTGCTGAATTCGTTGTCCTGCACTATCGGGTAGTCCAGGCCATGGCGAATCGTTGCCTCTACGACGTTGTCATAAACCTTCTCGAACTCGAACTCGGGGCTGTGCACCCCCAAGATCGTCAGACCATGTTCGGAGTATTTGTCGTGCCACGCGCGGACCGCCGGGAAAGTGTTTATGCAATTGCGTCAGGTGTAGGTCCAGAAGTCGATGAGCGCGACCTCTCCCTTGTCCTTCAGTTCCTCGAGCGTGAACGGGTCGGAGTTGATCCACTCTTGGGTGCCGCTTAGCTCGAATGATTTATCGGAGATAACGGGCAACTCTATACTCGCAGCCTCTTCCGTAGCGTCGGCGTCCGGCGCCGCCTGCTTCTCCGCTGTGGGCGCCGGCGTTGGGAGGGGAGTAGCGTCTTGGGTTGGAGCCGGATCTGAAGTGGAAGTCGGCGCGGCCAGCGGCGGGGGCTCGGAACTGCAGGACGCGGCCAGCAGTGCGGCCGCCATCGCCGCCAACGCTACGAGCACGTCAACCTTGATTCTCATGGAAAGTGTCCAACAAGTCTCGTTTCCCCAACAGGGGACATTTTAAGACAGGGCGGCGCAAGAAGAAACGTAGGATGGTTTGGCGAAAGTTTCCGAAGATCTCTGACGTAGGGAGAGTCTTTAGACACTTTCACGTAGTAATCATCGCGCAATTCCGCGTAGGGCGCCGTTGAACAGCGCTACGGCGCTTCGCCAGCCTCCGGTCTGTATTTGTGCGAAATCCGGCACCCTACGTTCTGCTCTTCGGAGGGAGAGACTCGCCAAATCCCATAGAATCATACCGTTTTCACCGGCAACCATCTCATGGAAAGGCGCTACTGAGGCGATGCTCGAACGCTTTACCGTTCCAGAAGAAGACCAGGTCATCGTGCAGGAGGAGCGCGTCCGTTTCGCCACCGAGTCGGTCTTCCGCAAGATGGGCCTGAGTGATCAGGACGCAGCGCAGGCAGCCGACGTGCTCGTGCTGTCCGACCTGCGCGGCCACGAGAGCCACGGCGTTTCCAACATGCTGCGCCGCTACGTACAGGATTACGGTACAGGCTGGCTCAACCCGAAGCCGAAGATCAAGACGATCAGGCAGTCGGCCGTCACCGCCACGTGGGACGGCGATGGGGGCATCGGGTTGCAGACAGGGCCTCGCGCCATGGAGCTGGCGATGGAAAAGGCCCTGCGCTACGGGATCGGCTCGGTAGCGGTAAGAAACACCAGGCACATCGGCATGGTTGGCTACTACCCCCTCATGGCAGCTGAGCGGGACATGGTCGGCGTCTGCATGGCCTCGGCTGGCGGCCGCCACATGGTTCCCACGTTTGGCGCCCAGCCCAGGTTCGGCACGCATCCCATAGCCTGGTCGGCCCCCGCCCGCAGGATGCCACCGTTCCTCCTCGACATGGCTACTACGCAGGTCGCGGGAAACAAACTTGACCTCACGAGGCGCATCGGCTCGCAGATTGCGCCCGGTTGGATCACGAAGCCGGACGGGACGCCGGTGGTGGAGCCGGTCGATCCTCCGGAAGACGGCGACTACTTCATGCTGCCGTTCGGCGGCACACGAGAGAGCGGCGGCCACAAGGGTTACGGGGTGGCTATGATCGTGGACATCATGTCCGGCGTTCTTTCAGGGAACGGGCCCGGATACGTTGCCAATCACCGATATTCACAGTTCGTCATGGCGTTCAACATCGAAGCCTTCATGGACACCGACGAGTTCAAGAATGAGATGGACGGTCTGTTGCAGACCCTTGCCGACACTCCGCCGGCTCCTGGCCATGACCGAGTGCTCTACGCCGGGCTTTGGGAAGCCGAGGAGATGGAGCGGCGTCGCGCCAACGGGATTCCGTACCACCGCGAGGTCGTAGACTGGTTCAACGGGATCAACGCTGAGTTGGACCTGGGGTTTGAATTGCCTTAGACGGCGGCCTGATAGATCCCTCGATCCCCGAAGGAAAGATGACCCTGCCCCTGCGAAAGCGGGAGATAAGATGAACTGCCGTCGCATCCGTGATCGGCAGCGGTGAACTCCGCGCTGTCTCTTTGGCAGCCTCTACAATTCAACTGGCCAACTAACCAACCGGCAACCCAAAGGCGGTACCGCGTGCAGTCCCTTCAGGCCCTACAACTTTGGACACCGACGCCATGACCATGCGCCCCGTTTCGTTCATCCAGCTTGCCGATACCCAGTTCGGCATGTTCAGAAATTTCGTTGGTTTGACCAAGCAGGGAATCGAGGAATACCGAAGGCGCGGGATGACTGTTCAGCCTGTGGAACCGTTCGACGGCTTTGCGCCGGAGACTGAACGCTTCGAGAAAGCCTTGAACGCTGCTAATCAGTTGCGCCCGGAGTTCGTAGCGCTGTGCGGTGACATGGTGAACGACCCGTCGAGTTCAGCCCAGTTGGCGGAGCTCGAGCGGGTCAGTGGCCGGCTGGCCCCGGACGTCCCCCTCTACCGCGTCTCAGGCAACCATGACGCGTCGGAGGGCGATCACGTCACCCCCACCGAGGAAAGCCTTGCGCGCTACCGCGAACTGTTTGGAGATGACACCTACTCGTTCTCGCACGGCGGCGCAAAGTTCATCGTCATCAACTCCACCGTGCTACACAGCCCCGCGCACGTCCGGGCGGAGTACGACAGACAGGTTGACTGGCTAGAGGCTGAACTCGTTGCGGCACGAGAATGTTCCGTAGAGCGGGTGATAGTCCTTTCCCATCACCCCTTGTTCCTGGAGCATCCGGACGAACCCGCGCACTATTTCAACGTCCCGCCTGACAATCGCCGGCCGGTTATCGACCTGCTGAGCCGCTATCGCGTCGATGCCGTGTTCGCGGGCCACATGCATCAAAACAACTACGCCGAGCACAAGGGTATGCTGATGATAGCCTCCGGTTCGGTCGGCTATCCGCTCGGCAAAGACCCTTCCGGCTACCGGGTGGTCACAGTCTCCAAAGACGCTATACGCCACAGGTACTACTCGCTTGAGACCACCCAGACACCTGCCTCGATTCCCTGATACGCACGGGCGGAGATCGCGCCGGCCCATTCCGCTACTGTGGACAGCGTGATCACTGCGATTTAGCATTTCCCGGTTAAGCTTGTTGCGGGCTACTCTCCCAGTCATCCGGTTGTACCTATGAAGATCCATGAATACCAGGCGCGCCAGTTGCTGGCCGACTACGGCGTGCCAGTGCCCAGAGGCGAGGTCGCCGATACGTCCCGGGATGCGCGCCGCATCGCAGAGGACATCGGCGGCCCTGTGGTCGTGAAGGCTCAGGTACACGCCGGCGGCAGGGGAAAGGCGGGTGGAGTCAAGGTAGTCGGTACGCCTTTGGAAGCCGAGAATGCAGCCGCTTCAATTCTTGGCCGCCCTCTGGTAACGCCCCAGACCCCTCCGGGCGGAGTCGTACCGCGCAAGGTCATGGTCGCCGAGGCCGCGCAGATCGAACGGGAACTATTCTTGGCCGCGCTGGTGGACGGTGAAGCCAGGGCGCCGGTCGTGATGGCCAGCACCGAGGGTGGAGTGGAGATCGAGGAGGTGGCTGAAAATAACCCGGACAAGATCATCCGCGTCGAGGCCGATCCGTTGGTGGGCCTTTCTCCATATCGCGCCCGGGCCTTGTCTGTGAAGCTTGGATTGCCTACGAACCTGGTACACCCTGCAGCTGACCTGATAGGCAACCTGTACCGGCTCTTCACAGAAAAGGACTGCACGCTCGTCGAGATAAATCCCTTGGTCGTAACCGTCGATGGACGCATCATCGCTTTGGACGCCAAGATAGAGCTTGAGGACGACGCGCTCTTCAGACACCCGGACCTGGCGCGCCTTCACGATCCCGATCAGGATGACGAGCATGAGTTGCGAGCAGCAAGAGCCGGTTTGTCCTACGTGAAGCTGGAGGGTGGACGAGTGGGCTGTATGGTCAACGGCGCGGGCTTGGCCATGGCTACCATGGACATAACGAGGTGGGCAGGCGCGGAGCCGGCGAACTTCCTCGACGTTGGCGGAAGCGCGAGTGAGGACGCCATTGCCGAGGCGTTCAGGATCATCGTCTCGGATCCTGAAGTGGAGGCGATCTTGGTCAACCTGTTCGGCGGGATCCTCCGCACAGACGGCGCCGCACGCGGCATCATAGCCGCGGCCCAAGAGACGGGAGCGGACTTGCCAATAGTGGTTTCGATGCGTGGTACGAACGCAGAGGAAGGCCGACGGCTGCTCGCGGAGTCGGGCCTCGAAGTCACCTCGGCGGACAGCTTGTCCGGCGCCGCAGATGCGCTCAGGGAAGTCCTGGGGGACGCGGCCCGATGAGCGTACTGGTGGGCCCGGACACGCGGCTGCTGGTGCAAGGTCTGGGCAGGGACGGAAGCTTCCAGTCCAGCAGAGCCCGCGAGTACGGCGTAAACATGGTCGCCGGCGTGCACCCCGGCCGGGGTGGGCAGAAGTTCGAGAACGCCGTGCCTATCTTTGAGTCGGCGTCAGAGGCGGTGGACAGGACCGGTGCGAATGTTGGCGTCATCTTCGTTCCAGCGCCGTTCGCAGCCGATGCGATCATCGAGCAGGTCGACGCTGGTCTTGACCTGATCGTGACCATCACGGAGCACGTACCGGTGCTCGACATGGTAAAGGTACTCGCCTACTTGGAGGGCAAGAAGACGCGCCTGATAGGCCCTAACTGCCCAGGCATCATTCAGCCTTCCTCCCGCGTGAAGGTGGGAATCATCCCGGCTAACATAGTGCAGGAAGGACGCATCGGGGTAGTGTCCCGCAGCGGTACCCTGACGTATGAGGCTATCGCTCAGCTGAGTCAATACGGTATGGGGGAATCCACGTGCGTCGGTATCGGGGGCGACCCGCTTCATGGAACGACGTTCACGGACGTGCTGGAGATGTTCGAGAACGACCCCGACACCGACGCCATAGTGTTGATAGGAGAGATCGGTGGAACGCGGGAGCAGAGCGCTGCGGAATTCATCAAGACCGGTGTGACCAAACCGGTTGTTGCAGCGATCGTCGGTCAAACGGCCCCGCCGGGCAAGCGCATGGGCCACGCCGGCGCTATCGTCACGGGTAAGGCGGCGCTGGCCTCGGAAAAGATAGATGCTCTACGCAACGCCGGCGCCCACGTCGTCAATTCCCCTGCGTATATCGGTCGGCAGATGCGCGACCTCATAGGGTAATCGGACCCGGGCTCTTAAGGGGTGTCCAGTAAATCCCCTCTACTGTCGAGGGGGAGGTTGGAGCATGGCCCTGTGTGAGCAGGGGATGGAGTTGAATAGGGCGCGGGATACGTCGGATGGTTGGGCTGACGCAAGAGGAGCGTTTTCAGACGCTCTTTCAGTTGAACCAGATCATACGTACAAGGTTGAGCAATCCGGCCGCCAAAAGACCGGCCGCCACGTCGTCGGCCATGATGCCGACGCCTCCCGGCAACTTCTCAAGGCGCCGTATGCCCAGCGGCTTGAGTATGTCGAGCGCACGGAAAAGCAGGAAAGCGGCCAGCAACCACACCCAGGTCTTGGGCAGAAACAGGCACGTCACCCACATACCCGCCAACTCGTCCGACACCACCCGGCTCGGGTCTTCACGTCCGTCCCGGCGCTCCACGACGTGGGCCGCCCACCCGCCAATGAGGCACGCCGCTCCCGTCAGCGCGTGGAACCAGTAGCCGTCAGCACTGAATGGCAGCGCCCAGTACGCTACTACTGCGGCTGCACTGGCGGCGGTAGCCGGAGCCACGGGCGCCAGACCCAGCCCCAGGCCGGTGGCCACAAGCTCAGCCAGCCACGCCTGCAGCCTCCGGGCGGCGCCTCCCTCTTCAACGGCTGCGCTGCTCATTCTCTTGTTCGCTCCCATCCCGCCCTGCCATCCGGGGGGACCCTGAGACAAGCTTGGCAAGACAGCCCCCGCGGGCGCTCTCGGATGCATCGGCGGAGTTGCGTTCCCGTCAGGGGGAAGGTTCTGGTGAACAACAGGGGCTTTGGTAGGGCGCCGAAGGATTACGCAAAGGTCTCCGGAAGAAGAAACCCCTGGCTCACGGAAACGTCATACCTTGACGCGGCGCGACTGCTCGCAGCTGCTTCTACTGGCCGGCGGGCGTTTGCGCTGCTTCGGCGGTTGCGGCGGCCTCAGCATTCAGGGCCTCTTGAGTCGCGCTGATATCCGCCTCGGTGAACACTCCAAACAGTTCCACGTCGAATATCAGCGCGGCGTCCGGCGGAATAGCCGGAAGAGCTCCGAGCGGGCCGTAACCCTGCTCAGAAGGTACTTCCAACCTGCGGCGCCCCCCGACGTTCATCGCGCCTATCCCCTCTTGCCAGCCGGTTATGACCCTGGAGAGTGGCAGCAAGCTTGGTTCGCCCCGCAAGTGCGACGAATCGAAGATACAGCCATCGGTGAGCCATCCGGTGTAATGCACCTCGACGATAGAGTCGGGGCTGGCCGCCTTGCCCGTACCCTGCACGAAGTCGTGGATCCTCAGGCCGGTGGGAGTGGTCCGGTATTCGAGTTGTTCATTTCCGGCGAACTGCGGAGCCTCGGATGGGTAGCGGTCGTTAGCGCAGGCGCTTGGCGGTGTGGTGGGCCGTATGACCTGCAACTGTAGGTCTGGCGGCGGGTTTGCGCCCCCGCCTCGGCACGCGACGAGCGCCAGGGCAACGGCGAGAAAGGCACACCCAAGCGAGAGCGGTCGGCTCCAACTGATTAGCAAATTCCCCAACCTCCTACCGGCCCGCTTTGGCGAGGAAATTCGCTGCGCCGGACTGAATCCACGGCCCCACGTTGGTGAGCATGAACTTGACCCCGGCGTTCAGGTACTTGACGACGTTATCGTCCGTGGCAAGCGCGCCGGCGTTGCGGCCTGCCTGCCGGATGCGAGCCAGAGCGTCATCTATGACACTCTGCACGTCCGGGTGGTCGAAGCTGCCTATGTGCCCCATGGTGGCCGCCAGGTCGGAAGGGGCGACGAAGAACACGTCGACGTGGTCCACTTTCAGTATTTCATCGAGGTTTTCCACGGCGATGATGTCTTCTATGAGAACGACGAGCAGAGTGTGGTCGTTTGCCACGCGGTAGTATTCCTGAACCCCGTAGCCTTGGCGGCTGGTGAAGAGGCCCCGGTTGCCTATGGGCGCGAATTTGGCGGCGTCCACGAAACGCTCCGCCTCTTCACGCGTGTTGACGTGAGGAAGTACGAGGCCCTGCGCTCCCCTGTCCAGAGTACGGTAGATCACTCCGGGCTCGTTCATGTTGATTCTGACCACGGACGTGAGGCCCCAAATGTCGCAAGCCCGCGTGTAATCGCCTATGTCTCGGAAGTCAACGTTGCCGTGTTCACCCTCGAGCCAGATAGCGTCGAACCCGTTCGGGCCGAATTGATCGATCGAATCCGAATCGTAGAACCCACCCACTGCAAACGCCGGCTCTCCGGCATCCAGCCGCTGCTTCACTCTGTTTGGCCTCATTTCCAATGGTCTCTCCTGCATCTTGTTGGAATACCCCGTCAGAGATTCTAGCGCGTGGCGGGCTTGTCGGGCACAACCCTCCAATGCCCCAATAGCGGAATTAGTAGCAAGTGTGGGAACCCTTCTGCGTGGGAGATGCTTTGCATAACTGGTGTGGAGCGTACGAGAATCTCCTTCGCACCCACTCTACGCGGTGGAGATAACTGAGGCCGCTAAGGTGTGGAGGGTACGAGAATCTCCTTCGCACCGACTCTTTCCATGGATCTCTGCCTGCTATGCCGGTGGGTCGTCCAGAAACGACGCCAGCGCGCTGTAGTACAGTTCCGGGTCGTCTAGGTCGATCCTGTCGTGGCCCGCGCCTCTGATAGACAACCACACTTTGGGCTCGTTCGCGGCGTTGAACAACCGCTTGGCGCTGTCGAGAGGCACCTGGCGGTCGCTTTCCCCGTGTATCACCATCACCGGAACGCCGACCTGCTTTACGAATTTCTCCGTTTCGTATCGAGTACGCATCAACCTCTTCAGAACCGGGTTCCTCATCCACCAATGTTGGTATTGGGCTATGGAGGGTATGGATGGAGGCGAAGCTTCCAGAATGAGTGCGTCAGGCGGGTGTGTGACCGCCAATCGAGCCGCAACAGCGCCACCCATCGATCTCCCAAAGTAGACTAACCGCCCGCGCGCGGGCCTGCGTCGTTGGACTGCTTCGAGGGCCGTGAGCGCGTCGAGGTGAGTGCCGGGCTCGCTGGGGATGCCTCCACTCAGGCCGAAGCCGCGATAGTCTACGGCTACGATCCCGGCGCCCAGCCGACGGTGAGCCTCTAGCAACCAGTCGAGGCGGGAACTGATGTTGCCGCCATTGCCATGCAGGAAGAGGAACGTCAGGCAGGACGGACCGGGAATGTGCCAGCCGTGGAGCCGCACCCCGTCCGGCGTGTCGAGCCACAGATCTTCGTACTCCAGTCCGATATGTTCGGGCGTACCTTTCAGCGTGCGCTCAGGGACGTAGACGAAAGGACGCTCAATCCAGCGGATCAAACGGGCTATCATTCTGGAATGATAGCCTTGCCACAGAGGCTGCCGCGCAACTTTAGCGGTACCGTCGGTCACGTCTTGGCGGCGCTCGTGCGCTCGGAACCCTGTGTTGAACGCCTTGGCCGAACGGTGCCGGAAACACTCTATGCATATCCGGCAGAGGCGCAGCGCAAGTTGACGGCGAAGTTGGCAGGATCAAGAGAGGGGCTATTGAAAGTCCCGGCTCCGCCGGCAAGCCTCAGAGTGTGCCTGATAAGCGCCTTCCCTCTTGGCGGAGGCGGGATAGGATTAGGGGTGACGAGGGCAGCGCGGGGATAGCGGCGCGTAGTCGTCGAAGATCTCTGACGGAGGAAAGCGTTTTGGATACCCGCTCACGCCCCAAGCGCAGTTGGTGCAGCGGGGGAAGTACAATCGGATAGAGGCAGCCAGAGCCGTCCCGGAAGCAGTTTTCATGCCGGACTCCCGAAGTTTATGAAGTTACTCTACAACAAAGAAAACCGGCTCAGAGTACGGTTTCAGGAAATAAAGGGGCGATTGCAGGAGAAGCAGGAGCGGATAATTTCCAGGCTCCTCAAAAGACCGGCATTTGCGTTAGTTTTCCGTACGGTACAGGAATTGGGCCATGACGATGCTACTCACATGGCTGCCGGAGTAGCGTACTATGCCATACTGTCCCTGTTTCCTCTTACCATGGGGCTCATAGCACTATTCAGTCTGTTCCTCGAATCGGAGAATGTACAAGTAGAGCTGTTCGGATTCTTCCAGACCTATCTGCCCGCCTCCGTCGGCGCTTTGGAAGACAACATCGAGTCCCTGGGACGCGTGCGAGGATTCCTGGGGATACTGAGCCTCCTGGGGCTATTTTGGACCGCGAGCGCCATGTTTGGCGCGGTCAGCAGGGCGGTTAATCGCGCCTGGGACGTTCATGAGGACCGCAATTTTGTCATAGACAAATTGCGCCACATAGGTATGGCCATGAGTGTGGGCGTGTTGTTTCTCCTGTCTGTATCCACGACTACCGCCTTGCAAACTTTGGGCGGTATTGAATTGCCCGTAGTGGGCCGTCTAGCGTTTCTGGAAAATGCCGGCATCAACGTCGGTACCAGATTTTTACCGTTTATATTCAGTTTGTCCATTTTCTTGATGATATACAAGATCACGCCCAACACTACCACTCGCTGGAAGTACGTGTGGCCCGGGGCTCTGCTGGCCGCCATTTTATTCGACATGGGCAAGAGCCTCTTCGTGTTCTATATGGACAACTTTGCTGATTACGAGAAGGTCTACGGCTCGCTGGGGTCGGTTATTACCTTGATGATATGGACCTATGCCTCGGCTTTCATCCTGATAATCGGCGCAGAGTTTTCCTCCGAGTATGGACGCATGCGGGAAGGCGTGGTGCGGGGCCAGCTCATTGCAGACCGTAGCGGCGAAGAGGAAGATTAGAGTATGAGGCGGATGGCCAACGACTTCTTAATGAGCCGACGCCTGTCACTGATTCAGCCACGGATCGGCTAGCTGATTGGTAGACCGCTTTCGCAAACTGCGCCGGATTTCAGCAAGTGTTCAATCCGGACTTCGATCAGTCCCAACTCGCCCAGTACCTCCCTGGTGTGCTGGCCCAAAGTAGGCGAGGTACGCGGCGGCGCATTGCCCGACTCGAACCGGCTTACCGGCCCGGACGTTTGATACCGGCCGCCTACCGGATGCTCCAACTCCACGACGTAGCCGTTGGCGAGAGCCTGCTCGTCGTCCGCCATCTCCTCGACGAAGCGCACCGGCTCGCAAGGTATGTCGCGCCTCCTCAGCTCTGTAATCCACTCCGAGGTCGTCCTGCTGGCGAACTTCTCCTCCAGTCGGCATACCAATCTGGCCGCGTCAGCCTTGGCATCGTCGGTATGAGCGTCATACCCGGCAACCTCGATCCTTGGGTCGGACAAGCCAAGATATCGGAGGAGGCGCAGTCTGGCGGGTATCGCCAGGGTTCCAAGGGCTAAAGCTCCGTCCCGCGTTTTATAGGCCCGGTAGTAGCAGGCGTACTGCGGCGCGACCGCCACCTCGCGATATCCGTCCTGCATTTCCGCATAAGAGGCGCTGCGCTTGAGAAGCTCTTCATGTTCTCTATTCATCCATTCCTGGGCGGGGGACAGGTGGCTGTAGAGGCGTATCAGCGTCAACGACTGCATGGCCAACGCGTTGCCGAGCAGGCTGGTGGTAACCATCTGTCCTTTGCCGGTGCGATTGCGGGCAAGCAGGCCGGCGAGAACGGCGTTCACTGCGGCGTATCCGCTGGAATAGTCGATGAAGGAGGATGATCTCACCGGCACCGGGTGACCCCGGTCCATTTTGCCCTCGTTGGCCATGGCCCCGGTGTAGCCCTGCATGATCAGGTCAAAGCCGGGTTCCTCCGCTTTGGGGCCTTGCGTTCCGTATGCTGATATGTCGCAATACACGAGGGACGGGTTCACCTTGCCGAGCGTCTGGTAATCGAATTTGAGCTTCTTGGCCGTGTCGGGGCGGTTGTTGGACACCACGGCGTCCGCACTCTTGGCCAGTCTGTGGCACGTCTCGACGCCTTCCGGATGCTTCAGATCGAGGCAGACACTTCTCTTCCCCCGATTGAGGGCCATGAACAACCGGCTCTCATTCGGCGAAAAACTGGTGTGATGGCGCCATGGGTCGCCTGTAGGCGGCTCGACCTTGATCACGTCGGCGCCGAGGTCTGCCAGCAACTGCCCCGCAAATGGACCGGCTACGAACGACCCGAATTCGAGGATGCGGTACCCGGCAAGAGGCCCGGCGCTTTCTGTCGCCGTCTGAGCCCCCTTCTCGTCCTCCCCCTTTGGCGTAGCAAGATCAGCATGGCGTTCCATGGCGGCTACTTCGCCCGACGCTTTGGCACGATGTTTGCGCCTCGGCAGCCAACGTCGAGGCGCTCGATGCTGTGCCGACCGGCTACCGTTACGTATAGCGATTCGTCGCGCCAGCACATGTTCGTCACCCTGTCCCCGCCCATTGGATAATCGGCGAGCAGCTTGCCGGTATCCACGTCGAGAACGGCCACAGTCCCGTGCAGCCAGCGCGCTACCCATAGCCGGCCGAATTCGTCGAACATGATCCCGTCGACGGTGGCATCCGGGAAGGTATGGATTATGCGGCGGTTGCATGCCGATCCATCAGGCGTCAGGTCGTAAGCCGCAATGCTGTTTGGACCCGACAGGGCTACGAACAGCCGGCGCTGGTCCGGGTGCACGGCAAGCCCGTTCGGGTACGGCAGATGATTGTCGAGGCGGGTCACTCCCGATGGCCGGTTGTGTACGTCCACGTCGATGCGGTATATGCCCCCTTCCGAGCCGGATTGGTTTGGTCCGGGGTCGGTGAAGTAGACGTTGCCGGCCAGATCCAGGCACACGTCATTGATTCCCAGGTATGGGCCGCCCTCGAATGTATCCGTTAGCGTCTCCATCATCCGGGTACGTGTATCGAACCTGGTAACGCGTTTGGCGGCGTAGTCGGCGGCTACCACGTGCCCTGCGCCGTCGTACTTGAGCCCGTTGACTCTGCCTCCGGTGTGCACCCAGACCTCGACGGCGCCGTCTGTCGTCATTCTGCCCAAAGTCCCGGACACAAGGTAGTTGACGAAGTACAGGTTGCCAGCTTCGTCGAATATCGGCCCCTCGGCGAAGTCTATATTGGCAATCACAGGGTACGGAACAAGCGATTCTGGCAGTGGAGGCGTATTGTTCGATGACATACCTTGGATCTCCGGGGCTTACTGCGAGCGCATGTGGAACGGCGAAACTACCACGCTTGGCCTGGAACGGCAACGCATCGACCCGGCGAGAGACGTGCACGTACACTTTCTCTATCTTGAGAGCAGGATCCCCTCTCTTGAAAGCGGTCACTCCTCTGCGGCCAAGGGAGATGGCTAAAGTGAGAGTGAGTACAAGGGAGGCACCCGCGTTGGCGGCTCGCGGAAAGGCGATCGAGTGCGAGTTTGATCGGACGACAAGGATATGGAGGTAAATAGTTGTCTTGCCGGCGTTTAGTATAGAGTCGCGGCGCTTGCTGCCGCCCGATCCGTCTATCCTGAAGTGGCAGGGCCGTACACGTTGACCAATCCGTCGCGACCTGGCGTTGACCAGTACATGATGGGTATCGCCCGCGCGGTAAAAGCCAGGGCAGATTGCACCGGCAACCGGGTGGGCGCGCTGCTTGCCCTGGAGGGGCGCATCGTGTCCACCGGGTATAACGGTACGCCCTCAGACATGACCAACTGTAGCGAGGGCGGCTGTGAGCGGTGCAGCAGCCGGGAAAAGTACCCTTCCGGTACCGGGTACGACGTTTGCATCTGCGTCCACGCTGAGCAGAACGCGCTGCTGGCAGCCGCCAGGTTCGGCATAGCGGTCGAGGGGGCTATGCTCTACTCCACCATGCGGCCCTGCTTTGGATGCACCAAGGAGCTTCTACAGGCCAGGGTCAAGGGCGTAAGGTACCGGAAAGACTGGCATCACCCCGACCCCGACCTGAACGCCGAGTATGAGAGATTGCAGGCTCGCTTCTCCGATGGGGTCAAGGAACTGCCTCCCGCTTCCCCGGCCTGACGTCTATCCCGACCCTTGCGCTACACATTCCGCCTGCACCCCGCCTGCATAGGAGCGCCGTATGTCTGACGTCACTCACCTGGCTACCCTCAGCAACGTCTCGGTACGTGAGACGCACGAATGGGGGCATCTGACTTGGCTGGTCAACTCGAAACTCACTCCACAGGCTACGATGACCGTCGGAACGTGCCTCATCGAGCCCGGCAGGAGCAATCCGCTCCACTATCATCCCAACTGCGCTGAGGTAATGGTGGTGACGGGAGGTCGGTGCATGAAGCGCGTGGGAGACGAAACGATTGAACTTGGTCCTGGCGACAGCATACTCATACCGCCGGGGGTCCCCCACCAAGCCACCGTCATCGGGGATCAGCCCATGACCTGCGTAATCTCCTACGACTCCCCGGACCGTGAATTCGTGCCGGTTGAGTCGAAGGACGTGCTGCTTATCGAGGGCTGACTCATATCTGACTGATCAGGCGTGAGTGAATTAGGCTTTCCGCATGACCAAACGGCTGCAGGCGCTTATGGATGAGGGAAGAGTACGCGGAGGTCCGGGGCATTGCCCGCGGCCCGCTCCACTACCACACCAGCGCTTGTCCGTCCCTCCTGGGATCTGACGCAGCCATCAATGCGCCGCTCGTAGGGTGCACCTGTATGGCCCCTTCACTGCCGGACCCATCCCAGGCCCCGATTGCGTCCACTCGGTGACCGCGAGCGCGTAGCCCGTCCAAGACTTCGGGCCGCGCCCGGTCCTCGATCTCCAGCGCGTGCCGGTCGTCACGGGGCCAGGTGGAGGTCATCGCGCCTTGGTAGTGCGTCCAGCGGGGAGCGTCTATGGCCTCGGCCACGTTGAGGCCGTGATCGAACACGGCAGAGACCACCTGGAAGTTGGTCTGCACCTGAGTGTCTGCCCCCGGCGTGCCGCAAACCAGCTCCAGGTCGCCTCCATCCTCCACCGGGGCGGAGAACACCATGACAGGATTCATCGTGTGACGAACACGCTGACCGGGTCGCAGCAGGTTGGCGTGGCCCGGTTCCAGGTTCCAGTAGGTCATGCGGTTGTTCAGAAGTATCCCCGTGTCTCCTGCGATGACGCCTGACCCGTAAGAGGTCTGGATGCTTTGCAACTCTCCGACGGCGTTGCCGTGCCGGTCGATCACGCAGAAGTGAGTGGTGTCGGACTCGACCGGCACCGCGGCTTGCACGGTCTTCGAACCCGGCCGATGGAACCGCTTGGACTCGTCGGGCGGTCTGTCCATGTAGGCCCAGGGGTCGCCCTCCGTCACGTTGTGCACGGCGGCCTCCGGGTCGATCAGCCCTGAGCGTTCCGCGGTATAGCCGGGCGACAAAAGGCCCTCGATGGGCACGTCGACGTAGTCCGGGTCGGCCAGGTAGGCCTCGCGGTCGGCGAACGCCAGCTTCTTGGCCTCGATCATAACGTGCACCGTCTCCGGGGCCATGTAACGGTACTCCGATGGGTCGAATCTCTCGAACATGGCGATCTGCTGTAGCAGTACGTGGCCCGATGAGTTCGGCGGCGCCTCGTAGACCCTTCTTCCCCGGTAACCGATGCTGATCGGGGATTGCCAGCGAACCCTGTGCCTCGCAAAGTCCTCCATGCTGAAAAGACCGCCGTTTTCCTCCGAAAAACGTACGATGGCGCGCGCAATCTCGCCTTTGTAGAAGGCGTCTCGGCCCTGCTCGGCGATAAGGCGGTAGGTGCGAGCAAGGCCATGGTTGTGCCGCAACTCCCCGGCCTCCAGCGGTCTGCCGCGCGGGGCGTACACCTTGGCCGACGCGGGGAAGGAGTGGAGTATGGGCTTGTCCCTGGCATCCGCGGCCTGTCCGTGGGTTACGGGCACTCCGTCCTCGCACAACTCTATCGCCGGTTCAAGACACTTTGACAAGTCAAGCGCGCCGTACTTGGCGTGTGCGGCGAGCAGCGCATCCACTATCCCGGGCACCGACGACCCCAGCACACCGTCATGCGGTATTCCGTTGCGGTAGCGCTCAGCAGTAGCCGCCAACGGGGCAGCGCCGGCGCCGTTGACCACCTCCAGGCTGCCTCGGCGCTTCAGGTGGACCATGACGAAGCCATCACCGCCCATGCCCGAGCTCTGCGGCTCAGCCGCGCCCAGCGCGAATCCGACCGCTACGGCTGCATCCACGGCGTTGCCCCCGCGCTGCAGCGTCCTCATACCGGCCATCGCCGCCAACGGGTGATTGGCGACCACGGCCCCCCTGTAGCCCATGTGCACCGGCCTGTAAGCAGGCGCGTTCATCCCGTGCGGCGATTGTTCCACGTGCGGTCCCACTGCTTCTTTGACTCCATTCGCGACCAGTAGCGACAGTGTATCAAGAAGGGCGTTTACCGATCTCCTACCTCACCTCACGACGGGGTAGCGTGGTATACCCCAGTAGATCTGTGGGTTGGCCATCATCAATTTGACGAAGAGCGGGACCATGAAAGCCATTATCCGCGCCCCGTCCCCAACCTGCTGGCGGTTCACGGAGCCGTTCCAGGTTGCGCCTCCATGAAGTAGCTGATTGCGCAGAGTGTATAGCCTATAGAACAGCGTGTTTAGAATGGACTTGGTGTCACCTCTTCCCAGCGCTTTTCTTACATCATTCTGCTGTCTTTCAAACCGGTAGCTCCAGTTCTCATACCCAGGAAAGTCGTTATAGTGATCCCAGAATGGCTGGAACACATACTTGTTATCCAATAGTATTCGGATTGGCCCAGAGAATTTCTGCCAGATCGCGTCATAGATTGTGTGATCTGTGTCCAGGTTGATGATTTTATCAAAGTATTTGCGGAAAAGATCCCGCTCTTTCTCCTGGAATGAGTCTCGTTGGTCCTGGTAAGCCGAATTGAAGCCTATCCAGTAGAATATGAACGCTGCATCGTGGTCATCTGTCTCCTTCTCGGCGCGATCAATCCAACTCGTGGCGCGTCGGATGCGAAGGCGTAGGCTGTCCGGCAGCGCGCTGCATACGTCGCACCCCGTTTCCCGCAAGCATTCGCAGATCAACCCGTTCCGCATGGCTTACCTCCCGACCCTGTCAGACGACCGATGATGGTGACCAGCGATCAGGATATTACACTAGGGAGCGAAACCGTATCGCCAGACGATCGTTTGTAGAACCGCACGGGCAGTCAAGAGAAGAGAAATGAACTATCGAAATCTCGGCAACTCAGGGTTGGAAGTCTCGGAAGTAGGGCTTGGGTGCAACAACTTTGGACGGCGGTGGGACTTCACCCGGTCTAGGAGCATCATTCACGCCGCGCTCGATAGCGGCATTAACTTTCTGGACACCGCCGACGTCTACGGCGAGGGCGGCTCGGAGAGCATCATCGGCAAAGCGCTCCGGGGCAGCCGGTCGCGAGTCGTAATCGGCACCAAGTTCTCCGGAGCGATGGGATCCGGACCCAACACCGGAGGGGCTTCGCGCAAATACGTGATCGATGCGCTCGACGCAAGCTTGCAGAGGCTCCAGACCGACTACGTTGACCTGTACCAGATACACGGCCCGGACCCTCGCACGCCGATAGAGGAGACGCTGCGCGCTTTGGACGACGTGATAAGCGCCGGAAAAGTGCGCTACGTCGGGTGTTCCAATTTCCCGGCATGGGAGATCGTGGAGGCGACGTGGGTCTCGCGTACCGAACGTCTGGCGCGTTTCGTAAGCTGCCAACCGCCGTACAACATTCTGGAGCGCGGCATCGAGGCGGAGGTCCTACCGGTCTGCAAACGGTACGGCCTCGGCATACTGCCCTACTACCCCCTAGCATCCGGCTTCCTTACGGGGAAGTACAACCCATCCGAGAAACCGTCTGAGGGCACCAGGCTTCATTTCTTTCCAAATATCGCGGAACGCCACCTCACGGACCAGAAGTTCGAGGCTCTGGGCCGTTTGGTCGAGTTCGCCGGGCAACGAGATCACTCTATACTTGAACTCGCTATCGCCTGGCTGCTGGCCAACCCACAGGTGAGCAGTGTTATCGCAGGCGCCAGTTCACCGGAGCAGGTGGAGCAGAACGTCAGAGCGGCCGAGTGGCGGTTGACGCCCGGGGAGGTCGCCGAACTGGATAGACTGGTTCCGCGTTTGTAAGACGTGCAACCATATTGACAGTTGCCCCGTCCCCGCGTTCAATACTTCAGAAGGGTACAAGAGGAGTCATTCTTCAAATGGGAGTTCACTTGCCAGGTCATACCGGTCCTTAGCCTTCCCGTAGCCGACGCGTTGCCTGAGCGAACTGGGCCATCTAGAGTCTTCGCGCTGGATGAGACCGGCCGGCGTGCGTCTGTTCGCTCGATGGCTTCCCCTTGCCGGCGACCAAACACGTCTGCGCTTTGCCTTCGCAGATACGGCAGACAGAGATGAGGCGCTGCACAAGACAGTCGTTTTTTTCCAGCTTTCCACCACACCATGGGAGATGCTACCGCGGCCCTGCCGGCCGCCGGACTCGACTCGGTGGGAGATGGGCCTGAAACTCGGTCTGTTTTCTTGCATAATGCCGGCATCCAACCGCCGGTATAAGGTATAAGTTGGTCGAGCGATACAATAGGGCGGGCGCGTTGCGGACGAAACTGCGAAGCTATGCCAGTGAGTCACCATTGAGGGAGGTCAAATATGCTCGCATTCACGATCGGAGGCCAGGCAGGGGCCGGGGCTCCGGAGATAGGCCGGCGAGTAGCCAATCAACTCGGAGGGCATTACGTTGAACATCTCGCGCTAAGGCGTTTGGCGCGTCGTTTGGGGGCTACCGCAGAGGCGGTCACTCGCAAGGAATTCGGCTTTTCCTCCCGTAAAGATCGTTTCCTTTCCGCCCTTGAACTGCTGTTCACCCGCATAGGTTGGTACGGTGCAGACTTCGCGGCTGATGGCTACCCTGCTCTGGCGTACCCTGTGGAGAAGCCCGGCCTCAAGACCCTGCCCGCGGAAATCTCGGACAAAGAGTACACGGAAGGTGTGTACGAGACCGCTCGCGCCTTCGTAGGCGAGGGGAAAGACCTGATCTTGGTGAAACGAGCCGGTTGCGTGACCCTCAAGACTGATCCCTCGGTGGTCCACCTCGGGCTGTTCTCTACTTGGAACCATCGGGTCGTTCGTGTGGCGCAGCGGCTCGGCTCCGGCGTGTCGGACGCAGAGGACATCGTGGCCGGACTGGAGCGAGCCCGCGCAGCGTGGTTCCGGAAGATCGCCGACGTTGACCCCACAGATCCGGGCCTGTACACGCTGACGTTCGAGACCGGGGGCGCTTTGAGCGACGACCAAATCGCACAGCGAGTGGTCGATAGCGCAATGGACATCAGATCCAGTCAGGCGACGCCCAACTAATCGCGCCGCACCGTACCGGATCGTCGTATGCCCATCGCCATGACTGTTCCCTGGGGGTAATCCAGCATGTCTGAAATCACAATTCGCAGACTCTCTGAAGAAGACGCAGACGGCGTGCGAGAGCTCGACGGGCTCATTCTGGGGCCTGACCGGTCGAATACCTGGAACGAGTACGTAGGGCGGTTTTTGGCCACCAGCAGGCTGAGCGTCATGAGCATGCCCGTTTGGGGATCTTTCGTGGCAGAGATAGACGACAATCTGGTTGGTTTCATACTCGCAGAGCGGCAGTCGGTCGGCTATGGCCTGCCCCCGGGAGCCAGAATCGTGGCCATCGCCGTGCACCCGGACCAACGGCAGAAAGGTATCGGGCGGCTGCTCCTGGAGGCCCTCAAGGATGACAGCCGCTCACGGGGAATACGACAGATATTCTCAGTGCTGATGGCTGAAGACCAGCGAGACATAGACTTCCTGGCCTCCTGCGGTTTTGACTCGGCACAAGTGAAAGTGCTGATTGCCCAAATCTGAGCGAGTGTCCAATAAATCCCTTCCCCATCAGCGGGGAGGGTTAGAGCCTATCCTTGGGGAGACTATCGGACGATTAGGCAAAGGTCTCAGACGGCGGGAAATGTTTTCAAACATTCTTTGAGATAGAGTCAACGGCCTGGCTGTTGTAATACGCCAACAGCGGGCCCCTATGCAGGCAGAGGAATGTCCGGCGGAGCTAACATCCTGGCAATAGACCAGGGCACCACGAGCACGCGCGCCATGGTCTTCGACGAGGAAGGCCGGCCGCTATCCTCGGCGCAGACCGCGCTCGATCAGATCTACCCGCAGCCGGGGTGGGTCGAGCACGATCCCGATCAGATCGCCCGGGCCGCCCTGTCCGTATCACGCCAATCAATAGAACGGGCCGGCCTGAGGCCCTCGGATATCGACTGCATCGGCATAACCAACCAGCGCGAGACCACCGTCATCTGGGAACGCGCAACCGGTCGGCCCGTTGCAAATGCCATCGTGTGGCAGTGCCGCCGCACAGCGGAGACGTGTAGCCAACTGGCATACGCCGGATACGAGCGGGGCATACGACAGGCGACCGGGCTCGTGATAGATCCGTTCTTCTCGGCAACCAAGATCCGATGGCTCCTGGACCGCCTGCCAGACGGTCAGCGCAGGGCGGAGGACGGCGAGCTGTGCTTCGGCACGATCGACTCCTGGCTGCTCCATCGCTTTACCGCGGGAGCCGTCCACGCCACGGACGCCACCAACGCATCCCGCACCATGCTTCTGAACATCCATGACCTCCAATGGGATCCGGAACTGCTGTCGCTATTCGGTGTGCCCGAGACGATGCTGCCTGAGGTGCGCCCCTCTGCAGGGGAATTCGGTACTACAGACCCCGGTTTGTTCGGAGAGCAGTTGCCTGTCACCGGCATCGCAGGCGACCAGCACGCCGCGTTGTACGGGCAGGCGTGCCACGAGGCAGGCATGACCAAGACCACCTACGGTACAGGCGCCTTTGTGCTGTCCAACGCCGGACAAAGACCGCCAGCCTCCCCGGAAGGGCTACTCTCCACTCTTGGTTGGCAGGTCGGCGCCCACAGAGCCTATGCGTTGGAGGGCAGCATCTTCATATCCGGAGCAGCCCTCCAGTGGCTTAAGGACGAGCTCGGCTCGCTAGGCTCGGTCGAACAATCCGGCGGCATCGCGGACTCCATAGAGGACAACGACGGCGTCTACTTCGTCCCGGCCTTCACCGGCCTGGGCTCCCCGCATTGGGCGCCCCAGGCTAGAGGCTTGATCATGGGGCTAACGAGGGGAACCACGCGGGCTCACGTGGTCCGCGCTGCGCTGGAAGCTACCGCCTACCAGGTGAGGGACGTCTCGGACGCCATGAACTCGGTCGCAAGGCGCAGGGGTTCGGCTCACGCAATGCGTGTAGACGGGGGCCAGACCTCCAACTCATTCCTCATGCAGTTCCAGGCCGACATACTAGACCGCCCCGTCGAAGTGGCCGAGGTGAACGAAACCACCGCACAGGGCGCCGCCTTCCTGGCAGGTAGAGGAATGGGCATCTGGCAGAGCGACCACCAGGTTGCAGAGTTATGGCGTTCCTTTGCTAGGTTCGAGCCTGCTATGCCCCAAAGCCGCCGCGACACCCTGTACACGGGCTGGCGGGAAGCCCTGCGACGAGCCATGCCGGCAGTCACGTAGGGGATGCGAAGGACATCCGGCAGGAACTCATCCCCGCCCTGTATCATTCCCGGATGACGCCCAGCATGAACCGCCGCGGAGATCAACTATGCACGTAGGGACGCAGAACCAAGTTACGACGGACACCGATTTGGAAATCCTGGCCCAGCTCGGGGTGAGCCACGTTTGTCAGGACCCGCCGGAAGATTGGCAAGACTGGACCGTAGAGGTACTTGAGCGTCACCGGGAATGGGTGGCCTCTTTCGGCATTTCATTGGACATGGTGCAGCTGCCGCTCAGCTCGGCGGAGATCGATTCAAGCAACAGGCAGGCCGAGGCCCGCAACATCATGCTCGGCAAAGACCCTGAACGGAATCGAGAACTTGATCAGGTCTGCCAGCTCATCGAGAACTGCGCCCAGGCGGGCATCCCGGCCGCCAAGTACAACATGAACATAATCGGCATACCCCGCTCCGAGCGAGAGACCGGGCGAGGCGGCTCCAGCAACTCCACGTTCCGCTGGGCCAAAGTGGACGGCGGCGAGCCTCCCACCTCCGCGGGCGACGTATCCGAGGCGGAATTCTGGGAGCGTATCGACCACTTCCTCGAACGTGTCGTACCGGTCGCAGAGTCGAACCGGGTGCGCTTGGCGTGCCATCCGCATGACCCCTACACGCCGCCAGGCTACCGGGGAGTCACTCGTGTACTGGGCACTGTAGAGGGTATGAAGCGGTTCGTTTCTATGCATGAAAGTCCCTATCACGGACTGAATTTCTGCCAGGGAACCGTCTCGGAGATGCTCGATGACCCTGGCAGGGAGATCTATGACGTCATCCGATGGTTCGGCGAGCGCGGCAAGATATTCAACGTCCACTTCCGCAACATTCGGGGCGGCAAACTGGATTTCATGGAGGTGTTTCCGGATGAGGGAAGCGTCGATATGGTCAGGGCTCTGAAGGTGTACAGGGACGTCGGCTACCCATACATGCTCATGCCCGACCACGTGCCCCAGATATCCGGGCCGGACCCGCAGGGCACGGCCTTTGCGTACTGCTACGGGTACATCCGGGCGCTGCTCCAATCCATAGGAGAGCTTGAGGATTGAGCGGGCGCCCAATAAGTCCCTTTTCCTTCACGCCGGAAGGTCAGAGCCCGTCCTTCCCTGGTCGGGATGAACAGGACGGTGCGGTGAGACCGTCGGATGGCTATGCAAGAGTCTCTAGCGGGAAGACGTGTCGTGGGACACTCTCCGGGACTGAACGCGCAGACGGCAGGCAGGCGCGAGGCGTCCCGTCCATGAGCCGCGACTGGCAAACTCGGCATCGAAACGGAGTGAATCGAGAAGATGTACCTCGGTACCGCATCACAGGCGCGAGATGACTACGACTATGAGGTGTGGGCTCAGCTTGGGCTGAACCACATCACCGGATACCCGCCTCACAACTGGTGGGATTGGAGTACCGACCGCCTCTCGGCGTACAGAGAGAAGGTCAACTCCTACGGTATAGAGCTCGACATGGTGCGGATGCCGATGACGCCGTACTCGATCGACTCTGAAGTTGCACGATCGGGAACGCCCCACATCATGCTCGGCAAGTCACCGGAGCGCGACAGGGAGATCGACCTCGTGTGCGACATACTGCGTATGTGCTCTGAGGTTGGCATACGCGGCGTACAGTACAACATGAACCTGGTCGGCATCTTGCGCACCAAGGAAACGATCGGGCGCGGCGGTTCGCACAACGCAACGTTCAGGTGGGATGACGCCGACAAGGACGCCTTGCCAACGTCGGCAGGCGTCGTGTCTGAGGATCAGTACTGGGAGCGGCTGGATTACTTCCTCGAACGGGTGATACCGGCCGCTAATGAGTACCGGGTACAGATGGCCTGCCATCCCCATGATCCATACACTCCGCCGGGGTACATGGGAGTTAACCGCGTTCTGGGAACGGTGGCCGGGTTCAAGCGGTACGTGCAGATGCATGAAGGGCCTTACCACGGCGTGACCTTCTGCCAGGGGTCGGTATCCGAGATGCTCGATGACCCGGCGGAGGAGATATTCGACGCCATACGCTGGTTTGGGAAGCGCGGCAAGATATTCAACGTCCACTTCCGCAACATACGCGGCCGCAAGCTCGATTTCTATGAGACGTTTCCCGATGAGGGCACGGTGGACATGGTGAAGGCTCTTAGCGCCTATCGGAGCGTCGGCTATCGCTACATGATCCAGCCCGACCACGTGCCGGTGGTCTCAGGGGAAAACCCCTCAGGCACGGCCTTCGCGTACACCTTCGGCTACATTCGCGGCCTGCTGGAGGTCATGGGCGAGCTGAAGAACTGACCGAGTCGCGGCATGACGTTGGCGGCGCCGGCCGGCCAGATCCGGCGAGGATGGGCTAGCGTCTCCAACGGGCCGCGCCCGACGTGAAAACTGAAATATAGAAGTCCCTGAGCACGTACGTATGGCGGAAGCGCGAGTTAAAAACTTTCGGACCAGGGCCGCATAGTCGCCTTCACACCGGCCATGGCACCTTCATCAGCTCGTCGCCCCAGATGAGCGTGCCTGTCCACGACTTGCGGGCCTCGACTTCCCTGGGGCCGTGCAGGTGAGCTTGCGTGAGCCGTCCGCCCACGTGAACCATGACGAGTTGACGAACGCCCGCCTCCGCGGCCGTTTCCGCGGCTCCACCTATGGAGCTGGTAGCGAGGGCATGATCCGTGCCGCGCACGGCATCGTCCGATTCCCAGCACATCATCATGAGAACGTCTGCGCCGCGAGCCAGGTTCGTGATCGAGTCACAGGGCCGCGTATCGCCCGTCACCACGATGGAACCCTCGTCGGTGTCGATGCGATATGCAAGAGAGTCGAGCCACGGCTGCACGTGCTCGGCAACAGCCGCCTTCACCTGCCAGGCAGGCCCCTCTTTGACAAGCCCCGGCGCCACGTCATGCGGCGCGACCATGGGCTTGCGGCGGGGAAGCTTGCCGCCGCGGTCGCGATAGGTAACCTGGCTGGCCGGATGGTGCACCCTTGCCAGCCAGTCGTGGGCAAAGAGACCGCTCTCCTCGTCGATTATCCCGTTGGTGAAACTGGTGGTGGGCGGCGGACCATACACGCTCAGCTCACGGTCTTCAGGCACGTTCTGATCCCACCTGGTAAGAATGAAGGCAGGAAAATCGGCGTCGTGATCGAAGTGGTGGTGCGTAAAGAACACTGTGTCGATCTCGGTCGGCGATATGCCGGCCTTTACCAGCTTGTGCGTCGTGGCAGGGCCGCAATCGAAGAGCAGCTTCTCGCCTCCAACGTCGATGACGTAGGCGGAGCCAAAGCGGTCCGGGAGCGGTGTAGGCGTGCCGCATCCAATGATGGTGACTTCAGGATAATTTTTGTCCGTCACCGAATAGCCCTCCGGCGAATGTGCGAGACTTGCAGCCTAACAGATGGAATGAGTACTAAACTTGCTCACAGACCGGCGCGGCTGCTGCTGGACTCGCGCTTATGCCGTGCGGTTGGAAATCCAGGCGCAACTTTCAGAGTGGGGGTTCACCATGAAGATCACGGCCATCGATACGTTTGTAGTAGATGCGGGTTGGCGGCCATGGGTGTTCGTTGCGGTGCGCACGGATGAAGGGCTTACGGGATATGGAGAGTGCTCGGACGGCAGAAACCCATTTGGAATAGCCGCTACGGTGGGCGAGTTCGCGACGGTACTTGCAGGCCGCGACCCTCGCCCGGTCGAGGCGAACTACCACGACATGTACCGCTTGGCCAGGCAGAGCGCGGGCGGCATCGCGTCGAAGGCTATCGCCGGAGTGGAATTGGCGTTGTGGGACGTAAAGGCAAAGGCTCTGGGTGTACCGGTGTACGAGCTGTTCGGCGGCCCGCTACGGAAACGGCAGAGGGTCTACTGGTCGCACTGCGGTTCCTCCAGAGCGAGAAGCCACCGCCTCATCGGGACTCCGCCCATCGATTCGATGGAGTCCTTCATCGCATTGGGCAGAGAGGTGCGAGACAGAGGGTTCAACGCGCTCAAGACGAACATCATCTTCCCGGGACCAGAAGCCAGCGTCTACTTCGGCGGCTTTGGGCCAGGCGCTACCGACCAGACGGTGTCGGTTGAAGTGCTGCGCCACGTTCAGAAGCAGATCAGCGCATTCCGTGAGGGCGCCGGAGAGAACGTCGAGATAGCTCTGGATCTGAACTTCAACTTCAAGCCCGAGGCCGCAACCAGGATCTGCAATGCGCTGGCTTCCCACGACATGATGTGGGTCGAGATAGACATGTACGAACCGCATGCGCTCGCAAGAATCCGCAACAGCGCGTCGATGCCGATCATGTCGGGCGAGAACCTGTTTGGAATGCGCGGCTATCGGCCGTACTTCGAGGCAGGCTCGATGGACATCGTGATGGTGGACATTCCATGGAACGGTTTCGCCGAGTCGAGGCGCATAGCGGCTATGGCGGAGAGCTTTGAACTTAACGTGGCTCCACACAACTACTACTCACATCTGGCGTCGCATATCGCGCTCAATCTGTCCGCCTGCACTCCCAACGTGCATATCATGGAGATCGACGTCGATGACGTGCCCTGGAAGGACGACCTGACCGGCGGCCCTATGGACATCGTGGAAGGCCAAGCGGCTGTGCCTGTCGAGCCGGGGTGGGGAGTTGAATTGAACGAGGAAGTTGCGGGGGAGCATGTTTGGATGCCGGGACGCGGCCCCGGCTACACCGCCGCCAGGTAACCTGCCCTCGCGGACAGGGGGGCGACCGAACCAGGCCATCGCAAGAGTCCGGCGAGGAGGACGATTTGGCGAACCAAGTAGTAGCAGTGGTCATGCCACAGGCCGGAGACAGCGAGCGGATACGTCACTTCAGCCGCGCCGCTGGTCTGGAAGACGACGTTGAATTTGTCTTTGTCGATGCCGATTCTCCGCCTGACGAGGTCGTTGCAAAATGCCTCGGCGCCAAGGCTCTCATGCCGTCCACGCGCTCTATGACCATGGAGCAGTTCGAGGAGCTTCCCGACCTTCGACATATCCAGGTGACGAGTGCGGGCACCGACTGGCTGGATAAGACGGCTCTCGCTGAGCGAGGCGTAACTGTGTCCAACAACGGCGGTGCAAACGCTCCCGCGGTCGCCGAGCACGCTATAGCCCTCATGTTCTCGGTCTACAGAAGGCTCGACAGGCAGTTCGAAAGCGTGAGGGCGATGCGCTGGGCGGACGGAGCGCGAGGCGACCTCGATGACCGTCACACTTTGGTAGGCAAGCGGGTCGGAATCGTCGGCCTGGGGCAAATCGGTTCCAGAGTCTCCAAACGGCTCGCCGGATGGGAGTGCGAAATCGTCTACTACGATTCGTTCGCATTCCCGCGGGAATATGAGCAGGAGGCCGGGGCGGCGCGCGTCTCTTTTGAAGAATTGCTCAAGACCTCAGACGTCGTCTCTCTCCACACCCCGCTCGAATCGACTACGCGCTATCTGATATCTGACCGCGAACTGGGTATGATGAAGCCGACGGCGACCCTTATCAACACTTGCCGCGGCCCGGTGGTGAACGAATCGGCATTGATTCGGGCGTTGAAGGACGGAGTGATCAAGGGCGCGGGCCTTGACGTGACCGAGGTGGAGCCCACACCGCCGGACAACCCATTGCTCGACTTGGACAACGTGGTCATTACGCCGCACCTCGCAAGCATGGCCATCGAATCGACCATCGACTCCGTTAACTTCGGCGTGCAGAACGCAGCAAGAGCCGCCAGAGGAGAAGCCCCGGAGTCGGTGGTGGCCCCGGTATGACCCGGAGGGGTTTTATCGGCCTGCTAACGCGGCTCGCTTACGGACTTACGCCGTTTCGACCATTCCCGGATCGGAGTCCGGGGCAAGTTTGCGCTGTTCCTCCTCTGCCCGCCTGATCCGCTGAGCGGCCTGATACGTGGAAGGATGGGCCGGTATCTCGAAGGTTCTGTCGTTAAGCAGTTCCTCTATGGTTCGGATCTGTATCTTGGGATAGTCCCGTTGCCACACTTCAGAGCGGTAGAAGCCGGCGCTGAGGGCCTCGGTTCGCATTTCGCGAGTAGGTTCCTCCAACGTGATGAAGAGGCCGAGCGCGGCTTTCTCGCGGTCGACGGCGCCCTTCAAATCCCTGATGAGGGGCGATGATACCCTGTCGCTCTTGACCTGTACGAGGCCCTTCCGACGCGGGCCGTCTATGAAGTGAATGACGCCGTCGATGCTCCTGTCGGCGCCGCGCTTGCGCTGCTCTCGCGGTAAAGCCTCCAGCAGAGACATTGCCCAGAACTGGAACTGGCAGCGGTCCTGATCGGCCAAGGCGCGGGCGCTACCGACGTCCACCGGCTCGCCGATGACTTGGTAGTCCTTTCCGGGAACGATGTCAAAGGCAGTCTTGAGCCGGTTCTTCACAAGGGCTACTGCCAGGTGGGTGACGTCGATGCCGATCCATCGTCGTCCGAGCTTCTCCGCAGCTGCCACGGCCGTACCGCAGCCACAGAAAGGATCCAATACCACGTCGTCATCGCTGGATGACGCCCGGATGATCCGTTCCAGAAGGGCCTGCGGCTTCTGTGTCGGGTATCCCAAACGTTCCTTCCCGATATGCATGGCATCCGGAATGTCTGACCAGGTGTCTCCGAGGAGAACATCCTCAACGACCCTCCCCGCGCTCTCTCTGAGAAAGTACTTGATTCGAATTGAGCCGGTTCTGGTCTGATGGACTCGACCCTCCGCATCAAGCCGTCTGATAGAGGCCTCCGTGTAGTCGCCTCTCGGGGCCGTCTTGAACCACCTGCCTTCATCATCCTGTCGCAGCCCCGCCTTTCGGGCCTCTTCGAACGTCAGCAGCCGCTCTAGATACTGTCTCCTGAAGGCGTGCTGGCCCGCCTCCTTCGAGTAGAACAACAGGACGTCGTGGTTGCGCGGGAATTGGTGTGCAATCGCCTTTGCGCCCCTGCCTCCGTAGTGCCACACCAGCTCGTTCCGAAAGTTCGAGGCGCCGAACAAAGCATCCATCAGAAGCTTCAGGTAGTGACTCGCGGTGGGGTCGCAGTGCAAGTAGACGCTGCCGGCGGGTTTCATTACGCGGCGTAGTTCCACGAGGCGCGGGGTCATCATCACGAGGTAGGCCATCATGGCGTTGCTGCCTATGAACTGGCGGAAGGCGGAGATCATGTCTTTGACGGCGGCGGGCGTCTCCGGGTTCGTGATGATCTCTTTTTCTAAGGTGCGCTCCGCTTCCTGCGTCCACTTCCAGGTATCGGTGAACGCCCTGATCTGGGCAGGAGACTCTTCACCCGATTGCTCCTCGAACAGAACGTTGTATGAAGCGTTTGAGTTGAACGGAGGGTCGAGGTAGACGAGGTCTACCGACTCGTCGGGGACGTGCTCCCGGAGTATGGTTAGGTTGTCACCGTAGTAGAGTGCATTGTGCATGGCGGATCGTCCTGGGTGAGTTTTACGCGACTAAACGTTCACGGAACCTGGCATCTGATCCCACGTACGGCCATCCATATATTTCCAAGATTTGCTGTGGAGAAACCGGCCCCCTGGTCCGCCCTGCTCTAGGTATCTAACCGTCCCGGCAACTTCATCCCCGTCCCGCGCGGCAGGTCCCAAGAGTCATCCTGCAGGCCGCGCAGGAAGTCGATCTGGCCGTGGTGGTTGTTCTTGTGAGTTATCTGGTGCCGCAACGCCTGCGCGACGGTCACGCCTGGCCGGAAAGTGTCCGCCGTATCGCCCAGCCGGTCTGGCTCCAGGGTGGACAGATAGCCATCGGTTTGACGGTATGCGGCTTTCAGGTACCCGATCAGTGTGTCCAGGGGCGGAATCGCAAGAGCCTGCAGGCCCATCCTGTCGCCGGGATCGGGCATCTCGACAGGCTGCCGGAACCTCTCATACCAGCCTTCCGACTCCCACAGATCGGAACCGCCGCCGCGCAGACTTGCAATCATCCTGTCCTCTCCCCTGGCGACGTGCCAGAGGATGAACCCGATATTATTGGCGTGCGGCGCCGGCCTCCACACCACTTGCCCCTGCGTCAGTCCGTCGCACGTGCCAAGCAGCCGCAGTTGCACCTGATCGAGGCTGTCTCTGATGAACGTGAGAGTATCCATTCACTTTTACCCTGCCTCTCGCGTGCACAAATTCTTGATAGAGGCCGGTTCGGCTCCGCTCGGCATGGACTGCCGGCAAAGCCCGACGCCCGGAGCCTACCCGTGCCCGGAGCGTTCCAGCACCCGGCCCACGGCGTCCACGAAACCGTCCAACTCCCCGTGTTCATGCACCGTGGACACGTTTCCCGCGCACCGGCTGGAGGCGACGTACCCTTCGTTGAGCAAGCCCATGAACATCGTTTGGGCAAACTCCTTGTCATTCGTGGCGTAACTCCGGTAGTCGGTTACGGGAGTTGTGGTGAACTGAAGAGAGAAGAGCGACGATATGCCCGAAACTCTGATCGGCGCTTCGACCTCGGCTATGAGTTTCCGGAGCCTCTCCCTCACGTACTCGCCCTTCTCATCCAACTCGCGGTAGGCCGCAGGCGTCAGTTCACCCAGCGTGGCTATGCCGGCAGCCGCGGTCATCGGGTTGCCGTTGAACGTACCCGCGTGCTGGACCCGGGGCGGCCCATTGCTGGGATCGTATAGGGCCATTACGTCTTCACGTCCTCCGAATGCGCCCACGGGCATCCCCCCGCCGATGATCTTTCCGAACGCCGTCACGTCGGGCAGCACGCCGTAGTACTCCTGAGCGCCGCCGCGCGAGATTCGAAAGGCGATCACCTCATCGAAGACCAGCAGTATGCCTAGCTCTGAAGTGAGCGACCTCAGCCCGCTCAGGAACGCCGGGTCGGCGGGTATGAAACCGCTTTGACCGTTCACCGGCTCGACGATGACCGCAGCCAATTGCTCCGCGTTAGCGCGGATGATGCGTTCGCACGCCTCGATGTCGTTGTACGGCATGATCACTATGTCGTCGACCACCCGTGACGGGATGCCCTCGAACCCGATCACCGGATCGGGGTTCAGGGCATCCCCGGCGCTTTCGATAGGCGGCTGCACGCTGATTGACACCGCGTCGTGCGTTCCGTGGTACGCACCCTCGCACTTGGCGATCATTTCCCTTCCGGTGAAGGCGCGCGCTGCGCGTATGGCGTTCAGCGTGGCCTCTGTGCCGGAGTTGACGAAACGCACTTTGTCCACCGACGGCACGCGGTCCACCATCATTTCGGCCCAATCGATGACCGGTGGGCTGGGCGCAGGGAAAGAGACCCCGTCGTCGAGCTGCTCTCGCATCGCCTTCACCACGCTGGGGTGACGGTGACCCAGTATGAGCGTGGTCATGTTGTTCAACATGTCCACGCGTTCGTTTCCGTCCACGTCGTAGAGCTTTGAGCCTTCTCCCCTCGTGACGTAGGTCGGGAATGGCGGCCACCAGATGGAGTTGCGGGAGTCTCCGCCGGGCATCACCTGAGCGGCGCGCTCGTGCAAGCGCAGTGATTCCTGGTTGCGGGACTTGTAGCGTTCGATCTCTGCTTGCAGCGCGTTCGTCATGGTCCTGTTCTCCGCCTGCCTGCCCCGGCTATCGGGGGCGTTGCATTTGCGTGCTCATGGCCCGCCATCCTAACCGCGGGACGTCATGCCGGTAAATCTGTAGATGCTCGTTAGTATGGCCGTTCAGACCAAATTCGCAAGCGCCGTGCGACCTCCGCGGCGCAATCCGTCAGGCCGTTCATGCTCAGGCTGCATGAGCTCTCACCGTACCGCGATGTACTGTAAAGCGCTTTGCGCCGGAGAGATACTGAGCCTCTATTAGAGCAAGGTCGGTTGTGGTGAGCAACGTTTGGTCGTAGACGGCCACCTCTTCCAGTACGAGCCTCCTGCGGTTGGCGTCCAACTCAGACAGCACGTCGTCGAGAGCCAGAACCGGTGTCCTGCCCGCCGAGTCAGCCACGACCGCCGCCTCTGCCAGTTTGAGGGCCAAGGCAATAGAGCGCGCCTGACCGCGTGACGAGTAGGCTCCGGCCTGTTGACCGTCGAGCCGAATCTCGAGGTCGTCGCGGTGTGGCCCTATGATGGACATGCCCTGAGCCACTTCGCGCCCGCGAGCGGCTCTCAGCGCGTTCAGGATGTCAGCAGCGATAGCCGCTGCCCCTATGTCGGAGATGTCGCGAGCCGGGCCCTCGGACACTGTCAACCTTGGGCGGTAGGTGAGGCTCAGCATACCGCCGCCGCTCAATTTCTGGTGCGTTGGAATCGCATATTGGGCAAGATCGGCTACCGCCTTGTTGCGGCGCTCCACTATCGCCGCTCCTTCGTGCGACAACCGCCCGTCCCAGAACTCCAATTCATCGATCTCGGCCCGCCCTTCACGAACGCGTCGCAGCAGTTGATTCCTCTGGGCAACCACTCTTGAGTAGCGCTGCCGGTTTTTCAGATAGACCGCGTCCGACTGCGATATCAATATGTCCAGATAACGGCGCCTGAACGAGGGCGCGCCTGTGATTATCTCAAGGTCGCTCGCCTCGAAGAACACGATGTTCATGTTGCCGACGAACTCCCCCGCGGTGCGCAACACGCCGTTTACCCGGAGCGATTTTCGCATCGGGGGGGATCCCATGTTTCCGGGCGCGGACACCTCTATATCCATCTGCGCACGAACGATAAAGTCGCGCTCCCTACCCACGCCCAGCACTTGCACGTGACCCCCCAACTGAGCTACGTCCCGGTTTACCAGCTCGCGATCATTGGACGATCTGGGAGACCTGGCGATGGCGAGCAGGTAAGCCGCCTCCAGCAGATTGCTCTTGCCTTGCCCGTTCTCGCCTTGGAATATACTCAGGCCGGGCTCAAGCTCCAACTCGGCGGACGCGTAGTTGCGAAATCCCGAGAGGGCGAGCCTTGAGAAGTGGATGGCCGGAACCTCGCGCTGTGTTATAGAAACCCGGATGACGCCTGTGGGGATTCGGTGATTGGCCCCTTGGCAAGAAGATTCTAGCGCCGGTAATCACATCTCAGTCAGGGAGGGCGCTTTCGAGACGGTGTACGACAAATCTCTTCCCTCTCTACGCGGGAAAGATAAGGTGGGGCCTGCCGCCGCGAGAGCGGGGGCTGAGAGTGAACCAGGCAGTGCGAGGCCGCGCTTCGGACAGTTGTGCGAAACCTCTGATGGAGAGAAGCGCTTTAGATGCATCCTGAACGACTGAGCGGGGCCGCGTTTTCCAACAGGCTCGCCGACGTGGGAGATGCGCGGTTGTCCAGGAAAAACGCATACTTCTTGAGCGGTCTGGCCATGGCGGTGGTGGCCGTCGCTGTGGCTATGGGGTGTTCGTCCGAGCAGTCCGGAAGTCAGGACAGGCCGGTTCAGGCCGTCCGGACCATCGGCCAGGCTGAAACTCCCGTCCCATCCCCTGAACAGTCTGTACAAGCGACTTCGCCCCCGTTGTCGTCCGCGACTCCATCCTCAAAATCGGATCCAACGCCCAGGCCATCGGTCCTGCCCACCCAGCCGTCGTCCGCAACTCCATCCCTGAAACCGGATCCAACGGCCAGGTCATCGGCCCTACTCACCCCGTCGCCATCTGCGACTCCATCCCCGAAACCGGATCCAACGCCCGAGCGGGAGTACGAGATCGTCACACTTCTACCGTTCGACGCCATACCAGCCATATCCAATCCGATCCTCATGTCCGCAGAAGAGGCGGAGGAGTTATACGATTCTGACGAATTGGTGCTTGGAGTAGAGATCGATGATGACGCCCGGGCCTATTCGGTGCCGCTGCTCAGCAGGCACGAAATAGTAAACGACGTCGTTGGGGGCAAGCCGGTAGCGGTCACTTGGTGACCCCTATGCTTCACTGGAGTCGGGTACTCCAGAGAACTGAACGGCCAGACCCTCGACTTTGGCGTTTCGGGCAAGCTCATCATGAACGCGCTCGTGATGTTCGACCGCGAAACCGGCACACTGTGGAGCCATTTTCTATCAAAGGCGATTTCAGGACCGCTCAAGGGGACGCGGCTCGAAAACATACCCGTTACGCTTACGACCTGGAGCAAATGGCTAGAGGAATATCCGAACACCCTGGCCTTGGAGAAAGGCTTTTCAGGATCTAGCGACCCTTATACACGTTACTATCGGAGCAGCGATCCGGGGGTTATTGGCGAACTGCACGAGGACGAGCGGCTGGAACCCAAGCAACTTGTGCTTGGCGTAGGGTTCGGAGACGGACCAAAGGCCTATTCCCACAAAGCTCTTGAACGGCAACGCGTGGTGAATGACGTTGTGACCGGGAAACCCGCGCTCGTCTATTTCGATCCGCAGACCGGCACGGCGCTCGCCTTCCACCGCGTCGTAGACGGACGGGAGCTGTCCTTCGATCTGCTGGAAGATGAGGATGGGACCTACGTCGTGGACGACCAGACGGGAACCAGATGGGCGCCATATACCGGTCAGGCATTACAAGGAGAACTGGCAGGTAGGGCAATGCAAAGGGTGCACTCGGTGAACGTGTTCTGGTTTGCCTGGACCGACTTCTTTCCTGAAACCGAGATCTACGCCGCACCCTGAAGAGGCTCCTGAATGACCGGCGCGACGTGGGCGCTTGCATACCATTTTCCACTAGACTCGTACACGTCGACCCTCGACAACCACGTCGTCAAGTAGCATCCTCAAGGCTTGGCGCCGCTGTTGCGGCGCCTATCCAACGGCGAGGAACCATCGCGCCAAATATAGCCGAGCGGAAAATCATGCGCGCCTCTCCGCAGCGGCGGAGGGCGGAAGCAAACGGCTGCCCCGAACCACGTCACCGGCGGAGAAGTGTCTGAACCATGAATCCGGCACAACGCCAGAGTGTCAGATCCGTAGACTCGCGCGAACTGGCCGCCAGGCTGAAGCTCAACCACGTACTCGTGCCCCTCGATGGGTTTCAGGGCGCGGAGTTCGGACTCGCGTTCGCAGGCATATTCGCGCAATACTTCGATTCCAGCCTGCTGCTCTTCCACGTGCTGCCGCCGGCTGAACCCGTCCACCAGGTGCATGGCACAGCAGTCAGATACCCATACGCCCTGCGGGACAGAGGCGCCAACCTCGCCAACTCCTATCTGAAGGAGGTTGCATCCAGACTTGCCCCCCACGGCATCGATGCACAATGGAGCGTCGCCACGGGAAACACCGCGGACCTGATCGGTATGCGGGCCGTTACCGGCGGATTTGGCCTGATCGTGCTAGCCGTCAACCCCCCTGGTACGGTGATCAAGAAAGCCAGACGCACGCCCGCAATCGAACTGTGGGAAAAGACGGCCGTTCCTGTCTTGATCGTTGATGCGCGCAGGCTCTACCTGAACGGCTCTCCTCCGGAACGCCCAACGCGGCTGCTCGTACCCAGACATGCCAAGGACTCCGGCCGTGAATCGATCGACGTGGCCGAGGCCATTGCCTCAGGCACGGGCGCCTCGATCTCGCTCATTTGCTCGCGTCCGCCCCGCGGTGAACTGCCGCCGCACATCGAGCGAGAGGCCGCCCGGATGCGCAACGACGGAATCGACGCAGAGGCTCACCTCTCCTATGAGCCCATAATGCCCTTGCTCGACGGGCTGCCTGCCGAAAATCCCGGCTCCTGGATAGTCATAACTTCACGGATGCGCTCCTGGATTGCCCGCACACTCAAGGGAAGCGTGGCTGATCAGGTGGTGAGGCACGCCAGCGCCCCGGTACTGGCCATCCCCGCGCAGGACGTTGCACGCAGGCGCGCAGATAAACTCCGGGCCCTAACGCCCCCTACCCCGAGCCTGCGGTCTCGTTGAATCGAAGACCCCTGCGGCCGATTGAAGACCGCGTGCGGGGATCAAAAGACACCCGTAGTTCTCTCCGTCTCCCAAGCCTGCCCCCTGAAGCCACCAGTCCCCTGGTTAGCGGTAACTGCCTCGGGTCCGCGACGAGCGCCCCACTTGGGAGGCGCTCATGACCCTCGCCCGCTCAGAACGCTGTCTCGGTGTGATGACAGCCGCCCTCGCCGGCGTCACCCGTCTCTCCTCCGTGTCTGTTCTCGTGAAACACTCTGGAAAGCGAGAGGAAGATCACTCGGGAAATAAAGTCACCACACTAGCTATGCGAGTGTAGTTTTCGTCGCTGCCGGAGGTTAACGCCACCGCTCCGAAAGTATCAGCCAGGAATAGGTACAATAGGTTGCCGGTCTCACTTTCGGCGGATATCTGCTCTAAGATGTTGTTTAGGTCCAAATAGAATAATATTTGCCGGCTTTCTGGCAGGTGTTGAACCGCACGCCGATATTCAGGCTCCGAGTCCAGCGTAGGACCTTCGCCATTCTGCGCTCCTACTATGCTCTCTATCACCTCTGACGTGCTGCCCATAGTCAGATATCCGTCGTGCACAACGTAGCCTGGGTCATACTGTGAACCGGGTATCTCGTAAATCCGTGCCTCACCTTCCGAGCCTACGTCAACCAGTTCAGGATTCACACCCACCAGACTTACGAGCGTTTCAATAGTCTGTCCGATTTCGTCTGCACCGCTTTCACTGACTGACAGCATACCGAACCCGCCGATAGGGTTGGCGTCCACGCCTTCCATGAAACTAGCCAGCACCGATTCCTGCACTCCCAGGATCACCGTTCCTGTGAGATGGTCAAATATATCCTCTTCAAGGTCGACGCCGAGAATACCTTCCGCGAGTGACAATCCGACGTCCAAGAAATCGGCCAAAGGCGAGTCCACGGTGAGACTCTCTCCGGAATCCAGACCCAGACCCGGCAATAGATCCATCATGTCATCGAAACTTTGTTCAAGGTCACTCCCTTCGAGTATTTCTGCGAGGGTGTATTCGTTCAGGACGCTCCGCCAGTTGTCGACGTCAGGATCGAAGGTAGCAGCCATGAAGCCGAGGGTGTCTCTTGGAAGCTCGGAGGCGGGGTCTTCCAAATCAGGCGCCTCGAAACCGAGTTCGGGCAATATCGGCGACAGCCATTCCAACACTATTCCTCGATCAACCCAGGTCGCCGAAGCCGCTACCCACGTCGGTACCGATGCGGGCGCATCTATGGCGTTGGCTCCGAACAGGTTGGAGGTGTTCGACAGTAGCGGCCAAAATTCCACTAGCGTATCGACATTCACGTAGATGGAGGCGAACCGGCCCCCGGGCATTGCGTCGCGGGCATCGACAAACGAGTCGCTGTTGGCCAGAGACGGTTCGTCGTCACCGGCGATGCGCGCCAACATGCCGTGCAGAGCATCCTTGGCAGTGGCCAGAATTATCCGGTCGTCTGTTAACGCTAAACCAAATTCGCCGTCGCCCTCCATCCAGGTGTCAAAGCCATTGAAAGAGCCGGCAGCAAGATCTATATCGTGCTCTTGGCGAAGGATGGTGATCCACCGGGCCAGGAAATCTGCTGCGGCGTCTTTGTCGCGTACCCCAACCGTGCTTACTCCCGTAGGCGCCTCGGAATCCTCATTCCAGTAGAGCCCCATTGAATACTGGAATCCGATCCACGGTGACACGTCCTCTCTGAAGTCGATGCTCGTGCTTTCGAAGAGATCTGATTCAAGGCCGTCTATAAAGTCGATAAATAGTTCCGACTCATTGAAACGGTCCCAAATCACTTGCAAATTTCTCGCATTGCGGCTCGTAGGCTTCAAGTCCATAGATACGTATACGGCAGTATCTTGAGGATAGTATTGCGCTGAATGGTCAGGCCGCGCGGCCCTGAACAACGCAGCCAATTGACCCAGTGGAACGTCGGAAACGAGGGCGGCAACACCGACTGACAGCCCAATGATGACGACCCACCCTGCAAACAATATGATTATTTTTCGACGCATGTAAAACCTTCGTATCTTGAGCTGCCAGAGCTTACGATCTCATCCTCTGCTAGCATATCATGCTCGGTTCCGGTGGGGATACTTCAGCAAGCGGACGCGGTTATCCTGCACGCGGCCTGACGGCTTGGAAACGTTCCTGGCGATGCGTCAAGAGCGGCTGCCAAAGACTGGCTATAATCGGGGCCATGTCCGGCTGAAAGGACGCCGGGCCGACGCACAGGCAAGGGAACTCAATGCCCTCGACACGAGATGAAAAACCGCTCCTCCTGGTCATGGACGGCCACGCTATGGTATTCAGGGCGTGGTTCTCCATACCTGAAAGGCTGAGCACTTCCGCCGGTCAGGACACTCGCGGCGCGTACGGTTTCCTCAACACGTTCCTAAAGGTTCTGCGAGACCACCGCCCCACTCACGTCGCGCTGGCCCTGGACACCCGCGCGCCAACTTTCAGGGATGAGATATTTCCGCAGTACAAGGCCCAGCGCCCGCCCGCCCCTGAGGAGCTCCACGAGCAGATCCCGATAGTAAAGAAGATCATGGGCGCCTTTGGGATCCCCGTGCTGGAAAAGGACGGTTTCGAGGCCGACGATATCATCGGCACCCTATGCGCCAAGGCGGAGAACGAAGGTCTGGACACGCTGATCGTCACGGGTGACGCCGACCAACTCCAACTCGTATCGCCCGACGTAAGGCTTCTCATGTACACCGGATTTGGAGATACGCGCGTCTACGACGTGCCTGGCGTGATGGAACGCTACGGGGGCCTGGGGCCTGAATACGTCCCCGACATAAAAGCGCTGGAGGGAGACCCCTCAGACAACATCCCGGGCGTGCCGGGCGTGGGCAAGAAGGCGGCGCACGCGGTGCTGTCCAACTTCGGAAGACTGGAACAGGTGTACGAGCAACTCGATCAAGTACCTGAAATCAAAGGGCTGCGCGGGGCCAAGCGCGTTCGAAACCTGCTTGAAGAGCACCGGCAGACGGCATTCGACGGTAAGAAGCTGACCACCATAGTCAGGGACGTGCCCGTAAGCTTCGAGTTCAGGGACGCCGAGTTCTGGAAATACGACCGCAACGAGGTGGTCGAGACTCTACTCAGCCTCGAATTCCGCACGATCATTCGCAACGTACCGGATCCGTCCGGGCCGTTCGACAAGGACAGCACCGCTCAACTCCAGTTTGGCGATGCCCCGGTCGCTGAAGAGACCGCTCAGCCGCCCAAAAGACCGGCTGATACCTGCTACCGCACGGTAACGACGTTGGACGACCTGAGGGGCATGGTCTCCGAACTCTCAACACCCGCCGGTTTCGCGTTCGATACGGAGACTACCGGCAAGGACCCAATGCTCTCCGACCTCGTCGGCCTGTCGTTCTCTAACAGCGCGGGAAAGGCCTGGTACGTGCCTGTGGGCCACAACGAAGGGAAGCAGGCGCCTATAGAGCAGGCTCTGTCCATATTGAGGCCCCTGTTCGAGGATGAATCGATACCCAAAACGGCTCACAACGCCAACTACGACCTGATGGTTGTCGAAGAAGCCGGCATCAACATACGAGGTGTCGACTTTGACACCATGATCGCAGCCGCGCTCACCGGTCGCAGGGCCGTGGGCCTGAAGCAGTTGGCGCTGGACGTCCTCCACGTGGAAATGACCCCCATCACCGACCTGATAGGAACCGGCCGCAAGCAGGTGACCATGGCGCAGACGCCTGTGGAGAAGGCGTCTGAATACGCATCAGCCGATGCCGACATGACCTGGAGGCTGCGCGATCACCTCGCGCCGGAAATCGAGTCGGAACGGCAACGGAGCGTGATGGACGAGATCGAGATGCGGCTCCTTCCTGTCATCGTGCGAATGCAACGTAACGGGATCCTCGTAGACAGACCGATTTTGGAGGAGATGTCCGAGGAACTGGGAGGCGAGCTAACCTCAATCGAAAACCACGCCCGTAACGAAGTGATGGCGGGCAGGGAGTTCAACCTGAACTCCAATCGCCAACTCGCGGAGATACTGATCGACGAATTGGGGGCTCCCAAGACGCGTCGCACCAAGACGGGATACTCCATGGACGCAAACGCCCTCGAAGGCATGCTGCAAAAGGAGGACCTCGACCTCCGCGCCTATGAGTTGATCAGGGACGTACTGCGTTACAGGGAACTGTCCAAGCTAAAGTCCACGTACGTTGATGCCTTGCCGCAACTGGTCAACCCGCGCACTGGCCGAGTGCACACCTCCTTCAACCAGGTCGGCTCGGCAACCGGGCGCCTGTCGAGCACCGAGCCCAACGTGCAGAACATACCCGTGCGAACGGAGTTGGGCCGCCGGGTGCGTTCGGCCTTCGTCGCCGACCGGCAAAACGGGTGGACGTTGATGGCGGTTGACTACTCTCAAGTCGAGCTTCGAATACTCGCACACATGTCCCAGGAGCCTGGCCTGCTCGCTGCGTTCCGGGGCGGCGAGGACATACATGACGCCACGGCCCGCGCCATGTACGGAGTGGATGAGGTGACCTCAGAGCAGCGGCGCATCGCCAAGATACTGAACTTCGGAGTGATTTACGGCCTCGGCGCGCATGGTGTAGCGATGCAGACAGACTTGACACGGGCGCAGGGGCAGAAGTTCATTGGGCTTTACTTTGGCAAGTACCCAGGCATCCGGGACTACGTGGATACGATGAAGGAAGACGCCCGCCGCAAGGGTTACGCCGAAACGCTCTCCGGCAGGCGGCGCAAGCTGCCGGAAATCAACTCCCGTCACCGGGTACATAGGGCTGCCGCGGAGCGAATGGCTATCAACATGCCGATTCAGGGTACCGCGGCTGACATAGCCAAGATAGCAATGATCAATATCGACGCCGAAATGTCAGAGCGCAGGCTGCGCTCGCGTATGCTGATACAGGTGCACGATGAGCTGATCTTCGAGGTGGCGCCCGAGGAAATGGATGAAATGGCCGGGTTGGTGACGGAGTTGATGCCCGCGGCTATGGAGTTGTCCGTGCCGCTGAACGTGGAGATCAAGACCGGAGACACCTGGGGCGACGTGGAGTAGCCCTTCATAGCAGGCGAAAACTCGGGAGAATCGCGCCGGTGCCTGAATTGCCTGAGATTGAAGCCCTGCGCCGATACCTGGTGACTGCCAGAGTGCCCGGGCGGGTCATAACCAGGGTCCGGGCCGACTGGCCGGGAGTCGAAAGCACAGTCGATGGCATGGCCGGTCTATCGAATCTGCCGGGCAGGCGCATCGAATCGATCCAGCGGCAGGGCAAGCATCTGATACTGTCGCTCGACCGCGGTACTCTTGGACTGCACATGGGTATGACGGGCCGGCTTGTCGTAATGGATCCCGGCGACGAGCCCCTCAGATACACGCGTTATACGTTCCACTTCGACGATGAGCGGCGCGTGGAACTGGACGACGTGCGCCGTTGGGCGACCGCGCGGCTTGTGGAGTCGGCGGAGAACCTCACCCGCAATCTTGGGCCGGACGCACTCGACCCCGGCCTCACTGCCCGGAAGTTTGCGACACTCATCCGGGGCCGCAAGTCCGTCATCAAGACTCTGCTCATGGATCAATCGGTCTTTGCCGGTGTCGGTAACATATATGCCGACGAGGCGCTGCACCGGGCGGGCATATCGCCAGCCCGCAGATCGAACCGGATATCGACGACCAGCCTGGAAAGGCTGTACCGAGCCATGGTCGAGACCCTGGAGGGCGCAATCGACTTCATTGAAAATCATCCCGACGAGCGTGCCAGCCCCTACGTCGTAAACGCGTACGATGAACGTATACGGCTGCCCAGAAAGAACGGGGCGCCGTGCCCGGACTGCCGCGGCCCGATCAGGTCTCGCAAGTTCGGCAATCGCACGGCCTACTACTGCACCGGGTGCCAGAGTTGACGGAGGCTCAGCGCACGCAACAACATCTGGCAGACGGCCAGTTGACTTGAGGAACGAGAATGCAGAGCGATGCGACGACCGTAGAGGAATACCTGTCTGAACTTGATCCCGGCAGGCGAGAGACCATCTCCGCCGTGCGCAGAGTCATCCTCGATAACCTGCCGACCGGCTACGAGGAGTTGATGCAATACGGGATGATCTCGTACGTCGTGCCGCTGAGCGTGCTGTCAAACACCTATAACGGGCAGCCGCTCATGTACGCGGCCTTGGCTTCACAGAAGCGGCACACGTCCCTATACCTGACTAACGTGTACGGAGACGAATCAACGGAAAGATGGTTCAGGGAGCGCTATCTCGCGACCGGCAAGAGGTTGGACATGGGCAAGTCTTGCGTGCGCTTCAGGAAGCTTGACGACCTGCCGCTCAGCCTGGTGGGGGAGGTCATAGCCAGGACGCCGATCGCTCAGTTTGTCGAGGTCTACCATGCCTCCCGGTCAGGCCGCGGGCGCAAGTAGATAATCACTCCGCGGGTGTTGCACAGTATCTATCCCGCTGCTTCAAGCTAAGGACCCCCACAATAAGTCTGTCGGTCGCGACCAACAACGCAGGCCCAGGCCTGAACCGGACGAGGTTATAGGTACTCCATCCCGGTCACGCCTGGTCCTCGGCGCGGACGATGTGGTACTCGGTGGGCTCGTCCAGCATGCGTTGCAGCACCGTGTCCGACAGGTTCTTCAGGTAGATGACGCTCGCCCATGCTGCGCTCAAGTCGGAAAGGATCCGGCTCAGTTTCATTGGCCGGTTGTTGTTGGCCAGCAGCAACCGGAATACCGCTTCTGTAATAGGGGTGCCGGGCATCAGATAGTCGGCCTCCTTCTTGCAGTTGGACGTGATCCGCTTCATCAGGTCCGACGGGGTGCGCCAAGCTACGGGCTTTTCGTCCGAGTCTGACTGACAAGCCGCGCAGTGCCCACAAAGCCTGGTAGAGACCGCGTAGGAAAAAGACTTGCCTGAGCGTTCAAAAGCCTTCACGTCGATCACGTAGGCAGTTTCGAGGTCGGCCTCCTCGTTTTCAAAATCTGCCTGGGTTCTCGAGTGGAGAGAGTTGACCATCAGAGTGACGCCATCCTTTTCGATAGGTGATTTGTTAGAAAACGGTCTCCGGCCAATCTATCATCTCGACCGTAACCTCATCGCCGGCTGACATCATGGCAACGTCGTCCGGGCAGATTGCCAACCCATTGGCTGCAACCATCGAGGTCAACACTCCGGAACTCTGGTTCCCGGTCGTGCGAGCCCGGTAGGAGCCGTTACGGGCCTTGTAGACCGTCACGCGGGCGTAAACTCGCCTGCCGTCGTGATTGTAGATGTCGTCATCCAGCGTTGCACGCACACTCGGCCTCGAAACCGGGGGCAAACCAAGCATGACGCGCAAAGCCGGCCGCCCGAACTGCTCGAACGCGACCATGGCGCTCACCGGATTTCCGGGCAGGCCAAGATGGGGCACGCTACGGCCGTCCGGACCTCGGAGACTGCCAAACGCAAGCGGTTTTGCAGGTCTCATCCGTACCGACCACAGGGCTATGGATCCCCGCTCCGACAGTACGTCCTTGACCACGTCGTAGTCGCCCTTGGAAACACCGGCAGAGGTCACGATCATGTCGTATCTCATGCCGGCGTCCAGAGCCTCGTTGAGAGATTTGACAGTGTCCCTGGCGATGCCTATCACGCGCGGTTCGCCGCCGAACCGCTCCACCAGCGCAGCCACGCTGTAGGCATTGGAGTTATAGATCTTGCCTGCCTGGTGAGGCTCGCCGGGAGAGAGCAGTTCATCCCCGGTGGAAATGATCGCCACCACTGGCCGCCTCACCGCGCACACGCTCTTCCGCCCGATGGACGCCGCCACGCCGATCTCAGCCGGACGCATCAGCGAACCGCGCTTGAGCACGACCTCCCCGGCCCTGGCGTCCTCGCCGGCAGGCCGGATGTTGTCTCCAGGCTCGGCGGGGGTCCTGATCCCGATAACGTCCAGAGCCGCCCCGGCGCGACGACGCTCCATTTCGTCCGTATCCTCAAACGGGACCACCGCGTCCGCGCCCGCAGGCGCCGGCGCGCCGGTCATGATGCGGATTGCGCCGCCCGGAGGGACCGGGCGATCTGGCAACTCGCCCGCCGCAACGGAGCCTACTACCGGGAGATCCCTCGGACGTTCGGACGAAGCCGATGACGTGTCCGCCGAACGGACGGCGTAACCGTCCATTGCGGAATTCGCCAACGGGGGTATGTCGAATGTTGCTACCAGATCCTCGTCAAGTACCCGGCCGCACGCTTCCAGCAGGGGAGTATCGACCGCATCCAGCCGGGAGAAATGCGCAAGAATTCTCTCCAGGGCATCCTCGACGCTCAGCATGTCCGCATCATAGTGATGCCGGTGCGGGCGAGGCTCAAGCTCGCGGCGGTGCGAATGATCGGCCATGGCGGGTCTGCTATATCTCTCCATACGGGCCCTACTGGCGCTGTAAGGCCCCGAACTCTCTGGAAAGGGCGTTCAGGATGGAACGTTGAGCCTTTTCCACCTGACCGGCTGTCAGCGTGCGGCTGGGCGACTGGTAAACGAGCCTTACGGCAAGAGACTTCTTACCCTCCGGCAGATTGCTGCCCCGGTACACGTCGAACACGGTAGCGCTGGTTACCAACCTGTTGCGGCTGGCTACCCTGACGACGTCCGCAGCCGCCACGGTCTCGTCAACCACGACCGCCAAGTCCCTGGGAGATTCCGGGAACCTGATATAGGTTCGATATGCGCCGCCCTGTTGACTGGCCGAGACTGCTGATTCAAGCGACGGCAGGTCTAGCTCGAACAGTGACACAGGACCAGAGTCGATCCCAAATGCCTCAAGTACGTGCGCCGCCACCTCGCCTACCACGCCAACGCGCAGCCCGCCAGCCGCCGGGACGGTCACCTCAGCGGCGCGCCCCGCTGCCAATGTCGCGTCCTCTACAGGCGAGAACTCCGCGGCAATTCCCATACGCTCCAGCGTATCCTCCACCACGCCGCGCGCGTCATAGTAGTCGAGCTGTCCTCCTCCTCCGTCCCAATGCAATTCCGCGCGTGGGCCGGCCAGCGCTCCAACCGCCATTTCCCGCTCATCCGGCAGACCCTCACCGCGGTTGTGGAATACCTTCCCGGACTCGAACAGAGCTATGGGCCCGCGCCACGTGTGCAGATTGTTAGCCACGGCGTGGAGAATCCCCTCCCTGAGCGTCCTGCGGAGAACGGAATGACCGGCGGAGACTGGATTCAGAATGTGCACGAATTCCGGTGTGGAAGAGGGCAGATCCAACCGCTCTTCACCCTCTGCCGTCGTGCCGGAATAGGTGATGATCTGTTGTAGTCCAGCCGCGGTTAGCCCGGCGCGTACGCGCCCGCGAAGATCCAACTCGGGATTTGGCGACCATGGCGGTAGATTGTCCGCATGAACCCTGAGCGGCAACTCATCGTAACCGATGATGCGCGCCACCTCCTCGCACAGGTCCTCGGGAATGCCAACGTCCGGGCGCCAGTATGGAACCTTCACGTTCCAGCCTTCCCCGTCTGCGCTTACGGAGAACCCCAGCGACGTAAGGGTGGACTCCACCTGCGCGTCCGCAAGGCCGGCTCCCAGTACCCGGTCCAGCTTTTGGCGAGACAGGTAGACGAAATCTGTTTCATCGGCTTTGCCGGGCCATTCGTCCAGTATGCCCTTTGCGGCCTCGCCTCCCGCCACCTCCAGTATCAGCCTGGTAGCCCTGCGCAACGCCACCTCAGACAACCCGGCGCGCAGGCCCTTTTCAAAGCGAAGTGAAGCTTGGCTGGTCAGGCTAAGGCTTTGCGAGGTCCGTCGGTTATTTGATGGGTCGAAGGCCGCAGATTCCAGGAGGATATTCACGGTGCCGCCGCCGATCTCCGTGTTAGCCCCCCCCATGACGCCGGCAAGGCCGATCGCACGCATCGGGTCGGCGATGACCAGCACGTCCGGCGACAGTTCCCTCTCCACGTCGTCCAGAGTTGTCAAACGCTCGCCCTCATTAGCGCGGCGCACCACGACGGTGTGATCGACCACGCGGTCGTAGTCGAAGGCATGAAGCGGCTGCCCCAATTCGAACATCACGTAGTTGGTGGCGTCCACCACGTTGTTGATTGGCCGCTCCCCAAGAGCGAGCAGAGCGTCCTTGAGCCATTTTGGCGAAGGGCCAATCTTCACGCCTCTTATCACCGAAGCCGTGTAGCGGGGGCACAGGTCGCTGTCTTCTATTGCCAACCGCGCCAGATCGGCCGCGTCATCAGCGCCTGTCTCGTAATCGAGGTTCGGCTCGACCAAACGGGCGCCGGTTACCGCAGCGACCTCCCTGGCCACTCCCACGATGCCAAGGCAATCGGGCCGGTTGGGCGTAAGTTCCAACTCCAGGATCGTGTCCCCGATCACCTGTCCTATCGGGGCGCCTAACTCCTCGTCGGTGTCGAGTACCAGGATTCCATCATGCTCGTCCCCAAGGCCGAGCTCCTTTTCGGAGCACACCATGCCTTCGGAAACGACCCCTCGGATTTTGGCGCGTTTCAGCCGTGAAGGTCTTCCGGTATAGCCGTCGATCAACTCCGCGCCCACAGATGCAAAGGCGATTTTCTGCCCGGCTGCAACGTTCGGCGCACCGCACACCACCTCTGCGACCCCGTTCCCATGGTCCACGGTGACCAGCCTGAGCCGATCAGCATGAGGGTGAGGCGACACGTCGAGCACGTGCCCAACGACCACCCCGTCCTTGTAGCCGACGCGTTCGACTTTCTCGACTTCCGTACCGGCCATGGAGAGGCGATGCGCCAACTCAGCCGGAGAAAGATCTACCCTCACGTAATCGCGCAGCCAGGACAAGGGGACTTTCATAGCTTGCCGCCGTGGTTCAAGTCCGGAAGATCCCTGTGGTAGAGAGCCTGGTATTTCATCGTTTCATCTGTCTGTGCACGGATCGAGACAGCTAGGTCGAAGTGGTTCAAAACTGTGTCAGGAAGCGTAAATCGTTGGCGAAGAAGTGGCGAATGTCGTCGATGCCATGCCTGAGCATGGCGATACGTTCGGGGCCCATGCCGAAAGCGTATCCGGTGTACCGCTCCGGGTCGTGCCCTGCATTGCGCAGCACGTTCGGATGCACCATACCCGCGCCCAATATCTCGATATATCCGGTCTGCTTGCACAACCTGCATCCCTGGCCAAAGCACTTGAAGCAATCGACCGCCATCTCAACGCCTGGCTCCACGAACGGAAAGAAATCACAGCGGAACCGCACTTTGCGATCCGGGCCAAAGATACGCCGCGCGAACTCGTACAGCGTACCTTTGAGGTCGGCAAACGTAATGTCAGTGTCCACCGCCAGCCCCTCGATCTGATGGAACTGCCACTCGTGGGTTGCGTCGGTAGCCTCGAAGCGGTAGCACAGTCCCGGCACGACTATGCGCACCGGCGGGGTCGTACTTTCCAGCGTCCGAACCTGCATCGGAGAGGTCTGAGTCCTGAGCAGAATGCCGTCACCGCCGGAGCGGTCTATCCAGATCGTGTCGTGTGAGTCCCTCGCCGGGTGGTCCGGCGGGATGTTGAGCATGTCGAAGTTGTAGCGTTCCCACTCGACCTGCGGCCCCTCCACGGTCTGGAACCCCATGGCATTGAATGCGGCCAGGATTTCTTGAATGGTCTGCGTCGACGGGTGCAACCGGCCCCTGACGTGTCTCCGGCCCGGCAGGGTCACGTCAATCGCACCGATAGGTCCCGGGGTTCCAGAGGCCGCGAGCCTTTTGTCCAGAAGTCCTTCTAGGCGCGCTTTGGCTCGATTGGCCGCTGCTCCGGCCACCCTGCGATCAGCCGCGGGGAGGCTGCCCAGACTGCGCAGTATCGACGTGAGGGCGCCGCGCCTGCCCAGGTATTTGACGCGCCACGCCTCCAGCTTCTCGCCCTCGCCGCCCAATGCCTCCAACTCTCGTTCGGCGCTGGACGTGAGCCGTTCTATGGCCTGGGGCGTGGCCGAACTGTTTCCGTTTGCGGAATCCGTCATCAGTTTGTCAATCGTCAGAAGCCGTGGAGTGAGTGCAACGCAAGTCGCCTTCGATTATAAACGGCCGGTCGATTGGCCCGATGCAGTGCGCCGACCCCCTTTGAGCGCGTCTCAAATTGGGAAACAATGGCTAGCCAGCGCCGCCTTGCCGCAAGTCGCGGGAAGTTCTCTACGGAATGGGTTGATCTTCAGGCATAACGTAATACATGCTAAAGGCGGTCTCTGAATACGAATATATGCATAGCACGGGTGTTATCGGTGTATATCGCTATGTTTTCAGATGCAACCCGTGCATGGACTCTACAAAGACGCTCTAAGACGGGCCGTAGACCAAAGACTAGGCCGAACCGCTTGTAGTAACTTCAAGTTTCTTCACGAGGCGAACGCCTCACCGGGCCAGATGGCGATCTTGAAGCGAGGATGCTATGGAAGCGTATTGCATGAAGTGTAAGGCCAAGCGGGAGATGAAGGATCCTGTGCCGTACGAGATGAAGAACAAACGTCCGGCCACTAAAGGCTTTTGCCCAACGTGCGGGACGAAGATGTTCAAGATCGGCAGCGGCAAGTCGTAGGCACGGCCATCCCGCGTATTCCGCCGCGCACAGAGCGCATCGGGAGCGCAACAGGCTACGGAAAGCTCGTCTCTTGGTTCTTGGCGGGTTATTCGCGCGAGTCGCGCACGAACGCATCCCGACTCCCATAGGCCGCACAAGCAGATAGGGTACAGTGCCGCCTTGTCACCCATACCAGCTTAGGAGCCCCCTATGGAAAAGGTCCCGTTCGGTAATACAGGTTTGCAGGTGAGCCGCCTGGGCGTGGGTCTGGCCGAGATCGGCAGTGAGCTTCAACTCCACGACGTCCACGTCGTGGAGTCCCTTCTTGGACGGGCTCTCGATAACGGCATCAACTTCCTGGATACCAGCGCTTGCTACGGCATCAGTGAGGAGTTGATTGGCAAGGCTATACCGGGGCGCCGGGCTGAGTACATACTGGCGACCAAGGCGGGTCACGTGACAGGGGGCTATGAGGGGGAACCGTGGACCCGATCCACTGTCTCGGACAGCATCGACCGAAGCCTCCGTCGAATGCGCACCGACCGCGTGGACCTGGTGCAACTCCATTCATGCGACAAAGCTCTACTTGAGCGCGGCGACGCCATCAGGGGGCTACAGGACGCCAGGGACGCCGGAAAGACCCGCTTCATCGGTTACAGCGGGGACAACGAAAACGCCCATTGGGCGGTGGACAGCGGTCTATTCGACACTCTGCAGACCAGCTTCAACCTCGTCGAGCAAAGCCCGCGTGCTTCCGGTCTGCTGGAAAAGGCAGACGGCGCCGGTATGGGCATCATCATCAAACGTCCTATTGCCAACGGATCGTGGAACGCCGTCAAGTCTGGTCGTCCCAAAGAACAACTCCGTCCATACGCACATACATACTACGAGCGAGCCAGGCAGATGGCGGCGCTCGGCGATATTCCGGGCGAGCCGGCAGACCCGATTCTAACGTCGTTCGGGTTCACCCTCGCTCAGCCGCAGGTAGACGTGGTAATCGCCGGCACCAAGAACCCGGACCACCTGACCTCTAACGTGAGGATGGTCAATGAGAGCCTGCCCATCGACGCCGGGGTGGTAGAAGAGTTGCACCGCCGGTTCGAGCAGCTTGATGACGGGTGGCACGGCCTTACGTGAGCCGCCCTTCGGCTTCGGATGACGCAGCAGCGGCGCCGGAAACGGATCACCAACTGGCGGCGGCCAGTCTGGAACGGCACAAACTGGCCGTAACGGCTGCGAGTATAGTTCTGAGCCTCACGGCTCCCGTGCTCTTCATCCTGTTCGACGGGACGCAGGCGCTGCGAGACCTCGCCGAGCAATGGTCGCCCTCACCCGCAGGCGCAATTGCGCTGTACGTCATCATCGCCGCCGCCGCGCTCGAAGTTGCAGGATTCCCGCTCGACTTCTACTCCGGTTTCTGGCTGGAACGCAGGTTCAACCTGTCTCGCACCGGCTTCAGGACGTGGCTCGCCGACCACCTGAAGGCCGAGGCTCTTCAGCTCGCGTTCATCCTCGCAGCCGTCGAGGCGGTCTACGCAGCAATACGAGCGTTCCCCGGGGCTTGGTGGCTCATCATCGCCGCCGGCTTCAGCCTGGTAACCGTGGTAATAGCAGGACTCGCGCCGGTGCTGCTATTCCGCCTGTTCTTCAAGTTCGAGCCGCTTGGCGAGGGTGAACTTCGCCAAAGGTTGGTGCGCCTGTCGGAGCGTGTCGGGGCAAGAGTGCGAGGCGTGTACGTATGGAAGCTGGGCGAAAAGACGAGGCGCGCCAATGCCGCCCTGGCCGGTTGGGGGCGGACGCGCCGCATTCTCCTATCGGACACTCTCATCGACTCCTACACTCAAGACGAGATCGAAGTGGTTATGGCCCATGAACTGGCGCACCACGTGCACGGCGATATCTGGAGGGCCATTCTGCTCAGGTCGGCCCTGGCTTTCGGCGCCCTGTATCTCGTCCACCTTGGGCTGACACAGTGGTCGGAGCCCCTGGGCTATCGATCGATCTCAGACTTTGCCAACATGCCTTTGCTCGTTCTGATAACCGCCGCCGCATCGTTTATCGCCATGCCGCTGGCAAACGCATGGTCGCGAAGGCAGGAGAGGCAGGCCGACGCGTTCGCCCTGAACGTCACCGGCATGTCTGACCAGTTCGCCTCGGCCATAGACAAGCTCGCCAGGCAAAACCTCTCACGCTACAGGTCCAACCGGATCGTAGAGTTCTTGTTTCACTCGCACCCTCCGGTCGAAAGCCGGATCAGGTTTGCGAACGGCTTCGCGGCCTCAGACCAAGGGCAGGGCCAGCTCTCTCAACGTTTGTGACGAGCGCTCTGCGAGGAGCCCCTTGGCGCACCGATTACGGCCCCGCGAGCGTTGTTTCGGCCGGTAAGTTCTCGATGTCGATAGGCTCGATCTCGTCCGCCGGGTGGAACCCGAATATCTTGCCGTAGAAGTACAGTTCCGCTTCTAGCGAGCGGCGGATGTTCGCCGCAATCCTGAAGCCGTGCTGCTCACCCTCGAATGGCAGGTAGGCGAACGGCGTTCCCTTTGCCCGCAGCGCCTCCACCATCGCCTCGGCCTGCGACGGCGGCACTATCTCGTCCTCCAGCCCTTGCAAGATGATGAGCGGGCACGACAGCCGGTCAACGTAGTCGATCGGCGAGCGTTCGCGATATAGCTTCCTGGCTTCCGGGTATGGCCCGATCAGTCCGTCGAGGTATCGGGATTCGAACTTGTGGGTATCGGCAGCCAGCGTCTCTGCGTCCGCCACTCCGTAGTAGCTGGCGCCGGCGGCAAAATAGTCGTGGAACACAAGCGCGCACAAAGTGGTGTAACCGCCGGCGCTGCCTCCCTTGATGATCAACCTGCGCCCATCTGCCAACCCCTCGCTCACCAGATACCGGGCGGCATTGACGCAATCTTCGGTATCCACGACCCCCCAGCGGCCCTTGAGCGCGTCGCGGTACGCCCGCCCGTATCCTGTCGAGCCGCGGTAGTTGACGTCCACGATTGCGAAGCCCCGGCTTGTCCAGAATTGCGTGGACATGCTGAAAGCCGCCGACGTTGCGCCTGTGGGGCCGCCATGGCTCAACACTATGAGCGGCGGTTTCTCATCAGGGCCGGCCTCGTAATCGGCGCTGGCAGGAGGATAGTAGAGGGCGTGAGCCTCCTCTCCGTCGCCGGTGGGGTACGTAATGCTCTGCGCTGAGGACAGATAGCCGGGCGCGACCTTCACCTTTGCGCTGCGCTTTAGTACCTCGACGGCTCCTCCGTCCATCTCCACGCGTACGACGGCTGCCGCATCAGACGGGCTCGCGGCGACCAGCAGAACTTCGTTTCCCGCTGCGGCCAGGCCGCCTATAGACGTGTAGGGCAGCGCTATCTCTTGCGCCAGCCCGTTCTGGCCGATGAGTACCAGCCGGTCGCCCTCCCGGCGCTCCACCTTGAGCGCGATACGCCCATCCGCCAGAAAGGCGTAGGTCGATTGCCCGAACTGCCATTGCGGTTCACCGCACTCCGCCTCCACCGGGTAGACCGGATGCGCCTCGCCGTCCCGGTACGCGTAGAGGTTCCACCAGCCGGTGCGGTCTGAGACGAAATGCAATGTTCCGTCCGGAGACCATTCAGGCTGAAAGACGCTCTCATCGCGCCCGCCCGCGGCCAGCGCCGCGTTCTCGGCAGTACCGTCTCGGCGCAACTCTGCAACCCAAAGTTCCGTGCCGTCCCACGGCATGTTGGGGTGGTCCCAAGCCGTGTAGGCGACGCGGCGGCCATCAGGTGAGATACGCGGAAAAGAATAGAAGTCTCGCCCGTGGGCCAGTGTCTGAGGCTCGCCGCCGTGCGACGGTGTGCAGACGATCTCGTTGACCGCCTCCCCGCCCTCGACGTGCCTTTCCCTGACGCACAAGAGGAACTGCCCGTCCGGGGTCAGTCGGGTGTCGGCAAACCGGTCGCCGCATGGGATAGCGGGTTCCGGAGTGATCGGAAAGGGCGCCTCACCCGCGGCCTGTCTGTAGAGCCGCTGATCGGCGAAGTTGGAAAAATAGACCGCGCCATCCCGAACCTCATACGCGCCGCCGCCGTACTCGTGAACGCGGTTGCGCACGTCATAGCCTTCCGGCGTTACGTCCACCGCCCCGGATCCGTCCGCGAGCCGCACGACCACGTTCCTGCCGCCCTCGCCGGGCCGACCTTCCAGCCAGTACACGTTCTCGCCGTCCAGCCTAATCGCGCCAAGCCTCACCCCGGACTCCGTCACCATCTCCAGCGTGACCGGCGACTTCCAGGACCCATACGGCGCGGTTTTCAAATTTCTAATGGACAAAGACAGTACCTCCGGATGTTTGACCTGCCTGGATCATATAGGCGCCGGCAGCGCGGTGACGCAGCGGGAGTGGACGGGGTAGGCCGTTTGGTGGCGGGATGGTCGCCTTCGCAGCGTTTTCTGGCTTGCGGCGGAATGACGGGGGAAGAGGGCTGCTCGACTGCCTGGGCGCGCCCCGGTCGATTGTCGTCTGTTTAACGCCCCTCATATCGGCAGCAACACCCGGCAAACATCACCCTTCCTTTGTTCTGGGGGGCAGCCAGGGCCTCCGCGCTGCTTGAGTAAGGCCCGTGCCACCAGTTATCGGGAAGGGGATCTGGCTTGCGGTTCTTGTAGTAGCGGCAGTATCCCTTGTGAATCTTGGACATACCGGTTGGTAGGTCGGTGTAGACGTAGAATTCTTCGCGCGACGTGCTTGGCGCGGGTGGAACTGGCGGATCCTGTCGCGGGGGCCGAGGGGCAGGTTCGGTAAACCGCGTCGGCGGGCGCGTAGTCGTATCCCGTAGCGGGGGCGGAGGGTCGGGTAGAGGTGGCGGGGCTGTGTCGGTCACGTCCCAGTTGGCGTAGAAGTCTTCCAGGCGCAGGCCGAATCGTCTGATAGAGGAAGTCAGTTCGACTCTGAGCGATTCGTACATGTCCTCAAGCAACTTCCGGTTGCCCCGGATTTGCTGAGCGGTGTATTTATTGAGGTCCAAAGACAGAACCTTGCCCTGCAGCTCTCCCTTCAACCACTCCCCAACGTCGTGCACGGTCACCCTATCGTCCTTGTCCATAGGCCGGATTTGGCGCAGCCTCTCGCACTGCTCCTGTACCAGCGCCAGCGTGAGGACTACTTCACCCGTGACGGAGGCGCTATCGGAAGTGAGCGCGGGGAAGTCGAGCGGAATACGTCCGCCGTGCCTGGAGGGGTCGTCGGGCTCTGGCAGCCAGAAGGCCAATTTGAAGGGGGCCTTCGTCGTCACGTAGGTTTTTATCTGCCCTTTTGGAAGGCGCCTCTGACCACCTGAAAAGATGTCCCATATCGCGCCGTCGCGTATGATTATCCCGACGTGATGCGGGTCGACTGTAAAAAACTTTCGGCAACACCAATCCCGCCGGACGTTCTTATCGCCGGGCCGGAATATCGTCTCGCTATCGCTCTCCCTGTTCAAGTTAGATTCCTTATCTCTGGGTAGGTGCAGTGGGATGTGGAGAACCGCTGGACGCGCCCCGGCCGATTGTGGTCTGTTCAGCTCCCATTACGTCAGCGACAGCGCTCGGCAAACGTCACCCTTCCTCTGTTCTGGGTGGCATCCCAGGCCTTCGCCTCGGCCTCCGCCTCACTTGAGTAAGGCCCGTGCCACCAGTTATCAGGAAGAGGATCTGGCTTACGGTTTTCGTAGTGGTAGCAGGGTCCCTTGTGAATCTTGGAGTTTGAACCGTCGGTGTAGACGTAGAATTTCTCTCGCGATGGGCTTGGCGCGGATGGAACTGGTGGATCCTGTTGCGGGGGCCGGGAGGCAGGCTCGGTAAACCGCGTCAGCGGACGCGTAGTCGTATCCCGTAGCGGGGGCGGGGAAGAGAGCCGGTCCCTGATTCTTTCTACCGCCTGCTTACTGTCGGATTCGTTGATGCGTCCGAGCAGGTCCGCGATGACGGTCACGCGGCTCCTGACATCCTCTATGTCCAGGTCGCTCTGTGAAGGATGCGCCGCTTTGTTCCGCGCATCGCGGATCATCCACAACATGTTCTTGACTATTTCGTCGTTCCAGAACTCCTGGCTGAAAATGTCGTTCCAGTACCCGTCTACCAGTTTCGGAAAGTCGTTTATGTCGATAGATTCCTCAGCGCTGCCAGTGCGGCGGAGGTCATCTGAGAAATACTTGCCCCGACCACCTAGTTTGCCCTTTATAGCCTCCTCGATGTTCTTGCCTTTTACACGATTCAGGCATCGGACGATGAAAGGACGCATAGCGTAGCGGAATATGTCAAGCGCATCGTGGAGCGCTTGTTTGTTTGGATAAAGAGATTCTGTCATTTTTTTGGCTCCTACCTGATTGAGAGACTCGAATGGCGTTTGGACTGAATAAATTTTGGTCAGGGCAGTGCCGGGGCAAGGGGGAGTGGGACGTGGAGAACTGCTGAGCGCGCCCCGGTCGATTGTGGTCTGTTCCGCGCCCATTACGTCAGCGACAGCACCCGGCAAACACCACCCTTCCTCTGTTCTGGGAGGCAGCCCGGGCCCCCGCCTCGCTTGAGTAAGGCCCGTGCCACCAGTTATCAGGAAGGGGGTTTGGCTTGCGGTTCTTGTAATAGCGGCAGGATGCCTTGTGAATCTTGGACATCCCGGTTGGTAGGTCGGTGTAGACGTGGAATCCCTCGCGCGACGTGCTTGGCGCGGGTGAAACTGGCGGATCCTGTCGCGGGGAAGAAAGCCGGTCCCTGATTCTTTCTACCGCCTGCTTACTGTCGGGTTCTTTGATGCGTCCGAGCAGGTTGGCGATGTCGGTCACGCGGCTCCTGACATCCTCTCTATCCAGGTCTTTCTGTGGAGGATGCGCCGCTTCGTTCCGCGCATCGACGATCGTCCGCAACGTGTTCTTGACCTTTCTCTCGCCCCTGAACTCCTGGCGGAAAATGTCGGTCCAGTACTCGTTTATAAGATCTGGAAAGTAGTTTATGTCGATAGATTCCTCGACGCTGCCAGTGCGGTAGAGGTTATTGGAGAATTCCCTGCTCCGAGCACCTTTAAGTTTTTCCTTTATAGCCTCCTCGGCGCTCTTGCCTTCGACACGATTCAGGCATCGGACGATGAAGCGACGCATATCGTAGCGGAATATGTCAAACGCATCGTTGAGCGCTTGCTTGTTTGGGTAATAGTATTCTGTCATTTTTTTGGCTCCTACCTGATTGAGAGACTCGAATGGCGTTTGGACTGAATAAATTTTGGTCGGGGGTAGCACCGGGACACAGGGGGTGAATGGATGGCTGTTTTCACTGGAGCACGGTGGCTACCGCGGGGGAGGATAATACGTCTCCGCCCGTTTTGTAGCTCCATAGGAGCTTGCCTGAGGATTGGTCCAGCGCGTAGAGGTGATCGTCGTCCGATCCTATGAACACGGTGCCGCGGTTCACCGCTGCGCTGGATCTCACGTCCCCCCGCGTCCGGTAGCGCCATAGCAGTTCACCTGTGACGGCGTCCAGCGCGTAGAGGTGGTCGTCGGTCGATCCGGCGTACACGACACCGTCGATCACCGACGGCCGATTCACGCTATCGCCTGTCTCGTATCGCCAACTCAGATCGCTCGTGCCGGCGTCCAGCGCGTAGAGGTGGTCGTCGCCAGATCCGGCGTACACGACTCCGTCGGCCACTGCGGGCGACGAGAAGCTGACGTAGTAGTCGCTGCTACGGTATCTCCATAACGTGTCTCCAGTCGCCGCGTCTAGTGTGGACAGGTACCTGTCAGCCCTGTTTGCGCGCGCGGCGTACACGACTCCGTCGGCCACTGCGGGCGACGAGGAGAAGGAGCCGAGGAAGATGCCGCCGGGGCGGTATCGCCACAACAGGTCTCCGGTCGCCGCGTCAAGCGAGTAGAGGTAATCGTCGTTCGATACTATGAACACGACTCCGTCGGCCACCGCGGGTGAGGAGTGGACGTTGTCGCCGGTCTCGTATCGCCATAGCAGGTCTCCGGTCGCCGCATTGAGCGCGTAGAGATGGTCATCGGCTGATCCGGCGTACACGACTCCGTCGGCCAGCGCGGGCGAGGAGTGGACGTCGCCGCCGGTGCGGTATCGCCATAGCAGGTCTCCGGTCGCCGCGTCGAGCGCGTAGAGGTTGTTGTCGTACGACCCTACGTAGATGACGCCGTTGGCCGCTGCGGGCGAGGAATGCACCTCGCCGCCGGTCCGGTAACTCCAGCTCAGCTCGCCCGTTTCCGCGTCCAGCGCGTACAGGTACTTGTCGCCTGAGCCCACGTAAACGAGATCGCGCTCTGTGGGTACATGCGGCGTAGCAGTCGCAGTTGGAGTGAAAGTCGGGGTGGGTGAGGCAGTTGGCGTAGGCGTAGGAGTGGAAGTCGGCGTTGCGGTGGGTGGCGCGGTGGTCGGGGTCGGCGCGGCTGTTGGCGCAGGCGTTGGAATCGAAGTCGGGATTGGATTGGGCGGCGCGTTGGTCGCGGCCGTTGGCGCTGGAACGGCGGTTGGCACTGGGCGCGTGGGAGTTGGAACCGAAGTCGGTGTTTGAGTGGGCGGCGCGTTGATCGCGCCCGTTGGTGTTGGAACAGTCGTTGGCGCTGCGCGCGCGGGAGTTGGAACCGAAGTCGGTGTTTGAGTGGGCGGCGCGTTGATCGCGCCCGTTGGTGTTGGAACAGTCGTTGGCGCTGCGCGCGCGGGAGTTGGAACCGAAGTCGGTGTTTGAGTGGACGGAGCGTTGGTCGCGGCTGTTGGGAGTGGAACAGTCGTCGGGGAGGGTGTCGGGGTATGGGCCGGCGTCGAGGGTATGACTACGGGAGCGGGCGTGTTCGTGGGGATCTGCGCTGCGGCCTGATTTTGGGGTTCACTAATCGCGAGTCTGTCGTTTAGCCAGATCCCGAGGAAGATGCCGCCGGCCAGGAGAAGGAGGGCAAGTACCGCGAAGGCGGTGACTGCCGGGCTTCTGAAGCCTCGCCAGCCTCCCTTTCGTTGGGATTCCGCGCTGCGGTCTGCACCGGATAGAGCGTCGAGTTCCCTTTTTCTCTGTTCCGCGCGCAGACGGGCCTGGTGACGCTGATCCTCGATGGAAGTGCGTTCGGCATCGGTCAGGCCCCAATTGATGAAGAAGTTGTCGAGCCGGAAGCCGTAGCCCGACAGCGTGGCTGCGAGTTCGACCCTGAGCGAGTCGTATATCGAGCGCAGCAGGGCCTCGTTGCCGCGCAGTTCCGCGGCGGTGTGCTTGCTGAGTTCGTGTGCGACGACCTTGGCCAGCAGTTCGTCCTTGAGGTATTCGGCGACGTCCGCCACGCCTATGGCATCCCGTCCGCGCATGAAGGCGGGCAGCCGGTCGGCGTCCTCCAGGGTGACGGCGAGCCTGAGATTCACCTGCGCGGCTATGAGCTGTCCGTCGGCAGTGAGAGCGGGGATGCCCTGCGTATCCAGTTCGGACGGGCTGTCAGGGTCCTCGAGCCAGAAGGAGACGGTGAACGGAGAGGTGTCGGCCTGGAGCGCGCGCGTGCTGGGGCCGCTGCCGAGGAGCGCGCGCAGGAAGTCGCCGAGGCTTCTGGTGCTGCGCTTGCCCTCGGTGAAGATCTCGACGATCTTGCCGTCGCGGATGACTACGACCAGCTCATGGGGTTCGGCGATGACGTTGCGCCCGAACCCGCGTAGATCCTTGCGGCCCAGGTAGGCCGCAACGGTATCTACTCCGAATCTCCGCCAGGAGGTCATTTCAGCCTTGGGCCTTCTCACGCGCTGCCCGCTCGATGTCTCCCAGCGCGTTGTCGTAACCGGCTCCCCGGTAGAACTGCGTTTCCGAAGGGTCCCTGTCGAATATGCTGATGACCGTTTCGAGCTTGTTGTCCGACCCCTTGACCTTGACGGCTACCTCTTCCATCTGGCTTTCCAGCGCGGCCGCATCCATCTCATTGATGAGCTTCCAGATGCCGCGCTTCTGGAGATCCTTCTTCATGTTGATGATGTTGATGGTCTCGTCCAGAACCGATATCTGCGTAATCACGCGCTGGATGTTGTCCTCCGCCCTGTCCTTGCGCTTTCGGGCTTCGCTCATCCTGTAAGCGGCGACCTGCCGCTCTGCGGAGTTCTTGCCCGGCTCCGAGGCTATGTCCAGGCGGCGGTCGTACTCCTCCTGCGCACGCCTGATGGTTAACAGCAGCCTGTCCTGCCTGACCTCCTGTCGCGTGCGCTCCTTGCGCAGGTCGTCGATCTTCAGGTCCTCGAGCTTCTTTGCCGTGCCAAATCCAAATAGTGCCATGTCATCTCCTTCTTCTTCTGATTACCTTGACGCTCTCGCCGTCATGGTCTTTCACGTTGGAAACGCTGATCTTCTTCTCCTGTCGGAGCTGCTCGACGACTTCATCGACGACGTTCTCCGGGAACTGCCCGACGAACTGATCTATGACGAACACCTTGCGGCTGTCGTCGAGCAGCGCTGTCTCAATCTCGCGGCGGCAGGCGTCCAGCAGTTTTTGTCGCCTCTGGTACTCGGTGTCCTGCGGCTCCGCGGGCGGGACGAGGGGCTCTCTGCCGCGGGACACGTCCGGGCCGTGGTGCTGCCTCTCCAGCCATGCGTCTATCTCCGAGCGGCGGAAGCGCCACGTGGACCCGAGCTTGAACACGGGGATCTTCCCGGACTGCGCCCAGTCGTAGATGGTGCGCTCGGACATGTTGAGGTACCTGGCCACTTCCGGTATGGACATGAGCGCCGGGGCGCTGTCGCTGCCGTTCATTTCACTCCGTCGACTTGCTGCCGTTCACCGCGCCATACCGCGAGATTCACTAGAATGGTAGCATAAACCGCAGAAAACATCAAGGACTGCGTAGAAAGGTAAAATTAAGTATTTCAGGGTGGATTTTAGCAAAGATTATGGGTTGTAGGTACGCAGCGCCGAGGGCAAGGGAGAGTGGGACGTGCTGGTGGTGACGGGAGAGGCAGGATCGTTGACCTGAGGGGGCGTGTGGACATATACTCGAATTGATCTACGAAATTCGCAAAGGCTGCGAACGGGAGTAGTAGACTCCAGCACGGAACAGAGAGAGCCGGGGCAGGTGTGAGCCCGGTTTCACGGCTGGGGAGGAATGGACCCGCGAGCCGCAGGACGAACGTCGCTCTCAAGTTGGGAACGGCGAGTAGTCTGAGCCGGATTGGCCCCCGTTAGCAAGGCCCGGAGAACGTCCGCCGCAATCGGGCGGGATCCGCACAAGAGATGTCCCGGCGCGCCGGGACAATCAGGGTGGCACCGCGGGAATGACCTCGCCCCTGCACAAGGGAGCGAGGTTTTTTTATTTGTCCATGGTGGGCGAAGAGATCGAGGCAACGGCCGCATCGCCTCACCCGCCTGGGCGCGCATAGTTCCCATCTCACGAAACGCAGCAATCAAACCGAGACGACCATGACGGCTAACAGCCCTGCCAACACACCGCCAAAAAGTAGACCAACGTCTGGCCGGCCGCGCATACTCACCGGCATCCGCCCCACCGGCGCGCTTCATCTTGGGCACTACGTCGGCGCGCTCAAGAACTGGGTGCGCCTGCAAGACGAATATGAGTGCTACTTCCTGATCGCCGACTACCAGGCTCTTGGAGACCACTTCCATGAAATCGACCTGATCAGGGAATCGGTCATAGAAGTCACTCTCGACTTCCTGGCCGTGGGGCTGGATCCGGAGAAATCGACCTTCGTCGTCCAGAGCTACGTACCGGAGCACGCCGAACTGGCTATGCTCCTGAGCTTCATCACGCAATTGGGTATGCTCGAACGCAATCCCACACTCAAGGCCGAACTCGATAGCCTGCCCGTGACCCACCGCACGGTGGGGTTCTACAACTACCCCATGAGCCAGGTGGCGGACATACTGTTGCCGCGGGCCCACCTGGTACCCGTGGGAGAGGATCAGGCTCCGCACGTCGAGATGACCAGGGAGGTGGCGCGCAAGTTCAATCGTATGTTCGGCGAGGTATTCCCGGAGCCGCAGACCCTCGTCGGCGAGGTGGGTCGGTTGGTGGGAACGGACGGCGCCGGAAAGATGAGCAAGAGCAGCGGAAACGTCATCATGCTTTCCGACGGCGAGGCGGACGTGAACGAGAAGGTGCGCAGTATGTTCACCGATCCCAGGAGAGTACGCGCCGATATTCCGGGTAGAGTCGAAGGCAACCCCTTGTTCGAGTACCACGATGCCTTCAACCCTGACACTGGCCAGGTTGACGAGTTCAAGGAGCGCTACAGGGCTGGAAAGGTGGGTGACGTAGAGGTCAAGAAAGCGCTGGCCCTGGCTATCAACCGTTTTCTCGACCCGATCAGGGAACGCAGGGAGTACTACGAGCAGCGCCCCGGGCTGGTCGAGGATGCGATCATCTCCGGCGCAGAGCGGGCGAGCGCCATAGCCTCCGAGACCATGATCATGGTGCGAGACGCCATGCGCATATCGTCATACACCTCGACGCGTCGATGAGGATTGGCGTTTCACGGCCGGGGACTGTCTCCCCCGCCACTCTGTATCGGACGCAGCGGCTGCAGCGCAAACGTACGGCCTCAGCGCAGGCTGACTTCACAAGAGATTCCACCTTGCGAAAGCACGTGACATACCGCCGGGAGCATACGATGCACGGCCCGACTGACCCAGGAAGGTTCCTCTGGCGACGCCGCTCTGCGTCCGCCCGATAGCCCCCCATACCGCAAAAGGGAACCACTGTGTACTACAAGCCAGACATAGAAACGTTCAGGTCTCTTGCCAGAGAGGCGAATCTGATACCCGTTTACCAGGAGATCACCGCTGACCTGGAGACCCCGGTTTCGGCATACCTGAAGACCGCCCGGGGGCCCTATTCCTGGTTGCTCGAATCGGTCGAGGGCGGCGAGAACGTGGCTCGATACAGTTTCATGGGCACTGAGCCATCGGAAGTCCTCATATCCGGGCCGGGCGAGCGAGATGGAGAAGTCGACCCTCTCGAACTGCTTCAGTCGCGCACGTCCGGGGTGAAGTACGCCGCGGTGCCGGGCCTCCCTTATTTTCACGGCGGCGCAGTTGGCTACGTGGGCTATGAGGCGATCAGATATTTTGAGCCCAAGGTGCCGCCGCTGCCCATGCCGGGCGTCGGCGTACCCGAGGCGGTTTTCATGCTGACCGACTCGTTGCTCATATTCGACCACGTTCGCCACACCATCGCGGTGGTGGGACACGCCCGTGTAGACGGAGACCCGGACGCCGCCTACCAGAGAGCCACCCAGCGCATCCAGGACATGGTCGGACGTCTGGAGGCGCCACTGCCGGCACAGGCATACAGGCTCGCCCCGGCAAGAACCGGCGTGACCTCCGATGCCGGCCTGGATTACTCGCACAACCAAGATGCCAACGCGGGCCTGCCGACCAGTTCCAATATGAGCCGCGCAGACTATGAGACGATGATCGAGGTCGCCCGCCGGGGGATCTACGACGGCGAGTTGATCCAGGTGGTGTTATCTCAACGGCTCTCACGCCCTACCGGCGCGGCCCCGTTCGACGTCTACAGGTCGCTCAGGGGAGTGAACCCGTCCCCATATATGTTCTATCTGGACCTTGGAGGGTTTCAGGTCGCAGGCGCCTCGCCGGAGTTGCTGGTGCAGATGATAGACGGCGACGTAGCCGTTCATCCCATAGCAGGCACGAGACCCAGAGGGGACACCCCGCAAGAGGATGAAGCGCTGGCCCGCGAACTGGCCCAAGACGAGAAAGAACGGGCGGAACACGTGATGCTGCTGGACCTGGGCCGCAACGACGTGGGCAGGGTTTCGGTTCCCGGAACAGTGAAAGTCACCCAGCAACTCGACCTGGAACGCTACTCACACGTGATGCACCTCGTTTCGCACGTTACAGGCAAGCTGCGGGATGAGTACGATGCCTACGACGCCCTGCGAGCAGGTTTTCCGGCAGGCACGGTTTCCGGAGCGCCCAAGGTGCGCGCCATGGAGATGATCGCCGAGTTGGAGCGTGACAAGCGCGGCCTATACTCCGGCGCAGTCGGATACTTCAGCTATACCGGCAACATGGACACCGCTATCTGCATCCGATCCATCGTGCTCAAGGACGGCGTGGCGCACATGCAAGCAGGCGGCGGCGTTGTCGCCGATTCCACGCCCAGCGGAGAATACCAGGAGTCACTGATCAAGATCGGCGCCCTGATGCGCGCCATCGACCACGCCGAGGACGTCGCCGGTGCCTCTTGACTTCATCGCAAGGTTGGGTCTGCCGGAATTCAGGCGGCTTGACCTCCGATTCCCACTGGCGCCCCTGGCCGCTATCGACGCGGCGGAGAGAATGGCAGTCCTTCGCGGCCAGCGGGCTGCACGAAGCGCCATGGCGGTCGCGACAGGCTGAGCCGCCGCAGCACGGAGAATCAGGATGCCCCCATGGTCTTGCTGATAGACAACTACGATAGCTTCACCTTCAACCTCTACCAGTACCTTTGCGAACTGGGCGCCGAGGTCGAGGTGATCAGGAACGACGAAGCCACCGCAGACGAGATCGAGGCGATGGACCCTGATCGCCTGGTCATCTCTCCCGGCCCGTCCCGCCCCGAAAGCGCCGGTGTGTCGGTGGAAGCCGTCCGACGGTTTGCAGGAAGGAAACCGCTGCTGGGGGTTTGCCTGGGGCACCAGTGCATTGGAGCAGCCTTTGGCGCAACGATACAGGGCGCGGGTGAAATCAAGCACGGAAAGACCTCCATGATCGAGCACGACGGCAAAGGTCTGTTCAAAGGTGTCCCCAATCCATTCGAGGCTGTTCGCTACCACTCCCTCGCCATTCGACCGGGCACCCTGCCCGACGACTTCGAGGTGACGGCGCGTTCAACGTCCGGGGTGATCATGGGGGTCAGGCATCGCAGAGCGCCCGTAGAAGGCGTACAGTTCCACCCGGAGTCCATACTCACCGCGCCCGGCAAGCAGATACTCCGGAACTTTCTGGACATGTAGGCTCACCCCCGCCGCCAGGCATAGCAGGCCGCACGGTGAGCAGGAAACAAGCGATGAACATCCAGCAGGGAATACAAGCGGTTGCGGAGCGCGAGGATCTGAGCGTCGAAGACGCGGCGAGCGTGATGCGGCAGATCATGGCCGCCGAGGCCACGCCGGCCCAGTTCGGGGCATTTGTCACCGCTCTACGCATGAAGGGAGAAACGCCCGAGGAAATAGCCGGCATGGCCATGGCCATGCGCGAGGTTTCCCTGCACGTCGATACGGACATCTCAGCCGTGGACACCTGCGGCACCGGCGGAGACTCCATGGGTTGGTTCAACGTATCTACGGCCGCGGCTTTCGTAGTAGCGGGCGCCGGAGTACCGGTGGCCAAGCACGGCAACCGAGCCATGTCAGGGGCCACGGGCAGCGCAGACGCGCTGGACGCGCTCGGGGTAAAGATCGACCTGGGCCCCGACGGCGCAAGACGATGCATCGAGCTGACCGGGATCTGCTTTATGTTCGCCCAGGAATTCCACCCGGCCATGAAGTTCGCAGGGCCGCTCCGTCCACAATTGGGCATCCGAACAGTCTTCAACCTGCTCGGCCCTCTTACCAATCCGGCCGGGACGAAGCGCCAGGTTATAGGCGTGTATGACGGCTCAGCGGCGGAAAAGATCGCCAAGGCGTTGTCCATTCTGGGAGCCGAGTACACCTTGGTGGTACATGCAGACTCCGGCGCAGACGAGATAGACGTCGAGGGACACACTCTTGTGTACCAAGTAACTGCGGATGCGATGAAGCGTCGGCGCACTCGGCCTGCGGACTTTGGGTTGCCGGAGGGCAGCCGCTCTCACCTGGCCGTCCGCAACGCGGCGGCCAGCGCGCAGACCATCCGCAACGTGCTCGATTCCAAAGGCGGTGGACACAATGCCCCGCCCGGCCCCGCCCGGTCGGCCAGGAACGTCGTGGTAATGAACGCCGCGGCAGCGCTCCTGGCCGCGGGCAAGGCGGACAGCTTTCAGGACGGCGCTGCGTTGGCTATGGAATCGATCGATTCAGGCGCGGCACGCGAGCGGCTCGAAAGGCTGATCACAGTGAGCAACGAGGCACAGTGACGAGTGCCAGGTCAACCGCCAGTGCCGGCGTTCTCGACCGGATAGTCGAGGCGAAACGGCTCCGCGTCGAGCAAGCTCGGAGAGACGTTCCAACCGCCAGACTCCGGGAACTGGCGGAACAGTCTCCCCCCCCTGTCTCACTGGCCAATGCCCTCGCAAACCGGCCTGGCATAGCCATGATCGCCGAGATGAAGAGGAGGGCTCCTTCCGCAGGTGAGCTTGACCTCGACATGGACCCCGCCGAGCGCGCGGGCGCATACTGCGCGGCGGGCGCTGCCGCTATATCCGTACTCACCGAGTACGATCACTTTATGGGGACTGTGGAAGACCTGACAAGGGCTAGGAGCGTGGCCGCCCGGCATGGTGTGTCGGTACTGGAGAAGGACTTTGTGTTCGACGAGTACCAGATTTGGCAGGCGCGAGCCGCAGGCGCAGACGCCATCCTGCTAATCGTAGCCATCCTGGATCCGTCGCAGTACAAAGACCTGTTCGAGCTCAGCCGCAGTCTCGGTATGGACGCGCTCGTCGAATCGTTCGACGAACAGGACCTGGAGGTCGCGTTGTCCGCGGACCCAGAGGTCGTCGGCATCAACAACCGCAATCTCAGAACGCTCGAAACCTCTCTGGACGTGTTCGAGCGATTGGCGCCCCTCATAGGGCTTGGTAGAATCGCGGTTGCGGAAAGCGGCATGAAGAACGCCGCAGACGTGGAGCGCATGGGACGGGCCGGGGCAAAGGCAATACTCGTAGGCGAGTCTCTCATGCGCGCTCGCGGCAACGCATCTACTCTTATACAGGCTATGTCACAGGTCGACGTTCAATGAGCGGGTACAAGCCGAAAATCAAGATCTGCGGCATCCGGGATGCCGACATAGCGCTCGATGCGGCCAAAGCCGGCGTGGATCTTCTGGGGCTGGTCTTTGTGGAAGGCGTGAGGAGGCAGTTGAAAGTCATGGAAGGCGCGGCCGTGGTCGCGCGCTACCGACTGCGGGCGGACGTACGAGGGTATCGAACAAGGTTCGTCGGGCTTTTTCGGAACCAGCCTAGAGATTGGGTGAACGAAGTTTCCAAGCGAGCCGCGCTGGACTACGTGCAGTTATGCGGAGAAGAAGACGAGGACTACGTTCGCGGCATCTGGCGGCCCGTGCTGCGGCAGATCAGAGTACGCAGCGAGATGACCGCAGCTCACCTGGAAGAAGCGGCCTCGCCCCATCTGAACGCCGGGCGCATGGTGTTGCTGGACCGTTTCGACGAGGATACCCCCGGCGGATCGGGTAAGACGTTCGACTGGTCCAAGGCCGAGGGCGTTGCGGACAAGGACGGCGTGCTGCTGGCAGGGGGGCTATCGCCCGACAACGTAGAGGATGCGATCCAGAGACTCCGGCCCTGGGGCGTTGACGTATCCAGCGGAGTCGAGAGCGGCGGAGTCAAGGACCGGGAGAAGATCAGAGCGTTTGTCGCTGCTGCGCGCGGCCAACGAGTCGCGTGAGGCTTCCACAGGACAAGGGCCATCCGCTGGTAAAGGCCCCTGTCATCATGGGCTGAGCGAGGATATTGAGTGCCGATCATCCCTGTGCATCCTGATCTATCGAAGGGCTGAGCGCGACCATCGGGTTAGAGACGTATGAGAATCAGGGGTGCAGGGTAGAGAAGGAGACCGTTTGGCGCCGTAATTCAACTGGAATTACGGTAACGCGGCGGTACGAAATGCAGGCGGCCGCGCTGAGGGCGTAGTTGGACACGGCAAGACGGCTGGATCGGAGGGGCTTACGCGGGGCCGAAGAAGAACCGCATTCTTGCGGCAGGCACGCCCCCTCTGCCGGCCGCCACGGCCATTACCGCCGCCACGGCTACGTCGGTTGTGACTCTCGCCCCCTCGTCTTCCCAACTTTCCGTCTCGATATTCTCGTTGCCGTCGGCATCGGTCGTAACTTTCGTGTCTCGCATGGCGGCTGTCATCAGCAAGCTGCGCAGAGGCCGGACTTTGCCCATCTCGCACGCCTCGCGGAACGCCTTGATGTCGGATGAGCCTTTCTCTAAGTCTGTTGATCGTAGGTCGAGGTGTGCCGAAGGAATTCCGGCTGCGGCTATGCTTTCGAGGAACAGGTCTGCCCGCCATTGGTCCACGGCTACGATTGCCGGGCGGCCAAATCTCCTCATCACGGCCTGCAAGAAATTGGGAAGATGGACAAGCCGGGCGCCGATCGTTACCAGTTCTCCGCGTACAGCCATACCCATGTAGAGGTTGCCGACGCCATCGCGCTGACTGAATTCACGGAGGCCCGGCATGCTAGGAAATGCGGCAAGAGCCTCCAGTCTTCCCGTTTCAGGCCAGTACCCAGCGGCTGCTACGAGCGCTGAACCGCTTGCGTTGATCCCCCACACGGTCGGCGGAGCAGCCGGCGGCGCCACGCCGTCTCTAACTTCTATGCGCTCCCATGTCCCGGCCTCCAGAAGTCTGTTTTCCATCGAAATGGGCTCCGCGTATCGCTGTGCTGCGTTGGGCAGGACGTCGGACGTTAAAGACTAGGGAGCGCTACTGTCCGCCGCGCCCGCCGCCCTCGCTCGATCCCCTGCCAGACCCTCTATTACCTGGATCAGCGCGTGATGCCCCTGACCGGTGGCATCCTCACCCTGGGCCTGTAGCGAGCGGTACAGGTTGGAGACCAACGCCACCATGGGCATGGGCGAAGCCACTTCCGCTCCCAGCTCCTGGGCCAGCCGGAGGTCCTTCTGCATGTGCCTCACCATGAAGCCTGGGGAAAAATCCCCCTTCAATATCTTTGGCCCCAGCTTTTCTAGGTGCCATGACGTACTGGCGCCACGCGTGGCAGCGCTCAGAAACCTTTCGAGGTCAAGGCCGGCCTTGCTGGCAAATACCAAGCCCTCACAGATGCCGATAGTGCAGCCTATGCCCAGCACCTGATTGGCGAGTTTAGCGGTGTGACCCATACCGCCGGGTCCCATGTGAGTGACTGACGATCCTAGTACTTCCAACGCCGGCCGGCACCGCTCGAACACCTCGGCGTCACCGCCGGCAAGTATCGACAAGGTGGCATTGACCGCGCCCACCTCTCCGCCGGTCACCGGCGCGTCCAGCATCTCCACGCCCCGGTCTTTCAACTTGGCGGCCAGGGACTGCCCAACTATCGGGGAGATGGTGCTCATGTCGATCACGACCGAGCCCGGCGCGGCTCCCTCTATGATTCCGTTTGGACCTGCAATCGCAGCCTCGACGTGCTGGGAGTCCGGCACCATCGTGATCGTCACGTCCGATCTGGCAGCCGCGTCCGCCGGACTGGCTGCGCCGCGGGCGCCTCTCGCCGTGAGCCGTTCGATCGCATCCGGGCGTACGTCGTACACACTGGTCTCGTAGCCCGCGTCGATCAAGTGCCCCGCCATGGGCGCGCCCATTATGCCCAATCCCACGAAACCGATTCTGTCCTTGCCGCTTTCCGACATGTTCTCCGTCCATTCCGTTCGGTTTGACCCGATTCAGCCGTCGAGGCTGCTGCGTACGTCGTTCAGGTACGCTTGGCACCCTGCTGAGAAGAAGCGGTTAGTACCGCTGACCAGCCACTTGATGCCGATGTCGCTCCATTGTCTTGCATGACCGCCATCCATAGCGATCGATCCCACGTGCTTTCCGGCAGCCAGGATCTTAGGGGTGAGAGTCTCGATAGTCTCGACCACCTTTGGGTGCCTCAGCTGTCCGTGCACTCCGAACACGGAGGACAGGTCTCCGGGACCCAGGAAAACCAGGTCCACGTTCTCGGTACCTATGATTTCATCCTGGTTCTCGATGGCCTCGAGTGTCTCGATCTGGATGGCTATGAAGGTCTCTTCGTTCGCCTCCTTGACGTACTCGGCCATGTCCTGAACGCCGTACATACTTCCGCGCCCACCGAACAGGCCGCGCCGCCCCATGGGCGGATACTTGACGGCATCCACCACGGCCCTGGCTTCTTCGCCGGTATTGATCAATGGCATGAGCACGCCCGCGGCGCCCGCGTCCATGTAGCGCTGTACGTGTTGCTGTACGTTCATGCCTATGCGCACGACCGGCGTGATGTCGGACAGTTCCGCGGCTCGGATCATGTTTTCTGTGGTCTCGTAGTCCATGGGGCAGTGTTCGCAATCGATGATTACGAAGTCGAACCCCAGCCACCCCATAGTTTCTACGAGCGACGGCGCCGGTGAATTGACGAACCCCCCGATGGTCGCTTTACCAGCGTTCAGCTTCTGCTTGAGTGTGTTCTTTCTCACTTTCCTGTCTCCCTAAACTCGTGCCCAGCGCCGCAGGGTGATCAAAGCCTGCGCTTTTCAACGCGCCCCGTCGATCCCGGCTTCCCTGCGGGCTTTGCATGACCCGGCCTGGAATCCACGCCCGCGCCGTCACTCTGAACCCGGCCCTCGTTCCGGTTGTGTAAGGGTCTACTTTCGCGTTGGACGCGTAAACCAACCTACGGCAACGGTTGCAAAATCGCGGTATCATGCCTTTCAATTCTTCACCAAGGTACTGCCAGCACGGGAGGAGCGTTATGGCCAAGAACCGCATCAAAGGCTACTACACATACTTCTACGGCGACTCCACCGAAACGACGGAGAAGAGAAGGCCAGTATCCAACGCGGCTCCGATCGAGGACCTTTCGCACGTGGACCCCGGAACGCGCGCCCGATACTTCCGAGACAATCTCTATCCCTACTCGCACAGGATGACCAACGAGGAGTACTACAACAACAAGTTTCCGCTACAGGTGGAGTTGGTAAAGCTCCAGAAATGGATGAGAAAGACCGGGGAGCGGCTGATCATTCTGTTCGAAGGCCGAGACGCGGCCGGAAAGGGGGGAACCATCAGGCGTTTCATGGAGCACTGGAACCCCCGAGGCGCCCGAGTCGTGGCTCTTGAAAAACCCTCCGACGTGGAGAACGGGCAGTGGTACTTCCAGCGTTACATAGAGCAGTTTCCGACTGCCGGCGAAATCGTCCTGTTCGACCGCTCCTGGTACAACCGCGCCGGTGTCGAGCGTGTCATGGGCTTTTCCACTGATCGAGAGTATCGGGAATTCATCCACCAAACCCCCGTGCTGGAACGGATGATAGTTGGAAGCGGTATCCGGCTAATCAAATTTTACTTCTCAGTTAGCCGGAAAGAGCAGAAGCGCCGGTTTAAGCGACGGAAGAAAGACCTGCTGAAGCAGTGGAAACTGAGCGATCTGGACATGAAGTCCGCAGCCAAGTGGGACGCCTACACGAAGGCCAAGAAGGAAATGTTCTTCTACACTCATACGCCTGCCGCGCCGTGGATCATGATCAAGGCCGATGACAAAATGCGGGCGCGCGTCAACGCCATACGTCATCTGATCCACACAACCGACTATGAGGGAAAGGATGAGTCCGTGGCCTCCTCACCCGACCCATGGATAGTCGCATCCGTCGAGGACGTATACGAGGTACTCACTAGGCAGATGCCCGTGGGAAGCGCAGACCCAAACGGCAAAGGGCCGGAGCTGGAAGTCTTGAGTACCGCGTAACCTCCTACCTTCTCAGGTAGAGAGCCTGTGGGCAGTACGCCCAAGGGTTGGCCGGCGCCGGTTTTTGCGGGAATGGCTCCCCAACGGAGATCTTTGCACAATCCCAAGTGGCGGCATACGCGATATTCCAACCTCACTCATTGCGAGAGAGATTTTTGCGTCTCCCAACCGGAATTGTGTGAAGATATCCGAGTATCGAGCGGCAGGTCGTAGAATGGGAAGCCCAAAGGGTGGCGGCGCTCCGGAGAAAGCTGCGGGAAAGATCTGTGAGCGAGGCGCGCCATGAGTATCCCGGAAAGTTTCGGGTCTCCTCCCATCGAGATTTTCGACGAGACGCCGGAACGGGCCATGGTGGTGTTCGCTCACCCTGACGATGCCGAGATAGGCGCAGGCGGAACCGTTGCAAAGTGGGCTAGAGACGGATGCGAGGTGAGCTACGTGCAGTGCACCTCAGGCAGCAGCGGCAGCAACGACCCTTCCGTGAGTTCAGACGATATTGTGCCCATACGCGCGGAAGAACAACGTGCCGCGGCTCAGGTGGTGGGTGTCAAGCGGTTGATCGTGCTCGACCACGCGGATGGTGAACTGGAGGCCAACCGCCGCTTCTTGGGCGAGTTGGTGGAAGCGCTCCGCACGTGCAGGCCGGACGTAGCCCTGTGCCACGACCCTTACCGAATGACAGGATTCAACCACCGAGACCATCGCATGGCGGGTTTCACGATCATGGATGCCATATATCCATATGCGCGTGATCACCTGCACTTTCCTGAGCACGTGCGCAAGGGGCTGAAACCCCACAAGACGAGGCATCTGCTGTTTTGGGGTTCAGACAGCCCCAATACGGTGGTTGACGTTTCCAGCACGATAGACGTTCAGATAGAGGCCTTGTCCCGTCACCGCAGCCAGATACCAGGCCTCCGGCGGGGCTCTGACGTAGAGTCGCGGATGCGGGAAAGAAGAAGGCGGAACGCCGCAGGGATGCCCTTCGAGTACGGTGAGCTTTTCCGACGTATTTCAACCCGTGCCTGAGTCAGCCGCATGAGACGCACCGATCTGCACAGCCACATACTGCCTTCTATCGACTGCGGGCCCGATTCCGTTCAGGAGAGCCTGGAGATGGTGAGGCTGGCGGCCAAGGACGGGGCCGAGGTAATAGTGGCCACCCCGCACTTCCGGGACGTTCAGCGACGTTCAAGTTCAGCGGAGATATACAACCTCGTGACCGGCCTGTACGCGCGCTTGCAGCGCGCCTCGAACGAGCGGGATAGGTCTATACGCCTGGTCGCCGGGATGGAAAACCGGATCGATCCTGAACTCCCGGATTGGATAGACCAGGGAAAGGCTCTCCCGCTTGGCAACACGAAATTCGTACTGGTGTCTTTGCCTTTCACCTCCTACCCGGACTTCGTCGACGAAGTATTGGGCAGAATACGCTCGAAGAGACTCGTACCGATAATCGCCCACCCTGAGCGAAACGAAATACTTCAGCGCCGTCCGAGGATGTTGAAGCGCATAATTCAGGACGGCGCTCTGACTCTGGCTACCGGCGCCAGCTTCACCGGCGGGTTTGGACCAAGAACGCGTCTCGCCGCAGAGCAATTCCTCAAGAGGGGCCTGTTGCATGCCGTGGCATCGAACATGCACGCGCCGCGGGGAGTTAGGTCGCCTCAGTTGACGCCCGCCTTCGAACGCGTTAAGCAGATTGCAGGACCCGACACGGCACGCGATCTGTTCGAGACCAGCCCGGACGTGATCATACAAGGCCACTCCCCGGACACCTGGATCAAGTCTGCCTTCGAGCCCGGACCTCGGGAGCGGTTCTCCAACGCGCTCCGCCTGGCAGCCTCGCTTCCTTCACGTCTGCGATCAGGCGAGAGATAGACCCCTGACCACGCGTATGAAGAGGCTGACCGCCGGTTCCAGCAGGTCTTTCAGGCGGAGCGTGCCCAGAACCACCAGGACGCCCACTGCCGCCCCGCCCGCGATGTCGGTCGGATAGAAGACACCCGCGTAGATCCTGGAAATCCCGTAGAGCAACGCTCCGGCTAACAACCATATGCCTAGCCGCCTGCTGGCTAGCCAAGCCGCTGCTCCGGCGGCAAAGCCTATCGCGACCGGATTTGCCGGAAACGATGAATCCGTGGCTTGGTAGAACAGCAGATTCAGATCATTTCCCAGATCGACGAAGGGCCTGGGCCTGAACCAGAGGGAGTTGATTGCAAAGACGGCGAGGTTTGAGATACCTATCGAGCTTATGCCCACCAGCGTAGCGACCTGGAAACGACGTCTTTCTGCGGCGTTTCGCCCGGCAAACCATAGCCCTACCATCGCAATGGAGAACAGCAACGGCATCAGGTAATCGCTGGCGACCACGCGCAACAGGTCGTCTATCACGCGGACGTTTCCAGACAATCCATTGAGCCATAGAACCAGTGCCGAGTCGAAACTGTTCACTTGCGCCTGCCTCTCTTTGCGATACGTCCCGCAATGCTGCCGGGGTGCGCGTAGAGATCGCGTCGTAGGTCGTCCATGAATGACCGCCTCAGAAGGGGCAGGGAAGAGCTTAGCGCGGCGAGATAGGAGGCGCCCGCCAACCCGGGCAGACCATCTTGCCGGGGGCCGTCCTCTCCGGCCTGTGCGGGTGGAAACAGTTTCACCATAATCGCGCCGCCGGCAAGGGATGCCAGCGCGGCCAGAGCCGTGGCTATGGGAAACCACCTTGCGTGATCGGTGCCTGACATGCCGCCGTCCACGTCATTGACGTTGCGAGCCGCGCCCAGGTCGGACCATGCAGCGCGTCCCCACTGGCGCGTCGTCGAATCAGACTCGACAGACCCCGCGGCCCAGGGCCCATCCACCCACAGCGGCATGAGATAGAAGATCGACACCCCCGCGATGATGAGAATCACACCGAGAACTCTGGCGCTCATGCGACCGGGCAATAGCATCATCCCGCGCAGCCCCGGTATCGAAACCGCAATCTGGAGGGCGCCCAGAGTGACGAGAAACGCCATAACCAGGTACTGGCGCCCGATCTGCTCGGTTATAGCTCCAATATCCGGCGGCATCAGCGGATGTCTTGCTCCCAGCCAAGATCAAAGCGACTTTTGCCGAGGCGAGGCGCACGGGCGGCCCGATGTGAGAAGCGCGTGATCGAGCCCCCTAGCCCCCGCCCGGGACTACTGCGGTACACCAGTCCATGTACTTCTCGTTGTTTCCAACCACCGCGTCGAAATAGGCTTCCTGCAACTTGGCGGTTACGGGCCCCGTTCTTCCAGAGCCTATCTTGCGGTTGTCCAGTTCTCCCATCGGAGTAACGTGGGCAGCCGTACCGGTCAGGAACACCTCGTCGGCCAGGTATAGCTCGCTTCTATGTATCCGCCGCTGTTCAACCTCTATACCGAGCTCTTCCCTCGCCAGCACGATGATCGAGTCTCGGGTGATCCCAAGCAGGCAGTTGTCCGTCTCGGAAGGCGTAGAAATGCGGCCATCCCGCACCATGAACAGGTTTTCCCCGCTGCCTTCCGACACGGTGCCGTCGTTATTTAGCAGAATGGCCTCGTCGTAACCCGCGGCGATGGCCTCGGTCTTGGCCAAGATGCTGGTGGTGTACAGGCCGGTGATCTTTACCCCCGTGGGCAGCATGGTGTCTTCTGGCCGCCTCCAGGATGAGGTCTGGCAGCGTATGGGGTTTTCGCCGTCTATGTAGTCTCCAAAAGGGATGATGATGACGCAGAAATCGTCTTGCACCTCGTGCAACCTGAGGTTGGCTATGAGCTCCTGACTCTTGAAGGCTATCGGGCGTATGTATACGTCCTCCCGGTACCCGCAGCGTTCCAGCAGGTCTACGGTGATCTGGCACATCTCATCCGCTGAGTAGGAAAGTTCCATGCGAAGGATACTGGCGCCCCGGTGTAGGCGTTCATAGTGTTCCCGCAGGCGGAAGATGTAGGACTTTCCGTGTTTTTCGTTCCAGTTGCCTCGTATACCCTCGAAGACGGAGGTTCCGTAGTGCAGGGCGTGGGTCATTACCCCGACGCGCGCATCGGCCAACGGAACCTGCTTTCCGCTCAGGAATGCGTAGGCTTCAGGCGCCATGTGACGGCCTCCGGAGGAGCGGGCCGACTCGCGCCGGTCCGGATTGTGCAGCCTGTCCGCCGCGCTGGGCCCAAGACCCCCGTTCGTACAGGCGAGAGTAGATTATACGGGGGTGCGGCCTCTTCTACACCTACCCAGCCTATGCGGCTTCGACGGTGTGCTCCTCGATGTAATCGAAGTTTATGTCTTCGCCAAGTCCCGGGCGGGTCGGCATCGGGATGTACCCTTGGGAGTCCATAGGGTCGATGATGCTGTTCAGGTAGCCGGGAGTTTCGTCGTAGTCGATGAAGGGATGCAGCAACCCGCGCTCGTACCATCGCCCGTTGTACATCGCTCCCAGTACGTTCAGATTTCCAGACCCTCCGCCGTGGATCTCACACGCCAGGCCGTGAGACTCGGCAAGATGCGCCACCTTCATGCTAGGCCCGATCCCGCCCACGTCCATCACGCCGGTACGGGTGATGTCGGACGCGCCCCGCACTATCCACTCAGCGCGCGTGCGAAACTTGCCTTGGGCCATCTCCGGACCCAGCACGGGCATCTTCAACTGATTCGCCAGCCACACGTAAGAGGAGGTCGAGTGTTCGTCCATCGGCTCCTCGTACCAGTAATAATCCAGTTCTTCCAGTTCTCGGCCTATGTACCAGGCGTCCTCCCGGCTATACCAGTGGTTGGCGTCCAGCATGAGGGGCAGGTCCGGCCCCACGGCTTCCCGGACGGCTGCACACGCCTTGACGTCCATCTTCGGGTCTGGCGCCCAGGACACCGGCGGCATCCAGGTGTGCAGTTTGATGGCCTGATAGCCGCGATTGACGAGCCATTCTGCAAATCTGCCGTAGTCCTCGGGCGTGGCGAGGCCGCCCGCCATTTCGTCGCCGCACATCGTGGAGCCGTAGGCAGGCACCCTGTCCCGATAGCCCCCTAGCAGTTTCCAGACCGGCAGGCCCAACTTGCGGCCCGCGAGGTCCCACAGGGCCATCTCGACGGGCGCCAGTACCCGGTCGCTGAGCAACTCGCCTGAACCCCGCTGACGCTTGTAGAGGCCCTGCCAGATGAGCTCTCTGTCATGTGGGTCGCGACCTACAAGCTCAGGCCTGACGAACTGGTCGATTACCGGCTGTCTGAGGGAGGACGGAGATCCGAAGCAATATCCCGCCGAGCCGTCATCAGCGGTCACGGTCAGGAGCGCCTGCTGCGCGTCGTGTTCCGGGCCGGGGTGGCTGTGGCCCTCGCTGTCATTCACCTGTTTCGACTTATAAGTGAAAACCTGTACCTGGATGTCTGTGATCTTCATGTTTGGCTCCGGCTGATCTTTTTGATGGAATAGCGGCATGATAAACCGACGACGTGCGGCCGTGGCAGAGTTGCACGTCATTATTCCACCCCCGCCATCCCCATCTCCGGCCAGGAACTTCAGGGCGGTCTGCTAAAAAACGCGGACAGGGCAGTATCGACAGATACCCCTCTCTTGCACCACTTGACGCAGCGCGGTTTTCGATCAAGGATCGATCTGACGTGTCAACTGATAATCCTGATCCGCTTCCTTCTTCTCTCACTACGACATGGCGGTCTGCAATGGGGGATTCCGCTCTGTATTCAGCAGACGCCTTCACCGCGCTTGCTCAGATGCCGGACGAGTCCATTGACTGTGTATGGACTGACCCGCCCTACAGGCTCTCGAACGGGGGCATAACCTGCGTAGCGGGCAGAAGGGTTAGCGTGGATAAGGGGGATTGGGACGCAAGCGGGGGGCTGAAGGCGGATTACAAGTTCAACTTGAAGTGGACCGCCGAATGCCGACGAGTTCTGAAACCTGCCGGAACGATTTGGGTATCCGGCACTTTGCACGTCTACCCGATCATCGGGGTAGCCCTGTTGGAAAACGGTTTTCGGCTGCTGAATGACATCATCTGGGAGAAGCCAAATCCCCCGCCGAATCTGGGATGCAGAACCTTCACCCATTCCACGGAAATTGTGCTGTGGGCGGCCAAGATGCCAAAAGGAAGCCGGCACAAGTACAAATTCAATTACCAGGAAATGAAGCGCGAGAACGGCGGCAAGCAGATGAAAACCGTCTGGCGCTTAACAGCCCCGGGCCGCGCTGAAAAACGATTCGGTAAACACCCGACTCAGAAGCCCGTCGCGCTGGTGGACCGCTGCCTGCGCGCCAGCACAGACCCCGGCGACGTGGTGCTTGACCCGTTCACGGGATCCGGCAGCACAGGCGTCGCTGCTCTCAAGATTGGCCGACGTTTTATCGGCGTCGAGTCTGAAGAAGAGTACGTGTCCATAGCCAGGATGCGCCTTGAAGAAACGGCGGCGCTTGTTGCCCCCCCCCCCGATTATTCCTGCAAATTCCATCAACTCACCCCACCTGCGTACGCAATCCTCAGCGCCCAATTCCAAATCCTTCCCTGTACGCCGGCTGGGGCGACGGAATCCGACCAGGCTCTTCGAGAAGATGGAAAGCTGAAGTATGTCACCGCGCGACACCCGGACCGGCAGCGTCATGGAACTTATGGCGCTTCCGGCATTGGAGATGGGAGGCTACAAAGTCCAACGCAACGTGGAAGTCGGAACCAGATTCGATGTATCGCGGCATAGGGTGGACACGTGCGCTGAGGACTCGGCCGGCCGCGTTTACCTCATCTCGATGAAGTGGCAGCAGACGCAGGGAACCGCCGAGCAGAAGATACCGTTCGAGGTCATCTGCCTTGCAGACGTTCTCTTGAAGAACGAGAAGTTCTATAAAGCCTACCTGGTACTCGGAGGCGTAGGGTGGAAATACAAGGATTTCTACCTGCGCGGCGGCCTGAACCCCTACTTGATGAACGCGGATATGGTAAGCATAGTTTCCTTGGACGAATTCGTCAGCCGCGCTAATCAGGGCCGCCTCTAGCAGACGCCATCGGGTGAACGGGCGCCCGCCTACCCGTTCTTACTCCGCGCTGCTTAGGCGCGTACCTCGAACGGTCCCTTTCCCGTATGTGGGCGCGACCAGTCGAGGTTCACCGATCTGACGTTAGCCCCGGCCGGTCCTTTCCTGAGCTCCGCCGTCAATGCATCCAGGGCTGCTGCGCTTCCGGCAGCGGAGACCTCCACGGAGCCGTTTGGCAGGTTGCGAACGTAGCCCGACAGGCCCAGACGGCTAGCCGCGCGGAACACGAAGAATCTGTAACCCACGCCCTGCACCCGGCCCGATACTATGGCAGCGAAACCGAGGCTCATCATGACGCTCGGCGCTGTGGGCGGCCTACCGCGGTCAGCGCTTCATTACCGCTGAGGGGCATGAGGCATGTTGTACACTCGTACCCGGCTGCGCCCGCAGTCGGCAAGATCAGGTACAGCCGTAGCTTAGGCGGGGAGGGCAATCTCATGAGTATGAAAGACCTGCTGCGTATCGATACTTCCGCCAGCTCGGAGACTATTATCCTCAAGGCGCTCTTGTGGGTCACCCTGCTGTCTGTCGTCGTCTGGATGATTGCCGGCCTTGTCTCCCTTCGTTTCGAGTTGGAGGGCAGCTATGAAAAAGTGTTGTACAGCCAGTTCATCATCACGGGAATCATACTGACCGGCGTGATCAACGCCTTCGTTATGAGCAGAGGCGGATTCGGCGCAAGGCGGGCAAAGATCTTTGGCTACGTTCCTGTATTGTGGACTGCCGTTGTTTCTGCCGCTCTCATTATGCTTTTGTGGCAGGTGTGGGAGGAGTTTCGAGACGCCAACGAGTTGCTGAAGGTGATGTACTCGCTGCTCGGAATTGGTCTGTGCGGCACCTACGCCGGTCTCGTCACTCTCGCAAGAGTAGATCGTCTCTACGTACTCTTGCAGCCGGTCATGTACGTTCTCACCCTGATCGTCGGAGTCGAGATACTCGACGGAATGTGGCTGGCCAACGAGAGAATATCCGCAGCATCCACGGGCGAGAACTTCGCAATCGTGGGCATGGCAGTGGGCATTAACATGGCCGGGTATGCCGTCTTGGCCACTATACTCGCCCGTTTCTTGTTCGCCTACCGGGGCATCTCGCTAGGCGCCTTCGCCGTCGCTGCGCTTCTGGGTTTCGTGGTGACTCTCGTAACTCTGTTGACGTCCCTGGACGCAGGGCCGTACAGATTCATTCTCGGCGCGTGCGTGCTGCTGTCCAGCGCCAGCGTGGCCTTGGGAATGCTTCACTACTTTCACGTGAGTGATGCTAGAGCCGCGCTGCGCGCCAATCCGAAAACCGCCGATGAGGAGGTTGGCAACCACTACCCGCCGCCCATGACAGAGGCGCCGAGTGGCGGATAGCCCCGCTTGACCGCGTCCTCAGGTGAGATAGGGATCTCGGCCCGCCTGTTTTAAGGAGGGCTTATTTTCCTTCTGCGCCGTCGACGAGGGGCCGATCTGGATTTGCGCTCTTCGCTTTCGTACCACTTGAAGAACAGCGCCGTCATGGTGAACAGATATATGAAGTTGCCGGGCACCCACATGATCAGCCCCCCGATGCGCTGGTCGCTTAGCGGGCTGAGGCCCCAGATGCTGTCCCCCTGCGCGTATGTCTCGTAGATGACGCTGCCGGACATCGTGATGAACGCTGCCAGCACTGCCGTGGGGGTTACGATGAGCAGCAGATATAGCAACCGCTGCGGGTAGCTGAGGGCAGACCTTACCGGCGCCGGGCCGATGATGGGCCACCAAAAGAGCAAGGCCCCTATTAAGAAACACAGGTGCTCGGCAAGGTGGACGACTTCGTTTCTGAGGGCGGCGTCATAGAGGTCCGGGATGTGCCACACCCAAAGGGAGACGATGAAGATGGTTAGGGCGATGGGGGGCCGGGTGACCACTGAGACCGCACGCTTGGCAAGGCCTCCCGCGGCGAACTCTGATCCCACGCCTAGGCGCAGAGTCTGCGGCATCGACCACATGTACACCGGCATCACGCTCGCAGACAGGACGAGGGGAGCCGCGGCCATCGCCAGGGCCAGGTGCTGGAGCATGTGCACGAGGAACAGATGCTCGGCGTATGTGTCCAACGGGCCGAAGAGGGCCAGGCCCAGCAGCGCGAAGGCGGCATAAGCCCTGGAGGCTTGCCAGACGCTGACCGACCGGCCCCTGCTGCGCGATCTCAATCTCACAAGGCCCAGGGTGTAGGCGGCCATGGCCAATGCGATCAGAGGCAGGAACGGCGACGAAGGTTGCCACGCCGTTATGAAGTCGCGGAACGTGTGGGTGGGTTCCATACTCAGCGATACAGGCGATTAGAGAGAGCCGCGGCCGTCGTCAGGCCGCGCTGCGGCAAGGGTACCCGGCCTTTGGCCGCTGCGAGAAAACGGATCGATCCGGCGTCGAGGCAAGCGCGGCAGGCCCGCAGGATTAACCGTTCAGCTTGAAGAACAGGGCCAGTATCGCTACGAACACGGCGACCCCTATGGTGAATCCGAAGCCGAATATCCAGGTGAAGAGCTTGTTGTCGAAGCGCAGATGCATGAAGAAGGCCACCACCATGACGAACTTCAGGAAAGACAGTATCAGCAGCAAGGGCACGAACCACGGGCCTAGTGTCTCGAAAGTGAAGATCCACACCTCGGCCAGTGTAATGATCGCGAGGATCACTCCGACCCAGGCGTAGAACCAGGGCGTGGCGTGGCGGTCGCCTGAGGTGACCACCGTGAGCCATCTTTTGACGATCGATGCCGTCTGGCCCATGGGCCCGTCGAAAGGCGGATTTTGCTGTCCCGCCATGGTCTTTGGCAGCATCCACCAGTCGTTTGCACGATGGTAGAAGAGAGAGTTCCAGATGCGTGATAGGAGGCCCATGTCTTGCGGTTTGCGAATGCCTTATCAGTGAGCTCCGGGCAGCACGAACGGCGCGCTCCCCGGCGGCGTGCCGTCGGTAGCGGAAATGAGGTACACCACAGTGAAGATGACGATCCATACTATGTCCACGAAGTGCCAGTACAGACCGGCAATTTCGAGGTCCAGCGCGTGATGGCTCGATTCGTCTCCCCTGCCTGCCTGGGCCAGTATCCACGCTCCCCCGAACATGCCCAGGATGCCGAAGATGAGCAGCAACATCGCGGGGTAGCCGACCAGGGTGGAGATGATCGCGAGGGTACTCTCCTCACCGGTGAATATGCCGGCCAGGGTGGAGAGCATGACGGCGTAGAACCCTGCAATGGCAAGGACCAATCCCCATCGTTCTTTCGGCGTGGGCGATACCACCAACGCCATGAAGATGAGCCACATCACGCCGAGCGTGACGTGCGTGCCGTGCAACCCGGTGAGGATGAAGAAAGTGGTGCCGAACAGATTCTTTTGCGGTGTAAGTCCCATCTGCGCGAACTCGTAGAACTCGTACACCTGGAATCCCAGAAAGACCGAGCCCAGAGCGGCCGTGGTGAGTATCCAGAACCGCCCGACGGCCTTCTTGTTCCGGCGGATGCCGTCCAGGGCCAGCACCATGGCGAGAGAACTCATCAGGAGTACGAAGGTGCTGACCGAGGTGACCGGTATGTCCAGCACCTGGTTCGGATAGGGCCCCTCGAGGCTCTTGTTGCGGTAGACGAGGTAGGTGGCGATGAATGCGCCAAAGAACATGACGTCCGACGCCAGGAAAGCCCACATCAGGAGCTTCCTGTTGTTGAGACCGGTGGAAGTGTCCTCTACCGGCTCGTGATGTTCAGCCTGCACGGCCTCTGTCACGTTCCTGCCGTCCTGTTCCGCTTCTCTGCCATTCGTATATCGCTCAGTCGTTGACCGGCTCGAACGACCAGCCCAACATTCCCCAGGCTATTAGCCCGCCGCCTATTCCCACGACCCAGTACTCGGTGAACAGCCCCGCCATTGCCAGGGTTATGCCCGCGGCCAGTACCAGCGGGTAGTAGGACATGTCCGGCAGGTGTATGCCGTGTCCGCCGTGCGAGTCGTCCGCCCCATGAGCGTAGCTGCCGGTCTCGTCATCCTCAGCGTGGACTTCGTCCTCGTAGTAATCGTCGTCGTCGAACTGCGCTCCCTCAGGCGCGCCGCGCGGGCCGTGGTGCCCCTCGAACTCGGCAATCAACTCAGGGTGTTTCTTGAACCAGAAGTCGTCCAGGTGCTCAACCTGTGGGATTTTCGCGAAATTGTAGTGCGGAGGAGGTGACGGAATCGACCACTCCAGCGTGCGGCCGTCCCATGGGTCGTCGCCAGCCGGGTCGCGCCGCCGCCAACTGAGATAGACGTTGATGACCCAGACCAGCACGCTCACCGCGATGACGAACCCGCCTATGGTCGCCGCCATGTTCGCGCCGTTCCAACCTTGGTCCGCGGGATACGTGTAGATGCGGCGGGGCATACCGTCCATACCGATCCAGTGCATCGGGAAGAAGGTCAGGTTGAATCCAATGAGCATCAGCCAGAAATTGAGCTTCCCCCAGCCCTCGCTCAGCTTCCAGCCAAAGATCTTGGGCCACCACATGTATATCCCGCCGAAGATGCCCAGTATCGCCCCGCCAAACAGGACGTAGTGGAAGTGCGCGACGACGAAGTAAGTGTCCTGCTGCTGCGCGTCGCTGGGCGCGGAGGAGTGCATCACGCCGCTCAATCCTCCCACAGTGAACATGGCTATGAAGCCGAGCGCGAACAGCATCGGAGTGGTAAGGCGGATCGAGCCTCCCCAGGCCGTGCCCATCCAGTTGAAGACCTTCACCCCTGTTGGAATCGCGATGGCCATGGTGGATACCGCGAAGGCTGAATTCGCGGCAGGACCCAAGCCTACCGTGAACATGTGATGGCTCCATACGAACCAGCCCATGAACGCGATTACTATCCCCGCGAAGATTACGAACGGGTATCCGAACAGGGGCTTACGAGAGAAGACCGGCAGAATTTCGGACACGATCCCCATAGCCGGGAGTATGAGAATGTACACCTCCGGATGGCCGAACAGCCAAAACATGTGCTGCCAGAGCACCGGGTCCCCGCCTGCGACCGGGTCGTAGAAGGTGGTGCCGAACAGCCGGTCCGTCTGCAACTGGATGCCCGCAACTGCCAGCACAGGCAGCGCCAGAACGATGAGCACCGACGTGATCAACGTCATCCACGTAAAGACCGGCATCTTGAACATGGTCATGCCCGGAGCACGGAGGTTGATGATGGTGATGATGAAATTGAGACCTGCTGCGATGGATGCAATCCCCAAAACGCCGAGGCTCAAAACCCAGAAGGTCATCCCGTTCGACGGGTTGTAGAGGTTTTCAGAGTTGGGCGCGTAGCCGAACCATCCCCCGTTGGGCGCGTCCCCAACCAGCCAACTCACGTTGAGCAGCACGCTGCCAAAGAGGAACAGCCAGTAGCTGAAGGCGTTCAGCCTTGGAAATGCGACGTCCCTTGCCCCGATCTGCAACGGAATTAGCCAGTTGAAGAAGGCCGCGCTGAGCGGCATCACCACCAGGAACACCATCACCGTTCCGTGCATGGTGAAGAGCTGGTTGAACACCTCCGGCGACACCATCTCCGCCTCCGGGCGGGACAGTTGCAGCCGCATGAGCAGGGCCTCCACCCCGGCCGTCAGAAACCAGAATATCGACGTGAAGAAATAGAGCGTGCCGATACGCTTGTGGTCGACGGTGCCGATCCAACTCCAAATGCCAGTCTCGCTCGTGGGGCGAGGCACTATTCTCGGGATTGTGATTGTGCCCGTTGTCACTTTCTATACCCCGTTTCCCGGTTGGTCTTCATCTCTGAAAGGTTGAACGCCCGCAAGGATACCCCAGCCTATTCGATCGTCTTGAGATATTCGATGAGGTCCGCAACGTCCGCGTCCGACAACGTCGATAGGATGGGCATCAGACCGTCTGAGAAACCCTCGACCACGAACGCCGACGGACTGCGAATCGATTCGCTAAGGTAGTCCTCAGCGGAGACCCCTGTCACGCGAGTCCCCGCGCGAGAGACCACCCCCTTGAATCCCGGCCCTATTATCGTATCTTCCCCGAGCGAGTGGCACCCGGAACATCCGTTGGCCGCGAACAAAGCCTCCCCCCGTGCTGCATTCGGCTCACCGCCCGCATCCGGCGGGGGAACCGAAACGGTCGGCCCGCCCTCCCCAGGTTCCAGCGACATCAGATAGACGATGAGGTTGTCGACCTCCTCGTCAGTCAAGCCAATACGGTTGTCTTCAGTCGCGTAGACCTGAGCGTTCACCTGCATCCGCGTGCCCGGCTTGATCGAGCCGGGGTTTCGCAACCACGTCCTGAGATTCTCCTCAGACAGATCCTGTACTCCCGCGGCCAGCGTGCTGCGCAGGCTCAGATGCGTAAGGTTTGGCCCGGATACTATCGGCGAGTCGCCCTCGCTCTCCACCCACGTGTTCCATCGCCGGTCCTGCGCCGCGATCTCTGTGGGGTATCCGTTCGCAAGGTAAGAGTCTACGGTGTGGCACATGCTGCAATTTGCCAGGAAGGTCGTTCTTCCCTTGGCCTCCGGACTATCAGGCTCCGGAGCGTCAACCGGTGTGCGCATGTCCGTTACCCACTCGCGGAACTCCTCTTCCGGCGCGGCCACCACCCGGAAGCGCATGTGGGCATGGGCGATGCCGCAAAACTCCGCGCACTGCCCGTAGAACATCCCCGGCCGGTCCGCAAGGAACCAGAAGTGGTTGTCGTTCAGCGGCACCATGTCAAGCTTGCCCGCCAGCTTGGGTATCCAGAAGCTGTGGATCACGTCCTCCGATTGCAGAGTGACCACTACGGGGCGCCCCGTAGGGATGTGCAACTGGTTGGCGGTCACGATTTCGAGACCGGGATAGCGGAATTCGAACCACCATTGGTGGCCAATCGCGATGACCTCCAAAGGCTCCCCGCGGTCCTGGGGTACAGCGTCGTTTTCGTAGATCGCCTTTACGGTCGGGATGGCTATTGCAAGCAGGATGAAGGCCGGGATGATGGTCCACGTGATTTCCAGACGCGTATTCCCGTGCACCTGCTTGGGCATCTCGCCGTCGCGCCGCTTCCGGTACTTTATGACTGCGTAGATCAGGCCCCCCTCGACGAGGATGAACACCGCTACGGCCAGCCAGAATATGAATATGAAGAGGTCGGCCTGACGAGCGGCGATGGGGCCGGCCGGGTCGAAGGTAGACTGGTCGTGCGAGGGGGTGCAGGCCGCCAGAACCGCAAGCCCCGCGGCTAACAGGCACAGCAGAAGTGTGGCGCGCGTGCGTCCGGTTACGCTGCGAAGCGGGGGCATCAATGATGGCTGGGGGGAATCTGTCCGGAAAAGCGTCAGGCGCGAGGCTCGTTCACGGGGTTGAAACGGCTGGCCCGGCGCACCGGAAACCGTTTGTGCACTTTTTAACAAGCCCGTTGAGCATAGCATCGAGCGCTATGCCGCGCAACGGCCGCGCCGTACTCAACGGACAAAGAATCCCGGAGACTTCACGCACCGGCGGAGTCGGAAAACCAATGCAGGTCGGAAGCAGGGCAGAAGTGTGAGAACACTATTGATAGCAACCCGCAACGCAGGGAAGATCCGCGAGTACCGCGATCTGTTCGCCCATCTTCGGTTCGAGCTCGCCAGCCTCGACGAGCTCGGCATAGGTCTGGAGGTCGAGGAGACTGGGAACTCATTCGAGGAAAACGCACGATTGAAGGCGGTCTCCTACGCCAACGCCTCCGGCGAATTCGCGCTGGCCGATGACTCGGGGCTCGAAGTCGATGCCCTGCACGGCGAGCCCGGCGTGCTTTCCGCTCGATACGGAGGGCCGGGGCTGGACGACGCAGCCCGGATCGCGCTGCTGCTGGAGAGGATGGCAGGCGTAGCCGGGTGGCGGCGTACAGCTAGGTTTCGGGCCGTTCTGGCCCTTGCCGGGCCAGGTTCAAGCGGTGTACTGCACCTTACTGAAGCCGTGGTCGAGGGCGCGATTTGCCACCGCAGCATAGGCAATGGCGGCTTTGGCTATGATCCCGTCTTCTGGTTGCCCCATAGAGCCATGACCATGGCACAATTGTCACCCGCGGAGAAGAACGCTCTCAGTCACCGGGGCAGGGCGGCGATGGCTATGGCGGAGTATCTCGAGACCCTGTCGGAATGAATAGGGAATAGAGATTGCTGATTGTAGGTTGGGCTGTACCTTAGAATTGAGTTCGACCTGAGAAGCGCCGTCCAGCGCTCGGAAACACGGCAGGCCCACTTGAACGCGACCCCCGGGATAACCCAAACCGCCGCACCGGATCGGCTCGGCAGGCTCTTGCGCGACCTCCGTATATCGGTCACGGACAGGTGCAACTTCCGCTGCCCATACTGTATGCCGGCAGAGGTGTACGGAGAGCGGTACCAGTTCCTGCCCAAGCCGGAGATCCTCACGTTCGAGGAAATAGAACGTCTTGCGAGGATATTCGCCCGGCTTGGCGCCAGAAAGATACGCATAACGGGCGGAGAGCCGCTCGTGAGAGCGAAACTGCCCCTGCTGATCGAACGTTTGTCCCGGATTGAGGACATACAGGATCTGACCCTCACCACAAACGGCTTCCTGCTCGCGAAGATGGCTCAGGATTTGAAAGACGCCGGGCTGCACCGCGTTACCGTGAGCCTGGATAGCCTCGACCCGGAAACCTTCAGTCGAATGGCCGGCCGCCCTTACGGGCCCGAGAGAGTGCTCGAAGGTATCGAGGCCGCGGAACGGGCCGGACTCAGGCCGATCAAGATCAACTGCGTGGTTCAGCGCGGCCTGAATGAGGATGGGCTGGTCGACTTGGCCCGCCGCTTCAAAGGCGCCGGCCGCGTGGTGCGATTCATTGAATTCATGGACGTGGGCAACCGAAATGGATGGAATCTCAACAAGGTGGTGACCGCCGCAGAGATTGTCGACCGGGTTGGCAGCGTCTTTCCGCTCGAACCGGCTGAGCCCAACTACCAGGGAGAAGTAGCAACCAGATACCGCTACCTGGACGGGTCTGGCGAGATAGGCGTAATAGCCTCGGTATCCGCGCCGTTCTGCGGAGACTGCACCCGTGGGAGGCTGTCAACCGATGGACGCTTTGTCACCTGCCTGTTCGCCGCAGGGGGCAAGGATCTAAAGACGCCGATGCGCTCAGGCGCCGCAGACGGGGAGCTGCGGCAGATCATCTCGCAGATCTGGGCTGGCAGAGCCGACCGATATTCCGAGGAGCGGGCCGACAATACAGACTTCGAGGGAAATGTCGCCAATCCCCGCCGAAAGATAGAGATGTTTCGGATTGGCGGGTAGGGGATAGACTGGGGAACTGCGGTTTTTGTCATCTGTCAGAATTGAGCTGAGGACTTTGGATGCGCCAGCCGGACAGGCCCACGCGCCAACTCCTCTGAGGCGGATCTCAGCGCACCGCCGAGCAGCGGCGTGAAGGTTCCTATGGCACACGAGGACGACCCCATCCGTCTGTACACGGACGGAGCCTGCTTGGGCAATCCCGGCCCCGGCGGATATGGAATCGTGCTCCTGTACAGATCGAGCCGAAGGGAAATGTCCGCCGGCTTTCGGCTCACCACGAACAATCGAATGGAGTTGCTGGGGGCTATAACCGGCTTGGAAACGCTCAAGAGGCGCAGCAGAGTGACCCTTACTACCGACTCCCGCTACGTGATTGACGGCATCAGCAAGGGATGGGCGAAATCCTGGAAGGCCAACGGATGGGTGCGAGGAAAAGGCAGCAAGAAGGCCCCGGTACTGAATCCCGATCTGTGGGACCGCCTCCTGCAGGCTGTTGGCAGACACGACGTCACCTTCCGTTGGGTCAAGGGCCACGCTGGCGACCCTGAGAACGAGAGGTGCGACCGCCTGGCGCGGGAAGCGGCCGCATCTACGAATCTGCAAGTCGACAAAACGTACGAACGCCATAAGAGCGCGTCCCGGAGATGAGAAACTGCCGGAAGCTATGAACTCGCCCCTTTCGCACCTCGACGAAAGCGGGAAGGCGCGCATGGTGGACGTGGGAGAAAAGGAATCGACAGACCGCATTGCCGAGGCGAAATGCTCCATACGCATGAGCCCAAGTGCACTGCGATTGATACGCCAGGGCGGCTTCGCCAAGGGCGACGTTCTGGGAGTCGCACGAGTGGCAGGAGTGATGGCTGCAAAGCGAACGTCGAGCCTCATCCCGTTGTGTCACCCCGTGCCGCTCACCAGCGTGACGGTCGACTTCAGGGACCGGGAAGATGCCGAAAAGATGGAAGTGACGGCCACGGCCCGGGCGCACTGGAAGACCGGAGTCGAGATGGAAGCCCTCACCGCCGTTCTGGTGGCGGCATTGACGGTGTACGACATGTGCAAGTCGGCCGACCGCGCCATGGTGATAGAAGAAGCGCGGCTCACGCGCAAGAGCGGCGGCAAGAGCGGCGACTACTCCGCGGATTAAGACCCGCAGCTTCGTGTTTCATTGACCATCCGGTGCATCGTGGCTACCATTTAGCTTAGGTCGGCTGCCGTGATCGATCGTCTCCTGCAGGCAGGGCGATGTAGCTCAGCGGTTAGAGCGGGCGCTTCATAAGCGCTAGGTCGGAGGTTCAAGTCCTCCCATCGCCACCACGCGGATTCGGCGCAGCCCACGCAGGGCGGTTAGCTCAGCTGGTTAGAGCGCATGCTTCACACGCATGAGGTCGGAGGTTCGAGTCCTCCATCGCCCACCATCCTCGACGGTAGGCAGTACCGGGCCGTGAAGAGCAGGCTCTCCCACGCCCTCGTTCATTATGGTCTCCCCTGGGTGGGTTGCCATCGTCCTAATAATACCGAACGTCATTAGCGGTAAACTTTTATTGAACTATTGTCGCATTGCGGTAGGCAATTATCGATGAAAGCGGTAGTTATGCCCCGGAGCCGTTGCCCGTAATTTTAATATATTGTCAGATTATATTAGGATAGCACGAAAATATGTATACGAACCATACACCCGGCGCGGTGGTGCGGGCCGGGTGCGTCTCACACCAGATTCCCGACGAGAGCAGCCAACGTGAATAGAGAGTTGCGGCTCACCAAAGAACAGGGAGCGATACGGCTGTGGGGCCTTGGATTCTTGCCCCCTACCAGAGAACTCTCCCGAACGTGCGCCGGGTCTCAGCTAGAACAACGTAGGAAATGCAGCTTGGAGAAGATGCAGCGGATTTCGGATGACGAAGGCGGAGCCCATAGCGGGACCGGCTCCAGAAGGCCGTATTGTCCGCGGGTAGCATCTTCCGTCCTGCGGTGGGGTCTGACGGCGTTGCTGACAGCGGCGGTCATGGCATCGGCGGCGGGACTTTCTCCTGCGCTCCCCGCCAGAGCGCAGTCCACGCCCGTCGTCAGCATTGCTTCCACCCAAGCCGGAAGGGAGGGTGGGCAGGCCGTGGTGAACCTTTCGATCGCGCCGGTCCCTGCCGGCCTACGAGCCAACGGACACCTCGTTGCGGGCAATGTCACGCTGCGCTGGAACGCAGTCCCGGGAGCAACCGCCTACAACGTAAGGTACGCCAAAGAGACCTGCAATTCCAACGGGGAATGCGCGCCAGACGATTGGCAGACGCCATCCAGCGCGGTTACAGCAATCGGGAGCACGACAAAAGAGGCGAGCCTTGGTGGGCTGACCACAAAGACGCTCTATCGCATTGAGGTGCAGGCAGTGATAGTGAGCCCTTCCGAGTGGTCGGACTTCGCCCTTGTCTTCCCAACCGATTCTCCACCAGATGGCGGGACCCGCGTCGCGACGGCCCCCTTCCACGGCTACCAAACAAATAACGAGTTTCGCTACGTGCTATGCGAAGACACGATACCAACAGGCATCACGATGAGTACCCAGGACATAAAAGACGCCGTGGACAAGTGGGAAAATACTGTCACCTGGGACAGAGGCGGTGTCAACATCATCACGACGCAAGCCTACAATCTGCCCGCGGATGAACATTGCGATAGAGGCCCGATTCCTCCGAGAGGTCGTTTCGAGGTGAAATTTCTTTCGGACAATGGGATCAGGAATGCGTGCAACCCCTTTAGTTTTCGTGGTCCAGGCCCCCCTGCGTGCTGGCGATCGAGCAGCTGGACAAGGCTAGGTGTAGGACAGATAGAGGCGGGATCGGTTCTCCTGAACGCTGGCCGCGGAGTAGACTACTGGAACAATAGCGTTGCGGGTGGTTGCATGAAATTGCACGAGATGGTGGTACACGAGGTGGGGCACGCTTTCGGCATCGGGACGACTGAATATTTCCCACGGCCCAATTTCAACCTGCATCCGATAAATACGGAATACGCAATCATGAGTTATAAGAACATCGGCCAGTACTGCGAACCGCAAGTATACGACATCGTTGCCGTGATGTCGCTCTATCAGTCTCGATGAGGAGAACGGCCATGTTTCGCCGCGCTATATCGATCGCGCTCTTCTTCGCCGTGCTTCCGCTCTTCGCCGCCTGCAGCTCGTCCCAAGCAACCCCGATGGAGAGTGCTACTCCTACGCCTGAACCCTCGTACCTAACGGAAGAGATACCCCCTTGCACGTCAGCGCCCGGCTCATCCGTGGACCCGTGTGAACCCGGTGTGGCGCAATTTGAAGAGGGCGCTGCGCTAAGTCTCCCCGACATAGGTGATGAACCTTGGAGTATACGGGAGATGCTTGGCGGTGGCGGCGCATCGGCCTACGTGATCCACCTGGCGCTGCGGGGCGCGTACCTCCCTGACACGGCGCGCTGCACCGCCGGCGACCGCTTCCGCGCACCATCTTATCTACAAGAAGAGTTTTATACGGTGGCCATCAAGTGCTATATCGACGTGCGCGTAGGCGCATACATCCTCGGCGATGGACCGTCCACTTTGACGGTCTATCGTTTGGGCGCCATTTACGGGGATGACACCGAGCAGGACGTTATTGAAGAGATGAGACAGGCATTCGAAACCAGCATCGACGGCTGGTTTCCGGGCAGGGAGGAGGTACTGTTCCTCGGTCCGGCGCCCGACCTTTCGTCCGAAGTATGGCAGGTCATGGGAGTTTGGGACGTCCAGCGCAGGGAGGACGGGATGGTGGTCGCTGTCCATCCCGACAGGGACCTGTGGAAAGACCTCAGACCGGATGAGTACCGGACGCTCAGCTCTCGAGATGGAGCTGCCCGCCTTCACGCAAGCGGTGACCGCAGCGAATCAGGCCCGAGTCGCCGCAAACGGCGGACGCATCGGCCCAGCCACCGACCTGCCCATGCTAGTCAGTAGCGCGAACCAACTGCGGCAGTACTACACCAACGTCGGCGTGTATGAGCACGCTGACGGTCCGCCCGCGCAACCGCCGCCGCCGTGCGGCCTCGCCGTGCCAGACCAAGCCAACAACCCCGGCCTCATGCGCGATTGCATCGCATTGCTGTTGGCGAAAGACACTCTGTCCGGCTCAGCCACGCTGAATTGGGATGTGTCCAGGGCCATGTCCACTTGGGACGGGGTCACCCTCAACGCAGATTCGACGAGGGTCGCCAAGGTCGAACTGGACGATGAGGACTTGGACGGGACGCTACCGCCTGAGATTGGAGACCTGTCCGCACTGACGGAACTGGACCTGTCGGACAACGACTTGAGCGGACAGTTGCCGAAGGAACTGGGCAAGATGTGGAAGCTGACTCACCTGGAGTTGGATCGCAACGGACTCAGCGGGGAGATACCCTTGGCGCTGGACGCCCTGACTGGCCTGAGGAAGCTGCGGCTGTTTGCGGGCAACACGTTCACCGGATGCGTGCCGCCTGCGCTTTACGGTGTCCAGGACAGCGACACAGCGTCCTCCGGCCTTCCGGTCTGCGCGCCGCCCGTCTTCGACAAGTCGCACTATGACTTCATAGCGCTGGAAAAGACCACCGGTGTTGGAATCGTATCCTCTACCGACCCGAACGGAGACCCGCTGACCTACTCCATCCTGTCGGGCAACGAAAAGGGCAAGTTCTCCATCGTCACCTACCCGGACGCCAACGGAGCCCCTGTGGTGCAGTTGAAGGCGGTTTCTGAGTTCGACTACGATGAGGCGTCAGAGTACAGTCTGACGCTGGAGGTGCAGGACGGCAATGGAGGAAGCCGCCGTTCCCGGCGGCAACGACGCTCATAGCTGCCTTCGTATCAACTGCCCGGCGATGGTTCGCTAAAAGTCTCGCCCTTCGCCGCCGCCGCCTCGCGACGTCGATTCCACTCTTCCCACTCGCGCTGGATCGCAAACCTGCCCTCGGCTACTCCTTTGGCTATGCCTTCGGCTACTCCTTCCGCCCGTCCCTTGGCCCGTTCCTCGGCTCGGAGTTTTTCTTCGAGGGGCTTGAGAATTTTCCTTTCCAAGTACCTGTAGGTAACCATGATCGCACCTCCGGCGATGTCCAAGACCGTTATGACAAAAATAGCATAAACGACTATCAGCGGTACGGCCGGCGCGCTTTCGCTGACCACTGCGCCCGCAGTGGGCGCCATGCCATCATGCTTGCCGCCGGAAACCTCGTTGACAGCGATGAATACCGTCCACCCAATGGTCAGGGCGAATATCAGGCCCAAGCACCAAGGCAGCCACCTGCGTCCAACGCTCCATATGGACTCTCGTTCGGGCATCCGGTTATTCATTGCGCAAGTTGGCCGATTTCGTCGTCGCGGTCCTCGAACTCAGGCTGCTCGATGTCCACCGCCCGGACTCAGTGACCCTCGGCTTTCAGCCGCCTGACGAGGTTATGTCCGGTGAAGCCGCCGGACCCTGCGGCAACGATGCTCATAGCTGCCTTCGTATCAACTGCCCGGCGATGGTTCGCTAAAAGTCTCGCCCTTCGCCGCCGCCGCCTCGCGACGTCGGTTCCACTCTTCCCACTCGCGCTGGATCGCAGACCTGCCCTCGGCTACTCCTTCCGCCCGTCCTTCGGCTCGTCCCTCGGCTACTCCCTGGGCCCGCCCTTCGGCTCGGAGTTTTTCTTCAAGGGGCTTGAGAATTTTCCTTTCCAAGTACCTGTAGGTAACCATGATCGCACCTCCGGCGATGTCCAAGACCGTTATGACAAAAATAGCATAAATGACTATCAGCGGTACGGCCGGCGCGCTTTCGCTGACCACCGCGCCCGCAGTGGGCGCCATGCCATCATGCTTTCCGCCGGAAACCTCGTTGACAGCGATGAATACCGTCCACCCAATGGTCAGGGCGAATATCAGGCCCAAACACCAAGGCAGCCACCTGCGTCCAACGCTCCATATGGACTCTCGTTCGGGCGTCCGGCTATTCATTGGGCAAGCGATGTCCGATGAAGCCGCCGTTCCCGGCGACAACGATATTCATAACCGCCTTCGTATCAACTGCCCGGCGATGAAGGTCATCTAAGGTCGGCTTATAAGCTGGAATACCTTCCTCGTAGGCTTTAACACGGGAAACAGCAACAGCCCCAGTAAACCGTTGATCTGCCCGGTTAATTTAGTCCGCAGGTCGATGAGGTTTTCCCGGTCGATTTAAACTGCTCTCCATGTCTATCTTAGTACATGTTGACTGGCGGCCGACCAGATGTCGCAGAGATGCTGAATAACGACATCATAATCATATTCTTTTAACGCCTTCCGCTTGTTGTGTTGTCCCATGCTCTGCCTTAAAGAAGGCTCGTCGCGCAGGCGCTTCAGCATCTTAACATAGGCGTCGACATCATCGGGATCGGCCAGGAATCCGCCTTCAGGAACATTGATCATCTCCGGGATTGCCCCCACCGGAGACGCCATTACCGGCAGACCGACCGCCATAGCCTCCGCCATGCTGGTGGGGAAGCCTTCATATTTTAGTTTGGATGGAAATATGAATACGTCGTTTTCAGCCAACCTCTTCACGACTTCACAGTTCTTGACCGGGCCCGATACCTGTACCCGGTCTTGCAGTCCGAGCTCCCGAATATGCCGCAGCAGCCTGGCCTGAGATGACTCGTCGGAACTGTCTCCTATCAGTTGAAACTGGGTATTGGGCACTCGATTGGCGATTTCTACGATCGTGTGAACACCTTTCTTCTCGATGAGCCCGCCAGTGAATATGACTCTCAGACTCTTTCGCCTATCCGTAGGCGGGACATGCTCCGGAATTGAACGGGAATTCACGAAATTTGGAATCAGCGGGGTGGTCTTGTGCGCAAAGTCGCCCAACTCCAATATAGAGCGGTAGCTCGGCTGGCCCAACGCGAGAATATGCGCCGCGCCTTCGAATATGGCGCGCCAAGACCGGCGGTAGAAAATCGCCGAGGGATGATTGCCTGTAGGAACATCGAACGTCCCGTGCAGGTGTGCTACGTAGGGCACTTGGGCCCGTCTCGCAATCACCGCCGAGGCCAGATTGCGCGGCACGCCACTGGGGGTAAGCCCACAATTCAGATGCATAACTGAAAATCGCCCTGACGTCAACGCACGGCGTATTTGCCACAAGATGCTCAGGTTACGCTTTATTTCCACAAGACCCAGTCTTGGCGGCGTGAATTGACTCCGCCTAAATACTCGAGTGTCAACGACTTCGAACTTGAAGGGAGGGGGCAATCCGAGTTCGCACAACGTTTGAGTCCAAGTCATTACTCCTCCCGGAGGTGGCGGGAGGGCCGACACCAGCAGAACCATTATCGGATGATTCGATCCAAGGTTATGCAGCGGGTAGGCGCCGCGCTCTGTATCTGCTGGCTCTGGGCTGGTCATGGTTGCAACTTCGGGCAGTAAACCGCGTTCCCCCCTGCTACGGATAGAACGCCCCGATGGTCTGAACGACCCGGTGCAACTGCGCCTCGCTCACTTCCGGATACATCGGAATCGACAGGATGGAGGCTGCAAGCCGCTCAGAAACTGGGAAATCGCCCGCGGCGTATCCGAGGGCCCGGAACGCCGGCTGGAGGTGCAACGGGACCGGGTAGTGTATCCCGACGCCGATCCCGCTATCCGAAAGGTGTTGCCTCAGCTCTTCCCTACGCTCGCTTCGGACGACGTAGAGATGATAGACGTGTCTGCCGCCGGGCATCTGGGCGGGCAGAGTCAACCACGGAAATTCACCCAGCGACGCGTCATACTTCGCGGCGACCGCCCTCCGCGCCTCGTTCCACTCCTCCATATGGCTCAGCTTTGCCCCCAGAACCGCAGCCTGGAGCGTGTCCAGACGGCTGTTGACCCCGAAGTATTCATGCAGGTACTTGTCGGTCCGCTCGTGATCCCGCAACATTCGCACGGTGGCGGCCAAATCTTCGTCGTTTGCAACCACCGCCCGGCGTCGCCATAGGCCCCCAGGTTCTTGGCAGGATAGAAGCTGAAGGCCGCCGCATCGCCCCAGCTTCCCGCTCTTTTGCCATTGTACTCGGCCCCATGCCCTTGCGCCGCGTCCTCGATGACTTTGATGGATTGTCGCCTGGCAACCTCCATTATCTCCGCCATAGGCGCCGGCTGTCCGTACAGATGGACCGGAATGACCGCCTTCGTCTTTGGCGTTATAGCCGCGCTGAGGCCCTCGGCAGTCATGTTGAAGTGGGCAGGGTCCACGTCAACGAAGACCGGCGTTGCCCCGACTGCAACGATGGCCTCGGCGGTGGCGATGAAGGAGTTGGCGGTGGTAATTACTTCATCGCCAGGGCCGACCTCGATGGCTTTGAGCGCCAGGGTCAGGGCATCGGTGCCGTTGCCTACGCCAACCGCGAACGCTGCACCGCAGAAGGCAGCGAACTTCTGCTCGAAATCGGACACCTCCGGGCCGTTTATGAATTGAGCGCTAGCTAATACCCCATCAATTGCGGACCGGATTTCCGGTTTGATGGCGGCATACTGCGCTTTCAGGTCGACCAGGGGGATGGGATGCATGGCATTCTTACTTAAACTTCCCGCGACCGTTCGAGGCCTTGCGGCGACAGACTAGGAGTAGATTGCCGCGAGTGGTATTGGCGTGGATTCCCCCCGTGTTATAGCCGATGACGTACTCCCGCTCGATGATCAGTCCAGCCTCCGCGAACAAGATTCTGAATAAAGCTCTTCGAGTACCCGTGCATGAACCCTTGCCGAGGCTGCCATCCATCTGAGTGGAGTATACTTTGTCGCCAGCGTCGAGGTTGGGGTCGACAACCGACCGGGGACACTCCCAGTGCCCTTGAATCGCAGACCCCCCCCATTGCCGCGGCCGTATTCGTACCCTGTAAAACGTCATTGTATGTTCTGGCGGTAACTATGATAATCCTCGAAGCTCAAGTCGCTGGCGACCGACGCTGATGGACACGTCAAGGCGTTGCCTACCCGCCCGCCAGGTGATAGCATGTGGTCACGACGCTTCAAGATATGACTACATGAGGGCGTGCAACATGACTACCTACGGCATAAGAGAGTTCAAGGCCAAGGTCAGCGAGATACTCCAAAGCCTCGATGATGGCGAAGACGTGGTCATCACCCGCCGGGGGAAGCCGTGCGGCAGGCTCACGCCCGTGCAGAGCCCCACGGTGGGGAAACCGTCTCTCCGTACGCTGAGGGGCAGACTGACCGAACTGCCCGACGCCAGATACGAGGACTTCTTGAATCTCAAGACGCTGTGGGAGCCTCGGCTCCCGGCGTCTGCCGAGAGGAAACGCAGACGTGCCGGATAGATCCGCGCGGTTCGTAGTGGACACCCACGCTCTGTGGTGGTACTTAAGGTCGCCTGAGCGTCTCACAGCCGCAGCGTCCGCGGTCTTCCGGCTGGCTGAGACCGGCAACGCGACAATAGTCGTCCCCGCCATAGCCGTCGCCGAGTTCTACTTCCTCTCAGTCAAGCTCGGCCAACCTCTCGCCCCCTCCAGTCTGCTGGAAGCGCTGGCCGGTGTGGGTGGGATAGAACTCTCAGACCTGGGGAGAGCGCAGCTCGAGAAGCTTGACCTGTTCCCGGAAATGCCGGAAATGCACGACCGACTCATAGCCGCCGAGGCGATGGCCTTTGAGGCGCCGGTGGTGACGCGGGATGCGACCCTCTCCGCTTCACCTCAGATAGAGACCGTCTGGTAGGCGAACGCTCGCCCCTCTTCTCCACCTCCTGGGGACCTTGGGGGCGGCGCCTTTCGGTTCAGCGGCTCCCGTATCAAGTGAGGGGCAGGGTCTAGAGGTGTGGGGCGGCCCCGAGCCGTCCGTGGCTACCTTATCGAATCGAGTCTGAATTATAAGTTTATGTTTCTAGGAACGGGCTTCGCTCATGCCTAGTCCTTCATATCAGGGTGAGCGTTGATGGTTTCTCTCAACAGATCCTGTAAACGTAACTCGCGGGAATGGCTCATCCGCCTATGCACGACGCCTTCCGGATGCAGCGTCTCCATGGCAGCGTCCCCTCGCCCCAAGATTTGCCAGATCTGGTATTGCGTTAACCAGGAGTTTCGTTTCGAGTTCGAACAAACGCAGCGCCACGCTCTGGTAGTTGTCCCAATAGTGAAGCGGAACGCACTCGCACCCGATTAGCCGACCCGCATCGACGTCCGCTGATACAATGTACGAGGTTGTGCCAATAGGCTTTCTTTCATAAAATGTATCCTGAGTCTTACGATGCGAGGATCGTAGGTCAGAGCCGCTATACTCATTAAATTCTATCCGTATCTTCCCGGCGTTGGCGTATCACCAAATTTTCTTGCAGGCGCTTGCTCCATTCAGAGCGTCATTGTAAATCCCCAGTGTCCTGGCGGCAACGACTTTCCAGTCGAAGACCTCTTCCGCCAGGCGGCGCGAGCGCAGTCGCATGTCAGCCAGACGGGACGGGTCGGCGAGAATCGAGTCAAGCGTTCTTGCCAGGGAGCGGGCGTTACCCCTCTCGAAAGACGCTCCGTTTCCATACAGCGTAAAGTGCCTTCCAGCAGCCTCATACGAGTGTACCAAGGCGGTTTGGCAGGCTATCGCCTCGATCATGGCTATGCCTTGCTCTCCGGGCCACACCGCTATGTCGGCAGACGACATATAGTTGGGCAGCTCGGCGTTGGGAACAAGCCCGGTCATAATGAGCTTGTTTCGCACCTCGGGGCGGGCTGTCCTGACAAGCCCTTCGGCCATGCTATGCACGGCCGGACCCACCAGCAGTAGGTACAGATCGTACTTGCCTGCAAGCGAATTCCAGGCCTTCACCAGCACCTCCAACTCTTTTCCGGGGTCAATCCGTCCGCCAAACAGTATCACCTTGGCGTCGTCGGGGATTCCCAGCGACCACCGAGTCTCCAGCCTGGCGGGCTCGTCGTACTTGAAGGAGCAGGTATCGGCCCCCAGGGTGGAGTGGGCCATAAGAGAGTGCGGTATTCCGAACAAATCGTGAAGCAGATTCTCGGGATCAGGGCCCAAGGGTATGTACCGCTTGATGACCGAGCCATAGTAGGGCAGAAACCCGCGCCGGAACAACTGGTAGTAGGCCCGTCGCAACGGGCCGCGAGGATAAGTGAGGGAGTGCCAGAGGTGGCAGTCTATGACCGCCGGCAGGCCCAGGGCCTTGGCCGCAGACAGAGCCTGAACAGTCAAGGATCCGATGGGGCTGTGGATGTGCAGAATGTCCGGCCCGATTTCCTTCAGGGTCTTTTTCAGTCCCTCCAGCAAAAATTGAGTCCCCTTTCTGGCTTGGAACTTGGTCTTCAGCCGGTGTATACCGATACCCCGTTCTTCGTAAACCCCGGGTACGGCACCGGCCTGAAAGTGGGCCATCCCCTGCCACATGGGCAAGGGTAAAGTGGTGGTTATGATGGAAACGTCAGTGCCCAGCCGGGCTTGAAAGAAGGGAAGGTGGTTCTCCTCATATCCCAACCCCTCCTGGTAGCTGACGATGATATGCGCGACCCGCACGCCGCCCCCTATCCTGCGACGCTCAGGCCGGGCGTCGATGACGGACGTACTTTGTGGAGTTCCGCCTCTATCCGCTCGATGGTTCTGACCACCGAGACCGCATGTTGACCGCCGCTGATAGGCTCCGAGCCGAGCCGGATGCAGTCCAGGAAATGGCCCACTTCCCGGGCCAGCGGCTCCGGGTAGGGAATCTTTGGAGTGATGCTATCGCCGTACCGGTGCGATACCAGGAACCCGCCTGGGCTGTCGCTGTCTTTCGTGCCGCTGGAAATGTCCACCCCCATGTCGTAGATCACTACTTTGGCCTCGGTCGAGACGTCGTCCAGGACCACCATCTTCCGGCTGCCCACCACCGTCACAGTTCTCACCTTGTGCGGGTCCAGCCAACTCAGATGGATGTTGGCGAGCTGCCCTTCGCGGAAGCTCAGCGTAGAGAATACGACATCCTCGATGGAGGGCTGAAGGTATATCCCGCCCACTGCGCTCACGGTCTCCGGTTCGGACTCGAGCAAGTACTGGATGATCGATACGTCGTGGGGGCCAGGTTCCACAGCACGTTCACGTCGGACCGCACTATCCCCAGGTTGAGCCGGCGACTGTAGACGTAGTGTACGTTGCCAAGACTGCCGGAATCTATCATGTCCTTCAGGTAGTTGACGGCCGAGTTGAACAGGAACGTGTGTCCGGCCATCAATACCAGACCCTTTTCGCTGGCGTAATCGACTAACTCCTGGGCTTCGTCCGCCCTGGTAGCCAGAGGCTTCTCGACGAAAACGTGTTTTCCGGCGTGCAGCGCCAGCCGGGCCGCCCGGTAGTGGTCGTTGGCAGGAGTGGCGATTACCACCGCATCGATGGAATCGGAATCGAATATGTCCGACTCATTGCCGGAGACGTGCAGACCGGGGTGACGTGCGCTTACGTATTGCTGGGCGTCGGGCGACGAGTCGACCACCCGCTCCACCTCGGAGTCGCGGGATTCCATGAGTACGCGCAACAGGTTCTTTCCCCAATACCCGCATCCCAGTAGCGCCGTTCTCACCTGGCGATTGTGTGAAGTCATACCGCCCGTCTCATGGTCTCGTCTTGACGTCCCTCACCGGCGCGCTGTCCCTGGCCGGCGCCAGAAACCGCAGCCTGGGCGGGAACTTCTCCCGGAGGCCCCCGCTGACCTCCCGGCCTGGCATACCCAGAAGAAGCGGCAGGTTGAGTATTATGGCGGCGAAGATGATCAGGTCCTTGTGGTGGGCCAGACTGGCGGAGAACTGCTTTTGGATGAAAAGCGCGGTCAATACGAGGAACACCGCCGCGATAATGTGAAAGTAGGGATTTTGCTCGTCGAGCTTGACGAAGAACTTCCAGAGGTTCCTTAGCACAAAGGCAAAGAATGCCAACAGAATAGCAAGCCCTGTCAGACCTAGCTCAGCCGCGGTCTCCGCAAAGATGTTGTGGGCGTAATTGTCCATCCCCGCGGTGCCTGCGCCCAAGAGGGGATTGGCCCTGAATTTGGTCAGCGCTTCTTGAAGCAGATCAAGCCTGGCCCCTATTACGTGCTGGCGACGACGCAGCTCTGCCTCATTCTCCTCATCTACAGGGTTGACCAGCAGGGTCAGGGTCTCGAAACGGCCCTGATTGGGCAGCCTTATACCGGTCCGCGGGAGGCTAAACCCGGTGGTCGTATAGGCAGGCGCGGGGGTGGTCTGTTGCCCCGTGGCTATAGGGCCTACGGCTATGGTCTGCGCCCGGTAAGTCTCACCCCCCTTTTCATAGTACACGTAGGCGCGCAAGAACTTGCCCTCGTCATCGTCGGTCGGAGTGTAGCGGAATGACGGCGACACGCCGATTTGGTTGGTGTATGCCCAGCTCCAGGTGGTGTTGTCGGGCAGATTGCGAGCGTCGGCCCGGGGGTCGGCGCGCTGCCAGAGCCAGCGCTGAATCTGGTCGTCGTCATCCCGGTGGACCTGATCGTGGACCAGGTAGGCGGAGACGGGCTCTCCCACCCGCTTGGATTCAGCTTCGGCTCTGATACCGGCAACCCCCGGTTGCGGAACAGGCAAGGGATTGCTCTTGGTTCGCACGTCGGTATCGGCAACCCCCGGTTGCGGAACAGGCGAGGCGCTGCTCTTGGTTCGCACGTCGGTATCGGCAGCCGGCGGTTGCGGAACAGGCAAGGCGCTGCTCTTGGTTCGCACGTCGGTATCGGCAGCCGCTGCCGTTATCGGTCCTACGGCTACGGTCTGCGCCCGGTAAGTCTCACCCCCCTTTTCGTAGTAGACGTAGGCGCGCAAGAATTTGCCCTGGTCATCGTCGGTGGGCGTGTAGCGGAATGACGGCGGCACGCCGATTTGGTTGGTGTATGCCCAGCTCCAGGTGGTGTCGTCGGGCAGATTGGGAGCGTCGCCCCGGGGGTCGGCGCGCTGCCAGAGCCAGCGCTGAATCGGGGCGTCGTCGGCCCGGTGGGGCTTATCGTGGACCAGGTAGGTGGAGATGAGTTCTCCCACCTGCTTTGGTTCAGATCCGGATTTGATACCGGCAATCCCCGGTTGCGGAACAGACAAGGCATCGGCCGCCGCCGCTATCGGACCTATGGATATGGTCTGCGCGCGGTAAGTCGCGCCATCCTTTTCGTAGTAGACGTAGGCGCGCAAGAATTTGCCCTGGTCATCGTCGGTGGGCGTGTAGCGGAATGACGGCGGCACGCCGATTTGGTTGGTGTATGCCCAGCTCCAGGTGGTGTCGTCGGGCAGATTGGGAGCGTCGCCCCGGGGGTCGGCGCGCTGCCAGAGCCAGCGCTGAATCGGGGCGTCGTCGGCCCGGTGGAGCCTATCGTGGACCAGGTAGGCGGAGACTGGCTCCCCCACCCGCTTCGGTTCAGCTTCGTTTTTGATACCGGCAACCCCATCGACCACCGCCGCCGCTATCGGACCTATGGATATGGTCTGCGCGCGGTAAGTCGCGCCATCCTTTTCGTAGTACATGAATGCGCGCAAGAACTTGCCCTGGTCATCGTCCGTCGGGGTGTAAGTGAATGTCTCGGGCCTGTGGACTTCGCCCGCGGTCCAGGTGGTTTCGTCGGGGAGATTGGGAGCGTCGGCCCGGGGGTCGGCACGCTGCCAGCGCCAAGGCTGAGCCGGGTCGTCGTCGCCCCGGTGGCGCCTATCGTGGACCAGGTAGGCTGAGACGGTTTCTCCCACCCGCTTCGGCTCATCTACGGGTTTGATACCGGCAACCCCCGGTTGCGGAACATACAAGGTATTGCTCTCGATTCGCTTACCGGTATCGGCATCCGCTGCCGCTATCGGGCCTATGGATATGGTCTGCGCCCAGTAAGTCTCGCCATCCTTTTCGTAGTACACGTAGGCGCGCAAGAACTTGCGCCTGTCATCGTCGGTAGGGGTGTAGGTGTATAACAGCGCTCCGTCGATGTCGGTCCAGGTGGCGTCGTCGGGCAGATAGGGAATGTCGGCATGAAAGTCGGCCCGCTGCCAGCGCCAGGGCTGAACCGGGTCGTCGTCCACCCAGTGGAGCAAATCGTCGACCAGGTAGGCGAAGATGGGATCTCCCACCCGCTTCCGTTCAGTTTCCGGTCTGATACCGGCAACCCCCAGTTGCGGAGTAGGCAAGGCATTGCTCTCCGCTCGCTCATCGGTATCGGCAGACGCTGTCTCCATCTGGCCTATGGCTGCCGTCTGCGCGGGGTGAGTCTCGCCCTCCTCTTCGTAGTACGCGTAGGCCCGCAAGAACTTGCCTTGGTCATCGTTGGTCGGGGTGTGACTGAATGACAGGGGCACGCCGATTTCGCTGGCGTATGCCCAGGTCCAGGTGGCGTCTTGGGGCGGATCGGGAGCCTCGGACCGGGGGTTGGCCCACTGCCAATGCCAGGGATTCACCGGGTCCTCGTCGGTCCGGTAGAGATGATCGCGGACCAGGTAGGCGGAGATGGGCTCTCCCTCCCGCTTCGGTTCAGCTTCGTGGCTGATACCGGCAGCCGCGGGTTGCGGAGCAGACGAGGCATTGCTCTCGGTTCGCTCATCGGTATCGGCAGCCGGAGCCCCTATCGGGCCTATGGCTACCGTCTGCGCGAGGAGAGTCTCGCCGTCCTTCTCGTAATAGACGTAGGCGCGCAAGAACTTGTCCTGGTCATCGTCGGTCGGGGTGTAATTGAATCCCCGCGCCCCTTCGATGTCGCTCCACGTGGCGTCGTCGGGGAGATTGGGAACGTCGGTCAGGGGGTCGGCGCGCTGCCAGAGCCAGGGCTGAACCGGGTCGTCGTCGGCCCGGTGGCCCTTATCGCTTACCAGGTATACGGAGACGAGCTCCCCCACCCGTTTCGGTTCATCTTCGTGTCTGATACCGGCTTCGTTGACCTCCCCGGTCGGAAAGACCAATCCACTGGCGAAAATCGTGTAGAACAGAAAAGCCGTCGTGCCGAAAGCAATCAGCAGAACCGGGAAATTGCTGAACCTGCGTGTGATGAGAGAAATCAGGATCGCGGTCAACAACGCTCCGAATATAGCAACCAATGCCGATCGAGTGCCGACGATCAGCATGGTGTAGACCAGCGCCCCGGTCACCGCCAGACTCGGAATGATCCATATGCGCCGCCAACCGGACATGAGACCGAGGTGAAGCATTGCTCCCACCACGAACAGCATCCCCAACGGAACCGGATTGACGTTCAGGAAAGCCAGCCGCTCGCCCCATTCGGTTATCTCATAGGGCAGAAACCTGGCCAACGGATCGGGCAGTACTGAGTATGCAAAGGCCATGACGCCGATGACCGTTACTGTCGCCAGCAGCGTAATCAGGAAGCTCTTCACCCACCTGAACTCGACCAGGATGAGACGAGCCAGGAAGTAGGGCGCCAGCACCAGACCCGCGAACCGCAGACCCTTCTCCAGACCAGCGGCTGAACTGCTGTTGAGCAGCATCAGCAAGGCAAAGCCGATCAGTACTAGATCCGCCCAAATAAGCTGGAACCTGATCTCCCTGGCAGCCCAGAAGTGGACGCCAACGCACAGGACTGCAACCAGCAGGAACACCAGCGTCAGGTTTACGACCCCGAACAGCAGCGTTCCGCCTCGAATCGCGTAGCCGAAGGCGAACAGGGCAAGCGCGATGGAGGCGCAATACATCGACAGGACGCCCACGTCGACGCCGGAAGCCTTGGAGGGCAACGACCCAAGCGTCGAGGAGACGGAGCCGACCCAAGTTGCCGCCCTGCTCATAGCGGCGCCCGTTCAACCGCCATGAAACCTTCCGATTTGCAACACGGTTAACCCCGCTCGTCCAGCCTTATGGATAATCCTGATGCTCGGCATCGAGGTGTTTCGCGCCTACCCCCGCGCGTCCGGCCTTACGCCTCTACCGGCCGGCGCCGTTTGCCCCGGCGCAGCGTCCCGACTATGAACGGGACGAAAACCGCCGCGAAAACTATCCAGCCAATGGAGTTGGCCCACGCCGCCCCCTCCGCTCCGTACCTGGGAGCCAGTATCAACAGCGCCGTAACCATAGTCGCCAGCATTGCCAACGATGACGCCAGATGGGGAATCGCTCGCCCCGTCGCGGCAGGCAGGACGTAGAAGGGCGCAATCACCGCAAAGGCCAACGCACCCGGAAGCAGGAACAGCAACGGGAAGGCGGCTTCTTCGAAACCGGGACCCAGCATGATCCGGATAATCGGTCCGTGAATGATAGCAAGCAGGCCGTATCCGGCAACAGCGATAGCCAGCGACAATAGCCCGAAATGACGGGAAATTCGGCGAACCGCAGCCATCTCTCCGCCGTACCACTGCCGGCTGTATTCCGCCTGTACCCCGGTGGAGATCGAGCGGAAGGGGTGTTTCGTGGCGTCGACGATCTGGTGCGCCGCTCGGTATATCCCGACCTGGCTCAAACTGACGATGTTGGCTATCAGGATTACGTCGATATGCAGGATCACCGCTTCAACCGACGCTCGCCAGAACGATCCGACCTGGAACGCGATGACGTCCCGGCTAGGTACTTTAGCCGATAACGAGCGCAGAAAACCCGGCAGACCCGCTTTCCTCTCCGAGGCCGACGCGGCAATGAACATCCCGACCCCGGTTATAACGTCCCCTGCGACATACGCCAATACCACCATCATCAGCCCGCCCCCGGTCAACCATGCCGCCAGAAGAAGAGAGACCCTCGCCGCCGCGCCGACCACCGCGACGGCAAAGCCCAACCGCAGCTGGTCGGCCAGTCTCAGCAACGCCATGCTCTCCCTGACCGTGGCCGCCGCGATGCCCCCGACGCCGTACACGAGAAGCGACGACTTGTAGGCATCCGCGCCTCCAATCAAGCCGCTCACCACGAGGGCCCCGACCGCCAGCAGAGCGTAGGAGAGCAGGGAAAGCGCCTGGGACAATACGAAGGTGAACCGCAGCGTACCGGTCGCCTCTTCCATGCGGCCCTCGGCCACGCTGCGAGTCACGAACGTCGTAATCACTTCGTTGCCCGGCAGGGACACGAACCGATAAAGAAGCGAAGTCGAGGCTATGATGATAGCCAGAACCCCCAAGCCTTCCGGCCCCAGGATCCGGGCCGAAAACGCCACCTGAACTACGCTCGCCAGTAACTGGACGGTCGTTATCGCGCCTATCCATAACGTCTGTCGCGCAGCACGTTGGTCGGAGGCCGGAAGCAGCCGGGCAATTAACGGATTCACCCCCTTGTCGCCGCCCGCCCAGCCCCGGTACACCGCGCCGACGGCAGAGGACCCCCGCACCAGCCCGTCGGCCAATGCCAGCCCTGCCAATGCGCCCGCGGCGTCGAGGACCAGGTCGGCGCGGCTGGGCCAACGCCCCGGAACAAGCCACTGGTGCGCCTCGTCGGAAATGCCGTACAGCACGGCGAACCCGACGACCGCGCCCCAAAGGGCGAGGCGTGAACGAAAGCCTTTCCAGGTACGAAAGGCTCGATAGGCCAGCGCCGCCAGAATGGCGAACTCGATGATATGGGCTACGTCTAACGTGAACGGTACACGTACAACCGCACTCAGTCTTTCTACAGAATCCGCGCTGAGACTCGTCCCCCAAAAGATGACGCCCATCCAGATCAACAGCGGCGCCCAATAGAACGAGAACTGCCGGATGAACCGATTCAATCTTCTTCCTTGTACTTCTCTACGTTCAGACTAGCTCCGGATTCCCTCTCGATGCTCCATTCGGCCCCGCCCCCGCGCCCTACGCCGAGATACTCGAAGCCCAACCCCAGCATTCGGGACTTGTTCAGAGCATTCCGGCCGTCGAACACGAACTTCGGCGGCCTCATGCCTTCGGCTATTGATTCCCAGTCGGCAGTGACTATCTCATCCCACTCGGTCAGCAGAACTGCGGCTTGCGCCTGCTTCGCGGCCTCGACCGGATCGGCGGCCAGACGCACCGATTCCGGGAGGCGCTCCCTCGCTGCCCCGCTGGCTTGCGGGTCGTAGGCCCAGACCTCAGCCCCCTCATTGACCAGGGCATCGATCAAGTCCAGGGATGGGGCTTCGCGGACGTCGTCGGTGTTCGGCTTGAACGCCAGACCCAGGACCGCTACCCGGAGTCGGGAGACGGCTCCATTGAACCGGCGGCGCAGCGCGTAGAGCGGCAGCAGCCTTTGCCGGTTGTTGACGTTGATGACCGATCTCAGCAGCTCGACCCCCACCCCGCTGGTCAGAGCGATGTGATTCAGGGCTCGAACGTCCTTGGGAAAGCATGAGCCCCCATATCCCACGCCGGCGAATATCCTGTCGCCGGTGCGCGAGTCCATGGCCAGGGCCTCACCCACGTCGTCCACCGAAGCGCCCAGGCTGTCGCACAGGGCGGCGATCTCGTTGATGAACGATATACGGGTCGCAAGGAACGCATTGCTGGCGTACTTGATCATCTCGGCGCTCGTCACGTCGGTAACGATGAACGGCGCTGCGATACCGGCGTGCGCCTGCTTCACGAGATCGAGCGATCTCAGGTCGTTCGGGTCGGCTCCCACGACTACCCGCTCCGGGAAGCTCCAATCGGCCACGGCGCTGCCCTCCCGGATGAACTCCGGTACCGCGACATAGGAGACGTCCGCGCCTCTGAGATCGTCTTTTATGATCCTCCGCCCGGTGCCTGGAGGCACGGTGCTCTTCATGACCAGCACAAGTCCACGCGGCTGTTTGGACTTGATCCAGTCCAACGCCGACCTGATCTGCCGCAAGTCGGCATTGCCGCCGCTCACCGGAGGCGTGCCCGCCGCAATGATCGCCACGTCGCCCAGGACCGCCGCGGCATCGTCGAGGTGCGCAAAGCGCAGATTGCCCTTCCTCACCCCGGCCTGCACCATCGGTTGAAGTCCTGGCTCGTAAAGGAACAACTCGCCGCGTTGTAGAGACAGGATGCGCGACGGCTCGATGTCAACGCCCAGCACGTCGTGGCCCACGGATGCGAACCCCGCAGCGGCCATAATGCCGACGTGACCCAACCCTATGACGGTGATCTTCAGCGTTCTACTCCGGGCCTGCGCGGCGGACTCGACCGGCATCGCCCCCGCCTCCAACATTCTATATGCATCATCGCGCAGGGGGCGATTCGTGATCACGTCGTCCGGAACCGGGCCCGCGGCCCCCCAATCCGTACCATAGGGGCGATTCGCGAATCGCCCCTACACCCCCGGCCCGGCGGCCAAAGGATTCTCGTGGTCGAACGCCCACTGCGCTAGCTTATCTCAGTGTATCGAATGGCCGCCTCGGACACACCATCGTCAGGGTTCACGTACGGTTTAACTACGTCCTTGCGCTCGCCGTCGGTCAGCTCGATATTCGCCTGGCGACGCCCAACCCCCGTTGGTCGTGGATGAAAGAACTGTGACGCTGCCCATCTTCGTGTCGTGCTCTCCAGCGCAGGGATACCGCAACGCTCTCCCGTATCTATTGATTCACAACCCGCGCCGCACTTGACGCACCATATGGATGCGATACACTGATAGAAAGTGGACTGGTTGCCGTAGACTGTGAGGTCCCCATGACCAAACCGCGCCTATACCAAGACTTCCTGTTCTACTTGGAAAACCAGGACGAGATGGTCCAAAAGTACGATGGCAAGGTCGTCGCCATCAAGAACCAGGAAGTACTTGGAGCCTACGACAGCGCACTCGCCGCCGTCATGGAGACTCGCAAGCTCCATAAGATGGGAACCTTCCTCGTACAAAGGGTGAGCGAGGGCGACGAGGCATACACCGCAACCTTCAACTCGCGGGTGACATTCCCATAACCGAGCAGGCGCCTGATAGCCGTAGGCGCAATCCGCGAATCGCCCCTACGCCCGCCGCCGTCACAGCGTGCTAGAGAGGGCGGGTGGATTGTGAATCATGAATTAACGGCAAACGCCTTTGTGCATCACAAAAAGGAATCGGTGAGCCACAAAGCGACTTGTGGTTAACGGGTGAGCGTCAAAAGACTTGCCTCCCCTCAGCGACGTTCAGAAGCTCGGTAAAGGCGAAGAACGCAGACCGGCGAATCAATCTCGGGGAGCCGCAAACCTTCGGAGCAAGCAGGACCTGCTGCATGCATCTCCAGGCCCCTTAGGGCGAAGCGGTAGTCGCCTACGGCCTCGACAGTTCCGGGCCATCGCCAAGTTCTGCACGTATGCGAGCTCTCAGCTTTTTACGTAAATCCTCCGGGTTGCTCCAGACGACGTGATTGTAATGTGAAGTGTCAAAATGCAGTTTGCTCAGAGAATCCTTGCGGCAGGTGAAAACAACCGGCAGGCCAAGCCCGCGCGCAAACCCGGCCTCATAATACACACTGCCTCTTGTCCCACCACAGCCCTCCGTAAAATCAGCCACGAGAAATCTTGAGCGGCGGATCTCGGCGATTATCTCGTCTTCAATCTTGTTGACATGCTCCTTTTGGTCAATTCGCATAGGCTTGTATCCAGCATCTTCAATAGCAGGCCGTATCCCTTTCTCATAGGCCTGTGTCGTACTCTTATCAAACCACATGGCAACGAAGGCTTGAGAAGAAATCACGTTAGCCGCCCGATCTGCGATTCGGCTATAGCCATCAACTGTAATTTGAACCTCAATTTCATCAGAATTAGCTGCATTTATGGGACAATTCTCTTTCAGCGAACCTTTTTCGTCCAAATAATTAAGAAGAAAGCGAATTTCCTTTTCAGTGATCGACTCTGACCACGCGCAAGCCTCGTCACAAACTTGGGGAATTATATTAACTGTATCCCCCACCATTTTTGATTGCTTAGCTATGAACGAAAGCAACCTGTCAGCCCGTTCATGAACAGAAAGAGAACGTTTCGCCCTAACATATTTAATAACCCCTTCGGTTATTTCTGGCACCTTAACACCCTGTAATCCCTGATCGATAAGCCATGTCGTCAGACGCGCCTTTTCGTTATCATACATTAGATTGCCAAAAGCGCATATATCGCCGGACACTTTGTATTCTAAACCGGCGCGAGGAGAATTAACGAGGCACATTCCAGTGTCAAAGTCCTCACGTACCTCTGCCGCATATTGAGTGCCCCATATCAGGCACGGCCTGATTTTGCTCTCCGTTATCCGCGCCATGTCGACCTACCTATCAGGAATGGGAGACTGAGCGCCTGCTGATTTCGTTGATCATCGCCCACGCTCCTCATAAAAATTCGCACCGAATGCCCCCACCCACACCTCCCCCGACACCAACCTAGGCAACAGCGTATCACGCGACGCGCCCAAAGTGCGGGATTCTGGCGCATTGACTCCAAACTTACAGAACATCGGTGCTACGGTCAAGGCAAAGGCAGTCCAAATGTCTTCGGACGGGGAGGCTAACGGATAAGGAGCAGAGCCTCTGTTCGCGCACGTTGGCGGCCCGAGGTTCCCGTCATACTCTGGATGGCATGGGCTCGAAATCGCGGGTCGCGGGCAATAGGTATGTGTACTCCGATGGAACAGGTGGGATTGAGCGCATCGCTTTTTTAGTAGAGCGCGCTGCGTGTTTTTTTAGCGGACCACGGGGGTCAGGGGCGGTAGGCCGGGGCCGGCAGCACATTGCGGGTTGCCAACTGTGGATTGTATCCTATCCGCTATGTCTTGAAACTATGCCCCAATGGAAGTCTACGACGGCGAAGAGTACAGTCCAAGATTGCAGGTGCGAACGCTGCCTGGACGAATGGGTACCGCACCTAGAACCTGCCCAGTGCAGTGGCCTTGCTGGGACAAACCAAGGAAGGTTGCCAAGACGTGACCGCTTTTCACGCAGGCGGCGGTGCGAGCAACTGCCCCACAGGTGACATCATTGACTAAGGCGACTTGGCGATTCCCCCCGAGAAATGGCGGTATTGACTACGTCAATGATCCGTCAGGCACCCATTTTAGCGACGCCCCTATCGCGAAGCTCGTTCGTGAGCTGATCCAGAACTCCCTGGACGCCAAACACAACGGCTTCGCTAAACCCGTCACCGTCACGTTCTCGGAGACCAACGTGAAGCGTGGGCTCATAGGCGGAGCCGCTCTGCGAGACCATCTTCAGTCGTGCCTGGACAGGGCACGCGACGACGGCAGGTCTGACATGGTCGAGGTATATTCCAACGCGCTGTCAGTCATCAAGAAACGCAACATCCCCTGTTTGAAGGTACATGACACTGGCACGATTGGGTTGAACGACGACCGCTGGAAGGCGCTGGTCATTCAGGAGGGGGCGGTCAGCAAGGGCAGTGGAGCTCCCGGCGGATCTTATGGGATCGGCAAGAACGCCATTCTGAACGTGTCCGACCTCCAGACGGTTTTCTACAGCACACACTTGGTGGAAGGCCGGAAGGGCCGTGTTACCAAGCTCCAGGGTAAGGCAACTCTCACCGGCCACTCCGACCCCGACGGTTCAGGCGACGACCTCCAGCACATCGGCTTCTACAGCCTCCAGGAAGACGGGCCCATCATAGGCAGGAACATCGCCAAGTTCTTCCAACTGGCTGAAACGGGAACCGGCGTGTTCATAATGGGCTTCAACCCACACTCCTCGAACTGGGTGGAGCAGATGGCGACCGCGGCCATCGAGAACTTCTTCTACGCGATCCACCACCAGAACCTAGTCGTTAAAATCGTCCCCCAAGATGGGAGCCCAGTCGGGATAGACCACCAGACTATCGATTATCTGTTTGAGCAGTTTAAACCCATCAACCGAAATGCAGTCCACTACTACAGAGCAATCAGGGACCCTCTAGATGACGACGTGGAAGTTACGAAGCGGTTCAGGGACTTAGGAAGCCTCAAGGCATACGTCGCCTTCGCTGAGCGCTCACCTAGAAGAGTAGCTCACATCAACCGCAACGGCATGTTGATAACCGACAGCAGGGAGCAGAAGGTCAACCCGCTAGCCCCGCGAGGAAGGAGCTTGTGGCCAGACTTCGTAGCCGTGGTTGTACCGGACACCGACGCTGGCGACCTCTGGCTGAGGAGAATGGAAAACCCGAGTCACGACTCGATCTCCTCCGGCCATCTCCGGAGCGAAGAAGATCGGCGTGATGCGGACAAGCGACTCAAGGAGGCACGTCTTGAGCTTAGTAAGATCATTGAGCGCAGGGCCGAGACCGACAAGTACGGGGATATCTCCAATATCGACGAGCTCGCCGGCATGCTGCCTGACCAAGACGAAACAATGGGCGATCGGACCCTGAAGACCCAGGTCGTAGAGACCCGAGCCGCCCCCTCTGGCGTGATAGAGGTCGAAGAGGAAGTTGAAGCCGAAGGCGGGAGAGAGGGAGGAGATAGAGGAGGCGGAAGTGGTGACAATAGAAACGGTACTGAGGGGGGTGGGGGAGTGGGGAGAGACGGCAAAAGACCGGTTAGGCACAAGGATCGTAAAGCGCTGCTGCGGCGGGTGAGATACATCCCGCTCTCCTCCAGTGAAGCGATAGTAGCCTTCAACCCGACATCCGACCCGCCGCGAGAGGCGCGATTGTCACTGGCGCCCGCCGGAACCGACCGCGACCCCCGGAGGGCGCGGCCAGTTGCGATCACAGAGGCGACGAGGATTGGACAAGTTGAGGAGCCGCTCGCGGTCAATGACGGGGAGATCGTCTTCACCCCGGATTCCAACGACAGAGTGACGATCAGGGTCATCGCCGACGGCAACCTGGATCGCCACGCTTTCAGGCTGAGATGACCACTTGGCACCAGAGGATGCTGCCCTATCCGCTGCTGGCGCCGTGGACGGAAGACTACGAGTACTCTTCGTTCGGAGTCGATGTGCCGGAGGCCGTTCTGAACAACGGACGCCAGGTCAAAGTTGACCTTGTATTCCGTCTCTTTTCGGACACCCTGCGTGGCTTGATCGAGAACGACAAGGCTAGGTACGCGGTGGAGGTCTCCTGCCCAAGGACGTTCGTGCGGAGTACGCATGTGACGTCTGAGCAGAGTGAACTGCTTCTGGATGCCAGTGACTACGACGAGGAGATACTGATCACACCGTATGTGGTATCTACCAGAGCCCTGGAAGGGTTCAGGTCTCCTGAACATGCTCAGGAATGGCGTGACCACAGGCCTGAAGGCTTCAACGTTCCGACCGCCGGAATTCTGGCTGTTGGCAATACCATGCGCATCATCCTAAAAGACTCGGGCGTGAGCTCTGTGATCGACCTGATCGCCAACCCCAATGTCTCCGAGGGCACGTTCAGCGTTCAGCTCGACGATGAGCGGATCAAGATACACGTACCGATCAAGGATAAGAATAAGATCGAAGCCGTCAGGGCCAAACGAGGCAGCAGCGTGGAGTTCAGGGCCCTGTTTCCCGCTCTGTACCTGCACGCGGTCGCAGAGGCGCTGAGGGCCCTTTCTGAGTATGAGAATACCCGTTGGGCGTTCACTATGCGGAATGCTCTCGACAGGTCTGGCCACGGCGGCGTTGACGCTGAGCTGCTTAGGAGCGACGCGCTCAGGTACGCCCAAGATCTGATGGAACAGCCGGTCCGAGCGTTTCTCACCGCGGCAGTGAGCCCAGAGGAAGAGGACTAGCATCCGATGACTGACGGTCACCCTGTCTGCCGGCTAACTCAGGAGGCGTACGATCAGCTCCGTCTGGTGGCGGACGAGAACCCGGGCTCATACTTGGACTCCGAGATTGACTTCAGTGAGGTCCTGCGAGCGAGCGGAGTCTCCGACCCATTTGAGGAGACGTCTATAACCACCAACAGGCCGATAGACCTCACTCCGGTTGCAGAAGGGGAAATCCCGAACCGCGCGGATCGGCAAGCACTCGACTTCTACCGGTCGTTCGACGGAATGAGCCCGAATAGGGCCACTGACGAGCGACTATGGGCCTGGATGACCCACTTCCGTCTTCATGCCTACGGTCTCAAGCGCTGGCGGCGTCCGTCCAACATCAACATGCAGAACTATGTCCAGTCTCACTGGTTCAGTTCGGCGTCCACCGATGCGTTCTGGCGGCACAACACGGCTTCCAGGACCTGGTGGATAGCCCACACCGCTGTCAAGGCGGCGCAGGGTTCTGCAGGCGCGTTCACCGCCGAAGAAGCGCTGAAGGTGTTCGCCGACACCGCGGTCTTCTATCACATTCCTATGTACTACAACTTCACACGCGATCCCATGATCCTTGCGGAAGTGGTGCGGGTAATCCTCAACGAGGCTGAGGGCATCAACGCTGAGAAGGGTATGTACGCCCTGCTCGGAGAGTTGAATCTCATTGGCGGCACACAGATCCTTCCGCTGCTGCCTCGTGAGATGCTGCGGGAAAGGATCGTCGACAACGTGGAGCGGATCATGTCCGATCCCGACATGGTGAACGACCGCACGAAGATCCGGAATCGGACGCCCTTCAGATCGCTCAGCCTCGGTGCTGGTGTTCAGTCGACCGTGCTGGCGCTCATGGCGGAGCGTGGAGAGTATGATTTGCCAAAGCCCGACGTGGCCATATTCGCCGACACCGGCTGGGAGCCTCCAAGCGTGTACGAACACTTGGACTGGCTTCAGGAGCAGCTTTCGTTTGAGGTCGTGCGAGTCAGTGCCGGTAACATCAAGGACAACATTCTCGAGGGGACGAGCCCCGACGGCAACAACTACCTCGGGATCCCCGCGTTTCTGATCAATCCCGACGGCAGCCCTGCGGTCGCGGCCAGACAATGTACGTCGAAATACAAGGTAAGGCCAATCAACCGCTACCTGCGAGAGCGCTTGGGCATTGCCCCCGGCCAACGCGCGCCCAAGCACGTGCATGTCGAGATATGGATGGGTATAAGCGCCGACGAAGCGCTTCGGCAGAAAGAAAGCAGGGAGGAGTGGGCGACCAACTACTACCCCTTGATCGAACTCGGTTTCAGCCGGGCCCAGCTGTTCACGTGGTTTACCGAGAACTACCCCGGTCGTTACCTACCAAGGAGCTCTTGCGTTGGCTGTCCATACCGTACCGACGGGGAGTGGAAGTGGCTAAAGGCCAACGATCCCGACGCCTTCGGGGAAGCGGTGTTCGTGGATCGGGCACTGCGGGAGGTCCCATTGGTCAGAAATGCGATCACGCGCAAGGGCAGCGCATACCTGCATAGATCCCGTGTGCCTCTCTCAGAAGTGGGTTTTGAGGAGACCACGGACTACGACTCCTACATGGCGGAGGAGTGCGAGGGCCTTTGTGGTATCTGAAGTAGACAATAAGAAACGCTTCCTGCAGCAGCTAAGCCAGAATACGGCCCCCTCAGAGCCAGATCTCCCAATGACTGCGGTACTAGCATGGATCTCTGATGGAGGGACGGCGGCCAACGGTATCAAATACGGGTCGTCAGACCATGCCGTCACCTGGGGAAACAAGGGCTGTCCGCTACTGCCACGAGATGTACGAGAGCACCACAGGGGGGTCCAGTTACCGCACGACCTTCAAAGGGTCTTCGGCGCATCCCTTACAGTGGACCAACTCGATTCGAGTGTTCTTGAACTCGCGATTGACGCTGTTTGGCAGCCGCCTCCACGCGAGTTTCGAGACTTCCTTTACAGCATGCCCATCCCGGCCGCTCAAGTGGCTATCCCGGCCGGCATTCCACTGGCGTGGATCGAGGACCTGCCAATTACTGGTCGCACGCGTGGTGCTGTACGGAAGGCGTTTAAGGAGATGGGAGTAGACAGCTTCCTGAAAGTGCCTATGCTGGCGCGCCAGTTTCTAAACATACGTTCAGTTGGTGTGACGATTCTCAACGAACTCACGTGCGTCATTGAGTCCGCAGAGCTGGGGTGGACTGATGAAGATCCAACGGTTGATCTGTATGACTCAGCCACTCCTCAGATCACTGAAGGCATGTCCGAATTCAACAGTCATTTGTACGAGTTCGCCAGGTGGGCAATGGCCGAGACTGACGCCCAGACCTTCGGGGAGGCGATTGCTGAACTCATAAGAGCGGGAGCTGCGAATGAAGTTTGGAAGTCAGTGGCTCTAGTCAGCCTAGCGGAACTAGCAGCGCGTCCCCCGCATCCATACGAAGTGTTAGACAAGTGGATGGAACAGATTGATGCTCGATCGCGGGTCATCTTCATGGCTAGGGTCTCCGGTCACCCTCATAACGTCGTGACTCTGGAGGAGCTTGGCGCTGGATTTGCTGTTAGTCGGGAGAGGATCCGTCAGGTCGAAGTCAAGGTCCATCGTACTCTGAATAGGTTTCTCGCGTCGGATGAAGCGTTGCCAGTTCGGTGGAGAGCCTCAACCCTCCGCCGTATGTTGAGTGTTGCGGCTCCGGTACATACTGTCGAGCACTTGCTGACCTCTCCACCCGGGTGCAACGACCACCGTGGCATTCTTTTGGAGATGGCTGGTCCGTATGATCGTGACCACGATTGGTTCACTCTTCGTTCGGCCCGGTCCGATGACCCAACATCGGCGATCCTGACTCAGGTGGATGAGGTAGGTAGTATCGATAGAGAGTTCGCTATTTCTCAGCTCACGGAGTGGGGACTGGACGTCTCCTTGCACGAAAGATGGCTAACGCGCGATGGCTCCGTGCGTCTCTTCAACGGCCAACTAGTCCAGTGGGGCAGTTCGGCCCCTAAACGCATGGCGTTCGCCCTTGCCGACATGGGTCGGCCTGCCACAGTCGATGAAATGATGACTCACGTAGGCGAGGAGCGATCGCGCAATTACATCAAAACCGCGCTGGGGGCTGATCCAAGGCTGGTAAGAGTCAGCCCTACTCACTGGGGATTGGCGTCCTGGAACCTTCCCGAGTATTCAGGAATAGCAGAATCAATGCGCGATCTTATCGAAGAGCAAGGAGGATCAATGGTCATCGACATGTTGGCGTATCGGATGAACCAGAGGTTTGGAGTGGAGGAAAACTCTACCATCGCATACTGCGGCGCTCCTATGTTTGTTGTTGAGGGAGAGTCCCTCCGGCTCCGTACGCAGCACGATGAACCATACCGCTATAACCCGGATTTGATAAGGCGTACGCCAGGCGTATTTAATCTAGGACCCATGCGATTGGGACGCCTTCTCAAGGTGGATAAGGATATACTTCGTGGTAGTGGAACCTCCCTGACGCATGCTGCGGGTTTCATACTAGGAGTCGAAGTCAAGGCCCATCTCTCATTTAGTAACCGGCATGGCGATAGAGTAACCATTACGTTCCCTGAGACCTCGAACAGTGGACCGTCTATAAGCTCAGTTCTGCGGATTGCGGAGAGGTTGTCAGCAAAGGAGGGCGATTATCTGACGCTTGTCCTAGACAGATCTGAAATGACAGTGTCCGCATGTTTGACCGATCTCAAGGAGCAATCGCCTGGGTGGGACGTGATAGGCAGACTGACCGGGATTGCCACGACAGTTAACCTGGATGGACTGGCCAAGGCTCTGAGTTGCAGCGCAGGAGAAGTGCGCAGCGTGTTGAGGGCGAGAGGGGACGCCGACATACTGGACTTCTTGCCGTCATCTAAACCATCCGCTACTCTGGACGATGCGTTGGCGGCACTTGAAGACCACATTGAGAACACGCGCGAGATTCTTCCGTGAGCTTCTCCCCCCATTTCATGCAGGTTCGCCCCGCTTATGAGATACCCTCTCAGAATCTTGTGGGGGAGGTGCTCGTACCAGCCATGCGCCTGTGCGACGAACTTAGGATAGAGGCTGGTTTCTTCTCCTCTCGCTGCTTAGCGCAGATCGCCCCTGGTCTTGCCGCTTTCGTCAACGACACTAAAGGCATCTTGCAACTCATGGCCTCCCCGGAGATCAGTGAAGAAGACCAAAATGCCATCCGAAGAGGTGTCAGTGACCCACAGACTGTCCTCCAGCAGACTATGGACAAGCTGTTCGAGAGCGCACGGCTGTCAGAGTCAGCCATAGAACGACATGCAGTAGAAACCCTCTCATTCCTTGTGGCCAGCGGACGACTAGAAATGCGCGTGGTTCTGATGGCTCGCGGGATGTACCACAAGAAGATATGGCTATTCCGGTCCGCCGACCAGTGGCTGGCCGTCCATGGCTCAGGGAACGCGACAGAACGAGGACTACTGGTTAATGGGGAGCAGATGTCCGTAGACCGAGCGTGGATGGACGGATCGCGCTCAGCCGAGCGTGTCGCAATGTTCCTAGATCAATGGTCTAGGCGATGGCAAAATCAAGACGTGGCCTCCCTGACGGTCGATGTAGCTCAGTCACTCCACGTTATGCGGGCGCACGCAAGACTAACTCCACCGACGGTGGACGACTTCTGGGAGGCCTGGCGACGGGACCATGATGCTGGACTTGAGCCGGACCTACCACGTGGTTACACCACTGAACCCATCTCGCACAGGCTGCGGGTGCCAGACTGGCTTGAGTGGCGGGAGGGTACGTTTGCACACCAAGGGCCGGCCGTCGATGCCGTTCTTGAACGAGGCGGAGGCATACTCTCAATCGCAACCGGTGGCGGCAAGACAAAGACCGCGCTCATCGCCTCTACGGAAATTCAACGCAACTACGATGGACATCTGTGCGTCGTGATCCTTGCTCCAAGCAGACCGCTCATACGGCAGTGGACCGCCGACGTTCGTGACTTTGACATGGAGCCCGTTGTTCTCACAGGCATGAAACCGATGCAACGCCTCGAGGAATTGGACCGACTGTCCATAGCATTCGGGACTTCTCAACCAAGAACCGAAGCGCTGCTAATGACCAACGCAATGTTCAGTCGGAAAGATTCCAGTGTCCGCGAATGGCTGGAGGGCCTGCCCAATTCGGTCGGCCGCGTGTTGATTGCTGACGAAGTGCATAATCTGGGATCGCCAACGTTCATAAGAAACCAGCCAGACTTTTTCGAGTACAGGATCGGATTGTCGGCAACGCCCATTCGGCAATACGACCCTGACGGCACCGATCAGCTCTTTGAATTCTTTGGTGGGGAGCCGGTGTTTGAGTTCACGCTCCGCGACGCGATTCATGCCGGTTGCTTGGTCCCTTACCGTTACTACTTACACACCGTGAAATTCTCGCAACTTGAGATGGAGCACTACGAGGACCTAACCGAACAGCTCGCGCGTGCGGGTTTCCGCATCACTGACGATGGTCGTACAGTCGGACTCACTCACAAAGTGGAGCGTCTACTTCAAGAGCGCAGGGCCCTGGTCGAGCAGGCCGACTCCAAGTTGGTGGCCCTGGAACAAGCTCTCCGTCATATGAATCCAAATTCGGTCAGGAAAACCCTTATCTACACTTCGGCGAAGCCCACTATGTTGGGCAAACCCCGTCAGATTACGGTGGTGAATAGGCTATTGCAGGATCTCCACATCACCTCTCACCAGTACACCGCGGAAGAGACCGGTACATCCGGATCCCAGAGGATCCTAAGCAGATTCGGCGCGGGAGACTACCAGGCGCTTACTGCCATGAAGGTGCTTGACGAAGGCATCGATATCCCTCAGACTGATACGGCGTTCCTCATGGCCAGTAGCGCCGTTGAGAGAGAGTGGGTGCAGCGACGCGGCCGCATCCTCCGCAATGCGCCCGGCAAGGAGTTCGCTAATCTACATGACTTCATCGTGATTCCTCCTGACACTGGCTCTACCTCGGGCAAATCCCTGCTCAGGTCGGAATTGCGGCGAGCCTCAGCGTTCGCAGACTTGGCGGAGAACGAATACGATCCTGACGGTCCTCGGACTATAATCAGAAGCCTCGAATCCTCCATCAGAACGGTATAGCATGGTCAATGCGGCAAGAATCTTAACTAATGCGGCCCGCGACGTCGTTCAGGACATCGAGAAGCGGTACGAGGGGTACGACGCCGAACTGGTGATAACATTCACAAAAGTGCTTCAGATATTTCGGGATGAATCTGGTGAGATGGCGCAGCGGCGTCGCATCGAAACCCTCCTCCACGGCCTAGCATCCAATGCAAATGCGAGGTCAGACGACACATGAGACTCGACAGCGTCCACATCACCAACTTTAAGCTGCTGGAAGATATCGAGTTGCGTTTTTCCACTGACTCATCCCGTCCGCTCACGGTGATAAGGGCAGAGAACGGCTCTGGCAAGACCTCAATCCTTCAGGCGCTCCGATGGGGCATGTGGGGTGGAAAGGGTATTCCGCCAGGAATGCCTTTGACTTCTACATCAGTTCCAGCCGGCGAATCAGTCCAAGTGCAGGTGAGCATTGACTTTAGCGAACGGGATATGTACTCAGACAAGGAGACTCGCTACAGGCTGATCCGGACCTGCACGGAAACCCGGGGCGAAGGCGACAAGAACCAGAGGGACGCCCCACGTGAGAGACTGTTGCGGTTGACGGATCAGGGGTCTGTAGACATTGAGGAGGGTAGGCAGGCGCGAATCAGCGCGATGATGCCGCTTAGCTTGGCGGATGTGTTTTTTACGGACGGTGACGCGGTTCAGAACTTCGTGTCGGGAATCGGTCCGTCCCCGAGGGATCGCCAGGAGTACGTGCACCAGGCTATTCGACAGCTTCTGGGGTTCGAAGAGGTGGAATTGGCTAAAAAGGTCCTTGAAAAGATCTCCAGGCGCTTCAGGCACGAGTTGCGCGGCAGTGGCAGCGTGGAACTCAAGGTAGCAGAAGAAAAGCTCGAAAAGATAGAGGACAACCGTGAAGGCAAACTGGAAGAGCGAAGCCAAACACGCAGTCGCATCGAAGGAGTTGACCAGCAAATCCGGGAGGACGAACGTGAACTAGACCGAATAAGGGGTATAGGCGATCTGGACGCTATCCAGGCTCGCATAAATCAGTTGACCACTGATATCGAACACCTGGAGAAGGAAGAGGTCAATGTACGTCAGCAGATGAAGGATATGCTGCGATCTGAAAGTCTCTCAAGGCGGATGCTTGGAAACTGGCTCCGGTCCGGTGTGGATGTTCTCGCGGAACTAGCGGACAGGAATGTGATACCAGGTATGTCGGTTGGTCTCCTGCACGACCGTTTGGAGCTTGGAGTATGCATTTGCGGCGTCGAGCTGGCTGAAGGAGACCCTAAACACATGCATATCCTAGAACTTATAGAACGCCAGAAGCAATCCGAGCCAGGACTCCAGCGTCTCACGGAATTGAGGCACGAGTCGAGAAACATCACGCGCGCGACCACTGAGTCTCCCGAAGACGACGGTTCTTTTGCTGAGAGACTAGAAACGTTGAGGAGGCAGTTCACCGACTACAAGGACCGACAGCGCCAGAAGGCGGGCGATCTTCGAGTTGAGAAGGACCGGCGATCCCAGATCGATGAGGAACGTGTCCGGGAACTCACCGGGCGGCTGGAATCCAGTAGGTTAAAGAAGTCCGAATACGAGCGACAACTTGGCCAGATCGAGGGCCGCATCCAGGAGTTAGAAGAGCGATTTAAGCAACAGAAGGAATCGGTGGACCGAGCTGAACGTGAAGAGAAGCTGAGCAGTGCTTTCCGACGGAGGTCCGAGGTTGCAAGTGATTTGCTCGGGCTGACCACGGGGATTCTCGACAGGCTCAAGTCGGACCATGTCCATAGGGTCTCTGAACGCATGGAGCAGCTCTTCCTGGACATCGTGGGGGCAGACCCTACAGCGGATTCGGGTTTGTTCTCCGGCGTTAATATCGTGAGTGGAAGCTACGATGTGATCGTCCATGCTCAGGAAGGTCGAACACTTGACGTGGTGACCGACCTCAATGGGGCCTCCAAAAGAGCCCTGACTCTTTCTCTCATCTGGGCGCTCATGGAGGTCGCAGAGAAGGAAGCGCCACGGATCATTGACACACCATTAGGAATGACGTCCGGAGCGGTCAAACACCGAATGGTCGAATTGTTGACTTCTCCTATTGATGACGGGACCGGCCTTCCTTACCAAGTGGTCCTGTTTATGACCCGGTCTGAAATCCGCGATATTGAGCAGTTGATTCAGAAGAGGGCTGGTGTTATCACAACTTTGACCTGCTCAAAGGACTATCCAGTCGATCTAGTCAACGACTGGGTCTCCAGCTACCCAGTCGTGCGAACCTGTCCCTGCGATCACACGCAGATATGTCAGCTTTGCGAGAGACGCAACGATCAGGGTAGGCTCAGATACAGAGAGGTGTCGGATTGACGACTGAGTCTTCGTACCGCTATCAAAACCTCTGGGTCCCCAGCACGTTCCGTGCGGAGTTCGTTGCCTCGAACGACTCGCTGGTCAGCCTTACCAATCCGCGTGCAGCATTTGGGCGGGTAGTTGACCTCTGGTGGCATGCGATCGAATTGGGGGTAATGGCTGGAGAGAGGACCCCTCTGGCCACTCCGCCGCGACCCACTTTAGTTAGCTTCAGTGAAGCTGATATCTTGCAGTCAGACCCCTGGCGTGTCACGCATCTCGAGCTGCTCGTCTTGGGAGAACAGGGCGTTGACGCGGCGTGCAATCCGGCCACGGTGATATTGACAGCTAATGAATACGCGATGACCGGATTTAGGCTCTTGGCGGAGGAGCTGCGCGGCCAAAGTGACCTTCAGGCGCATCTCTTCTCTCTGGTGGAGTAGAGCACGACATCTGGTTCGTCACTGTTCTATACATGACCATCTACCCCACCTGCTTGTGTTCTCCGTGTGTCTGCTCACATGGGTCGCTCCTGTCGTTGCGGGTGGCCTGACCCGTGCTTACCCAACTGAACCTCCACACGAACCAGCTGAGCGGAAGAGCTTAGCCGCGAACGTTGTTAACCAGCTGGCTATCCACTGCCGGGTCGGGCGTCACCGGCACCCTGTTGAGAATCCCGCACCTGTCTGCCCAGAGTGGTCAGCCTGTACATTTGCATCCTGCTCCTAGGGCTGTCCGGGAGGGTCATCTCGACCAACCCCGCCTCAAGGCCGGATTGCAGGTAGGTCCTGACAAAATGCCTGCGGTCCGTCAAGCCCAGGGTGTCCATAAGTTCCGCCCGGTTCAACTCGATTTTGTCGTCCAGCGTCCCCAGCACGTGAGCAATAGCCCGCTGCTCAGCCAACGGCGGGAGTGGAACGGTCAAGTGGTCCAGCGAATCCACCGGGACCCGTTGGCGGCCAGAGGTGCCGATCATCTGACCAATGGCGTAGTTGCGGACTTCCTCCCATTGGGTCAAGTAGTAGGCAAAGTCGTTGTCGGTTACGTTTGGGCGTCCACGTAACACGATGAATTCTGTTGAACCATGTCCTAATCCGGCTGTGTCGGGAGCGCTGTAGCGGGCAATTTTCCTATTCTCAAGACACGGGGTAATACGAGCCATGAGAGTGTCGCCGTCTTGAAACCGAGAGCCACCGCCCTTGAACTCCCGTTCCTCTGCCGAGTTGACGCTTCTCGAACCTGCATCCACAGCGGCCATATCAACGAAGGGGTAAAGTTCGCTACGTTCAAGGCGAACTGGTGGGTTGATTAGCACTGCCTCGCTGAATGGCACCTCGCGCCATTTACCCTCCAAACTTCGACTCCCTTCCCATCATTGCTTGCCTGCTTATCCAGTTTAATACGCTTTGTGCTGACCGTCTTGAATGCCCCAACCCGTACCCGTAGGCGCAATCCGCGAATCGCCCCTACCGTCGCCATCGGCAACAACCCCCCTCATCGCCCCCACCATGCCCCCAACACCCGCGCTCCCCCAAGAAACGCGGTACCATATCCGCGCACTCTTCGCCATCCTGGCCCCCCGTGATCCGCTAGAAAAAACGCACTCCCTGCCACCCCTGACCTCCCCCCAACAACCCTCGCCGTCCTGACCCCGTAGTCCGCTATAAAAAGAGAAATGGCAGAAGTAAGACCCTTTCGAGGCATTAGGTACAACCCATCCGTCGCGGGAGACCTCGGACTCAACGTTTGCCCACCCTTCGACATGATCTCGCCATCCCTGCAGCGAGACCTCTATGACCGGTCCGAGTACAACGTGGTCCGACTCGAACTCGCACGGCGGGGCCTTGACAGAGACCCATACGCAAGCGCAGTTGAAACACAGCGCGGATGGATGAACTCCCGAGTGCTGATCAGAGACCCCAAAGCCTCCATGTACGTCACCGAAGAGCGGTTCGCATTCCGAGGCCGGGAACTCGTCCGAAGGGGAGTCATAGCCGCAGTACGAATCGAAGAATACGACCGGCAGATCGTACTCCCCCACGAAAACACCAGACAGGAATGGGTACTCGACCGGGTACGCCTCATGGACGTAGCGAAATTCAATTACAGCCCGCTGCTCGTACTCTTCAGAGACGACCTACGATCCACCGTCGGCTCCATACTCAGAGACGTCGCCAAGCGCGAACCCACCGACCGGGCAGCCCCCTCCGACATGCCCGAACTGCACGTGTGGCGATTGAACCACCCAGAAGCCATCGAAACGCTCGCCGACGCTTTCTCAGGCAACCAGCTATTCATCGCCGACGGACACCATAGATACGAAGCCGCACTGCGATTCCAAAGCAGAATACGAAGCCAGCGCGAAGTAAATACCGACGAGTCCCTCAACTACCGGATGATGATGCTCGTCGCCATAGACGAGCCGGGACTCCTCACCAGAGGCTACCACCGAACTATCCGAAACGCCTCACAAGAGGAACTCTCCGCGCTCAAGTCCGCGTTGCGCCAACACGCAGAACTCACGCCGGCGCACTACGACGGCCCCCGCGCAGTACAGCGCTTTGCACAGGACCTCGCACGTATGCCCCGATCCGAATTCGTGCTCGGCGTATACGGCCTCGAACCCCAAACCTTTCACCTCGCACGCATTCCCGGCCCAAAAGCCGCTGCAAACGAACTCGAAAACTCCGAGTACTTCCGACTGCACGACCTCATCATACGACCCGTCGCATCACCGGAGCGCGAAGCCGAGATCGTCGACTTCTCCTACGAGCCGCAATGGGCGGTCGACGCCGTCGACTCACGACGCGCCCAGATCGCTTTCATCATGCGACCGATGCCCATGGATCAGTTCACCGCCATCGTCACAAGAGGATGGAGACTGCCGCCAAAGGCAACCAACTTCCACCCAAAACCCTCCGCAGGCTCCGTCATACAAGCCCTCGAAGGCGCCCTTTAGAACCACACGGAACTTATAACCCATCCCGTGATGCAAGAAGCGACCCGCCGCGCCAGCCCCTGAGCCGCATAGCAAAACCGCTTGCCCTGCGCCAACCGGCGGCCCCGCACCCGCAACGTATTCCCGCCGGGCTCCAGCCCGCACTATTCAGCCCACCCTGCGACGGTTAGAGCCATCCCCCGCCGGCATCACGATCAGGCAGATACCAGGGAAAGGCCCTGCAGCAATCCGAGGCCGCTCCTCAGCCCACCCTGCGGCGGTTAGAGCCATCCCCCGCCGGCATCACGATCAGGCAGGTACCAGGGAAAGGCCCTGCAGCAATCCAAGGCCGCTCCCCTAAAAAGATCAAATCCGCTTCAGCCGCTCCACTATCCTCTCTGCCGAAACCTGGTGCGAGTAGCTGCTGCCTATGTCCTCCCAGCGCACGGCCCCGCTCTTGTCGATCACGAACACCGAGGCCGACGCCAACCCGTCCCCATGCAGATCGAACACCTCGTAACCCTCCGGCACCGAAGGATCCTTGCTCGTGTACAGCAGCGGAAAGCCAAGCCCAAAATTCGCTATCAGCGCCTCGGAACCCTGCAGATCGTCCGTGCTCACCGCCAGAACCACCGCATCCTGCTCGGCCACCGAGTCATAGTTGTCTCGCAACTCCACGAGCTGCTCACGGCAATAACCTCACCAGAACGCCCGGTAGAACACCAGCACCACGTTCTTCTCGCCCCGATAGTCGCTAAGCGTCACCTCGCCGCCCTGCGCATTCGGCAGCGTGAAATCCAACGCCAACTCCCTTGCAGGCGTGGGCGGTACCGGCGTTGCCGTTGGAACCGGCGTCGGGGTTGCTGTTGGAACCGGCGTCGGGGTTGCCGTAGGAACTGACGTCGGGGTAGGCCGAGGCGTCGGCGTTGCAGTCGGCGGTACCGGAGTCGCCGTAGCGACCGGCGCAGGCGTCGAGGTTGGCTGCGGCGCGGGCGTATCCGCGGGCGACATTGGCGTGGGCGGTACCGGAGTCGCCGTGGCGACCGGCTCCGGCGTCGCGGTGGGCTCAGGCGTCGGCGTATCCGCGGGCGGCGCTGGAGTAGGCGGTACCGGAGTCGCAGTAGCGACCGATGCCGAGCCCGAACGGCCTGCAACGGGTTCCTGCGCGGCAGCAGACGAAGAAAGACGCTCCAACTGACCCGCGATCTCCGATGCCGAAACCTGATGCGAGATGCTACGCCCCACGTCCTGCCACCGCACCGACCCGCTCTTGTCGATCACGAACACCGAGGCCGACGCCAACCCGTCTCCGTGCAAGTCGAAAACCTCGTAGCCCTGCGGCACCGAAGGATCCTCGCTCGTGTACAGCAGCGGAAAATCAAGCCCGAACCTCGATATGAGCTCCTCGGAACCCTCCAGATTGTCCGTGCTCACCGCCAGAACCACCCCATCCTGCGCCGCTATCAGGTCATAGTTGTCTCGCAACTCCACGAGCTGCTGCCGGCAAAAACCTCACCAGAACGCCCGGTAGAACACCAGCACCACGTTCTTGTCAGCTCGATAGTCGCTAAGCGTCACCTCGCCGCCGTGCGCATTCGGCAAGGTGAAGTCCAGCGCCAGATCCGAGGACTCCGCGAACGTGATGTCCGCCGCCGGCGTAGCCGTAGCCGCCGGCGCAGTCGGCGCAACGGCCGTGGGCGACTCGCTCGACCGCACCGCCGTAGCCGTCGGATCCGCCCGCATAGGCGGCGGAAGACCAGACATGAAATGACGAGCCACCGTCAGAATGTCCTCCGCGCCCGGGCGGTCACCCGCGTGAGCGCCGACGTGCGCAGCCACCAAACGGCCCGACTCCCCGAACACGAACATCGCAGGCGCAGCAACGCTGTCACGCAACAGATCGAAAACACCCCAGGAACGACTCACCACCGTCGTCGTGTCATACAGCACCGGATACGTCAGACGGTTCCTCTCCACTATCGACTCCGCGTCCAGACGGTTGTCGATGCTGATAGCTATCAACTCCACGTCAAGAGCCTTCAACTCCCGGTAGCGCTGCTGCAACTCCACGAGCTGCTCATGGCAAATCCCTCAGAAATTGCCCCGGTAGAACACCACAGCCACCGGCTGCTTGCCGATGTAGTCCGCGCTGTTCAACTCGCCGCCGCCGGCCTTTGGAAGGCTGAACGCAGGAAACGATTCAGGGTTGTAGCTCTCTACAAGCTGTAAAACCTTCGGCGGCTCAGGAGTCGGAGTCGAACGAACCGACTGCGTAGCCGAAGGCGTCTCGCCCACGCCCGCCGCAGGCGACCCTTCCCCCGAAGATCCCGAACTGCACGCCAGAACGCCGAGCGCAGCCGCCATGAGAACGCCCAGCGCAAACGCGCCCGCAACTCGCACTCTCCGACGCACACGTCGAAACGACATGAAACTCCTCGCGCTACCCATGACCGCGCAGAACAACCTCATATAATTCTACGCTCCCAGCGCTTCCAGGGTTTCACCAACCGCACGCAACGCATCCTCGACGTCAGACTCGTCAACCCAACCCATGTGCCCGATGCGGAATATCTTCCCCGTCAACTCCTGCTGCCCTCCGCCAAGAACCACACCATGATCCGACCGCACGCGAGACACCAACTCCTTCCCGTCCACCCCCTCCGGCACCCGCACGGCCGTCACCGTCGCCGACGCGTAGCGCTCTTCGGGCAAGATCTCCAACCCCAGCGCGCGCGCCCCCCGACGCGTATTCTCCGCAACCATCTCATGACGCGCAAACACCTCCTCAACACCCTCCTCGATCATCATCTTCAGAGTCCGATCCAGCGTATACATCGCCGGAAGGCAGGGAGTGAACGGAGGCTGACCGATCTCCAGGTAGTCGCGGTACTGACCCACGTCGAAGTAATACCTCGGCATCCGAGCAGTCTCGTACGCGCGCCACGCCCGATCGCTGAAAGACACCATCGCTATGCCAGGCGGAGATACCCATGACTTTTGAGATGCCGTAGCCACCGCGTCGATTCCCCACGCGTCGACCGATATCGGAACCCCCCCGGCGCTGCTCACCGCGTCGATCAGCACCAGAGCATCCGAACTACGGTGAACCGCAGACGCTATCTCCTCCAGAGGATTGGTGGTACCCGTCGAACTCTCGTTGTGAGTGAACAAAACCGCCTTGCAACCAGGCAGCCCGGCCAACGCCTTCGACACGGCAGCCGGATCCGCAGCCTCCCCCAACGGAAACTCCAGACGAGTAACCTCCGCGCCGTAAGCCTCCGCAATCTCCGCAAACCGCTTCCCAAACACCCCGATCACCAGCGACAACACACGGTCCCCCGGAGAAAGGGTGTTGACTATCGCAGTCTCCATCGCCCCGGTGCCCGATGCGGTTACGAAGTACACGTCCCCGGCCGTCCCGAAGACCGTCTTCAAGTTCATCGTCATGCGGGAAATCATCTCCGCATACTCAGAACCGCGATGATTGATCATCTGGGAACCGGCCAACTCCAACGCCTCAGCGGGAAGGGGAACCGGCCCAGGTATTCGCAAATTCACTCCGGCCTTAGACATTCTGCTCTTCTCTTCCTGTGCACACGTTGGAAGCGCCTGACCCACAGCCGCGCACATAGTCTAAACCCTGCAAGACCCGTCGCCCCATCACTTCACCCGCACCAAACGATGCTCCCTCGCGCCGCGACGCAACACAAGCGCCCGACCCCCGATCAGATCATCCACCGTCACGACGCGCCGATAGTCCTCCACCCGCACCCCGTTCAGATACAGCCCGCCCTGATCCACCAAGCGCCTGACCTCACCCCCGGAAGAGCACAGATTCTGATCAACTGCCATCTTCTGCACCGTCTCGCCCCCGCGCTCCAGATCCTGACGCGAAATGTACCCCCCGGGAGCGTCCTCGAAAACCTCCTCGACCTCCGCAGCCGACAGACTAGCCAGCTCCCCGCCAAAAAGCGCCCGGGTCACCCGGGCCGACTGATCGAGGCCATCCTGACCATGCACCAACAGAGTCACGTCCCGGGCCAACCTCCTCTGCGCGGCCCGCTTCCCAGGCTCATGCGAAACCGCATACTCTAACTCCCCCAAATCCTCCGGGCCAACGTCCGTAAACAGCTTCAGATAGCGGATCACGTCCGCATCCGAGGTGTTCAAGAAGAACTGGTACAACCGGTAGGGAGACGTGGCGCAGGGATCCAGCGTCGGAGCGCCGGCAATGCTCTTGCCGAACTTTTCACCCGACGACGACGTGATCAACGGATACACCACAGCATGAACCCCGCCCGCCGCCTTGCCGGCGGCCGAGTCCATCCTGCGAATCAGGTCCACACCGGCCAGAATGTTCCCCCACTGATCGCTACCGCCCATCTGGAACGTACAACCCCGGTCTCGATACAGCCGCAGAAAATCATAGGCCTGAAGCAGCATGTAGCTGAACTCCGTATACGAAATCCCCCCTGCCCTCGTCAGCCTCGACCGCACAGACTCCTTGGCCAGCATGTAATTCACGTTGAAGCGCTTTCCGACGTCCCGGAGAAAATCCACCAATCCAAGGCCCAACAGCCAGTCAGCGTTGTTGACCAGCTTCGCAGGGTTTCCTCTAACCTCGAAATCCAGAAACCGCTCCAACTGAGAACGGATGCTATCCGTGTTCCGCTCAACCTGCTCGCGACCCAGCAGAGGACGCTCCTCATCTCTGCCGCCAGGGTCGCCGATCATCCCGGTACCGCCGCCCACCACGGCTATCGGCGAGTGACCGTGCCGCTGCATACGCATAAGCCCAAGCACAGGCACCAGACTGCCCACGTGCAGGCTCGCAGACGACGGGTCGAAGCCAACGTAGCAACTCACCTTCTCCCCGCGAAGAGCATCCTCGGCGCCCGGCGTCGAATCGTAAACCGAGCCCCGCCACTCCAGCTCCCGGAAAGCGTCCGTAAATACTGAACTCAACCGACTCCCCCCAGCAGCGCACGCGTCTCCTCGACGTCGCGCCCGATCTGCCGAACCAGCTCCGACGCTCCCCCAAACGCCGCCTCGTCCCGCAAACGCCGAGCAAAGCGAAGCCTCAGCCCACGGCCGTAGATGCTGCCGGCAAAATCCAGCAGAAACGCCTCCACTATTCGCTCACCGCTGCCAAACGTCGGCCGCACCCCCACGCTCACGGCCGCCAGGAACTCCCCGCCGCCCTCGACCGACGCACGCGCAGCGTAGATGCCGTCCATCGGCAGTACTGAACCGGGAGGAACTGAAAGATTCGCCGTCGGATAGCCCAAAGTGCGCCCCCGACGAGATCCCTCCACCACAGTGCCGGAAAGGCTGAAATCACGGCCCAGCATCGCAGAAGCGCGCCCCATGCATCCCCTCTCGACGCTATCCCTTATCGCCGACGACGACACCGACACCCCCTCGACCGCAGCCCCCGCAGCCTGCGCCACCTCGAAGCCCATCTCCCGGCCAAGAGACACCAGCTCCTCCACGCCCAGCTGATCGCGGCCCTGACGGGCGCCAGGCCCTATGACCAGCACGGCCAGCCCCACAGGCCCCATCAGCAAGCGCAGAAACTCCGCAGCACGCAGATTCCGAACCCCCTCCGTGAAGTCCACGGGCACGACCGCGTCCACACCGGTATCCCCCAGAAGCTCCAAACGCTCGTCCAGGGGGCACAGGTACTTAGTCGGCTGATCCGGGTGGATCACGCTGCGGGGCTGCTGCCTGAACGCTATAGCCACTGAAGCCAGAGAACGAGACTCCGCGAGTCTCATAGCCTCGTTCAACAGCGCGCGATGCCCCAGGTGCACCCCGTCGAACGTGCCCACGCAAACAGCCGACCCGCGCCCAAGAAGGGAATGAGCCGAAAGCGCATCCTTCAGTTCCATTTCATCCAACCCGCAGACCGAGAGACGAAACCTCCAAGTACCGGCCCGCCGCCGCGACGGCCTACCGGCTCAGCTCCTCGAAGCACCAGGTAACAAGCTCTTCCGTCGTCGCCCAGCCGATGCACGCATCCGTTATCGACACACCGTACCGCAGATGCGAAGGATCCCCGCCTAGAGACTGGCTGCCCTCGAAGAGATGGCTCTCCATCATCGCACCCACGATGTGGCGATTGCCACCGGTACGTTGACGCATCACGTCCCGGAACACCACCGGCTGCATCCTGTGATCCTTGTCGCTGTTTGCATGGGAGCAGTCCACCACCACGTTCAGGTTCTCACCAGCCTCCTCCAGCATCCCCAGAGCCCCCTTGACGGCCTCAGCCCCGTAGTTCGGCCCGGTCTTGCCCCCCCGCAACACTATGTGACCGCTGGGATTGCCCGTAGTCTTGACTATGCTACCCCGGCCGTAATCGTCCACCGAAAGGAACACGTGCGGAGTCCTAGCCGCAACCAGAGCGTCCACCGCAATCTGGATAGACCCCCCAGTGCCGTTCTTGAACCCGATCGGCATACTCAAGCCGCTCGCAAGCTGGCGATGGGTCTGACTCTCGACCGTCCGCGCTCCGATAGCCCCCCAGCAAACGATGTCCGCAAGGTACTGCGGAGTGATCAGATCGAGCCACTCAGTCGCAGTCGGAAGGCCCAAATCCAAAACCGCCAGCATGAACTCGCGGGCGCGCCGCAAGCCAACCTCCACGTCGAAAGTGCCGTTCATGTGCGGGTCGTTGATCAAACCCTTCCACCCAATCGTGGTACGAGGCTTCTCGAAGTACGCGCGCATCACCAACAGGATGCGCTCCTTCACGCGGTCCGAAAGATTCGCCAGACGCTGAGCGTACTCCAGACCCGCAGATTCGTCGTGTATCGAACACGGCCCGGCGATGATAACCATCCGGTCGTCCTCGCCAACCACGATACGCCTGATCTCTTCCCTGGAACGGAAGACCGTCTCCGATATCTCAGGCGTGATGGGAAGCCGCTGGAGAAAGCCGTCCGGCGGCTCGAATGGCGTGATGTTCTTGATATTCAGGTTCGATGTCTGGCGCATTGTCATCGCATGGATTCCTTCACTCAGGGGGGATAGAGTGCGCTTCTGCCAGGGCGCGGCTCACAAGCCAACTCCCGGGGCAAACGCTCTGCCGCACGTTCGGCAAACTGCGGCTTTACGTATTGAGGACGCTCCGAGCAGCCTCAGCTGCTATAGACGCGCCCGGTGATAAACGAGAAGATCGGCCAGCCGTACGTCATAAGCGAGGCGTGCGCAGCCCCTGAGGATATGGCGGAAGACGTGTCTGAATTGTTCATTGCTAGGCCGGGCTGTTGCGTGAGCGCAGGTCTGCGGCTTCCCGCAAGTAGACGTGCCTGATCTCGCGCTGCGACTTGTCCGTGTTCCAGAATATCAGAATCCGGATGCACCTTTCCTGCCCATGAGGAACATCTATCTCCTGAGATGATAGCAGAGGAACGTAGATCCACCCCATACCCTCACGCGCCGCCGCCGCGGGGTACTCCGCCGAAAGATCCGGGCTGGCGGTGAACAGAACTGCCGCCACATCCTCCGGATCCACGCCATTCTCGCGCACCAACGCCTCCAGCAACTCTACCGTCGCCTCAAAAACAGACTCGCGGCTGCGCTCGGACGCAGTTGTGGCTCCTCGTATACCTCTCATAGAACCGGCCGGACGCTCCCTTCCTCAAGCCTGCTCATGCAAATCACCAGGCGCAAGTCTACCCCCCGAGGCCGTCGCGGGCCAAACCTCGCCCGCGCCGCGCACGAAACAACCAAATCAAAACCCGCTCGCCTTCATCGACATCCCCCCTCCAACAAACTTCGTACAAACTCGCCCGCCCGTTCCGCCGCCGAGTCCGGCGGCCCGGAAGTGATAGCGTCGATGATCGCGCTCCCAACCACCGCCCCGTCCGCGTAGCTCGAAATCTCACGCACGTGCTCCGGCGTGGAGACCCCAAAGCCCACCGCCACCGGAAGATCCGTGTAGCCGCGCACACGCTCGACCAACCTCCGTACCCGCCCCGACACGTCCGCCCGCACACCCGTCACGCCCAGCACCGATACGCAGTACACAAACCCGCTCGCACGCCGGCAGGCCGCCTCGATGCGGCGGTCCGTTGAAGTCAACGCCACGAGCGGAGTCAAGCCCATGCCCGCACGCTCCGCAGCATCCGCCAGAGGGCCGCACTCCTCAACGGGAAGATCCGGCGTGATAAGTCCGTCAACCCCCGCAGACGCAGCCTCCTCGCAATACCGGCCCAACCCCATGGACAGAATGGGATTGTAGTAACCCATCAACACCAGAGGCGTCTCAACGCCAAGCGCGCGAACGCGTCTGGCAGCCTCGATGCAACCCGCAGGCGTCGCGCCCGCAGTCAGAGCATCGTGGCTGGACTTCTGGATCGTCGGACCCTCCGCAAGAGGATCGCTGAAAGGCACGCCCAACTCGATCACATCAGCCCCGGCCTCCGCAACCGCCTTCACTATGCCCGGAGTCAGATCCGGACGAGGGTGCCCAGCAGTAACGAAAGCCGCCAGACCGGCGCGACCCTCCGCGCGAGCAGACAAAAACGCTTTTTCGATCGAATTGCTCAACACAACGTCATCTTACGCCGAGGCAAGCGCCCCCGACCACTTGGCCAGCGTGACCGCCAAAGTATTGTGAACCCCGTGAACGAAGATGCAAGGCCAGATCGAACCCGTGCGAAGATACACCCAGGACAGCGTAAGACCCAGTATGAAGGTCGGCGCAAACAACGCCGGATCTATGTGGAACAACGCGAACAGCCCGGAACTGAGTATCACCGCGCCGACCCGCCCGTAACGATGCAACAGGCCCTGCAGCGCAAAGCCCCGAAAGAAAACCTCCTCCGTCACCGGCGCCCAAACGCCTACCAGAAGAAACGTAACCGCCAGAGAGCCGCCAACCTGCTCCAGCGTCTCACGGGCATTGTCCGGCGGTATCAGCCACTCCACGTTCAACGATTCGACCGCCAAACTCCACAGGAACACGCCGGCAAGACCCGCAAGCCACGCACCCAGGGCGAACACGTAGGGAAACCTGCCCAGCGGCCGGACAAATCCCAGATGCGATACCCCCACCCCATACTTCGATACCGAAAAAATCAGCGCCCCAACGAGGAACGCGCCCTGAGCGACTGCGGACAGCACAAAGACCAGCGGAACCCCAAGCAACCCCTCTGAATCGGGAAAGGGATCCGCTCCGTTCGGCCCGAGTGGCTGAATGAAAACGCTCGCAACCAGCGTCACCGCGACGATCGCAACAGCGGAAAACAAAACCCCCAGACCCACGTCCAGAGGTTTCCAGGGCGCCTTGGACACGAGGGCCGCCCAGACTCAGGCGCCCGACCAGGTGACGTCGCCGTACAGACCCGGCGGACGACCGCGCTCAGTGAACGCCAGGTACTCCGACTTGGAACGGCCTATCGACGTGAACTCCCCGTGACCGGGCAATACCACCGCCTCGTCCGGCAGCGAGTACAACTTACCCGTGATCGAATCTATCAACTGCTCAAGAGCCTCAGGACTCCGGGACTTCCCAGGCCCGCCAGGAAACAGCGTATCCCCCGTGAACACGTGCGGAGTCTCTCCCTGCCCGATCTCGCCCCCCAGCACGTAGCACGTGGACCCCGGAGTGTGCCCCGGCGTCTCCAACGCCCTGATGCTGAAGTCGCAAACGTCCACGTGAGCCCCGTCCGACACGTCCAGCAGCCCAGCAAGAGCCTTGCCCTCTATCGCCGCAGCGTCTCGCGCCCCGATTCCCACAGGCGCCCGGAACGACTGCAGCGCCTCGTCGAACCCCTGCAGGTGATCCCAGTGGTTATGCGTGATGAGTATCCCCCGCACCGTCGTTTGACTGGCCGCGGCTATCAGATCGCGCGGCCGGGCCGGGGTGTCGATGATCACGCTCATACCCGTCGGAATGGAAGTGATCAGGTAGGCGTTGTTGGAGAAGCCGGAAACGAAACGTTCTATCTTCCAAGCCTTTCCCTCGTAGACTGGCGGCATGGCGCGTCGCTCCCTCCCGTGCAGAGGCGCAATTCAGTATGCCCGGCCATCGAGCCAGGCGATCAAAGCGTCTGAGGTTCGGGGTCCGCCGCGGGAGTACGCCGCTCGCCCTCGACGCGATCCTCACCGGTCGGCTCGGGATCGGGCTCAGGCTTGCCGCCCCGTACCGCAAGCGGGTCGCCGCCCTCCAGCAACGCCCGCATCTGGTCCCCGTCTATAGTCTCGTACTCGAGCAGGAACTGAGATAGATTGTCCAGCTGCTCGACGTTCTCCTGCAAAATCTTGTGGGCCCTGTCGCGGCCCTCGTTCAGGAGACGGTTGACCTCATTATCTATGACATTCTCCGTTCGCAGGCTGTAATCCCGCTCCTCCGAAATCTCGCGGCCCAGGAAGATAGCCTCTTGACGCCTACCGAATGACCGCATCCCAAGCTTGTCGCTCATTCCGTAGCGGGTCACCATCTGACGGGCCATCCGAGTCGCCACCTCGATGTCGTTGCTGGCCCCGGTCGTCACCTCGCCGAACTTGATCACCTCCGCCTGCCTGCCGCCCATCGCAGTCGAAATCATCGCCGTGAACTGTTTCAGCGTCTGAAGGTAGCGGTCCTCTTCAGGAAGATAGCGCGTGTAACCGCCCATCTGCCCGCGAGACACAATCGAAATCTTCCAAACCATGTCCGCGCCAGGCATGTGATACGCCACCAACGCATGGCCGGCCTCGTGATAAGCCGTAAGCTCGCGCTCACGATCGCTTATCACACGGCTCTTACGAGCAGGACCCGCAACAACGCGGTCGATAGCCTCCGTCAACTCGTCGAAATCTATCGACTTCTTGTTACGCCGCGCAGCAAGAAGAGCCGCCTCATTGATCAGATTCGCCAAATCAGCGCCCGAAAAACCAGGCGTCTGCTTCGCTATGTTCCCAAGCTCCACGCTCTTCTCGATAGGCTTGCCCTTCGAGTGAACGTCCAGAATCGCCGTCCGACCGCGAATGTCGGGGTTGTCCAGGATCACGCGACGGTCGAAGCGGCCAGGGCGAAGCAGCGCCGGATCCAGAATGTCCGGCCGGTTAGTCGCAGCCACCACGATCACGTTCGTCGCCGTGTCGAAACCATCCATCTCCACCAGAATCTGGTTCAGGGTCTGCTCGCGCTCGTCGTGTCCGCCGCCCAGCCCGGCGCCCCGATGCCTCCCCACCGCATCGATCTCATCCACGAAGACTATGCATGGAGAATGACGCTTCGCCTGCTCGAAGAGATCGCGCACCCGTGACGCCCCAACCCCCACGAACATCTCCACAAACTCAGAGCCGCTGATCGAGAAGAAGGGAACACCCGCCTCCCCGGCAACCGCACGAGCCAGCAGCGTCTTGCCAGTACCGGGAGGCCCCACGAGAAGAACCCCCCTGGGTATGCGTGCGCCAAGAGCCTGAAAACGCTCCGGATACTTCAGAAACTCCACAACCTCTTCCAACTCCTGCTTGGCCTCAGGCACACCCGCAACGTCGAAGAACGTCACCGTAGCCTTCGTGCCCACGAACATGCGCGCTCGGCTGCGGCCAAAACTCAAGGTCTGGTTGTTGCTGCCCTGCGCCTGGCGCATCATGAAGAGCAAGATCCCGCCGAAGAGGATCAGAGGAAGAAAACTCACCAACACGCCGAAGAAACTGCTCAGACCGCTGGATCCCTTCACGTCCACCGAGTACGCCGACGGGGGAACACCCGCCTCGTTCATCAACTCCACCAAGCTCGACCCAGACTCCTTGCGAGACCTGAACACCCGCTCGCCGTGAGTCACCTTCAGCGAATCCCCCCTCACCTCTATCGCTATTCGATCCGTGCTCGTGTTGCCGCGAGCCAACTCGATCACTGAGGTTATGTCCAGCTCCTCACCCCCGCCCAAAGGCTCCCTGAAGAAGAGCAGGAAGACCGTCACGATGGCCACCGCGATCAGCAAATATACGAGACCGTTACGCATACAACGGTTGGTCATGGCTATTCATGGAACTCTGAACTATCCAAAATTGGCGCCCCTGCCGAAGGCACCGAACCCGTGATGCTCACCAAACCGGATCTCCCCGGCGCCTCAATCCTACCATAGCAGCAGATTCAATCCGCTAGAGCATGGAGCCAGACGTAATGGCGATGTCAACATTGCGCGACGCGAACAGACCCCCGGAAGAGAGTAGTGCAGCGGCAGCCGTCAAAGCCCGCCGGCAGGGGAGCGCCCTCGCGGCGCCTGAGTCCCCACAGCGCCGGCGCGTGACGTTCAGCGGTCATGAGGAGCGCCCTCGCGGCGCCTGAGTCCCCCCTCCCCGCGTCTCCCTTGCAAGCGCCGGGTCGAGCCGCAGATGCAACGCAAGACCCCCTGCTCTCTGGTATAAATTGGCCGGACGAAAAGCGCCAACGGCAACTTCTACAGACTGCGGAGACCCGACATGAAAGTAACCCAAATCAGAACGTTCCCGGTCACGGATGAAGAGGGCAGGGGATACTTCATAGTCAGAGTCGATACCGACGCCGGAATATACGGGCTCGGAGAATCCGGAATCAAGAACTGGGGAATCGCCGTAGCCAACGCCGTAGAACACCTCAGCGAACTCGTCATAGGACAAGACCCATGGGAAACCGAAAGACTATGGCAACTCATGTTCCGGGCAGGCTTCTTCCCCGCAGATAAAGTCTACTCATGCGCCATAAGCGCCATAGACATAGCCCTGTGGGACATCAAGGGGAAAGCCGCAGGACTGCCCGTCTATAAACTGCTCGGAGGCCCGGTGCGACGAAAAGTGGTCTGCTACCCCCACGCACAAGGCCCCACCACGCAGGCCCTCGTCGACAACTCGCGCCGACTCGTCGATGAAGGCTGGAAATTCGTACGCTGGGGACAACCGGAAACCTCAGGCGAATTCGAAGCCGTGGGAACCGCCGTACTGGAACCCCGCAAGTCCATGGTCATCGCAGTCGAACAGATGAGAGCCGTAAGGGAAGCCGTCGGCCCCGAAATCGAAATGTGCCTCGACGTACACACCAGACTCGACCCGCCGCACGTAATACAAATGTGCAAGTGGCTCGAAGAATTCAGACCCTTCTTCATCGAAGACCCCATCCGATCCGAAAACCCCGGAAGCTACAGAAACCTCGCCAGACACGTATCGCTGCCCATCGCAGCAGGAGAGCAGTGGGCATCCAGATGGCCGTTCAGGGAAGTCATCGAAGAGGAACTCATCAACTACGCACGAATAGACCTATGCATAGTCGGAGGACTCACGGAAGCCCTCAAGATCACCCACTGGGCCGAAACGCACTACATCGACATCGTGCCCCACAACCCACTCGGACCGGTCAGCGCAGCCGCCTGCGTCTCACTATGCATGGCCTCCACGAACGTCGGAGTGCAGGAAATGCCCAGAAGACCGGGCTCTTTTGCAACCAGCCTCTTCCCAAAGCAAATCCAATGGAAAGACGGATACGCATTCTGCCCCGACGAACCGGGACTCGGCGTCGACTTCGACGTCGAAGCCGCCGAGCAGGCCCGATACACCCCACAGGATTGGCCCACCCGCCTCTACCGCGAGGACGGAGCCTTCACCAACTGGTAGAACAAACCATCGCCCTCTGAAACAGCCGCCGCACAGCCGGATCCCCCACAGCCGAAACACCCTACCCGTGAGGCCGGATACCTCGCCAACCGTTCAGGAGAACGAAACACCCCATGGGACTCCTCTACAAACCATCCATCTTTGAAATAGTCGCAGCCGTACTCTTCCTCGCGGCCGCCCTCATAGCCCTGCGGGATCAGGAATACCTCGCCACTGCCGCATGGGCCACGCTCAGCCTCGCCTTTACCGTGAAGGTGGCGCCGAAGTTCCTGATACTCAGCGCTTGGGGTTTCTTACTGCAATGGGCCGCGCTCATAGTCGGCATCGCCCTCTTGGCCCTGCACGTGATCCCGATCGTCCAGGAATAACCAACTGCCTCCCACGCGCGAGCGGCAACACCGTGGTAGGGGCGATTCGCGAATCGCCCCCGCGCAACTCAGTCGATGGATGCCCCTCCGTCGATCACCACCTGAGCCCCCGTCATGAAAGACGCATCATCCGAAGCCAGGAAAAGCGCCCCGTGGGCAATCTCATCAGGCCGCCCCATACGCTTCATCAAAGAATCCTGAGCAAAATCGGAATACGCCTGCTCCGGATCCAGCCCCAGAGACGCAATGTGACGGTCCGTCGCACGAGTCCGCGTCGCCCCGGGACAAACCGCGTTCACCCGGATGTTGTCCTTCGCCAAGTCCATCGCAAGGCAGCGAGTCAACTGAGCCACGGCGCCCTTCGAAGCGTTGTACGGAACGAACTCCGGCTGAGCGATGAAGGCGCTCACAGAGGCGATGTTCACGATTGACCCTCGCCCAACAGACCTCATGTGAGGAAGCGACTCCCGCACGCAGTTGGCATAACCCACCACGTTGACACCCATAACCTTCGCCCAATCCTCGTCCGAAACATCCTCCACGCCACCAAAGACGAAGGCCGCTGCGTTGTTCACCAGCGTGTCCACAGGACCGAACCGCTGCGCAACCTTCATCACACCCTCCCGCACGCTCAACCGATCCGACGTGTCCACGTGAACGTACATCGCGCTCCCGCCAGACGAAACGATCGCATCCACCGTCGCCCGACCGGCATCGTCCTCGATGTCGGCAACCGCTACGCGAGAACCCTCACGCGAAAAAAGCTCCGCTATCGCACGGCCTATGCCGTTACCGGCCCCCGTTACTATCGATACCCTGTTCTCAAGCCTCATGCCGCGCTCCTGCCAAGCCTTTCATCGCATACAGTCCGATTCGGGCAACACTATAACTTTCCCGAAGCCGCAAGTCATGACGATATAATCGCGCGAACGGCGCGGGCACCCTGCGCCCATCCCAACTAAAAGCCACATAGCAAAGCCGGTGGTGACCATATGCTGACCAGAGGGTTCTTTGGACGAAAACGACCTCAACCCCACAGACCCTTGCCCCCGGGGCAGTACCTGGAAAACGGCTTCCCCGTACTCTCCGCAGGCCCAACCCCGCGCGTAGACCTCGACAAGTGGACCTTTGCCATCGAAAACCAGGGCGCAAGACTCGCAGCCTGGACGTGGCAGGAATTCCTGGCCCTCCCGCAAACCGCCATCACAACCGACATCCACTGCGTCACCAAGTGGTCCAAACTCGACACCGAATGGAAGGGCGTCACCATAGACACCCTCTTACAGGCCGCAGGCATGGAATCCCGCGATGGATACGTCATGGCCTTCTGCGATGGCGGGTACACCACCAACCTGCCCCTCAAAGACCTCATCGACGGCAAGGCCATGGTCGCCCACCAGTACGACGGCGCCCCGCTGCGCCCGGAACACGGAGGCCCCGCGCGCCTATTGGTACCACACCTATACTTCTGGAAATCCGCCAAATGGGTCCGAGGAATAAGGCTCATGCACGCAGACGCACCCGGATTTTGGGAAGCATACGGATACCACATGTACGGAGACCCCTGGAAAGAACAACGCTACTCATACGACTAGAACCGGAAGGCCGAAACCACTGGCCCGACAAACCTGATGCACGAGCGCGCAAACCGACCAGGACCATGGCAGACCGCGCTCGTTTCAAACGTCATCGACGAAACATACCGCGCCAAGACCCTGACCCTCGAACTACCCGCATGGCGCCCTTTCATAGCCGGGCAGCACTTCGACGTAAGGCTAACCGCCCCGGACGGCTTCCAGGCCCAACGTAGCTACTCCATAGCATCCCCGCCCGAACGTACAGGCGCCATAGACATCACCGTAGAACTCATACCCGAAGGCGAAGTCTCACCCTTCTTCCACGAAATCGTCCGACCCGGAGACCGACTCGAAGTAAGAGGCCCCATCGGAGGACCCTTTACCTGGAACTCCAACATGGGAGGGCCGCTGCTCCTGCTAGCCGCAGGCTCCGGAATAGTTCCCATCATGTCCATACTCAGACATCGCGCCATCGCCGCAAGACGAGTACGGGCAACCCTCCTGTACTCCTCCCGCTCCATGCACGACGTGATCTACAGAGCCGAACTCGACGACATGGACGCCAGCGACCCCAACGCCGCCATATGGCACACCCTCACCAGATCCCCACCCGACGGCTGGAAGGGGTATAGCAGACGCATCGACGAAACGATGCTCGAAGAAGTGACCCGAGACCTCGACGACCGCGGATGGACCTACGTATGCGGCCCCGCCTCTTTCGTGGAACTGACCGCCAACATCCTCGTCGACGCCGGACGCAGGCCGGAGTCCATCCGAACTGAACGCTTCGGCCCAACCGGACGATAGCAGAGCGTCCAACAACCCCCTGCGCTGGCAGGAAACAGGTCTGGCGTAGGGTCGGATCGTGATCCGCCCTGACAACCCCCTGCGCTGGCATGGAATAGGTCTGGCGTAGGGTCGGATCGTGATCCGCCCTGGCCAACACCCCCGTCGTCAGCTAGGAAAAAGCTAGGAAAAACCGCGCGGCAAGAAAGGCCCGTCGCTGAGAGGCGCCCCGGTAGAAGCCGACAGCCAATCCTCCTGAGCCTTGTGATCCAGGTACCCGTAGCCGGTGTTGACGTAAACCTCCGACTCGCCGGACACGCGCCCCGCCAAAGACGCCGCCGCCTCCTTCTCCCCCGCGGTGCACGCCACCATCGTGTTCGCGCTGATGTCCCCCGCCAAAGCAGAAGGATCGAACAGACCAAGCGTCGATTTGGCCTCTTCCCACCTGTCGGGACACGTGCGCCGATAGTCGTTTATCTCTTGCAGCGGGTACGCGTCCGTAGAGCCGGCGCGTTCAGCTAGCCTGGTGAATATCAGGGGAGTCACGACCAGCAAAGACTTCGCAGGACGCAAGGCCGCGGCCAGAGCCCCAAGGTCGTTTCCCGAGATCGCCAGGCGCTGGCCATCCACGTTATGGCGAGACAGTAGCACGTCGATCGCTCGCAGACAGTCCGCAACCACCCCTCGCCAAACATAAGACCCGGCCCCCGGAAGGCCATCCGTAAGCAGACCGGGATACGCCGCGCGGTAGAACTTGTCCGAATGGCGCTGCCCCCGGTGGCACAAAGCCATCACCGCATAGCGAGACCTGCGCTCCACCGTCGGAACACCCACCACGCTGCCGTAACCCGGCGCATGGAACAACGGAATGAAAGGACCGCCCTCACGGGGAAGGGAATAATAGGCGAACAGCGGGTACCCGCCGATGCCCTCGAAACGAACCCCGTGAGTCACCGTGGACTCGTCCGAGTGGCGCTCCAACACCTCCGATTCAACGCCGCTCCCCGCCAGAGCGGAGACCTCATAACCAACCGTTCGCCAGTAGCTCATAAGCTCCTGTGCATCGAGGTTGCCGCTCATCAGTTTCCTCCCACGCGAACCGGCGCAAGGTGACTCGCCATGAACTCGTCGATCACCCCCGCGTGACCGACGCCCGAACCCGCGTCATGCGCGCAGTTCTCATAGGCGTAAAGCTTCTTCTCAGTCCCGCCGATCTGATCGAAGACGGCGTAACCCGTCTCAGGAGGGCACACGTCATCCCGCAGCCCGATGTTCACGATGATAGGGCACACGATCCTGTCCACGAAATTGTGGATGTCGTAGTAGTTCAACGTGTTCCTCACCGCATGCTCACGCTCCGGGTACGCACGAAGATACTCGTTGATCTCCTCGTACGGATAAGAACGCGTCAGAGACGCCGAGTCCATCATCGAGCACAGATACGGAGCGCCCGCGGACGCCGCAGCCACACGCTCAGGGCGCATCGACGACACCAGCAAAGTGAGAGCGCCGCCCTGACTCGACCCCTGCACCCCGATGCGAGTCTCGTCCACCTCATCCAGACCCGCCAGAAAATCGAACGCTCGCAGCGCGTCCAGGTAGAAACCCCGATATCCGTAAGGGTCGCGGTCATGGATGTTGTGCACCAGCAACCCAGGGTAGCCGGGATTGAACACCGAGTTGCTCCGTAGCTTGCCCCGCGGCGCAGCCGAGAACGAAGCGTACCCCTGAAGCGCCAGGTCGTTCGGCAACTTCGGCTCGCTCACGTAACCGGGAACGTACAACATCCCAGGCAACTTCCCATCGAAATCGCGCGGACGAGCGTACCAGCCCGCTATCTCAAGCCCCCTGTAACTGTTGTAGCGGGCCTCGAACACCTCTATCTCAGGCGTCGAGCGCATGGGCATCGGTTCAAGCCGAGGCCTGAGAAGAACGCTGGCAGCCCGCCCAAGCGTATCTTCCCAGAAACTGTCGAAGTCCGCCGGTTTGACAGCGCTTGATTGGAACGCCTTCGGGTCGGAAATGGTCATGTAGAAACTCCTGTCACGCTCTTTTACTCGGTACAACGCGGGCCGTCAACCTTCTCGCCCCCTCTTGGCCGCCCTGCTCCCGATTTCATCGTCATCGCCGCAGCCGGCGCAATCGCAAAAGCGCAAAGAACCGCAGCCGCGGCGAAAAAGGCCCGGAACACCGTCAACGCCGCAGCAATCGTATCCTCCGTCACCTGGCACTGCACCTCCGGATCTGTCGGAAACACGGGCAAATGCGACACCAAATCCTCGAACCGAACCGTACCCCAAGCCGTCATTGCCGCCAATCCCAACGTCATGCCAACCATGCGAGCCACCGTCACCAGCGCCGACGCAACACCCCGGTCACCCTCCTCCACGTTGTGCAGCGCTCTCTCTGCAATCGGCGCCGCCAGCAAACCGAACCCCAAACCCGTCGCCGCCAAATGCACCGTCATCCACGGATCCGCAGCCTCCGCGCTCCAACGGGACATCAGGGAAAACCCCGCCGTCGCCAGCAAGAGCCCAATAATCGCAGGAGCGCGAGCCCCCCAGCGCTGCGTAGCCGCCCCGCCAATGAGCGCCCCTGCCCCTATGGCCGCCGTCATTCGCAGCAGCAGCAGACCGCCCTCGAGCGGAGACGCCGACAGAACCGCGTTGGCAGTCAACGGCACCGTTATCATGCCGATGATCAGCGCAGACCCAATCAGCACGTGAGCCATCCCCGCGGAAGCGAAATTCAACCGCGACAACAAGCCCCTGGGTATCAGCGGATCTACGACTCGACGGTGCCTGTAGATCAAAAGAGTGCCGGAAGCGCACGCACCGGCCAGATAGGCCCCCATCAACCCGTCCGGCTCGCCGATGCGCATCAACCCAAGCGTCGTAAGGCTCAGCAACCCCGCAAACAACGCCCCGCTCACCAGATCCACCCCGGCGCGGCGCTTGCGGCCAACCGGCATCCACCAGGAAAGCGCGGCAACCCCCATTACCGGCGGGATATTCAGCCAGAACGCCCACTCCCACGACAGCGCCTGCGTGATCGCTCCTCCCCACAGAGGCCCCATAACCCCGCCGGCCTCCGCGCTCGCTCCTATCAGTCCGTAGGCCACCGCGCGGTTGGCAGTCGCAGGAAGAAGACCCGCACTCGCTATCGCAATCGGTATGAGCGCCCCGCCGCCGGCCGCCTGGAACACACGCGCACCCACCATCCAGGAAAATTGAGGATCCATGCCCAGCCGCTCAGGCACGACGGCGCTCAGAGCGACCGCAACCGAGCCCAGAGCGAAAACCGACAGAGCTCCAATGAACGCCGACCGGTAGCCGAAGCGGTCCGCAATTCGACCCATCAGCGGCATCGCAGCCGTGAAGCCAATCAGGTAACCCGTAACGGCCCACGACGCCCGACCCAGTTCCGAAGACCCAAGCCTGAAGTCAGCCATTATCTCCGGCAACACCGTGACGATCACCGTCTGATCGTCCGCGGCAAGGAACACCCCGGCACAGAGCGGCAGAATCCGCGCGTATGGCCAGATGGATCCCAACAGACCCTATATCGCGCTCAGACCGGACCGGATCATCTAATTCCCTACTCTCTAAATCCCCAAACCCGGGCGCGGAAGCAAAGAAGCCTCGCCGCCGTCGCCGTCCCGCCTATGATTCCCGCACCCTTCAATCCTGCAAATCCTGACTCCGGCAGACCAACCGCCCCGGCGATTCCTTGCGCCTGGCGCGGGACTCTACGTCGGAGGCTCGATCACTATCTCGGAATTGAGGTCCGTGATCTCGATTACACGGACCGCGTCCGGCCCGTCGGCTTCTTGGATCTGACCGGAAATACGCACCCTCTTCAGCGCAAAGGTATCCGCGTCCAGCCTGATCTCCAGTTCCAGATCGTTCGTATCGACCACCTCGCCCACCAGATCGCTCAACGCATACGCGCTGATAGCCGCGTTCAAGACCACAGCTCCGCCCGCAACGGGAACGGACGCATACTCTATGTCCCGCACGAGCCCCAATATGTTTGCAACCAGGCTAGAGGGATCGAAAAATGCGAACAGGCTATCTCCTGCCGACGTATCCACCCATTCGCCGGTCAGCGGGTTCGTAACCCAGGCATCATCGCCTATCGCCACAGCCTCGACCTCTACGAACAACCGGCCCATGCTGGTATCTGCCGATATCGCCAAACTGTCCGGTGACACAAACGCGCCTCTCGCCTCGTCCAGCACAAGACCCCCCACCAGATTCGTCTCGCCCACCGGGTGGGTAAGCGCAAATCGAAACGAACTCGCCTGTCCCATGATCGCCGCCGCACGCGCTATCGCCTCCGAGGCGCCGATAGGCACAGGCGTAGGCGTGGGCGTAGGAGCAGCCTCACCGGCACAGGACGCCAGAAGAAGCGACCACAAACCCGCCGCAAGGACGCACGCCGCCTTGAAGCCCCTTGCGCAGGCAGAAGATACACCCACCGCCGGTAAGCGCTTCACCGACCCGGAAAATCGCACGTGCACTTGCCAATCCTTGCAGCGCTGCCTGCGCCGCTCATGTCCCGCAGGATCCCGCCCCGCTACCATGCCCGCGGCCGAGGAACTTGGTAACCGCTCTGCATCGGCGGAGGAAGAAACGCCGCCGCTCGCTAGCGAGACTCTGTTCCCAGCACATGGTAACTGCTCGGCGCCAGAGAGTTCTGCCCCGTCTCCACGGTTACCACGGCCCCATCGTACGAAAATATGTTGCCGCTGAACGTGAATGGAACGCGCGCGGCACCGGCCTCGTTCACCTGGAAGCTGACCACAGGCGTCATCTCCTCGCCGGAAGTCAACCACAACTGGTACACCCTCTCCGGCTGGAGTTGGGTGAGACCGGCCACCATGAGAGCCGCCTCCTGAGTGTCCTGCTTCACCACGATAGTCGCATGAGCCTTCGGCGCAGAAACGCCCCCCGTAAGCCAGTCCGCGGCCTGCCAGGAACGGTTAGCGGACACGTAAGTCAACCACATCTGATCGCGCAGGGCATTCTGCAGAGCCTCGTTGGTCTGTCGAAGATTGGAAATCTCAGCCTCACGCTGGCCGCTCTCGATCTCATTCGAAGCAAACTCACTCTGGAAACTTGCCAAACTCTGCTCGATCTCCGCCATCAACGCCTTCTCTGTTATCAGTTCAGACCCCAGCGAATCCACCTCCCCCACCAGCCTCTCAGTTTCCTGTTGAAGGTTGGAAGTCTGGATCCCAAAGAACCCGGCCAGAGCCGCCGCAGCGATCAACGCCGCTACCGCTGACGCCAACGCCAACCGGGCAGGTCTGAACAAGCCCCGTATTCGCTCCCACGCGTCAGGCTGAAGGCTCGGCCTCCGTTCACCCAATCCATCCACGGTATTGATCGGCCCATCGCGCCCCGCGACCGCCATGACGCGCCCCCTCATTCCGGGGGGCATTTCTACCGCGGGCAGCAACGCACCCAGAGACTCCGCGCCTTCCAACAACTCGCGCAGCTCAGACCTCGCCTCCGCGGACTCCGCGAGCAGCGCCTCGACCGCCGCGCGCTCGTCCTCGTCCAGCGCATTCAGCGCAAACGCCGCAAGGTCCTCGAAGGAGGAATCCCGGATGTCACCCGATTTCATGATTCGCAAGGCCTACTCGGGGCTCCAGAGCCGTCCGCAGCTTCTTCAACGCAAGGCGCATCCTCGTTTTCACAGTCCCCAGCGGCTGCTCCAGCTTCCGCGCAATCTCAACCTGCGTCAGACCATGGAAGTACGCAAGAGCAACCACCGCGCGCTGCGGAGGAGGCAGAGTATCCAGCGCGTTTCTAACCATCGCGTACTCGCTTTGCGCCACCGCCCACTCGTCCGGCGAGGAGTCGTCCGATGAAATATCGAGGTGCGCGTCTATGTCGTCGCTGTACGTACCCCCGTAGCGGCGGCGGCGGCGAAGCTCGTCGATCGCGCGGTTATGCGCAATGCTGAACAGCCAGGTCGTAAACCGGCCCTTGCCAGGGTTGTAGCTCGCGCTCCTGCGCCAGATGCTGAGGAATACGTCCTGAGTCACCTCTTCGCACGAAATCGGATCATTTAATATCCGGGCACCCAGAGCGAAAACCCTGCGCCCATACCGGTCATATAGAGCCGACAAAGCCGCTGCGTCCCTCTCGGTAACCCGCTCCAGCAAGTCCAGGTCTGAAAGATCCTCGTAATTCACCTGCCGCCCTTTACCCCGAATGGGCCCGCTTGTAGAGCGCCGGTCAACGACCCGCGACGCATCGCATCGCAGCCGCCAACAGCACGATCAAGCGTATCAGGCCGACCTTCCCGTATTACGCAAAAAGCCGCAGCGCGGATTTGGAAAGGGCCGGATCAGAAGGATCAGACGCCCTTGTTCATAGCCCTGAGCTGGTTCAGCGCGTTCTCAGCCCGGCTAGTGTCCGCGTTCGATGGCGCACGCTCCAGGAGAGCCTCGAAAGAGTTCACCGCGTTCGAGTACTCACCAACCTCAGCCTGCAACCGCCCAAGATCGCTCAGATTGCGCCAGTCCTGAGGATCCAGCAACTGGATCCTCTCCGCACACTTCAGAGCGCGGGTGAAGTCTCTCTTCTTGCCATAAGCCAGCTTCAGGTTCGTAAGCAGACGCCGGAGAGTACTACGCTCGTCACACACCGGCAGCAGGCGCTTCGCCAGAACGTCGCGCCGCACCTTCGGCGCAGGGTTGCCGCGAAGAGCCAGTGCAAGACACTCTCGGCGAGATAGGAGACCGCCGTTGTTGAAAGGATCTATGAAGATCTCAGAGGAACCTTGCCCGGCAGCCAGCAGATAGTGGCCCTGCATACCGATCCCCCTGAGACGGTATCCCAACCGCTTGGCCGCCTCGGAATAGATTATCGAAAGAGTTATGGGGATGCCCTTCTTGCTGTCGATCACGTGGTTCAGAAGAGAGTTCCGGGGGTCATAGTAGCTCTCCCCGTTGCCCCGAAAACCTTCCCTCTCATACAGCACTTCGTTGATCGAATGAATAGCGTCGTAAACGGTATGACGCCCCGGCAGCCGCTTGCGGGCACGGCGTGCAAGCAAACCTATGTGGCCCAGATAGGCCACCACGTCGAGACCAGGCTCCTCCTCCGCTGCAGCGTAGAGCGCAGCGCGAGCCAGGCTGATCTCGCCGTCAGGGGCGGAAATCGAGGATATGAACCGTTCCCGGGGCGAAAGAACTGGATCGGACAAGGCTTTTCACCGTATGAACCAGGGCGCCGTGTGCACGGGCTCCCGCCGAAACTTGCTGGAAGTGCGGCGCATTCTATCCCCAGTCGGCGCAACCGGCAAATCGCAAGGCGCAGATCCCCGCTTGACACCCCAACCGGCCCCTGCCAGACTCGCCCCAACTTTCGGCAACTTTGGCCGGTTACACTCACAGATCCATAGGGACTCGCCGACCCCAGACCGGGAAAGACCGGGCTGAGCCAAAGACACGCAGCCGAGCCGCAAGTAGAGACAGCGGGGGAGCCCGGAGAGCCGGGCTGAGAGGGCAGACTGCAACCCTGCCGACCCCTGAACCTGATCTGGGTAATGCCAGCGGAGGGAAACGTTTGACCGCCGCACGTCAACATGACGGTTCGCCCCCGCGCCTGGCGCGAGAGCATGACCCCATGGACGTCCCCCCCCCTCCTCGACGTGCGCGGACTGGCCAAGTCCTATCCACCCAGACGGCGAGGAGAAGCCCCCCTCCACGTCCTCGAAAACGTGAACTTCTCCGTCCGGGAAGGGGAATTCATAGCCGTCATAGGACCAAGCGGGTCGGGCAAGAGCACCCTGCTAAACGTCATCGCCGGCCTGGAATCCCCCTCCGCAGGCGCCGTCGCCATCGAAGGAGACCCCCAGCTCGAAAGACTCGGCCGAATTGCGTACATGCACCAGCAGGACCTGCTACTCCCCTGGCGCACAGTGCTCGAAAACGGAAGAATCGGCCTTGAGCTACAGGGCGAGGCGAAGCAAGAGGCAAACCGAAAGACCGCCGCCCTTGCTGAACGATTCGGTCTGACCGACGTACTCGATCAACGTCCCTGGCAGCTCTCAGGCGGAATGCGCCAACGCGCGGCCCTGCTTAGGGCCACGCTGCCGGAAAGACGAGTACTCCTGCTCGACGAACCATTCGGAGCGCTCGACGCCATCACACGCTCCGCACTTCAGGCCTGGCTAACAAGCGTGCTCGACCGACAGAAGACCGCGGTGATACTCGTAACCCACGACGTCGAAGAAGCGATCCTGCTCAGCGACAGAGTGCTTGTACTCCGCGGCCAACCCGGCGCAATCGCCGCCCAGTTCCACGTACCCCTCCCGCGCCCGCGCAGCCAGGCCGCCGCGGCCGACCCCCCCTTCATAGCCCTCAAGAGCGCCCTGATCCACTCGCTGCAAGCCCCCTGGCAATGACCCCCCCCGAACTGCACGACCACACCCGTTCGCCCAGGGTCTACCTTGGCCTCATCCGTGACTGGACGCCTCCGGCCCTGCTCGCCGCCGCGGCAATAGCGCTATGGGAAGGCCTCGTCTGGATGCTAGACGTACAGCGCTGGCTCCTGCCCGCGCCAAGCGTCATCGTCCGAGAACTGGTCTCCTCCGGAGGATTGCTCATCGACCACGCCGCTACCACCCTGACCGAGGTGCTGTTGGGCTTCGCTCTCGCAGCCGCAGCCGGAATCCTTCTCGCAGCCGCCGTAGCCTCATCGAGGCTCCTCGAACGCTCCATATACCCATTCATCATAGCTTCACAAACCATCCCATACATCGCCATCGCTCCCCTCCTACTGGTATGGGTCGGGCCGGAGATAACCTCCAAGGTCATAGTCGTAGCCCTAATATCGTTCTTTCCGATAGTCGTAAACCTCGTCGACGGCCTACGCTCCACCGACCGCGAGGTCGTAGACGTGCTGCGGACGCTCGGCGCAAACCGCGCGCAACTATTCCTCAAGCTGCACGTACACGCAGCCGTACCCTACTTCATGTCCGGCCTGAAGGTCGCCGCCGTCACGTCCGTCATAGGCGCCGTGGTCGGAGAGTGGGTCGGCGCTCAGGCCGGGCTGGGATGGCTAATGAAAGTCTCCGGCCCGCAATTCCAGACCCCAAGAGTATTCGCAGCCATAGTCGTCCTCTCCGCCATCGCCATAATCCTCTTCCTCGTCATCGCAGGAATCGAAAAATGGTTGCTGCGGAGATACCGCAGAAACAGCCGATAAGCCGCCTACAGCTCCTTCACCTCTCCCGTCATAGCCTGAACAGACTCCTTGGCGTCACCGAACAACATCATCGTCTTGTCCAGGTGGAAGAGATGGTTCTCAACCCCCGCGAAACCGGTCGCCATAGACCGCTTGAGCACCAGAACCGACTGCGCCCGATCTGCATTCAGAATAGGCATCCCGAATATCGGGCTCGAACTATCATTGCGAGCCGCCGGGTTCACCACGTCGTTCGCCCCCACCACCACCGCAACGTCCGCACGATCAAACTCGCTGTTTATCTCGTCCAGGTCATAAAGCTCGTCATAGGGAACGTTGGCCTCGGCAAGCAAAACGTTCATGTGACCGGGCATACGCCCCGCAACCGGATGGATCGCGTACTTAACCTCGATGTTCCTGGACTTCAGCAGATCCGCCAACTCACGCACGCTGTGCTGAGCCTGCGCCACGGCCAGCCCGTAGCCAGGTACGAAGATCACCAGGCGGGCATAGCCCAGCACAGTAGCCGCATCGTCGGCATTCACCGCGCGAACAGGCTTCTGCTCGCCATCGCCCCCGCCAGTCGCCTCCTCAGCCCCAAAACCCCCAAGCATCACGTTGGCAAGCGAGCGGTTCATAGCACGCGTCATGATCCGGGTAAGGATCAGACCGGAAGCGCCCACCAGAGAACCCGCCACGATGAGAACCTGGTTGTCCAGCACGAAACCCGCCGCCGCCGCCGCCAGACCGGAATACGAATTGAGCAACGCAATCACCACCGGCATGTCCGCCCCGCCAATTGGTATCACCAGCAGCACGCCCAACGTCAGAGCCAGCGCCGCCATGATCAGGAAGATCCACTCCCCCTGGCTCAGACCGCTAAAGACAGCCCCCGCAGCATCCGACGTGAACTCCACCACCAGGAATCCCGCAAGACCCAGCGCGCCGCCCAGCAGGATCGCATTGATCACGTTGCGGAACGGGATCAGCGTAGGACGGGAACCCACCAGGCCCTGTAATTTGCCGAACGCGATGAAACTGCCCGTCAGCGTGACCGCCCCGATTATCGTCGAGGCCATGATCGTGACGACCGTCACCGAATCCTGCACCGGAGGCGTCCGGTTCAGATAGAACAACTCCGCAGCCGCAACGAGGGCAGACGCTCCGCCCCCAAAACCATTGAAAACCGCAACCATCTGCGGCATCGCCGTCATCTGCACTCGCCTGGCCAGATAAGCCCCGGCCAATGAGCCGACCGCAAAGCCTATGATCATCCCCTCGACGCCGATGATCTCCTCGTTGACCAGCGTAAAGACCACGGCCAGCAACATACCCAGCGCAGATAGAACGTTGCCTGAACGAGCAGTCGCAGGGGAACGCAGCCTGATCAGACCCAGGATGAACAGAGCGCCCGAAATTATGTACACGCCTTCCGTCAGATTCGACAGAACCACGGACTCCATCATCAACCCCGGTCCTCGTCACTACGGCGGAACATACGCAGCATACGGTCCGTCACCAGATACCCCCCCACTACGTTCATCGTTGCCAGAGCGACCGACAGCGTACCCAACACCAAACCCACCATACCCCCCTCGCGCACCGCCACTATCAGCGCCCCCACGATCACTATCCCGGAAATGGCGTTGCTGCCAGACATCAGAGGCGTGTGAAGCGTAGGCGGCACCTTCGTAATCACCGAGTACCCCACAAACGTGGCCAGCGTGAACACCGTCAACGATACGAGAAGCTCTTCAATCATCTTCCTTGACCATTCGCCAGACCCCGACGGTCAGCCCTCCAAAGCCCTCTGAAACTCGCCGCGCCCATGATGCCGACGTCATTCCAAGCCTCTCAACTCCCCGCCGTGGGTCACGCACATGGCGGCGATCACTTCATCTCCAAAATCCAGATTGAGCGACCCCTCACGGTCTATGATCAGCTCAAGCAGAGACAACACGTTGCGAGAGTACAGCGTACTCGCGTGCCACGCCATTGAACTCGGCACGTTCAGGGGACCGTGTACCGAAACGCCCCCGCGCTCCACAACCTCGCCCGGACTCGTCACCTCCACGTTACCACCCGACTCCGCCGCAAGATCCACTATCACGCTGCCCGGACGCATCGCATCCACCATGTCCGCCGTCACGATGCGAGGCGCAGGCCGACCAGGAACCGCCGCCGTAGTGATAAGCGCATCAGACGCCGAAACGTGGCCCTTCAAAAACTCACGCTGACGTTCGCGCTCCTCTTCCGACTGCTCACGCGCATACCCCCCCGCCGTCTCCGCATCCTCCTGCGCAGGCGCCTCGATGAACTCCGCACCCAAACTCTCCACCTGCTCGCGAGCCGCAGCGCGAACATCGTACGCATTCACCACCGAACCCAGCCGCCGCGCCGTTGCGATGGCCTGCAAGCCGGCCACCCCCGCGCCCAGCACCAGCACCTTGGCAGGAGGAATCGTCCCCGCCGCGGTCATCATCATAGGAAAATACTTGCCAAGAGAAGAGGCCGCGATCAGAACCGCCTTGTAGCCCGCGATAGAAGCCTGCGATGAGAGAACGTCCATCCGCTGAGCGCGAGCAATGCGAGGAACCAGCTCCATGCTCAGCGCAGACACCTTGCGCCCCGCAAGGGACTTTACGACTCCCGGATCGCTCCGAGCCTGCAGCAACGCGATTACGACGGTATCTTCCCGCAAAGCCGAGACCACGGCCTCCGAAGGCTTCTGCACCCCCGCAACTATCGCGGCCTGCGCCGAGATTGCAACTCCATCGACGACGCTGCCGCCCGCCGATTCGTACGCAGCGTCCGTAAAATTCGCTCCATCGCCCGCGCCGGACTCGATCAACACCTCGTGACCCGCTCGAACCAAGCGCTCCACGCTCTCCGGTACGAGGGCCACGCGCCGCTCACCAAGCGCCGTCTCTCTCAATATGCCAATCTTCAAGAAGCGCGTCCAGTCAACCTATTCGCCGATCGATCATGAGAATGATAGCCCCTGCCCGCGATACGTGCATCAAGGATTCGTAACAGGTAGCGCTTCGTGGAAGAGCAGGCCCCGCCCCGGAACTACTGCCGCGTCGAACCTTGAAACAGCCTCCCTCAGGTATGATGAGCGCCTGACTGAAGTGTGAAAAACGGGGAGGAAACATGTACCTCATTCGGCGCGTATGGAAAGTGAAGCCGGGCACACCGCGCAAGGCCGCCGAGCTGCTCGCAAAGATCGCAGCGGCCTATCAGGAAGCCGGCCAGAGGGAAGAGGCCCGCATCTACTTCAACGGGGGCACCTGCCCAGGAGAGATAGATCGCGTCTACATGGAATGGACCGCGCCAAGCCTCGAATCGCCCTACAGAGCGGAAAACCGGATCCCCGACGCCGTGAGGAAGTGGGGGCGGCAGGTGAGGGAATTGGCCGAGGAAAGCCGCATCGAGTTCTACGAGCTCCTCACACCCGAAAAATACGAGGAATGATCAACCGCGCATACGCGCCCTAACCGCCCCGCGGCGCAGGCTCGTCGCTATGGCGCTCCCGACGCTCCCGGCTGATCTCCACCAGCTTCTCCTCCACAGCCTCCACAGCCTCGTCGTCCGGCGCATCCGAAAGAGGCGCAGAGTAGGCCCGATCCAGCCACTCCGACAGACTCTCGTGCGCCGCCCGCAGCTCCTGCGCGCTCATGATCGCCGGATCCATGGCCGACAGATCTGGCGGATCGCTCAACTTCCTCAAGGCCCTTTGCCGCTCCCGTCCGCCAGCCTCACCGAATGCCCCCCGAACTGGTTCCTCAGAGCCGACAAGATGCGACCGCTCAGAGGGTTCTCCTGACGAGACCGGAACCTGGCCTGTAGCGCCGCAGTGATCGCAGGCGCAGGAACCCCCAACTCCACGGACGCATCCACGGTCCACCGACCCCCGCCCGAGTCCTCAACGTAACCGCTCAACGACGAAAGCTCCCCGTCGTCCGACAGCGCCGAGGCGCAAAGATCCAGCAGCCAGGAACGAATCACGCTGCCGCTCCGCCAGTTCTCCGCAATCAAGCCCAGATCCAGACCGAACTCCTCCTTGGCAGACAACAACTCGAAACCCTCCGCATAAGCCTGCATCAACCCGTACTCGATCCCGTTGTGCACCATCTTGACGAAATGACCCGAACCGCTGGGCCCCACCCACGCCTGCCCTCTGCCCAGACCGGGAGCCAGAGCCTCGAAGATAGGCAAGTTGCGCTCGTAAGCTCCCCGGCTGCCCCCAATCGTGAGGCAGTAACCATTCTCCAGCCCCAGCACGCCCCCGCTCGTACCCGAATCGAGCAGGTCTACGCCTGCTTCAGCAGCCTTCGCCGCCCGCGCCTGAGTATCCTTGTAGTTCGAGTTGCCGCCGTCGATCAACGTGTCGCCCGATGACATCATCCCCGACAGCGACGAGATGACCGACCCCGTAACCTCCCCGGCAGGCACCATCACCCACACCGACCGCGGCGCCGAGAGGTTCTCCACCAGACCCTCCAGGGACAGCGCACCCGTGGCCCCCGCTTCCACAGCAGCGGCCACCGCCTCCGGGCTTTGGTCGAACACAACCGCCTCGTGCCCCGCGCGCAGCAAGCGCTGCGTCATGGCCCCGCCCATACGCCCAGCCCCGACCATCCCAAACTTCATGACCGAACTCCCCGGCCCACAAGCCGCTCTCTTTCAGCTTCCATCATGCCCTCTCCAATCAACTCGCCAACCTCATCATAGTCGTAAGCGCTCCAACGCCCGCTCGCCGCGAAGCCGGCGCCCTGACGATGAGGCAGCGCGTTCATTGGCCGTACACGACCGGCGTATGCCGGACGCTATCTCAGCATACCCCCATAGCGGCGAATCCCTCGTCACGAGCCTCTCGGAGCGCGCGTCGAGCGCCTCGATGGCCTTGAGCGGCCCGATGGCTGCCGGCCTGCCGGCCAGATTGGAGACCACCGCCCGAACTAATGCCCCACGCGTCTCACGTGACCTCCGAGGTCTCGCCGCTTTGGGCAAATTCCCTCCACACCTCGCTAAGGTATCCCGTTATTCCATCCACCGCCGACTCGCGGTCCGTCAGAGATTGGTTCAACCGGGCCAACTGACCGAAGAAAGCGCACCCGCCCACCATGATCCCGTCCACGCCAGGCGTCTCCGCAGCCAGCTTCACCGCCTTGCGCTCATCTTTCACCGGGCCCGATGACGCACGCACCCTATCCCGTTTCGCAGACACTCCGAACATCGAGCAGGTGCGGCAACCACAAGGTCGCTCATGCACCCTATCCCGTTTTCCACCCACTCCGAACAGTACCGAAACATTGAACCTGTCGTCCACGTGAGCCTGCGCCGCTATCACCGCAGCAGCCTTGGCGTCCAAAGGCGGCTCCACGACCCACACGTCCGCATTCACCCCCGCATCCTGCAACTGACGGATCCCCTCTACCAGGTGCATCGCGCTCATTTCCGTCGACCCATTGGCCAGCGCGGGAAGGGGCAGCAACTCCACCGCAAACTGCAATCCCGACTCGCCGCAACGCTCGCTCACAAGACGCAAGCGATCCCGCTGACTATCGCGAGCCTCAGAGGAATCACCAGGGTCATAAGCCGTCGCCGCCAGAGCCGCACCCGCCCCCAGGTGCGCAGCCGATTTGATCGCATCGTAAGCCTCCCCAAGCACCGCAGGCTCGCTCACGAGACGCGACATCACCACCCCGGAACCCAAGGACATCGCACGCGCACGAAGGTGTACCCCCTCCCCCAAGTCCGCATCGGCCCACACCGTCACCGAGGATTTCGGTACACCCGACTCGATGGCCTGAACCAGCCCGTCGAACACCACCTCCTTCAGAGAAGCCGCCTGCTGACGCTGAGCAGCCGTAGGCTCCACGCCGCCCCCGACCAGATCGCGGCAGAAATCGAGACGGTCGTCTATCGCGACGCCAAGCTTGGGAGCGCCACTTTCAGATTGCATCTCTCACCAAACCGCCGCAGTCACGCGCGGCCGCAGGCAATCTACGATTCCCCTGATTTTCATTTCCCACTGCTCGATGACGCCGACGCCGCTTCTATGGCCTCCACGTAGTCCGAACTCACCCGCGCCAGACACGCAAACCGACCGTTTTCGTTCATCACCGAAACGTCGGCAGCCGCCTGAGCCGCCGACAATCCACCCAAAGTGTACGACTCTTCGGGAATCGGCAGGTCCGGCCCCTCACCGCTCACCACGGACAGCAGCAGAACCGACCGAACACCGCCCTTGTAAAGCTGACCGGTCGAATGGAGATAGCGCGGACCGTAACCAAACATCGTCGCCATGCCGGTGCGCCTCGATATCGCCTGCCGAAGATGGGAAAACGCCCTCGTCAGACCCTCCGACTCGGGCAGAAACGCGCAGATCGCCGCGTACGCCCCGGCCAGTCTAGGCGCCTCCAGCACCGCCCTCAGAGCCGAATCCAGGCTGGACGCCGAAACGTCCACCACGCCGCCGCTCATGAGCGAAAGCGCCTTTCGCTTCGCAGACTCCACGTCCGGCTCGTCAAACGGATACACCCCAAGCGGAATTGCCGCCGCCACCGTCGAAAACTCCCACCGGAAGAACTCCGCACCCACCGAATACACGTCCGGCATCACCAGACGGATCACGGGATGCCCAGCATCCTGCAACTCCGACGCCAAACCATCCCGATCCCGGTTGTCCGCCCCGGAAAGACGCAGGTACACGAACTGCCGATCCTCACCATAGTCCCCAATGTCCAAACGGGGCTCCGATACCACCGGCACGGCCCCCTTGCCGCTCTTACCCGTCGACTCCGCCAACAACTGCTCCGCCCAAAGACCGAATCGCTCCAGACCCGGCGACGTGATCAGCGTCACCTTGTCACGGCCAGCCGCGGCCAGCCGGCCCAAAGTCGCTCCCAGCCACAGACCGGGATTCGACGCGTCGCTCGAACGGCACGCAAGCGCCATCCCTAACGCCGACCGACCGATCCGGTCGAGGTCTACCCCCATCAGGGCCGCCGGAAGCAAGCCGAACCCCGTGAAAGCCGAGTAGCGCCCACCCACGTCCGCAGGCGTCGCAAAATACCAACCAAACTCCCCCGCAGAAGCACGATCCGAAAGAGGAGAACCCGGATCCGAAAGAGCCAGGAAGTGGCGCTCCACCTCCGACACCCCCGCAGCAGACACCTCCGCCCGAAAGAACTTCTCCAACGACATCGTCTCGGCCGTCGTGCCAGACTTGCTGGCCACCAGGAAGATAGTCCGCGCAAGGTCGAGCTCGCCGACCGTCGAAGCCACCGTCTCCGGGTTCAGAGTGTCCAGTACCCGCAGCCTCAGCCAGCCGGGAGACGGCTCGAAGAGCGAGCTGAACACCGCCGACGCAAGGCTGCTCCCGCCCATGCCAAGCAAAACCGCCTCCGTGAATCCCCCGGCGCGAATCCGCTCCGCCAGAGGCAGAATCTCACGCTGCAGGGATGGAAGCGCCCAAGGCAACTCAAGCCAACCCAGGTACTGCTCCGCCTCCGCCGCCCCCGGCGAAGGATCCGTCCACACCGAATTGTCCCTACCCCAGATCCGGCCCGACACGTCCGACTCGATCATGCGCTCCACGGCCGCCCCCGTAATCGCATCATGATTCCCCAAAGAGGCCCTGCCCCTGCCACCGCCCAAAAGGTTCAACTTGCCCTCTATACGATCCAGCAGGCTGTACCACGACTCCGAGAACGCATCGATACCAGCCCCCAGCAGCTCGCCGGTAATCGCGTCGAGCGAAATCCCATGCGACTCCAACGCATCGATCTGAGCCTGAGCATCCTCAGCGCCCGCCGTCAGCCTGTCCTCGATCTCCCCGTGCTCCAACAGCGCAGTCAACGTCGTCTCGGGAACAGTATTCACCGTATCCGGCCCCATCAACCCGTCAACGTACATCGTGTCCGCATAGTCGGGATTCTTAACCGACGTGGAAGCCCAAAGAGGCCGCTGAACCTGCGCGCTCAAGGCAGCCAGATCCGCAAACTCAACGCCGCGGAACATCCTCAGAAACTCCCCGTAAGCCACCCGCGCGTTCGTGATGCCGATCGTACCCCGCAAATCCTCCAACTCCGCCTCAGGATCCGCAGCCGCAGCCTCCGACAACAGCTTGTCCGCGGCCGTGTCCACCCGGCTAACGAAGAAGGACGCCACCGACGCCACGCCGCTAGGATCCCCGCCCCCCGCCGCGTAGTCCCGCAGCCCCGCCGCGTAAGCCGCAGCCGAAGCCTTGTACGCCGCCAGGGAAAACAACAGCGTAACGTTCACGTTGATACCCGCGCCGATCAACGACCTCACCGCAGGCATACCCTCAGGAGTGCCAGGCACCTTGATCATCACGTTCGGACGACCTATCGACTCGAACAAACGCCGCGCCTCCTCCACCGTACCCTCGCTGTCCCGCGCTAGAGTGGGACTAACCTCGATGCTAACGTAACCGTCCCGGCTGCCCGTCGATTCGTACACCGGCCGAAGTACGTCCGCCGTGTCACGGATGTCATCCATCGCCAGACTCTCGAAAACCCGCTTTGCATCGCCCCCGCTGTCCGCAAATTCAAGCAAGGCATCGTCATACGAAGCTCCCTCCGCAACCGCCTTCTCGAAAATCGTAGGGTTCGACGTTACCCCCGACACCCCCAGACCAACGAGACGAGCCAACTCCCCGGAACGGATCAGGTCGCGGCTTATCGAATCCAGCCAGATCGACTGACCAATCTCATTCGCAAGACCGATAGCGTTAGGCATTCCCTGCGTCACGACTGCCTGACCCCCTTCTCTACGCGCTTCCTGCAACTCGCGCTCAGATCCTGTCTACCGTCAATCAACTGCTCCCGCTCTATCGCGTTCAGCTTCTCAAGCCTGCGCCGGAAGCGAGGATGACTGTCCATCTCCGCGCCCAGGAAGGCCGATACGACCGCAAGCGCCAGCGAAACACCCACCACCCTGGCTCCAAGGCAAAGAACGTTCATGTCATCATGCTCAACGCCCTGCGCAGCCGAATAAGTGTCGTGGCACACAGACGCACGAACCCCCGCGAACTTGCTCGCAGTCACCGCAGCCCCCACGCCGCTGCCGCAAATGATGATCCCCCGCTCGCAAAGACCAGACTGCACCGACCGGGCAACCGGCGCGGCAAGGTCCGGGTAATCGTCATCCGGATCTAACTCGTACGCGCCGAGATCGAGCGCCTCATGACCAAGAAACTCCGCGTAACGCACAATCTCACCCCTCAGATTGAAACCGCCGTGATCGGCTCCTATCGCCACCCGCACCTCAACCGCTCCTGCCCAACACCCGGCGAGCAGCCGCAGCCACCTTCTCAGCCGTGAAGCCGAATCTTTCCATGTTCTCCGCCCCGGGAGCCGATGCACCATATCCATCCATGCAAACGACCGCCCCGTCAAGGCCCGTGTAGCGCTCCCAGCCAATCATGGTACCCGCCTCGACCGCCACCCGCGCACGCACCGACGAGGGAAGCGCTGACTCACGATACTCTTCAGGCTGCGATTCGAATAACTCCCACGACGGCATCGACACCACCCGCACCTTCACCCCTTCCGCCTCCAACGCCATGGCCGCTCCCAGCGCGTGCTGCACCTCAGACCCCGTGCCGATCAGTATCACGTCCGGCACGCCGTCGCACCCCCGCACCGCGTACGCCCCGCGCTCCACGTTCCCGCGAGCGCCGCACTGAGCGCCGGCCTTCGACAGAGAAGGCACCGCCTGCCGGGTCAATATCAGCGCCACGGGCCCCGCGGAGTGGCTCACCGCAACGCGCCAGGCCTCGATAGTCTCGTCCGCGTCCGCAGGCCGAAGCGTTGTCAGACCCGGAATCAGCCTCAGACCCATCAATTGGGAAATCGGCTCATGCGTCGGCCCGTCCTCACCAACACCTATCGAGTCGTGCGTATAAACCCAAATCACCCGATAACCGCTCATCGCGCTCAGCCGAACCGCTGCACGCATGTAGTCCGAAAAGATCAGAAACGTCCCGCCGAACGGAATCAACCCGCCGTGCAGCGCGACCCCGTTGCACACCGCCCCCATCGCGTGCTCCCTAACGCCAAAGCGGATCGTCCTGCCGGACCGATTCTCCGACGAAAAATCCCCCCGACCCGGCACAGTCGTATTGTTGGAAGGCGCAAGATCCGCAGAACCGCCCGTCAACAACGGCGCCCGACTCACTATCGCAGCAATCGACTTGCCAGAAACCGCACGCGTCGCCGTGTCATCCCCAAACGAGCCGATCAATTCATCCAACCCGAGATCCCAGCCCGCCGGCAACTCCCCTGAAAGATCCCGCTCCAGATCCTCCGCAAGATCCGGGTAGTCCGACCGATAGGACGCAAGAGCGCGCAGCCACGCAGATTCGCGCTCCATCCCGCGCTCCAACGCCGCTCCCATGTGCGCCGACACGTCGCTAGGAACAACGAACGGCTCATGATCCCAGCCCAACGCCTCGCGAGTCAGCGCAACCTCCTCTTCACCCAACGCCTCCCCATGCGCCGAAGCCGTACCCGCCTTGTTCGGACTCCCAAAACCGATCGTCGTCTCCACCGGCACCAGGGACGGCCTCTCCGTCTCCCCGATGCCCTCCGAGATAGCCCGTTCGATGGCATCCAAATCGTTCCCGTCCACCGGATCCGTCACGTGCCAGCCGTAAGCGACAAAACGCTCCCGAACGTTCTCCCGAAAAGCCAGATCCGTGTCCCCCTCGATGCTGATCCCGTTGTCGTCATACAGGTAGACCAGCTTCCCCAGCTTCAGGCTCCCCGCCAACGAGGCCGCTTCCGACGCAACCCCCTCCATCATGTCCCCGTCGGAACACAGCGCAAAGGTGTGGTGATCGATGACCTTGTGACCCGGGCGGTTGTACGTAGCCGACAGCATCCGTTCCGCCATCGCCATCCCCACCCCGTTCGCAAAACCCTGCCCAAGCGGGCCCGTCGTAGCCTCCACGCCCGGAGTCAGCCCGTGCTCAGGGTGGCCCGGGGTGATGCTGCCCCACTGACGAAACCGCATGATCTCCTCGATCGAAACCTTGTAACCCGTCAGATGCAGCAGAGAGTACAGCAGCATCGAGGCATGGCCCGCTGAAAGAACGAAGCGGTCCCGATCCGGCCAGTTCGGGTTTGCGGGATTGTGTTTCAGAAACCTCGACCAGAGCGTATACGCCATCGGCGCAGCCCCCATCGGCGCACCCGGATGCCCCGAAGATGCACGCTGAACCGCGTCCGCCGAGAGAAAGCGAATCGCGTTGATGCTGCGCCAGTGAATGTCCGTGCCGGTGCCCGAGCTCATCTTCTCAACCAAAGTCATACTGCCGTCGCGCCCGTCGCGCCCTTGGTCGCCGTCTCGATCGCATACAGCGCGGTGGATGCCGTTATGAACAGCGTAGAACCATCCTCGCCCCCGAACGCGCAATTGGACGTAGCACGCTCAGGAACCAGTACCTTGCCAAGCATCTCCCCCGCGGCCGTCAAAACGTGGATGCCGTCGAAAGCGCTCGTAAACACGTTCCCGCCTATGTCGACGCGCAGCCCGTCCGCAAACCCCGGACTGATCTCCGCAAACACCCGCCCGTTGCTAAGAGAAGAACCGCCAACCACGTCGAACGCCCGTATGTGGTGAGGACCGTCGGGAGTATGGCTGCCCCCTGTGTCCGCAACATACAACACCGACTCGTCAGGCGAAAACGCAATACCGTTCGGTTTGTCGAAATCGTCCGACACGATCGACAACTCGCCCACACTCGGATCGAAGCGAAAGACGAAATTGCCGCCCAACTCGCTCGCCGAACGCCTGCCCTCATAGTCGCTCAGAATGCCATACGGCGGATCCGTGAACCAGATCGAACCATCTGACTTCACTACCAGATCGTTCGGAGAGTTGAACCGCTTACCCTCGTAGCCGTCCACTACCGTAACCACCGAACCGTCCGGCTCGGTGCGGGAAATCCGGCGCGTCAGATGCTCGCACGTAAGCAATCTACCGCAATGATCCAACGCATTCCCATTCGAATAGTTCGACGGCGCACGATGAACGGAGCCCCCAGCCGACCTCGACCAACGATACATGCGGTTGTTCGGAACGTCGCTCCAAACCAGGTAACCCCCGTCCCGCACGTACACCGGCCCCTCCGCCCAAGCCGTGCCCGAAAACAACCGCTCCAGTACGGCCCCGCGAGGTACCAGAGACCAAAACAGGCTGTCGTATGCTTCCAGCCGCGTAATCATTGGACCAAAGAGACTAAACCCATCATGGACGACGAGCCCCCGCAGCATTCAGACGAACCTTCCACACGCAGGTCGTCGCCGCGATGAACAAAGTCTGATAGTCAGACATCCCAAACGCACAGTTAGCCGCCACCTCAGGCGTCCGAATCTTGCCCAACATGTCCCCGGCAGGCGAAAAGACCTGCACCCCGTCGCCAGCGGCAACGTACAGGTTGCCATCCGTATCCACGCGCATACCGTCCGGAACCACTGGATCCACCACCGCCACAACACGAGGATTCTCGATAGCGCGCCCGCCCTCCGTAACGTCGAACGACATCACGTGGTGATTGCGAAACTCCCCGTGCGTGCGACCGCTGTCACCCGCGTACAACACCGACTCGTCAGGTGAGAACGCCAACCCGTTCGGTTTGTCGAACTCCTCGCACATCGATTCCACCTCGCCGGAAACAGGGTCCACCCGGTACAACCGGTTGCGGTCCTGCTCCTGCATCCTTCCGTCCCCGATCTCACCGATCAGTACCCCGTAGTCAGGATCCGTGAACCAGATCGAACCGTCCGACTTCACCACTACGTCGTTCGGAGACGTAAAGCGCCCGCCGCGGTAGCGCTCCGCCACGGGAACTAGCGAGCCGTCCTCCTCCTCCCGCACGATACGACGCCCGGAGGTCTCGCAAGACACCACCAGACCCTCCCGGTCTATCGTGTTCCCGTTTGCCCGACCCGCCGGCTGCCTGAACACACCCACGCCCCCGGACTCCGACCACTGCATGATCCGGTCGTTGAAGAAATCGCTCCAGATCAACACGCCCGCGCGAGGATGCCAGGTAGTCCCCTCGCTGAAGATCATCCCGTCCGAAACGAGATCCACGCCGCGGGCCCCGCCCGCGATACGTTGGAACTCTGGGGAAAACGACTCGAAACTCTCAGGCATCCGGCAACCTCCTTCACAAGAAAAGGGCAGAGACAGCCCCGAGGTCCGCGCAACCGCTCAAGAGCGGTGCACGACAACCATCTTCACCTCGGTCATCTCATCGATTGCGTACGGAGGGCCTTCCTTGCCCATACCGCTGTCCTTAAGGCCCCCGTAAGGCATCAGGTCCGCACGGAACTGAGTCCCGCCGTTGATGTTCAAATTCCCGGAATCCACCTCCAACGCAAACTTCAACGCACTGTCGATGTTCTCCGTGAATATCGCCGCCGAAAGACCAAACCGAGTGTCATTCGCATACTCGATCGCCTCGTCTATGTCGCTCACCGGAGTCACCCCCACCGCCGGCCCAAAAAGCTCGTCACGAGAAAAGCGCATGTCCGGGGTAACGTCCGCAAGCACCGCAGGCATCACCATCGCATGATCCCTACCGCCCCCGGTTACCAGACGAGCCCCGGAACCAACGGCCTCCCCGATCCAACTCTCCACACGCTCCGCATCGTTCTGACGAACCATAGGCCCAACCTTTATAGCGCTGTTCTCAGGGTCCCCAACCGACAACGCCTCCACCTTCGGCGTAAGCGCGTCGAGATAGTCCCCATACACCGACCGATCCACTATCACCCGCTGCGTCGATATGCACACCTGCCCCGCGTTGGAATAACCGCTCTGAACGGTCGCGTCCGTCACCTTCTCCATGTCAGCGTCAGGAAGGACGATCAACGGAGAATTGGAACCCAACTCCATAGTCACCTTCTTCAAACCCGCGGTGTGAGTGATGTGCTCCCCAACCTCTTGGCTCCCCGTGAACGACACCTTTCTGACCCCCGGATGAGACACCAGCGCATCGCCGATAGCGCCGCCCGATCCCGTCACGCACTGGATCGCCTCCGGGGGCAAACCCGCCTCCAGAAACGCCTCGGTCAACTTGAGCGACGAAAGAGGAGTGTCGCTCGCAGGCTTGATGATCACAGCATTCCCCCCGGCAATCGCAGGCCCCACCTTGTGCGCCACCAGGTTCAGGGGAAAGTTGAACGGAGCTATCGCCGCTACCACTCCAACAGGACAACGAACCGTGAAGCCGAACTTCATCGCGTTGCCGGGCGCAGCATCCAGCGGTATCACCTCCCCGTAGAGACGCTTCGCCTCCTCAGCAGACCACGTTATCGTCTGGATCGCACGATCCGCCTCCATCAGACCCTCGCCAATGATCTTCCCCTCTTCACGCGTGATCGTCCTCCCAAAGTCCTCCTTCCGCTCCCGTATGATCTCCGCAACCCGCATCAGCAACTCATAGCGCTCATACGACGTCAATCCACGCATCGCCTTGGCCCCGCGCTCAGCGCTCCTGACCGCAAGGTCTATGTCCTCCGCCGTAGCCATCGGAACCGTATCGAACGCCTCGCCGGTGAAAGGATTCACAACCTCCATCTGACGGGAACCCTCCAACCACTCTCCGCACGCATACATCTTCATGTCATCGCTCCATGTCCATCTACGCCCGCGCGATTCCAACGCGCACGGCATGACCGATTCGCCCCTGTTGCCGTGCATTGTAGCCGCCCCGTCTCGACAGTGAACAAAACCGTCCAATCTTCCTCACCGTCACCCCTGCCCAACCCCCAAGTCCATACCCGTCATAACGCCCCCTACACTCCGCGCCGCCCGCCTTGCTCATTTCCTGCCAGCCCCCGCACAGCGCCCGTACCGCTGTCGTCGTACTCGTCCGACTTGTCCGGGCCCGCCCAGTACCGCGTGGAAACCGCGACCTTCCCACTCTCCGCCGCGATGCCGGCCTTACGTAGACGCCCCCATTCTGCGACACTCTCCCGCGACGGAAAGCCCCATAACCCTCGCAAGCAAAGCCCCCACTGCATGACCGACACCGAAAAGACGATGCCCGCGGTGCAGGCCCTCGCTCCCGGCGACCTCCGATGCATCGAGGCCAAGACACCCGAACCCGCCCCCGGAGAAGCCCTCGTGCAAACCGCCGTCGCTTCCATATGCGGCAGCGACCTGCACATGGCAGGACTCGGATGGGGCATACCCCGATGGCCCGCCCCGCCGGGACACCCCGGACATGAGGCCGCAGGAACCGTTATCCAATCGCGCACCCCCAGATATAGACCCGGCGACCGCGTTCTCACCGCGCCGCACATCTGGAACGCAAAATGCTTCGCCCGCTACCAGGCCATAGACGACGCACACCTCACCCCCATACCGCACGGCCTCCCGTTCCGACAAGCCGCCATGGCACAGCAACTCGGCACCGTCATATACGCCGCCAGAAGACTCGAGAACGTACAAGGCGCCGCCTGTGCCGTCGTCGGACAGGGATCCGCAGGACTCTTCTGGAACTACATGCTAAACAGACTCGGAGCCGCCACCGTCATCGCACTAGAACCGGTCGAACACAGAAGATCCCTCGCCTCAACCTACGCGGCCGACCACGCGCTCGATCCGGCAGACCCCTCCGCAGCCGAGTCGCTGATGGACCTGACCCGCGGCAGAGGCGCCGACATAGTCGTCGAGGCGGTCGGCAAGGCGGAAACCCTCAGCTCAGCCTTCGACCTCGTAAGGGATGAAGGGCAGGTCATGCTGTTCGGCCTCCCCGAAACAGACGACGAAGTACCCTTCCGATTCGGCGCATTCTTCCGCAAGAGAGCCACCGCACACACCGCATTCGGCTCGCAGGAAGAACCGGGACAGCCGTGCTACGTACAGGCCCTGAACTGGATAGCCCGCGGAGAAATAGACGTAAAGCCCATAGCCTCCCACACCCTGCCCGTAGAACACGTCCAACGCGCCTTCCAAATCGCTCGCTCCAAAGACGACCGCGCCGTCAAAGTGGCCCTGTCCTTCTGACCCCCCCCGCCGTCTACCAATCCGCCACCGATCCATCCTCGAAATAACTCTCCCCGCCCAACTCGCGGTGATAGCCGTACTCCTCGCCCTCATACCGCCCCGTCGCAACCCCCTCGTCCACCTCCACCCCCAAACCCGGCGTCTCCCACAAATCCACGTACCCGTCCACCACCCGCCAGGGACGCTTCAGCAAACCAGCGCCCAATGAAGCGTCCACCTGCTCCTGGATGAGGAAATTCGGTACGACCGCATCCACCATCATGCACGCAGCCAGAGCCAGCGGCCCGATCGCAGAGTGAGGCATGATGTGCTGGTAATACACCTCCGCATAATTCGCTATCTTCTTCAACTCCGTCGGACCTCCGCAATGCGCAACGTCCGGCTGCAACAGAGAAACGCACTGCTTCTCGATCACCTCACGGAACTCCCAACGAGAAAGCAGACGCTCACCCGTCGCTATCGGAAACGCCGCATGGTCCGATACCAGCTTCAGAGCGTCCGGGTTCTCCTGAGGAACCGGCTCCTCCACGAACATCGGACGCATACCCCGTAGCTCGTTGCAAACCTCTATCGCCAAGCCAGGCGTCATCTTGCCGTGAAAATCGAAACACAACTCAACCTCCGGCCCCACCCACTCGCGCATCATGTACGCACACTTCACGAACCTGTCGATAGTAGACGGAGGCTCGTGCGCCCGGAAAGTCTGACTCCCGGTACCAGACTTGTAGGCCGTATAGCCGGACTTGCTCAACTCAGACAAACGCGCCCGCGAACGCTCCAAACCCTCGTCCGTCAGATCGTCTATACCCCAGTGGGCATACACCCGCACCCGGTCACGCACCCGGCCACCCATCAGCGCATACGAAGGAACGCCGTAATGCTTCCCCGCAATGTCCCACAACGCAGCGTCCAGCGCAGCAATCGCCGTCATGTTGTGCGCGCCGCCACGGAAGAACGCCGACCGATACATCTGCTGCCAGTGATGCTCGATCCGCAAAGGATCCTTGCCCACCAGATACTCCGAGTACTCCCCGATCGCAGCAGGAACGGAAAAAGGCTTGCCCTCCAAAGTCCCCTCCGACCACCCATCGATGCCGCTGTCAGTAGACACCCGCACCAGCCGGGTACGAGGCCCCGGCGAAAACTGATCGACTCTCGTGACCTTCATCTTCATAACCCCCGAGACCGTATCGTCTGTCGTAGGGGCGGATCGTGATCCGCCCTGAGAGCAGCCTATGCCGGCCAGCCAAAATCCGTCTCGAACTCCGCCTTGCCCCTCGCATCCACCCGCACCCGGTACAACTCGCCGCCCCGATGAGCCGAAAAGTCATAGCCATCAGGCTCCAGCCCGCTCGGATCCGCCCCCTCCCCCATACGAGCCGTCGTCACGTACAGATCGTTCAACTCACGCCCCCCAAACATCGCCGATGAAGTCTGAGTAGCAGGAAAATCCACCCGGCCAATCTCATTGCCGCAAGGATCGTACTGAATCACGCAGCCGCTCCCCCATACCGCACCCCACACGTTGCCCAACGCATCCACCGTCATACCGTCCGGAACCCCCATGTCCGACCCCAAGCGCACGAACTCCCGACGATTCGAAATCTCATGCGTCGAAGAATCGTAATCATACCGATAGATCGTCTTCGGACCGCAATCCGTGTGATAGAAAGCCCGCAGGTCGGGCGAAAACCCCATCCCGTTCGATATCGAAAGACCCGTAGCCAACTCCTCCACCGCACCGTCCGGCCTGAATCGATACAACACCCCGTTGCTCGCGCCGTCGAACATGCTGCCCGCGTAGAAACTGCCGTCCGGACCCGCAATCACGTCGTTGAAACGGTACTTGTCATCGTGATGCAGCCAAACCCAATCCGAATCCGAACGCCACAACATAACCCCCTCCCACGTGCCCAACGTCAACCCGCCCTGCCGATTGACCGCCAGGCCGCCAACGAAAATCCCGCTATGGATAGTCCTGTGCTCGCCGCTACCGGGTGAATACTCGAAAAAACGCCCCGTGCGAATATCCGTCCAATAGAGCTTCTGCGAAGCAGGGTCCCACACCGGCCCCTCACCCACCAACGCCTCCTCATCCCGGATCAACTCGATCTCTGAAATCAACGCGCTACTCCAATCGTCTCTGTGCATGTACAAACGGATTCTAAGCGCCGAACCGCCCGTAGGCGAGTACCCCCGCCGCGCCATCCGCGCCCGCACCACCCGCCGCAAGCGCCCCCTGCTAGCCGCACCCACCAAATCCAAACCCAAAATCCCATGCCAGCCGCGCCCTGCGCTCCACCCAGGCGAGCCCCTCGATGAACCCCAATCCTATGCCGGCGCCCCTAATGCTCCACCCAGGTGAGCCCCTCGATGAACCCCAATCCTATGCCGCCGCGTCCCCCTATGCTCCACCTAGGCGGTAAACTCAACCGTAGGACAACCTCGCCGGGGGAGTGGCGAAATGGTAGACGCGCATGCCTTAGGAGCATGTGCCTTCGGGCGTGTGGGTTCGAATCCCTCCTCCCCCACCAACCCAAACCACCCAGCCGCAATTCCGGTTGCCAGCGTAGGTTCTGCCTCCAACAAATTGCATCAAGACTTGCTAGGCATGAGCGGATGAGATCGAATCGCCGGCCTCTTACGACATCGGAAAGATAGCCGCATGACCTCAGAGACGCGCCCCATAGCCATGCTCATCGATGGCGACAACGCACAGCCATCACTGATCGAACACGTGCTCGCCGAGACAGCCAGGTACGGAATCGTGACCACGCGACGCATCTACGGCGACTGGACGACGCCGCAAATGTCCGGGTGGAAGGACTCCCTCCACTCTCACGCAGTCCAGCCCATGCAACAATTCCAATACACCGTTGGCAAGAACGCCACCGACAGCGCTCTGATAATCGATGCCATGGACCTGCTGCACGGCGGAACCGTCCGAGGCTTCTGCATCGTTTCCAGCGACAGCGACTACACCCGGTTGGCCACGAGAATTCGTGAACAGGGGCTGTTCGTAATGGGTGTCGGGCGGTCTCACACACCCAAGGCCTTCGTGAACGCCTGCGAGGTCTTCGTCTACACCGAAAACCTGTCTCCACAAGAGGAGAGCGAGACTCAGTTGGCCTCCTCCAACTGGACCGAGACGGCCGCGCGCGCCATTGAGATGGCCGCACAGGACGACGGTTGGGCATTTCTAGGAGCCGTTGGCAACTACCTACGTCAATTGGACTCCGCGTTCGACTCCCGCAGCCACGGCCATAAGCAATTGTCGCTGCTCATCAAATCCCGCCCCGAGCTGTTCGAAATGCGAGAATCAAAAACCAATGGCGGACCTTCAGTCCTTTACGTGAAACTAAAATCCCAAGAGCTATAACTCCCCGCCAGTTCCTAATTAACCCGCGCCGAACCACCCCCATAACCCCCCAACGCCCATCCATAACCCAGCCCGCCGCGCATCTTCACCACGTGCCAACCCCAGAACCCCATCACCGCCCATCCTCACCCCCATCACAAAAATCACACGAATCACAGTTCAGACCCCCGCGCCTGCGAGGAAACCTATCTGGATGGCCAGAAGATAGAGAGTGCTGTGGGTCTATCCCCGCGCGTGCGGGGGAACCGAGGTGTCCACCAAATGGACGCCCTCGAAGGGAGGTCTATCCCCGCGGCTGCGGGGTAACCGGTTGCTGCCACGTTAACCACTTGCGCCACTCAGGACTATCCCCGCGCGTGCGGGGGAACCTTGCCTACGCCTTGCTGGATGCCCCGCTATGGCCCGATGCTGGGCTACTTGGGGCCAAACACCTTGCAATCAACAACCATAAGTATATCCCCTCGATTGACCCTCGTTGTTTCGTCCCCGCCATGCATTCTCATGCCGCCAAAATTGTCCTTCATTAGGGTTACGTCCCCCATATTCCCACAAGTGAAGTCATACCTGCCTACTGGAATGTCATCACCTCCAGTCCAAGTGTTGACTCTATCCAAAGAATCGTAGAACAATTTTGGTTGGCTTGTTTTTGTTGGAGTAACGCGGGATGTTCGTTGTGCAACTGGCGTAGCCGTAGGGGGGATGTTGAGTTGCGTTGGTTGTTTGGGTTGTGCAACTGGCATGACCGTAGGCGGCGGGCTGGGTTGCACAAGTTGTGACTCATTCGTCGGTTGATTGCAGGTGCTTATGACAATCGCGACAATTATGAGTAACACAAATGCCGTGCAAACAACGCCGATTCCGATTCCAATCTTCTTGATCATGATCATTCTTCCTTTTCGACCTACTCAACCATCCTGGCGTTGCAGTGTCTGATTGCCTACGCCGTCCTGGATGCCCCGCTATGGCCAACTATCCCCGCGCGTGCGGGGGAACCGGGAAGAATCGGAAGCCTACGCGGCGCAGGAAGCAACTATCCCCGCGCGTGCGGGGGAACCTCAGCCATCCTTGCGTTCCTGCGCTACCTCGTCATTCAGTGCCTTGAAACGGCGTAGAGATTCCCCAACGCTTACAATCTTGGCCCAATTTGTCGCTATCCACGCCCACCCCAACGCTGTAGGAATGAGTAGGCCAATCGCCAGCAACGCACGCTGAACGGCCGGGTTGGGAACAACGGGAGAGCGAAGTAGCAGCCACCAGCTCATCGTTTCCATCGCGTCGAAAACCGACCGCGTGTAAAACGCCGTGTAGACCAACAATCCAGAGATCGCCAGCATCAATATCACAAATCCTATTGCCATCTTTCAGTTCTCCTTGCCACCGCTCACGCGGTACCAGCCCGGTCTATCCCCGCGTGTGCGGGGTAACCATGATGCTGCCACATTGACCACTTCCGCCACTCAAGTCTATCCCCGCGCGTGCGGGGGAACCGGGGATCGTGACGTGCTTGTCATCCTCTATCACTGTCTATCCCCGCGCGTGCGGGGGAACCCGGGGCGGGTATTCCGCACGAGGCGTTATACAAGGTCTATCCCCGCGCGTGCGGGGGAACCGAAGGTACTACTTCCTTCTTTGTGTCATCGCCAGGTCTATCCCCGCGCGTGCGGGGTAACCACTACATCCCCAAGACGGCAAACACGCCAATCCGGTCTATCCCCGCGCGTGCGGGGGAACCGGAGCGAGCATGACCGCAGCGATGATCATACCCGGTCTATCCCCACGCCTGCGGGGGAACCCACCATGATCGCTAGTGATTTCTTCACCAACACCGGTCTATCCCCGCGCGTGCGGGGGAACCGATTCAACGCCGAAGTCTATGCGCTTTCCGCTGGGTCTATCCCCGCGCGTGCGGGGGAACCCGTCGATGGCTGCGGCTGCCTGTAGGTGCATCGGGTCTATCCCCGCGCGTGCGGGGGAACCTCTTGTTGCGCTTTCGTCATTGTGTCTCTCCTCGCGCTTGCCTACGTCGTTGTTGGCGGGTCAACTATCCTTCCCCCTTGTCCGTCCGCCCCCTTAGCGCCCTCACATTGGGCACTTCCAGCGGCAAGGTTGCCTTGAACCCGTCAAGCCACAAATCCTGTTCCGCTCTGTCAAGGATTGGGCAATGCGCCACCATGTAGGCAATCCTGCTTATCAAGTCGGCGGACGTGACTCCTTTCTTCCACGCGTCCGCCGTTACTGTGGCGGCAATGGTTCCTAGCGTGAAAGCCGCCGCCCTATCACACAGTGGTTCCATTTCAGCGGGAACCTTGTGGTCTTGGTCGTCCGTCGATTTCGTCATTGTGTGTCTCCCTTGCGGTCTATCCCCGCGCGTGCGGGGGAACCCACAAGGCCATCCCGCACATGCCGCAGGATACGGGTCTATCCCCGCGTGTGCGGGGTAACCATGATGCTGCCACGTTGACCACTTCCGCCACTCAGGTCTATCCCCACGCGTACGGGGAACCCGATTCCCCGTCCCATACGTCAACGGTCGTCCCTAGTCTATCCCCGCGCCTGCGGGGAACCCGTGCCGCACCATCTCAACCTTGCAATCCCCGAAGGTCTATCCCCGCGCGTGCGGGGAACCCTGTCTTCGTCCAGCCGCCGTTCCATGTAGTCGAGGTCTATCCCCGCGCGTGCGGGGAACCCGTGTAGACGGCCCGCTCTTCTTCTTTAACAGCCGGTCTATCCCCGCGCGTGCGGGGAACCCTTGCCCCAGCATTGGGCAAAGATCGCGTACAAGGGTCTATCCCCGCGCGTGCGGGGAACCCCTAACTGCCATCCAGGGAATATAATGCGGATTAGGTCTATCCCCGCGCGTGCAGGGGAACCGATGGCTCCAGAATCTGCGACCGACTCACTTCGGGTCTATCCCCACGCCTGCGGGGAACCGTACCAACGACCGAGATACTTGCTACGATACCGCAGTCCATCCCCACGCCTACGAGGAAGCCCCTCATCCCCATCACGAAAATCACAGTTTGTCCCGACGTTCGAGGAGAGCCAAATGCGAATACCACTGATTGGAAAGAGAAAGCCCAAGGCTATCGATCCGGTCTGCCGCATGAGCGTGGATACGGAGAAGCCGCCCGGAGGCAGATGGGAGTACGAGGGCGCTGCCTACTACTTCTGCGGACCGGGATGCAACCGGGCCTTCCAGAAAGATGCAGAGTCCTACCTGTCCGGCGAAAAGCGCCTCGATATGTAGGACCGAAACCGGAGAGAGGAACTCCCGCTATGACCAGACGCCGAAGCCCGGCACCCGGGCTCTCTCTGTACGCGATTGCCTTGACCCTTGCCCTGCTAACGACGATCGCATGTAGCGGAGAGAGCGGCCCACAGCGCGCTGCTACCGAACCGAAGGGCAGCGACCAAACTTCGGCAGCAGGGTCCTCCTTGTCAGACGCTGCTCGCGCCGGCGAGGACCTGTTCAACGCCAACTGCTCCGTCTGTCACGGCGTAGGCGCCGCCGGCACAGATCGAGGCCCGCCTCTGATCCACGAGGTCTACCACCCCGGCCACCACCCGGACTTCAGCATCCGCAACGCCGTGCGCCAGGGAGTCAAGCAGCACCACTGGTTCTTCGGCGACATGGCCCCCATAGCCGGCGTCTCACCGGACGACGTGGAAAAGATCATCTGCTACGTCCGGGACAAGCAGCGCGCCGAAGGCATCTTCGAAGGGAATGCCTATGAAACCGTATGCTAAGCCACTTCAAACCAGCTCCAATTGGAGGCTCACGTAACCCATAGGAACAGCTAGCCCAGTTGTTTGGGAGTTCAAACCAGGTCCAATAGGAGGCGCGATTCTCGCCCTCTGCCTTGCCGACTGGCCATTCGCAGTCTTCATCAGCCTCCGCCGCGTCACCCCCCTCGCCCGTCCCCTCTCCCGTCCCTTCCTCCCAATCATCCCCATCACGAAAATCCCACGAATCACAGTCCAGACCCCCTCACCCCGTCCCCTCTCAATGGTGATGGTCTTCGTGTTCCTGGCTTTGGCGGGCACGGCTTCTCTTTTTGTCCTTTGTGGTATTACGTGGTCTATACGCCATGGGCCAACCGTCCCTCCGCTGTCAAAGAATCACGGGCACGGGCGCCGTCTGCTTCAGAGGCACGAGCCACAGGTAGGGTTGCCTGTCATCGTTACCTCTATCGGCTCGTCGCCCTTCTCCCTGTCGATTCCACAGGCAGTGAACCTTCCATCGGGAAAGCCCCTGTGAATCACTGCTACTTTGGCAATGTCCGTCACCACGTCTCCAAGGGGCGGGCGTGACTGGATACCGGCTTGGATCAGAGTCGGGAGGCAACTGAGTCGATACTCTCTCAACCTGCGCCAGGCGAGCGCGGTCCGAACGCAGTTGTCGTGATTCCACGCGAACAGTGCAGGACCAGGCGGCCTGTCCCATGCGGGCGCGCCGATGGGTTGAAGCAGCCTCTGTCCATTGTTCCAGTCTCCCGAGTTGAACGCGGCATCCACCTCGTCCAGGCGATCAGCCGTCTGCGTCTCCGGCGACCGCGCCTCTTCGGACTTGGCGGTTCGGTTGGTCCAGACCATCGCCCAAAAGTCCGCGTCAGAGAACGACAGGAACAGATCGAGCACGTCCGCGTCCGGGCCGGGAATCCTAGTGAACATCTCCTCCTCCCCCCACAATAGATCCGATAGGTAGGAAGCATAACTAAGGTAGCCTCCCAACCGACGATGATCACCGCAGTCTCTCCCCACCATACCCATGGCCGCGCACTCGATGCAGACGAGCGGCGAGCAGCAGCCTCTGAGAACGTAAGGGAACTCCAAGGTGTAGTAGGGCCGATTACAGCCCTCACAAGCTGGAACGCTCCAGGGTGAGACGTTCTCTTCGGCCCGGTGCGTCCAGCAGAATGGCGAGCAATATCCGGAGAAGCCGTCGTCGAGCGCGTCCAGCGTGACGTAGAACGCCGACGCCAATTCCGACTGCGCGGCGAGGGTTTGCTCGTTGGGCGGGTTCGTGTTCACTATCTCAACCACCGCGACGACCTGCCCGCGTCGGTTTAAGGCCGCGACGTCGGCCCTGAACGGTCGATGGGTGTGCTCGGTTACGACGTGAGCGACCCCTTCCGTAGGGAGCGGCGTCTCGTACTTGCAGAACCGGCAGTTGAGTGGGGGAAGGTTAAAATACTCCTGCGCGACTGTGTCCCTGACCTCATTGTGGGTTCCACTGCGTTTCGGCATATCTTCCTCCTCCTCCGATGCTGGTTGGCGCCCCGTTCCCTATCACAACACCACGTCGCAACTGCGCCGCTACCCAAGTTGTTGCCACCGCCCGGCATTCCCCTCGACACTGCGGGGCTTGTGCCTCACGACCACGCGACGCCCGCCATAGCTATTCTCGCCATCGGCCTTGTCGACTGGCCGTTCGCAGTCTTCATCATCGTCCGCCGCGTCACCCCCGCCCATCCCCCCCAGTCCCCCCTCCCAATCATCCCCATCACGAAAATCACACGAATCACAGTTCAGACCCCCGCCCGATAGCCTGCTCTCCAGGAATGCTATAGTCTCCCCGATAGTACGCCGGCATTTCTATCATAACCACACACGGACGACCGTCCATGCAATTCACACCCAGTGGATCCGCGGCACATCTTAAAGAAGCGATCGCGGGCTACACCGAATCGCAATACAGGATTTCACACCCGCTAGTATTCACCGAAAGATCAGCCCTCCTCCGACGACCGGGAGTCATAGCCCAAGACCCCTTCATCGAGGCAACACCAGCTTTTACCCCCGCCCGGCTGCTGAGCCAACTGGAACGAGCGCACCCGGAAATCATCCCAACGGGCCTCTCCAGGCTCATCGAACACGGCGTCCCCGTAGACAGGTTTCCCCTGTACACCCACCAGGAAGAAGCGCTCCTCGCCAGCTTTACCGACGCCCCCAACCTGCTCGTCGCCACCGGAACCGGATCCGGCAAGACCGAAGCATTCGTCCTCCCCATACTCGCCAGAATTCTCAGCGAGGCATCCGCATGGACCTCTCCAAACGCCCCCGCCTCTGATGGCTACTACAGCGCAGAGGAAAGTAAGTGGCAACACTCGCGGCGCCATGAAACCAGGCAAGCCGCGCTTAGAGCCATAATCCTGTACCCCATAAACGCCCTGGTAAACGACCAAATGTCCAGACTTCGCAGGGTGCTCGCGTTGAACGGATCACCCGACTGGCAGCGGCAACACCTCAGCGGCAACCTGATCCACTTCGGAATGTACACCAGCCTGACACCCCCAACCAGAGGACCCGAACACAGGGCCAAACGCCAGCAGTTTGAGGAATACCTGCAGCACCTGGAAGAGGAATGGGAGAGCCTCACCGACGAATTGCGCAGCGCCGGCAATTGGCCAGCCGTTGGAGGCCCCGAAATGCTGTGCCGATGGGACATGCAAGCCGCGCCCCCGGACATACTCGTCACCAACTACTCCATGCTGGAGTACATGCTCATCCGACCCATCGAAAGCCCAATCTTCGATGCCGCAAAAGCCTGGCTCGATGAGGCCGACGACCGAGCCGTCACGCTTGTTATAGACGAGGCCCACACCTACACCGGCGCTAAAGGCACAGAGGTCGCACACCTCGTCCGACGCCTCAAGGAAAGACTGGGCATAAGCCCCGGCTCCAACAAACTCCGCGCCATAGCCACCAGCGCGTCGATCCCGAATCTAAAGCGCGCACAAGGCGACATCCTCACGTTCACCTCCGAACTATTCGGAGAGCCCCAGGATAGCTTCTCAAGTGCCAAGCCAAGAGCCAGTCTCAAGGCCACCGACCCGAGTCTCCATTTGTCTAGATCCGAGTCAGTATCTGAACCACTTGTGAAAGAACCGCCAAGGGGGCATCCACACCCCGCTGAAGCACCGTGCCTTCCTGAAACGGTCAAGGGCTCTACCTATCTTGATCTTGAATTTTGGAAGGCGCCGAGCCCAGCGCACCTGGTTGCGATGGATCCAATAGTGGGATTGGCAAGCCAGGCTCCAATTTCCAATCGACGGACATAGGGAGACGGACTTCCCATCGAATGTCATCTCCCAATCGGTGGGGTCTAGCGGTGTCACCACCTCGTTCCCACATCCACAGCAACATCTGTGCATGGCTGTGGCGAAAGGTATTGACACGTATAGCACGTTGTCATCCGGGGTATCTGGGATGTAGTTGACGAACTCGTGCTGGAGCGATTTGATTCTAGTCAACCTTTGTCCTCGTTGATCAGTTTATTGCCGTCGATTTGGTATAAGTTCGAATGCTCCTTCTCAAGATCGACGTAGAACCCGAGGGTCTTCTTCCACTTGATAACGGCCAGAGCCGCGTTCAGTGCGTTGAGGTCAGCAATCTGGATGTTGCGTGAGTAGTCGTCTTCGATGTCGCCATCCGAAAGCTGGAGTGTCGGGCGGACTTGGTCACGAGATCGGTCCGTGCTCAGGGTCACCCTCAGTTGCCCAATTAGTGACCTTCCATCTTTAAGCACGCCCATCCCTACATCGATGAAAGGGATGCCGAACTCCTCTAGTTTTTCTACTACGAGCCTTCTGGGGCGACCCTTGTCAACGGCTATGAACACGAAGTCCATTCCTCTCAGGGAGTCCACCACCGATTCATCCACGTATCCGTGGGCGAAGATGTTGCGCCGCATCTCAGAGTACGTGTCTCTGTAGTAGGCCGCCTTCTCTGGTGCGGCCTTCAATGTTTCCACGGATGGCGCGCCCGGAGATCGGAAAGCGTTGTGCTGTCCAAATTTGTCGCCATCGAACAAGTGGATTTCTCTCACCGGGGTCTTGGCTACCAAGTCGAGTATGTATGAGCCCGTGCCTCCTAGCCCCACGATGGCTACTGAGCCAACCTTTAGCTTTTCTGTTATGGCCCCGATGCCAACACGGCTCGAAGCCGTATCGATGTACTTGAACACCGAGTCTTCGTCCTGAGCCTCAAGGACCGCAAAAGTCTGAGCGGTGACACTCGGGTCAATTGACCGGGCTGGTCCAGAAATGATGGCTTCGTAAGTGGTCATCTTCTGGTAGTAGTCGGGATAGCCTTCAGGCGGCTTACTCGAAAACACGTGGTCTACTACCAACCCGTTGCCTAACTCTTGGCGACCGCTAAAGTTAAGTATCTGGGTGAGTGGCTCACCTTCTCGGTCGCAAGGCATGTCTCCAGCGAACATGACTTGATGCTTATCGGGCTTTGCCGTGACATCACCCGCTAGAGTCAATTCCGAAACCAGAGTCCCGTACTCAATGGCTCTACCTTGCCTGACATACGGGATGTGCTTCAGGAGAAGGTAATCGGACCGCACTTCGACTTCGTAGCCGTCGTCCTCAAGCTCCTTGAGGTCGGCGCTACGACTTATCAGTGAATGAGACATTGAAGACCGTCCCGTCCTGAATTTTGACATTCTGACCTGGTGAGAGCCTTCCCTCTAGCGGCCTCCCCGCGCCGTTCCGGTAGCTCACAGTGAACATGATGTCCGGCCTAGAGGGAGGTTGGGCAAATGCTTGCCTCACCACTTCGTCGAAGGAGAGTTCGCCATTGGTCGACGGTACGATCCTCTTCCGTCCATTCACAATAATGGCGACCTTGTCCTTCTCCTCGTCCTCAATGGTGACAACCTTCTTGTCCTCAATCATCGTCAGACTCCTTTCGTCTGTCCTGTAAGATGCGGCAGTACCAATGCCGGTACCTATGACTAGGATAAGCGACACCTTGGCGTGTGTCAAGCAAATGGTACACTGTACCAATTCCTGTACGGGGAGGCCGCATGGACAAAGACAGGCTGGAACTCAGCGACCTAGGTCGTCTAGTCGTAGATGAACGGAACCGGAGGGGGATGAGCCTCCGCGAGGCGTCATCTGCCATAGGAATCCCCTTCAACACCCTGGCGAGAGTCGAGAAGGGGCATGTCCCGGACCTCCCTAAGTTCAAGAGACTCGTCGAGTGGTGCGGTGCCGACATCAGGCAGTTCTTTGAAGTCCAAGAAAAGGCTGCGGCTACCACGGACGTAATCGCTGAGCACCTCCGGGCAGATCGCAACCTCCCGCCCGCAGCTGCTGATCAGATAGCAGGCATCGTCAGCGAGCTCTATCAGGCACTGGCGCGCCCCAAAGAAATCGCTGCCGTGCATCTGCGGGCTGCTAAGACATTTCGTCCAGATGCGGCTCGCGCCTTGGCGGTGTTGCTCAACGACCTGAATGAAGCGCTCATAGAGGAACTTACTGATGGCCCTGAGGAGAGGCTTCAAGTCTGAAGCTGAGAGAATCGCTAGGCGCGTGCGAGCGGAGTTGGGGATGAGTGCCGGTCATTCTGTCACGCCCGAGGTACTCGCCAAGCTACTAGGCATTGAGGTCCGAGCGGGGGACGAGTTGATCCACCCACAGAGATTCGCTGAACTTGAACAGATTCAGCCCGGCGCTTTCTCGGCCTGTACGTTTCGGCCTTCGGCTGATCGCATAGTCGTTGTATACAATCCGCGCTCCCCCAAATCGCGCCGGCGGAGCGATCTAGCCCATGAACTTGCACATGTCCTTCTCGATCACGAGTTGAGTAGGGTTGAGAAGCTAGGCGCTGCCACATTCCTCTCGTGCGATGCGATTCAGGAGGAGGAGGCTGCTTGGTTGTCCGGATGCCTTCTTCTTCCTAGGCCATTGCTCTTGGCAGAAGTACGTAGTGGATTAAGCGCGAAAGACATCGCAACGAGATGTGGAGTCAGCGAAGGGATGGCACGGTACAGACTGAATGTCACTGGCGTACTCAGGCAGAACCAAGCCCTCCAGAAGAAGAGCCCGTTCCCAGGATAGGTTGGAGTCCGTCCCACACAAGACTCCTTCGGCCGTATCCAGGGCGAGGTGTTCATCTACGACGACGTTCCCGGAGGCGCCGGTTACGCACGCGCAATTCAGGACAACCTGGAAGAAATCGCCCGCCTGGCCCTGCACGTCGGCAAAAACTGCCCTAACCAAGATTGCAGCGGAGCCTGCTACCACTGCCTACTTGGATACAGGAATCAACAAATACACAACTTGCTAGACCGCCGCCTGGCCGTTTCAGTCCTTGAATACCTGCTGGAAAACCGGTGCCCCAGTCTGAGCAGACAAGACGCATTTAACATGGCCTTGGGGCTGGAAGCGTATATGCGGAATTGGGAAATCACGGGCCCCGATGAATGCCCCGAACAGTTCGGCGCAGTATTCAAGACCTACAACGACTCCCCGATAGGGATACGGCCCATACACCCCCTTTCCACTCGACCCAAGTTGGACGTGATCGACAGGATCAGAGAGGCGACAGGTATATTGCCGAAAATCTATACCAGCTTCGACCTGCTGCGAAGACCGTTCTGGGTGGCAAACCACCTTTTCCGATCTCTAAGGTAACTAACAAACCCGGCACACCTCAACGGCCCTGATGAAATCCTCCCTCCTAATCATCCCCATCACAAAAATCCCAAAAATCACAGTTCAGACCTCTGTCACTAGGCGGCTTCCCCATCCCCCCAACCCAATCCTCTCCCCCCGCTTACCGCGACCACATACAACGTCGCCCAAAGCTAGACGGACGGAAAAGCGCTTAGCAGCTTATCCGCATGGGTCTCAAACAGGATCTGACGGGCTAACGCAGTGCTCACTTTGTGACTAAATCCAGTCATCTCAGTTGGCGGCTTACAGGCAATCTTCATCGGAATCACATTGTCAGCATCCCCTATCAATCCCCGTAACCCATTTGCAGTAAGCGTCGTGCCGTCACCAGTATCTTGAATGTTCCCTGGGTCCACCATATCCGGCGCGCCAAATACGATACCTGTACCTGAAATTACGAAAAGCGTAGCAGTGTCCCACTTCCGCCATCCGCCGCCCATCTTGTTCAACAGTTTCACAGACGCGATGCCGCGAAACGACCCTTTGATGGACAGCTTGCGATCGCGCGGCAACAGAATATCTCCCGCCGAAGATTGATCGCTATAGAGCTTGCAATCGATACCAACAGACCGGAGGAGAGCGTAGGTGAACACCTCCACCGCGCCGCCAACCACAAATCGGTTCTCATGGATGGTGGTGTTATACCGCTCTAACAGCGTCGCTACCGCCTCTTCATACTGTCCCTGCGCCGTGCTCGAACAGTCCGCCTTTAGACGATCAAACACGCGTCGCTCAGACGTGAACCGCGTCATGCCGTAATACGCTCGACGCGCGGCACCAGCTGAAATTCGCGCTGAGGAGGCGGTGCAAGTATACGTCGCTCAGCAAGGTCGAGGTAAGACCGCTCAATATCGTATCCAACGCAACGACGCCCATTCCGCAAGGCGGCAAGAGCAGTCTGCCCGCTGCCCAGGAACGGATCCAACACCTCGTCCCCCTCTTCGGAGTAGAGCAAGATCAATCGACGTGCAAGCTCTTCAGGATAGGGACATGGGTGGTCGATGGTATTCGGAGGAACTGGCGCAACGTGCCAGATATTGTTTGCGATATCGCGCTTGAAAAGCTCATCGATATCCAAAACCTTTGCCTTGCCGCGCCTAGGCTCCCCAGGCTTGCGGAATATCAAGATGTATTCCGTCATGATGTTCGGGTAATAGTAACCGGCTTTTGGGTGCTGAATGAACACACCCGCACGCTTTACCCCGCCGGTAACCTTATTCCAGATAATGTCTTGGTGAAACTCCCATCCGATGCTGCACATGCGCTCGGTTATCAACATGGGAGTCGGATAATGCTTGCCCTTATAGAGAATAGTTCCAACCACAATCGCACAAAACCCACCCTTGACCGTCACGCGTAATGTTTCCGCAAAGACCTTCGATATGTTCTCAAGATAATCCTCGAAGGTATTGCCAAAAACTTGATACTCACGCTCGCGATGCCACGCATCCTTATCCCCCGTAGCATGGATGTCGTAATCAACCGAATTCCAATACGGCGGAGAAGTAACAGTAAGCGCAACCGACTCACCGCCGCACTGCGGCATCGTTATAGAAGACTTGCAATAGAAGCGGTAACCGGCCCCTTCAACCATGCCAGGGCGCCGATTCAGCTTGACCACCGCCCGCCCCGGCTCCGGGAATGATTGCATAAACAGACCAGCTCCCCATAAGTCAATCGCTTTGCCTTCAGCATCACAGCACCCGTCCGCACCGAAAAACGTTCCCGGCACTCTTTACACCGGCAAGGCGCCTCCTGCCCGAGTGCCTTGCGAGGCTCGCACGAATAGTCCCGATTTGTCAAGACTTTTGGGACTCTTCTGCCCGAGCCTCGCACACTATCACAGTGCCAAGCCTGATATTACCTACCCACCGCCGAACCTCAAACCCTGCTGACACCCCTCACCCCGTCCCCGTCCGATCACACACCTCTGTCACCGAGCACCGCCCTCACCCCCCGCTCCCCGTCCCACCCTCCTGCCCCGTTCCCTCTCCCGTTCCTCCCTCCTAATCATCCCCATCAAACAAATCACAAAAATCACAGTTCAGACCCCCACCTTCACGCTTTCTCCAAAGTAGCCGCCTAGACTGCTCCCACTTTCGACCCCCGCAACGAGAAAGAAGAATCCAGTGAAAACCCCCGCAACGCTCCTGGCAGCCATCATCATCATCCTGCTACTAGCCTTAGCCGCCGCCGGCTGCCGGAACAACTCAGAAACCAGTAAACCCGGCGAAGCCGGCGCAATCAGCAAAGCCGGCGGCGAGCACGACGACGAAGCCAGCGAACCCGGCGAACCCGGTGAATCCGGTGAACACACTGCCGACAGCGAAACCAGTAAACCCGGCGACGAGAGCAGCGAACCCGGCGAAGCCGGTGAAACCGGCGGCGGAGAAGGAGAAGAGTCTGGCACGCAATACGCCCGCGGCGACACCTTCGACCAAATTCGAGCCGGAGCCAGGCTCATACTCACCTACGACCCAGCCGCCGGCGCCTTCACCGGCACCGTCGAAAACACCACCACGGCCACCCTCCGCAAAGTCCGAATCGAAGTACACCTCTCGAACGGCATCGAACTAGGCCCCACGACCCCCACCGACCTGCCTCCCGGCCGCACCATCCCCATCACCCTACCCGCCGGCAGCCAGCCCTTCACCACCTGGAGCGCCCACCCGGAAGTCGGTCCCTCGGGTACCAGTGAGTCCGGCGAAACCGGCAGTGAGCACACCGAAGGCAGCGAGCACGACGACGAGCGCAGCGAACCCGGCGAAAGCCGCGAATCCAGCGGTGAACACAGCTCCGGCAGCTAAACCAGTAAACCCGGCGAGCCGGCAGCAACCCCGCCACTGGCAGCGAAGCAAGTAAACCCGGCGAACGCCGGTGGTAGCCCCTGCGGGATTCGAACCCGCGATCTCCGCCTTGAGAGGGCGGTGTCCTGGGCCGCTAGACGAAGGGGCCGCCTAATCACCCGGCCGCAAAGAGCCGGCGATCGAATGGCTGGCGATCCAGGATTCGAACCTGGGCTCCCAGATTCAGAGTCTGGTGTCCTACCACTAGACGAATCGCCACTGCCAGACCCCCCAAGTCTAACAGCGCCAACGCCCAGGCTCAATTCTGCATTGGCCCCAGCCCCAATCCTCCGCGCCCCGCGCCCCGCGTCCCGCGCGCCGCGACACCGGCACACCAAAACACCCGCAAGCCGGCCATACCCGCGCCGCGCAACAGCGCACTCACCCGCGCCTCTCCCTTGGAGCGCAGCAAAGCGTTTAACCGCAAATTAAGACGGGCAGGCCGATAATGTCCTCGACGACGACCCCGACCCCGCACCGTGTCCCTCCCGCACCCTGCGCGAGAGACCTCGTATGCCCGCAGGAACCGCCGCGCTTGTGACCCACCAACTCAAGGAACCGGAAACCTGGCGAGCCGCCGCCGCCGAATTCCTCGGCGTCTTCACCCTCGTATTCATAGCCGTCGGAACAACCGGCATCGCCATCGGCCTCGACAGCGGCCCCCACGACGCAGCCGGCCTCCTGCTCATGGGCCTCGCCAACGGCATCGCAGTAGCAGTAGCCGTAGCAGCATTCGCCAGAATCTCCGGCGCTCACGTAAACCCCGCCGTCACGCTCGCAGCGCTCATCACCGGCAACATCGACCTCCCCCGGGCCCTCATATACCTACTCTTCCAACTAGCAGGCGCCGCCGCAGCCACAGCCCTCACCCACCTCATATTCCAAATACCCAACCTCGGCGTCCACAACCTCAACCCCGCGCTCAGCGCACCCGCAGGCTTCGGACTCGAAGCTATACTCACCTTCCTCCTCGTAATCGTCGTATTCGCCACCGCAATCGACAAACGAGCCAACCAGATACTCGCGCCCCTGGCCATCGGAGCCATCGTCGCAATAGACAGCTTCGCCGGACTCCCCCTCACCGGCGCATCCATGAACCCGGCCAGAAGCTTCGGCCCGGCCCTCATACACCTATCCTGGGAACATCACTGGCTATACTGGGCCGCCCCCATCACCGGCGCGCTCGCCGCCGCAACCACATACACCCTCCTATTTGGAACCCCCCAAATGCGGCAACGCCTCCGCCTCCGCCTCTCCCCGCCCTGGTCACCCACCCCCAGCCCCCACGACGACTAACCCGCCCCGTGATCCGCCCCTCCCAATCATCCCCATCAAACAAATCACACGAATCACAGTTCAGACACCCGCCCCTTCACCACCCCCACCAACACCAGGGCCCACACGAAGAACACGGCGCATAGAACCAAGATGACCACCGAGAAGACACCGCCTGCATCCAACCCATCAAAGCTGATTGGACCCCCTACCTCCGCAGCAATGTAGGCGATGGGTGGGGGCACGAATAGGCCGATTGACCACCGCCCCGAACGGCCTAAGTCATGCCAGCGCTTGGCGCACAACGCCAGGAGCCAGTAAAGCTCGAGGGCCGCTAGCAAAAAGAGGGGCACCCACGCAAGGAGGATACCGGATTCCCCCAAGTCGATTCCCGAGAAAGCGAGGCTCCACATGACGAAGAACCACACGACTCCGATTATGATGAACCCCAAAAGGGCGAGCAGCAGCAGCCCAACCCCATTCCAGAATTGCTCACGACCGATCCGCCCTTCAAACCTCCAAATCTCCAACGCCCACGCTCGCACCCCTACCGCCCCTCTTCCCCGCGGCGTCCCCTCCCCCTTCACCACCCCCAACAACACCAGGGTCCACACGAAGAACGCGGCGCATACGAACAAGATGACCACCGATAAGACGCCGCCGGCATCCAGGAAGGCGCCGGCATCCAACCGATCAAAGCCGTTTTGAACCGCTCCCTCCGCAGCCATGTAGGCGATGGGTGGGGGCACAACTAGGCCGATTGAGCCCCACCCCGACCGGCCCAAGTCGCGCCAGCGCTTGGCGCACAACGCCAGGAGCCAGTACAGCTCGAGGGCATATAGCGGATAGATAGGCTCCGATGTAAAGAGCCTAACGATAAAGCTATCCAGGTCGCCTCTCCACGTGACGAAGAGCCACCCAGCTTCGATTACGCCGAACACGAGACTGCTAAGCGCCAGCAGCCCAACCCCATTCCAGAATTGCCGGCGACCGACCCGCCCGTCAAACCTCCAAATCCCGTATGCCCACGCTCGCACCCCTACTGCCCCCCTTCCCCGCGGCGTCCCCTCCCCCTTCACCACCCCCAACAACACCAGGGTCCACACGAAGAACGCGGCGCATACGAGCAAGATGATGATCCCCGCCAAGCCGATTGGAGCCCATTCCCACGCAACCATGTAAGCGATGGGTGGGGGCGCAACGAAGCCGATTGAGCCCCACCCAGACCGGCCCAAGTCGCGCCAGCGCTTGGAGCACAACGCCAGGAGCCAGTACAGCTCCAGGGCATATAGCGGATAGATAGGCCACGATGTAAAGAGCCTAACGATAAAGCTATCCAGGTCGGCTCCCCATGTGACCAAGAGCCACACGCCTACCATTATGATGAACCCCAAATAGGCGAGCAGCAGCAGCCCAACCCCATTCCAGAATTGGCGGCGACCGATCCGCCCGTCAAACCTCCAAATCCCCGACGCCCACGCTCGCACCGCAGCTAACCCCCGTCCTCGCTGCGTTCCCTCTCCCATCACTCCCTCCCAATCATCCCCATCAAACAAATCACACGAATCACAGTTCAGACCCCCCCTTCACCGCCCCCAACAACACTAGGGCCCACACGAAGAACACGGCGCATACGAGCAAGACGATGGTCACCGCAAAGTCGATTTCATCCCATCCCTCCGCAGCCATGTAGGCGAAGGCGATGGCTGGGGGCGCAACGAGACCGATTGAACACCGTCCCGACCGGCCTAAGTCGTGCCAGCGCTTGGCGCACAACGCCAGAAGCCAGTACAGCTGGAGGGCAAATAGCGAAAGAAAGAGAAGGGAGAATGCAAAGAAACCAAGGATAAAGTCATTCAAGTTTCTCGAGAACGCGAGAGCAAGGATCCACCCGGCGGCTACCAACCCGGCTCCGATTACGCCGAACACAAGATTGCTAATTATCAGCAGCCCAACCCCATTCCAGAATTGGCGGCGACCGATCCGCCCATCAAACCTCCAAATCTCGTATGCCCACGCTCGCACCGCAGCTAACCCCCGTCCTCGCTGCGTTCCCTCTCCCATCACTCCCTCCCAATCACCCCCATCACGAAAATCACACAAATCACAGTTCAGACCCCCCCTTCACCACCCCCACCAACACCAGGGCCCACACGAAGAACACGGCGCATACGAGCACGACGATGGCCGCCATAGAGTCGATTCGACTCCCTCCCTCCGCGGCCGTGTAGGCGATGGGTGGGGGCACGACTAGGCCGATTGAACACCATCCCGACCGGCCCAAGTCGTGCCAACGCTTGGCGCACAACGCCAGAAGCCAGTACAGCTGGAGGGCCGCTAGCGAAAAGAGGGGCCCCAGCACAAGGAGGATACCGGTAGATTCCGCCAAGCCGATTCCCGAGAGAGCGAGGATCCACATAAAGGCTAGCCACGCGACTCCGATTATGCCGAACCCAAAACCGCTAATTATCAATAGCCCAATCCCATTCCAGAATTGCTCACGGCCGATCCGCCCGTCAAACCTCCAAATCCCCGACGCCCACGCTCGCACCCCTACTGCCCCCCTTTACCCATCACCGACCGTATCGTCCCGCGTAGGGGCGGATCACGATCCGCCCTCTTAATCATCCCCATCACACGAATCACAGTTCAGACACCCGCGGCCTGACCCCTATCCACGGCCGCGCCCGCTCGAACGCCGCCGACGCCGAAAGCACCGTCGCCTCATCATACTTCCTACCCACAACGTGCAGACCCACAGGCAAACCACCCCGCGACAAACCGGCAGGAACAGCCGCAGCAGGATGACCAGCCACGTTCACAGGCAGCGTGAAAGCCCCGTTCCAATACTGATCAGGGTAACGAGACACACCAGACACCTCACCCGGAAACTCCCCGTACGAAAACGCCGGAAAGCAAGACGTCGGAGAAAGAAGCAAGTCGTAACGCTCGAACAAATCACCCATCACGCCCCTGAGACGATCCATCTCCCCAAGCGCACGAGCGTAAGACCCAACCGTAACCCCGCTGCCTATCTCCAACAGAAAACGCGCATAATCCGTCATCTGCTCCACCTGCCCCGCACCGTAACCCCCGTAATTCGCATAGAAATCACCCGCAATGACCGCCCCGAACGTGTTATAAGGCGGCTCGATCGCAAAATCCGCCTCCTCTACGACGCACCCAAGCTCCTCGAAAACCGCCGCCGCCCCCGACGTGATCGCTACAACCTCCGGATCCACACGCGCAAATCCAAAATCCTCACTCCAACCAACACGCAACCGACCCAACGGCCTGTCCACCGCAGCCATGAAGTCCGGCGCCGCCACGCGCAGAGAAGTAGGATCTCTCGAATCGTGCCCCGACAGTACCTCCAGCATCAGCGCAGCATCCCGAACCGTACGAGTCAAAGGCCCGTTCTGAGACAACGAGTAGGGCATCGCAGGCCCGCACAGACCCGTATAGCCCGAAACACGCCCCTGCGTAGGCTTGATACCGTACACACCGCAGAAATTCGCAGGAATGCGGATCGAACCACCCCCATCGCTGCCCGTCGCAACAGCGCACAAACCAGCCGCAACACCCGCCGCAGCGCCCCCGCTAGACCCCCCAGGCGTCCGCTCTGTGTCCCACGGATTCCGGCCAAAACCACCCAGAAGATTCTCGCACGTACCCACCAAACCAAACTCAGGAACGTTCGTCTTGCCGAGAATCACCGCACCAGCCCCCTTCACACGCTCCACAACCGCCGAATCGCGCTCCGGAACACGATCCCTGAACAACACAGAACCCGAAGTAGTACGCACCCCGCCGGTCATCTGAGTGTCCTTGATCGACATCGGAAGACCATGCAGACGACCCAACTCATCACCGCGCACCAACGCCGCCTCAGCCGCGCGAGCCGAATCCATAGCCAAATCCACAGTTACCAGCAAGAACGAATTCAACGCACCGTCCACACGCTCGATGCGGCCAAGAAACGCCTCAGTCGCCTCAACCGGAGAAACCTGCCGCGAAGAAATCAACTCCAGCAACTCCGTCGCAGAAGCAAAAGCAAACTCCTCGACCATCACACCATCCCCGCCCGCATCATCCCGCGTAGGGGCGGATCGTGATCCGCCCTCCCAATCATCCCCATCACACGAATCACAGTTCAGACACCCCCGCCAAAGCTCGCCAACCGACCGCGCACTATAGCCCCATCCCCATAGCGCTCGCGGATAGCGTCTATCGCCACACTCACCGCCGAATCCTCCAGACCCGACGAATCCCCCAACATCGACAACTGAGTCTCACGCTCCACCAAACCGCTCACCGCCACACCGATCAGACGCACAGGATCCAGCCGCTCACGCAAAACCTCCCAAAGAAGCCCGCTAGCAGCCCCGTGAATCGCAAGATCCCCGTCCACCGCCGGAGACAACGTGCACCGGCGGCTAACCGTCGTGAAATCCCCGTAACGAAGCTTCAAAACCACCACGCGAGCCTTACGCTCAGCCCTGCGCAAACGACGCCCAACCTTCTCCGAAAGAGAAAGAGCCACCGCATCCAGACGATCCCGATCCAACACGTCGTAATCGAACGTCCGCTCCGAACTGATCGACTTCGCAGCCTCCCGAACCGACCGAGTCGAACTCCCCTCACCAGCCGCACGACGCCGCAGATACTCCGCATGGCGCTGACCGAAAGAACGAACCAGAACACCCAAAGGCGCACGCGCCAACTCCCCAAGTGTCCCGATCCCAAGAGCCTGCAAACGCTCCGTAGCCTTCGGACCAATACCCGGAAGCTTCCTCACCGCAAGAGGAGCCAAGAACTCCGCCGCATCCGAGCCCCTCACTATCAAGAGGCCGTCAGGCTTCGACTCCTCGGAAGCAACCTTCGCCACGACGTCGTTCGGACCAACACCCACAGAAGCCACCACCGACAACTCATCCCGAACACGACGCTTTATCGCACTAGCGCTCTCGAACGGAGGACCAAGCAGACGCTCGCAACCCGTCATGTCCAGATACGCCTCATCGATGCTCGCAGAATGCACGTCCGGAGAAAAATCCTCCAAAATCGACTTGAAGCGCCTGCTCACCTTCCCGTAAACACCATGAGTAGGACTCATGAAGATAGCCCGAGGAGCCAGACGCCGCGCCGTCGACATCGGAAGCGCAGAGTGAACCCCGAACTTCCGCACCTCGTACGACGCCGCACTCACCACCCCGCGCGGACCCATCCCACCCACTACGACAGGCTTGCCAACGAGAGACGGATCCAAAAGCCTTTCCACCGCAACGAAGAAAGCATCCAGATCCACGTGAAAAATCGTTCGCTCCACCGCAGAACCCCCACGAAAAGCATACAACCCAACACAGAATACACCCCAACCCTCCCCCATTCCTCCCCTCCGTCGTAGGGGCGGATCACGATACGCCCTGCAATCCCGCCCCGTCCCCTCACCCCATCCCATCCCCCAAAGACCGCGCAAGCCGCGCCATCTCAACCGCAGAATCCGCATACGACGCACCCTGACCCGCCCGCGCAACCGCCTGCTCCGCTGTATCCGTCGTAAGCACACCGAAGATCACCGGCTTGCCCAACTCCAACGCCACGCGAGCTATACCCAACGAAGCCCCATAGGCGACGTGATCGAAGTGAGACGTCTCGCCCCGTATCACAGACCCAAGGCAGATCACCGCATCCACATCCTCCAACTCCCCAAGCTTACGCGCAGCAAACGGCAACTCGAAAGCCCCAGGCGTCCAGCACACACGAACCGCATCCCCAAACACCCCAAGCTCCGCAAGACGAGCTAGCGAACACTCCAGAAGCCGACCCGTCACGTACTCGTTGAAACGAGCAACCGCAATACCCACCCGAACACCGTCACACCCCCCCATCAATCCGAACCACCGGCCCCAAGCAAGTGACCCATCTTCTCCCGCTTCGTATCCAGATACTGCCGATTCTCCTCACGAGACGGAGCCACCAGAGGAACGCGCTCCACCATCTCCAGACCGAAACCCTCCAGGCCAACCAGCTTCTTCGGATTGTTCGTAAGAGCCCGGAAACGACGAACCCCAAGATCGAGAAGAATCTGCGCCCCAACTCCGTACTTCCGAAGATCCATCGGAAATCCAAGCCGCTCGTTAGCCTCCACAGTGTCAAGACCCTGGTCCTGCAGAGCATAAGCCTTGATCTTGTTGTGAAGACCGATCCCGCGACCCTCCTGACGCATCAACACGAAGATACCCCGACCCTCCCGCTCTATCGCACGCAGCGCCATACCCATCTGATCCCCGCAATCGCAGCGCAAACTGCCAAACACGTCCCCCGTAAGACACTCCGAATGCACACGGATCAACACCGGAGACGAATCGTCGATCTCGCCCTTCACCAACGCCACGTGCTCCGAAGGATCAACCGTGCTCCGAAACGCTATAGCCCTGAAATCACCGTACTTCGTAGGAAGACCCGTCTCCGCCACACGCTCCACGAACTTCTCCGTAGACATCCGAAACGAAATCAACTCCGCAACCGTCACCATCGGAAGACCCCGCTCACGAGAAATCGCCTCCAACTGAGGCATACGAGCCATGCTCCCATCCTCGTTCATGATCTCGCAGATCACCGCAGCAGGACGCTTGCCCGCAAGTATCGAAAGATCCACCGAAGCCTCCGTCTGCCCCGCACGAACCAACACCCCGCCATCCTGGTACGCAAGAGGGAACACGTGACCCGGACGAGCGAACTCAGACGCATGAGAACCCTCGTCGGCAAGAAGCCTGATCGTACGCGCCCGGTCCGAAGCCGATATACCCGTCGTAACACCCGACAGAGCATCCACGGACACCGTGAACGCAGTACCCATAGGCGCTGTGTTCTTGTCCACCATCGGAGGAAGCTCCAAACGATCCAGATCCGCCTTCTGCATCGGAGTACAGATCAAACCCCGACCGTGAAGAGCCATGAAGTTGATAGCCTCGGGAGTCACCATCTCCGCAGCCATCGCAAAATCACCCTCGTTCTCTCGATCCTCATCATCCACGATGATCACCATACCCCCGGAACGAAGATGCTCTATCGCAGACAGAACCGAAGACACCCCCACCGATTCCACCCCCCCCGTACCGCCAACACTGCTAAAGCTCATCAGTCAACCCCCATTCCGGGTAAACCGCACCAACCCAAAATGCACCGCGACGAAACATCCCCCTCCCCCGCGCGTTCTTTCGCGCGCTCTTCCGCGCGTAAAAAATCACCCGCGTGGCCCCCCGCCTTCCGACGGCCAATCGTCGTGTTCCCCCGCGCGTAGAAAAACCGACGTAGGGGCCGTTCGCGAACGGTCCTAACCCGCCGTTCCCCCCCGCGTTCTCCCGCGCGCTCTTCCGCGCGTTCTTTCGCGCGTAAAAAGTCACCCGCGTGGCCCCCCGACGTCGCGACGATCCGAGAACCGCCGCTCACCCGCCTTCTCCCGCGCTGTCCCCCGCGCCCTCTTCCGCGCGTTCTTCCGCGCGCATAAAACCCGGGTACGCACCCGCAAAACGCTCCACGTACTTCGCAATCACGTCAACCTCCAAGTTCACCGAGTCCCCAGCCTTCCGACCGCCAATCGTCGTGTTCTCCCGCGTATACGGCACTATCGCAACCCAAAAACCCGACTCCCAGAGACCCGCAACCGTCAGACTGATCCCGTCAACCGAAATGAAACCCTTGCTCACCGCGTACCTCATTATATTTGCAGGCGCCCTCACCAACACGCGAGTCGAAACACCCTCCTCCACCAAACCCTCCAACTCCCCAACACCATCCACGTGACCCTGCACCAAGTGCCCCCCCACACGCCCACCATACGCAAGCGCACGCTCCAGGTTCACGCCGTCCCCAGCCTCCAGACAACCCAGGTTCGTCCGCCGCACCGTCTCCGGAACCGTCTCCACCGCGAAACAACCATCCCCCCGCTCGACCACCGTCAAACACGCACCCGAAACCAGAACACTGTCCGAAACACACAGACCCCGCAAAACCCGCTCAGCCCTGATCGACAGACGAACGCCGTCGTAACTCTCCACCACACCCACCTCCTCCACTATACCGCTGAACATCTCATAACCCTCCCAACCCCCTCACGTATCCGCTGATCAACGAGTCGCGCCCCAGCTGCACCCGCCGCACCCCGTCCAGCGCAAACCCGTCCGAAACCTCGCCAACCCCCACACCGCCCACCGGACCCGGCGCATCCCGCCCCCCCAGAATGACCGGAGCCACAAACGCCGCAACCTTGTCCACCAGACCAAGATCGAACAAACCGCCCAGCAGAGCCCCACCGCCCTCGAACAACACGTTGTGAACGTCCCGCCGACCAAGCAGACCAACCAGAGAACCCAGGTCCACACCGCCCCCGGCCCGACCCAACTCCACCACCTCCACACCCGGCCGCGGCGACCGCGCCCCAGCCCCCTCTCCCACCGCCCACAACACCGCACCCGGCTCCGTGAACACCCGCGAATCCAAAGACGCACGACCGCCGGTATCCACCACCACCCGAAGCCTCGGACGACCCGTCGCCCGGCCCTCGCCGTCCCGGGCCGTCAGCCGAGGATCATCCGCGACCACCGTACCCGCGCCCACCGCCACCGCATCCGCCGACCCCCGCATCACATGAGCCGCAGCGCGAGCCGCAGCGCCCGTGATCCAACGAGAACTGCCCCGACGAGTCGCTATCTTCCCATCCAGACTCATCGCAAACTTCGCCGTCACAAACGGAAAACCCGTCCCCATGTGCTTCACGTAACCCTCGATCAACTCCCGAGCCCCATCCCAGTCCGCATCCGAACACTCACGCGAAACCTCCACACCCGCAGAACGCAACTCCGCAAACCCCCTCCCGCTAACCGAAGGATTCGGATCCTCCAGAGGACACACCACCCGACGGATACCAGCGCCAATGATCGCACCCGTGCACGGAGGCGAAACCCCCCGGAATCCATGAGGCTCCAGAGAACAGTACAACGTAGCCCCAACCGCACCCGCGCCCGCCGCCGCCAGAGCCGCAGCCTCCGCATGACGACCCGGACGAGCCTCCGTACGACCGCTCCCCAACACCCGACCATCCTTCACCACCACAGCGCCCACCGGAGGACGAGGCGCCACTACGCCCGACGCCAACCGACCCAACTCGATCGCTACGCGCAAAAATGGATCAGACATACGCACTCATCGCGCTAAAACCGGGCGCCCCCATACCCATGCGTCACCGATAATGACGCCGAGCGTCGAAATCCAGATGCGCACGACTCGCCGTCGCATCCCGCTGACCCTGATAACGGCTCCCCAACTCCGGAGAACCGTAAGGACGGTCCACGCGCGTCGAAAGCTGCAAAAACGAAATCTGACCGATGCGCATACCATAATAGAGCGTAACCGGAATGCGAGATACGTTCGTCAACTCCAACGTCAGATGACCCCGCCAGCCAGGATCCACGTAACCAGCAGTCGAATGGATCAACAAGCCAATGCGCCCAAGAGAACTCTTGCCCTCAAGACGGGCAACCAGATCGTCCGGTATCTCGATGTGCTCCAAAGTGCTCCCCAAGATGAACTCCCCCGGATGAAGCATGAAAGGCACGTCATCCTCCATGTACACCGGCTCCGTCAACCCCCCCGTATCCTCCCGCAAATCCAGATAACCCGCAGAATTGTTCCGAAACACCAGCACCCGCCGGTCCAGATGCAAATCCACGCTAGCAGGCTGCAAGTCAACCGGATCGTAGGGATCGATCACGATACGACCACCCGAAATAAGCTCGCTTATGCTCCGGTCGCTCAGAACCATCAAACCCTCCCTCCTAAATCATCCCCATCACAAAAATCACGGCTCAGACCTCTGTCCAAAAACCCGCGCCAACCCCCAAATTGTACCCCCACCACCACACCCCCACACCGCCCCCTGATCCGCCCCCGTGACCCACCGCATCCACCCGCGCAACGGTCGTTCAACCAACCCCCGCCGCATGGCCGAATCGCGACCCTCTCTCCCTCCCCCATTCCTCCCTCCCAATCATCCCCATCACACGAATCACAGTTCAGACCGCACCCACACCGGTCACCTTCAGTAGAATTGCAGTAAGTCGCAGAGCGGTCTACCCTGAGGCCTTGTCATGTTTACTCAACTCGGCGCGGTTGTTTTTTCGATTATGCTCGCATTGGCCCTTGTGGGGAGCGGCAGCGTATTCACCAGTATCGCCGACTATAGCGCGGAGAACGTAGCTTGGATTTCGCGTTCACCCATAACCGGAAATGACAATGACTATGGGGATGATGACCAAGGTGACGATGACGACGACATAGACACCCCATACACCGACTACGACGGCGTAGACACCCCGCCGACCGACTACGACGGCATCGATACGCCCACTCCGACCGATGGCGACGGCATAGACACTCCAACCCCGACTGACGACGACATAGACACTCCGACCCCGACCGACGACGACATAGACACCCCGACCCCGACCGACGACGACATAGACACCCCGACCCCGACCGACGACGACATAGACACCCCGCCGACCGACTACGACGACATAGACACCCCGACCCCTACCGACGACGACATAGACACTCCTACCCCGACCGATGACGACATAGACACTCCTACCCCGACCGATGACGACATAGACACTCCTACCCCGACTGACGACGACATAGACACTCCTACCCCGACCGACGACAGCGACGATAGCGACTAAGGGCGATGGCCTCTTCGCCGCCCGCCGTATCAATATATCCGGAAGTCTCCTTCCCTGAAGACCCCGGCTTGGATGACCTACCCAAACTCTTCGATTCAGAGTGGATATGGAGAGCCTACCGATGTCAGTTCGGCAGGCCAGGTACAGACCCGCAGCGCATTCGCATTCGCCAGTTCACCCACAGCCCCGGCAGGCTCGCGCTCGTCAGCCATGAAATGGAATGGCGAACTGACGAGTATGTCCCCTCACAACATTTGGCAATCAAAATCGAACGGGACAAGCCTGTCGAAATGTTTCGCTACCCGGAGGACCATCAGCTGCCGGGACTGAGCGAAGCGGCACATCCCGAAACTGCACGCAAGCTGCTCAACAGCCACGTGTTAGCTATGCCCGCCCGACGCGTGCGTGTCGAACTCATTCGATATAGGCCTGCCGGGCGTGCCGTGTTGAGGCACAGCGTGGGTAGACTCCGATTCTATGCCCGAGTCCATCGCCCCCATGCAGTCACGCCATTGCTTACCGCACAAGAAATGATCCGGCAGTCCGATTTCGTCTTGCCTCAAATGGCAGGATACTGGGCGGAAGGAGGAGTCGTATGGCTCTCGGAAATACCAGGCAAAAACCTCCACCGCAACATACAACGCGGCAACTTGCCGAACCCAGGCCCACTTCTCGACGGCCTTCAAACCCTGTGGAGTACGCCGCACGTACCCGACGGCGCCCGCCCATTCAACCTGGCGAGGGCATATCGGAGGGCTAAACTCAGCTTCACGCACAACCTGCGAGATGCCGACCGCGCTATACGCAGTCTGAATCACGCTACTAAATTCTTGGACCCGTTTGTTCAATCATGGCGGCCAACCGGCATTGCCCATAACGACTTCTACGATGACCAAATGCTGGTTCTGAACGATGGAAGAATTGCCCTCGTGGACTTCGAGGAAACAGGCCCAGGCGATCCAATGCTGGACGTGGGCAACTTTCTGGCGCATCTGCGATGGTCATACTCCCTTGGACGCAAGCGAAGAAAGAATGGAAGCAGCGAATTTTACCGGCAATTCCGCAGCGCAGCCCTTGACCGTCTCCGCTGGACTGAAAGAGATCTGGACTTTCGTGAAGCCGTATGCCTCTTCAGAATATGCACCAACGCCATCCGCCGCCCACAACCAGACTGGCGCAACAGATTGGAAGCAGGTCTATCCCTCGTGAACGAAACCCTGGGATGAAGCCCCTTCACCGCAGACCCCCCCAGCCCCCCGTTCGTACTCCCCACGCGCAGCCCCCGCACTGCCAGCCGTAACCGCTCCCGTCCGTATCGTCCCCCGTAGGGGCGGATCGCGCGATCCGCCCCCTCTTCCAACCCCCCTACGGAAGAATCGAAAAACCCGCCGTCACGCTCACCGAAATCCTGTAACCCCCAGACTCGATAGGCGTCGGAGTCGCCGCCGCCCGCAAACTCTCCATCCCCGCATCATAGGCAAACTGAGGAGACACCGGAGAAATCGGCCCAACCTCCTGCAGATACACCAACGGACCCAGCCTCAAACCGGACGCCGCCGCATACACACGAGCCTTCTCCATCGCATCCTCAGTAGCAAGCATACGAACCTCCTCGCTGTAACGAGACGGATCGTCAACCCCGAAAGACACGCTGTTCACCCTGATCAAATCGCCCGCCGCCGCCGCCGCACCGTCGATCACATCACCAACGGAACCAATCTCCCTCACCGTCACACCCACCGAGTTGCTCACCGTGTAACCCGTCAAACGACGCTCGCTGCGACTACCACCATCCTTCATAGGTACCTCCACCCACACCCAAAGAGGCGAAATGTCGAACGACGTCGTAACGATGTCCTCATCCCGGATGCGAAAACTACGCACCGACCGCAAAACCGCCTCCATACCCGACGCCGCAACATCCCGAGCCTCTGCAACCGTATCAGCGCTCGACTCAACCCCCAGAGACACACGAGCAACGTCCGCCTCCAACGTCTTCGAGCCCACGCCCGTCACCCAGATACCGCTCCGGTCCGACGAACCCGACTGCGAGCCCGATACGTCCACCGACTCAGACCTGCTCCCGTCATCCCCCAGGCACCCAACAGCCCCAAGAACAACGACGCACGCCGCCGCAACCGCGAAAACCCGTACAAAACTTCTCGACAACCGCATGACCAAAAACCTGCCCTTCCTGAAATCTCCATGCCAAACCTTACCACTCGCCCACCGAAACCCGCAGCCGCCGGAACCACCCGCCAAATGACGGACAACCCCGACTACCCCTACATACTACTGACGCACAACCCCATTCATTTGTTCCATCCAACAACACGTCCCCCCCAACCCCCTTCAAACCCGCGCCATCCGCCGCATCCCCGCCCGCATCATCCGCCCCCGTATCGTCGCGTAGGGGCGGATCGCGATCCGCCCCCCTCCCCTCAAACCGGCACTATCCGACCAACAACAGCGCCGATCAAACCCACCACCTGCGCCCCCAGCAGGAATATCACCCACTTCAAATCCCGATCGATCTTCTCCAACCGAAGCTGGTGATCGTTCTCCACAAGCCGCCGAAGCCTCTCCAGAGAACTCGCCAACCCGTCCAGATTCTTCAATGGATCCTCCAACGAAACCACCTTCCAAAGCCCGCCGCACGCAGCAAGCAACTCAAACCAATCGCAAAACACTCCACGGATCACCCATCCGTCGCAACCACCGTCACGTCAACACCCGGCAAACGGGAGCCATTCACCTCCCGCCAGCCAACCTCGCCCGCCGAAACCGTCAGACATGCCGACTGACCATCCACCGCTGCACGCACGCTCTTCGATCCACGAGACTCCAGAAACGGATGAAGTGACCGCTCAGCCTCACCCGCCGACCAACCCCCAGCCAACAGAGACACCACGAACGTAAAAGTCCCGTCCGTGTAGTTCGCTGACCGCAGCCACACCAACGCCGCAGGAAACTCCGACACCGACTCCGGCCGGTGATCGTACACACGCAACCCGCCGATCCCCTCCAGAGCCGCAACAATACCCTGCCTGATCGAAACAACCCCCATCACACACCCAGCCGACGCAACTCTGAAAGCAACACCGAAAGATCGGAATCGCCGCCGGGAAATATCCGCGAACCACCCAAACCCAAAGACCCATACGCCGCATCCTTACCCTTCCACGTATGACCCGCCAATACCAACGTCGCCTCCACGGCCCCCGCCGGATAGACGTGAACCCCCAACGCCGTAGAACCCGGATGCGCCGCCGCAGAAGTGCCGTTCACGCCCCGAACAACCGTCAAACTATTCCCCGACACTCCCCGAACGAAAACCTGCTCCGCCTCCAACTGAAGAGTCTGACCACCCGCCGCAAGCGACCCGTCAACCACCTCCAACGTCGTCGACTCCCGCAGCGCAGACCCGCCCCCGTCCAGCTCCAGACCCGGACGCGCCACGTGCAGCCGATAGCCCCAAAGACCCTCGATCCGCACCCTGCAACGACCCGTCGTGAACCGCGGACGAGACCCCCTCGGATCTGCCGCCACGCGAGAAAACGGACGACCCCATGCAGACTCCGGATCCGCATTCGAAGGATGAAGAACGTAATCCCCGGCCCCGCGCACAAACTCGAACATCCGGTCCCCATACACGTCCTCACGAAAACTCAACACCCGGATCAAATCCGGAGATGCAAACCCGCCGCTGTCGGCAACGTCGAAGACGCGCGTCGCAAGCAACGTGTAGAAACGACGGTTGCAATAACCCTCCACCACACGGCTCGCAGCATTCAACGCCATCCACAAACTCACGTCAGACCCGGTACCCGTAACGCCAAGCCTGCGCTTCAACTCCCCCAACTCCCCGTAAGTGTTCAGCACGCCCGACGGCGCAAAAACGTCAGCCACCGAAGAACCATCCTCTCCAAAATGCCCGCTCGATCAACTTCAACGCGCCGCTCCCGCATAATCCACACGGTCACCCGCCGTATCACCCGTAACGTAGATCCGACGCAAATCCAACGCATCACGGAAACCCAGAAACACCTCCTCGCCCGCGCCCAGGCAATACCCGTTCGACGACGACACCCCCTCATCCCCAACGTAAACCAGCCCCGTATTCCCAGACCGAGCCTTCACCGTCACCCGAAGCACCGCACGCCCGCCCCTGCACAACGGATAGCGACTGCCAGCAACCGCCACCCGCACCGTTCCAATCGGCAAGCTCATACCAACACCCTCCCCCGTAGGGGCGGATCACCATCCGCCCCCGCATACCGCACAACGACGTCGGATCCACCCCCGCCGCGAGCTGGAAAAACGTCCGCCGTAGGCGCGGATCGTGATCCGCCCTGCAAGACCGCCTCGTGATCCGTCCCCGCGTACCGCGCAACCACACTCGATCCACCCCCACCCGGAACGCTGAAATACGCATCCACACCGTCACCCCCCCAATCCGCCGCAACGAACACCTCGAACAAATCCACCCGCGGATCACCGCGCAAGCCCAGAGTACGCCCCGGAGACAAACCCGGATCATTACGCGTCACCGAAGCGTCACCCACGTACACCAACCCTCGATTGCCAGACCGAGCGCGCACCAGAACGCACCCAACGCTCACCCGAGCCCCGCTCAACCGCTCAGCCATGCCCTCGCAGCGCACCGACAGCCCGATAGTCTCGATCCTCACCGGCAAGCCTCCTATCGCACGGCGCACCGGGCGCCTACGTGTACTCCACGGCAGCAATGATCTCAGCGCCCGAAAGATCCGTAGGACTCCCGCCCTTCGTTACCTGAAGCTCCAGAGCCTCCCCGCCAAGGAAGATCTCGTTCTGATCCGGCGCCAACTCATACACCCCGTCCGCCTCGATCGCACGGCCCCCCGAAGCACGCGTCGTCTGACGACTGCCCAGCAGAGACGAAGACTGACCCAGATTCCGCAACTGAAACGCATAGTAGTTCGCGTCGTTGGCCCCAACCCCCGTGTCCGAAAGCAGCCGCACACGCTCGATGCGGCAGTCATACGGCGCAATGAACAGGTAACGCTGATCCACGCCGCTCCAACCCTTCAGGTAAACCACGCTCGTCTTCTGCAACGCACGCTCCGCAATCTCCGCAACCGGATCCGTACGCCTCTTGTTGTCAGCCATCATTTCCCTCCTTCAGTCAATCCTCTTGAATCGCCGCCGCCGGACAGCGCCCCAACCTCACGCGCCCGCCGGCAAAACCAACCGCACGTTTCCTCGTATTACCTCGATGTGGAGGGGGCGTTGGAAGAGGCGCGGCCCTGCCCCCCTGGGGCCCGACACCCACCCAACGCCCCCTCTCAACCCGTCACCCCCGTAACGTTGTACTGAAGCGCCGTGTGAGTCGCCTTCGAACGAACACCCGAACGCTCGGCAAAAGCCAACCGAAGGCTCACCACCATCACGTTCTGACGCTTCTGAAGCACCCGCTCCGTCTCGATCGAAAGCTCCCGGCGAAACCCCACACGCCACTGAGAACGATTCACCGCCAGGATCCGACCCGTCGTGTTCCCCGCCCCATTCGCCTTCACCTTCCCGCTCGCAGACGCAAGACCCATCTGCTCCGAAACGATCAGCGGATGCCCGTACACCACCCCCAACTGACCCGTCAAGATCGTCGCCGCAGAACCCAGCTTGTCCACCGTCTCCACCTCCGATATCGACAAACTCGTCAGATACGTGTTCACGTCCGTCACGAACACAGACTCGTTGCTGCGAACCCCGTACTTGCCAAGCAACTTCAGAAGCTGGCTGTAAGCCCCGGCCGTCACGCCCCCGCCCAGATCGTTCCCCTGCGAAACGTTATCCACCAACGGCAGATGCAACAGACCGTCGAAACCAACCAGCCACTGAGCCTTACCCGGCTCCGTACGCCTGATCGTCCCCCCCTCCGAATTGATCCCACCCGAAGCCGTACGGTCCCCGTTCAGCAACACGTCGTCGATCACCTCCGAAGCGTTGCGAACCAACGTCCGACGAACCTCCGGAAGCATCGCGATCACCGCATCCTCCTCCAACGTCAACGACCAGGGAACCTCCGCAACCAACTCATGCGCCGTCAGAGTCTGCTTGCCCGTCGATGCCTCGCTCGACCGCACCGAAACGTTCTCCTCACCCGGATACCAACTCACGTCCCCAAGCTGAAGAGGCACGTCGAAAGGGTTCGTAGGCATACTGATCCGGCTGAACAGAGAAGCCACCATCGTCTCCAGGTGAACGTCCCGCCACAACTGAGACGCCTGAGCAGTGTGCGTCAGCTCATCCCCGCTGCCCGACGTCAGACTGTCCATAGCCGCACGCAGATGAGCTCCCCACTCATCCAGCCTCGAACCGCCCCCGTGCGCCCGAGCAGCCCCAAGCAAACTCCGGCAGATCGAAAGATCCAACGCGTCGAAACCCATGTACGGCCCCGACTCCACGCGCCCGCCCGCCGCCTCCGCACCCGACGTCAGCGCACGACGACGCAGGTCCTTGCCCATCTCCGCCAACCCGCTCACCGCATCCGCCAACCGAACCTGCTCCTCCCGCACCGGCGCAACGCGGCCCTTCACGAACGCCGATATCTCAGATAGCTCTCTCCTCAACGTGTCCAATTCCTGCGTCGTCATCGCAACTCCATATCCTCGTTCAACTTCCCCCAACGGAGGAAGAAACCGCCCCGGCCTGACCGGGATTGAAAACTCAGCCGATCCAAAACCGCAACGCCGGAGATCAAACGCCTCGACCCCCGACCAGCTCGCCCAGACCCCGCCACACCCCCACCAGATCCCTCAGCGCATCCAACGCCATACGACGCTCAGCGCCCGCACCCGAAGACTCCGCCCCAGCCGCCAAAGTGCCCGGATGCAACGGCACCGGCGCAGCGCTTATCTCCAACAACTCCTGACGCCTGAAAATCGTCCCGCCGCCGCTGCCTGAACCGCGAGGCCCAATCTCCAGCGCACGAAAACCCACCGAAACGCCACGCATGAAACCCGTCGCATACAAACGAAGAACCTCCTGCGCAAACGACGTACCCGCAAACTCGATCGACGCCTTCAGTGAATCACCCTCCACCCACACCCGAGTACTCCGCGCTATCGGAGGAAGATGGTACTGATGCGCCCAAAGAACCACCGGATTCTCACGATACGCATCCAGACGCCAACCACTCGCAACGATCACGTCACCCGACCGATCCTCCGACTCCACCGACGCCGTGATCGTCAACGAACCGCCCTCACGCAAACCCGCTCCCTCCCCCGAAGACGAGCCCCCGCGAACCTCCACCGTCCCGCCGTCCCCGCCCGAACCCCCATCCGCACCCTCCGCCGAACCGGCCCGCGACACCGACGAACCCCCGCCCTCCAACTCCCGCGCCGTCGCAACCGCAACACCGCCCGCAGCAGCAGGCGCCTCCACGCTCACCGGCAGCCAACCCAGATGCGTACCAACGCCGGTACGAACGAAAAACCGACCGCCCGGACCATCAGGCCCGAAACTCAACTCGTCCATCAAAACCCGCTCAACTAAAACGACCCGGCAAACAGCGCACGACACGCGCCAAATCCGGGTCAGTCCCTCTTCCGCCGCCGCTCGGGGCAGATCTACTTACAGAACATCAGTTCTTGATTCAGAGTCTCCAACAAACTACCCAATACGTCAACCATCACTTGTCGCTAACAACACAACCCCCCGGCCCCTAACAACCCCCTGCCCCTGCCCCTACTCCTTCTCCTTCCAATTCTCCCGACTCGTAGAACCCCCCAGAAACGTCCGATTGAACGTTCGAGTCAATCCCCGGTGAACCTGGAACGCAGCGCGAGCCGTAAGCAATATCGGACCAGCCACTATCGCTATCGAAATCGGCGTCGCAAAACTCCCCCCGATCGATAGCAACTCCAGCACCAACGGCATCGCCCAAAGAGCCAACAAGATCAGCGCAGCCGCCAGCAGAGACTGCTCCAGCAGACGAGCCAACGCCAGACGCCGAGATCGATCCGGCAACACCGAACGACGGAATGACGTCTGCTCCACAAGCTCCTCCATGAACCGCGACAGCGCACGCCAAACCATCACCGAAGGAGGAATCGAAAGAGTGATCACCACAGCCCCGATGATCAACGCAATCACACCCTCGCTTACGTTCAGAGGTGTCGCTATCGAAGAGGTGAAATGCACCGCAGCAGTGCCCGCAGCAAGCAACGCCGCGATAACGCCAATGTTCACCAACAACCGACGAAGAGCACGACGAACCACCGCCGCACTCTCCCCATGCATCGTTGTACCCTGACGCAAGATCCCCAACCCGTCCGAAAGAGCAGTCGAATACTGCTTCAACTTCGCCGGAGAACGACGCTCCAGAAAACCCGTCACCGCAGACGCAGAACCATAGATGAACGGATACGTGAACGAAGTCACGACCGTCGTAAGAGTAATCACCGGATACATAGCCCCGCTAACCACACCGTGCTCAGCGCCAACCTTCGCCATCGCAAGCGAAAACTCACCCGTCTGAGGACTCGCTGTACCCACCTGGATAGACGCCCGACCACCATGACCCGTCAGGAACGTACCCGCCGTAACCGCCAGAGACTTGCCCAGGATCACCACCAGCGTAACCACCACCGCAGGAACTATGTAACGGCCCACCTCCGCAAAGTTCGCAAGCATGCCTATCGATACGAAGAACACCGCCGATAGAAGATCCCGAACCGGCATCGTCGTCCGGTTGATCTTCGACGCATGCTTCGTATCTCCCAAAACCGTGCCGATCAGAAAAGCCCCGGCAGCCGCTGACATCCCAAGATCATGCGCTATCAACGCCAGACCAAAACACAAACCCAGACTCCCCAGCAACAAGATCTCCGTCGAACGGAAACGAGCCAACATAGACACTATCCGAGGCGCCGCCATCCCGCCAAACACCAACGCAGCAATCCCGAATAGACCAAGCTTCCCCACGATCGTCCAAACGTCCGAAGGAGAAGATGCCCCCGTCGTCGCTATGCTCGCAAGAATGCTCAGAAGAACCACCGCCGCAAAGTCCTCCACCACCAAGATACCCACCACCAACTGACCCCGAGCGCTCCGAAGCTCCCCCGAATCCCGCATCATCTTGATGATCACCGCAGAACTCGAAATCGAAACCGCAGCCCCTAGGAAAAACGCCTCCGTTGCATTCCAACCCAGCAGGAGACCCACCAGGTAACCCACCGCAACCATCAAACTAATCTCGAATCCACCGATCAGCACCACACGAAAACCAACCCGACGGATCCGGTCCCAACCCAACTCCACACCCAGCGCAAACAGCAACACCACCAACCCAATGTCCGCAAGCATCCGGATCGTCTCCACGTTCCCAACCAGAGACACCGGAAGCGTGTAAGGCCCCAGAAGTACCCCCGTCAACAAATAACCCAGAATCGGAGGCTGATTTATCTTGCGAAATAGTACCAACGCAACAGCGCCGGCCACGATGATAAGAGCAAAATCCTGGAGAAGAGAGGGTGAAGATTCCACCACCTTATTCTATGCGCCGACGCCTAAAAACTACACGAATACTTCGCTACGGACTTGAGGGAAACAACCCGAAACCGCCCCCGCCGTAGGGGCCGTTCACGAACGCCCCTACTCCTCCGTGCCGTCCACGCATCACTCGCCCCCGCCTACCCGCCCAAAGGCCCCAGATTGTGCTCCGCACGAACCTCGTCAACGCTCAACACACCCGCCCCAACCAACTTCACCTGACGCTCCACACGGTCATTCTCGCTCTCCTTCAACGCCTCGATCTCGCTAACGTCGAACTCCACCCGACGCTCAACGCCAACCCCGGCGAACAACGGCGCAACCGAACGCGTCACCGCCTCCTCGATCAAACGCAACTCCGGAACGATCGTGTTCCGCCAGAAGAAACGCTCGAACGTCGAGACGTTCGACAACGTAGCATCCTCCAAATGGCCCAGAAAAACCTTCGGAACCCCAAACGCACGAGACACCTCCTCCACAGGCCAACGCAAAACCTCCACGAACTCCATGTCCCGGTGCGATATCCCGAGGCGGCTAGCCTCCAGACCACCCGAAAGCAACACCGGACGATGCCCCTTGCCGGCGCCCCGAAAACGACTCTCCCAACGAGCGTAGAACTCCGAAATCTCCTCGTCCGTAGGAGTCCCCTTGCTCGTAATCACCAGGTCGCCAGGCAGAGCCGAATTGCGAAAGAAATCACGGTTGTACTGCAAAGCCTCATAACCCATGTCCACCGCCAGCCGAGCAGGAGGAACGCACGACATGCCGCCAAACTCGTCCAATGGATTCACCTGACGGAACCACACCACCTCCTCAGCCAGATAACCCACCCGCTCCCCCTGATGCTCATACACGAAACCCTTCACGTAACGATCCCGGTCCGGAACCACACGCACCCGATCAGGACGAAGAGGCCAAAGCTCACTCACACCCCCGGACTCATCGCGCTCGATACCCCAGTACGCCGAACCCCAAAGAGAAAGAAACGTCTCCGTAACCCGCAACAACTCCCCGGGACTCCACACCCCGTTCGGACGATCCAACATCCGCTGCAAAGGATCGTCAGCGCCCGCAACGCGGTAACCACCCTCCCCGCCCAGCTCCCGAATCATCACCCGCAGCGAAGGACGGCTCACCGCCTCCGCACGAACCCGCACCGCCGCATTCACCGCCGAAGACTTCGAATAGTAATCCGCGTAACCCACACCCGAAGAACCCAACCCCAAGCCAAACTCCGAATCGAAACCATCGACCATGATCCGAGCCGCACGATTCGAACGCTCCACCGAACCCAAACCGCCCAGACCACGCAAACGAGACCAACCAGCCCCAAGCGCAGCCCTCAAAGAACCAATCCCCCTCATTACAGCGCCTCCAAATCACACGTTCGCAACCAAAATCCCCCTCATATCCATATCCCAAACGACTCACCCGCACGACGAGCAAACGCCAGCATCACCGCATCCGCAAGATCAGGACTCGCCAGCCCCCGACCCCGCAAATCATCCTTGCTCTCGATACGCATCTGACCGCTGCTAGTGAACGAATAGCGGATCGACGCCAACTCGCTCACAAGACGCTCATCACGAGGAATCTCGATACGACCCTCCTGAAAGCGCTCACGCAAACCGTCGTACAGCTCCGCACGCAAATTCGAAAAACGCTCCCAATCGTTCGCACGCTGAGAAACGTTCACACCAGTAAGACCCTGAACACCCCGCTCACGCAACCGGTCCACCACACCAGCACCCACCCCGATCACGTCCACACGAACACGGCTCGCCGAATAGCGACTCGCAAATGAACTCACCAGACCCGCCGTCTCCATCGTGTCCTTCTTCGAATACGAAACCAACTCCAACACACGAGAACCCTGACGAACGCAAATCGCAGTACGGTCGCTACCAAAACGAGCCACGTCAACGCCTATCTCCACACCCTCACCCGACGCCGCGGAAACCCCCGCACACTCCCCGGCCGCAACCGCACGCTCGATCACCCTCAGCGAAATCAAAGTGTCCTCAGACTCCGAAGGAAACTCCCCAAGCACCCGGATCTGGTACAACGGGCTGCCCTCGCCCCAATTGATCAGAGCATCCTCCACCCACTTGCCAGTAACCAGATAAGGCCGCAACAACTCACCCGCCGAAAGGTTCGGTGTGTCGAACGCAGATATGTGAATCGTACGCCAAAGACGACGACGACGATGGAAAGCCTCGTAGAAATAACCCGAAAGAGACGTCGGATTCCCCAAGAGCAGCAAGCGGGAATGATCCGAAGTCATCGAACCCTCGATAGCCTCGAAGATACCCTCCCGAACCCCCGAAGCCTCATCCACCACAAACAGAATGTGACCCTCGTGAAAACCCTGAAAGCGCTCCGGAAAATCCGTCGAAAAACCCCGCGCAAAATGCTTCTCCCCCAACTCCAGAGACGTACGCAACAAACGACCCCCCATGAAACCCCCGCGACCACGGTAGATACGGCGAATCTCACGCCACAGAATCTCCCGCACCTGGTGCTCAGTAGGCGCCGTCGTGATCGCTATAGCGTCCGGAAAACACGCCAGCCACCACAAAGCCGCATGAGCCGCCGTGTAAGTCTTACCCGAACCATTGCACGAACGAACCGCAACACGAGGAAAATCTCGCACCGACTCCAGGATCTCCACCTGCTTCTCCCACAAATCCGCACCCAACTCCCGACGCGCAAAACCCGCAGGATCGCCGCTCCACAACGCTCGAACCTCGCAGGAAGAAACCTCCCCGGAAGCAGCGCCCCCAAGATCCCCCAAAGACTTCAACCCAACAACGCCCCCGCTAACGCCGCTCAATCAGCAACGCGAGGACTGAAGATGTGACCGCAAGAACGACACCGATAGCACGTGTGAGCGGCAGGATCCCGCTTGTCCAAACGAATCCTCCGCACCGACCCGCAACGAGGACAACCCCCACCCCCACGCAACCCTCCCGGCGCATGCGACGCCGCACCCCCACGCGACCCTTCCGGCGCGCGCAAACCCGGCACATGCGGTGCCGCGCCCCCACGCGACCCTCCCGGCGCGTGCAAATCTGGCGCGCGTGAAAAACCCCTGCTCGCCCCCTCCACCGCGTAGGGGGCGTTCCCCTTCGTGAACGACCCTGCCCGCCCGGCGACAACCCTATTCTCCTCGCCCCCCGAAACGCCTTCCTTGGACATCGACAACCCCAATCTCGCTTCAAGAAACCTTACAGAACACCCGTTCTATTATGCCCACACACAACCACAAAGGTCAACACCCACCCGACGCCCTAGCCCACCCCCCGTCGCCAGCGCAACCTACTACGACATTCCCCCAACCCCCGCCCCCAGCAACCCGCGAGTCCGCTAAAAAACAATCCGCCCCCCGTGACCCGCCCCCCAACCCCCACATTCACCGGCGCAACGGTTGCTCAACAACCCCCACCGCGAGCTAGAAAGAAACTAGAAATCGTTCGGCTGGTGCTTCCCGATGTAACCAATCACCACCCGCTTGTCCGCATCGTCCCACGCAAACGCTATGCGCATCGTGTGCTTCTCGTTGTTCCGAATCCCACGACGAATGTGGTGACCCAACTCGTAAACCCTCCCGTTAGGACCCTTCGCAGTATACGCATCCCGATACTTGCTCATAGCAACGTAAGAGTTGTCAGGCGCAAAAGACCAACCCGCACAAGCCTCACGAAGAGACTGATCCGGGTTCGGCATACCACCCTCTATTCGAGCCGACCGGTAATCCGTCGCAAGCCAACGCAAAACCGAAAACGCCTCCTCAGCACGCTCGAACTGCGTATCCACCTTCGAAGCGCTATTCAGGCAGAACAGCAACTCCTTACCCCCAAACTCCCCCTCAGCACGCTCCACAGCCTCCCGCACGTCCGAAACCGGAGCCAAAGAAACCCCCGACTCACCCGACTCCCCGCGCTCCACACGACCGCGCAAAGACTCCTCAGCCGCACGAGCAAAATGCAACTCCCGACGTAACCTCGCGTTCTCTTCACGCAAACCCTCCATCTCCAGCTGCAAAGCATCCCACTCCGCAGACCCCCCCTCATCCGCCGCCGCAACCCCATCCGCGCCCTCCTCCGCCTCCTCCTCGACCTCCTCCGGCACTGCCTCCACACGCTCCGGAAAAACCTCGTGCAGACGCTCGATTAATGAAAGAGCCCCCTCCGCTGCCAACCTCTCACGCTCTATCCCCTCAAGCCGACGACTCCAAGAAACGTGAACCGCCAGACGCTCACCGCGATACTCCTCCAATGCCCTACCCAGCCTGTCCAGAAGCGAAGACGCCTCAGACAAACTGCTCGACTCAACCGGAGAAAGATTCAACTTCGGAGACAACACCCCAGGAAGCTCACGACCCAAATGCACCAACTCAGGCATGAAACGCAAACACAAACCCACCGCCTCCATCGCAAGATCGCGAACCTGCTTACTCTCATCCAAACGCTCAGACACCAGACGCTCAGCCTCTGACAAAAACTCCACCGACGCCTGCATACCAGAAGGATCAGACATCATCTCACGCAACTCCGACAACCACACCGCAAAGGGAAAATCCGAAGACCGAACCGCCACGGCAGAAGACGAATGACCTATCACCCCCGGCAGACGACCCGTAACCATGCACAACATCAAAGCCACGTCATCAGGATCCAAAGACACCTTCGACTCCCCCAAAATCCCCGCCGCCGCAGAATTCCACGAACCCAAAGACAAAGAACCACGAAAACAACGACCCTTGAAATCCGGACCATCCACCGGCAACCCGCGAGAAGCCGCATATCCCAAAACCAACTCGCGCAAATCCGGACGAGACTCCACCCACACACGCAAAACCGCCCCCGACAACCTATCGTTGTCTATCATCTCCCCCACCAAAGGATCTATCAGAACAACCTTCGGAGCACGATAAGGATTCCGGTAACCAGGCAACTCCAAACCCAAAGACCCCAACGCAGACTCCAACTGATCAGCTGCCGACCTGCTCACCTTCTTCGCATCGCGCCAATCCAAAACCTCCTCGATCACCGCACGACAATGAAACGGAGAAGCCATCAAAAGAGCATGACGAAACACCAAACTGTAATCCTGACCGCCATCCACCGAAGAACCCCCCGAACCGGCGCCCCCGGCGCCAGACCCGCGCCCAGACCCCGATGACCCACCCGAACCAACCCCGCCGCCCCTCTTGGATCCCGTACCAGTCATTACAAACCTCCTGCTTTCGCCTGACCAAACCCAGCGCGTGACCCGCTGCACGATTGACGCCCCGAGCCCCTAACCGCGCCCGTACTCGCCCTGAAAATCGAAATGCCCCCACAAACCCGCCGCCGCCGAGCCGCACGCACCCCCCTCGCCGAACCGCCAACCCCTATCTCCACGCCCCCGTCGCCAGCGCCTACTACGACACCCCCCCAACCCCCGCCGCCCGCAACCCGCGAGTCCGCTAGAAAACAATCCGCCCCCGTCGCCAGCGCCTACTACGACATTCCCCCAGCCCCCGCCGCCAGCAACCCGCGGTCCGCTAGAAAAAGAAAACCAACCCGCCTCATTCCCCCTACCCCCGCCGCCCGCAACCCGCGAGTCCGCTAGAAAAACAACCACAACCCGCGCCTCCGCATCGTCCCACGCAAACGCTATGCGCATCGTGTACCTCTCCTCATTCCTGATCCCTCGACGAATGTGCGCGCCCAACTCGTAAACCCTACCATTAGGACCCCTCGCCTTGTAAACATCCGGGTACTTGTTCATCGAAAAGTCAGAATTGTCCGACGCATAAAACCAACCCGAACGACCCTCCCCGCCCACCAACCCCCCATTCACCGGCGCAACGGTCGTTCAACCAACCCCCTCGGTGAGCTAGAAAAAAACGGTCGTTCAACAACCCCGGCAGCGAGCTAGAAAAAAGCCCTTCGTGAACGACCCTGCCCAACCCCCTACCGCTCCCCCCTAGAAATCGTTCGGCTGGTGCTTGCCCACGTAACCAACCACAACCCGCGCCTCCGCATCGTCCCACGCAAACGCTATCCGCATCGTGTACCTTTCCTCATTCCGGACCCCTCGACGAATGTGCGCGCCCAGCTCGTAAACCCTCCCATTCGGACCCTTCGCCGTATACGCATCCGGGTACTTATTCATCGCAAAGTCAGAATTGTCCGACGCATAAGACCAACCCGAACACGCCTCCCGCAACGACAGATCCCAGTCCGGCGCATCACCGTCCATCCGACCCGAACGATAATCCATAGCAAGCCACCGCAGAACCGAAAACACCTCCTCAGCGCGCTCGAACTGAGTATCCACGTTCGACGCATTATTCAGGTAGAACAGCAACTCCTTACCCCCAAACTCCCGCTCAGCACGCTCGACAGCCTCCCTCACGTCCGAAACCGGAGCCGCAGAAACCCCCGACTCGCCCGACTCCCCGCGCTCCACCCGACCCCGCAAAGACTCCTCAGCCGCACGAGCAAAATGCAACTCCCGACGTAACCTCGCGTTCTCTTCACGCAAACCCTCGTTCTCTCCCCGCAACTCCTCGTTCTCCAGCCGCAAGGCATCCCACTCCCCGGACCCGCCCTCAGACCCCGACGCACCCCCATCCGAGGCCGCGTCCTCCCCGCCCTCCTCCGACACCGCCTCCACGCGCTCCGGAAAAACCTCGTGCAACTTCTCGATCAGTGAAAGCGCCTCGTCCGCAGCCGACTTCTTACCATCAATACCCCGGCGCTCCAGATCCCAAGAGGCATAATCCCCCGCCTTAGCAGCATCCCGGTACTCCTCCAAAGCCGTACCCAGCCTCTCCAATAGCGAAGACGCCTCAGACAAACTGCTCGCCTCAACCGGAAAAAGGCTCAGATCGAACGACAACCCCGCCGGAAGCTCACGACCCAGATACACCAACTCAGGCATGAAACGCAAGCACAACCCCTCCGCGCTCTCCGCAAGCTCCCATACCCGCCTGCCCGCATCCAGCCGCGCATCCATGAGAGCAACCGCTTCTATTCTGAACCGCGCTGCCGCATCCAACCCCCCGCGACCGGACAGCATCCCCTGCAACTCCGGCAGCAAGCCCTCAAAGGGAAAATCAGCCAACGAACCCACACCCGCAGATTCAGCACGCCCTAGCACACCCGGCAAACGACCCGTAACCATGCACAGCATCAAAGAAACCTCGCGAAGATCCAACTCCCCCTTGGACTCCCTCGAAATCTCCGCCAAAGCCCTATTCCACGAACCCAACAGCAAATAATCGCGAAAGCAACGACCCCTGAAATCCGGATCCTCAACCAGAATCCCAACCGACTCCGCACACCCGCCAACCACCTCGCGCAACTCCGAACGAGACTCCACCCACACCCGCAACACCGCCCCCAACAACCTATCGTTATCTGTCATCACACCCGCCAGAGGATCTATCAGCCGACCCTTCGGCGCCAGGTAAGAATTCCTGTAACCAGGCAGACCCAGCCCCAAGTCATTTATCGCAGACTCCAACTGATCAGCAGCCGACTGGCTTACCTTCTTCGCATCCCGCCAGTCCAAAACCTCCTCGATCATGTTGCGACAATCAAACGGAGAAACCATCGAAAGAGCATGACGAAACGCCAAACTGCGATCCTGACCACCGCCACCCGGAGAATCCCCCGAACCCGCACCAACCCCGCCGCCCCTCTTGAATCCCGTAGTCGCCATTGCAAACCTCCTGCTTTCGTCTCACCAGGTCCACCTGCCTCCCCCGCGCCCAGTCCCTACCTCGACCAGCGTTCCAGCAGTTCCCGGACCTTACCGCCGTACCGATCTTTGAACGCGGCAAGCTGTCCATCGGCGGCAGTGACGGCGGTCTGGTATTTGGGGTCGATCATCGTTGTCTCCTCTTCTCCGCGTTGAACGCTATCTTCGCTCTGCTCTTCGCAATCTGAAAATCCTTCCGAGCAGCATGATTGGCGTTCGAGACGATGGCGGTGTGCGAAAAGACGCCGACCCACCCGATGATGTCATCCGTTCGGAACTCCACGTCCTCGTCCTCCAGCTCATCGAGCAGATCATCCAGATCCCGCTTAATCTCAGCCGCCGGCGTGCGGCTGCCAATGTCTGGGTCGTTCACTATCCCACGCCCCTCCGCAAGAAGGGCGATATTCCTGGATATGTCGTCCCCGATTGCCAGCAGCCGATCCAGGGCCGTTAGGCGCGTCAGAGCGGGCGCATCGGGTGTCGGCGTTGCGGTTGGAACCGGCGTTGCCGTAGCGACCGGCGGCGTGGACGTTGCCGTGAACGCTGCCTGCAACTCGTCGAGGACGGGGAGAACCTTGTCCCAGCACGCGTACACACCGGCGATGGTCGTGGTCGCGGTCGGCGTTGACATTTCGGTCCTGCCGGCGACGCACGCGTAGGCGTCTTTGGCTTCATCGCTCAGATGATCGGGCGCGCAGGCCATGAGCGCCATGAGCAATACGGCTATGACGGCGGCTTGATATTTGAGGTCAATCATCGGCGTTTTTCTACATCTCCGTCAGCAGTCCGATGGCTCGATCCAGGTGGATGCGGGCGTTCCTTGCGGTGTCGATGCGGCTCTCGACGGAAGCGTCTCCGGCGGCGTACTCAATGGCGTATCGCGCCCAGCCCCTTCCCACCGCCCTGCCTCCCCCGCCCCACCCCTACCTGCGCCCGTACCTACCTTGCGAATCGAAATGCGTCCGCAAACCCGCATTGTCACGAATGTAATTCTTGACCTCCATCACAATGTCCTCCTGCAACTGGATCGACAAACCCCCGTCCACCGGAAGAGTCACACCCGTCACGAAAGACGCCTCAGCCGAACACAGAAAACCAATCGCATTCGCAATGTCGTCAGGAACGCCAGTACGCCTCACCGGATACTGCAACTCGAACAACCGAAAACCCGCAGCATTCCCGTGCTCCGACCACAAACGCTCCCCCCGCTCCGTCACAATGTGACCCGGCGCTATCGCATTCACCGTAATGCCAAGAGGACCAAAATCTATCGCCATCTGACGAGTCATACCGATCACCGCAGACTTACCCGCCTCATACACCACAGACCGACTAGCCATCAGCAAACCATGCACCGAAGAAATATTCACGATGCGCCCGCCGTCACCCGAAACCTCCATCGCAGGAACCCCGTACTTCGCCCCCAGAAACAACGCCGTCGTCAAAAGATCCATACCCGCACGCCAGGAACCCGTAGACACCTCCACCGCACTCCCCACACGATCAGCGCCGCCCCCATACGCATTCTGAACCAGGATGTCCAAGCGGCCAAACTCCCCCACCGCACGCTCCACCATCCCCCGCGCAACATCCTCATCGGAAACGTCACCGGCCATAACCGCCGCCCGCCCGCCCGCCGCCGCGATCCGCTCAGCATTCGCACGAGCCGCATCCTCCTCCACGTCCACCACCAACACACAAGCCCCGTCACGCGCCAGACGACGAGCCGTAGCCCCCCCGATGCCCAGCGCACCCCCCGTCACAATCGCACTCTTGCCCCGTAAACTCATAGCTCCCTCCATCAGCAAGGCCAGCGCCCACAAGACGACTCCATCAACACACACCCCCAAAAGCCAACTATACTCCAACCCCCGCCATCCATCACCCGCCGGCCCCCCGGAAAACCAACCCCCCCCGCGACATTCCCCCAACCCCCGTCGCCCGCAACCCCGCAATCCCGCTAGAAAAACAGCCTCATTCCCCCAGCCCTCCCCGTCCAGCAACCCGCGAGTCCGCTAGAAAACCCCGCAATCCCGCTAGAAAAACAGCCTCATTCCCCCAGCCCTCCCCATCCAGCAACCCGCGAGTCCGCTAAAAAAATGTCCACCACCCCTGAGTCCGCTAGAAAAACCCCACTGCGCATCATCCTCGCCCTCGAACCATACCTCATCGTATTCATCGCCAGCGCCGTAACACTCATCATCGAAATCGTCGCCGCAAGAATACTCGCCCCGCACATAGGAGTATCCGTATACACCTGGACCAGCGTCATCGGAGTAATACTCGCAGGAATAAGCATAGGAAACTGGCTCGGAGGAATACTCGCAGACCGAGCAGCATCCAGAACCAACCTCGGAATCATACTACTCGCAGGCGCAGCCGCAACACTACTAATACTGCCGCTCGCACAACTCGCACCCGCATGGGTCAATGCAACGCCCATACTGCTGCGAATAGTCCTACTCTCAACCATACTCTTCATAACGCCAGCCGCCATAATCGGAATGGTCTCACCCCTCGTCATCAAACTCACACTACGAGACCTCTCAGTAACCGGAAACATAGTAGGACGAATATACGCCGTCTCAACCGCAGGAGCCATACTCGGAGTATTCCTGACCGGATTCATACTCATACAAGCCCTCGGCTCCAGAGAAACCATACTCTACCTAGCCATCGCAACCGGAATCCTGGCCGTCATCGCAGGACGACTATGGGACACACCACTCAAACTCATACTCCCAATGATCATCTTCGTAGCCGTCGCCGCCTTCGCTTCGACACAACAACCACTCGCATCCATATGCACCGCCGAAAGCAACTACTTCTGCATAAGAGTCTCCGAAAGAACACTCGACGACGAATCCACCGTCCGAGTACTCATCCTCGACAGACTCGTACATAGCTACGCCAAACCCGAAGAACCCGAATACCTGCACTACGGATACCAAAACGTATACGCAGGCATCGTAGAAATCATCGCCCAAGAACGACCAGACTTCAACTCGCTCTTCATCGGAGGCGGAGGATACGAACTCCCCAGATACCTCGACGCAGTACACCCCCGAAGCTCCATCGAAGTCATCGAAATCGACCCCCAAGTCACCACCATCGCACTCGACTACCTAGGACTCGGAAGAACCCAACGCGTCGTCACCCAAAACGCAGACGCACGAATGGCCCTCCCCGAAAAACCACAACGAAAATACGACCTCGTAGTGGGAGACGCATTCAACGACCTCTCAGTCCCATACCACCTAACCACACTCGAATTCAACCAACAGGTCAAACGAGTGCTCAAGCAAGACGGAATATACGCCGTCAACATCGTCGACGCACCAAACCCCGGCACATTCCTCAGAGCATTCGTACACACACTCCGCCAAACCTTCGAACACGTACAACTCCTGCCCATCGTACCCGACATGAACTTCCAGGACCGAGCCACCTCCATAGTAATCGCCTCCGACCTGCCCATAACCCAGCAAGACCTCGACGCCGCTAACCAGAGACTAGGCACAACGGTCCTGCGAGCCCGCATCCTGGACCCCGAAGAACTCCAACAATGGATCGACCTACGAGAAAAAGTACTCCTCACAGACGACTACGCACCCATAGACAACTACCTCGCCCCCCTATTCATCAAAAGATCCTAACCCCCCGTCCGCCCCGCGCCCCTACCGCCCCCGTCGCCCGCGACCTGTGAACCCCCTAAAAAAACCAACCTGCCTCATTCCAACCAACCCCCGCCGCCAACAACCCGCGAGTCCGCTAGAAAAACATCGTAGGGCCGAATCGCGATCCGCCCCCCTGATTCGCCTCATTCCCCCACCGCTCACCGCCCCACGCCCCTACCGCCCCCCCGTCGCCCGAAACCCCGCACGCCCGCTAAAAAAACATGATAGCCGCGACCGCACCAAATCCTAGAAGGTGCAAGCCAGCCAGACCTAAAGCCAATGTACGAAGGTCCCTACGCAGACCGCCGCGCAGATCGCCGAACGCCTTCTCGAGGTCAGCCTTCGTGACCAAGTGCTCATAAGCGCCTTCTAGGCGGCCAATGCGGACAAGCGCATCCTCTACGGTGGCCATAGCGAACCCTCCTGACTTGAACCTAATGGCCTCCTCGTCAGCTTGTCAAGCGATCTTACGCCTCATCCCCCTTACCCCGCACCCCTACCGCCCCCGTCGCCCGAAACCCTGTACGGCCGCTAGAAAAACCCGCCTCATTCCAACCAGCCCTCCCCGCCCAGCAACCCGCGAGTCCGCTAGAAAACTAGAAAAACCCGCCTCATTCCAACCAGCCCTCCCCGCCCAGCAACCCGCGAGTCCGCTAGAAAACTAGAAAAACCCCCGCGCCCCTACCGCCCCCGTCGCCCGAAACCCCGCACGCCCGCTGGAAAATACCAGTTGCGTGTGCCAAGCAGCTTCATACTTGCAGGAACCAGAGCCGAACGCACCACAGTAGCATCCAGGAAGATCGCCGCCGCAAGACCAAACCCAAACTGCTGGAACAACGCCAGATCGCCAGACGCAAAACCCAGAAACACGCACACCATGATCAACGCAGCCCCCGTGATGATCCCAGCCGTCGAACGAACCCCAAACTCCACAGAACCCTCATTATCGCCCGTCTCATCGAAACGCTCCCTCACCCGGCTCAAGATGAACACCTCATAATCCATCGAAAGACCGAACAACACCGTAAACAGAAACAACGGTATCCACGCCTCGATGAACGGAACCTGAGTGAAACCCAAAACCCCCGCCATGAAACCCTTCTGGAAAACCAGAACCAGCAACCCATACGCAGCCCCCACCGAAAGCAAATTCAAGATAATCGCCTTCACTGGCGCCACTATCGACCGAAAAACCACCAGCAACAACGCAAAACTCAAACCAAGCACCAGACCTATGACGATAGGCGTCCACCTGCTCACGAGACCCAGAAAATCCACGTCCCGCGCAGTAGCCCCCCCAACCAAAACCCCCGACCCCAAACCCGACCCGGGAACCACCGACTCCCGCAACTCCCGAACCGCCGCCTCAGCCTCCGCCGTTCCACGAGACACCGCCAACCGCAACTCCAGCAACCCCACCTCCCCGTCCCCGCTCACCTCATACGGCAACGCCTCCACGAAAGACGCATGACCCGACGCGAAACCCGCCACCGACGCAACACCCCTCCGAACAACCTCCGACGAAGCACCCCCGTCGACAACCACGTCCACCGATGAAATAACACCCAACGCCTCCGGAAACTCCCGCTGCAGAAACAACAAAGACTCCTTCGACTGAAACTCATCCGGCAGCGTCTCAGCCCCGTTGAAACCCAAACGCATCCCGAAATACGGAACCGCCACAGCCGCCAGAGCCCCGCCCGCAACCACCAAATACAACAACGGACGCCGCAAAACCCCCCGAGTAACCCAACCCCAGAAATCGCCCCCCAGCGAAAACGCCGGAAGAGGCAAACGCCAACTCTCCACACGATCCCCAAGCAAACTCAACAACGCAGGAAGAAGCGTCAGAGAAGCCAGAACCGTCGAAGCCACCACCAAAATAGCCCCAAGACCCATCGAAAAGAACACCGTCATAGGAACCAGCAACATACCCAACAACGCTATAGCAACCGTCATACCCGAAAAGAACACCATCCGCCCAGCCGTAGCCCCCGACCTGCCTATCGCCTCATGCTTCCCAAGACCGCCGGCACGCTCCTCCCGATACCGGGCCACGATGAACAAAGCATAATCTATACCCACCGCCAAACCTATCATCGTAATGAAATTCGTCACGAAAAACGGAATGTCATCGTAAAACTGACCAACCACAGCCATAATACCCGTCGCAAGAGTAATACCCACAGCCGCAAGCGCAATCGGAATCCACGCAGCCCCAAGAGTACGAAACACAAACGCCAGAATCACCAGAGCCGCAGCAACCCCGATCGACTCCCCCTGCAACAAGTCCCGACGAGAAACCTCACGGAAATCCCGGCTCAAAGCCGCAGCCCCCACAACCCCCACCCGGAAGCCATCCGTCGAATTCGACTCCGCCAAAGCCACCAGACCATCCACACTCGCCACAGACCCCGAAGCCCCACGCGCAAGACCAACCGGCATGAACGTAGCACGACCCGAAGACGAAACCAGATCCACCCCAAAACCCGCAGGCAACCGGTTTAGATTCGGCACCGACCCCGGATCAGCCGCCACACGCCCAAAACCCTCGATCTCCAGAGCCAAAATCTCGCCATGAACCTTGTCGATCCGAGCCATGAAAGCCGCATCGCTCACCGTAAGACGATCATGACGAATCAACACCAACTCAGTATCCGCACCCTCCAACCGCAAACCACTCTCACGCAACACACGCTCGGCAGCCACAGACTCCGGCTCCACGCTGAACTCACCCTGACCCTCCGTCGTCGCCGAATCGATCAAACCCAACCACAACCCAACCGCAACAGCCATCGCCGCAGCCCACAAGACCAACGTCAAACGAGGACGACTCGCACAAGCCCGCGCCAAAGACTCACTGCTCAAAGCCATCGACAAAACTCGCACCCTCAAGCCATCGCCAAAGACTCGCCGCTCAAAGCCATCGACAAAACTCGCACCCTCCCCACCCCATCCACCGGCGCAACGGTTGTTCAACAACCCCCGCCGCGAGCTAGAAAAAACCGGTAACCCCTACATTCTACTTTCTCACAACCCCCACCGGGCCTCCACGAAAAACCCACCCGACGCCCCCCCCAACCACCGCGTCCACCGACGCAACGGTCGTTCAACCAACCCCCGCCGCGAGCTAGAAAAACGCGATCCGCCCTCTGCTCCACCGCCCCCATCACCCACCACCGCCCGCATCATCCGGCGCCCCTATCGTGACCCACCCGACGCCCCCCCAACCACCCCATTCACCGGCGCAACGGTCGTTTAACCAACCCCCGCCGCGAGCTAGAAAAACACGAAAAACCCACCCGACGCCCCCTAACCACCCCATTCACCGGCGCAACGGTCGTTCAACAACCCCCGCCGCGAGCTAAAAAGCTACAAAATACGCCTTGCCCCATCCAGCACGATACCCACCGCATCACGCGCCAAACCCTCCCTCTTACCGCTGCCCGAAACGTACCGGGCAAACGCGCTCCCCCATAACACGTCGACAACCACATCCAGGTCCAAACTACCCCGCAACTCGCCGCGACCCTCCGCACGCTCCAAAATCCCCCGAATCCGATCGCGGCGCGGCCTCACCACCTGACGACGAAACGCACTCAACAACCCTGGACGACGAGACTCCTCCAGCAGAACCGCCGAAAGCAAGCCCAGCGCCAAACCCTCGAACACGTGCTCCACCATCACCGAAACCATCGATGTCAAATCCCGCTCCGTATCCCCTGTAATCTCCACACGACGCACCCGCATACCCGACTCAAACGCCTCCAGCAACAGCTCATCCCGACTCTCGTAGCGCGCGTATATCGCGTCCCACGAAACGCCCGAGTGCCTACGAATCGCCCGCATCGACGCTCTCTCGTAGCCATACTCCGCAAGCAAACGCAACCCGGAATCCAATATCTTCTCGTTGACCATTGAATCCCTGCGAGGCCTCCCACCCCGACCCAAATACCGACTTGACGCCAAAAGACACCTCCTTCAATACAATCATCAACTCAAAACCCCAAATCTGTCACCAACCAAATGGCACAACCACCGCTCCACACCCCGCTGCCCACAACCCAACCACCCAGGCCATGCTCGAAATACCACAACTCGTCAAACTCATACACCAAACACCCGCCTCCATATGCCTCGTCACCACCGGAGCCGGAGCCAGAGCCATCGCATGGCTCACAGAACAACCCGGAGCATCCAAGACTCTCCTAGAAGCCCGCGTCCCATACGCCGAAAAAGCCCTCGACCAATTCGTTGGACAAACCCACCCGCGACGAACCTCACTGGAACAGGCCCGAAAAATGGCCGCAAAAGCCCTCGAAAGAGCCAGATCACTCGCACAACCAAACGCAAACGTCGCCGGCATCGCATGCACGGCAGCCATAATCACCGACCGACCCAGAAGAGGACAACACCGATGCCACCTCGCATGGGAAACCAACCAACAACAAGCCGCAACCTCACTCATACTCCGCAAAGGACGACGAGACCGAAACGCTGAAGAAGAAGTCGTAAGCAGACTCATAATCAACGCAATAGCACACGCATGCGGCCTCGAACAACGAGTAAACCCCATGCTGCTCACAGGCGAAACCATCACCCACCACACAGACCAACCGCCCGCCCAACCACACACACCGCCGGCCGCCTCTTACGTCACCATCACCCACACGGCCGACCAACCCCCCGCCGGCACACCGCCAGCCCCCGCCCCCACGGCCCAAAACCCCGACCTCATACAGCGCCTATACCAAAACGAAATCCCCATCGTCGTCGTCGAACCCAACGCCCGCCAACACACCCGCCCGCCCGCACACGCAAACATACTGCCCGCATCATTCAACCCCCTGCACCGAGGACACACACGCCTGCTGCAAGCCGCCGGCCAAAGCAACGGCAGACGCGGATACTACGAACTATCCATAGCAAACGTAGAAAAACCGCCTATACCCATACCGGAACTGAAAAACCGCCTCCAACAATTCAGGGAAAACTCAACCGTCATACTCACCAACGCACCCACCTTCGTAGAAAAATCCAGACTCATGCCCGGAAACATATTCGTCACCGGAGCAGACACCGCACAAAGACTCTTCCAAAACCGCTTCTACGACCCAACAGACCCGCACGACCCGCACCCCCAATCCCCCGCCCACTCCGCCCTCGAAGAAATCCAACGCAACCAATGTAGCTTCATCGTCGCAGGAAGAAAAAACCGGGACGGCTCCTTCATCACACTACAAGACCTTCAAATACCCCCAAAATTCCAAAACATGTTCCAGGACCTACCCGAAACCCACTTCCGCGAAGACATATCCTCCAGCGAAATCCGCCGTACCGCCGAATCGTGACCCGCCGCAACCACCTCCACCCCCACCGTCCCTCGTACGGCCGAATCGCAATCCGCCCTCCTGACCCGCCCCGCAATCCGCCAACCTACTGATCCAACAAATCGTGGTAATAGAAATCAGACCCGCCCCCCGCAGTATCGCTCAACGTCAAACGATCCGAATACAACGGCGTAGCAAAACTGTCCTCCGTCAGTACCGACCACCGAAGCAAACGCTCGCGAAGACCCGACCGAACCCCCGCGTACTCCCGCCGACCCGCCAGATTCGTCAACTCCCACGGATCAAACTCCATGTCATACAACTCATCCACCGGATCCATCGGATCGTAAACGTACTTCCAACGATCCGTCCGAATCATCTTCGGACGCCCCTCGGCATTGCGGGCATGCATCAAACGCAAGTGAACGTTCCCCAAAGGCCCAGCGTAATCCGGGTAACCCCCCAAGTCAGACATCACCACCCGCGGACCGCCCGCCCCATGCTCCGCAAAAACCGCCTCACGACCGCGCGAACCCCCAGCCCCCGGAAGCAACCGACCATACACCGGCCGCTCCGACTCAACACCCAAAAGGCCCATGACCGTCGGCATAACGTCGATGTTGCTGACCAAATCATCCCGCACCTCACCGCAACCCTCCACCCCCGGACCCGAAACCACCAGAGGAACGCGCGTCATGCAATCGTAGAAAGTACCCGACTTCAACATCAACCCATGCTCCCCCGCATAATCCCCGTGATCCGCCGTGAACACCACCACCGTATCGTCACGCAACCCCAGACCATCCAGAGCATCCAACACCATGCCGATCCCGTCGTCCAGAAAACTCACCATGCCGTAGTACATAGCAACCGCACGACGAAGATCCTCCTCCGAAGTGCGGTCCAAACCCATCAAGTGACGAAAGACGCGCTGACGCTCCATCTTGTCATCCAGCTCCCCCGGCCGCGTCGGAGGCATCGCAATATCCTCATACGAATACCGCGAAGCATACGGCTCAGGCGCAGCAAGAGGATGATGAGGATCCGGAAATGACACCCACGCACAGAACGGACCGCCACCCGACTCACTGCTCTCACGAAGAAAATCCACCGCTCGACTCGCAACCAGACCCGTCGAACAAGCCCCCGGCCCATAGGGAATCGTCGCACAGTAAGTCACACTCTCGTTGAACTCCTCCCCGCTCAAAAACTCCGCAACCCCCCGAACCTCACCCTCCCCGGCCGGCCCGCCCCAACCGCCACCGACCGCATCGTCCATCGTAGGGGCGAATCGCGATCCGCCCCCTGACCCGCGCCGCGACCCGCCGCCGCCAACCCCCGGCCAACCCTCCCCGGGAAACCCGCGCCAACCCTGATGGCCAACCTCGAAGCGACTGCTAAAAAGATCCCTGTCGCTGCCCTGAAAACAATGATCCTTGCCGATCAACGCCATCCGATACCCGGATTCCGACAACCGCCGCGCATAATGCTCACCACCCGCAGGCATCGACACCTGGTTGTGACGAACACCCGTGCAATGCGGATACATACCCGTCCAGAACGCCGTACGAGACGGAACGCACATCGGAGCCGTCACGTAATGGCGGCTATACGAAACACCCCGCGAAGCCAGACGAGACATGTTCGGAGTCCCAACGTCAGGATTCCCATGCAAACCCGTCGCGCCAGCCTTCAACTGATCGCAACTCAGTATCAAAACGTTCAGCCTCTTGTCCGCCATCCTGACCTCCAAACCAACCGCGTCGCCGCATCGCCGTAAACGCCGCCGCCGTATCATCCATCGTAGGGGCGAATCGCAATCCGCCCTCCGGTCCGCCCCCCATGCTCCGCTACCAACCCGCGTAGAGCTTCGACCTCCCAAGATCCATCACCCGGTAGGGCAGACCGCTCGCCCGCGCAGCCCCCTCGCCCGCACCCGTCACCAGCCAGGTACCCCCCTCCCCAACCGCCTCACCCCCAATCATGATCGGCTCGCCCCCCACAAGAGACATACTCGCAACACCCGTCGAACGATCCACCAACGTCACGTCGGCATCCGCGCCCTCCGAAAAATGACCCTTCTCCAAAAGACCAAGCGCAACTGAAGGCCCGTAACTCAGCTTCTCAGCAGCCTCCAAAGCGCTCAGAGCCCCAAAAGACACCAACGCAAACGTCCGACGGATTGATACGTTGCGAGGCAGAGAACCACCGTCCGTACTGATAGCGTCGATAGCCCAAGCCCCGTCAGAGAAACGGGCCGTCGTAAGAGAATACGCCGTAGAAGGAGGATTTACCGGAAAACTGATAGACGCATTCGTCTGAGCAGACTCCCAGATGCCGATAGCCTCCTCCCCCGTCACCAAAACCACACGGTCACCAGCAGGCTTCAAAGCCGAACAATAACCGTCCCTCATAGCCTCCCGCAAACCCGCCTCCGTCGCAGCATACCCACCACCCAACAGACAATTCCGGGATACGTTGTACACCAGATTGCCGTCCTCGTCGCAAAGCCCATTCGTACCGTTCTGCTGCGCCAGATAAGCCTCCGTAACCACCTGACCCCGCAAACCCTCCACGATCCCAAGAGCCTCCTCCACCTCCTCCGAAGCCGAATTGATCAAACCCCTGCAATAAGAATTCACGTGCGCAACGTGCAAACGCCCACTCCCCACGATCCCGGGCACCTCACGCAAACCCTCTATGTCACTGCCGCTATCCTTCGTGCCAACGTGAAAAGCCGCCCACGCCCCCAAATCATTCGCAGCCCAAACCGCATCCGCACTCGCCTCCGGCGTGAAAGGATGATAACCCCCAAGCAACTTGATCCCGATAGCCCCGCGCTCCAGAGCCCCCGCAACCGTATCCCGTATCACCGGACGACGAGGGTCATCCTCCCTCACCGTCTCATGAGGAATCAACCCAAGCAACGTCGCAACGTTCAGACCAGCCCCATAACGCCTCATACCATCCGACATCCGGCCAGGCTCACCCGCCAGATCCAAAATCGTCGTCGTACCGCTCTCGGCCAACATGCGATGCCCCACCGCACGCTCCAAACCCCGATCCCACGCACTCGACACGTGAGCATGAAGATCCACGTGACCCGGCATCACGTAGTTCCCCGACGCATCGATCACCCGCGTCGAAGCGCCCACCTCCAAACCCTCACCCACACGCTCCACCCGCCCAAGACGTATCGACACGTCGAACACCCCGTCAGTACCGTTCTTCGGATCCAGCACGTGCCCGCCCCGAATGATGCAATCCCCGGTCATCGCCATACATACCCTCCAATCAACCAAAACGCACAAACCCCGGTCACCGCCATACGCTCCCTCCAATCGACCTCGACGAACCCCCGGTCACACGACCGCGACCCGGACCACCTACGTCCCGCCGCTATTTTCACCCCCGCGCCCAACCCCCGCAACGCCCCCCTGCTCCGCCCCGTGACCCGCCGCAACCACCACCGCATCCTCCGTCGTAGGGGCGGACCGTGATCCGCCCTATAATCCCCCAAATGTCCACCTTCACGCCAAAACACCTCGGAAAGTGGGAAAACCTCTACCGAGACCTCATCGAAGGCGAAACCCAGCCCCTCACCACAGAGGGAACCTGGATGCTAGGCGAAAAACCCGGCCTACTCGCAATCTTCGACGAAACAGGCCCGGTATTCATAACCGCCGCCGCAAACATAGCCAGGGAAACCAGAACATACGCAAAAGGCGGATACACAAGCGAACTCCGAACCCTCATAGCCATACACGACCTCGGAGCAGCGCCCAGGAACGCCGAAGCAAGAGCAAAATCCGGACCACTCGCCGAACGCATCAACAAGGCCGCCTCGAAAATGCGCTACCGAGTAGCCCCGGCCCCAGCATCCCTCCTCGAAAACCTCGCAAACGCCTTCACGGTAGTCGCAGACCCAAGACTCAACGGCCCCACCGCAAGGGCAAACCAGGCCATCGACGCACTCCCATAACACACCGCCCGCGCAACCCCCTACGCTGGGAAATGCGACCGCGGCCCCGAGTCACCCCCTAGGCACGCCGCGTAAATTCGCCGAGCCGCCGAGCCCGCCAAGTAAATTCGGCGAGCCGATAAGCTCGACGAGTCGCCGAGCCCGCTAGGTAAATTCGGCGAGCCGATAAACGCGGCGAGCCGCCGAGCTGCCTAGCCTGAGGACTTTCCGCGCAAACGCCGACGAGCCGAAGGATGATGCCGCAGGAACGGAGGAACCGACATCATCTGCTCCTCACGCATAGCCGTCACCGCCCGCGCAGCCGAATCGCCCTCCCCCTCCTCCTCCAGCGGGAAGCCCGTCGCAATCACCGTTATCTTCACCTCATTCCCCATACGCTGATCCGTAACCGTACCCAGAATGATATTCGCCTCCGGGTGCACAAGATCGGAAATCACCCCCGCAGAACGATAAACCTCATCGAGAGTCAGATCGCTCCCGCCCGTAACGTTGAAGATCACACCCGTAGCCCCATCTATCGAAACATCCCCAAGAGGCGAATTCACCGCCTCCTGCGCAGCATCGATAGCACGATTATCGCCAGTACCGCGACCGATCCCCATCCACGCAGGCCCGGCATTCTCCATCACCGCACGAACGTCCGCAAAATCTAGGTTTATAACCCCGGGAACCAGAATCAACTCCGCAATCGACTGAACACCCTGACGAAGAACCCCGTCCGCCGTACGAAAAGCGTTCTCCATCGTCAACTGCTCGTCCGAAATAGCCAAGAGACGATCATTCGGAATCACTATCAAAGTGTCCGTGCACGCGCGCAAAGCCTCTATACCCGCCAACGCCTTCATCCGGCGCTGCCTGCCCTCGAACGAAAAAGGACGCGTCACCACCCCCACCGTAAGAGCCCCGATCTCCTGAGCCGCCTGAGCCACGATCGGAGAACCGCCCGTACCCGTACCCCCGCCCATACCGCTAGCTATGAAAACCATGTCCGCATCCGAAAGAACATCCCGGATCTCAGACAAACTCTCCTCATGGCACGCACGACCCTTCGACGGATCCCCGCCCACGCCCAAGCCTCGAGCTATCGTATCCCCCACCCGAAGCTTCGTAGGCACCGGAGAAAGATCCAACGCCTGAGCATCCGTGTTGACCGCAATGTACTCAACCTCTGACACAGGCTCGCGATACATCCGAGACACGGCATTCGACCCCCCACCGCCAACCCCAACCACCTTGATGACAGCCGTACCTACGTGGTCTATCGCTTCCTGTGCGTTCGGCTCCTGCATGATCGTCTCCTAACGAGGCCCAGACGCCGCCGCATAACCCACCGCAACACGCCGGCAGCATGCAAACGACCCCGCTAGCCTCTCACAGAGGCTGCATATCCCAAGCGAGTTTAACCGCACTACGGCGCTCGACGCTATTCACGTTCCTTGTCAGATTCTACCAACTCCCGCCCAGGAAGCAGGGAAATCCCAACCCGGAACCACCGCGCCCGCGCCCCCGTGACCCGCCATGAACACCCCCACCGTATCGTCCCGGTAGGGGCGGATCGTGCTCCGCCTTCCTAATCATCCCCATCACTAAAATCACACGAATCACAGTTCAGACCGCTGCCCACAACCCTGCATCCGCACCCCTAAACATCGTAACCCGGCAACTCCCGCAACACCTCATCCGTGTGCTCCCCAAGACCGGGCCCCGGAGCGCCATCCTCCTCCACCCCCGGAATCCGAATCGGGCAAGACGGATGACGAACCTCGCCGTAAACAGGGTGAAACGTGCTCATCAACATACCCATAGCAGCCACCTGAGGATCCCCAAGAGCAGCCCCGACGTCGTTCACCGGCGCGCAAGGCACCTCAGGCGACAGAACGTCCACCCATTCAACCGTCCTGCGCTCCCTGAACCGCCTCGACAACTCACCAAACAGAGCCTCCCGATTCCTCTCCCGCCCCGCAAAAGTCGCAAAACGCACGTCCTCGCCCAACTCAGGAGCGCCCATGCGCTCAACCAAAGCCCGCCAAAACTTCTCCTTCGCGCAAAACACCGTCAGCCAGCCGTCCGCCGTCTCGAAATTACCCGAAGGCATCAACGTCTGGTGACCCGAACCCGCCTGACGCACAGCCCCCCAATCCCCATTCAAACTCCACGTCGCCAAATACGTCAACATCGATATCGCAGTACCCAACAGGCTAACCTCCACGTTGCACCCAACACCCGTACTACGAGCCCTCAACACACCCGACACAAGACCAAGCCCGGCAGTAAGCCCGCTCGCAAAATCAATCACCGAAACACCGCACTTCGCAGGCGGACCGCCAGGCTCGCCCGTAACAGACATGTAACCGGCCAGAGCCTGCACTATCGAATCGTAACCCGGCTCGCTCGCACGAGGTCCCGACGAACCAAAACCCGACAGCGAACAGCAAACTATCCCAGGATTCAGATGACGCAAACCCTCGAAAGTCAACCCCAGCCGAGCAGGAAGATCACCGCGCAGATTGTTGTAAACCGCATCCGAAACCCGCACCAGATCGTGAAACGCAGACAGCCCCCCGGCGCTGCGCAAATCCAGCGCAACAGACTTCTTCCCGTGATTGAACGACTGGAAATAAAGAGAATCCCCGTCAACCTCGAACGGAGGAACGTAACGAGCCACGTCCCCGCCCGAAGCAGGATCCTCGATCTTGATCACCTCAGCCCCAAGACCCGACAAAACAAGAGAACCGTAAGGCCCCGCCCCAAACTGAGACAGAGCCAAGACCCTTACCCCATCCAACGGTCCGCGCAACTCAAACCTCCTGCAAAGCCAACCTGACAAAACCCCGCAACCGCGGGACTTCCGTACCTAACCACCGACCGCATCGTCCCCCGTAGGGGCGGATCGTGACCCCCCCCATCACACGAATCACAGTTCAGACCGCTGCCCACACCCCCGCCCCCTATCCTCTGTCCGACGCCGCACGAGGCAACAGAACGTGCCTGCGGAAACTCAACACACGCTCCCCACGCTGATTCCGCGCCACCGTCTCCACGTACAAAACGCCCCGATCCCCCCGAGACGTCCCCCGAACCTCCAACACCGTGCTCGACGTATAGATCGAATCGCCATGAAACACCGGCCCCTCGTGCGTCACACGCTCATAATCCAGGTTCGCAACCGCATTCAACGAAATATCCCGAACACTCTGACCAACCGCAATCGCAAACACCAGAGCGCCGTTCACCAACGGCCTGCCGTGAACCCCCTCCCGCGCAGCGTAATGAACGTCTATGTGCAACGGATTCTGATTCTGCGTCAGCAGCGAAAACCAGATGTCGTCCGCCTCCGTAATCGTACGGCCAGGCCAGTGGCTGAAAGTCTGCCCAGCCTCGAAATCCCCAAAATACCTCCCCCGCTCCATACTCAATCCCCCAAACCCTCCGCCGCTCCAAGGAAATTGAACGCCATGACGGTCCCCCGCTCCATACTCAACCTCCCGAACCCTCTGGACCCTCTGGACCCTCTGGCGCTTCTGGCGCCTCTGGCGCCTCTGGCGCGAAAAAAACCTCCTGACGCGTCTCCGCCGCACGCTCTATGTCCGCCCAGTCCCACAACTGCGGAACGTAACGAACGCTCGCCCACAAAGGCCCCTGATCAGCGTAGTGAACACTGCCCGGATGCCCCGACGCCCCCAAGGGAACGACCCACAGCGAACGACTCCAATCCCCAACGTCGTGAACATAGCGGTTCGACGACGTCGTAGTCACCGTAAACCGCTCCGTCAGAGAATACGCCGCAGCCTGAGGAGTATCGCCGTCCCCCCCATACTCGAAACCGGGCGGATCCAGCAACCCGCACAACTCCGGAAACTGCTCGCTCAAAGGATGACGAGGAGAAGTCCGATGAACGTCCCCCCACCGCCACGACCCCATGTCCGGCCCCAACCGAGCAGTCAACTCCTCCACCCCCGCCCGCAACGCCCCAAGCGCCATCTCCTCCAGATCCAGGTCCTCCGGAAACCCCGACCCGCCATCCCCGTCCAGCGCCGCAACCGCACGACTGAATATCTGAGATAGATGCACCGGCGCCCCCCGGCCTCCCCCGGAAACTTCCTCAGCCAAAGGCCCCAGAAGCCGGCCGGCCAACGCCGATACCCAGTGAGACCGCGCAGCCCCGTATATCGCCGCCGCAGACGAATCCACCTCCATACGCCCGTCCCAGCCGCCCAACAGACCCGCCGCACAAGACAACGGCCCGGCAGGAACGCTCAACCGACCCACGAACCTCGCAAAGGCAAGACCCGGAAGAGAAACCCGATCCCCGTGAATCCCGCGCATCGACTCCGCGTCAGCTCCCCCCGCCGGCAGCGACTCGATCCCCGACACAACACGACGCGCACGAAAATCCGGCGCATACTCCAAAGCCACGTAATGAGGATAATCGCTCCCAACCACACGCTGATTGCACGTCACCACCCAGCCCCCGGAAGGATTCCGCACCGCAGGCATCTCCTCGAAAGGTATCTCCCCCCGCCACTCATGCCCCCCGCCAGAACCATCCACCGGACGCCACGCATTCGACAAAGGCCGAAGCGGTATACGCCCCCGATACCGGTACCCAAACTCCCCCGACCGGTCAGCGTAGACGAAATTGTTCACCGGCTCCGTCCAATCCCGCAAAGATTCCTCAACCTCATCAGCGCTCCGAGCCCGCAGGAGACCCGTCAACGTATTCGCCCAAGCCGTGCCGCTGTTCGTACCCGGATGCGAAAACGCAACACCCGAACCGGACCGGGGATCGCCCGAAATTACAGGACCGTGCCGCGTCCGAACCGCCTCCACCTCGCGCCCCGAACCCCCGCGAACCCCTATACGCTCCAACCGACTCTCAGCCGCCCGCCAATCCCCGCCCGCCAGATACTCCAGACCGCCCCCGCCGCCCGCCCGAAACCGCTCCACGAACAAATCCTGATAATCCGCATACCCGTGCGTCATACCCCAGGCCGCAAACTCCGTATGGCTGAAATGAGGAGCCCCAGGCACGCCGGGCAGAGAATAACCGCTCACACGCCAATCAGGACAAGAAAGATGCACCTGGTAATAAACGTTAGGAGTATCCAACTGACGATGCGAATCCCCCGCAACGATAGGCAGACCCGAAGCCGTCAACGAACCGCCCGCCACCCACGCGTTGCTGCCGCCCTCCCCAAACTGAGACTCACCCATCACCTCCGCTGCCGCAGCCAGCTCATCCAGACCATCCAGCTCCGGCCCCTCGAACACCCCCCCGGGAGGCGCCGTCAACAAACCGCCGGGCTGATAGCCGCGGAACAAACGAGCCGCAGCCTCCGCACCCAAAGACCGCGCAAGACGAGACCGCCAAACCTTCATCTCCCAAACGCCCATCGGCAGGTTCCTCACCTTGTACACCGCAAGACAATGCCACGCCTCCCACGCAACCGGATCAGCCCCCAGCAGCCCATACTCCACCGGCAGAGACCTCGTAGTCTCTATAAACGCATTCACCCCCCCGCAATAACCCTCCAACATCTCCCGCGCGCTCGAATTCGCAGCCTCCAGATCCGCCCGCGCAGCCCGCTCTATGTCCAGACGACGCCACAACGAATCATGCTCCAACCCGCGCAAACCCGCCCACTCGGACCACCTCCCAAGCGCACGGCGAAGGTCATACTCCATGTGCCACAAACGATCCTGAGCAGTAGCAAAACCCTGCGCAAAGAAAGCGTCCCGCTCCGAACACGCCCGCACGTACGGAATACCCCAACCATCCCGAAAGATCGTCGCAGAAGCCCCAAGACCGCGCAGCGAAAAAGCCGAACTAACGTCCGGCAAACACGCCTCCAGATCCCGCCGAGTCAAACCCGCCATTCGTGAACCCCCTCCATCGTCATGACCAAAACCCCGACCCACCTCCTCCGAACGCCACGTTACCATCCCCCCGGCTATCCTACCCCCTTAAGTTAAGCCGCAACCCGCCGCCCGCCGCCTGTGTGGGATTTTGGCTTTCGCGAATCTTCCCCTCGTTACACCGCCAGCCTCCGCCGTCCGCCCCCCTCCCCCCGACCTGAACAACCGTCGACCGCTGAAAAACAACCGTTGACCGCTAAGAAAACCGTCCCCTGAACTGAACAACCGTCCCCCCCAAGCTGAAAAACAACCGTTGAGCGCTGAAAAAAACCAAGCTGAAAAGAAACCGTTGAGAGCTAAAAAGAAATGGGAGGAGTGGTATGACGTCTACTACTCTACCGCTCCGCAGCAGGACGTACGCTTCTACGTAGAACTCGCCCGAAACTCCGGCGGCCCGGTACTCGAAATCGGAGTCGGCACAGGAAGAATAGCCATACCCACCGCACGAGCCGGCATCGACGTCACAGGAATCGACCTCCACGCTCCCATGCTCCAACGAGCCGCCGAAAAGGCTGGGAAAAAACAGCCCGGACACGGAAACCTGAGACTCGTCGAGGCAGACATGCGAAACATGAACCTCGGCCAGCGCTACCCCATAGTCACCATACCCGCAAACACACTCCTCCTTGCCGACAACCAGGAAGACCAAATCCGCACACTGCAAACAGCCGCCGCACACCTACACCCCGACGGACGACTCGCATTCGACGTCTTCATACCGGACCCCGCCGCCCTCGCACAAAGCCAGCCCGAACCCCTCGTATGGGCAGAGACCGCGCACCCCGACACCGGCAACCGAGTCGTCATCTCCGCAATCAGCGCCGCCGACGCCGCAACACAGATAAACCGCGAAACCCAGATATTCGAAGAATTCGACCACCAAGGACGACTCGCCGGAAGAGCCGAACTCGACGTCACCATCAGATACCTCTTCCCCGCAGAGGTGCACGCACTAGTAGAACAGGCCGGACTCGCCGTCGAACAGGTATTCGGAGGATTCGACCGCTCAAAGCCGTCTCACCACAGCGAAGAATTTGTCTACCTCTGCCGAACCGCAACCGCCTGAAACGCACTCATCGAGTCATTGGCAGTCCAGGTGAAAACCTACCTCTGCCGAACCGCAACCGCCTGAAACACACTCATCGAGTCATTGGCAGTCCAAGTGAAAACCTACCTCTGCCGAACCGCAACCGCCTGAAGCACGCTCAAAAACCCGCACGCTTGTCGCAAACAGCCTCCAGAGGCTCCCCGGAAAGAAAACGCCGAAGATTGGAACGAAACGCCTCACGCCTGCCCTCATACAACTCAGGCGTAAGAGCAGACGCATGAGGACTGATGAACACCTCATCGAGACCCCACAACGGGCTGTCCGAAGGAAGAGGCTCAACCTCCGTCGCATCCACCCCAGCGCCCGCAAGATGACCCGAAGAAATGGCATCCGCCAAAGCATCCTCATCAACGATGCCCCCCCGAGATATCACCACCACGTAAGACCCCTCCCTCATCAGAGCCAACCGACGACCGTCTATCGAATGATGCGTCTCCGCGATGATCGGCGCACACACCACCAGCCAGTCCGACACCCGGCATAAGTCATCCAGCCTATCCGTGCCCCAACACTCACTCACCGAATCCGGCGCCTCCGACGGCCCCGGATCCACCGCAAAGATGCGCATGTCGAAACCCGCAGCACGACGCGCAACCGCACGCCCGATAGCCCCCAAGCCGTAGATCCCCATCGTACCGCCCGAAATCTCACGAAAAGAATGCTCGTACTTGTCGGCTCCACCCCAAAAACCCCTGTCCTGATCACGCACCATCTCCTTGAAACGATGCGTCAACGCAACCATCATACCGATCACGTGATCCGCCATCGGATTCACGTGAGGACCCGGAGCGTTCGTAACCGGAATGTCCGAAGCCACAATCTCAGGAACCACAGTCAACTTGTCTATGCCGGCCCCGGGACAGTGGATCCACCTCAGACGACGAGCAGCAAGAAACGCCTCCCGACCAGGCCAACCCAGAAACACGTCCGCATCCGCTATCGCAGCCGGATGCTCAGAATCCTCATACGCCGCAACGAAATCCACGCCAGGAAACGCGTCAGACAACTCGCGGATGAAATGCTCGCCGGTGTGAAGAGTGCCGATCACAACCTTCATGTCGTTCCCCCATACTTGCCAAAAATGCCCGCCCGCTGCCAACGCCACAGGCGGCCCAAGGTCATATTACCCTGCCCGCGCCGCGAACGCCCTGCCGCCACCCCGTAGACGTCGTTCGCGAACGCCCCTTTGTGAACCACATTGCCCTGCCCGCCCGCCAAAGAAAGAAGATATACTTCCGATCCTGCAATACACGGCTAACCGCAGCAGCGCAAGCGGCAAGCCCCCGGAGGAACTGAAGGCATAGCAAAAGATTACCGGGTCAACCGGCGAATACGCGCCCCCATCGTCAGAGTCATAAGGGGCGAAGAATCCGCCAGCTCGACCGTCATGCCCATACAAGAAGCCCTCAGGCTCGCAGATCAGGAGGGCCTCGATCTGGTAGAGGTGGCGCCCAACCAATCGCCGCCCGTCTGCAGACTGCTCGACTACGGCCGCTTCAAATTCATACAATCCAAGAAAGCAAAAGAAGCCCGAAGAGCATCCAAAGCAACCAACCAGCAGCGAGAAGTCAGGATGCGGCCCCGCATCTCCGACAACGACATGCAGTCGAAGATCAGAACCATAAAGGGACTCCTCGCAGAGGGCGCAAAAGTGCGAGTAGCCGTACTGCTCAGAGGACGAGAAAACACACACCCGGAAGTCGCCATGAAGGTGCTCAGACGCGTCGCAGAAGGCGTATCGATCGAAGCCAAACTGGAAAGACCACCCACCAGGGAAGCACGCTCCATAGCCATCATCCTGGCCCCCTCGGGCAACCCGGTCGCCGGAAAGACCCCCGCACCCGCCGCCCAACCAAACCACACAGCGAGCTAGAAGAACATCCACCGTATTCACCGGCTCCAACACCGTTCAACCAACCCCCGCAGCGAGCTAAGAAACACCAACGTATTCACCCAGATCCAACGCCGATCACCAACCCCCGCAGTGAGCTAAAAAATGCCAAAATTGAAGACACATAGGGGCGCAAAGCGACGTTTCCACCTCAGCGGAGGCGGCAAGCTGCTCCGAACCAAAGGCCCCAAGAGCCACCTGCGCAGGAACAAGGCCAAGCGAGTGCGCCGTATACTGGCAGGCAAGGTCGGCCTCGACTCCAAGAAGCTGGGCAAGCGCATCCGTCAGGCCATATCCGGAGCGCGCCGGTAAAAGAACATCCACCACATCCACCGGCTCCAACACCGTTTACCAACCCGGGCAGCGAGCTAAAAAACACCAAAATTGAAGACACATAGGGGCGCAAAGCGACGTTTCCACCTCAGCGGAGGCGGCAAGCTCCTACGAACCAAGGGCCCCAAGAGCCACCTGCGCAGGAACAAGGCCAAGCGAGTGCGCCGTATACTGGCAGGCAAGGTCGGCCTCGACTCCAAGAAGCTGGGCAAGCGCATCCGTCAGGCCATATCCGGAGCGCGCCGGTAGAAGAAGCGGAAGGCGCCCACCGTCGGACAGGCCGCTAGAAAACAGCGCCAACGCCGTTCAACCAACCCCCGCAGCAAGCTAGAAGAGCATCCACCGTGTCCACCGGCTCCAACGCCGATCAACAACCACCGCAGTGAGCTAAAAAACAATGGCAAGGGTTACTAGGGGACCGCACACCAGAAAGCGGCACAAGAAAATCTTGAAAGCGGTGCGAGGGCACCGAGGCTCCCGCAACAGCCGATACCGTTTGGCGAGGGAATCCCTCCTGCACGCCCTCGCATACTCCACCAGGCACCGCAAGCTCAAGAAGAGGCAAAACCGCGCCCTCGCGATACTGCGCATAAACGCCGCAGCCCGTCAGAACGGAACCACCTACAGCGGCCTCATGCACGGCCTCAAACTCGCCGGAATAGAACTGGACCGAAAATCCCTCTCCGAACTCGCCGTAAGAGAACCCGAAACCTTCGCAGAAGTCGCACAAACCGCCCAAGCCGCCGCCGCGTAGGGGTCGTTCGTGAACGACCCTGCCCACCCGCGAACGACCCTGCCGCAGCCCCCCAACCCCCGTATCCACCGGCGCAATGGTTGTTGAACCAACCCCCTCAGTGAGCTAGAAAAAAGCGCCCGCGCAGCGCGCTAGAAGACCAACCACCGCATCCACCGGCGCAACGGTTGTTGAACCAACCCCCTCAGTGAGCTAGAAAAAAGCGCCCGCGCAGCGCGCTAGAAGACCACCACCGCATCCACCGGCGCAACGGTTGTTCAACCAACCCCCTCAGTGAGCTAGAAAAAAAGCGCACCGCCGGGCAGGCCGCCGGAAAAAAGCGCCAACGCCGTTAAACCAACCCCCTCAGTGAGCTAGAAAGAAGCTAGAAAGAAGCTAGGTGGCGGTCGAAGAACCCCGCCACCCGATCAACGTACTCCGTGCGCCTCATACGGTAACCCTGCACGTGCCCGGCCCCCGGAACAATCCAAACACCGCTCCGGCCCGTAGGAGAATCCGGATCCGCCCCCACCGCGCGACCCAATATCCGGGCATGGCGCACCGGCACCATCGTATCATCCTCGCCGTGAACGATCAGCGCCGGAGTGTCCGACGACGCTATATCGCGGGCAGGCGACACCTCCTTCACGTCGAGACCGAACAGATACCGCGCCGCCAAGAGCATACCGGGCATGAACAGCCCCAGGAACCGCCGCCCCCCCGTCATACCCTCACGCATCCTGAAAGACAGATCCGCAAACGAACTGTCCGCCACCACCGCCGCCGCCGTACCCGGATTCGCGCACGCCATCAGCGCAACCGCGGCCCCAAGCGAAACGCCGTGAACGCCTATACGCGTCCGATCCACACCCATCGACACCAGAAAATCCAGAGCCCCAAGAAGATCCAGCCGCTCGAAATAACCCACCGAACTGCGCTCCCCGCCCGACTCGCCGCAAGCCCGCAAATCGAACATCAATATCCCAAAACCCCGGCACGCAAGATCCCTCACCAGACCCAGCGCGCTCGCAGCCGGATTCGTCCGATTCGTACCGAAACCATGCACCATCACGATCCAACGAGCCCCCGCAGGAAAGAACCCACCCTGTCCACCGGCGCCAACCTCGTTCGACCAACCCCCGCCGTCAGCTGGAAAGCGCCCACCCTGTCCACCGGCGCCAACCTCGTTCGACCAACCCTCGCCGTCAGCTGGAAAGCGCCCACCCTGTCCACCGGCGCCAACCTCGTTCGACCAACCCTCGCCGCCAGTTGGAAAGAAACCACCCGGAGGAATGAGCCAACCCGTAAGAGACGCCGCCCCATCGCGGCTCATGAAAGCCGCCTCCGAAAAATCCAGACCCACCGAAGAAGGATCATCGCCGCTCCTCACCCGCACCACCCGCGTCAAACCCGCGGCCATACCCGCAGAAACCGCCAGGTAAGCCCCGGCCGCAATCCCGCCCGCCAGCGCAACTCTATGCAACCATCCCATCGCTTCAACTCCGACTTGCAGACCTGCGATCAAGCCCAAAGAGCCGATGCTAGCGCCAACCAAGCCCCGCTGGGCAAGCTGCTAGAAAAAAGCGCCAACTTCGTTCACCACCCCCGCCGCGAGCTAGAAAAAAGCGCCAACCAACCCCCGCCGGGCAGGCTGCTAGAAAAAAGCGCCAACTTCGTTCACCACCCCCGCCGCGAGCTAGAAAAAAAGCGCCAACCAACCCCCGCTGGGCAGGCTGCTAGAAAAAAGCGCCAACCTCGTTCGACCAACCCCCGCCGTCAGCTGGAAAGAAACCACCCTGTCCACCGGCGCAACGGTTGTTGAACCAACCCCCGCAGCGAGCTAAAAAATTAGAAAGACGCGTCCACCATCACCAGCGTGAACAGCAGCGCAAGATACAACAGAGAATAACGGTACAGCGACCACGCCGCAGCCCGCGTCCGACTCAACGACAGCCGAACCGCATACCACGTCAAACCGGCCCCCAGAACCGCCGCGCCGCACAGGTAGATCAAACCCATAGCGCCGCTCGCAACCGCCAGCAATAGCGAAAGCGTAGACACCAGGATTGAGTACAGCAGTATCGACTGACGAGTCCTTTCCTCACCCTCCACGACCGGAAGCATAGGCACCTCCGCACGCGCATAGTCCTCCTTGATCATGATCGCAAGCGCCCAGAAATGGGGCGGAGTCCAGAAGAACACGATCGCAAACAAGTACCACGCCGGCAACGACAACCCCCCGGTCACAGCGGCCCACCCAACCAGCGGAGGAACCGCCCCCGCAGCCCCGCCGATCACTATGTTGTGCACCGTCGAACGCTTCAGAAGCGCCGTATACAGAACCACGTACAGCAGCGTACCCACCATCGCAAGACCCGCCGCAAGCGTGTTCGCCCCCACCGACAAAACAGCAAACGCGCCCGCATTCAGCAACAGGCCAAACGCAAGAGCGTTACGCGGATTCATACGCCCCGCAGCCACCGGACGGCGCTTCGTGCGCCCCATGCGCCGGTCCAGATCATCCTCCAGCCAGTGGTTCAAGGCGCTAGCCCCGCCGGACGCCATAGCCCCCCCGACCAGCAGCGCAGAAGCCACCAACGCATCGGGAAACCCGCGAGCCGCCAGAACCGCGCCCGTAAGAGCCGTCAACAGAAGCAAAGACATGATGCGAGGCTTCGTCAGCGCAATATAGTCCGAAGCCAACTCCGCAAAGCTTTGCCTGTGTTCGCTAGTGGTCATCCGACGACCCTCCCGCCGTAGGGGCGAATCGTGATCCGCCCCCCATGATCCGCCCCCCAACCACCGCATTCACCGGCACAACGGTTGTTGAACAACCCCCGCCGTGAGCTAGAAAAAAGGTCATCCGACGACCCTCCCGCCGTATCGTCCGGCGTAGTGGCGAATCGCGATTCGGCCCCGGTGATTGCGCCCGCGCCCCCCAACCACCGCATCCACCGGCGCAACGGTTGTTGAACAACCCCCGCCGTGAGCTAGAAAAAAGGTCATCCGACGACCCTCCCCACAGGCCAGGCCCAGGGCCTCAGCAACAACGCAAGCAACAACACCAGATCCGCCCAAAGAAGAGTCGCAAGACTCAGGTGAAGCGCGCGAGACCACTCATCGAACCCCGTCCAGGGATTCGCAGCCCCAACGAACATCTGCGCCAGCAAAAGCGCAGCCCCGGCCGCCGCCGCCCACCTCACCGCAGAAAACGACGCCCCCCCGCGCAAGACGCGCAGCGAAGCCGCAAATATCACCAACCCAACAAGCAAAGACACGATCCGGTGAGACATGTGCATCCACGCCAGATTCGACTGCGGTACCACCGAACCACCGCACAGCGGCCAGGAAGGACACACCGCACCCGCGCCCCGCCAAACTATGTCAGAACCCGACAGAATAGCCACCAGAGCGGCCGCGCACGCCCACGCAACTATCTTCACGTGGTTCGACCCCCACACGAGCCCGCCCGACCCCGAGCCCCCGGGCCACGCAGCCGACGCAAACGCAAAACCCGTCAGAAACACCACCATCTCCGCAAGAACCAGATGCAACGTACGCAACGCCGGATCCAGATCGCTGAGAACCACCGCACCCCCTATACCCCCAACCACCGCTATGAGCAGCAGAGCAGCCGTCGTAAAACCGCGACTCCCCACACCCCTCAGCCACACCCGAACCGCCGCCGCCAGCAACACCAGACCAACCACCAAACCCGAAGTCCGGTGAGACCACTCGATCAACGCATGCTTCTCCAGCGGAGGCAGTACCCCCCCGTAACACAGAGGCCAGTCCGGACAGCCGTCCCCGGAACCCGTCACCCGCACCACGCCACCCAGCGTTATCTGAGCCACCGCGCCAACGAAGCAAACCGCCAGCAGCCACACCAGCAGCCTGTCCACCCCCGCCGACCCGACGCCTCCTGACGACGAAACAGTCGAAGCCTTCAACCCATGGCCCCCGTCAATACTCCACGCCGCGCACGCCCGCGCAAGCTAGGAAACCCGCTTCAACGCTATCAACTCAGCGTGCACCAGGATGCGCCGGTCGTACACGTTCGGAGGCCAACACGTAACCAGCGTGATCCGGGAATCCGCCGCCCGCGTCAGATGAAGATCGTCCTCATGCAACAGCTCCGTCGCAACCACACGATACAGATACTCCCCATCCGCCGTCACCAAAGTCACGTCCACCGGATCCTCCATGATCAGACTCGATATCTCCGGCAAACGATGGAAGACGCTCCCCTCACCCTGAAGAATGCTGCGCAAGTGACCAAAATACCACCCGCGAGACAACTCACCCGGATTCGCAGAATCCGGAATGTGCCCAACCGTGTTGTCCGGAGTCTCGTAAGCCAGATAATCCCCCAGGTCGATGATCCCAAGGTCCATCACGCCGGAGTCCAGGCCCACCGCCGGAATGAGGATCCGAAACGCCGCAGAACCCGCCACGCCGGACACCACACCGCCGTCCAGCGACGACACCGGCTCATAACCCTCCGGCAAACCGGGACCCCCGAAAGGCAACGAGCCGGCCCAACCGGAATCGTCCCAGTACTTCGGATTCATCAGATTGGCCGGATACACCGACGCAAGATCCAGCGCGTCCGGAGAAGGCGCCGCCGCGGCGAGCGAGACCGGAGACTCAACCGCGCTGCCGGACGCGCTCCCCCTCGAATCCTCCACCTCCGCCGTCGGCGAGCCAACCGCCGCCGCCGGCGCCGACCTAAGCGTCAACGCCGCACGCTCCGCCGTAGGAACGCCCACCTCGAAACGCGCCGCGTCCGAACCCGAACGCAAACGCGAATAATGCTGATAGGCCACCAGACCCAGCACCACAAGCCCCATCGGGACCAGAACGATGAGCGACCTGACGGCCAAGACCACCAAGGCCCGAGGTACGCGAACCGCCCGCAGCCTTCCAACCACGTCAACCACCCGAGCGCTTTCCGCCCCGCGTCTCTGGCGCGTAGGAAAACGGCCGCCAGCGCGCCCCGTACAGCGGAACGTGAACCACCCGCGTCTCTGGCGCGTAGGAAAACAGCCTTCCGGCCATATCCCGCGCCGGCAGGAGGTATTTGCTCTCCGCGACTCTACGCGTCATCGGCGCCGCTCAACCGCGCTCGCACGCCGCACCCGGCAGCCCCGCCAGCCTCCGCCCCCTAGTAGCGGACGTTTGCGCCGCGCCTCGGATTCGGACTCGCCCCCTCTATTATCGGCTCATTCAGATGAACCTCTCCGTTTCGTATCTTGATATTGAATCCGCAATTCGGATTCACGCACACCCACGCCTTGTAGTGAACAGCCGCACCCTGACCGCCAAAATCCGAAAGCGGAGCAAGGACACCTTCTCCGCAAGATAGGCACTGCGGAAATCTGCTGGTTTCCAACATCCACCCCTTTTCCCCAGGTTGATGAGCAGGTCTGACGGGACGCCCGGCGCCCCAGCCCGCCTTAAAACAAACAGTTTACCCCCTAACGCCCCCGAATGGCACACCCCAAAACCGCCACTTGCAGCCATTGACGCCGCACCACTGCGCCACCGACCCCCGCGCCGCGCCGTAGAATAGCAACTCCACAAGCCGGAAAACCCCGCAGAGCGGCCGATTCGGCAATCCCAAAAATCTTCCCTGCCGAATGACCAACTCAGTAAGCCCAAAAACCTTCCCTGCCGAATCGCCGCCGCCGCAAGATAAAAAATCCCCGCAGAGCGGACGCCCCGGAGAGCTGGAAAAATCCCCGCAGAGCGGCCGACCAGGCAAGCTAAGAAACCTTCCCTGCCAAATGACCAACTCAGCAAGCCCAAAAACCTTCCCTGCCGAATCGCCGCCGCCGCAAGGTAAAAAAACACCGCAGAGCGGACACCCCGGAAAGCTGGAAAAATCCCCGCAGAGCGGCCGACCAGGCAAGCTAAGAAACCTTCCCTGCCAAATGACCAACTCAGCAAGCCAAAAAACCTTCCCTGCCGAATCGCCGCCGCCGCAAGGTAAAAAAACACCGCAGAGCGGACGCCCCGGAGAGCTGGAAAAATCCCCACAGAGCGGCCGACCCGGCAAGCTAAGAAATATGATGGGGATAGAGACCTCCTGTGACGAAACGGCGGTCGGCATAGTCGACCAGCGAGGCCGCCTGCTCGCAAACGTAGTCGCCTCCCAATCCGACCTACACTCCCGATTCGGCGGCGTCGTACCGGAAGTCGCCTCCAGACAACACCTGCTCGAAATACCCGGCGTACTCGACAGAGCCCTCCGGCAGGCCGGCCTCGGCTGGAACCGGATCGACGCAATCGCAGTAGCCAACGGCCCGGGACTCGCCGGCGCCCTCATCGTCGGAGTCAACGTCGCAAAAGGACTCGCAGCCGCCCTCGACGTACCCCTCATAGGCGTCAACCACCTCGCAGGACACGTCTACTCCGCATGGATCGACACAGGAAGCGGAACCGCCGTCCAAGACCCCGAAATCCCCGCTCCAAAGGCAGACGGCCCAACCCGAACCTGCCTCATCGTATCCGGAGGACACACCGAACTCATACTCATGCACCCCGACGGACGCTTCCGCATGATCGGACAGACACGCGACGACGCCGCAGGAGAAGCATTCGACAAAGCCGCAAGAGTCATGGGAATGAGATACCCCGGCGGCCCCGAAATACAGCGAGCAGCCCAAACCGGCGCACCCTCGGCGCCGCTGCCTAGAGCATGGCTCAGAGGAACCGACGACTTCAGCTTCAGCGGGCTGAAGACCGCAGTCATACGACGCGCCAGGCAGGAAGGCCTATACCCGCCTCCCGGCGGCGGCCCGCCCAAGGACAAGGCCGACGCGCTCGCCAGAGCCTTCCAGGAATCCGTCGTAGACGTACTGGTAAACAAGACCGTCGAGGCATCCGAAAGACTGGGATCCGGCGAAATAGTGCTCGCAGGCGGCGTCGCAGCAAACTCCGCGCTCAGAGAAGCCCTCGTACAGGCATCCAAAATCCCCGTAGCCGTACCCCCGCCCTGGCTCTGCACCGACAACGGAGCCATGATCGCCATGGCCGGCCTCGTCGAACTCAATCGAGGCGCCAGATCAGGATGGAACCTGGACGTCCACCCAGGCATGAGACTAGCCAGCTAGAGACCACCCTCATACGCCGCGCCCCCGCGGACTACACGCGAGTCCAGCAATAACCCCGGTAATGCAGGTTGGAGCTCCCGCGCGCCGCGGACTACACGCGAGTCCAGCAATAACCCCGGCAGTGCAGGGCGGAGCCCGCGCGCCCCACGGACTACACGCGAGTCCGGCAATAACCCCGGTAGTGCAGGACGGAGCTCCCGCGCGCCGCGGACTACACGCGCGGCCAGTAATAGCCCCGGTAGTGCAGCGCCACGGTCTCGCGCCAGGCGCGAAGAGCCATATCCTGCCGCATACTCTCAACCCTCGCGGCCAGATCCTCAGCCGCATCCGCATCGCCATTGTCCACCTCGCCCTCGACGACCCCGCCCGGCGTCACGAAGCGAAGAACCAACCCCGGCATCCTGAACAGATAATCAGCCAGCAGAACCAGAGCGATGAACCCAACCACCCCTCCCACCACGGCCCCCACCGTCTCGTTGCGAGTCACCTGCCAAACCCCTACCGCGGCCAAAACGCCGATGAACCCCCATATCGCACTCCGCCTGTCCCGCTCCCGCCGATCCAGCTTCACCGCCACTACGTCCGACAACCTCGCCGCGGCAAACCCCCCACTCGCACCCCCCGCGTACAGTATCCGCTCATTCGTCAGAATGAAACGAGCGCCGCCCGAGCCCGGAGCCGTCAGAACCTCCGACTCCCCGGGAAGCATGTCCAGCAGACCCGGCTCCTCGTCCGCCCCGTCCCGCTCCTCGGCGCGCGGCTCGACCGCCATCAGCCCCTCACCCCCTCATCGCGCCGCGAGCGCAACCCGCCACCGGCCCTCACCGCCTCATCGCGCCGCGAGCGCAACCCCCAACCGGCCCTCATCTCCGCCCCCTCCCCGCGCCCAACGGCAACTGCCTCGTCATGTCCATAGGCAGAGTCAACGCGCGGTACAGATAGATCAACCCCTGCTGCTCACGCGCGCCAAAACCCGGACCGCGGCCAGACGGAACGCCCGAAAACAACGCACGAGCCTCACGCGTCACCGCGTTCTCCGGCAGCGCGGGAAACACCCGATACAGCCCCGCCGCCCTGGACTCCAACTCTCCGCGCCCATACAACCGCGAAGCCGCACACACACCCGGCAGCGCCGCGTTGACCGCTATCTCCGCAGCCCGGGCGCCGCCGATCAGCGCCCGGCCCCCACCAACGCCCGGAACCTCCAGGCCCCGAACCAGACCCCGCGCCGATTCAGCGCCCATCACCTCCTCGGCAAGCGCCCTGGCGGGCCCGCCCCTCGCCATCCAGCGAGCCGCAAGCCGAGCCGCGCCCCGCAACCTGCGCTCCGGCGCGTTATCCGGCCTGCCCGCACCCCGCGTCCACGACGGACGAGACCCGCTCAAACAGGGAGCCCCCGCAGGCTTTGCGCCAAAACCGCCCGACCAAAGCAGAAGAGCCTCCAACCCCGCAGCGCCCCCGCCGCAGCCGGCCAGGACCTCCCAGGGCATCCTCTCCGCCAACTGCCGGAACTGCCGCTTGTTGCGAGGGTATCCGAGACACTCCATAACCAGAGAATACAGCGCCTGATCCACCCCCCAACGCTGCATCGAAAGCCTGGCCCCGCTCACACGCGCGGCAAAGCGCTCCTCCCCGGCCGTGGACAGATCCAACGGAAGCGGAACCAAAGCCCCGTCCCGCCCGCGCTCCGCCTCCGCTTCCCGCTCCGGTCCGGCGCACTCACTCGAAGACCCGGCCCGCCCGCGCCCACCGCGCGACGGCCTCGACAACAAAGCCCCTATGTGCAACTCCCGAACGCTCCGCCTGTCCCTCGTCGTCGTGCCGGCCCCTCCACCGCCCTCCAGGAAAGCATGGAAGGTAACACCGTTGTAGCGAGGATCCCGGTCATGCCCATGCCCGCGCCAGTCCCCGCGACGGACGTGAATCTCCACGTCCCCGTGCACCCGCCGGCCATCGTCCCGAAGCAGCGCCGCATCCAGGAAATCAGGGCCAAAGGAACCCCCGCTCCGCCCAGCGTAGATGACCCGATAGCGCCGCCCGTCACTCGCACGCAAGTACACCCCGCTCCCCGCCGAACGCCTCCAGGCATCCTGCAACGTCTTTTCCAACACAGTCTTTCTAGCTTGCCGCCCCGGCGCGTCCGGCCTCTCTTCAACTACCCGTACAGTCTCGCCCGGCCTCTCTTCAGATACCCGGGCAGTCTTAACAGTCTCGCCCGGCCTCTCTTCAGATACCCGGGCAGTCTTAGAAACGCGTACCTTCCCCCCGAACCATCCTCCTTCCTCCGCCACGCCAGCCACCCGCTTTTTTCTAGCTTGCCGTCCCGGCGCGTCCGACCTCTCTTCAGCCGCCCGGCCCGTCGTTTCCGGACGCCCCGCTCCCCCGACTCCCCCCTTCTCCAGCCAGGTCGTAAGAACGCCCCCTCGCCCCCCCGCTCGACAACGCACACACCCGCCGCCCACCGCCCGCGAGCCAACCCCGATCCTCTCTCCGGCGGCCTTCCACCCCGGCGGCCTGCGCTCGCTCACAGCCGCGTTCCAGCGTATCCGCCCGTAGCCGTCAGTGCGAAAGCCAACGCGCCCCTGCCCCCCAAGAGTGTCCCCCTCTCCGACCGGTCCAACCGTCGTCAGCTTGAAGAAGCGTGAAGCCGCTCGGAGTTTACGAACGCCCGCGCACTGCCGAACATCAACTCCGTTACCCCGAGCGAAACCGAACAATCCGAGGATAGCTTCTTGCCCGCCCCCCGCGTCCGTTGTACCACGTCGCTCCAGGCCGCCGCGCAATCGGGGTGATCCACCTCCCCCGGATGGCCCAACGAAGCCGCAAAATCGTTCGGCCCGGCAGCCACCCCCGTCAACCCAGCGACCCTCAGTATGTCGTCGAGGTTCTCCCAACCCGCCCGGGACTCGATCTGACCGAACACCAGCATGTTCTCATTCGCCCACTCGGCAAACGCCAGTTTGCCCCCATACCCCTCGATCTTCTCCTCATCGCCGAACTCCGTACCGCGCCCGCCGCCCCAGGAACGCCAGCCGGCCGGCGGAAACAGACACGCATCCGCCAACATCTGCGCCTGCTCGCCCGATTCCACGTGCGGACCAACGACCCCCTGCACGCCGCGATCCAAAAACAGGTTTATCGTATCCGAGCGCAAGTTCGGAACCCTGGCCATGACCGACATCCCGTAGCCGTTCGCAACCCGGCATACGTCGTCCACCGACTCAGGAGTGAAGTGGCCGTGCTCCCCGTCCACGTTCACCGCGTCGAAACCGCACTGCGCAGCCAACTCCACCAGCTGCGTCGACGGAAACACCAACCCGAACACCACCGCCCTCTGCCCCTCCCGATTCCGCTTCAGTATCGAGTTCTCGATCATTTCTTTTTTTCCAGCTTCCCGCCGACTGCATCGGCGACAGCCCGCCTTATTCTCCCAAAAATTCTCGCGCTTTCCAGCTACCGCTCACAGCGGCTCGCCCTGCGCTCCCACGCGAGGCGCCAGTTGCAGAAACGCGTTTTCTAGCGCCCGCTCATGCGGCTCGCTTCCACGAGCTGAGGTTTTGGGCATATAGGCAAAGTTTCCCTGACCGCTCACGGCGGCTCGCCATTCCTGCGCCCATTATTGCACGAAGGGCGCAACTGTCCGCGTCTTTTTAACATTGCATACCGACGAACCGACTTCCCCCTCCTTTGTTTGTGCCAGAGCCAGAACCAGAGCCGGCACAGCGTCCCGCTCCCTCCCCGCCGCGTCCCACAACTCCCCGCCCGGAAACTTGGCTGCCCGCTAGAAAACCGGCAATGCCGGCTCGGTTGCCCGCTAGAAAACCCGGCAATGCCGGCTAAGAAAACCTAGTTGTTCGATGAAAACCAATCGGCGATGTTCCACAACTGGCTGTCCCAGGCGTTGAACCGCACCCCCTGCAGGTCATTCGACACAGCCGAAACTATCCCCCGGTTCACCAGCGGAATCTCGTAGTAGCTCTGCACGTGAACGTCGTTCAGCCGCTTCACCAGAGCCTCCCGCTCAGCGCCCGCCGGCGTATGCTCCAGCTCCGCAAACAGTTTCTCATACTCCGAGTTGCAGGAACGAGCATTGTTCCCGCCCCCCCAGTTGTTATCCCGCGTCTGAACGTGGTCGCACAGCCCGGCCGAAAGAGCCCGCTGAGGGTCCACCCCGGAACCCGACGTATACATCTGCACGTCCGCGAAGAACCGCCGGTAAGACGCCTCGGCGTCCGCCACGGGATCCCCCCCAAAGAAGACCCCCGCATCATGCCGTACCAGCTCCGTCTCTATACCTATCTCGCGCCACCAGCCCCGGATCATCTCCTGCGTATCCTGCCGGATCGAATTCACGGTAGTCTGATAGGAAACGCGCAAAGGCGTCCCCATGTACTCGCGAACCCCGTCCCCGTCCCCGTCCACCACGCCGTTATCATCCAGCAGCCTCCTCGCCCCGTCGACGTCCTGCGCCAGGCAGCCGTCGTTCGCCGTCGAAGCGTAATTCGCAGGCGCGGCAATCACGTTGCAAGTCGGCCTCGCGGCGAAGCCATACAGCCGATCCGAAATGGCCGCACGATCGATCGCCATAGACATCGCCTCCGGGATCGGCCTGAACGTCAGGAACGGATGCGGATTCGCCCCGTCCAGGTACTCCGAACGATCCTCGCCCAGACCCGGATCCGGATTCGTCTGGTTCACCACCAGACGCTCCACCTGACTCGCAAACGCAGCGGCCACCCGGCCAACCCCGCGGGCCTCCATCCCCTCCAGAAGCTCCGGCGCGACCTGCAGGTTCCACCCATACTCCGCATCGCCCAGCTCCAGTACGGACCGCGCAGCCCCGGCCGCATCGCCGCCGCCCCGCAGAACCACCTCGTCGAAGTAAGCCGCCTCACCCCGGTAGAACGGATTGCGCTCGTAGACCGCGCCCGAATCGGGCGTAAACTCGACGATCCGATAGGCCCCCGTGCCCACGGGCGCAACGTTCTGCGCCTCGCAGCCCCTCGCGGCAGCCCCCACGCAGTCCGCAAACTGCTCGCGGCTGAGTATCGGCATACTGGCGCCCACGAAAGCCGTATACGGATAGGGCGTAGGACCATCGAAGGTTATCCGAACCGTACGATCGTTCGGAGCCTCCACCGAAACGATGCCGTGGAAAACGTCCCGGCTCGTACAGCCCGCAGCCTCATCCAGACAGTAGCGCCAGGTGAAGACAACGTCCTCCGCGGTCATCGCGCTGCCGTCCGACCACGTCAAACCCTCTCTCAGCCGCCACGTAACAGTCAGCAGATCCTCTGAAATCCCCCCGTTCTCCAGCGTCGGAATCTCAGCCGCCAACCTCGGCGCGAGGCCCCCCTCCGGGTCGTAGCTCGCCAGAGGCTCCAGCGTAACCGCCCCCGCGTCCGCATCCTTATCGCCCCCGGAGAGGTACGGAATAGGCAGAGAAGGCGCCTGCCAGTACACAAGCGTAAGTCTTTCTGGCCGGGGCTCCGGCCGAACGGTTTCCGGTGCAACGGCAGCCGACGGCGAGGGCTCCGGCCGAACGGTTTCTTGTGCAACGGCAACCGACGGCGAAGGCTCCGGCTGAACGGTTTCTTGTGCAACGGCAACCGACGGCGAAGGCTCGCCCCCGCGCCCGCACGCGGCGACCACTAGGGCCAGCGCCAACAACGCTCCGACTAGAAGCCGGCTCGCCGGTAGAACCGGCCGGCGAGCCGGCGGTGAACCGGTGTGCACAGCTCTGCAGAACCTTTCTCCAACAACGACCCGCCGGCTCGCCGGTCTTACTGACCGCGCCGGCGGCCGGCGGCCAGACCCTTCAAGAGTATGACAGAATACAATCCCCCAGCGGCCAGTAAACCCGGTGAAACCGGCCAGTTGAGACTGGCGAGCCAGCCGGCCAGTAAACCCGGCCCGCCGGTAAACCCGGTGAAACCGGTGAAACCGGCGAGCCGGCAGGAAAGAAGAACTTGAAAATCACAGACGTTCGGACCGAAGTATTCCGCTGGCCGCGGGCAGTGCCCATCACCAACGGCCTATACACCTACACCCACAGCGGCATCAACGCCATCCACGTAGACACCGACGAAGGACTGAGCGGCCTGGGCATCGGAGCATCCATGCAGGACGCCCCGGAAGTCGGAGCCGCCATGACGAACCACCTCAAGCAGGTACTCATTGGCAAGGACCCGCTCGACACCGAGCGCCACTGGCACGAAATGTGGCGCCCCAAGCTCGTCGGCAGGCGCGGAATATCCACACGCGTAATATCGGGCATAGACATAGCGCTCTGGGACCTCAAGGCCAAGATCGCCGGAATGCCCCTATACAAGATGCTCGGAGGATTCTCCAACAAGATAGACACCTACGTCGCGGGCGGATACTACGAGGAAGGAAAAGGGCTAAGGGAACTGGCCGCCGAGATGGAAACCAACGTCGATCTCGGCGCAACGGCCGTCAAGATGAAGATCGGCGCGGTACCCATAAACGAAGACGTCGAGCGCGTCCGGGTGGTGCGGGAAACCGTCGGCCCCAACGTCAAGGTCATGGTCGACGCCAACAACGCATACCGGCACTACCAGGCCATCGAATTCGCACGAAAAGCCGAACAATACGACCTCTTCTGGTTCGAGGAACCGGTCGAACCCGACGACTACGCAGGACAGCGTGAAATCACCAGAGCCACCTCCGTACCCGTCGCAGCCGGCGAGAACGAATACACCCGATACGGCTTCCGAGACATGATCGAACACCGAGCGGTCGACATACTCCAGCCCGACGCACTCATAATGGGCGGCGTCACGGAATTCATGAAAGTCGCGGCCCTCGCACAGGCCAACGACCTCGACATAGCCCCCCACGGCGCGCAGGAAGTGCACGTGCACCTCGTCACCGCCATATCCAACGGACTCATACTCGAATACTACCGGGACTCCGTGGACCACATGCACGGACAGATATACAAGGACACCCTGCAGATCGAGGATGGCCGCGTATACGCCCCCAACCGCCCCGGACTCGGCATCGAACTCAACTACGAGGCCCTCGAACCCCACCGAATCGCCTGACCGCGTCCCCGCCCTCCTCCTAGCCGCCGAGAAAAACCGGCGAGCCGGCGGTGAACCGGCGGCGAGCCGGCCGGCAACAACGCGCGCCTTCCTACGCGGCCGCCCAGTAAAACCGGCGAGCCGGCCAGTAAAACCGGCGAACCGGCGGTGAGCCGGCGGTGAGCCGGCGGTGAACCGGGCTGTGCTATTCTGAAATGAACGCTCAGAGAACCCCACCGCATCGCTGACCGCCCGGAAAAACCGGTGAACCGGCGGCGAGCCGGCCGGCGGCTAGGACGTACAAACCCATGGAACCCGTATTTCTGGCAGCGGTCCAGGAACTGGAACAACGCAAACCCGTAGCCGTCGCCACGGTCGTCAGAACCTCCGGCTCCACCCCGCAGAAACCCGGCGCAAAGCTGCTCGTCAGAGCGGACGGCTCGGGAGTGGGCACCCTCGGAGGCGGATGCGTAGAGGGAGACATATGGTTCGCCGCCCAGCAACTCATGAAGCGCGGCGGCGCAGCCCAGATGAGAGACTACCAACTCAACGAAGACCTCGCCGCACAGGATGGACTCGTCTGCGGAGGAACCATGTACTTCCTCATAGACCCCATCCGACAACAAGAGGCCGCAGGCTACCTTGAATTCTCCAAAGAGGTCGTCGAAGCATACCGAGGCGGAAAACCCGTCGCCATCGCAAACCTCATGGCAGCGCCCCCCGACTCCGGCCTGCAGGTCGGAGCAAAGATGCTCGTAAGAGAAAACGGCTCCCTGAGCGGCACACTCGGAGACCAGAGGCTCGACGCCCAGGCCGCAACACGAGCCCGAAGCCTCATGGCCCTCGGCAAAAACGAATACCTCACCCGCGACGACGGCGCAGAGTGCTTCATAGAGGCCTTCACCACGCCGCCGACCCTCCTCGCCGTCGGAGGCGGACACGTCAGCAAAGCCCTCGCCGCCGTAGCCCTCAGCGCAGGATTCAGACTCTTCGTCATCGACGACCGACCCGAATTCGCCAACCCGCAACGCTTCCCCGAAGCAGATGTAGTAAAGGCCGGAGAGTACGAGACCACGCTCAAGAGCCTGCCCATCAACGCAAATACCTTCATCGTAATCGCCACAAGGGGACACCGATACGACGACGCAGCCCTCGCAGCCGCCATGGACACCCCGGCAAGCTACGTCGGACTGCTCGGAAGCCAGCGAAAGACCATACTCATATACGAGGAACTGCTACAGAAAGGCTGGCCCATGGAACGAGTGCGGGCCGTCAACGCACCCATCGGCCTCAACCTGGGAGCGCGCACCCCGGAGGAAATAGCCATCAGCATAATGGCCGAAATCCTCGCCTTCCGACTAGGCGGAGACGGAAGGCCCATGAAGCTTCGGGAAGAACTCCTGCAGCGCATCAGCCAAAACATGCGCCGAAGAGCCGACAGGCAAAAGCGCCAACCCGCCGCGCTGCACAACTGAGTTTCATGCGCGCCGGAAAGCCCGCAGCGCGCGCCAACACCCGGGCCCGCAGCAACCCCGCGATGCAAGCCAGAAAACCAACGCCGCAAGCTAAAAAAACTGTACTGCTTGCGGCCGGAGAATCCGCGCGGATGGGCCGGCCAAAGCCCCTGCTACCCTGGCAGGGCAGGACACTCATCCAGTACCAGATAGAGTCACTCATCGAAGGCGGCGTACACGACGTCTACGTCGTCACCGGCGCCAACGACGAGCAGGTCTCCCGCCTGCTGACCGGCCGCAACGTGCACCGGGTGCACAACCCCCTGTACAAGACCGGCAAGACCTCCTCCATCCGGGCCGGCGTCCGCGCACTACCCGACGACGCCGATACGATACTGCTGCTCGCCGTGGACCAACCCCGACCCCCCTGGGCCATCAAGCGCCTCATAGACTCCCACCTCTCGGCCAACGCCGCCGTCACCTCGCCCCGCGTGCGCACGCGCGGCGGCCACCCCCTCATCTTCAGCGCCTCGCTGCGCGGCGAACTCATGGAGATCACGGAAGAAGCGGAAGGCGTCAGGGAAATCATGCGCCGACACGAGCACGGCATGAACCACGTCGAATTCGACTCAGAAATCATGCGCCTGGACCTCAACACGCCCGACTCATACCTCGCCGCTCTGGCGTCATACCCGAAACTCTCCGCACCCCCCGGCTAGGCTCACCGCCCCCGCGCAGCGCAGGCGCCGCGCCCGCAACAACCCCGCGACGCAAGCTGTAAAACCAGCGATGCAAGCTAGAAAAACGCCCCCGCGCAGCGCAGGCCCTCACGCATACCCGGAACCCTCCACTCGCCACGAGGCTCACCGCCCTCGCCGTGCGCTAGAAAAACGCGCCATACCCCGCGATGCGAGCTGTAAAACCAGCGATGCAAGCTAGAAAATAGAAAAACGCCCCCGCCCGCCTCGTGCAGGTAAACTCCCACCACCACACCGCCGCGCCCACCGCGCAGACGCCCAAAACCACGGAGACCGTCCTCTATGCCTGTGCCAACTCGATCATTCACCGGAAACCCATCGCAGATCATCGTCGAACAACTCGCAGCATCCGGAATAAACCACCTCTTCTACAACTCCGGATCACGAGAAGCCCGCTTCTTCGACGCCCTGTACGAAAACCCGCAAGTGCACGGAATCCTCGCCCTGCACGAAGGCTCCGTCACCGCCATGGCCGGCGGATACGCACAGGTCGAAGGAAAACCCGCCGTCATGTCCGTACACCTCGGCGCAGGCCTCGCACAATGCCTCGGACAACTCATCAACGTCGCAGAAGGCGCGCTGCCGGTAGTCGCCATCACCTTCCACGGAGACACCGGCAGCTTCTCAGACCGCATCACGCTAGACATACCACACAACGCAGGGCCAACCTCCATATCCGCCCCCTTCACCAAAGCCAACTGGACCGTCATCGAGCCGCAAGGACTGCCATGGGCCATCGAGCGCGCAATCATGGTAGCCGCAACGCCCCCCATGGGGCCGGTACACCTCGCAATCTACGACCGACTGCTCGGCCCAGAAGAACTCGACGTAGACATCATCGAAACAGGAGGCCGAAACCTCCGGGCAGGATATCCGTCAGACCAGGACCTCGAAGAACTGGCGCGCTGCCTGCACGAGGCCAAGCGCCCCCTCATCTACGTCGGAGACGGCGTATGGAAGAGCGGCGCACAGAACGCCGTAACCCAACTCGCCGAATACTTTGGCGCAAACGTCGCCTCGACGTGGAACGACCTGCGAAGCGTACCCGCAGCCCACCCCCTCCACGCCGGATACCTGCGCGCACTAACCCCAGACCCCGAACCCGACCACGTCATCTGCCTCGGCGTCCGGCACGACGGAAGCGGAAGCCCCCAGGACTTCGCACGCTTCCGGACCGCAAAGCGAATCGCCGCCGTCGGGTCAGACCCGGCAGTCTTCAAGAACATACCCGGCCTGGACATCGCAATCTACGCAGACGAACGACGCACCATCGAAAGACTCAACGAAATGGTCCGCAGCGAACACCCGCCGGCAGCGTACGCCGCACGAAGGGAACAAGCCCGCACCCGGGCCGCAGACCTCAGAGCCAGGCGAAGAGCGCAACTAAACGCCGTATCACGCCAAACCGGATACGTCCGACCCATCGCCCTGCTCGACGCCATCGACTCCGCACTACAGGAAAGAGGCGGCGGCATAATCACCACCGAACAGTTCGCAGTCCCCCTCGAATGCGTAACCGCCGCAGAAGGCGGAGGCGCCGTAACCTACGTCCGACCCGCCGGAGGCTCCGAAGGATACGGAATGGGAGCCCCGCTCGGCGCAAAACTCGCCGCACCACGAAAACCCGTCGTAGGACTCGTGGGAGACGGCTCCGTATACTACGCAGACTCCGCATTCTGGTCCGCCGCACACCACCAAATCCCCGCCCTGTACGTCATAGCCAACAACGGCTCATACGGCATCGTCGCAAACGCATTCGATAGGGCAGAGGGATCCATGAACCGGGACCGACGATACGCAGGCGTCGAACTCGCAGGCATAGACGTCGTAAACCTCGCCCAATCCTTCGGAGTCGAAGCCATACCCGTCGACAGCGAATCCAGCGTCAAACAACAGGTGGCGCAGGCCATCGAAACCGTCGAAGAAGAAGGACGACCGCTCGCCCTCGACGTCAAACTCCCCCTTGGCCTGCCCGCAGGCGGACAGGCCGCCCCCCAATTCCGCCTCGCCTCCCCCTAACCTCCGGCCCCGCACCGGACGGCGAGGGTCGGCAAGAAAACAGCGTCACAGGTAAACGCCGTGATACGGCCGAGTAAACGCCGCAATGCGGCCAATGCGACCTGCGGCTCAAGACTCCGGCAAAAGCCTGACGCGCTGATCGAGCCAGTCGCAAAGTTCGGCGAAGCGAAACGAGTTGGCCTCGAACAACTTCACGAAATCATCGTGCGCCTCTTCCCCCTCGCAGTCGATGAAGCCGCCGTTGAGACGCACGAAAGCATCGGTTACGGCAAAGGCGACGCGCTTGTTGCCGTCCACGAAGGGATGATTGTTGGCTAGGCTCTCCATCAGCGCCGCAGCCTCCTCGACAAGGCCGTCGTAGTACCCCAGCCGAGGCCGCACCAACGCCGACTCCAACGCCCCCATGTCACGCACACCCAAAGATCCGCCAAACAGACCGATTAGATCAGCATGGATTGCGACAACCTCTTCGACTGTAGGGAAATTACTGCTCACTGCGCCAGCAGTTCATACAGCTTTCGGTTCTTCTCCACGCTAGCCCTGTAGTGAGCCATCACCTCGGGACGCACCCGCTGCCGCTCCCTGCTCTCCAGGTAGCTGACCATCGCGTCTTCCAGCACGGCCTGAAAGTGGCGCCCGTCCCTACGCGCAGCCTCCCGCATCGCCGACAGCAACGCCGGCGCAGCTTGGCTGGAAAACTTTTCTCGCTGTTCACTCATCACGCCTTCTCCCACCTGGTGCGGTGTGGACGGACCGGCTCTGAGCCGGACGCCCTTGACCATCGCACACTTCTGATCCGCGCTGCCGATACTATGCTTCAATTATATGACAATATCCTGACATTTCAAGAAGTATCTTGACACTGACCCGGGCGCAGGATACCAACTCCACACTCAGCCCCTCCGGAACCCAGCCCTAGCCCCGCGTCCCGACCTCGTGGTCCGCTAAAAACATCTCCGCCATCCCGACCTCGCGGTCCGCTAAAAACATCTCCGCCATCCCGACCTCGCGGTCCGCTAAAAACATCTCCGCCATCCCGACCTCGCGGTCCGCTAAAAAAACACCTCCGCCGTCTCTCCCCAGTGGTCCGCTAGAAAAAAAGCTGGCCCAGCGCCCCTGACTCCCCCCAACGACCTCCGTCGTTCTAACCCCCAGTGATCCGTTATAAAACCGCGTGGGCGCTATAACTTTTCATTACCGTGGCGCCCCGCGCGAAAAGGGGCTATCGCGCGGGGCTGTGCACTGCCTTTTCGCACCATGTACACACCGACCGGAACACCCCCGCAAGTGCACCGACTCAAACATCCCGCCAGGGTCCAGCCGCGCCGCAAGCCCCCCCCCGCCAATCACGACAGACGCCGCAGGGCGCAAAGGCCGCACGAAACCGGAAAGTCACAAAAAAGGGCCGCCCCTGAGAGCGGCCCCCAAGCGGGCGTGAGGCTCAGAACCCTCGACCCGGCCTCAACCCATCGCTCGCTCGAACGCCGCGGCAAGAGCCCGACCCGTGAACACCCGGGCCATGTCCTCACGGTACTCCGCCGAAGCGTGAACGTCCTCGTTGAACTGACCCGCCAACTCAACACCGCCCCGCTGCGCAGCAGCGCGTATCGAAGACTCGCCAGGCGCCTTGCCCACCAGAATGCGCTCAGCCCTGCGAGACCTCACCGCATGAGGACCCGCTCCGGTGATGCCGATGCGAGCCGAAGTGCAAACCCCGTCCTCGACTCTCACCGCCGCCGCAACCCCCACCACAGCGTAGTGAGAAGCCTTGTTGGCCAGCTTCGCATACGCTGAGCCGGAGCTAGCCCCCTGACCGGGAACCCGGATCTCAGTCAGAACCTCATTGCCCCGAAGCGCAGTCGTCATGAAATCGCGGAAGAACCGATCCGCAGGGATCGAGCGCGAAGCCCGCGCCGAACGCGCTACCAACTCCGCATCCAGCGCCAACACCACAGCAGGCAGATCCCCCGCCGGGTCTGCGTGAGCCAGACTACCCCCTATCGTGCCCGCGTTTCGCACCGGCGTGTCCGCCACCTCCCCCGCAGCCTCCGCAAGAGCCGGCGCCGCCGCGGCCGCCAACTCCGAACGCACGATCTCCGCATACGTCGTCATCGCCCCGATAGCCAACCCGCCGTCATCCTCCCGAATGTAAGACAGACCCCCGATGCGGCCCAGGTCGATCAACGCCTCAGGAGACGCCAACCTCAACTTCATCAGCGGTAGGAGACTGTGCCCACCCGCCAGAAGGCGGGCCCCGCCCCCGTAACGACTCAGCAGACGGGAAGCCTCCTCCACCGTCTCCGGAGAGTGGTACTCGAATGGAGATGCAATACTCGTCGTCAATTGCTAGCCCTCCCGGCGATAGCTCGCTCACGGCGAACCGCTCGCAGCGCCGCCTTGGCATCGCGAACGCTTCGCCACATCTTCTCCGACGTAAGCGGCATGTCCAGATGCTTCACACCCAGATGCGAGAGAGCGTCCACAGCCGCATTCACCACTGCCGGACTGCAAGCGATCGTACCCGTCTCGCCAGCGCCCTTGACCCCCAACGGGTTCACCCGCGTTGGAGTCACCGTCCTGTCCGTCTCGTAGCTCGGAATGTCCTCAGCCGTCGGAACCGCATAATCCATCATCGAGCCGCTCAGCAACTGACCGTTCTCGCTGTACACCGCCTGCTCCTGCAAGGCCTGACCGATACCCTGAGCAACCCCGCCGTGCACCATCCCGTCCACGATCATCGGATTGATCACGTTCCCAACGTCGTCAACCGCTATGTACCGCAAAACCTTCGTCTCGCCCGTGTCAGGGTCCACCTCCACGACCGCAATGTGAGTCCCGAAAGGCCACGTGAAGTTCTCCGGATCGAAGAACGTCACGGCCTCCAGACCCGGCTCCATCTGCGGAGGAAGGTTCTTGGCAGCGTAGGCCTCGCCAACCACGTCCCCCCAACTCATCTGCCTCTCCTGGATGTCCTCCACGTAGAAAACCCCGTTCTCGAACGTCACCTGACGGTGAGGAACATCCATCTGATGAGCTGCGATCCGCTTCGCCTTCTCCACCACCTTCTGAAGGCTCATGTACAACGCCGTACCGCCAACCGCCACGCTGCGGCTGCCGAACGTGCCCGTACCCATCTGCTGCTTGTCAGTATCACCGTGGAATACCTCCACGTCCTCCAGAGGAACACCCAACTCCGACGAAGCGATCTGAGTGAAACTCGTCTGATGACCCTGCCCGTGAGGCGAAGTGCCCGTGTACACCGCCACCTTGCCCGTTGGATGCACCCGAACCGTGCTCGACTCCCACAAACCCGCACCCGCGCCCAGAGACGCAGCCACCGCAGACGGCGCAATCCCGCAGATCTCAACGTAACTCGACAGCCCAACACCCAGCAGCCGGCCCTCGCGACGAGCCGCTCGCTGCTCCTCCCGGAACCCGCGGTAATCCAGAATCTCCAACGCCCGATCGAGAGCCGGACCGTAATTCCCCGAATCGTACGTCACGCCCGTCGAAACCTCATGGCCGTTGCTGAAGCGGGGAATGAAGTTCTTGCGCCGAACCGCAACCGGATCGCGCCCCACCTCCTGAGAAAACATGTCCACCAAACGCTCGATGACGTACGTGCACTCCGGCCTGCCGGCGCCCCGGTACGCATCCACCGGAGTCGTGTTCGTAAACACCCCGTAAACCTTGCAAGACACGTTCGGCATACGGTAAGGCCCGCCAAGAGTGAACCCGAAGAGAACCGTCGGAATGCCAGGCGCAAAGGTGGAAAGGTATGCCCCCAAATTCGCATAGACCGTCGTCTTTATGCCCGTGATCGTACCGTCACGGTTCCCGCACATCTCAACGTCGGCAATGTGGTCCCGCCCGTGAGTCGTCGCAAGGTAACCCTCCTGACGGCCAGAAATCCACTTGATCGGCCGAGCAAGAATCTTCGCAACGACACCGCAAATCACCTCCTCCGCATAGATGTACAGCTTGCAACCAAATCCACCGCCCACCTCAGGCGCAACCACCCGCACCTGATGCTCAGGATGACCCGTTACCGCCGAGAAGAGAAGCCGCACCAGGTGCGGAATCTGGGTCGAGGTCCAAAGAGTGATCTGGTTCGTCCCACGGTTGTAGTCCGCCACCACCCCCCTCTCCTCGATCGGATTCGGAATCAAACGCTGGTTGATCAAACGCTGCCTCACCACCACCTCCGCATCCGCAGAAGCCGCCTCGTAGTCTCCGCCTCCGACCTCCCACTCGAAATCCACGTTGCCCGGCGCATCATCGTGCAACTGCGGAGCCCCCTCTTGCGTCGCCTCCTCCGCATTCACCACCGCGGGAAGATCCTCGTAATCCACGTCAACCAGACCCACAGCGTCCGCCGCCGCCTGAGGCGTCTCCGCAACCACCACGGCCACCGCGTCGCCAACGTAACGAACCCGCTCGAACGCAATCGGAGGGTGATTCGGCATCTTCATGTCCGGCAAAACCCACCCGGCAGGCAGCGAGCCGAGCTGCTCCTGTATGTCGGCCCCCGTAAAAACCGCCGCCACACCCGGCGCATTCGCTGCACGCGTCACGTCAACGTTCAGAATGTTCGCATGAGCATGAGGACTCCGCACAATCGCCATGTGCGCCATACCCAACAACTTTATGTCATCGACGTACGTCGCATTGCCCGTGATCAGACGAGCATCCTCACGCCGAATTACCGACGTACCGATCGTCGTTCCAGTAGTCATTCCCGCCTCCTCTAGCTCGCAAGCTCCGCAGCGGCCGACTGAACCGCCTTGACGATGTTGTGGTAGCCCGTACAGCGGCAAAGATTGCCGCGCAAACCAGTCCGGATCTCAGACTCGGTGGGCTGCGGATTGTTGCTAAGAATGTCCACCGCAGTGATCATCATCCCAGGAGTGCAGAATCCGCACTGCAACCCATGCTCGTCCCGGAAAGCCCGCTGGATCGGGTGATACTCGCCCCCGCTCGCAAGACCCTCCACCGTCGTCACCTCCGAGCCGTCCGCCATCACCGCAAGCACGTTGCAAGACTTGACCGCACGACCATTCAAAAGCACTGAACAAGCGCCGCAACTGGTGGTATCGCAACCCACGTGCGTTCCTGTAAGGTTCAGTTCGTCGCGGAGATACTGGGAAAGCAGCAAGCGCGGTTCAACCGAACCGGCGTAAATCTTCCCGTTCACCGTCACGGTGATTTCATGTCCCATCAGCCATGCCTCCGGTCTCTCTCTCCGCAGGGCCCTCCCCGCAGAGGCTGATAGCGCTTGAGCGGCGCTGCCGCAACGCCTAGGACTTGCCCAGGCCACAGAATACTACATGAAAGTAAACGGAAACTTTCAACTCAACATGAACCCGGCGCAAGCCTGGAAAGCCCTGACCGACGCCGAGACGCTGCGAAAGGCCATCCCGGGCGTGGACTCGATCCGCCAAACCGGCCCAAATGAGTACCGGGCCGTGATGAACGTCGGCGTCGGCATCGTGAGAGGACGCTTTTCAGGCACAGTCAAGTTGACCGATATGGACGAGCCGCGCTTCTACAGAATGTCCGTCAGCGGAAACGGCCCAGGAGGATGGATCAAGGGCGAAAGCGAAGTCACCCTCAGGGAAGAAAAACCCGGAACCACCACCATCGACGTCCAGGGCGAAACCCAGATCGGGGGACTGCTTGCAAGAGTAGGGCAGCGCATGATGGGCAACGCCTCCAAATCACTCATGAAGCAGTTCTTCGACGGCATCGAAAAAGCCGCCAAATCCAGCAACTGACGGCGCACCGAACCACTCGATCATAGCCGCCCGCGCAGCCGGCCCATTCATGCGGCTACCGCGCAAGACGCCGCCCCAACGCCGGCATACGTCCCGGCAACGCTAATAGAGACCCGTGCCTCCCAAGACCGCTGCCCCCGCTCAGTTCGCCGTCCTAAACCGGAACCAACGCCCGATCGGCAGCCCTTAACTTTTCGGCACCTTCGGAAGCAGCCAGTCCAGAAAAGCGCCCTCGCTGCGAGTCTGCATGTAGAACTTGCCAGGACCCTCCAACTTGCACACCAAGCCCTCACCGCTCATCAAAGTCGTCTTCCAGCCGCCGGCGCGACCAACGCTGTAGCTCACCGACTCGTCGAACGCCACCATGTGCCCCGTATCCACCGTGTACTTCTCCCCATACCCCAACTCTCTCAGGTGAACCGCACCGTAAGACGAAACGAACAGCGTACCGCGACCGGAGCACTTCAGCAGAAACAGACCCTCCCCGGAAAAGAACGTCCGGCCGCCGCCCCATTGCGTATCGACCTCGATGCTAGGCGTCGCCGCCAGAAACGAACCCGACTGCACCAGCAGCGTCCCCCCCTCCATCTCGATCGCCTCGATGTCTCCCGGCAGAGAAGGCGCAATCGTCACCTCACCGTAATTCTCCGCAGTAAACGTGTTGATGAAGAAACTCTCACCACCCAAAACTTTGCGCTTCAGACCGCCCATCAACCCTCCGCGTACCCCGGTATCCATCTTGATGCTGTCAGACATGCTGACCATCGCACCAGCCTCCGCCTGGATCTTCTCCCCTATAGACAAACGTATCTGGCCAAGCGCATAGGACGGCTTGTGCAGGATCTCATACTCCACGATCATCTTCCTTCCCAGAGCGTATGCGAATGACCTTGCCTCAAGCGTAGGAAGGGCACGGCTCTGCCTGTATCTAGAATACAGTACCCCACAAGATTAAACCCCCCGCGTATAGCCCCACTCGTCCGCAATCCTGTCGCGCGGCGCCTCACCGCCCGCAGTCACGAACTCCACACGGTTCCCGTCAGGATCCAGAACGAAGAAGTAACGTTGACCATCGTGCCGCTCCCCAGGCCCCTCGATCTCATATCCGGCCCGTCGCAACTCCCCCAGAGCAACGTCGAAATCCTCCACCTCATACGCACAATGAGGATGAGCCATACGCACCCCCGGAGGCTCCACCACGTGCACCATCGTCCCGTCCGAAGCGCGCAGCCACGCGATGTTCTCAGCATCCACCATGCTCGGTATCACCTCCAGACCCAACAGATCGCGGTAGAACGCAAACGCCCTCTTCCGATCCGTCACCGGCACGCCAACGTGATTCACCGTCCTTATACGAATCCCGGACATCGCAAACTCGCCTCCAGGCTTTGAAACACCCTCTCGACGCTACGCAAGAAAATTATTCCACCTCCACGATCATCTCGATCTCAACCGCTATCCCCATGGGCAAGCTCCCCATACCCACCGCCGACCTCGCATGCCTCCCGCGTTCCCCGAACACGTCCACCAGCAGGTCCGAAGCCCCGTTGATAACTCGCGGTTGATCCCCAAAATCAGGAGTCGAATTCACCATCCCCAGCAGCTTCACCACGCGCTTTACCCGGTCCAGAGAGCCTAGTTCCGCCCGCAGAGACGACAACAAACCCACGGCTACCAGACCAGCCGCCTCATAACCTTCCTCCACCGAAAGGTCCAGGCCCACCTTCCCGCAAACCATGCCCCCTTCAGGGCGGCGAGGCCCCTGACCGGACAGGAATACAAGATTGCCCGTCCTCACGGCCGGAACGTAATTCGCCACCGGCGACGGCGCCGACGACAGATCCAGCCCCAACTCTTTCATCCGCTCCTCTGCGCTCATTGCATCTCTCTCCTTACTGAACTGATTCAGGCCTCTTCAGCGTAACCTGAAATCTCCGCCAACGCCGCCGTCCCGTCAAGATGGATAGCGCCCCCGCGCCATTCCACGTACGTCCTTTCCAACACCTACCGCGCTCACCCCGTCGCCCGAGCCGCGCACGACCCCTTTCCCGCCGCGCCTCAGTACACGCTCCTCATCTGCCACGCGTCCAGAGACCGCAACTTGGCCGCGCTCCCCTGAGCGCGCAGCGACACCCCCGCGCTGTCCTCCCGGCCAGGATAGACGCGCACCGCAACACATTGTTTCCCGTTCGCAAACACCTCCACAACGCTGCGGTCGATAAAGACCCGCAACTGCAGCGGCTCCCCGGCCTCCAACAAGAACGGCGCCGTCTCAGGAGGCCGGGAAAGAGCATCGGGCAGCGTCGAAGAGTACGACGAATCCAGCGTCAGAACGCTCTCCCGCACCTGCTCCGGCCGCGGCCGACCGAACCTGGCGGCCGACGTCTGCCCCCCGTGAAGCACAGCCCCCAGCCCTGCAGGGCGCTCAACTCTGAAACCGCGGTCCTTGAAAAACGCAATTCGCGTGTACTCCTCTCTGCCGGGAGAGCGAAGCACGTTCAACTCAACCATAGGCGCGCCCATCGGATCGATCTCCACGCCAAGCTCCATGGACCTGCCCGAGATACCCTCGACCACCACCTCCTCGTTGGCAGGCAGCGCCGTCTCCCCAATACTTCTGTGACCGTATCGCAGAGACTCTATCCCGCCGAACGGCTCCACCCTCAACTCATCGTCCCCCGCAAGCGTAAGGCGCCTAGGCAAAGACATGATCTGGTTCCAGCCCTGCGTCGGAAAACCTGGATTCATGTTGAAGATCACGATCACGCCTCCCTCCCCGTCGGGCGTCGCCGAAGGCGCGTGCATCCCTGAAGGAGTCGCTGCGCCAAAATTGAACAGACCATGCGACGTCACCACCAGCTTGTCCCGCTCTTCGTCATAGTCCCCAAGCAGGTATTGACTCCCGCTCATGTGACTGAAGAAAAGCAGAATGTGGCGCTCCCCAATCGGCCAGAAATAAGGACATGCCCCGTCATCTCCCACCAGCGTGAAGAGATCATCCTCAGTGAATGGATGCAGATACTCCCAACTCTCCAGATCCTCTGAGCGAAACAGAAAATCCGCCGCAACCTGCTTCCCCCCAGGGCCGGAGCACAAAGTCCCTGCCGACAGGGAGTAATACGCGCCGCCCTTCTTCCAGATGCACGGATCGAACACCGTGTAAGCCTGAGGAGACCCGTCCTGATCGGGAATCGGAATAACCGGCCGGCCCGTAACCTTCTCCCAGTTCAACAAGAGAGGGTCGCTCGACACCGCAACCATGTTGCCAACCTGAGTCCCGTGATACATCGCTATCACCCGATCTTCCTCCACCAGCGCAGCCCCCGAAAAGCAACACTCCTCAGGGTCCGGGTGGATCGCATAGGGAAGATCGCGCCAGTGGATCAGATCGTCGCTGACCGCGTGGCCCCAATGCGGACGAGGATCCTCAGGAGGATAACCCTGGTAGAAGAGATGCCACCGGCCCCTCCAGAAACAGAGACCGTTGGGATCGTTCAACCTGCTCTCCGGGCTAACGAAATGGTAGACGGGACGATGAGGATCACCCTCCTTTTCCTTGCGGGATGCCGCCATCCGCTCCAACAAGGCATTGCCGCGCAACTGTGATTCTTGCTCCGCCAGAGTCGACCCAAACGTATAGCGGGGAACCGGAGACGCGTAGCTTGGCATGTTCATAACTCCTCCTTGCAAAAGATCTTCGCACAAACCGCACGTACCCGACCCGTCCACCTCCAGGGCCGCCGGCGCGTCCCTCCTACGCCCAGGAAGATTGAACCCCCTACTGCGTAGGCAACAGGATGGAGATGAGCAGGGCGGTGGGAAGAGCTCCCGTCAGGCAAACGCCCATGACAGAGAGAAATGATCTTGAACGCCCCTGTACTCTACAAGAACGCGCCTCGCAGGTCGTCCCCCCGTCCGGCGCATCGCAACAGCCCCGTCACTCACCTGCGCGCCGCGAAGACCGCCCAATGCAAGACCGGTTGTTTCACGACCTACCCGTCACTCACCTGCGCGCCGCGAAGACCCTGCCCCGGAGACCCAGCCTTGCCCTAGCCGCCGGCTGAAACGTCCGCGCCCGGCTCTGTCATCGCAACCGGATCCAGAATGCGGTCCAGTTCATCCGACGAAAGGCCCGTCTCGCGTAGCGCCGCCGCCTTGATCGTCTCCCCGGATTCAGCCGCCGAGTGGGCAATCGATGCAGCCGCGTCATAACCGATTATCGGCGCAAGAGCAGTGCAGATCGCCAGACCCTGCTCCACCATCGCAGGACCGCGACCCGTCGCACGGATACCCGAAACGCACTGACGGGAAAGGTTCCGACAAGACGCAGCCAGAAGGTCGATCGACTCCAGAAGGTTATACGCCGCAACCGGCATCATCACGTTCAACTCGAAATTCCCGGACTGACCCGCAACGTTTATCGTCACGTCGTTGCCAATCGCCTGCGCACACGCCATCGCAGCAGACTCCGCAATGACAGGATTCACCTTCCCCGGCATGATCGAACTGCCGGGTTGAACCTCCGGCAGCTCCACCTCCCCAAGACCAGCGCGAGGACCGGAACCCAGCCAGCGAAGATCGTTGCAAATCTTCAACAGACTAACCGCCGTGCTCTTCAGAGAACCCGAAGCCGACACCACCCCGTCCAACGTGCTCTGAGCCTGAAAATGATTGCCTGACTCGCTCAGATCCAGGCCCGTCAAAATACCCAGACGTCCGATCACCCGCTCCGCAAAATCAGGGTGCATACCCACACCCGTACCTACAGCCGTGCCCCCCAGGGCCAGAACGCTCAACTCCGAAAGCGCACCCTCCACACGAACTCGACCGTAAGACATCTGACCCGCATAGCCCAGAAACTCCTGACCAAGTCTGATAGGCGTCGCGTCCTGAAGATGCGTGCGGCCAGTTTTGATCACGTCCCAAAACTCTACCGACTTGCTGTTTAGAGAAGCCTCAAGCTCACTCATCGCTGGCAGAAGGTCATCCTTGATAGCCCCCGCAGCCGCTAGGTGAATCGAGGTCGGTATCACGTCGTTTGATGACTGACCCTTGTTGACGTGATCATTCGGATGCACAGGCGACTTTGAACCCAACGCGCTCCCAAGAGACTCGTTCGCAAGGTTCGCGATCACCTCATTCGCATTCATGTTGGTCGACGTCCCAGACCCGGTCTGAAAGACGTCAACCACGAAATGATCGTCGTAGTGACCGTCGATCACCCTCTGCGAAGCTGCGATGATCGCAGTCGACAAACCCTCGTCCAAAATCCCAAGATCCCGGTTTACCGCAGCCGCCGATTGCTTCACCAAGCCAATCGCACGTATGAATGAGCGGCCAAACCGAAGGCCGCTCACCGGAAAGTTCAGGACTGCCCGCTGCGTGCTGGCCCCGTAGTAAACGCTCGCGGGCACATCGAGCGCGCCCATGGAGTCGCGCTCGATGCGTATCGCAGCCTCACCCATCTAGGTCTCCACAGTAACGAGTGAAGCTTGAGAATAGCAGGGGGGGAATGAACCCCGACCTCGCTATCCCTCTTCTGGCCAGCCGTCAGCGGTCTCGTCGTTCTCGAGGGCTGCCAAAATAGCCTCACCGGCCTCGGCAGTGACCCAACCGGTCCAGGCGCCAGCATTGTTGTTCAACCACCACAACGCAGTGTCTGCCGTAGTCGCCTCTGGATTATCCAGCTGCCAGGCTGCCACTTCCTTGTAGATGGCGATGTTGAAATCCCACTTGCGCAGCATCTCAACCACGTCAGGCGCCGCTGCCGGCAGATCCTTGTGAACGCCGATCAGCACTGTGGCGTCCTCATACGCGCACGCCTTCGTCGTGAACCAGCACTCGTCGCTATAGGCCGGCTCTTCCAGACGCACCAGATCGAGCACCAGCGCAGGTTCGTTCGTGCCCCACTGGTAACCCAGCCAGGGATCCCTCTTTTCGTAAGCCCCGTACAGGTCGGCATTCAAAGCCGATCCGTCACCAGGGTTCACGACGTGCACGTCATCTTCCAGACCGTAGCCCGTGATCTGCGCCGCGTTCACCTCTTCGCAAGACCACCCGATGACGCAGGACACCAAACGAGCCTTACCGCCCGTCTCCGCACTCGCAAACAGATCCTTGAACTTATCGTCCCTGAGGTCGTCGATGCTGTCCAGGTCGGGGTATTCCTCCTGCAGATAGGCCGGAATTACGAAAGCAGACTGCCAGTCGTTGCCCAGACTCTGACCCACCGAAAGCACCGAACCATCCAGCTGAGCGCTCTCCCAAACCTCGTCCTGGTTAGGCAGCCACACCTCCATAGTTACGTCCGTATCGCCACGCGTCAGACCCTGCATTAAAGGCAGCGTAGCCCCGAGCTTCACGTCAGTCGGGTAGCCGTAACCCTTCTCCACGATGAACTGCGCGATGCGGTTCTGCACCTGGGCGCTGGTCCAATTCAGGTCGCCGAAGACAACCAGACTCTTTGGCTCTTCAGACTCCCCTGATGAACAGGCCACAGCCACGATGCCTGCCATGAACAGCCCGAAGAACAGTACTCTTATCCGCTTGATCAAATCATGCCTCTCTTCCTGTAACTAGAGGGGAAAGCATAGATGACATCGAACTCTTATGCAAATCTCATACTGAAATACTTCATACGCATGCATGCATGCTCTGGATAAACGGCGGGTCAAGACTGGTCGCATACACCTTGCTACAGACCGCGATCGCGTCCGACTGCTGAACACAACCGACGCTACTATTCCGGCCAGCCGTCTGCGGTCTCGCCGTTATCGAGAGCTTCCAGAATAGACCCGCGAGCATCCTCCGTCACCCAGCTCCCCCAGATATCTCTGTTGCTGCTCAGCCACCACAACGCCGTGTCCTCGATACTCGCATCAGGGTTATCCAGCTGCCACAGTATAGCCTCCTCGTAGAGGGCGAGATTGAAATCCCACTCGCGCAGCATCTCAACCACCTCCGGCGCGGCTGCAGGCATACCCGGATGCACCGCAATCAGGATCGTCGTGTCCTCATACGCGCAAGCCTTGGTCGTAGCCCAGCACTCCTCGCTATGAGCCGGCTCTTCCAGACGCACCAGGTCAAGCTCTATCGTCGGTTCGTTGACGCCCCACTGGTAACCCAGCCAAGCCTCCCTTTTTTCATAAGCCCCGTACAGGTCGGCATTCAAAGCCGCCTCGTCACCCGGGTTCACAACGTGCACGTCATCATCCAACCCGTAGCCCCTGATCTGCGCAGCGTTCACCTCCTCGCAAACCCATCCGATGGGACAGGACACCAAACGAGCCTTCCCCCCAGTCTCCGCGCTCGCAAACAGCGCCTTGAACCGGTCTTCCTTGAGGTCTTCCACCCTGTCCAGATCCGGGTAATCCTCCTGCAGATAGGCCGGAATCACGAAAGCAGACTGCCAGTCCTTGCCCAGACTCTGACCCACCGAAAACACACTGCCAGCGGACTGAGCCTCCGCCCAAGCCTCCTCCTGGTTAGGCAGCCAAACCTCCATGATTACGTCCACGTCGCCTCGAGTCATACCCTGGAACAACGGAATCGTCGCACCAAACTTCACCTCGGTAGGGTAACCGTAGCCCTTCTCCACGATGTACTGCGCGACACGGTTCTGAACCTGAGCGCTGGTCCAGTTCAGGTCCCCGAACACAATCGGACCCTTCGGCTCTTCCGACGCCCCGGAAGAACAAGCGACCGCGACAACCCCTGCCAGGCACAGCAAGAAGAACAGTAGGGGTCGTTCGTGAACGACCCTCGTGAACGCCCCTGCCCGCCGTCGCCGCGTAGGGATCGTTCGTGAATGCCCCTCGGCTGCTATCTTGCGGCTGGGCCGCGAAGATATACGTGCCGCCGGACTCTTATGCAAAATGCGAAGATACTTCACGCTCGATCACGCCCAGGATAACGCGACCTTGCCCGCCGTCGCGACTACAACCGAATCACTCACCCAATCGCTCGCGTGAAATCTCGCGTTCTATAACGATCTATTACCCCACGCTCCTCGTTCTGCTCTGTTGGCTTTGTACTACCGATTGTGTCAGGCGGTCTATCACGATCGCAAGAAACACGATCGCAAGACCCGCTATCACACCTTCCCCAGGCTGGTTCTTTTGCAGCGCACGCAGCACGTTGTCGCCAAGACCGCCGGCAGCCACCATGCTCGCAATCGTAACCATCGAAAGTGCCAGCATCGTCGTCTGGTTGATGCCTGCCATGATCGTCGGAAGAGCCATCGGAACCTGCACCTTTGACAACACCTGCATCGGAGTCGCTCCGAACGAACGAGCCGCCTCTACAGCCTCCGGAGACACCTGACGTATGCCTAGGCTCGTAAGACGTATCACAGGAGGTATCGCGTAGATGATCGTCGCAAAGATGCCCGCAGGTTTGCCAAGACCGAAGAACAGGATCCCCGGTAGAAGATACACGAAGCTCGGCATAGTCTGCATACCGTCCAAAATAGGACGCAAGATCCCGTCCGCCAGACGGTTACGGGCTGCAAGAACCCCCAGCGGAAGACCCAAACCTACCGCAATCGCCACCGAAACCACCATCAGAGCAACAGTGTCTATAGTGCTCTTCCAAAGACCCATGAAGCCAACGAACAACAGCGCCGCAGCCGTAAACGCCAACAGCCGCCACCCACCCACGGCAAGAGACAACAGAGCCAGACCCAGGATCATTGCAGGCCAGGGAACCCAACCCAGACCGTCCTCGATATACACCAGCGCGCGGGTGATCACCGTGCTCAGACCATCGAACAGCCAACTACCCGACCTCGTTACCCAGTTAACGGCGTCGTCTATGAACTCCGCCGTGTTCGAACGTATCGTCCTTTCAAGTGTCACAGTCCCGTCGCTCGAGACAGAAGTGGACACCGTCGTGGGAAACTCCATTTGGAAACCCCACACGACTAGGCTTATCACGAGAACCGCCAAAACCAGTACGAAACCAGCCAGGACCAGGCGATAACGAATATAAAGCTCCGACAACCCGTTACCCCGCGGCGAGCCCCTTGGGTCGCCCTTAACCTCTTGACCTTGCTCCATGAGACTCACCTAGTCGATACCGGACATGCCCGTAAGCAAGACTCCCCGGCGAATCTCCCCCAGCAGGCTCTTGTTCCGACCAACCACAGCGACCGGATGCTCGCTCTGGGCCGATAGTGGAATGATCTCCTCGATGAAAACGTCCGGGTCCACTGTCACCGCAGGAGTAACCTCCGCTCCCTCAAGGTTTTTCCTCCCCTCCGACACCATAGCCGCAGCCTGCTCCTGAGTCAGCACACCCCGAAGAGTGAAATCCCGCGCTATCAGAAACGCAGCGTTGAGATCCTTGCTGCGCATTATGTGCGTCGCAGCCCGAGGACCTTGACGCTCGTAAACCACCGCCATCGGCTCCCGCATGATCGCCTTCGCCTGAATCACCTTCGACTTGGAAACGTCCTGCACGAACGACGTCACGTAGTCGTCAGCAGGAAGCGTAACGATCTCCTCTGGCGAACCCTCTTGGACCACCTCACCGTCTCGCATGATCGCGATACGGTCGCCGATCTTCAGAGCCTCATCCAGATCGTGAGTGATGAACACGATGGTCTTTTGAAGCTTCGTCTGAAGAGCAATCAGCTCGTCCTGCATCTCTCTACGGATAAGAGGATCCAGACCGCTGAAAGGCTCGTCCATCAACAACACGTCCGAGTTCACCGCCAGCGCACGCGCAAGCCCCACGCGCTGCTGCATACCGCCGCTCATCTCCCGCGCATAATAGTCCTCCCAGCCCTTCAAACCCACAGTCTCGATCGCCTTGGACGCCTCCGCGTAGCGCGCCTCCTTCTCCATCCCGCGGATCTCGAGGCCGTAAGCCACGTTGTCCAAAACCCGCCGGTGCGGCAACAGCCCGTAATGCTGAAAGACCATCGCCAGCTTTTGACGCCGAAATTGGATCAACTCCTCTGGCGCATACGCCAGAATGTCCTCACCGTCAAAGCAAATCTCCCCGCGAGTCGCCTCTATCAGCCTGATCAAACACCGAACCAGAGTCGATTTGCCGCTCCCCGACAAGCCCATCACCACGAATATCTGCCCCGTATCCACACTGAAGGACACGTCCCGCAAGCCCACCACCGCGCCAAGAGAATCCTGTATCTCAGAACGGCTCAGAGAGGCGTACTCCGGCTCGAACACGCGCTCAGCCCTGGCCCCAAACACCTTCCACAGCCCCTTCACCTCTATCTTTGGCGCGGTCCTGCGTTCCTCGCTCAAGCGCCGCTTTTCCCAAGGCGGAACTAGAACAGTCTCCTCTGGAGCTTCCTGACTCAATGTCGACTCCCGGTCGGATATAGAAGGCTTACGTACACGGCGCCCGTAAGTTTCCTGCAAAGGCGCAATCGTTTTCAAAGACAGCGGCGCAACGGGATTCTGCCATAGGGAGAACGCTTTGTACAGACGCGCCCGCCTCAGAGCCGAGCGGGTAGGGCGCCGCGATCTGGCCAAGCCAAGATGACGCGTCAGCCCCGACGCCGCCGGCCTTCAACCACAAGACCGATGATTTCTCTGCCAGCCCAGCCCCCTCGACGTAAAGGCGTGAACCTCCCAAAGACCCCGTCGCGCAATGAACGCCTGGCCATCCTTGGTCGCCAGCCCCTGCTAAGGAACCCTCTACTCCGTCGCGCAAGGGACCGGCAAGCACGACCTCCCTCTAACGCCTAGCGCCCGTGCATCCGCTCCCAGTCAGGATCGGGATGAGACCCGATGAAGTCGTGGTCCAGCTCATACCCCAGCCCGGGCCGGTCAGGCAGGTGTATGTGCCCGTCGCGTATGTCCAAAGGCTCCGTCAGCACCGAATTGTAGGCCGGAACAGTATTGTCGTTCATCTCCAGCCGGTAGAAATTCGGCACGGTTATCATCACCTGCGCTCCGGCGATCACGTTGAACGCACCGCTCGCGTCATGCGGTGAAATCGGTATGTAGAAAGACTCCGCAAGAATCGCCATCTTCTTCATCTCGGATATCCCCCCGCTCCAGCAGATGTCCGGCATGATGAAATTCACCAAACCCTCCGTCAGTATCGGAACGAAATCCCAGCGGCTGAACTTGCGCTCCCCAACGCACAAAGGCATGTCCGTGTTCGACTTCAACTGACGCAGCGCCGAAATCCCCTCCGGCTGAAGTGGCTCCTCGAACCACGTGATGTCATACGCCATCATCTTGTTGCAAAGATCCGTCGCAGTCGCCACGTCGAAATTGCCGTGAGCGTCTATCAAAAGCTCGATCTCAGGCCCCACCGCTTCACGAAGCGCAGACATCACCTCCAAAGAGTAAGACCGACCGGAACCCGATATCTTCCCGTCGAGGTAGCGGCGGTGTCTCGAACCCATCTCAGCGGCAAACGGATCCGTCTTCAGAGCCTTGTACCCCGCAGCCACCTGACGCTTCGCATCCGCAACGCAGGCCTCCAGGTCCACGGGACTCGCAGGGTGGCTGTAGAGACGGACGCTATCCCGCACCGGCCCGCCCAGCAGATCGTACACCGGACGGCCAAGAGCCTTGCCTTTGATGTCCCACAAGGCCATGTCGAGACCCGCACACAACGTCGTAGCAAAGCCGGGGCTGCCCAGAGTGCCGAAACGACGATAGACCTTGTGCCAGATACGCTCGATGTGATTCGGATCCTCACCCAACACGCCGTCCCCAAAGTCCGCGTAATTCAGATCCTCCCGCAAAAGCTCATACCCGCGACCCACTATGTGCGCACCGCCCCCGCCCGAATTGGTCGACTCCCCGACACCCGTAATCCCCTCGTCCGTGTCAACCTCCACGAACACCCAAGTCCTGTTCTCAATCGCTCTCGTCAGGTATACGCGCAAGTCAGTGATCTTCATGCCTCGATCCCTCGGCTCCTATGCTGCGGGCCAATACAACACACCCGGCGATGTTACACCCACTGGTCAGACCGCGCCCCGGTGCTGCTAAACTCACCGACGCGAGACGATCCCGGAATGAATCAAGCCCCGCCGGGGCAGGAACAGTTGGGATTCTAAGCATCTCGAATCGACCCTCCACCCTTGGAACAGGCTATAGCCCCCTCCTGAAAAAACCGGAAAACAGAAGATGAGATACTGCTACGCACACCGAAGATTCACCCTCTACCCGCAAAGCCTGGACACGTGGAACCTCTCCGCAGACGCCTACACCGACGAATTCTTGAACAAGGTGCGGGAAATGGGCTTCGACGCACTGGAAGTGGGCGCAGACGTCATCAACGGCCTCGGCACAACCGGACAGGCCCTCGCAGACTTTGGCAAGCGACTCGCAGACGCAGGCGTCCCCGTAGGAGCCATACGGAGCGGAGGCTCCCTCACCAACGCACGATACGCCAAAGACAACCGCGAACGGCTCTTCAACATGATCCGAGCAGCAAACGTCGTCGGCGCTGAGGTCGTCAACAGCGCGCTAAGCACACCAAACCGATACCCAACCTCGACCACCATGGCCAACACCGGACAAAGACGCTCCCAGGACGGCTCCAGGGACGGCGAAATGAAGGACTACGAAACACTCTCACAGACGCTGCAGGCCGCATCCGACAGAGCCGCAGAACACGGCGTGAACGTCACCGTAGAAGTCCACCAGAACTCGCTCGTAGACAACTCATGGTCCGCCCTCCTGACCCACCGGATGGTCGACAGGCCAAACTTTGGAATCAACCCCGACCTCGGAAACGTCTACTGGTGCTACGACGAACCCGAAGAAACCATGGAAGACGCCATAACCGCCCTCGCACCCGTATCCATGTACTGGCACTGCAAGAACATGTACAGGGTGCATCACCCCGAGAACCACCGCGCTGTATACGTCCGCACCAACATACCCACCGGAGAAATCGACTACCGATTTGCAATCTCCGCTATGGCCAAAGAAGGATACTCCGGATACATGGCCATCGAAGGCGTACAGATGGGAGACCAGTTCCTGCACGATGGACAGAGCGTAGACTACGCCAAATCCATCTGGGCGCAGTTTGAATAGACCGCCCCGCACCAAACGACGAGCAACCGTTCACGTCGAGCCGGATCCGCAGCGCGGGAAGTCCGGTCACCGAGCCGACTGGCGTTCCCCCAAAGAGCCGGATCCGCTGGCGCGTGGAGTTCCCTCAGCCCCGCCTTGGAAAGCTATTCATAGCGGCGTTTCGACAACAGAAGCGCCGCTATGCCCAGTGCGAATACCCCGGAAATAATCCCGAACGGAACCTGATAGCTCCCCGTAGCGTCGAACAACGCCCCCGCCATGAGCGGCCCCGCAGTCATCGATGTAGCCATGGACAGATTCACCATACCCATGATCGCCCCGAACGCGCGCTGACCAAAGGACTCGCTCACCAACAGCGCTATCAGCGCCCCCAGACCGCCAAATCCCATCCCAAACACGAAAACCCCTGCCCACGTCGCGGCAGCCCCGCCAGGCATGATCATCAAAACCACCCCCAGCGTCTGGAGAGCTATGGAAATGACCGTAGCATCGCGCGCCCCGATAGACTCGCTCAGCCGCCCAAATCCTAGCTTCGACACCATACCCATCCCGGCCACCATCGTAAGCGCCCCCGCAGCAACGGCCGTGCTGAACCCCTCGTTCTCCAGGTGAGGCACGATCTGCGTCAGGATGCCCGAATACGTGAAACTCGCCGCAGTAAGGCCAACGGTGATCAGATAGAAATTCTTCGACCTTAGAGCCTGACTCAGCGTCACCCCCGACCTCGACACCGCCCGCCCCGCGCTCGAAAGCAGTTCAACCCGCCCCGCACGGCGCGCCTCCGCCTCCACCTCCTCCGGTCTGTCGCGCACGATCAACAACGCCGCAACACACACCAGAGCCATGATTATCCCGAAAACCAGGTAAGTCCACTCCCAACCCGATCCCACTATCAGAAGCGCCGCAAGAGGCGCCATCGTCAGACCGCCGAAATTATTGCCGGACGTAATCACACCCATCATCCGACCACGCGTCGTGGGAAACCACAAGCCCACCACCTTACCGCTTGCAAGCACCGTCGCACCTGGAAAACCCGCGAATACCAGCGCGTTCGACAGATACCAGTGCCACAGTTCGCTGATGAGAGGCCGCATGGCAAACCCAGCCGAAATCAACACCAGCGAAAACACGAGCACAGGGCGCACCCCAAACCGGTCCATGAGACGCCCCGCAAGAGGAGCCAGCAGACCGGAAATGAACCCGAAAGACAGAGCAGCGTTGAACTCCGTTCTGTTCCAGCCAAAACGAGACTCCATCGGCTCAGCAAACAGACCAAAGGAGTACTGCGTCATGCCTATCGACAGGCCGCCGGAAAGAAACACCACCCAGGCTATGTGCCAACCTAGGTAAATCCGGTTCGGCCCAACAACGCGGGGTACCATCCGCCCTATGGAAAAAGGTGCAGACAACGGATCAGACGCAGTTCAGCGGCACAAACTTGATCTCCATCAGAGGGCTTTCCGAAACCCGCGCCTCCAACTCATCAGCCCTCGCAGCCCCAAAGATCGACGAGCAACCGTTCACGCCGAGCCGGATTCGCCGGCGCGGGGAGTTCCCTCAGCCCCGCCTTCCAACCGTTCAGAGCGGCGTTTCGACAACAGAAGCGCCGCTATGCCCAGCGCGAATGCCCCGGAAATAATCCCGAACGGAACCTGATAACCCCCCGTAACGTCGAACAACGCCCCCACTATCAGCGGCCCCGAAGTCAGCGAAATAACCATGGACATGTTCACCATACCCATGATCGACCCGAACTCGCGCAGACCAAAGGACTCGCTCACTAGAAGTACTATCAGAGCCCCCAGACCGCCAAATCCCAGCCCATACACGAAATGCGCTGCCCACACCATGCCAGGAGCATCCCCCCCGGGCATGACCATCATAACCACCCCCACCATCTGAAGACCTACCGAAATGGCCGTTGCATTGCGCGCACCGATAGACTCGCTCAGACGCCCAAATACCAGCTTGGACCCAACAGCCATAGCAGCCACCATCGTCAGAGCGCCCACGGCAACCGCCTTGCTGTACCCCTCGTGCTCCAGATGAGACGGAATCTGCGTCAGAATGCCCGAATACGTGAAATTCGCCGCAGTAAGCCCAAAAGCGATCAGATAGAAATCCTTCGACCGTAGAGCCTCCCGCAGCGTCAGGCCCGACTCCAACACCGCCTCACCCCCGCTCGAAAGCAGTTCAACCCGCCCGGAACGACGCGCCTCCGCCTCCATCTCATCCGGTCCGTCGCGGACGACCACCAACGCCGCAACACACACCACGGCCATGATTATCCCGAAAGCCAGGAAGGCCCACTCCCAACCCGCTCCCGCTATCAGAAGCGTCGCAAGAGACACCGTCGCCAAACCGCCGAAATTGTTGCCGGATATAACCACGCCCATCATCCGGCCCTGGGTCTTGGGAAACCACAACCCCACCATCTTCCCCGCCGGCAGCACCGTTACCCCGGGAAGACCCGCGAATGCAAGCGCGTTGAACAGGTACCAGTGCCACAGGTCGCTGACGAGAGGCCGCATGGCAAACCCCGCCGAAATCAGCACGAGCGAAAATACCATCACAGGACGCACGCCATACCGATCCATGAGCCGCCCAGCAACAGGAGTCATCAGACCAGAGGAAATGAACCCGAAAGACAGAGCAGCGTTGAACTCCGTTCTGTTCCAGCCAAAACGAGACTCCATCGGCTCAGCAAACAGACCAAAGGAATACTGCGTCATCCCTACCGTCATCCCGCCGGAGAGAAACATCACCCAAGCTATGTGCCAGCCCAGGTAAATCCGGTTCGGCCCAACAACGCGAGGTAACATCCGCCCTATGGAAAACGGTGCAAACAACGGATCAAACGCAGTTCATCAACACAAACTTGATCTCTATCAGCGGACTTTCCGAAACCCACGCCTCCAACTCATCAGCCCTCGCCCCCTCGGCGAAACGGTCGAAACCTGAAATCACCGCACGCCTCTCATCCACGTCACGGATGAGAACGCCCACCGCTTCCAGGTCCGCCTCCACAGATTCCTTCAGATGGAACACTAGGCGAGGATTGGCCATGATGTTCGCCTGCCAATCCCGCTTGCCAGGCGAGCCGCTCAGAAAATATCTGCCGCCGGACCGGTAGAACCAGGTCTCGAATCGCCTGACAAGGCCGGACCTGCGCCCGGTCGTCGTTACATCGATAGTTCTGTCCCGATCAAGCGCCAACTGCACTCGCCGATCCATCAACGTCACTCCCTCAGGGCCGTGTATACTCGCCGCTCTCTTATATCCAGCACATTAGCACGATCACCGGCCCGTCTTGCCGCACGAGACAAGCCCTTCAGACTGGAGTCACACGTGACCGACTCACCTGCCGCCGTATCCTCCGAAACCGGATTCGAACCCGTCCCCTATTGGGCGAAGATCCCCATGGGCGTCACCTTTAGGGGAGACGCCACCTCCGTCGCTACGGATTCCCAAGACAACGTATACGTCTTCAACCGGGGAACCCACCCAGTCGCAGTGTTCGACAGTAATGGAAACTTCCTGGAAGGATGGGGACAGGGAGAATTCGACAGGCCCCACGGCATAGCCATCGATGAACACGATGACCTCTACTTCGTCGACGACGGAGGGCACTTCGTACAGAAGCGCACCCGCGAAGGGAACGTACTCTTCACCATCGGAGATCGGGGAAACCCGGCCCCATGGCAGGGCGGAGGCATGTTCAACCGACCCACCGGCGTATGCATCGATCCAACCAACGGAGACTTCTTCGTCTCAGACGGCTACGGCAACTCACGGGTCCACAAATTCGATGCCGACGGAAAACACCTGAAATCATGGGGCGAACCCGGAAGCGAACCCGGACAGTTCAGCCTCCCCCACAACATTTCCATGTCAGGCACGGATCGAGTCGTAGTATGCGACCGAGAAAACTTCCGCGTACAAGTATTCACCACAGACGGAGAATTCATAGAACAGTGGCACGTACACCATCCCATGTCCGTATGCCAGGGCAGGGCAGAAGACAACAACCTGTACGTCGGAGAAATGGGCCCGCCCCCCGTGCAGGACGGCGTACCGGGACTTGGACTAAGAGTCTCCATATGGAACCCCGAAGGCCGGATGATCAACCAATTCGGACGCGGCACCATGGGCGAAGAACACGACCAGTTCATCGCACCCCACGGCATAGCCACCGACTCCCAGGGCAACGTCTATGTCGCTGAGGTCTCCTGGACGGCCCACTACTCGAAAGGCAAGACCCCCCCGGCAGGAGAGGTCGTCAGCCTGCGCAAGTGGCGGCGAACCGCCGGGTAGGCTGCACGCAAATGGCAGCATCACGAGGACTGACTGCAAAAGAAATCGACGCTCTCCTCGCAAAGCCCATCGTAGCCCGCCTCGCCACCGTCAGCCCAGACGGCTCCCCGTACGTCGTCCCCGTATGGCAACAGTGGGACGGCAAGGCCATGTGGATCATCCCCAGAGAACGTTCCGCCTTCGTGGAGCACGTCCGACTCGAACCCAGAGTCTGCGTATCATGCGCCGACGACGGGCCGGGTCACTCTAGGGTGACCATACAAGGCGAGGCGCAGATCGTCGAAGGCCCTGTCGGAATGTCCGGCAAAATGCTCGAAATCGCCAACGAAATGGCCCGCAGGCACCTCGGCCCGGACGGCCCCGCCTATCTAGCACACACCGCCGACAGGCCGCGCTACCTGCTAAAGATCAACCCCGAACGCATAACCTCATGGCGCGGCGGAGAATGGCACCCCCGCTACTTCTCCCCCAAACCCTGACTCAACCGTATCCCCGGCTTCTCAGCTGCACGGACCCGCCGCCCCTTGAGCCAGGCGCGAATATGCGTACCGTGCTCCTGGTAATGCAACACCGTCCCCTCGTCAATGCGGCGTCGAATCTCCGAGCCGTAATCGAACAGATGCCCAGGAGCCGAAACCAGAGCCTTCTTCAAGGCATGGTGCGTCTGCTCGAAATCCGCCATCACCTCGCGCACCGCCTTCTCAACTTCAACCTGATCCTCACCCTCGGCAGCCGCACGAGCGCGGCCCGACGTGACCTCGCACAGCAGCGACGCATCGCGCAACGTGACGTGACTGATGACGTCCTTCACTGACAACTCTCCAAGAACACCCGGAGTGTCCATCTCACGACCCGTAAGCAAAGAAAGCGTACCTTGCAGATCGCGCCACGAATCCTCGACCGCGGCCAGAACCAGCGTCTGTACGTCGGGCGGCGTCCTTCTCTTCTGCAAGCTCTCTCCCGGCAGGCGCAACAGCGCCGTTTGACACAGATCAACGGATCGGTAAGTCTAGCCTCTCTCTACCAGCCCTGAGAACCCGCCAGAGACAACCCGGCGAGCCAAACATCGGCAAGATGCACGATCAAGATAGATTCCGCCTGAAGTGCCTCGAATGCTGCCTTCCCCGCGAGCCAACCGTTCGCCTGCTGCGCTGCCCCGTATGCCGCGGCCTGTTCGATATCCACTACCAACACCCGCCCGACGGTCTAACCCCGAGACTGCCTCTGCGCAATCCCGCAAAGCAACTCTCCCTAGGCGAAGGCTCCACGCCGCTCATCCGGCTTGAACGAACCGCACGCAAACTGAACTTGGCGAGCCTATACGCCAAACTGGAATTCGTATCGCCCACCGGCTCGTTCAAGGACAGAGGAAGCTCCCTACTCATTTCGGCAGCCCGCGAAGAGGCCGTCGATGAGTTTGTCGAAGACTCCTCCGGCAACGCCGGAGCATCCATGTCCGCATACGCCGCGGCAGCAGGAATCGCAGCCCGCGTATTCGCCCCCGCCGCAGCCGCAAAGGGCAAGCTCGACCAGATAGCCTTCTTCGGGTCGAGCCTCCACGCCATCGAAGGCCCGCGCCAGGCCGCCGCCGATGCCGCCCGGAACTTCCTGGCCAAAACCGGATTGGTATACCTATCCCACAACCTCTCCCCATACTTCGCCGAAGGCATGAAGTCGGTATCCTACGAACTCTACGACGACGCTCCACAAGGCTTTGACCACGTCGTACTGCCCGTTGGAAACGGCTCCCTGCTTATCGGCATTCAAAAGGGCCTTGAAGAAATCGCGGCGTCCGGGCGCGTGGAATCCCTCCCCAGACTCTCCTGCGCCCAGGCATCCGCTGTACGTCCCGTAGTGGCCGCCGTTAACGGAGAGGACTGGGACCCGGCAAGCGCAGCCCCCACCGTCGCATCGGGAATATCCGTGCCCAACCCGCCCAGAATCGCCGAACAGGTCGCAGCCGTGCAGAATACCAACGGCTTCGCCGTCGCCGTCGAGGAAGACGCAATACTCAACTGGCGAAAGAACCTTGCCAGAGACGAAGGACTGTTCTGCGAAGCCACCTCCGCCGTCGCATTCGCAGGCGTAGAAGAATTGGTCCGCTCCGGAAGCATAAGAGCCGGTGAATCCGTGGTGGTCCCGGTGACCGGATCGGGTCTCAAGGAACCTCTGTGAAATAGCCTTTACACGCGGCCGTATCCACCGGCAAGCGATCCTGAAGTAACCCCCGCCCCTACCTGCCGGCCTTCATCCGGTCGCCTCCTCGAATGCCTCCTCGAACGCCGGCAGCGACCCCTCGATCGTCCCGTCGTCCACGCAGTAGGACGCCCGGAAGTGGCCGGGCGTACCGAAACCCGTGCCGGGCACCGTGAGCACCAACTTCGACTGAAGCAGGCGCACGAACTCTACGTCATCGGGCAGAGGCGACTTTGGAAACATGTAGAAAGCCCCGTCCGGCAACGAGCACTCATAACCCATAGCCCTCAACGCCGGGTAGAGCAAGTCACGCTTCCTGCGGTAAGCCGACACGTCCACTTGAGCCCCCTGGAGACGGGCCACGATCCGCTGCATGACCGCCGGAGCATTTACAAAGCCCAGCGTGCGCAACGAAAACGACGCAGCGTCCATGAACTCACCGCGACGGGGATCCCCGGGGTTGATCGCTATGTGACCGATACGCTCGCCTGCCAGACCCAAATCCTTCGAGTGCGACGTGGCTACGATTGAACGCACGTGGTGGCCATAGATGAAGGGATAAGGCTCATCCGTGTAGATCAACTTGCGGTACGGCTCATCCGCCACAAGGTAAATCTCGCTCCCATACCGACTCTCCCCCTCCTGAATCACACCGCCAATCGCTGCAATTCGCTCCTCAGGGTAGATTGCGCCCGTCGGGTTGTTGGGAGAGTTGATGATGACCGCCTTGGTGCGCGGAGTCATCACAGCAGCCAGAGACTCCGGATCGGGCTGAAACTCCGAGTCGCACCCAGCAACCCTCACTACCCCCCCCTGATGGGACACGTAGAACACGTACTCCGCAAAGTAGGGCGCAAACAGCACTACCTCATCGCCCTCGTCGAGAATCGACCGCAGGATCACGTTCAGAGCGCCCGCAGCCCCCACGCTCATAAGCACCTCATCGCCGGTAAAGGGCAATCCAGTCTCACTCGCCAGATCGCTGGCCACCGCAGCGCGAGTCTCCGCAAAACCGCCGTTCGGCATGTAGCGGTGCTGCCCGTGCCGTTCATCGCGAGCAATCCGCATCAGCTCGACGCGGAACTCCTCCGGCGGTTCGAGAATAGGGTTGCCCAAGGAAAGATCGAACACGTTGTCCGCCCCGTGCAAACGACGCAACTCGATACCCTCCTCGAACATCCTCCTGATCCACGAACTCTCCTGCATCTGCTCGCGCACTTTCGACGATATAGCCACCTGTGCCCCCTTATCTCTGTGACCTCGGCCTGTAAATTACCCCAGACGACGCCATATCTTGCCCAGAATAGGCGCCCCGGCGCCTGGATCGTTCACAACGTACGTACCCGCAATCTTGTCGTGCCAGCCCTGCCGATCGCGGTCGAACGCAATCCAGACCAGGCCCAGCAGAAAACCCGCATACGAAACCACCTTACCGACAACCTCCCTCGGTATCGCCACACCCACCCCCGGAGTGCGGCCTTCGCTGTCCACTACCACGATCCCCGCCACCCACTTGCCTAATGTACGCCCCCAAATACCCGTCGGCAGGATGAAATAACCAAGAAAGATGATGATGTCCTGAGGCGCAGACTCCGCAGAGGCTATGTTTCCGTTGGTAACCCTGTTCAGGACGACCAGGATGAGCATGAGCATCCCAACGTCGATTATCCAGGCGTAGAACCGCCTGAAGGGGCTTGCGAGGTCACGCCGGTATCTACCCGGCTCGACAGCTGGAGAATCGCCCTCCGGATCATGCGGAGCAGGCGCCGGAACCACCGCAGAGGCCGGCCTCGCGCGCTTGCGATGCCTGACCGCTTTCTTGTCTCGTCTGCCAGAACGTGAACGCGACACCAAACTGCCCCATGACAACCTTGCCCAACAGCCCCTCACCCTCAAGGCCCCTCCGCCTCGGAACATTCCCCGCAACCGGTGAGGCCCGTAACCGCAGGATACCGCGACAGAGCAACCTTCTATCACCTCCGTAGGGGCGGATCGCGATCCGCCCTCTGACAAGCCGCGCGCGGCGCAGCGCAGCGCAGGTTTGACCGCTTGAAGCCCCGGTACTACGATTCGTAGAGAGCAATTGCAGATTCGTCAAACACAGACAGTAGGAATCACATGGGACGACTCGACGGGAAAGTGGCCCTCATTACCGGAGCCGGTTCGGGAATCGGCAAGTCCTCCGCGCATATGTTTGCAGCAGAGGGCGCCCTCATCCTCGCAGCAGACCTCGACGCCGATTCTGCCGCCCGCGTAGCCGAGACCATACGAGAACGGGGAGGGCAGAGCGCCGCCATCTCAGGCGACGTCTCGCTAAGGGATGACTGCGAGCGAATGGTCGCAAAGACCATCGAACGCTTCGGAAGGATAGACGTCCTGCTAAACAGCGCAGGAGTCACGCCCCGCTATGCACCCGACGAATGGGACTTCGAGAAAAAGTGGGACTGGGTCATAGCCATCAATCTGAAGGGAAGTTACATGATGGCCCGACTGACCGTAGAGCACATGAAGAAACGACGCTCAGGCTCCATCGTGAACCTTGCATCCATCATAGGCCTGGTCGGTTACCCGCAAGGTTTCGCAGACGGCTTCAACCCCTACCCGCACAGCAAGGGAGGCGTCGTACAGATGACGAGGGACATGGCCATTGGACTCGCCAAGAGCGGCATCCGGGTCAACGCACTGTGCCCGGGGTTCGTATACACAGGACTCACCAAATCCCTGACTGACGACCCCGACACTCTGGATATGCTCGAATCGCGCCACCCCATGGGACGCCTTGGACAGCCCGAAGAGATCGCCGCCGCGGCCCTGTTCCTCGCATCCGATGAAGCATCCTTCATTACGGGAACCTGCCTCACCGTAGACGGCGGCTACACCGCCCAATAACAGCCGCACGACAAAAACCACATACCGACGCGTATAGGGGTGCGCGGTGTCGCGCTAAAAAGCGCTGCCGCCTTGTCGCTCCACCCGCCGCCGTTCCGGGCGGAACCCGGCATCTTCTCCGGCGCGCCCCCCACTCGGTGAGCGCCTGCCTTGCAGCGCCCCGGAACCCCCAGGCCGGCGCCTCGAGGTCCTCGAAAGCGCCGCCCAAGCCTCAGAGCCCGAAGCGCTCCGGCGACAACTCTGGCGGGACAGGCATACCTGCCCGGTCAACCAGGATGAGACCTGCCAGCATCTCGGCCAGCACGAGGCTTAGCAAAACGCCCTTCTTGCCCGCCCCCGCAAGCGCGTAAAGATCTTCCCAGGGGCCGAAGCCACCCACAATGGGCAGCCCGTCCGGCGATACCGGGCGCAGACAAGCGGTGTGCTCCACGACCTCCCCCGAACCAACCCCTGCAACGTACCTCGATACGCCGGAGAGAATATCTTCCCGTCCTGCCGCAGACGGCGCCTCATCGAACCCAACCTCCCACTCCGTAGTACCGGCCCATACCAATCCGTCCGGCTTTCTCCCAACGTTGTATCCGCCCATGCCTATCCGACGGCGGAATCCGTCGCCAGCCAGTCTGAGCCGCAAAATCTCGCCCTTCACCGGCCTGATAGGCAAACTCAACTCCGCGCCGCTCAGCGAACTACCGGCCCACGGCCCCGTAGCGATGACTACGCAACCAGCCTCGACCATCTCCCCCGACTCTGTGAAAACGCCCTCCACCCGCCTACCTGCGATCCTGACCGATACCGCGTTTCCCCTCATGAACTCCGCACCGTGAAAGCGGGCAGACTCCGCCAACGCCCGCGTGAACTTCCGGGAATCCAGCTCCTGCTGGCAGCCCTGTAGCAATCCCCCCGTCATACCGGGAACTATCCCAGGCTCCAGCTCGTACAAACTGGCAGGGGTCAAGATCTCGGCCGTATAGCCGGCTCCCCGTAGCCGAGCCTCTTCAGCCTGAAGCGAAGCAAAACCCGATTCTCCGTCGGCCAGAGCGATCGACTCTACAGGCGCCAGCTGATAATCGATGCCCGTCTCTTCCACCAGGCCCTCATACAATTCCCGGTGGCGTTCGCCCGCGGCCCGGGCCGGTTCAGACAACGGGCCGGGTATGCCCGCGCCGGAAGCCGGATACAACCCGCCCCAGGACTTGCCCGAAGCGTGCGCGCTCACCTCATCGCGCTCCATCACCTTCACGCTCGCCCCGCGTAGCCTCAGCTCTCGCGCCAACGCGCACCCGCACACTCCACCGCCAATCACCACAACGTCCGGAATGTTCACGTTATACCTCTTCAGCGAACCGCTCAGCCTGCCTCCAGGATTCCTTACCGGCCTCTCTCCCTCACGGCGGTCCAACCCTGCGCGCCTTTCTTCACGCGCTCTTATCCCATGAAAACGCGCAACCCCCTCTTCTTTTCAACCGAGGAGTCATACCGTTGCGGTATATCCCACTGTACAGCTTCGACCGCGGACAGCCTGGAATACCGCGAGAAGCCGTGATGCGAAACTCGCTTCAGTTCCATACGGCAAGCATCTTGTTCTGCATGGAATACCGTGAGAGGCCATGATGCGAAACTCGCAGAAAAATAAGCCGCAGAGATGATCAACTGGCCCCTTTCGTCAACCGCAATGCCTTCTCTTCGTACAACAACACCGCTTCACTCGAATATCGAAATTTCTGTAACATAGGCCAAAGTGTCGAGACGGGCGCCGTGTACCGGCCCTGCCCCTGATTCAGGAGGCGACTATATGACTACCTCCACTCGCACCGATATAGACCTCGTAGCGCACCTCATGCGCCGAGCCGCTTTCGGCCTGCCTGCCTGGCAACTGGAACCACTCGCCGAGCTCAGATACGAAGACCTCGTCGAAGACCTCTTGCACGTGGAACGCCATGAACGCCCCGAAGAGGACCTACTGGCACGATTCCACCTGGAACACGCCAACGAAGAGGACTACTGGTGGACCAACAAGAAATGGTTCTACCGCATGATCAACACCAGGCGGCCACTCGAGGAAAAGGTCGCCCTCATGTGGCACAACCGCTTTGCCACCGCAGCATCCAAGGTCACCAACCCGCTCATGATGCGCAACCACCTTGAAATGCTCCGAGACAAAGGACTTGGAAACTTCCACGTCCTCCTCGCAGAACTCTCTCGCGACCCCGCGATGATCTACTGGCTCGATCAGCAAACAAACCACCACGGGGCCATCAACGAGAACTACGGACGCGAACTGCTGGAACTTTTCAGCATGGGGCGCGGAAACTACACCGAAGACGACGTACAGGCCGCAGCGCACGCCTTCACCGGGTGGACCATCAAGCAAACCATCCCCAGGTACCCCAACGGCTGGTATGAATCCGGCTACGTCTTCCGACCCGACGACCACGCATACGCAGAAAAATCCTTCCTCGGAGAATCCGGAAACTTCAACGGAAGCGACGTCGTAGATATCGTAGTGCAACAGCCCGCCACCGCACGCTACGTGGCTGCCACCCTATACGGATACTTCGTCGCAGACGACCCCGACGACGAGGCCATAGACGCGCTCGCACGCGTCTACTTCGACTCAGGCTACGAACTGACCGAGATGCTCAGAGCGCTGTTCAATTCTCACTACTTCAAGAACGCCCGATTCAATCGCGTCAGAAGCCCGGTTGAACTGGTCGTCAACACCATCACCCTGAACGGACAGCACCGAGACCCATACGAATTCGGCATCCGATACCTGGTGAATGCATCCCAGGCTATGGGTCAGGAACCTCTCAATCCGCCAACCGTTGAGGGATGGCACTCAGGCCGAGAGTGGATCGACTCCTCCTTCCTCATAGAGCGCGTCAACTTCGCAGTGGAACGCCTCGGCGACGACGGCCACCCAGGCGTGCGAAACATGATCGACCACGTCGGTGAAATGCGGCCATCCTTTACCGCCGAGCAACTGCTCGACGCATGTCTATACGAACTGGGCTGCTGGAAACTTGAAGACAAGAGCCGCAGAGTCATACTCGACGACGCCGGAGAAATTAACGCAACCCCCGGAAACGAGTCCTTCGACAAGGCAGTGACCCGCATGTTCGAGTACGTCGCATCATCACGTGAGTTCCAGATGGCCTGAGGAGTTCCAAAATGACACCCACGAATGGCAACACAATCAAAGACCCGGTAATCGTCGTGCTGCAGCTGTCCGGCGGAAACGACTTCATGAACACCGTCGTACCATACGGAGAACCCCTCTACTACGACTTCAGGAAAACGGTCGGAATACCCGAAACCGACCTCCTGCACCTCGATAGCCAATACGGACTGCATCCCGCCCTGACCTCCTTCAAGGAAATCTACGACCAGGGAAACCTCGCCATCATTGCAGGCGTCGGATACCCAAACCCTGACCGCTCCCACTTCCGCTCCATGGACATCTGGCACACCGCTGAGCCGACCAATGTCATACCGGAAGGTTGGCTGGGACGTATCATCAGAGAACTCGACCCGCAGAAGCAAAACGTCTGTACCGGTATAAGCTTCGGGCAGGGACTGCCCAGAGCCATGTACCTCTCCGGCACCCCGGCCCTGTCAGTCAGAGACCTCGAAAGCTACGGGCTCCTCACCAGCATGTCCGGCCGCAGACAGCGCCGAGCGATCAACGTCTTCACCCGCATGTACGCCCCGGAGGAATTCGCAGAAGCCAACATGACCCTGGGCCACATCGGCCAGACCGGAGTCGATGCACTGGCAGGCGTGGACATGCTCAAGCCCGTACCAGCGCAATACTCCTCCAGCGTCGAGTACGCCGATGACCAGTTGGCGCAAAGCCTAAGGGGCATAGCGCAGGTACACACCGCAAACATAGGCACACGAGTCTTCTACGCTGAACTCGGAGGCTTCGACACCCACGGCGCTCAGATGGGAACACAGACCGGTCTCCTTCGGCAGCTCTCCCGCGCCGTATCAGACTTCTTCGCAGATCTGCGCGAGCACAACGCCTCTGAAGAAGTCGTCATGCTCGTATTTACCGAATTCGGACGGCGCGTCAGGGACAACGGCAACGGCACCGACCACGGATCGGGCGGCGGAGCCTTTCTCATTGGAGAACGCGTCAACGGAGGCATGTACGCAGAGTACCCCTCCCTAGACCCCGCAAACCAGCTCAGCGGAGACCTCCACTACAACAACGACTTTAGAAGCATATACTCCACCATAATCGACGACTGGTTCCACATGCAGCCGGAACCCATCGTCAACGGATCCTTCGAGAGATTCCAGGGCATGATCAGCCCACTCAACTGAGCAAATGGTTACACAGATATTCCCCTCCAAAGCCTCGGAAGCGGCCTACCCGGACCTGCTGCGCATGGGCCACGTCTTCGTCACCTCTATAGGCCAGCGCGCCTTTGTGGACGGACTATACGGCGCCCTAGACCTGGCATTCGGAAATGACGGCTGGTACTACGTGCTCAACAAAGTCGACGCGCGCGCCGGCCTCTTCGAAAGAGTGCGGTTCGCAAAATGCAACATAGAAGGCAAATTCGAACCCAACGTCTACCTGTCGGTCAATGGAGAATACGAGCAGTGCGACCAGGAAAAATTCCCCGGACCGGTCTGCTGCGACTCCGATAGGAACGGAACCCTCTTCTTCACCGACGAGCACGCCAACAAGGTCGTCCTCACCGACGTGGACGGCGCAGTGCAAGACTTCTGGGGGCAACCCGGAGACGAACCCGGCCAGCTCAACGCCCCGGCCGGTATAGAGTGGCAGCCCGATGACACTCTATGGGTCGTAAGCACGCGCAGCTCACGCGTACAACACTTCACCCGCAGCGGAGAATACTTGCGCGGATTTGGCAGCGTGGGCAACCAACCAGGCCAACTCAACTACCCATGGGGAGTCTCCGTCGACCCATTTGACCATTCAGTGCTGGTCGCAGATTGGCGAAACGACCGCGTGCAGCGCTTTACCCCTGACGGAGAACTGCTACACGTGTTCGACACACTCGGCCCGGACAAGACCCCGCTCGACAGGCCCAGCGACGTCACAGTCGACGCCCACGGAGACGTATACGTTTGCGACCGGGGCAACGACCGCATCGTGCAGTTCAACCACCGGGGGCTGTTCATCGAAACGCTCATCGGAGACGCGCCTATGAACGAACTCGGCGCAAACCGACTCATGTCCAATCCGGACATGCTCCGATGGCGCGACTACATACCCGACCTCGACCGTGAAAAACGCTTCTGGAGACCCACCACCGTAAAGGTCGACGACCAGTTCCGCGTATTCGTCGTAGACGCCGCCCGCTTCCGCCTGCAGGTATACCGCAAGACCTTTCGAGAACTCAGCCCCGATCAAATAGACCCCGTCGACACCTACACCGACCCCAAAATCAACTAGAAACCCTCCCGGCCTCGCGGCCCCGGCCCCGGAAAATCGCGCACGCGTCCGGCAACCAGGCGCCGCGCCGATTGCAGGCGGTCGCTATGCGAGCTGCTCCCTTCCGGCTTGCTCAACCGCGAAGATAACCCTCCTCACTCCACGATCAGCGGATCCTGGCCTTATCTCGAAGGAACACGGCCTTACCCCATGACCGACCGTCTTGGACGATGAACCCGCCTCCATCCCCTCCAGGGGGGCCTCAGTTGTCGGGAGGAGGCTGAATCATGCCGACCGGAGCCTCCATCAGGAAATCGCCATCCTCGTTCACCTCGACCTCGATCTCCGAACCGTCGGGCAGGGTGAGCGTGCCGCCCTCGAAATCCTCCGGTATCTCCATATCTGGGGGTAGTAGCTCCCGCGGAATCGCTATTCGCTGAGCCTTTATCCCGAAATTGCCTTCCTCGTCCACCTCAACCTCGATCTCGGAACCGTCGGGCAGGGTGAGCGTGCCGCCATCGAAATCCTCCGGTATCTCCATACCGGGGGGCAGTTGGTCCCGAGGAATCGTTATTCCCGAACCTTGCTCCCCCAACTCGCCGTTTTCTCCCCCATCCCCTTCATCGGGAGACTCGGCAGGTGGATTTATCTCAACCCCCTGCAGCCGAGCACGCGGCGTGGGAGGCCCAGCAGGCAACTCGGCAGGTGGATTTATCTCAACCCCCTGCAGTTGGGCAGGATCGTCGCTTTCCAACCAGATGCGTATCCCGCCGGCCCCGCTTCCACACGCCAGGCCAACTATTGCTGCAATCAATATCAGCTTCATCATTCCGGTTATCGACCCCCTCATTTGCCGAGGCAGCGCTACTGGTAGCGAAGAGCCTCGATCGGGTTCAGCCTGGCGGCGCGTATCGCAGGAGAAATCCCAAAGATCAGACCTATCCCCACAGAGACTCCCAGAGCAAGCAAAGCTGTGTTTGCAGACACCACGGTGGTCAGCTGTTCCCCGCCAAGATCAAAGTTATTCATCAACGAGGCGATGCCGATGCCCGCCGCAATCCCGATCAGCCCGCCCCCAAGAGTAAGCAGCACCGCTTCCAATACGAACTGGAGCAGGATGTCGCGCTGCTTCGCGCCCACCGCCCGCCTGATGCCGATCTCCCTCGTACGTTCAGTCACGGACACCAGCATTATGTTCATGATCCCGATCCCGCCCACCAGTAGAGAAACACCCGCTATCCCACCCAGAAATATGACGAATACCTGCCCGGTGTTCTCCAGCGCGGCCAGGACTTCAGCCTGGTTCGTGATCGTAAAGTCGTTCTCGTCAGTCGGCCCAAGTTCGTGCTGAAGCCTCAGCGCCGTCTCGATCTGACTAGCCGCAGCGTCTACGGAGGTTTCGTCTACCGCCTGGAGATATATCGTGTCCACTGCCACCCCACCGCCCGAGCTGCGGTCGAAATTCAGCCGGTAATGGGCTGTCGTTATCGGCGCAAGTACCGTGTCGTTCCCGAAGCCAAAGAAGAACCCGGACTCCTCATCTCCCTTGCTAGCCAGTACACCCACCACGGTGAATTCTCGGCCGTCTATACGCACCGCCGCGCCAACCGGATCTCGCGCTCCATAGAGCGTTTGGGCTACGCGAGACCCGATGACCACAACCTCCGTGCGGTTGATTACGTCCGCCGGTGAAATGTTGCGACCGGAAGCCAGAGTGAAATTGCGCACCTCCAGATACTCCGACGTCACCCCCACGCCCTGGATCGGCATGTTGTTCTGTAAGGCGGAGGCTTGACCCCAGAAATTGATCTCTGGAGCTACCAGACCCACGGCCGGCGCAAATACCTTGTCCTCCAGAAAAGCGGCGTCGTCCAGCGTGAGAGACTTGGCAGTGCCGAATCCCCTGAAGAAGAGCCCTTCCTCCGATCCACCCGGCTGGACGGTCAGCATATTTGTGCCCAGATCCTCGATGAAACTCGTGATCGACTCCTGCGCGCCCCGCCCCAGGGCAACCACCGCTATCACCGATGCCACCCCTATCACGATCCCAAGCAGGGCCAAACCTGCCCGCAGCCTGTTGGCCGTCAGAGCGTGCAAGGCCGTCAGAGCCACTATCGCGGGGTTCACCTCGGCCCTCCTGAAACCATCTCGCCGGCTATAACCGCACCTGTTCGATCGCCCTGTCCTCGATTATGCGCCCGTCCCGAAACGAAATGATCCGTTTCGCTGAATTCGCAATCTCAGCATCGTGAGTCACCATCAGCAGCGTTATGCCGTCGCGGTAGTTCAGATCCTGAAGCGTCGATATCACCTCCATCGTAGTTACGCTATCCAGGTTCCCGGTCGGTTCGTCTGCCAAAATCAGGCTCGGCTCATTCACCAACGCACGCGCAATGCTCACACGCTGCTGCTCGCCTCCGGACAATTCCGTTGGCTTATGTTCCGCTCTATCCGCCAATCCAACCCTCGCCAGAGCAGCCCGCGCTGCCGCCGAAGTGCCCGAACTCCTGCCCCCGTAGTGGAGCGGCAGCGTTACGTTACCGACCGCGTTGATCCTCGGCAGAAGGTTGTAATTCTGGAACACGAAACCAATAGAGCGGTTGCGAAGTACAGACAAACGGTCGTCCGACGCAGATCCCACGTGTTCACCATTCAGCCGGTAATCTCCGGCCGTCGGAGTATCCAGGCAGCCCAGAAGATTCATCAACGTCGACTTGCCAGACCCGGAAGGACCCATGATCGCTATCATCTCCCCCCGTTCTACCGACAGGTCCACTCCATCGAGCGCGCGCACTACCTGTTCCCCCACCGCGTAATGACGAGCCAGGCCGGACGCCTCTATGACCCTGTTGACCGAATTCTCTGACATTGCCCCAACCTATGGCTCTACTTCCACTACTTCCACTGCCGTGAATCCCGCCCCGCCCGGACCCCCAAAGAACGAACTCTGCTGCGCAACCACCTTCATGACCACCACGTCGCCCTCCGACACGCCGGACTCCACAACCACCCAGAAATCATTGCTTGAGCCCAACTCCACCGGCGCCGTCCTCGTCAAGTCCCCCTCCACCACCTCCACCGTAGGACGCGTGAAAGAGCCGCCCACCGCCTGAGAAGGTATGAGAAGAACGTCGTCCTGCCGACCGATGGTCACCTCCGCCGTCGCACTCAGACCGCCTCTCAAGCGAACATCCTCCGGAGGCTCGACGCGAATAGTGATCGGGTAACTCACCACGCCCTGATTCCTTTTCGAATCGCCGATCTTCTTGATAATTCCCACCAATTCCCGCCCGGACAGCGCGTCCAGCGATATCGAAGCTTCCGCACCCACGGATAGCTTCAGCACGTCGATCTCATCTACTTCAGCCAGTATGTCTACCACCGTTTCGTCCACGATCTCGAACATCTCGGCCCCCGCCTCAACTGTATCGCCCTCCTCCGCTTTCACGCTTGTCAGCACCCCGGCAAAGGGGGCGCGGATCGTGCCCTTCCCCATATTCGCCTTTGCTTTTGCAAGCCTGGCATCCGCCTCGCGGATGTTGGCCTCGGCCAACAAGACCTCAACGGCATCCTCATCTTCCTTCGCAACCATATCGTCCAAAGCCTTCTGGGCCTTTTCCACGTTCAATTCGCCGCTGCTTACCGCGGCCTCCGCCTTGGAAACCTTGGTCTCGTCAAGCCCTTCACTCTCCTTTTTCAGCAGGTCGGCAAGGGCCTTCTGCACCTTGCTCACGTTCAATTCGGCCCGTTGCACCACCGCGTTAGCCTTGGATAGCTCTATCTCCTTGGGAACGCCCAGAGTTTCCTTTGATTCCTGTGCAGTCGCCAGATCCTCCTCCGCCTTGCGCAACGAGTCTTCCGCCACTCTGATCTCCTCCAAACTGGCGGTCTCCTGGAGCTTCGACACCGCATCCACCGCATCGTCCAGCGCACGCTCGGCAGTGTCGACCGCGCTGCGGCCGGACGTGACCGCTTTCGTAGCGTTAGCCTCGGCGGTTTCAAGCGCCTTGCGCGCATCTGACAGCGCATCCCAACTCTTCTTCAACGTGTCCATCACACAGCGCGTGTTGCTACTCGCACTCGGCGCGCCATCCTCACACGTACCCACCACGCGATAGAAACTCAGCACGTTCCATACGAAGACGAGGCTCTCATCCCACCGAGTATCTGGATCATCAACCGGCGCCAACGGGCCAAGACGGAAGTCAAAACCCGCTGGCGTAGTAAAGATGGCGTCTAGGTCCGCATCCCAGGACGACAGCACGTCCGCGGGAGCCATCGCCAACTCATCCGCGCTCAGCGTCGTACCTAGCCAGCCCTGAAAGGTGGTCGAGTAATCCTTCTCGCGATCCTTGAAGGACTTGGCAGCGTCCGAAACTTTCTTGGCCTCGCTTTTTTCCGCGCTGGCCAGGTCCGCCTGCGCGTGGGCATGCTGCTCCCGGGCGATTTCAACTGCCTGCTGAGCTAGGAGAACGTCGAACTCCTTCGGAGGAGCGCTCAGCTTCTCCAGGTCGTCACGGGCCTTTTGGATAGCCAACTCCGCCTCGGAAATGGCCAAATCCGCCGCCACACGGTCGGCCTCATCCACTCGCGATAGATTCTCCAGGCTTTCCCGCGCCTCCTGAACCTGAATCTCCGCGTCTACCAGGTCGGACCTGGCCTCATCCTGAGCGATGTCGAACGCTTCCACTACCGGGGTTTCCAGAAGCTTTTTCAGAGCATCCCTCGACTCCTGAAACTCGATCTTCGCAGTTTCGAGGTCGGACCTGGCCTGAGCGATGTCGAGCGGGTCTACTGACAGGTCTTTCAGAGCCTTGCGACTCTTATTTAGATCCGATTCCGCTTTCGCAACTTCCAAAGACAATGCCGCCAACGTCGCCTCGCCGAATGACGCCAGCCGAGCGTCTTTCCTTACCGTCTGCCCTTCGGAAACTGAGACCTCCGCGATAGTCCCGGAAATGCTGAACGATAGAGTCTTGCGCTCCGGAAAACTGACCGTCCCGCTCGTAGTCACGGAATCGACGAGGTCTCCACGGCGCACGGGGACAAGCTGCCGAGTCTCAGCCGCGATCTCCTCCGACGATCGAGTCAGATAGCCCACCCCAAAATACCCGATCAGCCCAAAGCCGACGAGGACAAACGCGAAGACGGCGCCCCGGCCTCTCCACTCTCGGATCAGCCTCCGAACACGCCCTGACCTATCGCCCGTTGTGGATTCTGTGGTCATATCCCGCGGCTTCCCATGACGATGAATCGCATTTCCTATCCCGTTATCTCTGCCATTCTATCCTAGGAGACGCCGCGCCCTGCCTGGCTTCCCGCGTCGCTAGGGTACTCGGCGGGCCGACCCAAGAACTCCAAACTGTATGAAAGCGCCTGGCCGCAGGAATTTTCCACGGCAATTGTCAAGGAATCTTCAAACTGCCCATGAATCTGTCCGGCTGCATGCAGTGCCGTAACCCTGTCGCCAGTCTGCACGCCTGCCTGTGATAAGTTGCATCCCTAAACGAGATGGCATCCGCAACGCGATTGGAACGGCCTCGGATCGACGTAGGCCGGCGGTATGAGGTGAAACATGTCGAATGCAACTGCCGGTGAGACCCTCCTGTTCGTGGGAACCTACACCCACACCGATAGCCAGGGTATCTACACTTTCAGAATGGACGACGCCAGCGGAAAAATCCGCCAGACCGCAGTCATCGGAGGGATCGAACACCCATCGTTCCTTGCTATCCACCCCAACGGCCAATTCCTATACGCAACGTCGGAAATCGAAGACTCGCATGACCAGAACGCAGGCGCCGTCCTCGCTTACGCCATCGACCGAACTTCCGGCGAACTGACCTTTCTCAACCGACAGTCCTCCCTGGGTACAGCGCCATGCCATGCCGTGGTCGACGCCACGGGCAGTTGTCTGATGGCCGCCAACTATCAATCCGGCAGTGCGGTTGTGTTTCCGATCTTGCCCGATGGAAGACTCGGCGAGGCGTCCGACAAAGTGCAGCACCAGGGCGGCTCCAACGTCGACCCCGCCCGCCAGGAAGGGCCGCACGCCCACTCAGTCACCATCGACGACGCCAACCGCTTCGTCTACGTCGCAGACCTCGGCCTGGACCGCGTAATGGTCTACCAACTCGACCCCGCCGCCGGAAAACTCTCGCCCGCGGCCCAACCATCGGTGGACGCAGCCCCGGGAGCAGGCCCAAGACACTTCGACTTCCACCCATCAGGCCGGTTCGCATGTCTCATCAACGAACTTGGATCCACCCTGTCATCCTACGCCTGCGACCCGGCCACCGGAGCCCTCACCCACCTGCAAACCGCCTCCACGCTGCCAGAGAACTTCACTGGAGACAACACCACCGCAGACGTGCACTTCGCGCCCGATGGCAGGTTCGTCTACGGCTCGAACAGAGGCCACCACAGCATCGCTATATTCGCATTCGACGACTCCTCCGGCGCCCTCACCCCGGTCGACCGCGAACCGACCCAAGGCGAGACCCCAAGAAACTTCGGTATCGATCCCACCGGCAACTACCTGCTCGCAGCCAACCAGGACTCCGACACCATAGTCTCGTTCCGGCGCAACCCTCGATCAGGACTGCTCACCCCGACCGGACACGTCGCCCAGGTACCCATGCCCGTCTGCATAAGATACCTGCCCGTCTAGAGGCCGCGCCCCGGCCGCCACTGCGCCAGGGGCCGGAGTCTACGCGCCCGGTGGCCGCCGCAATCTTGTGAAGAGTTGTACAGTGTGCTTACGCTGCCATGCCTGAACAAGTACAGGCAGGAGTCGGTTGATGCCCGGAGATAGGCGCCAGGGAGTATTGCTGCAGGGGCCGGCCAATAAGCGCATGTCTCCGAGTCGAAAAGGCGCAACTGCCGAGCAACTGCCGCGCCTGGACTGCAATCCCCAGCTCCGGGAACGGATACTCCCCCTATGCCGTCTCCAATACGGCGAAGTTTGGAAAGACTCACTGCGAGGGCATCGAGTAGGCGTTCTGGATGCAACTGTCGAGAGTGACCTCCAACTTTTGATGAACGGCTCCAAGGCAGACTTGGCTATAAACGATCCTCCATACAATATAGCGGTCGGAAACATTAACACCAACGGCCTCCCAAAAACCGACTTGCAGTCCTATCTGGATTTTTCAAGAAGATGGCTAGGCTCGACCTTGAAAGTGATGGCGTCGGACGCTCATTTCTATTGCTGGGTTGGAGCCGATTATCGGGATAACTTCCAGCCCTTGCCTGACTTGATGATCCTGATACGTGATTTCAGAGAACTCACGCCCAAGAACTTTATTACAGTTCGCAATCAAAGAGGCTATGGCGTTCAAGGCAACTGGATGTGGGTACGCCAAGAATTGCTGCACTACACAATCGGACAACCGGATTTTCGCGTAGTGTACACCGATATACCCAAGATACTCAAAGGCTACTACAAGACGATAGCAGGCCAGGTTACCGAGAATATCGAACGAAGTAGATCAAACACAATCCGGCCCGGCAACGTGTGGGTAGATATTCAGCAAGTCTTCTATCGTATGCAAGAGAATGTATCCGGTTGCTACGCCCAGAAACCTCTTGCTGCTATTCAAAGATTGATAGAGACGAGTAGCGCCGAAGACGATGTGGTCATTGATGCTTTTGCTCACTCCGGTACCTCGCTGCTCGCCGCTGAAAGGCTTGACAGAACCGCTTTCACGTGCGACGTCGATCCAATCTTTGCAGAGATCACGATTCGGCGCCTTGAGCATTACCGGGCGACGGGCGAAACCGGGTGGCAATGGCGTAGCCCGTTTCCTGAACTCGACTGTAAGAAACGGGATACATAACTCGCTATGAACCGGAAACGACTACGCGATTCTCTCAATCAAATTGGAGACCGACTATCCAGAAGCGACAAGGCGCTTCTGCAAGCGCGTCTTTGCGGCCTTGTTTCCGTTTTTCCATTTAATGAATATGAATATATCATAACTTTTCTGGTGGATCGTAAAATTCTGTCGTTTGCTGAGTACGAAGCGTTGCGAGAGAACTATGTATCCACAAATCGATATCTTAAGCTATTTGAGCTTGGCCCCAGAATCTTCGGACAGAAATGGGGAGAAGACCATCTCCTCAGCCTGAGTCAGGACTTTCGGAAACCTGACAAGGAACTTGACCCTGACTTCAACGGCCAATATGACCTATGGCTGGACGGCATTCGGGTTGAAGTGAAAGCTGCGCGAGCTGTGAATTCCAAACTCTCCGGCACACCGCTTGCAGAAAAGGCCCTGGAATGGGAATCGTCCGCCCCTTTCTGGCTCAACTATCAGCAGTTGAAACTCGATATCTGCGACGTGTTCATTTTCATCGGAGTATGGGTGGACCGGATTGTATACTGGGTAATGGCGAATGACGAAATACGCACCAATAACCTTCTTAGTCCCCAGCATCGCGGCGGCATCGAATACCAAATCGGTATCCGGCATCACAACATAGCCGACTTCGACGTCTACAGTACTGAAGCGTCAGACATCTCCGCGGCGATCAAGCAAAAGTACCGCACCCGGATCGGCTAGCCCCCTTACTCCACCACCGGCAGCGCTACGTGCGACGCACGCGCTCCGCCCGCGTACACCGTGTTCGTTGCACGCACAGTGTGAGTATGCCGGCCTAGCGGCTCACCGGTGTTGGGATTCACGTCAAAGCGAGGAAAATTGCTGCTCCCAACGTCCAGCCTTATACGGTGACCTGCCTTGAACACGTTGGAAACAGGCGGCAACTCGATCCTCACCGGATACGCCCGACCAGGCTCCATCAACCTCTCCTCCTCGAAACCATCCCGGAACCGCATACGCAATATCGAGTCCGCAAGCGGCAGGTGATAACCATCAGGGTAATCCTCGTTCGACGGACACTCATCCACCAACCGCGCCGTAAAATCAGTGTCCACGGCCGATGAGGATACCCACAAGTTAACCTCGATAGGCCCGGTGACCTCCACGTCCGTCTCCAGCGGGGCCGACCGGAACACCGCCGCATCGTCGCGGTCGCACAGCAACCCGAAGGGCTTCCTCGCGCCCACCGCGTCCGACGACTCCTTTAGATGCCGAGGACCGTCATAGATCATCGACCGCATCCGCGCCCGAGGCGGCACGTACGCCCGGTCGATCCCCTCCGGGAGCTTCAACCACTCGTAGAACCCCGTCACGTTCCCGCACACCGTCGGTATAGGCCGCTCCGGATCGTGTACCCAGGAAACCGAAGACTGCTCAGACCCCCCGGCCTCCTCCGACAACCCGCCCCCGCTGCGCAGGTAGAACGCCGACGCTCTCGCACGCTTCAGAGGCCAGGCCTCTTCCGACCGCCACTCGCCGCCGTGAAAATATCGACCCTTGGCCGTCTTGTGGCCGTCCCCGCCGCCCATCACGAACACCCGCACCGGCGGATCATCATCCACCCCGTTCGGAACCTCCTTCAACCACCTATCGAACCAGCGCAGCCTCTCCCGGTTGTACACCTCATCCCCCCACCTGGCGGCCTCGCCGAAATCCACGTCCCCCACGCTGCTCGACCCGCGCCCCCGCATCCTCTGGTGATTCCACGGACCCAGCAACAAGCGTTGAGGCGAACTGTTCTGCCGAGCCATGTGCGCAAACTGCTCCGACGCATCAGCCGCGAACGGGTCGTACCAACCTGAACTGTACACAGCAGGTATATCCGCCATGCGAGCAAAATGAGGCGTCTGATCGAGAGACTCTTGCGCCCACCACTCGTTGTATGCGCCATCGTAGTAGTAGTGGAACAACACCTTCTCCAGGTTCGGAACCGCTGAGATCGGCGTCCCCCCGGGCCGCAGCGGCATCTCGAGGATGCTCTCCCGCAGCCTCTCCGCCCCCTCCTCGATGCCCCTTACCGCATCCGCGTCGCCCTGGATCTCCTGCGAGTCATAGCCGTGCAGATACATAGCCCCGTACATGTGCAGACCCATAGCCCCGCCCTGCCTTGCCTCCCACTTGAAGGCGTTCGTCGGCGCCACGTCCACCCACAGAGCGCTGAGATGAGGCGGGCGGTACAGGCTCGCCATGTTCTGAACAATGCCGCCGTGCGACGAACCCACCATGCCCGTCCGACCATTCGACCACGACCGCGCAGCCGCCCACTCGATCGTATCGTACCCGTCCGGCCCTTCCAGCTCATTCGCAGTATGGAAATACTGCCCCGTCCCCTCGGAACGACCCCGTCCCCTCAGATCCTGAAGCAACACCGCATACCCGCGCGGAGTGAAATAGTTCGCAACCGGATCAACCCAGATCACCGGGTTCGACTTGTCATACGACGTGCGTCCCACGATCGTCGGAAAACGACCGTCCGCGGGCGAACCGTCCGGGTTCGCCGGAAGATACACGTCAGTAGCAAGCCGAACCCCGTCCCGCATCTCCAGCATCACGTCCCTGGAAACCACCACGCCATAAGCAGGTTCTGAAGATACTGCCACCTCGCTGCCTCCTGTCCTGGGCTAGGTAGACGCCCCGACGGCGCCATCGTCCGCATTGTGATTCGCAGCGGGCCGATGCCGAACCGCCCGAGTGCTTACGACCTGCACGATTGATTTGCCGGGGGCGGGGACCCCCAACCGCCTACGAGCTTACACCCGCGAGGCGGGAGCTTAAAAGGTCCGACACACCCCGGCCCCTGCTTACTCCCCCGCCTTCACCAACAACTTGCCGAGGTTCGCCCCGCGCATCGATTCTTCATGATCAGCGCGCTGGTTTCAAATCGAACAGACCGAAGAGTTCCTCGCGGTTCATGTGAGTAGACATGTCAAGTGACACGTCATCGATGAGTTGACTGAACAACTCCTGCTTCGTGTCCAGAATCTTATCGATGCGCTCCTCGATAGTTCCGGTGCAGGAATACTTGATGACGTTGACTTTGACCGTTTGTCCGATGCGGTGGCTCCGGTCCTCAGCCTGGCGCTCTACGGCAGGGTTCCACCAGCGGTCCAGATGGAACACGTAGGACGCCTCTTGCAAGTTCAGGCCCAAACCGCCTGCGCGCAGCGACAGCACGAGCGCCTTGTGCTCGTCAGCGGTCTTGAACCGATCGATGATCTCCACGCGCTCTTGCTGGGGTATGTCGCCGGTGATGGTCAGCGGGTTGAACTCTCGTAAGTACCTGGCCGCTGCGCCGACGCCGGAGGCGTCGCCGATGTATTGAGAGAAAACCAGAGCTTTATGCCCCTGGGCCGCCAACAAGCCGAGCCTGTCCCTGATGTCCTCCAACTTCGTGGACTCTCCGGTCTCGGGATCTGCGTTGCAGATCTGCTTCAGGCGTGTAATCAGTTCAAACACGTGCTGCACGCCGACCTCAGCCCCGAGTGACTTCAGAAAGACGATTCCTTCATTCTCTGCCCGGTCATAGCTCCTGCGCTGATTTGCAGTCAAATGTATGGGGATCCTGGATACCTGCTTGGGTGGAAGGTCGTCCAGTACCTCCCCTTTCTTTCGTCGAAGCTGCAACTCTCCATGACGCGCATACAGTTCATCGCCCGGCCAATAATGCTTGAGCTGGCCATCCTCACCGTGGTCTACAAACTCCAGGATCGAGGCCAGTTCCGCTTCATGATTTTCAATGGGGGTGCCTGTGAGCGCCCAGGAGCGGCTTCTTCGCAGTTCTTTCAGCGCGTTGCTGGTGTCGTTACGATTCTTGATTCGCTGCGCCTCATCGGCCACCACCACGTCCCAACGCTGCTTGCGGGCCGGCGAATACGAGTAGGAAGAGTCAGATCTCAGGGTGTCGTAACTAACCAACTTTATTCCTGCATCTGCCCCCCACTGCCATTCTCGATCATTTGCCGTGCCTCTGACTATGATGGCCCCGAGCTCAGGAGCCCATTTGTACAGCTCTTTGCGCCATTGATCCAGTATGCCGGCCGGGGTCACTATCAGACACGACTTGACCGTTCCCTGTGCATATAGAACCCGCAAAGCCGCAATAGCCTGCAGAGTTTTGCCCAAACCCATGTCGTCGGCAAGCAGCAGCCTGTCCCTCTCAAGCAAAGCCCGGACGCCGTCTTGCTGGAAGGGCATCAACTCGCCCGGCCATTCCAGTTGGATACCCGCGCCATATAGGGAGAATTCTCGCGGAGCAGCCAGTACCTTCCAGATGCGCTTTGCTAACTCAAGGTCGTCCGGGTTACGGTCAATACGACGTGCGTCCCACGATCGTCGGAAAACGACCATCCGCGGGCGAACCGTCCGGGTTCGCCGGAAGATACACGTCAGTAGCAAGCCGAACGCCGTCCCGCATCTCCAGCATCACGTCCCTGGAAACCACCACGCCATAAGCAGGTTCTGAAGATACTGCCACCTCGCTGCCTCCTGTCCTGGGCTAGGTAGACGCCCCGACGGCGCCATCGTCCGCATTGTGATTCGCAGCCGGCGGATGCCGAACCGCCCGAGTGCTTACGACCTGCACGATTGATTTGCCGGGGACGGGGACCCCCAACCGCCTACGAGCTTACACCCGCGAGGCGGGAGCTTAAAAGGTACGACACACCCCGGCCCCTGCTTACTCCCCCGCCTTCACCAACAACCTGCCCAAGTTCGCCCCGCCCATCGATTCTTCATGATCAGCGCGCTGGTTTCAAATCGAACAGACCGAAGAGTTCCTCGCGGTTCATGTGAGTGGACATGTCAAGTGACACGTCATCGATGAGTTGACTGAACAACTCCTGCTTCGTGTCCAGAATCTTATCGATGCGCTCCTCGATAGTTCCGCTACAGGAATACTTGATGACGTTGACCTTGACCGTTTGTCCGATGCGGTGACTCCGGTCCTCAGCCTGGCGCTCTACGGCAGGGTTCCACCAGCGGTCCAGATGGAACACGTAGGACGCCTCTTGCAGGTTCAGGCCCAAACCGCCTGCGCGCAGCGACAGCACGAGCGCCTTGTGCTCGTCAGCGGTCTTGAACAGATCGATGATCTCCACGCGCTCTTGCTGGGGTATGTCGCCGGTGATGGTCAGCGGGTTGAACTCTCGTAAGTACCTGGCCGCTGCGCCGACGCCGGAGGCGTCGCCGATGTATTGAGAGAAAACCAGAGCTTTATGCCCCTGGGCCGCCAACAAGCCGAGCCTGTCCCTGATGTCCTCCAACTTCGTGGACTCTCCGGTCTCGGGATCTGCGTTGCAGATCTGCTTCAGGCGTGTAATCAGTTCAAACACGTGCTGCACGCCGACCTCAGCCCCGAGTGACTTCAGAAAGACGATTCCTTCATTCTCTGCCCGGTCATAGCTCCTGCGCTGATTTGCAGTCAAATGTATGGGGATCCTGGATACCTGCTTGGGTGGAAGGTCGTCCAGTACCTCCCCTTTCTTTCGTCGAAGCTGCAATTCTCGATGACGCGCATACAGTTCATCGCCCGGCCAGTAATGCTTGAACTGGCCATCCTCACCGTGGTCTACGAACTCCAGGATCGAGGCCAGCTCCGCTTCATGATTTTCAATGGGGGTGCCTGTGAGCGCCCAGGAGCGGCTTCTTCGCAGTTCTTTCAATGCGTTGCTGGTGTCGTTACGATTCTTGATTCGCTGCGCCTCATCGGCCACCACCACGTCCCAAGTCTGCTTGCGGGCCGGCGAATACGAGTAGGAAGAGTCAGATCTCAGGGTGTCGTAACTAACCAACTTTATTCCTGCATCTGCACCCCACTGCCATTCTCGATCATTTGCCGTGCCTCTGACGATGATGGCCCCGAGCTCAGGAGCCCATTTGTACAGCTCTTTGCGCCATTGATCCAGTATGCTGGCCGGGGTCACTATCAGACACGACTTGACCGTTCCCTGTGCATATAGAACCCGCAAAGCCGCGATAGCCTGCAGAGTTTTGCCCAAACCCATGTCGTCGGCCAGCAGCAGCCTGTCCCTCTCAAGCAAAGCCCGAACGCCGTCTTGCTGGAAGGGCATCAACTCGCCCGGCCATTCCAGTTGGATACCCGCGCCATATAGGGAGAATTCTCGCGGAGCAGCCAGTACCTTCCAGATGCGCTTTGCTAACTCAAGGTCGTCCGGGTTACGGTCAAAAGGTTGTGCGACTCGATCAGCCGTCGCTAGAGAGTCGCCAGACTCTATGGATCGTTCAATCAGCGGTGAAACATTGACGACTGTTGTAAGTCCCGGAACGGCCATCACAGCCTGGATTCGCCTGTCGGCGAAAGCTTCATTTAGCGCTTTCCCAACACGCTCGAACGGTTCAAAAGGGTCACCTTCTTCTACCATCGCGTCGAAGAACCGCCGTGCATAGGATCCCACTTCGGGTTTTTCTGTCATCCATAGAAATTTGAGCCCTCCACCAGACAGACCGTTTCCCGCCCGACTGGCCGGTGCAACAACCTCGTCTGGTCCTACAAGGCATATAGGCCCCCCGACCTGCAGATCGTCTGTGAACGCCTGAGGAGGTATTTCGCTGATGAGGCCAAATATCAGCGCGGGCGACCGCGCGTCGGCCCGAAGTAGAGACTTCGCGATAGTGGACAGAGCGTCTCGACCGCTATCCGGTGTTGCTCCACTGGAAGAGCCGATGCTCCTCAAGCGAGTAAAGCAGAACGCCAGCGGCTCACTCTGCTCGGACGTATGAAGCAGCGCGCCGCGGATGCCTTTGCCGTTTTCTTCTTCGACGAATCGCAGCCACGCCGCCGCGCTGACGAGACCGCCGTCGGTACTATCGTTAACGTGGATGGGCAATTCTGGATCCGATCAGGCAAGGAAGTGAGCGGTTTCTACTCGTCGTCGTCCCCGGTTTTCTTTTCCATGTCGGGATCTTCTTTGTAGCCATGGCGGAACTCCTCGCCCTCAGTCTCTGGACGGGAGTCAGGATCGTGCCGCAGCAAATCCCATTCATTGATGGCGGCCCGAACCTTGTATCGCATCCGTCTCTGGAACCCGGCGCCGCCGGCATCCATTTTCACCGGCGGGGCGGGCCAGTTGTAGGCGGTCCTGTATACCTCCTTCATTTTTTCTATAGTGTTTTTCACGTCGTTATTCGTGGGACTAACCAGCGAAGTATTTTTGTCTTCGAGGATGCGCATACCGGTTTTAGCATCGACAGCGACATCCTTATAGCGGCTTTTACTCAACCTTGGCTCAATGTTGTCTTGATCTTTCTTTGGACCATCTGGACTGATGATTTCAGAAGCGAAGTCGTCGGTCACCGTACCTACGACTACCAGGCCAGGATAGGTTCCGCGCTTAGACTGTCCCAGCCATCGAGCCAATTCGGCGTAAGATCTGCCGCGCTGCAAAGGAGCGTAGGTACCGATCAGTTCTATTTCGTCCAGAAACACTACCCAACCCCTGTAACCCGCTCCTTTGATCATCTCAGTAACGAAACGTAGGCACTGTGGCGGCAATTCAGTGACCTTGGGAGCTCGAAAACGATAGGTGCGTGGTTGTCCGATCAGCCTGAGTCCGTCCCGTACCTCGGATATTTTTATCCGTTCTCCTCCCCAGAACGACTCGATCTTGCTGTTCAGTTCCAGCTCACTAGACTGTTCATGAACGGTTAGAGCGGCCGGGAACATCCCGTTGATCTGCTCTTTCTTGGCGGCTTCGTTAGCCCACTTGAAAAAGCTGACGTACTCTTTGGAACTTAGGTCTGTAGCCAGTACCAATTCTTCGATCAGGCGTCCGTTACGATTTCTTATACGTCCGTTTTCCACCGCCGATTTGAACACTTTGCCCAAGTCGTAGAGGGGAGTTTCCTTGCTGATGGTCACCTTGCTGCAGACGAAGCCCTGTTCAAGTGCGATGTGCTCGAAGTGAGCGAGCAGGTGGGACTTCCCGGCTCCAAAATCACCCGAAACCATCATGCGCAAAACGTTGGATGGTGGACTTTCCTCATCTACCGCTTCACCCAGCAGCTGGCGAAACTCTTTCTCCGCCTGCGGTTGATTACAGCCCAGAAACTCCACGGCCTCTCTGTTGGGTACGCCGTTGCGGAGAGCTTCAATGGCGCGTCGGGAGCGTGCGACTCGGTCTTCAGCAGGCATGTTGCTTAGCCTTTTTCAGGACAACCGTACGAGGGAAGCTACAGGATTGACCAAATTTCTGTCGCGAACGTCGTTCATTATTCTAGTGCGCAACGCGGGATAGATGCCGTAGCCTTTTGACCTGCGCGAGGAACTTTCCTCTACGAACCCGGAATTGGTCGCTACGACCAACATCGTGCCAGCTAGCCGCTCCACGTCGTCGATCAACTCCCGCAGTAATTCGTAGTGGTCCACCGCCATGGCTCTGGTGTAGTGCCAAAGGCCGTCCTTGGGATCCCAGGCCAGGGTTACTCTGGAATTGTCCAGAAATATCACCGTTCCGCTGTAGCCCACCAACCGGATCCACTGGAGCGTCGACTCTATGAAGTACCGCGCAGTAGTCCGGTTGATAGGCGTGAATATGGAGAAGGGGCGTACAGGGCTGATTCTCGTATTGGCGCCGGTTAACCAGTCGAGGATAGGCTGACCGTCATATTTTCCGGCCGTATATGTGTTTTCGAGCCAGCAAAGCTGACTTATCGCTACTCGGAAGTCTCTTGCCAGCGTGACGTTTTTTGCGATCTCTCGTTCGATTTCCGGCCTGAGCTCCGTAAGGACGAACTTTCGTTCAATGCCGTTGGCTTCTGCAATAGCGGCAAAGACGTTGTCGCTGGAGCAGGGGTCAATGCCTTCAACCTGAAAATCTTTCTCTCCGGCGCGCTGGAGCAGAAAGCGGCGGGCCATACTCCGCCAGTCCACTTGCCCCGCCAAACCGAAGAAGAAATCCTGTGGCATGTGCGCCCGGATCCTTGTCGGGTCCGGCTTGGCAGTTTCTGGAACCACCGGGCGCGACCCTGCCGACGAAGTTCTCCGAATGGTCCTGGCCTTCGCCGCGTCCAAACTAACGAAGAGGTAATTCAGTTCCTCGCAACGCTTTTTCACCGCGTGACGTAATCCCGGTTTCACGTCGTCGGGCGTTACGGTAAATTTTATCGACCCTCCTCCCTCCTTCACGAAAGTGGATAGGTACTCGTCAATAATGACCTGAAGCCAGTCCTGGTACGGGATGGTGTTCGGCATCAGCCTGTCCCGGTAAACCTGACGCCGTAATACTCGATGACTTGACCATCCTTTCCGACGAAGGAGATCAGGTTTGTTGACCGCCTCGCGCCCGTAGAAGCGGGAAAAGACACCTCGGCCCCTTTTCTGGTTTCCCTGGGGCCGTTCGCGTCTAGCATGTACAAGTCTCTCGCGAAGTCCGTCAGGTCGTACTCGCGGTTGCTGCCCGGCAAAGAGGTGAACAAATTGTAGATCCTGGACAAACGCACGACGCGCCCCTGATCGCTCTTCATCATGCGGTCTGGGGATTCTTCACTCACGATGTCTGAATAGACCGCGTACAAAGACTCGAGGAAACGGGCCGACGAATGGCGCGGAGGCTTCTTCTGATTCTTCAGAAGCAAACCAACCAGGTGAGAAGGCCGGACCGCGGACACTTTCTTCCTGTCGATTCTCACCGCCCGTTCTACGGGCATGATTCTCACGATGAATGGGTGGGCGAACAGCTGCCCGTCCCGCTCGTGGATCTCCAGGCCGCTCTCTCCCGCTGCGCGGCGAAGCTCCACCGCGTAGTCGTCCCTGAAATACTGCTCCTCTTCCTCTTCCCCACAGGGCCAGGACCTACCAGCGGCTTCTACGCCCTGCTGGGCCGCCGTCAACGCCCCCTCCATTCGACCAGTCAAGCGCTTGATGGCCGCTATGTTGCCCTCTCTGGCCGCCTTCTGTAACTGCTTCACCAGCCGCGACAAGTCAGCCGCCGACTTTGCCGCCGAGTCCGCAGCTGTTTCGACCTTGCCGAAGGCTTGTTCGAGGCTCTCCATATCTCTCCTCAGAGGCGGCCATACTATCAGGCAGGTGAGATCCGGTACAGTTGCCCTCTCTTTTTACTCCCCCGCCTTCACCAACAACTTACCGAAATTCGCCCCGTGCATCAGCCCGATGAACGCACGAGGCGCCTGCTCGAAACCCTCCACCACGTCCTCCCGGTACTTCACGCGTCCGTCCGCCACCCACCTCGCCAACCTGCCGCGAGCCTCTTCATAGCGCGCCGCATAATTGAATACCAGAAAACCCTCCATCCTCGCCTGGTTCGTAAGAAGATAGCGCAAGTTGCGAGGCCCCTGCTCCGGACGCGCCAGATTGTACTGCGATATCTGCCCGCATATCGCCACGCGCCCCCGGTAGCGCAGCCGCTCCAAGACTGCATCGGTCACCGGGCCGCCCACGTTGTCGAAATACACGTCCACCCCGTCCGGGCACGCAGATGAGAGGGCTTCTCCCACGTCCTCGCTCTTATAATTTATGCCCGCGTCGAAACCCAGTTCCTCCACGATGTACGACACCTTCTCATCCGTGCCCGCCGTGCCCACCACGCGGCAACCCATCAGCCGAGCGATCTGCCCCGCCACCGCACCCACCGCGCCCGACGCAGCCGAAACCACCACCACGTCCCCCGGCCTGGCCTCGCCAACGTCTAGTAGCCCGAAGTAGGCCGTGAGTCCCGGCATCCCCAGCACCCCCAAGGCCGTCGAAATAGGCCCAATAGAGAGATCCACCTTGCGAGCCCGCAGCCCGCTGACGTGCCCGTACTCCTGCCAGCCCAACGGCGCCGCCACGATGTCCCCGCGCACGAAGCCCGCAGCGCGGCTCTCCACCACTCGGCCCACCACTTCCCCCTGCATCACGCCGCCGACCTCCACCGGCGCGGTATACGAACGCCCAGCCGCCATCCGACCGCGCATGTAGGGATCGAGCGACAGCCAAATGGTCTGCACCAGCAAATCGCCCGGCCCGGTGTCCCCAATCGGCGACTCCACGAGCGCAAAATTCTCCTCCGCCGGATAACCCTCCGGCCGGGAAGCCAACGTCCACTGCCTGTTGATACCTTCCGCCATGCCTTTCATTCCTCACTTCCCGGCGCGCCGACCGCAATGCCCGGACGGCCGCCTTGAGACAAAACCGCAGGATGCGCTCTTTAAGGTGTTCCCACTAAAGCAAACCATACACACTTTCGAGAAATATCTTCCACCATCTCCTTCACCTCCCAACCTTCGCGCTGCGAGTCCGCGTGGCCTATACGCCGCCCCACTGCCAGAGCTACCGACCCGCCAGGTAGCTGGCGATAGCCGTGTCCACCATTCTGGCCGCCCCTTCAGATGAAACGCTGGGGACTGAATCGGGCCAGTGGTAGAAATAAACAACCACCGCAACGTTCCCGCGTCTGAATATGATCGCATCCATTCGAGTCTGTACTCCGTCGAGCGTTAACACTGTCCGCACCCCTACCGACCTGTCCCCAATGGTCGGCATGTCGAGCAATCTACTGTCGTCATACTCAGGGTCTTGTCTAAAACCGTCCAGGAACACCTGAGGCTCCCCTAGCTCGGCGTCGAGCCCGATTCGCTCAAGATTTGTGAGGTTCCCACTCGCCGCGTATATCATCTGGAACGGCTCCGAACTCGCGAAGAGCGCAGCGTCGGTAATAACCCAGTTCCCCAGCCCCGTTTCGACTATGGATAGCCCCTCCTCATCGGGATTCAGTTCCTCGAACGATGCGGGAAGACCGCCGAAAGCCGCCCGAAGCTCCGGCAGGCCAAACCCCGACGTCGACCCGGACCCGCCCTCGACTCCCCCAAACGCCTCCTGTATCGAAGCGGCGGTCGTTGAAGTCAACCTGCTCCCCGGCCCGGCTCTGTCCACCTCTACGACATAACCGCCCGGCGCAGCGTAGAAGGCTTCAGAAACGACTACAAAGAAACTTCCGGTATGCGGAGCGCGATAGACGATCTTCGAGTCGAGCCCAAACAGCCCGCCCCCGCTGTCGTCATCCACGATGATTTGATCGTCGGCCGCCCCCTCATAATCAACCGTCAAGAAAACGTCAGCCAGGTCGGACTTGGCGGTAACCTCGACGGTCTCGCCCTCCCTCAAAGTGACAAAGTAGTGGTCGATGTCGCCTGGAAAATCCATGTTCCCGCGCAGCTCGCGCCCAACCTCCAACCGCCTACCGTCGTCTGCGTCGCCGATGGCAACCAGCCTGTGATCGCTCGCCACCGTGAAATCCCCGGACTCTTCAGAAAATTGCTCCACAATCAAAAATAGGGGATCATCGTATTCGACCGTTACGATTCCAGACTCCTCCCCGGTAATCTTGTCATCCACGTATAGAAATTCAAACCCGTATGAGTCGTACACGACGAACCCGGTGTCGTTAACGCCGGCAACTCTGATCTCAGCGGCGTCGCCGGATCTGGTATCGGCTATCACGTAAGCTCGTTGATCCCAATAGTTGCCCAGCGTGATCTCATGCCGCTCACTACCCCCAACCAGCGGAACCCGCCTGTCCCCCAAACCCGATGGATCCTCCCCGGCGATTATCTTCTGCACTAGCGGCGCGATGTCAGCCGATACAGCCGCCAGCGCGAAATCTGCTTCCGTGAACCCAAAACCGCTGATCCCAAGCACCTCTCCCTTATTCGATACCAACGCCCCTCCGCTCTGACCTCCCGCAATCGCCGAGTCCGTTTGAAAGTACGACAGCCCGGTGGCATCCGATCTCCTTGTGCGAGAAACCAGCCCCCTGGTAAGCGCAGGCTGTGGAAATGCCTCCACCTCGCCCGGATAGCCGATCAGGAACGTATCATCCGAGCCAATTGCCCTCACTCTGCCGTCGGCCAACTCCAAAGGGGCCTGCGACGCGCCGACCGGGCCGACTACCGCCACGTCCGCCAGAAGGTCCCACCCCTTCACGGGCGCATCGAGGAACTCAGAGCCATCCGGAAAGACCACTCTGACCGTATCGAAAGGCCAGACCACGTGCGCGCTTGTCACCACGTAGCCCCCCTCTATCAGCACACCGCTGCCGGTTCCAGCCAAAGTCTCGATGAAGGCTATCGAAGGAGACACCTCTGAGAAAATCTGATCTGGAGTGAACGGCCCCGGCATAGGCGCCGCGGCGGTGGTTGGAACAGGCGCCTGTCCGGATCCGCTGCAACCCGCGCTAATCACAACCGCTGCCACAATCACAGCCACTATCGCCTTGCACCGCTCACCCGCCTTCATTCTCACACCCTCCATGGCTGCGCCGACCCCGGCACCCATCCAAAACATCCGAGACGCCAAAGAACCCAGCCAACCGGCTGGGTCCTCTCGGATTCAAGAAATATGGTGGGCCAGCGTGGACCATTCTCCGAACTCTTGGCTCGGAGATTTCGATTTAGACGGTACACAGGGAAACGCTGCCGAGCAGTTGCAAATACGTGGAACGGATGAACGTCAGTCTACTCGAACTTTCCATTTCAACCGCGTCTTCAATCCATTCAGGGCGCTGCCCCAGGGCAAAAGACCTTCATGCTGGAGTCTTCCCACCACAACGCCAGGGGCTATTTCCTGCTCCCTGGCGAATCGGAGTATGGCCGCTTTTGTAAACGCACGGCGCGTAACGAACCCCTCCCAGTGGTGGGGCGGCACGAGGAAATCAGCTGCCCATCTGTCTGCTTCCTCATCCGCCTCAGTTATCTTGCCATCCGTATCGTGGACGAAGACGTCCCTCTTGCTGTGCAGCAGGATGTGCGCAGCCTCGTGAAAGAAGCTGAACCACAGCTGATCGTCGCGCATGTAGCGGGCGCTCAACTGTATCAAGGCCTTGCGCGGAGTCAGCCAGCGGGTTGCTCCGCTAAGGGCCGTATTGGGAAGTGGTTTGACCACTGCGAGGACGACGCCCGATTCGCTGCACAGGCGTTTCGCTTCGTCTAAGGATTCCACGGACCGACTTGCCGTAAGCTTCCGGATCTGCCTCAAAGCTCGCTTGAATGCCCGCTCTCTGTAGTCCTCGCACTCTGTCTTTTCGGCTTCAATCTCTCCAAGTCGAAGCCAAGTTGCCAAGGCCGACTCGTCGCTCTCGAAACTGGGAGAGTGACGGTACGCCACCCTTGCCGCCTCGTGTTTGGCCTGCCAGGCCTCTACAGACCCCGCTCCGAAGAAAGACAGTAGCGCGGATACCCTATCGATGTCCGACGAGGGTTTGGAGATGATTCCGCGCTCCACCAGTTCTTCAACCGGGAAGGCTTTCGACCACGCGACCGATTCCTCGGCTTTTTGTCTCTCAGACGCGCGCGCCAGGTGAAGACGATAATCGGACTCGATGCCCAGCCAGATGCCCGCATCCATCCCCAACACCTTATCCGCGCCTACTCCGCACCCCCTCCATCGCCCTGCACCGCTCACCCCCCTTCATTCTCACACCCTCCATGGCTGCGCCGACCCCTACCCCATCCAAAACATCCGAGACGCCAAAGAACCCAGCCAACCGGCTGGGTCCTCTCGGATTCAAGAAATATGGTGGGCCAACGTGGACCATTCTCCGAACTCTTGGCTCGGAGATTTCGATTTAGACGGTACACAGGGAAACGCTGCCGAGCAGTTGCAAATACGTGGAACGGATGAACGTCAGTCTACTCGAACTTTCCATTTCAACCGCGTCTTCAATCCATTCAGGGCGCTGCCCCAGGGCAAAAGACCTTCATGCTGGAGTCTTCCCACCACAACGCCAGGGGCTATTTCCTGCTCCCCGGCGAATCGGAGTATGGCCGCTTTTGTAAACGCACGGCGCGTAACGAACCCCTCCCAGTGGTGGGGCGGCACGAGGAAATTAGCTGCCCATCTGTCTGCTTCCTCATCCGCCTCAGTTATCTTGCCCATCTTGCCATGCATATCGTGGACGAAGACGTCCCTCTTGCTGTGCAGCAGGATGTGCGCAGCCTCGTGAAAGAAGCTGAACCACAGCTGGTCGTCGCGCATGTGGCGGGCGCTCAACTGTATAAGGGCCTTGCGCGGAGTCAGCCAGCGGGTTGCTCCGCTAAGGGCCGTATCGGGAAGTGGTTTGACCACTGCGAGGACGACGCCCGATTCGCTGCACAGACGTTTCACTTCCGCTAAGGATTCCACGGACCGGGTTGCCGTAAGCTTCCGGGCCCGACTCAAAGCTCGCCTGAATGCCCGCTCTCCGTAGTCCTCGCACTCTGTCTTTTCCGCTTCGATCTCTCCAAGTCGAAGCCAAGTTGCCAAGGCCGACTCGTCGCTCTTGAAACTGGGAGAGTGACGGTACGCCACCCTTGCCGCCTCGTGTTTGGCCTGCCAGGCCTCTACAGACCCCGCTCCGAAGAAAGACAACAGCGCGGATACCCTGTCGATGTCCGACGAGGGTTTGGAGATGGCCCCGCGCTTCACCAGTTCTTTAACCGGGAAGTCTTTCGACCACGCGACCGATTTCTCGGCTTTTTGTCTCTCAGACTCGCGCGCCAGGTGAAGCCGATACCTCGACTCGATGCCCAGCCAGATGCCCGCATCCATCCCCAACACCTTATCCTCGCCTGCTCCGCACCCCCACCGTCGCCTTGCACCGCTCACCCCCTTCATTCTCACACCCTCCATGGCTGCGCCGACCCCGGCACCCGTCCAAAACATCCGAGACGCCAAAGAACCCAGCCAACCGGCTGGGTCCTCTCGGATTCAAGAAATATGGTGGGCCGGCGTGGACCATTCTCCGAACTCTTGGCTCGGAGATTTCGATTTAGACGGTACACGGGGAAACGCTGCCGAGCAGTTGCAGATGCGTGGAACCGATGAACGTCAGTCTACTCGAACTTTCCATTTCAACCGCGTCTTCAATCCATTCAGGGCGCTGCCCCAGGGCAAAAGACCTTCATGCTGGAGTCTTCCCACCACAACGCCAGGGGCTATTTCCTGCTCCCTGGCGAATCGGAGTATGGCCGCTTTTGTAAACGCACGGCGCGTAACGAAGCCCTCCCAGTGGTGGGGCGGCACGAGGAAATCAGCTGCCCATCTGTCTGCTTCCTCATCCGCCTCAGTTATCTTGCCATCCGTATCGTGGACGAAGACGTCCCTCTTGCTGTGCAGCAGGATGTGCGCAGCCTCGTGAAAGAAGCTGAACCACAGCTGATCGTCGCGCATGTGGCGGGCGCTCAACTGTATCAAGGCCTTGCGCGGAGTCAGCCAGCGGGTCGCTCCGCTAAGCGCCGTATCGGGAAGTGGTTTGACCACTGCGAGGACGACGCCCGATTCGCTGCACAGACGTTTCGCTTCGTCTAAGGATTCCACGGACCGACTTGCCGTAAGCTTCCGGACCCGACTCAAAGCTCGCTTGAATGCCCGCTCTCCGTAGTCCTCGCACTCTGCCTTTTCGGCTTCCATCTCTCCAAGTCGAAGCCAAGTTGCCAAGGCCGACTCGTCGCTCTTGAAACTGGGAGAGTGACGGTACGCCACCCTTGCCGCCTCGTGTTTGGCCTGCCAGGCCTCTACAGACCCCGCTCCGAAGAAAGACAACAGCGCGGACACCCTATCGACGCCCGACGAGGGTTTGGAGATGGCCCCGCGCTTCACCAGTTCGCTAACCGGGAAGGCTTTCGACCACGCGACCGATTCCTCGGCTTTTTGTCTCTCAGACGCGCGCGCCAGGTGAAGACGATAATCGGACTCGATGCCCAGCCAGATGCCCGCATCCATCCCCAACACCTTTTCGAATTGAATCGCGGTCTGAGGTTCGAGGGCGGCTTTCCCAGCAATTATCTCGCTTATCAGCTTTGGTGACCGACCGCAGCGCCGCGCGAATTCGGCCTGCGAAATCTCCTGCGCCTCGATGTACTCCTCCAGTATCCAGCCAGGCGGGACCGCGTAGTCCGGGCGATACTGATTCTTCGATGTCGTCATGTCGTACCTCACTCAGTGGTAGTCACTCACTTCAAGGATGGTGATGGCGGTTACCCCATCTGTGTCAGTTCCTCCGGCATCTCTCTCAGGCACGGGATCATGATCCGGTTTGAAGAGCAACCTGTATTTATGATCGAGGTCCACCGCGTACTGCCCGGCGCGGTTGCCGTTGAGTTGATGCCGCCGAATCGGACGTACCGTGGGTACTTGCGATAAAGTCTGAGCGTTCCTTAGAACCGCAAGCTGCATCTTGATGGCACGAGCCCTCGGGTCGCCGTATTTTCTACTGAGTTTCCTTTCCGACTTGAAAGTCTTCCAAAGCTTCTTGGTTTTGAAGTTTATATCCACGAGAGTATTACCTCCATTGTAAACTGTTTTCATTACCGAACAGGTAACGATATAGGAGACAACTATACTAGCGAATTCTGAGAATTTCAAGAAGAGTGCCACGACCCTCTCCCCTAATCCCATTTCTATCCTCGCCTGCTCCGCACCCCCACCGTCGCCTTGCGCCGCTCACCCCCCTTCATTCCTCACACCCTCCATGTCTGCGACGACCCCTACCCCATCCAAAACATCCGAGACGCCAAAGAACCCAGCCAACCGGCTGGGTCCTCTCGGATTCAAGAAATATGGTGGGCCCGGGATGACTCGAACATCCGACCTCTACTTTATCAGAGTAGCGCTCTGACCGGCTGAGCTACGGGCCCCGGTCTGCCCAAGCTTACATCACGCCCGGGCCTGATGCCGCCAACGCATCCGCCTTCCCCGCAGCGGAAGCGCGATGCCAATGCGCCCCCGTCCGAGAAAGCTTCAGCAGTCCCTGCGGCCAACTCCCTCCAATTCTACAACCAGCTCCACCGGAGCGTTGCGAGCCACGATTAGACGCAACGGCTCCGTCTCACTGACGTTCACCGGCTGATGCGCAGCCCCCGGCGGTATGTAGATCATGTCGCCCGGCCCTATCTCGATCTCATCCGAAAGATCGGCCCCGGACAGCATGAGACCGCTGCCCGATGCAACGTAGATAGCAGACTCGCAATTGGTGTGGTGATGGGGAGACGAGCACCGGCCCGGCGGGATAGTGGACTCAGCCAGATGAATCCCCCGCGCCCCCGTCAGACCCTCCGACACGCCCGCAATGCGCGTCATCGCGCCAGAGCGCACCTCGACCTCTCGTTCATTCTCGCGGATCACCAGCACCCGCGGCGCAGCGGCATCGTCTTTCATCATGCACTCAGTATAACCCCCGGATCAGCCCACTTCATCCGCCGTTTCCCCCACCCATCCGCGTGGTAGCGGTCTTTACCCGCCGCCGGCCTCCGTCTTGCTCAGCAACTCAATCAACCGGTAGTTATATGCCGATGCGTCCTGCGGAGGCTTCTTGCCGTCCCATGGGTCGTACTCCTCTATCCTCAGCCTGTACTCATACCCCTCCTCGTAATCAAATCCCTCTATCTCACTATAGAAGAGCGAGCCGTCGACCACCATGCACCGCATCGGATGCGAGCCAACGCAGTCCTCCAGCTTCGGCCCAACCGCAACCTCCATGATCATGCCGCCGCCGGCCTCCGTCTTGCTCAGCAACTCAATCAACCGGTAGTTATATGCCGAGGCATCCTGCGGAGGCTCCTCGCCGCCCCATGGATCGTACTGCTCTATCCTCAGCCTGTACTCATACCCCTCCTCGTAATCAAATCCCTCTATCTCCTGGTAGAAGAGCGAGCCGTCGACCACCATGCACCGCATCGGATGCGAGCCAACGCAGTCCTCCAGCTTCGGCCCAACCACAACCTCCGTGACCATGCCGCCGCCGGCCTCCGTCTTGCTCAGCAACTCGATCAACCGGTAGTTATATGCCGATGCATCCTGCGGAGGCTCCTCGCCGCCCCATGGATCGTACTCCTCTATCCTCAGCCTGTACTCATACCCCTCCTCGTAGTCAAATCCCTCTATCTCACTATAGAAGAGCGAGCCGTCGACCACCATGCACCGCATCGGATGCGAGCCAACGCAGTCCTCCAGCCTCGGCCCAACCACAACCTCCATGACCATGGTCTCCCCGCTCGTCGCGGTCGCCGCCATTTCAGCCGTCGCGGTCGGACTGGGCCTGGCCGTTGCCTCGCCGTTGCCTTGGTCATCGTTCATGCTGCATGAGATGCCCGCCGCCGAGACTGCAACCGCCATGACACACAAGGCTATAACTCTCGAACACACCGAAAACGCCCCGGACCCGCGCATAAGACCTCGTGAGAGAGAGATTTTCATACCTACGACCACCCGAGGACTCGCAGCCCAAACAAAAAGACCCGCAGCCGCGGGTCTTTTCCATTTGCCCTTAACCCCTGAATAGTGGAAGGAAGAATACGTCTCTGTTTTGTTGGTTTGGTTTGCTCTTTCGAGCTTGCTCTTTCGAGCCAAGGCGGCGGACTTTCTCATGGGCAAGAACCAAGACTCCGGAGAACCCCTTCCATTCCGGCTAGGCCGGAAGGAATCTCGCTCTATCCGTCTTCATGAAACTCGCCATCCGCCGATCGACCAAGGTTAGCTCTGGACAGGCTTTTTCATGCACCGATTCGCTCGCCTTCAGACACACCGGTCTCCAGCGAACTCCGCGATGCACACCTGCCTCGGGCTCCTTAGAAAGGAGGTGATCCAGCCGCACCTTCCGGTACAGCTACCTTGTTACGACTTCGTCCCGGTCATCAGCCCCACCCTCGGCGCCTGCCTCCCAAAATGGGTTAGCCCAGCGACTTCAGGCGTTGCCAACTCCCATGACGTGACGGGCGGTGTGTACAAGGCCCGGGAACGTATTCAACGCAGTATGCTGACCTGCGTTTACTAGCAACTCCGCGTTCATGCAGGCGGGTTGCAGCCTGCAATCCCAACTTGGGCCGGCTTTGTAGGATTGGCTCCACCTCACGGCTTGGCAACCGTCTGGACCGGCCATTGTAGCGTGTGTGTAGCCCTGGACGTAAGAGCCATGATGACTTGACGTCATCCCCACCTTCCTCCCTTTCAGGGGCAGTCCGGCTAGAGAAGACAACTAACCGCAGGGGTTGCGCTCGTTGCGGGACTTAACCCAACACCTCACGGCACGAGCTGACGACAGCCATGCAGCACCTGTGCAGGCTCCCTCACGGGTCCCTCACCTTTCGGTTTGGTACCACCTGCATGTCAAGCCCAGGTAAGGTTCTTCGCTTTGCATCGAATTAAACCACACGCTCCGCTGCTTGTGCGGGCCCCCGTCAATTCCTTTGAGTTTTAGCCTTGCGGCCGTAGTCCCCAGGCGGGATGCTTAGCGCGTTAGCTATGGCTCGCAGGGGGTCGATACCCCACAAACCTAGCATCCATCGTTTAGGGCGTGGACTACCCGGGTATCTAATCCGGTTCGCTACCCACGCTTTCGTCCCTCAGCGTCAGAACTGTCCCAGAAAGCCGCTTTCGCCACTGGTGTTCCTCCCGATATCTACGCATTTCACCACTACACCGGGAATTCCGCTTTCCTCTGACAGTCTCTAGTCTGGCAGTATCCCCCGACCGCTCCAGGTTGAGCCTGAAGATTTCACAGGAGACTTACCAAACCGCCTACGGACCCTTTACGCCCAGTAATTCCGGACAACGCTCGCCACCTACGTATTACCGCGGCTGCTGGCACGTAGTTAGCCGTGGCTTATTCCTCAGGTACAGTCCTTGCTCTTCCCTGAGAAAAGAGGTTTACGACCCGAAAGCCTTCATCCCTCACGCGGCGTCGCTGCATCAGGCTTTCGCCCATTGTGCAAGATTCCCTGCTGCTGCCTCCCGTAGGAGTGGGGGCCGTGTCTCAGTCCCCCTCTGGCTGGTCGTGCTCTCACACCAGCTACCCGTCTATGGCTTGGCAGGCCGTTACCCCGCCAACTACCTGATAGGACGCGAGCCCCTCCAAGGGCGGAATCCAGTCTCCCGGAAACCTTCTCCTCCACCGAATTGACCCGGTGGAACGTACGCGGAATTAGTCCGCCTTTCGGCGGGTTATTCCCCTCCCTTGGGCAGGTCACTCACGCGTTACTCAGCCGTTCGCCGCCAGGACATCCACCCCGAAGGGCAGAGCCTCGCTCGACTTGCATGCATTAGGCGCGCCGCCAGCGTTCGTCCTGAGCCAGGATCAAACTCTCCGAAACTGACGTATCTTCCTTCCACTATTCAGTTGTTAAGGTGCGCTTCCAGGCAGTTACCCGCTTGGATGGACATCAAAGTATAGAGCCTGACGACCCACGAGGTCAACCTGAAAACCAAACCCATCGAAACTCCGCCGCACCCACTCGCGCGTTGACATCACGAAAAACCAGACGATAATTTTGACTGCAAACCACAGGCTAGACTCGAAAAGCCATGCCGCAGGACGAGTCTGGCAAGGGAGAAACGCATGGCAAGGCAGGTACCCGGAGAACCATATACGCGCGTTACCTCCGATGAAGCACGCGAAATGCTTCAGCAGGGCGCAGCTACCATGATAGACGTCCGAAGGGACGACGAATACCGGGAAGGACACGTTACTGGCGCTACCTGGATACCCGTCGACGACGTGATCCCCCGATACGATGAACTCCCCCAGAAGGGAAATCTGCTCTTCATCTGCGCAGTAGGCGCAAGAAGCGGACTCGCTGCCGAATACGCCGCCGCCATGGGCGCAGACCCCGAAAGGCTGTTCAACGTCGACGACGGAACACCCGCTTGGATACAAAAAGGCTTCCCCACCTCATACGGCGACGACGTGTGAACAAGACAACCACAGGCCGGTACCCTTGAAAATACTGGTCGTAGGCTCCGTCGCATACGACAGCATACGGACGCCCAAAGGACGCCGAGACCGACAACTGGGCGGGTCGGCCTCCTACTTCTCCGTCGCAGCAAGCTACTTCGCAGAAGTGAGCGTAGTCGCAGTCGTCGGACAGGACTTCCATCCACGAGACACCCGCCTCCTCGAATCTCGCGGCATCGACCTCTCAACCCTCGAACGAGCACAGGGAAATACCTTCCGATGGACGGGTCAATACAAAGACGACCTGAACGCCGCCATCACCCTCGACACCCAACTGAACGTGTTCGAAGACTTTCGCCCTTCCCTGAACCCGGCACAGGCCCGCGCCCCATACCTCTTCCTGGCTAATATCGATCCGGCACACCAGCACGCCGTTCTCGACGCCATGGCCGACAGCCCCAGGATGGTCGCCTGTGACACCATGAACCTGTGGATCGACACCGCCAGACCGGAACTCGAACGACTATTCCCCAAGACTGACGCACTTTTGATAAACGAAGCGGAAGCCAAGCAACTTACCGGCAATTCCACTTTTGCCGAGGCCGCCCACAAACTCCTGGACTCGGGCATCCATTCCCTCGTGATCAAACGAGGTGAACACGGCGCAGCGCTGTTCAACCGTGACTTCATCTTCGCAACCCCGGCCATGCCGCTCAGCAACGTCATCGACCCCACCGGCGCCGGAGACTCTTTCGCAGGCGGTTTCATGGGATACCTCGCAGCAACCAACGACCAACGCCCCGCAGCCCTGAGAACCGCCGTAGTCGCAGGCTCGGTTATGGCATCCTTTGCAGTCGAAGCCTTCGGACTCGAAAGACTGGCCGACCTGTCACAAGATGACATAAGAGAAAGATTCGATGAATTCATACGCATGACACGCTTTGGACCGGAAGAAGGAGCATCGCAACTCCCCCTCCTAAATTTCTAAGCCGGTGAACCACACACCGCACCGCTCCGCGTAGACCGCGAAACTTCACACTGACTGCCAGAGGACCCACGATTTGGAATACGACGTAAAAGACCTGAGCCAGGCGCCCCAGGGAGCCATGAGAACCGAGTGGGCAGAACGGGAAATGCCTGTACTGCGCTCCATCTGCCAGCGATTCGCAAAGGAAAAACCCCTGCGAGGCATCAGAATCGCAGCATGCCTCCACGTCACCTCCGAAACAGCCAACCTCGCCGCAACACTCCGGGCCGGAGGCGCCGAGGTCGTAATATGCGCATCCAATCCACTCTCCACACAGGATGACGTCGCAGCCTCACTGGTGCACTCAGGTATACCCGTGTTCGCCGTCAGAGGAGAAGATCCAGATACCTACTACCGCCACATCGAGGCAGCCGTCGCATCAGCCCCGCACATAACCATCGATGACGGAGCAGACCTCGTAGCAACCCTCCACTCGAAGCACACCGAACGACTCGACCAGGTAGTGGGAGGCATGGAGGAAACCACAACCGGCGTGATAAGACTCAGAGCCATGGCCGCCGAGGGCAAGCTGAGATACCCCATACTGGCCGTCAATGACTCCGATACAAAGCACATGTTCGACAACCGATACGGCACCGGACAAAGCACTCTGGACGGTATCGTTAGAGCGACAAACGTGCTCATCACCGGAAAGACCGTAGTGACCATCGGATACGGCTGGTGCGGCAGAGGCTTCGCTTCGCGCGCCAGAGGAATGGGAGCTCACACCGTAGTGTGCGAGGTAGACCCTGTTAGAGCCCTCGAGGCGGTCATGGACGGCCACAAGGTCATGGCAATGAACGAGGCCGCGCCCCTCGGAGACATATTCCTCACCGTCACCGGGGGAGTCAAAGCTATCGACCAACACCACTTCCAGGCTATGAAAGACGGCGCCATAGTCGCAAACTCAGGCCACTTCAACGTCGAAATCAATATCCCGGCACTCGAAAACATGGCGGAGGCCAAGCGAAAACCCCGGGAATTCGTCGAAGAATACACCCTGGAAGACGGACGGAGAATCAACCTGCTCGGAGAAGGGCGCCTCATAAACCTTGCCGCCGCTGAAGGTCACCCGGCCAGCGTCATGGACATGAGCTTCGCAAACCAGGCCCTCGCAGGCGAGTACATCGTCAACCACCACCCCCAACTGCAACCCGGAGTACACGTCCTCCCAAAGGAAATCGACCGACAGATCGCTTCACTCAAACTGAACTCCATGAACATGTCCTTCGATACCCTCACAGATGAACAGGAACGCTACCTCGCCAGTTGGCAACTCGGAACCTGACACGCACCCCTACGACTCCCTATGACCAACGTGCTGAACGGAACTTGAACATGCCCCAGGAAGACACGACGCCCACCTACCTCCTCACCTCTGAATCCGTTTCGGAGGGACATCCCGACAAGATATGCGACCAGATCTCGGACGCCGTATTGGACGCCGTGATGGAGGCCGACCCGGACGGCAGAGTCGCATGCGAAACCTCCGTCACCACCGGCCTGGTACTCGTGTTCGGAGAAATCACCACCACCGCCAGACTCGACGTTCCCACCATCGTCCGAGACACCATCCGAGAGATCGGATACGACAACCCGGCATACGGCTTCGACTGCGACTCCTGCAGCGTACTCGTTGCCCTCGACCGGCAGTCCCCGGACATCGCCGCCGGAGTGAAGAACGCTCTGGAGTCCAGAGGGCAGACCGATGAACCCCCGCAGACCGGCGCAGGCGACCAGGGAATGATGATCGGATACGCCGTAAACGAAACCCCCGAACTCATGCCGCTGCCCATCGCCATGGCCCACCGCATTACCCGACGGCTGGCAGTATGCCGACGCGAAGGACTGATCCCATACCTCAGGCCCGATTCCAAAAGCCAGGTCACCGTCGAATACGACTACCACCACAGGCCCCGCCGCATAGACACCATAGTTATCAGCACGCAGCACGATGAGGACGTGACACAGGAGCAGATAGCCGAAGACCTACACAAACACGTCATCCTGGAAACCGCGCCGGAAGACATGATTGACCAGCGAACCAAAAGCTACGTCAACCCATCAGGACGGTTCGTCGTCGGAGGCCCCGTCGGAGACTCCGGACTCACTGGACGAAAGATCATCGTCGACGCCTATGGCGGCAGCGCACGACACGGAGGAGGCGCCTTCTCGGGGAAAGACCCAACAAAGGTAGACCGCTCAGGCGCATACGCCGCAAGGTACGTCGCCAAGAACATCGTCGCGGCAGGAATCGCAGACCGCGCAGAAGTACAGGTCTCATACGCCATAGGTATCGCAAACCCCGTCTCAGTCATGGTAGACACTTACGGCAGCGGAAAACTCCCCGAACCACAAATAGCACGATTGATAGACAAGCACTTCGACCTGCGCCCAGACTCCATAATCCGGAAACTCCGCCTCAGACGACCCATATACAAGCAGACCGCCGCATACGGACACTTTGGAAGGCCCGACCTCGACCTGTCTTGGGAACGCCTCGACGCAGCCCGCGAGCTGCGCAGCGATGCGGCTCGCAACAACGGCAGGGCCGGCTAGACCCACTGAGCATAGAGAAGCAGAGAGGACCCGGAACCGCGGCCATGTTGCCAGCCAGCGATCGGCCAACCATTCGGTTCGGCACCGACGGCTGGCGCGCCCTCGTGGGTGGAGACTTCACCTACGCAAACGTGCGACTGTGCGCTGCCGCGCTCGCGGCATACATGCAGGACGCCGGACTAGCAGCCCAAGGCGCCGTGGTCGGGTACGACACCCGCTTTATCTCCGACCGATTCGCCGTAGCCGTAGCCCAAACCCTGTCGCAAGCGGGAATCGACGTCCACCTGTTCGACCGACCCGCCCCAACCCCCGCGGCCAGCTTTGCCATAACCAGAACCCGCGCCGGCGCCGGCGTCGTCGTCACCGCAAGCCACAACCCGCCGGAATGGAACGGATTCAAGGTCAAGTCAAGCAAGGGGGGAAGCGCACCGCCTGAAATGGTGCTCGACATAGAACAACGCCTCGAAAAATTGCTTCGAGGAGAGCCGACCGATCCTCCCCAAAGTCGTGACGCGCAGACTATCGGAAAGATAGAAGAATTCGATCCGGCAGAGGCATACGTCCAGCGGCTCAGCGAACTCGTCGACGTCCAGCCTCTTCGCAACGCCGGACTGTCCATAATCGTCGACGCCATGCACGGCTCAGGCGCCGGAATAATATCGGCGCTGCTCGCCGGAGGCCCCACCCGCGTCAACCAAATCCGGCACAACGTCAACCCGGCATTCCCAGATATGGCGCAGCCCGAACCAATACAGGCCAACCTGCAAAGATTATGCACCGAGGTGCGGGAGCGCAGCGCCGACGTGGGCCTGGCCTTCGATGGAGACGCAGACCGCCTGGGAGTCGTCGACGAGCGCGGCGTATACCTCTCCACCCTCGAAGTCTTCTCGCTGATCGCACAAAATCTGATCGGACGCAAACGGGCCCAAGGCGGCGTGGCCTGCACCATCACCATGAGCTCGATGGTGGATAGGCTATGCGAAGAATACGGCGCACCCGTAATACGCACGCCGGTCGGGTTCAAGTTCGTGGGACCCGCTATGCTGGAAAACGACTGTGCCCTCGGAGGTGAGGAGAGCGGAGGCTACGCATTCAGGGGGCACGTCCCAGAACGAGACGGACCCCTGAGTGGACTGATCTTCCTGGAGGCCATGGTCCAGGCCGGAAAGAAACCCTCCCGACTCCTGGCAGACCTCCACGAACTCACCGGTCCGCACACCTTCCGGCGCATAGACGCAGAGTTCCCGGAACACCGTAGCTCCAAAATCCGGGACACCCTTGAAAACGCCATACCCGACTCGCTGGGAAATATGACCGTCGAGGCGGTAGACCGACGCGACGGTGTAAAGTTCCACCTCGCAGGAGGCGCATGGGCCGCGGCTCGCCTGTCCGGCACCGAGCCGCTGGTCAGGCTATATGCCGAAACGCCCGACGAGCAGACACTGTCCGCCGTCCTTGGTGACCTGCGCGCCGTGCTCGGAATCTAAGGGATGCTTGGAACTCCCCTCACCCTGAACCGGAAAGGGCGAGACCATCCTGCCAAAGCAACGTATGTGGATGAACAGGCCGGAATTGCGATGGGAAGAGGCGCTTATCAAACAAAGGTCGCTGGCGAAGGAAAGTATTGCTGAACGCCTTCTGTGGCCCCGGCATTGCCATCAAGACAGGAAAACAGACGGCGCCTTCTCCGCCTTCCTCAGGGAGTATCCGTTAATCTCCGGGAAGCAATGCGCCTGAGGTCTGAACCACCTGCCCCAAAGGGCCGAAAGAGAGCCCCCCCCCAACTCATGACCATGGCAAATCACGTCAACGCGGGCCCAAAAACACCCTGAAAGGCGGCGAAGCAAACAATGTTTGACGTACTCATCACAGGCGGAAAGGTCGTAGACGGCACGGGAGCGCCAGCCTTCCCCGCCGACGTTTGGGTCAAGGGCCGGCAGGTCGCCCACGTCGGCAACCTCCACGGAGCCGTCTCCGCGCGAACCATCGACGCCACAGGACTCGTAGTAGCACCAGGTTTCATCGACGCACACGCACACTCAGACGGCGCACTGCTCATCGACGGTCAGCACGCCAACGGCATACGGCAGGGCATAACCACCGAAATCATATGCCCCGACGGACTCGGATACGCACCACTCTCTCCCGACGATTACCGCATGTACCGACGATACCTCTCCGGAATCCTCGGCCTGCCCCCGCAAGACCTCGATATGTCCTCCATCGACGCATCCAGGCAGAACTACCACCGAAAGACCTCATGCAACGTCGCAACTTTCGCTGGACACGGCCCGATACGCCTCAACGCAGCCGGAATGAAGGACGTACCCCTGCGCCATGAAACCCTCGAAACCGCCAAAAACCTACTGCGGGAAAGCATGGAACAGGGCGCAGTGGGACTCGCCACAGGACTCTCCTACTACCCCCAATCCTACTCAGACACCCAGGAACTAGTCGAACTGTGCAAGGTCGTCGCGCAATTCAGCCTGCCCCTATCGATACACCTGAGAAACCACAACACAGATAGGGCATTCGCAGGAGGCGGGATCGAAGAGGCCATGGAAATAGGACGGCGGTCCGGCGTCATGGTCCACCTCGAACACCACCGCACCCAGCCCGACTCAGTAGGACGCATCGACGAACTGATGGAACCCGTCGAGCGGGCAAAGAACGACGGAGTCGACGTCACACTCGAATGCTACCCATACCCAGTAGGCTCCTCATTCCCATGCTCCTTCTTCCCGGGCCCGTTTCACGAGGGCGGCCCCGAGGCCATACTCGAACGCCTCGCAGACCAGAGACAAAGGGCTCACTACGTAGGGGCGCTGGAAGAAACCCCCATACGTTCACTCGCAGACAACGCATGGACCTGGATCCAGTCCGAAGAGAACCGACGCCTGGAAGGAATGTCCTGGGTAGACGCCGCGGAACTGCGCGGAGAATCCGTAGCCGAAATGGTCTGCAACGTCATGCTCGAGGAACGCATGGCATGCGGATTCCGAGGAGTCCCCCCGGCAAGCGCCCGACTGTGGAGAGGCGTCGAAGAAGACGTCATGAAACTCATATCCCGCCCCGACTACATGATCGGCTCAGACGCCATACCCATCGGAGGAATGGTTCACCCCAGAGCCTACGGATGCTTCCCCAGAATCCTCGGAAGGCTGCGAAGACGTTACGGATACCCACTGGAACAGACCGTACAGCGTATGACGCAAAACCCAGCCAGGCGCTTCGGACTACAAAAGCGCGGCGAAGTACGGCAGGGCTACTTCGCAGACCTCGTAATCTTCGACGCCGAGCAAGTCACCGACCTCTCCAGCTTTGAAGATCCCATGGTCCACCCCGCAGGAATACCCTTCGTACTCGTAAACGGCGCAGTAGCCGTAGACCGCGACCGCTGCACCGGAATCCTCGCGGGAGAAGCCATCCCGTAGAAAGCGCTTGAACCGTAGGCGCTGGGAACTCGACCCGGAGCGCCAAACCAACCCGGCGTGTTGGCCAGGGCCTCGGCTCGGCGTAGAGATACTCGCGCCTACACCAAAGACGCGAAGATACGGTCCTTCCGAAAACCGGCCACAGGGTTGCCTCTTGACCGGGACGAGCAGAACCTCATCCGCACTGGCGGCCCAAAGCCCCGTCCAGTATCGACACCGCCTCGTCGACCTCCTCGCGAGACACGTTCAAAGGCGGCATGAAGCGCAGCGTGTTCGGACGCACCGCGTTGAGCAACAGCCCGTTGTCCAGACAGTCGCCCACGATCCCCGCTGAATAATCCCCCGACAGCTGCAAACCGATCAACAGACCCATACCGCGCACCTCTTCGATAGAGGAATGCCTCTCCCGCAAAGCCTCCAGCTTGCCCTTGAGGTAGCCGCCGCCAGACTCCGCCATCGCAGGAATGTCCTCGTCAACCATGACGCGCGCCGCAGCCGCCCCGGCCGCCGTGCTCAAAGCGTTCCCCCCAAACGTCGAACCGTGATCCCCAGGCTCCAACACCGAGCACGAATCCTTGCACACGAAGGCCCCCAGCGGCGCCCCTGCGCCCACCGCCTTGCCCAGCGTCATCACGTCCGGTTCCACGCCTTCGAACCGTTGGTAACCGAACATCGTGCCCAGCCTGCCCATACCCGTCTGAACCTCATCCACCATGAAGAGGATCCCTTGCATCTGGCACCAGTCCTGCACCGACTTCAGATAACCGGGATCCGGTACGTTCACACCCCCCTCGCCCTGTACCGGCTCCAGCAACACCGCGCACGTGTTGGACGTCGTCACGTCCCTGATAGCGTCTAGGTTGTTGTAATCCACGTTCACGAATCCGGGCATCAGAGGCCGCCACGCCTCTTGATAGTGGGCCTGCCCGGTCGCGGCCATCATCGCCATAGTACGGCCATGAAAAGAGTTGAACGCCGTGATGATCTCATGGGCGCCCCCCAAGTGGATACGACCGTACTTGCGGGCCAGCTTGCATGCCCCCTCATTCGCCTCAGCCCCGGAATTGCAGAAGAAAACGCGGTCGAGCGACGAATTCTCCACGATCGTCCTCGCCAGGTCCAACTGAGGAGTGGTGTAGAACAGGTTGCTCATCTGGAGAATCAGACCCGCCTGCTCGCGAATCGCACGCGTAACCGCAGGGTGCGAGTGGCCGAGATTCAGCACCGCCCAGCCCGCCGTGAAATCAAGGTAAGACCGCCCGTCGTTGTCGAAAACACGCGTACCTTCACCCCGAACCAGCACCGGCGGCATCCGACGCACCACCTGCATGTAGTACTTGGCTTCTTCAGCTACGTATTCCGAGCTCGTACTCATGTGGACCATCCCGTCTGCTCCCGGCTAACCGCGCCGGACCTGTCCAGAAAACACCCGCGAACTATACCCGACCCAATCCGTCCTCATCGCCTTGTGCGGGCCGCTTGCAAAACCCCATGTTCGCGTAAACCGCGTTTACGCGCTGGAAAAATATCACGAACTCCTGATCTCCGGCGCCCCTGAATGCCCATCACACTATCCGCGTACCGACCTCCTCCCCCCCAACGCACCTCAGCAACGCGCCTCCCGTACGACCGTCGATTATGTGCCCGGACCCCGCAGTCTCCAACGCATCGACACAAGCCTCGATCTTCGGAATCATACCGCCCGACGCCACACCGCTCGCCACCAGATCGCGCGCCTGCCGACGCGTCATGCGAGGTATCAGACGGCGTTTGGCGTCCAACACGCCCGCAACGTCCGTCTGGAAAACCAAACGCTCGCAACTCAGCGCACGAGCCACCTGACCGGCCGCAGTATCCGCGTTGACGTTCAGAATCGCATCCTCAGGGCCAACCGGGTTCAGGTTCAACGTACAGGGAGCGATCACCGGTATCGAACCCGCGCCGATAGCATCCTCCACGAGGCCGGTGTTTACCTGCTCTATACGGCCCACCAACCCCAGCCGCGGATCGAGCAGCGACGCGTAGAACAGGCCTCCGGATACCCCCGAAATCCCCACCGCCCGCCCGCCCGCCCCTGTGATCTCCGCCACCAGCTCGGAATTCACGAGGCCGCACAGAACAGCCAACGCCACCTCAAGCGTCGGACGGTCCGTCTTGCGAAGACCGCGCACGAACTCCGGCTGAATCCCAAGACGACGCACCCACTCCGATATCACCTTCCCGCCGCCGTGAACAACCACCGGACGAAACCCCGAACGCCAGAGCTCCACCACGTCCGGAGTGGTGCTATCACCCTCGCCCAGCGTGGACCCGCCCACCTTCACCACGATCACGCCGCGCTTCGCGCCCTCTCTCGCTGCCGTGCAGGTTGACGCCGCCCTCATGATAGGTTTACCCAGCTACTTGGAAGCGCCGACCCGCGCACGGCAGGGACAGGCCAAAAATCCCGACCGGCCCTACGTCGTGTAGGCCGAGTTGAACACCACGTACTCTTCAGTAAGATCGCAGCCCCACGCCTCACCGCTGCCTTTCCCAACGTCCAGATCCACTCGAAGACGCACCTCTGACTCGCCCAGACCGGCCACCACGGACTGAGTGTTGAAAGGAATCGCGCGCCCGCCTTCCACGATCTGGATGTCGTTCACGAAAACCTTCACGCGAGACTCATCCAACGCTATCTCCGTCTTGCCCACGGCCATGAGAATGCGGCCCCAATTAGGATCCTGCCCGTATACCGCCGTCCGAACCAATAGCGACGAAGCCACCGAACGGGCAGCCCTGCGCGCATCCGCGTCCGTCTCAGCGCCCTCTACCCTCACCTCGATCAGGCGCCGCGCTCCCTCACCGTCACGCGCAAGCTCGCGAGCCAGATACCGCGATACGTAACCCACCGCACCGGCGAAACTCTCCGACCCGGAGTCTCCACCCGAAAGCTCACTATTGCCCGCAGCGCCATTCGCCAAGAGCAATACCGTATCGTTTGTGCTCTGGTCCCCGTCAACGTCGATCTGATTGAAACTCACCGCCACGGCCTCGGACAACGTCTGTTGCAGGAACGGCCTGCTGACGGCCGCGTCGGTAGTTATGAAACTCAGCATGGTCGCCATGTTCGGGTGTATCATGCCAGCGCCCTTGGCACAGCCCCCAACGGTTATCGCCGTTCCGTCCACGTCCACGCGCACCGCTATCTGCTTCGCATGAGTATCGGTCGTCATGATCGCCCGCGCAAACTCATCTCCCGCATCCTCGGAAAGCCTGATGCGAGGAACGTGCTCACGTATCAACGCCATCGGCAACTCCACTCCGATCACGCCGGTCGAGGCAATCAACGCCTGCTCCGCATCCACGCCAAGCCTGCGCGCAGCTATAGCCACAGTCTCGCGGGCGTCGATCAGTCCCTGCTCGCCCACCGCGCAATTGGCGCATCCGCTGTTTGCCACCACCCCGTGAACCGCAGCGCCCGCGCCCACCAACTGACGCGTGAGCGTCACAGACGGAGACACTACGCTGTTTCGGCTGTAAACCCCTGCCGCAGTGCAGGGAAGCTCCGAGTACAAAAGACCAATGTCCAGCTTGTCTTCCCCGGGCGTCTTGATCCCTGCAAACACACCGCCCGCGCTGAAACCGCGCGCAGACGTAACGCCTCCGTTCTCCACTTCTGCCAGCGTGTACTTCAACTCGTTCCCCGATCCGTTAAGACAGCGACTACCCGGGGGCAGCCGCGTACCTCCAGGACGATCACGCCCAGGCCAAGACTCACCAGGCCGAGCCGGAACGCCCAACCCAACCAGAGCGGATGCGCGCAGACCCGGCGCCTCGAAACTCAACTGAAGTATAGCGCCGCATACGCCCACACACCGAGGGACTAGAGCAGCGGGCTGAATCACTGCATCCGCGTCCCCCAAACCTCATATACTCCCAAGATGGACCTCATACTGATCTGGTCAATACGCATCATCATCGGGTTGATACTCCTCCTCCCGTTCGTGGTGACCTCCAGCACCTTCTTCCCGTACATCGTCGGGAAAGCGATCTGGAGCAGAATCCTCATCGAACTGCTCTTCGCACTATGGGTCGTTCTCGCAGTGCGGCGGCCGGAATACAGACTTCCCCGATCATGGATAGCCATAGCTTTCGGACTATTCGTAATCGGAGACCTCATCTCAGCAGCAGCAGGCGTCAGCTTCACCCGCAGCTTCTGGGGGCACTTCGAACGTATGCAGGGAACCTTCGACCTATTGCACTGGTTCGCCTTCACCCTCGTGATCATCTCAGTCGTTCGCACTGTCGGACAGTGGAGAACCCTCCTCTTCGCTCAGGTGACCATCGGGCTGCTCATAAGCCTGCTTGGAATCGTACAGAAATATCAACTGGTCGCCTCGAAATACATGCCGGAACCCGTGAACGACCGTCTGTTTATGACTCTCGGAAACCCCACGTTCGCAGCCGGATACATGATGCTGACTGTGGTTATCGCGGCCGGGCTCTTGGCACACTCCATGTGGGGACGCGGCAGAACTATCGAGGACAGCGCAGCAGCCCCGGATGACCAGGACCAAAGCCAAGAGCGGCGGCGAACCGCCAGGCGGGAACAGACGCGCAGGGCAGCGAGGCGTTCCAGACGCAGAGCACAGCAGCCCCCCAACCCGCCCCTGCTATCTGGCCCATGGATCTATCGCTCCATACTGGTTGCAACAATAGCCCTATGCCTGTGGATGATGTTCGAAACTCAAACCCGGAGCGTGTTAGCAGGCCTCATCGCAGCGCTGGCCTTGGCAGGAGCCGCATATGCCGTATGGGGAGCAAGAACCAGGGTCAGAATCGCCGCAGGCGCACTTTCCGTAGCCCTGCTGTTAATTTCTTCCATCGTATTTAGCGGAGCGGCGTCAGGGCTGTTCCGAAACACAGAAGAGTCTTCCCCAGAGTCTTCCTCATTCCTCGGCCGTCTGTCCGATATTGGGTCGGGAGACGTCTCGATCAGCGCCAGGCTGGTCGCATACAGAATATCCCTCCAAGCCTTTGCCGACCGACCGCTGGCCGGATACGGCTCAGGACAATTCAACGTACCTTGGAACAAGTTCACCCGCGTTGGAGATTACGACAGCAGACCAGAAATATTAGACCTCGCCCATAGCAAGCCCTTCGACGTACTCGCCACCGCCGGCCTGGCAGGGTTCCTGCCTTTCACCGCCATGTGGGCCTTGGCCGCATGGTATGCGTTCAGACGAATGAGGGACCCGGAACAACCCCTTTTCCTCGCCATAACCCTCGCAGCCGGACTCCTTGCATGGTTTGCATACGTGGCAGTCCTTTTCGAGACCTCCGCCACGGTCATATTCTTCATGCTCTTCCTCGCATGGGCAGCCTCCGGCGAAGCGGCCGTGCAGCGCAGAAATAGGTATTTCCTGCCCGGTGACAGCATGGGCCTCGATCCTCACGGAGAGACCGCACCGTCAGCCTTACGAGAAACACCCGGATCCCGTACCTGGCGTAACCGAAACGCCGTGATCGTCCTTGTAGTGGCCATGGCTACCTTCTTGGCCCTCTTCATAACCATTAATTTGCCGATGTTCAACCAGGCTAAGGTCATAAGCTTCGCCGCTGGCGAAACCGGCGAACAAGCCATCCCCGCTCATTTTCCACCCGTGGCAAGCTACCCGCGAACGCAATTCTTCCAGAATGTCCCCAGAATTCTCTCCGAAATCTCGAACCCCGGCGCGGAATCCGCCAGCAGCCCTCAGAGTATCGTCCGACAACTACAACGAGAAGCAGAGGCTGCTATCGCAGCAGAACCGTTCAACGTATTGCTCCACGTCGCCATCTCCGAAGCCTATCGCGCCGCCGCCTTCGCAATAACTGAAAAAACCGAGGAGTACTCCGAAATAGCGAGGCAACACTCAGACAGAGCCCTGGAACTCGGCCCTAACCAGTACGTGCCGCTCCTCAACGTACTGCGGCAGGCCATATTCGAAGCCGACCTTCCACGAGCCAACCAGGAGTGGCAGATATTCACCGAAAAGTACCCCAAATACCTTGAATACAAACTGGTCGAGGTGGATGACGTCAAGGCCAGACTCGATGGGCTTCGAATTCCTCCCAGCCCGGACTGGGACGTGTACCTCAGCAGCGACAGACTGGTCTACGTCAACGAACAATGCGACGCTGAGGATGTTGAGCACATCTTCTTCCTGCATGTCAACCCGGTTGACCTCGACGATCTTTCCGTCGACCAGCGGCAATACGGTTTCGAGGGCCTGGACTTCAGCTTCGTCGATTTCGGCGTGATGGCTGAGGGGAAGTGCCGGGCTGATCGCAAACTTCCCGATTACCCCATCTCCTACATAGCAACCGGCCAATACCGCCCCGGGGAAGACGCCATCTGGCGGGAAGAATCCCCGTTCCTTGAGTTCGATATCCCACCCCTGCCAAAGGCTCCGGAAAAACGGGTCATTCCTCCCAGCCCGGACTGGGACGTGTACCGCAGCGGCGACAGCCTGGTCTACGTCAACGAACAGTGCGCCGCTGAGGACGTTGAGCACATCTTCTTCCTGCACGTCGCACCGGTTGACCCCGACGATCTTCCCGTCGACCAGCGGCAATACGGTTTCGAGGGCCTGGACTTCAGCTTCGCCGATTTCGGCGTGATGCTCGAAGGCGAGTGCCGGGCGGGGCGCAAACTTCCCAATTACCCCATCTCCAGCATCGCAACCGGCCAATACGTCCCCGGTGAAGGCGCCGTCTGGAGGGAAGATTTCCCGTTCGGTGAGTTGGAAAACCTGGACATTCCCAGCCCGGACTGGGACGTCTCCCGCAGCGAAGACAGACTGGTCTACGTCAACGAACAGTGCGACCCGGAGGACGTTCAGCCGCGCTTCTACCTGCACGTCTTTCCGGTTGACCTGAACGACCTTCCCGCCGACCGACGGCAACACGGTTTCGACAACCTGGACTTCAGCATCGCCAATACCGGCGTGACGGTCGGAGGGAAGTGCCAGGTTGACCGTATGCTTCCCGATTACCCCGTCTCCCGCGTCGCAACCGGACAGGTCATCCCCGGGGGGGCCAGCATCTGGCGGGAAGAATCCCCCTTCGGTCAGGTGGATAGCCCGCCGTCCAGCACAAACTGGGGCGTATACCTCAGGGACGACATCCTCGTCTACGTCAACGAACAGTGCACCGCTGAGGACGTTGAGCCTCTCTTCGACCTGCACGTCTATCCGGTTGACCTGAACGACCTCCCCGTCGACCGACGGCAACAAGGCTTCGACAACCTGGGCTTCAGATTCGCCAGTACCGACGTGATGGTTGGCGGGAAGTGCCAGGCGGCGCGCAGACTTCCCGATTACCCCATCGCCCGCATCACGACCGGCCAATCCATCTCCGCAGCAGGCCGCGGGTGGCTGGAAGAATCCCCGTTCGTTCAGTTTGACGCCACGCCTCCCAGCCCGGAATGGGACGTGTACCTAAGCGACGGCAGACTGGTCTACCTCAACGAACAATGCGACCCGGAGGATGTTGAGCACCGCTTCTCCGTGCGCATCTATCCGGTTGACCTGAACGACCTCCCCGTCAACCTTCGACAACTGGGTTTCGACAACCGCCTGGTCTTCGACCTCAGCGATGTCGGCGTGGCGGGTGGAGGGAAGTGCCGGGTCGATCGTACGCTTCCCGATTACCCCATCGACCGCATCACGACCGGCCAATTCATCTCCGGGGAAGACGCCATTACCATTTGGGCGGAAGAGTCCCCGTTCCCCGAGATCGATATCCCGCCTTCCAGCCCCGAATGGGACGTGTACCTCGACGACCGAAGACTGCTCTACGTCAACGAACAATGCGACCCGCAGGACCTTCAGCGCCGCTTCTACCTGCACGTCTATCCGGTTGACCTGAACGACCTCCCCGTCGACCGTCGGCAACACGGTTTCGACAACAACCTGGACTTCAGCATCGCCGATACCGGCGTGACGGTTGGAAGGAAGTGCCAGGTCGATCGTATGCTTCCCGATTACCCCATCGCCCGCATCCAAACCGGACAATTCAGCTCCGGCGATGGCCCCATCTGGCAGGAAGAATCCCCGTTCCTCAAAGTGCGTACCCGGAACATCCCGCCTTCTAGGCGGGGCTGGGACGTATACCTCAGGGACGACACCATGGTCTACCTCAACGAACAGTGCGCCCCCGAGGACGTCGAGCCTTCCTTCTACCTGCACCTCGTTCCGGTTGACTCCGGCGACCTTCCAGCCCGCCGGCAGGAACACGGTTTCGACAACCTGGACTTCAGCTTTGCCGATTTCGGCGTGATGGGTGGGGGGAAGTGCAGGGCGGAGCGCAAACTTCCCGATTACACCGCCTCACGCATCACGACCGGCCAATACTTCCCCGGGGAAGACCCCATCTGGCTCGAAGAATCCCCGTTCATCGAGGTGGATGCCCCGCATCCCAGCCCGGACTGGGACGTCTACCGCAGCGACGGAAGACTGGTCTACGTAAACGAACAGTGCAACGCTGAGGATGTTGAACCGCGCTTCTACCTGCACGTCTATCCGGTTGACCCCGGCGACCTTCCCCTCTACCGGCGGCAACACGGTTTCGACAACAACCTGGACTTCAGCCTCACCGATATAGGCGTGACGGTTGGAGGGAAGTGCCGCGTTGAGCGCGAACTTCCCGATTACCCAGTCTCCCACGTCGAAACCGGGCAGTTCATCTCAGAGGAAGGACCCATCTGGCTGGAAGAATCCCCGTTCCGCGAGTTGGAGATCCCGCCCATTCCGGAGGTCCGGGAGAACCTGGGCATTCCTACTAGCCGGGACTGGGACATATACCTCGACCGCGGCAGACTGATCTACGTCAACGAACAGTGCGCCCCGGAGGATCTTGAGCCGCGCTTCTACCTCCACCTATATCCGGTTGACCTGAACGACCTTCCCGCCCACCGTCGGCAACACGGTTTCGACAACCTGGACTTCAGCTTTGCCGATTTCGGCGCGACGGTCCAAGGCGAGTGCCGCGTGGAGCGCAAACTTCCCGAATACCCCGTCTCACGCATCGCAACCGGACAATACACCTCCGGGGGAGGCCCCATCTGGGGGGAAGAATCCCCGTTCCGTGAATTGAATGCCCCGCCCATTCCGGAGATCCCGGAGAACCTGCTCATTCCTTCCAGCCAGGACTGGGACGTACACCTCAGCGGCGACGGCTTGGTATACGTCAACGAACAGTGCACCGCCGAGGATCTTGAGCCGCGCTTCTACCTCCACCTATATCCGGTTGACCCCGACGACCTTCCCGCCGACCGCCGGCAACACGGTTTCGACAGCCTGGACTTCAGCTTTGCCGATTCCGGCGTGATGGGTGGGGGGAGGTGCCGCGTGGAGCGCAAACTTCCCGATTACCCCGTCTCACGCATCGCAACCGGCCAATTCATCTCCTGGCAGGGATACATATGGAAACTTCAGATACTTCTCCCGCAATGAAAACAGCCGCGCAAACCTCAACCCAACCTTCGCAGAGTGGGAGAACCCAGCAGAATGACCAGGCCGGTGACCGCAAGCGCCAGCCCCACCACCAACAATGACGCCTGCGCTCCGAACATGTCCACGGCCCGGCCCACGGGCAGCGCGCCGAGAGGCACGAAGCCGTAAACCGTCATGTTCAAACCCATCACGCGCGCACGGTACTGAGCATCCGTCGCCTCCAGCGTCAGAGACTGCCCCAAAGTCATGCGTATAGAACTCCCCAGACCCACCAACAGCATCAGCGGAAGCCCGATCGCATAAGCCGGAAACGCCGCTACCAGCGCCAACCCGACCCCGCCGATCACAGTCCCACCAACGTACAGCAGCCCGCGCCGGTTGCTGCCTCGCAAATTCGCGATCGCCAGCGTTCCCACCACGCCGCCCGCGCCCATCAGCATCATCAGCCAGCCAACCTCGCTCGCGTCCGATTCGTATAACCGCCGAGCAAACACCGGCACCTGCAAGCGAAACGGAATCGCCAGCAGAGCCGTCAAGATGCTCGTCGTAAGCACCAGCAACACTACCCGGTTGCCGGATACGTACCGCAGCCCCGCGCCTATCTCGCCAAGCATCTTCTTCGACCGGCCTACCGCTTCCGGAGGCACTTTCGGAATCTGACCGGTCAGCAGAACCGAAATAGCAGACATACCGCCCACTGCGTAGTACACCGACTCCGCTCCGCCAAAGCTGTATAAAGCCCCGGCCAGACCGGGCCCAATGACCCCCGTTATGTTCATACCGCCCGAACCCAGCGCGATAGCGTTGTTCAGCCGGTTCTTACCCACTATCAGAGGCAAGATAGCCTGACGAGCCGGCATCTGGAACGAGAACATCGCACCCTGCAACAACGACGCCGCAAGCAAGTGAGTCCAGTGAATCCACCCCGTCGCTATCAGAGTCGCAATCGTCAAACTCAGGAACGCAGAACTCGCCTGAGATGCCTGGATGATCAAACGACGCTCCATCCGGTCGCCCACCACTCCCCCCACCAGAGAAAATATCAGCAGCGTAGGCGCAAAACCCATCCCCACCAGGCTCGCGATGAAAGCGCTCCCCGTTATCTCGTCCACCAAGATCGTGCGCGCAATGCTCTGCATCTGGAAGCCGCCCATGCCAAGCAGCGAACCAAACCACAGGTAACGGAAATCGCGGATACTCAGCGACTCGAACGTGCGAGAAAGAAATCCGCTCGGCGGCGGCGGCCTATCACCGGCTCCCGAGGCTTGCTCTTGCGCAGCGTCTTTCATTCGACTCGCTTGCCCAATCTCTCCGACGCACTCGTTCTATCAATACACGTCGGTCGCACCGGCAACCCTATGAAAATATGAAATAGCCGGCGTGACTCCCCCTAGCGCCATTTCGGGAAACAGTTTACACCGCGCTTACACAACCTTGGCCCCCCCTGCATGGCGCACAGCCGCAAGCCAACTCCACTCCGCCGCCGCACAAGCCCCTCCCCCTGCAATACACCCGCGCACGCCCGCGCAAGGAACGGCAACCTCACGATATCTGCCGCCACTCCCCGCCAAGCTCATCGAACCGCCGGTACAGCTCTTCGACCACTCCGCCCCCCAGGCCCAGGCCCGACTCGAACAGATCGACGTTCGCGATCAGGTGGTCGGGATTGGTAGTGCCCACAATCGCAGTGTCCACCTGCGGATGAGCGAAGGTAAAGCCCAAAGCCAGATGGATGCGGTCCTGCGGAGCCCCCTCTACCGGCCCCGCCCCGGCCATCGCCTGCACACGCCCCTGTATGTCATCGAACCGTGACGTCGCACGAGCCTGATCCGCACCGCCTCCCCATATTCCGTTGGCGATAGGCCGCTTGATCACCACACCCATGCCGGCCTCCTCAGCACGCTGCAAAAGACCGTATCTCGCCCGCTGATCTACCAGGTTGAAGGTCGTCTGCAGCGTCTCGAACTCCCCGCTCTCCACCGCCCAATCCGCAGCCTCGTTGTCCCCGCTATAGCCCAGGAAGCGGGTCTTGCCCGCATCACGCGCATCCTGCAGCGCCCGAATGACCTCGCCTCGCTCCAACACCTCCAACCCGCAAGAATGGAGTTGGATGATCTCCACGTGCTCGGTCTTGAGCCGGCGCAAACTCCTGTCGATGCTGTGAGCGACCGTCTCCAAAGTCCAGGGCTCCCCGGAGAAACCGCCCGTCGCGTGACCGCACTTCGTCGCCAGCACGTAATCGTCGCGACGGTGAGAGACCGCAGCCCCAACCAACTCCTCGCTATTGCCGTAACAAGCGCTCGTGTCCAGAAAATTCAACCCCGCGTCCAGACCGGTATTCAGCAACTCCGAAACTCGCGATTGATCCTTCGAGGCCATGTGCATACCGATCTCAGCCAAACCCATACCCAACACACTCACCGCCAGACCGGTCCTGCCAAGCGTCCGTGTTTCCATGACAACTTCCTTTACCATCACCAAACCAGTCGCAGCGCCACAACGCCGCACAGCGGCGGCTGCTAGCATACACCCCGGAGCACGTCATGCCGCCAAAACGACCCAAATACCAAACCAGGCGCCCTATAGAGTCCTACGACCACCGGGACAAGCAGAGGTTGAACAACCCGCCCGCCGGACTCGTCACGCCGCAGACAGACAGGGAAGCCGGACGAAGAACCTACGCCTACGACCCGCACCTGGACCCCCAACTCCAATGGGCAGGCAAAGCCGAACACACCTCCTTCGAGGTGCCCACTGTCTCCCTGCACGTACACGAGCGCATAGACCCCCGCACCATCATCCAGGCCGCCAGAAGGCGCAACGGAAACGGAGGCATCCCCCAGAAAAGCCTCTTCGAACTGCCAGATGAAAACCCGCCCGTTAGAAGCGCCATCGAGTTCTACAAGCACCCGCACAACTGGACCAACCGACTCGCCGCGGGGGACAGCCTCCTCGTCATGAACAGCCTCCTCGAAAAAGAAGGCATGGCAGGCAAAGTCCAGATGGTATACGTAGACCCCCCTTACGGCATACGATACGGCTCCAACTTCCAGCCATTCGTCAATAAGCGAAACGTAACGGACAGGCGCGACGAAGACCTGACCCAGGAACCGGAAACCATCAAAGCCTTCCGCGACACTTGGGAGTTGGGCATCCACTCCTATCTGTCCTACCTGCGCGACCGCCTGCTGCTGGCCCGGGATCTGCTGACGGACAGCGGATCCTGCTTCGTGCAAATCTCCGATGAGAACGTGCATCGAGTTCGCGCATTGATGGATGAGGTGTTCGGAGTAGATAATTTTATATCTATGATTTACTTCGCTACAACTAGCGGATTCCCCACTTCAGCAATTAGTCGTCTTGGTGATTACTTGGTTTGGTATGCCAAGAGTAAGGACAATCTAAAATATCGTCCACTCTTTGTCGAAAAGGGAAGCATCGGTAGTGGCATTGAATCATACAGACATGTAGAGCTTCTTGACGGGACACGACGACCAATGACAAAGGACGAACGTCAAGGTTCGTCTCCGTTGCCTATTGGCAGCAGGAGTTTCCGAAATAGTGATCTGCAGAGCCAGGGATCCTCGTCTATTGACACTCCCGTTAGATACGAGGGTCAGACTTTTAGGCCACTATCAAACAGTCATTGGAAAGCTAACTATCCTGAAGGGATCGAACGACTTAAGAAGGCCCGTCGTATAGCTGTCGTTGGAAACAGGTTGGTCTTCATTCGCTACTTGAACGACTATCCTGTCCAACAACTCACCAACTCTTGGATGGATACAGGCTTCGGCTACGCAGCCACTGATAAACGTTACGTTGTTCAAACCCACCAGAGGGTCATTGAGCGCTGCATCCTCATGACCACCGACCCGGGCGACCTCGTGTTTGACCCAACATGCGGCTCCGGCACCACCGCGTACGTCGCCGAACAGTGGGGGCGCCGATGGATTACATGCGACACCTCACGCGTCGCAATATCGCTCGCCAAGCAGCGGCTCATGACCGCTAGCTTCGACTACTACGAACTCGCTCACCCGAACGAAGGCGTCGGAAGCGGATTCAAATACAAGACCGTCCCCCACGTCACCCTCGGCTCCATCGCTAACAACCCCGACGTCGAAGAGGGCATGACAAAGACCGACATTGACGCCGCCATCGCACGATACGCACCAAAGGAGACCATCTACGACCAGCCATTCGTGGACAAAGCCAAAAGACGAGTGACCGGACCCTTCAGCGTCGAAGCCGTCCCCGCCCCCGCGGTCAAGCCCATCGACCCAATCGACCACCTGGAAGATACCCAGCCAACCCCGGCCGACGCAGCCATCGCACGCTCCGGAGAAACCCTCCGACAGGCAGACTGGCGAGACGAATTGCTAAAGACAGGTATAAGAGGAAAGGCCGGCCAGTTCATTCGATTCGCCAGACTCGAACCTATGCCAGGATGCCGATACCTGCACGCCGACGGCGAGAGTAGACCCAACGACGACGGTCCCAACTCCATAAAGGAAGGACCCGCCAGGGCCTCCCATCGCATCGTTGTATCTTTCGGCCCAGAGCACGCCCCGCTGGAACAGCTTCAGGTCAACCACGCCATCCAGGAAGCGCAGACACTCGTGCCAGGCCCAAGCGTGATCGTCTTTGCTGCCTTCCAGTTCGATCCCGAAGCCGCCAAAGACATCGATGAGACCAACTGGCCCGGCATGACGCTCCTCAAAGCGCAAATGAACGCCGACCTGTTGACCGATGACCTCAAACGCAAACGCGCAAGCAACCAAAGCTTCTGGCTCATCGGACAGCCCGACGTGCACCTGCAAACCATCCCCGACGGTGAACACGCCGGAAAGCTGCAAGTGAACGTCCTTGGATTCGACTACTACAACACCAAGAGCGGAGACGTCGAATCCGGCGGACAGGACCAAATAGCCATGTGGATGCTGGACACCGACTACGACGGACGAAGCCTCTACCCCAGACAGGTGTTCTTCCCCATGGCAGGCCCGCGAGACGCATGGGCCCGCTTGGCGCGAAACCTCAGGGCAGAGATAGACCAGGAACTCATCGAAGCATACCGGGGCACAGTCTCACTGCCCTTCCTGCCCGGCAAGAACCAAAGGATCGCAGTCAAGATAATCGACGACCGAGGCATCGAGAGCCTCAAGGTCATTCAAACACCCCCCGCCGGGAACAGTGCGTCGGTAGGGAAACCAGCGTTGGGACAGATACTCGACGACATGGCCGGCAGTGTCCCGGCCCAAGAATGGGCAAAACTGCCCGAAGACCTCATAGACGATCTCGACCACTACACCGCCGGGGCTGACCGCCCGTGATGGCTGAGGTGTTCGTCAATACCGCATACCTGATCGCCGTCGCGCGAAGAGAAGAAACGACCAGTGGCACGGCCCAGCCATCGCCGCTCGACGAAAACTCCAGGGGATGACTTTCGTCACCACCCACGAGGCGCTGACGGAATTCCTCACCGCTTTGTCACGAGGAGGCCCTCGTCTACGCACAGAAGCCGCCAAACGAGTAAACCAGATGCTCAGCGCTGCCGACCTGCGGGTTATCCCACAGTCGAGCCAATCCTTCTCCGATGGACTCGCTAGGTACCAAAACCGCCCAGACAAGAAATACAGCCTGCAGGACTGCATCTCCATGAACGCCATGGAAACACGGGGAATCAAACAGATCCTCACCAGCAACCGCCACTTCCAACAGGAAGGCTTCACTGTCCTGATGACGAGAGGTGAATAAGGCCAGCTATGGAACAGCCATCCATCGACCAACTAATCATCAACAAACCCTATGAAGAACCCAAAGAATATTGGAAATACAACAGGGATATAAGGGAGTTTTCACGCACCAAGGGGCGTAGGCCCGCAGGTTACCTCATAGCATCCGATGACTCCAAAACCTTCGACGACCCAGGCGCCTTCGTCGAAATACCCCTGGTCAATCGAATACGCCCGCGCGTAGAAGCATGGCGTAACGCAGGCTACCCGGGCGTAACCGCCATCACCAAGCGACTCTTGGAGTACTGGAGAGACCCGGAGGAGTTCGAAAGCCGACGATTCTTCTTCTGTCAACTTGAAGCCGCTGAAACATTCATATGGCTGGCTGAAGCCCCGAATAGTGAGAAAGCAGGTATAGAAATCCCCGGAGACGGCGGAGACTTCCCGAGACTGTGCGCAAAGATGGGCACCGGAACCGGAAAGACCATCGTCATGGCCATGGTCATAGCCTGGAATATCCTCAACAAGACCGCATACCCACAAGACACCCGGTTTGCCAAGAATACACTCATCGTCGTACCAGGACTCACCATCAAAAACCGACTCGCCGTCCTCCAACCGGCACATCCCGAAAACTACTACCAGGCCTTCCGGGTCGTACCCTCGCACCTGTCGGAAAAACTCCGTAAGGGAAAGGTCATAATCCGAAATTGGCATACCCTGAACTGGGAAACCGATGAACAGATCGACAAAAAACGGAGTGTCGACAAGCGAGGCGCCAAGAGCGACGAAGCCTATGTAAGAGACGTGCTCCAAGAAATGGCCAGTACACGCAACCTTCTGGTCATCAACGACGAGGCCCACCACGCATGGAGAGTGCCTGCACAGTCCAAAATCAAAGGTGTCGCCAAAGCAGACCTCGAAGAAGCCACGAAGTGGATCGGCGGATTGGACCGGATTCACAGAGCCCGAGGAATACTCACGTGCTACGACTTCTCGGCAACACCCTTCACTCCCTCCGGCAAGAAAAGCTCAGAGGATGCCCTCTTCGACTGGATAGTGAGCGACTTCGGACTCAATGACGCCATCGAGTCCGGACTGGTAAAAACGCCCAGAGTCGTAATACGAGACGACGCAGTGCCCGACGCCAAAACCTACAAGTCGCGCCTATACCACATCTACAACGACCCGGAAGTCAAAGACGACCTCAACCGGAAGGCTGAACCCAGCCAGCCCTTGCCGGACCTCGTGACCAACGGATACCACCTGCTCGGATATGACTGGAGAGAGACCGCCCGAAACTGGAAGAACAGCGGATTGCAGACGCCGCCCGTGATGATCACCGTCGCCAACCGCACCGAAACAGCCGCTAGGGTCAAGCACGCCTTCGACAAGAAAAGAGTCTTCATAGAGGAACTATGCAATCCCAAACGCACCCTGCACATAGACTCCCGAGTACTCAAGAAGGCTGAAGAAGCCGAGAAACCCATAGATGAAATTTATGGAGCCCGATGGGACGACTCCGATAATGAAACGGCGCCTATGAAACTCACCGCAGACCAGAGGGCTGAACGGCTCAGAGATATCGTAGATACCGTCGGACGACCCGACCAGCCCGGCCAGTGGATACAGAACGTCATCTCCGTGGGAATGCTGTCCGAGGGATGGGACGCCAAAACCGTCACCCACGTCATGGGACTAAGGGCATTCACCAGCCAATTGCTGTGTGAGCAGGTGGTTGGACGAGGCCTTCGCCGCACCTCCTACGAGGTGGACCCGAAAACCGGTATGTTCCAACCCGAGTACGTAAATATATTTGGAATACCCTTCACCTTCTTGCCCCACGAGTCAGACGACGACGTAGCTCCAAAACCGCCAACCTCGAAAACCGAAATCAAGCCCCTGCCAGAAAAGGCCGAATTTGAAATCGCGTGGCCCAACATCGTCAGGATCGAGCACGTCTACCGGCCTCGACTCTCCCTTGACTGGAAGAACGTTGAGCCTCTGGAACTTAGCGCTGGAAAAACGGCGCAGGTTGCAGAACTTGCTCCCATAATGGACGGAAAGCCTGATCTCTCCCAAGTCCGCAGCATCGACTTGGAACCGTTGGCCAAAGAGTACAGAACCCAGAAGATCGTCTTCGAAACCGCCAGGGACGTATTCGACCAGATGCAGCCGACGTGGCCCGGAAGCAGAGAGGCGCTCATTGCACAACTGGTCAGACTCGTAGAGCAGTTCATACTGTCCGACAAACTGCTCCTCACGCCTCCACTGTTCTATCCGCATGACAGCGCCAGGCGTCTCGTCATCACTTTCAACATGACCAAAGTCGTGCAACACGTATGGGACGCCATACGCAGGACGAATACCGAACGACTCGAACCGGTGTTCGACCGAGACCACCCCATAGGGTCTACCGGCAACATGGCCGCCTGGTACACAGGCAAGCCCTGCCACTTCACCCAGCGCAGCCACGTAAACATGTGCGTCTACGACAGTACGTGGGAAGCCTCGGACGCCTTCCAGTTGGACCATAGCCCCCTGGTCGATGCCTGGGCAAAGAACGATCACTTGGGATTTGAAGTGCTGTACGTCTATCGAGGAGTGGTAAGGAAGTATCGCCCGGACTTCTTCATACGTCTGAAGTCAGGCGGCATGCTGATCCTCGAGACCAAAGGAATACAAGACCAACAGAGCCGGGCCAAACGCCGAGCATTGGAACAATGGACCGAGGCCGTCAACCAGCATGGAGGCTTTGGGAAATGGTATTCCGACGTTTCCACCCGACCGGGAGACGTCAAGCGCATCCTTGAGAAGCGCCAAAGCGCCGCCCCCGGTTAGACCGCGTCACAGCCCGCTCAGTACCGCGATTTCCACTCGAAACTCGAATCGACGGCCGCCGTGCCCGACAGGAAACTCATGCGGGAACCTGCCGAGGCGCCCGTATGAGCGACAGCCTGAGCGGAAAGACCGCCGCACGCCTCAGACAGCCACGCGCGGCCTCACCACCGACGAAAAACGTCCCAGCTGCTCCAAAGCCCCGCTCAGAGTGTCCGACAGAAAGCCCAGCGACAGATGATCCACCCCCGCCTTGGCCAAGGCCGAAATGTCCCCTGCAACGTCGTCCGCATCACCCGTCAAAAGACGACGGCCCCCGTCCGCACCCCTCTCGGCCCCACTGTCCCGATACCAACCCGCCGAATAGGATAGAGACACCGCATCCGCACCCCTCCCGGCCTCCTCCGCGTGCCGCCGGACCACCTCCATCCCCCTACCGATCTGCTCCAGCGTCTCCATCGGGTATCGAGGATTGTTGCCGATCGGATACCAGGCGTCTCCCAGCCGCCCCGAGCGGCGCAGAGCGGCAGGACTCTCGCCGCCTATCCATAGGGGCGGGTGCGGCTTCTGAAGCGGTTTGGGTACGAAGCGCACACCCTGAAACGAAACGTAGTCGCCCAAGAATGACGGGTCATCGCTCGTCCACAACTCCTTGAAAGCGCGGAGATACTCGTCGCTCACCGCTCCCCGCCTTTCGAAAGGCGGAGCCCCAAGAGCCTCGAACTCCTCCCGCATCCACCCCACGCCGCAACCGGCGATCAGACGCCCGCCGGACAAGACGTCGATAGAGGCCAACGCCTTCGCAGTGTGTACCGGATTGCGGTGCGGAAGCACCATCACGCTGGTCAGCAACCCGATCCTGGACGTAACCGAAGCCAGAAAGGCTACGACCGTCAGCTGCTCCAGGCACTCGCCGGGATCCGCACCCGCGAACTCCCCGGACACGCTGTACGGATAGCGTGAACGGATGTCCGACGGAATGATTATGTGGTCGCTAACCCCGATGAAGTCAAATCCCATCTCCTCGCCGTGCCTGGCAAGGGACACGATGGAATCCGCAGCGGAAAGGGGGCCGCGCGTGGGAACGCTAAAACCGTACTTCAAGGAAATGCCTCCAGCCTCCAGTTGGCAAGATCTGCACTGAGGTTAGCGCTTCACGCCGTCAACCTGAAACAACGGGCCGCAAGTTGGACGGAATTGACGCCCCCCACGGTTGGACGGCAGGAATGCACGAGAGGAACGAAACACCCTCCGCCGTCACTGCCGGCCCTCCCCGACAACCTTGCCCCGCCCGCCATGGCAACGTTGACCGCCATACCGTAGGGCGCTACGTTCACCTGTACCGCCCCGCCGCCTCATACGAGACGGTGCACTGAACGCCATGTGGAGGTCTTGACCGCTTGAACTTCTCGTTCTTCATGATGCCCCTGCACGTACCGGGAGACAGCCCGTCCCTCGCCTTTCAACGAGACATCGAACTCATCGCATACGTCGACCGACTCGGCTTCGATGAATTCTGGATAGGTGAACACCACTCAGCCGGATGGGAAACCATGCCCGCTCCGGAAATGGCCCTCGCAAAGGCATCTGCAACCGCACCCAGAATAAAACTCGGCACCTCGGTTATATCCCTCCCCTTCCATCACCCATTCCACGTTGCAGAGCGCATGGCCTTCCTGGACCACCTCACCCAGGGGAGAGCCATACTCGGCGTTGGACAATCAAACCTCCGACCGGACGTCAAACTCTTCAACATCCCCCCGCAAGACCTGAGACCGATGATGTTCGAATCCATCGACCTCATCGTCAAATTACTCGAATCCCCCGACCCCCTCTCATATAACGGCCGCTACTGGACCATCAAAGACATGGCCCTCCAATTGCGCTCATTCCAACAGCCAAGACTGCCCCTCGGCATGGCCACCACAGGCACGCGCGGCAGCATCGAACTGGCAGGCAAGTACAACATGATCCTCCTCTCGCCAGTCGGCAGAACGCCCCCCGGCGGAGCGCCCCTTGGCGAGAGATGGCAAATCTACGAACAAGCCGCCCTCCGCCACGGACACACCCCAAAGCGGGAAAACTCCCGAGCCGTCGCATGGTTCCACCTCGCAGACACACGGCGGCAGGCGTGGGAAGACGTGCGAGAAACCGCCATGAGAGACACCCACTACTTCTCTGTAATAGGCGGAACCGCAGGATACGCCGAACATCCCGGACAGCCTTTCGAGGAATTCACGCTCGAATCGGTGGCAGCGGTAAGGGGATGGGTAATCGGCACGCCTGACGACGCCATAGAGGCCATCGAGAACATCGACGAAGAGGCCGGGGGTATAGGCGGCATCATGCTCTCGACTCACGAATGGGCTAACCCGCAAAAGACCAACTACAGCCTCGAACTCTTCGCAAGATACGTAATACCCCACTTCCGGGGACACACGCAGGACCTCAAAGCAGCCTGGCGCAGAACCAGGCAAGACGCCGACGCCGACGCACTGCCCGCCTCAGGATCCGGAGCCGATGACGAATCCCCCTCCTTGCAAGAACACAAGAGCAACGTGTACGTGTCGCGCTAGCGCACACGATCGACTGACGACGCCTGCCGCGCATTCACCCCCTGGAACCGCCCTCTTGACCACGCCCGGCAATATCCGCCGCAACACGAAATGTGAGGACGCCCATGCCGTCGCTTCATGATCTGATGGAACAGGCCGACGCTCTCACCAGGGAGACCGTCGAACTGGAACAAGCTCTCGTTCGCATCCCCTCAGTCAACACCGGAGCCATGCCCACCGGAAACGAAACCCTCGTGGCGGAATTCGTCGAGGACTGGCTGGACAACGAGGGCATCGACTCCGAAATACTCGCCAGAGACCCGGACCGAGGCAACATCGTCGCCGTATACCCCGGTGACCTGCCCAAAACACGACTCATGCTTATGTCCCACACAGACGTCGTACCCGTAGAGGAAGCCGGCAAGTGGCGGCATGACCCCTTTGGAGCAGAAATATCCGGAGGCCGCGTTTACGGGCGCGGCGCCTCCGACTGCAAGGCCCTGCTCGCTTCTCAGCTTATGGCCATGGCGATACTGAAGCGAAACGACGTGAGACTACAGCACGGTCTGCGGCTGGTGAGCGGCGCCGATGAAGAGCACGGAGGCCGATGGGGCTTCGGATGGCTCGCAGAAAACCACCCACAAGCATTGGAATCCGACTTCGCGGTCAACGAGGGCGGCGGAACGCCGATCGAAATCGGAAACTCCCTCATATACGCCCTCGGAACCGGTGAAAAGGGAAGGATGGAAATACACCTCCGCTTCAAGGGAGACAGCGCCCACGCATCCGTCCCATGGACCGGTACCAACGCCAGCTACTCCCTCGCGAAAGGCCTCCGGGCAATCGAAGAGTACACGCCGGAACTGAACACCTCCCTGCCCATATTCGAACACCTCTCCGAATTCGCAATCGAGCAGCAGCCCAGCCCCCAAAACGTCGACGCCATCATCGAGCAGGCAAGCGCCGCCTCCCCAAGGCTAGGCTCCATGCTGAGAGCGCTCTCACGCATGACACTCACCCCTACCATGATCAGCGGAGGAATCAAGTCCAACAGCGTGCCGGAGGTGTTCGAACTCACCTGCGACGTAAGAACCCTCCCATTTCAGGATGAAGCTTACGTAAGGGCGCAACTCGATAACCTGCTCGAAGGCATGGAGGACGTGGAGTACGACCTGGACTATATGTCCGTGCCAAACGCCTCCCCGTTCGATACCGAGTTGTCGCAGGCCATAAGGCGGGCGCAGGCCCTCGCAGTACGCCGGGACGACATCCGATGGGTACCCGCCGTCAGCAACGGATTCACGGACTCCCGATTCACCCGCAACCTCGGCATCGTCACGTACGGATTCACCGGCTCACACCCAAGCGACGACCCCATGCTCAGCCGGGCGCACGGCACCGACGAGTCGGTCGGAATAGAAACACTCGTGAGCTCCACCCGCTGCATGATCGCCCTCGCATGGGAACTCTGCCAAGCGCAGTGAACCAGGAACCAGGAGAAGAAGCGGTCCGCGCCCCGCTGCATGATCTATGCGTAACCCTCCGCGCCTCCGCCAATCCCGAACGCGCCCGTAACGAAAAGCGCTACCTCAAGAGCGACCTGAGATTCATCGGCGTCCCCATTCCCGCTATACGCAAAGCCGTCAAACCGCTCGTCAAGCGAGGCCCGTTGTCAGAGCGGGATGCGCTGCTGCAATTCGTTCAACAGTGCTGGCAAACCGACGTGCACGAAATGCGCGCCGCCGCCGTAATAGCCCTACGCGAAACCGCATCCATCCTCGAACCCCGGGACATAGCGCTCATCGAAAACCTCATCCGACGCTCCCTAACCTGGGCATACGTCGATCCCCTCTCCATCTACTCGGCAGGCTCCCTCGTGGAACGCTTCCCGGAGCTGGTCGCCACCCTCGACCGATGGGCTCTAGACGACGACTTCTGGGTCCGCCGATCCGCCATCCTCGCCCTACTGATACCACTGCGCAGAGGCGAAGGCGACTTCGACCGGTTCGCACGTTACGCCGACGAAATGCTCGAGGAAAGAGAGTTCTTCATACGCAAGGCCATCGGATGGACCCTGCGCGAAATCAGCAAGGAAAGACCCAACCTCATACACCAATGGATAGCCCCCAGAACCCACCGCGCATCCGGCGTAACCATGCGAGAAGCAGTCAAGTACCTGCCAGCCAGCCAACGAGACGACCTCATGGCCGCATACAAGCGGAAACGCCCCGCACTCGCCAGCTCCCCCTCACCATGACCCCCGCCAGACCGCGCCTTTCTATCCGGCTCCGTAAGCAAAAACCCCGCCCGGTCAAAGCAGCGGGTGAATCAGCAGAATGACACCGAGCTACTTGAACCGCGCAGATTCGGGTAACGTTAGCCCTCTTCGTACTGCCGCCTCGAAAGGCGCTTGCAACACTGGATGATGACCCAACTCAGGAACCCGCAACTGCATCCCCCACCGGTCGGGATACGGTCGAGCCCATCCAACAGCGCCGCCAACAAGCTGGCAGTGGATGACCGGCCTGTACACAGCTGGTACAGGTTCGTGCTGTCGTTCCCTCCGCACTTGGTCAGAGATTACCTCGCGCAGTTCGGCATCGGCCCCGGCCAAGTAATACTAGACCCGTTCTGCGGTACGGGAACCGTTCTCGTAGAGTGCAAGAAACTCGGCATAGATAGCATCGGAATCGAGGCTCATCCAATGGTCCACGCCGCCGCCGCGGTCAAGACCGACTGGACGCCCGATCCATCGCGCCTGATTGGCGATGCCGATAGAGTGGCTCACTTGGCCGCCCAGAGAATACGGGACGCGGCATGGTTTCCCAGGCAACTGCCCGCAGAGAGCCGGCAACTGCTGATCGGAGGCTCGATCAGCCCACGGCCTCTCCGAAAGACGTTGATTCTGAGAGATACGATCACGCAGGATGGCGCCCCTGACCTGAGAAGACACCACTTGCTCGCTTTGGCCGCGGCCTTGCCCACCGAAATCGGCAACCTGCATTTCGGCCCGGAAGTCGGCGCGCGGTCACCTAAATCTGATGCTCCCGTCATCGCCCTATGGATCGATCGGGTAGATGAAATGGCGGCGCATCTTGCCATGGTAGAGGAAATGGCTCGATCCGAAGCCAAAGTAATACGCGGCGACTCGCGATCCATTCATACACTGCTACTGCCGGAATCTGTCGATGCCGTGATCACTTCACCTCCGTATCCGAACGAAAAAGAATATACCAGAACAACACGCCTGGAATCCGTGATATTACAACACATAACAAATCGCGCTGAACTTCGGAACGCCAAGAAGGATTTGATCCGATCTAATACGCGGGGAGTGTATAAAACAGATGACGACGACAGGTATCTTGACGTGCTGCCCGAAGTATGCCAAATCGCAGAGGAAATTGAATCGAGGCGCCTGAATCTCGGAAAAACTTCAGGATTCGAGAAACAGTATGCCAAAGTTGCCAAACTTTACTTCGGAGGCATGGTGAGACACCTTGCCGCCCTGCGCACAGCGTTGAGACAAGGCGCATCTTTGGCCTACGTGTTGGGAGATCAGGCATCTTACCTACAGGTCATGATCAGGACAGGATGCCTGATTGCCAAAGCCGCCGAACGCCTCGGGTACGAGGTTGTCCGTACCGACCTTTTCAGGACCCGCCGGGCTACCGCCACACGGGCGCAGTTGCGAGAGGAAGTCATCGTACTTCGCTGGACAGGAAAAGCCGAGAACCATTGCGACGGACAGTTTGCATAATGTCTAAGAGCCCGACTGTATACGAACGGATAATTGCACACGTCTTCATTGCAAGATACCGTGATGGCGATGCGCAGGTAACATTTGATCGAGCGGACATTACCGGCGCAGCGGATGAATTGAACCTCAGAACACCTAGAAATCTGGGTGACGTGATCTACACGTTCCGCTACAGAAATCCGTTGCCTGGAATCATCTTGGATAAGGCCCCAAAGGGCAAATCTTGGGTTATAATGCCGATGGGAAATGCAAAGTACGCTTTCGTCGCAATGTCATTTACCAATATAACGCCAAATCCGCGCTTGGCAGAAACCAAGATACCGGATGCTACCCCAGGCATTATCGCCAGGTACGCATTGAGTGACGAGCAAGCTTTACTGGCGCGCCTGCGCTACAATCGCCTTGTAGATATTTTTACCGGGGTAACGTGCCACTCGTTGCAGAATCACCTTCGTACCAATATCAGTGGTATTGGACAAATCGAAACCGATGAAATATACGTAGGCGTCAACGCTGAAGGCGAACACTTTGTGTTCCCGGTACAGGCAAAAGCCGGTCGCGATGTCATTAGCGTGGTACAAATTGCCCAGGACCTCGAACTATGTGCGGCAAGATCCCCTGCACTCAATGCCAGATCAATCGCCGTGCAATTCATGACCCCCGCCTGACCGCGCCTTTCTATCCGGCTCCGTAAGCAAAAACCCCGCCCGGTGAAAGCAGCGGGTGAATCACCCGAGAAATGCACTACCGCCTCGTACCGCAAGAAGACCTCACGGACGAAGACCTGGCAAATTACCGCGCCCGGGTAAGGCCCCGCTAACCCGTGACCGCACCGCGCGAAGCCGACTGCACCAGCTTGACGTACTTGCCCAAAACCCCTGAAGAGTAGGGCGGCGGCCTGGGCTTCCAATCCTTCAAGCGAGCGCGAAGATCCTCCTCGCCGATCTTCACGTTCAACTCGAAACTCTCCAGGTCGATCTCTATAACGTCCCCGTCCCGCACCGCGGCCATAGGCCCCCCGACAGCCGCCTCAGGCCCCACGTGGCCTATCATCGAACCGTGAGACGCACCCGAAAAGCGCCCGTCCGTTATCAGAAACACCTTCTCCCCAAGACCCTGACCAACGATAGCCCCGGTCACAGAAAGCATTTCACGCATCCCCGGCCCGCCCTTCGGCCCCTCGTAACGGATCACCACCACGTCACCCGCCTCGATCCGCCGCAGCCGCAGAGCCTCCATTACCTGCTCCTCCTGATCGAACACCTTCGCCTTGCCAGACCAACGCGCGCCAAACTGATGCCCCGCCACCTTCAGCACGCAACCCTCCGGCGCCAGATTCCCGAACAAAACCACCAACCCACCCGTCGGGCTAAGCGCATCCTCCACTGTCCTGACCACCGAGGTATCGCCAAAATCCGGCCACCCGCGCAGATTCTCCTCCACTGTCATTCCGGTAACGGTCATGCAATCCCCATGCAGCAGCCCCGCCTCCAGGAGACGCTTCATCACAACCGGCACGCCCCCCACCCGGTCCAGGTCGAACATCACGTACCGACCACCGGGCTTCATGTCGGCCAGAAGCGGAGTACGCATGGAAATGTCATGTATGTCCTTCAGCGTAAGCTCCACCCCCGCCTCGTTCGCAATCGCAGGAAGATGCAGCGCGGAGTTGGTAGACCCGCCCATCGACACCACCAAAGAGACTGCATTCTCAAACGCCTTCCGGGTCAAAATGTCCGACGGCCGAATATCCTTGCGCAAGAGATTCAGCACAGCCTCGCCGGCCCTCCGAGACGACGCCAACTTGCGCTGATCCACCGCCGGCTCGGAGGCCGAACCCGGTAGCGACAGACCAAGCGCTTCGCCGATAGAGGACATCGTGTTAGCCGTGAACATCCCCCCGCACGCACCAGGACCGGGACATGCACGAGACTCGATCGCGCGCAACTCCTCGTCGTCGATCAAGCCCGCCTGACGCCTGCCCACCGCCTCGAACACCGACTGGATCTGAATGTCCTCACCGCGCCAACTGCCGGGCAATATCGAGCCCCCGTAGATGAATACCGACGGAATGTCCAAGCGAGCCATAGCCATCATCGCACCAGGCAAAGACTTGTCGCACCCGGCTACCGCCACCAGACCGTCGAAGCGCTCCGCAAAACACACCGTCTCGATTGAGTCCGCGATCACCTCACGGGAAACCAGAGAACCCTTCATCCCCTCGGTACCCATCGATATAGCATCCGAAACCGTGATCGTCCCAAACGTGAATGGAGTGCCGCGAGCCGCAAACACTCCCCGCTTCACCTCCTCCGCCAAAGGCGCAATCCCAAAATTGCAAGGCGTCACCTCGTTGTGCGTGGACGCAACACCCACGAACGGAGCATTCAGATCATCGTCTGAAAGCCCCATTGCACGCATCATCGAGCGATGCGGCGCACGGATCACACCCTCCGTCGTTTCCCAACTCCTGTGCTTGCCAAGGGCTCTGCCCGCCCCTCCGTCCTGTGCCCCGCCCTCTCTCGCCGCGCCGATCTCGTCTTTCGCCGGTGTCGTGGTCATTGCTCGTTCCTGCAAGTCCGCTGCCTATCCAGTAAAACCAATCTTACCCATCCAGCCGCTCCAACCGAACACACCCGTAAGGGCATCCCTTGGGCAGGCCCCCCCGGTTTGAGTCGAGACGACCGTAGGCCCGCAGGTACGGGCTCCGGTTGTAAAGCAGCCGCTAGATGTTTTCCAACGGCAATCCTCATTCTCCGAGCTCGCATATGACTTCAGTACAGTTTCGACATTTCTCATCCTGAGTGCCTCCCTGTCGTATTCCGTCGAAACCGCCTGTCCTTCTACGCCGCGTGCCGGGCTTTCCCCGGCTCAGCCGGTATCGTGGGCCGCCTTACGCGGCGCCAAACACCCCAAGCGTGTTCTCGCCTGTTATTCGAGCCATCTCAGCGGGTGGGATGAAGTCGCAGTAGCGGCGCAAGTACTCCAGCGATTGCCGATAAGTGCAATGACGCTCCACGTTCGGAAGGTCAGACCCCCAGATCAGACGTTCCGGGCCAATGCGCTCGTAGTACTCTCGAATAACCCCTCTGGCCTCAGCGTAGGGGTATTCCCACACTCCGCCCATAAGTATCGGTACCAGTATCTCCGTAAAGACGTTCGCACACTCCAACGGTCGCCAAGCCTCCGCAGGAATCGACGCTGCGCCCGGCTCATCCATGAACCTGTACAGAGGTATCCCATGCGTGTAGACGCAAGAAACGTCCGGGTATCTGCTCAACCAGCGAGTAAACGAGCGGTTCTGCTCCAGCCAGGCCTCTACCCCTGACCCACTCGACGTGATGTTCCAGAACACCGGCACGCCCAACCTTCGCACGGCTTGCCAAAATGGATCGAAGCAACGATCGTCCGCCAACTCCGGACGACCGAATCGACCTATCAGACCCGTGTCGAAGAAAACTCCCCTTAGCCCCAACTCGCAAACAGAGCGCTCCAACTCCCGGATCTGACCCCCACTATCCGCTCGCCACTCTTCTATAGTCGCCAGTCCCCACAGCCGCTCCGGATACCGCGAGACCGCCGAAGACAGCCAATCGTTCAAACGCCCGTACACGTGCCCAGCCTGCACAACCGCACGGTCCACACCTACGTAGTCCATTTGCGCGATTATCTGCTCCGGCGGAGAATCCAGATGACGAGCCGTGGGAGGCAGATAGTAGCGGGCATACTCCACCCCGCCCGCGCTCCACACAAAACGGCCATAGTCCCCGCCACGAAAATTCAGACACTCGATATTCTCGCCCCTGTACCATTCCCCCCCGGAAACCCGCGCGTTGTCATGCAGACGGCGGCCTTCCGACCTGTGAAACGCAATGTGCCTCGCAAACTCCATGTGCTGATCCACCGAATCGAAACCGGAACGCCCCCCCATGTTTGGAAACATGTGGACGTGGGAGTCGATGATTGCATCTTTGCTGGGCATTGCTTCCGCTCCGTGCATAACCTTCGCCGCTCAGACCCATACTTTGCCGAGCCGTTCCGCAACCGCGATCTCGGCGCACGCACGATGCACGCGCCAGGCGACCAAGGTTATGAAAAACTCCCGTATGGCATCAGATCAAAGACTTTATACAATCCATCCCGGCAGGCGGTGAATCGCCGCTCGCGTCTGCAAGAACGGAATCAAGGGCAGGAACATAACCGCCTACTACCTGGACCGACAACACCTCCCGGCCGGACTGGGCGGCGATAGGAGATCAAAACTTGACAAGACGATTCGGACCACGCGATCAGAACTGGCTTGCAGGCAGAGGATGGGAAAGCGCGGGCTCGAACCTCGCAGAAGCCCCCTTCGCTCTGCCGGGTGACAAACCCCACTACCTACGAGACCGAAACGTCGACGTAGAACACGTCAAACTGACCGTTCGCTTCAACCTCGAACAGAAACAGGTCATCGGTAGGGCGGAACTGCGCCTCAAAACCATAATCGACGGCGTTCAGAGCGTCGAACTGGACTGTGGGGACACCGTGGTCAATTCCGTGACCGTCGGAAACACCAAAACCGACTTCATACTCTCAGGGGAGAAATTGATCGTCGATCTGCCCCGGCGATACTCCCGCAAAAGACCCTTGAGCCTCACCATCGAGTACGTAGCTACACCCCAACGCGGCCTCTACTTTACCGGCCCGGATGAAGAGTACCCGGATAAGCCAGTCCAGATATGGAGCCAGGGGCAAGACACCGACAACCACTACTGGTTTCCCTGCATCGACGAGCCAAAGGGACGGCTCACCAGCGAGATCATAGCCACTGTACCCTCCGACTGGACCGTCATATCGAACGGAAGACTCGTCAGCGACCGGCGGAATAGGGGTGAAGGCGACCGAACCGTCCGCTGGGTACAGGACAAGAAACATGCCGTTTACCTGATAACCCTCGTGGCAGGAAAATTCTCGCGCGGCGTCCTGCAAGACCAGGACCCGCTCATAGACTTCTATTGCGAACCCGGACGGGAGGAGGACGCCGTGCGGGCCTTCGAGAATACCCCCGCAATGATAGCTCTATACGAAGAGGAATTCGGCGAAAAATACCCCTGGGACAAGTACACCCAGGTCGCCGTACAGGACTTCATCTTCGGAGGAATGGAAAACACCTCCGCCACCACTCAGACCGACCTCACCCTGCACGACCAGCGCGCCCACCTCGACTTCTCCTCAGACTTCCTCGTCTCCCACGAGGCCGTACACCAGTGGTTCGGAGACCTTATTACCTGCCGGGAGTGGTCACACGGATGGCTCAATGAGGGCTTCGCAACCTTCTACGAAGCGAGATGGCAGGAACATTTTCGAGGGGCCGACGAGTACCTCTACGACATACTGCTCATGGCCCGAAGCTACCTCGGCGAAGGCTATCTCAGACCCATAGTCGAGCGGAAATACGCCGAACCCGTGGACATCTTCGACCGCCATCTCTACGAGAAGGGAGGCCTCGTCCTCCATATGCTGCGCCGCGAATTGGGAGATGAAGCATTCAAAGAGTCGATCCAGCGCTACGTTAAACGACACAAAGGACGAAACGTACTCACCATAGACCTACAACGAGCCGTCGAGGAAGTCACGGGCCGAAACGTGGACTGGTTCTTCGACCAATGGATCTTTCGAGCAGGACACCCAAACTTCAAAGTCGCCTACTCATGGAACGATGACCTCGAGTCCGCAGAATTGAGCGTCCGGCAAACCCAGAAAGAGCCGTTCAGGTGCTCACTTGAAATCGCATTCCTTTCCCCGACCGGAAGAGAGACGAGGCGAGCACGAATCACTGGCAAAGAACACGGATTCACGTACCAACTCACCGAACGGCCAAAAGCGGTGCAGTTCGACGTCGGATACTCCGTGCTCAAAAAAGTGGACTTCACCAGATCGAAGGAACTGCTGATCTACCAACTCCAAGAGGATCAAGACGTAGTAGGCCGCGTCGGAGCCGCACAGGACCTCGCAAAGCACAACTCGCCCGACTCCATAGACGCGCTCAGGAAGGCCGTTCAGGAAGATTCGTTCTGGGGAGTGAGCGTAAGCGCGGCTCGCGCTCTTGGAAGAATCCGCACCGAAGCCGCCCTACAGGCCCTGCTCGACTGTACCAACGTCGATCACCCAAAAACGCGCCGCGGCGTGGCCGAAGCCTTGGGAAACTTCAAACGGGAGCGAGCCGCCGCCGCTCTGTCCGAAATGCTCGATTCCGACGTCAGCTACTACGTCGCCTCTACAGCCGCCGCAAGCCTCGGAAAAACCCGCTCCAAAAGAGCGCACGCAAAATTGGTCAGCGCAATGGACAGGGATTCCCATATGGACGCTGTACGCTCAGGCGCCATTGCAGGACTCGCACGACTGAAGACAGACGAGTCGCGGCAGGTCCTGACGCGATGGACCGAGTACGGAAGGCCGCAGCGCGCACGAGAGTCCGCCGTCGCAGCACTCGGAACGCCCAACGAAGACCACAGACCCACCACAGAACGACTGACAGACCTGCTCGAAGATCCTTGGTACAGGGTCAGAATGGGAGCCGTCGGATCGTTGCGCAGCCTCTCGGCCATAGAAGCAGTACCCGCGCTTCTGAGGATGGCGGAACGGGAAACGGACGGCAGGGTCGTGCGAACCGCCCGGCGCGCAATCAAAGCCATCAGGGCAGGGAAGAACGCACCGGATGACGTAAGGAAACTCCGTGATGAACTGGAAAAACTCGAAGACAAAAACCGGGAACTCCTCGAACGCATCGAAAAACTGGAACTGAAACTCCCCGGTGCCGAAGATGAGCAGCCGTCAGACAACCCGGCCGACTAGAAATCGCCGTCCCCCGCCGCCGCCCTTGGCCCTTCCTCCGCCATTCCCGCTTTCGCAGGAATTCAGTGGACCGCGGCGCGTCAGGCAAAGATCCCCGGCGCCGACGAGTGTCGTTACACGCTCGTTTCGCTCGCGCCGCGCAGCCTGCTAGACTGCCCCAACTAAAGCCCATCCCCTCTGGAGAAGACCTTGACCGTAGACTACTTGCCCTTGCCGGGCACCCCGCTTGAAGAAATCGACACCCCAGCCCTCGTCGTCGATCTCGATGCCGCAGAGAACAACATCAAAACCCTGCAGCGCTGGTGCGATGAAAATGACGTAGCCGCAAGGCCGCACGTCAAGACCCACAAGAGCCCCTACTGGGCGCTCAAGCAAGTCGAGGCAGGCGCCATCGGGGTATGCGCGGCAAAGGTCGGTGAGGCCGAAGCCATGGTCGCAGGCGGCGTTCAGGACGTGCTCGTCGCAAACCAGATAGTAGGACCCGTCAAAATACCCCGACTCGTAGCCCTCGCTCACCGAGCCCGCATCGGAGTGGCCGTGGACCACCCCGAAAACGTCAAAGACCTGTCGAGAGCCGCCAGCAAAGAGGGCGTTGAAATCGGAGTCCTTGTAGACGTAAACGTCAAGATAGACCGCACAGGCGTTGAACCGGGAGAGCCAACGGTCGAACTGGTGCGAAAGGTGGCAGATTCGCCCGGGCTCAGGTTCGACGGAATCATGGGATACGAGGGGCACGTCTCCCCCAAGGACCAAGCCGAAACAAACGCAGTAGAACTATGGATAGGCAAACTGGAGGCAGCCATCATAGCCGTCGAGGAAGCCGGCTACCCCGTAAGAGTGGTTTCTGGAGCAGGAACCAGCACGTACCGGGCATCAGGCTCCCACGAACGAGTTACCGAAGTGCAGTGCGGAACCTACGTATTCATGGACGGAGCCTACGGCCCGGAGTCGCCGGAATTCACAAACGCCCTCACCGTGATCGCGCAGGTCATGAGCCGGCCAGTACCCCATAGGGCCGTCCTCGACATAGGCCTCAAGTCCATGAGCGTAGATTCAGGATTGCCGCAAGTAATGAGCAGACCGGGAGCCGCCATAGAAAAACTGGCCGAAGAGCACGGAATACTCTCCCTGCACGGACAGGCCCGTAACCTCGACGTGGGAGACCGGGTAAGCCTATTGCCAATGCACGGAGACACCACCATAAACCTCCACTCACATTACTTCTGCGTGCGGAAAGGCATACTGGAAGACGTTGTACCCATCACCGCGCGCGGCAGGTTCAGGTAGAAAGGCCCCGCATACGGAGGTCCCTAGGCCCCCTCGGCGCGCGCCGCCGCTATAGCCGCCGCGCCCAACTTCCGCACGTCCTCCGGAGGCGCCGCCGAAGGGCTGGCCCCCGCGTACGCCGCGCAAGCAGACGACAACTCCTCACGTGTGAACCACCTCCAGCCCAATGGAGGGCAAACCGGCTCACGCCGCGGCGCAGCGAAGTAGACGAAATCTATGTGCTGGTGCTCGCCATCCCCGTCGTCCGGTATGTCCTCGATCAAAATGGTGTACGGCGCATCCACCTGCTCCAGGTTCCCGATCGGCAAACGGGGCCGCGTGGGCACAACTTCCACCTCCAGACCCGTCTCCTCCAAAGTCTCACGCAATGCAGTCTGAACCGGGTCCTCGTTGGGCTCTACGTGCCCCCCGGGAGGAAGCCAGGCCTGTAGCTTGCGGTGCCAGTGCAGCAGAACCGCATCCCGGTACACCACGAACGCAGTAGCTACGAAATGCCTGCGAAGCGCCTGTCCCATTCCCATGACGTCCTGCAATCCCCTGTCTGGGTTGCCATACTGCGATGGCCTGCCGCACGCAATCGCTCGGGTTTCAGATCCGCCTACCCAATCATCTCGATCCTATAATCACACTTCAGACAATCCCCCAACCTCACCCCTGCCGTCGCATTCCGGCGTAGGGCAAGGTACCCGCCCATCCCATGCCGGCCACTTCCTCAGCCTGGTGCATCATCCGGTGCGGCAGGCATTGTCATCGGACTCATCCACTGCGTCCACGGCTGCGCCCAACTGCCAGGTCGCTTCCCCGTCGGACCGGCGCATCTACGCCGCGTGCAATTCCCCGCCCTTCTTGAAAACCCTCTGAACGCGTGTGGGGCCACCGGGCTGGGAGAAAGTCCCGGCCGGGTGGCCCCACGCCGCCGAGGCGTACTGCCTGCGGGTACCCGTGCTTAAAGCAGAGCGCCTCCGGTTCTACTATCTGACATTGTCCAACACCTCCTTGCTAAAGTCCCGCAACGGCGCAAGTTCGCCCTGCGACCGGGTGGCCTCCTCCAAGATGTGGGCCGCACCGGCACAGCCATTATATGACCAACACCGCCACTCTCTCAACCAGCCCTGCGGGGCAAGTTTGCGACCCCTGAATTAGCCGCCCAAAATCGTTTGTGATATAAGCCATATGCCCCCAACCCTCTTCGCGGGAGACCATGCCCATTGGCAAGCGGCGCCGGCCGCAGACGCCGGACTCAAATCCACTACGTACCCGGAGACGTTCCAGAAGTCGTTGTTCAACGCCTGCCTCTATATGTACGCGTACTTGCAGACTTTGAAGAACAGGATATGCAGGTAGTCAGTTCCGAAAAGCTTGGAACGCGCCTGAACATGACCCCCGCGCAGATTCGTAAAGACCTCAGCTACTTCGGACGATTCGGCAAACAGGGACGCGGATACAACGTAAACAACCTGGTGTCAACGCTGCGCAACATCCTCGGACTAGACATCTCATGGAACGCCGCCGTCCTGGGAATGGGCAGGTTGGGCAGAGCAGTCGTCGCCTACCCAGGCTTCGAACCGGAAGGCTTCCGTGTCGTGGCCGCATTCGATAACGATGAAAGACTTACCGGCAGCGAAGTCGGAGGGCTAAGGGTCCAGGCAATGGAGGAAATACCCTCCACCGTCAAGTCCAGAAACATCAAGATCGGCATCGTCGCAGTCCCCGCAGACTCGGCCCAATCGGTAATCGACGCTTTGGTCAAAGCAGGAGTGCGCTCTGTACTCAACTACGCCCCGCTCTCACCCAAAGTGCCCTCAAGCGTAAAAGTCAGGAGCGTAGACCCCGTGCTCGCCCTACAGTCTATGACCTACTACCTCAAAAACCCCGCGGACGTTCACTAGGAACTATCCGAAAACGCCTCCCCCGCCCAGCCCTTGGGTAACCCGGCCCGCCTGCACTAAGAGCAAGACGGCTGAGCCCCGCGAGCCTCCCGTCCGGACATTTTCACGTCGCTCGCCCACGTCCCCCTGCCCGCGCCGCATACCAAGATCATCGCCCTGGCCTCGCCCCCGCCCTCGTCGCACTCCTGCCAAAGACGTACCGCAAGGGCTGCAACCTCGCCTCCCCAATGCGCCGCGTCCGCGCCTTCACGCGGCATCGTAGTCCATCGCTTACGCAAAAACCCTCATCCAGTCGTCAGGATGACAGGATCAAGCGAAAAGGGGCGCCCCGACACGTCGGGCCGCCCCTACCAGGCAGACTATAAGCCGAGTTCTGTGCCATGAGTCAGCAGAGTTTACAGCCTGATCGACCTTCTTCCTCACACCGACCCAGGGTGGCGGCCATCCATCTGGTCCCGATGTTGCCACCGGGATCTAGCGGCCAACCCGGGAGCTGTCCGGGCCTCGTCATAGCCCCCCTATTTGGCCTTGCACCGGGCGGGGTTTGCACTGCCCCGGCCGTTACCGGACGGGCGGTGAGCTCTTACCTCGCCATTTCAACCTTATCTCAACGAAAGAATCGCCAAGACGGTGTGTTTCTGTTGCACTTTCCGTCGGGTCGCCCCGCCCCGCTGTTAGCGGGCGCCCTGGCCCGAAGGTGCTCGGACTTTCCTCCCCCCGCTACACGCAGGAGGCGGCCGCCCATTCGCCTGGATGGAATGGATGATAGCAAAGAAGCCGGCGCCTCCGACGTGCAGCTTCCTCGCTCAGCAGGCTACCCTGATGCCTGAGTTGGCCCGACGCATCTAGAACTCGACGCGCGGATAAACCTCTACACCCTCTAAACCTACCGACACGTGCTCGACAAGTTGGCCAATCGCCTCACGACCGGTGTGTACGTCATCCCCCAATGCCGCTTCCAGCAGAGCGGAACCCACCGTTGACGGAGCATACTCCGATCCGTCCGACGCCCGTTCAACCGCCAAGCGCCGCAGCGGCTGGCTCAGATCGCCAATGCCGCCATGCCCTGAAGCCACCGAGCGCACGGCTCGCATGAACTCCCGCTCCGTCGCAGCGATCCGACTCTTGCGACTGCTCGCCAACACAATCCCCGAAGAACCCCCGGCCCCCTGAACCAACTCGCCGGAATCCGACAGACTCGATAGCTCACTTCTCACCAGATTCTCAAGATCCTCCGCGCGCCAAGAAGGATGGTCCGCAAAATCGCTCCCCCCGGGAGCAGAACGCCCAGCGCATTCGTAGTACCTGTACGTGCGGCTGACGCTCGTACCATCCTTACGCCGCCATCTGCGCTTGCGAGTAAGACCGAATACACCGCGACCGCAAAGCGCACAGCGAGCCACTCCTCCCAGCAAGTACGGCTCCACCGACCTCGAACGCCTGACCGGCTTGCGGCTCTCCAGGATGCGCTGCACCCTCCTGAAAGTCTTACGGCTCACCAGCGGCTCATGGCGGCCCGAAATGCGAACGCCATAGCGCGTGTAAGTCCCCACGTAAGCACGATTTCTGAGTACCCCCGCCACTGCAACAGGCGTCCACGGATGCCCGCCTCGCGTCCTCAACCCCTCACCGTTCAGCAAAGCCGCGATTTTGCGAAGCCCAACGCCCCCTGTGCCGGCAGACCCGTCCCCCGGCTCAGGCCCGGCGTAGGCGTCGAAGATCCGGCGAACGACCGCCGCCTCCCCCTCCACAACCTCCAGCTCACCGTCCAGCCGGCCCCAATAGCCGTAGGGCGTGCGCCCAAGCACCTCCCCGCGAGACGCCTTGGCAAGTATCGCGTCTCGAATACGACGCTGCGATTGCGCCGACCGGCCTTTCAGACTCAACCGGTCCAGCCCATTCTGCAAAGGATCTGGCAGATCGGACTGAAAGCAACGCACTTCGGCGCCAACCGAACCCAGATCGAGCAGACGCCCTACGAGGGTTTCCAGATCGTCCGAAATATGAGAAGTATCCGGAATCAGCACCAATGCCGGAAGGCCGTCAGGCCCGCTGAAGCTCTCTCTCACTTGTGCGTACAGGCCATCCGCATCGCTGTCAGTAAAGATGTCGATCAACCGGTGGCCGTTCATCCGGCAGTGAAGGCGAATCGCCTCCTCATGGTAGGCCCCCGAAGAAGGAGACCCGCCCGACCTTGAACTGCCAGGCGGCGGGGATAGATAGAGTCCTATCGCCCGCATGAGTTATTCTCCTAGGAGTATCCTGCTGCAACTGCTACAAGAAACCAGTCCCCTCGCCGTACGGATGCGAGATAGCTCGCGCAGCGGAAGCTTCACGCGGCACCCTTGGCACACGCCCCTCTCCACCCGTACGACGGCAATACCGCCCTTGCGCACAAGCAGAGAGTTGTAAAGTGAGAGATCCTCCGCCGGTATGCTAGACGCCGCGGCCTGACGTTCCTTGTCCATAGCCATGCACTGTAGCCCCAAACGCCTCTGCTCACGCCTGAGCTGCAGCTCAGACTTCGACCATGACCGCTCGGCATCTTCAAGCTCCGCTTGCCGCACCTCGCGAGCCTCACGCGCCTCTTCAGCTGCCAGCTGCGACGGATCGATTGCCTCCTCGATCTGCGACAATTCCCGCTTCGCGCTAGCATGTTCAGTCTCGATAGCAGTGAGTTCACGCACGTTGGTTATTGCACCGCTGTACAGACGCTCCTCCAACGCCGCGAGCCTCTCGCGAAGCAATGCCGATTCCGATTCCAGCTTGGCAGACTCCAGACGAGCCTCAAGCTCGCCGATGCGCGCCTTCTCCGCATGCTCCCGAAGACTTGGCAACCCGCCCTCGGATTTCAAATTCGACGAAACCTTGTGGTACTTTAGCCGAAGGGTAGCCAGCTCCTTGTCAGTTGCTTGGAGTTCTAGAAGTATCCTTGCTGAGTTCAAGCAGTCCCGCTCCCCGGTGTTTCGATTAACCTTGCAGCCAGCGCGCGCCGCAACTGCCGCGCAATGCTAACGTTAACAAACCGAAACGTCAAAACAGTGACCCGAAATACGCCAAAGGCAGCCAGAATGTAAATTGTGCCAACCCGACAGCGGCCTGTTCCCAACCGCGCACCGCCAGAGCAACGCCAGCTATGACACAGCAAGAAGAACGCCGATACGACTACCACCTGCCCGATTACGTGCTGCACAGACCCCGCACCCGCATTGTATGCACCGTGGGACCTGCAACGGAATCGGTAGCAACCATCTGTGACCTCATTCGTGCAGGAATGTCCGTTGCCAGGCTCAACCTGTCCCACGGAACCGCAGAGGATCACCTCCAATACCTGGAAAATATACGGCGCGCCGCTGAAATCATGGACGTGCCCATTGGAGTGCTCGCAGACCTGCCAGGGCCTAAATACCGCACAGGGGACTCCGGAGGTGCAAACATACGCTTGGAGACCGGTCAAAACTTCACCTTGACCGCAGAGCGGGCGCCCTCCACAAACCAAAAAGCCGCCGTATGGCCCGCCGGCCTGCACCGAGACATAGTCGCCGGATCCCGCGTAATCGTCGACGAGGGCGCCATCGAGTTGGATGTACAACAGGTGGAAGGTCGCGAAATACATTGCAAAGTGGCCGCAGGCGGAATACTACAATCCAGAAAGGCCGTCACAGCCCCGGGCCACACATCCACCCTCGACTACTTCACCGACGAAACTAACAGCGCACTCAACTTCGCCATGGAAGCCGGAGTCGAGTTCATAGGCCTCTCATACGTGCGCAACCGGGAAGATATAAGGAGAGTTCGGGAACGGCTGTCGAAAAGCCCCGACAAACTCCAGTTGATCGCGAAGATCGAGGTCGCTGAGGCAGTCCGAAACCTGCGCTCCATTCTGCATGAGGTGGACGGCGTCATGGTCGCAAGAGGCGACCTGGGCGTGGAACTCCCCATCGAAAACGTGCCCGGTTTGCAGAGGCGTATAGTGCGGATGGCAAATGAAGCAGGAAAGGTCGTAATCGTCGCAACACAGATGCTTGAGTCCATGATCGAATCACCCCATCCCACACGCGCAGAAGCGTCCGACGTCTACAACGCCATCCAGGAAGGGGCGGACGCCATCATGCTCTCAGGCGAAACCTCCATTGGAAGATACCCCGCTAGAACAGTCGAGTACATGGCGCAGATCGCCCGCAGAGCCGAAGTGGAAATGGACTTCGAAGGATTCCTGCAGGGCCGACGTGACGCCCTCCTGGAACAAGGGCAGAGCGTGGACGACGCCATCGCATACAGTGCAGTGCGCACCGCATCCATCTTGGATGCCTCCGTCATCCTCGCTTTCACCGAGTCCGGAAGCACCGCAGCCAGAGTCGCTTCCTTCCGTCCCTACGCTCCGCTAATGGCAGTCGTTCGAGACCCCGACGCCAGACCCAGGCTATCCCTCCGATGGGGAGTCATCGCCGTGAACGCACCGAAACTCATGTGGGTGCAGGAAATATTCCTCGAAGGATCCAGAGCCGCTCTCGAAAGCGGATTCTCCTCCGACGGTGACCTCGCCGTCGTTGTTGCAGGTATGCCCATCGGTGTACCCGGCAATACCAACATGCTAAGAGTGGTACGAATCCCCGAACCCAAACGCAGATTCTGATCCCCCCGGCGCTTCAAAGAACATCCTTCAGCCTCGCCGCCGCGCCCGACGACGCGTAGTAGAACCTGAAAACCCAACGTGAAGTCGCCCAGCGAACCCGGAGAACCGCGATCCCCACAATCCCCCATCCCTTTACAGCCCCGTCTTCATCCCGCTTGGGAGGGGTCTCTGAACTCCGCCAATTCGCTCCGTAGAGTCTCTATCGTCGACCGGCCCGCTGCCACGTGACCGTAGCACGCAGCGTTGAATATCTCCGTAACTAGCCCCACACGGGCCCCCGGCAGCGCAGCCTCCATCGACGACACGCGCTCACTCGGCGTGAGGTTCGGGATAAAAGCCATACCCCGCGCCATGGCAGCCGCCAGATAATCGAAATACAGAACAAACGCCTCCGCTATGCCCACTTCGTTCTTGGGATAGCGCCAACTCTTGGTCTCCTCACGCCGCTTCGTGAACCATGACGGCAACATCCCTGACAGAAGCCTCAGCAAGTCCCCGGCCGCGTCAGGGTCCTCCTGGATAGATTCCCGATCCTCATCCACCAACTTCCCGCGCCGAGACGTTAACCTCCGGTAAGCCAGAGCCAGAACCAGGAAGATGCCGATGATCAGGATCACCAGGAGCGGGTACTGGATGATGTTGAAGATCGTCTCGAATAGCTGACTGTCGCCAGCGCTCTGAGCGGCTTCGGGAATGCCCTCCGGCGGGCCGCCCCCCAATTCCTGACGCTGAGGTTCCTCTTCAGTCCCAAAAACGCTCTTGAGCCAGTTGAATATCGCCGCAAGGGCATTTACCAAAAGCTCCAGCGGAATACGCAACACCCACAACAGCCCGTCCACCAGCAAACCCCAGCCCCTGAACAGCAACCGCACTCCCCCCACTCCGTAGATCCCCCCAAGCAGACCCAACGCAAGCCCCAGACCGATCACTACCAGCACCGCGGCCCCAATGATTCGGGCCCAGGAAACATCCTTGCCGCCAACGCCGCGGTCGGGAAGACGCGCCACCGCCATTCCTGCCAGGCACGACGCGAAGAACGGGACCAGAAGAACCTGAATGCCCGTGTCGCGGGACACGATCTGCTCGGCAATCACCGCAGACGCCGTTAACGCTATGCCTAGCTTGAAAGTCCCTTTCAGCCGCTCACCGGCAAAATCATCCGCCACGATCCCCAGAGCGCGGCGCCACACGATCACCCCGGTTATCAGAGAAACCACCGCTCCCACCGCTGCCCTCGCCTCCAGGTCCGCCCCGGCAAGTTTTACGGCCCAACCCAGATCGAAGCCGCGCTCCGTATAGAAATTGCCCCCGGCCACTAGCAGGTAGACCGCCGCAAAACCCACGACACCCTCCATGATGGCCAGAGTACCCGTCCCGCCGCGCAATCCCATCACCACCCAGCCCGTGAACATACCCGCAGCGTAGAACGCAAAGAGACTCAGCCAGGGAAGGGGAGAGCCCTCGAGACCGATCACCAAGCCGATCACAGCCAGGAGCGCATAGATCCATATGCTGTCTGCAACCGCCAGCGTCCCGAAGATGATCTTGTCCCGGTTCTTAGACAACTGGATCCGCCTCCGACGTCCCGAAACCGGAGTACTCTTCGCCCGCGCCCGCAGGACGCGCGAAGAGAGAACGTTTCTCGTCGTCCAGAAACGCTTTGCTAACGTCCAAAACTTCAAGGTCGGGAATCTCGGGAACCTCTGCATCCCCAACGTAGAGAGCAACCACCCGGTACCCCTCATGTGAGAGGCTCGCAACGTACTCCACGGCCCCTTGACGGAACTCCCCGGCTATGTAGATCACTGTCGCACCGGGGGGAAGCGCTTCCCCCCCGTGGTTGCGGCACATCTCTTCGAGGCTCTTTATAGCCATCGGCTTCACCATCGCTAAAGACTTCATGATGTCCAGAAGATGGCTCGGTGAAGAGGCCGGAGGTATCACGGCCCGCCCTTCGTCATGCGGAGGAACACCGTTGGAAATCATCCCCACCCGGTATCCCATCTCAGAGGCACGAACCGACACCGACGCAGCGCAAGATACCGCGGCCTCCAGCACGTGCGGCAAATATCCCTCCCAGGGACGCTCTGTAGTTGCCGACTCCACTAGCGCAACCGCGTAATGAGACACCGTAGGGTCGAACGTCCGAACGTAAACCTTCTCCTGAGACGCGTGACGAGCGGTCGCCTTCCAGTCGATCTTGCGCAAAGGGTCTCCGGGCCGATACTCACGAATACTGCTGGGACGCGAAAAATCCTCCCATAAGTTATTCCGAGTACGAGAATCCCCGATCGGCCGAGCCGCCGGAAGCCTTAGCCAGGGCGCAGGTACGACCCGGGGATAGACCGTCACCGTATGCACCGACTGACCCTCTTCACGAGAAGAATTGAACATACCGAAGAGATCTCCGCTTTCCAGCTTCGCAGGGCCAAGACGGTAGTAACCTCGTTCTACCGCGCGTATCTTCAGATGAACCCGCACACGCTCATAACGACCCAGACTCACCACCTCGGTTATCTCCGAACCTCCCAGAAAAGACTTCTCCGTTGCCAGTGAGTCCGAACTCGCCAGACCAAGCGGTAGAAAATCGTTTATCCGCAGCCAGGGCACCGGCAGAGGCTTGTTGTTCTCAACGCTCAGTGTGAGCGTAGTCTCGTCCCCCTGAAACAAATGGTCCGCGCTCAACGCACGGCTGTACTTGACCTCTTCCAGAGATAGCCTCGACCAGATACGAGCAGCGATTGCAACCACGAAGGCGAGAGACCCGATGGCAGCGATTAGAGGTTTGCCCAGAGCCGCGCCAACTATCACGACGATGACCAGCAGGATGACGAAGATGTCAGACGCCGTCGTGCCCCCGCCCGAAAGACGGGGTGGAGTTCTCACTACTACCGGATACATTCTCTTCTCAACGTTCCTGCCCCGCGCTCGCACCGGCGCCGTAGAGACGCGGATATACCTGAATGTCCCCGCAAGGCTCGCATCCGGCCCCGGAAACCCAACCCCCGCGTGAAACCTGAATCGGCCTCGAACGAAAGAATGCCCCCCACGCTACCGCTCTATCGGGACCGAGGTTCTGCCAAGTATCTCGGCGATGATGTTATCTCGCGTCCTGCCCCGCAAACTCGCAGAAGACTCGATCACCACCCGGTGCGACAGCACCGCAGTCGCCATCCCCTTGACGTCGTCGGGCGCCACGTAGCCCCGCCCCTCGATCGCAGCACGGGCCTGCGACGCGTGCTGAAGGCTTAACGACGCACGAGGACTCGCCCCAAGCCTCAGCTGAGGATGAGCGCGCGTACCCTCGATTATCGCCAACAGGTACTCGCGGATCGTGTCGTCCACTAACACCTTTTCAACAGCCTGCTGCGCTTCTAGTATTTCAGACGGGCCCGCTATCGCCTCCACGCCGCTAATGCCCTCCGAAGAACGGAACCGATCCAGCATCGCAGACTCCTCAGCGTGCGTCGGATAGCCGAGGTTCACTCGAAGGAGAAAGCGGTCCAGCTGCGCCTCCGGAAGCGGAAACGTCCCCTCCATCTCGATCGGGTTCAACGTAGCAAGAACCATGAAAGGCTCCGGAAGAGGAGACGTCACACCGTCTATAGACGCTTGCCGCTCCTGCATCGCTTCCAGCAACGCCGATTGAGTACGCGGAGTCGCACGATTGATCTCGTCCGCCAGCAGAACCTGAGAGAAGATCGGACCGCGCCGAAACTCGAACTCACCGGAGCGCATGTTGTAGAAATTCAAACCCAACACGTCCGCAGGTACCAGATCAGGCGTAAACTGGATTCGATGAAATTCGCACCTCAGCGAAGCCGCCAACGCCTTCGTTAGAGTCGTCTTACCCGTGCCGGGAACGTCCTCTATCAGAGCATGACCGCGACACAGTAGCGCGATAACCGCCAGGTCTATCGCCCCCGACTTGCCAACGATCACACGCTGAACGTTGACCCGCACCCGCTCCGCGAGACTGCGCACAACCTCCACAGACCCCGCCAGATCCGCCTCGCCCGGGCTGCTATTGGTTTCCAAGAAGCATCCTCCAACGCTCTCTTCTATCGCCTGACCTAAGCGGATGATCGCGTCTCGGACGCCCGCGACCCTCACCCTAACACCGACCGCTCGAATTGGACGGCCCGGAAAGTCAGGTAGCCAATGGCGAATAGACCGGCTAGACCACCACCGCCGTGTTCACCAGCGTACCGATTCCCTCGATCTCTATGCTCACGACGTCACCCTCCGAAAGCGTAAAGTCCGGGGGAGGTATCAAAGGCGTGCCGGTCAACACCGTCGTCCCGTTCGGAACGGGATTATGACGTTGCAGCCAGTCCGCTATCTCCGCACAACTACGCTTCATCTCAGAAGTAGAGGTCTCACCGCTGAAAGCCCTCTCGCCGCCGCGCTCGATGGCCATACTGATCCTCAGCGACTGAGGATCTCCCCCGATCGTTTCAAGCGTGGCAAGGCATGGCCCGATGGAGCATGAGCGGTCGTACAGCTTCGCCTGGGGAAGGTACAGAGGATTGGAACCCTCTATGGTACGGCTGCTCACGTCGTTGCCCACCGTGAAAGCCGCAATCCGCCCCTCGAACAGGACGAACGCGAGCTCAGGCTCCGGAACGTTCCAATCAGAGTCAGACCTGACCCCCACCTCCTCGAAAGGCGCTGCGAGACGCTCCGCAGTAGCCTTGAAGAACACCTCCGGACGATCAGCCTCATACACCATCTGGTACACGTCCGGGGTTCCGCTCTCAGCCTGCCTCTCACGCATAGAATCGCGATAAGTCACACCTGCTGCCCACACCTCGGGAGACAGAATCGGCGGAAGTAGCTTCCTGCGGCCTCCGGATCTGGATTCGTCCAGAAGATCCTTCACCGAGGACGTCACCCCGGCGCCGCTGTCGATCAGCGAGCGGGTAACGGTATCCACGTCCGTTCTGCTGATAGAGGCTGCACGCAGAAGGTCCAGCGTCGAAGTGACGTTCGAATTGATCGAAGTCAGATCCACGAGCGCGTCATCTGAGGTCTCGACCCCCACTCGCGGCTCGGCGTGCACTGTGTATTGGTAATAACGCATGGTGTACTCTCTCAGACCCTGGTGTTGCCGGCGCTGCGGGTTTGCTTGGCGCTCCTCCGCAACAGACTCTGACGCGGACGCAAAAGAGATTTTAGCCGCGCTCTGACCTCTTTGGGGCGCTCACCGATGAGCCGCCCATGGAATCGCGCCCCGGCGAAGCCGATGATCGTAATCGCCGTCTTCGCCGCATACGTTTGGCAGGCCCCGCCGAACGCTTGGGGTATCATGCCCGGAGCCGCTGCGGTGGTCATGACTGCCTTGTCAAAATACTGGCAGCGGCCTACGCGTTCGAAACGTGATCCGCCCTAACGGAGAGATAGAGGGAGGAGCATGAGAAGTGGTAGGGAGAAACACCCCCCGGATGTCTGCATCTCTGCGCGGGCGTGCGCGCGGAGGCAAAGACCCGGAGCCTCGCGCCGGGAAGAAGGGCGGAGATGAGACGTGTACGATGATGACCGGCTGAAGGAAATCCGTGAGCAGTTCCTGGAGTCGATGCGGCCCGACGAGTTAGCCGAGCTTCGGCAGACCGGAGAGCTGGAGCAGCATCTTCAGAACAAGGCGGACAGTTGCCGCAAACACGCGGCGAGTCTGATCAAAAGCGGACATGCGTTCAAAGAACAGGCCTGGAACTGGGCAATCCGCGTTGTGCTGCTCGAATCTGACTACGATTAAGGGTCGGTGAGGAGGCTTCTGATGGCTCTTCCCCCCGAAGAGTCGCACCCAGGCGAGCACGCTCGGTTTCGATTCTGAAGCCTGGCCCTTACCGGTCGACTTCAACCCGTCCGTTTCACGGTACCTGTCAAGCCCTTGAAACTACGGCAGAACTCTCTCTGTTCTGTAATGTAGGCCATTGCCTGGGACAGCCCTTGAAACTTGAGTGAATACTAAACAGTGCCGGCAACGTATAGATGAAGACATGGACGCCTTCTACGCAAGACACCTTCAACTGGCGCGATGGGCTGCACGCCTAGCAGCCCTCGCAGCGATCTTCGCAGCCTCCGCCGCGGCCCCCTCCGGCGCCGCCCCCGAATTCAGCCAGCCGCACGGCGCACCCTCCGGCCGGACTATAGCCATACTCGACCTGCAGACCGAAATACACTTTGGAAAAGAAATAGCCGTCTCTGCCCGCCTCGACGCAGGAAACCTCGACGTTACAGAGGTGCGAGCCATATTACATACCTCCGGACCCTCTCCCATAGCCTCCTACACTTATGCCCGATTCCAGACAGACCCCACCCTATCCGCCGAATTCACCATCCCCACCGGAGGCGCGAGATACTACCCGCCCGGAGTCGAATTCGAGGTGCACTTCGAACTGACCGACGCCCAGGGCGAAAAGTATGACACTAACCGATTCACCGTGGAGTACCTCGATCCCGAAATCGACTGGCGCAGGGTGACTCGCGGACCCCTGACCGCCATATACCACGGGCTGAGAGACGCCGTTGCACAAGACCTCGTTGAATACGCCCTGGCGCGACTGCCAGACCTGACGGACACGGTGGGAATAGCCAACCCGCCAACCATCAAGGCGGTCCTGTTCAACTCCGTCAGCGAAGCCTCACCGTACTTCCCCCGCGTCTCGCAAACCGCAACCGACCGACAGTTCTTCGCCGGATTCGCTATGCCCGAGTACGGCCTCTTCATCATCGCAGCCCCATCCCGCGAGATATTCGTACACGAAATGACGCACCTCGTAATTGCCGAAGCCCTGCAATCACCGGTCGGACACGGCGCCCCCTCATGGCTCGACGAGGGACTGGCAGTATATTTCCAGAACGACGGAGACACCTCCCCACTCCGGGCCCACGTCTCCCGGGCCGCTCGTCGAGGGCAGCTCATACCCATCAGAAACATGAACCGAATGCCTGGCCAACGAGATGACGTCAGCCTCTTCTACCCCCAGTCAGCGCACGTCGTCGCATACCTCATCGACGAATACGGACGTCAGAGAATAGCCCGCCTTCTCGCCGCACTCGACTCAGGACTTGAAATCACCAAAGCCTTCCAGTCCGCTTACGGCAAACCCCTGCACCAAGTCGAAAACGAATGGCGAGCCTCCGCCGGCGCACAGCCATTGCCAACCCCCGCTCCAAGCGCCGACAGAAAACCAGGTCCGCTCCCCACGCAGTTGCCCCTCCTCCCACCCCCCGTAGACACAGCCCCTGGAACACCCACCGAGTACGCTGCGCCGCCCCTCCTCCCACCGCCCGTGGACACAGCCCCGCCGCCGCAAGATGCCCACTCGCTAGAGATCGAGAGCCTCCTTCCACCGCCCATGGACACAGCCGTTGGAACGCCCACCGAGTACGCTGCGCCGCCCGATTCAACGGCATCCGCTCAACCCCTCCACACCAAGCCAACACCCAACCCCGTCCCAACCAGCAACACCGCCGCTCACACCACCCAAGCAGAAACCCCTGAGAAAACCCCTGCTCACACCACCCAGGCGGAAACCGCTGAGGAAACCGCCGGAACGCCCGCGGCGCTGTGGGCCGCCGCAGCCCTAACCGGATGCCTCCTCATAGCAACCACAACCATAGCGGCGAAATGGAAAACACGACGCACGGCGCCCCGCACCGAAAACAGCGGAACCGCCTAGTTCCTGGACCGGACCGCCGAATTTGCTGCAACCTCCCGCCCAGATCTGCCAACGCCATTCCATGATCGGAGTAAATCAAGTTGACGACACACAGCCCCCAAGCCTCCCTCGTCTATTCAAAAGAACTGGCAGCCCACGACATGGGCCCCAATCATCCACTGAAGCCGATCCGCTACGCCCACACGGTGGGCCTCATGGAGGCATCTGGACTGCTCGAATCCCCGAACGTCCGGGTCGTTGCCCCAAGGCCCGCCGACCGCGAGGACATCGAACGCTTTCACCACCCCGAATACGTGGACGTCGTGCACGCCATCGGATCAGGCATGATCGTGCCGGGCATGGGAGAATTCGGATTTGGACCAGGCGACAACCCACCAGCGCGCGGCCTGTATGACGCTGCCGCACTCTCTGCCGGAAGTACGATAGTCGCAACTGAGCTCGTAACCTCCGGCAAATCACGCGCCGCGTTCGCGCTTGCAGGAGGAGTACACCACCACGCCATGCCGGCCAGAGCAGCCGGATTCGGCGTGTTCAACGACGCAGTCATCGCCATCGAGGGACTGGCAGCCCAAGGTATGCGCGTAGCTTACGTCGACATCGACTGCCACCACGGCGACGGTGTACAGCTAGGGTTCTACGAGACTCAGCGCGTCCTGACCATATCCATTCACGAAAGCGGGCAATACCTCTTCCCCGGCACAGGGCACACCGAGGAGACGGGCAGAGCCGACGGCTTGGGCTACTCGGTAAACGTACCGCTCGCGCCGTACACCGGCGATGAAGTATGGCTGGAGGCGTTCGAAGCCGTTGTTCCACCCTTGCTCGAAAGTTTCCAGCCTGATCTCGTATTTACTCAACTCGGCATAGATACCCACTTCCGAGACCCGATCACACATCTGCAACTCACGACCCAGGGGCACAACCAGGCCGTGCGCAGACTCGGCGCCTTGGCCGATAGAGCAGGTTTATGGGTCGCGGTCGGCGGAGGCGGCTACGACCTCGGCGCCGTCGCCAGAGCCTGGACCATGGACCTTGCCGCCATGGCAGGATTCAATCTACCTGAGCGAATACCCGACTCATTCACCAGCGTACCGGTTCCCCCAACCTTTGCAGACCAACCGCCCCCGGACCCCGGGGCAGCGGTCACCAGTCAGACGCGGGCGTTCGCGCAAGAAAGCGTTCGCCAGATCAGGAAAAAGGTGTTCCCAAGACACGGCCTATAGACGCGCTGATGGCGGCCCGAAACAGACAGCCTCACCCAGTATCCGCGGGAAGGGTCACCACTAACACCGCACCGTGTCCGGGAGAGCTTTCCGCTCGCACTGACCCGCCATGCGCTTCTATGAGCCTACGCACGATCGTCAGGCCCAACCCCGCGCCGCCCGTGGAACGGCTCCGAGACTTGTCCACCCGGTAGAACTGATCGAATATGCGCGGCAGCAGATCGTGCGGTATACCGCGCCCAGTATCTTTGATCCTTGCCTCGACCGAGCTAGGCCCGCCCCGCTGGACCGAAACGACCACCGACCCGCCTTCAGGCGTATGGGTCAGCGCGTTTTCTACCAGGTTGGCTAGCACCTGTCTTATGCGCGTACGGTCAACCCTGACAGGAGGAAGATTTTCATCCGAACTCAAGATGAGGCGTATTCCAAGCTCATCAGCCCGCGGCCTGAACGCAGCGATAGATTCCTCCGCAATCTGCCCAAGGTCTTCCTGATCCAGGTCCAGTTGAAGTGCGCCCGCATCAGCCACGGATAGCACCCGCAAATCCTCGATCAGCCGCGCCAGGTGAAGCGTCTGCTCGTGCAGAGTCTCGATAGTAGCTGCGTCAGCCTTGAGCACCCCGTCGCGGATCGCCTCCAGGTAACCACGGATGTTCGTCAGGGGAGTCCTGAGTTCATGAGCAATGTCCGCGGTCATCGTCCTCCTGCGGCTTTCCGCCTGTTCTAGGGCAGACGCCATCTCGTTGAACGTCTTCGCCAGCTCACCCACTTCATCGCTGCGGGTCGAAGGGACGCGGTATGAAAAATCCCCTCCGCCCAGCCGCCGCGCCGCGCCGGTCAGACTGCGAACCGGGGACAGCGCCTGTCTGGTAAAGAGACTCACGATGAGCACTCCGGCAACCCCCGCGAAAACGCCCGCAAAGACAAGCGAACGTTGAAACGAGGACTCCAGACGGGTGATTGACGGCTCTGCTATCAACGCCACTTCTTCAGCCAAATGCTCACCCACGGACTGACGAGGCTCTGCCAACTCGCCTTGCACTACTCCGCCAAGGGGCGGAGGCAGGAAAGATCCCTCCTCGCCAGTCTCTCGGTTGATCATCTCATCCCAAAACAGGTCCAGTTGGGTTGGCCTGGCCTTGGAAGATTCGTTTACAAACATCACGCCGACTTTTTTGCCCCCTATCACCAGGGGGTACTCGCGAAACGTCGCGGCAGGAAGGAAAAGCTTGTCCATCTGGTCCTGCGATTCCTTTGTCGGCTTCACCACGTTATGCGAATCCGCAACGATGTAGCCATCCAGGTTTGCTATGACCACACGCCAACCGAAAAGCGCGCCCAGTTGGTGTACTGAGTACTGCACCTGCGCCCAGTCCCCCTCGATTTCGTACGCGTCGCTTACTAGCTTCTCAGCACGAGCCGAGCGGGCAGACTCTATCTCCCTCTCGAACTTCTCCGTCTCCTGCTGCGTGACGTAAGCCGAATAAGAACTGACCCCGCTCAGAGAGAGAGCCAGCACCGCCGCAAAGCCGAGTGTGAGTTTGAACTGCAGGCCCTGAGTGAACCTACGCAGCTTCGAACCTGTAACCAATCCCATAAACCGTCTTGATGTACTGGCCCAGGCCAGATGACTTCTTCAACTTCCGTCTGAGGTTGGATACGTGAGTATCCACCGTGCGGTCGAACCCGTCGAAGTCATACCCGAAAGAACTCTCGATGAGCTGCTCTCGCGTGACTGTACGGCCCTCCGCACGCATGAAATACTCGAGCAGCCGGTACTCGGTCGGAGTCAACGCAGCGACCTCTCCGGCAATGGTCACGGTGCGCGAATCGAGATGCACCACGATCTCCCCGCACTCCAGCCTGCCGCTCGCAATGTCGTCATCGGAAGGCGGTTTGCTACGCCTAAGCACCGCCTTCACGCGCGCCACAAGCTCACGAGGGCTGAACGGCTTCACCACGTAGTCGTCAGCGCCCATGTCGAGCCCCGACAACCTGTCTACCTCCTCCACACGCGCCGTAACCATGATGACCGGTATGTCGGAGTCCGCACGCAGACGCCGACATACCTCGGTACCGTCCAACTTCGGAAGGTTGAGATCCAGAATCACCAGCGAAGGATTGCGCTCCAGTGAAAGCCGCAAACCCTCTGCCCCGTCGACGGCCACTGACACTTCGTAACCCGCCTGCGCCAGATACAGCCGAATCAGCTGAGCAACCGCAGGATCATCCTCAACTATCAGTACGGACTCACTGACGGCATATTCTGTATCCCGTTCGCCCAAGAACGCCGTCCTTTCCCGCAGTGCAAGTGATTGCATCGTTGACCCTTCCTTAAAGACTGCCACATCCGCGGTCTCTACGAGCCGCAGGAGGAAGCCTCCGCTTCTTCCGATTCGTCCCAATCTTCCATGCCCAACTTCTTCAACATCTCCTTGAACTGATCCGGGGAAGACAAGCCGAAGCCGCCCTCATACCCGTCCAACTTCGAGAAGAGGTCGTCGAGGTTGAGGTCATCGAGATCCCAATCGCCTTCCTTCTCGAATCCTTGCGTCCCGAATCCGCGCCATCCATCGCCGTCTTTCTCGAAGTACCGGGACTCCCCCTTCCCCAAGTCGAAGTTGCCCTCCGACTCCCACTCATCCATGCCCAATTTGTCCAACATCTCCTCGAACTGATCCGGGGACGAGAGGCCGAAGCCGCCCTCATACCCGTCCAACTTCGAGAAGAGGTCGTCAAGGTTGAGGTCATCTAGATCCCAATCGCCTTCCTTCTCGAATCCTTGCGTCCCGAATCCGCGCCATCCATCGCCGTCTTTCTCGAAGTACCGGGACTCCCCCTTCCCCAAGTCGAAGTTGCCCTCCGACTCCCACTCATCCATGCCCAATTTGCCCAACATCTCCTTGAACTGTTCCGAGGACGAGAGGCCGAAGCCGCCCTCATACCCATCCAGCTTCGAGAAGAGGTCGTCGAGGTTGCGGTCATCGAGATCCCAATCGCCTTCCTTCTCGAATCCTTGCGTCCCGAATCCGCGCCATCCATCGCCGCCTTTCTCGAAGTACCGGGACTCCCCCTTCCCCAAGTCGAAGTTGCCCTCCGACTCCCACTCATCCATGCCCAATTTCTCCAACATCTCCTGGAACTGTTCCGGGGACGAGAGGCCGAAGCCGCCCTCATACCCATCCAACTTCGAGAAGAAGCCGTCGAAGTCATCGAGATCCCAATCTCCCTCAGAGTCGAACTCGAAGCCAAGACCGGACGGGTCGGCCCAAAGGGATTTTGCAAACAGTTCCACCAAGTCCTCACCCACCAAGAACGACGGTGTCGAGTCTAGCCAGACCCTGAGATCCGCCGCTTCCTCACGCGTGATCACGCCGCCGCTCTCCAGACTATCCACCATGTTCTTCAGGCTCGTGCTCTTTTCCTGGCCCGAAGTATCCGCGTAGGCCTGGGCGAACGCTTCTCGCAACTCCTCCGTTTCCACGCCGAGAGTCTCAGCCATCCTGTCGATGACCTCCCCTTGCCCATCCTCCGCATCCGTGAACAGCCCGGAAAGAGCTTCCTCCATCGGGTCGAAGAAGAACGGCTCTTCAGCGTCGGCCTCGTCGAAAAGCGTCCCGAGCAGGCGGTCAAACCCATCCGGCCGGTCGTTCAACCAGTTTGTGAGTTGCTCAGATTCCTGACCGCCAATGGTGCTGCTCGCCTCCAGAAAGTCCACCAGCGAGTCGATTTTTTCCTTCGTGACGGCCTTCACGGCCGACTCGTGCGCCGCTATCAGGTCGTCAGAACTCTTCCCGATGTTGCCCGCCGCCTTGTCAAGCAATTCGTTCTCGTTGTCAGAACCGTATGTTGACATCACCACCGCAGCCGCCGCGGCTCCGCCGGCCGCCACTACGCATACAAATGCCAGTGCGATAATCCGCGTCTTTCTCTTCATTTCCGCCTCCTGACCTGAGTTTGGCCTACATCCCGCCCTAAATGTGTAACTGGATATTGTCAAGACAATTTCAAGAATCTCCGATATGCCCCCACTTCTTTCTCCCTAAGAAGGAGAAGCGTGCGCCTGTCCGCTGTACGATGGGCTTCGCATCGCAGCCCGGTCAACCGCCTCGCCGCCCATGGCCATGCACGCGCGCTCAGGGCTGAGCGACTGAGCTAGCCTTCCTCTTTATCCCTCTTAACCCCTGAGCCGGTTCTCATTCGCAGAACCGCCTCCAGAAATTCCCGCCGGTTGAACTTGATCGCCTCGGTAAGGAAGAACCGCATGAGTACCGTAACGGCCAGTCCTACCGCTCCCGCCAGCGCCTGCCATGGAGAATCCAGCAGGACCGCGGACACGATGACCGCCACCAAGCCTATCCCCGCTGCATGACCCGAACTACGCAACAACGCTACGGCCGTCAGCCCAACCCCAAGCCCGATCGCGCTTGGAACCGGAACAAGTGCGACCACGCCCCCAATTGCCGCAGCCAACGCCGCGCCGCCCCTGAAACGCAGGAATAGAGGGTACATGTGCCCGGCCACGGCCGCCGCGCCGCTGGCAGCCAGCAAGTTATCCTCCACGCCCAACGCTCTCGCAGCAAGTACCGCCGCGCCGCCCTTGCAAACGTCTCCCACAAAGACCGCCGCACCCAGCTTCTTAGAGACTGACCTGAAGACGTTCGCAGCCCCAGGATTGCGAGTGCCGGTTTCCAGAATGTTGACCCCGACCGAACGCGCTGCCAGGTACGCCAGGGGAAGCGAACCAAGCAGGTAACCGGCGGCAAGCGAAAGAGCTAACCGGGCGTACTCCGCACCCTCCATCATCTACGGTTTCCTTTCTCTTTCACCGCCGGGCGTCCGGCGCAACGCTTAAGCCCCTCGCAGCCCGCGGGAACTGGCAAACTCGGCAATATCGATGCCGCTGAAGACCAATGCCCTTGCGGCCAACGTTCAGTCAAGCCCTATGGCCGCCGACAGCGAGCACTCAACACGTTGATAGCGCCTCCACCGGTTGCCGCAAAACCACCTCGAAACTAACCCGGCCAGGAGGTCTGTGCGCTGCGCTGAGGCCGTCCGGCCAGCGGGCCCGATTCCACCCTGAAGGCTGAGTCCGGGTCTTGCCTCGCAGTCGTCTCACTTGTGAAAGCAAACCACGCACCGCCGCACTGCGCGCATTGCCTGCCCGTATAGGAACTGGCTGTCGAGCCGCAGTGAGGGCAGTACACCTTGGGGCGATTGGCCGAATGTTTCTCCGCAGACTCCATCCTTTCTCCGCAATAAGGACAGCTTGGCTCTATCGGCGGCGGGTACTTCGACTCGATACGCACCTCGCAACTGGGGCAGCGGAAGCTCAGGGAGTGGTCTGAAGTCATTGCCTAAACTCCTAAGAGGCCGGTGACCCGGCCCGACGATTCGTCAAGGTCGATGTCCCAAGCATTGGGGGACCCCGGCAAGCCGGGCAAAGTGATTATATCGCCAGCCATTGTGACGATTTGCCTTGCCCCGGTAAGAGCCCGCAACTCCCGTATTGGCAAGGTGTGACCGGTCGGCGCCCCCAGCTGCCTACGGTCAGCGGTTACCGAAAGGTGCGTCTTGGACATGCACACGGGAAAGTTCCAGCCGCGGCCCTCGAACCTGCGAGCGGTCGTGCGCGTCATCGGCCCCCAGGTCACGCGGCCAGCCCGATAGACCCTGTCCGCCAGCGTCTCGACCTTATCTATCAATGGCGCATCGTCATCGTACAGTAGCCGCACCTCGGCGTCTGATCGCGCAGCGTCGACCACCGCAGATGCCAAGTCGGTCATCCCGGCGCCGCCCTCTGCAAAACCCCTCGCCTCCGCCGTATGGATCGCGCCTGCGTCTTCAGCCGCGGACCTGACCTCCGAAAGTTCCGCCGCAGTGTCTTCCGGGAAACGGTTTATCGCCACGACTGCCGGCAATCCAAACATGCTCACGATGCGCAGCGCGTTCCGGAGGTTCTCCGCCCCGCGAGCCACCGCCGAAGGGTTGGGAGAGGCGATTTCGTTCATTTTCACACCGCCGTGCCACTTCAATCCGCGCACCGTGGACACGATCACAGCCACTGCAGGCTCGGGCCCGCCCTGACGCACCTTGATGTCCATGAACTTCTCAAAGCCCAGGTCTGCGCCAAAGCCCGCCTCCGTTACCACATAATCGCATACTGACTTGGCAAGAACGTCCGCGATGATAGAACTACACCCGTGGGCAATGTTGCCGAAAGGCCCCATGTGCACCAGGGCAGGCTGGCCCTCAGCGGTCTGCGCGAGGTTCGGCTTCAGCGCGTCCTTCAGAAGAGCCATCATGGATCCCACGGCCCGGATCTCATTGGCTGTTACCGGCCTGCCGTCACTAGTCCAACCAACCACCACGTCCGAAAGCCTCTGCCGCAGATCCGCGTAGTCCTTGGCCAGGGCCAGTATTGCCATGATCTCCGAAGCCGACGAAATGTCGAAACCCGTCTGACGCATGGGAGCGTTAGCTTTTCCACCGATGCCGGTCACCACGTCGCGAAGACTGCGGTCCTCAGCGTCGGTCACGCGCCGCCACGTGATGCCGGATGCCTCGAAACCCTTGATCGCGCCGCGGTACGCGGCGTTGTCAGTCATGGCTGCAAGCAGGTTGTGAGCAGACTCCATGGCGTGAAAATCGCCGGTGAAGTGGAGATTTATATCCCCCGACGGTTCCACAGTCGCCTTGCCGCCCCCGGTTCCGCCCCCCTTGTGACCGAATACCGGGCCGAGCGATGGCTGCCGGATGGTGAGAACCGCCTGTTCACCGATCTTTGCCAGCCCTTGGGTCAACCCCGCCGCGGTAGTGGATTTGCCTTCGCCGGCCGGCGTTGGAGTGATCGCAGTAATTACGATCAACTTGCCGTTCTTGCCATTCGACGGAAACGACTCGAACGGAACCTTCGCCTTGTCGTGTCCGTAAGGCTCGTAATCGCCCTGCCCAAGTCCTATTTCAGCCGCTACTTCTGCGATTGGCCGCATTCCTGCCTCCGTTGGAACCTTCTACCTACCGACGTCTCCCGCTTCTTCCGTCCCGCCTGCTCACGCTTCTTCATCAGCATACGCGCCCCCGCCTGCAAGAGCGGCATCCCCGCATGCCGGCATGATGGGCAAGACCGCGTGCGACGGCCGCAAACGGTCGTGGTACACCGTGTTGTCAGCAGGTGCGCGCATCCGCTCCAGGCCAGGGGCTTCTCCAGTGTTTGGATTCACGTCGAAACGAGGGAAATTGGAACTCGACACGTCGATGCGGATGCGATGCCCCGCAGCAAATAGGTTGCTCGTGGGCGGAAGCTCCACCGTGATCCTGGCCGCCTCGCCAGGCGGCAGCGGGTCGGCCAGGCCGTCATTGTGACGGTAGCGAAGCCTGACGATGCTATCAGCCAGCAGAAACGCGTAGCCATAAGGATAGGCCGCGCTCGGCGGGTAGACGTCCATGAGCTTCGCGGTGAAATCCGTATCGGGCGCGGTGGTGGACACCCAGAGCGCAACCTTGACGTGTCCTGTCACCTCTACGTTCTGGGGCAAAGGCTTGGTCTGAAAGACGAGAATATCGCGCCTCGATCCAAGGGGCAGGTACGGAGGCCGGCATCCGAAGATCCCGGGCCCCTCGACCTGGTTGAAGGCCCCCGCCGGCACAAGATCCTTTACGCGGGACTGCCTCGGTACAACGTCAGGGTCGCTGATGCCCGCTGGCAGACTTCCGGCGTCGTAGAAAGCCGAGAGCTGCCCTCCTATGGTCGGCACAGGATCCGATGGATCGAACGTGTAGGTAGCGCTTGAACTCTCCAACTCAGGCGCTCGCTCGCTCAAGACCCCCTCCGGGTGCATGTAGTAAGGCGTGTAGCGTGTTCGAGCGGGCGGCCATTCCCGTTCGTCCCGCCACCTGCCGCCGTGAGCGATTCGTCCGCTCTGAGCCCTGCCTCCGTCGCCGCCGCCCATCACGAAGATCCGTAGCGGAGATTCTCGATCAAGACCGTTGTCTATTCCCTTGAACCACCGGTCGAACCAGCTTAGGTGAAGTTTGCGCCACTCTACGGCCGCGTCCTCACCAAACTCCGCGTCTCCGGCCCAGCTCCGCTGAGGCGAGTCGTTGGCATGAGTCCATGGACCCACAAGCGCGCGGATCGGTCCGCGCTTTGCCCTGCTCAGGGCGAGATAGTTCTCGAACAACCCTCGCGAATACGGGTCGTACCAGCCTCCCACCAGCAAGACCGGGCAGTCGGAAAAACTCTCCAGGTGTTCCAGCGGCGCAAGTCCCGGATCGCGCCACATTTCTTCGTAGTCAGCCCGCGTCATCAGGTCGAACAACCAATCCTCGTACTGCGGTACAAGTCCAAGCTGCGTATGACCTCTGCGCAGCGGCAGACGTTGAAGCCATTCGGATATGCCCGGCGCGCCCAGATTGAGCGCCGCGGTTACGTACTTGCCCTGGCGTTCCTGGTAGGGCTTGTTTACCGCCGAAACCCAGAATGCCGCAGCCATCATGCGCAGTTCAAAGGCGCCGCCGTGGCGTACGGAACTCGTGTACGCGTTGGAGCCGCTGAAGGTCGGGATGAGAGCTCCTATGCTGTTCGATCCCTGGGTCGCCATCGCGGTCTGCGTCCATCCGGCCCACGAAATGCCCCAACCGCCGATCTTGCCCGTGCACCAAGGCTGACTCGCAATCCAATTCACCGTATCGTGCCCGTCTTCCGCTTCGGGAAACAGGAAGTTGGTCAGGCCCTCGGAGCCAAAGGTACCTCGGCTGTCCTGGATTACCGCTGCGTACCCCCGTTTGGCGAACCAGCTGCACCACCCAAGACCCCGCTCTACAGCACCCCGGTCGTACTGCGTCCTGTGCAACAGAGCCGGAAACGGGCCTGGCAGAGAGCGACCGTATCTGGCCGGAAGGTATACGTCTGTGGCTAGCCGGACGCCATCCCGCATGGGAACCTTGTGGCTTTCGACGGTGACGTCGAATTCGGGCTGGGAGCAGGGGCTGGAAGTCACTTGAGCAAAGCTCCTGATATGCGCGTGAAGCTATCTCGCGAGTGTACTTCAGAGCGCGGAACGGCCCCAGCCGCAGCCGCCCCGACCTCTCCAACGGCAGTCTCCAACTCGGTCTTTGACGCCGTACTGTTTCGGCTGGGATCTTGAACCCGCCAATTCGTTTACCGGCTCTGACGTGAGCGCTAGCATTGGTTGGAACGGTCTACTCAAGTGAGTAGCCGGCCGGCGGCGAGATACTGCCGCCGGAAACCCAAACTGATTTAGCAAAAGGAAAGACATAATGAGCAGTTTGAAAGCGATGGCCAAAGGCGGTAAAGGTGGCGGCGGCAAAGGCGGCGGCAAGGGTGGTAACTACCCGAGTCGCACGGGTAAGCCGTCGGGTGGTGGGAGAGGCAACGACCCCAAATAGGGACTTGGCCTTGGGTCTCGTCAGATAGATGAGGCTCCCGTGACCGCGGCACAGCCGTCGGAAAGGAGCATGACGTAGGTCTAGGTCTCTCGCTCTGAGTCCGCCTATTTGATTGCCGTTTCGTATGCTAGGACGGGCCCTGCGGCAGCGCCAATGCCGCCGCAAGGCCCAGATAGTTCGGATATCGCGGCTGCCGGCATGAGTAGTCCGCAGGGTAGCGAGGCGCCTGCGAGAGCTGTGAAGGCCCGGCGATGGGTTGAGGATCCTCTGGATAGTATTTGCGCGGCTATGGCGTTGGCGCCAACGGCGTGGACGGGTTCGGAATCTCCGAGGGCTGCGGCTGCCCGGCCGGCTCGGCGTGGTGTACGGGCGGTTCGGGTCGTGTCGCGGCCAGTACCAGTAAGCCCCCCAGTAGGGAGGCGCCTGCCAGAGCTATGAAGGCCCAGCGATAGGTTTGCTGTACGTCGAAGACGTAGCCCGCTAGAAATGGGGCGGCCATCATTCCCGCGTACATGGGCATTGAGGATATCCCGAGTATCGCTCCGTAGTGCCGCCCGCCAAAGTACTCGCCCCGCATCGCGTGAAGCAGCGGAGTTCTGGCCCCGTACCCTATGCTCCACACCACCGCGAAGGCGATGGTCGCAAGGTAGTTTCCGGCAAATGCCAGCAGGACCATACCCATAGCCTGGCACACCGTCAGAGCGGCGACAGGCACTCTCTTGTCGATTCCGTCTCCACACCACCCCCCGAGTATCTGAAATCCTAGCGAGAGCGCGGCCATGATGGGCAGGATCGAGGAGGCCGTCAGATCGCTCAGCCCGACTTCTGGCCCGGTGAGATGCTGGAACAGGTGAGCGGAGATTGCGGCTACCGAGAGGTTAAGCATCCCGTGGGCCAGGGCCATCGCCCAGAAAGCGCGTGTGCGCAGGGCCTCTCCCGCGCTGAAGTCCCTGGTCGGCCCTGTCCTGAACTTGCGCTGTCGTTCTGAAGGGACGCGGGGGTTGTGGCCGCTCGCGGGAGTTTTGCCAAGTACGCGGGCCAGTATTGGGGCTATGGAGACCGCCGCGATCCCGAAGACCATCATTGTGGGTCTCCATCCGTAGGCAGAGATTCCCCATGCCACCAGAGGCACTCCGAAACCGGCGACGCTGCTCCCTGCGATTACGATGGCCCCGCCCGTGGCCCTACGGTGCGGGAGCCAGGCGTTTACCGCAGCCATCGAGGGCGTGAATCCGCCGAAGCTGAAGCCGGTTGAGAACATCAGAAATGCCAGGTAGTAGGAGACCGGGCCCGCCACCTGTGAGAAGGCGATGAGGCCGGCGCCGCCCATGAGAAATCCTGCCAGCGCCATACGGCCCGCTCCGAACCGATCTGTAAAGATGCCTTCCAGCGGCCCTAGCATCGCCCCGCTGAACCATCCAAAGGATGCAACCCCTGTGGTCAGGCTACGGCTCCAGCCAAACTCCTCTTCTACCGCGTCGAAGATAATGCTGGACGCTTGAAAAGTTGGGACCGAGTTCACGGACATGTTGGCCGCGCCCGCGCCCGCCACGCGCCACCCGTAGGGGATGCTGCTCAAACGCTGTCTCATGCCTGCTGCAAAGTTCATTGCACTACCTTTGAAGAGCGTCCATCGGTCTTCACTCGCCCAGACGACGAGCGACTTTTTGCAGTTCTTTCTGACTTCAGTCTTCGCCCGATAGGGATGTCAGGGAGAGCAACCCCTTCTCCCATGCATTAGCCGCGCAGAGACGCGGCCAGTTGGATTCCGGCTTTCGCCGGGGTGATGGAGTGAGAAGAAAAAGGCGGGCCAAGCGTGCATTCCGCAGCTGCTATCAGGGCCTTCATCGATGGTCCAAAGGCCTGTTCGGCAGACTGCTTCACAGGCCCGGAGAGTATTTGATGCTTAGGGGTTAGATAAGGATTCGGGCTTGGGACGCGATATTTTGACTAAGGCAATCCATGTGACATTATTATGTTGGCAGGCCAAGAACAGACCCGGCGGTGTGGAAAAACCCGTCAAGCAGCGCGATAAGGCATCCGGGGGGTACTCATAGCTTCACAAAAACGGGATAGACCCAATCAGTTTGGGTCAGGCCCGGCCATCTCCGTAGACAACATTTTCAAGTCTTACGGGAGCGTCCGGGCTCTTGAAGGCGTGAGCCTGGAGGTTGAGAAGGGCACGGTTCTGGGCCTGCTGGGGCCTAACGGCGCCGGCAAGACCACTTTGGTAAGGATCTTGACTACCTTGCTGATGCCGGACGCGGGTCGCGCCACGGTGATGGGCTATGACGTGGTAAAGCAGGCTGCGGAATTGAGGTCCGTCATAGGTTTGGCCGGCCAGAGCGCAGCAGTAGACGATTACCTCACGGGCCGTGAGAATCTGGAAATGGTCGGTCGGCTGTACCGCATGGGCCGTCGGGAGAGCCGCAAGCGCGCCGCTGAGTTGCTGGAGCAGTTCTCTCTGACAGAGGCTGGAGACCGCCGAACATCCACCTATTCAGGCGGTATGCGCAGACGCTTGGACCTTTCCCTTAGCCTGGTTGCCAAGCCTCCTACGCTGTTTCTGGACGAGCCTACCACGGGCCTAGACCCTCGCAGCAGGATCGATCTTTGGAACGTCATTCGAGGTTTGGTCGATGATGGCGCTACGGTCCTGCTGACGACCCAGTACATGGAGGAGGCCGACCGCCTGGCGGACAATATCGTGGTCATAGACCTTGGCGGAATCATTGCGCAGGGAACTGCTGCGGAACTGAAGGCGACCGCGGGAAATGAGAACCTCACCATCCAGCTTGTGCACCGCTCTCAATTTTCGGAGGCCGTCGAGGCTCTGGAGCGTTCCGGTTGCGGAAGGCCCCAGGGAGAGCCGGAAACGGGCCGTATCACCGTGATGGTTTCAGACGGTTCCGCTGCACTTGGCCGGGTGGTGCGTGAATTCGATACCGCCAGCATCCAGTTCTCCGATCTGTCCTTGAAAGAACCGACCCTGGATGACGTCTTCCTGGCCCTTACCGGTCGTACGGCTGAAATTGCAGAGGCGGAGAGTCAGGTTGATGCACAGGTTTAAGGGGAGGTCCCTGGTGGAGCTTGGGGAGTATGAATACTATGTTGAATGAGATGCGCTGGGCGGTGTCCGACACTGCGGTCATGACCTGGCGCAACGTCCTTCGCTACCGACGTTCTCCCGACCTGCTGATCTTTTCGACCATCCAGCCGGTGATGTTCGTGCTGCTATTCGTTTACGTGTTCGGGGGCGCGATCCGTTCCGGAGGTCTCAACTACGTTGATTTCTTGCTTCCCGGGATTCTGGTGCAGACGACCCTGTTCGGTTCCACCCAAACGGGCGTGGGTCTAGCCGAGGATTTGCAGAAGGGGATGATAGACCGATACAAGTCCCTCCCCATGGCTCGCCTCGCTGTGGTGGCCGGGCGCATCTTTTCGGACGTGATCAGAAACGTCTTCGTCGTCATGTTGATGATCGGCGTTGGTCTGGCGATCGGGTTCCGGTTTCAGGGCGGGATTACCGGGTTCGCCTTGCCCGGGGTCGTCGTTCTGTTTGGCTTCGCCTTCTCATGGATGATGGCCATGAGCGGGGTCAGCGCGAAATCGGTGGAGGCATCCCAGGCTTTCAGTTTCATGTTTATATTCCCGGTAACCTTCCTCAGTTCGACTTTCGTGCCAGTGGAGACCATGCCTGGGTGGCTGCAACCGGTCGCAGAGTACAATCCCGTTACCGCAGCGGTGAATACTGCTCGCAGCCTTGCTCACGGCGGGGAGGTCTGGGGATGGATGTGGCGCATGCTCGCGTGGACGCTGGGCATACTGGTGGTGTTCGTTCCTCTGACGGTGACCCGCTATCGCAAGGTATAGCGCGTCCGGCTCCCATCTGGACGCCTTGAGAGTTGGGGAGTTGTCGATATCGCAGCGCCAGCGCGGGCCTGCAGGGGAGGTGTCGGGTTTCACGGACAGGCGGTGCGCTGCGGTTTTTTCTCCGGCGCGGCCTGGAGGGTGACTGGCGTAATGTTTTCATGATCATCTCGACTTCAGAGAAGGTAGCGTCTTTCCGGCAGAGCCTTTCCGGGTGCGCCTACGTTGCGGTGGACACCGAGTTTCTGTGGGAAAAGACCTACCGGCCTACTCTCTGTCTCATACAGATAGCCGGGGGCCGTGAGGCCGCTGCGATAGACGTACTGGCGCCCGGAGTGGACCTGTCTCCCATATACGGCCTGCTGGTCGATCCCGGAATACTGAAGGTTTTCCACTCCGCTTCGCAGGACCTGGAGATTCTGTACGGCGTATCCGGTTACGTCCCGGGGCCGGTTTTCGATACTCAGATCGCTGCTACCGTCTGCGGGTACGGAGAGCAACCGTCTTACGCGCATCTCGTGCAAGAAATTTTGGGTGTCAAACTGGACAAGTCCGCGCAGCATACCGACTGGTCACTGCGCCCGCTTGACAAGTCCCAGATCGAGTACGCGATCAAAGACGTTCTGCACCTGGGCCCTGTGTACGAGGTTTTGGATCGCCGTCTCTCGGAGTCGGGCCGTAGAGATTGGGTTGTCGAGGACATGGCTAGGTTGGAGGACGAGGGCGCTTACCGGAATGACCCCCGTAGCGCTTGGCGGAAGGTGCGCATGCGCCGTCCCACTCGCAGGGCTCTGGCCATACTCAGAGAGATGGCGGAGTGGCGGGAAAAGACGGCTATGAGACGCAACCTCCCCCGGCCGTGGGTGATGAAGGACGGGGCCCTTTCCGAAATTGCGTTGAATGCGCCTGAGAGCCCCGAACGGTTGGCTCGTGTTCGTGACCTGCCCCGAGGCTTCAGCCATCGTAGGGACGCGCGGGACGTTTTAGACGCTGTAAAGCGTGCGCTGGCCTTGCCTCCCGATGAATGGCCTGAACTTAAGAAGACGACGGGCGGACTTGGCGGCAGTGACACGGAGGTCGCGCTGTTACACGCTCTCTTGAAGCTGCGCTGCGAGGAGCACGGAGTGGCGCAAAGGATGGTGGCAAGCCGTAATGACCTCGCCCGTTTGGCATCCGGCGACCTCGATGACGTCAAGTCGGTTCGCGGCTGGCGTCGGGCAGTATTCGGGGAAGACGCGTTGGCCCTGATGGAAGGAAAGATCGCTCTCACTCGCGTCCGCGGTGAAGTGAGGGCGGTGAGGGAGTTGGGACGGGATTGAGGGGCGGGCAGCGCGGATCATGCGATTAGCGACCGGCCTGTGTATCGTTCTTCGTAGTGGTTTTCGGCGAGCGGCCTGAAGGCGTCGGCGAGCCGGTCGCCGGCTCCGAGGAGGTGAGCGACGGTCCAACTGAGGTCGAAAAGTCGGGCCTGGAAAGTGGATCTCCGGGCCGGTTTGTATGACCCTATGGGCGGAGCCGCGGTGGTCAGTACGTCGTTGGCGCTGTGAGCCGGTCCGTCGTCCTCGATATTTCCGTGATCCGCAGTGACAATGACGCTCCAGCCATGACGCTTGGCCTGCACGACCATCTTCTCGATGGCCTCGTCGGTGGCCTCACAGGCGCGTACCGCCTCATCGAATCTGTCCGGCAGCAGGTGGCCCAGCATGTCCGGAGCGGACAGGTTGCAGCAGATGAGCTTGTACCGTCCTCCGGCCAATCGTTCTGTCACGGTCTCCGCTACTTCGGCGTTCCGCATCTGCGGCGTTGCGTGGAAGTCCGTGTCGGAGAGTATTCCCTCAGTCTCGCCTGCCGAAGGGACGATGACCCTGTCTTCGACGTTGGGGCCGGACGGTTCTTCGCGCCTGCCTCTCAGGAAGTAGCCCATGTGTGGGGCCTTGATGCTCTCGGCTGCCAGCAGGTACTTTTCGCCGGGCATGAGTTGCGTCCATAGGCGCAGAAGGTTTTCCGGGTGAGGCCGAGCCGGGAAGGCCACGGAAACGCCGTGGCTTGAGGCGAAGACGGGGTGATATTCGGCGATTCCGCAGATGTGTAGGCCGGGCAGAGGCTTTAGCCAGTCCATGTTCCAGTTCCTGCCGCGCTTTTCGACCTCCTGCCGGAGAAACTCTTTGGCGCCACAGAGGGCAGCGATCTTGGAGCGCTGGCGGTCGGAGCGGAAGTTGAGGTTTACGAATGACTGGCCCGGCTCGACGGTTCTGATGAGTCCTCCGAGGTTTCTGACGGCGATCGGCGGTACGTCCTGGTCCGTAGCGCCGTTGCGATGGGCCGCTGCCACGGCCCGACGCACTCCGTCGAAACCGTCCACCTGCAGCCCTAGGCCGTCAGTCATCAGCAGGTGGTCCGCTCGTGCGTTAACCTCCCGGTAGTCCCGATCCATACCTGTGGATCTCCCTACGACCCAGGCCAGGCTCTCGGCCGCGGAATATCTTTGCAGCAGGTTTTCCAGCCTGTCGAGGTATCCCGGCCCCCCTGGCTCGCCTTCCAGCGACGCCCTAGGCGGAGAGTCTCGTCCGTCCAGTATGGCCTGCATCCGCACTTGTTCCGGAGGGATGCGCATCTCTTCAAAGACTAGGCGGACGAATGCCTCGAGGTGGTTCCATGCGCTGTGCACTCTGCCGTCTCCGCCGTGTACCCCGGAGAGCATGAAGGTGAAGTTGAGGGCGCGCCCGGGCTTTGAGCCGTGCCGGATAGCATCGATCAGCGCGCGGTTTTGGAACCACTCCCCGGTTGTGATCGAGGCGGATATCTGTAGCGGCAGTTGGGGGGCCATGACGAGGTTGCCGATTTGCTGGTGCCCTGTCTCGGAGTTGCCCTGAACAGGTGGGTCGAGAGACTCGAAACCCGCCCAATCTCCGGCGGCGCTGGTCGGCATTGTCAGATTTTGGTTTCTCAGGTCGTCCAGGAACGGGGTGTCTGCCGTCCAAGGGACGAGGCGCAATGTGCGGGCCGCGCGCCGGATGGACACGCGGGCGCGGTGGAGGGGAGCCGTGGCCGCGGGGCTTTGGACCACGGCGCGGATCGCGTCGAGGAGCGCGGTCGCTGAGTCGAGGGGAGTCTCTTCTGCCAGGGCCTCTGCGTGGACCGGATAGAGCGACGTGAGAGCGAGGTCGTGTGCGCTTGTGGTGAGACTTGGAAAGGATTGCAGGGCCTCTTGAGCGGCGGCTTCAATGGCTCGGCGGTCCGGATCTGCTATGTCCTGCCACGCCGCTTCCGCGACCTGTCGACAGCGCGGTCTGTTCACGCCGGCCCCGTCGATCACGATCAGTAGAACTCCGCGGCTCAGTCCCACGATACGGTTACCTCGTCAGTCTGTTGCACGTTGAGGCCCAGGCGTTGGAGCCAGCCAGCCGGCAGTTCGAGGGCTGCCGTGTACTTTTGGGATTCATCGGGCGGCCGCACGGCGTCGGTGATACAGCGAACCGTCCAATCATTATCCGTTTCCTGCGTCTGTCTGGTGCAGGGCGCCATGGGCGAACTCCATATTACGCGGCCATCCTGGTCGATGAAGAGAATGTCCAGCGGGGTATAGGTGTTATACATCCAGAATTGGCCATGGCTGGGCTGTTGAAAGAGGAACAGCATTCCGGCGCCGTCGGGCGCGGATTCTCGGCACATCATTCCCTGCGCCCTCTGGGTCTGTGTGGACGCCACCTCGGCTTGGACCAGCACGTTTCCCCCGGGCCACGCCAGTCTTACCTCTTTTGCGTCGAACGGCGTTTTGTCGATGGAGGCGCAGTCAGGATTGTCCACCCACGCTATTTCCTTTCGGGCAAGGTTGGTAGGAGACTGTAATGGAGATGGTTTGTCAGGCGCGGGGGACGGCGTACCGGTTTCATGCGTAGCTGGGTCGGGCTTTGCGGTTGCGGTCGCATGTAAGGGGGTGGGGGACTGCGCCGGAGATGTTTTATCAGGCACGGGGGACGGCGTATCGGTTTCATGCGTAGCTGGGTCGGGCTTTGCGGTTGCGGTCACATGTATGGGGGCGGGGAACTGCGCCGGAGATGTTTTATCGGGCGCGGGGGACGGCGTATCGGTTTTGTGCGTAGCTGAGTCGGACTTTGCCGTTTTGGGCTGGCTCTCTGCAGTCTTTGGTTGGCCCGATTGTGTAACGATAAACGCTGGATCGGGATCGGAGTCTCTATCGCCGGAGCAGGCGGCGAGGATGGTAAACCCTGCGATGGCGATCAAGGTTGCGATAGAAAGTCTCATGTAGCGTCAATGGTAATCGACCCAATTGGGCGGCGTAGGTGCGGCCCGGCCGGGCAGGCTGGAACGCCGGTTCAGTGAGTCCTCGACCTTCACCGGCGCGGGCGAGGCGTGAGCGCGGGCGAGGCTCTATGTCGGGGTCTCGCGTCTTTGGGGCGTTCTCGATTCGTAGCTTTCGCTTTCAGTGGTCTTCGGATGCCAGTTCGACTTGGGCTGCTGAGATGGAGACGCTGATTCTGGGATGGTACGTGCTGGTGGAGACCGGTTCTCCTCTTCTGGTGGGGGTTCTGGGCGCCTTGCGCTTCGGCGGCACGCTGTTGTCTCCGTTCTACGGCGTGATTGCGGACCGCGTGGACCGCCGGGCGATGCTGATCTCGATACGGTTCGTGTTCTGCATCGCTGCCGCGGGGATCATGTCGCTTGGCCTCGCGGGAGTTCTGGAAGCGTGGCACGTTCTGTCGCTGTCGTCCGTTACCGGTTTGACCCGAATGGCTGACAACGTGGCTAGGCAATCCCTGATCGCGGACGTGGTGCCTCGTCCCATGTTGACGAATGCCGCGGGGCTTGCCCGAACCACGCAGGATTCGGCTCGTATTGCAGGGGCGCTCGCCGGAGCGGGATTGCTTACGAGTCTGGGTATCGGGCCGGCTTACGTGGTGGTCGTGGCTTTCTATGCGTTCAGCATGGCGCTGGCTCTGGGCATCTCCGTTAGACTCCGGCGAAAGATACCGGTGGAGTCGCCTTTGCAAAACCTGAAGTCGGGGGTTGCCTACATGAGGGGCGATCCGATCATCACCGGAGTGATGTTCTTGGCGTTTGTGGTGAACCTGACGGCATTCCCGCTTATCAACGGTCTCATGCCAGTGGTGGCGAGGGACGTGTTCAACCTGGAGGCGAACGGCCTGGCTCGTTTCATGGCCGTTACTGCCGGTGGCGCCTTTGTCGGGTCCGTGGGCATAGCGGCTTTCCTGCGCGTCAGACGGCCCGAACGAGTCATGGTTGCGGGCATCGTGCTGTGGCACCTGGTGTTGCTGCTGTTCGCTCGACTCGACTCAATCACGCCGGCGATGTTGGCGATTACGGCTTTTGGGTTTTCGAGCAGCCTGGCGATGGTCTCGATGTCCGTGGTGCTTCTGTCTCGTGCGCCGGAAGAGTTTCGGGGTCGGGTGATGGGTGTGCGTGCGCTGGCAGTCTATGGTTTGCCCGTCGGGTTGTTGGTTGGAGGTTTTCTTGCCCAGTGGCTGGGTGCGCAGACCGCGCTTGTGATCAGCTCGATAGCGGGGCTTGGGTTGACAGGAGTGGCCTTGGTCGTGTGGCCGTCGCTCCTAAGAGGGCGTTAGAGAGGGATTTATAAGGGGGCGCCGGCGGGCTGCGGGGAGTGTAAGCGGGGTCTGTAGAGCCTATGCGATGGATCTCGCCGTCAATTCGGCGTGGATGGCGCGGCCCTCTTGACGAGGGCGGGATCGACCCGTTCGGCGTCAGAGACGTATCGGCTAGGCAGCCGTAAGCGAACTGCCAGGCTTGTCAGGCTGTATGTATGGCCGAGCCATCCTCGTACCGTACCTTGCCGGTGCGGATCGGTGTTCTGCTATGCCTTTTGTTCTTGCACCAGACCGGCTCTGACGGGGGATTTGGCGATTTTGGGGGCTATCCTGCCTGGGCTGAAGGCTGTCAGCGTAGTTCTTTGGGCAGGGTGAAGGTGATGTTTTCTTCTCCGTTGCCAACGTGTACGACGCGGTCCGGGTTCAGTTCTTGTATTACGGCGGAGACCATTTTTTCCGGTGTCGAGGCGCCTGAACTGATGCCTACCTTGTTAACGTCTTTGAACCAGTCCAGGTCCATTTCCGTCGGGCCGTTGATCAGGTAAGCGGGAACGCCCTGCGCCTCTGCGACCTCCTTTAGTCTGGCGCAGTTGGAGCTGTTCTGGGCGCCTATGATAAGGACGAGGTCGGTGAGTTGGGCCAGTTCTGTTGCGGCTTCCTGTCGGTTGGTAGTGGCGTAGCAGATGTCGTTTCTCACGAGGGCGTCGGGATACTTTTCCTGTATCTTTGCGACTGCCCTTGCGGTGTCTCGCACAGACAAGGTGGTCTGTGTGAGTACGGAGACCTTACTGCCGTCGTCCCAGTCGGGAAATTCGAAGGGCTCTCTCTCGTCGAGGAGTTCCATTTCGGTCTGCCCGGTGGTTCCAATCACCTCCTGGTGTCCTCGGTGTCCCACGAGGATGATGCGCCTTCCCTCTTTGGAGTATTTCTTGGCCTCGTTGTGTACGCGCGTAACGAGGGGGCAGGTGGCGTCGATGATATTCAATCGCCTCTCTTTGGCTTTCTGGTAGTCCGATGGCGGCGAGCCGTGTGCGGAAAAAACGGCGGCCGCGCCCTGTGGTATTTCATCTACGGACTCGACCGTAATGGCTCCCTTTGCCTCGAGGTCTGCCACGACGTGAGGGTTGTGCACGATCTGGTGCTTGACGTATACCGGCGGGCCATAGCGTTCCAGAGCGAGTTCGACGATATCGACGGCCCTTACGACGCCTGCGCAGAATCCGCGCGGGCTGGCCAAATAGACTTCCATGGACAACCTCCGGGTGGTGGGAATCAGTGGTTCTGATTATAGTCCGTGCCTTGACGGGGTTTGCTCGAGTGATGAACTGGGGGTGGTTTGTTCCGGCTGGGTGTTTGGGCTGCGGGCAACTGTTGCCAGCATGATGGCAGAGAATATGAAGGCAACCGATATGCATACGAGCATCGCCTCGTAGCCGAGTTGCCCCCCGGATCGAGCGTTGAGGGCGTCTATTCCCACGCCTGCCACTCTCGGAACCGCTGCTCCCGCCAGTGCGGCGATGCTGGTAAGACCCAAGTCTCTCGCGGCTTTCTGGCGCGTTACGAGGTCGTTGGCGACCGTCCAGGTGACGCTCAGCATTATTCCTACGGAGGATCCTATTACCAGTCCGTCCAACAACACTGCCGTGAAGGAATTTGCTACGAGCAAGATGGTTGCTCCCGCAGCGCCCAGCCCGCCGCCCACGAGCAGTACGATAGAACGTCCTATTCGGTCTGCGAGGTATCCCGCGGGCAGAACGGTTGCGGCAATGGCGACTCCCACCACGATCACCAGCATGGAGGCGCCGCTGGCCGGATTGTCCAGCCCCACCACGTCTTGCAAGAAGAAGAGCGCATAGACTTGCATAGCCGACATGGCCGCTATGACGAAGGCCAGAGCGAAGAGAAACCTTCCATAGGTCCACACGTCCAGTCGGACCGGTCTATCCGATAGATCCGGTTCCTTCTTTTCCCAGTTCTCCTGAATCTGTTGCGCCCAGCGGGGCAGTTGTCTTTTAGCAGACGTCGACTCTTCCGGGATGCGCGGGTGGGGCAGGTCGGCAAGTTGTTCTGTGGCCTCGTCCTCGGGATCAGGTCGGTTCCTTAAGGCGAGGATTGTCCACAGTGAAGAGAGCAAAAGGGCGATTACGAGTGCGGCGATGGCCAGCCACATCCAATGTGCGGCTTCGTTCGCATCGTATTGATCCATGAATTGGAGTATGACAAAAGTGAAGACTCCGGCGCCGGCCACCCTCAGCAGGTTGAGCGTTCCGGATGCCCGGCCCATGTTTCCCCTGTCTACGTGGTCCACAAGCAGTGCGTTGGCCGGCCCCTGGCTCAGGTTTCCGGAAAGCTGTATCAGGATGGTTGCAAGGAGAACGGACAGGAAAGTGGCGGCTGCTCCGAAGTAGATGGCAGAGAGGGCCATGAGAACGGCGCCGGCGGCCATGAAGGGCAGTCGCTTGGTGGTGATACGCGCCGATCTGTCGCTGACGATGCCGGATAGAGGCTGCATGAAAGCTGCGACGGTTAGCCCTATCAGTGAGATGACGCCGAGGGTACCGTTCTTGTCTAGCTGGTTTCCGAATATGGTGACGGATCCGCTGTCGAGTATGGCCAGTACCTTGAAGGGTAGAATGCCCGACCCTATTCCGGTGGCCATGGCAGACAGGCCGAACGAGTAGGCGCTCAGGTTGAAGACGCTGGCGGGACCTCGGCGGTAGGTGTTGGCGATTCGGGCGCCTGGGCGGGCGAGGAGCGCGAGAATGTCTGCTTGGCTCGATTCTTCTTCAGGGTTGATGAGGTGTCTGCGTCAAGATTGTATGCGGGTGTGGCACAATTCGGGCAGCGTTCTGTACATGGGAGGTCTTCAGATGGCAGTCGAGGCTGTTTTCTATCACTGGAAGCGGTGAAGTTCCTGCAAGAAAGCGAGGGATGCTCTCTCGCAGGCCGGGGTAGAGGTTTCGGAGCGTGACTTTTTCTCGGAGCCTTTGAGCGAGGTTGAGTTGCGGGAATTGGCGGGGATGGCGTCGACGGATGAGATCTTCTCATGGTCCAGCCCCAGCGCCAGGGACTATCGTAAACGGCGCGGGGATATATCCGACGACGAATTGATCTCGCTGATGCTGGAAGAGCCTCGCCTCATCCGCCGTCCAATCCTGGTTATGGAAGGCACGGTCACTTTAGGCTACCGGAAGGCTGACTACGACCGCTTGTCTCTTTAGCCGGCCATGCCTCTCCGGGTTCTCCGCCAACTGTAATTCGACGTTCCTCCCTCGTTCCCAAGCCCGGCAGGGTCTATCATGTAGCGCTGGTATGGACCGTTGGAGGCGGGCAGGGCGGAGTGCGGTAACCGCGTTCGCCGTCGTGTACGGTCAGGGATCGACTCCGACCCCGTGAGGAGGCGATGGCGGCTGCGCCGCAGGCGGATGGGGTAGCCTGCCCTCTCCCGATTTACCGGGCGGTTTGAATGCAAAACAAGCGGTTTACGAGGTTTCAGGGGGGCTTTGATGTCCGACGCTTTTGGCGAGATGGTTGTATTTAGCGGGAATGCGCACCGTGAGCTTGCCCGCCGCATCTGCGATTACCTCAACGTACCTGTGGGGCGTGTCGAGGTATTCAAGTTCGCCAATGACAATACTTTCGTGCGTATTCTTCAAAACGTGCGGCAGCGTGACGTGTTCATCGTGCAGCCCACCGCGGAGCCTGTGAACGACCGCATCATGGAGATGCTGATCATGATCGACGCTGCGCAACGGGCGTCGGCAGGCCGCATCACCGCGGTCATTCCCTACTACTCGTATGCACGTACCGATAAGAAGGACCAACCGCGGGTTCCTATCACGGCTCGTCTAATTGCAGACCTGCTTGAAACGGCGGGTACGGACCGGGTGATAATGGTGGACCTTCACGCTGCACAGGTGCAGGGTTTCTTCCGCGTTCCTGTGGATGAGTTGACGGCCTTGCCCAAGCAAGTAGAGTACTTTCAGGAGAAGGGGCTGGAGAACTCGGTCGTGGTTGCGACGGACATAGGGATATCCAAGCGTGCGCGAGATTTTGCAGATCGTATGAACGCGCCGCTGGCCATCATCGAGAAGCGGCGCACGAGCAACCACGATGACGTGGAGACCCTGAACGTTATTGGGAACGTCGATGGGAGAGCGGCGATCCTTTTCGACGACGAGATCAGCACAGGGGGCACGGTGATCGCTGCAGCTGAGGCCCTGGCCCGCTTCGGAGCTACCGACATCTACGCCTGCGCGACCCACGGGGTTTTGCCGGAGGATGCTTCTCAACGCTTGCAGCAGACGCCTGAGATACGAGAGGTGGTGGTCACAGATACGGTCCCGGTTAACGGAAACAAACTGACCCCTCAGATCACGGTGCTCTCGATCGCCGACCTGCTCGGGGAAGCGATATCGCGCATCCATCGCGGCGAGTCGGTGGGAGCGATGTTCACGTAGGGTTTTCTAGCCTGCGGCGTGGTTCGGTGGACGCGGCTGCCGGGGGCGATGGAACCGCCTACACGTGCTTGGCGCGATTTTGAGGGGACGACGGCCCCGACGATGGGCTATCGGAAGGAGGCCGGGTAGATGGAGTTGGTGATACGATGGGAATGATGGTCACTGGAGGAGATTTCAGTTTGGACAGGGATTGCGGGTTACGATTTCGTACCGCGTAGCAACACGTTTTAGCTGGTCACGCGGGACAGAAGGCCTGATACAACCGACCATTTTCATCATCGCCCAAGGGGCATACTCCACTTCAGCAACCTGGCAGAGACATGATCGGGCTTCTCAATAAGATAATCGGCGACTCCAACCAGAAGGCGATCAACAAGACGCGCCCTGTAGTTGCGGAAGTCAATGCGCTGGAGGCGGAGTTCAAGGCTCTGTCGGACGAGGGGCTGAGGTCGGTTACGGACGAGTTGAGGTCCAGGCTGGCAAGCGGTGAGAGCCTCGATGACGTTCTGCCGGAGGCGTTTGCCGCGGTTCGCGAAGCGGCTCGTCGAGTGCTCGGTATGCGTCACTTCGACGTTCAGCTTATTGGCGGGGTTGTGCTGCACCAAGGGAAGATCGCGGAGATGCGCACCGGCGAGGGTAAGACCTTGGTTGCGACACTTCCCGCGTACCTCAACTCTCTGACCGGGGACGGAGTACACATCGTTACGGTCAATGACTATCTGGCGAAGCGCGACGCCTCCTGGATGGGAGCGGTGTATCACGCGCTGGGTATAACGGTGGGTTGCCTACAGAATCAAGGGTCGTTTGTGTACGACCCGGACGCGGTGAACGCGGGTCAGGCTGAGGAAAAGGATGACGACGGCTCAGCCAGCTTCGCGGCTGTGGCAGGCGAGAACATGCGCAGCGCGTCCAAGCGTGACGCTTACCAGGCGGACATCACCTACGGCACGAACAACGAGTTTGGCTTCGACTACCTTCGCGACAACATAGTTGAGGAAGAGTCGCGAATGGTTCAGAAGGAGGCTTGCTACGCCATCGTGGACGAGGTGGACAACATTCTGATCGACGAGGCCCGGACTCCGTTGATCATTTCGGGCCCTGCGAGAGAATCCGGTCAGGAGTACCGCCGTTTTGCGCAGATGGCAAAGCGTCTCGAACGGGGTACTCACTATCAGATCGACGAGAAGCTAAAGTCCATCTCTCTCACCCCGGAGGGTATATCCACTCTTGAAAAGAAGCTGGAAGTAGAGAATCTGTACGATTCCAGGCACGAGGCGCTTACCCACTTCGTGGAGAATGCGGTGCGGGCAGAGGCTCTCTATCAGAGGGACCGCGAGTACGTCGTGCGGGATAACGAAGTGGTGATCGTGGACGAGTTTACTGGGCGCCTGATGGAGGGTAGGCGCTACTCGGACGGCCTGCATCAGGCCATAGAGGCGAAGGAGAACGTGCGGGTCAGACGTGAGTCTGTTACTTACGCGACCATCACGTTGCAGAACTATTTCCGCCTGTACGAGAAGCTATCCGGCATGACCGGGACGGCGGTGACGGAGGCTGAAGAGTTCTTCAAGATCTACAAGCTGGAGGTGGTGGAGATTCCGACCAACCAGGAGATGATCCGGGCGGATCGGGCGGATCTGATCTATAAGACCGAGGAGGCGAAGTGGAATGCGGTTGCGGAGAAGATTACCGATCTGCACCGCGACAGCCGGCCTGTGCTTGTGGGTACCACCAGCATCGAGAAGTCGGAGTTGCTATCGAGTAAGTTACGCAAGCACAAGGTTCCGCATCAGGTGCTGAACGCGAAGCAGCATGAGAAGGAGGCGACGGTGGTTGCGCAGGCCGGTCGTCCCGGGGCGGTCACGGTTGCTACGAACATGGCAGGACGGGGCACCGATATCATCTTGGGAGGCAACCCGGATACTCTAAAGATTCCGCATGACGAGTGGCAGAGCGACCATGACCTGGTGCTGAGCAAAGGGGGGCTCTTCGTGCTTGGCACGGAGCGGCACGAGGCGCGGCGTATCGACAACCAGCTTCGGGGGAGGTCGGGGCGGCAGGGCGATCCCGGAGAGACGCAATTCTACGTATCGACAGAGGACGACCTGATCCGTCGTTTTGGCGGGGATCGTATGCGCGGCGCGATGAACATGTTCGGTTGGGAGGACGACGTACCGCTGGAGAACCGTATGGTTTCCCGTACGGTGGAGAGCGCTCAGAGCAAGGTTGAGGGTCACCACTTCGAGATACGGAAGCATCTGGTTGATTACGACGACGTTATAAATACGCATCGTGACGTGATCTACAAGCTGCGGGGCAAGGTTTTGAAGGGAGAGGATCTGCGGCCCACGATCACGGAATACGTGCAGAAAGAGCTTTCGGCGAGGATGACGGCCCACTTGAAGGGGGACTCGTCGACCTGGGACACAGTGGAATTCCAGCGCGCGGTGCAGGGCGTTATACCGGTGCCGGAAGCGCTGGAGGATCCTGAGGAGCTGGCTTCTCTTGAATTGGAGTCGATCGAGTCTGCGCTGTTTCGGCAGGTTGATACCCTCTATGCGCTTCGGGAGTTTGAGTTTGGCGCGGAGGCGATGCGGGGTCTTGAGCGGGCGATCATGTTGCGGTCCATCGACTCTCAGTGGGTCGAGCACCTGACTGCGATGGAGAACATGCGGCAGGGGATTGGCTTGCAGGCTGCCGGTCAGCGCGATCCGCTTGTCCAGTACAAACGGCAGTCTTATGAGATGTTCAACGGGCTGATGGCCAGTATTGAGTCGGAAGTGGCGCGCACGATCTTCAAGGTTGCATTGTCCCGGCCTGAGCTTCGGACGCCTGTTCCGTCCGGTCGCATTCGCGGGCGTAACGGAGCGAGCCAGGGAACGAATGGGCGGGCGACGAGCGTTTTGACAGGCGGTAAGTCTGTCATGTCGACGGTGAATCAGAGTCACGGCGCGGGTGGGGGTGGAGAAGGTCCCAAGGTGGGTCGCAACCAGCGCTGCCCATGTGGGTCGGGGAAGAAGTACAAGCGCTGCCATGGGCGCGGCTAGTGAGCTTGCTCCGGTCAAGATGAGATGTTGTCGAATGGTCTCCCGCGATGTCTGAGTCGATAGCCGCTGCACATATCCTGGAAGCGGGAGTGGATGATCCCGGCGTATCGCAGGGCGGTGAATCCTGCTCCGGGGCGGGGGAAACGCTGGTCAGGCTGGTGGAGGCTTTGGGCAAGCCTTTGGTGAATTGGCGTGTAGCTGTTCTCGGCGCCATCGGGAGATGGCCTCTCGCGTCGGAGGTCTTTGAGGGGGAGCGCAACGAGTACCTGATAGGCGGCGAGGCATTTGACTGGAAATTTCTGGCGCAGAGGCTGTACTCCGATAGGCGTGTCGAGAGCCTGATTCCGGCGTTCGAGTGGCAGGCGTGGATTGCTAGTTCGTCGCCTTTTGCTGGTCTTGTGGAGGATGAGTTCAGGCGATTACTGGGTGTTGACAAGTACAGGGCTCACTTGAGCTACTTCTACGGCGTGACGGTTGAGCAGGGGCTTTTGACTGCGGTTGGCGAGGAGATTGCGAAACGGCGGACGGGGGGCGGCAGGTCGGCGGATCAAGAGACCCGTGAAACTGCATTCGTGAGTCTGTATGGATGGACTCAGGAGCGGCTTTGGAGGGAGTACAAGGCTTCGGTTTCCACAGAGGCCGCGGGCTTGGCGGAAAATCTGAGCGGTCAACTGTCGCTTCATACTATGGACAGCTTCACCTACTGGCTGTTCAAGCGGCGGTTGAAGAGAGCGGATCCGGCCCGCGTTGCGAGCGATACGCGTAAGGGCCTCATGCAGCTTGAGCGGATGAGACGGGCGGAAGAGAGGCGAGACGGGATGTTGCGTGAGCTTATGGAGTGAGCGGCGATGGAACGGCCTGAATATTTCGAGAATTGGGTTGTCGGCATCCGCACGGAGCATCAGGGACTGGCACGGGCGCTTTACGATCTGGTGATAGAGGTGGAGTCTCCACTTGAGGAAGGGCTGAAGTGGGGTTCGCCTACATTTGTGAAGGGCGGCGTGAATCGGATATACATTGCGGATCAGAAACGCTACGTGCACCTGGGTTTCTACAACGGGGCATCCTTGACAAATGCGGATGGCCGGGTGGAAGGGACGGGTATGAGGTTGCGGCACGTGAAGGTGCGGTCTATCGGGGACCCGCCGCTTGAGGCGCTGAGGGTGCACGTGGCTGAGTCGCTGGCTCTGGACCCGTCGGCGAGCCGCGAAACTCCTAGAAGGCGGGGCGGGTGATTGGCGGGGTCGTGAGCGAATGGCGTTTCGGCGCGGGTATGAAGGCCGCGGCAGGTAGAGTCAAAGCTTGGCAGTCTTGCTGTAGGTGAAACTATGGCGTCTTCCAAGGAGATACTGATCATCGCAGGGCCTAACGGTGCCGGAAAGACTGCATTTGCGAGGGAATTCCTTCCGAATGAAGCAGATTGCCCAAACTTTATAAACGCAGACCTCATAGCGGCGGGGCTGAGTCCATTTCTGCCGGCCTCGACCGCGATTCAGTCAGGGAGACTGATGCTGAGCATGATCCACGATTATGTACAAAGGGGAAAGAGCTTCGCTTTCGAGACTACCCTGAGCGGGCGCGGCTACGTACGCTTGATACCTGTTTGGCGTGAACAGGGGTACTGGGTAAAGCTGTTTTTCCTGCGATTGCCAACTCCGGAAGCAGCTATAGCCCGCGTCAGGCAGCGGGTACAGCAGGGCGGGCACGACGTGCAGGAAAAGACCATCCGCCGCCGGTTCCATTCAGGCTGGCGCAATTTCAAATCGATCTATGGGGATCTGGTCGACCTTTGGGCGGTATATGACAACTCTGGAGCCGTTCCTGTGTTTCTGGACCGAAAGGAGAACCGGCTATGACCGTACAGAAAAAGGATGGCGAGGAGCAGAGCAGGGAGTGGGTGGATCCGGCCTTCATCGGCGCAGAGGCTGCACTGCTAAGAGCGGCCAAGGCCGCCCGTCGCCTGGCTATGGTTACCACAGGCTCGATTGTTGTCTTCAGGGACGGCAAGATCGTCTATGAGAAGGTTCCATGGGAGCCCTTGGAGAACGCCGACAGTGATTGACTTGAGCGGGAATATCGGCTACCGGCGAATGCTTCCACTGACTTCATATTCATCCTGCAGGCGCAGGAAGAACCGGGTATAACGTCCGGAGCGAAGACCTTTTTGGCCCGTGCTGGAAATGAGGCAACCAATTACCGATAAGCTGGAGACTGAGTTCCATCGAGCAATGATAGGCATCTATGACGCCGCGGCTGAACTCGGCTATCGCCCGACCTATTTCTTGCAAATGGTTAGGCAGTACGGTGGATTGAAAGCAGCCCGGCGATTGCTCAGCGAGTCTAACCCCCAGTCCGGCTTGACCAGACTTTGGGAACTTGGCCGCCTCGACCTATCTGTGGAAGCTCTCGTCCTACAAGACCCGTGGGTAGAGCTCTTCAGCGACATCGAGCGGCAGAGCGCGCGGGACCGCTTGGAAACCTACGGATATCCAGGTTCTTAGCAACCGAGATAGTCGAGCAGAGGGCGAGGTGCAAGGAGCGTCGTCCTGAGTATCTGGAGTTGATTGGATTAGCTGGTCTGGCGCTGTGATATTCGCGTTGTCGCGTCGACGAGAAGTCGCGCTCTACCCCGCCGGATGGGGGCGCTAGCAGCCGTGAACGCCGCTTCGCGTCGAATTAGCTTGAGCAGTCAGATAGAGGCGGATCAGGGTATTAGTACGGTGCGCGCCACTCTGCCTGCTGCGAGGTCTTCGAAGGCTTCGTTGACCTCGTCGAGAGGTCTTTGCCGGGTTACCAGTTCGTCGAGTTTGAGCCTGCCGCCTTGGTAAAGTTCGATCAGCCAGTGGAAATCGACGCGTGGGCTGGCGGATCCTGCGCTGCACCCCATGAGGGTGCGGTCCTGGAACAGGGGCTGCATCGGTACTTCGACCAGTCCTTGTTCAGGCGGGGCGCCCATTGTGACGCACACCCCGCCGGGTCTTAGCGATTGGAATGCCTGTAGCACTGTCTTCGGGTTTCCTATGGCCTCGAAAGCGTAGTCTGCGCCTCCGTTGGTTAGTTGGGATACTCGTTGAGCCGGGTCTTCTGCGGAGGCGTCGACTGTGTGAGTTGCGCCGAACCTGGTTGCGAAGTCGAGTTTGTTTGCGGACACGTCGACGGCGATTATGGTGGAGGCGCCGGCGATGGCGCATCCCTGTACGACATTCAGGCCAACTCCGCCGCAGCCCCATATGGCGACTCTGGATCCGGCTTCGACCTTGGCGCGATTGACGACGGCCCCGACGCCTGTAACGACGGCGCAGCCGACGAGGCTCAGCTTTTCGATCGGGACGTCGTCCCGGACTTTTACGAGAGAGTTTTCCGGGACCACGGTGTATTGGGAGAAGGTGGCGGAGCCGTGGTAAACGGGTTTGCCTTTGCTTCGGATGCGGGATGAGCGCTCAGGGTCGGGGGCACCGCCGGAGCCGATGCAAAGGTTGAATTTCCCGTTGGAGCAGTATTCGCAAACTCCGCACGCGGGACGAATGGTGAATACCACCGGGTCTCCGGGGGCAAGGGTGTGGACGCCAGGGCCGACCTGTTTGACCACGCCGGATGCTTCATGACCCATTACCTGCGGAAGGTTTGGAACGTAGCGGAAGCCGTCCACCAGGTTGTAGTCGCTGTGACACACTCCGGTTGCCGCGACGCGGACCATCACCTCACCGGTCTCCGGCGGCAGTACCTCGACCTCCTCGATCGAGGGTGGTTTTCCTTGTTCGTGAAGAATGACGGCTTTGCTGCGCATCACGCGGCCTCCCGGTTGTAGGTGTTTGAGTTGCCCCTATTGTCTCGCGCAACGCACGGGCGCGTGAAGTAGCGGCGAGGAGCAAGCCGCGTCGTTGGTCAAATGCGGTTAGGGTTTGGGTAGCAGATTGAGAACGGTCTTGACACAGTAATCGATGTCGTCCCTGATCTGATGGTTCCAGAACCGGACTACTCGCCAGCCCAAGTTTTCAAGCAGAGCGTCCCTTTCTGCGTCGATCAGAGCATCCAGGTGGGTCGATTTTCCGTCAGCCTCTACGTCGATCCGAATTTCCTCAGAGATTATAGCCAGATCGAGTCTGTACTGGTTAACCGGATGCTGCGGCAAAGGGTTCAGCCCCTTTGCAACCAGAGCCTCATAAAGCGGCTTTTCCCATGGTCCGATGCGCTCATCCGACGCCAGATATGTTTCATAGGGGCTCGAGCCTGCCCTTTCAATCTGCGCGCAGTATGAGGCAAACCGCTCGACGTGCGGGATTCCGGAACTGGCGCAGGCTTCCTGGCTGCCAATAACGTGCATCAGAGAGCGGGCGCGTGTAATCGCAACGTTGAAGAGGTTTTCGTTGTCTCTGAGGAAGCGGTATGCGCCACTGGGGAGATCACTCGATACGCAGGGCGAACATAGGACTATATCGCGCTCATCTCCCTGAAAACCGTGCGCTGTGTCGACGATGAACTGTGCTTGATTAATCACGTCCGGTGGCACGCGCTGGGCGATTCGCCGCCAGATCATATCTGCCTGAGGCCGGAACGGGGTCACAACTCCTACCGAGCCGTCAAATTTCTGATTCATCAGCAAGTCGGTTGCTTGTTCAACGACCGCTTCGACCTCCTGCGGTATGAAGACGCTGCCGCCTCGGAACCGCAAGGCGGTTCCTCTGATGTCTGTCCAGCGTATCCCAAAAGCGCCGTCTGGAGGAGTCTTGAGTGTGGCATAGTCAGTCCTGAGTCTCAGAGAATCTTGGTACCACTCGCGATTCGAGAAGCCGACAATGTGAGAATGCGAGCGATAGTGACCGTGAAGCAGAATGGGCTCTCCTATGGCACCTTGGCTGATGGTTAGATCGAAGAGAGAGTTCTGACTATATGTGAATATCTGGTTATCAACTCCCAAGCCATAGTCAGCTTGCAATTGCTGGTCTCTGAACTGTTCGATTTCGGCAATGTGCCGCAACTGTTGGGGGTCCCCTATGATGACTGCCCGTTTGGAACGGTATAGGAGTGGTAGGGCAGAAGCGATGTCGCACTGGCTTGCCTCATCAATGATTAGGAGATCGAAGAGATTCGGTTCCAGCGGCAGGCTGTTTCTGGCAGAGAGATTGGTGACGCACCAGGCGGTGATGTGCCGGGAGATATCGTGGAACAAGCGAGCCATATGCCGGCGCAATGTGCCATATTCTCTGCCGCCTAGTTGGTCTCCCGCGAGCCGCTCTTGGAGGGAGCGAAAGTTTCCTATGGCCCTACGGTCCTTGGCCTCCAGTCGATCCGGAGCAAGCTGAGCGAAGAGGTTGACAAGCTTTGAGCCTGAGTCGGTCACGTTGGTTCGCACTCTTCGCAATTGCCGTGCGACCTCATCTCGCGGCCTCAATTCATTAAGTTCTTTCAGCGCATTCCGGTATTCGGAAATGGCTCCCAATGCTTCAGTAACGGACAAGGCCCGTACGAGCCAGGTTCGCCAGGCTTGGAACGATTGGCCTCCCGTTTGGTACGTGCCGAGTAAAGGACATTCTGCTATTGACTCTTCTGCGACGTGCTGGATTCGTTTCCGGTCTCTGGATACCGAAAGCCGGCGCAGGAATTCGGCGCGGCGACTGTTTGGGCGGTCGATATGCTTGTCGGCCAATTGCAGCGCGGCGGTCAGCCGGTCACTGTCCGGGAGGTCTTTAGTAGCCCGCAAAGCCTCCCATTCTTCAGCGGTGTAGTCTCTGGAGAATATGGCTTGGGCTTCATCGAGAGAGAGTAGCCGTGAGTAAGCGTGTCGGATTGTCTCCAACTCCTTCCAGAGGCCATCCTCCTGGTTTTGGAGTTCCTCGTATCGCGCTTTTAGTTCCTCGTATTTGTGTTGACCATCCTGTGGTGGCCGAAGCGCCAACATCGCGATGAGGCGTTGGGCAAGTTCATGGCGAAGATTTCTTTTGCTTTTGCCCACGAAACTGCCTGTCCTTATCATCAGTGGATTCTCTGCCAAAGCATTAACGCGATCTTCGACGACTTCAACAGCCTTGTTATTTTTACTCGTAAACAAGACGCGTCTGCCGTGGATGTAGGCATCAGCGACCAAGGAAATTACAATCTGGGACTTGCCGGTGCCAGGCGGCCCCGTGACAGCAGTCAAAGGTGAACTGATCGCTTTTTGAACGGCCTGGCGCTGTTCATGGTTGAGCGGTACAACCTGGACGACAGTTTGCTCTTCGTCATCCGTGCCCTTGTGTGCGCCAAGCATGGTTCCTAAGGCTGTATTTTCCCATCCGGGGGATCCATGTTGAACCATTTCTTCAAGGTCGCGAATTAGACCGGCTGTATAGCGCGGTTTTTCCGAGGCGAACAGAGCGGCTTGGTTTATGAAACCCTGCTCGTTGATGACACGCGGCTGTGACAGTTCTTCAGGATCAAGCGGCTCCAATACGTCCTGTAGCAGGCCCATTTCTTCCATCCGCTCCAGGATGTCAAAAATTAGGCCGTCGGGTGGGTCATCTTTGGTATCCAGCAGGCCCAGCGTGTCAAGGACCTCCCGTTGCTTCTCCGCTGTACTTGCAAATTTCTTCAAGTGCTCTGGATTCATCTGCGGCCACTCCGGGGTGACGTGCAGACGCAATTCCCTGCCATACAGTTCGTACTCTATGGGACAAGTGAACAAGGGGATAGCCTGGCGCCTGCCCTGCTGTGTAACCTCAATGTACGTCGGGTATCCGTAGAGGATGGACCCGCCGCGGGGCGTCTTGATGAGTTCATCGACGAACCTGCGTTGATCTTGGCGAGCAAGATGGACTGTTGGTTCGGCAGTATTCGGGCACCACAGGTCGGATGCAAAAGGCCACGGGATGAACCGCTTTCCCACATCGTCCAGAAACGCACGTACAGGCTGGACTTCATCTTGCCTGGCGCACTCAATGTAGTACTCCAGCAATTTCCTGACGTGATCAGGGATAGGTTCCCGCACAATACGTTCAGGGCGTGATCTTGCCTCGGTATGAGAATGGTTTCTTGCACTTCTCCGGTTCATGAGGTTGGATGATTACCCGCAGTAGTGTTCGCCTCGTGCCTTGCGGTCCAACATACCTTGTCGCGGGTACTGCGGGCCGCATCACGCGGCCTCCCGGTTGTAGGTGTTTGAGTTGCCCCTATTGTCTGTCTCGCGCAACGCGCGGGCGCGTGAAGTAGCGGCGAGGAACCTTGCTGCATAGTATCCTGTCACCGCGCTGGAGCATCGGGAAATTGTGCCAAACGGCCCATGCCACTTTCGATGTTAGACTTTTGCCGGTTGAGCCAAGGCAGTGATGGAGGTATCGAATGGTTGACCAAGGATTCAAGGTAATAGACTTTCATTGCCACTTTCCGGTGGCGATGAATTGGGGGGGCCGAGGCCGGACGAGCAGACCAGAGTCACCGGTCACGGGCGCGGGTGAGTTCCAGCGTTCTGAGGAGTCCGAGCGGGTCGTCAGGAAGTATGCGACCGACTTGCGCGCGGAGTGGCGGCTGGCTCACTGCTTTGAAGCGCCGGAGACCGAGGAGCGGGCGGAACGCGAGCAGGCGGACCGCTGGGCCGCCGAGGTAGACAGGTACGGCCTGGAGCGCGTGGTCTTTGTGACCGGTGGGGGCAATGAGAAGCTAGCGGAGATTGTGAGTTGGTATCCCGACAAGTTCATCGGGTTCGCCCACCACAATCCTTTTACGAAAGATGCCGCGGACGAACTGAAGCGGGCTGTGGAGGAGTTGGGCCTGAAGGGCTATAAGCTGATCGCGCCGGCGTTGGACAAACCGATTGACGACCCGTCCGGCTACCCGACCTGGGAGGCTGCCGCGGAGTTAGGCATACCGGTGCTGATTCACTTTGGCATTCTGGGCGGCGGCGGCGGTATATCCCACCACGTCAACATGAGCCCGCTGATCCTGCACAACGTGGCTCGTGACTTCGCTACGGTGCCGTTCGTGCTTCCCCATCTTGGTTGCGGCTATGTGCGGGAGTTGCTACATCTGATGTGGTCGTGCGGTAACGTTTACGTGGACACTTCAGGTTCCAACCAGTGGATGCGCTGGATGCCGGAGGAGCTCACGACCAAGATACTGATCCGCAAGTACGTTGAGACGGTGGGCGCAGAACGGATCGTGTATGGGAGCGACTCTAGCTGGTTTCCGCGCGGGTTCTCGGTGCGCTACTACGAGGACCAGATTCGAGACTGCCGGGAACTCGGCCTCAGCCAGGAGCAAATGACGGCCATATTCGGTGGAAACGCTCGCCGGCTGCTGGGACTGGCCTGAGGAGCGGAGTATGCCCTGGTGTGGCGTACACTGATCGATGGCGCTGACGACCCTACCAATTGCGTACTACGCTCCGCGCGCTCGACTATAGGCGAGCGCCGCTTTCCCAGATCGGCGTCTTGCCGTCCAGGCTGTGCTGCCTTACGTGCAGTTGCGGCATGCGGCTGCCTCTGTGAGTGAATACGACCATGCTGTGGATCCAGTAGCAGGGCTCATCGCCGTCGGGTTCGTGGTTGAACTGGCGGTGGTAGACGTGTGAGGGTTTGTATCCCACTCCGCGCGGCGGGACGACGACCTCTCGAGTCGTTTCGTTTTTGGGGTCGGCGATGACCATGGAGCCGGGCCCGGATACCACGTAGAAGGCCTCTACCCGGTTGTCGTGCTGGTGTATCTGGTTGCCCTTGCCGGGCTCGAAGATGGCGGGATAGTGATGCGGGTATGCGGGAAAAGGCTCGTGGCTGATGGTGACGACTGCGACCATGGGCTTGGCGCCGGTGTTCAGCCACTGGTGGCGTGTCTGCTCGGTTAAGACGACTTCGAGACCGGGTTGCAGGGGCACTTCCATAGCCCTATTGGGCGATTGGTCCAGCCATACCCTGAGCACGCCTTCACCTTCGAGTACGTGCACGGCTTCGCTGTCGGTCAGGATAGGCTCGGTTTCAGCGCCAGGCTTGTAGATGCGCTCGCCTACGGTGAACCTCTCGTCGCCGGTGGTTTCCTCGCAGAGCATACGGATGAACTGACCGTATGGTGTCTGGTCCACTATGCCGTCCTCCCGGGGTACGACGATCCTGCCACTGTAGGCAGGTTCTCGCGGCGGCGGCGGTATGTATGGGACTCTTCCTTCTCCTGGCAGTGACGGAATCATTGTTCATTTCTCCCAGCCCGGGCTGTGGTCTGTGTGGGTCGAGTGTTTTTGGGTTGCAATATCGGACCGTTCGTTCGGCTGTAGAGGTGCGCGGGCATCACCCCGACGCGTGCGGGTAAGCAAGGTGGCCGCGGTGGCCTACGTTCGGCGCCCTGTATACCTCTCCGCCGCCGAACGTTACGTAGAGCGTGGTCAGCCCAGCCTCGGCAAACGTGCAGTTGGTGGGACGGTCGGCGGGTGCGGTGTGTGTGGAAATGACCCTCCCGGAGGGATCGAACAGGTAGAGCATGGGGCCCGGCCCCCTCTCGCGGTGTCCTGCCGTGGCGATGATCAACCCTTCGTCGGTCAGGGTCATTCCGTCTATCCCTCGCCCCCATCCGAAGTCGTGCAACACCTCGCGGTCTCCAAGGGAACCGTCATTGAGAATGGGGTAGGCTAACAACTGGCGTCGCGAGTCGAGTTCGCGCGGGCTATCGGCTACGTACAGGGTACGTTGGTCGAGAGAAAGCAGGACTCCATTGGGGCGAACGGTGTCTGACGCGGCTCGCGTGACACTCCACGCTTCCGTTCTACCGCCCGGGTCTGCGCGATATACGGACTCGGTGGGCTGTTCCAGGGGCCTTCCTCCGTAGTTCGGGTCGCTGAACCAGACTCGGCCATGGTCGTCCAGGGCAAGGTCGTTGGGTTCGTTGAACGGCTTGCCGTTGAAGCGGTCTGCCACGACCTCGGCCGGGCTGCCTGCTTTGTAGATGACCACGCGCCTTCCCTTGCCCTCGCATGCGAAGAGCCTTCCGCGGCGGTCAAACGTCATGCCATTCGATCCGTTGGTATTCTCCCGCCAGACGGAGTTCTCGCCGCTTGCCGGGTCGTAGCGCCAAGTTCTGCTGGCGTCGCAGTGTGAGTAGAGCAGGGCGGATCCGTCCCACGCCGGCCCTTCGGTTAGCGAATCCTGCTTTGCAACTAGCTCCCACTTCCAGTCGTTCATCGCCGCTCCTTTCGGGCCTGTAGAAGTGTGCCTACATTATCACTCTCGCGCCGCAAGTTTAGGCGGATAAGGTGTTGGAGAGGGCGATGAAGTCTGGGGCTATAAGGTCGAATGAGTCGTCCGGGCCGGGCGCATCTGCAGTTTTTCCCCGCCCGTACTCGTCGGGCCTGGGTACGAGGATCGTCTTGAGACCGGCCTTGCCCGCGCCTCTGAGGTCGCTGGAGTGAGCGGCCACCATGGCTACTTCGCGATGCTGTAGACCGAGGAGCCTGGCCGCGCCCCTGTATACGTCGGGGTGAGGCTTGTAGATCCCGAACAGCTCGGAGGAAAGCACGCAGTCCCAGGGCAAGCCGCCGAATTTCGCCATGTTTACCAGCAGGCCCACGTTGCCGTTGGAGAGCGTGGCGATGACGTAACGAGACTTGAGCTTGGTCAGGCCTTCGACCGAGTCCGGCCACGGCCTTAGCCTGTGCCAGACTCGGTTGAGGTGGTCGGTTTCACTTTCAGAAAGGCCGGTAACGTTGAACTCCTCGATGAGGCTATCGAGCTTGCGCCTGTGTATAACGTCAACATTTACCCATTCGTCTGCGCCGTCGTTGATGCGCCGCATGCCTTCGCCATATCCCTGTCTCCACATATCGGCGAAACGCGGCCAGTCGCGCGCCAAGCCTTTGGATCGACCCACGCGTTCCAGCTCCTCGACGACGGATGCACGCCAGTCTACGACGGTGCCGAACACATCGAAGACCAACGCGCGAACATCGGATAACCCGGTACTCATTTTGTCCTCCTTCGGCGGAAACGCGGCGATTGGCGGTGCAAGCCCGGGCTCTCACCGCTATTCTGGTACTGTCCAATGATGCCCTAATGGTGGAAAGGAATGAGCGCAGATGGAGCCGGTTGAACGCCTCAAGACAAACTCTTCCGACCTGTGGCGCAGGGCGGCCTCACATCCGTTCATTGAAGAATTGGGATCGGGCGCACTGCACGGCGGGAAGTTTCGTCGCTATTTCATTCAGGACTACTTGTTCGTGACCGATCTCACCAGAGTAGCCGGGCTGGCCGTCTCCAAAGCGCCGGACCTTGTGACCGCCCGACCGTTTGGCGATTTCCTTTCCAACCTACTGGGCGCAGAGGACAGCTTGTTTCTCAGGGCGTTCGAGGCTATGGGCTTGTCTGAAGAGGAATTCCTAGGCGCTAAGGCGCTGCCTACAACCGCGGCGTTCGGAAACTACCTCGTCGGGCTTGCCCACGCCGGCAGTTTCACGGAGATTTGCTGTGCCATGTACGTTGTGGAGGGCGTTTACCTCGATTGGGCGGAACGGCTGAAGGCTTCAAACGCGCGTCCCGCGGACAGTGGATCCCCCCTCGGAGGGCTGTATCAGGAGTGGATAGACATCCACACAGACGAGAGCTTGGGCCCTTTCGTCCGCTTCCTGGAATCCCGTACCAACCTGGCAAGTCCGGCGCAACTGCCGGCGTTGCAAAACATATTCGACCAGACGGCGCGGTACGAGTTCGCCTTCTGGGAAATGGCCTATAACGGGGAGCAATGGCTATGAACCCGGAGATTCCGCCGAGGGTTCTGACGGTCGCGGGCTCGGATTCAGGGGGAGGCGCGGGAATACAGGCCGACCTGAAGACCTTCTCGGCGCTAGGGGCGTTCGGCACGTCGGCGGTCACCGCTGTAACGGCGCAGAATACGGTTGGGGTGACGGCGGTGCAGGAGGTGAACCTCGACGTGATCGGAGCGCAGATCGATGCCGTGGTGGAAGACATCGGGGTGGACGCGGTGAAGACCGGGATGCTTTCCAGCCCTGGGATCGTGCGCCTCGTGGCTCGCAAGGCCAGGGATCACGGTTTCGACAGGTTGGTGGTCGATCCGGTGATGGTAGCTGCGACAGGCGCCCGGTTGCTGCATGACAGCGCGGTGGAGGCGGTGAAAGGCGAGTTGATCCCGGCTGCGGTGGTGGTTACCCCCAACACGTTCGAAGCGGAGGCTCTGACCGGCCTACCCGTCACGTCGCGGGCCGAGATGGAGGATGCTGCGCGGGCGATTCACGAGTTGGGTCCTCGCTACGTGGTTGTCAAAGGGGGCCACGTAAGAGACTCGTCATACAGCGTAGATCTGCTCTTCGACGGCAGCGGCTTTACTGAGTACTCCGCGCTCCGCATCGACACGTCGAGTACGCACGGCACGGGCTGCACCTTTGCGTCCGCCATCGCGGTCGGCCTAGCCCGAGGCCTCGGCGTCCCGGACGCGGTTGGCCAGGCTAAGGATTACGTGACCGGGGCCATTGCCGCGGCCTTCCCGGTCGGGCGGGGGAACGGACCGCTGAGCCACTTCCACGCGTGGTGGGGCTAGGATCAGGGGGGCGTATTTCTGACCGCCGGCTGTTTTCTAGCGTGTCCGGGCGATGCCGCTCGCCCGGCTTGGGCAACATTTTTCTAGGCGAAGACGTTAGCTCCATAGGCCGATTCAACGGTTTTTCCTTCGGCGAAACGGGTAAAGCGTAGTTGGGAAATATCTATCGAGGTTGATGCGCCGTGGACGATGAGTTCGGCCAAGGCTCTTCCGATGGCGGGGGACAGCTTGAAGCCGTGTCCTGAGAAGCCGGCTGCGACGTACACGTTTTCAAAGCCGGGTACACGGTCCAGTACCGGATGCCAGTCCGGGGTGACGGTGAACAGTCCGTCCCAGCCGCCGTCCCAACCGGCTTCCTCCATTTCCGGCATACGTCTTGCGAGGCTTGTGAGGGCCTCGGCAGCGGCGTCAGCGTCCGGTGTTTGCTTCAGCGAATCCCTCTGTACGGGATCCGCCCTTGCACCTATCAGTGTTGTATCGCCGGCGTCCGGGCGGAAGGATATTCCGCCGGGCAGGTCGCCCACGCTTGGGTGGTCGGGCACTAGGTCGAGCGGCCTGTGTACCCTTATGATCTGGTGCCTTGTCCAGGTCAAAGGCAGCGGCGCGCCTAACGACTCCAGCAGTTCCGGGTTCCACGGCCCCGCGGCTATTACCGCCGCGCCGCACTCGATCGTGTCTCCACCCACTTCGACCTCAATGGCCCGTCCTGCGCTTGCGGCGATGCCGGTAGCCTCCTGTCCGAGCCGCACCTGAGCCCCTGCGGAGCGCGCAGACTGTGCGAAACCTGAGGTGACGGCAGAGGAGTCGGCGTACCCGGACAGCGGCTCGTGAGCCACTGCGGTTACGTTATCGAACCTCATTTTCGGCCAACGTCGTTGAGCCTCTTCGGGCGTGATGTATTCCGTATTGACACCCAGACTCCGGCCCAGCGAAACGTTGTGGCGGAGGGCCTTCTCCTGTCCTTCACCCGCAAGAAAGAGGTACTCGGTCCTGACGAACCCTCCGGGGTGACCCGTTTCCTGCTGAAAATCTGCGATGACGGCCCGGCTCCACCACGCCATCCTCGTCGTAACCTCGTTCGAGTAGTGCATACGCAGGATAGCCAGCGAGCGGCCGGTGGAGCCTGACGCCAAGGTGTGCCGCTCGAGCAGTACGGTGCGGGTTACGCCGAGCTTTGCGAGGTAGTGCAGTATGGCGCAGCCCATGACCCCGCCGCCTATGACGGCAACGTCGAACGTGTTCCTCACGTGGCGGTTCCGCGCTGGGCGTCAGGGCGATTGGGCGACGCAACAGTCGCCCGGCTCATGACACGGTCGGCCGCCGTTGCGCCCAGGGCCGCGCCTTCTCGAACGCGGCGCACGCCCGGAGCACAGTGGCGTCATCGTCTAGGCGGCCAACTACCTGCAGACCGATGGGCATGCCTTTGGAGTCAAAGCCGCAGGGTACGGATGCGGCTGGGTTCCAGCCGATATTGAAGGCCATGGTAAAGGGAATGGCGCCGTAACTGATGCCCGCCCACTGCCCTTCGTTTCTGGCCTTGCCGACGGTCTTTGGCGGGTTGCGGTGGGGCCATGCCGTGGCAGCGGTGGCGGGTGTCAAGAGGATGTCGAACTCGTCAAAGAATTGGGCCATCTGCAGGCGCAGCTGATCGGCCTGGCGCAGGGCCTGCGAGTACTGTGCGCCGGTCACTGTCTCGCCGTGGTCGATCATCTCCAACGTGTAGTCCATAAGGTCTTCACGATGCTGCTCGGCGAGGTGTCCGTACATGGCTTTCTGGTTGCCCGTCCAGATTGTCCACCAGTACTTTCTGGGGGGCGGATCCAACTTCAGGGGCGTATCGACGACCTCTGCGCCCAGTTCCTCGAACGCCCTTGCTGCAGAGCGCACCGAGTCTTCGACTTCTTCATCCACGGCTGCGAATCCCATGCTTATGCTCACGCCTATTCGCATGCCGCTCGCGCCTTTGTCGAGATCGGACAGGTAGTCGGGAACCGGCTGCCTGAGAGAAGCGGGGTCGCGCGGGTCGTGCCCGCACAGGGCTTGCATCATGATGGCAGAGTCGCGGACCGTGTTGGTCATTGGGCCTGACGTCGAGGTGGGGTTGTAGGCCGGCCTTGATACTCCGCCGTAACGGGGTATTCGTCCCTGTGTGGGCTTGTGTCCGAAGATTCCGCAGAACGCCGCTGGCAGCCGGACGGAACCTCCGCCGTCGGTGCCGGTTGCGAGGGCGCACATGCCCGCGGCTACGCTGGCGCCTGCGCCGCCGCTGGACCCTCCGGTGGTTCGGGTAACGTCCCACGGGTTGTTAGCCGCGGGGAATATGCTGGTGAAGGTCTCCTCTCGGTTGCCGAACTCCGGAGTATTGGTCTTGCCCAAGATGATGGCTCCCGCCCTGCGCACTCGCTCGGCTACTACCGAATCGAAGTCGGGTTCCCAGTCCTTGTATAGGGCGCAGCCCAAGGTTGTCTTAAGTCCGCTTGTGACCTCAAGGTCCTTCAGTGAGGTGGGTACGCCGTGCAGCGGGCCCGGTTCCCGGCCTTTGGCCAAAGCTTCGTCGGCGGCTTTGGCGGCGGCGATTGCGCCTGTTTCGTCGACAGTGATGAAGGCGTTCAGGCGGTTGTCCAACTCGGCGATGCGCCTCAGCGCGGCGCGGGTGAGTTCCAAGGACGATATCTCTTTATTCACCACCATGTCCCGCTGCTTCCAGCCGGGCAGGTAGATCAGTTCTCGGTCATTCATTGGCTCTGGCTTCCGTGCTGCGGTCCGCGCTCTACGCGTCCGCCTAGTTCATGATGGCTCCGCCGTTTACGTTGAGGGCCTGTCCGGTGATTTCCGCGGCGTCGTCCGAGGCCAGGAATGCCGCGGCTCGCCCGATGTCCTCCGGCGTTTGCGGTCTGGCAATAGGTTGTCTGGCCTCTACGGAGGCATCGAATATCTCGCGTGGGCTCTTGTCGGCAAGATCAGGGGACAATGCGCGTTGGTTGGCGGCGATCTTTTCCCACATGGGAGTCCATAACGTTCCCGGGCATACTGCATTCACCGTCACGTTGAAGCGAGCCATCTGTTGCGCCAGAAGGTGTGTCCACTGTATGGCGGCTGCCTTGGAGACCCAGTATGGCAGTATGGTTTCTCCCACGCCGAGAGACGGTCCGCGCGGGGTGCGTCCGCCGTGTGAGGCGATGTTCACGATACGGCCCTGACGCCTCTCTTGCATGTGCTGCCTGACCGCGTCCGCGGTGTTGGCCAAGCCCTTTACGTTGACCCGGTACGTAACGTCCCAGTCCTCATCTGTGTAGTAGTACTTTTCCCGTAGTCCTCCCGCGTCGATCACTCCGGCGTTTGCTACGCAGACGTCTAGTTTTCCAAATTCCGAGATCGCCCTGGAAGCGGCCTGTGCAATCGACGCGGGATCGGTTACGTCTGATGCCGCGGCGACTGCTCTGCCCCCTGAGCTGCGTATTTCAAAGGCCGTGGAGTTGGCGGTTTCGGCGTCTAGATCAGTGACGAACACCTCTGCGCCTCGCTCGGCCAGCACGAGAGCTATGCCGCGTCCTACTCCGCGACCGGCGCCGGTAACGATTGCGCTCTTTCCTGCGAGTTGTTTTGAGAGACGGTGGGCCACGTGATCATCCCTTGCCTGCTACAGGTCGACGCGTGCAGAGCCTTCTATTGCGGCTTTCAACTTGAGAGCATCCTTGCGCAGGAGATTTCGCATAGGGAACTTGAGAAGGAATCCGAGGGTAGAAAACATCAGAGCGGTGACGGGGCTGTCGGACGTAGCTTCTTGGGTGTAGGTGTATCTGGTGCCTCCGCCGGTGGGTGCGAGGTCACAAACGCCGCTGATGGGGTACGGCCCGGCAATGGTTTTGAAAGCATATCTGGAGTACCGGGCGTAGGTGGTCGTCTGCATGGTGATGTCATTGACCTTGCCTCCGTATTCGTACTTCACGCGATATTTGGCGCCCTGGCCGGGTTTTGCTCCATCCTCATATTCCGCTTCAGTGACGTTGCTCACCCACAACGGCATATTTGCCGGGTTAGCCACAAAGGCGAACACTTCACGCACGGGTCTGTCAATGTCAAGGCTAACGTCTGCGATTACTCTCGCCACGGCTTCCGTCCTCGTGTGCGTTGATAGGCATTTTCGGGTTGTCGCCGTCCGACTGGCCGCAGCGTCGGATTGGACTCAGATACCGACGACCTCCCCGGGCCTCAGTTCATCCGCGTGCCGCCATTTACGTTAAGCGCCTGGCCGGTGATCTCCGACGCGTCGTCAGACGCGAGGAATGCTACGGCGCGCCCGATGTCCTCAGGGGTTTGCGGCCTGCCCAAGGGGACGTCCTTTTCGATCTGCAGGTCGAACACTTCTCGCGGAGTCAAGTCGGCCATGTCCGGGTCCTGGAGGTGGATTTGCATTGATATGGTTTCCCACATGGGCGTCCACAGTTTGCCTGGACATACGACGTTGACGTTTATGTCAAATTTTCCCAACTTGATCGCCAGGGCGTGGGTCCACTGTATGGCCGCGGCCTTTGAAACCGAGTAGGGCATTCCCACTGTACCTCTGCCCGTACTGACCCCGGCGGGAGCGCGTCCGCCGTGTGAGGAGATGTTGATTATGCGTCCGTACCTTCGCTCGGCCATGTGTGGAATTATGGCTTCCGCGGTGTTCACCAGACCTCGCACGTTCACCCCGTAGGTGATGTCCCAATCAGCGTCGGTGTAGTCGCGCCGCTCCGTGTAACCTGCCGCGCCTATGACCCCGGCGTTTGCTACGCAGATGTCGATTGCGTTGAATTCCGAGATGGCGCGCGCTGTGAACTCTTCTATTGACTTCTTGGAGGTGACGTCTGCCAGGCCGCTGATAGCCTTGCCTTGTGCGGCGTTGATTTCCTCCGCAACTGCCTTGGCGTTTTGCTCGTCTAGATCGCATACGGCTACGGACGCCCCGCGGTTGCCGAGCACGAGGGCGATTCCTCGGCCTATGCCTCGGCCGGCGCCTGTGACTATTGCGGCTCTGCCCTCCAGTTGGCGGGACATTGGATCGAGCACGGGGGTTCCTCTAGTTGCTTCTATTGGCGGGGACGTGGGGCAGGATAACCTACGACGCAGGCCCTTGCCGTGTTACTACGGCAGACCAACAGGGCAAATTGGCGCCTGTAAACTGAAATATGCGTCCGGCCTTGGGCGTTTGCACCTCTTGCATCGCTGGGAGATGAGACGGTTTGGTCAACAGGAATCTGCATAACGTCGAAATGGAGACCCTCGCTTCGTTATCGAAGCGGAGGGGGTTCGTATTCCAGAGCAGCGAGGTGTACGGCGGGGTGGGGAGCGTGTGGGATTACGGTCCTGTGGGGGTTGAATTGAAGCGAAACGTCAAGGAGGCGTGGTGGCGTTCTATGGTGCGTGAGCGCGAGGACATTGTGGGTATCGACGCTGCGATACTGATGCACTCAGAGGTGTGGGCGGCCAGTGGGCACGTGGATTCCTTCTCAGATCCCCTGGTGGAGTGCAGAGTCTGCCATCGCCGCTTCAGGGCTGACGAGTTGGATACCCCAGCCTGTGCGCAGTGCGGGGGAGAACTGACGGAGCCCCGCCAGTTCAACCTCATGTTCGAGACCAACATGGGGCCGGTAAAGACGAGTTCTTCCGTTACGTACCTGAGGCCTGAGACGGCGCAGGGCATTTTCGTCAACTTCGTCAACGTCCAATCGACCAGTCGCAAGAAGCTTCCGTTCGGCATTGCTCAGATAGGCAAATCGTTCCGCAACGAGATCACGCCCGGAAACTTCACCTATCGAACTCGCGAATTCGAGCAGATGGAGATGGAGTATTTCTGTCGTGAGGGCGAGGACGAGGAGCTGCATCGCTACTGGATAGAGTTCAGCATGGACTGGTACAGGGGGTTGGGGCTGCGTCCGGGGAAGCTGCGGGTTCGAGAGCATAACGCGGATGAGTTGCCCCACTACTCCAAGGCCAGCGCGGACGTCGAATTTGAGTTTCCCTGGGGCTGGGGAGAGTTGGAAACCATATCCAATCGCACGGACTTCGATCTGAAGGCTCATGCTGCGCGCTCCGGCAAGGACCTCTCTTACTTTGACGAGGAACGCAGGGAACGCTACGTGCCTTTCGTGGTCGAGCCTGCGATGGGCGCGGACCGCTCGGTTCTCGCCTTTCTGGCCGACGCGTACGACGCCGAGGGCGAAGGGAAGGAGCGTCGTGTGGTTCTGCGGTTTCACCCGGACATAGCGCCCTATGAATTGGCGGTACTGCCGCTGTCCCGGAACGAAAAGCTGGCGCCTACCGCCCGCCGGGTGCACGACGCGGTACGGTCGCTTTTCCGCAGTCAGTATGACGAGACTCAGAGCATAGGCCGCCGTTACCGGAGACAGGACGAGATCGGCACGGCCCTCTGCGTTACGGTGGACTTTGACACGGTGGAGAAGGATGATGCGGTTACGATACGCAACCGCGATACGATGGCGCAGGTGCGGGTTCCGATTGAGCGCCTTCCGGCTGCGATCGAGGACCAGCTGGATAGAATGCGCCGGGATTGCAGAGCTTGAACAAGGGCGAACGTGATATGGGTCGGCGGATTTCCGTAGGTACTCTGCGAGAAGGTTCCGGGGCGCCGGGGTACCAAAATTGATCAGCGCGGCTTCCTACTTCACCGTCGGCCAGACGGCATCGATCACGCGAATCATCACCGACCGCGACGTGGATGCGTTCGCATGTCTCAGTGGAGACGATCAACCGCTTCACACCGACGAGGGTCACGCGTCCAAGACTCGTTTTGGCGCGAGAGTGGCGCACGGGGCCATGTTGGTCGGATTTATTTCAGCTGTCTTGGGAGTAGAGATGGCCGGGCGGGACAGCACTGTCATCTTCCTGGGCATGAACGCCAGCTTCCGCAAGCCCCTGTTCATTGGAGACTCTGTAACAACCCGCTGCGAGGTAACGAAAATACGGGAGGACAAGCCCATCGTCACCTTGGACTGCCGGTGTTTGAATCAGCGCGGTGAGGAGGTACTCAGCGGCGAGGCGGTGGTGTATGTCGATCCGCACCCCGTGGGGCCCTGAGAATCTCATTGCCTCGCGGGTTCATCAAACCAATTGATCAGAACCGCAGTCCGGGCCGTCAATACGCTGGGCTTTACCATTTGAAAGAAGGACAAGGTGACGGGAGAGATTCGATACAAGTTCGCGCAGACACTTGGAGTGATCCGTAGATTGCCGGGGAGCGCTGCGGTCTGGGTTGGGATAATGGTTCTGACTGCTGCGGCTGTTGCGTGCGGTGGGGCTGTGACGGAGAGGGAGCAACGGTCGTCTACTGTGGATCCCTCGCCTACGGATAAAGTGGCTTCAGTCGGCGATGCGCCTCCGATCGATGCGGACACTTACTCACACGGGCGCTTCGACCTGACGGAACTGGGAGGGCAGCCTGTGGTCATCAACTTCTGGTTTCCTTCCTGCCCGCCGTGCCGTGCTGAGATGCCGGATCTGCAGGCGGCTTACGAGGAGTTCAAAGGCCGAGGCGTCAATTTCGTCGGAGTCCAGCAACTGGGGTTGGACTCTGAGGATGCCGGCAGGGAATTTCTGGAGGAGGTGGGAGTAAATTACCCGAACATCGGCGATCAAGGCGCCAAGCTGCAATTGGCGTACAAGGTACTCTCATATCCGACAACCGTGTTCCTCGACCGCAGCCACAACGTCGTCAAGCGCTGGGATGGGATCATTTCGGAAGAGAATCTGCGGGAACAGATACTTAACGCCCTCGGATCCTGACCCCTGTCCGCGCACCCGTTTCAACGCGCAATTCAGTCTCGCGCGGAGGTTTTCTCACCGTTGCCCGCGGCGGCTACCTTCACTCTGAGATAATAGCCTTATGTTTGTTGAGATGTTCGGCGAGATATTCGGCGAAACGTTCGGTGACATGTTCAGTGGGATCGGCATCACCGAGTGGATAATGTGGTTGGTCCGATGGATCCATGGGGTAGGAGCGGTGGCATGGGTGGGAGGGTCGGTATTCTTTGCGTTGGTGATACGACCGTATTTTTCGGTACAACCCGAGGCGGGCCGCAAGTTGATGGGGCCGATTTCCAATATGTACCGGGATATTGTGGACGCCTCGGTTATGGCGTTGGTGGTTAGCGGCCTGATATTGATGTTCTACCGGCTGACGGGCGACGCGGTAAGCGTGGCCTGGTTTATCGTCCTGGGGGTGAAGGTGGCGTTGGCGCTGTGGATGTTCTACCTGGTGTGGCGGCTGCGCCGCTCCGGATTTCAGCCCCAACCCGGGCGGGGCATACTTCGGCGTGTGTCCTGGCTGCTGGGATACAACGCGGTCATGGCCATCGGGGTGGTTATCTTCCTTATGGCGGGACTGCTGCGCACGCTGATAGAGGCTGCCCTTGCCGGCTCATAGACCGCTGCACTGACCAAGGTCCTCGTAAGTCTGCGCTGAGATTGCCGGCGCATAGGTCTATACGTTTTCCAAGACCTCTCACGCGGCTTGATTCAGGGGGCTTGCGGCTGTCGGGGCTGCCACATTTCGACGCCGTGTCGATCCACGCTGGCCAACAGGCTGCGAATCGTTACGCCGGACACTGGGTGTCTTAGATCGGGCGCAACTTCGACCAATGGAACAAGTACGAAGGCTCTTTTGGACATTCTGGGGTGTGGAACCGTAAGGCCTGATTCGTTGACGTTGTGGCAGCCGTAAAGCAATAGATCGAGGTCTATCAGGCGCGGTTCGCCCGGTGTGCCTCGAACTCGGCCGAGGCTGCGCTCCACTTCATGCAGCGATTCAAGTAGTAGGTCCGGCGGGTGGCGCGTGTCCAGCAAGACCACCTGGTTCAGGTATTTCGGCTGCAGGGGGTCCACGCCCCATGGCTCTGTTTCGTATATGGAAGACTCGGATCGTATGCTTCCTGCCTTGAGGTTCATCTTCTCCCTGGCGCGCGCAAGGTTGGCGGATCGGTCGCCCAGGTTGCTGCCCAAGGCGATAAAGCACGTAGAACCTGAGTTCATCTTGTTTCCCAACGGAATCGGCTAACCGTTTTGGATATTTGCGTCCGTAGGCTCGGAGCGGACGGGGTGCCGGACTATAGCGTCGGCCATGCGCGCCACTCGCGCCATTTCGGGTAGGTCGTGCACACGGACTACGTCTGCGCCGCGAGCTGTCGCGAGGGCGATGGCGGCGGCGGTGCCTTCCAGGCGCTCTTCAACGGGCAGTCCGAGAACCTGGCCGATGAACGACTTGCGGGAAGGGCCCACGAGTAAGGGAAGGTTGAGAACCTGCAACTCGTCGAGGCGGCGAAGTATCTCGAGGCTGTGCGAGGGCTTCTTTCCGAAGCCTATGCCGGGATCCACCATGAGGCTGTCCTTTGCCACGCCGGCCATCTGAGCCCGCTCTATTGCTGTGCGCAGGTCTGAAATAACCTCGCGTATCACGTCGTCGTAGGCGGCTTTGGCCCTCGTATGTCCAATCACTAGCGGGACTCCCAAGTCTGAAGCTGTGCCAGCCATGTCTGGGTCCGCCAGCATCGACACGTCGTTGATCGCGTCGGCCCCCGCGTCGACAGCCGCCCTGGCCACCGCCGCCTTGCGCGTATCGATGCTTATAGGCACGGACACAGTTCCCCGCAGCGCGTTGAGGACCGGTATTACGCGCCTGATCTCTTCGGCTTCGTAGACCGGTTTCGCCCCGGCGTATGCGGCTGGGGGACGGGTGGACTCACCTCCTACGTCGATGACGTCGGCTCCGTTGACCTCCATACGCAGCGCCTGGCTGACGGCCTTTCTGACGTAGGCATCGTTTCCGCTCTCGGTCATCAGGCCGTCTCCGGAGAAGGAGTCCGGCGTGACGTTGACCACGCCCATGACGTAGGTGCGCGATCCCCAATTGAAATGGCGTTTCCCGATTTGCATGGCGTTTCGCTGTGATTTTGCTCTGATATAGCCGGGAAGCGCGTAGAATGCGAGTGTGCTGACAAACCCGTGAACTCAGCGCGTATGGCAGGCGGCCTTCGCGGTTGCCGGGAGGACGGAACGATAACTTCAGACAATGAGGCTGCGTCGTCACAGACGACGCAAAGCATTTTATCCGATACTCTGCGCGCCGCCTTGAGGGAACGTCGGGCGCAAGCGCAACTTGGCGGCGGTCAACGCAGGATCGAGGCGCAGCGTAGTCGCGGCAAGCTGACGGCTCGCGAGCGGCTCGACAAACTCTTCGACCCCGGAACTTTCGTGGAGATCGACGCGTTTGTGACTCACCGGGCCGTAGACCTTGGCTTAGACCGGCAGAGATTTCCCGGGGATTCGGTGGTTACTGGGAGCGGCCTTGTGAACGGCCGTCAGGTGTTCGCTTACGCTCAGGACTTCACCGTGCTTGGCGGCTCGCTTTCTGAGGCGGCGTCTTTGAAGATATGCAAGGTGATGGACCACGCGGTGCGCACGGGCTGCCCGATCGTGGGGATCAACGACTCAGGCGGCGCGCGCATACAGGAAGGGGTAGACTCGCTCCACGGGTACGCTGAGATATTCGTGAGGAACACGCTTGCCTCCGGGGTGGTTCCGCAGATCACGGTCATCGCGGGTCCGGCCGCCGGGGGCGCGGTTTACTCGCCCGCCATCACAGACTTCATCTTCATGGTGGAGTCGATAGGGCAGATGTACATCACCGGCCCGGACGTGGTGAGAGCCGTCACGGGCGAGCAGATCTCCCACGAGGAGTTGGGAGGCGCTGCGTCTCATGCTTCCCGCAGCGGGGTCGCACACTTCACCGCGCCCGACGAGGCTGCGTGCTTCGATCAGGTGCGCCGGCTGTTGTCCTACCTCCCATCAAACAATACGGAATCCCCTCCCGTGTCGGAGAATGACGACCCGCCTGCCGGCGGCGAAGAATCGATTGCCAGGCTAGTACCTGCGGATCCATCCCAGGGCTACGACGTTCAGGACGTTATTTCGCTGATAGTTGACGGCGGGGACTTTTTGCCGGTGCATCATGCCTTCGCGCCAAATATAGTGGTGGGATTCGCCCGAATGGGCGGCGCCCCGGTGGGCATAGTCGCCAACCAAGCCGCGCACGTGGCCGGGGTTTTGGATATCGACGCGTCGGACAAGGCTGCTCGGTTTGTACGTTTCTGCGATGCCTTCAACGTGCCCATAGTGACCCTCGTGGACGTGCCGGGGTTCATGCCGGGAAGCGCGCAGGAGTACGGCGGCATAATCCGGCACGGGGCCAAGCTGATATACGCCTACTCCGAGGCGACGGTGCCCAAGATTGCGCTGATTCTGCGCAAGGCCTACGGCGGGGCGTACATCGTGATGAGCAGCAAGGAGCTGCGCTCCGACGTCAACTTGGCGTGGCCTGGCGCGGAGATCGCCGTGATGGGGCCGGAGGGCGCCGTGAACGTCATCAGCAGAAGGGAGATAGCCGCTGCAGATGACCCTGAGGCCAAGCGTGCGGAGTTGATCGAGGAGTACCGCGGACAGTTTGCCAATCCTTACGTGGCCGCGAGCAGGGGGTACCTCGACGACGTAATCGATCCGGCTGATACCCGCCCTGCCATAATCCGGGCCCTGCGTATGATGGAGAACAAGGTTGACTCATCTCCCCCTAGGAAACATGGCAACATACCCCTGTAGCGAGCGGGAGCGGTTCGTGTCCGCAGTGGCGGGTATGGCTGCGGAGGTGTTGGACTTCCATGCCCGCTTCAGCATTGACGGCGGGGCCCGCGCCCAAAGGACGGCTCCTGAGATTGCAATCCAGCGAGCGCCTTATCTCAAAGAAGAGTACGACGAGATGCTGGAGGCTGCCCACGCGGGGGACGCGGCGGGCTCGTGTGATGAAGCTGCCGACGTGTTGTTCGTGGCCATTGGAAATATGGTCAGCATGGGGTCTCTAGGCATCGAGAGTATTCACGCAGTTACGGAAAAGAACGCTCGGAAGACACACGAAACGCACGCGGTAAGACCGGATACCGGCAAGCTGCTTCCCATCCGTGGGAAGCCGCACAAGTGGGCGTAGATGCGCCAATCGAAGAACCGCGAGCCGCGGTGCGGAAGCGCCGTCAGCTAGAGCGACCCAAAGAACCAGGGAGACAGAATGACGAACCAGGAGGCAGTAAGAAAAGCGGCAGATTATTTTGCCAAGCTCGCCGAGGGGCAGATCGAACGCGTCGAGGCTCTGAAGAGCGAAGGGGCGTTTGTCGACTATAGCTTGATCGATCCGTTGATTATCGGCGTCATTGGAGGCGACGGCATCGGGCCGATGATATCGGACGCGGCTCGGCAGGTGGTGGAGGAGCTGCTGTCCGATGAGATTGCTTCTGGGAAAGTCAAGTTTCGCAGTATCGAGGGCCTGACGATAGAGAATCGCGCTCAGCACATGCAGTCGATTCCGGACGACGTGCTTGAGCAGATCAAGTCCTGCCACGTGACCCTCAAAGGGCCTACGACCACACCGGAGACGGGCGGCGAGTGGCCTAATCTGGAGTCTGCAAACGTAGGTATGCGCAAGGCCCTCGACCTGTTCGCCAACGTTCGGCCTGTGCGCGTTCCTTCGGAGGGTATCGACTGGACGTTCTTCAGAGAAAACACGGAGGGCCTGTACGTACTTGGCAGTCAGGGTTTCGAACTCACGGATGACATCTCGATCGACTTCCGGGTCATCTCCACGCCCGGTTCCGACAGGATCATCCGGGCAGCCTTCGATCACGCCCGGCGCACGGGCAAGGAGCGGGTCACTGTCGTGACCAAGGCGAACATCGTGAAGTCTGGGGATGGGCGCTTCCTGCGAGTGGCGGAACGTGTTTCCAGGGATTACCCGGACATTTCATGGGACGGCTGGTACATCGACATCATGACGGCCAAGCTGCTGGACAAGTCACGGCGTTCGGACTTCCAGGTATTCGTGCTGCCTAACTTGTACGGGGACATACTGACCGACGAGGCCGCGGAGATACAGGGCGGTGTTGGGACGGCTGGCAGCGCAAATATCGGCAAGCGGTATGCGATGTTCGAGGCTGTACACGGATCTGCGCCGCGTATGGTGACGGAAGGCAGGGCACAGTATGCGGACCCGAGTTCAGTGCTGAAGGCGGCCGGGCTGATGCTGTCGCACATTGGCTATAGCAGCCTTGGCCAGAAGGTCGATATGGCACTGGACGTTTGCGGTCAGTACGAGCGCCGAGTCAGAGTGACCGGTCGCGACTCGGGTGCAACCGGAACTGAGTTCGGGCAATACGTGCTGGAGACGGTGCGCGATCCTCAACTTGAGGAGCGATGGAAGAACTACGTAGCGGCTCTGTAACCGGTAAGGGCTTGAAGGGAGACGCTCCCGCAGCCCAGAGCGTGCAGGACGGAGTGCGGCGGTGTGGTGCAAGCGATTCTCATTGCTGAGTACGGGAAAGGCGATTTCATGAGAAAAAAGGTGACGGTGGTTGGCGCAGGGAACGTCGGGGCGACCACGGCGCAAAGGATATTCGACCGCGGCTATGCGGACGTAGTCCTCGTGGACGTAGTACCGGACATGCCTCAGGGGAAAGCGCTCGACATGCTAGAAAGCGGCCCGGTATTGGGCTCGGACGGCGCGATCGTCGGCTCGAACAGCTACGAAGAGAGTGCCGGTTCAGACGTGGTAGTGATCACCGCTGGCATCGCCAGAAGGCCCGGTATGAGCCGGGACGACCTGCTGCTCACCAACATGAAGATCGTCGGTTCAGTAACGGCAGAGGCGGCCAGATACTCGCCGGACTGCGTACTCGTGGTGGTCTCCAACCCGCTCGACGCCATGGTGCAGCACGCTTATAAGGTGTCAGGCTTACCGAGCGAGCGCGTTGTTGGGATGGCCGGCATTCTCGACACGTCGCGCTTCCGCACCTTTTTGGCACAGGAACTGAAAGTATCGGTCACCAACGTTTCGGCATACGTGCTGGGCGGGCATGGGGATACGATGGTGCCTCTCATCGGCTCGACTACGGTGGGTGGACAGCCGGTCAGTGAGTTGGTGGGCGCAGAGCGGCTGGCCGAGATCGTGCAGCGCACCCGGGATGGCGGAGCGGAGATCGTCGGGCTGCTGAAGACGGGGAGCGCGTACTATGCGCCGTCGGCGGCCGTGGTGCAGATGGTTGAGGCCATTCTTCTGGACCGCAAGGAAATTCTGCCGTGCGCGGCGTACCTGACTGGTCAGTACGGGATCCATGGGCTGTACGCCGGGGTGCCGGTGAAGCTGGGTGCGGGTGGTGTGGAGGAGATAATCGAGATCAGGTTGACGGATGAGGAGCGTTCCGCCCTTAGAAGGTCTGCGGATGCGGTGCAGGAACTGGTGGAGGTGATGGCGAAGGCGGGGTAGGGGCAGTGTCAGACAGAGGCCGCCACTTACGTCTGCGGCACGCGGGGCTGTGAGCCGGTTGCGTTTGTGTTGAGTTGTTGCACCAGGTCTTTGGTGGAGACGACGTGCTTTTTCATGCCCAGCTTGTCGTGGTCTATGCCCATGGCCATACCCAGTAGCTGGGGGAGGTGGATGATGGGCAGATCGGCGGCGTCTCCCCGGTTGTTCTTGCGGGCCCTGGGCTGGTAGCCGTCGAGGTTTAGATGGCAGAGCGGGCAGGGGGTGACCATGGCGTCTGCGCCGGCGTCGCTGGCCGCTCCGGTGTGGTTGGACACCATCTTCAGTGAATTTTGCTGATTGATGAGCAGTATGGGCAGACCGCAGCAGGCTGTCTTGCCCGGGAAGTCGGTCACGTTGGCGCCGGTCGCCTCGATGACGGTTTCGAGTGAGTTGCGCCGCTGTGGGTTTTCTCCAAGTCCGAGCGCATCGCTGGGGCGCACTATGTAGCAGCCGTAGAAGGGAGCGAAGTTGAAGCCTGAAAGTTCTTTGGAAAAAGTGGACTTCAGCCTGTCTATGCCCACGTCTTCAAGCAGTACCCAAAGCAGATGCTTCACCACCGTAGAGCCTCTGTAAACCAGCCCCTCTTGTGCGAGTTCGGCGTTGATTTCGTCGAGGTAGTCTGGGTTGCGCTGTACTGCGTGGTTGGCTTGTGACATCACGCCCTGGCAGGTGGAGCAGATAGTGAGAATCGGCAGGCCCATCTGCTCTGCCATGGCCATAGTTCGTACGTTCAGTACGTCGCCGAGGCGTCGGTTCTTTTCCTGCAATACCCCTGCGCCGGTGCATGAGGCGCGCGTCAGTTCGACGGTCTCTATGCCGAGCCGCTGCATGACTGCGATGGCGGATTCGTAGAGTTCAGGTGCGCCGCCCCTGGCGACGCAACCCGGGTAGAAGGCGTACTTCACTTGGAGCCTCCCTCCGCCTTCTCTACGATTTCCCTGATAGCGGAGTTACCCTCGGCCTTGTGGGGAAACAGGGGCGGCAGCTTGCCCTTTGTGAAGGCCTTCATGGCTACGGGGGCCTCGCGCAACAGGCCGGGGACATTGGTCCATCCAATGCTGTCAACGGCCAGGCGTGTCTCGTCCAAGCGTCCGTGCCGTCGTACCGATCGGATGAAGGATTCGGTGTGGCGGTATCCGGGGGTGTTTCGGTTTCCGGCTTCTATGGCCATGTCCCGCATTTCCATGATGCGGTCCATGGGGGCAACGTCCTTTGGGCACACCTCTACGCACTGAAAGCAGCGGGTGCAGTCCCAGATGCCGCCGTGCTCGTCGTTGAGTTTCTTCAACCGTTCAGAGGAGCGGTCGTCTCTGGGGTCGTCGACAAATCTGTATGCCTTGGCCAGCGCGGCCGGGCCTATAAACTTGTCGTCCACCTCCAGAACGGTGCAGTCCGATACGCATGCGCCGCACATTATGCAGTTCATCACGCCCAGCAGGTTGGTCATGGACTCGCTGGAGGCTATGAACTCGCCCTGGGTTGGGGTGGAATCGGGTTGGATGAAAGGATCCACGCGGCGGATCTGGTTGAAGAAAGTATCGATATCTACTACGAGGTCCTTGATCACCGGGTGGTTGCCCATGGGCTCGATGGTCAATTGCTCTCCATTGGGAGCCAGTTCAGCAATTCGGGTCTTGCATGCGAGTTTGGCGCGTCCGTTTACGCGCATCCCGCACGAGCCGCAGATAGAGGCCCTGCACGAACAGCGCAGGGCCAGGGTGCCGTCCACCTCATCCCGGACCTGTATGAGCGCGTCTAGCACCGTGAAGCTCTCCAAGACGTCCAGAGAGTACTCCTGATAACGAACGCGGGGTTGTGGCTCATCGGGGTTGTACCGTTTCACCTTGAGGTTTGCCTGCATCAATAGACCCTCTTCACCGGCTCCCACTTGGTGATGGCGACCGGAGACGTATCCACTCTCAGCCCTTCGTCTGTCTTGTAAACGAGAGTGTGCTTCAACCAGTTTTCGTCGTCTCGCTGTGTTATGTCGGTGCGATAGTGGGCTCCCCTGCTTTCCTTGCGCGCCAGTGCGCCTGCGCATATGGCCTCTGCGCAGTCGATCACGTAGTCGAGTTCCAAGGCAAACATCAGGTCCATGTTGAAGGTCTTGCCCTTGTCTTGGACACTTACGTTTGCGAACTGATCGCGCGCGCGTCTTACTGCCGTTTCGGCGCGTTCCATAGACGCCTGGTCCCTGAAGACGCCTATCCCTTCGGTCATCGCCTCGGCCATTTCACGGCGTAAGGCTGCTGAACGGATCCCCTGCGGTCGGTCGAGCAGCGCCTGCAACCGGGCTTTGTCCGCTTCCAACTGGGATTCATCACGGGAAGTTCCATTGACCGACTTGATGTATTCCAGAGCGTGGCGCGCCGCTCTCCTGCCGAACACCACGGTGTCCAGCAGTGAGTTTGCACCCAGGCGGTTGGCTCCATGCACACTTACGTTGGCGCACTCGCCGGCAGCGTAGAGGCCTGGCGCTTCGGTCCTGCCGTTTACGTCGGTTTTTATGCCGCCCATGATGTAGTGCATACCGGGCCTTATGGGTACGGGATCGTTTGCGAGGTCCATGCCCAAGAACTCGACGGCGACCTCCTGGAGATAGCCGAGCCGTTCCTCGATGAAGGAGCGTCCCAGGTGTCTCAGGTCGAGCAGGACGTTGCCGTCGATGCCTCTGCCCTCGTTGATCTCGGTTTGCTCGGAGCGGGATACGACGTCGCGTGAGGCCAGTTCCAGGTACTCCGGGGCGTAGGTTTCCATGAAGCGGTCGCCCTGCTTGTTCAACAGGTACGCCCCCTCGCCGCGCGCTGCCTCTGACATGAGGATGCCGGTTCTGGCTAGGGTTGTGGGGTGGTACTGCACCATCTCCATGTCCATCATGGGCGCGCCGGCGCGCCAGGCCAGGGCGAGTCCGTCCCCGGTGCAAATGATGGCGTTGGTGGATGGCTCGAAGACCCGCCCGGCGCCGCCGGCGGCGATGATTACGGCCTTGGCCCGGATCGTGTGGAGTTCGCCAGTCCTGAGGTCGAGCGCGACCGCGCCTCGCACGACTCCGTCCTCCTCGATGAGCGAGGTGACGAACCACTCCTCGTATACCCGGAGGCCGTACTTGATCGCCTGCTCATAAAGTACGTGGAGCAGGGCGGAACCGGTTATTGCCCCTACGAAGAAGGTGCGGGCTACTTTCTGACCTCCGAAACGCCGCGTTCCCAGCCTTCCCTCGTCGTCTCGGCTGAAGATCACGCCCATGTGCTCCAGCTCGATCACGGCTTCTCCGGCCTCGCGGGACATGATTTCCACCGCGTCCTGATCTGCCAGGTAGTCGGAGCCTTTAATGGTGTCGAGAGCGTGGCTTTCCCAGTCGTCGCCTCGGTCTGTGAGCGGCGCGTTGATACCGCCTTGTGCGGCGTTGGAGTGGCTGCGGACGGGGTGGACCTTGGTGACTACTGCCACGTCTGCACCTCCGCGCACGCCTTCCACCGCGGCTCTCAGACCGGCCAGCCCGGCGCCGATTATCAGCAGATCGTGTTCATACATTGCTTGGTTTCTCTGGTTGGAGTAAGCGTCCTCTGTGGGTTGGGACAGAGCGGTTGGCTAATAGATCCGTCACTCGCTTCAACCTCTGCTCAGCGGCTCACGCGCCTATTTTCGGCCCGTGAAACTTCAGGACCATCATAAGGGCCGCTATAGACTTGCCGTCCTCTATCCGGCTGTCCCGCACGAGGCCTGCCAATTTCCCCAGGGGTACTTCGATCACCTCAAGGTCTTCGTCCACATCCTGCGGCAGGGGGTCTGCCGTGAGTTCCGTGGCTAGATATGCGTGCATGAATTCGTTGCACCAGCCGGGCGCAACCCAGAAGCCTCCGATCTTTCGGATGCGGGCCGCCCTGTGCCCCGTTTCTTCCCGAAGCTCTCTTTGCACCGTTTCTTCCGGGTCCTCGCCGGGATCGAGGGTTCCGGCTGGAACTTCGAGTAGAACCTTGCCCGCGGGATGGCGCCATTGCTTGACTAGCAGTACGCCGCCCCGATTTGTGATCGGCACCACGACGATCGATCCCGGGTGCTCTACGATCTCGCGTTCCACGGGTTCTCGTCCACCCATTTGGATGGTATCGGTGCGGAGAGACAGGATCTTTCCCTCGTATCTCCGCTGTGAGTGGAGTGTGGCTGCAGTCTGTACGCTCAATGCGTCTCTATCGTATCCGACTTAGGCGCGGTCTGTTCGGCTTCGGGCAGCGCGCCCTTTCTTATGCCCAGCCGCATGGAGAGGGAGCCCCAGAAGGCGGACGGCGGTTGTCGTCGTAGGAATCGGGCTCGGTAAGGGCTGTGAGAGATGCGCACCAGTTGCCCGTTCGTCAACTCTGCATCGAGGAACCCGTCTGCGTTCAGAGTTGCGGGGGTTCTTGCAATCAGGGTGAACTCCAGAGTGGAGGCGGATTTGATCACGACTCCTCCGAACTGGCTCATGTGGGTGGCGATGGGCTTCACTAAGTAGTCGCTGGAGGTCGGGTCGATCACCGGCCCGCCGAGGGAGAGGGTATATCCGGTGGAACCGGTGGCGGTTGCTATCACGACGCCGTCTCCCCGGAAGGTGGCGAAGTGAACGCCGTCGACCGTCATCGCGACGTCGATGACTCTCAACCTTTGTCCACGGGCGATGGTCACGTCATTCAGCGCGTAGAATGACGGCCCGCCGGAGCCAACGACATCGGCTCGGAGCATTTCTCGTTCCTCGACGCGTGCATTCCCATCGAGGTACCAGTCCAGCCGCTCCAGTATTTCGCCGGCGTCGACGTCGCTCATGAAGCCTACTCTACCCATGTTCACGCCTAGGACGGGTACACCTCGCGGGGCGGCGGAGTGCACTCCGCGCAGTATCGTACCGTCGCCCCCTATGGTGATGATCACGTCGGCGTCTGACAGCGCGTCCGGGTCGGCGTCCAGCGCGTCCTGGTTGGCCGCGGTCACTCGGCGACTATCCGCCATGCGTTTCTCTATTGACTTGGCCAGGTTCTCGGCCTCAGGGGCAAGGCCGTGGTAGCAGATTCCGACATGTTCGTATCTCATTGCAAGAAGTGCGCTGTGTAGCTCAACACTGACCGGGCGGGGTCATGACCTGCGCCTGTTTAGGTTTTTGTGGGAAGGAAGTGGGGAGGAGCGCTGATTTAGAGGATGGTAAGGGACTCTTCGGCCAGCTTGAGCAGGAACCACGGCCCGATGCCGAACACCGCCACTCCTGCGGCCGCGGTTCCGGTCGCGGCCAATGCGCGTAGGTCGGCTCTTATCGGCTCGTCGGACGAGGGTTCCTCAAAGTACATGGCCCGTACGATTCGCAGGTAATAGTAGGCTGATACCGCGGTATTGACCACGCCGATCACTGCGAGCCATATCAGCCCCGAATTCACGGCGGCGCTGAACACGAAGGCCTTTGACATGAAGCCAACCGTTGGGGGCACGCCTAGCAGGGAAAGCAGCCCCACGGTCAACAGCATCGCCACTACTGGAGACCTACGCCCCATGCCGTTCAGCCCGCTGATCAGCTCGTTTCCTGTTCTGTGAGTGATTGCGATGACAGACAAAAAGACGGCAAGGTTCGTGAAGGCGTATCCCATGAGGTAGTAGAGAACGCCCTGGGGCCCTGCGATGAACCCTGCCGAGCCGGAGTTTGCTGAGACGGCAGCGACCCCCGCGAGCATGTAGCCGGCCTGCGATACGGTGCTGTATCCGAGCAGGCGCTTGATGTTCTTTTGAGAAAGCGCGAGGAGGTTGCCTACGGTCATGGTTACGGCAGCCAGAGCCGCTATCAGGCCGGACCAGTCCTGCGTCAGGGGTTCGCTGCCGAAGGCCGCGTAGAGCACTCTGATGATTACGGCAAAGGCGGCTGCTTTTGATGCCACGGAGAGAAAGGCGGCGAGAGGGGTTGGAGAACCTTCGTAAACGTCCGGGACCCACATTTGCCATGGCACAACGGCCATCTTGAAAGCGAATCCCGCTACGATGAGCACTACTCCGAGCAGCACGCCGTATGATCCGAAGGGCTGATCGGGTTGGCTGGGGATTTCATTCAGGCGTTGTAGGATTATCTCGAGGTTGGTGCTGCCCGTGAACCCGTAGATATAGACCATGCCGTACAGCAATAGGGCCGATGCGATGGCGGACAGGACGAGGAATTTCAGACCAGCCTCGACGGACCTCGCGCCCCGGTGAAAGGCAGCCAGCGCCGCGACAGGCAGGGCGGTTAACTCCAGGGAGACGTATATCGCCACGAGTTCCTTGGCCGAAACCAGCATCATCATCCCGCTCATGGAGAACAGCATCAGAGCCAAGAACTCGCCTCTCAGCCCTGGCATACGCTCCAGGTACTTCGTCGATGCGAGTATCACGGCCGCGCTAACGCCGATAAGGAGAAAGTGGAAGAACAGCGCGAACCTGTCGGCGGTGATGGCTCCGAACAGTGCGGAAGGGTCTGTGGTATCGCCGTACCAGCCAAACCACAGGTTCAAGGAAAAGAAGAGCGGCGCGGCGAGGCCTATTACTGCCAACTCGGCGAGTATGCGCTTGTTGCGTAACGCAAGGTCTGCGATAACAAGCAAGGCTGCCAGCCCTGCTGCGGCCAGTTCGGGGGCTATGATCCACCAGTCGTGCGCGGTCATCAGCGAATCGTGGCCTCGATGCCGGTTCTGAACACGTCCGTAAGCAGCCTCGGCCAAATACCCACTGCGAAGATGGCAGTGGACAGGGCCAGTACGGGCACCATGTCGAACGGGTGCGCGTCCTCTAACGCCTCGTATTGAGTTGCCGACATGCCTCCCTTGGCCGGTCCCGGGCCGAAGAAGGTGCGCTGCACCATCCATAGAACGTAGCCGGCGGCCAGCACCACGCCAAAGGCGGCAAATCCGGCCGCGAAGGACCACACCTCGAACGCGGCGAGGAACACCATGATCTCGGACACGAATCCGCTTGTACCTGGGAGGCCCAGCGAGGCGAAGCCGGCTATGAGGAAGAACACTCCTATGGCGGGTATCTTCCTCCAAAGACCGCCAAGGTGAGGTATGTAACGGGTGTGGGCCCGATCATAGACAAGTCCTACCATCAGAAAGGCCAGGCCGGTGATGGTGCCATGCGTGAACATTTGCATGGCTGCGCCGTTTAGTCCGCCTGACGCGGCTGCGCCGCTGCCTGCTATCGCCGATATACCTAGCATCACGAATCCCATGTGGCTCACGCTGCTGAAGGCTATGAGCCGCTTCATGTCGGTCTGGCGGATGGTGACGATGGCTCCGTACAGAGTGCTGACGGCTGCGAGCACTGCAAGAACACCTGCGGCGTCGTGCACCGTGAACCCTTTCGTTTCCTGGAAGAAGCCGACGTTTATACGGAGGAGGCCGTATCCGCCCATCTTGAGGAGCACTCCGGCAAGCATCACGCTAACGGCGGTCGGCGCGTCGGTATGAGCGTCCGGCAACCAGTTGTGCAACGGCCACAACGGGAGTTTGACGGCGAATGCGATGAGGAAGAATGAGAACAGCAGGGCGGCGGGTGCGATCAGGTCGGCGCCTGCGATACGCTGGGGGATGCCCTGAATGACGCTTCCCGCCTCAGAGGGCAAGGCGACCATCTGGAAGGTGCCTGTGGAAATAAACACCGCTAGCACGGCTACTAGGAGAAATGCGCCGCCAAATATGGTAAATAGCACGAACTTCATCGCTGAGTAGCGCGGCCGCCCGGTACCCCAGATTGAGATGAGCATGTACATGGGTATGAGCTCGAATTCGAAGAATATGAAGAAGAGCAGTAAGTCAAGGGATGCGAACACACCCATCACGGCTGAGGTCAGGATCAGAAGCCACAGATAGTACTCACGTACTCGGAGCCGGATCCTCCAAGAGGCAAGTGCGGCGGCCATGCCCAACAGCCCGGTGAGCAGGATGAAAGGAGCGCTCAGGCCATCCACTCCCAGCAGGTACTGCGATTCGAGGCCGGGTATGGGTATCCAGTTCTCGAAGCGGTCTATGAATCTCACCCCGTCCGGGTCGACGTAGTAGCCGCTGAATACGATCAGGGAGAGAGCGAAAGTCACTATGGATGAGGCGATAGATGCCCAACGGACCTGCTGGTCTGACCTCGCGGCGAGCGCGATGACCGCGCCGGCCGCCGCGGGCAGGAATACGGTCGCGGTGAGAATTCCGGTGAACATGGGTCTAGCGACCGGCTCCGCTGTGGATTGATGGCGACATTTCTGGCATGGTCGTGCTGGTCTAGATTTCCTGCGGTTTCTAGAACCAGATCAGAAAGGCGGCGATGGCCGTCACGGCGCCCAGGATCATGGCAAAGACGTAGGTCTGAGCCTGCCCGTTTTGCACAATGGCAAGTCCTCGACCGATTCGGCCAGTCCAGGCTGAAATTTGAACATTTACATTGTCCAGCCAGTTGCCATCGGCCCAACTGAAGGCCCCGGCGAAGAGTCGGTGGAAGCCCTTCCTGACGATCAGGTCTTCGTAGAGTTCGTCAAAGTAGTACTTTCGGTACAGCACCCTATGGGCGTGCGGGAATAATCTTCCCAAAGTTTGCGGTGAGATCGATACCCTCAGGTACATGGCGCTGGCCAAGGCAATGCCTGCTAGCGCAAGGCCGGTTGATCCGAGTGCGATGGGCCAGTTGAAATGTGGCTTGGCTCCGGCGTGTTCTGCGGCTTCGGGGCTATGGAATACTGCGTCGTTGTGAGTCAGGAAGCGCCCGAATCCATGTTTGCCGTTGATTCCCAGGTTGGCGGGGGGGTTGGAGAAGAAACCTGCTCCAATGGCCATTACGGCGAGGATAGTTACTGGTGCGACCATGATCCACGGTGACTCGGCAAGGTGCGTATGGCCCATGCCGGGCGGTATGGGCTGCCCGTCATTCTTCAGGTCGGCGGCTTCTGCTTCCGCGCCTCCTCGGTAAGTTCCGTGGAACGTCATGTAAATCGCCCTGAACATGTAGAAAGCCGTGAGGAACGCCGCCAACAAACCCAGACCGAGCACGGCGTAGCCCGTGACGGAACCCGGTTCCAGAGTGTGTGCGAGTATTTCGTCCTTGCTCCAGAACCCCGACAGTGGGAACAGCCCCGCGAGGCTCAACCCTCCGATGACCATGCCGGCATAGGTCCATGGCATATAACGCTTGAGGCCGCCCATGTAGCGCATGTTGAAGGTGCCAGTGGCGTGATTCACGGAGCCGGAGGCCAGGAAGAGGCCGGCCTTGAACCAGGCGTGGGTGAATAGGTGGAAAAGGGCGGGTACGTAGCCTCCAACTCCCAGCGCGAGCATCATGTAACCGAGTTGGCTTACCGTGGAGTAGGCAAGCACTCGTTTGATGTCGTTTGCGACCAGCCCCATGCTTGCGGCAAAGACCGCGGTGAATCCGCCTATGAGCGCGACGGTCATCATTGCGTTGGAGGCCTCGAACAGTGGGAAGAAGCGGGCCACCAGGAACACGCCGGCGGTGACCATAGTGGCTGAGTGAATAAGAGCGGATACCGGGGTTGGTCCCTCCATTGCGTCGGGCAGCCAGGAGTGCAGCGGGAACTGCGCCGACTTGCCGGCTGCGCCCATGAAGAAGCCTAACGATATCCAGGTTGCGACCGTGGCGGCGATAGCCCCCCCTGCAACCGCGTCGTACAGGGCGGGAATGTCCAGCCAGGCGGGGTTCTGAGAATACAAGTAGAGGATGCCAAGGAGAAATCCGAAGTCGGCGAAGCGGGTCATGATGAAGGCCTTCTTCGCCGCGGCCGCGGCCGAAGGTCGGTCCATCCAGAAGCCGATCAGCAGGTATGAGGAGATGCCTACGAGTTCCCAGAACACAAACAGCTGCACCAGGTTGCGGGCACAGACCAGACCAAGCATCGAGGCGGTGAAAAGGGACATGTAGGCGTAGTACCGCGTGTAGCCGCGATCGCCGTGCATATAGGCTTGCGAGTAGAACTGTACGAGCAGACTCACCCCGCTCACGACCACGAGCATGATGGCGGTGAGTGGGTCGAGCAGCAGCCCGAACGACAGCGTGAAGCTGCCGGCGCTGATCCAGTCCCTCTGCGGGAAGTGCTGAACGCCCTCGGTCATAACCGATGCAAGGGCTGCCACGGAGAGGGCAAAGGATGCGCCAATGGCCGCAATGGTTACCCACCCTGTCCACTTGGACTGGGGGCCGATTACGGGTCTGAGCAGCCCTATAATGGCAAACGCCCCGACCGGTAGCGCCAGTATCAGCCAGATAGCCGTTTCGTTAATCACGTTTCTTCTTGCCAGTCACAGTTTGCGTAGAATTTCGTCGGCGACGTGTTCCCTGCCCTTGGGCACAAGTATGCGAAAGGGGACGCGCTCGCCCCAGTCCAGAATGTCGCCCTCCGGTATGATCTTGGATGGCAAGCCCTCGCCCTCGAGCAGGTTCTTCCACATTTCGGCGACCATCAGGTTTGGCGCCTTCTTATAGTCAACCCACATAGTGTTTGGCTGTTCTCCGCAACGCCTGCTCAGTTCTTCATCGTGGCGGCGTCGGTAATTTCAGTGGTCTCTCGCACCCGGTAGAGTGCGAAGACGATGGCCAGACCGAGGGCGACTTCGGCGGCGGCCACGGCGATGATGAACACCGCGAAGACGTGACCGGTTAGCGCTAGCCGCACTGCGGCGGCCTGCACCGGAGATTCGACGTTGGCCAGGCTGGCTGGCAGTGTGAACCGCGAGAATGCGATGGCGGCCACCACCACTGCGTTGAACATAAGCTCGATGGACATGAGGGTCGTGATGATGCTCCTTCTGGACATCACGCCGTATATGCCGATCGAAAACAGAGCGGCGGAGAGTAGCAGGACGTTCTCGAGGGTCATTTGTCCTCAGTCCTGGGGTTGAGCATCAGAGCCAGCCCTCCGATCAGCGCCGCGGCCAGAAGGAGCCCCAGGATCTCGAACGGAAGCACGAACTCGCGAATCAGCAGAGTTCCTATCGCCCCCGTGCTGTCGATAAGTGCGCCGGAGCGGGCGTCCTTCGTAGTCTCATCAGCTGCCCGTATCGTGCCGCCCTGGGCATCGGCGTAGGGGCTGGTGGACGTGTCCTCGTAGTAGACGCCGACCAGTCCGGCGATAGCGTCCTCATCGGTGATCTGGCCGATATCCGTCCAATTGGTGTTGTACGTGGTGAAGGCCAATGCCGCCATCATCAACGCGGCCGCGGTGGCGGCCGCGATGCGTCCACGCGCCGGTCTGCTGCCTCCCGGCACGTCCGCGATGATCATCACTGCAAAGGCTATTAGTATCGAGACGGCGCCTACGTATACGAGGATCTGTACCACACCAATGAATTCGGCCTGCAACAGGAAGTATATGGCCGCCAAGGCCAAGAACGATCCGGCAAGGAATACAGCGGCCTTGAAGACGTCCTTCACGGTGACGACCATGACGGCCCCGCCAATTGCCAGAGCTGCGAACAGCCAGAACGCGGCGTCGACGACGCGGGAAACTTCATAGAGGCCGCTCAACGCTGGTTCACCCATCTTTGGCGCAACTCTTCCGGGGTAGGCTGTTCGTGGCGCCCTGCCTCGTGGTGGTTCTCCACCTGTTCTTCAAAGGGGTTGAAGCCGCGCTCCTCGAACTGGGGTCGGAACCAGCTCGACGGGGTCTTTGGCGCGGCCCTCAGTTCATCGACGGGTATCACGAGCCCGGCCCGGGTGTAGGTGCTGCGTTCGAACGTTGCGCCCATGTGCAGGGCGTCGTAGGGGCAGGCCTCTACGCACAGACCGCAGAACATGCATCGTCCTATGTCGATGTCGAACACGTCTATGCCGTAGCTTTCTCCTTCCTGCACGTCTATGCCGCCCGGGTGAGTCACGATTTCGATGATGCCCAGAGGGCAGTACTTGGCGCAACTGGCGCAGCCGGTACACCTCGTCTCCAGCCAGGTGAACTCATTGCCCCGAAAGCGTTTGTTCTGCGGCACTTTCTCAGGCACGGTCGCCAGCATCGCCATCGCCTTGATTGCCCGCTTGGGGTTGTTGCGAATCAGTCCCAGGGGACTCTTCCCCTCAGCTTTCGCTGCGCCGACAAGCCCCACCCGGCGGTCTGGGTATTGCACTGTAAATGGTGCTCGGACGAAGTTCTTCATCGTCACGAAAAGCGCTCTCAGCAGATTTAAGCCTGTCATTGTTCACTCGCTTCACTTGCCGGAGCGGGTTCGTCCGTGGCTACTGGATAGAGGGCACCCATTGCGGTGCGGTCTATCTGATGCGGTCGTACGCCCATCACCTTGCCGATTATCCATATTGACGCAAAGAACACGGGCCAGTTGATGGCCGCCATCATCCACAGCTGGGTTGTCGTAGGCTGGGGCCAGACGGCTATCAGTATGGCTGCCAGTGTGAGATTGACGAGCGTCAACTCGAACAGTCCCTTCCACGCAAAGGCCAGCATCTGGTCGATGCGCAGCCGGGGCCACGTAAAGCGTATCCATATGATGACGAACAAGACTCCACCCATTTTCAGGAAGAACCAGACTTGGGATGGAACAGGCTCCCAACCGCGCCAGCCGGAAAGGAAGAGTGTGGTGATCACTGCGGCTCCTGCCAGGGCGGCCATGAACTCCGCAAGGAAGAACAACCCGAACTTCATGCTGGAGTAGTCGTTCAGATAACCGGCTGCCAGTTCAGACTCCGCTTCGGTCAGGTCGAAGGGCGTTCGGTTCATCTCGGCGAGGGAAGCAAGGAAGAATACGAGGAAGCCCATGGGCTGGACGAGTATGAATGGGACGTTCTGAGACTCGACGATTCGCCCCAGCGCGAGAGATCCTGAGATCATCAGCACGCCCAGGATGGAAAGGGCCATTGGTATTTCGTAACTGATCAGGAGAGCCACCGCGCGCAGTCCTGAGAAGATGGAGAGTCTGTTTCCTGAGGCCCATGCGGCCATGACTATGGCGAGGCCGCTCATCGTGGTCACGGCCAGTATGAACAGGATGCCTACGTTGAGGTCTGCTACGAAAGTCCCGATGCCGAACGGGATCACCGCGAACACCACCAGCAGGGGTACGACCATCAGAACGGGAGCGAGGTTGTAGAGAAAACGGTCAGAGTCTTCCGGTGCTACGTCTTCTTTGAACATCGTCTTGATGGCATCAGCGACGGGGGTTAGCAAGCCGAACGGCCCCCAGCGGTTTGGCCCGACCCGATTCTGGAAGCGTGCGAAGACTCTCCGCTCGAACCATATGAAGCCCAGTACCCCCATGAGGATGGCGTTGACCACCAGCCCGATGATGGCCACGCCCGTTAGCGTGAAGGCAAGCCATTGGAGGCCATCGGGAAGAAGCGCGTCTCCGTAGCCGCGTGCCGCGCAGTTCTCGCTTGCAGAGGCGAGGTTGCAGTAGATGTTCCTGAAGAGGCTGTTTTCCAGGAAAGTATCCACTATCGGTCCACCTCACCCATGTTGATGTCGATAGATCCGAAACTGACGAACATGTCGGCCACCATACCGCCTACCAGCATTTCCCTCAGGAGCGTCAGATTTATGAGGGACGGCGCTCGCACGTGGCACCGGTAGGGCGCGATTCCTCCGTCGCTGACCAGATAGAATCCCAATTCTCCCTTTGGCGCTTCCACGGCGGCGTATCCGTCTCCAGCCGGGGGTCTTACGAGGAAGGGAACCTCTGGCGGGCGTACCGGTCCGGGTTCGATCCTTTCTATGCACTGCTTGACGATTTTGATCGACTCTCGCATTTCCTGCAATCGTACCCAGTAGCGAGCGTTGTTGTCGCTGGCGGTGTGGAGCGGGCGCTCGAACTCGACTTGGTCGTAGTAGTCATATGGATCGCGATGCCTGAGGTCCCAGTCCACCCCCCCGGCCCGCAGCATCGGCCCCGTAATGGAAGCGTTGACCATGGCCTCAGGTTCTACAACCGCCACGTTAATGGTTCTTGCGACTATGATTTCGTTGTTGGTCAGCAGCTGGTCCAGCTCGTCTATGCGCTGCGGCAAATCTGCGAGCAGGATATCGAGTGCGGGCCAGAACTCGTCCGGGGCATCCATGAACACGCCGCCCGGCCGGAGGTAGCTGTTGGTTATACGGGCGCCGCAAAGCATCTCGAACAGGTCCAGGATCTTCTCCCGTTCCCGCATTGCGTAGATGAGGGGAGTTCCCCAGGCGCCGAGGTCCTGTATCAGGAAGCCGACGGCCACGAGATGGCTGGCGATGCGCTGGAGTTCCGCTGCGATCATTCGCAACCACACTCCGCGCGGCGACGGCTCGATCCCGGTCAGCTTCTCTACTGCAAGAATGTAGCCCTGATTGTTGGTCATGGAGGCTACGTAGTCCATGCGGTCGGTCAGAGTCACCACCTGGGTGTAGGTTCGTTCTTCGGCCAGTTTTTCGGAGCCTCGGTGCAGGTATCCGAATATAGGCTCGAGGTCGACGACGGTCTCGCCGTCGAAGGTCACGCGCATTCTGAACACGCCGTGGGTGCTGGGGTGCTGCGGGCCGATGTTTATGGTTATCGGCTCGGTCTTGAGGGTCATGTGCTAGCCGTTTGGCCGCGCCGCGCAACTCATTCCGCGGCTGCCTGCTCGGGGTCGATCACGGACTGGGAGTAGGTGACGAAGTCCTTGCGCAAAGGATGCCCCGGAAAGCCTTCCCAGAGCATGATGCGCTTGTGGTTGGGGTGTCCTTCAAAACGTATACCCATCAGGTCCCACGCCTCCCGTTCCTGAAGCTCCGCACCCCTCCAAACGCCTGTCACGCTGGGGAGTGTTGGCTCTTCGCGCCCCTCTCCGCACCTCACCTTCAGCACGGCCTTCATGTTCCGGGGCAGGGAAGTAAGGTGGTATACCACCTCGTAATGGTCGATGTAGTCGACCGCGCTAATGGAACTGAGCAGGTCGAACCTGAACTCAGGCCTGTCGCGCAGCCCCATCGCTACTTCCGCAAGAGACGAGGGGTATACCCACGTGTCGGAGTCGTTGTGACCGGCCACGGATCCGGGGGCAAAAGTTTCCACCGCGGCTGCGAACTGGTCACCGCGCCATGCTACCGTCATTCTTGCCCTGCCGGAGTGTGAGTCAGCGTGTAGCGCTTGACCTTTTCGTGCAGCTGCATGATTCCGTACAGCAGCGCGTCGGGACGCGGGGGGCACCCGGGTACGTACACGTCCACGGGGACGATGTGGTTTACGCCCGGCACGACCGAGTAGCTTTGATAGTAGGGCCCGCCGCTGGTGGCGCATACGCCCATGGAGATGACCCACTTTGGTTCAGACATTTGGTCGAAGAGGCGGCGTAGGGGCACGGCCATCTTCCAAGTCACGGTGCCCGCTACGATCATCAGGTCGGCCTGCCTGGGGGTGGCGCGGAAGGCTTCCATGCCGAAGCGCGAAATGTCGAACCTGGACATGGCAGTCGCGATCATCTCGAAGACGCAGCAGGCCAAGCCGAACTGAAGTGGAAAGACCGATGACTTCCTAGCCCAATTGAGCAGCGTGTCCACGGAGGTTACCAGTGCGCTGCGCCTGAGTTCGTCGGGGATATCGACCAGCGGCTCAGGGTACTGTTCTGTGCGGGCCGCCTTCATCAAGTTGACGGCTCGCCCCTCTTCCCGGTCCATGTCCCAAGTCACGTTGAACAGGGGATTGCTTGGGTCGATGCCGTAGGGCGCGGTCGGTTCTTGGGGATTCATATTCATTTTCTTCAAGTCCACTCCAGAGCCTTCTTGCGCCATGCGTATGCGTATGCCAGCGTCACCACCGCCAGAAACAGCATGACGGCGGCCAGAGCGAATATGCCGAACTGCTTGGACAACAGCCCGTATCGCACTGCCCAGGGGTATAAGAACACCGTTTCGACGTCGAACACCACAAACAACAGGGCGTAGTAGTAGTAACGGAAATTGAATCGTGAGGGCTTTGGGCTGAACGGTGGCATCCCCCCCTCGTAAGCGGTTCGCTTCACAGGGGTTTGCCGGGTTGGCCTGATCCTTACGAACGATGCGGCGTATGACAGGGCCAGCATTCCTACGGGCACTGTGACCGCGATCACCGCAAACAGGAAGAGGAGCCCGTACTGCCGAAAATAGTCTTCAAGCATGGACAGCGTTTCTGGCCCTTTTTGAACTGGAAAGGGGGGCGATTGCGACTATAGCATTACGTAAATAGCGTAACAAGTGAAGAGGAGGGCGATTCCGCTCTGGACTAATTCTCGTAGACGATCACGCCGCGCCCGTCCTCTCCCCGCGCCAAGGCGTCGAACCCCTCGTTGATTTCATCCAGCTCGTACCGGCGCACAATCAGGGAGTCCACGTCGATCTTGCCGTTCAGGTAGAAGTCCACCAGGGTTCTGAAAGTCTGGTGTGGGCTGACCGAGCCGTAGTAGCTCCCGGTCAGTGTCTTCTGGTTGCGCACCATGTCCACCATGTCGATCCCTGCGCGGTCTCCGTCCGGGGCAAGGCCTATCAGCACGGCTACGCCGCCCTTTCGTGTGGAGTCCACCATCTGCCTGGTGGTGACCTTCGATCCGAAACTGTCAAATGCATAGTCCACCCCGCCGCCGGTCAAGTCCTGGATGGCTTTTACAGCATCCTGTTCCCTGGCGTTGATGACGTCCGTGGCCCCAAATTTATAGGTGAACTCCAGTTTGTGGTTGTGGATATCCACGGCGATTATCCTGGAGGCGTTCAGCAGCCGGGCCCCTTGTATTGCGTTCAGCCCAACGCCTCCGGCCCCAAAGACGGCCACGGACATGCCCGCCTTCATTCCGGGCTGATTGATGACAGCGCCCACCCCGGTGGTAACCGAGCATCCGATGAGAGCGGCCACCTCTGCGGGAAGCTCATCCGGTATGGGAAAGCAAGCCTGCTGGGGAATTACCACGCTTTCACCGAATACGCCCAATTTGGCGTACTGGTGCACGCCCCGGCCTTCTTTGTCGTGAAGTCTGAGCGTACCGTCGTACTGGCGGGTACCGGTCTTGCGGTTAGTGTCGCAGAGGTTGGGCAGTCCAGCACGGCAGGAGCGGCATCGCCCGCAGTCTGGCACGAAGCAGAGGATGCAGCGCTGGCCAGGGGATACCGAGGTTACACCGTCGCCCAGTTTGGCCACTGTGCCCGCGCCCTCGTGGCCCAACACGATCGGCTTGGGGAAGATAGCGGTGCCGTTGATCACGTGATGATCGCTTGCGCACACCCCGGCAGCTTCCATTCGGACGCGCACTTCGCCCGGTTTGGGGGATTGTTGGACCAGGTCCACAATGGGCATTCTGATCATAGGCTCGTAGAGCACCGCAGCTTTCACGATTTTGTATCTCCTTTGTCTTTGTAAACGGCCCGGCTCTTATGTAATCTCCTACTGGATCCCATGCCGATTCCGTCCTTTACAGGTACAGGCAGGGTTCCAAAGGCTGCTCCGCAGGGGGTACCTCGGGGAAGGGATGGCGCGCGCGCGTTCACCGGTTTGGTCAAAGATTTGCTCAAGAGAGTTCAGGCCAGATGATCGAAAGCGATCTGCTAGCTATCGGTGTGCTTATCGTCGGCACGAAGCTTGCCGAGGGTATCTTCCACCGTTTCGGAATCAACTCGTTCATCGCGTACACGGTAGCCGGTGTTGTGCTGGGTCCTGTCACAAATCTGGTGGAGTTGTCGAGTGGGATCCATCTTTGGCTGGGTGTCGGCGTTTTCGTTTTCTTCTTCCTAGTGGGGCTCGATGAGATCGACATTCCGGGTTTCTTAGGCTCGATGCGCGGCCGATTTATCTTCACCGCGATGATATCGATAATCATTTCCCTGTTTTCCGCCCTGGCTGTTACTTCAAATATCTTCAGTTTCGGTCTCGGTCTCGATTTGAAAGAGGCCTTGATCGTCGCTGGAATCCTGTCGCTCTCCAGCCTGGGCATCGTAGCGAAAGTACTTGGAGACGAGGGACGCCTTAAAGACCGGATCGGCATCCAGATCTTCACTGTGGTGCTTATCTCAGAGCTTGTGGTTCTCCTCGTGATTGGGTTCGCGGTAAGCATAGGTTCCGTGGAGTTGACCGCCGGGTTCGTGCTCACTGTTATCGGGGGGGTAATGGCCTTTGCGATCATCGCCTGGATATTATCTTCAATCGTCCTTCCGCGCTTGATCGTGCTGCTGGAACGCTTGCTGAACGTACCGCAGCTTCCTTTTGGCCTGCTTATCGGCGGGCTCTTCATAATGGTCGAACTGGCCGAGGAGTTCAATTTCCATGGTTCTCTCGGCGCCCTCCTCTTTGGGGCTGGCCTCGCAGGTCTCCCGTATCAGGTACGTCACGACATCATGCCCGGTATGAGAGGTATCGCGTCCGGGCTTTTCGTACCTCTCTTCTTCGCCTCCGCCGGGTTACACCTCGACCTCTCTTTCCTAGACTTTGCGGGATGGACCGTCGCTGCCTTAGTGGCGATTCCTCTGTTGGGGAATTTAGCCGGCGCGTTCATATCAGCCTACGTGACCCGGGTGGAAGCCCCGGTCTTGATTTCCTTGGGGCTTACGGCTAAAGGCGTAGCGGAGATCGCCTTTCTCGTGGTCTTTCTGGAGAGCGGCATCATCGATCAGAGCCTTTTCTCCTTGCTCGTCATCATCATGTTTGGGTACATCCTTCTGACACCACAGGCGCTCAAGTTCGCCCTCAGCAAAATGAAGGTATCCGGGAGCGTCTCCGCAGACGATAACCTGCCGCCCTCGCTGGCTCATTTTACCTTGAGCCACGTAAAGGTCAGCGACGTCCTCAATAGGGAACGCACCTATCCCGACCTGACCTTGTCGGTCAGAGGCTTTGTTGACAGATGGACCACTCCGCATCAGAACGACTACGTAATCGGCGACAAAGGCGCCCTCGCCGGGATCGTCTCTCTGAGCATGCTTAGGTATCTGCCCAAGAGCGAGTGGTCAACGACTTCCCTTAGCAACGTGTTACGCCGTCGCAAAGTGCATGCCTGGTCGGACGAATTGGTCGAGGACGTGCTGCAGCGCATGACCGAAAATTCGCTAACAACCTTACCGGTCCTGGATAGGGAGTCTGAGGAGTTCCTAGGCTCGATCACAAGCCACGAGATACTGAGCATGATGCTGGTGGAGGCTAAGGGGGGCACGACACCGGACACCGAGTAAGAAGCAGACGCCGTAAACCCCTTGCGTGGGTGTAGCTGGAATCTTCGACTCCCACAAAATGCGCCAAGCCTGGGAGCGGAGCCCGGTAGTCCGCCGCTTGCCTCAGGAATCGCCGCCGCGGGTCTATGCTCCACGCCGGTTTTTCGCCCGTCTAGCGTAGGGGAAACGCCTTCCGACGGGCAGTAACAACCTCGCGAGGTTTGTTACTGTCACTTCACGAGAGTATAGAAGGCCCCCGAGAACGCGTTCCCGGGGGCCTTATTCAGGCTCTACCAAATTTCAGGAGCGTACGGAACCCCTCGGTCAAGCGGGATTCCGGGATGCGTCTGCGCTCTGTGGTTATACCGGTACAGCCGACTTGGCCTCGATTTTGTTACGCACCGCGGCCTTGACGTCCTTAGTTTGCACCAAGTTGGGCGTCTGGCCTGTCTCGGCCTTGTCGTACACCGTCTCGCCGTCCACGGTGACCGTGAAAACGCCGTTGGCGCCGGGTACTACGGTGATACCGACGTCCCCTCCACCTGCATCAAAGATCTCGCTTACCATCCAGGCAGCCACGTTGTGGTAGCCTCAGGGCACGCAATAAGTGATCTCGGCGTGTACCTTCCATTCGTCCGCCATTGAACTGACCTCCATAGCCAAAGCTGCACTAACGTGAGGTTATCATAGCGCCATCGGCGGTGTCCGACCAACGGGCAGTTAACGCGATAGCGCCTCTCACGCCCTTTCAATATACTCACAGGCAAACCGTTCACCGTCTATGACTGGAGGTCTCTCGTCGGAGGGCTTCTGTCACCGCCAGACCGGAAGTGAGAATGCCAATGCAGGTGCAGCTTACGGCTGTTGTTCGAGAGGACGTAGCCAGGATCTTATCTTGGCTCGATGATCCGGAAGTGGCGGAGTCTTGGTTCGGGCGTTACACCTACGGGGACTCCGCACACTTGGGCTATGAGCCCCGCGCTATGCTCAACGCCACTGAGGATCAGTGGAACGAGGTTTTTCATGATCCTCACCACGAGCCGCACCGGGACATCTTTTCCATCTACACGTTATCGGGCGAGCACGTCGGCGAGGGTCAGCTGTCTATCGACGAGCCGCTAGGAGACGCTCAGATCTCCGTTCTGATCGGTCGCAAGGATCTTTGGAACCACGGCTACGGTACTGCGGCTACTCTGGCTATGCTGGAGCACGTATTCGACCACCTCGGCCTGTTCAGGGTGTGGGTAGACGTTCCCGAATACAACGCGCCAGCCCGCGCGATGTTCGAGCACTTGGGTTTTCAGCATGAGGGGACACTGCGCAAAAGCCGCCCGCATCACGGCGCCCGGTTCGATTCCGTGATCATGGGTATGCTGGTGGACGAGTACCAGCGCTTGTACCCGGATGGCGTCCAGAGCCACGTGGTTTCCTGGGACTCTCCAAAGGTCTGATCCGCGTTCCCTTGCGGGAGTATGAGCCAACTCGCGCTGTGCGCTTGGACCGAGGGATGCTCTGACGCGGAGTTGACTAGAGGGAGCGCTCTGCCAGTACGTCCAGGTACTTGAGGGCGGAGCCGGTGTTCAGCAAGATCACGCGCTCGTCGCGGCTCACTTCTCCCGCTGCCAGCAACTTCTTCAACGCTGCCAGTGTTGCCCCTCCCTCCGGGGCGGCGAACACGCCAGCACTGCTGGAGAGATGGCGCACTCCGTCGATCATTTCGTCGTCGGTCACTGTGATGGCGCATCCCCCGCTTTCCCTGATGGCTTCCAGTACGAGGTAGTCTCCTATGGCCGCGGGTACCCTGAGACCGGCGGCCATAGTCGAGGGGTTGGGAAACGGATCGGCGAAACGCTTTCCGTCCTTGAATGCCTGCACTATCGGGGCGCATCCTTCCGCCTGTACGCAGACCATCCTGGGCCTCCGGCTCGATATCCACCCCAAGCGTTCCATCTCTGCAAATGCCTTCCAAATGCCTACTATTCCGGTGCCCCCGCCAGTCGGGTAGATGATTACGTCGGGAACGGTCCATCCCAACTGTTCTGCAATTTCGTAGCCCATCGTCTTCTTGCCCTCGGCCCGATACGGCTCTCGGAGGGTCGAAACATCGAACAAGGCGTGCTTGTCGGCGGCTTCTGCGGACAGTTTTCCGGCGTCTGTGATAAACCCGTCAACAAGGGTCAGACGTGCGCCGTAGGCTTGACACTCACGCCGGTTGGCCTCGGGCGCATCGGCGGGCATGAAGACGTACGCTTCCAGATCGGCAGCGGCAGCGTAGGCGGCCAAAGCGCCTGCCGCGTTGCCCGCAGACGGCATCGTGAAACGGTTTGCTCCAAGCTCAGCCGCTTTCGATACTGCTGCGGAGAGGCCGCGGGCCTTGAAAGAGCCGGTGGGGTTCAGGCTTTCGTCTTTGATGAATAGCTCACCTGCGCCGGTCTCTCTTGCGAGGCGGTCTGCCCTGAGCAGGGGCGTGAATCCTTCTCCGAGTGAGATCACGTTTGCCGGGTCGCGTATTGGCATCACCTCGGCGTACCGCCACATAGTGGGCGGGCGGGACTTCAAGCATTCTCTTGAAAACTCCGCCTTGGCGGCCACTAGGTCGTATCGGGCGAATAGGACTTTGCCGTCGGCCGGGCAGGTGCGTATCAGTTGGTTTGCATCTTGATCGCGGCCGCAGAACGTGCATTCTAGGTGGGTGATGTAGCTCTTCATATACGGCCTACTGGGCTGGTTCCAGGGGAACGGGTCGCCATGCTGCGTGCCTGGGCAGGACTGCGGCGCGCATCAACTGGCGTAGTCCGGTGCCGTCGACGTCGCCCAGCCAGAGAGAGCCTTGGTCTGCGTCGATGACGGCCAACTCGGTTTGGTCCGGCGCCCAGAACGCCTCGGTTGCCGTAAATGGCAGTTCGGCAGCGGGAATCCTTGGCCCGCCGTCTAGCCTCACCATCATGAGATCCATGCCTGAGTCTTCGGCATCTACGCCCACCAGTAGTCCGCTGCCGTCAGTGAGCCAGCCGAAAGCCAATTCTCCTGTCTCGCTTCCGGCGATAGGTCTTTCATTCCGTCCGTCGCGGTCGCTGACGTGCACCGATACGCTGCCATTCTCTTGTATTGCCGACATAGCTACGGTCTGGCCGTTCGGTGACCAGTGCGGCAGGATATACCGTAACGAGTCGTCATTCGAAACGCGGGTCGTTTCGTCTCGTGTGACCGGTTCTATGTCCTGGATTTCCATCTGCGGCATTGGCGCAACGTACACCTGCCACTCATCTTCGGCGGTAACCACGTAGGCGAATTCCATACCTGTGGGCGAAACGTCCGGCATGACGGAGCCATCGGGACCGTCCGTCAATCTGGCCCGGGCCCCTGTGAACGGGTCGATTACGTAGATTTGGTCTGTCCCGCTTATGTTTGACGAGTAGAGCAGTTGCGAGCCGTCCGGAGTCCAGGCTGGGGAGGTCTCACGCGCTCCGTTTTCAAGCAACTCCTCGGATAGCGGCGACAGGCTGGCTGTGAGAAGGTTCAGCAGATATATTGCTCCGCCATCTTGATCGCGCACCTCTAGTGCGAGGTAGTCACTGCTGCGCTGTCTGACGGTGATCGACATGGTTGCGGTGAGTTCTGCGTTGTTCCCTGCGGAGTCGGCGGGGAGCGTGGCTGTGATGGCATCCGGGAATCGACCGGGTTCAAGCGCTGCGACGAAGACCCCGTTTTCGGTGACCCTCCCTCCCGCTGTTGCTGCCCACTCCAGAGGCGGCTGGGAGATGCGATTGCCGTGCAGGTCTACCGCAGATGCTGATAAGGGGGAGGATGCTCCTGCGGGTACGGAGTCTCCATCAGGCCCGATTCGCAGTTCGACTGCCGGATCCGGCTCGATCAAGACTCGTACGTGTGAGGCGGCGGTAACTTTGTCCTTCGTGGCCGTGACTATCAGGCCATTGGCGAACTCGCCGGCGACTGTACCGGCTGTGAAGAGACCGTCCTCGTCTATCTCGCCTAAATTGGTGTGAAGCAAGCGCCAGTCCACGCTGTCCGGAATTACGGGATTGTCAAATCTATCGAACGTCTTGGCCTGGAGTGTCAGCACGCCGTTCAGACCGACCACAACTTCGCTGGGGGTTACCTCTACGCGGTCTATCACGCCGTGTAGGACTCGGCCTTCAATCTCAGTTTCGGCCGAGCGGCCATCCAAAGAGGCGGTCACCCTGACGAGCGTTTCTGATCCGTTCGTGGGCTTGAGCCCGGCCTTGAACGAGCCGGTCGCGTCGATCTCGTCTACCTCTCTGACCGCCTCCCATTCGAGCTCTGCCTCGCTCAACGGGTTTCCTACAGCGTCTCTTGCAAAAGCCATCAACCCGGCCCGCTGACCCGGCGCGATTTGAAACCCGTCCCCTTCTACTTCAATGGCTGCGAGGGGGCCTAGAACGACGTTTACCGACGCGCTGCCTGAGCCCGTCTTGCCCAATCGCTCGAACTCCGCCTCGATGGCCAAGGGGTATTCACCCACTCGGCCTGAGGCGGTAAGTGTGCCGCCTGCGTCGATGTTCCCGGCAGCGGGCGCGGCTTTCCAGGTGATGTTGGCATCCGGTACGGGATTGCCAAATTCGTCGAAAGCCGTAGCGGTGAACCGGTTCACTTCACCCGTGACCAGATCCACTTCGCCTGGTTCAATTACCACCCATCCTGCGGGGCCTGGCTGCACTGAGACTTGGGAGTCGCGAGTGGAGGACTGGTCGCCCAACGTCACTGTGAGTTGCACCGTGAATTGTCCGGCGTCTAGGTAAGTGTGCTCAGGTTCCCGATCGCTGCTTACGGATCCGTCTCCGAAGTTCCACAGGAACGCAGCATCCGTTTTGGTCTCTGCGGGTGAAAACTGAACTGTCAGCGGTGCGGGGCCGTCCGACGCTGATAGAGTAAGCCCGGTCAGGGGCGGGGAAGAAGTAGAGATACAAGCCGATGCGGCCAACCAAGCGAGTATGGCCGAGGCTGTTAGCAGGGCTGTCCAAGTGGGGGATTCCCGCGCGGACTTAGGGACTATTTGCAGAGTGTGGGGGTGCATGTGAGATGAGACTATTCCGGGGGAATTACGTTTACCTAGCCTGGTTTGGATCTATCGGCTCCGGAGTGCGGGCTCACCTTGGGGCGCGGCAGTTCACACCCCGTGGCCATGGATACCGCCATTTGGCTGCAAGCCGGAGGGTGTTCGGATTCGGCCCATTCGAGTCGTCTGTCCAAGAAGCCGGCGAGTATTCCGGCGGCCTTGCACCCGACTGCCTCGAGGCCGGGGTCCTTGCCGGAGAGGGTTTGTATGGAGGCCACGGCCAGGTCTGGCATACCACACGGCACGATGTGCGCGTAACGATTCAAGTCGGTCGAGACGTTCAGGGCGAAGCCGTGCTTTGTAACGCCGCCGGACACTCGCAGGCCAATGGCGGCGATCTTCGCTCCGGAGGGATTTTGGCCATTTCCTGGCCGGTTGCCGGGTTCCCCACCGGCCCAGACGCCGGTCTTTCCTACCACCCGGTGGCCGGATACTTTGAAATGCCTTAGCACGTCGATCACGGTTTGCTCCAGCAGGCGAACGTAGGTCACAGGGCCGATGCGGGCGGCGCGTATGCTTACGATCGGATACGCGATCAACTGTCCGGGTCCGTGGTAGGTGACTTCTCCGCCCCGGTCGGTTTCGTGGACCTCTATGCCGAGGGAATCGAGCTTGTCGCTGGCGGCCAGCAGGTGCTCGTGCGCGCTCCGCTTGCCAAGCGTGACCACGTGCGGGTGTTCGAGTAGCAGCAGGGTGTCGGGCAGGAGGTCGTTCTTCCGAGCCTCGACGAGCCGTTCTTGCAGTTCCGACGCTTCTCGGTAAGGCACTCGACCGAGCCAAAAGGCCCGCATTGTCTGCCTGTGCGAGTTCATTCGATGGTTGAGTCGGCGTCTATGGACTCCAGCCGCCCTTTGAAGTCCTGTAGGAAGGCGGCTGCCTCTGCGCCATCTATCAAACGGTGGTCGAACGACAGGCAGGCGTTCATCATCTCTCGTACCTCTATCTTGTCCCTGCCTTCCAAACTCACCGCCACCGGGCGCTTCACGACCGTCTCCGTAGTCAAGATAGCGGTCTGGGGATGATTGATGATGGCCCCGCCCAACACCGAGCCCAAAGCTCCGGTGTTGTTGAGAGTGAACGTTCCTCCTCGCACGTCTTCGAGATCGAGTTTGCCTTCTCTGGCTTTAGAAACTATCTTCGAGACGCGTACTGCCATCTGGCTGACAGAGCCTGCGTCTGCGTCGTGCAGTACGGGGACCACCAGGCCGTCATGGGTTGCGACGGCGATCCCGAGATTTATCCTTGCCCTGACGTAGGCTCGGTTTCCCTGCCAGGTGGAGTTGAGCAGCTTGTTTTCCGCGAGTGATCGGGCGGCCGCCCATAGCGTGAATGGCAGATAAGTGAGATTGACTCCGTGACGACCCAACGCTGATTCCCGGTTTGCCTGACGGCATGCAACCATTCCGGAGACGTCTATCTCGATGGCGGACCACGCGTGAGGTATCTCTCTCCAGCTGCGGGCCATATGCTCTGCGGTTAGTTTCTTCACGGGGTTCTGGATTAGTAGTTCATCCCCGTCGTCTCCGATGGAGTGCGCGGCGCGGTTTCTCCTAGATACAGCGGCGAGGATGTCGGACTTGGTGATCCTGCCGCTCCGCCCGGTACCCTTGACGGATGCCGGGTCGATTCCATGCTCTGCCGCGAGCCGCATGACGACCGGGGAGAGTGCGGTGTGAGGTGATTGGGGCGGCGCCTGCAAACTGGTATCCCTGAAGACGCCGCCGGTCGGCCCGACGTTGGCCTCTTGCACGAGGGTTCCTGTGCGGTCAAAGTTCGGCGTGTAGGAGGTACCGCCCTGGCTTTCCACCGGTCCGGGGTCCGATCTTTCCGGTGCGTCGTCCGCGTCCATTTCCGCGATCACCGCTCCGATAGGCACCGTGTCACCAGCTGCGACTACGATCTTCGTTATCGTACCGCTTGCCGGGGCGGGTATCTCCATCGCTACTTTGTCGGTTACAACTTCAACGAGCGGGTCGTATTCTTCCACTCGCTGGCCGGCCTTAACCAGCCATTTGTCGATGACGGCCTCTACGACGGACTCCCCTACGCGGGGCATTTCGATTTTGTAGGCCATTTCAGAGGTCTATAAGCTGGCGGATTGCGTATGAGATTTTATTCGGGGACGGCATGTATTCGGCCTCCTGCAAGGGGCTGTATGGCATAGGGGGGAAGTCTGGGGGGGTCACCCGTCGCACTGGGCCGTCCAGATCGAAGAACGCTCGGTCGGCGATGACGGCTGCCACTTCGGAGCCGATGCTGGCGACGGGCGTGTCCTCTTGGACGATAAGAGCCTTGCTCGTCCTGCGTACAGATTCTATGACCGTATCGACGTCCAGCGGGCGCAGCGTCCGCAGGTCTATTACTTCGGCCTCGATTCCCTCACTCTCAGATACCTGCTCCGCGGCCTGGAGCGTGTAGTGCAGCATTAGGCCGTAGGTGATTACGGTCAGGTCTTCTCCTCGGCGCTTAATTTCGGCGCGGCCTATGGGTTCGGTGTAATAGCCTTCCGGGGCTTCGCCTCTTACGAGCCGGTAGGTGCGCTTGTGTTCGAGGAATACGACTGGGTCGTCGTCCCGAATCGCGGATATGAGAAGCCCTTTGGCGTCGTATGGCGTTGACGGAGCGACCACTTTGAGCCCGGGTGTGTGGGCAAGCAATGCCTCAACGCTTTGGGAGTGGTAGAGGCCACCCCGGACGCCGCCTCCGTGCGGCACTCGCACCACCATGCTGGCGTTTCTCTGACCGGCGGTGCCGTAGCGTGCTCTAGCGGCCTCTCCCACAAGCTGGTTTATGGCTGGCCATATGAAGTCTCCAAACTGAATTTCGGCGATAGGGCGCATACCGCTGACGGCTGCTCCGAGAGCGATTCCGACGATGGAGGACTCTGCCAGGGGGGTGTCGATAACGCGTTGCTCTCCGAACTCCGCCACGAATCCATTGGTAGCCAGGAATACCCCACCGCGAGCCCCGACGTCCTCTCCCAGGATGAATACGTTGGGGTCTCGACGCATCTCGAGGCGCATAGCGTCCCGAACTGCTTCTAGCACGTTCATGGTGGCCATCAGCGCGCTCGCCCCTATTCCGCGTAGAGATGGCGGTACATCGCCTCGGCATCCGGATAGGGCAGGGCCTCGGCCCTGTCGGTCGCCTCGATCACCAACCGCCTGGCTTCTTGACGAATGGACTTATCGCCGTCTTCGTCCATCAGTCTGCGCTCCCTGAGTGCTCGGGAAGTCACGTCTATGGGGTCTCGGCCTCTCATTTGGCCAATGTCGTCGGGACTTCTGTAGAGAGTGTGGTCGTCGTCCGTGGTGTGCGGCAGCAGTCGGTCCACTTTAGCTTCCACCAGCACGGGTCCGCCCTCCGCTCGTATGGAGTCTGCCGCGTCTTTGGTGGCTTGGTAGACGGCGAACATGTCCCTTCCGTCTACGGACACGCCTGGAAAACCGTATCCGGCGGCGCGTACGGCTACGCTTTCCACGGCCATTTGCCTTTGAAGCGGCACAGAGGTGGCGTAACCGTTGTTTTCGCAGAAGAACAGCACTGGCAACCTGTGAATGCCGGCAAAGTTCATGGCTTCGTGGCAATCTCCCTGGCTTGCGGCTCCGTCTCCGAAGTAGACGATAGTCACACGGCCTTGGTCGCCTCTCAGCCTATCCGCAAGAGCGACGCCCACGGCCTGCGGCAACTGGGTTCCTACCACGTTTGAGAAAGAGAAGAGGTCCACCCGTGGGTGGGAGCCGTGCAACGGAAATTGGCGGGCCTCGCTCATGGGTTCTCCACTTTTTGCGAGGAATCCGCAGAGGAGTTCCAGGGGCGTAACGCCGAGGGCCAACATGGCCGTGAACTGTCGATAATAGATCAGGAAGTGGTCTCTTGATGGATCCAGGGCTCTTACAGAGGCCACCTGCGCGGCTTCGTGCCCCTGCGCCGAGGCCACAATTGCAGCCTTACCCTGCCGGTTCATCAGCCAAACTCTCTCATCCAGCATTCGGCTGAGAATCATCGTGCGGTACATCTCAACCACGCCAGCGGCGTCTAGCCCGTCGGGGAGACCCGCAGGCCCGGCTGAGGAAGCTATCTGAGTCTCTCTGCCTGTGGAGTTCATCTTTCCCATTATAGGTTCGCAGGCGGATGCTCAACGCTTTGGATTTGGGCCTGAATTGGGCGATGGTTCCAAGGAGCGGGGCGCGTATACTTGGCTTGAACATCCGGGTTCCGCTAAACGGGACGTTTCGACTTAGAGCGCAGGAGGATTTTATGAGGCGCGTGAAGCTTCTGGCGGCGATGGCCGGCGCCGTCTTGATGGCCGCAGGATGCAGTTCCGGTGCATCTCCCACCCCCACCCCAATTCCGCCGACACAGGCTCCGGCCACACCTCCGCCTTCAACATTCGGCCCTCCAACCGGCGATCTGGACACCTCAAAGACGTACTATGCCACTTTCAAGATTGAGAGCGGGGAGTTCAAGGTCGAACTTTATGACGACGACGCTCCCCTTACTGTGGAGAATTTTGTGAAGCTTGCTCGCGGTGGGTACTACGACGACACTACGTTCCACCGGGTGCTGAACGACTTCATGGCGCAAGGAGGCGACCCCACTGGGACAGGTACCGGAGGACCCGGTTACACTTTCCAAGACGAGATCAGCGGCCGCGGGCATGATTCTCCTGGTGTGCTCTCGATGGCCAATGCCGGCCCGAACACTAATGGGAGCCAGTTCTTCATAACCTTTGTTCCCACCCCGCATCTGGACGGCAAACATACTGTGTTTGGCAAGGTGACGGAGGGGTTGGACGCGGCGCTGAACATCCGTCGTCGGGATCCTGGTTCCGACGTTAGGCCGGGCGAGAAGATCTTGACGATAGAGATCGAGGAGCGATAAAGGCCGTTTGGCGGCGGCGGCCTCTAGTCCCTGCTCTGGATGAACTCGGCGATTCGTTCTCCGATCATCATCGCGGTGAGGTTGGTGTTGGCGCGTACGCAGTCGGGCATGATCGATGCGTCCGCGACTCGAAGCCCCTGTAGTCCGTGGACTGCGCCGGTGCGGGCCACCACGGCTTCCGGATCGGATGGGGGCCCCATCTTGCACGTGCTCGATACGTGATGGCTAGTTCGTGCGTTCCTTGCCAGCCAGGCGTCGAGAGTTGCGTCCGAGGCCAGATCTGCATCCGTAGGGTCGATGAGTTCCTGGACGACGCGGGAATAGGAATCGGCTTTTCCCAGCCGGACACATAGCCTCACGGCGTCCCGTAACCGCCGTCTGTCCTCCGCCTCTGCCAGATAGTTGTAGTCGAGAATGGGCTTGTCGTGCGGGTCATTGGAGCGAAGGGTCAAGCGGCCTTTGCCCTTTGCCAGATACAGGGCGATGATCATCCCGACCCCGATGGGTTCGCTGGAGCCGGCCATGTAAATGCCCTCTTCGGTAGCGTAAGACAGGGGATGAATGAGCATGTCGTTTCTGAGGGGGGATCCAGGAGCCGTGTATCGCAGTGTTATCTGGATGCGGGGCGCGATGGGGTCCTGTTGATAGCCAGGACGGGAACTCCAGGTCAGCGGCACTTGGGGGTGGTCTCGGAGGTTGCGGCCCACGCCTTGGAGTTCGTGTAGGACTTCCAGGCCAGCCGGTTTCAGCGCATCCGGGGGGCCTATGCCGGAAAGCATGAGGACGTGGGGGGAGCAGATCGAGCCTGCGGAGAGGATTACCTCTTGGGAACGTACTTCGAATAGCTCGCCTCCACTCTCTACGATCACGCCGGTTGCGCGTTTGTCGTCCAGGATGACGCGGTGCACAAGGCAGTTTGGCCTTATGGTGAGGTTGAGTCGGTGTCGGGCCTGGGGCAAGTACCCGATAGCCGTGCTCCACCGAATGCCGTTTGGATTGTTCATGGGTACAGGCCCGACGCCGGTCGAGTCAGGATGGTTTTGGTCGGAGCTGTGTGGGAACCCGGCTTCGCGGGCCGCTGTATAAAAGGCGCGCTGGTCTTCGATCCACTCATCCTCTCGCCAGCGCCTAGCGATTATGGGGCCTTCCTTGCTGTGAAAATCGTCTCCGAAATCCTGGTCCGTTTCAAGTTGGCGTAAGTAGGGCAGAACTTCTTTGAAGGACCAACCGTGATTTCCTGAGTGGGCCCATCCGTCGTAGTCTTCTGGCAGACCTCGTAGAAATATCTGTGCGTTAACTGCGGAGGACCCGCCGACCAGCCGCCCGCGAGGGACCATCATGGGCGGCGAGGAGTCTGTAGACCGGGCTTCAAACTCCCAGTTGTGCGGGCTGTTGAAACCGAACGTCCGTGACCACAGGTTGCGGTCTATTCCATAGCCGTACTTGATCTCATCCGGCATGTGCTCAAGGTCGGGGTAGTCTGGTCCCGCTTCGAGCAGAAGGACAGATCTGCCGGGATCTTCTGATAGCCGGGCGGCGAGGACCCCGCCGGCTGATCCGGCTCCCACAATGATTGTGTCGTAGTGCATCCTGATTTTCCCAGCCAAGATTCAGGGGTTAGGCAGAAGTGTGGTTTGTGCGCTGAGTATAGATGGCCGGCCGGGTTGGAGCTTTGGACAACTTCGGATAGAGGATCTCCGCATCCTTTTTCCTTCGCGGTGGATGGCGGGATCGGGATTAGGAGCGGGCGCTGGGTTCAGCTTGAACGGCAGCGTAGCCCAGCCTCTGCCGGCACGAAAAATGCCGTTCCCGCTAACGGGTAGGCTCTTCTTCGGAATCCTCGATCGAATCTGCGGAGGTCTCAGGTGTTGGCTGTTCGGTTACGAAGTGAAGCAGCCGTCCTCCCACGCCGAGCCAGGTGTGTTCGTCAAGTGTCACGACGCTATCGGCGGGCCGGCTGTTTACGCGCAATGATGGATCGCCGTCGGCAGGTGTGTAGCGTAACTCCACCCGGTCGGATCTGAAGTGGAATTCGCCTCCATTGAAAGGCAGACTGGGTAATTCGCTAGCCCCCACCCGGTCTTTGGCTAGCAATAGTCGTTTGGGGTCTCGTTCCACCCGGTTGAAGTCGACTATAAGGCGATTCATGTCGTCGTAGACGTACCCGTATGGTTTGGTTCGGCTGAGGAACCAAGCCGCAGGGGTTCCGACTAACAGGGCAATGATCGCCAGCGGCAAGATCACGGTCCATATGGGAAATCCGCCTTCGGGATCTTCCTCTACTGTATCTGTATCGGGTGTGGGTGTGGCTTTCCTGATCGGCGTGGCTGTTGGTACTGGGGTGGGCTGGATGACGGTGATACTGACCGAGGGGCCTGCGAGAACCGCGTTGAACGGCCGGCCCAGGTGCTCGGAGTCCAACGACACTTGCAATTCATAATCTCCGGACTCTATGGGCGCTGCGTACACTTCGAACTGCCATGCCAGTCCGTCGTCGAACTCTTCAACGGCTACAAATTCCACAGGCAATTCGTCGACCGGGCCGGTCAGCATCCCCCTCATTTCGTCTGCCTCCAAAAGGTGTGGGAACCCGCCGGTGGTGACCTCGACGATTGCTACTCGGGCATTGTCGCCTGGCGTCAACGTCGGTTCCTCGGAACGATTCAGGCTAAGCTTCGGGAAGTGTTCGGTGTGGTATACGCCACTTCCCCGAATGAGGGCGTCGTAATCGTCCCACGTCAGTTCTAACTGAACGTCGTTGACTCCCTGAGCTTCCGGCGCGGGTATGGCTGCGGAAAAGATGCCGTCTTGGGTTATCTCGTCGCCTGCGACGCCCCTGTCGTTCAACTCTCTGGTCTGCGTGACGCCGTCCGGCTGCTGTACGGTGGCCTTTAGGCGTGCTGCGGCAAGGGGCTGGGGCTGTCCTTCGATCATTGCGGCGACGGTGATTAGTCCGGGCTCCCCAATGGGTAGCGGAGGCTGGGGTATCAACTCCAGTTGAATGGGGTTTTTGATCTCTGCATAGGCTAGGAGTTTTAGGCCAGCCCCGACACCCCTCAGTCTCCACTCGCCCGGCGTAGGCTCGCTCACTGTGTAGGTCACAGTGTTATGCATCTCTTGAACGTCGATATTGGGGAACTCGTTGGTTGCGGGCGCTGCGTTGGGTCTGAACAAAGTGACCTGTGTGGCCGAGTTGATTCGTACGAAGACGACTCGAAGCGAGCGGGTGTGCGGGGCGATTTCTGCGGAAGCGATTGACTCTGTTCCGGGACGCAATTCAGCGTCGATGAGTACCACTCCTTCCAGGCCTATCTCTCTAGCGAGGAGTTCGCCGATTCCCTGGCCCGTGCCCAGATCGTAGTAGTCGCCTCCGGACTCTCTGGACACCTCCGACAGAAGCTCGCGGGCCGGGATTCCGGTAGTTGGCAGGGTCATGACGTCGACGCGCCAGTTCTGTGCACCGAACAGTTCGCCGGTCTTTGCCATCTGCGTCCTGGTGGCTTCGGTTTCTCCGAGGATTCGTCCGGGAGTGATGAGAACCACCCGGGTTTCGTCGGGAGCGATGCTGCTTGCCAGGTAGGCGAAAATGTCAGACAAAGCCCCGGTCTGATCGGAGCGCGCGATCACCGGGGCGTTCTGGAGGCGTTCGATTGCTTTTTCCAGCTCCTCGTCGTATGAGTCCTGCACGTCTACGGGTAGTGTGAAGTCGTAAGGCGTTATTCCGTAATCGACCAGGACTAATTTCCCGCGCTCCATAGCGCCGGCCACTGTCCTCATCGCAGTTTCGGCCATTTCCCGGTCGAGCGAGTCGCCCGCGGCTCCAAGGTCGACTGCGATTACGGTAAGAGGGTCGTCGGTATCTTGGGCTATGGCTGGCGGGTGGTACGACAGTGCGAGCAGTAAGGAGGCAGCCGATAGCGCTACTGACGCGATCAGACGGAGCATCTATCTTCTCCCCCAAAATTCGCTGGGGTAACCTCTGCCGGGCGCGAGGTACCCGAACGCAAGGGAATTATCAGGTTATGCATGAGGAGGTGTTTTACTCTAGGGTAAACACTGCCTAGTTTGTCGCATTGGCAAGAGAGGATCCATCTGTCAGGCGTGCGTCCTCTTTCATTCTGGCAAAAAGCCCGCCTATGCGAAAGCGCTGGCTGAGGGTGGAATTCATGGTGTGGGTTGGGAAGGTCTTATGCCTCAATACTACCCGACGCATTGAGGCGCCTTCTGCGAGAAAAGCGGGTTACTGGTTCAGGGTTAACCGTGATCATGGGGGGATGCAAGTATGTGCAGGACGGTAGCGGCTCCTCTAGCCGTTGCTTTGGGCAGTGCGGGTACGGCTGTGGGGCTGGCTCTTGCGGTACTGCGCGCGCGGGTCGACCGCAGAGCGGATGAGCGAGCCAGAGATGAGGCGAGCGAGCGCGATGGCCGGGGGAATAGTGGAAATGGTGAGGGGGAAACGCAGCGATGAGGGTTTTTTTCACGCTCGCCCCAACTGTCGCGTTAACTCCGCCGGATCGGTCGTAGGCGCTTGGCACGAGTAGTTCTCGCACAGGTACGCGGCGGGCTTGCCTCCTATCAGTCCCTTGCCCTCAAGCAGAGGTGTCGTCCCTACATCTACCAAGCTTGGCGCTCCTGCCAGAATGCGGTTGGGCGCGTACCCTGATCGAGCCGCGTTGAGCAGCTCCGAGTATGACGGGTCATCGGGTGGGCCTATCACTGCCAGTTCCTGGACGCGCGACAGGTAAAAGTCGAGTGCGCATAGCCACCATGCGAGGCCGCTTGGAGCTTGGGGCATGAGTCCACTAACCGACCTGAGCGCTGATTCCGCGGTGCGGCGGTAGGCGTTTTCGCCTGTGAAGGCGCTCAACCTCAACAGCGCGCTAGCCGCTGCGGACCCTCCGCATGGCATGGCGTTATCGAAAACGTCTCGGGGTCTGACGATTAGCTGCTCTTGATCCATGCCGGTGTCGTACAGGGCCCCATCGTCGTCATCCATGAACAGGTCCGGGATTCGGTCTGCCAGGCTTTGGGCTTCATCGAGCCATCGAATGTCGAAGGTCGCTTCGTATAACGAGATCAAGGCGTCGGCCAGCAAGGCATAGTCTTCAAGGTACGCTTTCAGTTTTGCCTGTCCGTCTTTCCAGGTTCTGAGTAGCCTGCCGTTGACGACCATGTTGGACAACAAGAACTCTGCGTTTGCTATTGCGGCGTCAACCCACTCTGGGCGGTTCAGATATGCGCCGCACTCGGCGAACGCCTTCATCATCATGGCGTTCCACGCGGTGATGATCTTTTCATCGCGGCTTGGGCGCACTCGCTTGGCTCTAGCCTGGTAGAGACGTTCTTTGGCCTCGCTGACCAGGCGGAGCAACTCGTCCACCGGGACGTCGATCGCGGCCGCGGCCTCTTCGTCGGAGCGCGGGAGGTTGAGGATGCTCTTTCCCTCCCAGTTACCCTCTTTGGTCACTCCCCAGTACTCGGTGGCGATGCGTCCGAGTTCTGGCCCGAGTTCCTGTTCGATCTGCCTTGGCAGCCAGGTGAAGAACTTACCTTCTTCGCCTTCGGAGTCGGCATCCTGTGCGGAGTAAAATCCCCCTTCGGGGTGAGTCATCTCCCTTAGCACGTAGGCGAGTGTATCTTCCACTACCCTCTTGAAGAGCGGGTCTCCGGTCGCCTGCCATCCGTGCAGGTATAGGGATGCCAGTAGTGCGTTGTCGTATAGCATCTTTTCGAAGTGCGGTACCAGCCATACGGAGTCTGTGGAGTAGCGGTGGAATCCCCCTCCTATCTGGTCGCAGATGCCTCCGCGGGCCATTTTCTTCAAGGTAGTGCGGACAATGTTCAGGCAGTCTGCGGAGCCGGTCTCTTTCCAGTAGCGCAGCAGAAACTCGTACACCATGGGTTGGGGGAACTTCGGCTGAAGTCCTATGCCGCCGTTCTCGAAGTCGGCGTCTCGAGTGATGCCGAGGAAAGCTTGGACTATCAGGTCTCGATCAAGGGGTTCAGCGCCGGGCCTCGGGGCGGTCTGGGCCTGGATGGCGCCTATGACGCGGCTTGAATTGGAGAGAATCTCGCTGCGACGGGTGTTGAAGGCCTGGGCTACGGACCTGAGCACCCTGGGAAAACTTGGCATACCGCCTCGGTCTTCCGGGGGGAAGTAGGTTCCTCCAAAGAAGGGCCGCCCTTCCGGTGTCAGGAATACCGTGGTGGGCCATCCGCCATGGCCGGTCATCGCCTGTACCGCGGTCATGTATATCGAGTCCACGTCTGGGCGTTCTTCGCGGTCTACCTTGACGTTGACGAACGACTGATTCATCAGGCTTGCGATCTGCGGATCTTCGAAGGACTCTTTCTCCATGACGTGGCACCAATGGCAGGATGAGTAGCCTATGCTCAGGAGTATCGGCTTGTCCTGCAACTTGGCCGCGGCCATGGCGTCGGGGCTCCACGGATACCAATCTACGGGGTTGTCCTTATGCTGCAGGAGGTAGGGGCTGGTTTCGTTTGCCAGTCTGTTCGGCATGTTTCAAAGGCCCTTCAGTTTGAGGGTCGAGACTTCATAGTCGGTACTTTGCAGATCGATCACCCTGATGGCGTGATTGTTGGTGTCTGCCAGGTAAAGAGCGCCGTTGCGCCAAGCGACCCCGGCGGGTTCGTTGAATCGGGCTCTCTTTCCCCGACCGTCATACGCCCCGCGCTGTCCATCTCCGGCAAGTGAACTGACCTCCGCAGTCTTTTGGTCGATGCGCTTTACTCTGTGGTTGTAGGTATCGGCTATGTAAAGCGCATCCGGCCCAATGGCGATGCCCTGTACGTGCTGCAACAGAGCCCGCTTGCCTGTAGCGTCCCGGTCTCCAAAATCGAAGAGTCCTGTACCTACGATGGTGACGACTTCGCCATTTTCGCCGATGCGAGCGTATCGTACCGCGCTGGTCTCGGAATCTACGAAGTACACGAGGTCCCCGCGGGCTGCTACACCGTATGGCTGGGCCAGCTGAGCCGTCAGTCTTGGGCCGTCAACGATGTTCTCTCTGCCATTTCCGGCGAATGGAGCGATCTGACCGCTCGAAAGGTCCAGCTGCCACAATTGGTGGAACCCTGCCATAGCGACGTACAACGCGCCGTTATGCAGAGCGAGGTCATACGGAGATTTAAGAGGGTTGTCGAGTGCATTGCCCCCGGAGTGCCGGTATAGGGACTGCTCACCCGTCCCTGCCACGGTGGACACACATCCGGCGCGCAGGTCGATCTTGCGGATGTTGTGGTTTCCGGCGTCTGCTACGTATACGGAGTCGCCTTCGACCGCGATGCCTTGGGGGTTGTTGAATTCGGCGCTTTTCAGAGGCCCATCGGCGTTGCCTGGGTCGCCGCTGCCGATCACGTGGAGGACCGTGCCTCGGAAATTGGTTACCAGCACGCGATTGTGGCCGGAATCTGCGATGAATAGCCTGTCGCGGGCAACTTCCAGTTTGCCGGGGAACGAAAGAGGCCGCTCCCTAGCCTGCAGGGCTTCAAGCTGGTGATCGAGGACTTGGTGGTCAAGCAGCCCGCGATGATCGAACTCGTCGATCATTTCTCCGATGACTCGCTCCATGGCTGCCGGTTCAAACTCGCCTTCGTGCCGTCCGATAACTTTGCCATCCGGGTCGATGAACATGAGGGTTGGCCATGCCCTCACTGCGTATGACTGCCAGACCTGAAAATCGCGGTCGTTTACGACGGGGTGCTGGATCCCGTAACGAAGGACGGCATCCCGTAGGTTGGCTGTGTCCTTCTCGGTCGTGAATTTGGCTGAGTGGACGCCGACCACGGCCAAAACGTCTTGATGTTTCTGTTCCAGCTTCCGCAACTGCGGAAGTACGTGCATGCAGTTGATTCAGCAGTAGGTCCAGAAGTCCAGGATGACAAGCTTGCCCCGGAGGTCTGCCATCTTGAGGGGCCGGTCGATGTTCAGCCAGTCGAGGCCGGATGGGAAGTCCGGGGCGTTGACCTTGCCGGCGTATTTGCTTGGAGTTGTCATGTACTTCGTTCGAGGGTTCCGTGATGGGGTTGGACTGTTTCCGGCGGCTTGCGCGTCGTGTGTTGTTTCCCAGCCGGTCGAGAAGGGCCTTCGGTCGGCGGCGCTTGAGCCCAATAGGCGATGACTGTGGCGAGGGCGGCGAGGAGTCCCTGCCAGAGACCCGCCTTGAAAATCATGATGATGCTCGCTATGGGTCCGGCCAGGGTAGAGGGGCCTACAGGGTCTTCATTCCATGCATGAGCCGCGACAGCGAGCACCTGAAGGCTTTCCAAGCGTGTTGTCGGCCATTTTCAATTTTGTCTACTCCGGCCCTGGGAAGAAGTCCGCTCCCTGCATGATCATGTCCTGCTGCGCCACGATGATTCCCTGAACGCGTGGTATGTAGTCGCGCTGCCACCTGGGGTCAGTTCTAACCGCGTCTCTGGCCTCTTCAAAGTGTGCAAAATCCCGGTACGCCCAGATGTGCACGACTCTGTTGAGCTTGCCGACGTCAGCGTAGTACCAGCCGGCCAATTTGACGCCGTGGTCGTCCCGAATCTTCAGGGCCACCTCTCGGACGGCCGCCATGTACTGGGGGACGGTACCTACCTTGAGGTCGTATATCCTCATGTTATAGATCATCGTTTGGTCTCTTCCCTGGTCACCTGCCCGAACTGAGGGGCAGTCGGGTCCAAGCTTGTGTTCCTTTTGACGAATGGGCCGTCGTGTGTGCGTTCGTTGAAGCGGCGGCGGTTGTTAGACGGCTTGGGTATGTACGGAATCCTACACGTTCTCCGTTGGCGTTGCGTCAAGTGCGGGTTTGACTTGCTCGGCAGTTCTGGCGGAGTTTAATTATTGACACTGGCTTGCGCTGACCCGACACTCCGGGGGCTGAAGCGGCGGGCGTCTTACCGCGACCTGGCTGATGGTTCGTCGGTCACCTTGCCGGATGAGGGTCTAAATGCCGATGAACGCGGAATATGCAGACAGCGCTCCCGCTAGGGCAGCGTTTCCTGAGTACTGGTCGCTGGAAAGCCAGGCCAGGGCGGAGGTGGAAGGGCTGAGCGACGCGCAGCTCGACTGGACTTCAGATCGGTGGGAATGGAGCAGGTGGAGCATCCGTCAGAACCTCTCTCACATGGGTTCGGTGTTCTACCGCTGGATGCTTGAACGCTGGGGCGAAGAGCTGTATCCCAGGGGTCTGCCGGTGTCAGCGGCTGAGACCGCCCGAATGTCGTCTCCGTCTCATGACCGCCGCATGGACGACAGAGTGGTATGGGAGGTCGTTGACATTCTTGCTTCTCTTGCAGGCGGCGTGGATCTGGTACGGCGGGTCTTGTCGAGCGAGACGATGGGGTCTATGCGCTCAAAGGAGGTAGTCCGCAGTCCTTCGCCGCAGTGGCCGATGATGGCGGCGGCGCACCCTATCGGCGTTGTTCTGGATGAAGACGGCAACGGCGGCTCGATCACTCTGGAGGCGACTGTCCGGCACATGTACTTCGAGTTCGTCACTCACTTGTACAACATCCAGCGTCTGAAGCGTGCCCAAGGTCTTGTCGCCGTTGTCAAACTGCCCAAGGTGGGCTATTGGATGCTGCCGGGCTGGGACCGCAGCGAGCCGCCGGTTTGAACCTTCAGACTTGATACCCTACCCGGGCGTGACGGTACTTCGTCCTATCAGGCTGTTCCTGTTTATCGACTGAACGGCGATATCGGTAGGGCGTCTGATTGGGCAGGATCGAACCGATCCTGGAATTTCTCAAGGGGCCATTCGTCAGGAGCGTAAGAGGATGACCAATAAACGGCGAGTCTTGATAACCGGTGCGAGCGGCTACGTAGCGTCGCAGATGCTCCCCGAATTCCGAGATCTTTACGACCTCGTGCTGGTCGACGTGACCAGGGAGAATAGGGACGGCGAAACGGTTCCGGGGGTTATCGTCGCGGACTTAGCTGATCCCGACCGTACAAAGTATCAGCACCTTTTCGAGAACGTGGACGCGGTCATACACCTGGGCTACATGAGGTCTGCCCCGGGAGGCGTCTTCGGAACTGAGACTCCGCAGATCGACCGCTTCGACATGGAGCTCAACAACGTGCGGATGGCCAACAACGTGTATCGGGCGTCGTTCGACGCGGGGGTTAGGCGAGTGGTGTCGGCAAGTTCCAACCACGCAGCCGATTGGTACGAGGACTATCAGATTCACGTCAGGCAAAAGGAGTTCGTGGCGCCTGGCGAATTGCCTCTGTCCAGCAATTTCTACGGCTGGGCGAAGGCATCCTATGAGTTGTTGGGCTGGCCCTACGCCTGCGGCGCGTTCGGGCGGCGGCTGGAATTCGTGATGGTGCGCATAGGGCATCCGACCCCGGTAAACGCCAGTAGGCACATGGACGAGGAGCCGGGCTCACCGCCTGCCGGGTCTGCTATCGCCAACTTCAAGCGGAACCTGGCGTGCTACTTCAGCCCGCGAGACCTGCGGCAACTTTTTCTGAGGGCCGTAGAGACCCCGGAGATAACTGGAGATTCGACGGGCGTGCCATTCGTCATCGTCTATGGGATCAGTGGTAACACCAGAGCTTTTTGGTCCCTCGAAACGGCCAGGAGCGTCTTGGGCTATGAGCCGGAGGATGACTCTGAGGTTGTGTACGCCGATGACGTCCGCCGCTATCTCACCGGCCCCGGCTCTGCTGACCGCGGCGGTCGCGTGGGTGGCTAGCCTCGCCTACACGGATCGCGGATTAGCGGGCAGATCCAGCGGGTCTACACCGAACCTCGACTCACTTCCATGGCTTCCGTGGGCAGTAGGGCCGGTCTGGCTTCGACGGGCAGGGAGGCGCGGTTACTTGCGGTCGGCGTAGATGCTTAGCAGCCTGCGTTCGATCTTTTCTGAGCCTACCTTTTCGAGCACCCTCTCGAGGCTATCCAGGTCCCACTCGCCTACGAAACTGATCGCTGTACCCCGGTTGCCCATGCGGGCTGTTCTACCTACTCGATGAATGTATTCTTCTGCGGTCTCTGGGAGGTCGTAGTTGAGCACGTGGGTTATTGTTGATATGTCGATTCCTCTGGCCGCCAAGTTGGTTGCGACGAGTATGCGGAGTGAGCCGTCTCGAAAGCTTCTCATGACGCTGTTTCGTTCGCCTTGTGACATTCCGCCATGTATGCCTCGGGCCGGGAATCCATCGCCCTTTAGATCTCGGGAGAGCCGGTCGACGCCCACCTGCATCCGCCTGAATATGAGTATCTGCGCCTCGTCGCCTGCTCCCGATAGCACTTCCCGCACCGCTTCGGGTTTGTCTCGCTCAGCCACTTCGTAGTAGGACTGCTCTACTTCGTCCACTGTGTCCGTGGCATCGAATCCGCTTACGAGCTGCACCCACTCCGGATTGTCCAAGTAGCGGTAGATCAACCTCATGATGAAGCGGGGGATGGTCGCGGAGAAGAGGGCTGTCTGCCTGCTATTGGGAGTTCGACGGAGTATGTACTCCATGTCGTCCGCGAATCCAATGTCCAGCATCTCGTCAGCTTCATCCAGCACTGCAAAGTCGACCGAGCTCAGATCCAGCGTTCGGCGGTTCATGTGGTCCTTGACTCGTCCGGGCGTTCCCACCACGATATGCGCGCCGTTCGTCAGTACGCGTATTTGTTTGGCTATAGGCTCTCCTCCATAGACGGCCAGAACACGGACACCTCGTCCATTGCCGATCCTGGATAACTCCCTTGAGACCTGCATCGCCAGTTCTCGGGTCGGTACAAGTATCAGGCCTTGAACGAGGGGAGAGGACGTATCGATCAGTTCGCACATAGGCACACCGAAAGCGGCAGTCTTTCCTGATCCTGTTACGGCTTGGCCCACAAGGTCTCGCTTTTCCAGCAGGGGAGGTATGGCGCGAGCCTGGATATCTGAGGGTGATTGGTAGCCCATTGCAGCGAGGGATGCTGCGACGGGCTTCGAGAGAGTAAGGGGGCCCCAATCCACGTCTCTATCGAGGGGCTTGCCCAGCGCGGCGGCCGCGACGTCGAATGGTTCCGAGCCTTGGGCAGTTTTGTTCTCCTGTGGACGTGTCGCTCTCCTGCCCCTCCGGCTTCCTCTTCTGCTCCTTCTGCTTCGTTCACTGGGTGCGGTCTGGTCCAGTTCGTCCTGTTCTTGCCTGCTGCGTGCAACTACCGGCAGGTCGTCAGCCCCGACATGGCCGCCACTTCGAGGGATCCGTTCTTGCGGCCGCTCGCGGTTGTTGGGTCGAGGAGCATCGGGTCTGTCTGCGCTTGAAGAGGGCTCGCTCGCGGTTTCTCCGGGGCGGCCGAGGCGCGTCGCGGCAGATGGCTCCGACCGGGAGGGGGTAACGGTTTCGAGATCCGGCCTGCTTTCGCTTCTTGATAGTCGGCGAATGCGGGTCAATAGCCCTTGCCAGATAGGGGATCGGGATTTGCGGGACTGAGTCATGTGGCGTAACCCGGATTTTATGGGTTTGCGGTCGATAGGTCAACGAATTTCGTAACTATGCCCGCGGCGGCATCGTCTCCGTGCCTAATTCAACTCGCCCAAACTCGCATCAGGCTTCATGTGCGCCGGGTGTGGCCTTGTTGCTAGGTTCGTGCGGATGAACACTTACGAGCAGTTCCTGGAATCCGAGCGCGGCACGCGGCCAATTCGGGCTGCTGTTGTAGTTGCAGCGCTTGGCAGTTCTGCATTCCTTTCCTTCAATTCCTTTAGCGAGGCGCCATTTCCGCTTGCACTAGCGGTCCCGGGGGCTTACGCCGCGTGGTATGTATTTGTCCGACTGGTGTGGTTGGCTCGTTGCCGGTCGAGCCGCCGGGTCTATGTGATGCTCGGCGTCGAGGCTGCACTGGCGGCGTTTGCCCTGTGGACCTTTGGGTTGGCAAGCCCGGCGATCGCACTCCCGATAGCCTTGGTTCCATATTTTGGGCATCTGCTGGGCAGGGTTGGAGCTTACACTGCATCTGTCGCCGGATTGGGCGCGGCGCTGGTGGTCGTACCTTTTAGTGGAGTTGGTGGAGCGTCCAACGAGGTGAGTGTGATAGTTGCCGCGGCTATCAGCATCGGTGCGGTCGGCGGCATTGTGGGTTTGATCGCCGACGAGCGTTTTCGCGAGTTCAGTAGCAAAGAGGCTGCGGCAAACCTTGCGGGTCAGGGGGCGAGATCGAGCCGCCTAGTTCAGGCGATGCTCGGTATGTCGTCGGCGAAGGGGGACGACGCTGTAAGCAAGGCCCTTGCGGACGGTATGCTCATTGCTACCGGATACCCGACGGCGGTAATTCTGTCCTTCCGTGCGAGCGACAATTCATTTGTTCCCAGTGCGGTCAGTTCTTCCCGACCGGGCCTGGCTTTCGAATCGATACCGATTGAGGCGGCGGAAGACCATACCGCCTCCGGCAGGGCGGTGAGGCAAGGCTCGGTTATTGCGGTGGGGGCAGACGGCCTTAGCGCTGACTTGCTGCCGACTTGGGCGACGGAGCAGGGTTATCGTTCAGGGATCGCAGCGCCGATCACTCGCGGTATGGACGTGCTGGGGGTCGTGTACTTGCTCCACAGCGAGGTGCAGGCGCCAAGCATCGAGGCGCTGGAGCAAGCCGAAATGCTGATAGGATTCGCCGCCCGGCTGTTCTCGACAGGTTCTGTCCCGGCTGTATCTTCACACGTTGCTGAGTTGGACGAAATTCTCTCCCGCGCCGGTAGAGGAGCTACGCCTGATGAAAAATCGCCGATTGATCTGCCAGGTATGAAGCTGGATCCGGTTGCCGAGAAGTCTGTGATTGGAGGCGTTGGGGTTTCATTGTCCCGTACGGAATTCTCCATGCTCTATGCTCTGGCTGGTTCAGCGGGAAACGTCGTGGCCCCATCCCACCTTCTCAGTGCATGTTGGGATGATGGCTCGGCGCCCAACGCCGGGGCTGTGGACGTCACGGTGTACAGGCTGCGGCGCAAATTGGCGAAGACACCGGGTGGCAAGGGGATAGTCCGTACAGTGCGCGGCAAGGGCTATATGCTAGTACCTCCCGACGCCTCTAGCTAACGATTGCAGATTTCAGCGGGCGGGCAGCGCATGAGGGGGGATACGCTGCCCGCCTTCGCGTTTTCTATCGTCCCGGTCCTGGGGCAGGGATAAACGGTTTCGCGCGGTTGTTGCGATAGTTGAGGACGCCTTGAAATGTTCCATATCCAAACGAGGGCTTTCGGCGTGCGGGAGTCAATTTTCCCTGGTCCGAGGGATCTTGGACGCGGCGTTCTCAAAGGCTGTCGAGGCTTTAGTCGGACAGGCGGGGTAACTAACTCCACGAGGCTTAGGATCGTTGCCAAGGCGAACATGCGTGAGGCCTGGGGCCGGAAGCAGACCGCCGCCTTAGCTGGGCTTCTGTCGATCAGCCATGCAGCATGCGCCTGATTCGGCGTACTGCCTCGTTGAGATTCTTTGCGGAGTTGGCGAAAGAGATGCGTACGTAACCTTCCCCGAAGTTGCCAAATGCCGTTCCAGACAGCAACGCGACCCCGGCTTCTTCCAGGCAGCGGTTGGCAAATTCCCCGCTGGACAGTTCGGTACGGGTGATGTTGGGGAAGGCGTAGAAAGCGCCCTGCGGCATGGGGCAGCTAATGCCCTGGATAGAGTTGAGGCCGTCAACTAAGACCTTGCGTCGCGTCTTGAACTCGGCCACCATTTCTCTTACTGCGTCCTGTGGCGAGTCGAGAGCGGCGATGCTGGCGATCTGCGAGAAAGTGGCTGTTTGGGAGACGCTGTTGATAATCAGTCGCGAGATGGGTTCGACGAGCCAGTCGGGCATCACCCCGTACCCTGTGCGCCACCCGGTCATGGCGTAGCTCTTGGAGAGGCCGTCCAGTATGACCGTCCGATCCCTCATGTCGTTAAACCGGCTGATGGATGCGTGCTTTCCCTCGTAGTAGAAGTCTTTATAGATTTCGTCGCTCAACACGATCGCGTCCACCTCTTTGGCGATGTTGGCGATCTCCTCGAGGTCCTGTTCCGGAATGACGCTCCCGCAAGGGTTGTTGGGGGAGTTGACTATGATCATCTTGGTGGAGTTGGAGGCCTTGGTGCGCAACTCGTCCAGGTCAACGCTGAAGCCAGACTCTTCGGCCAGTCGTAGGGGTATCGCCTTTCCCCCCGTGAAGTTGATCATCGATTCATATATTGGGAAACCGGGATTGGGGTAGATGACCTCATCGCCCTCTTCAATGAGGGCCATGATGGTGAAGAAGATTACGGGCTTGCCGCCTGGCGTGAAGACGACGTTCTCCGGCTTAACCTCGTAGCCCTGTCGTTTCGACTGGTAGCGGGCCACTGCCATTCTGACTTCCGGCAGGCCCGGTGGCGGTCCGTAGTGGGTGTATCCGTCGTCCAGGGCGTTCTTGGCGGCTTCCCTGACGTGTGCAGGCGTGTCGAAGTCTGGCTCGCCGATTTCCAAGTGCACGATGTCGTGTCCCTGAGCCTCCAGAGCCTTGGCCTTGGCGAGAGTTTCGAAGGCGGTTTCCGTGTCAAGGCGTTCCATTCGGGATGCCAAATGGGTTCCGGTTGCAATCTGGTTCATGACTCACCTGCTGGCTAGCTTTAGCGCGGGGATTGCTATTGGGCATGTATTGGGCATGGGCGGGTTCAGATGGGGGCAAGTGTGAATTCTTACCATGCACGGGGTCGATGTCAACTCGCAAAAGCGGATATTCTTCGGTCCATGAGCGGCATCGACTGATTGCGGCCCGGAGAGGCGGGGCATACACTGAGGCTATCCAGGAGTTGACCTGCATGGATGGCAGACGCGCCATCCTTCACGGCATACGGAGGTCCAGACCATGAACGGCTATGAAGCCATTGCCCGCATCCTGAAGATGGAGGGCGTCGAGTGGATAGCGTGCTTTCCTTCCAACCCGCTGATAGAGGCGGTGGCGAAGGAGGACATTCGACCAATCACATTCAGACAAGAGCGGGGCGGTATCATGGCCGCGGATGCTTACAGCCGGATGACCAACGGCAAGAGGGCTAGCATCTTTGCATCGCAAGGCGGTCCTGGCGTTGAGAACTCATTCGGGGGCATTGCTCAGGCTTGGGGCGACGGGGTACCGATCATGTATTTCCCCGATGGTCCGGGCTTGTATAAGTCCAGTGTGCGGCCACACTTTCGGACTACTTTCAGCTATCAGTACGTGTCCAAGTGGGCGGAGACTCCCACGAGCTCTGATTACATCGTGCCGATGCTCCGTCGCGCCTTCCACGCGCTGCGAAACGGTCGTCCCGGCCCGGTCGTCTACGAGCTACACCGCGAGGTGATGCAGGGAGAGGTCAACAACCTCGATACTTGGCGATCTCCGCAGGAGTGGAAGGTCATGCCGTCTAGGAGCGACATCAATGACGCGGTTGCGAAGTTGCTGTCGGCCAAGCGTCCGGTCATCTGTGCGGGCCAGGGCGTCTTCTATGCGGAGGCTACCGATGAGCTCAGGGAGCTTGCCGAGCTCACGCAGATACCGGTGATGACGACTATGGAGGGCAAGGGCGCCATTTCGGAGGACCATCCTCTCGCGCTGGGCGCGGCGAATCGCACGGCGCCGCTTGGGGTGTGGACGTGGTTGAAGGAATCGGACGTGTACCTTGGCATAGGAACGAGTTTGACCAGAACCAGTTACGGCATCGACGTTCCCTCCGAAGGCAAGTTCATGATCCACTCCACGAACAACGTGGACGACATCAACAAGGACTATTCGATAGACTTGGGACTGCCGGGCGATGCGAAGCTAGTGCTTGAGGCGATGATCGACGAGGTGAAGGCTCAGCTCGGTGAGGGCGGACGGCGCGGTGATACCGCGGTGCAAGAGGACGTGGCGGACGTTAAGCGCAAGTGGTTGGAGGAGTGGAGCCCTCTACTCGGCTCCGGATCAAAGCCAATCAACCCTTATCGGCTGGTCAACGAGATCAACAAGGCAGTTGATCACGACAACTCGATACTCACACACGATGCCGGACATCCTCGCGACCAGATCATGCCTTTCTATCGGGCGACGGTTCCGCACGGCTACATCGGATGGGGCAAGACGACCCACCTCGGGTATGGCATTCCGCTGATGATAGGTTCCAAGATCGCGAACCCAGATAAGTTCTGCATGAACTTCATGGGCGATGCGGCTTTTGGCATGTCCGGGCTGGACATCGAGACCGCGGTGCGTTCCGGAGTGGCAATCACCACTATCGTGTTGGATAACGGAACGATGGGCGGCTACGACCAGAGTATCCCCACTGCCATGGAGAAGTACGGCGCGGGGAACATGGGCGGCGACTACGCGCGAATCGCGGAGGGGCTCGGAGCTGTTGGCATCACCGTCGAGGATGCAGATGAGATCGGCGGGGCTATCGCCAGAGCGAGGCAGCTCAACGCGGAGGGCAAGTGCTGTCTGTTGGACGTCAAGACCATTGACGAGAACAAGATGTCCATCTACCAGACCTGGTAGGCGAGGGAGGGAGAGGGGGCAAATAACCTCCTTATCTTTCCTTTTTCGCGGTATAGCTGCGGTGGTCGCCATGTTGCTCGTTGCGGCTGCCTGCTCCGGGGCAATGCCGGAGCCCACTGTGAGGTCACGGACGACCCCCACGGTGACACTGTGGCTGGCACCCACCTCAACGCCGCGGCCAACTTCTGTTTCGACTCCTACGTTTACGCCCACTGCAGCCCCGACTCCGGAGGCCACAGTTACGCAGATCTTGCCTTTGCCGTCGTCTATCGCGGTGGGCAATCTGGATCTTACTGTTTTCAAGGTTGAGACGGCCACTAAAAGCGTTAGTCTGACGCCTGGGGCCACAACATTCCGAGTTCTGGTTCAGGCCGCGAACAATCGCGGAATACCTTCAAGGGAGGTCGGTTTTTTTGCCTCTCAGTTTGAAGTGGGAGATGCGAATGGCGTCACGTATGATGCTGTGCGGTCATGCTATAGTGGCTGTTCTTCCCAGATAAGCAGGGAGTATATTCCGGACGGCCGCAGCCTCACAGGGTATCTGTATTTTGACATTCCCGGCGGTCGGCAGCCCGTTGAATTGATTTATGACCCACCTGAAGCCCGCAAAGTACGCGTTGATCTGAGTGAACTGACAGCATCAGAGGGAGATGTCCCGACGTATTTACCGGTTAAACCTCTTTCTGGGTTGCAGCCCAGACTTGGGGAGAAGGTCCAGTTGGGAGTGTTCGACGTAACTGTTCTCGACCACGGCCCACCAGTTACCACTATCTACAGTGGAATATTCGATGTCCAGAACTACCCAGTACGAGTTCTGATCGAGAACGTTCGCGGCAATCGGACGGAAGACGCGCAACTTTCAGTTGGATGGGAATTTGAACTCGTCGGCCAATCGGGTCTTTCCTATGATCCGCCTCTTTCTTGTGAAGGTTGTCCAGAACATCTTTCTGAAGTTGAGATTCCCCGTGGCAGGCAGGTAGAGGGGTTGCTGTATTTCGAGGTGCCCGAAAGAGATGGGCCGCCTGAAATCGAGAGGATGGTGGAACTTCGTTATTCGCCCGCTTTTTCTGACGAATTTACCCGCATCTGGCTTAGCGAGCCCCTTGAGTCAATGCCCGCCGCAACGCCGCGGCCAACCCCGGCTCCCACTTCAGCGCCAACCCTTGGACTGACTCCCACGCTTACGCCTACAGCCGCCTCGACTCCCACTTCAACGCCAACTCTTGGACCGACTCCCACGTTTACGCCCACAGCAGTCCCGACTCTGGGGCCTACAGCTACGCAGACCTCGCCTCCGTCGTCGATAAGCGCGATGGTCCAGCGCGTCAGGCCGGCGGTGGTGAGAATCCGTAACTCTTTGGTGTCCGGTTCCGGCGTCATCTTCGAAACTCTGGATCGGACTGCTTTCGTTATAACTAACCATCACGTTGTCGAAGGCGCTACGCAGGTCGAAGTTGTCGTCAACGACGGATCCACCTATACAGGGACGGTGTTGGGAACGGACGACGTCAGGGACTTGGCGGTGGTCAGTATCTGCTGCGGGAGCTTCTTGGCTTTGCCCTTCGGCGACGCCTCGGAACTGAATCCCGGGGATGAGGTCGTCGCCATCGGCTACGCATTGGGCATTGATGGGGCGGCGACCGTGACCAAGGGCATCGTGTCGGCCATCCGCTATCTCCCCCGATATTCTATTGACGCCATTCAGACCGACGCCGCTATAAACCCCGGCAACAGCGGTGGACCCATGCTCTCCCTTGCGGGAGAAATCCTAGGGATCAACACCTTCAAGGTAGCGGAGGCCGGTGTTGAGGGATTGGGCTTCGCTGTGTCGGAGGCAACGGTTCAGGAGCAACTTCCCGTACTGCGTGCTAAACATGCTGCTGCCACACCAACCGCTGCGCCGTCGGCGAACGGGCCGCGAACCTCATTTGGCCCGGGAGTATGGATAGTGGGTGTGGATATTGCCCCTGGTTTGTACAGGAGCGCTAAAGGTTCCGGTTGTTACTGGGAACGTTTGAGTGGCTTCAGCGGCACCTTTGGCGACATTATTGCTAACGATCGTTTATCCGACGCGGCAAGCGCTATTGTCGAAATAGAGCCCACAGACGCTGGATTCAACGCTAATGAAAATTGCGGCCAATGGTCTCTAACCGCTGCGCCGTCGGCGAACGGGCCGCGAACCTCATTTGGCCCGGGAGTATGGATAGTGGGTGTGGACATTGCCCCTGGTTTGTACAGGAGCGCTAAAGGTTCCGGTTGTTACTGGGAGCGTTTGAGTGGCTTCAGCGGCACCTTTGGCGACATCATTGCTAACGATCGTTTATCCTACGCAGCAGGCGCTGTTGTAGAAATATATCCTACAGACGCTGGATTCAACGCTAATGGAAATTGCGGCCAATGGTCTCTTATCGTTGCATCGGCCGTTGCTACACCTGCACCGCAGACGCCAGAGAATTCCCGGAATAATCCCGTTCCTGTTGGGTCAACAGGGACCATTACGATCGACACCAAAACGTTCGAGCTTGAAGTCGTCAGTCTATTCCGTGGTCCTTCCGCCTACATTCGTTTGTATGCTGCTCGTGAATCTAACGCCCTACCTAAGCCGGGATACGAATGGATTCTGTTCAAACTTGGCATCCGATACATGTCCGAACCCTCTGATAAAATAGCCGACGTTGATCGGTACGATCTAGATATATTCTCGGCGGCAGGGTCCAAATATGTGACAGAACCGGATCCTGATTTTGACTTTGATTTTTTCCCGGGTGCCTATGCAGAGGGATGGCAGGCCTGGCAGGTGTCGATACTCGATGAGCATCCCGTTCTCTTGTTTGGAGCAGATTATAATCATGAAGGCGGGCTGTGGCTGGCCCTATCGGAAGCTGCTGGCGGAACACCAACACCCGCTGCTACCCCCTCGCCTGATGCTACTCCGGGGCCTAGTTCCACTGATGAGACTTCTGTTGGCTCACAGATTATCAACATATCGGGCACTGGAAATGGTGAGTGGGTGGGTGAATTTACTGAGGGTTCCTATCAGTTGATAGTAAATGAAAGAGAACCCGGAATTCCCTCTTTTGCACTTCAGAACTGTGGCAACCCTGGTACCGTGCGTCGCTTCAGAAACGGTGAAATTTTACATGTGGGAGACAAACCATCTGATTGTCCTGTTGGCGAGAGTCTGATTGTAGGTATCAATGCTCTGGAGGAATTTCAATGGGATGCTCAGATAGTTCCTATACAGACCATGCCCATTGAATCGCACATCTCGGAGCAGAGTCGGAAATCCGGTTCAGGCAGCGACGTTTGGGTGGTGGATTTTCCGAGGGGTTCATACAAGCTGCTGTTGGCAAAGAGCGAAGAGGATCCTGATGAATTTCCTTTCCGAATTCATGGCTGTTCGGCTACACTGCGAAGCGGCGAGATCCTGTATGTTGGTTACATTGAGTCTCATTGCTACCCTGGGCGCGCTGCCATAGAGATCCGGCAAGAGCCTAGCGTAAAATGGCTTGTCGTAATAACCCCGCAGTAGCCCTAGCGGCGCACTGTTCAGGTTCAGCACTCGAACTTCCACCCATGAAGACCACGTCGTTCAGAACTGCTGTACTGGGTACGCCCTGGCGCAACCTCACTTACGTTTTCGTGGAAACGGATGAGGGGATAACCGGGGTCGGGGAGGCACGTGTACTCGGCAAGACGCACACGGTGACTGAGTATCTGCGGGACGCGGAACGCCACTTCATCGGGCACGACCCCTTCAACGTCGAGGCCCTTTACCGCCGTATGACGCTGCTCGACTTTGGCAAGCCCGGTGAGGTGGTCTACACGGGGCTGGCGCTCGTGGAACTGGCGTACTGGGACATTATCGGCAAGGCGTGCGGTCAACCCGTCTATCGACTGCTGGGCGGGCAGGTGAAGGATCGCGTACCTGCCTATGCGAACGGCTGGTACACGGTGGAACGCTCCCCTTCGCAGTTCGCGGCTGCGGCGCGGCGCGTCATGGAGCGCGGGTACCGGGCAATGAAGTTCGACCCTTTTGGTAACGGGGATCTGGAGTTGGAGCGGCCTGAGTTCTATAAGTCGCTCGATCTCATAGAGGCCGTGGCATCGGTGGCTGGTACCAGGGCGCAAATCATGCTGGAGATGCATGGCCGCTTCGCTCCTCACCAGGCGCGCGAGGTGGCTCGTATGGTGGAGCGTTACAACGTTGGCTGGATCGAGGAGCCTGTGCGCCCTTCGGACATTCTTGCTCTCAATTCAGTGCGCCAGCATACGTCGCTGCCCCTAGCCACCGGCGAGCGGCTGTACGGGGCGCCGGAGTTCGTACCTCTGTGGATGAGCGGCGCGGTGGACATAGTGCAGCCGGACATTACTCAGAGCGGAGGCATCCTGGAGGCCAAGAAAATCGCGTCTACTGCGGAGACCCACTCGGTCATGGTAGCCCTGCACAACGTGGGCGGCATCATCTCGACCTCGGCGGCTCTGCACCTCATGCTGACGCTGCGCAACGGCAAGATACTGGAGCACTTCAACGATTTCGCCGACTTGTTTGTGAAACGGGCGGGGACGAACTACCCGGAAGTGGTGGACGGATACTTCCCGGTGCCGGAGGGACCTGGCTGGGGAGTGGAGATCGACGAGGACTACATCAGGTCGCATCCTCCGGAATCGATTGGCGGAGTAGTCGCAGACCCCGGCTTGAACATGTTTGAAAACGCTGACTGGGCTCGTCGAGGTCAGGAAGGTTGATGATCTTCCAAGCGGCAAAGCAGGTTGGCGGATAGCCTTCACCAGACCTGTTCTGTCTCTATGCATCGTGCGTTCCTGAAGCGTTCGGCTGTTTGCCTAGCCCTGAGTAATGGCAGTATGCTGAAATCCCCTTCGGCGGCGCTTGGGCGGCTCTCGGCCAGTGCATCTCAGTAGGACATGGCGACTATAGACAGATTTTCCAAGGCGGTTGAGGCTGGTCTCTGTCGCGCGTCAATCGATCTGAGCCGCCCCCTGGTCATTGCATTCTCCGGCGGGCCTGATTCGTCGGCTCTTCTGCTGGCTTGCGCCACTTTGAGAGCCGGTGCGGGTTTGGAGATTGTTGCAGCGCATTTCAATCACCGCCTACGGGGAGCGGAATCCGACAGGGATGCGGCATACGCTGAGGCCACTTGCTGTCGTTTGGGCGTCGAGTATGACGCAGGCGCCGGGGACGTGTCCGGCTACGCTCGCGACACTGGCACGTCGCTAGAAGCGGCGGCTCGGGAATTGCGCTATGAGTTCCTGTCGCAGGCGGCGGACAGGGCCGGGGCTCAGGCTGTCGCTACGGGGCATACCCTCGATGATCAGGCCGAGACGATATTGCTCAACATCGTCAGGGGGGCCGGTCTGCGGGGCGTCGCGGGTATGCGCCACGCGGTCGATCTGCCCATATCGGGCGATGGTCGGCGGCTTCGTGTTGTGCGGCCGATGTTGGCTCTTCGGCGGAGCGAGGCTGTTCGGTACTGCCAGGAGCGCGGCCTGGAACCACTGATTGACCGCTCCAATGCTGACACCAAGTTTCCTCGCAATCGCTTAAGGGTGGAGGCGATACCTGCACTGGAATCGATCAATCCGGCAGTAGCGGAGGCGATCTATCGGCTGGGTCAGAGCGCTCAGGGCGACTTCGAGGTAATCGATGAGTTGGCGCGAGGTGCGGCAGAGGCTGCAATCAGCGCATCCGACGGCGGGGTTGCGATCTCGAAAACCCGGATCCGGGGCTTGCACAAGGCGGTGGCCCGTCGGGTGATGATGTGCGCGTACGAGTCGGTTGCGGGAACGCTCGAGGGACTTTCGGGCGTGCATTTAGAGGACATGCTCGAAGTAGGATGCGGCCGGGCTGGAGCGTCGCTCGATCTTCCGGGCGGTCTGGTGATGGTTTCAGATCGCGAAAGCGTTCGGCTTGCGCTGGCGGAAGATTTGGACAGTGATTGCCCCTATCCGCCATGGGTTGCCGAGCAGAGTCTCAAGACGCCGGGGGAAACACACCTGGCGGGGGGGTTCAGGCTTGTTGCGCAGGAGCAGGGGGTTGAATCGTTAGAGGCGGGGCGCGGGTATACGGCTATGCTGGCGCCTTGGCTTGTCGAGCAACCTTTGGTGGTGCGATCGCGTCGGGCGGGCGATCGCTTTCACCCGCTGGGCGCGTCGGGGCCGGTCAAGTTACAGGATTTCCTGGTAAACGCTGGGGTGCCGCGCAGATGGCGGGACAGGGTGCCTCTGGTCGAGTCTCCCGCGGGTATCGCGTGGGTTGCCGGGCAGCGGCCTGCCGAGTGGGCCAGAGTTGACCCTTCACTGGGACGAGCGCTGCGCATCGAGCTCTTTGGGCCGGGCTAGAGTACTCTCTCGAGCCGTAGATTCTCTCTGATTCCCGGAATGCGTCCTCGCTTGGCCACAGGTCGGCCGTCTATCTCTTTAATGTCTACGGTGAAACCGATGGGAGGCGATGCGGCTATGTATCTCCCTACTGCAAAGACGCTTACCGGCGCTTCTGCTTTGTTGAATGCCTTGATTCGCTCAGGATCCAGACCGCCGCTGACGTAGATGTCTACGTGCCTGAAACCGCCTTGATCGAGTCTGGCTCTCACCTCGTGTACGAGTTCGGGTGTGACTCCTCCTCGCTCACGCGGCGTATCGAGCCGCACGCCTCTCAGGCGTTCTCTCATGTGGCTGGCTACGGCCAGTGACTCTTCACCCTCATCTCTGAAGGTGTCGACAAGGGCTACTCTTGGGACCTCTGGGGGTATGTGTCGGTCGAATGCGGTTACGGCGCGGGCGGTGTCTCCGATGAGCAGAATCATGGAGTGCGGCATGGTTCCAAAGGGCGTTAGGCCGGTGAGGCGTCCGCCAAGGACTGTTGAGCATGCCTGGCATCCGCCTGCACATGCGGAGTAGTCCAGAATGCCTGCAACGGAGGGGTGGACGTACTTGGCTCCGAAGGACATTACCGGCACGCCATTTGCAGCTTCGACGCATTCCTGGGCGCCGGTGGCCCATCCTGAGGATGCCGACAAGGCGCCTGTCACGGCGGTCTCGTATAGGCCGAACGCGGCGTATGGCGCTCGAATCCGCAGACATACCTCGTCCCGGGCCATGTGAGATCCCTCTTCCAGGGCCCAAACTTCGCGGCCGGTTTCTGGCAGGACGCGGCTGAGGAGCGAACGCACCTCGGCGACGCCTGCGATCACTCCATCCCGATCTGAGGTGAACTCCACTGCCACGTCGGGGTTGATGCCCTCGTTGCGAAGGATGGTAAGGGTTCGGTGCAGGTATATGTCGGCGGTATCGCCCACCAGCACAGAGCGTGCGATTTCGAAATCGCGGGTGGTCATTCAGGTTCCTGTATTTCAGCGTTGAAGATGTGACTGGGGCTGTGTTCAACTCTATCGACGCGCTGGGCGGAGGGTCAAGGGCCGGAGTTTTTGCGGGGCATCCCGCCGAATCTGAGCCGTAGCAATCCCTTTACGTCTTCCATTGCGGTTGAGACGATACGAACGCGAGAGTCTGGGTCGTCCTTCCAGTGTACGGGCACTTCCTTTATGCGGTATCCGAACTTTTCGGCGATCAGTAGGAGTTCGGAGTCGAAGAACCAATTGTTGTTCTTTACCAAGGGGGCGAGGGCCATTGCTGCGTCTGCGGATATGGCTTTGAAGCCGCACTGGGCATCTCTGAAGCTTGAGCAAAACATCAATCTGATGAGCAGGTTGTAGCCTCGGGAGGTGATTTCGCGTTTGAGACTGCGCCCTTCTACGACTGAGCCCGGTCTCAATCGCGATCCGATAGCGATGTCGTAGCCCTCGTCCGCGACTGCGGCGATCAGGTGCGGGAGGCTCTGCAAGTCGGTGGAGAGGTCCACGTCCATGTAGCATCTCACCTCTGCGTCGCTCTCGGTCCATACCCTTTTGAGAGCCCGTCCTCGTCCTCGTTGGTCTATGCGCAGCATCCCTACTCGCGGGTCAGCCTGGGCCAGGTCACAGGCTACTTCAGGCGTTCGGTCGGTGGAGCCGTTGTCGGCGATGGTGATCTTCCAGTCTTGTTCGGGATGTCTATCGATGAACCTGGTGAGCCTGGAAATGCAGAGTGGCAGAGAGTTTTCCTCATTTAGCACCGGTATTGCTATGTCTACGGAGGTTTTCATGTTCATGAATCCGGTATATGAGATGCGCCTTGCGACAGTTTGTCCGGCGGCTCAGTGCAGGAAGTGACGGACGCCGGTGTGTATCATGGCGAGCCCTAGCCTGTTGGCGGCTGCGGTGACCTCCTCGTCTTTTATGGATCCCCCCGGCTGAATGACCGCGGTCACTCCTGCCTCTGCAGCGAGTTCGACTCCGTCCTGGAAGGGGAAGAAGGCGTCGGATGCGAGGACAGAGCCGGCGGCGCGGCTGCGAGCGACCCGCACGGCTATTTCAACGCTGCTGACACGGTTGGGTTGCCCTGCACCCATACCCACTATGGCCCGGTCCTGTGCTAGTACGATGGCGTTGGAGTGGACGTACTTGCACGCCTGCCATGCGAATTCCAAGTCTGCCTGCTCGGCATCGGTTGGCGGGCGTTTGGTGACTACTTGCCACGCGGATGGGTCTTCAGGGATGTCGTCGGGCGTCTGCACGATGGCTCCGCCTGATATCGACCTGATGTCTACGAGTGAGTTCCCGGGGTGTGCGGCCCGAAGTATTCGCGTTCTCTTGCGGCGTTTCAGCGCTTTGAGGGCGTCTGCTTCGTAGTCCGGCGCCACAATCACGTCTGAGAGGAGTCCCCGCATAGCGTTGACCGTTGTCATTGTGACGACCGAGTTGAATCCGATGATGCCTCCGTAGGCCGATATCGGGTCTCCCTCCAAGGCGTGCCTGAAGGCTTCCTCCTGGCGGTTGCGCACTGCCAGGCCGCAGGGGTTTGCGTGTTTGACTATCGCTACCGCGTGTTGCGGGAATCCGAAAGCGGCGCGCCAGGCGGCGTCGGCGTCTAAGTAGTTCAGGTAGGACATCTCGATGCCGTGCAGTTGTTCGGCGTTTACCACTCCTCCGGTCTCGCCCGGTGATGAATAGATGCCGCCGGTCTGGTGTGGGTTTTCTCCGTATCGGGGTGTACGGACGAGCGACCATCCTGCGGTGAGTTCCTTTGGCAGGTGCGCGCCGATGCGCCGGTCTGCTCGCAAGTAAGTGGAGATCGAGGTGTCGTAGAGGGCTACGTGTTGGAAGGCTTTGGCGGCCAGCTTTCTGCGTTCGTCCAGCGGCACGTTCCCGGTGGAGATGAGTCGGCCTACTCGCTCGTAGTCTGATGGATCCACGACGACGATGACGTCGTGGAAGTTCTTGGCTGCCGCCCGCGTCATAGCGGGCCCGCCGACGTCGATGTTTTCCAGTGCGTTCTGGAGGGTAGCGTTATTGCGTCTCACGGTCTCGGTAAACGGGTAGAGGTTGTTGGCCACCACGTCTATCGGCGAGATGCCTCGGCGCGCAAGCTGCTCGGCGTGCGCGGGGTCTGACCGCTTTGCGAGCAGGCCGCCGTGTATCGCGGGGTGGAGCGTCTTTACTCGCCCGTCGAGTATCTCCGGGAATCCTGTGACCTCGGCCACCTGCTGCACGTCCAGACCGGCGTTCCGGAGGGTCTCCAGCGTCCCTCCAGTGCTGATCAGGCGATATCCGGCGTCCGCGAGGGTGCGTCCGAACTGCTCGATTCCGGTCTTGTCGTACACGCTCAGCAGGGCGTACGCCTTTTCCCTCATTATTTGGTGCGTTCCCTTTTTCGCGTCTCTAGAGCAGTTGGTCTGCTGTTCTTCCGATGAACTTTATCCGGTCTTTTGAGCTCTGATGGATCACCCTGCCCATCCGCCATGAGCCGTCGATATGTTCCTGCACCTCGTCGGCAACGTCGCCGCCCACTATGGCCGCCATGCCGACGCCCATGTTGAAAACGCGGTACATTTCCGCAGCGTCCACGCCCTGTTCCTGTATGAAGCGGAACAGGGGAGGCGGAGTCCATGAATCGAGGTCTATCTCGGCGGCCAAGCCTGGAGCCAGGGAACGGGGCAGGTTCTTGTGGAAGCTTCCGCCGGTGACGTGGGCTAGTCCCTTGATGCGGTTGAGCACAGGCCGGAGTTGGTGCAGGTACTGCCGATGCGGCTCAAGCAGGGCTTCCCCCAGTGTGCGTCCATCTTCCGGGAGCGGTGCGGCAAGGGCGTCCGTGTTGCGGTCAAGGTGGAACACGGATCGCACCAGTGAATAGCCGTTGGTGTGGAGACCGCTTGAGGGTATTCCTATCAAGGCGTCTCCGGGTTGTGTTGACGCAGGTGTGAGCAGGCGGTTTCTTTCGACGCTTCCTACGATAAATCCTGCCAGGTCGAAGTCTCCGGTGGCATAGATGCCTGGGAGTGTTGCGGTTTCACCTCCTAGGAGGGCGCAACCGACGTCGTAGCAGGCTGAGGCGACCCCTCCGACCAACGCGGTTACCACGTCTTGATCTAGTTCGCCGACGCCTATGTAATCGAGGAAGAATAGCGGTGTTGCGCCTGCCGGGAGTATGTCGTTGACGCAGTGGTTTACGATGTCTCGCCCCAGCGTGTCATATTGTCCGAGGGCCTGAGCGATGCGTATCTTGGTGCCTACCGAGTCGGTACTGGCCACAAGCAGGGTGCTGGCTGCGGGGTCAGGATCGAATACGCCTCCGAAGGATCCCGGCCCACTGATCGCTTTTGGTCCTAGCGTCTTTGCGGCGAGGTCATGGATTCGTTCCTTTACCTCGGCTGCCTGTTGAAGATCGATGCCGGCATCGCGGTATGTGAAGCGGGTGTTCTTGAGGGCTATTTGACCGGCTCCAACTGCATCTTGTTCATTTCCAGCTGCACGGGTATGGGGTATTGACCTGTGAAGCAGCCTTTGCAGTAGCTTCCGGCGCTCGCTCCGACTGTCTTCATCAGGCCCTCCACGCTGAGATAGCCGAGGGTGTCTGCGCCGATGTAGTCTCTTATTTCTTCTATGGTCTTGTTGGCGGCGATCAACTCTCTCAGGGTGGCCATGTCAACTCCAAAGGGGCAGGTGGAGATGATGGGCGGGGCTGCTACCCGGACGTGTATTTCCTTTGCTCCTGCGGAGCGGAGCATCTTGATGACCCTGATTATGGTGGTTGATCGGACGATGGAGTCATCGACGACGACTATGCTCTTGCCCTGTATCACGCGTGCCATGGCGTTGAACTTGGCCTGTACGCCTACGTCTCTCATGCGTTGATCGGGCTCGATGAAGGTGCGTCCCACGTATCTATTGCGAATGATTCCTTCGCCGTATGGTATGCCTGCGGCTGCGGCGTAACCGACGGCGTGAGGGGTGGAGGAGTCGGGTATCCCGATCACGAGGTCTGCGTTGGCTGGGCGCTGTCGGAATAGTTCTGCGCCCATTCTGGTGCGGACCTCGTAGGTGAGATTGCCATCGAGTACGCTGTCCGGGCGTGCGAAGTAGATTTGCTCGAAGATGCACAGGGAGTGTTGGTCTGGCCCGCCGGGGCGTGTGAAGGACCTGAGGCCGCGTGAGTTGATGACGATGGTTTCTCCGGGCCGTACCTCTCGTTCGAGTTCGGCTCCGATGTTATCGAGTGCGCAGGACTCGGAGGCTAGGATCCATCCGCCGTTGAGTTTTCCTAGGCAAAGGGGCCTTACTCCGAGTGGGTCTCTTACTCCTACGAGTTCGTCTTTGGTGAGCATGACCAGCGAGTAGGCGCCCTGCAATCGTCTCATGCAGTATGCGGAGCGTTCTTCCCAATCCTCGCCTGGGGCCTTGGCGAACATTTCTGCGATGACTTCGGAGTCGCTGGATCCCTTGAACTCGGCGCCCCACTCTTCGGATATCTCGGTTCTGAGTTCAGACGCATTGATCAGGTTGCCGTTGTGCCCGAGGGCCAAGGTTCCATGGGGGCCTTGGGCCAGCAGGGGTTGGGCGTTGCACTGCAAGCTCGACCCCATTGTTGAGTATCGGGTGTGGCCGATGGCCATGGAGCCGGGCAGAGTGGAGAGGTCTTCTTCCCGGAAGACCTGGTTGACCAAGCCCATTTCGGTGCGTGTGAAGATGTCCTGGCCGTCTGAGGAGGAGATTCCTGCGCTTTCCTGGCCTCGATGCTGCAGGGCAAACAGGCCGAAGAAGGCGGGTCGGGAGGCCTGCTCGTTCGGGAGGTATACTCCAATAACGCCGCATGCTTCTCGCGGCTTATCGGTCTCCGGTTCCGAGGATTCAGGGCCTGGTTTCTGATGCACTTTCCCGCCTGTACGGGGCGGCGCAGTGGGCGCAAGAGCCGGCCACCAGCCTATGCAGATTTTTCTCTCCGCAGTTTAAGATTCTACGCGGACTTGGCGCGAATCGGGTATTCGGAGGAAGCGCGGTACGGGCAGCTTCGCACTTGCGGATTCTACGCACACTTGAGGCAGCGGGCAACGTCCGGGGCGGGTTTTCCAAGGGTTCATTGGCTGCTGCGGCAAGAGTGAGGTGCATGGGGCCGTAAGTCTCTACGCCAATGCCAATTCGTACCAGTCTATGATCTGATGGGTTTTGAATCCGGCCCGCGTGTATATGTGCAGGGCGGGTTTGTTTGCTTGTATCACTTCCAGATGGATTTCCTTAGCGCCTGCGTTGGCGAGTTGGGCCACTCCGGCGGCGACTGTGGAGCTGCCCAGTCCTGCCCCTCTGTAATCTGGAAGGACTCCGGTCATTTGTATGTATCCGATGAGTTCGGGTTCTGGATTGCCTTGGGATGTATTAGCGTGGGTGTCCGGGGTTGGCTCAGGCGGGGCTATGCGAGTCCAGTTGAATGCGGCGGCGCGACCGTGGTCGTCCTCTACGATGAGCAGGTTTTCGGGGCCTGTTCCGGGCATTCGGAGTCTGGCTTCAACCTCTTCGACGCTGTTGGGGGAGTATCCCCACGATCCTTCAAAGACTTCGTTTTGCATTGAGGTGAGCAGGGTGGCTTCATCCTGCTTGCCGCGCCGGAGGGAGAAGCCGTTGGGTATTGGAGAGGGTTTGGAAGCGTCCGGGGAGGGGTTGGAGAGGCTCATTCTCAGCATTCGCGCTACCGGCTTGAATCCGATTTGGCGTATAGCGTTGGTGCGGGTCGGATTCTTGTCATCGGCGAGGTGGGCGACTTTTGCGCCCTGTTCTCGTGCTCGGTCGAGTGCCCGGTCTATCAATTGGCGTGTCAGGTTGGTATCTGCCAGTTCCGGTTCCACACCAACGCCGATCACGGCCCGGTCTATGTTCAGTTCGGGGTATGCAAACGCGTAGGCTGTGAGGCGGCATCGCTGGCCTGTGACGAACAGGTTTTGCCTGGGCTGTACTCTTGGGGCGTCTAGGTATGCCTTCAGTTCACGCGGGGAGGCTGGCCAGTCGAGGTGTCCATGGGGTCCGATGCGCTGTAGCAGAGCGGCGAATGGTTCAAGGTCTTGGGCCGTGTAGGGCCTAGCATGATGATTATGTACGCGGGCGGCTTGTCGAGCCTGGTACACGATCCGTTCTCCTGGCGGGGGTCGGTGGACATCCGGCGCTGGGTGGTCGGGTCGTCCGGTACAGCATCATATAGAGTGCGTGCGCGTTTGCGAATGTTGTTTTACAGCTTGCCGGGTTGAGGGCTGTGAGCGCGCCGGATGCAGCGTTGCATCAAGCGTTTTGGCTGTTATCCTGTATGGTTATACAGGCTGTGAACGGGAGTATTACCGAGATTGGCGGGCGCGAGAGAGCCGGTGGTTGGTGTGAACCGGCGCCTGTCCGCTTGGGAACTCGCCCGGGAGCTTTTGGTCTGAACGTCCCGGCTTTCTGGGGGCTGTAGGGTCGAACGTTTGCCGCGTTACGGCAATGAGCGGTCGTTGCGGGTCTGGTATTCCGGATCCGGTCGGCAATCGAGGTGGTACCGCGGGATTCAGGTCTCGTCCTTTGGAGGGCGAGGCTTTTTTTGTTGCCCTCTATCGCCGCCTCGTTGAGTTGGGTTGCGATTGATACGCGTCCCCGGCGTGATTCAGGGGATAGCGGGAAAACTGAGTCGGAGACTGGGATGTCCACGAAAACGGGCGGACAGATAGTTTGCGAGAGTCTGATACGCGAGGGCGTGGACGTGGTATTTGGTTTGCCCGGCGGGGCTATCTTGCCTCTTTACGGGACGCTTTCCGAGTACCCGCAGTTGCGTCACATTCTGGTACGGCACGAGCAGGGGGCTGCTCATGCTGCGGATGGATATTCTCGTGCGAGCGGTCGTGTGGGGGTTGCGTTTGCGACTTCGGGTCCTGGGGCTACGAACCTTATAACGGGTCTTGCGACGGCGATGATGGACTCTGTTCCGGTGGTTGCCATCACGGGTCAGGTGGGTCGTGCGGGCATTGGTACGGACGCTTTCCAGGAGACGGACATCACCGGGGCTACGCTTCCGATTACGAAGCATAACTATCTTGTCATGAGGGCCTCGGAGATTGCATCGACGATCAAGGAAGCTTTTCACATAGCGAGCACGGGTCGTCCGGGTCCAGTGCTGGTAGACATACCTCGCGACGTTTTTCAGGAATCTGCTGAGTATGTTTATCCTGAGAGTCTGGACTTGCCTGGTTACCGGCCGCCTGGTGCGGCTGCGGAGTCTGAGATCGCGGCTGCGGTGGAGGTGATCAACTCTGCTGAGCGTCCTGTGATCCTTGCGGGGCACGGGGTGATCATTTCACGGGCTTACAGGGAGTTGCGGGAGCTTGCTGAGAAGGCGCAGATTCCGGTTGTAACCACTTTGCTGGGGATATCGTGCTTTCCGGAGGACCATGTTCTTAGCGTGGGCTTTCCGGGTATGCACGGCATGGCGTATGCGTCTCTGGCGCTGGATCATGCGGATGCGTTGATTGCGATTGGTAGCCGCTTTGACGACCGCATAGTTGGGGATGCGAGCCGTTTTTCTCGCGGGTCTCGGAAGGTGCACATAGACATCGACCCTGCGGAGTTCAACAAGAACGTTCGCGTAGACGTTACGGTTATGGGTGACGTTCGGCAGGTTCTGGATCAGTTGAACCCGTTGGTGAAGCGGGCAACGCACGAGGAATGGGTGCGTCACATAGAGCATCTGAAGGCGGAGCATCCTTCGCTGAGGATACCTGAGACGGACCGGCTGCTTGGGCAGCAGGTGATTCGTAGTCTCTCTGAGGTGACGAAAGGCCGTTCGGTTGTGGTTACGGGTGTTGGTCAGCACCAGATGTGGGCTGCGCAGCACTATCGATTTACGCGCGCGAATTCCTGGCTGAGTTCCGGCGGTCTTGGGACGATGGGCTACGAGGTTCCTGCTGCGATGGGGGCTCAGGTGGCTCGTCCTGGGGAGTTGGTGTGGTCTGTGTGCGGTGACGGCGGTTTCCAGATGACGATGTCTGAGCTTGCGACGGTTGCGGAGAACCGTTTGCCTGTGAAGTACGCCATTTTGAACAACAATCACCTGGGGATGATTACGCAGTGGCAGGACTTGTTCTATAACCATGATCATCAGGCGGATGCTTACACTGCCAACCCGGACTTCGTGAAGTTGGCGGAGGCCTTTGGGATCAAGGGCTTGCGCGTGAGGGAGCAGGAGGAGGTTGTTCCTGCGATACTGGCGGCGAACAACCACCCTGGTCCTGTGGTGGTGGATTTCGTGATCGACCGTGTGGACCACGTCTACCCGATGATTCCGAGCGGTCAGAGTGTTGAAGAGCTGATCGAGGAGCCGCTTTAGCGGGACGCTTGTATGACCAACGATTACGGTATACGTGCGGGGGTTCGCACGATAACTGCGCTGGTGCAGGACCGGCCTGGCGTTCTTGCCCGGATTGCGGGGATGTTTCGCCGCCGCGGTTTCAACATAGCCAGTCTTGCGGTGGGCCGCTCTGAGTCGCCGGGTTTGTCTCGTATGACCTTTGTGGTGGAGGGTCCTCAGAATATCGTTGCTCTTGTTGCGGCTCAATTGGACCGGCTTGTGGAGGTTGTGCAGGTGACGGACATTACGGACAAGAACCTGGTGTGGCGTGAGTTGGCCCTGATCAAGGTCAGGACGACGCCTGAAACCCGCAGCGAGATCATCGAGTTGGTGGGTATCTTCCGTGTGAACGTCGTGGACGTTGCTGCTGAGAGCCTCACGGTGGAGATCACAGGCGGCCAATCGAAGATCGACTCTCTCGTGAAGCTTCTGGATGAGTATGGAGTTCAGGAGGTGATGCGCACGGGCCGCGTGGCTACGTTGCGCGGCAGCCTGGTTACTGGCGGCTCGGATGGTGAGTTCGAGGTGGGTTCGATAGGCATGACGGACGAATCGGGTTCTGGTCTTGGGCCGGTTGGCGATAGCGGCAGCGTGTGAAGAGAGCATTTGAAAGGCAACGAAAGAATGGCAGAGCTGTACTACGACAATGACATAGACGACTCTCCGCTGCGGGAGAAGACCGTGGCGGTCATAGGCTACGGGAGTCAGGGTCATGCTCACGCGTTGAACCTCAAGGACAACGGTTTCGACGTGATCGTAGGTTTGTACGAGGGTAGCCGGAGCAAGCAGAAGGCGGAGGCCGACGGGCTTGAGGTGGTGGACAATGCGGAGGCTGCGCGGCGCGGCGACGTGATCGTGATGCTATTGCCGGACACAAAACAGGGGATGGTTTACCGTGATGCTGTTGAGCCGAACCTTGGGCGCGGCAAGACGTTGCTCTTTGCGCACGGTTTTACGATCCACTACGGGCAGATAGCGCCTCCGCCGGAGGTGGACGTGGTGATGATCGCTCCGAAGGCTCCCGGTCACCGCGTGCGCGCCGTGTTCACGGAGGGTTTGGGTGTGCCGTGCCTTGTTGCGGTGCACCAGAACGCGAGCGGCGGTGCGCGTGAGCTTGCGCTGGCGTATGGGAAGGGTGTTGGCGGGGGTCGGGCCGGCATACTTGGTACGACCTTCAAGGAGGAGACGGAGACTGATCTATTCGGCGAGCAGGCTGTGCTTTGCGGGGGGGTCACTGCGTTGATCAAGGCTGGGTACGAGGTTCTGACGGAGGCTGGGTATCAGCCGGAATCTGCGTATTTCGAGGTGCTGCACGAGTTGAAGCTGATAGTGGACCTGATCTATCAGGGTGGTCTTGGCTACATGAGGTACTCGGTTAGCGACACAGCCGAGTACGGGGACTACTCTCGAGGTCCAGCCGTGGTTGACGATCACGTCAAGGAGAACATGAGGAAGGTGCTGGCGGATGTTCAGTCGGGTGCGTTCGCGCGGGAGTGGATTGCGGAGAACGACGAGGGTTTGCACCGTTTCAGCCGGTTGCGCAAGGAGGATGCGGACCATCCCATCGAGTCAGTAGGTAAAGAGCTTCGCGACATGATGCCGTGGCTGGAGTCCACGGCATAGGGGGGTAAGGGTCCGGCCCCAGTATTTTGCTATGGGGCGTCCGTCTTGGGGGAGTTCGGGCGCTTCGGAATATGGGAGAGATTGCGATGACAACAAAAACGAGATCGGATAGCGATGATCGTGTGATAATTTTCGACACGACGCTTCGTGACGGTGAGCAGTCGGCGGGGGCGGGTCTGACGGTCGAGGAGAAGCTGCGAATCGCTCGTCAGTTGGCTCGTCTTGGTGTTGACGTAATCGAGGCGGGTTTTGCGGCGAGTTCTGCTGGGGATTTCGAGGCTGTGCAACGTGCGGCTCGTGAGATCGAGGGTCCGGTGATAGCGTCTCTTTCGCGTGCGGTTGCGGGGGACATCGACGCGGCGGGACGTGCGCTCGAGGGGGCTGCTCGGCCTCGCATTCACACGTTTCTGTCGTCATCAGAGATTCACATTCTTCACCAGATGCGGCGTGATCGGGAGACGATCATGGGCATGGCGGTTGATGCCGTGAAGCGTGCCAAGGGCTATGTCGAGGACGTTGAGTTTTCCCCTATGGACGCGTCTCGTACGGAGCCTGAGTACCTGTATTCGATGCTGACTCAGGTAATCGATGCCGGTGCGACGACAGTGAACATTCCGGACACTGTGGGTTATAGCAATCCTCGGGAGTTTGGTTCTCTCATTCGCGGGATATTCGAGAACGTTTCGAACATCGATCGTGCTGTGGTGAGCGTGCATTGCCACAACGACCTGGGGATGGCGGTTTCCAACAGCCTGGCTGCTGTGGAGAACGGCGCTCGTCAGGTCGAGGGTTGTATCAATGGGTTGGGTGAGCGGGCGGGCAATGCCGCTCTGGAGGAGGTGATCATGGCGATCGAGACGAGGCGGGACCATTACCGGGCGTTTACCGGGGTGGATACCCGCGAGATTGGTCCTGCGAGCCGTTTGATCAGTGCGATTTTTGGTTTTCCGGTGCAGTACAACAAGGCGGTTGTTGGTCAGAATGCGTTTCGGCATTCTTCAGGGATCCACCAGGACGGCTACCTGAAGGAGCGAACGACGTTCGAGATCATGGAGCCGGAGTCCGTGGGCTGGCGTGGGGAGGCGTTGGTGCTGGGCAAGCTGAGCGGTCGCGCCGGTCTGCGTTCGCGATTGAGGGATCTTGGCTACTCGGTGTCGGAGGAGGGTGTGGACGACGTGTTTGCGTCTTTCAAGAGCCTTGCGGACCGCAAGCGTGAGGTTACGGACGCGGATCTGGAATCTCTGATGGCTGAGCATTTTCGCTTTGCGGATACTGAGCGGGCGTACAAGGTGGACAAGGTTCACGTGGTTTGCGGAGACGACGTTACGCCTGAGGCGACGGTGTCTCTGGAGCATCCGGATGGAGAGAAGAAGACGCACACGGCGCGCGGTACGGGTCCTGTGGATGCGGTTTGCAAGGCAATCGACGCGCTGATCGAGGGTGAGGTGAAGCTTACGGAGTTTGCCGTGAATTCCGTAACGGAGGGGATAGACGCGTTGGGTGAGGTGACGATTCGCATCGAGAAGGACGGTTGGACGTATTCTGGTCGGGGGAGTTCTACGGACATAGTGGTGGCGTCTGCGAAGGCTTACGTCAACGCCATCAACCGCGCTCTTGCGATCGGTATGCAGACTTCGCCGCCGCAGTCTGTTGCGGTGGTGTAGGTGTAAGGCTGGACTTTCCGTTTTCGGTGGTCCATTTATGAGAGGAGCCGAGGTCGCCGTTGTCAAAGACGATGTTCCAAAAGATCTGGGATAGGCACGTGGTGGCAGAGCCTGAGGGTCAGCCGCCGTTGCTGTACATCGACCTGCACCTCGTGCATGAGGTGACGTCACCACAGGCGTTTGACGGGCTACGTTTGGCTGGCCGGTCGGTCAGGCGGCCTGAGTTGACGGTGGCGACGGTGGATCACAACGTTCCTACGGACTTGCGGCCCGGGCCTATCACGGACGCGATAGCGCGCAATCAGATTGAGGCTTTGAGGAGGAACTGCGAGGATTTTGAGGTCAGGCTGTATGACATAGAGTCTCCCCGGCAGGGGATAGTGCACGTCATCGGTCCTGAGCTTGGCTACACGCAGCCAGGCAAGACGATAGTTTGCGGGGATTCGCATACTTCGACGCACGGGGCTTTCGGGGCTCTGGCCTTTGGGATTGGGACTTCGGAGGTTGAGCACGTTCTGGCGACGCAGACGCTTCGTCAGCAGCGTCCTGCCACGATGGAGGTTCGCTTCGAGGGGGAGTTGCCTTTAGGGGTGAGCGCGAAGGACATGATCCTTGCTGCTATCGGTCAGATGGGTGTGGCCGGGGGTGTGGGGCACGTGTTGGAGTACACCGGCGAATCTATACGCGGCCTCGACATGGACGGTCGTATGACGGTCTGCAACATGAGCATAGAGGCCGGTGCGCGTGCGGGGATGATAGCCCCGGATGAGACTACGTTCGAGTGGCTGGAGGGCCGCCCTTTTTCTCCAAAGGGCGGTGAGTTCCAGGAGGCTGTGAATGTCTGGAGGGGTCTGTCCACGGATTGCGATGCGGAGTTCGACGCTGAGGTTGAGATAGATTGCGCTGCTCTGGAGCCTTACGTTAGTTGGGGTACGAATCCGGGTCAGTCGTCGAAGATCACGGGTTCTGTTCCTGAGCTGTCTGATTTCGAGGATGCTGCGGACCAGGAGAATGCGGCTCGTGCGCTGGAGTACATGGGTCTTGTCGGGGGCACTCCTATGCAGGAGATAGTCATCGATCGGGTTTTCATTGGTTCTTGTACCAATGCACGCCTGGAGGATTTGCGTTCGGCGGCGCGCGTGGTTCGCGGCAGGCGTGCTGCTCCGAACGTGCGTGCGATGGTGGTTCCGGGTTCGACGGCTGTGAAGTTGCAGGCGGAGCGTGAGGGTCTTGACGAGGTTTTCAAGGATGCCGGGTTCGAGTGGCGGGAGGCTGGTTGTTCGATGTGTCTGGGTATGAATCCTGACATTCTTGCGCCTGGTGAGCGTTGCGCTTCTACTTCCAACCGTAATTTCGAGGGTCGTCAGGGCAAAGGCGGGCGTACGCATCTGCTTAGCCCGGCGATGGCGGCTGCGGCGGGGGTTGCGGGTCGTTTCGTTGACATCCGGGACTGGGATCTGGGGGACTGATCGGTGGTTCGGATGTCGAAACCCAATCGAGGCAGGCGGTCCGATAGGGAAGATCGGGGTCGGGTGCGCGGTGCGTGGCGGCGCTTCAGCGGGCGGGAAGATCTGGAGCGTGCGATGCAGGCCAGGTACGATCCGTACCGGTATGAGTCCAACGGGAATACGTTGGGGTGGCTGTCGGCTTTCCTGGGGGTCTGGATTGCGCTATCGCTTGCGCTTATGTTGAATGACTGGTCCACGGCGAATCACCTGGAGGAGCTTTCGTCGGGCGGTCTTGTCTATACGCCTCCCGGTGACATATATCCGGAGACGATAACGTCCTACTCGGAGGCGGAGGGTTTGAATTGCGACACCACTGAGGAGTTGGTGGAGTTGACGGCGGCTTGCCAGCGGGTGATTGACATCCAGCGAGATTTTGGTTCCCGGCGTGATCGCGGCAATTTGATGTTTGCGGGTATCGTGGTTCTGTTGATAGTGATTTCGTTTCCGTTTTCCACGTTCGTGCATCGTGCGAGCAGGAACGTTCCTACTCTGAAGTCGTTCGGGCAGAGATTTTCGGCGGACTCTGCGGTGATTTGGTTTTTCGTGCCTTTGGCGAACGTGGTGCGGCCTGCTCAGGCAGTGATGGAAATTTTCAGGGGGAGCGACCCTTCGGCCAGCACGCACGAGGAGGAGGACTGGAAGCGGTCGGGCGGGGTTCCCTTGATTGCGTACCTGTGGGCGTTGGCGTTCGGGGCTGCGGTGCTGTTCAATCCTGTTACGGTGCAGCGTATCTACTTTCGTCCCGGGGATACGATAGCGGGTGCGATTTCGACTTTGGAGACGAGTTTTTGGTCGGACATAGTTTTGGCGATAGCCGGTTTGTCTGCGATACTGATGGCGATGGCTCTTCACCGTCGGCAGGAGGCCCGTCGGGCCAAGGTGGGTGATTTCGTCTACACTCCGCCTCCGCCTGAGCCTGATCTGATTCAGCAAGCTCGGGAGGAGCGTAGGAGCCGGCCGCGGCCTCGCCTCGAGGGGCGTGTGGGAAGAGGGCGCGATGACGTTGGGCCAGACGGCGACGGCAGGCCGGAGTGATTGTCGAGGGGGATACGATGGAGCCTTTTGTGAAGTTGACTGGGTTGGCTGCGCCGCTGGATCGGGCGAACGTAGATACGGATCAGATTATTCCCAAGCAGTTCCTGAAGCGGATAGAGCGCACGGGCTTTGGGGAGTTTGCGTTTTTCGATTGGCGCTACCTGGAGGAGGGGGTTCCCGATCCGAGTTTCACGCTGAATGATGAACGCTACCGGGGCGCGTCCATACTGATAGCGGGGCGTAATTTTGGCTCTGGCTCTTCGAGAGAACATGCGCCCTGGGCGTTGGGCGAGTATGGTTTCCGTGCGATCATCGCGCCGAGTTTCGGGGACATATTCAGGAATAATTGCATGCAGAACGGCATGCTGCCGGTGGAGTTGTCGGCGGTCGAGGTGGACCGCCTCATGGCGCGTGCGTTGCGTGAGGATGGGTACCGAGTGACTGTGGACTTGGAGTCGCAGACTGTGACCGACGGTTGGGGGTTCTGTGCGAGGTTCGAGATAGATCCTTATCGTAGGGATTCCTTGCTGCAGGGTCTTGACGACATTGGCCGTACGCTTGAGCTGGAAGAGGCTATCGACCGGTTCGAGGCTGGTTTTCTAGCAAGCACAGGATCTTATTGACGCGCGCGGCGCTTCTGGCGTCTCTGAGACATTCACAGGATCTTGTTGGGCACGCGGCACTTGAGTAGCTGGGATTTGCCGGGCAGTCTTGGCGCGTAGTTAGGAGAGATTCGACTTGCAGGCACGAATAGCGGTACTGGGCGGTGACGGGGTTGGCCCTGAGGTGACTGCGGAGGCGGTCAAGACGTTGGGGGCTGTGGCGGATCGTTTCGGGCATGGATTCGAGTTTCGTTCCGGTTCGGTCGGCGGCAGGGCGATGGACGAGTTGGGCTCCCCGCTGCCTGATGAGACGATGGAGATTGTGCTGGGTTCTGATGCGGTGTTGCTGGGCGCGGTTGGGGGTCCGAAGTGGGATGATCCTGCGGCTGAGTCTCGTCCGGAGGACGGTGTGCTTGGTCTGCGCAAGGCTCTTGGTCTTTTTGCGAACCTTCGGCCGGTCAAGGTGTATCCTCAGTTGATCCATAGCAGCCCGCTGCGGCCGGAGCGGTTGAAGGGCGTTGACTTCATCATCATCCGGGAGTTGACGGGCGGTCTCTACTTTGGGGAGCCCAAGCGGCGGTGGAATACTTGTGAGGGCCGTCGGGCGGTGGATACATTGGAGTACACGGAGCAGGAGATTGAGCGGGTTGTGCGGGTGGGTTTCGAGTTGGCGGGGGTTCGGGGCAAGCGTCTGCACTCGCTGGACAAGATGAACGTTATGCAGACGTCTCGTCTTTGGCGTGAGGTTGCGAGCGAGGTGGCCGAGGAGTACCCGGAGGTGGAGTTGGTGCACATGCTGGCGGACAATGCTGCGATGCAGATAGTGACGAATCCCGACGTGTTCGACGTGATCGTTACGGAGAACACTTTTGGGGATATTCTGTCGGATGAGGCTGCTGTGATCGGTGGGTCCATGGGTATGCTGCCGTCTGCGTCGTTGACTAGCGTGCCTTCTATGGGGTCGGGCCTGCGTCGCGGGGGCAAGCCGGCGCTCTATGAGCCGATCCATGGTTCGGCGCCGGACATAGCGGGTCAGGGAGTGGCGAATCCGGTGGCGTCTATCCTGAGCGCGGCGATGCTGTTGCGGTGGTCGCTGGGGCTTCAGCGGGAGGCGGATGCCGTGGAGGATGCTGTGGAGGGTGTACTTGCGGAGGGTTACCGGACGCGGGATATAGCGTCTCCAGGGGAGGAGGCACTGGGTACGCGGGAGATGGGGGACCTGATCGCTTCCCGGTTGGGCTGATTTTTACTGGCGTTGTGCCGGCGGTTGGGGTTTTGGGCTGGCTTGAAGCGGTAGGCGCTGCGGGTTATTGGTTTGGTTTTATGGCGACCTTTACGCCTGCGGGGTCTGCGGCGTCTGCGAAGGCTGCGGCGATTTCTCGCAGGGGGTAGGCGGTGGTGATGATCTTCTCGACGTTGGGTACCTGGGTTAGGAGGTCTAGCGCTCGGTGGAATGATCTTCCGCCGCCGAAGGCTCCTCGTATGGAGAGTTCCCGGTAATGCACGTCGAACATGTCGGCTGGCATGATGCTGCCCTGTGGGTTTACTCCGACTAGTTGTACGTTTCCCCTGGGTCTCGTGAGGCGTATGGCCTGTTTTACGAGGTCGGGTTTTCCGACGGCTTCGCATGCTACGTGGACGCCGAGTCCTTCGGTGAGGTCGTCGATGAGGCCTTCGAGATCGTCTGTGGCGGGGTCGATGGTTCGGTCGGCTCCGAGGTTGGCTGCGATCTGTCGTCTGGCGCTGATTGGTTCTGAGACGATGACGGTCGCTGCGCCTCTGAGTTTGGCGAATGCTGCGGTCATGAGTCCTATCACGCCTGCTCCCATGACGAGTACGACGGCGTTTTGTGGCATTTGGAACATTTCGAGTCCTGATAGGCAGCAGGCTGAGGGTTCCATGAGCGCGGCTGTTTGGAGGTCTAGGTCGTCAGGTATTGGTATGGCGTTGCCGGCTGGCATGACTGCGTATTCGGCCATGCCGTGTGCGCGTTTGGCGTTTTTGCATGACTGTCTGAGCCCTGCTCGGCATCCTGGGCAGTTTCCGCAGGTCCAGGTTGGTATGGCCGCGATTCCGTTTCCGCGTATGGATTGGTCGATGCCTGGGCCGGTGTCTACGATCACGCCTGTGAATTCATGTCCCATGACCCATGGGGGTTCGCCTGGGAAGAGTCCCTGGGTCATGTGTACTTCACTGCCGCATATGCCTACTGTGTCGACTTTTACGAGTACCTGGCCGTGTTCCGGTACGGGGTCTGGGGCGTGATCTATGGTGAAGCTATCTCCGCCTCTCCACGTAGCGACTTTCATGTTGTTTTCCCTCGTGCTAGGGTTTTTGCGTTTTCACAGGCCAGATTGTGCAACCGTGGGCCTGGGTTGTCACCCCTGGTTTCCTGGGATTTCTCCCGGCCCTTGTGACGGCTCCATCCGGTAGACTTTGGCGGCGTCGGGATCCACGTAAAGTTCTCCAAATCCAGGCGTGGAAAGCCCCGTAGCAGGAAGCGCGTAATATCCCCCATGCCCCCCACGTCCATCGCATACGTCTCGCTCTCGGGCGACGATAAGATCGCAGCCCTCGCCCTGGACCTCCAGACAGGCCGCCTCGAACGCCTCTGGGATACACGCGTGGAGGGAGGCCCGGCTCCACTGGCCCTCTCGCCCGATGGCCGCACCCTATACGCCGGTCTCAGGCGCTCCTGCCAGATGGCCGCCTTCAGGGTGGACCCGCGGAGCGGCCGCCTCAGCTTCCTGAACACCATAGACCTCCACTCCGATCCATGCTGCATCGCCGCCGATCGCACGGGACGCTTCTTGCTGTCCGCATACTACGCGGCAGGCGGGATCGCCGTGCACCCCATCAATGAGCGCGGGTCACCTGTAGAGCAGCCGGCGGCGATGCGAAAAACCATGCCCAAAGCTCATTGCGTACGCACAGACCCCTCTAACCGATTCCTCTTCCTGCCACACGTCGGAGAATCCAACGCAATCTTCCAGTTCCTGTTCGACCCAGCCTCGGGCCAACTCCACGACAACAATCCTCCGATCCTGCGGGCTGCGGAGGGACACGGTCCGCGCCACTATTGCTACCTACCCAAGGGAAACATCGTCTACTTCGACAACGAGCAGGGGTCGAGCGTCACCGCCTACCGACTTGACCCAAACGCCGGAACCCTCACACCTTTTCAGACTATCTCCACACTGCCTAGGGGATACCGGGGGGATAACTCCTGCGCCCAGATATGGCTGCATCCTTCCGCCCGCAGCCTGTACGTCTCGAACCGGGGGCACGACAGTATCGCCATCTTTGCAGTGCACCCCGAAACTGGCGAGCTAACCTTTCTTCGCGCACAGCCCACGCTTGAAACGCCCAGGGCGTTCGGCATCGACCCGTCCGGCGCCTACCTGCTCGCGGCCGGACTCGAAACGGGGGAGCTGGCCTCATACCGGATCGACCCGTCCTCCGGCCTGCTGCACCCCTTGGCCGTCCAGCGGGTCGGCGACACCCCCATGTGGGTACTGCTACACCAATTCCGAAAATAAGCGACCCTCCGCAACACTGCGAAGATTCCGCGTTTGTGTGTGCGTCGTTTGCTCATTTCGGTCAATGCGCACAGCGTTTTGATAGTAGTAATAGTCGCGGTCAACCGTCGCGTCACCGAGAGCTCGACCTCGGCACTGTACTTCCGGAAGTCGTGGATGGCGCTCACTCGCTGACCGGAGCGCGGCATGGCGCTGTCGCGATGTTTGAGGACTTTGGGCGCATACATGCTTCATGACCTCCGGCATCAATCCTGAAGGGCGGCAATTGCTGGGGGTCTGCACAGGGAGTTGGGAACCACGATGGGACCGTTATAGACTCTGGATCGTCGTTTACCTGGAGCCAAGGGGAATTTCTATATGACCTAGCCGAGCTGGAGAGGGCGGTTCGGATCAACGAGTAACATCAGAGACGCCTGACCCGGTCGCGGATCATGCGTCAAGTTAGCCCACTCCGCCCGGGCGTCTAACCTCTCGACATTGATGATCTTTATGGTCAAGCCAAGGTTTGCCTTGCCTGCCGCAAGTAGCACGAGGATCGGAATCCAATGCGCATTGCTGATGCTATGCACGGAGTCGTAAGTTCCAACGGGATTGCATACGGCCCCCCTGCAACGGCTGTTGCCTGGGGAAGCGCCGGTTGCCCGATATTTCCTGCGTGTATCCGAGAGCACTTCAAATCGGTTGAAGTTCCTGCAAATCTGAGCAGGATGTTCGGGATGACCCTTACATACGCCCAACTCGATTCTGAAGTTCTTGAGCGATCCAACCTCGACAATCTTCCAACTCTGGGTCGCAACATCGTCCTCGACATTGTGCGGAAGCGGTTCACTCTCCTGTCGAATGAGATTCTTATACCCTCTGGCATTCCTCTAAGCTGGCTTCAAGCGTTGCCTCTCAGCCCTCGTGCCAGGAATGCAGTTCAAAGAGCATTCGGGGAGAGAGGGGAAGATGACCAATTGGGTTGGCCAATGTCAGTCTTGGAATTTCTTAGCATTCCTAACGTGGGGATCACAACGTCCATAGAGATACTCTGCGTAGTAGAGAGCGCTGAGCTTGGGCAGCTTGGCGACGTGGATTGGGACCAAGTAGACGGTGGAGAATCCGGGTTCAATCGCATTGCCTTTGAATGGGCGGTCGAGCGAGCCTTTCAGCGACGTTTGAAGGCGTTTTCTCCCCTTATCGAACCGGTACAACTTTTTTCGGAGTGGGCTCAGTCAGAAACCAATGCAGAGACTTTGGGTGAAGCGATCAGGACAGCGGCTTCGCGCCATGACTCGGTCCGCCGCTGGGAAATGGTTGCCGGACTGAGGCTGTCGAATTTATCGATACCTCAGCCACATCCTTACGCTCTCCTGGACTCATGGTCTGAGGAATTGGACGTCCGGGAAGCCACCATATTCAGGCATCGCATCTGTCGCTCCGAACGCACTACTTTGGAAGAGTTGGGCCGGATGTTTTCACTCACTAGAGAGCGAATACGACAGATCGAGGGGCACGTGCGTAGAAAGCTGCGAAGTTTCCTTGCCGGGCCGGACGCCGAGCCAATTCATTGGCGGGTTGGTTCTCTCCGGAACGTGATCAGGGTGGCTGCTCCCCGTCGTGTTGCAGAGAAGCTTCTCGAGGCGCCCGTGGGCAGCGGAGATTATCGAAGTATCCTATTGGACGTTGCCGGTCCATATGCTTTAGAAGGCGACTGGCTGATACATCAAGCATCGCGGGACAACGACCCTACCGATAGCATACGACTGGGAGCTGATGAATTTGGCCGTATCGACCCAGAGGCAGCGACTTCAGCGTTGTCGTCGTGGGGCCTCGACACTTCCTTTCACCGCGAATGGCTGACCCGTGACTCTTCAATCCGTGAATTCAATGGAGGACTGGTATGCTGGAGCGCCTCCTTGGGCGGTCGTTTAGCGTTTGCTCTTGCTGATCTTGGCCGGCCTGCTACGATCTACGAGTTGATGAATTACCTGCAAGAGGACAGTAGCCTTGCTTACGTACGCAACACCCTGACTTCGGATGAGCGTGTAGTCAGAGTGGACAAAGTTCGCTATGGCCTTAGGTCGTGGGGACTCGACGAGTATGAGGGTATTGTGCACTCGATTCGCGAATTGATCGATGAGGCCAAGGGCCCTCTGCCCATCGATGACGTAGTGGATCGAATAACGCAAAACTTTGGCGTGGCGGAGACCTCTGTTCGGCAGTACGCTCATGCCCCTATTTTCGTAGTGGATGGCGATGTTGTTCGCCTGCGAACGGAGGACGAACCGTTTCAGTATCCGCGTAGTTCGGTCAGGCGGGCTCCGGGGGTTTTCGCATTAGGTCCTGGACGCGTGGCGCTGATAAGGAAGGTTGACGCTGACTTGCTGAGAGGGAGCGGCCATATCCTCGCTTATGCGGCCGGCGACATCCTGGGAGTGGAAGTGAACAGCAGGGTGACACTGAAGAACGTCGAGGGAGACATCGCGGCCTTAACGTACCCTGAGTCCTCTATTGTTGGCCCTTCAATCGGCTCTATCCGCGCACTCGCGGAACGGCTATCGGCAAAGATAGGCGACTATATGACGTTAGTCATGGATCGATCTGATCTGTCGGTCTCGGCTCAGGTGACGCGGCCGGACGTTAGCGCTCCAAGTTGGGATCTCGTGTCCCGACTAACGGGGATTGAAGCTCAAAGTGGTATGGCCGGCCTTGCAAAAGCCCTGCAATGCACCCCGACAGAAGTTCGCTCGATTCTGGGGTCAAGGGGAGACGAAGTCGTTCTTGAAGCTCTCCCTCGTGTGGAGTGCGAACTGCGGGAAGGCGGGCTGGCGGCTGATGGCGTGGTCACCCCGCAAGGGCGTCAGTGGGTAGGACGGCAGGAAGCCTCTTTACGCTCACGATAGCTGGCCTTCTTCCAAGCCAGGCAACCGGTCCTGGCCACTCCAGAGGAGTTTCCGAGATTTCTGCCTGCTTACGCGGGCGGGTTGTTAGAGTCAGTGCCAGTTTCGTTCGTCTTCGACGGTGCGTATGGGTCTTTTGGGGAATGGTTGGAATGGGTATTCGGCGAGTTTTTCTTCGTTGATTTCGACTCCGAGTCCGGGCCGCTTGGGGAGTTCTACGTATCCCTCGTGGTCGGGTTCGAGGTATCCGTTGCATACGTCTCTGGACATGGGTTCGACGCTGAGCGCGTATTCGTATATGAGAAAGTTGGGCATGACGGCGGAGGCGTGTATGGCTGCTGCGCATCCTATTCCGGTGCTGTTCCATCCGTGCGGCGATACTGCGACGTACCAGGGTTGTGCCATGGCGGCGATTTGCGTCAGTTCGAGTATTCCGCCCGTGTTGCAGATGTCCGGGTTTATGATGTCTGCTGCTCGTTTTTCGAGTACTTCCCGGAATCCGCTTCGGGTGTACAGGGCTTCTCCGGTGACGACGGGTATGGTGGTTGCCTTGCGCACTTCTGCTATGGCGTCGAGGTTGTCCGGGGGGCAGGGTTCTTCAAACCAGTATGGGTCGTACTCTTCCATCTTCTTTGCTGCTCGTATGGCGTTCATAGGTGAGAGGCGTCTGTGGACCTCGATCAACAGTTCTACTTCCGGCCCTACGGCTTCTCTGACGGCTCTTACGACTTTGGCGGCGTGTTCGAGGGCGTCTCTGTTGACGTACTCGGCCCATGGTCCTGGGAACGGGTCGAATTTGAGGGCGGTGAATCCTCGCTCGCGGACGACTTTATGTGCTTCCTGTCCGGCTTCTTCGGGTGACCCGCTTCCTCCCCATCCGTTGGCGTAGAGTCGAATGCGGGGTCGGCATGGGCCTCCGAGGAGGTCGTATATCGGGCGGTCGAGGGTTTTTCCAACGATGTCCCACAGTGCGATTTCTATTCCGCTGAGTGCGCAGTGTAGGTCCATGGCTGGCCGCTTGGTTGAGAAGTCTTCGTGTGCGACGTGTGTGAAGTGGCGTATGTGGAAGGGGTCTCGTCCTTCCAGGTATCTTGCGAGTTGGAGGACGTGTGCTTCGATCTGGGTGTCCCGGTCGGCCTGTGTGTATGCTTCTCCCCATCCGGTGATGCCCTGGTCTGTCTGTACCTTTACGAAGATGAAGTTCTTGCCCACGCCGGGGTTCATCTTGTGTACTGTGACGTCGGTGATTTTCATGTTGGCTCTCCCGGCCTGGGTTGGTTGTTGCTGGTTGTGTATCGTACACTCCGGTCGGGGGTTTCGGATGCTGATGGGGCTATCTGCTCAAGCGCTGGTCTGTTATCTTCCCCATCTGCTTCCTGAGAACTCCAAACTCATCAGACAAAGACGGTGATTCATCCATCTCTCACCCCTTGCCCTATATTCTTCATACTTCTTGATGATTTTGGAAAGGCCCCGGGGCGTCAAGGGGGAGGTTGACAGGCGAGAATTTGCTGTGACACTGCCTGCCGCGCGAGCAGGTCAACAACAACCCGTTGTCGGCCAACGCCCCAAGGAGACGCGGGCCGGCTCAGGCATCCGAATGAGTCGTGGCTGCTGGGGGTTTGTATACTGGGCACGACGACGGCATCCTTCTTCGCAGGAAATAACACATCAAGAACCTTGATACAGGAGGTGGCTCAGGATGGCACATTGGAGATTGTTGGTAATATTGATCGTCGCTGGATTCTTTTCGGGCTTCGCGGTCGAGATAGCGGGGGAGAGGCTGCCAGATGCGGGCTTCGTGGTTCACTATCTGGTTGGGTCTGGCACCGCGGTCGTCGTCGGACTGCTGATCGCCGGGGTTACTTCGCACATCAAGCCAAGAGAATAGAATCGCAAAAATCGGGTCGGGGGTTTCGGACGCTGATGGGGCTATAATCGGCAGCTGTTGGTTGATCTGAGTTGGCTGGGTCGTTTCGGTCCGGTTATCATGCGGGGTTGCGTTTGGCGCACATCAAGATTCATCGGAAGGTGATAGGCGAGATGATTGCGCACGCATTGGAGGAGGACCCGTTGGAGTGCTGCGGGGTTCTTCTGGGTTCGGAGACGGAGGCGCGGCGTCTGGAGCGTATCAGGAACGTTTCGGAGGATCGCGAGCGTCGTTATTCGATGGATCCGTTGGAGCAGGCTGCTGCTGAGCAGCGGGCTGATGCGGCAGGGGAGGGGATCACGGCTATCTATCACTCTCACACGTACACGCAGGCTTATCCTTCGAAGACGGACGTGAGGAACGCGGTGAACTCGATGTGGACGGGGCCTTTCTACGTGTTGGTGTCGCTGGTGGAGAAGACTCGGCCTGTGGTGCGCGCTTTTCGTATATCAGACTCGGGGGAGGTGACCGAGGCGGTTATTACCACGGATGGGCGGGCGTATCGGTCGTAGGGGGTTTAGCGGGCGCGGCGGGCCGGTTGCGGGCTCACAGTATCTGTGACAGGAAGAGTTTTGTGCGGTCCTCCTGTGGGTTGTTGAATATCTGGTCTGGGGAGCCGTCTTCCACGATGTTGCCGTGGTCGAACATGAGCATTCGGTCTGAGACTTCCTGAGCGAATCCCATTTCGTGGGTAACGACGATCATGGTCATGCCGGATGCCGCCAGTTCCTGCATGACGTCGAGAACTTCCTTGATCATTTCGGGGTCCAGGGCGGAGGTTGGCTCGTCGAAGAGCATGATCTTTGGCTGCATGGCGAGGGCTCGGGCTATGGCGACTCTCTGCTGCTGTCCGCCGGATAGTTGCGCCGGGTATTTGGTTGCCTGTTCGGGTATGCCAACTCGGTCGAGCAGTCCCATGGCGACTTCGGTCGCTTTGTCCTTGGGCCATTTTCTGACTCTTGAGGGGGCGAGTGTTATGTTTTCCATGACGGTGAGGTGCGGGAAGAGGTTGAAGGACTGAAAGACCATGCCGACTTCTCTGCGGATGGATTCTATGTTTCGTATGTCGTCGGTTAGTTCTATTCCATCGACGATGATGTCGCCTTTCTGGTGTTCGTCAAGGCGGTTGATCATGCGTATGAAGGTGGATTTTCCTGATCCTGATGGGCCGAATACGACTACGACCTGCCCCTGTTTTACGGTGGTGGTTATGCCTCTGACGGCGTGGAATTGTCCGAACCACTTGTGAACGTCTCTGCAGACGATCATGTCCTGGGTTGCGGCGGTTTCCTGGTTGGCGTTCACGAGGTCCTCCGAAGCGTTCTTCTTCGAGCTGCGTCCGGTTCGGTTTCCACTGTGTGTTCGGTCATCTTGTTCCGACGCCGAGGTTTTGCTCTACGCGGCGGCTGACGTATGACATTCCATACGTGAAGATCCAGAAGACGATGGCCAGGAAGATGAAGAGTTCCTTTGCGCTGGCGAGGTATTCCGGGTTTCCCTGTATGAATGCTCTGCCTATTTCTACTACATCCAGCATTCCGATGATGTATACGAGGCTGGTGTCCTTGAAGAGGGCGATGAACTGTCCGACGATGGCGGGGATTACGTTGCGGATGGCTTGGGGGAGGGATATGAGGAAGGTGATTTGCCATCCATGGAGTCCCAGGGCGCGGGCTGCTTCGGCCTGTCCCGGGTGGAGTGACTGCAGTCCGCCGCGTATGTTTTCGGCCATGTATGCGGAGCTGAAGAGCGTGATTACTATGGCCGCGCGGAAGAGCGAGTTTTGGGAGAAGTCTTGGGGGAATGCGAGGGGCACGACGACTTGGGACATGAAGAGTAGGGTTATGAGGGGCACTCCCCGGAACACTTCGATGAAGACGACGCACAGTGTCTTTACTACAGGCAGGTGGCTTCGCCTGCCGAGAGCGAGGAGTATGCCAATGGGTAGGCTGAGCGCGATGCCTGCGACTGCGAGTATCACGTTCAGCAGTAGTCCGCCCCATCGCAAGACCGGGACGGGCTGCAGTCCTGGGACCCATCCTCCGAGCAAGACGAGTGTGAGCGAGAATGCTGCGACGCCGGCCAGTATGATTCCTCGTACGTTTCCGAGGGGTGTGTAGCGGGCGAGGGCGAGTCCGGCGAAAACGGCTGGCAGGTTGGCGAGTAGCAATAGCCTCGTGTCCCAGCCCATTCTGTCGAGGCTGTATGGGACGAATGCCATTGCGGATACGGCTATTGCGGCTGTGAGTGCGACGGGCTTTGCGATGCTCTTTCCTGCGACGCCCCATGCCATTCCGAGCAGGAATATTCCGAGGAGCAGGCCCACCTGGGGTCTCCATGCGCAGTTTTGTCCCGGGCATGCGGATTCGGTGTTGTATTGGCCTATGACGAACTGACTTCCCAGGCGTGTTACAACTTTCCAGTCGGCTTCTGAGGCTGCCCATCTGATGCTGAACCATAGGGTGAGGATTATGGCGATTGCGGCTAGTACGGTGAGGACGCCGTTGAACCGCGAGTTGAAGAGGTTTTCTCGGGCCCATCCGATGGCGCCGGTTTCTGAGCGCGGCGGCGGCAGGGCGGGCGAGTCGAGGGAGTGGGCGTTTGCAACCATGGCCTATCTTCCTCTGATCCTGACTCGCCGGTTGTATAGGTTGCCTATGAGTGAGTACGTGAGGCTTATGGCGAGGTAAGCGATCATGACCATCACGAAGATGGAGACTGCCGGGGCTGTCTGGGTCATGGTCTTGGCGATGTTCGTTACGTCTGAATATCCGATGGCGCCTGCGAGGCTGCTGTTCTTTGTGAGGTTGAGATATTGGCTAATCATTGGGGGGATTATGACTCTGAGGGCCTGTGGGAAGGTTACGTGGCGCAGCGCCTTGAGGGGCGATAGTCCCAAGGCTTTGGCTGCTTCGGTCTGTCCTTTTCCGACGGCGGTTATTCCTGCGCGCACTATTTCTGCCATGAATGCGGCGGTGTACATGACGAGGCCTATCATGAGTGCGATCAGTCCGGCTGGGGCAGTAAAACCTCCGGCGAGTCTTCCAAATGCTCCGTGGGGTTCGGGGTTGGAGATGACTAGTGGGGCCTGTCCAAAGGCGGCGGCTACGACGAACCAGGAGACTATGCCGATGGCGACGGCTGCGATGGCTCCGTACAGGACGGGGTAAGAGGTCTTGCCGGTCATGGTTTCTCGGCGGGTCAATCTCTTGTATAGGGATACGCCTGCTATGACGGAGAATGCGGCGAGGGCTATCCACGCGGCCGCGGCTGGGGCGCTGGGGGCTGCGGGCCATGGTGTGGAGACGCCGCTGTTGTTGATGAAGAGGCGTCCTGCGATGGCGTAGCCTTCTCTTATGGGGGGCAGGGCCAAGACTACGTAGAACCAGAAGAATAGCTGTACGAGGAGTGGGACGTTGCGGAAGAACTCGATGAATGCGGTGGCGAGTTTGGATACGATCCAGTTGTCCGACAGGCGCGCTACGCCTATGAACGTGCCCAGTATGGTGGCGAGTATGACGCCTATGATGGATACGATAATGGTATTTGTGAGGGCTGCCAGGAAGGCGTATAGAAAGGTATTGGATGGGCTGTATGGTATGAATGAGTGTCCTATGGGTGTTTGATATGCTCTTTGGAGGAAGCTGAACCCGTATGGGATATCTCGTTCATTTATTGCGTTTCCGATGTTGAAGAAGAACCACGTAACGAGTACTACGACGAGGACCCCGGATACGATCTGCAAGGCCCACTGAAGTACCCGGACATGCCGCCAAAGGGGAATGCCCTGGTAGGTGAGGAATTGGGGTATTCCTTCGGTTGTCATGCTCTACGTTGGGCGCGTTTGGCGGTGCCGGGCATCTTTGAGGCGCCTCGTCGGGGGGCGCGTGGCTTGTGCGCGAGTAGGGTCGGTCCAAAGCGGCAGTTCCAGACCGGTTCAGGGGGAATTTTCAGCTGGTTGTATTGCCTGCCGCGTCCCCTTCATTGGCGCGGTAACGTTGCGAAGGCGCTTGCTCTTAGCGCAGCGGCGGGGCGTATATCTGTCCACCCTTTGGGCAGTCGCTGCACGGGGCGTTTGCCCATAGAGCGTTTCGGGATCCTTCTCTGGGTAGGTTTACGCCGTTGGCGCCGAGGTTTCGTTCGTATATTTCTCCGTAGTTTCCTACGGCCCTGATGACGTCCTGGGCTGCGGTGAGGTTGATGCCGAGGGTTTCCTGTCCGAATGATCCCGAGATCCCGAAGAGTCGGTCGACTTTGGTGTTTCCTGTGGCGGCTGAGGGTACGTTGCCCTGGTTTATGCCGTATGCCTCAGCGTATATGAGCATTCCCATAACGGTTTTGACGACGTCGTACCAGTTTTCGTCTCCGTGGGGTACGACGGGTCCGAGGGGTTCTTCAGAGATGGTCTCCGGGAGTATGACGTGCGCGTTCCTGTCCTGGAAGGCGGAGCTTATGGCTGCAAGTTGAGATCGGTCGTTGGTGAATGCGTCGCACTGTTGGCTTTCGTATGCTGCGACGACAGCGTCGGTGTCTTCGAAGGTTACGACCTGCACGTTGAGGTTGTTCTGCGTGGAGTAGTCCTCGAGGTTTTGTTCGGTGGTGGTGCCCTGGGTGACGCATACGGAGGCGTCTTTGAGTTCGAGTGCGCTTGAGATTTCGAGGTCTTTCCTTACGAGGAATCCCTGTCCGTCGTAGAACATAGTGGGAGCGTAGTTGCCCCATTGAGCGTCTCTCGAGGATGTCCATGTGACAGTGCGTACGAGCATGTCAATTTCGCCTGCCTGAACGGTTGGACCTCTCTCGGCGGCTGAGATGAGGCGGATTTCGATGGCGGTTGAGTCTCCGAGTACGGCTGCCGCTACTGCTCTGCAGAGGTCAATGTCAAAGCCGACGTTGTTTCCGTCTGCGTCTGTTGATCCGTATCCCGGGACGTCGTTTCTGCTGGCGCAGAGGATTCTGCCTCGTTCCTTGACAGTATCGAGCCTTGAGGTCTCTGAGGTCTCTGGCTGTTCTGTCGGGGTTTCTTGAGTTTCGCGGCTGCATGCTGCGACGGCTATGGCGACTGCGGCCAGCAGGGCGATTGCGATGATGAGCCTCGACAGTGTCACTTTCGTTTCCTCCGTTTGTTATCCATCGGATGGCCTTTGGCTCTCCTGCGGATGGTTGGCTGTGCGCACGGGGTTGGTCAGGGGTTGGTCATATGGTCGCGGGGACGTATGGTAATACGTTGCATAGCGCAAGGAAAGGGGGCGCGCTGGCTGCGCGGGTTACGGATTTGGGGCTTTCACGGGGCGGATCGAGGTTCCATCTATCCTAGTCGTGTTCGGCTCGTGGTCATCGCGAGTTGCTTGGGTGTTATGTCGGGACGGTCGCGGCGGGAGTGGGTACGGGGGCGCTGTATGCGAAGACGCTGGCGACGTCCCTGTCCTGGAGTTCGGGGGTGTCGCTGTATAGGAGGCAGCTTGCGGTGCGGTGCTCGTCGACGGCGTAGAGGGGCGGGGGTGTGTCCAAGCAGTTTTCCATGACCATTGGGCACCTGTCGGCGAATTTACATCCTGTTGCGCTTGCTGTTTCTTCGCCGATGCGTAGTGCGGAGTCGTCTTCTCCCCAGCGCCGGTCTGGGTCTGGCTGTGGAATGGACTCTATGAGTAGCCGCGTATATGGGTGTTTTGGGTCTCGAATAACTCTTTCTACGGAGCCAGCTTCGGCGACGGATCCCTTGTACATGATGATGATGTTGTCGCTGATCTGGTATGCGGTGGTGAGGTCGTGTGTGATGTATACGACTGCTATGCCTAGTTCGCGGGTGAGTCTGCTGAGGCTGTCCAGGATGGTGGCTCGGAGCGATGCGTCGACCATGGAGACGGGTTCGTCTGCCAGTATGATTCTGGGTTTGAGGAGGAGGGCGCGTGCGACCATGACCCTTTGCCGCTGTCCTCCGCTGAGTTGGTGGGGGAACCTACCTAGGGTTTCCTGTGGTCGGAGTCCGACCATTTGCAGGGCTTCCTCTATCATTTCTCGTCGCTGCGACCGGGGGGTTGGGCCCATGAAGTTTCCGATGGGGGAGTTGAGCACGTGGTCGATCTTGTAGAAGGGGTTATAGGACTCGAATGGGTCTTGAAAGATGGGCTGGACCTCTCGCCTGAACTCTCTCTGTTCTCGGCGTCCCATGCCTGCGACGTCTTTGCCTTTGTAGAACACCTGCCCTGAGGTTGGTTTGGCGACTCCGAGCAGGAGCCTGGCCATGGTGGTTTTTCCGCTTCCGCTTTCTCCGGCGATTGTGGTGATGGATGGTCTGTCGGGCTGTATGGTGAAGGAGACGTCGTCTACGGCGACTGTTTGGGGAGCTTTTCTGAGGAATCCGCCTCCGAATATCTTGGTTACGTTCCTTAGTTCAAGTAGCGGGGTCAATTGTCTTCCCCCTTTTGTTCGAAGAGGTGGCATGCTGCGGAGCGTCCTTGCATGACCTCCAGGAGTTGTGGGGTTACGGCGCTGCATTTGTCGAATACGTCGGGGCAGCGCGGGTTGAATGAGCAGCCTTGAGGTAGGTCAAGGAGTGTGGGTGGGAGCCCTGGTATGGCTATGAATTCTCCTTTTCCTGCGAGTGAGGGCAGGCTCTTGATGAGTAGTCTGGTGTATGGGTGGAGGGGGTTTTGGAAGATTTGTCTTGCGGGTGCGATTTCGACGAGCCTTCCTGCGTACATGACTCCGATGGTATCTGCGAATTGTGCGACGAGTCCCATGTCGTGTCCGACGAGCACGGTGGATGCGTCGAGTCCTTCCTGCAGTTGGCCGAGGGTTTGCATGATCTGTCGTTGCACTACTACGTCGAGTGCGCTGGTGGGTTCGTCTGCGAGTATGACTTTTGGGCTCAGTGAGGTGGCGATGGCCATGGCGACGCGCTGCTTCATGCCTCCGCTGAGTTCGTGGGGGAACATGCGTGATACGGAGGTGGACAGTCCGACGCGGCGTAGGAGCTCGTGGACACGGGGTCTTAGTTCGGGTTTGGCGGCGCGTCCGGTTTCGGAGTGGTCGACCATGCCGTCTATGATCTGATCTTCAACCCTCATGACCGGGTTCAGAGAGTTCATGGCTCCTTGGGGCACGAGTGCAATTTCGGATAGTCGTACTCGTCGGATCTGTTCTGCGGTGAGTGGTAGGAGGTCCTTTCCGTCGAGAATGACTCTTCCTCCGGCGACTCGTCCGGGGGATCGGGTCATTCTCATTAGGGCAGTTGCGAGTGTGCTCTTGCCACTGCCGGATTCGCCTACGATGGCCAGCCGCTCGCCTCGCGTGAGTGTGAAGCTGACGCCGTCGACGGCTTTCAGCGGGCCGCTTGGGGTGTCGTAGTAGACCTTGAGGTCCTCTACGGACAGGACGACTTCGTTGTTTGCCTCGGCCGTGTGGGCAGGCGGCGATTTGGTGACTGGATCGGCCAAATTTCGTGTTTGCCTTTGCTTTGGTTGCCAGTTGGAGCAGCTGGCGGTTTCCGGTTTCCGGGAATGGGTGAGCGAGGAGGTTTGGGGACTCGCGTGGGCTGGTTCTAGGTGATTTTTCGGAGTCTTGGGTTTGCGATTCGGTCAAGTCCTGCGGACATGAGGAAGAGTCCTATGAATAGTAGGACGATTACGATGATGGGCGGGGCCCACCACCACCAGAGTCCCCTGACGACGGAGCTGTGGTATAGGGACCAGTAGATGGTCATTCCGAGGGTGTTTTCGTTCTGCGGGCCGAGGCCGAGGGCTTCGATGCCTATGGATCCGAGGATGGCCTGTGCGACGGCGCCTACGAAGGATACGGCGATGTATGGGAGCAGGTTGGGTATGAGTTCGATGAAGATGATCTGGAAGCCGTTGGCTCCGGAGGCTCGCGCTACGTCTACATATGCGCGTTCGCGCATCGATAAGACTTGGGATCTGATGATCCGCGTCGGTCCCATCCAGGTTAGACCTGCTAGCAACAGGGCTTCCATATTCACGGTGAGTGCGCTGGTGAGCGTAGATGCGACGACGACGAGCAGTAGCAGAACGGGTACTGTGAGCAGGGTGTCGGCGGAGCCTCTGATGATGAGGTCTGGGAGGCCGCTGTAGAATCCGCTGACGAATCCGAGTATGACTCCTATGGCTAGTCCTAGTCCGCCTGCGATGACTCCGACCCTTAGGGTGAGCGGCATGCCGGTGATGATGGTTGGCAGTATCTGGCGTCCGACGGTATCGGTGCCTAGCAGGAATTCCCTTCCGGGGCCCTGGTCGGGCATGGCGTATCCGATCTTGGTGCCCTGTTCGTCGATGAGATATGGGCCTATGAGGCTTATGAGCAGGAGGATGATGACGATGACGAGACCGGCGGTTAGCAGCCTGTTCTGACCCGTCCAGCGTATAGCGGAGTTCATGCCTGTTGATACCTGATGCGGGGGTCTAGGATGGGGTTCAGGAGGTCGATGATGAGGGTTGCGAGGCCGACGGAGAGAACGATGATGAACACGATGCCGTTGATGACGAAGAAGTCGAGGTTTCGGATTGCGCTAAAGAGGAGAGTTCCGATGCCCGGGTAGCTGAAGACGACCTCTACGAGTACGCCTTGCGTGATGATGAGTCCGAGGGTGAGGGCGAGGTTGGTTGCCTGTGGGAGTATGGCGTTGCGCACGGCGTATCTCAGGAACAGTCTCGTTCCCTTTAGGCCCTTGGCCTCTGCGAGCTGCATGTAGTCTTCTTCCTGTACGGTGACCATCATGCCTCTCATGTGGAGTCCCCAGAAGCCGATCTGTGCGAGGACGATGGAAAGGGCCGGCAGTATGGCGTGGTGGCCTGCCTGGCGTATGAAGTTCCAGCTTACGTCGGGAATTGTGCCGTAGTCGTATCCTCCGCTTAAGGGGAAGAATTGCCAAGTGAATGCCAGTATGAAGATCAGGCCTATGCCGAGTAGGTAGTAGGGAATGGCGGAGAGTGCGAGTATGGGCGGGCCGATGACTTTGAGCATTGTGGAGTCTCTGCGCCAGACCATCAACGCTCCAAGCATCGAGCCCAGTATGAATGAGAATATCGTTGCTAGGCCGATGACCATTACGGTCCAGGGCAGCGCCTGCAGAATCATTCGCAGTACGCTGGCCGGGAAGTTGACTATGGAGAATCCCAGGTCAAATCGTGCGATGTCGCCCATGTAGCGCACGTACTGTTTCCACAGGGGCTGGTCGAGTCCGAATTTTCTTTCCCAAGTCTTTACGGTTTCTTCGAAGAGGCTTTTCTCTTCACCGCTGGCCCTTGTGGCTGTGACTCCCGATGCGACTCCAAAGGCCTGTAGCCTGGCGAGCCTCTGCCGGACAGGGTTTACGTTCGCCGTATGGGGTAGGAGAAAGTTGAGGCTGGCAGCCAGCCATACGATAAGGAAGAAGACGGCGATCCGTCTTGCTACGTAGCCCGATGACATGTGCGTTTGCTTACCTTGGCATTCGGGGGGATTCTGGTGGGTTGGTCAGGCAGGGCGCAAGTTTACTTTCAGCGTTGCGAGCGGTCAAATTGTAGTGAGTCGACAGGTTTCGCGGGGCGTGCTGCGGCGCTGGAGCCGTGGGCAACACGCGGTACGGCGGCGTCTCAAGGGGAATGACGCCTCTTCCGGTTTTCGCTGCGGAGTTGCCTCGGGCAGGTCCTGGTTGGAGTGATGGGATGGTGGGGGCAGGGTTTGTCGATAGTGTGCGTATGGGGTTCTGCGGGGCTGGTTGACAATTTCGCAGGGCGCCAAATAGACTTCCACGTTGCCTAGCGCGTGCCCGCGTGTTCTATTTTTCATTTCGGGCATTTACGGGGCGGGCGCAAACGCTAATGGCTGTAACCCATTCCATCACCGTATTCATAAGACGGGGGGGAGAAATATGACGATTCCGAAACGAAGTCAGTGGGGCCTTGTCCTGCCGATCCTTGCGGTCTTGCTTTTGGCATTGGCGGCATGTAACAGGGGAGCTGATCCCACTGCGACGCCTCAGCCTACTGCGATGCCCCAAGCGACTGCGGAGCCTCAGGCTACTGCGATGCCTGCGACTGCAATGCCTCAGGCGACGGCTACTGCGATGCCTGCGACTGCAATGCCTCAGGCGACGGTGGCTGCGATAGACAGGGACGTACCTCGCAACAAGACCTTCATCATGGTCATTGGCGAGGCTGGATCCGGCGGCAGGAACCCGGGTTACGAGAATTTCAGCATGTTCCTTGGCTGGCCCACTTGGCACACCGGGGCGCACGTTTTGATGAACGATCCGGCGATCATGTTCAACGTTCTCACCGGCGAGTGGGAGAACTGGACTATTGAGGGCTGGGAGTACAACTCGACCTTCGACGAGGTTACTGTCAACCTCAAGGATCACGTTTACTGGAGCGATGGCAAGCAGTTGAACGCGGACGACTGGGTTTTCATGTTCAACTATCTTCGCGACGCTGCGGGTAAGGTTGGCGAGTTGGCTGCGATTGACGTATTGGAGCCGGGCGGGGCCTCGAAGGTGGACGACTTCACGGTGAAGTTCCAGCTTTCTGAGCCGAACCCGATCTGGTGGAACACGACGATCAGCAGCAACCACGGCGTAACGGAGCAGATGCTTCGGGAGGACGTTTGGGGCGACAAGGACATCACGGAGTTCAGCAACTACGATCCTGCGAAGGGTTGGCCTCTGGGAACCGGGCCGTTCAGTCTGACGTCGACTTCTCCGGAGCAAACTATCTGGGACCGCCGGGATAGCTGGTGGGCCTCGGACGTTGGCTTCAAGAACATGCCTGAGATCGAGCGGGTGGTGATGCTGCCTGGTCGAGAGGAGAGCGAGCAGCTTCTGATGCTGGTGCGGAATGAGATCGACGCTTCGGGTCAGGTCTCGGTGGCATCGGTGAAGAGCGCGATCCAGCAGAACCCTGATGTGTTGACGTTTACGGGCAGAGACGGCGCGTTGGGTTACATCGACTGGTGCCCGCACGTGCTTGGTTTCAACGCCAGCGAGCCTCCGTTCGACGACAAGGAAATCCGGTTTGCGGTGAACTGGGCCCTCGACCGGCAGCGGCTCATAAACGTGGCGGAGTCTGGCGCGGGCCTTCCCGCCCTGCACCCGTTCGTGCCGAAGGGCCAGGGTCGCGGGGGTTACTCGGAGACGGGTTGGTCGAAGCCGTTCCTGGACATCATGGACCCGATCGTGGAGCGGTTGGGCATCGACGCGCAGGGTCACCCGGACAGGTTGGAAGAGATCATGACCCGGAAGGGATACACGATGAACTCTGACGACCTTTGGGAGAAGGACGGTGAGACTATCCCGTTCAACTTCTACATACCGGAGTTCTGGAAGCACTATGGTCCGCCGTTGGCGGAGATGCTTCGCGAGGGTGGCTTCGACGCCACATTCGACACGTCGCCTGGCAAGACCGAGCTTCACAGCGCGGGTGAGATTCCGTACTTCGGCTGCCGCGGTCCTAGCGGTGTGCAAGGTATGGACCCGTGGTTCATGATGGACATCTACCACACTCGGCACAACGTGCCGACCGGGGACCCGGGTGGGGGCTGGATGCCTGACCGTTGGTCGAATGCTCGATTCGACGAGATCGTGGACGAGATCAAGACGCTTGAGGCTGACTCTCCGCGGACGCTTGAGCTGTTCAAGGAAGGTATGGAGATCTGGATGGAAGAGATGCCGCAGGTCTACGTTGCGCAGCTTCACGTCCGGAACCCGAAGAGCCAGAAGTACTGGACGGGCTGGCCGACTCTTGACGACCCTTACGGGGTGGACTTGCCTGTTCAGCAAGAGTTCCTGAAGGTGATCATCAACCTGAAGGCTACCAACGCTCAGTAGTTAGCCTGAGTCTGATGGCATTAGGGGCGCCGCGCGTATTGCGGCGCCCCTTTTCGTTTTCAGGGTTCCAGGCTGGCGCTTGCATTGTGGCATTTGTTCTGTGCGCCTAGAATGACGTTCTCCGGGCGCGCTGCTCCCGGTCGGGATGCTGAAGCGAGCGAGAGATGCACCACGATTTGGCCCTTGTGGATTCACTGACGCCTGAGGCGATCGGCGAGCCTGGTCGTCGGACCTTTCGTATCATCGCTACGAGCGGTCGCGGCAAGGCGGTGGTGTGGATGGAGAAGGAGCAGTTGTTCCAGATCGGTGTTTCGGTGAAGCAGGTGATTTCGACTCGGAAAGCGACGCCATTTCCCGAGGCGTTCGCGGCGGATTCTCCGCCTGAGCCGATCCCCATCGAGTCTGAGTTCAAGAGCGGGGAGATGTCTCTGAAGCACGATGCGTCGTCTGATGTTTTTACGCTGTCTGCCCAGAAGATGGAGACGGAGGACGAGGATGACGGGGGTGGGTCTGAGTCGGTCCAGTTCAGTTTCACGCGTCGGTTTGCAGAGGAGATGGCTGAGCGTGCGTTGGAGATAGTGGCGGCCGGTCGTAAACCCTGCCTGCTGTGCGGCGGTCCGGTGGATCCTAGGGGTCATTTCTGCGTGAAGGTGAACGGGCATCGCGCGGGCCTGAGTGAGACGTGAGCGTGGTAGTGGGCCCAAGCCCCGTCAGGCGACGCGTGTCAGGCGCCTTCCATAACGTTGTATGGGCTTTTCTATTTCTGGCAAAGATGCGTTGAAGACGTGCGAGATGCGCTTTCACGGCATTGGATGAGCGCGCGACCGACCTGATTCTTGCCCGGCTGCGGGAATGGCCGATTACGGCTATGGGTCTTCATCCTGGTGGATCGAACTACGTATTCGTGGTCCGTTTGGAGAGGGAATTGGGCAGCGCCGATTCGGGCGACGCCGGGGATCAGCTTCTTGCCATCTACAAGCCGGCTTCGGGGGAGCGTCCTTTACGGGATTTTCCTTACGGTACTCTGCATCTGCGGGAGCGTGCGGCGTTCCTGCTAAGCAGGCAGCTTGGCTGGCCGCTGGCGCCTCCTACCGTGGTGCGCGACGGTCCTCACGGTGAGGGCAGCGTGCAGTTGTTCGTGGATGCGGATCCTCGGCAGAACTTCTTTACGATGCGGGATGAGATGCTGGAGTCTTTTGCGCCTGTGGCGATGTTCGACGTACTGATTCAGAACGCGGACAGGAAGGGCGGGTCTTGCCTACTGGGCAAGGATGGCCGTTTGTGGGCTATCGACCATGGCTTGACTTTCAATCCACGTGCGCGTGCGCGGACTGTGATGCTGGAGTTCTGCGGCAGGGCTTATCCTCGTGAGGAGCTGGCGTGCGTGGCGGAGTTGTATGAGGCGTTGAGCGGCGACGGGGGGATAGCGTGTCAACTGCGGGAGATCCTCGACGACGCGGAGGTTGACGCGCTGATAGAGCGTGCGGGTCGGATGATTTCCGATGGGGCCTATCCGCTGTTGGACCCGAGCATAAACGTCCCTTGGCCGTTCATCTGATCCGTTTGGAGTTTCTGAGTCGTCGTATGACGTTGTGCAGGAGGGATGGCTTTCTTGGTTTGAGGTTGTTGGCGATGAATTGGGCTGTTTTGGGATCGGCACAGATGATGGTGCGGCGCCATGCTCTTATTCGTCGTGACGTTTCGGAATCGAGGGAGTACGGGTCTCCCCATCGGTCGAACGGGTTCCATTCGCCTGTATCGGAGAGTGCGAGGATCTTTCCGCCTGCCTCTGCTACGAGCAGTGATCCTGCTGCGAAGTCCCATACCCATGCCGGGCCTGTAACGGAGTATTCCATGATGCCTGCGGCGACCATGCACATGTCGAATGCGGCGCTGCCGTATACGCGGGGCTCTCCGTATGCTCTTCGGAATCCCTTTCCGATGCGGTACCTGAATGGAAGGTCCAAGGGCACTCCGGATAGCCTGCCGGGTGCGGGTTCTCCGTTTGTCGCCGGTTGCCTTACGGCAAGTCTTTCCTTGTCTCTCCAAGCGCCTCCGCCCAGTCTTCCGTGGAAGATCGTGTACCCTCCCATCCTGGGCCAGGGCATCCATACAGCGGCGGCGACCGGCCTGCCCCAGTGGAGGGCTGCCACGGATATTGCGTGTACGGGTATGCCGTTTACGTAGTTGGTCGTGCCGTCAATGGGGTCTACGGCCCATACGAATTCCTTTGCCGGGGGTTCCTGTTGAGGCGCGTCTTCTTCACCAAGGAGCATGTGTTCGGGGAATTGTGCGGCCACCACCTCTGCGATGAGTTTCTGGCTTTCGCGGTCTACGTCGGTGACGAGTCCTTTTCCGTCCTCGTCGATCTTGGAGGACACTTGAAGGGGGCCTCCAAGCCGTTCCGCTACGAGCCCGCCGGCTGTTCTGGCGGCTTTACATGCGGTTTGGTGCAGTTCAAGGAGCAGTGTGCTTTGGAGCGTAGTTTTGTCGGTTTCGGTGGGTTGACTGACGCGATTTGACAAACTGTTCTTCATCCTCTTTGGCGCGGTGCGAACCTTCCCGGTGGATACTGGAACCTTCAGATGGGTCGCGGCGGGGACTTCCTTTGCGGTTCTGCGAACCTTACCGCACTACGGACGCTTGACGCTGCGGGTTAGACCTCAGGTTGTCTGGGAGTTAGAATCATTCTAGCGCGGGGAGTCCGCGCGGCGCCGTTGCGGGGCTTCCCGGTATTCCGGCACGTGTACCCTGGCGGCAGGCAGGAGCGAGTATGACGACATTTACGACACGGCGGTTCAACAAGGATTCCGGCCTTGTGATGCGCATGTACTTCACCATGCTGATGCTTGGTTTTCTCTATGGTTTATTTGCCCTGTTTCTGTGGAGTATCAATTTCCCGATCATCTTCATAGGCGTGATCGTGGGTGTGATGGTGGGCGTGCAGTACTTCCTTTCGGACCGGTTGATCATGTGGACGAGCGGGGCGAAGGAGGTTAGCCGAGCGGAGGAGCCGAAGCTGTATGCGATGGTGGAGCGGGTGGCTGCGAAGGCCGGTATGCCTATGCCAAAGGTTGCGGTGATGGACAGCCGTGTTCCGAATGCCTTTGCAACGGGCCGCAATCCGAAGAACGCTTTGGTGGCGGTGACAGTTGGCATCTGCGAGCGCCTTTCTGAGCGGGAGTTGGAGGCGGTGTTGGCGCACGAGATGGCCCACGTGCGGAACCGGGACATGCGTGTGCTTGCGATAGCCAATTTTCTGGTGACCTTGACGAGTTTCCTGATGACGATGTTGTTTTGGAACATGCTCTTTGGGGGGTTTGGCGGTCGTCGAGACAATCAGGGCGGCGTCATCATGATTGTGTTTCTGGTAACGCTGGTGGTTCAGTTCCTGGGTCAGCTTCTGGTACTTGCGTTGACTCGTTACAGGGAGTATGGGGCTGACCACAGCGGTGCGGAGATATCGGGGGATCCTGGGGCTCTTGCGAGTGCGCTTGAAAAGATCAGCGGTGTTATGGCTCGCATACCGGATGAGGATTTGCGTCGTCTTCAGTCGGCGAGCGCTTTCATGATCATCCCTGCGGCACTGAAGGGCGAGGGTGGTATGAACCTTTTTTCGACGCACCCGCCGGTTGAGGAGCGTGTGCGCCGTTTGAGAGAGCTTGAGAAGCGCGCCCGTATGGGCATGCGCTAGGCCGTGTGCTGGTTTCTTTCTCGTCAGCGCGGGCCGCGTGATGATTGGGAGGCGATGTCCTCGGTCATTCGCGCGGAGTCTCGTTTGCGTGCGAGAGGTGAGGTCGCGCCTGCGAGGCGGGCGGGGATAATCTTCAGCGATCCTGGTGACAACGCCTTTCTTTCGAGCCTCGACGCGGAGTTGCGCCCGGTTCTGTACGAGGGCGAGGGTGCGACGCGAACCTCCTTTGAGCTTGCCGTTGACGATCATGACATGCACTGGGTGATCCTCGAGGACGGCAATTTCCAGGACCTAGTGTCTTCGACCTACACGGTTGGCAATGCGATGAGCGCTAACGGGGCATCTGAGAGCCTTCTGGCGGCGGTGTTCGAGTTTTACTTTACGGGGGCGTCGGGGGATGGCGCGTACCGTTCAGCGACTCGGAGCTACTGGATATATCGGTATGACCTGAAGGCGTTCTATCCTTTCGTGCCTGTTGGTGACTCCGAGGGGGAGCGGGATCGTCCGACGGAGATGCAGTTGGCGCAGTCGATACGGAAAGAGGGAGTGCGGGTAGAGAGTTCGCTCGAGGAGTGGCTGGGTCTCTGGGGGATACCGTTTTGAGTGCGGCGTTTGCGGATATCCACTGTAGGTTATCGGCGCGTGGGCCGGTCTGTTTCTTCTTGCCGGGCTGATGGTCGGCTCGATATCGCTCATCGCGCCATGCGATGACGACCCTGGTCCTTATGCGGATGCGATTGGCTTAGTTGGGGGGTGCGCGGTCCGCGTGCGCGCAGGCGATGCGCTGCCTGGCGCGTCGACGGGGGTTCTTCTTGCCGGCGAAAGCGGGTCTGCGAAGATTGCGGCCGGGGTCTATGCGGTGCGGGAGGGGCTTTTGCGCGGTCTACCGATTTTAGGCATTGGGTGGGGTATGCACGCGATAAATGCAGCTTTTGGCGGCGGCGGGGCTGTGGAGACGCGGGGGCATGGGCCGGCTCCTGGGGGTGGTTCTGTGCGTCATGGCGTTTTTCTTTCCCCGGGTGCGAAGATTTCGTACACCATCGGGGGTTCTGGCTGGGTCACGGTGAACAGCGCGCACGCCCTTGGGATCAGCGGGGCTCAGTTGGCGCCTGCCTTGCTGGCCGCAGCGTATGCTGAAGATCGTGTCGTGGAGGCGGTAGAGTTGCCTGGTCGTCGTTGGGTGATCGGTGTTCAGTGGCGGGCGCAGTTGCTGGAGGAGTTGCCCAAGGGTTTCGACAGCCTTCTGATGGCGTTTGCGGAGCGGGCGGGCTTCTCGTCGGTTTGAGCTTCTTCAAAAAGGTGTTTTTCGGCTGGCCTGAATAGTTGCATGAGCATTGGGCAAAAGATACCTTTGAGTTGATCAGGAAGGCGCGGTCCGGCGCCGTTTGGGGCGGCGTTGCGGTCTCCAGTAGGTGGGTTTGCTATGGTCAATTCTGATATAGGAGTTATCCGTCCACGCGGCATTGCCGACGAGATGCGTACATCGTATCTGGATTACGCTATGAGCGTGATCGTCTCCCGTGCGCTTCCGGACGTGCGGGACGGGCTGAAGCCTGTGCAGCGCCGCATTCTGTATGCGATGCACGACCAGGGTATGAGGCCTACTTCTTCCTACAAGAAGAGCGCTCGGCTGGTGGGTGAGGTGCTTGGGAAGTATCACCCTCATGGGGATGCGCCTGTTTACGATGCGTTGGTGCGGATGGCTCAGCCCTTTTCTCTTCGCTACAAGCTGGTGGACGGTCAGGGGAACTTTGGCTCGGTGGACGGGGACCCTCCGGCTGCGATGAGGTATACGGAGTGTCGTCTGGACTCGATCACGGAGATGGCTCTTGGGGACATCGATCGGGAGACGGTGGATTGGAATGACAATTTCGACGCTTCGCTGAAGGAGCCTGTGATACTGCCGGCTCGTCTTCCGAACCTGCTTGTGAACGGTGCGTCGGGGATTGCGGTTGGAATGGCTACGAACATTCCTCCGCACAATCTGAGCGAGATGTGCGACGCGATAGTTCACTTGATCGAGCACCCTGAGGCGACTGTGGACGACCTGATGGTGTTTGTGAAGGGTCCGGACTTTCCTACTGGTGCGCACATATGGGGTATAGAGGGTATCCGCAATGCGTGCGCGACGGGTCGCGGTCGCGTGATGGTGCAGGCGCATCACGAGATCGAGGACGTGGGGCGCAATGATCGTAAGCGTCTGGTCTTTACGGAGATTCCGTATCAGGTGAACAAGGCGAACCTTGTGGCTCGCATTGCCGATTTGATCAAGCAGCGGAAGCTGGACGGGGTGTCTGAGGTTCGGGATGAGTCTGACCGTAATGGTATGCGCGTGGTGATCGAACTTCGCCGCAGCGCAGCTCCGGCGGTGGTGTTGAACAATCTTTATCGTCACACGCCGCTCCGGACCTCGTTTTCGGTCAACATGGTGGCGCTTGTGAATGACATTCCTCGGGTGGTGACTCTCAAGTCGGCTTTGCGTCACTACCTCGAGTTCCGTGAGGAGATTGTGCGTCGGCGGGCGGAGTTCGATTTGCGGAAGGCTCGCGCTCGGGTGCACGTTCTGGAGGGGTTGAAGGTTGCGATAGACAATCTTGACCGTGTGATTGCGATCATCCGGGGTTCTGAGGACGTTGAGCGTGCTCGTTTGAACCTGATGTCTGAGTTTTCGCTGTCTGAGATCCAGGCTCAGGCTATTTTGGACATGCAGTTGCGTCGTCTGGCGGCTCTGGAGCGGGAGAAGATCGAGACCGAGTACCGGGAGTTGCTGGAACTTATAGCTCGGCTGGAGGATCTTCTTGCCAGTCCTGCGAAGGTTTTCGGGGTGATCCGCAAGGAGACTCTGGAGCTGAAGCGGAAGTATGGTGACGAGCGTCGGACGGTCATCCACTCGGAGGAGCTTGGGGAGTGGCGCAGGGAGGACACAGAGCCTCACCTCGAGGTTGTGATTACTCTGAGCCAGAATGGTTATCTGAAGCGCGTCCTTTCAAGTACCTACCGTTCTCAGCACCGGGGCGGCAAGGGTGTTCGCGGTCAGCGTATGACGAGGGACGACGACGCAACGCCTCACTTGCAGGTTGCGGATACTCACGACACGCTTCTGTTCTTCACCGACCGCGGTCGTGTTTTTTCGACGCGCGTGTTCGAGTTGGCTGCTGAGCAGTCGAGGAATTCGCGCGGCACTCCGGTGCAGAACCTGATCAACATCGAGCCTCGAGAGAGTGTTCAGGCGATTCTGTCGGTGCATAGCTTGCTGGAGGACGTGTATTTGTTGCTTGCGACGCGGCGGGGTCAGATCAAGCGAATGCATCTACCTCTGTTGCGGAACATCAATCGCGGTGGTCTGAACGCCTTCAGCATGAAGTCTGGGGATGAGCTTGTGGCGGTGAACCTAGCGAGGGAGGACCAGGACGTGGTGATGTTCACGAGGCAGGGTATGTCGATCCGGTTTCGGTCTTCGCAGGTGACGGCTCGTCAGAGAGCTGCGGGCGGGGTCAAGGGTATAACTCTGGAAAGTGAGGACGAGGTGGTGGGTATGGACACGGCTGATGCGGAGGATTGGCTGCTGGTAGTTGGCCGCAACGGCAACGGCAAGCTTTCCCAGATACGTCATTACCGGCAGCAGTCCCGCGGCGGCAGGGGAGTTATCACCCTCAAGATCACCTCCAAGACGGGTAACGTTGCGGCTGCTACTGTGGTTACGAACGAGATGCGCAGCGACTCGGAGGGCAAGCTGTTCGTTTTGACGGACAGGGCGCAGGTGTTGCGTACGAACCTGTCGGAGATTCGTTCGACGGGTCGTAATGCGCAGGGGGTTAAGATAGTGGTTCCGGAAGAGGGAGACTACATCAGCGCGATCCGGGTGATAGAGCGTCAGCGTGAGGCTGAGCCTCAAGTGGATCTGGAGGCCCTTATCAACGGGAATGGGCGCAATGGCTCGGGCGGTAAGGGTGATGCGGAAGAGGTTCGGAGTTAGTTGAGTCGGGCGGAAATCGAATCGTCAAGGACAGCGGGGGCTTTCATGGCCCCCGCTTTGTTTTTGGCGGCGAATCCCGGCGCTGAGATAGCGTTCTGATGTTCGAGCAGTCGGGGCGCCTCACATACCGTTGGCGTTACGTGATTGTGGGGGTTTGGGCGGCGTTGGTGATTGCATCCCTTCCCTTTGCGCCTCGGGTCCGTGAATTTCTGAAGCCTGGGGGTTTTACGAGCGACAGTTTTCAGTCTGTCGAGGCTCGCCGGGTGCTTCAGGACAGACTCGATCTTTCGATCATCACTGTCGAGTTGATCTTCAGTCACGGCGAGTGGACAGCGTATCAGCCGGAGTTTACCCGTGCGGTGGATAGGGCCCTTGGTCCGTTGGGTGGCTTGTCATGCGTTACGGGCGTGACGACTCACGGTGCGGACCTTTCGCGGGTTTCGGAGTCGGGCCATAGGGTTCACGTTACGGTTTCGATGAACACGTCGTTGGAGGAGTCGGGTCAATGCCTTGACAGTGTGACGGGATCGGTGGCGGCTGGGCCTTTGGAGTTGACGGTTACGGGTGGTGCGGCGCTGTATCGGGATATAAGCCGGGTGAGCGAGAGGGATTTGCGTCGGGGTGAGGCGATTGCGTTTCCTCTGGCCTCCATCGCTTTGTTGCTGGTTTTCGGGACGCTGGTCGCGGCGATCACGCCGGTTGCGGTTGGGGGCGCGGTGGTTGCCGTGGGGCTTGGGGCGGTCTTTTTCCTGTCTCAAGGGACGGACATGTCGATCTTTGCTCTTAACATCGTCACCCTGCTTGGTATCGGTATTGGCATCGACTATGCGCTTTTCTACACGAGCAGGTTCCGGGAGGAGTTGCGCGGGGGTAAGTCGGTCGAGGATTCTATCGTGACGGCGCAGTCGAAGGCGGGCCGTGCGATTGTGTTCTCTGCGGTCACGTCGCTCATCGGTCTTGCGAGCCTGATTTCGTTTGACATCATGATGCTGCGTTCGATCGGGATTGGCGCAGTGATCGTGATCGGCGCGGCCTTGGCGGCTGCGATGACGTTGCTGCCGGCTTTGTTGAGTGTGATTGGTCATCGGGTCGAGCGCTTCCGGGTGGTACCGATCATGGCGGGGCGGCGGTCGATATGGAAACCTCTGGCGAGTCGGGTGATGTCTCGGCCCGTGTTAACGCTGATGCTGGCTGCGCTCTTCCTTTCTCTGCTGGCTCTTCCGGTCAGGGAGCTACGTTTGGGGTCTGTAGATGCGACTATCCTGCCTGGCGATCTGGAGTCTCGTCGCGGCTTCGACATTCTGCGGGAGGAGTTTGGCTTTGCTCAGGCGACGTTCATTCCGGTGGCGTATACGCTGGAGGGGGACCCTCTGTCGGCTGACAACATCGGCTTCCTGTACGATTTCGGGCGTGCGCTGGAGGAGATGGAGGACGTTGAGAGAGTGGTTAGCATCGTCAACCTTTCTCCGTCGTTTGGGCCGGATCACTATCGGTTGATGTATTCGAGGCCGGAGTCAGTTTCGGACGTAACAGCGAGGCGTCTGTTGCGTGACTCGGTGCGGCCTGGCGCGGTGATGTTTGCGGTGCGCAGTCCGGTTCACCCTTTTTCCTCTGAGGCCCGTGGCCTGGTAGGGAGGATACGCGCATTGGATCCGGGGCCTGGCCGGGAGGTGTTCGTGGACGGGGGCTCTGCGGACGTGGAGGACATGATCGACGGTCTGTACGGCAGGTTTCCATGGGTGGCGGGTTTCGTGCTGGCGGTGACCTATGTTTCTCTGCTGTTGTTGTTCCGCTCGCTTCTGTTGCCGCTAAAGGCTGTGGTTCTGAACGGGTTGAGTATTCTTGCGAGCTACGGGGCGCTGGTTTTTATATTCCAGCAGGGTAACTTGAGCGGTTTGTTGGGTTTCGAGCCTTTGGGATTCGTGGAGACGACGACGCCGATCCTGCTGTTTGCCATAGTCTTTGGTCTGAGCATGGACTACGAGATATTCCTGTTGTCGCGTGTGGCTGAGGCTTGGCGGCGGACGGGCAGGAACCGTGAGAGCGTGATCGAGGGGCTACAGCAGAGCGGTCTTATCATTACCGGCGCGGGGGCTATCCTCATTTTGGTGGCTGCGGGTTTCGTGGCTGCGGACATCGTGATGATCAAGGCTATCGGCCTGGGTTTGGCCATAGCGGTGTTCGTGGACATCACGATAGTGCGGGGGCTTGCGGCTCCGGCTCTGATGCGCATCTTTGGGCGCTGGAACTGGTGGATGCCCGGTTGGTTGGATCGTGTGTTGCCGGACGTGAGCTATGGTGCGTAGTGCGGGCTGTGCCTGGGCGCTTGCGATGATGTTGGCTATGGTGTCGGCGGGTTGTACTGCTGCCTCGGTGGTGCGACCGGTTCCGACTGCGCGGCCGTTGGAGCCGGCCTCTATTCCTCGGCCGATTTCCTTGCCTTCCGACGAGGGTGCTCATGCCAATAACCTGGAGTGGTGGTACTACAACGGGCATTTGCTGACAGATTCGGGAGTGGAATATGGGTTTCACTTCGTTATATTTCAGTCGTTTTTGGGGGACGAGGCGGGTTATGCCGCTCACTTTGGGATTACGGACGTGGAGGGCGGGGCTCATCGGCACGACTACCGTTTGGACTCTTCTTCGGGGCCGACGTTGGGCAGGGCCGTGGAGTTGTCCGTATCGGGATGGCGATTGGGGATTGAGGAGGGTGTTCACCTGTTTTCAGTCACGGGGGATGGAGCGTCTTTGAGGCTGTCTCTGGAGCCATCGACGCCTCCGATGTTGCATGACGAGACAGGCTGGCTGAACGGGCCGTTCGGCTGGACGTATTACTATTCCTGGCCTCGAATGGACGCGGTCGGCGTTCTGGAGTTGGACGGGGAGGAGTTTCGGGTGACCGGTGAGGCGTGGTTCGACCATCAATGGGGGGATTTCTTCGTGATGGGCTATCCGGCCGGGTGGCAGTGGATGGCAATCCAACTGGATGATGGCTCATCTTTGATGCTCAACGAGTCCCGCGGGCTTGACGGGGAGGTGCTGGAGACGATTGGGAGTTTCATGGACTCTTCGGGGCAGGTTACTGCGCTGCGGTCCGGGCGCGACGGTGTGAGCATCGAGGCGTTAGACACCTGGACAAGCCCGGATACTGGGGGTGTGTACCCGTCGCGCTGGCGAGTGGGCGTTGATTCTCTAGACTTGCGTATGGAGGTTTTGCCGCTTGTCAGCGACCAGGAGATCGACGAGGGGGTTCCTGAGCCATCCATCTACTGGGAGGGCAAGTCCGTTGTGAGGGGCGCTGTGGGCGGTAAGGCTGTTGCGGGACGGGCCTACGTGGAGTTGACGGGTTACGCGCATCCGCGGCCGATCGAGTGGCGTTGAGAGGTTTTCGGCTCTGAGGCGTGAGGAGGGCAACATGAGTGTGGGACAGCAGGAATACCGTCGGGCATGGTCTCACTTTGCGACCGGTGTGACGATCATTACTACGCTGGAGGCTGACGGGAAAGTGCATGGCATGACGGCCAACGGGGTGACCTCGGTGTCTCTGGATCCACCGCTGGCTCTGGCGTGTGTGGGGCACGAGCGAAACACCTACGGGCTGATCATGGCTACCGGTCGTTATGGCATGAGCGTGTTGTCTTGGTCTCAGGCGCATGCGGCGAGGCACTTTACGCTGCCGCCTGAGAAGCGGCCGGAGGATAGTTCGATCCGGTTTGGCTGTTTGGGTGGGTCGCCGTTTTTGGAGGGGGCTATTGCGGCTATGGATTGCCGCGTGGTGTCTTCTCACGCGGTTGGCGACCACACTATCTTCGTGGCTGAGGTGGAGGGGCTGCTTTTAGGGGAGGGTGAGCCTCTTGTCTGGTACAAGGGCGGTTTTGGCGGTTTTGCTGCGGAGGCTGTTGAAGGGGAGGGGTGACCGGGATAGTGATGGGCGTCTGGTGCGGCGAGGTGTGCGGTATCGGGCGGCTATGGGTTTGGGGCCCGGTTGAGCTGGACGCTGGTAGAGGTTTTCCAGTGTGAGGATAGCGGGGCGGTTTATTTCTTCGGTCAATCAGTATCCTCTCAGGTTTTCCAGTGTGAGCGGAGCTGGATCTGTTGGCCGGATTCAATTGGCTCTTCTGCTCAATCTTGGCGGACGAGCCAGATATTCCAGTAGGGTCGGTCGTTTACGCTGGTTCTTCCGCCTGTTGGGGCTCCGAATGGGTAGTAGTCGTGTTCCTGGGCTGGGAGTAGGTCTACTGCGTCGAACTTGAGTCTGGTCGTTTGAGCGAACTGTTCGGCTGTGTCGGCGCTACAGTCCGCGAAGGCGAAGTCGCCTATTTCGTGAGCGGGCAGTACGCCTTCCTCGATGGATTTTCTTATCCACTCGGCCGGCCCGCCGTCTGTCTTGAGTACGATGCCCATGCGTCGCTTTCCTCCCTGTGAGGTGCGTGCGACCTTGTAGTCGATGGCTGGGCAGTCGTATGCGCCGGCAACTCTTGCGGGCCATCTGGTTTCGCCGTCCGGTCCGCCGTAGAAAGTGACTCCTGCGTAGCCGTCCTGTCCTTGCAAGAAGGCTACGAGGGGCTTTTGCTGGGGGCTGTCATTTATTACCCATCCGTCGATCATCAGTAGGGGTTCAGATTGGTTTTCCACCCATTGGCTGAGCCGCTTTCGGTATCCGGGCTGGTACGTGATGCGGTTGTATTCGACTGTTACGCCGTTCTGGGACATGGAGAGATTTATGGGATAGACCTCTACGACGACGAAGTTTCCTGGCGGTACGAAGTCTCTGGCGAATATCCAGGAAACTGTGGCTATCAGGCCCAAGCCCATCGCGATGGCGATGGCAAAAAGGGGGTAGGAGATTGCCCAGTGTATGGGGTTGAATTTATGCCGGTATGGGAGTTCTGGCCGTTTTGCATACATTTCCGGGGCTCGTTTATTTGGGGTGAAGTTCGTTTCATAAGATCAGCGCTTTGGGCTCAGCAGGGCTTTCTCTACGTACAAGGGTAATCGGTTGCGTGGCGTTGGGGGAGAAAAAAATGCGGGATTGTCTTCCTCGGTCATCGGGCGCGGGGTGAAGGGCGTCGGTCGCCGGGTTATGGGCACAGGTTGCCCTCTGGCAGGCAGGGCGGGGGTCGATGCCATGGCTGACAACCTCCGCGGGGCGGTCTGAACCGTCTCGCGGGGGTTCCTGAAGTTGGGTGAAGGTCGGGGGGCTGCCGGTGGGAGCTTTGCGAGGTTGGTTGGTCTATTGGTCTTTGACCGCTCCCATGGCTTGCAGGATGCGGCCTGGCTTCATTGGGGCGGAGTCGAATCGGTGTCCTGTGGCGTCGTGCAGGGCGTTGGCTATGGCTCCAACGGGGGGCGCTATGGGTACTTCTCCGACTCCCCGCACGCCGTACGGGTGTACTGGGTTGTGGACTTCCACGAGGATGGTATCTATTGGCGGGAGGTCCAGTGAGGTGGGCATCCTGTAGTCGAGGAAGCTGCTGTTCTGCATTTCGCCTTGTTCGTCGAGCACGTATTCCTCGTTGAGGGCCCAGCCGATTCCCTGTACGGCTCCGCCTTGCATCTGTCCCTCTACGTAGGATGGGTGAATGGCTCTTCCGACGTCCTGCACTGCGGTGAATCGCAGGACGTCGGTTTTTCCGGTGTCGGGGTCAACCTCTATGTCGACGAGGTGTGTTGCGAATGCTCCGCCTGCCTCGCTGACGTCCACGGAGGCTGCTGCCGTGACGGGTCCGCCTGTGCCCTGTAGTCGGCTTGCGAGTTGTTTGAAGTTCATCCGTAGTTCCGGGTCTGAGGCTGACTGGAAGACGCCGTCTCGGTGTTGTATGTCGTTGTCGTCGATTTCCCAGAGCATGGCGGCTCGTCGTTTCATTTCCTGTACCACGATTTCGGCGGCTCTGTATGCGGCGAAGCCAGTTGCGTAGCATGTACGGCTTCCGCCGGTGTTGTCGGTATATCCGATGCTATCGGTGTTGACGACGCTGGGGATCACGTCTTCAGCGGGGATGCCGAGGACTTCGGCGGCCTGCATGGCGATAGCGGCTCTCGTGCCTCCGATGTCGACGGAGCCTTCGGTGAGTGCGACGGTTCCGTCGTAGTTGACTGCGAGGTCTACGCTGGAGCGTCTTCCTGCGTTTCTCCAGAAGCCTGTTGCGACGCCTCTTCCTCGTAGTTTTCCGGTGTTCGAGGGTTCGAGCGGCGAGTTCCAGTGGCTGGACTCTCGTGCGGTTTCAAGAACCTGTTTGGTACCTATGGGTCCCCACATGGGTCCGTCTGCTCGTCTTCCTCCTTCGTGCGATGCGTTTCGGATTCTGAATTCGATTGGATCGATGCCGAGTTTTGTGCGCAGTTGGTCGACGACGGCTTCAACGCCGTATGCGACGTGTGTGGATCCTGGTGCTCTGTATGCGGCGGTCTTTGGCTTTGTGGTCATGACGGCGTATCCGTCGATCAGCAGGTTTGGTATGTCGTATGCGGCGAAGCAGCAGACGGCTCCTGCCTGTACGGGAGATCCGGGGTATGCGCCTGCGTCGTATCGTAGGTCTGCCTGTGCGGCCTGTATGCGTCCTTCTTGGTCCACTCCCATCTTGATCTTTATGGTGGCAGCAGCAGCTGGGCCGGTGGCTTCGAAGACGGCCTGTCGGTCCATGTACATCTTGACTGGTCGTCCGCATTTTCTGGAGAGTATGGCGGCGAGTGGTTCGAGGTATACGGCGAGTTTTGCTCCGAAGCCGCCTCCGATTTCTAGTGGGCATACGAGGACTTTGGACTGAGGCAGATCGAGGGCGTTTGCCACGCTGTCTCTTACCCCGAAGGCGCCTTGCGTGCTGGTCCAGACGGTTACTCGTCCGTTCTCGTCCCACCTTGCGGTGCCTGTGTGCGGCTCTATGTATCCCTGATGCACGGTAGCCAGGTCGACCTCACGTTCGGCGATGGCGTAGCAGTTTTTGAATCCGTTCTCGACATCGCCGAGTTCGTAGCGTAGGTGTGTGGCCAAGTTGGTATTGCCCACGGGTTCTCCCAGGTGGTCGCCCTTGAAGTTTGGGTGAATGACTTGGGCGTTTGGTTTCATGGCCTCGTGGATACCAAGCACGGGGGTTAGCCGTTCATATTTCACTTCTATCAGTTCCAAGGCCTGTTGAGCGGAGTTGAGGTCGGTGGCTGCGACGGCTGCGACTGGGTGTCCGCGGTAGACGACCTTTTCGGTTGCCATGATTCTGTCGGCGTCCATGTTTCTTGCGGGGACGTCTTGTGCGGTCATGACGGCGAGTACGCCTGGTGCGGCTTGGGCCTGGGTTGTGTCGATGCTAATGATGCGTGCGTGTGCGTGTGGGCTTCTTAGAACGGCTCCAAAGGCGAGTCCGGGGAGGCGGACGTCGGCTCCGTAGACGGCCCGGCCGGTCACCTTGTCGAGTCCGTCGTGTCTTATCGGTCGTGTGCCGATCACTTTGTACTGAGTGGTGGGTTGTTCGGATATGACCATGCTGCTGTCCTGGATTCTTGAGTGAGGGGTGTTCCCGGTTGGCGGATTTGGACCGTAGTCGAGTTTAGAGAGTTTATCGCGTAGAGACGGGCGCGGGGTTGTTCGGGCTATGATCCGATTGGCTTTTGCCGTGGGCGCGGGGGAGTTCGGGCGGGAGGAGGTCTGAACGCGGGCGTGCGGCCGTTCACTGCGGGTGTCCTTGCAGGGGGAGTGTAGAACGCGCTTTGGGGTGCGTATTCTGTTAGGTTGATGAGTACAGGTTGGGTTGTCGATTAGGAAGGGAGCTTGCGTTGGTGAAGCGTGTAGCGCTTTGGGTATCGTTGGTCGCGATGCTGTGCGCGGTCGGTGTGTCTGCGTGCACTATTACCGTGGTACAACCGACGGCGACCCCGACCTCGGCGGCTGAGGTTGCGTCTGCGGTAGTGGCTATGGCGCCGACGGCGACCCCGTCCCCGACTTCTACGCCTGACATCGAGGCTACTGTAGCGGCGGCGGTAGCGGCTATGATGCCCAGTCCGGGGCCGACGTTTACGCCGGTACCGACTGCGACGTTTACTCCCACGCCGACTCCGACGGCGGTTCCTACGCCTACTCCGGCGCCTACTGCGACGTTTACGCCGGTACCGACTCCCACGGCTACTCCGGCGCCGACAGCGACATTTACGCCGGTACCGACTGCGACGTTTACTCCGACGCCGACTCCGACGGCGGTTCCTACGCCTACACCTACACCTACGCCTACTTATACTCCCACGCCCGTTCCGACGCCGACGCCCTTGGTGGAATCTCCGGCGGACGTGATGCGGCGGGTGAGTCCTGCGGTGGTGAGGGTCGTCACGGGCACGGGCACTGGTTCGGGCGTCATATACAGGGTTGACACAGGGGCAAGGTCAGCTCGTGTATTGACCAACTACCACGTGATTGAGAGCAGTGACTCGATCAGGGTGATTGTGGATGGTGCGGGGTCTTATCGGGCGACGTTGCTGGGCTACGATGGTGAGGTCGATCTTGCGGTGCTTGAGATTTGTTGCAGCGCGGATTTCACTGCTGCAGGTCTGGCGGATCCTGGGAGCGTTTCACTTGGGGACCAGGTGTATGCATTGGGATACCCGTTGGGTGCGACTTCCATCAGGGTGACTGCGGGTATCGTGTCTGCTCTGGAGTATGACTCCCGTTTCAGCCGTCACCAGATACAGACTGACGCGGCTCTGAATCCTGGCAATAGCGGTGGGCCGTTGATTCTGGCAGGCGGGGGAGTGATCGGCATCAACACGTCGGTGATCCGGGAGACTCGCGGTGGTCGGTCGGTGGAGGGTTTCGGTTTTGCTATATCGACTCGTACGGTACTTTCGTCTTTGCCTGATCTTGAGCGCGGTTCGGTTACAGCGACGCCGACTGCGACTCCCCCCGCGGTACCGACGGAGTCCGTACCGCGGGGGGATTTCAGGCAATTTTCCCTAGAAAGCGGAGAACTGGAACATGAAGACGATGATTTGATAGAGCGTTATGTAGTTTGGCGCGACGGCGTGCGCAACTTCAGGATTCACGCTGAATTTGAAGTACCGTATTCTTCCCGTGTTGGAGATTGGAACTTTGGCTTCATGTTTCGTAGTCCAATATCCAATGAGCTGTCGTTTGTCGTGGTGACGCAAGAGAGTGAGTACGTACACAACTTGCGGCGCGGCAGCGTAGCGGCGAGTGAAACCATTGACAGGGGTAGGGTACGCAATCTGGATACGACTGTGCGGGCTACCAACACGATGACACTGACTGTTATTGAGGATCGGGGTTGGCTGTTCGTCAATTCTGAATTTATTGGCGATCTGGACCTTAGCGGCAGCTACACGCAGGGTGCATTGTCAATTGTAACGGGCGTTTTCTATGATAGTGAAGTTCTTGGATATTCGACTAAATTCAGCGATGTTTCGGCGCAGGAGCTTGGTATTTTATCCGGGCCCCATTCTGGCGACTTGACGAAGGGTTCGAGATTTATTGAGACCTATAGAGCGGGGGTAGATGTTTCAACTGCGTATGCTCGTGCGTCCTTTGAAGTTGCTCGCGACGTGAGAGATTGGAGCGTCGGAATCGCGTTCAGGGAGCGGCGTGAGGAGGATTATCTAATGTTCCATGTGGAGGACAGTAGATATTGGCGCGTCGAGCGCGCTACCGTTTCCGGCGAGGGTTGGGAGACGTTGACTGACGGCTATTCGGACTTGGTTGACCTTCATCGTCCGATCGTGAATGAGCTTGAGGTGTTCTTCATCGGTACGGTGGCGATGGTTTACGTGAATGGGGAGAGTCTGGGGACGGCCTCCATTGGCTCTGTAACGGGTTCCGGCGATTTGCTCGCTGCATACGGGATATATTCGGATGACGAGCTTAGCACGGTGCGATTCGAGGATTTCTCGGTGTGGGGTTCTCCTGATGACAACTGAGCAGGTTGGATCAGCGGCGTATAGTGCGGGTTGTGAAGGTCCTCATCGCGCAGGGCACTTCCGGTTGGCGCGCGAACTGGCCGGGAGATTTTCTGCGAGCGACTCGGTGAAGTTGACGGCCACGAGGGCTTCCGTTGGGGAGGACGCGGGGTCTGGCGGGCCGGGCGCGGGGTTGTTCGGACTATGATCTGGTTGGTTTTGCGGTTGGCGCGGGGGAGTGCGGGCGGGAGGAGGTCTGAACGCGGGCGTGCGGCGTTCGGGATGAGATAAGATGGGGAGGTGCGTTCGTTCACTGCGGATGTCCTTGCCGGGGGAGTGTAGAATACGCCTTGGGAGGAGGTTTGCGTATTCTGTTGAGGATGAGTACGGGTTGTGTTGTCGATTGAAGGGGAGCTTGCTTTGGTGAAGCGTGTATCGCTTTGGGTATCATTGGTCGCGTTGCTGTGCGCGGTCGGAGTGTCTGCGTGCACGGTTGCCGCGGTACAACCGACTGCGATCCCTGCTTCGACGCCTGACATCGATGCTACTGTAGCGGTGGCGGTAGCGACGGAGGTAGCGGCTATGATGCCAACTCAGGGGCCAACGTTTACTCCGGCGCCGACTTCGACGTCGGTTCCTGCGCCCACGCCGTTACCGACTGCGACGTTTACGCCGACTTCGACGTCGGTTCCTACGCCTACTCCGTTACCGACTGCGACGTTTACTCCGGTCCCGACTTCGACGTCGGTTCCTACACCTACTCCGGCGTTGACTGCTATGTTTACGCCGGTACCGACTCCGACGTCGGTTCCTACGCCTACCCCGGCGCCTACTGCGACGTTTACACCCACTCCGACTCCGACATCGGTTCCTACGCCTACTCCGGCGCCTACTGCGACGTTTACACCCACGCCGACTCCGACATTGGTTCCTACGCCTACGGCGTTACCTGGATGGGATTTCAGGCAATTTTCCCTAGAAAGCGGCGAGCTGAAAAATGATGATGATTCGATAGAGAGTTATGTAATTTGGCGCGACGGCGTGCGGAATTTCAGGATTCACGCTGAATTTGAAGTACCGTATTCTTCCCGTGTTGGGGATTGGAACTTTGGCTTCATGTTTCGTAGTCCAATATCCTATGAGCTGTCGTACGTCGTAGTGACGCAAGATAGTGAGTACATCCACTCCTTGTGGCGCGACGGCGTAGAGGCGGTTGAAGCCATTGACAGGGGAGCTGAGCGCAATCTGGATACGACGAGAAGGCTGACGATCCCCCACTTCCATACTGTTGACAGAGGTCGCGTACGCAATCTGGATACGGCTTTGCGGGCTACCAACACGATGACGTTGACAGTGATCGAGGATCGTGGTTGGCTGTTCGTCAATTCGGAATTTGTTGGCGAACTGGACGTCAGCGGCAGCTACATAGATGGACAATTGTCAATTGTATCGGGTGTTTTCTATGATACTAAAGTTCTTGGGCTTTCGACGAAATTCAGCGATGTTTCGGCGCAGGAATTTGGTATTTTGTCCGAGCCCCATTCTGGCGACTTGGTGAAAAATTCGGCATTTATTGCGGGCTATAGTGCGGGGGTGGATGTTTCGGTTGGGTATGCTCGTGCGTCCTTTGAAGTTGATCGCGACGTGATCAATTGGAGAGTCGGAATCACGTTCAGACAGCGGGGCGGAGAGGATTACCTAGTATTCTACGTGGACGACAGTAGATACTGGCGCGTCGTGCGCGCTACCGTTTCCAGTGACGGTTGGGAGACGTTGACTGACGGCTATTCGGATTTGGTTGACCGTCATCACCCTATCGAGAATGAGCTTGAGGTGTTCTTCATCGATACGTCGGCGATGGTTTACGTCAATGGGGAGAAGCTAGGCACGGCATCCATCGGCTCTGTAATGGGTTCCGGCGATTTGCGCGTGGCGTATGCGGTATCTACTAGCAGCGACGATCATGCCCTGGGGCGTTTCAAGGATTTCGCGGTGTGGGGTTCTCCTCATTACAACTGAGCAGGTTGGGTCAGCGGCGTTCACTTGGCGCGGCGGCGTAGTATAGTGCGGGTTATGAAGATCCTCATCACACAGGGGCACTCCCGGTTGGCGCGCGCACTGGGCAGGCGCTTTTCTACTAGCGACATTGTGAAGTTGACGACCACGAGGGCTTTCGTCGACGAGTACGCGGGGTCTGGCGGGCCGGGCGCGGTTGCATGCGAGCTGCATCATGATGAAGCGACGGACAGGCTCGTGGAGGGCGTGCATGCGATCATCCACGTCGCCTATGACCCTGACGGGGCGGCGGGTGCGTCCAGTTGCGACAGCCCCGACCTGCTCGATTACCACACTCGCCGGACTTACAACCTGCTGACGGCTGCTGCTGCTGCGGGGGTGAAGCGTTTCATTTGCCTCAGTACGCTGCGGCTGCTGGAGGGCTATGAGGAGAATCTGACGGTTACTGAGCGGTGGCGGCCGCTTCCTCCGGCGGAGGATGCGCATTTGCTGGGGTGCCACCTGGGGGAGATGGTGTGCAAGGAGTTTGCGCGCGACCGTCTCATCGAGGTTGTGACGATTCGTCTGGGCTTTCCGATAGTTTACGGCGACCGGGGGGCTGCTGCGGCTACTGGCGAGAGCGCGGCGGTGTCAGTGGAGGACGTTTTCAGTGTGGTAGGCCGGGCGTTGACCTCGGATATTGGTCAGTGGCAGGCGGTGCACGTCCAGTCTCCGGCGCCGGGTCAGCGTTTCCTGATGCACGCGGCTGGCGAGTTGTTCGATTTTCCGGGCGGCGCAGGCGAGGGGGAAGGCTAGTGAAGGTCCTGATTCTTGGCGGCAACGGGATGCTGGGGCCCTGGGCGATCAGGTCTCTGGAGGGTCGGCACCGTCTCCGGGTTACGGACATCAACGATGCGCCGGAGGGCTTTGGGCACGAGTACGTAAGGCTCGATGCGTCGGACCTGGACGGGGTGGTGCGCGCTGCCGAGGGCATGGACGTGATAGTCAACCTGTCGGTGTTGCGGGAAGATCGGCAGCTTGCCTTCGACGTTAGTACTCGGGGCAATTACAACATGATGTTGGCTGCTCGTCGGCACGGCATCCGTCGGGTTGTGAATACGGGTCCTCATTTCCAGTTGGCGGGACCTCAGTATGAGGAGTGGGATTTTGGTCTGAATCCCGATATGCCTCCGGCGCCTGGTACGCGTCTCTATGCGCTTAGCAAGGCGTTGGGTCAGGAGATTTGCCGTGTCTTTTCGGAGCGGCACGGGATCCAGGTGATCATGCTGCATTACTACAACATGAAGCATGCGGACACGCTGGGCGTTGCGTATGAGCGTGCGGAGTTGCACGATGACCTGACGCCTTTTTCGGTGGCCTGGCCGGATGCGGGGGATGCTATTCGCTGTGCTGTGGAGGTTCCGGAGTCTCGTTTAGATTCGAGTTGCGAGTCGTTCTTCGTGTTTTCCGATCTGCCGCATGACAAGTTTCTGAATGAGAAGATACGCCGGGTTTTGGGCTGGCGGCCTCGGTATCAGATGGAGCCGTTGTGGAACAAGCGGGTGGCGGGGGGTTAGAAGGGGTCTGGGGGTGTGGTGGCTGGGGTTACGGCAGGGTGTAGGCTATGGGCAGAGGGTAGTCGGCCTACGCGTGATCTTGCTACAATGCGTTCATCCCTGCAGTGGTGGAACCTGCCGGATGCCATTCACTTTGATGCGCTCTTTTCCTGAATACGATCTGGGCTAGAGGGCCTGAATGTACGGGTCTACGCAAGAGCTCGACGACTTCAGGTGTCGGTACACCCCTGGTCCACCGAGATCCTTTTCTGGCCCTCGAGAGATGGTGCGGCTTCAAGAAAAGGACGGCCTGCGTTTTCTCCAATTTGCGCCTGCGACAGGTGTTTCAACCGGGACGCCGCCTCGTTCGTTGAAAGACCGTTCGACCAATCGATATCTGTGGGTCATCGATAAAGACGGCATTCCGTACATTATCGAGTCGCGTGTGCCCGTGATCGACTCCAAGCCGAAGCACACGAATTTGACCGGTGGTGGAGACGCATACCTGGGCGGTGAAGTGTGGTTCAAATCCTTCAGTTCCTTGTATGTGTCCGGGGGGTCAGGTCGATATCCACCAAGGGATGTCCGCCAACTTGAGAAGGCTGGTCAGGTCTTCGAATCTTTTGGATATGCGGTCATTCCGCTGGGCTGGGACTACGGCACAGGGAGGGCGAAACGCTATCTGGAGGAATTGCAGTGAGTAGTGTGGTTCACGTCTTTGGATCGGGCGTTGAAGGGCTTTCAAGAGAAGATGCGGCGCGGCAATCTAGCCGGAGTTTTGTTCGTAGTGAGGGGCAGCTGGCCGTATATGAGGAGTCTCGAAACCCTACGGGGCATGTTCTGACCGCGTGGGAAGCCTTCACAGCTTACGGTTTTGACGTGCTGGAAGAGGCGGTTGAGTACGGCTCCGCAATTCTGAAGCGGTCGAAAGACTCTACGTCTGGCGCTTTCAAGAGCCGTATGAAAGACCTCGGCTTGCCTCATAGGTCAGTCGGTAGGGCTGCGAAGGCGCCTGAGGCAGACGTCGCGGCTGCGGAGTCGGCGCCGTCGCAGGTTCCCTTGGCTAATCTGGAGCGTATCTCGTTTGTCTTGGGCCTTGACGAACGACTGCTTGGGTTCAAGCAGGGCGCCGGGGGCGACTTTGATCTGGCGTACCGTTTGAGGACATTGCAGGCTGAGCGTTCCGGCCGGGCCGGAGGAATTTCAGCCGGCACGGTCCTTCTCTTTGCCGAGGCGGCGTCGATAATACGGGTGCAACTCAGGCTACAGAAGTGGCTTGGGATTGAAAGTGAGTGCGACAGATTCAAACCGCACCCATATTATGGTTCACCGACTCGGCCAGCGTGGAATATCGGGTACGAGCTCGCGGAGAATGCCCGCGAGACCTTGGGCCTTGCCGACGCGCCGATTGACTCGATGCGGGAGTTGGTAGAGAGGCGATTGGGTATCCCTGTAATACAGGCTCGGCTTCCCCGGTGGATAGCCGGGGCTACGGTGATGACGATTGATGATGACGGAGAGGAAGCGCGGGGGGTTGTTCTGAATACCGTCGGGGAGAATAATAACGTATGGATTCGTCGAGCAACTCTGGCGCATGAGCTTGGGCATCTATTGTATGACCCGGATACAGAGCTCAAGAACATTTTGATCGACTCTTATTCCGATAGTCATAGAGACCCTGAGTCGCCAATGGACGACTTTGTGGAACAACGGGCCAATGCGTTTGCTATCTCATTTCTTGCCCCTAACAGCGCTGTTCGAGAACTTGCTTCAACACCGATTTCAGGGGAGTCCGTTTCCCGAGTGATGCAAACGTTCGGAATCAGCCACACAGCGGCTCGGTATCACATAGCCAACTCCTATTACCGCCAATTCGAAGTTCCGTCGAAAGTCAATGATACTGGACCCTCTGATGAACAGACGGCAGTCGAGAACTTCACCATTGATTACTTTCCTCTTAGGGATACGCCATACCAGCGGCGAGGCAGGTTCTGTGATCTGGTGGTGAGGTGCTACGATGCAGGTATCATATCCGAAGATACGGCTGTTCTATATCTCGGCTGCTTGGCTGAAGACTTCCGTAAGAACCTGGATCTTATGAGGAGCCTTGGGTTAGGGGAATCCTACTAACCGAGCCGCGCTGCCTACAGCATACTCTTTACTTGGACGGGTTGGGCGTTGGCGGCTGATTTCAGCAGGGCTGTGAGGGCTGCGGTGTTTGCGGTGGCGTCTTGCCTGCCGAATTCCTGTGGGGAGCCGTTGATGATTCCATCGCAGAACTCTTCGTATAGGGTGACGAACCTGTCTTGGCCGGAGAATTGAATTTCCTCGGTTTCCTGGTCGGTTTCGATGAGTACGGGGGTGTCCTCCTCAAACATGTTTGGCATGAGGATGGCGCCGTGCGAGCAGATTATGCGGAGGTGGTTGGTGCGGGGTTGTTCCAGGCTGCTGGAGATCGTTCCCAGGACGTTTTCGGGGAATCGCAGGATTCCTACGATGGTGGAGTCTATGTTTCTGTTGAGATGGTCCCGGCTCATGGCGAATGCGACTTCGGGCTCGGCTCTCAGGACGAATCGGAGTGCGCTGACGGGGTATGAGCCCCTGTCCCAGAGGCTGCCGCCGCCGAGGTCGGGGTTGGCCCTTATGTTCGTATCGACGTCACTTAGTAGGGAGCCGAGCCTGCCGTGTGCCTCTGTGGGGTATCCCAGGGATCCTCGTGCGACTCGTTCCCGTACATACCGCATTTGTGGGGTAAGCCGGTGTGTGAAGGATTCTGCGAGTCGGATGGCGTTTTCCTCTGCTGCGTCGAACATTTCCCGTGCTTCCCGTACGTTCATGGCGATGGGTTTTTCGCACATGACGTGCTTTCCGGCGCGTGCGGCGAGGATGGTCCATTCGTGGTGCATGGAGTTGGGCAAGGGGTTGAGTACGGCGTCGACGTTTGGGTCTGCGATGAGTTCTTCGTATGATCCGTAGCTTTTTGGAATGTCCAGGCGGTTGGCTGCGTCGTGCGCCCTCGCTTGGTTTCGGCTAGATATTGCGACGATTTCGGCGTTTCTGGACTGTTTAATTGCGGGTATGTGTTTGTTGAGGGCGATCCGGGCGGTACTTATCACGCCGAATCTTACTTTTTCGGCCATAGGACGTTGCTCCTGGAGTTGCGCGTAGGGATCTATGGGGTGGGGGATGGTGACCCGCCGGGGACTCGAACCCCGAACCTAGTGATTAAGAGTCACTTGCTCTGCCAATTGAGCTAGCGGGCCACCATTTATTCAATCTGAGGCTAGGTGCGGTGTCAACGGGATTTGGCGCGATCATGAGCCGATAGGGGCTCTGTTGCGGTGCGCGTAGAGTTGGCGCTTTCGGGCCGCGCGCTGATGCTGCCGGCCAAGGGCCGGGTTGTGCGATGAGCGGTCCGTCGTCGGCTGCGGGGCTTTCCGTCCGCGTGTATACGTTGGCGGGCTATGGCTGGGCGCTGCCGGAGGCTGGCCTCTACTGTTGAGGCTTTCCGGCGACGTGCCAGTCCGATCGTTTGGTGTCGCTGAAGATGACGACGGTGGCTTCGAGGGGGATGTCTGCTACTCGCGAGATGGTCTCGGCGACGCCTTTTGCGATTTCGTCTTTTTGGTGTTGGGACCGGCCCTCGTAGAGCTGGATGTTCACTATAGGCACGTACGCTGTTCCTTTCCGTTCAGTTACCTTCGGCCCGGTGCGGGGCAGGATATAGGGGCTTCCGGCTTCCTGCCAGCGCCTGCTTTAAGCCCCCCTGGCGGCTGTGTGAGTCTTGCAGGGGGATTATAGGCTCAGCTTCACATACCCAAAGGAAGACGCGCGATGAGCCATTCGTCGAGTTCGGCTTCCAGCATCTGGAGTTGGGTTGCCGGTACGTTGTACTGCGTGCGGTGGAAGGTGACGGTGGCTTGGTCGGTATCCAGGAGGGCCCAGGCGGAGTGTGGGTTTCTGTCTCTGGGCTGTCCGACGCTGCCGGGATTTATGAACCAGCGTTCGGCATCTATGTTCGCGGTCTCTCCGGGGGATGGGGGCGAGAAGTAGACCGTTCTGCCTTTGGCCCGTGCGAGCATGGGTGCGTGGGTGTGGCCCGTGGTGCAGCCGGGGGTATTGAAGAAACCGAGGTTTACGACTGCTTGCATGGGTGTGGTGAGGTATTCCCATATGGGGTCACGGGGGCTGCCATGTACGAGTGTGTGTCCCTCCCGCTCGGCCCGCAGGGGTAGCCGCGATATGAACTGCTTGTTGTCGGAGGTTAGTTCGGACGAGGTGAATCGAATGGCCCGTGCGGCTGCGAAGTTGAAGTCCTCGAGGTTCAGCCTTCCGATGGCTGCGAGTTCGTGGTTGCCTGCGACTACCACGGCGGCTCGTTCGCGGACGATTTGCAAGCATTCATTTGGCTTGGGGCCGTATCCGACGGTGTCTCCCATGACCCAGCAGGCGTCCATAGGGCCCATGGCGTCGGCTGCGGCGAGTACTGCTTCGAGGGCGATGAGGTTGGCGTGTATGTCTGAAAGGAGGAGTATTCGCACTGTGCGGCCTGTTAAGGGGCTGAAGTCTGGAACTGTTTGCTGCGTATAATCGACTTTATGCCTCAATCCAGCGCGGGCGCCGCCGCCACTATAGGCGAGTTTGACTTGATCCGGCGCCTCACAGACGTCTTGGGGGTGGATCATGCCTCTGACCGCGAGCGGCGCGCGCTCGTGGGCATAGGGGACGATTGCGCGGTCTTCCCAGGGGATTCGGCGGCGGGTCTGCTCACGGCGGATGCGATGGTCGACGGGGTGCACTTTCGTCGTGGAGAGATTGACTGGTACGACCTGGGGTGGAAGGCGTTGGTGTCGAATCAGAGCGACGTTGCTGCGATGGGCGGCGTACCGGAGTTTGCGCTCGTGACTCTGGGACTGCCGGAGGGTTTTTCGCCTGTGCAGGTGGAGTCTATGTACCGGGGCATCAGAGCTGCTGCGGAGGAATTTGGGGGGGAGGTCGTGGGGGGCGACGTGGTTAGGTCTCCGGCGCTTTTCATCTCCGTTTCCCTGTATGGAAGGGCGGCGCAGAGTTCTTCCGGGGAGGCTCTGCTACTGCGGCGCGACAGGGCGCGTGCAGGCGACCGGGTCGCGGTGACCGGCCCGCTTGGTGGGTCTGCCGGGGGTCTGCGAGCTTTGGCTGAGGGGCGCACTTCGGAAGACGCTGAGCGGCTGAAGCGAGCCCATTTCTCACCTCGCGCAAAGGTTGATGCGGGCCGCGTGCTGGCGGCAAACGGGGTTGAGTGCGCTATCGACGTTAGCGATGGTTTGCTGTCGGATCTTTCCAGGATTTGCGAGTCCAGCGGCGCGGCTGCCGAGATAGAGGCGGGGCTTGTGCCGTTTCCGGCCGCGTTGGAGCGGGAATTTCCGACGGAGTGGCTTGATCTGGCGCTTACGGGCGGGGAGGACTATGAACTTATAGTGGTTGCCCCGGAAGAGACGTTTGGACGAATGGGGGGTAACGTTGGGGGTGAGCTGCACGTGATCGGAGATATCACGGGTCCGTCTGCTATCGGCGAGCCTTTGGTGGCAGTGGTGGACCTGGACGGCTCGCGTTTTTACGCGGACCGGGCGGGCTGGGATCACTTTCGTGGATGATATTTACGGGCGCGCTTCGTCGAGAGTGGTTGTTAGCGAGTCGGTGGAGGCGACCATGCTGCTTGGGCGGGCGATAGGTGAATGCCTGCGCGTTGGCGACGCGGTGTTGCTCTCCGGGGAGCTTGGGGCCGGCAAGACGAGCATGGTGCATGGCATGTCTGCGGGGGTTGGCAGCGAGATGCTGGCGCGCAGCCCGACGTTTGTGCTTGTGAACGAATATGCTGGCCGAATCAAGCTCTTCCATGCTGACCTCTACAGGATCGAGAATCCCGCGGAGGCGCGGGAACTGGCGGTTTATGAAGCTGCTCGTCGTGGAGCGCTCGTCGTGGAGTGGCCGGAGCGTGCGCCCCGGGAGACGCCGTCGGATGCGTTGTTGGTCCAGATCGAGGTTGATCCAGCCACAGAGACGAGGACGATAACGGTTACGCCTTTGGGAAGCAGGGCGTCCCGGTTGGCGTCTCAGTCGAGTGCGGTGTTCGACATACTGGAGTCGGCCCTATCATGAGCGACTCCGAGCGCACGTTGCTCCTTGCGGTTGACACGTCCACCCGATTCGCCGGCGTGGGATTGGACGACGGAGAAGGGTCGGTCATTGGCCGCAGTTGGCGATCTGAGCAGAACCATGGCCGCGAGCTTCTTCCTGCGATAATGGATCTTCTGGCTGAGTTTGGCGGCTCGCCCAGCGACCTCGCCGGCTTGGCGGTGGCCAAGGGGCCTGGGGGGTTCAGTGCTCTGCGGGTGGGTATAGGTACGGTTATCGGTCTTGCCGCGCCTCGCCGGCTGCCTGTGGCCGCGGTGTCTACTCACGAGGTGGAGGCGGCGCCGTTCTTCGAGAGGACGGGTGACGGCGCGGCTTTGTACTCGTTATTGCCTGCCGGCCGCGGCGAGGTGTCCTGGGCCAGGTTCGAGTGCGGGCGTCAGACTGAAGCGGGCTTGGCGGACCCCCTCGAACTTGCGGCTAGCGTTCCCGCCACTTCGTTGTTCTGCGGAGAGGCGGCGATGACGCTCTCCGGTGAGGTGGACCGCGACCGACTGATGGTTGGGCTGCCGCCGACACGCGATCCGGCAACCCTGCTGGCCCTGGGGCGAGAGTATTTCCGACTGTGCGGCTCTGGCGGCGCTCAGCCGGTAAATCCGGAGTACGTGCGGGAGCCCAGCATCACTTTGCCGAGGCCGCCTCAGTGATAGCGATGAACGATCAAGGCGCTGTGCTACGAACGCCTGCGCGCCAACCTGGTTAGGAGGCGAGGACCGATGGAACGTACGCTGGTATTGGTAAAGCCGGACGGGGTGCAGAGGGGCCTTGTGGGGGAGGTGGTCAGCCGGTTCGAGCGAACTGGATTGAAGTTGACGGCTCTGAAGCTGATACAGATAAGCGCGTCTCTGGCGGAGCGTCACTACGCTGAGCACAAGGGCAAACCCTTCTATGACGGTCTGGTCTCGTACATCACGTCGTCTCCCTCGGTTGCGATGATTCTTGAGGGGCCTGAGGCCGTGGCTATAGTGCGGAAGGCAATCGGCTCGACCCGGCCTGCCGAAGCTCAGCCCGGCACGGTTCGGGGCGATCTGGGGATTGACGTAAACCGTAATCTGGTTCATGCGTCTGCGAACCTGGAGGATGCTGCTCGCGAGGCGCCGCTCTTCTTCGACGAGTCGGAGTTCGTCGTTTACGAGAGAGCGGTTGACCCGTGGATCGTTGGGTAACGTTCATGGGACACGCCGCTGCCGTCGGTTCCCGCCGCGGCTGGAGTCGGGGGTGACGCGGGCGTTTCTCCGGGGTTGGGCGCGGTAGAAGGAGAGTGGCGCGTGGGTGGGCTGACGGGGCAGGCGGGTCGTAGGTGAGGCAGCGGGCCGGGCTATTGGAGTCGGACGATTTCGGGCGCTCGGCTCCATAGTTTCTCTAGGCCGTACTTTTCGCGTACCGGCCTGGTGAACAGGTGCACGATGAAACCTCCGAAGTCCAGTAGGATCCATCCGCCCTTGCCGCTTCCCTCGCGGCCGTAGGTGCGAACTCCCCTCGCCCTCATCTTTCGTCGCAGGTCTTCGGCGATGTTTTCGACGTGGCGGTCTGTCTCGCAACTGACGATCACAAAGAAGTCGGTGAACTCGGCGGCCTCTCGCAGGTCCAGGAGTACTATGTCTGAGCCGAGTCTCTCGGATGCCTCGTCAGCTGCAAGGCGTGCGCACTCCTGGATGGAGGGTATGTTTTGGATAGTGGCTTTAGACATTGTGGGGGGATTATAGCGAAGGCGATTCGGCGCTAGTCTTGGAATTATGAACGCATTAAGCGCTGTTGGTCGGAAAGTGGTGGTAGCGATGAGCGGCGGAGTGGACTCGTCCGTTGCCGCGGCGTTGCTTGCCGGCCAGGGTTACGACGTGATCGGCGTGACCATGCGGCTCTTCGACGCGCCGTTCGAGGGTGCGGGTCGGTTGAGCCGGTCGTGCTGTTCGCTCGAGGACGTAGAGGATGCGCGGGGCGTGTGCCGTTTGATCGGTGCGCGCCACTACTACATGAACTTCGTGAGGGAGTTTAGCGAGCACGTCATCGATTATTTTGTTTCGGAGTACGAGCGCGGACGTACTCCGTACCCTTGCCTGGCGTGCAACGACCGGTTGAAGTTCGATTTTCTGATGAACCGTGCGGTTGCGCTTGGCGCGGACTACGCGGCGACCGGTCACTACGCGCAGAGGGTGTCGAGCGGCGGGGGGTATGGTCTTAGGCGGGGGGTGGACCGCTCGAAGGATCAGTCTTACGTGCTCTACACGTTGACGCAGGCTCAGTTGGGGCGTTTGCTATTGCCGGTTGGCGTTTACCCGAAGGAGGAAATTCGCCGCCTTGCCGCGAGTATGGGTTTGCCGGTGGCTGACAAGCCTGAGAGCCAGGACATTTGCTTCATTCCTTCCGGGGGGTATAAGAAGTTTGTGGAGATGCGCATGGGGGCGAGGAAGCCGGGGGAGATTGTGGATCGGCAGGGCAGGGCGTTGGGCAGTCACGATGGGGTGCACGCTTTCACGATAGGTCAGCGGCGCGGCTTGCCGTTGGGCGGCGGGAGCAAGCGTCCTCTTTTCGTGACAGGTATCGACGCGTCGTCCGGTCGGGTTACGGTTGGACCTGCGGAGGAGCTTCTGCGTCGTCGTCTAATGGCGTCGTCTGTCAACTGGGTTTCCGGCGTTCGGCCTGATGGGCCGGTGAGGGTCAGCGCGTGCGTCCGGTATCGCGGTGTCGAGCAGGATGCGTTGGTGACTGAGATCGATGACGGCAGGGCGATGATCGAGTTCGACGTTCCTCAGCGAGCGGCGACTCCGGGGCAGGCTGTAGTGTTCTATCGCGGTGACGAGGTTCTGGGGGGCGGTACGATCGAGTGGGCAGTCGGCTCGGCGGCGAGCGCGGACCGGGCTGTATCAGCCGGGGTTTGATTGAGAGAAATGGAGGGTCGGAATGGATTTTCGGGACGTTGTACGAAGTGGGCTGGAGGAGTACCTGGGGGATCTGGAGAAGGCCCTCGACGGTCTTAGCCCGGTCGAGTTGGCGTGGCGTCCTGCGCCATCGTCGAACAACATTTCGTGGCTGGCGTGGCACATGGCCCGTGTGGAGGATCGCTGGGTAAACGCGTATTTGAAGCAGTCGACCGAGGTGTGGATCGAGGATGGTTGGCACGAGCGTTTTGGCATGAGTGCCGAGGATCACGGGGGGAGGCAGACGGCGGAACAAGCGGTTTCAACTCCGGCCCTGCCGATGGATGGCCTGCTGGATTACTACAAAGCGGTCAGGGCTGCGACGCTGGAGCACCTTGACACGCTCTCTGAAGCCGACTTGGGCAAGCGCTATCGGCACAGGGACCGCGATCCCGGGCCGACCGTCAGTTGGGTGCTGGCTCACTTGCTGATCGAGGAGGCTCAGCACCTGGGGCAGGCGGCATATATTCGCGGGATGCTGCGCGGCTTGGGGAGGTGAGCGTGCGGGGGCTGCGGGGGTATCGGGCTATGCTTTGGCAGCGCGGTTTCCACTGGCGCGGAGTTTTGTAACGGAGATGGGTATGGTCGGCCCTTTGCGGTCCACTCGCGCACCCGGTGCGGAGTATGAGGAGCGGCTGGCGCGGGCGGGTTGTAAGGCTGTGGCCGGGATAGACGAGGTTGGTCGCGGGCCTTTGGCCGGTCCGGTGTTGGCTGCTGCGGTGGTGATGCCGGAGCGTATCCCGGGTGAGTGGTTCGGGCGGATTTGCGATAGCAAGCAGATGTCTTTCCAGAAGCGCGCGGTGGCTTTCGAGGAGCTTCGGGAAGGGGTCAAGGCCGTGGGGGTTGGGTCTTGCAGTCCTGGGGAGATCGACTCTATGGGCATAGTTCCTGCTACTCGTCTGGCGATGATGCGTGCTCTAGAGGTTCTGGAGGTGCGTCCGGATCATCTGCTGATCGACGCGCTAGGTTTGCCTGGGGTGGATATTCCGCAGACTTCTATTGTGAAGGGGGACGCCATCTCCATCAGCATCGCTGCGGCGTCAATCGTGGCTAAGGTGACGAGGGACGGCTTGATGTCGGGTGTGTTCGATACTCGTTATCCGGGCTACGGCTTTGCCAGCAACAAGGGTTACGGTACGGCGATGCACCGTGCGGCTCTTCGGCGACTTGGCCCTACTCCGATCCATCGTCGTTCCTTTGCGCCGGTGCGTAGGGTGTTGGGTCATGGTCTTGAGTAGGGGCGGCGGGTTTTTGCGGCTTCCGCCGGGTGCGGGTCGGGCTGGGGAGGCTGCTGCAGAGGCCCTGTTGAGGCGCTCCGGGTATGAGATTTTGGAGCGCAACTTCAGGACGCGTGAGGGTGAGGTGGACATTATTGCGAGGCAGGGCGGCGAGCTTGTGTTCGTGGAGGTGAAAACTCGTCGGAGCGGTGCGTTCGGCAAGCCTGAGGAGTCTGTAACCGAGGCGAAGAAGGGTCGTCTCGCGTCGGTTGCGCGGACATATATGGCTGCGCATGGGCTGGAGCAATCGGACTGGCGTATAGACGTTGCGGCGGTGGAGCTTGACCGTGCGGGTCGGGCCGAGCGTGTGGAGATCATTGCGTCTGCGGTGACGGAGTGAGGGGCTGCGCGGCGATGTTTCTCGAGTCGCTACGCTGAAGTGAGCGGGCCGGCGCTACAATTCCAGTGCACTTTCGGGTTAATCGACTGTGCTCCGGTTCATAGAAATGGAGGATACTTGGCCCGTGGCCTCACCTCAACGCAATGCGTACCTTGCCTCACTTGCTGAAGCTATTCACCGCAACCTGAGATTCTTGGAGGTTGTGGCCACCTCGCCGATAGGGTTGACGACGGATTTGCTTTCTCTGCGCGAGGCTATGCCGATTGAGGGGGCTTCCGAGGGGCGAGACCGTCAGGCATTTCTGGACCTTACTCGCCGGGGTTCCAATCCGAGGCGGCTAGGCCTCGAGGCGCAAAGGGCGACGGTGAGATCTATGGACTTGCTGTGCAGGACGTCGCCGGATGGGGAGAACCCTCTGCCTCCCGATTGGCTCGACCGGGCGGGGAAAGTGCTGGAGAGGGTTGGGGAGCGGTTGTCGGCGGACATTCGCAAGGAATCGGCGTCGTCGCTCGATGGGGTGTACGTGATAGTGGATCCCGAGCATACTCGTGGGCGGCCTGTGGTGGAGGTGGCTGGGTCGGTGTTGGCCGGTGGCGCTGTTGCGGTGCAGTTGCGTCGTAAGGGCGGGCCGACGGCTGCCGCGCTGGACGAGGCGCGGCGGATCGGTGAAATGTGCAGGGAGGCGGGGGCTCTCTTCATCGTGAACGACTACTCGGACATTGCGCGTCTCGTTGACTCGGACGGGCTGCACGTGGGGCAGCAGGACCTGCCGGTCTCCGCGGCTCGGGGGGTGCTTGGGGCCCATCAGATCGTGGGCACGTCGAATGCTCTTTTGCAGGAGGCTTTGGAGTCTGAGGCGCAGTCGGCGGACTACGTTGCGGTGGGTTCGATCTTCAGGACTTCGACGAAGGGGGATACTCGCCCGGCCGGTCTGGAAACTCTATCGGAGGTGAAGCGTTCGGTCGGGACGCCGGTGGTTGCCATTGGGGGCATCGATCACGGGAACGCGGCCAAGGTGGCTGAGGCTGGCGCGGACGCGATTTGCGTTGCGACTGCGGTGACGATGGCGGAGGATCCGGAGGGGGCGACGCGCGAGCTGTCGGCCGCGTTTGGCGGGGCGTAGGCGTGGGGTGGATTCCTGGTGAGGGAGGGAGTCGCGGCGGTGAGTGGTTACAGGAGGGTGGGTTTGGCGCGGACATGGTCGAGCACGGGCTGAAGGACCTCGGTAACCTCGTCGAGCAGGTCTTGAGGGTCGGAGTGTTCGGGCCGTCTGGCTGCGCCGAATGTTTTGTCGGGCTAGTGGGTGGTTCGGGATAGTTTCTAGCTGCCTAGTTGCGGCACATTGAGGGATGAAGAGTGCTGAAGCGCCTGGCTTCCCAGTAATTGTTTGATCCTTTCCTTCAGACGTTCTCTCCTCTCGTCGCAGAAAGTACTGAATTCAGTTATCGAATCAGGCACTTCTCCCAGCAGGTGCCGTTCCTGGTATTCACGTCTGCGTACGGTATCGGGGTGCGTTCTGGCTAGCCATTGAGCCGGCATCTCGGCGTTTTTTTCGATGTTCTGCGGCCCTTGGAGCAATTGGAGGTTGGCAAGGGAATCACGGCGGTCAATGAAGTCATCGATCTCGTCTTCCGGGACTCCGGCAGTTTCGAGCCGCGTCTTTGTGAATTTCGATCTTGGGAAGACGTGGTCTATGTGAAAATTGTTTCGCAGGTCAGCAAACGTGAAGAGCAACGACAGCAAGGCAAAAGTGAGTACGTCGCCATACCGCATATCGGCCAGATTCTCTATTTCCTCGTCACCAAAGACAAGCGACCTTCCTCGACCTGCCATCTCTTTGTAAATTTGACCAAAGGGGAAATAGTCGTTGGCGTCCTGTCTGATAACTTGCCGCAGGGCGGTCAGCAGTGAATCAGGGGCCCTTCCCCAGATGCCGGACTTCAGCAGACTTCGGATTAACCACTTACGAATGGCCTGTCTGTCTGTCTTGAATTGAGTGTGATCCAGATATGCTTCTCCGAGGTTCCTGCGGTAGAAGTAGTATGCAATAGGCAGAATGGCGTTGTGTGCGGTCAGGTTCTGCCGACTGAATCCGAAAGAGGAGATGAGTTGTACGGTCAACATCAAGGCGCGCTTGATGTCGTTCCAGTTGTCCTCAAATCTGGCCATGTTGTCCCGGTTGAAGTTCTCTACTCTAAACCCGATACTGCCAATGTCACTCAGCATCAAGCCGGCCTTGAGAACCAGGTCTTTGGAGAAATCGAAGCCGCTGCCAATGTTATTAAGCTCATTGACGAAGGTATTTATCTCTTCCTTTGCGTCGTGTTTGGTCCACTGGGCCACCGCGGTTGAAAGCAGCAGATCGGAATGTGAAAGAGGCGTCCCACCGTCATTCATACGAATGAAAATCTGGAGGACTTTGTCTAGTTCCTGGCTGCCTTCTTCGTAGGAGGCTACTATCTCTTTGCTGTGTACGACTTGGTAAAGTTCGTAAAGTACTTCGTGGGCTTGAGTCACTTGTTCCTGTGGCAATCTCTCATTGAGCCATGCTGATATGGCAGGCCCCGGGTTGCTTAGCGACAGCACCTCTCTGACAGGAAACCAGCATACTTTTTCGTCGGCTTTATCGACTTGCTCATCAGTAAGGAAGCTGAAGCGATACTTCAGTCTTTCTTCATCGTCGTCTTGGTCAGGTTTCCAGAGCAGATCCAGATAAAGCAACCGCTTTGGGAAGGCGTACGGATTGTTCCACCACAGTCGCGGTAGTTTCCGTGAGATACTTCCTCGCAGCCCGATGTTCAACGCGGTCAGACGCTGCTGCCCATCAAGTACTGCGGTCAACTGTCGATCATATATCGGTGATAGTCGCGGGCAATGAGGGTTGTCTTTCTCATGGTAGTTGAGAACGAAATCATAGAAATTGAACTTGTGACTGTTCTTAGGCTCGACTCTCCAGTAGAGAAAAGTTCCGAAAGGATAACCCTGCATGATACTGTCGAACAGCCGATAAATCTGTTCAGACCGCCATACAAAATCGCGTTGGATGCCGGGCAGTACAATATCATTACGCTGGATTTTATCTAGGATATCTTTAATAGTGTCTCCAGTTTGGTACAAGGTTTCGGTTTCGTGCAAGACGGTTTTCCTGAATGAGTCGAGGTTTCCGGGCTAAGGACTGCTCCAAGGGGACAGGCCGGGATAACAGGTCGGTGGGCATGGGCATTATAGCGGTATAGAGGGGGGCCGTGCGTCTGCTTCACCTTGCCCGAAAGGGTGGGCGACCTAGCGGACCGTAGCTGGGCGCGTGGCGGGATGAGGGCGTGTTGGCGGGGTTTCCGGGGTGGTGCGAATTGACCTTGTGAGTTGTGTGGGTTAGCTTTTCTGGTTGGCCGGATGATACGGCGCGGGCCTGAGCGGCCTGATTTGGCGGAAGGTCTCCCCGTGGGGGGAGTTTCTCTAGCGGGGGACAGATCTGTATGGGTTCGATAGCCCTTGGGCTGATATCGGGCGGTGCGGCGCTTGTGACGGCGGCTTTCCTGGCTTGGCTGGTGGTTCGCAATGATGAGGGGAATGAGACGGTGCGGGGGATTGCGGCGCTTATTCGTGAAGGGGCGATGGCTTTCCTTAGGCGCGAGTACACGCTGCTTGCGCTCTTCGTGGCCGCCATATTCGTCGTGCTGCTGCTCTTCATCGACTTCAACGTGCTCAACGAGTCGAGGATCAGCGAGCTGAACTCCATTGGTCCGATCGACCTGGATGGGCCGTGGACTGCTCTTTCCTACCTTGCGGGCTCGTTTGGGTCAGCCCTTGCGGGGTTCATCGGTATGAACATTGCGGTGCGTGGCAATTCTCGGACTGCGACTGCGGCTCAGTCCGGTCTCAACCCTGCGCTGCGGGTGGCGTTCAATTCGGGCGCGGTCATGGGCCTGACGGTGGTGGGCATCGGTTTGATCGGGGTTACTGCGCTGTGGTGGGTGTTCCAGAATCCCAACGTGGTGGCGGGGTTCGGCTTTGGGGCGTCCTCAATCGCTCTGTTTGCGCGTGTTGGGGGCGGCATCTACACGAAGGCGGCGGACGTTGGGGCTGACCTGGTGGGGAAGGTGGAGGCCGGGCTGCCTGAGGACGACCCTCGCAATCCGGCTGTGATCGCTGACAACGTGGGGGACAACGTGGGCGACGTGGCCGGCATGGGGGCCGATCTCTTCGAGTCGTACGTGGGATCGATCATCGCTTCACTTGCACTGGCTACTACCGTGGGGATTGCTGGCGTGATGGGTTCCCAGGCGACGGAGTTTGATGCGACGCTTGCGGTGTTGCCCATCGCGGTTGCCGGCGCCGGGATCATTGCCTCGGTGCTAGGCATGGCTGTCGTGCGGACTCCGGCGACGGCTGCGATGGGTCGGCTGTTGTGGTCGCTGCGGTTCGGCATATACGGGGCCGGGGCCCTGGGGCTTGCGGGGGCTGCGGTACTCGTTGGCGTGCTTGATTTTCCGGCGGGCGTGGATCCGTGGAAGCTGTTTGGCGTGATCGTCACCGGGCTGGTGGTTGGTCAGACGATCGGCACTGCGACGGAGTGGTTCACTTCCTATGAGTACCCTTGGGTGAAGTGGATATCCAAGCAGGCGGAGACGGGTCATTCTTCCACGATCATCGCGGGAATAGCGGTCGGGTTGTATAGCACGGTGATTCCGGCGGTGGCGATAGTTCTGGGCATCTATGTTGCGAACGAGCTGGCGGGTCTGTACGGGATTGGTCTTGCGGCGGTGGGTATGCTTTCGACTTTGGGCATCACGTTGGCTACGGACGCCTATGGGCCTGTGGCGGACAACGCTGGGGGGATTGCGGAGCAGGCGCATCTTGAGCCTGAGGTTCGGGAGCGTACGGACGCTTTGGACGCGTTGGGCAACACGACGGCGGCGACCGGCAAAGGCTTTGCCATCGGCTCGGCTGTGCTGACGGCGCTCGCTCTCATGGCGGCATACGGGCAGGTGACAGGGGTTGAGGTGTTCAACCTGGTGGAACCGAACGTATTGATAGGAGCGGTGATAGGGGGTTTGCTGCCGTTCCTGTTTTCCGGGCTGACGATGCAGGCGGTGGGTACTGCGGCCGGCTCGATGATCGAGGAGGTTCGCAGGCAGTTCCGGGAGATACCCGGTTTGCGCGAGGGGGTTGAGGGGGTGAAGCCTGATGCTGCCCGCGCGGTGGACATCAGCACGCGGGGCGCTCTGCGGGCGATGGTTTTGCCCGGGCTGGTTGCGATTGTTGCGCCGATCATCGTGGGTGCGGTTATGGGCGCGGAGGCGCTGGGCGGTCTGCTGGCCGGGTCGATAGTGTCCGGGTTTTTGTTGGCGATCTTCATGGCGAATGCTGGGGGCGCGTGGGACAACGCCAAGAAGTACATCGAGTTGGGGAATCACGGGGGGAAGGGTTCGGATGCGCATTCGGCGGCGGTGACGGGTGACACGGTGGCGATCCTTTCAAGGACACTTCGGGGCCTGCTATCAACATATTGCTGAAGTTGATGGCGGTGGTTTCGCTGATCTTCGGCCCGCTCTTCATCTGAGCACGGTCTAGCCGGGCTGGTTGAAGCGCTTGGTCTTTACTCGCACCCCCTACCAAGAGGAGAGAGATTCCGGGTCATCGATGCAATGGACGCGTCTGGCTGGGCCTTGGCCCTCTGCTCAGGGGAGAGGGTATTCCGGTAGAGGTCGGCTCTCTATTTTTCGCGTTCGCCAGTGATGGTTAGGGGGTCGGGATGACTTCGAGTCGCTTTTCGGACGCTCTTTTCACCGACTTCTACGAGCTGACGATGGCGCAGGCCTATTGGCGCTCAGGTGTCACGGGCCATGCTTCGTTTTCGCTTTTCTTCAGGCGACTGCCGCCGGGCCGGGGCTATCTGGTGTTTGCAGGTCTAGAGAGTATTTTGGATTACCTTGAGGATCTCCGTTTCAGCGCTGAGGATCTGGATTATCTGGCCTCTCTCAGGCAGTTCGATCCGGCGTTTCTCGACCGTCTGGCGGACCTGGAGTTCACCGGTCAGGTACGGGCGATGCGGGAGGGGTCTGTGTGTTTTCCGAATGAGCCTGTCCTGGAGGTTAGTGCGCCGGTGATCGAGGCGCAGATCATCGAGACTTTTCTTCTGAATCAGGTCACTTTTCAGACCAACCTGGCTTCAAAGGCTGCGCGGGTAGTTATAGCGGCTTGCGGTCGGCCGGTGATCGACTTCAGCGCGCGGCGGACTCATGGCTCGGATGCGGCTATGTTCGCTGCGCGGTGCGGTTTCATGGTGGGGGAGGCAGGTACGAGCAACGTAAAGGCGGCTGCGAGGTACGGCATCGAGCCGGTCGGTACGATGGCGCATTCCTTCGTGATGGCGTTCGAGCACGAGATCGATTCGTTCCGAGCGTATGCGAGCGCGTTTCCGGACTCTTCGACTCTGTTGGTGGATACTTACGATACGGTTGCGGGGGTGCGGAGCGCGATCAAGGTGGCGCAGGAGCTTTCGGAGCGCGGTCATGGTCTGGTGGGGGTGAGGATCGACAGCGGTGACCTGGGGGAGCTTGCGTCTACGACCAAGGCCATGCTGGAGGAAGCGGGGCTGAGCGGTACGCAGGTCATAGTCAGCGGCGGGCTGGACGAGTACGAGGTGGATGGCCTTGTGCGGGCTGGGCATCCTATTGACGGATTCGGGATAGGTACGAAGGTTGGGGTGTCTGCGGACGCGCCCTATCTGGATTCGGCCTATAAGCTGGTGGAGTATCTCAGCCGGCCGGTGTTGAAGCTGAGTGCGGATAAGCAGACGCTGCCCGGGTGCAAGCAGGTCTTTCGGTTGTTCGGGGCGGGCGGATATTTTCGGGGCGACGTGATCGGCAGGCTGGGTGAGCCGCGGCCTGAGGATGGCGCTCTTTCACTGTTGGAGGTGGTGATGGCGGATGGACGGAGGACGCATCCCTCTCCAAGTCTCGAGGAGTTGCGCAGCGGCTGCCTGAGTTCCATCGGCAGGCTGCCGGAGGGTTATCTGCGCGTGGAGGGACCGGACGTTTATCCGGTGGCGGTTAGCGACAGGCTGCGGGAACTGCAATCGGAGGTTGCGGATGAGGTGCGGGAGCGGGAACTGGGGGAGAGTTGAGCTCCAAGGGGGGGTCGCTCGGGGGTTTGCTACTGGGGCCGATGGGTGATGGCGTTTTGCCGGGCCTGTCCTGCTGATTGCAAAGCGGGGCGCGGGGTTTTTGGGTGACGCGGCTCCTTAGTGGATGAGTCGGCTGTTTTGGGAGGCTTTGCGAGTCAGGCGCTGAGCACCTCTTCGCAGGTGGTCAGGGTGGTTCCTACGTCTTTCATCTTCTTTATAGCGGCCTCTCCGTCGCCGGGGTTGGCCTCTACGGCTGCAATGGCGTCGGTGAGGAGGTAGGTGTCGAAGTGAAAGGTGCGGGCGTCGAGGGCGGTATTGAGTACGCAGTAGTCTGTTGCGAGGCCGCCGAGGAAGACTCTCTTTACGTCGAGTCGCCTGAGTTGGTCTTCCAGGGTGGTGCCCTGGAACCCTGAGTATGCGTCTTCCTGTGGGTTGGTTCCCTTGCGAATTATGGAGGTTCCTATGGGTAGCCTGAGCGCGGAGTGGATTTGCGCGCCTTTGTCTCCTTGCACACAGTGCGGCGGCCAGGGGCCTCCGTTTGTCTTGAAAGAGACGTGGTTCTGTGGGTGCCAGTCGAGGGTGGCGTAGACCCTTCCGCCGCGTGCCTTGAACCTAGCGGCTGTGTCGGAGAGCTTTGCGGCTACCTGGTCTCCTCCCTGGACGGCCAAGGAACCGCCTGGGCAGAAGTCGTTTTGAACGTCCAGCAGGATGAGTGCGTCTGTGTCTTTGAGTTTCAATCTGAGTTCCTTCTATTCGAGCATTCTGAAGTGCGGGATTGCTGCAAGACCTACAGGTTAAGGCTATATCGCAGTCATCGCCACATTTCATCTTCTCTTCTGTTCATTTCCCTATGCGGCGGCAGATGGCGCTGGGTGGAGCGCGCTGCGTTCCGGGCTGCGGTCGAGTCGGTGGGGCAGGGGGAGACAGGGGCTAGTGGTGAGAGGTTTTACCGAGATTTCCGGCAGGTTCGTCATTGCGTCGGGTTTGTTCCCCGGGCCATTTCTTGCAGTCGGTACAGGGCGTTGATCGCCTCGAGAGGGGTCATCTCTACTACGTCGAGGCCAACCAATTCGTCGATTACCGGGTCGTTGTGTGAGAACAGTTCCAGCTGCGGGGCCTTGTGTTTTGTTCGTCGAGCTTTGCCTGCTTTCTTCGACCCTTCTTCGAGTTCTTCAAGTATTTGCCATGCTCTTGAGACTACCGACCTGGGGAGGCCTGCGAGTTGGCCTACGTGTATGCCGTAGCTGCGGTCGGCGCCGCCAGGGACTATGCGATGCAGGAAGATGATTTTTCCTTCTTCTTCGGAGATGGCTACTCGATAGTTGGTTGCTCTGGGCAGTGCAGCTGCGAGGGCGGTCATTTCGTGGTAGTGGGTGGCGAAGAGGGTTCTGCATCCCAATCGCGAGTCGTTGTGTAGGTGCTCTGCGATAGCGCGTGCGATGGCGAGTCCGTCGTAGGTGCTGGTGCCTCTGCCGAGTTCATCTAGGATGGCGAGTGAGCGCGGGGTGGCCTGGTTGAGGATAGTGGCGGCGTCTATCATTTCGATCATGAAGGTGGAACGGCCTGCGCCTATGTCGTCGCTAAGGCCGGCTCTTGTAAAGATGCGGTCTACGAGTCCTATCCTGGCCGAATTTGCGGGTATGAAGCTGCCGACCTGTGCGAGGAGCGTAAGGGCTGCGACTTGTCGGATGTAGGTTGATTTACCGGACATGTTGGGGCCTGTGATGATCAGGATCTGGTTATCGGAGCAGGAGACGTCGACGTCGTTGGGTACAAATCGTCCTGGTCCGAGTGCGGCTTCTACGGATGGGTGGCGTCCGCCTTCGATGAGTATTTGATCTCCGTCGTTCACGACCGGCTTGTTCCATCCGTTGTGGACGGCGGCCTCGGCCATTCCTGCGAGTACGTCTATCCTGGCCATAGCGGCGGCGGTGGACATGATCCGTTGCCCATGTGCCGCTACGTCGTTGGATACGCGTCTGAAGATGGACTTTTCGATTTCGTCGATGCGTTCACGGGCGTTGAGTATGCGGGCCTCTAGGTTCTTGAGGTCTGGGGTGGTGAAGCGTTCTCCGTTGACGAGTGTCTGGCGTCGTTCGAAGTCTGCGGGTATGCGTGCGAGGTTGGGTCTGGACACTTCGATGTAGTAGCCGAAGACCTTGTTGTATCCGACTTTCAATGACTTTATGCCGGTGCTGTTGCGTGCGTTGGCTTCTATAGCGGCGATATGTGAGCGCGCTTTGCCTGCGAGGTCTCTGGTTTCGTCGAGTTCTTTGTCGAATCCGGGCCTTATGGCGGTGCCCTCTCCGGGGGCAAGGGGCGGGTCATCTGCGATGGCCGAGTCGATGAGGGCCACGACTTCAGCGCAGGGGTTGAGGTCTGCGGCTACCGGCGCAAGGCCGTTTGATTTCCCTGCCAAGGCGTCCAAGAGGGTTGGGGCTTTCGAGAGGCCTCCGGCTATTGCCGCCAGGTCGCGCGGGGTTGCTCTGCCTGCCCTTACGCGATTCGTGAGGCGTTCGAGGTCGGGGACGTTGGCGAGGGCGTCTCTGACTTCCGCCCTCGCGATGGGGTTGGCGGCGAAGGTTTCCACTGCGTTCTGCCTGAGGTTCAGTTCTTGGAGGTCTAGCAGGGGCCTTGCGAGCCAGGTTCTTAGCAGGCGTGCTCCCATGGCGGTACGGGTGCGGTCGACTGTGGTGAGGAGTGTTGGCGAGTCTGATTCGGCTGCTTGGGCTTCGAATACTTCGAGGTCTCTGAGCGCTCGCCGGTCTAGTTTCATGAAGGCGGCTTGTGAGTCGGTGCGCAGGGAGGTGATCTGGGGTAGGAATCCGAGTTGTGTTTCTCTGAGGTATGCGAGGGCCTCAGCTGCTGCGATGGCGGCCAGCGGGGCTCGGTGGCATCCGTAGGGTTCGATTGTTGCGACTCCGAAGTGGGACTTGAGGGCTTCTGCTGCGAGATCGGGATCGAGGCGTGAGGCGTCGAGTTGTCTTATTACGGGCCCGTCATTTTGGGTGGGTTCGAGGAGTTGGCTGGCGGCATGGTCTGCGAGGAGTTCTGATGGGGACAGGCGTTCGATTTCATCTCGCAATTCGTTGGCGGGCATTTCCTGAGTGACGAATTCGCTGGTGGAGGCGTCGATTCGTGCGAGGCCGGCGCGTTGCCCGTCTGAGACGGCAGCTGCGAGGTAGTTGTTCTTTCCGCTTTCGAGGAGGTTTGGGTCTAGTACTGTGCCTGGAGTGACCACTCTCACGACGGCTCTATCGACAATGCCTTTGGAGGTTGCCGGGTCGCTGACCTGCTCGCATATGGCTATCTTTAGTCCGGCGTTCACGAGTTTGGGGAGGTGTGATTCGAGGGCCTGGTGGGGGAACCCTGCGAGGTGTGTTCGTACACCGCCACCGACTTCCCGGCTGGTGAGGGCGATGTCTAGGATCTGGGAGAGTATGCGCGCGTCGTCGTCGAAAGTTTCGAAGAAGTCTCCCATTCTGAAGAGCAGCAGGGCGTCAGAATGCTGCTGCTTGAACTTCAGATACTGGCGTCGGCCGGGTGGTAGACGGGGTGTCCGTGGCATGATCCGGCCTTTCTATCCATTGCTGGGCTGGCAGCGGGTTGGTCTAGTAGCGCACAGTCATGGCGTCGGCTGCTCGCCATCGAAATTCTCGGATGGTGGATCCTTCCGGGACTTCGAAGGCCATATGGCCGTGTATCTGCTCGCCTTCGTTGATGGTCAGGCTGCCCCATATGGGTAGGAATCCGGAGTATTCCAGGTCTTTCCTGTATGAATCGGTGGATACGGACCGTTCGATGACCTGTATGGGTTTGACGGGTTCGCTTGCGTCTCTGAGTCGTACTTCTGCGGCGTCTCCGTCGACGATGAGTTGTACGGATCCTGAGGTGGCGTTGATGACGGTGACTTCCACCACTGCGATTTCGGCGCCTGTATCGATGGGGGTGATGGCCCAGAGGCGTTGTTGTTGGGCAGTATCGAGTCCCTGGTAGTAAACGGCGTCCTGGATGACTGGGCGTTCGGCTCTCATCCAGAGGGTGCGTCCTTGTACGTAGAGTTGGTCTACGGCGTCACTGCGGATGAGGATGAATGGTACGAGGGCTGCTGCTGCGAGTACGGAGATCGTTGCGAGGCTAATGAGCACCCAGGGCTTTGCTTCTTTGGGCACCCTGATCTGGCGTCTGGCCATTACGGCGCCACTATCGCTTACGTCCAGGTATTCGCTTCCCGCTGCGCCTCGGAAGGAGCTGGTAGGAGCGTATTCGATGGTTACTCTGACCACGCCTGCGCCTACGGCTGCTACGTCAGCTACGGTCCAGTCGAGGTCTTTTCTGGAGAATCTTGGTCCGTATGCGTACTTGTTGTCTTTTACGTACTCGAGGGCGGCGTCGATTTGTGTCTGGAATTGTTCCCGGTCCTGTTCCGGGGGCAGCTGTCCGGCCTGATCGGCGTCCTCGTCCTGTGGTCGGCTGTCGTCTTCAGGCGGACGATCCAGAACGCCTTCTTGGGCGTCGTTTTGGGTTTCGTCGTCCTGTTTGCGCTTTTCGTCGGTCATTGGCAGAGATTCCCGTCCATTCGGTCTGCTAGTCGGTCAAGTACTTTGGAGTATGCGCGGTGTGGGGATTGGGCTGTGGGTAACGTGCTCTAGGACAGGGGTCCTCGCGCTGCCAGGGATGGCATCGCCCTCAAGCGCCGCAGGACATCCGGCAGAACGTCCATGATGGCGTTGGCGTCCTCTTGCGTGTTGTCGATGCCCAGGGAGATGCGGACGCTTCCGACGGCCAGACTGGGGTCCATGCCCATGGCGATGAGTACGTGCGACGGTTCTAGGGAGGCTGAGCTGCATGCGCTGCCGCTGGAGGCGGATATGCCGGCGAAGTCCAGTCCGAGCAGTACGGGTTCTCCCTCGACGCCCTGGAAGGAGAAGTGTGCGATGTTGCTCAATCTCTGTTGCGGGTGGCCGTTCAGTATGGCTCCGGGGACTCGTTCGAGTATTCCGGTGACGATCTGCTCTCTGAGTCGTTCGCATCGATCGTTGAAAGAGTGTCTCTCTTCGTTGGCGAGTTCGAGTGCGACTCCGAATCCTACGATGCCCGGGACGTTTTCGGTGCCCGACCGTCTTTGCCGCTCCTGTCCGCCGCCTGCGATGAGTGGCTCGATCGGTGTTCCTCGCCGGACGTAGAGCGCTCCGACTCCCTTTGGTCCGTTCACCTTGTGTGCGGACAGGCTGAGCAGATCGACTCCCATTTCGTCTACGTCGAGGGACAACTTGCCTGCGGCCTGTACTGCGTCTGAATGAAATACGACGGAGGTACCCAGTCCGGCCGCTTTTTCCTTTACGAGATCGGACGTGGTTCTTACGTCCTGTACGGAGCCGACTTCGTTGTTGGCGAGCATTACGCTCACCAGGACCGTCTGGGGGCGGACTGCGTTAGCGACCGCTTCCGGGTCCACGATTCCTGTGGCGTCGGGTGGGACGTAGGTTACGTCGAAGCCCACGTCTTCCAGTTGCTCGCATGAGTGTATGACTGCGTGGTGTTCAATGGCGGTTGTGACGAGGTGTCGTCCGGATTTCCGCATGGCGTGTGCGGTTCCCTTGATTGCGGCGTTATCGGATTCGGTACCTCCTGAGGTAAAGACGACTTCTCTCGTGCGGCAGCCGAGTACTCCGGCGACTCGTTCCCTGGCCTCGTCGACGGCGTTACGCGACTCTTGTGCGAGGGCGTACAGGGATGAAGGATTTCCGAAGCTCTCGGCGAAGTGGGGGATCATGGCCTCGCGCGCCTGTGCTCGGACCGGGGTCGTGGCCGCGTGGTCCACGTATATCAAGCGTTCGTGGTCTTCTATGAGCCGCACTGTAGTCCCTGGTTGGCGATTCCGGTTGGTTCGAGGCGTCGGGTGTGCCGCGAGTGAACAATTTTACATTGGCGGTCGGTTGTCCGCTCCGTAGAGCGCTGACATTGGGGGTGAAGGTTGGTTAACATATCTTGGTTTGGAATCCGCGACATGGAGTTTTGGCGTATTCCAGAATGTTAGTACGCGTCAGCGGAAAGAGCGGTCGGCAGCGGAATGATCAAGCTTGAGCACATGTCGAAATACTACGGGGCTTACCCGGCGGTGATCGATGCGTCGTTCGAGGTGCTTCGGGGGGAGATCGTTGGCTTTCTGGGTCCGAACGGGGCTGGCAAGACGACGACGATGCGGGTGCTTACGGGCTTCACTCCTCCGACCGTGGGGGAGGCGACGATTGCGGGTTACAACGTGATGACGCACTCTCTGGACGCTCGTCGTCACATCGGCTATCTGCCGGAGACGGTTCCCCTATACCTTGACATGACTGTGACGGATTATCTGACGTACATGGGCCAGATCAGGGGTATGAACCTGTCTTGGATCAAGGAGCGTCTGCCGGTAGTCATTGACCAGGTGCAGTTGGGGGACTATCGTCAAACTCTGGTGGGAAAGCTCTCGAAGGGTTACCGTCAGCGTACCGGGATTGCGCAGGCGATACTGCATGAGCCTGACGTGCTGATATTGGATGAGCCGACGATTGGGATAGACCCTATACAGGTTGTAGAGACTCGTGAGTTGATCGTCGACTTGGGCAGCAGGCACACGTTGCTGCTGAGTTCTCACATTCTTCCTGAAGTGAGCATGATTTGCCAGAGGGTTCTGGTGATACATGATGGGCGGATCGTTGCTGACGACTCTCCGTCCCAGCTTTCGAACAGGTTGCAGCATACGGAGCGGATCGAGTTGGGCGTTACGGGGGCTGAGGGTCGTGAGGTGATCAACCTGCTTCGCGACATGACCGTCGTGGTGGACGCTCGGTCGGACATTCGCGCCGACGTTCAGCAGCGTGCGGCTCGTGAAGGTGCGGCGGCTCTTCTGGTGGACGCTCGTCCGGGTTCGAATGCGGCTCAGCATGTTGCGGCGTCGGTGATAGAGCGGGGTTGGGGGTTGAAGTACCTGACTCCGCTGCCTATGACTCTCGAGGAGATATTCTTGGAATTGACGACGGAAGAGGACTTGGGGGCTTAGGCGTTGACCTTAGTTCGCGTCATCGCGCTGAAGGAGTTCCGCACCTATTTCGCCTCTCCCATGGCTTACGTGGTTGCGGCGGCGTTCCTTGCTATTACGGGTTTCTTCTTCGTGGCTTCGGTCTCCGACGCTTTCTCGGAGGCTACCATCCGCGGTTTCCTTGCCGGTGCGGTGTTCTTCATGATCTTCATGTCTCCTGCGCTGACTATGAGGCTGCTTGCCGAGGAGCAGAAGCTGGGTACGCTGGAGTTGCTGCTGACTTCTCCGTTGCGGGAGGTGGAGATAGTTCTTGGCAAGTTCATCGCGGCGTTCACCATGCTCTTGATCATGGCGTTTTTGTCTTTGTTCTTCGTCCTGGTGCTGTACGTGTACGGCGTGCCTGACTCCTGGCCGATAGTTACCGGTTACATGGGCCTTTTGCTGTACGGGGCAGCGACGATAGCGATCGGTCTGTTTGCGTCGGTGCTTAGCCCGAACCAGATCGTTGGTCTGGTGGTTGGTTCCGGTGTTCTGACGGGTCTTACGATCATTGATTTCATTTCTGCGCGGGTGACGGGTACTGCGGCGGAGGTTTTGAACGGTCTTCAGCTTGGGGCGTCATTTTCGGTATTCGACCTTGACAGTTTCGGTGTGGCAGAGGCGGGCCATTTTGCGGATTTTGCGCGCGGGATCATCTCGATATCGGACATCGCCTACTATCTTTCGGTAACGTTTCTCTTTCTGTTTCTGACTGTTCTGCTGCTCCAGGTCAGAAGGTGGCGGTAGTGGGATATGGCAATGGATCCTGAGGCACCCCGATCTCGGCCGACTCCTGAGGAGGCGTCGCGCCGCCCGCTGTTGGAGACGTGGCGTGCGAATGCCACGTCTGTTCGTCAGGGGCTTGCGCTTGCGGGTATAGGCGCGGTTCTGTCCGGCGGTCTGGTTTGGGTATTCCTTCTGGACATACGAACGGCGGCTACGGTTCTTCTATTGGCGGGGGCCGGACTTCTCCTGATCGACATAGCGATATCCTGGCGCACGGTTGCGCGTGCTCTATTCGGGCGTCAGGGGAGTTATGGTTTCAACACTACGGTAGCTCTGATCGCGTTCGTGGCTCTTGCGGTGCTGCTCAACTGGCTCTTCTTCTGGCTTACGGGTCGTCCCGATCCTCAAGGGTGGCTGCGGGTGGACACTACGGCGACCAAGCAGTTCATATTGGCGAACCAGGGTTTGAAGATCCTGGATCAGCTTGAGGACCCGGTGAAGGTGACGGCCTTCTTCACGCTCAATTCTGCGGACGAGTCCAATGCCTGGCGTGCGACGGAGGACTTGCTGAGCGAGTTCCGGAGGCGATCCACGCGGGTTTCGTTTGATTACGAGCTGGTGGATCCTGAGTTGAGGCCGAACGTGGCGTCGGAGTTTGGTGCGAACCAGTTTCCGGCTCTTGCGGTGGAAAACGTGACCACTCGCCGTTCTGAGGTGATCGCGGGGGGCGACCCGAGGCTAACGCCGGACGTCTTCAGTGAGCAGCAACTGATTACGAGCCTGCTCGTGGTGAACCAGATCGAGCAGAAGACGGTTGCGTTCGTTAGCGGTCACTCGGGGCGGGACATCACGTCTTTGGAGACGAGTCTGGATGGTTTTGGCCTTGCGGCGTCCTCTCTCTCTCGTGAGAACTATCAGGTGATCAACATCACTTTGCAGGAGTTGGGGACTGTGATTCAGGCTGGGGACCGCAGTTTGCTGCCTGCGGTGCTGGTGTTTGCGGGTCCTACGCAGGATTTACTTTCGATCGACCTACAGGCTTTGAGCGCGTATGCGCAGCTTGGGGGCGACATTCTGTTCATGTTGGAGCCGGATTCTACGCCGGAGACTTTTGCGGGTTTTCTGGCTCAGTACGGTGTAGCGGTGGGTGCGGGGGAGGTGGTTGATACGGCCAGTTTCGTGGCTCCGTACCCTTCGGTGTTGCAGATCAAGTCTACGAATGGTCAGCTGCCGTTCCATGACATTACTTCGGGTTTCGACGTGCTGTACTTGCCGGGTTCGGCGTTCGTGGGTCCGAACATCGAGTTGGTTTCGATACCAGTGACGGATGAGGGGCGTCCGTACCTGGTTTTGGACGTTTTGGCCCTGTCCACGATCCAGAGTTGGGCTGAGGTGGACCCGGAGAATATCCGGTTCGACATCAACCAGGACGTGGGTGGGCCGTTGTCCGTTGCGCTGGCTGTCGAGGCGATTTCGGCTCTCAATTCACAACCGACGCGTCGGGATGGAGAGTACGCGAGTACCAATATCGTGGTGATTGGGGACACGGATTTCGCGAGCAACGTTTACTTTGCGGACGCGAAGAACGGCGATCTCCTGGTCAACTCGGTCAACTGGCTTGCGGAGGACTATGAGTTGATCTCCATACGTCCAAAGGTTAGGGCGTTCCGGGAGTTGGTGCTGACCACGCGGGAGCGCGACCTCATCCGCTGGACTGGCTGGCTTCTGATGCCCTCTCTGGTGGGTCTGGCCGGCGTCTACGCGTGGTGGAGACGTCGTTAGGCGTGTTTGCAATAACTCCGTCCTGATCGGTCAGAGGCGGTACTGATCATTCCGACGCTCCGGCAAGCAAATTCACAGAAGCAATGAATCTTCGCATCGCCCTGCTGCTGGTCATAGTTCTTTCGTGGGCTTCGGTGGGTGCGGCCTGGTTTGTCAAGACGGGTACCGGTGAAGAGTCTCGCGATACTCCTCCATTCTTCTACACGCTGGCGTCTGACGACATGCGCAGCATCACGATAGCGACTCGGAACGACTCGATCACCTGGAATTTCGACCCTGAGAATCGGCGTTGGTGGTTTGCGGACCTGCCTGACATTCCTACGAACCTGAGCCGTTGGGGGGGTATTACGACTCTGCTGGGCGGTCCACGGACGCAGCGGGTGATCCTGGACGAGGTTATCGATCCGGCGACTTACGGCCTAACGAACCCGGAGTTGGTTATCAGCGTGGGGATTCGCGATGGGGGTTCGGTGACTTTGCGCATGGGGAGCGAGACTCCCGACGGCGGGGCCCATTACGGGCAGATCGACGGATTTCCTCAGTTGGTGACGGTCGATTCGTCGTGGGGTCAGGTGCTGACACGCCTGGTTGAAGAGCCTCCGCTGCCGGACTGGTGGTACACGCTAGATCCGGCGACTGCCACGGAGCTATTGTTGTTCGAGGAGAATGAGATAACGCAGGCGTACGCGGTCAGCGACGAACTCGAGGACTGGGTTGTTTGCGAATTGCCGATAGAGGGGACTCCTTGCATCGGTACTGAGCCGGCGGATAGTGCGGCGATCCTGGCGGCTCTGGGGCACTTTGCGGTTCGCTCGATCACAGGCGCGGAGTCGCTCAACGTTCCGCTTGAGGATGATCGGCACGAGGAGTTCGGGACGACTCAGAATGCGCCTTACGTCTCTATTCGTGTGGAGAAGCAGAGGCCCAATAGCGGGATTACAGAGGCGACCATCGTAACGATGGTGATCGGTGCGGAGACTGCCGACGGTTCGGAGCGCTATGCAGTAGGCAACGAGACCTCGGACGTGATCCGGGTGGACTCGGAATGGGCGGATGGCGTGCTGGGCTGGTTTCGCGCCGACTTTTCGAGAACCGGGAGCTAGGGAGCTCGGCGGGGCGGTCAGGTGGTGAGGCGGCGGTAGAGTTGCGGGAGGCGTTGGGGCAGCAGGTTTATGTCTGGCAGTACTTCGTAGCTGAAGTCCTGCATCATGGTCTTCAGGTAGTCGTGGCCTTCTCTGTCGACGGTGAGGCAGAAGGGCGTAACGCCCTCTTTTCGAGCCTCGACGAGCGCCATCCTGGTGTCGTGAACGGCGTACTCTTTCTCTACGCCCTCGCGCGAGTATCCCCGGTCCTGCGGTCGGCCGTCGCTAATGAGGAACATGAACCTCGATCGGGCTTCTTGGGCGGCGAGTTTGGCGGTGGTGTGTCTGATAGCCGGCCCCATCCTCGTTGCGTGGAGCGGCGCTATGCGATCGATTCTTCTGGGGACCATTGCTGAGAATCTTTCGCCGATGTCCTTTATGACGTAGAACTCGACGTTTTCGCGTCCGTACCCGGAGAAGCCGTATATTCCGTAATCGTCTCCGAGTGTTTCAAGGGCGTTTACGAGAAGAACGATTCCCTCTTTTTCCACGTCGATGATGCGCTTGTATGAGCGCCGCAGTCCCTCTGCGCGTCGCGATCTGAGCCATACCATGTACTCGACGGGGTCGTCGGGGGCTGCCCAGTCGTCCGGGCCTCGCTTTGCTTCGTCTATAGCCTCGGCGGTAGATGCGCTCATGTCGAGCAGGAAGGCTACGGCGACGCTCCGCTCGGTCTTGTTGCGCCTCCAGAAGAGTTTTTCGTCGGGGGTGTGGCCAGTTCGGAGGTCGGTTACGGCTTCTATGAGGGCGTCTAGGTCGTGCTCTTCGCCGTCCTCGAGGCGTTTTACCTTTCGGTACATTTCCGGTACGACCAGTTCGAACTGCTTTCGTATTCGGCGCACCATCGAGGCGTAGTTGGATAGTGTTTCCTGATAGAAGGAGGGTTCTCCGTCTGCCATTTCCTTTTCGTGTACGAGGCACCACTTGGGTTTGTATTCGTTGGCTCTGAAGTCCCATTCGTCATAGACGTATGAGTTTCGGCCGGTGGGTTGCAGTGGTCCGCCTTCCTCGTCGACGTGTGAGATGGGTCCTTGAGAGAAGTTCTGGTTGCCTGGCTCGCGGCGCGCGAGTTCCTTCATCAGGTTCTGGAGCATTTCGTCGGATTGTTGGTTTTCGTTGCCGTTTTCTGAGGGTTCCAGTTCCATTTCTGCGGAGCTCTTCATGAGTTCCTGGAGTTGCTCTGCGGAAATGGGTTGCATGCTTTCTCCGGAGCCGTCTCCTTCCATCTGGTCGAATTTCAGCTGTGACAGCAGTTGTCCCAGTTCGGGTTTGAATTCGCCCCGGTAGTCCACTTCTTGCGGCGCCTGGTACTGGAGTCCGGCGTCATCTTCCGGGCCATCTGCCTGTTCGTTCTGGTTTTCGCTGTCCGTCTGCATTCCTGCGGCGAGTTGTTCGGCGATTGATTCGGGGTCGAAGTCTTCAAGTCCGCCTTCTTGGGGTTCTGCTTGTGAGTCCTCGTGCTCTATGGTTTCGAATTCGTCCTCCGGGATATCTTCGTTGACGATCTGTTCCAGTAGGGCGTATATGCGGATGGTGACTTCGGCGGTGTCTTCGACTGTTGCCAGCGGGCTGTTTCGCAGCATTCTTACGAGTCGGCGTACTTTTCTGGCGGCGTCTGCGTGTTCGCGAGGTGCGCGCAGGTCGTCCTTTTGTCCGAGGCTGATGCGGACCATGAATTCAAGGAGCGCCTGTCGGGCGGGGAGTGACTCTATTGCGGGTCTTTGCTCGATGGAGTTCCTCTGGGTGAGCAGGTAGGGTTTTACGATGCCTCGATACTCGTGCATGATGCGTGCGTCGAGCCGGGTGTCCTCTGAGACAGTGAAGACGTCTAGTGCGAGCTGGTTGTCGCTGAATCGATTGAAGAATCGGCTCATGTCGGTGAGGAAGGCGGTTTCTATGCCTCCCTCTCCGGGTTCCGGGTTCAATTGCCTGGGGGTGTCGCGCTGCTCGGTCAGGGGTTGCTGAGGGTCCCTGTTACGGCCGGCTTTCAGCAGGGGTCTGATGTCGCTGAACATGGTGGACGGGCGTTCGTAGTCGAAGTCGAAGCTTCCGAACTCTATGTGGCCGGTCTGGTGTGTGGATATGACCTTGAACCATAGGAAGTTCTGGTCTTTCGAGGTGTATCGGTTGACGACTGCGGGGAGGTAGATGGTGGTTCCTTCGGTTGTTGGGGCGTCGCCTTCGACCCATCCGATGTGCTTGTCGACGAGTTGCTGCGAGGCTTGTATATCGATTTCTCTTGCGGCGAGCGCCCGGCAGTACATTCGTAGTATGTCGGACACTCTGGAGAGTTCGATTCCTGAGGACAGGGCGTCGAGTATTTCTTCGGAGCGGGCGGATTCCATTCGGAAGAAGGCTGTGGCGGCGTCCGGGTTGTCCCTGCCGAGAGCGGCGCCCTCTGCCTGCCACTCCTGCAGTTGTGGAAAGGTGACGCGTTCCAGAACGGAGGGTGCGCTTCTGAGGAATTCAGGGGCTGCTGCGGGGGCCGCTGCTGCGAGGGAATCTGCGAGCTGGAGGAGTTGTCCTCGCTGGTCGGCGGGTATGGCGTTCAGTGCGGCTGCGCCGTCACTGAGTGCGTTGCCGGGGTTGGCGCCCCTGGTGTTGACCAATCTTCGGGCGAGTGAGAGCAGAGGGCCTCGGTGTTGCGGGGTGAGGTTGGGCAGTGAGGCGGATGCTGAGTCGAACAGCGCTTTGACTTCCCGCCATGAGGTTTCGGTCTGCGCCCTTGCGAGTGCGATGAAGCTGCTTGTGTCACCGCCGAGTTTGGGCAGGAGTTCCAGGCTTTGTGCGAGGCATTCTCCGGCTGCGTCGTATGAACGTCTCGAGAGTACCTCCAGGAAAGTTCCGAACTGCCCGAACTCTTCGAAGGAGATCGATTCGAGCATTTGCGGGGCGCTTTCGAAGAGCCTGCACGAGAGGGCGCTGGATTTCCAGGTGCCTCTGTATAGAGATCGTCCGATGGTGGCCCAATCGTCGATGTATCTGGGTCGTAGTCTGAGTACGGCGCCTGGGCTGGCTCGGAAGTATGCGACTGCGAGGCTTGGGGAGTCGTCGCAGAGCGATGCTCCTGTGCGCGCCCATCGCAGGAACTGTCCGGACGGGAGTTGTCGTTGGACTTCCGGGGATGCGTCGAAGTACTCTGCTGCGGCTTCCCAGGAGCGTACGGTTTTCCGCGCTATGGCGACGCCCTGTGCGGCCCACTGGTCGAGGGTTTCTTCGGCGAGGCGGTTTTTCAGGGCGCCTCGTGCGCGCCGAAACTTTTCAAGTACGGCGGGCGGAAGGTGTTCGAGGTCGCTCTCGCCCACGCGGGTGGGCTTGGCTGGGCGTTCAGGGTCCTGCGTCATGCGTTAGGGGGAAGTGAGATGAGTGTAGGGGGGCTGTTCCAGGCTCAGGCTATGTTGGCGGCTTGGAGAGCTTGGCCGATGATTCGTGCGGTGGCGCCCCAGATGATGCGTCCATTATAGGCGTAGGCTGGGACGGTTCTGATGTGTCCGTTTTCGAGCATGGAGATGGTTCTCGCGGAGGATGGCATTGCGAGTGCGGCGATTGGTGCGTTCACGACGTCGTCGATCTCTTCGCTGGAGGTGTTGAGTTCATCCGGGGATTGCAACATTCCAGTGAATGGCCATACGACGAAGCCGGTTCTGGTTATTTCCGGGTCGAGGGCACCCCAGTGTCGTATGTCGCGTGGTTGCACGCCTAGTTCCTCGACGGCTTCCCTGAGAGCGGTTTCCCTGAGTGTCTTGTCGGGCGGCTCCGGCAAACCTCCCGGCAGGGCCCATTCGGTGCGATGCCTGCTTGAGTTTCTTGCGCGTCGTATGAGGATCAGGTCGGGATTGTGGGCGGGGCCTCCGAAGAGCACGTATACGGCCGCGTCTCGGTCTGCGGGGTCGCTTTCAAGGTCGAGGGGTGAAGGTTTGGCCTCTCTTCCCTTGAGGACGCGCTCGAGTTCTTCCAGGGTGGTGTACATGGCGCTAGGGGAAGATGGAGGAGACGACCTCGTCGAGGCTTCGCTGGATTTGCGGGTCGTCTGTGATTCCCCAGGTTACGGAGACCTGACATGCTCTTCGCGGGGCTACTCCCTCTTCGATCAGCCTGCCGGCGTATATCAGGACTCTTGTGGATGCGGCTTCTTCGAGCCCGTGTTCGCGCAGATTTCGGATTTTCTCTCCGAGTTTTGCGAGCATGGCGGCGGATTCGTCGTCAACGCCGGACTCGTGTGCGATTATCCTGGCTTCGCGTTCCTGGTCGGGGAAGTCGAACTCAAGTGCGACGAACCTTTGCCTTGTGCTGTGCTTGAGGTCTTTCAAGGCGTTCTGGTATCCGGGGTTGTATGAGACGACTAGGAGGAAGGCGTCTGCGGCTTCGACGACTTCGCCGAGTTTGTCGATGGTGAGTATGCGTCGGTGGTCAGTGAGGGGGTGGATGATGACGGTGGTATCTTTGCGCGCTTCTACGACCTCGTCGAGGTAGCAGATTCCGCCGACTTTGACGGCCTTCGTGAGGGGGCCGTCTATCCATCGTGTGCCCTGTGCGTCTAGGAGGTATCTTCCCACGAGGTCAGAGGCGGTCATATCCTCGTGGCAGGCGACTGTTACGAGTGGTATGGAGCCGTTTGGGGCGTCGGCGGCTCGCTTGGCTTCCGGTTTGGCGACTGTGAGGGGCTGTCCCAGTTTCCAGGCCATGTACTCAACGAAGCGGGTCTTTCCGGTTCCTGTGGGGCCCTTGAGTAGTACAGGTACTTTCTGCCGGTATGCTGCCTCGAAGATCTCGACCTCGTCGGTGATGGGTACGTAGAAGGGCTCGGATTGGACGACGAACTCTTCGACGCGGTGTTTTCGGCTCTCCGTTTGGGTTGCCATCGTTATTCATTATTCCTTCCGGTTTTGCTGCGGGGGCCGCTGGCGTTCAATCGTTGCATGGCGGCCGTGACGTTGGTCTTGAGGCGTTCGATTCCGCCGTCGTTTTCGATCACGAGGGACGAGCGGGCGGTGCGCTCGTCGGGGGACATCTGAGCGGAGAGTCTGGCGTTGGCGTCTTGTTCGGACATTCCGGTTCGTTTTCGCAGTCGTTTCTTGGCTATTTCTGTCGGAGCTTCCACGGTCCACACTTCATCTACGAGGTCATCCCACCCGGCTTCTAGGAGAACGGCGGCTTCGATGACGGCGACTCGTGCGCCGGCGGTTTGCGCGCTGGCGAGGTTCAGTGCGATGAGCTTGCGAATTTCCGGCCATACGATTTCTTCAAGTTGCCTCCTGCGGTGGGGGTTTGCAAAGACGATTTTGCCAAGGCATTCCCGGTCGATTTCTCCGTCTTTGCGAATGATGCGGGTTCCGAACCGCTCTATGAGACTCTTTCTGGCCGGTCCGCCGATTGCGTAAGCCTGATGTCCGAGGCTGTCAGCGTTTAGGATGAAGGCTCCGAGTTCTCTGAGGATCCCGGCGGCCGTAGATTTTCCAGCGGCGATTCCGCCGGTCAGCCCGACCTTGCGCATCGTCTCTGGTTTGATTGACACCAAAGTACCATTCTAACTTTGGCGCGAATGGTGGGCAATCGAGGGGTGATCCAGCGGCTAGGGTCGGTTTGGAAATGCGGTGAGAGCTTACAGGTTAAACTAGTGGGGGCGCGGCGGTCGTTTATAGTTTCGCCGGGTTGCAGTGGAGTTTTTTGTGACTAGTTCCAGCCTTAGGGAGCTTCCAAGCGTTGAGCGGCTGCTTAGGGATGAGCGTTTGAGCGCGCTTGCCGGGGCTTATTCTCATTCTGCCGTGGTGCAGTTGGTGCGTGAGCGTTTGGATTGTGAGCGTTCTAAGGGTCTGAGTGGGAAGCCGGTATCGACGGCTGATGCGTTGGTAGAGGGCGTTTTGGCGCGTGCGCGTGCGGCGTGGTCGGTGTGGCCTGGGCGCGTAGTCAACGCTACCGGGGTGATCCTTCACACGAATCTGGGCCGTGCGCCGTTGAGTCTTGCGGCCGTCGATGCTGCGAAGGGTGCGGCTGCTGGTTATTCGAATCTGGAATTTGATCTTGAGAGGGGGGTACGGGGATCCAGGCAGGCGCGAATAGGCGAGTTGCTTGCGAGTGTGAGCGGCGCTGAGTCTGGCATTGCGGTTAATAACAACGCTTCTTCGGCGCTCCTCGTACTGAGCGCGCTGGCCTATGGCAGGGAGGTGGTCGTCTCGCGTGGAGAGTCGATCGAGATTGGCGGCGGCTTCCGCATTCCGGACGTCATGCGGCAGTCGGGTGCGCATCTGGTTGAAGTGGGTACGACCAACCGCACCTACGTTCGGGACTATGAAGCGGCGGTCACGGAGCGCACCGCGGTAATTCTGAAGGTTCACTTGAGCAATTTCACTATGTCCGGTTTCACCCATTCGGTGGACCTTGGGGATCTTGTGGAGTTGGGAAAATCCCGGGGTGTGCCGGTGGTGCACGACATGGGATCCGGATGCCTGCTGGATACTAGCCGCTACGGGATCAGCCATGAGCCGACGGTGCAGGAGAGCGTTGGTTGCGGAGCGAGTCTTACTATGTTTTCGGGGGACAAGCTTTTGGGGGGGCCTCAAGCGGGGATAATCGTCGGGGACGCGGAGCATGTCGGGTTGGCTTCTTCACACCCACTTGCGCGGGCTGTGCGTATGGACAAGATGGGACTGGCGGCGCTTGGGGCTACTCTCAGGACGTACATTCGCGGTCGGGCAGAGGCGGAGTTGCCGATCTGGCGGTCGATTTCGGTTTCCGCGGAGGAGATCGAGGGTCGCGCTATGGTCTGGAGAGCGGCGGTCGGGGAGGGGGACGTGGTAGAGGCGCGGTCGGTGATAGGGGGCGGGAGCCTTCCGGGTCAGACGTTGCCTTCCTATGCTCTTGCGCTCTCTCCGTCGGTTGGTCCTGACAGTTTCAGCGCTGCGCTAAGGGGCTATGAGATACCTGTTGTGTCCCGCATCGAGGATGGCCGGGTGTGCCTCGACCCTCGCACGGTTGCGGAGGATGAGGACGTGTACGTGCTTAGCGCCCTGAGATCCGCCCTGGGGCGTTAGCCGCGTGGGGGGCGCTGGCCGCTGGCGGTTGTCCGAGCTTGGGAGCGGAAAATTGGGTGGCGCGACTACAATTGTCCGGTAGAGGCAGGGATGGGATCGGTTAACGTCGTTGGGGCGTTTCTCCGTTTCCCTATTGATTTTCCCATAATGAGCGGCGGGTTGGCCGCTGCACACATTTCCGTTGACGCTTTTCGATCATCGCAGGAGACAGATCCAGGGTGGGGCGGCGCCTCTGGCGGCCCGTATGCGTCCGCGCTCGTTTGATGAGATCGCGGGTCAGGAGCATCTTCTGGGTGAAGGGAGGGTGCTTCGCAGGGCCATCGATGAGGACCGGGCACCGTCTCTGATTTTGTGGGGTCCTCCAGGCAGTGGCAAGACGACGCTGTCCCGTTTGATAGCGGACGTGACGCGTGCGACTTTCGTGCAGCTATCGGCGGTCACGTCGGGCGTGGCTGACGTACGCGGTGCGGTGGCGGAGGCGCGTGACCGTCTGGGAGCGAACGGCGAGCGGACGATTCTGTTCATAGATGAGATACACCGTTTTTCCAAGTCGCAGCAGGATGCGCTGCTGCCGCACGTCGAGGACGGAACGGTGACCCTCATCGGGGCTACTACTGAAAATCCGTCGTTCGAGGTGATCTCGCCGCTTCTGTCCCGCGCTCGTGTGTATACGCTGGAGCCGCTCTCGGATGAGGCTTTGAACACTATTGTGGATCGTGCTCTGACGGAGGTTGATCGCGGGCTGGGTTCGCTCAGGGCGAGGCTATCGGACGATGCTCGTAGTTTCTTGCTGCGCGTTTCAAACGGAGATGCCAGGACCGCGCTGGATGCGCTGGAGCTGTCTGTGGAATCGACTCCTCCGGACGCCGGGGGGGAGCGCGTCGTGGAGGTGGGAACGGTGGAGGGGGCTGTTCAGAGACAGTCTCGCTACGACCGGTTGGGGGAGGCCCACTACGACACTATTTCCGCTTTCATAAAGTCCGTCAGGGCTTCCGACCCGGACGCTGCGCTCTATTATCTTGCTCGTATGATCGATGCTGGCGAGGACCCGATGTTCATCGCTCGGCGGCTGATCATTCTGGCGTCCGAGGACGTTGGTCTTGGGAATCCCGGTGCGCTTCCGGTGGCGGTGGCGGCTCAGCAGGCGGTGCACTTCGTGGGTATGCCGGAGGGCCGGATTCCGCTTGCAGAGGCCACGCTGTATCTGGCGAACTCCCCAAAGAGCAACTCTGCGTACACCGGTATAGATAAGGCTTTGGGCGACGTTCGGAGGTCGCGGGACGAGCCTATACCTATGCACCTACGCAACGCTCCGACCCGTCTCATGCGTGAGTTGGGCTATTCCGAGGGGTATCGTTATCCGCATGACTACCCCGGCCACTTCGTGGAGTCCAAGAACCTTCCTGAGAGGTTGCGCGGGCGTCGTTACTATGTTCCCGGTTCGCTTGGGGCTGAGAAGCAGATGGGGGATCGGCTGCGGGTTTGGTGGGGGGACAGGTACAGGGCAGGCGGGGATGAAGAGGTGGAGGGAGGCCCGGAAAGCGCTTTGTGACGGCGTTCTCGGCTGTCGTTTTCGCGGCGCGCGATTGGCTCACGGCGGTTTTTGTCCGCTGGAAAGGCCGGATGAGGGGAGTCGTGAGATTCCTCTGGAATCTCTTCTACGGTTTGTGCGGGGAGTAGTTTTTCTGTGGTGTCAGGCGACTGCGGCCATCACTTTTGCGGTGGCGGCTATGGTGAAGTCGACGTCATCGGCATCTATTCCGTAGTGGGTGGCCATGCGCAGGTCGTGGCTTGACGGTGCGATGATGACGCCCTCTTCTTGTAGTCCCTGTGCCAACTGCGCTCCGTTTCCGGCGGGCATCCTGAATCGCACGAGGTTGGTCTGTATGTCTTCGGGGTTGAGGTCTATGCCCGGAACTTCGGCGATTCCAAAGGCTAGTCGTCGGGCGTTGGCATGGTCTTCGGCCATTCGGTCGACCATGGTGTTTAGTGCGACGATGCCTGCTGCTGCGAGTACTCCGACCTGTCTCATGCCGCTTCCGAGCATTTTGCGCCATCTTCTTGCTTCATCGATGAAGTCCTGGTCTCCGCATACGACGCTTCCGACGGGGCATGACAGGCCTTTTGATAGGCAAAAGCCCACGGAATCGACTTCTTCTACGAGCGCGGCCGGCGGGCATTCCAAGGCGACTGCTGCGTTGAAGAGCCTTGCCCCGTCGACGTGCACTCGCAGGCCGGCATCTTTGGCTACCGCTGCCATGCGTCGGGTGTCTTCGGGGGTTATGGCTTTGCCGCTGCTCCAGTTGTGGGTGTTCTCGATGCATAGCAGCACTGTTCGGGGTCTGTGGTAGTCCTTTGGTTGGACAGCGTTTGCGATGTCGTCGGGGTCCAGCAGGCCGTTGTCGTCCGTGGGTATTGGGTGTGGGAACACGCCGCCCAAGACGGCGGTGCCTCCGGCTTCGCTAAGGAGTATGTGGCATTTGTCTCCGAGAATGATTTCGTCTCCGCGCTGGGCTTGGGCGAGAACGGAGACGAGGTTGGCCTGGGTTCCCGATGAGACGAACAGTCCGGCCTCTTTGCCCAGCATTTCGGCTGCCATGTCTTGCAGTGCGTTAACCGTGGGGTCTTCGCCGTATACGTCATCGCCCAATTCGGCCTCGTACATGGCCTGCCGCATTTCTGGCGAGGGTTGTGTAACGGTGTCGCTGCGGAGATCGATTTTTGTCATCCGGTCAGGCCTCTTCTCTGGAACGTTTGCGTGCAGCTTTGCACGGGGGTTGTGGGGTTTGTCGCGCCTTGCTTGCTTGATTCTAACTGTAGGACGGCTGGGTTGGGATGCGTTCCTCAGGGTTGGGGATAGCGGGTATCGAGGAATAGATCGAGCCGGCGGCTATGTACGGGGCTGACTGCGCTGTAGATGGCTCGGGGTGGGTACCGTTCTCTGCGTTGCAAGGGGCGGTACGCAGGGGGCGTAGGGATTCATGGCGGACATTTGGTAGGTTGTCGGGTCGAATTCGGTTCGCGGCGCGCGTCGTGTGGTGAACGTATACTCAGTATGAACGTCGATCCAGTGTGAGAAAGGCTTGGGGCGGTTCAACCCGGTTGGAGTTTCCCGCCCTACTTTTGCAGCGTGCAAGATTTCAGCCCCACCAATTCGGAGGCTCCGGTTGTTGATTCCTCGGGGGCTTCGCCGCGCAGGCCTGCGATCTATTTGGACCCACTCGTTTGGGTCATCTTCGTTCTCGCGTCGGGTCTAGATCAGCTCACCAAGTGGCTTGTCACCAGCAACATCGCCCTTTGGGAGTCTGTACCTGCTGATGGATTTTTCCGTATCACCCACGTCTGGAATACGGGCACTGCGTTCGGGCTTTTTCGCGGTCGAGGGGATTTGCTGCTCTTCGTCTCATTGGCTGCGGTGGTGTTGCTAATCTTCTTCTATCGTCACGCAAGGGGCGAGTCGACGCTGGTGAGGCTGGCGGTTGGTCTACAATTTGGAGGGGCGCTGGGAAATATCGTTGACCGGGTGAGGCTTGGCCACGTAACGGACTTCATCGACGTTGGGCCCTGGCCGATATTCAACTTGGCTGATTCTGCGATAGTCGTTGGCATCGCGATAATGGTTTTCTACTTTGTTACCCAGCGCGACGCGGCAGTGGGTCTTGGGGGGCCTCCCAATAAGGAGACTTCGGGGGAGCGGCCCGGTGTGGGGGGGTCGGCTTCTATGGACGGGAATCCCGATGCGAACTCCTGCGGTCGAGGGCGTTTGGGCGGGGGCGGCTGAACTCGCTATGAGCAGGAGGATAGCCTGGACGTTGTGCGGCTCAGGCGCGCCGGAGCGTCTGGACGCGGCGGTAGCTGGCAAGGTAGATGGGCTAAGCAGGTCGGGCGCGAGCAGGTTGATCAAGGATGGGTTGGTGACGGTGGGCGGGCGGACCTCCCGCCGGGGGTCGTTGCGGGTGGAGTGCGGTGCGGAGGTGGCGGTGGAGCTTTTGGGCGGTTCCGTTGCGGGCGTGTCCGAGGAGGCGGCCAGTTTTTCGGTGGCGTTCGAGGATGATTATGTGGTTGTAGTGGACAAGCCTGCGGGTGTGGCGGTTCATCCTGGGGCTGGGCGCGCGGCCGGCACGCTGGTCGATGCGTTGACGGCGCGGCGTCCTGAGATCATGGGGGTTGGCGATTCCGTCCGTCCGGGGTTGGTGCACCGTCTGGACAAGGACACTTCTGGCTTGATCGTGTTTGCAAAGACGGGTATTGCGTACTCGAGGCTGGTTGGGGAGATCAAGGCGAGGAGGGTTGTTCGCACTTATACGGCGTTGGTGGCGGGTAGGATGCCGTTGTCGCGGGGAGTCATCGACGCTCCGGTGGGTCGCGATCCTGTGCGGCGCACGCGCCAGGCGGTCGTGTCGTCGGGGAAACCGGCCCGTACTCGCTACCGCGAGGTCAGATTTCTGAGCAGGGCTTCACTTCTGGAGGTGGCGCTCGAAACGGGCAGGATGCATCAGATCCGGGTGCATATGGCGGCGGCGGGTCATCCGGTCATCGGCGACCGTACGTATGGCAGCAATCCCGGCCCACCCGGGCTATCCCGTCAGTTTCTTCACGCCTCTCGCTTGGAGTTCGAGCACCCTGTGACGGGGGAGTGCGTAGACGTGTCATCTCCGCTGCCGGATGATTTGCGCTGCGCGCTCGATCACTACGTTAGCGCGTGAGCGTGCGGGCAAGTCTGCTTTGCCGTCCTGCCAGGGGAAGCGGGCGTCAGTCATGAAGGTGAGAAGGGAATGATCGAGGGTCCTGTGCGGGTGCGTTTTGCACCTAGTCCCACAGGTATGTTGCATATCGGGGGTGTGCGTACGGCGCTGTTCGACTGGCTACTTGCGCGGCAGACCGGCGGCCAGTTCATCCTGCGTATCGAGGACACGGACCGCGCCCGGTACACGGAGGGAGCGGTCGAGGACATCAAGGAGTCGCTGCGTTGGTACGGGTTGGATTGGGACGAGGGGCCGGACGTTGGCGGGCCTGCCGAGTCTTATTTCCAATCGCAGCGCGGTTCTTACTACTCATCTGCGGCTGAACGGCTCATCGGGTCTGGGGCTGCGTACGAGTGCGATTGCACGCCTCAGCGTCTTGCGAGGCTGCGTGCCGCGCAGCAGTCTGCGGGTCACCCGCCGGGCTACGATGGCCGCTGCCGAAACCGGCCGCGCGAGGAAATTGATCACTCACGGCGGCAGGGTTTGCCAGTAGTTGTCCGTATGCGGACTCCTGACAGGGGGCGGGTGTCTTTTCACGACGTGGTCCGTGGTGAGGTGGGGTTCGATCTTGCGAGGTTAACCGATTTCGTGATCATGAAGTCTGACGGTATGCCAACATACCATCTGGCGCACGTTGTGGATGACCACGAGATGAGGATAACGCACGTGCTGCGCGGTGAGGAGTGGATATCCTCTACGCCCCGGCACATTTTGATCCAGAGGGGGCTTGGCATCGAGGCCCCGGTCTACGTCCACCTGCCGTTGATCCTGGGTAAAGATCGGTCGAAGCTTAGCAAGCGGCATGGAGCGGATCAGGCTCTGGCGTATCGTGATCAGGGGTTCTTGCCGGAGGCTCTATTCAACTTTCTTGCGCTGCTGGGATGGTCGCCTGGCGATGATACGGAGGTGATGGGGCGGGACGAGATAGTGGGTCGTTTTTCCCTTGATCGTGTTAGCGATTCTCCGGCGATATTCGATCCGGACAAGCTTTCGTGGATGAATGGGGTGTATATCCGTTCCATGGGGAACGATGAGTTGGCGGATGCGCTGCTGCCTGTGCTTTCCGATCCGCGGGGCGGGCTGCCGGAGTCCGTGCCTCGGCCTATAGATAGGGAGAGGGTGAGGGAGTTGACGCCTCTTATCCACGAAAGGCTGAAGCGATTGGATGAGGCGCCGGAGTTGCTGGAGTTCTTCTTCGTCGATGAGGTGTCGCCCAATCCTGCCGAGATAGTTCAGCGTAAGATGGACCGCGCATCGACTGTGGCCGCGCTCAGAGAGGCGCTGGATCGGTGCCGGGGGGTTGATCCGTTTGAGGCGGAGGTACTTGAGAGTGTGTACCGCGCTTTGGCGTCTGAGCTTGGTTTGAGGGCGGGCCAGCTATTTGGTTCTATGCGAGTGGCGGTTACCGGCAGGCGCGTTGCGCCTCCGCTATTCGATACGATGGCCGCGGTTGGCCGTGGGGGTTGTGCGGCCAGGATGGAGAGGGCTATAGAGGTTTTGGAAATTTCGTGAATCCAGGGGGTATAAACGTGCATACAGGGTAGGTGTGCGGCTTTCCCGTAGGGCATCCCGCGGTGTCACGGTGGGAGCGGCCGACCTGACTTAGGTGGGGGGCGCCGGTCTTTTGCGTCGGCGCGCCTCGTGCTCGATGCTGGCGCGTGCAGGGTGGAGGCGGTGAGGTTGGTCTCCGCCTCCACCCTGCTGCGGTCTAGTTTGGCGAACTGGTCTTTCGTGTGGTCCGACGTTTTCTGCCGGACCTTCCGGTTTCGTCTTTTCGCTGATGCTGGAGCGCGGGGGCTTCTACCTAAGTGGGGCGGCGTATATCTGTCCGCCCTTTGGGCAGTCGGTGCAAGGTGCGCTGGCCCACAGGGCGTTGCGCCCGCCTTCCCTGACGAGGCCAAGGCTGGTGAGGTGTCGGTCGTAGATTTGCCCGTAGTTGCCTACTGCTCGGATTACGTCCTGCGCGACGGTGTCGCTGAGGCCCATGGAGTCCTGGCCGAATGATCCGGCCAGCCCGAAGAGACGGTCGACCTTGGTGTTGCCGGTGACTTGCGTGGGCACGTTATCGGAGGTTATGCCGTATGCCTCTGCGTATATGAGGATGCCCATCACGGTCTTGACGACGTCATACCATTGCTCATCGCCGTGGGGCACTACTGGGCCGAGCGGCTCTTCGGAGATAGTGCCTGGGAGGATGACGTGATCATCCGGGTTGTCGAAACCGGCTCGTACGCTGACCAGTCCTGAGCGGTCTGTGGTGAGAGCGTCGCATTGCTGGCTGAGGTATGCCTGGTTAGTGCCGATGTTGTCTTCGAAGGTGACGACTTCAATGTCGAGGTTGTTCTGGGTGCTGAAGTCCTGGAGGTTCAGCTCGGTGGTGGTGCCCTGCTGCACGCACACTCTGGAGTCCTTGAGTTCTGGCAGTGAGGAGATTTCCAGAGTCTTGGGGACCATGAATCCCTGGCCGTCGTAGAACATGGTCTGTGAGAAGTTCCCCCATTGGGCATCTCGTGAGCTAGTCCAGGTGGTGTTACGCGACATGATGTCGACTTCTCCGGCCTGAATGACGGGACCTCTTTCGGCGGCTATCGTTGCTCGAAACTCCACTGAGTCGGGATTGCCGAGGACGGCTGCTGCGACTGCTCGGCAGAGGTCGATGTCGAAACCGACGGTGTCGCCATTGCTATCCAGGAAACCGAATCCTGCGACGCTCTTGTTGCTGGCGCATATGAGTCCGTCCCTGTCCTTTACTCTTTGGAGTCTGCTGTCTTCTTGGGCAGCTTCCTCCTGCTGCTCTCGTGCGCAGGCGGTCATGGTCAGCAGGGCAAGGATGATAGCCGCGCCGATTATGTAGATCTTCTTTTGAAACATTGCTCTCTGCTTCCTGTGTCAAACGTCGATGGCGACGTATCATGCGCGGCGAGAGGTCACACACATCTCCGAGAATGCGCGCTGTATGGCGTTAGTCGTCCATTCAGCAACGTATCGCCTCGTTCCAGTTGGCTACGGCGATGCGTGCGTCTACCTGAGCCGTTCAGGTATTTGAAGGCAGTATAAGCGGTGTGCAGGGCTTTACTCTCCTAACATGCGTAGTCTGATATCGCGGTTTTTCTCCGGCGGATGCCCGGTGGGTCTGCCAGTCCGCGCTTCCCGCAGCGGACTTTGCGCGTACGAGTTATGGGCCTTTTGGAGCGGGCGGGCGCTCAGGGTCTAGATCTGCCGGAGCCTTGGATCCAGGCGGTCTCGTACCCAATCTCCGGCGAAGTTGAAGGCCATGACGACCAGAAAGATCGCGATGCCCGGGAACAGGGACACCCACCATGCGGTGGCGAGGTAGGACCTTCCATCGGCTACGATGGATCCCCAACTGGGAGTTGGGGGAGGGACCCCCAGGCCGAGGAACGATAGGGTGCCCTCTGCCAGAATGAGCGAGCCTGCTTGCAGCGAGGTCAACACGAGGATTATCGAGATTGTGTGCGGGAGGATGTGCTTGATCATGATCCGTACGTCCGAGGCTCCTGCGACTCTGGCGAGCGCGACGTAATCGGCCTGTTTCAGGCTGAGCGTGAGTCCTCTCACCTGTCGCGTGAACCCTGCCCAGGTCGATGCGCCGAGGACGCCGACGAGAAGCGGGAAGCTTTGCCCGATCGCTACGACCAGCACGAGTACGATCATTATGAAGGGCACTGCGAGCCACACGTCGATGAGTCTCATGATTATTTCATCGGACCACTTGCCGAAATATCCTGCCACCAAGCCAAGGGCGGTGCCTGCGATCATGCCTATCCATAGTGAAGCGGTGACGACGATGAGTGAGATTCTCGCTCCGTGGATCAGTCTGCTGAGCAGGTCTCGCCCTTGCTGGTCTGCACCCAGTAGGTTGGTCTGGGATCCCCCTTCCGCCCAAGCCGGTGGTGCGAGCCTGGAGAGCAGATTTGCGGAGTTTGGGCTGTGCGGTGAGATGAGGGGCGCGAATATGGCGACGACGACGAGGGTCACTATGACAAGAGCCGGGAGGATGGGCCAGCGCCTGAAGAATTGGAAGACTTTGACCACCCAATTTTGGGTTGGGGCTATGACGTCCTCGAAGTCTTTGGGCTGTATGGAGGTCTGGTCCATCGGGATGGGGTCTATGAGAACTGTATTCTGGGGTCGATCAATGCGTAGCAGATGTCAACGAGGAAGTTGGCGGTTACGTATGCGAGAGTGGCAAAGAGGACGACGCCAGCTATCAAGGGGAAGTCGTTTTGGTTAACGGCTTCTATGGCGAGTCGTCCCAATCCAGGCCATGCGAATATATGCTCTACTACGATGGTTCCGGTCAAGAAGCTGGCCAGTAGCAAGAAGGTGAGTGTTATGGGGGGGATGAGTGAGTTGCGAAGTGCATATTTGTAGATGACCTTGGAGTTGCTTACGCCCGATGCTCTGGCGAATTTGATGTACTCGGAATCGAGGACTTCGAGCATTGCTGAGCGCATGAGACGGAGTTGGGCGGCGCTGGTGGACCATCCGAGGACGAATACGGGCATTATGAAGTGCGCCCATCCCTCTCTGCGGCCTGATGGCAGCCACTGTAGGTATTCGGCAAACAGCAGAATGAGGACGATGCCCAGCCAGAAGGCTGGAATGGCTTGGCCGAACAATGCGAACCCGCGCCCCAAATAGTCCATGACTGTTCCGCGTTTGACAGCGGACAGCACGCCGAGCGGCCAGCCCACGATGATCGAGAATATCCATGCGGCCGCTGCAAGTTGGAAAGTGGCCGGGATCCGCTCGGCTATAGATTCTGCAACAGGTCTGGATTCCCTCAGCGATATGCCCAGATCTCCTCTCAATGCGCCTCCCAGCCAAGTGAAGTACTGAACGTGTAGGGGGCGGTCCAGTCCCAGTATCACGCCGAGGTCGTCCCATTGCTCCTCAGTGGTGTACTCGCTGAGGTACATGTAACGCGGGTCTCCCTGCACTCGGGCAAGACCAAAGACGAGGATGGACACTACAAAGGCCACGAGGACCATTGTGAATGCGCGGCGAATCAGGAAGGTGGTCACGTGAGAGGGGTCATGGGATCGTGGTCAGTAATCTTCAAGGCTACGGTGGCCGAGTCCGTAGTAGTCCGGGACGTATGAGACTCCGTACCTGCCGTGCACGGGCGGCTGTTCGTCGTACCAGCGGCGGTCCGGTTCTCTGGCTCCAATGACCTTTTCCACCGGGGGGAACGAGGAATCGAGTTCTCCGGCGCCTGAGCTTACTACGCTGGTCATTTCCGGAGCGGAGACGAGCAGCGGCGGTGCGGCTCCGTCCTCGTTGTCCTCCTCCTCGGTGAGGAGGGTCGCGGCTATGCCGGCCTGTTCGAGGGCCTGTACGGTGAGTATGGTTTCAAGGAATCTCTGTCCCCGGTAGTTGGTGGTAACTATAGCCCCGGAGGCGTTCAGGCGTTTCGCGAGCATGGCGGCCCGTTGCGCCATCAGCTCTTTTTCCGACTGTAGGGTCCAGTTGGTTCGCTGAACGATAAAGCCGAGGAAGTCGATGGTCTTGCCGTGCTTGCGGCAAAGTTCCATTGCCAACGGGCTGTTCGAGAGGTGCCATGTTTCCGGTCGGCCGTTGCCGTATGAGCCGAATATGGCGCCGTCGATAGTTTCCGAGGGGTAGAGGTGCCATGGTGCGGATAGTCTGGTTTGGCCATACACGGCGGGGCCTAGGGTGGAGCGGGATCCTGATGGGGCCTGCCATTCGGCCGATGCCAAGTGAGGGATGAAGACGACGCCGGGCAGAGAGTGGTGGTTGCTTTCGAAGTCAAACACTTCTGTTTCCGGAGGTGTAAGGGCGGTCATGGTTCCCGCTATCCGGTCGACGACTCGCAGGGCGGCTGAGTAGGCGGTTGTGTTTCTGTTTTCCAGATCAAGGGCTGGGTCGATCTGAAGGGTGAGGCACACAAGTGAGAGTTCGTCATAGGGCGGGAGCTTGCCGGGGCCGAACACGTCGAGGAAGGGGCGGAAAGCCCGCGCTTTCGACTCACCGTCGTCTTGGTGTGGTTGGCCGTGTCCTGAGCTGTTGCGCGGTTGATCCGCGGGGTTCGCTGTGTCCAGGCAAAGCATTACGGCAACGCCGCCCAGCCGGGAGGTTGCGCCGGAGCCGACCGTCGTCGCGGGTCGGTCGCAGACTGCGGGGTAAACGACGCCTGCTCCGCGGACTTTCACTTTCACCTCCAGGAGGTCCACAAAGTTGATTATCCGCAGCGGGTCGTCGGGTTGTGCGATTTCAATGGAAGCCCAGCGGACTCCAGGTTCGGACCGTGCGAGGCGTGACAACTCATCGCGGTCTAGTTCCAACCTCGGCCACTTGAGGTGGGTTTCCCGCGCGAACACGACCTCTTCGACGGGGAATGTTCCTAGCTCAAGTTTCATTTCGTCACGCGGTCGCGGTCGCTGAGGCAAAGAGCGTCGGCTCAGTCACGGTGGTGTTTATGGCCTCCAATGCTTTACGAATCATCTGGGTTGCGACCTGTGCGTCACTCTCAGGCGGTAGCCGCGGGTCGCCGCACACGTGCTCTACTCGCACTCCCCTTACGATTCGGCTGACTCCCGCTGCCAGGGGTATGGCGGGAATAGCGCTTATGAGGGCCACGGTGATTCCGGCCTTTTCGAGCTCTTTGGAAATCGTTGCGCCGCAGCGATTGCAGCTTCCTCAGGTGGCGACCAGCAATGCGGCCTTGACTCCGCTGGCGGTGAACTCTTCGGCTATTTCCACGCCCATACGTCTGGCGCTGTTTACGGAGGTTCCGTTGCCCACGGTGGAGAAGAACTCGGGGTGGATCGATTTGATACGGCCTTCGCGCTCCAATTTTCTGAGGGCTGGCAGAGGCAGCACGTAGTTTGGGCTTCTGGTGTTCAGGAAGACGGTATTGAATCCCCCGTGGACCGATTCCCATTCACTGACGCTCAGCTGCTTCAGCCCGCTTATGGAGTATCGAAAGGCCTTATCTGCGTAACCGGATACCTGGCCGTCGGGATTATCTTTCGGGACCAGACCTCCGCTAGTGACAAGGCCCAGCCTGGTTCGGGAGGCGTCTCGCGCCTTTGGAAGAACTGGCTGGTCCCGGTACTGGCGGGCGGATACTTCAGATGCCCAGGGTGTTCCTGCCATACGCGCTTCCAGCACGTCTATTGCTCGTTCCCAGGCGGGCTTGCTCCGGCGGACGTGCTTCCTGAGTCCGGTTGGCATGTATCCCTCGGCTGCCGCGGGCCCCAGATTTTGTCCTCGAGCCAGTTTGAGGCCAATGGGAACCATCCGAATCAGGGTCTCTTGCACGTCCTTTGCGCTGGAACCGGTGGGCACGCATATGAGTTGGCGTGCGAAGGTGGTGTAACCGGGGTTGTCGGGGTGCATGCCGGTGACCGTGGGGATGTGCAGGCTTCTAGCGAGTTCGCTGATTTTGGCGCAGGCGTAGCCGTAGCGGCCGGCATCAAATGCGGGTCCGGCTATAACAAGGTCTGGCTTTATGCGTCGGAGGGCGGCGCTGACCTCCCCGATGGCGCGATCTTCTTCATCTGCGAAAAGGTTGTCCCCGCAGATGAGCGTGCCTGCCACTACGCCGTCGTTTCCGAGCGCGTTCTGCAGGGCTCTGCCTGGCCCAACGGGGCCGCGTCGGAACTCCGCGGGGGCATTGGCTTTGTCCTCGCCGCCAACTCCACCAAAGAACTGGTTGAGGTAGTGGAGGACGCGTATTGGTTCTTTCGTTGAAGCCTGCTGCATCGGGTTGAGCATGGGGCGGCCATGGTTATGGAGGAGCATTCCGTTGACTTGCCGGCCCGCCCCGATGAGACCGGCACGTAACCGGGGCGACGTTTCGCGGGCATCCGCCTGGTCCGAACTGTATTCTGACCAGTCGCCAGGTTCAGGCTGCTGGCGACTTTATGGGCTTCCGGGCCGACGCTCGTGAACCTCGCGGTCCTCGAGAAAGTTGCCAATACCAATAACCGCGTCGCGGCCCGGTTCCTGCACCTCCTCGGTGAGGGGGTGGGAACCGGACCCGATTTGGTTATTCATGAAAGCCGTTGAGTCGGCCTTCGGCCTAAGCCTATTTCACCTCACGGGGATGGCTGTGTGGATCCAGTTGGGGTATGTGGTGGCTCCGGGTCCCAGCGCCCATTCGGCGATGCGCGGGCCGATTGGCCAGTACGTGTCCCAGGTTACGGTTCCTATAGCCCAATGGTTGTCCCACCACCACTGGTAGTAGGGTTGGAGGACCTGCCACTGTCGCTGTAGGTCTCCAATATCCCTACAGGCCAGGTAGTTTTCGGAGCTCTCATCGAACTCCATGACTGGGTTGAAGGAGTGCTGAACGCCTGGTGAATTGGGCAAGGAGCAGAGGTCTGTCACGTTACCCCATATGAAGGTGAAGACCAGATCCGATTCCCTTGCCAGCATTGCAGGCCGCAGAGCACTGTAGGCTGCCTTTGTAATTTCCACGGTCAGTCCGGAAGCCTCCCACATGGGGGCCAGGGCTTCCGAGATTTCCGCGTGGGTGGAAGCGAGGCCGCTGGGAATGGCGAGCTGGACGGTGGCATCTTCGGCGTTGGCATCCTGCAGGTACTGCTTGGCCATGTCGAGATCGAAGTCGTAGTCCCACTTGTCCTGGAAGAATGGGTTGCAGTTGTCCATCTTCATGATGATGTACTTGCAGCCGGTGCCCGAGAGGAAGACGTCGTTTATGGTCTCGCGGTCTATCGCGAGGGACATTGCCCAACGGAATTTCCTGGCCCGTTCCATGTCTGCGGGGTCGCTTGGGTCGCCTACCCACGGTCGGTGAGTGGCGGGAGGCGGCCTCTCAATGGGGTTTCCGTCCAGATCTTTCGTTGCATACAGGAGACCCTGGAACCAGACGTTTACGCCGCGCCTATTGGAGTTTTCGGAAGAGATCAGGCGTATGCCAGGGGTATTGGCGACTCTCTGAAGGTCAACGACTCCGACCTGTGCCATATCCGCTTCGCCTGTTTTCAGCATTGCGATGCGTGTGGCGGGTTCAGGCACTTCCAGGAAGCGGGCTGTCTGAAAGCCGGGGGTAAACCGCCAGTGTTCATCGAACGCCTCAAGTATCTTCTCGTTGTCCGGCACGTGCCTGACAACCTCGAATGGTCCGGTTCCTACGGCGTTCAGGATCGACCAATCTTCGCCGTTCTCGTCAAATGCGTTCTTGCTGATTATTCCTGCTGCGCTGGAGGTGGGCGGGCCTCGGAAGTCTCCGGGATTGCGTTTCAACTGGAAGCGGACGTTGTACCCATCAATTGCGGTTATGCCGTCTCGTGTGTAGATCTGGTCCAGCGAGCCGAATGCGGTGTGCTTGGTACCTTCTCTCATGAGGTCCTGAATGGACCAGACGACATCCTGTGAGGTCATCTCTCCGTAGCCCTTGTGGAACTGGATGCCCTGTCGGAGCCTGACGTCGAGGTAATAGTCGTCGCCCTGTCTGTTGATCTCCCAGAAGTCGGCGAGTTCGTTTTCCTGTGTCCAGTTGTCCAGTGCGACGCGCGTGAGTCCCTCTAGGATTCCGGTACTCCATGCGTAGTCGTTGTGCGGCCAAGACATGGCGAAGTTTGTGTATAGGGGCGTTCCTACGTCCTCGACGACTACGGTGAGGATTCCGGATGGAGTGCGCAGGTCTGTTCTTGGCGTGGGGGTGGCGACGACGATTTCCTTTTCGGTGACCACTACGGTCTCGACGACTCGCTCTGTAACAGGCACTTGCCTCTCAACGATCACTGTCTCGACGACCTTGACAGTCTCGCCTTGGACCTGTCTCTCGACCACAACCGTCTCGACCACCTTCTCAGTACGTGTAACCTCCTTTTCGACGACGACCGTCTCAATAACTCTTTCGGTGACCGGCCTTTCAACTATTACAGTCTCGACCACTCTTTCCGTCACCGTTTCCGTACCGCCGCAGGCCGCTGCCAGTGCGGCGACCAGGATGCTGACGACCAGAATAGCCATGCTGCCCAAGAGGGTTCGCTTGTGTGTTTGCATTGGGATACCTACCTGCTTCGGGGGTCGTTCTCGGCCCCTACGTATTTACCACGCTTGACTTTGAATAGGGTTTGTGAAACGCCATAAGCGTTGCCTAGCCTACTCGTGGATCTTCACCGGCCGTCTAAGGTCGCTACAGACGTGTTCACTGCGCTTTCAGCCATGCGGCGGCTCACGTCGATTTCTGCATGGATCTGTACTGATCCGCAAACTTCCGGTCGGCCCGCTTACCTGACTTGGGGCGGGGACCGGTTGGGCGTGAGTTTAGTTAGCAGTACTAGCGGTGTCAACAACGAACCCAGTGTGCTGAGGGGCCGGACGGTTATCTTTATCGTAATCATGCTGCGGCCCGGCGCTTTGGCAACCGGCTTAGTGGGAGAGCTCGGTATGGATTACAGTTCAATTAGGCATTCTTAGTCTGGTCGTCGACGAGAGTGCCGGGGCGCGGCCTTTGGCGCCATGGGGATCAAGAAGTGGGTTGCGGGGCTGCTGCGGCTGCCGTTCGGACGGCTCAAGCCGCTTCAGACTTACCTCGAACGCGGATACGCGTTGGCAAGGCGCGATACTTGCGTAATATCCTGTGGCTGCTTGCTTTTTCCTGCGGAGGGAACTTTTGGAAGAGAACTGGTTCGTCGAGGCGGTGGACATTCGCCATGCTTATGGGGACGAGCCATCGGTGGACGGTGTTTCCTTTCGTATCGCGAAGGGGGAGGTTTATGGTCTTCTGGGTCCTAACGGCGCGGGCAAGACTACACTTATCCGCATTCTGAACACGTTGCTGCCGCCTCATGCCGGCGACGCTCTGATCGGCGGGCGTTCGGTGAGGAAAGACCCGGCGTCGGTGCGCGCCCAGATCGGGGTGTGCCCTCAAAATCTGGCCATCTACGAGGACCTGACGGGTGTGGAGAACCTGGTGTTCTTCGGCAGGATGTCGGGGCTGTCGGGTTCGGCTGCCCGGGCCGCGGCCGATGAGTTCCTGGGTCTGGTCGGTCTCTCCGAGCGAGGAAGGGATCGGACTCGTTCCTACTCAGGCGGGATGAAGCGCCGGCTGAACCTTGCGATCGCGCTTGTAGCGCGCCCTGATCTGGTACTGCTGGATGAGCCCACCGTGGGCGTGGATCCACAGTCCCGCAACCGCATCTTCGACACGGTGGAGGCACTGAATCAGCAGGGGATGACCGTTGTGTATACGACTCACTATATGGAAGAGGCTGACCGCCTTTGCGACCGCATCATGATCATGGACCGCGGGCGTATTGTGGGGGAGGGTACGCCTCGCGATCTCAAGGAGCCGCTTGGAGACCCTGCCGAGGTTACGCTAGAGGACGTGTTCCTTAGCCTTACGGGCCGGAATCTCCGCGACTAACAGGTTTTTCGGTACAGTTCTATGCCGTTCTATATGGCGCTAATCGAGATCAAGCGTTATTTCAGGGATCCTGGGGATCTGACGTTGTCTCTGGCGCTTCCCGTAGCGTTGTTGGCGCTCATGTTGGGCGCGTTCGGCGGGGACTCGTCCTTTAGCGGTACGGCTTCGATCGTGGATCTGGACGGAACGCCTGAGTCGAGGCGGCTCATCGAGATCATTGGCGCGGAGCCGGGTATAGACGTCGAACTGCTGGATGAGTCGCGGGCTGACCGGCTGCTTGCGGGCTCGTCTCGCTTGTTGGTGATGGTGGTGCACCGGGGTTACGGCGAGGGTTTGATGGGTGGAGGGGGCAGGCCATTGATCGAGTTCAGGCAACGGGGAAGCGGCGGTGACGAGGGTCTCATAGTGGCTTCGATAGTTCGGGGCGCGGTTGGGAAACAGGCGCGTGAGGCCGTAGCGCTGAGCCAGGCCCGGGTAGTAGCGGCTAGCAACGAACTCAGCGCGAGCGGGGAGGAGATAGAGCGGGCCGTCCTGGATGCGGTTGAGCGTGACAGGGAAGCGCCTATCGTGTCTGTGCGCGTGGAAGACGCAGGAGTTGGCACGCCTACGTTCAACATATTCTTTCCGGGTATTCTCACGATGATGGTTATGTTCGCGGTCACGACCAGCGCGAGCGCAATCGTGGAGGAAAAACGTGACGGCAGGCTGGAACGTCTGCTCACAACCCGTCTTGGCGTGACCGGTATCTTCATAGGGAAGTTTCTGTCCGGTCTGTCGCGCGGGTTCTTGCAGGCACTATTGCTGTGCACTCTTGGGCTGGCCGTGTTCCGCTCATTCAGTCCGGCGGACTATGGCCAGATCGTGGTTGTAACGCTGTTCCTGGCCGCGTGCGCTGCGGCGGTTGGGATGGCTATCGCCTCGGTTGCCCGGACTAGCGAGCAGGCAAATTGGGCGGGGGTGGTCGTCACCATGGTGACGGCGGTTGTAGGGGGTTCATTCTTCGAGCCTGCCGGCGGCGGAGTTCTGGACGTGATTGGTCGGATTTCGCCTGTCCGTTACGGTAACGATGCGCTGAGGGACATTTTGTCCGGCTCGGCGAATTTGGGCGGTCTGTGGGTGGAGCTTGCTGTGCTGGCAGGGGTATCAGCGGTTCTCCTTGTCATCTCTCGCCGGCTTTTCTCTGCGTTGCAAGGGGAGGCCGTGTGACGCCCTGGATTCGGCATGCGCTGCTGATTTCGTTCAAGGATTTCACGCAATGGCGTCGAGATCTATGGGCCTTCGGCTTTTCCTTGGGATTTCCGATCGCCTTTGCGACGGCCTTCTTCTTCTTTCTGAGTCCGGCGCTGGAGTCAGGGGCGGAGGAATCTGGCGAGCCGCTTGTAGTCCACGTTTCTGCTACGTGGGAGGCCGAGGATGCATTTGGCCAGCAGATCACTGCGGGGCTTACGACATCAGATGCCGATGAGCGGATCCGTTTTGTCTGGATTTCTCATGAGGATGGGCTGCGGGATGTTAAGGAAGGTCGGATCGACGGCTTCATTAGCTTCCCGGGGTCCTTCACCGCGGATGTTTCGCAGGGTCGAGGGTCCGAGTTGGTGGTCTTCTCCGGTGGAGATGCGCAGGCGGAGGCTCGCCTGGTTAGCGTCGCCAACTCGCTGGCAGGCGAGTTTAGGCTACAGGGGATAGTTACGTCGGCGCTGGCGAGGCTGTCGGGCGGCTCCGGCTCGGTATCGCCGGGGTCTACGGCTAGTGGGTTCGATTCGTCGCAGTCCGGGGGTGCGGTCGAATTCTCGGTGACCGAGGTGGGAGACATAAAGCCGCCCAATGCCGCGAACGTTACGGTGCCCGGCTACCTGGTGATGTTCATCTTCATGGCCGCTGCGTTTACGGCGTTGACGATAGCCGAGGAGCGGGAGTCGGGCATGCTGGAACGTATGGCCACCTCCGGCGCGAGGCCGACGGCGATCATTTCCGGCAAGTTCCTTTCTTCTATGTACCGGGGCGTGATCCAAGTCATCATCCTCGGTGTCTTTGGGGTGTTGGCGTTCAACATCTCGCTGGGAGAGGTTCCGGCCGCGACGGCGGTGGTTGCGCTGCTGATGGCGTTGGCCTCGTCTGCTTTCGGGGTTCTGCTTGCTTCGTTCGCGCGGTCGGCGCGTGTGGCTACGCCGGCGGCCGTGCTGGTGTCGCTTGTGGCTGCTCCGCTAGGCGGGTCCTGGTGGCCGCTTTTCATACTTGACGATTGGATGCGCGACTTGGCCCTCATCACGCCGCACGGGTGGGCCAATACGGCTTTCAACCGGCTGATGCTGTTTGGCGGCGATTTTGGTTCGGTGGCCTATGAGATGCTTGCACTGGCAGGGTTCGCCCTGGGCTTCATCCTGATAGCGGTCTGGCGCTTCCGCGTTTCTCCTCTCTAACTCTCGGCGTCAACCGTGGGAAATAGAAACGCCTATTGGCCGCTATTTCCAGCGCTATCAGGCACCTTGACGATTGCCAGCCTGTCTTACTATGGCAGCACGTTAGCGCGGCATTTCACTTCGTCTGTGAATCTTGGGAATCCACTTGAAGTAGGTGCGCCGTTGCCTGTTGCCCCGTATGCTGTAACGCCTTGGACGGGCATCTGATAGCGCTTTCCGCCCGTTACCCGGCAAGCCTGCCGTGTCTTGAGGCGACTTTGCGCAGTCTGTGGCTTTGCCGGCGCTTCCCTTGCGAGCGCGTGTCGACGGGTCGCATATGGCGGAGTAGTCTGTCGGGCGGCCTTTGGCGGGTCATCGCGGCCTTTGGCGGGCCGACCACGAATCAACAGGAAAACAGTCGATGAGTACCGAAAGACCGCAAATCGGCCTTGCTTGCAACCTGGAGAGCCGGGATAGCGACGCCGTGCCTGAAGAGGTTGAACGTTTGGAGGAGTTCGCCGATTTCCACTATCGGGAGTTCAATGAGCGGTCGGACTGGTATTCCGCGCCGCCTCCCAATGAGGCTGTGGACAGTGAGTTGATCGAGTTTGCGAGGGGTCTCGACGGTCTCATCGTTTGCCACGGCTCTCCGAGGGTCACGGGCTCGATCCTCGACGCTGCGCCGCGAGTGAGGATCGTGGGGGAGTTGGAGGGCGACCGCTTTGCGCAGCGGATAGATGCCGAGGCTGCCGCCATGCGGGGCGTCCGGGCGGTAGATACCACCAACGGGTCTTCTTACGGGGTGGCGGAGTGGGCCCTCGCCATGGGCATGATCGGTCTGCGCAACGCCGGTTTCCTGTTTCGACGGCTGATCGCGGGGGATTACCTTTGGGAGGACCGCGACGAGTGGACCAAGGACCCTGGATACCAGAAGGCTGAGCTAACGGGCCGGACGGTGGGGCTGATAGGGGCCGGGCACATAGGTCGCCGCTTGCTGGAGTTGCTGAAGCCTTTCCGGGTGTCTGCGTTCGTGCATGATCCCTACGTTCCAAGGGAGTTGGCCGACATCTACGACGTTACCTTCACCTCTTTGGACAACGTGCTTTCCCTGTCGGAGGTTGTGTTTTGCCTTGCGCCTCACACACCGGCCACGGAGGGCATGATCGGGGCTCGTGAGATTTCCTCGATGAGGCCGGGGACCGTATTCGTGAATGTGTCCCGGGGGGTGATTGTGGACTCCAATGCGTTGATCGAGCGGCTTAGACTGAACGACATGATCGCTTCTCTGGACGTATTCGATCCTGAGCCGATACCTGTGGATTCGCCTATTCGGGATTTGCCGAACGTTTTTCTGACGCCGCACATAGCGGGCGTAAACGCGTTGGGCGGGGCTAGATTCTTCAGTCTGATGGTGGACGAGATGCGGCGGTTTTTCTCGGGCCACGAGACTCGTTACGATCTGCTGCCCAGGACGCTCGCCAACCGGCGGGGAGAAGAGCCGGGGAGCTTGCGCGATTGGGTTTGACAGCCCAGGCGGGCCGTATTCAGTTCGATTGCGTGTTCGCGGGCGCGGTGAGAAGCGGGTTGAAAATCTCATCTGATGCTAGCCGGAACCTGGCAGCGTCGTGCAACGTCGATTGCAATTACGGGGGGTTAGAACTATGGCGAAAATGAGCGGTGGCGAGGCCTTGGTCAAGTCGCTCGTTCGAGAAGGCGTCGAGGTGGTGTTCGGCCTGCCCGGCGTTCAGATGTACGGGATCATCGCTGCGATTCGGGATGAGCCGGGCATTCGCTTGATCACGACTCGCCATGAGCAGGCCACCACGTACATGGCTGACGGCTACGCTCGGGCTTCGGGTAAACCCGGTGTGGCGCTGGTGGTGCCTGGCGAGGGCCTTTACAACGCCGGGTCCGGGCTTGCTACGGCGTATGCGCGATCTTCTCCGGTACTCGTCATAGCGGGGCAGATACCGCGCTCGCAGATTGGAAAGGACCTCGGCGGTCTGCATGAGGTGGCCGATCAGATGGAGGTTATACGGCCGGTCACGAAGTGGCGTCGGCAGGTGTTGAGCCCTGCTGAGACTCCGGCCTGTGTGTCCGAGGCGTTCAGACAGATGCGCAATGGCCGCCCCCGGCCGGTGGAGATAGAGATGCCGCCGGAGGCTATGGTGGAGCGTGAGGAGGTGGAGTTAGAGGAGCCTGGGCCTGTGGTGCGGGGAAGGCCATCGCGCGATCTTCTTGAGAAGGCTGCTCGAACTATCGCCGAGGCGAGGTCGCCCGTCATATACGCCGGTGGAGGAGTGGCTCGGTCAGACGCGGAGGCGGCCCTGGTGAGTTTGGCGGAGGCGACGAACATACCCGTCATCGTCTCTGCCGGCGGCAAGGGAAGCATTCCGGACGGCCACCCGCTTTGCTATGGCTCGTCTCTTGGCCCTAGAGGCGCGCTGTATGAGGTGATGGAGGTTGCGGACGTGATTATAGGAATCGGGACGCGTTTTTCACTTCGCAATCCGGCCGGGAACTCGGCTACGTTGGTGCACATAAACGCGGACGATACGGAATTTGGCAAGACTCACTCCAACACTCTGGCGCTTCATGGGGATGCGAAGGCGACTATGGAGGCTCTGGTTCCGCACCTTCTCGCGGCCGGGGTTGGGGAACGCCCGTCGCCTGCGAAAGCGGTCGCTGCTGCTCGGCGCCGAGTGGAGGACGTGAGCAGCATCGAGCGAAACGAGCCTCAGCACACGGTTCTCGAAGCGCTCCAGACGGGCATACCGGAAGATGCCTTCGTGGTATGGGGAATGACGCAGCTGGGCTACTACTCTCGCGTTCACTATCGCGTGTATGAGCCTAAGACGTACATAGACTCGGGGTATGCGGGCAACCTGGGCTACTCTTTCCCGACTGCGCTGGGCGCGAAAGTGGCGCAGCCCGGCCGGCCGGTGGTGTGCGTGGTGGGCGATGGAGGGTTTATGTACAACTCTTCCGAGCTGTCAACGGCGGTGAAGTACGGGATCAACACGGTGACCGTGGTGTTCAACGACGGGGCTTACGGGAACGTGGCCCGCGACCTGGACGAGGACTTTGGCGGAGCCTACGAGGCGGACTTCGTGAACCCGGACTTCGTCAAGTTTGCGCAGGCGTTCGGCGCGATCGGGATGAGGGCCAGCGACCCGCTGGAACTTGCTGAGTTGATCCCGGCTGCGCTTGAGAAGGGCGGGCCGGTGATCATCGACGTACCGGTCGAGCGGATGCCTCGGCCAAGGGTCTGGGCTGCCCGTGCGCCGTGGACCAAGCCCCAAGAGGGTCTTATTGGACAGCCGGGTTAGGGGTTTTCTCCATGATCGACCTGCTGATTGAAAACGCGCGAATCATAGACGGCACGGGCAATCCGTGGTTCGGGGGTTCGGCGCTGGTGACGGGGGACACGCTGGTCGTCCGTCGGGGCGAGATCGATGGTGTTGAGGCGAAGCGTACGGTTGACGCCAAGGGCAGGGTGGTATGTCCGGGATTCATCGACCTTCATTCACACGCCGGTCTTACGATACTTGGGGAACCTCACCATGATCCCAAGGTGCGGCAGGGTGTTACTACCGAGCTGGTTGGGATCGATGGCATATCGCACGTTCCTTTCAAGAGCCGGGAGGAACTGGAGCGATACATCTGGCTGGATTCCGGCCTCAACTGGCGTCCACCGGATGCGGACTGGTTGACGGCCTCGGATCTCCTTTCGCGGTACGACAATTCGGTCGCCATCAACGTGGCGGTTATCGTGGGCAACTCGCCGCTACGGATTTGGGGGGTGGGCTGGGACAACCGCCCTGCGACGGACGTGGAGATAGCGGACATGCAAGCGGTGTTGCGGGAAGCGATGGAGGAGGGGGCCTGGGGTCTTTCGACCGGCCTCGACTACCCGCCGGGCGGTTTCGCGGACACGGGGGAGTTGGTTGCGCTATCCGAAACAGCGGCCTCTCTGGGCGGTTTCTATCACACGCACACGCGAGCTGCGTTGTTGGCGAAGGGCCACCTGGAGCCGTGGCAGGAGGCTCTCGAGATAGGCCGCAGGTCGGGTATACCGGTGCACCTGACCCACTACCGGCAGAGCAGACAGGGGCTGGGGAGTCATCGCGATTACCTGGGCCTCGTGGAAGATGCGCGGGCGGCGGGTATGGACGTCACCTTCGATTGCTACACCTACCCTTACTCGGGCACGAGCATAGTTATCATGATCCCGTTTTGGGCCAAAGAGGGCGGCCCTGAGAGGCTGATCTCAGCGCTGAAGGATCCGGATGATCGGGCAAGGATGGCGAAGGAGATCAGGTCTCGGTCTGACTTTCCGGCGGCTTGGGGCGAGAATTGGCTTACGAATTTCCGAAGACCTGAGAACAGTCGCTACGATGGGAAATCGATAGCTGAGATAGCGGAATTGCGTGAGCAGGAGCCTGCGGAAGCCCTGTTCGACCTGTTGCTATCGGAGAACCTGGGGATATCCACCGTTGGTCTGGGCACCAACCCGCAAACGCTTCCGGCGTTTGTTTCTCATCCCGCGGGTATGATCGCCTCGGACGCCATCCTGTTCGGAGAGCACCCGAATCCCCGCACCTACGGCTGTTTTCCCGTAGTGCTGGCCGAGTTCGTGAGGGCGGAAAGGCATCTCCGGCTCTCTGAGGCGATTCGCAAGATGACGTCGTTCCCGGCTCAGCGTCTCGGATTGCGGGACCGCGGCATGCTGCGAGACGGTTTCAAGGCGGACGTGGTTATCTTCGACCCTGAGAGGGTCAAGACTCGTGCTTCCAAGGATGACCCCAAGCAGTACCCGGTTGGCATAGATTACGTAATCGTGAATGGTCAGATGGTGATTGACGAGGGCCAAAACACGGGAGCGCTGCCGGGCAGGGGGCTCAGGCGGGGCGGCGCGCGGACGTAGCTACTCCTGGGAGGTTAGCCAGTTGGGTTGTACGATTGCCATGAAGATAGGCGGCTTTGCGCGCTTGGGTATTGCGCACGGCCGACGCTTTCCATGCACAATTCCCGCGAGGGCCGAACCCACGGGATGGGTACCGACCGCGAGGGCTGCCGCCTACTTCGACCACCGACCATTTATCGCGCCTGTCTTGGTCCTGCGGGCAATTGTCCGCAATATGGCGCTCTGCTAGGATTGAGACGGCTTTTCAATGTCTCTGGAGGGTGCATTTGGCCACCACCAAAGCGGAACTGGGTGACAGCATCCGGGAGCGTGTACGCTGCGCTCTGAAACAGCAGCCCCAACCGACGGTTACCGTGCTGTCGTCGTTGCTTGCGGTGCAGGACGCGATCCACTACCTTCCGGACGAGGCCATCGAAGAGACGGCGGGCTTCTGCAAAGCCAGCGTGAACGAGGTTTGGAGCGTGGCTTCGTTCTACACTAATTTTCGCTTCACTCCGCCAGGGGCTCACGTGATCGAGGTTTGCTGGGGGCCGTCGTGCCACTTGGCAGGGGCGCAGGGCGTGCTTGCAGCGGTTCAACAGGAGCTCAACCTATTCAGAGAGGGCGAGACGGATGACCGCCGGGCTACGCTGCGTTACAACACCTGCCTGGGGGCGTGCGCTCTTGCGCCGGTAATCTCCATCGACCACCATCTGAAAGGCCGGATAACGGCGGGAGATGCCAAAGACCTGGCCGGCGGCCTGCTTGTCGATTAGATAAGCTGCCTTATTCCCAATTGGACTCTGTCCCATGTCAACCGCATTTGAAGAACTGACCAACCGCGCAGCGGGTCGCTGGCAGGAACTTACGGACGGCGCGGAGCCGTGGATAAGGGTCGGCGGCGGGGTGTCGGGCCAGGCGGCAGGCTCGGATGAGATTTTCACCTCGGTTCTGGAATCGCTCGACCGGTTCGACGTTAGCGCTAGGGTGTCGCGGGTTGGGTCACTGGGCCTGATGTACCTTGAGCCCATAGTGGACGTTACTCTTCCGGGTGGGTCGCGCGTCTTCTATGGGAACGTCACCAAGGATATTGCGAACCAGATTATAGAGAGGCACGCGGGGGGCGGCAGTCCGGTTACCAGCCGGGCGTTCGCTTTCGAGGGCGAGAAAACCGGGGGTCTGGAGGGGGTGCCGCGTCTGGAGGACCTGCCTGAGTTCCGGGCGCAGGTCAGGATAGCGACGCGTAATTGCGGAAGGATAGACCCTTACGACATACTCCAGTACGCGGCGCATGGCGGTTACTCGGCTCTCGAAAAAGCTCTCTTCAGAATGACGCCTGAGCAGGCTCTGGATGAGGTGAAGGCGTCCGGGCTTCGAGGTCGGGGGGGAGCCGCGTTTCCCACAGGTGTGAAGTGGAGTTTCCTTGCGCCAAGCAAAGCGCCTGACAAGTACGTTCTTTGCAACTGCGAAGAGGGGGATCCTGGGGCGTTCAACGACAAGGGCATCCTGGAAAGCGATCCTCATACGCTGATCGAGGGGATGATCCTCAACGGGTACGCTACCAACTCCAACTACGGCTACGTCTTCATCCGGCACGGGCACGACATACCTATCGAAGCGACACGACACGCGGTGGGGCAAGCGTATGAACACGGCTTGTTGGGGAAGAACATTCTGGGGTCCGGTTTCAGTTTCGACCTGGAGGTAGCCCTGACCGGCGACTCGTACGTGGCGGGCGAGGAGACGGCCTTGATGGAGGCGATAGAGGGCAAACGCTCTTTGCCTCGTTACAAGCCTCCTTTCCCTGCCGCTGCCGGTCTGTGGCAAAAGCCCAGCAACATCAACAACGTCAAGACGCTCGCTTACGTGCCTCAGATAGTCTTCAACGGGGGTAAGTGGTTCAAGTCGATAGGCACCGAGTCCAGCGCGGGTACTGCTATCGTGTGCCTGACCGGTCACATCAAGCGGCCGGGTATGTACGAAGTACCGATGGGTATGTCGATACGCGAGGTTTTGGAGCAGGTCGGGGGCGGTGTCTCGCCCGGAAAGCGGATCAAGGTTCTGCAGACCGGTGGGCCTTTGGGCGGGGTGCTTGGCGACGAATCCTTCGACGTGAAGATCGACTTCGACGAGATGTCCAAAGCTGGAGCGATCCTTGGTTCCGGCGGCATCATCGTGGGCAATGAAACGGTGGACGTAGTGGACCTGATCCGTGCGCTGGTGGCTTTCAACCAGTACGAGTCATGCGGGAAGTGCTTCCCGTGCCGGCTTGGCAACACGCACATGCTGGAAACGCTGGATCGTCTTTGCAAGTACGAGGCCAAACCGGCCGACCTGAAGCTGATGGACAGGATTGGCGAAAGCATGAAGCTGGGGTCTCTGTGCGGTCACGGGCAGCTCGGCTACAACCCCGTTGCGTCTGCGCTCAAGTACTTCGAGGAAGAGTTCCGGGTGCGCTTGCGTGTGACTCAGCCGGAGGGCAAATCAACAAACGGCTCGATGATCCTGCCAACCAGGACACGGCCCTGACCGGAGCGCAACGGATGCCGGACAACATCTCTTTTACTATCGACGGCCAGGAGGTTACCGGTAAGCCGGGTCAGACCGTTTTACAGGCTGCGATGGACTCGGGCTTGTATATCCCTTATCTGTGCTACTTCCCGAAGATGAAGCCCTATGGGGCATGTCGGGCGTGTGTGGTGCAGACCGAGATGGGCGAGAGGAAATCGATAGTAGCCTCGTGTACCACGCCGATAGCCCCGGGCCTGGTCGTCGACTCCAAGACGGAGCAGGTAACGGATTTGCGGCGGGGCATTATCGAGTTGCTGATGGCCGAGCACCCGCATGGCTGTCTGACCTGTCACCGGGTCGAGCTCTGTGGGCCACAGGACATCTGCCAGAGGCACGTATCGGTTACGGATCGATGCACGATTTGTCCGAAGAACGAGCGTTGCGAACTGAAGGACACGGTTCGCAGCGTGGAGCTGGACCTTCGTACACCGCTCAACTACCACCGCCGGAACCTTCCGATACATACGGACGATCCGTTTTATGACCGCGACTACAACCTTTGCATAGTGTGCGCGCGGTGCGTGAGGGTGTGCGAGGAGGTTCGTTTCGACAACGCGATAACGCTTACGAACCGCTCGGGGGTTGCGCTAGTGGGTACGTCTCGCGGGGAGTCGCTGCTGGAGTCGGGCTGCGAGTTCTGCGGTGCGTGCATTGACGTTTGTCCCACGGGGGCTCTAGTAGAGCGCGATTACAAGTGGGAAAAGGCGGCTCGTCAGGTCACTACGATCTGCACGAACTGCCCGGTGGGGTGCCAGATGGTGGCGGAGGTGAACCGATTCAACAAGGTAGTTCGCTTCATAGGGGATCTTGCTGGTGAGAGCAATAACGGCCAAGCCTGTTGGAAGGGCAAGTTCGCGTATGACTACCCGAACCACAAGTCTCGCCTGAAGTATCCCTACGTTCGCGAGGGCGGGATTCTGAAGCGTGTTACCTGGGAGCAGGCGCTGGATCGCATCGCGGCGGGATTTGGGGACAGGGACGGATCCAAGGTGGCGGTGATCGCGTCGCCGCGCGGCAGCAATGAGGACAACTACGTTGCTCAGAAGTTCGCGAGGTCGGTACTCAAGACGGACAACGTTGACACTGCGCTGAACCTGACTCCGAGAGTTGCGAGCACGCTTCAGAAGAGGTTTGGTTCTGCGGGATCCACCAATCCGATATGGGATTTGGAGGGGTCGAAGTGCGTGATGGTCGTTTCTGGGAACCCTACCGAGGAGCAGAACGTGCTTGCCGTGCCGCTAAAGAAGGCTGCCAGGGCAGGTGCGCACGTTATAGTGATCGACCCCAGAGAGACGGAGCTCACCCGTTACGCCTCTGATTGGATTCGTCCCAAGCCGGGCACAGAGCACATCCTGCTTGTGGGTATGGCAAGGACGATCATCGACGAAGCGTTAGAGCACAAAGAGTACGTCTCCAGTCGTTGTTCAGGTATAGACGAGCTGAAACGCTCATTGTGGAAGTTCGATCTGAGCGCGGTTTCCCGCGTGACCGGTGTCGAGGACACCATCATTCGCGAGGTTGCCCGCAATTTCGCGAAGAAAGCCCCTGCCTCGATCTTGTTCGGCGTGGACACCGTTCCGGTGGACCTCCACGGAGCGTTGACCGACGCGATCCTCAACCTTTCTCTGATAACTGGGAACGTCGGGGTGAAGTCGGGCGGAGTGTTCCCGCTTTACGCAGGCGCGAACACTCTTGGATCGCTCGACGCGGGCTGTTCACCGATGGCTGAACGAGGGACGGATCTGACGGTGGAGCCCGGCTTGAACGGGGCGACGCCTCCCCCGATGAGAGACGGAGTGGCCGATCTGTTTGCGGGTATGCGAAGCGGTGAGATCGAGGCGGCTATCGTGATGGCCGACGGTATGAACCCCGGGGCCGGGCCCCTTGGCGACGCGGCCTCGGCATTGAGGAGTCTGGACTTTCTCGTAGTTTCGGCGGTGTTTGACGATGAGGTTACGGCTGCCGCGGACGTAGTGCTTCCTGCTTCCACCTACACTGAACAGACCGGTACGCTCACGAATCTTGAGCGCCGCGTCCAGTTGATACGAACGGCGTGGACTCCCCGGAATGAAGAGCGGTCTGGGTGGCAAACGTTTGCGTCATTGGCGCGGCGTATGGAGGCAGAGGGCTTTGATTTCCAGGATTCTGGCGGCGTGTTCGAGGAGTTGGCCTCGGTTGTGCCGGGATATGCGGGTCTCAGCCACGATCGGCTAGAGGCAGGCGGAATACAGACGCCATGCCCGTCCAGCGATAGTCCCGGGGCTGCGATGCTTCATGCAGAGGAGCCGGACGACGACGCGGGTAGGCTGGCGATCGTGCCGCTCCCGTTCATCGGCGCTGCGGCTCCATCGTCGGATCTGGTACTGGCTCCAGGTCGCGTATTGAGCCAGCCCGACAAACCGGTGCAGGTAACCCGGCGCGGCGATATGAACTACCTGCACAGGGTGGAGGTGGTGAAGGTTCACGAGGAGGATGCAAAGGCGATGTCGCTTATGGAAGGCGACGCGGTTGAAGCTCTGGACGACCATGGCAGCAGGTTGGCCGTCGGGGTGGCTTCCTTGGGGTCTCCTCAGCCCGGTCTGATCTCTGTAACTACGCTCTTTGCCGAGGTTGCTTTGGGGATGCATGATGCGGATTCTCCGGATCCCTCGCCTCGCATTCCGGGCCTGCCGCTTCAGCCGGTTCGTCTGGTCAAAGCAGCGGACCTTGCGGCGTATGCGGTCTCGTCCGACTGATCTGCCGCCGCGTTTGCCGCCTGTGCATCTCGCGGGGGTACACTGAATCTAATGACTGTTACATCAACCTGGTTTCGCGTTGGTCGGGGTCTGAGGACTCGCCCGTTTGGCTGCGCGTTCTGGAAAGGGACTTCTCAAGATGGTGAAACCCACGGACGTTAGCGACTCTGACTTCCAGTCGGTAGTCGTAGAATCGGATGCTCCTGTCCTAGTGGACTTTTGGGCCGAGTGGTGCGGGCCCTGCAAGATGATCGCGCCGGTGTTGGACGAGTTGGCCGGGGAATACGAGGGCAAGGTGAAGTTCACCAAGCTGAACGTGGACCTGAATCCTCAAACCTCGGCCAAGTACGGGGTGCGGAGCATTCCCACGATGTTGATCTTCCGGGGGGGGAATCCGGTCAGCCAGGTGGTCGGCGCGGTGCCCAAGAAGACTTTAGAGGACAAGCTCGAAGCGGCTATTGCCTGATCGTCTTGTGACGCCTCTCATCGCAGGGGTCTGGGGTGTTATTTCCCACAGCGGGGCTATTCTCCTTTTCCCCTGCCAACGCCTTGATTTGGCGCGTGGTACGTGAGATAACCGACACTTCGGGAGTGGATGGGTCCCGGTGGGCTTCACGGACTTCAAATCCGCTGGCAGGCTGCCTTCGCCGTCTGCGGAGGGTTCGACTCCCTCGCACTCCCGCCACAAGATTTCTTAGCTGAGCAGTGATGGATGGGTGGCTACCGTTTCGACTTGCTGTCGCTCTCGTCATGCGGCGCCTCTCTTTGCGATTCGGTATTAACTGCGCGGTGCGTAACCTGCCCCGGCGAGCGCGGCAGGTTGTATGATTTGGGCAATCGTTTCTACATGCCTCGGGGAATCCATTGCCATGGCTGAAACTGACAGGGGCCTCGTTGCGCACCTGATGCGCAGAGCGGGGTTCGGCGCGACACAGGACGAGCTGGACGAGCTCACGGCCAAGCCGTACGAGCAGATGGTCGACGACCTTCTTCACCCGGAGCGTTTTCCGGAGGTTGACGACATTCTTCTGCGCCGCTACTACCTGGAGCTCAACAATCCGGATACGCACGGCACCTGGCAGGCTCATTGGATCTACCGGATGGTGAATACGAAGCGGCCTCTTCAGGAGAAGATTGCGCTTTTTTGGCACCACGTCTTTGCGACTTCGATAGGCAAGAGCGAGCATACGCCGTCTGCGGTGGCTCAGATCGAGACGTTTCGGCGGAACGGTCTTTCGGATCTGCGTACTATCTATCTGGACCTTGCTCGCGACCCGGCTATGTTGTTCTGGCTGGACAACTGCGAGAACCACTCCGGTGAGCCCAACGAGAACTGGGGCCGCGAGTTGCTGGAGCTTTTCTCGATGGGTGTTGGCAACTACACGGAGCAGGACATCAAGGAGGCTTCGCGGGCGTTTACGGGATGGACGTTCGTGCAGCCGCTTCCCCTCGATCCGTACTCCCGTTATCCGTCTGAGTTTCTCTACCTGCCCGGCGACCACGACGACGGGGAGAAGACGTTCCTGGGCCACACCGGTCGATTCACCGGGCAGGACATCATCGACATCGTGGCGGCACAGCCTGCGACTGCGAATTTCATCTCTCGACACCTGTATAACTTCTTCGTGTCTGACGAGCCTCAGGTACCGGCCTGGAGCATAGTTCCGCCGCAGGATCCGGAGGCGATAGAGGTCTTGGCCGATGCGTGCCGGAGTTCGGGCGGGAGCGTGCGCGAAATGCTGCGGGCGCTGTTTCTGTCGGACTTCTTCAAGGCGGCGCGCTTCAAGAAGGTCAAGAGCCCTGCGGAGCTGGTTGCCGGCGCGATCAAGTTATCGGGTATGCACCGCGATCCTCAGCCTGGTTTGGGGGATCTTTCGGGTGCGACGGCGGTGATGGGTCAATCCCTTCTGACTCCGCCCACTGTGGAGGGCTGGCACACGGGTCGTGAGTGGATAGACGCGGGCACGCTGAACGAGCGCGTCAATTTTGCGGTGGATCGTCTGTCAGATCCTGAAACGCCTGGAATCCGGCGCATCATCGACCGTCTGGAGTGCGAGGGCAGCCCACTTTCGCCTGACAGATTCGTTGACACGTGCCTCGATCTTGCCGGGCCTGTGGAGGCCAGCGAGGACACCCGGAAGCAGTTGCTGGAGCATGCGGCGCAGGGCGGCGACCTCGACTTCGAGACCGAGAGGGGCCGCGAGCGCAGCGCTGAGCGCGCGGTGCGTATGATTCAGGCGGTCGTATCGTCAGTGGAGTACCAGTTCGCCTGATCTGTGCAGGCGACTCATCAGGAACTGTCCGATGCCAGAAAACGGAGCGGCGCCCACTCTAGTCGTAGTTCAGCTAACCGGCGGCAACGACTTCATGAACACAGTTATCCCCTACGGGAATGACCTCTATTACGACTTTCGGCCCGTGGTGAGCATTCCGGAGGATCGAGTACTTCCGATTGACGCCAATCTGGGCTTCAATCCTCATTTTGCTCCGGTGCACGACCTCTATCAGAGGGGAGACGCGGCCATCGTGCAGGGGGTGGGTTACCCGGATTCCAGCCGTTCTCACTTTCGCAGCATGGATATCTGGCACACGTGCGAGCCGGACACTGTGGCGACGGAGGGCTGGTTGGGCAAGACAGTTCGAGAGCTTGATCCGGGCAAGTCCAATCCTCTGACTGCCATCAGCTTTGGTCGCGGTATGCCTAGGGCGCTTGTGGCTCAGGACGTTACGGTGACGTCGGTTGGGGATTTGGACACGTACGGGCTGATGAATGGCATTCAGGCCCGGCAGCAGCGGCAGGAAGCGCTTGACCTCTTCAAGCGCATATACACGCCCGCGGTTGGGAGCGGCCCGGTCACGGACTACCTGGCGCGGACGGGCATAGACGTTCTGCGCGGCGCTGACAAGTTGAAAGAGGCGCCGAAAGTCTATTCGTCTTCAGTGGAGTACGGCTCTGACCCGATCGGGCGCAGCCTGCGCGACGTGGCTCGGGTACACCTTGCAGGTCTGGGCACCCGCATTTTCTACACTCAACACGGGGGCTACGATACGCATGCGAACGAGGTGCCGACGCATCCGAAGCTGTTGACCGATCTTTCCCGTGCGATAGGGGACTTCTTTGCGGACCTGCGGGAGCACGACGCGCATCATGACGTTGCGTTGATGGTGTTTACCGAGTTTGGGCGGCGCGTGAGAGACAACAACAGCGGCACGGATCACGGTGCGGGAGGCGGAGCGTTCGTGATAGGGGAGAGGGTGAGGGGCGGGCTTCATGCCGAGTATCCCTCGCTGGACCCTGCGGAGCACGACAGCGGCGACCTGAAGCACACCTACGACTTCAGGGGGTTGTACGCCACCTTGCTGGAGGACTGGCTTGGCGTGGAGTCTGCGCCGATAGTTGGGGGGAACTTCGAGAAGCTGCCTCTGTTTGTGCAGGGCGGGCGCGGGGGATAGGCCTCGGGGAATCTTTTTCGGCTTTGAATTTTGACGATGCCAGCCGTTGCGATAAGGTGGAGAGGTGAACCTGAACATGAATCGTCCCGGTAGATAGAACGAATCGGCAAAGATGATCGACACCCTTACAACAGCCCGCCGATTGAAGGCCGCTGGAATGGCCGAGGCACAGGCGGAAGCAGTAGCCGAGGCCGTCCTTCTGGCCTCGGAGATGCCGGCTGAACAGTTCGCAACGAAGGGGGAGTTAAAGGCTGAGATCGCGGAGTTGAAGGCTGAGTTTGCGGGGTTAAGGGGGGAATTCGCGGAGTTGAGGGGAGAGACCGCTGAGTTGAAGGCTGAGTTGAAGTCGGACATCGCGGGGTTGAAGGCTGAGTTGAAGTCGGACATCGCGGGGTTGAAGGGAGAGTTTGCGGGGTTAACGTTCCGGACCATGGTTCTCATGGTCACTGTCGGGGGCTTGATTGTAGCCGCTGTCAAGTTGATTCCCTGATCCCCGGATTCCAATAGGCGATCTTCAGCCCTCATGACTCAACATTCCGACCCCGTGGTCAAGCCCAACCCGGTGGACTCAGCCCCGCTCGATCCTCTTCCGCAGCAGGAGGAGTTTTGGCGTGCGCCGGCGCGCTTCGGCTCGGTGCCGGTGGATGCGGAGCCTCTGGGCTGGGATCAGCGGCGCGGCTTTCAGAAGCACTATCCTCGTGTGGACCTGCCCACGCAGATAATCGAGCGGGTCGAGTTGGGCAATGCTGAGCCGCACGAACCCAACCGCCTTATCTGGGGCGACAATCTGCACGTGATGCGACAGCTTCCTTCGAGCAGCATCGACCTGATCTACATCGACCCTCCGTTCTTCTCCGGCCGTCAGTACAACGTGATGTGGGGCGACTCGAACGAGGTGCGCTCCTTCGAGGACATTTGGAAGGGCGGACTGGATGGTTATCTGGTGTGGCTGAACGCCCGCCTGTACGAGATGAAACGTCTGCTCAAGGACACGGGATCAATCTACGTGCATTGCGATTGGCACGCCAGCCACTACATCAAGGTGGAGATGGACAAGATTTTCGGGCACGAGAATTTCCAGAATGAGATTGTGTGGCGTTATGGTCTAGGTGCGTTTAGATCGAAAAATCATTATCCAAGAAAGCACGACGTGTTACTGTTTTATAGCAAATCCTTGAACCAAACTTTCAATGTTCAGCGGGGCGAACCTACCGCGGCCATGCTACAAAAATACTCACATATCGACGAAAAGGGCGAGCGATATATGATGTCATATGGCCGGCGTTATTATCTGAAGGGCGGTAGACCTATAGATACAATATGGGATATACCGGCGATTGCTCCAACAAGCAGAGAACGCATTGGCTATCCAACTCAGAAACCTGAGGCGTTGCTGGAGCGGATAATACGCGTGTCGTCGAATAAAGGCGATGTAATTGCGGATTTCGTCGGGGGGGGGGGGGTACAACCCTCTCTGTTGCGCAAAGATTGCATCGCCGGTGGATCGGCTGCGATCAATCTCGCGTTGCAGTAGCGGTTACAGCCGAGCGGCTTAAGCAGCAGGCACAGACGCGCGGCTTAGGCGAGGCGGACTATCCCGACTTCACGGTCGAGCAGTGGGGTGTTTACGAGGCTGCCCGGCTGTCTGAGATGCCGTCGTCTGAGTTCCGCGAGTTCGTGTTGTGGGCCTACGGGGCTACTCGCGTTGGGGATGACGGCCCATACATTCATGGCTGGCGCAATCGCCGCCCCATCTGGGTGGGCGAACCGGGGATGGCCTCTCAGGCTACAGCCGAGGACGTTCGGGACTTTGCGAACGCGATAAGGCGAAGCGTCGAGTATCGCGACGCGAATCTGCGGGATGGGACGATGCTGGCGTGGGGGTTTCTGGACAACGCGAAGGAGGCTGCCGAGCAACTACGGCGACGGGAGCAGGTAGACGTCAACTTCGTCCGCCTGAAGCAGATCCGCATAGGCGACACTGACTTTCGCGAGCACGTGGTTGGCCACTCCACCAAGTGGGCGGACTACAGCGAGTTCCTGACGTTCGTCCAGCCGCCTGAGGTTTCGGTGGCGTACCGCGCTCTTGGCGGCCTTGCGGTCACTTTCGACGCGGGGGACTCTGCGGTCGTCAATCCCGGTGCGGAGATAGTGAACGTCCAGTGGGACTTCAACTATGACGGGCGGAACTTCACGGCCACTTCGGGGTATTCCTTCAAGCATAAGAAGGAGATCCAGCTTCTGGTTACCCGCAAGTTCGACCGGGCAGGCAGGTTCAGGGTGGCGTGCCGCGTGCAGGACAGTCGCGGGGGCGAGGGGACGTGGGACGGCGTGGTAGAGGTTAGTTAGCGCATGGAAAACAGGTTCAGCCGCTACGAGGACGAGTTTCAGCAGTGGGTTCAGGGCGGTTATCCGGGGGTCAAGACTGAGACGTTGGAATACATCCGCCACCTCAGCGATCCCGAGGACGACGCGATGCCGCGCAGGGGGACTCTATGGCCGCATCAGTGGGACTCGTTCCTGCGCGTCGTATATGCGTATGAGATACGTCGTGAGGAGCTTGCTCGGCCTGGGGGGGTGCTGCTGAACGTGGTGACCGGCGGCGGCAAGACGGCGATTATTGCGGGGTTGATGGCGTGGCTGCGTATCGCCCACGGGGTGCAGAAGTTCGTGCTGCTGTGTCCGAACCTGATAGTGCGCGATCGTCTGGAGGAGGACTTCCGGAAAGGTAAGGTGTTTGCGGACCGAGGTCTGATTCCGGCCGGCGGGATTGTGAGGAAGGACGACTTCGAGCTGACCACGTTGGGGAGCGGTCGGCCAGGCGGTTGGGCGAATTTGTTGGGGGCGAGCGTCATTTTGGGCAACATCCACCAGTTCTATCTCAGCAACGCTTCGGGTCAGAGCAATCTGTCGGGCCTGATGAACGGGCCGGATTTCGCGCTGTTCAACGACGAGGCTCACAATTCTCCCGCGCCGGAGTGGGAGTCTGCACTTGAGAAGATGGGTCCCAAAACCGTGCTGCGGGTGGATACTACGGCCACGCCGGATCGCGCGGACGGGAAGACGCCGGATAGCAGTATGGTCTACGAGTACCTGATACAGGACGCGCTTTCGGACAGGCTGATCAAGACGCCTGTGGTGTATCAGCCCAACATCGAGACGGTGGAGTTGACGTATACCGACGCGGGTTCAGGGGAGACCAGGGGCGTCGAGGAGATCGACTGGGCGGAGGTGGACCGGCTGGGTCTGAGCGCGACGCAGTGGGTAACCGACGATAAGCCGATGCAGCAGCAGATGGCGATAGCGTTGGCACGCCTGCGCGAGCAGGAGCGTAGGGCCAAGAGCCGCTATCAGCCGATTCTATTCGTGGTGGCGGTTTGCAAGCTGGACGCTCAGAAGGCGGCTAAGACTCTCAGCAAACATTTTAGGATCAAGACGCTGCTGGTCACCGAGGACAGCACGGAGACAGAGCGGCGCCAGGCGACGGAGTTGGGGAGGGCTCGGGGCGGGAGCAACCCGTACAAGGCTGTGGTGAGCGTGCTGATGCTGCGGGAGGGTTGGGACGCGGCGGAGGTTGGCGTCATCCTGCTGCTACGGAAGTTCAGTAGTCGCGTATACGGGCAGCAGGTGATTGGGCGTGGGCTGCGCCGCGTGCGCGTCGGGAACGTCTCGGAGGACGAGTCGCAGATATGCGCGGTGGTGGATCATCCGAAGCTGAAGCATCAATGGCTGTGGGACATTTTCGGCAGTAAAGTACGCACGGCGGTGGGGCTTGATGACGAATACGACGAGGATGAAGACCTTCCGGCTCCTCCTCCGCGCCAGATGCTGGTGAATCCGGGGAACGTTATTGAAGTGCCGGATCCGTCTGAAGATGACGACGGCGAGTTTGAGCTGGATATTTCCTTCGAGCCGGCCGAGCCGTTGAGGAACTGGCGTGAGAAGCTGGAGGGATTGACCTATCCGGTCGAGACGGTGACCATCACGGATCAGAGCATTTCTAGCGTCCAGAGAACGGAGCTAGCGCCTGGCGGTTGGACGGTGCGGGAAAGGGCGCCCGTTTATGGGGCGGGTGTTGGCGTGGAAGTTGGCACGGAGGAGCTTGCGGGGGGTGTCAAGGATGGGTTGCTGGAGATGGCGGAGAGGCTGCTGGACCACGCGGGGCATACTCGGCAGTATCAGGGCCCGGTCTACAGCATTCTGCTGGAGCACGTGCGGACGAAGTTTCTGGACGGGGCTTCTACGGGTCTTGCGGAGAGACCTCGCCTGGAGGCGGCGCTGCGGATGCTCCCGTTGGTCGAAGAGAGGATCAAGGGCGTGCCCGGCCTGATCGAGGGTATGGTGAAGTATGGCGATAAGTAAGCGCGGTATCTACGAGGAGCCGGGCAAGAGCCCGTATAGTTTCGAGCGGTATGACAGCGCCCTCGAGCGGAAGATGATGGTTAGGTTGGAGGATGACGTTGAGGTTGCGAAGTGGCAGAAGCGTCATGGCATTTCGATTGAGTGGATCGACGCCCATGGGCGCAGGTGCAACTATCGCCCGGATTTTCTGGTGGAGTACACGGATGGCCGAAAGGCATTGATAGAGGTGAAGAATCCTGCCATGATGGATTCTCCGTCGGTGTTGCGTAAGGAAAGCGCTGCGCGGGAGTGGTGCCGTCGGCGCGGTATGGTCTATGAGTTGGCGACGGTGCAGGGTTGATCGAGATGCTGGCTGAAGAACGAAAATCGACGAGGCCGTATGGCCTGCTGCGTGTGGGCTTCCGGTACGAGAAAACCCTCGGGATGCGTCGGCTGACGAATACGCCGATATCGGTGGTCGTGTGCGACGACGGGGACCTGCTGATTCTGTGTCGCGGGGAGAATCTGTGCTTCGTGCGCAGGTTGTCGATCGAGGATGACGACAAGGGAGCGTTCAACCTGGTTGGCGGGGGCGGGCCGGTGGGCGGCAGTTTCAGCGCGGCCGGTCGATTCACGTGGCCGGCCGCGATGGTTCGCGATTCTGAGGAGCGGTTGTGGATATCGGACGAGGCGTTGCACACGGTCTCTGCGATTACGGCGGAGGGGGAGGTGTTGACGCAGTGGGGGAGTCATGGGTCGGGCCCGGGCGAGTTGGATCGTCCGTCGGGCCTCGCGATTGATTTGGACGGGAGCCTGTTGGTGGCCGATGCCTGGAATCATCGGGTACAGAGGTTTTCCCAAGACGGGGCTTACATTTCGAGCTGGGGGACGCATGGGCAGGGGAGAGGCGAGTTTGATCTGCCATGGGGTATTTGCGTGGATGAGGAGGCCTTCGTGTACGTGTGCGACTGGCAGAACGACCGGGTGCAGAAGCTCGACCGGGACGGGCGTCACGTGATGACGATCGGGGAGAGGGGCTCTGAGGATGGTCAGTTCAACCGACCCACCGGGGTGGCGGTGGACCGGGATGGGGATATCTACGTGGCGGACTGGGCGAATCACCGGGTACAGGTTTTCAATGCGGATGGTTTGTTCGTGGAGAAGTTCATCGGCGACGCGACGCTGTCCAGGCAGGCGCGGGAGTACATGATTACCAACCTGATGGCGATGCGTCTGCGTGAGATGACGGCCATCGAGCCTCAAAAGCGCTTCAGATGGCCTGTCTCGGTTACGGTTGACGCGGATGGCCGCATGTTCGTACCGGACTATGGTTCGCAACGGATACAGATCTACCGCAAGGAAGTCATTCGTTTGGGGCCGGGCGAGATAGCGCCTCGGCCTCGTTCGCATAGTTTGTATACGCAGTTCTAGGCGGCGGCTGGCTACCACGCTTGGGGCGCTTGGGCGCGGTGGTTGTCGTAGAGGCGGCCCTCGGCTTTTGGGGTGTCTGCCTGTGTTCCATCAAGATAGAGCGGAGTGGGCTTTGTCCCTGATTGCGAAGGTCTCGGCGGCGAGGTCGGTTATGTAACGGCCTATGACGAGCGAGGAGGTGGCGCCTGGCGAGGGGGCGTTGAGTACGTGGATAGCGTCTTTGGTTCTCTCGATTCGGAAGTCGTCTAGCAGGTTGCCGCTTCGGTCTACGGCTTGTGCGCGAACGCCCGACCCTCCGCTCTGCAAGTCTTCTTTGCGAACCTCGGGGATCATGCGCTGCAAGTCCCGAACGAAGACGCTCTTGCGCAGAGATCGGTTGATCTCCATCATGCCTGTCTTCCAGTCTCTCATGGTGAGGCGCCAGAAGCCTGGGAATGCAATGGTTCCGAGGAAGTCCGGGAGGTTGAAGTCTCGTTTTTCGTATCCCTCTCTGGCCATAGCGAGAACTGCGTTGGGGCCGGCTTCGGTGAAGCCTTTCATGGTCTTGGTGAAGTGCACTCCGAGGAAAGGGAATGCGGGGTTTGGAACCGGGTAGATTAGCCCTCGCACCAGGTTTTCCCGCTCTTTCCGCAGTGTGTAGTATTCGCCCCGGAAGGGGATGATGCGTAGGTCGGTCTTTGCGCCCATCATGTTGGCCACGACGTCGGCGTGCAGTCCTGCGCAGTTGATGACGCGTTTTGCGTGAAACTCTCCGGCGCGGGTTTCGAGTACGGATGCTCCGTTTTTTCCGACGACCCGGCGAAGTTTCGCGTTGAAGTGTATTTTTCCTCCCGCTTCGAGTATGCGCTTTGCGTAGGCTGCGGCAACTTTGCGAAAGTCCACTATGCCGGTGTTTGGCGCCCATACGGCCTTTATGACGTTGACGTGGGGCTCGATCCGGTCACGCACTTCGTCCCCGGATACGAGTTGTAGCCCCTCGACCTGATTTGCCGCGCCGCGCTCGTAGAGCGCCTGCAGCCTGGGTAGTTCGTCTTTGCGCGTGGCTATGATCACCTTGCCGCAACGTTCGAAGGGTATGCCGTTTTCCTCGCAGAACCGGGTCATCGAGGATCTGCCCTCGACGCAGAACCGGGCTTTGAAGGATCCCGGCTTGTAGTAGATGCCGGAGTGGATGACCCCTGAGTTGTGGCCGGACTGCTGGGAGGCGACTCCCGGGGCCTTTTCTATTACCCCTACTCTGAGGCCGGGGAAACGGGTTTGTAGATTCATCGCGGTGGATAGCCCGATAATGCCCGCGCCGATCACCGCTACGTCGAATGTGCTGTCCGGCATTTCTTGCCCTTCGATACTCGCAGGTGGAGGACGGCATGCGCTCACATGCCGGTCTATGTGGAAAGGATATATCTTTGCTTCCCGAATCTTGCGATGTCATTGTTCCAGCGTATCGGTGCACGCGGGTTGTGTTTGACACAGGCCGGCCCGTATCTCTAAGTTGACTGCCATGTCCATGTCTTTCGGAGCCGGCTCCCCGCCCCGGCGCGTATCGCTTTTCTCCACCTGCCTCGTCGATCAGTTCTATCCGGAGATTGGGGAGAGCGTCGTAAACGTCCTGGAGCGGCTTGGGGTGGAGGTGGATTTTCCCGAGGGGCAGACCTGTTGCGGGCAGCCTGCGTTCAACAGCGGGTATCTACCGGACGCCAGAGCGGTGGCTCGTCGGTTTCTCGAGGTGTTCGAGGGGGATCAGCCGATAGTCGTTCCTTCGGGGTCGTGCTGCGCTATGGTGCGCAATTTCTATCCTGAGTTGTTTCACGGAGAGCGGGAGATGCTGGATCGTGCGGCGCAGGTCGGGGCTCGGCTGTATGAGTTCTCCGAGTTCCTGGTGGACGTACTTGGCAGGCCGGACGCAGGGGGCCGACTGGATTGTTCCGCGGTGTATCACAAGTGTTGCCACCTTCTGCGGGAGATCGGAGTGGATGAACAGCCCAAGGCTCTGTTGGAGGGTATAGCGGGCATGGATTTGCGCCCTCTGGAACGGGCCGAGGTGTGCTGCGGCTTCGGAGGGACTTTTTCCATCAAGATGCCGGATATTTCCACTGCGATGCTCGATGAGAAGCTGGACAACGTGGAGGCGTCGGGTGCGGGAGCGCTCATCGCGGGCGATGCGGGTTGCATAATGCACATGGCGGGCGGTCTGCGGCGTCGGGGTTCAGGGATACGGGTTGCTCACCTTGCTCAGGTTCTGGACGAGTCTGTCGAGACCCTTCCGGGCCGCGCGCCCAGGCCATTTTGATCCGTGCGTGCACGTACACGAGAGTTTCGTTCCCGGGCCGCGGCCACTATGGCCGATCCGCGCCTCAAATCGGCGTTGGAGGGGGTGTACGAAGGTTTTCACAAGGGTCGTCTGGCGGCCGCGGCCGCAACTATGGGGTGGGAAGAGCAGCGCACGCTTGGCCGGGCGATCAAGGAGCATACGATCGAGCACCTGGACTACTACCTTGAGGTTCTTGCGGAAAAGGTGGAGGGTAACGGCGGAAACATCTTTTTCGCGAGAGACTCGGCTGAGGCTAATGGGTACGTTCTGGACGTCGTGCGGCGTAGAGACGTGCGGACGGTCATAAAGACCAAGTCGATGGTTTCGGAAGAGACGGGTCTCAATCATGCGCTGGAGGATGCGGGAGTAGAGGCGGTGGAGACCGACTTGGGGGAATACATCATCCAGCTTTCCGGGGAGACTCCTTACCACATCATCGCTCCGGCGATTCACAAGTCGAAGGAAGAGGTGTCCCGTCTTCTTGCGGGCAGGTCTGGGGGGGAACGATTCGAGCGTGCCGAGGACCTGACCCTGCAGGCGCGGGCTCAGCTGCGCGAGGTGTTCAAGCGGGCGGACATGTCTGTTACGGGAGCGAATTTTGCGGTTGCGGAGTCGGGCGGGATAGTGCTTGTAACCAATGAGGGCAATGGGCGCATGGCGACCTCTGTGCCCCGCATCCACGTTGCGGCGATGGGCATGGAGAAGGTGGCGCCGTCGATCGCGGACCTGGGCGTACTGCTGCGCATTCTCATTCGCTCGGCTACGGGCCAGCGCATCTCCTCATACGTGACTATGGTCAACGGGCCTCGCCGGTCAGATGAGGAGGACGGGCCAGAGGAGTTTCACCTCGTCGTCATCGACAATAACCGCAGCAAGCTGCTGGCAGACCCGGCGCTGCGGGAGGCTCTGTACTGTATACGCTGCGGGGCCTGCATGAATGCCTGCCCGGTCTATCGGAAGGTGGGGGGGCATAGTTACGGCTGGGTGTACCCGGGGCCGATAGGGGCCGTCGTGACGCCGGTTCTAACGGGCCTGGACGCGGGCAAGGACCTGCCGTTCGCGTCGACTCTTTGCGGCGCGTGCAGGGAGGCATGTCCTGTCAAAATCGACCTGCCTCGCATGTTGCTGGATCTGAGAGCGAAGGCGGTTGAATCGTCCGGCTCGAGGGTCGAGGGTTTGGTGTGGAGGTCGTGGCGGGCCGGAATGACGGGACGCGCCAGGTTTGACACAGCGTCCCGCGCTGCTCGCTGGTCGATGAGGCCGTTCTCGCGCAGGGAGTGGGTGAGGCGCTTGCTTCCGCCTCTGTCTCGCTGGACCGCGAGCCGCGATTTTCCACTACCGGCGGCCCGGCCTCTTCGGTCTCGGTTCAAGCGCCGAAGGAGGGGAGGGCAACGGTGACGGAGCGGCGGCGATTTCTGGCATCGGTGAGGCAGGCGCTTGGGCGATCGTCGGGCGCTCCTCCGCGACCCGCGCCCGGCGGAGCGTCGGTTTCGGAAGATGAGTTGGGGCGAATGGCCCTTCAGGTGAGGGCGGTGATGGCCGAGAGGGCGGCTGGCTTGCTCGATGAACTGGCGGCTGCCGCTTCCAGGGCCGGGTGGGTCGTACATCGCGCGGCCAGCAACACAGATGCCGCGGCCGCGGTCACGGGGATATGTGTGGACGCGGGCGCCCGGCACGTCCTGAAGAGCGGCGAGGCGTCTGTGCTTGCATTGTCGGGATTGAGCGAGTCTCTGAACTCTGCCGGAATCGAGGTGGAGCCGATGGTGAGGCCGGACGAGGAGACTGCCGAGAGTAGAGAAGAGGCTGCCCGCTTGCGGGCAAGCGCGTTTGAGACCGACGTTGGAATTACCGGCTCGGACTATGCGATTGCGGAGACGGGGACGGTGGTCATCCATCCTCGCCGGGGGCTTTCACGCTTGATCTCATTGGCGCCGCCTCGCCACGTTGCGGTTGTGCGCAAAGGTACGGTGCTGCCCTCTCTGGACGAGTTGTTCCTGCTGGAGCGGGAAGCGCAGGCAAGTGGGACTTTGGCCTCTTCCATGAACCTGATTACAGGCCCCAGCCGCACCGGCGACATAGAGGCGGTGATCGTCACGGGGATTCACGGCCCTGTCGAAGTGCACGCGGTGCTGGTGGATCAGGAGCTTTAGCGGGTCCTCGCTCCTGCGGCAAAGGCCCTGGCAGCCTCTTCGGCAAGGGCGCGGACCAGCCTGCGGGTGTCGGCCATGGCTTCGTTCAGCGTCATTGGCCGGTCAACCAGGGTGAACATTGCGTCTATTCCAAGGTCGTGCACCTCTTGGTAACCCTCGCCTAGGGAACCCGCCAAGCCTAATACCGGCGTGCCTTGCTTCTTGGCGATACGCGCGACGCCTACGGGGGCTTTGTTGAACACCGTCGAGGCGTCGATCTGGCCTTCTCCTACGATGACGAGGTCTGCGCCGTCCAGTTTCTCTTCAAGGGCTACGGCGTCTAGAACGATATCCACGCCGGCTCTCAAGTCGGCGTCTAAGAACCCCATCAGCCCTGCGCCGAGGCCTCCGGCCGCGCCCGCGCCCGGTCGGTTACGCACGTTGGCGCCCAAGTCTCGCTGCATGACGTCTGCAAAGTGACTCAGCGCGCTGTCGAGTTCGGCGACAGTTTCCGGTGAGGCGCCTTTCTGTGGTCCAAAGACTGCTGAGGCGCCGGTTGGCCCGCATAGAGGATTGTTGACGTCGCACGCGACGACGACTTTTGCCGAGCGTACGCGTGGGTCTACGTCGGCGGTGTCTATTCTTTCGAGTCTGGCCAGAGCGGCGCCTCCCGGCTGCAGGTCTTTCCCTTGCTTGTTCAGCAGACGCGCGCCGAGGGCCTGCATCACGCCCGCTCCGCCGTCGTTGGTAGCGCTTCCGCCTATGCCTATGATGAACCTGTCGTGTCCGGTATCCAACGCTGCCAGTATTAGCTCGCCCACTCCCCTTGTCGTAGTCTTTCGCGGGTCTCGTTCATCAAGCTGAAGCAGGGCGAGGCCGGAAGAACGCGCCATTTCGATCACGGCCGTTTCTCCGTCTCCAAGGGCGCCCCATTCCGCTGTTACGGGCTTTCCCAGCGGGCCTGTGACGGTGGCCGATTCGATATGCCCGCCGGAGGCGTCGGTCAAGGTTTCGAGCGTTCCATCTCCGCCATCGGCCACGGGGACGATGACCGTTTCCGCTCCGGGGAGGGCTCGCTTTACGCCTTCTTCCATAGCACGCGCGATTTCGATGGCGGAAAGGCTTCCCTTGAACGCCTGTGGGGCTATTACGATCTTTGGCATGTCGATGGAGCCGTATCTTTCCGTAACCTAGGGGTCCAAGGCGCGGAATGAGGGCTAGAGGGAATGGCTCTGCCCGCCGTCTACGACGATGCAGGCGCCGGTTATAAGATCAGCACGGGTCGAGGCCAGGAAGGCGCAGAGGTTTCCTATAGGCTCCGGCCATCCGAAGCGCCCCATGGGGAGTTGAGACTCGATGAACTGTTCGACCACCTCCGGCGGCTGCTCGTTCTGGAATCGCTCCCAACTGCCGCCTGGGTGCAATATGGACCCGGGAGCGATGGAGTTGACCGTGACGCCGTCCCCGGCGAGGGAGAGCCCGGCGTGCTTGGTGGCTGCGATCAGGGCCGCCTTTGCGGACATGTAGCCTATGTTCCCGCCGTGCTCGCGGCCCCATATAGAGGCTATGTTGATGATCCGGCCCCAACCTTGGCGCTGCATGTGCGGCAGGGACAGCCTGGAGAGTTCATAGCCGCTGAACAGGTTGAAGTCGAACACTGCGCGGTAGCTATCGAGGGGTGTCTCCGCTATGTCCGTGACGCCCATAGACCCGCCCGCGTTGTTGACCAGGATGTCTACGGGGCCCAATCCCTCGACCGTTTCTGAGTGTACTCGCGCCATGTCTTCGACGTGGGTAACGTCCGCGGTAACTCCGAAAGACTTTACGCCCATAGACTCCAGTTCAGACACGGTTTGCTGGATGGTGCTGGGCGTGCGCCCGCATATGGCGACGTTCACGCCTTCCGCGGCAAGCGAGAGAGCGCATTGCCTGCCCAGCCCTCGGCTTCCGCCTGTAATGAGCGCGTTCTTGCCAGAGATTCCCAGATCCATGAGGTAGTTCCTCCGTTTTATCAAGCAGTGTGCAGGTTATCTCGGGATGTATCGGTCTGGACGTTACCACCTGTCGGTGTGCAAATGCGATTCAAGAGGATCTCGCCTGGGAGGTCCGTATCGCACGCCGTCCGGATACCCTATGGGTAGCAAGGCGGCGGCCCGGTATTGCTCCGGTATGCCTAGCGCGGCCCTGATTTCCGGCTCGTACTTCGACCACCCGTTGGTCAGTACGCTCGCCAGTCCTAGGCCACGCGCGGCGAGCAACATATTTTGAACCGACGGGTAGATGCTCGAACCGTCATAGAAGGCTGGGTTCTCTCCGCCGGTGTACAGGCACACCAGGATCATCACGGGGGCAGATGCGAAATGCTCCATCAGGTGACGCGCCGACCGATGGTTGACAGTGTCCGGTTGGGTCGGTTGCCCCTGTTCGGCGTCGGCCCATGCGCGCCGGTAGAAACTTGCCAGCTTCTGCTTAGCCTCGGGGTCCCGGATTACGATGAATTCCCAGGGCTGGGAATTGCCCCCGCTTGGGGCTTTGATCCCAGCTTCGATAATGCGCCGTACATAGCGATCAGGCACGGGGTCGGGCTTGACATAACGGAGAGCGCGTTGGGTATCTATTGCTTCGAACAGCCCGATATTTGCATCTGCCTGCTGTGCCTGCATGGGCGGCTTGTTCCTACGCATCATGCCTCCATTGTGCGCCGTCGCCGGCGCAACGATTCCTGCCGGATGATGTTCCTCACTTCGTCCACAGCCTGATCCAGTTTGCCGTCTTTGTTTGCAACTACATAGTCAAACAGGGGCGCTTCCCGGATTTCCCTTCTCGCCGCGTTGAGCCGTCTTTTCATTTCACCGGCAGAGTTCACGCCCCGCTCTTCGAGGCGCGTCCTTAGAGAGCTTTCGGAAGGCGGGGAGATAAAGACGAACACGGCTTCAGGGAGTATGGCTCTCAGCCTCTTTGCGCCCTGAACGTCCACTCTGATGAGTGCGTGCTTCCCGGCGGCCAGAGCGCGTTGCACCTGCTCCTTTGGCACTCCGTAGTAGTTGCCGTAGACCTGTGCCCACTCCAGCAGTTCGCCGCTGTCAACCATCTTTAGAAACTGCTCGCGGCTCACGAAGTAGTGGTTGATCCCTTCCCGTTCACCGGGGCGCGGCTCCCTCGTGGTAGCGGTAATCGTGAAGTGGTGGTCGAATTCTGCCTTGGCCATACGTTCCAGGAGGGCGTCTTTCCCCACGCCTGAGGGCCCGGAGATCACGATGGCCAGTGGCTTCCCTGTCTGTTCCAGCGCCTCTGGCACGTATTCACCCGACAATTCCGCCAAGCCGCCTGACTTCGTTCCAAAAACCTGGATATGAAACGCTTGCAACTTCTCCGTTCGACACCGTCACAGGCTGTTCGCCCACCAGACCAGCAACGCCGATGCTCATGGCCAGCCGGTGGTCGTTTCGGGGGTCGAAGGTACCGCCCATGATCCGGCCTGCGCCCATGATCGACATACCGTCGGGACGTCCTTCACATTCGACACCCGCGCTTCGCAGCCAGTCGATGGTGGCCTCTATGCGGTCTGTTTCCTTTACCCGCAGTTCCGCGGCGTCCCGTATGGTGGTGACTCCCTCGGCCATTGCCGCGGCTACTGCAAGCACCGGTATTTCGTCGATCAGGAGCGGCACCAGGGGGTGGCCGATCTCGGTCCCGCGTAACCGGCTAGATCTAACTACGACGTCGGCCACGGGTTCGCCGGCGACAATTCGCTGTTCGGTTAGTTGAAGGTTGGCGCCCATGGCTCTCAGGGCGGTCAGAACTCCGGTGCGGCTGGGGTTTATTCCTACGCCTCTGATGCAGAGTTCGGCGTTCTGGTGAGTTGCGGCGGCTACCATCCAGAATGCAGCGGAGCTGATGTCTCCGGGAACCTGCACGTCTACGGCGTTCAAGCGGCAGGGTGAGACAGAGACGTGAAGTCCTTCAACCTTTACGGGGGCTCCCATGGCTCCCAGCATTCGCTCGGTGTGGTCCCTGGACAAGGCCGGCTGGCTTATGCGTGTGGGGCCTTCCGCGCGCAGTCCTGCCAGCAAGAGTGCGGACTTCAATTGCGCGCTGGCGACCGGCAGTTCATAGTCGATTCCTCTCAGCTTTCCGCCCTGGAAGATGAGAGGCGCCAGGGTGTCTCGGCGTCGTCCCCGGATTTCTGCGCCCATCTGGCTTAAGGGATCGATTACCCGGCCCATGGGACGCCCGTTGAGTGAGTCGTCGCCTGTCATGACGGCGAGGAAGGGCCTGCCTGCGAGTGCGCCTGCCATGAGCCGCATCGTGGTGCCGCTGTTTCCTGCGTCGAGTACGTTGTCGGGCTCGATCCACGCGTCTCCCGTTCCTCGAACGTGTAGGGAGTCCCCGGCGTCACTGTTGGATGGGGTTCGTTCGATCCGTACGCCGAGAGCCCTGAGCAGGTGCACTGTGGAGGTGCAATCGTTGCCCGGGGAGAAATTGGTAACGAGTGCGTCGCCTTTGGCAAGGCTGTTGAAGATTGCGGCGCGGTGGGAAACCGACTTGTCTCCGGGCGCGGTTATATCGCCTCGCAAAGCCCGGGGCCGGCTGATGGTTATCGGCATGTTTGGGGTGTTTATGGGAGGTGTCGCCGATCGTACTTGGTCGGGTCTCGCTTGGAGTCTCCGGTTCTGCCGAGCAGCCTGGCGCCGGCGCTTCCGAGAAACATCTGCATGATGCCTTCGCTTGCGGTCGGCAGGGCATTTTGCGCGGAGGACTGGCTGCCGGGTTCTATACCTGCCACGACGCGCATTCTTGCCTCCCAGGAATGTACGAAAGTGTCCATGAGGGGGCCATCCGGGTCTTCACGTTCATCGTCGTTCTGTATAGAGATTTTCAGTTCCTGCAACCTCATGGCGGCCTGATCGATCCAGTGTGCCAGCATGTCGGAGTTGGTGTTGCACATGGCGTAGTTGGATGCGGGGTCGATTTCGGCGAGTTCGGTCATGCTGTTGAACTCGGTTCCGGCGAAGCGGCTTATTTCTCGCCACGAAGGGCTGGATGCTGCGGTGGACATCAGTACGGAGGCTATCAAGGTGGGCAGTCCGTTTACGGCGGCCATGTAGCTATCGTGCTCGTGTGCATCGACGAAGAAGGCTTTGGCGCCGATTTGGTCGACCATTTTGGAGACTTCCATGACTGAACCCTGTGGGGCTCTTGGGCTTGCAATTATGGCCCACCTGGATCCTGCGAATATGGCGCCGGAGGCGTTATCCTGGCCTGCGAGGCCTCCTCCTACGAGGGGGTTTCCGCCTATGAACCCGACGCTTGCGGGCAGAATTTCGTCTGCCACTTCCAAGATTGCGCGCTTGGTGTTGGCGGTGTCGGTGATGGTGGCGTTCCGCTCGAGGTGGTTTGCGATGGCGTCGAGCACGTCGGGAATGGCATATGCAGGTATGGCGAGTACGACGAGGTCGGATCCTGCGACTGCCTGATCGAGGTTCCAGATCGCCCGGTCGACTGCGCCGATCTTCTGCGCCTGGTTGTGCACCTTTCGCTCTCCGTCGTAGCCGATCACCTCAAGCTTGTTGCCATAGGCGGCTCGGAGGGCCAAACCGAGGGAAGCGCCTATGTATCCGAGGCCTATGATGGTAATGCGTTCCAATCTCATCTCTCCCTGAGCAGCGCGGGGTTTGTCGACGTTCCGCGTTGAGTATCGTGGTTGGTTGAGTGGACGAGACCGAGATCCCGGTTACAACTCACTTTAAAGTTATCAGACAGCGCAGCAATCGAGCGCAGTTTTCGCGGGGTAGAGCAGGGGCTGGGGAGTTCGGCGTCTGCTATTCGCTCCAATCGTCTTCCTCGTAGTCCGGGTGGCCGAAGCCGGTTACTCCCCCGGCAGCTGTTGGCAGCAATGGGCTGCGTTCCTCGCTCCGCTCTCTGGGGTCCAGATTTTTGATGGCATCACGAAGATTTTCCAACTCCTTGGGGTCGGATTGGTCGGCGTTTATCACGAGAGCTGATATTGGGAGGTCTCTGAGCGCTTCCAACTCGTTCTCATCGGGGAGACGTTCAACCTCCAGGAATATGTTCTTGGTGAACAGGGATACGGTTTCCTGTAGTTCAATGACTCCCTCTACCGTCAAGGGGGCGGATGGATCCGGCGCGCGAATGAGGAGGAATTCGAAAGGCATGTCTTCGATAGCGCGGGCTTTGCGGTCGGTGAGTTCGTGTTGGAGCGTTAAACCTCGGCTCATGCCGTCGTCTCGGAGGATCAAAGAGGCTGCTTCGCCGGACTCGACAAGCACGAAGTCGCACCCTGCTTCCTTTAGCGAGTCCAATCCTTCCGGGCTGGCGTTCGACAAGGCAGCGCCCCATATTCCCTTCCATCCAGACGGGCTTTGGTCTATGTCTAGGTCACCGTCGGCGAGAAGTGCGTCCAAGGACTTGGCGACTTTGGCGAGAGGCTTTTTTCGAGCGGTTTTGCCGACGATAAGCATCAATGGGATCTTCTGCCGCGTTTGCTGCTGCCCAAATCCAATGGGTGCGGGTTCCGCCATTCCCAGGTTCGAGAGCGTGTCTATAAGCTTGCTCAACTCAGGTCTCGTCCTTCTGTTCCGGAAGGGCCTCTCTGACGGCGCAGGAATTCTTCCAGTTCCTGCACGATCAGGCCGGGTTCTTTCTGCCGCGAAGATTCCTCTTCGGTGTCGTACCGCTCCTCCAGGCGTTTCACGTATCCTGCTATGTCGCTTTCTCCTTCCAATGCGCGGGTCAGGTTTGCGGCGTACTCCTCCGACTCCACCCGTAGCTTGTCCATCTCTATGCTCCGGGGTAGGAAGGGTTGCAGTTTTTCCAGGATGGCGTGCGTCAGGGAGGGATTGTGTGATACCTGAACGTAGTGGGGTGCGTGGCCCCATATGCTTACCCACGGGACGTCGTGTTTCGAGTAGGCGTCGGTTATTACGGAGGTAAGGCCAGACGGCCCTTCGTAAGTGGGTCTGGGGAACCGTAGGCTTTCGAAGCCGGGCCCTAATTGGTCCTGACCTGCGGACACTGTTACGCGGGGCGATCTTGTGTGTGGGACTGAGTCGAGGAGGGCACCCACGGTGACCAGTAGATCGACTTTGGACGGGTCGGCTACTTCCAGAAACTTTTCTGCGTATAGCTTCCATCGCAGATGCGGTTCGACGCCGAGGAAGGTGACGGCGTCTCTCTCGCTCTGCCTGTCGGAGTCGTCCGGCTGCCAATAGAAGAACTGGTTCGTCGGCCACTCGAGTTTCCGTACTCCTTGGTCGTCGTAACTGACCATGGGGCGCTGCTGAGAAAAATCGTAGAAGAGTTCCGGGTCGATCCCTGCCAATTTCCCGGCGGGGAGTTGGCGGTTCACCTCCCGGATGGCACGGGTGGCGGCTTCCGCCGCGTCCGACCAGCCTGCCCATGCGGCGATGAGAATCGTTCGCCTGAGCTTTGGACGCTCGAAGTATTTGAGTATGTGCAATTGGCCTCGTTGGGAATGTGCCGGCGAACCGGGCCGCGGTGACTGATTCATACGGGGTCTACAGTCTAGCGCTTGTCAGCGCCGGAGCAGCGAGGGGGGATGGCGCTGGCTGCGCTGGTCTAACCGCCTCATGGGACTTTGTGATCTTTTCTATTTGAGTCGGTGATTGCAAGTGTGCATTTCGGCTGTGTGTGTGGCAGGATCATCTTTGTAGTTGGAACAAGGCGCGATGCTATGGTTGCAGATCTACGTTCTTTGTACCCGGATTACTCTTGGAATGGCCGATATATTCTCTCCGTAGTACTTTGCTTATGCGGGGGGCAGCGTATGCATCACGGAGTCGCGGTATATCTGCGTGCTTTCCCGCGGCTCCGCGCGCTGTGGGATGTGGCCCGCGCCGGGTCTTACCTGTTCCAGGGCGGTCTGAGCGATGCTATCAGTCTGCTCTCGGCCTCCAGGCGAGCGTGCTCGTCGACTTCTATTGAATGGAACCACAGAGCTAAGTTCTCGCCGGTCCTGGTTTTCTCGTAGATGAGGTTGTTGATCCGGCAATTCGTATCCTGACCGCCCCAGTAGCAGTTCTGAGGCGAAACGCCGAATCCTGTTGTTCCCCAGCGGTCTTCCAGATTCTGGCACTCGCCGACATAGAGTGGATCATCTCCATTCGCAAGAACATATACGCCGCTCTGCTGCCAACCCTTCGCCACCAGGAACCGGCAGAACGGCCCCTGCCCGTACTTGCTCAGCGGGAGATTCTGTTCATTGCGGAACCTGTGCTGCGGCAATTCTCCGATGACTTTGCGGTATTCGTCGCACTTCGGCAGAATCGGTCCGACGTATGAGAAGAGGATTCCGGCAAAGACGCGTCCGTTTTCCGCCGTAGCTTTCTTGCTTATCGGACCCGCCGGGGATGTCGGGGATACGGTGACAGGGTTGGCCCAGGCCGGCGACGACTCGCGCGGCCTGGATGTCGGTGGACTGGGGAAGGCGGTATGAGTGAGGTTCCAGGGCGGATTCAGTTCGGCAACCAGCTTGGCCTTGAGCATTTCGCGCTCTGCGTCGTTTTCAAGGGCGTGGAACCATAGGACAGCTTCCGCTCCCCGCTTGGCCTCGTCGAGTATCAGAGCGTTGATCCGGCAGTGAGTTTGTTGCCCTCCTATGCGAACTGCTGACGGCGTTATGCGGCCAACGAAGTTCCAAATCATTGCAAGGTTCTTGCACATGCCCACGTAGTGCGCTGCGCCGCGGTAAGAGAGAACGTAGACTCCGCTGCGCCGCCAACGGTTTTCTTGCGCAATCCTGAACCGGCAGAACGGCCCCTTGCCGTATCTGTGCATTTGCACATCGCTCGGCAGTTTCGGACTTTCCTCGATCAGCACGCCCTTACAGTCGCGCTTCGGCAGAATCGGTCCGACGTATGAGAAGAGGGTCCCCGCAAAGACGCGTCCGCTTTCCGCCGTACCTTTCTTGCTTGTCGGACGCGCCGGGGATGCCGGGGATACGGCGACAGGGTTGACCCAAGCCGGCGACGGCTCGCGCGGCCTGGACGTCGGTGGACTGGGCAGGGCGGTAGAAGTGAGGTTCCAGGGCGGATTCAGTTCGGCAACCAGTCTGGCCTTGAGCGCTGTGCGGTCTACGGCGTTTTCAAGGGCGTGGAACCACAGATCGAAGTTCTCTCCGGTCCTGGTTTTCTCGTAGATGAGGTTGTTGATTCGGCAATTCGTATCCTGACCGCCCTTGTAGCAGTTCCTAGGCGAAATGCCGCCGAAGCCTCTTGTTCCCCAGCGGTCTTCCAGATTCTGGCACTCGCCGACGTAGAGTGGATTATCTCCATTCGCAAGAACGAATACGCCGCTCTGCTGCCAACCCTTCGCCACGCGGAACCGGCAGAACGGCCCCTGCCCGTACTTGCTCAGCGGGAGGTTCTGCTCATTGCGGAACCTGTGCTGCGGCAATTCTCCGATGACTTTGCCGTATTCGTCGCACTCCGGCAGAATCGGTCCGACGTATGAGAAGAGGATTCCGGCAAAGACGCGTCGGCTTTCCACCGTACCTTCCTTGCTTATGCGGGGGGCAGCGTATGCATCACGGAGTCGCGGTATGTCTGCGTGCTTTCCCGCGGCTGCGCGCGCTGTGGGATGTGGCCCGCGCCGGGCGCTACTTGTTCCAGGGTGGTCTGAGCGATGCTATCAGTCTGCTCTTGGCCGCCAAGCGAACGTGTTTGTCGCCTTCTATTGAGTGGAACCACAGATCGAAGTTCTCGCCGGTCCTGGTTTTCTCGTAGATGAGGTTGTTGATTCGGCAATTCGTATCCTGACCGCCCTTGTAGCAGTTCCTAGGCGAAATGCCGCCGAAGCCTTTTGTTCCCCAGCGGTCTTCCAGATTCTGGCACTCGCCGACATAGAGTGGATTATCTCCATTCGCAAGAACGAATACGCCGCTCTGCCGCCAACCCTTCGCCACCTGGAATCGGCAGAACGGCCCCTGCCCGTACTTGCTCAGCGGGAGGTTGCGCTCATTGCGGAACCTGTGCTGCGGCAATTCTCCGATGACTTTGCCGTATTCGTCGCACTCCGGCAGAATCGGTCCGACGCGCTCGAAGTCATATCCTGCGAAGGTGCGTCCCATTAGGCACCTGGAATCTTGGTGGGCCGTAGAACCGCGTTGAGCGTTTGCCGGTTCGAGATTGTCACGTTACGCCGCTGAGCGCTGGGATACGCGTTCATCTGAGCCTTGTCGATTCCCGTCTCTGAAGGATGGACGCCTTCAGGCCCGTCAAGCGCGGGCAGACCGTCGAACGTAGTGTTGATATTCGAGCCACAGGGCGGTTCTACGAACTTGATTCCGTCATTCCTGCCTGGGCAGGAATCCCGGCTGTCCTGGGACTCGGCCATCCCGGCCTTTCTGAAAGTCTCTCCCGTATCTGGGGGCCGGACATGCTACGAATCGAGATACTTGCACAGTTCCGCAAGCGGGTCAACAACATGCGAGTGGAAAGTCACCGTCAGCGTAGACCTCGCGGCTCCCGGATTCCTGCCTGCGCCGGGAGACTGGTCTGTTCACAAGGCTTATGGTACGTGTAAATGACGGTTGCACTATGTCTAGAAACATCAACACTATCTGGTCGCCTGTTTGGAAGTGTATGATCTTTCTATGTTTATGCAATAAACGAATATGTCAAGATTATTGCATTGCTGGAATCAGCCATGACGTGGATTTAATAGCGCATCTAATGCGAAAAGCGGGTTACGTAGCGCACGATGGAAGAATCATAGGGCAGGGAATGGCCGTCGAACGCGGGTTGGTTGGTGAGGTCGGTCTTGGCCATCGGGGTTCCGTTTGCCAGTTCTCGCACCGCCATCTCCGCCAACTTGGGCAGGGAGGCCACGTCCTCGGCGTTGTATCGAATGAGCGTATCCAGCGCGCCCTCTTCTCCCTGCTGCGCCAACTCCCAGAGCAGAACTGCGTGAAAGCCGTTGAGGCCAGACAACTCGCCGGGGCGGTGCAGGCCGGTAGCGTACTCGATGCGCTTCAGCCCGCCTCGGTAGCCCAGTCTGTAGAGAACCCAGCGCAGATCGATATGGGCAAAGGCATCGGGAATGTCGGGAAACTCGGTGCGAAGAAACGGTAGGTCGAAGGAGGCGCCGTTGTAAGTGATTACCAGTCGGTATCTACCGAGTATTTCGGGTAGCTCATCGAGGTCGTCCCCGCGCGTAAGCGCTCGGAAACCGCTTTTGTCCAGCAGCCCGACCATCGTGGTGTAGGAGTAGTCGGGAGAGAGTCCGGTGGTTTCTATGTCGAGGAATACGGCGTCGTCCAGAAAATCGGCGTAGAGTCGCCACCGCTCTCGTCCGGGCAGGCGCTGCTGGAAGTAACGGGCGTCCCGCTGAGCGAGCTTCGAGGAGGACTCCGCGAGTCCGGAGACGTGAGCCGCGTCGGCTCGTCCCGATCGGGCCAGGGCGTCCCATGTCGTCAGGCCCTGTTCCCACCACGCCTCTTCGGTGGCGGGGCCTACTCCTCTCAGATGTTGGAACGAATGGACTAACAGGGCTGCTCTCCGAGAGGGGAATGGTTGTTGGGCGGTACGCGTGGCCGGGGGGAAGTTACTTGCGCGTATATGTACCGCTGAGGTTTCCTACTGCGATGACGCGGCCGCGCATGGCAGCGATCACCTGGCCGCCCTTCGATCTCGGTTCCAGGGAGAGTGTTTCGGCGAGAGCGTATACCCAGAAGCGGTATTCATGGGCAGGCCCGGCAGGCGGGCATGGCCCTCCGTAGCCTATGCGCCCGAAGTCGTTCTCTCCCTGTATCCCGCCGTCGAGGTTGGTATTGGCTCTGACTCCCGCGTCCAGGCTTCTCAAATCTCCGGGCAGGTTGTAGAGGGTCCAGTGGATGAATGGGCCGCGAGGCGCGTCGGGGTCGTCTACGATGATCACAATCGAGCGTGTGCCCGGCGGGGGCGGGCTCCAGGCCAGTTGAGGCGAGGCGTCATTTCCGTCGCAGGTGTGCTCAACCGGAATATCGCTGCCTGCCTGAAAGCTACTGCTGTGGACCGTCAATTCAGCAGCGGCAGCCATATCCTGAGGCAAAACCGTAGGGGATTCAGATCCGCCGCCTCCACAGGCCAGCAGCGCGAAGGAGGTGACGGCCGCAGCTGCAAGGGCCGCCATTGCACGGTTGATTGGCGTGTCAATCGTCCTTCGACGGATCGGAATCAGCGAGGCGTTCTGCAACAAAGCTCTGCACGTCGTTCGCGATCTCCAGGGCGCGGTCAGAATCGAGGCTCTCGTAAACTTCGGCAGGGATTCCTCCCGGCAGCCCGGAGGGGTATCTGGCGCCCAGGTAGTGCTTGTCGAGCAACATGGCGACCGACCTTATGAAGTCGAAAGAGGGGTCAAGGGCCATTGCGTCCTGGCAAAGGTCTGCGAGGGAGTTTCCCCATACTCTCTCGGCACCCTTTGAATAGAGGTATCCGGCGACTGCTTTGTGTGCGGACTGGTGGCACATGAAGCAGGCCAAGGCGTGGCGACCGGCCTGGGCGGCCATATTGGCGTCCTTAAGGTCATGTTGCGACTGGGCGATCCACCGCCTGCCTTCATCAGCGCTTATAGCGTCCTGCGAATGGTCAGCCGCCAAATAAGACCTCCCCGTATGCCTTCATTTCGAGCAGGACCGGGTCTCTGTCTTCCAGTTCTTCAAATTCGTCCGGAGTGTAGACCATGAAACGGGCGCCTACGGAGGGGCGCAAGTGGCTAAAGAAGAAGTCCGCCCTACGGTGGAACGGCTCATTTGTATCCTGCACGAGCACCAGATCAAGTTCGGTATCCGGTGCGATGTTCCCTCTTGCGACGTCCCCCGTCAGATAGGCTCGATACACGCCAAACGGGGGAAGCTCCTTTACAAAGCGATCCAGTTCGGCCTCAAGGAGTTGCCGTCGTTGGCGGGCGAACCCGAACATCATGGGCATGGGGTCATAGTCCGGGTTTGATCGGGTCCAAACGGTTGGAGCGTGCGCTTGCTCGCTGCGTACGCGGTGCGGAGTTGCCCCGAGTCATACGGTGTACAGAGTGGGTGACTTTCTCGGCGGAGCGATCTCGCCCTCTGCAAGGGGGTACGCCTCCTTCTTGTAGACCTGCACTCTGTGCCGTCCAAAGTCCGGTGCGTACATGAGACCATCGGGGCCGATTCGCGCGGACGCGGGCGAGACGAATTTCTTTTCCGGTTCGGTGCTGACGCTCTCCCTGGCTCTTAGCGCAGCGACGTTGTTCTGGATGTAGATTCGGCCGATCCTGGAAAGAGTGGCGTCGCCGGTGAACTGGCGCACGTAGCGGCCATTTGGATCGAACATCTGGATCCTGTGATTTCCCCGGTCGGCTACGTATATGTCTCCGTGCTGGTCGACTTCCACTCCGGCCGGGCGGTTGAACTCTCCCTGTCCAGCGCCTGAGCTACCGAAGGACATCACGAACTCCCCGTCTGGGGTGAAGCGCTGTATGCGGTCGTTTCTCCAGTCTGAAACGAGGACCATTCCCTCGTCGTCGATAGTCACTCCCCAGGGCATGTTGAGCTGGCCCTCTCGGTCGCCCAAGGACCCGAAGGTGGAGATGAAGCGTCCGTCCTTGGTGAATTTCTGGATGCGGTGGTTCAAAGTGTCTGAGACGTAGAGATTCTCTTCTGCATCGAACGCCATTCCGGAGGGTCGGTCGAGTTCGCCTGGGGCGGATCCACGCGTTCCCCATTCTTTGATGAACTCTTCGTCGGGGCCGATCAGGATCACGGCGTGTTTGGCCTCATCGGAGACGTAGAACGTGCCTGCACTGTCCCGGATTAGCGTAACGGGCCACTCGAAATGACCGCTTCCGAAGGTGTCCAGGTCCTCGTCTTTCCAGTTGATGCGGCGAATGTTGTTTCCAATCCCGCGTTGCCTGCACAGGACGAACAGCAAGCCGTCGTCTCCAAAGGCTATGTCCACGGGGTTCTGGGTGACCCGGCGCATTCCAAGGGTTGCATAGTATGGATAGCCTGCCCTGAGCAAAGCATAGGGGCGGCTACCGTTCATCTTTTGTGCTGCCTGCATTTACCCCCCTTTTCGAGACTGTCTTTGGATGCGGTCCGGGATCAGACGCCTACCAACGTCTTTCTGAACGGCTGGATCTGCTCGAAGTCTCCTTTGACGATCTCGGCCGGCTGAATGCCCATCCATTGTTCCAGCATGGTTCCGTATATTCCCCGGAAGTCTATGGTGTGCCGCATGTCTTCGTCGTTCAGCCAGTCTTTGCGCTCGATGGAGGGATATTGCGAGTAGAGTCCGCCATCGACGTTTTCGCCAATGATGAACGCGCCTCCGCCGGAGCCGTGGTCGGTACCGCTTCCGTTGTCCTGAATTCTGCGCCCGAACTCGGTAAATACCAAGACGGCGACCTCTTCCGCTGCGTCATGTTCCCGAAGGTCGGTCAGGAAATCGGTTATGGCGACCGATAGTTCGCCCAGCAGTTTGGCGTGTACCGGCACCTCCTGTGCGTGGTGGTCGTAGCCGCCGTGCTGGGTGTAGAAGATTCTGGTACCGAGGCCTGCGGTATGTACCCTTGCAACGTCTCGCAGTCCCTGGGCTATCTGGTTGTCTGCGTACTCGACGCTGGAAGAATACTTCTGCGGGGCGACTGAGATGATGTCGGCGCCCCGCAAGACGTCCTGACCGGTCTGCCCGAGGTAGTCCATCACGGCGCCTGTTCCTATGGCGGGTGTATAGACTCGTTTGAAGGTTTCCAGCCTGCGCTGTCGTTCCTGGTGGCGTTCAATGCCGGTCATGAGTCCGTAGTTGTCGAGGTTTCCTACGGACGTGGCGGTCACTCCCGGGGCGGCCATAGCGCGCGGAAGACCTCGGCCAAAGCTCACTCCGGTGAGGGGATTCTTGCCCTCGGGGTCTATCTCCCTGATGACCTTGGCGAGCCATCCCTCGGTTGCAATAGCGTTGGGCTCGCAGGTGTGCCAGATGTCCATAGCCCGGAAGTGGGATCGGCTGGAGTTCTCATAGCCTATGCCCTGGACAATGGCGACGCTGCCGCTCTTGTAGAGGTCTCTGAGCGGTCCTGCGGAGGGGTGGAAGGCGAGATCGCCGTTTATGGGCAGTGCCTTGTCCTCCGGTATTCCGACCAGGGGGCGGACGTCGTGGTATATCCCGTTGGTGTACGGGATGACCGTGTTCATGAAGTCGTTGCCGCCGGAGAGCTGGATGATGACCAGCACCGGTTCTTTCTTACGTCCGTTGCGTCCGTTTTCCATGGCGTGCGGTCTCCTGCCGATCAGGCGAACTGGTATTCTCTCGTGGCGAGTACCAGGGTGAGCATCTCGCCTATTCTTTCTTCACTCCTGGTTCGTTCCTTTTCGGCGCTAAAAGTGAGGTCGCCCTCCGCTTTGGCGAGTTTTACGAGTTCGTCCCGGGTTTCGGGGGTAAGTCCTACGTATCCTGAAAGTTCCTCAAGGGTGTGGACGAACTGTTCGGGCGATACCCGCTCGCCGGATGCTGCGATGGTGTCTATGACGTGCCGGGTGCCTGGCTTGTCTGCGTCCTTGACCATATCGACGGCGTAGTTGATGCGCTCAGTCAGTGTACCGCCGTCGATCCATTCTTTTCCGGTGTGCCATCCCTCAACGGTGGGCGGGTCCATCAACCTTTGTCCCATGGCCCCCATTATGGCCTCGGTGTTTTCCAGCGCGGGTTCCGGCGTGCGGAATTCCCCTGAGAGCTTGATCACGCCGGCGACGTATTCCGCGGGCGACTTGACCCGCTGGTGCATGGCCTTCTTGAAGAAGTCCGAATTGAGCAGCGTTCGCATTACGGACCTCATGTCTGCATCGGACTCCTGGTAGGAGGCGACGAGTTCATCTATGGCGGCCGGGTCTCGAGGGGGTTCTATGCTCCACGCCGGGACCTGTGGTTCGTCGGCAACGAAGAAGTTGTAGAGGTGGCGCGATATGAACCTGGCTGCGGCTTCCTGGTTGACTATGATCTCGATGATGTCTTGGCCGTTGAAGTTGCCCGTGTGCCCCAAGAAGGTCTTTTCACCGTCGTCGTGATCGTCAGGCCTGTATTCGAACTTGCTGCCGAAGTGTCCGTAGGGATAGAGGGGAAGGGGCTGCTCGAAGGTCCACCCGGTGAAGGCCCTGGCTACGTTCTTGATGTCGGTCTCGGTGTAGTTCCCGATGCCCATGGAGAAGAGTTCGAGCAACTCCCGGCCGTAGTTTTCGTTAATCGATCCTGAGTGGTTCTCGCAGTTGTCGAGCCAGTAGATCATGGCTGGGTCTCTGGACAGTTCGATGAGGATCGTCCTCAAATTTCCCAGTCCGTTCTCTCGGAACATCTGAATCTGGTCGATCATGGTCGGCGTGTGCTCGCTCTTGGTCCAGCCTGTGGCGAACACGTGGTGCCAAAAGAGGGCCATCTTCTCTTCGAGCGGGCGCCTGGAGTTGGTCATTCGGTACATCCACCGGGCGTTCCAGTCGCCTTGGCCGTCCTTGCTGACAGTGTGAGGCAGGTAGCGGGAAATTATGTCCTCTTCAAGGTCTGGCGCCCGTTCCGGGTGTATCAGCTCCTCTACGACGTCCTCGTAGGGCCGTCCTTCCAGCCTTTGCAAGTCTTCCCGTGAGGCCCCGAACCCTGCTCTGCGAAGGAGGTGGGCCAATAGCGGCCGCTGGTTATCAGCCATTTCTATATCTCCCATATTCACACCTTCGGCGGCTGGCCGCGTGGTGGACTTCGGTTCTCTGTGCTATAGCCTTCATGCGCGACTCGTCGCGCCCGCGATGCGTTTTCGAGACAAGTACGCCCACTTTATAGCAAAATCGCGGCGCGGGCATCCCAATTTACGCTCGCTCTCTCGCTCTACGGTGCAGATAGGTAGGGGGAGACCTCTGTTCGCGTCTACTCCCATGGCGGGCCTCGGCAGGGAACGGGCCTTCCTGGTCGAGGGCCGATGCGTCATGGAGCGGTATCGGCCTGGTCATGACGCAGCGCGGGTCGCTAGGGGGCAGTTCGGCGGCGGCGGTCAGTCATCTGCCTGGGTCAAGTGTTTTACGGCAAAATCCTCTTCCGGAGAGTAGACCAGTTTCTTGCGGCCTCTGATTGCGAAGTAGATCAACCCCGCGGCGAACCATACAGCGCATCCGTAGACGCCCAAGCGGTAGTCGGGGCTTAGGAATAGAAAGCACAGGGTAGCGAAGGCGATGACTGCGGCTACGATCGCTCCTATGTTGCCGAGGGGGCTGACGTAGGGCCGCTCGATGGCGGGGAATCGTCTCCTCAGCAATACGAATGCGATCATCTGCATGACGTATGCGATGACTGCTCCGAAGACGGCCATGTTGAGGAGTACGGCTCCAACGGGCACGTCCTGGCCGAGCCAGTCATCTCCGAACTCGATGAGCAGTGCAACGCAGTATCCGACGACCGCCCCTGCGATCAAGGCTACGTTGGGAGTCTTGCGTTTTGGGAGCGTCACGGAAAGCCATTGCGGGAAGTAACCGGAGCGCGACAGGGAGTATATGTTGCGGCCGTATGCGTAGATGATGGTGTGGAAGCTGGCGACGAGGCCGGCGACGGCGATCAGTGCGAGAACGGAGGCGCCGATGCCGTCTCCGAAGATTGTGGTGAAAGCCAGGAAGAGGGGTTCGTTAGATTTCCCAACTTCTGCCGCGCCGGGTGCGATTCCGGCGTTCAGGAACAGTGTCAAGACGGAGGCTACGATCAGAGTAAGAATGCCCCATAGCAGAGCTTTGGGCATATCTCGCTTGGGGTTGCGCGACTCTTCGGAGGCCAGGGGGAGTTGTTCGATGGCGAGGTAGAACCATATGGCAAAGGGCAGGGCCTGAGCGACACCGCCCCATCCGAATGGGAGGAAGCGGGAGTTTCCGGGTTCGGGTTCGATGTTGAAGGCCATGTCCCAGCTGAAATGCGGGATTGCGCCTATCCAGAACACAAGCAGAATCGCCAGGGTGAGCGTGGTGATGGCGACGGAGAATTTGAAAGCCGCTTCGACTCCGACGATGTTCAGGCCTACGAAGAGGGCGTAGAAGATCAGCCACCAGACGGGCGCGGGAATCTCAATGCCGAACATACTGTTGAGCACGGCGCCCATATAGCCTCCAATGCCGACGACTATCACCGCTGGGGTTAGTATGTATTCGATATTTTCGGACAGCCCGGTGACGAATCCTCCCCATGGCCCCATGGCAGTCCGCCCGAAGGAATAGGCGCCGCCCGTGTGCGGCAAGGCGGGGGCCATCTCTGCGATGGAGTAGCAGATGCCGACGTACATGACTGCGACGATGCCGGTTGCTACTGCCAGGCCTCCAAAGCCGCCTACGCCGAGCCCAAAGTTCCAGCCGAAGAAGTCCCCGGAGATAACTGCGCCTACGCCGAGCGCCCACAGGGAGAACACCCCGGCGTAGCGTTTCAGTCCGCGCTTCTCGAAGTAGTTATCCTCGGCAACGCGGTACTCCACGGAGCCGATCTTGCGTTTATCTGAGTCGGTCACCTTGCTCGGTTCACTTTGCCAGGCGGGTTACTCTTCCAATCCGGGACGGGTCATCTCATATCCGCAATGGGGCCTGTGGCTTTGCAAGGTCGTCGGCAACTCCGGAGCGGACGGCGGTCTCGGTGTTTGGGAGGGTCGGCTGCGGGGCGCCGTGCGGGGCATTTGATCGCGCTTTACTACTTATACTGCATACATGGCAAATATGACAGACAAGCGCGCGGTCAGCTCGACTCTGCAAGGCATCCGCGCCAGGCTCGGCCTGACGCGGGAGCGTCTCGCGGAGCGTCTTGGGGTTTCCTTTGCCGCGGTGAATCGCTGGGAGGATGGCGGGGCGATGCCCCGCAAGGTGTCTCGGACGGCCATCGCCGCGCTTGCCGCGGAGGCAGGCATAGAGGTCGTTGCCGGCGTCCGTTCGTCCGTCGATGGAAGCGAGGCGGCGTCCCGCGTGACCCGTCGTCGGTCCCGCAGGCGCCAGGCCGCGGTTCCATCGACCAAGCCCATGGAGCAGATGCTGTGGGATGCGGCCTGTTCCATCCGGGGCCAGAAAGACGCGTCCAAGTTCAAGGACTACCTGCTGCCTTTGCTCTTCCTCAAGCGTCTTTCGGACGTCTTCGACGACGAGATGGCGCGCCTGGCCAAGGAGTTAGGCGGCATAGAGTCGGCCAAGGAGATAGCGGAGGACGACCACGAAGTGCTGCGCTTCTACCTGCCTTTGGAGGCGCGCTGGTCGGTCATCAGCGGGCGGGAAGGCCACGATTGGCCTGACGACGAATGGGGGCAGAGCACGCGTCCGAGGGACATAGGCGACCATCTGACCAAGGCGGTCAGGGCGGTCGTCAAGCGGAACCCCACTCTTTCGGGGGTGATCGACCTGGTGGACTTTGCGGAGGAGCGCAACGGGGTGCGCGACATCGACGCGGCTCGGCTGTCCGCGGTCGTCGAGACCTTCAGCGATCCCCGCTACCGGCTTGGCCTCGACGACGTTCAGCCGGACTTCCTGGGGCGCGCCTATGAGTACCTTCTCAGAAAGTTCGCGGAGGGATCCGGTCAGAGTTCGGGAGAGTTCTTCACTCCGACGGAGGTCGGATTTCTGATGGCGCACCTGATGCGGCCCAAGTCTGGCGAGCGCTGCCACGACTACGCCTGCGGCTCTGCCGGACTGCTCATCAAGCTTCAGTTGGCGGCCCGTGAGCTCGACCCTGCGAGCCGCGGGGTTCCGCTCAAGCTGTACGGTCAGGAGTTGCAGGCGGACAGCTACGCGGTGGCCCGCATGAACGCCGTCATCCACGACATGTCGGAGGTTCAGATCGAGCGCGGCGACACGATGACAAGCCCGAAGTTCCGGGACGCTTCCAGCCGGATTGCGACCCACGACGTCGTGGTGGCCAATCCCATGTGGAACCAGAATTTCGACTCCGGCGTCTTCGTGAACGACCCGTTCGACCGTTTCCGCGCTGCGGGCGGCATCACCACGGGGAAGGGGGACTGGGCCTGGCTTCAGCACACTCTGGCGTGTATGAACGAGCGCGGTCGTGCGGCCGTGGTGCTGGACACCGGCGCGGTGACGCGCGGCTCGGGGGCGAAGCACGAGGACAGGGAGCGGAACATCCGCAAGTGGTTCGTCGAGCGGGACCTGATCGACGGCGTGATCCTGCTGCCGGACAACCTCTTCTACAACACCAGCGCGGCGGGCATCATCGTGGCGCTATCGAAGCGCAAGCCGGCGGCGCGGCAAGGGAAGATCGTGCTTCTGAACGCCAGCCGGAGGGTGCGCAAGGGCCGGCCCAAGAACTTCATTCCGGAGGAGGACATACGCCCGTTGGCGGATATGTTCCTGAAGGGCGAGCCGGTGGAGGGCGAGGCGGCGGTCATAACGCGGGAGCAGGCTAAGGAAGCGGACTACAACCTGAGCCCTAGCCGATGGGTGGGGCAGGGGGATGCCGTCGTCCAGCGTCCGATCAGGGAGATCATTGCGGAGATGCGGAGTCTCGATGAATCGGCCCGCGAGATCGACGTTCGGCTGAAGGACATGTTGGCGCGTCTGCAATAGGCGCGGGAGCTCAGGACCGCAAGGAGGGTTGAGAGCATGGGAGCGACGCACGTGACCGTAGCCATACGCAATCCGGCGCAGCCGGATCGGACTTGGGAGGGGCTGTTCCTGGTCGATACGGGGGCGACGGATTCTCTGGCGCCCAGGTCGTGTCTGGAAGCCATCGGCCTTGAGCCGAGGGGTCGGCGAGTGTACGAACTGGCGGACGGCAGCGAGCTGGTTCTGGACGTCACGGTTGCGGAGATCGAGTTCATGGGTGAGGTGGTCGGGGGTACTGTCATCATGGGTTCGGACGATGCGGAGCCGCTGCTTGGGGTGACGGCTCTGGAATCGGTGGGCATTGTGGTAGACCCTCTGAACCAGCGTTTGAAGAGGCTGCCGGCGGTGCGGCTCAAGGGGCTGGGTATTCGATGAATACAGCGCGGGCAAGGCGTCCTATTGGGGAGTTGTGCGACCTGATCGCAGAGCCGGTCAGGCCGGGCACTCGACCGGATGCGCTCTATCTGGGGCTGGAGCATCTGGCGTCTGGGCGGCTGGTTCGGATTGGCGGCGGTCAGGCGTCGGAGATGCGAAGCAGTACGTCGGCTGGCGTGAGGGGTGAGCCGGTGGAGGGTGAAGTCGCGGTGATAACGCGGGAGCAGGCGGACTACAAACTGAGCCCTAGCCGTTGGGTGGGTACAACCGGGGCCAACGACGAAGAGTCCTTGAATAACCTAGTTGACGCGCTCGGGTCTATCTCGGTTACAGAAAGCTCACTTGATAACCAGATCACGTCAACTTTCAATACAGTGGAACGCATGTAATGGTCTCGGAGATTATCCCAAGCAACTGGGCATTGTATTCTATTGCTGGGCTCAACGTAGGTGAAGTGAGTATGCTTAATCCAACCAAATTTCCGGACGAAGAATTTGAATACTACAGTATTCCTGCTTATCAAAATGCAGAAACACCAGAGATGACGAAAGGGCGCGACATCCTCAGTCAGAAATTGCTGATCCCTGAGGTGTGCGTTCTTTTTGGTAAGTTGAACCCGCGCGTGGAAAAAGTATGGAATGTCAAGTCGTACAATCCTTCTCGGCGCATAGCATCCACCGAATGGCTTCCTATTATGCCCAAGCCAGGTATCGACCAAGATTATGTCTATTTCCTCATGCACTCCAAATGGGTGATGCCAATTGCGCAAACCCTAGTTTCGGGATCCACACCAAGCCGCCAGCGAGTCGATCCTGATGCATTTTATAAGATACTTGTTCCAGTACCTGAGTTAGACGAGCAACAGGCGATCAGTGCGGCACTCAGTCAGGTGCGCGACGCAATCGGGGTACAGGGCCAGAGCATTGCGGTCGCACAGGATTTGAAACGCGCGGCGATGCGGACGCTGTTCACGCGGGGCCTGCGGGGTGAGGCGCAGAGGGAGACGGAGATCGGGCCGGTGCCGGAGAGTTGGGAGGTGGTGTCTATTGAAAATTCAATTCGGCCCTATAGGTTCAATCGCGGCATACAGGTGCCCAGATCAGCTTATGCGACAACAGGGACATGGCCAATTATCGATCAGGGACAAGAATTCATTGCAGGTTATATCGACGACCAGAAACGAATTGTCCGGCCCGAATGTCCGATCATTATTTTTGGAGACCATACCCGGGTATTTAAATTTGTGGATTTCGATTTCGCATTAGGAGCAGATGGAACGAAACCACTCCTGGCCGAGGACGGATTTGACTCTAAATATCTCTATTATTCATTTAGCAACCTGGATGTCCCTTCGAGAGGCTATAATCGTCATTACCGTGTATTGATTCAAATGCACATTAAGAAACCATCACTCGCAGAACAGCAAGAGATCGCTGCCATCCTCGAAGCCATCGACCGTAAGATAGACTTGCATCGGCGCAAGCGCGCTGTGCTGGAGGAGTTGTTCAGGGCGCTGCTGCACAAGCTGATGACGGGTGAGATACGGGTGGGGGAGCTGGGGACGGTGGGAGCGGGGGAGAATAGCGACGACCAAAAGGCACCCGAACCGATAGGGGATCTGGTATGAGATTCAAGAGAGCTACGATCAAGGACTTCAAGCGGTTCACGGACTTAACCGTTCACAACATTCCAGAAACGGCTCGCCTGATTATGCTAGCCGGTCCGAACGGGAGCGGCAAATCATCATTCTTCGATGCTTTGCATATTTGGGGTGAATCAAAATCCGGGCGCTCCTCTACCTGGGAGGCTGAATACCATGCGAAGAGATATTCTCCGGAGCTTGGTCATGCCAATTGGAATGACCGAATCCAAACAGAGTTACATGAGGACCTTCCGGACAATGTCTATGACAACAGGAAGACTTTCTACATCAGATCTGCGTATAGAAACGATCCTGAATTCCTCATAGGTAATCTTATGCGCCAAGGAGACCCTCTGGATCAAATCCCAGTTAGGCGTATGATCGACAACGACGCGAGTGTAAGTCGGAACTACCAGAAGCTGGCTAGCAAAGGCTTTGAAGATTTATATGAGCAAGGCGACGGATCGACGACATTCACTAAATACCGGAAGGAAAGCATCGGGGATATTCGAGATGCTTTGTGCCAATTATTTCCTGACTTGAAGCTGAATGGCTTGGGAAATCCTTTGCACGATGGCACTTTCAGATTTACCAAGGGTGTAAGCCAAGGGTTCGTCTATAAAAACCTATCTGGGGGAGAGAAGGCTGCGTTCGACCTTATCTTGGATATGGTCATCGCTCGACGCGATTACGACGACACTCTCTATTGTATTGACGAGCCTGAATCGCACATGAATTCACGCCTTCAAGCGGAACTTCTATCAGTTCTGTATGGCCTCATCCCCGGAAAGTGTCAATTGATGTTGGCTACGCACTCTATTGGTATGATGCGACGCGCGCGGGATATTGGAAAAGAGAATCCTGGGACCGTGGTATTTCTTGACTTTGGAAACCATGATTTCGACCAAAAGATAGTGATTGAACCAACCAAGCCGGATCGAACTTTCTGGAAAGCTGTTCATGAGGTCGCGCTAGATGATCTGGCAGCACTTATTGCTCCAGAAAAAGTGATTATCTGCGAGGGTGAACCGAAGAGTACAAATATCAAACGGAACTACTCGCATGATGCGCGTTGCTATGACCAAATCTTCAGCGACGAATTTCCAGAGGCGCGATTCGTTCCTGGAGGCAATGATCGTGAAGTAGCAGAGGACAAACGTGGTATCGAGTATACGCTTGGTACATTGACCAAGGGCACCGAGGTCGTCAAACTTATCGACCGAGATGCCAGATCTCCTGAAGAGGTTATCGATTTAGGGGAGGACGGCACTCGGGTGCTGTCACGGCGCAACTTGGAGTCTTACCTCTTTGATGACGAGGTTCTTAGTGCGCTTGCGGCGTCGGTTGGCAAGAAGGACAAGATCAAGGCGCTTCTCGCGAGGAAGGAAGCTATCCGCTCTGCAAGACCCAACGACGCCCCCGACGACCTCAAGCCAGCCAGTGGTGAGATTTACCTCGCGTGTAAGGGTATTCTGAGCCATCCCAATCCCGGAAACGACGCAAAGTCATTCATGCGCTATACGCTGACCCCGCTCGTCAAGCCTGGGATGGACGTGTACAAGGAACTGAGGCGTGACATCTTCGGCCCGGATGATGGCGACGTTTCGCAGATGGATTAGCGCGATCGGTGTGCTCTACGTCTGGGCTAGCAGTGAGTGCTGGCAGAAAGTGAACGTGGATCAATGAATTCAGAGCTGGCGCTTCGTAGGGATGCTGTTGCGGCATTCTGCCGGGAGCGCGGGATCAAGCGGTTTGCTATCTTTGGCTCGGCGCTGCGGGATGACTTTGGGCCGGAGAACGATATAGACGTGCTGGTGGAGTTGTTCAGGGCGTTGCTGCACAAGCTGGTGGTGGGTGAGATACAGGTGGGGGAGCTAGGTTTGGCGGCGGTGGATAAGCAAAGCGTGGGGGCGGGTTTATGACGGAGTCGATGGCTCGACCGGCTTTTGCGTTATACGTCGCTTGGCACCCAGACTATGTAAGAGGAGCAGCGATTGCTGAGAGACTTTTACATCACTTTCGCTCCCACCGTTGCCGCGATATCGTTGGCGGAGCCGGTGTATCGGTACTCTTCCGAAGCGCCAATGCCCCCGGTCTTGAAACGCCGCTATCCATTGAGTGGGGTGATGCGGAGGTTACAGCGGTGGTCGTGCTGATCGACGATATGCTCGTGGGCGACCCTGAGTGGGTACGGTACGTTCAAACACTTGTGAGCGAGGCTGCCGCCGGGAGATCTGGCGCTCGCGTATTTCCCGTCAAAATGGAGCCTGGGGTCCTTGGTATGGACCTTGACGTACAGGCGGTACTTTGGGATCGCTGGGCTGGAAGTGACGCAGCGAAAAAGCAGCGGTTAATCCGAGATCTCACTTATGAATTCATCCGGATGCTTAGGCACCACTTGGGAAGTCTCCAGCATTCAGAAGATCCGGACGTTTTTAAAAATCGCCTGAAGAACATCAGTGTCTTCCTCAGTCATTCCAAGCACGACGAATACGGAGAGACAGTCGCAGAATCTATTCGTGAATGGCTTTACCGTAACAGTTTGGTGAAGAATTTCCTTGACGTCTATGATATTCCAGCGGGTCTGTCATTCACCTCTGTGATAGATCATTTCATAAATGTTGGAGCGCTCTTAACTATCTACACTGACTCTTATTCTTCTCGGCCATGGTGCCACTATGAAGTTATAACGGCTAAGCGCAACAATATCCCCATGCTGGTCGTGGACTGCCTGGAGGGAATTGACGGGCGTGCCCTGCCATATCTCGGGAACGTGCCGGTTATTCGAATGGATCCCAATCTCATGGATCGGGTCGAACAGATCGCGGGCTTACTGCTTGAGGAGGTATTCAAGCACTTCCTTTGGCGATGCCGCGTAGAGAGAATGAGATGGTCCCATCCACAAATCATCTTTCTGGCGCGCCCGCCGGAGCTGATTTCTCTTGCGGCCTTACCGCGTAGCGAGAGTGAAGGCAACCGAGTGATTGTTTATCCTGATCCTCCGCTCGGCGCCGAGGAGACCCGCCTTCTATTGGACGCGGGTGTTGATGTATGCTTGTTTAGCCTAACGCAGTGGCAAGGAGAGGCCGGAGCATGAGCCTGACGGGCACTCAAGGGCAAAATGTCATTGCTATCTCGACGTCGGATAGCCCTGACATGGCCCACTTGGGGCTAAGCGCGAGCCACCTACAAGAGGCGGTGGCGGATTTTGCCATCTATCTCCTGGCATCTGGGGCGAGCCTCTCATACGGCGGCGACCTGCGGCGTCGGGGTTTCACAGAGTTGCTCTTCGACTTGGTTATGCGCTACCGGCAGCAAGAGGAGACCGGGGTGCGGGTGACTGACTACCTAGCTTGGCCAGTCCACATCGGTATCGCAGCCGATGACTTGCATGAGCATAACGCTAATCTTGTAGAGTTCGCTCGACTCGTACTCATCGGACAAGACGGCGGTCGAATGTCTATGGAAGACCGCCAAGCGCTTGCGTCACGTGAACCCACTGATGATGAATGGTCAGCAGGGCTAACCTCTATGCGGCAGGTCATGCGTAGGGAAACGACCTCTCGGATAGCGCTTGGCGGGCGGGTGGAGGGCTACAAGGGGGCTATGCCAGGTATTGCAGAGGAATCGTTGCTGTCACTTCGAGCTGGCCAACCGCTCTTCCTGATCGGCGGGTTCGGGGGTTGCACGCGGGATATTGCGGAAACTGTAGGGCTTGTGGATGCTTGGTCCGGCAACAGTCGGACCTGGTGCGGTCGCGAATGGTTCGAGCCTTACGAACCGGAGGACTTGCACAATGGGCTCTCCACTGAGGAGAACCGTGTGCTTGCGAGTACGCCGCATATCGATCAGGCCGTATCCTTGGTCATGATGGGTTTGCATAGGTTGGGCAACGGCATCACTGCGACTTAAAACTGAATCACCAGCCCCTTTGTTCTATGGAATCTTGTTGAAGCAGCATTTCTCGATCGCGGTAGATGTGAATATGACTTGAGCCGGCGAATGAGGCGAGCTAATTCATAGAAGGAACGCCGTCCCCACCATGCCCCCTGATCAAATTACAGCCACAGCCACCTCCGGCGAGTTGGGGACGCTGGGTTTCAAGGAAACCACCGGGACGCGCCGCAACTCCTCGACTTGCGCCAGGTGCCAGCCTATGAGAATTCGCTTCGTGGGCATTAACAGTTACCATCGCGTCTTCAGCGCTGGTCATATCATTGGCTAGCACGCGGCGTTATCGAGCATAGGACCGGTCTTGACGATCATGCGAATTACGGAAGCGGGTACGGCGCAGTTCCCGATGGTTCGCCATGCGTCGGAGGTCGGCTGGATTTCCTTGTCACCGCAGGAGGCCCTTGCCTTGCGGGGAGGGACTGGCGGGATGCTGTTTCGGGGCGTGCTTGAGGGGACGCTTCGCCGATTCAACCGTTGGATGTCGGACGACGCCATCCGTTCCGTAATCGAAGAGCTGCAGGCTCTTCGGCCGACTATCGAGGGCAACCGCGAGATGCTGTCCTGGATGCGCGGCGAGCGGTCACGGTATGACGAGGCGGAGCGTCGTCGTCGTCGGGTAGTGTTGATCGACTTCGAGGACACGGGGGCTAACGCCTTGCACGTCACCTGGGAGTGGCGACTCACGCCCCTGGCGCGCAAGGGCAGCCGTGCGGACGTCATGTTCCTGGTGAACGGCTTGCCGGCGGCCATCGTCGAGCACAAGAATCCGATGGACCGCGATGCCATAGAGCGGGGCGTTACGCAGCTGCAGCGCTACGAGCGGGAGACGCCCGAATTGCTGGGGTCGGCGCAGTTGTTCAACGTGACCCACGCGCTGGACTATTGGTACGGCGTCACGTGGAACATATCCCGCCGGTTCATGGCTCGCTGGAAGGAGCGCGCTGAGGATAGCTACCGGTTTGCCGTCCAGTCGTTCTTCGAGCCGACCGATTTTCTGCGGACTCTGCGCGACTGGATTCTCTTCTACGTGGAGGACGGGGAGACGCGAAAGTCCGTGCTGCGTCAGCACCAGCGTCGCGCGGTGGATCTCATTGTGGACCGCTGCGCCGAGCCGGTGAAGCGGCGCGGCCTGGTCTGGCATACCCAGGGATCTGGCAAGACGTTCACGCTGCTCACGTCCGCCCGTTTGATCCTGGAAAGCAAGGATCGTTTTGGTGCGGCGACGGTGGTGGTGGTGGTGGACCGCGCCGAGTTGGAAGGCCAGCTTGCGCAGTGGGTCGAGCGGCTGTTGGGCGAAATGCAGGGGCAGGCCATACCGGTATGGCGCGCCGACTCCAAGGACAAATTGCGGGAGCTGTTCGAGACGGACAAGCGCGGCTTGATCATCTCGATGATCCACAAGTTCGAGGGCATCGAGAAGGACGCCAACGTTCGCGACAGCATCTACGTGTTCATCGACGAGGCGCATCGCTCGGTGGCCAGAGATTTGGGCACGTATCTCATGGCGGCGCTGCCGAATTCGACCATCATCGGATTCACCGGCACGCCTGTTGCGCGAACGGCGCATGGGGAAGGAACCTTCAAGATATTCGGGTCCGATGACGATCAGGGTTACCTGGACAAGTACTCGATAGCGGAGTCGATCGAGGACGAGACGACCCTTCCGATCCGCTACATGATGGCGCCTAGCGAGATGACCGTGCCGGCGGAGCGGCTCGAAAAGGAGTTCTTCGCTCTGGCAGAGACGGAAGGCGTCACGGACGTCGATGAGTTGAACCGCGTGCTGGACAGGGCGGTGGGGCTGCGTACCTTTCTGTCGGCGGACGATCGGATCGCGAAGGTTGCGGAGTTCGCGGCCGAGCATTTCAAGGAGAACGTGGATCCGCTCGGCTACAAGGCGTTCTTGGTCGCGGTGAACCGTGAAGCCTGCGCCAAGTACAAGCGCGCGCTGGACGAACTGCTGCCGCCGGAGTGGACCGCGCCGGTCTACACGGCGAATGCCGATGACGCGGTCAAGCGGCCGTTGGTGGCGGAGCTACAGCTCTCATCCGAGCGCGAGGCGGACGTTCGGATCGCGTTCAAGAAGGCGAACGAGAACCCGAAGATACTCATCGTTACGGACAAGCTTCTGACCGGCTACGACGCGCCGAACTTGTACTGCATGTATCTCGACAAGCCGATGCGCAATCACGTGCTGCTCCAGGCGATAGCGCGGGTCAATCGGCCTTACGTTGACGCTAAGGGCCGCTCCAAGCCCATCGGCCTGATCGTGGACTTCGTGGGCGTGCTGCGCGAGTTGAGAAAGGCTTTGCAGTTCGACTCGTCGGACGTGAGCGGGGCGATCCAGGACCTCGACCTGCTGATGGGGGACTTTCGATCCAAGATCGCCGAGGCGAGGGCGGAATATCTGGATGATCGGATTGATCGCGCAGAAGATCCAAGGCAGATCTCCGAGTTCAAGTCTCCATTTGACCTCCCCAGCGAGAGCGCAGACCGCCGTCTGGAGCGGACGGTGTACAAGCGTTTTCTCGAGCCCAAGGCGCGGGAGGAGTTCTTCGAGGTCTACAAGGGCGTCGAAACGCTGTGGGAGATACTCTCTCCATCAGCGGAATTGCGGGATCAGGTCGACACGTTCAAGGGCCTAGCCCAGCTCTACGCGGCTGTGCGGAGTGCGTATGCGAGCCGGAGCATCTTCGAGTCGGATCTTGCGCTCAAGACTCAGCGCCTGGTCGAGAGCGGAGCCACTATGGAGGGTCTTGGGCAGATCACGAAGGCCCTTACGTTCGACGTGCGTACGCTGGAAGAGGTCCGGGGCGAGTCGGGCCCGGCCGAGGCCAAGGTGTTCAACCTGGTGCGCGGCCTGGGGCAGGAAGTCGAGGCCAACCCTGAGATGGAGTCCGTCTTGAGGCCCCTGAAGGAGCGCGCAGACTCCATCCTGAAGGATATGCAAGAGCGCAAGACGACCGAGCTGAAGGCGATGGATCAGTTGGCCGCGCTCGTAAGGGAGAAGGAATCAGCCGTCAAGGCAGCGAGCGGCAGCGACCTCTCGCCGCGTGCGTTCGGCTTATATTGGGCGCTGAAGGACGATGGGAGGCTCCGGGCTGCCGGCGTGAACGCAATGGAGTTGGCGCGGGAAGCCGAATTGCTCTTGGGGCGCTTCCCCAACGCAGCTGTCAACGCCGAAGAGAAGAAGCGGCTGCGCGCGGCCCTCTACCGGCCTCTGCTGAAACTGAACAAACACGACCGGCTAGGAGTTGTGGAGCAGGTCATGACTATCCTGCTAGGCGGAGGCGGCGATGGTGACGCGTGAGGAAAGGCGCGCCATGCTGTGCGAGCGGGTCGAGTCCTGGGCTCTGCGGCTGAAGGTGCGGACTCCGGCGGTGCGGGTTCAGCGCATGACGCGGAAGTGGGGGTCGTGCTCGACGTCCGGGGTCATCACGCTCGCGGTTGATCTGAGCGACGAGGAGGCGGGATTCCAGGACTTCGTCATTGCGCACGAGCTCCTGCATCTGCGGATACCGAACCACGGCAAGTTGTTCAAGGCGTTGATGAATGCATACGTGCCGGACTGGCGGAAGTACGGCTTGGGGAAGGAGAGGGCCGGCTACGTGGAGACGCGAGCTGCGCGGGGGCTCTGCGAGCACACGTAGGGGCCCGCGGGGCGGCTGGGAGGGCGGGGGCCAAAGGGGGTGTCACGCATGGGCTTGTTTTCGTCAAGCTTCACGCCGACAGATCAGAAGTCTTGCTTGAGTCGCTCCAACAGTTCGCCTCGACCGGTTATCCCCAATCTATAAAGCCTGCGCGCGTTACTTAGCGCGTCACCTACATCTGGCCCGGGTTCAAGTCCGATGACGTCAATGATGTCGTTGCCATCAATCGGCAGCATAGACTCGAAGTGATTTAGCACATCGCGCTCGATTAGACGAACGATCGCGGCTTCAGGGTCGTCATGTTTCGGAATTGTTTCGAAGAATTCACGCCATTTCTCAAGTCTATACTGTCGGAATCTTGGAACGTCAAGCGTCTGACCAATTCGCGTAGTAACATCGCTGACAATCTCATCGAATCTAGCGGCTTGCCAATTTCGATCAAGACGGTATTTTAAACCATCAATGATGTGGTTCTCGTTTCCAGATTCAGCCATTGCCAATTCCAGCGCGTCTTGACATTGTGTAAGTACTGCACTAACTTCGGCACATAGGCACTCGAAGCAACTTCTCCAGCCTTTTCTGTCTTTAGGAGGGTTCGCACCGCAACTCTTTATGAACCACTTGTTAACCTTTCGGGATATTGCGATGCTGCGTTCAGTAGAGTACCCTAGATTGTGAAAATGCCACGCCCTCAGATCATGTACTAGGTCACGTGCTGATTGTAGATCGGCCTGCGAATGATCTTCTCTCGAAGGGAGTTTGAGTAGATACGGAATAGTGACTCTGCCTGACTCGAATATGAGAACGTAGCTCCATGCAATGAGTCGAAGGAATGATGCCTCATCGTCACTGGCGGGAGGATGAACTGATATTTCTGAGATGGCATCTTCACTTACAAACGTGCAAAGCAAGCTGCGCAATCGTGTGAATTCAGCATTCAGCTCCTGGAATTTCATCTCATCGCCTGATTGGATCTGCAATCGGACCTATGAAATTGAATGCAATCGCGAAGTCTGACAATGAGCGGCCGTACTTGATGTCTTCACGAGGGAAATCCTTCTCGATTAAACGGATGGTCTGGTTCAAGTCATCAACTCGAATGTTCCAACGCCCCTCCCCACGCTGATTTTCTACCCGACCAGTGAAATTTCTTGGAGTACCGTTGATGTCAGAGACCACATGACGGAGGAATATCCGGCCGCGGTAGACGTAGTCAGTCTCCTGATAGAGGTGTCGGAAGATTTCACCAGCTGCATCGTAATCCCCTGTTAACCACGTTAGGACAGCTTCAAGGTAACGGGTCCCATACCGAGATGACTCGCCGGCCGCTTGGTTCAGCGTACGCACAATGTCGAGGAACTTCCGTCGCATGTCGCCCACAGGCAGCGGTTGACGTTCGCCACGGAGCGGACGGCGACGCATTTCCGCGATCCATCGGTTCTCCAACAGCAGCCACAGACACCTCTCGTCCTGCTGAATTTTGTCGAGACACGCGGTCAGGAAGTCGGCGGCTCTCTTGGCCCTTTCCAGGTCAGCAGGCATTTCGACCTCAACGTCATCTTTGTTCAATTCTGGGGCGTACTCCCTTGCGCGCAAGAAGTACCCGGCAGTCGAGCCAGACTCCTTGAGGGCGACATAGGCTTCCTCGGTTAGCCTGTGGTCTTGTAGTGTCTTCCCCACCAGCATCCGGCGTGACTCAAACCTCTCACGCTGGCCAGGCGACAGTGAGTCTTTCTCCACTTGATTTAGCCCAGAGTAGATGTCTGCTGCCAATTCCCCTCGTTGCAATTCGGTTAATTCTGTTGACTCTAAGAGGTCAGCAGGGGCCCACAAACCTACGTCATGCGGATAGTAGTTATCAGCAGCGCTTATCGCCTTACGCACCGCAACTCTCGCCGCTTGGTATGCAGACCAGATATCTGCGGATGTCGCCTTTCGTCTAGCATGGTTGTTAGCCAAGAAACCGTATATAGCAGCGAGCTCGACGAGCAAGTTCTGTCGAGTTCGCCTCGCCGCTTGAATTTGCCCATTATCGATTCCATCAAGCGCGGCATGAACGGCCTCACGCGCTTCGTCCAGCAACTGGAACCATTGATGGTCATCCACTTCTCTTTCTCGGACTGCACTCCTCCGAAATGCAGACTCCTGCAACATCAGGCTCGCGTCTATCACGTTGAAGCGCTTGCGCAACTCTGTCAGCTTGCGGGCGAAGTCCACGTAGGAATGTTTGTAACCACTGCCGCGTGGTCCGTCTCTACCGACCTGTTGGAGGAGGTTCAGCAAGAAGCCGCGTTCGTGTATGTTGTCAATTCCGAGACGGGCCGATCCAACCATATCGACAAGAACTCTAGCCTCTGCTTGTGCCCCCCCTAAGCGTCGCTGGCAGATCAGTTGCGCCTCCAGCGTCAGCCGGGGGAGTACTAGCCAGTCGTTGCCTTCTGAATCGCGTGACTTCCAACGGAACAAGTCGAGATCACGAAATAACTCAGAAACAAAAGCGGCGTCTATCCGTTGATGTTGATCGCTGACTGCTCTAAGCAGAAGGTTGACGGGGACAGGACAGTTGAGGCTGCCGGATACCATGACCATATCAATGATCTTTCCAGCAGATCCACCCTCCTGTGTTGAGGTATTGCCCGGTTGGTCGCTAAAAAGCGGCATATAGCTGCTAATGTAGCCTTTGTCGATTAGTTGGCAGTGGAGTTGGCTGATAGGATCAACAGCGCGGTGTTGGCTACCTCTCGCTTCTAATTGCCGCGCGGTCGCCCTAGCCTCCGCGCTAAGACCAGAACCAATTCGCGGCCTACTAGCAGGCAGGTGGCGATATAAGATCGCCAAGAAGTTATCGCCTTCCAACTGAGTTTGCTCGGGTACGCCAAACTCTCTGAGCAGATCGGCTAACTTCGGCTTCTCATTCTCTGACAGCACCGGAGGAGCCTTGATTCGCGGATACTGATTCGCGTCGTCGACTCGATACTGGGATCCAAGTACGACGGCCTTCCTTCCCCGACTCCGAAGGCCGCTCAGGAGTTCGTCATAGCTGTCAATACCCCTGTTCGCGTCGCAAACAATCAACGTGGCCCGAGCACCAGCCCTATCAGCGGTTAGACAGAATTCCGATATTTCTTCTGTTTGAGGGATACGTCCGACCGAGTAGAGCACTGGGTCTGCCTTCTGTTCACGGACTCTTGCCACAATCCGTGCGAGTGTGACCGACTTTCCAGTCCCGGATTGTCCTTCGACGACGATCGGCGAATCAAGCTTGGAATGGTCTGCAAGCGCGTCTGAGACTCGCCTGAATAGCTGTTCCTCGAAGTCCCTTTCTATTGCGAATCCCCTTCTAACACCTTCTACCAATAGGCGAGGCCCTCCCAGAACTCCGTGAAATCTCCGAAACGAGTCGTATTCCGAATCCGGACCGAGGGGAGGCAGAAACGATGTCCAAGAGTCGTCCACGATGGATGCTACGGCCTCTACCCTTAGCCTCTCCTCTGGCGTTACATTGAAAGCCCTCCAATTTCCGAGACTGACGGTACCAACGTCACCGGATTCTAGGGGAGTTATGTCCGCTAGGCGTCCAGTAGCCCGAAGTTCAGCGATGATGGTCCCCAGCCGCGCGGGTTCAACAAGAATTTGGTTCTTCCGCTCCAACTCTGCGAAGTGCTCCACATCGTCGTCATCCATGCTCGGACGTCCCCCGAACCACAGAACTTGATTCGACGCCGCATTGACAAGGATACCAAGCAAGTCCTCGAATCTGAGCCAGTCTTCACCGAACGAGAACCCATCTACTACAATAGTACCCAACGGCGTCGCAGTATCCAGCATTCTGTTCAGGAGCGGCACTGTATGCTGGGTTCGTCGAGTTCTGAGTTCGATCAGGTTTGCTGGAGGCCACGCCTGCACGTCTTGCTCACCGGCGCGACTGAATAGATAGTAGATAGGAGTTCGTGCTGTACTACGGGCAGCGCGCGGATATTCACGCTCCGTTAGAATAGGTTCAGGTTGTCGACCTCCCTCAGAAAATAGCTTTTGTAGCGTTGGGTCTATAGACGAAGTAAATACTGCGCTCCACGGCAATTCCCTCAGGATCTCTACATGTGGAGGATGAACGCGCTGCTCGAAGCGTTCGGCCAACCATTCGTAAAGGTCTTCTGTTAAAGGCAGCATTCCCGCCCAACTAGATTGACGGTCACCAGTCAGTCCAAGCTTGGTAGACACGTTTGTCAGGACCGTATCTCCGCGTTCGGAGTCGTACCAAGCATCCTGTCCCAACAGGAGGACTAGAGGGCGCTTTTCCTCAACGGTTGAGAGCAACAACTCACGTGCAGTGTGCATCAATCTGCTCCGAAGAACGAGGTTCCAAAAACCTCGTGTCTGGCGCGGGTGTGGTCGTCCACGACGGGTCTGTCTAAAACCACCATAGCCGAATACCCTTTCAGCTCGGCAGCGACTTAAAGTACACACCCTGCCTGTCACTGAACACTCTAGCACAAAAATGTGGCCCAGCCTCATCATCACCGACGAATCGCAGGACATCGAGGTCTCAGAACTGCGTTTTATGGCAGCCATGGGAACTGAACGGGCGGGCAGCCTCTTCTTTGCCGGGGACCGTGGTTAACGTATCTTCCAACAGCCGTTCTCGTGGCATGCGCTTGGTGTGGAGATACGCGGGCGCTCACGCACGTTGAAGATCAACTACCGAACCTCGCACCAGATCAGGAAGCGTTTCTATCTTCTATTGGGGACGGAGATAGCCGACGTCGACGGAGACACCGAGAAACGTTTGGGCACGATATCGGTGTTCAGCGAGCCAGAACCGTTAATAGCCATTGCCGAATCTGCTGAGGAAGAATCTAGGGCGGTCGCCGATTGGCTAACCGATCTGATTGGAAAGGACTTGAAGCCTCACGAGATCAGCGTCTTCGTCAGGTCTGCCAACCAGATCGAGCGGGCTACTACTGCTGTTGAAACCTCCGGACTGCAGTTCACAGTTCTTGGCGACCATGTCCATACGACCGAAGGGCACGTCTCCGTTGGCGCCATGCACTTGGCAAGGGACTAGAGTTCCGCGCCGCCGTTGTCATGGCCTACGACGAAGAGGTCATCCCGCTTCAGGAGCGGATCGAGTCGGTCACTGATGACTCGGACCTGGAAGAGGTCTATAACACCGAAAGGTATCTCCTATACGTCGCCTGCACCCGTGCCCGAGACTATCTCCTCATGACCGGCGTCGGAGTTCCTGGACGACCTTCGAGTGTGAGTAGTGGCCGAGTAGGGGTTTGTGTCAAACCTTGGAGGTTGCGGGCTACACGCGGCGGAAGCGATGGCGGGCGACAGGGCGGGGTAGGAGCTAGGTTGAAGGCTTTTTCCACCTCGGTCAGCGTGTGGCGGTTGACGGCGCGGGGGAGAAGCGCCTGAGGGGCCGTCAGGAATCGATGCATTTGCATTCCACTGCGCGCACCGGTGGGCGCGGTTCCGAAACGTAGGTCGTATCGTTCCGGTACGCTGCGACTCCGCCCACCGGCGGGTGTGGGACAATGTAATCTTCGAGGCCAATCATGGTTAATCGCTTCTACGAACAACCCATACTCAATTCTCCCTATGAGTACCCGGCGATGCACTGGGAGCTTGACGCTCAGGGCGTGCGGATCGAGATGGTCGTGTGTAACCGGCGCGGCGCGGAGATCAAGTCGGGGAGGGATATTGCGAAGCGATTGCGACCCGGGGAGCCGGTTGGTCGGCGGGCGCTGGGCGACCTTATTACGAAGGTGCGCCGAGATTGAAACGAGGGTTTGGTAGCAGTTGAATTCTGACGCGGTGATACATGAAGGACAGGTGCTGACCGGGCCGTTGTTCAACGAGCCGATGCGGGTTGAGACCGTCCGCTCAAGCGGCGCTGATGCGGTGGAGGCGGGTCTGGTCGGTCAGCGGACGGAGCGGTTCCGTCGGGTTACGCTGACCTCTGCCGACGTCGCTGATCTGGTCATCGCCGACTCGACTCTTTCCTACGAGGGCGACGGGCGGCTCCTGCGGCTTGGCCTCCAGGCGTATTCCCTTGGCATCGCCTACGAGTTCGACCCCTACTTCGGTCTGTCCATCTCGCGGGTGGACCCGCTGCCGCACCAACTCGAGGCGGTCTACGAGCGCTTCTTGAAGCTTCCCAGCGTGCGATTCCTGCTGGCCGACGACGCTGGCGCGGGCAAGACGATCATGGCGGGGCTGCTCGCCCGCGAGCTCAAGCTTCGGGGGCTTGCGGAGAGGGTTCTCATCGTTTGCCCGGCGAACCTGACGTTCCAGTGGCAGCGGGAATTGAAGGAGAAGTTCGACGAGAGGTTCCTGATATTCAGGGGCGACGACATCCGCGATCAGTTCGGCGTCAACCAGTGGCTGGACCAGAAGCAGGTCATCACCTCTCTGGATCTGGCGAAGCGCGACGACATCTTGCCGGGCCTGCGGCAGGCTCGCTGGGACCTTGTGATCGTGGACGAGGCGCACCGCATGTCGGCGCGTGACGAGACGCACAAGAGTCAGCGCTACCGGCTGGGGGAGATTCTGCGTGACAGCGCCGACAACATACTGTTGTTGACTGCCACTCCGCATAAGGGTGACCCGCAGAACTTCACCTTGTTCCTGCAACTCCTCGACCGCGACGCCTATGCCGACGTGAAGTCCATCCGCGAGGCTATGGAGCGTAGGCGGGCGCCTTTCTATCTGCGTCGGACGAAGGAGGCGATGGTCTATTTCCCGGAACGGCAGCCGGATGGCGTCTGGGCTGCGAAACCGGTGTTCACGAAGCGAATTACCCGCACGGCCGACTTCACCATCGACGGGGACGAGCTGGGCTTGTACGGAGAGGTGAGCCGGTTCGTGAAGAGTCAGAGCAGACGTGCATCGGCGCAGGGTGACGACCGGCGGGCTCGCGCGGTTGGCTTTCTCATGTCGCTGTACCAGAGGCGCCTTGCCTCCAGCGCGTACGCGATGCGCCGCTCGCTGGAGAACCGGGCCAGGCGATTGGAGGAGGGGCTCAAGCAGGCGCAGAGCCTTGCCAAGAAGGCGCCGCCGGACCTGCCCGATTGGGATGAGCTCGAGGAGTTGGAGGATGCTGACCGCGAGCGGCTGGAGCGGATGCTGGATGCCATCACGCTGGCCGGCAACGCGGAGGAAGTCCGCAGAGAGGTCGCTGAGCTTCGGGATCTTGCCGGCCGGGCCAAGAAGGTCGAGTCATCCGGTGCGGAGGCGAAGCTCAGACGTCTCAAGGCGATTCTGGAGGAGCAGGGGTTCTTCGAGGACCGTGGCCAGCTGCTGCTGATATTCACTGAGTTCAAGGACACCCTGGACCACCTGATGGATCAGTTGAAGTCTTGGGGATTCAGTGTGGGAAGCATCCACGGGGGCATGAGGCCGGGGTCGCGCGATGAGCCGGGTTCCCGGTTGTACGCGGAGCAGCAGTTTCGCGACGGCGGCATTCAGGTTCTGGTGGCTACGGAGGCGGCCGGCGAGGGCATAAACCTCCAGTGTTGCCACATCCTCTTCAACTACGACATTCCCTGGAACCCGAACCGGCTGGAACAGCGCATGGGCCGCATACACCGCTACGGCCAGCGCTTCGACTGCCTCATCTTCAATTTCGTCGCCACTAACACCATTGAGGGGCACGTGCTCCAACGTCTGCTCGAAAAGCTGCAGGAAATCAGGGACGCGTTGGAAGACGATGCGGTATTCAACGTGGTCGGGGAGTTGTTGCCGGCGGCCCAGGTGGAGCGAGTGTTCCGTGACTTCTATGCGGGGAAGCTGGGTGACGCGGAATTGGAGGATAGTCTTCTCCGGGACGTTGACGAAAGCCGCTTCCGCGACATTTGCCAGACGGCCCTGGAGGGTCTGGCCTCCAGGGGCCTGAATCTCTCCATGCTGGTCGAGCGCCGCGCCCGCGCTCAGGAGCGCCGGGTCGTGCCTGAGACCATTGCGCGTTTCATCGTGGAGTGTGCACGCGACGCCTCTCTGAGCCTGAGTCCGGTGGGCAGCCTGCCGCACACCTTTGATCCGGGCCGCACGCCGTCAAGTCTGAAGCGGTACGAGCGGGAGCCGGACTGGAGGCTGTCTGAGGTGGCGTCTCGGTACCCGCGCCTCTCGACGGACCGGGGCACGGCGGAGGGCGACAACCTGGAGTGGGTAACTCCTGGTCACCCGTTGTTCGAGGCTTTGCGCCGCCACTGTCTGGAACTTGGGCAAAGGGCGTTTGACAAGGGCGCCTGCTTTCACTCCATCGAGCACGAGGTCCCTACGCGCCTCGACTTCTATCGTGCGAGGGTCGTGGACGGCCTCGGTCGCGTCATCCACGAGCGATTGTTCACCGTCGAGTTGAAGGAAGGCGCAGCGCCCCGCCTCCGCGAGCCGGACGTCCTCGGGAATCTAACTCCCACGGCCGTATCGGGCGGTCTGCCCTCGGTAGCTTCTCTTCCTGAAGCTGACGTCTGGCTGAACGAGCACGCTCTAACGCCGTTCATAGACGAGGTTCGTTCGGAGCGGCTGCCGGAAGTCAAGCGGGTCGCCGAGCACGTTGAGATCGCCCTGACGGAGGTTCTGCAGCGCATAGACGAGGAGGTAGGACTCGCCGCGGAGGAGGTGAAGCAGCAGACTGTCGGCGCGGCGGGACGGCTATCCCGTGCCGAGGTCCGACAGGACGAGGCGATGGCTCGCCGCGAGCGGCGCAGGCGCGAACTCACTCAGCAGAGAGCGCTGACGCTTCAGGCGGTCGAGCGGGTCGCCAGCGTCCTGGTCCTGCCCCATCCCGAGGGCAGGGACCCCGGGGTGACGCGGCTGATTCCCAACGCCGAGACTGAGATGGCGGCTATGCGGACGGTCATGGAGTACGAAGAGTCACAGGGCCGCAAGGTGTACGACGTTCACGAGAAGAATCTTGGCTACGACGTGACCAGTCTGGATACTGATTCCGGGGAGTTGCGCCTGATCGAAGTGAAGGGTCTTGGGGCGGCCACCGGTACTATCCTGCTGACGCCGAACGAACGTCGGGTGGCTGAGGACCGCCGAGACTGCTACTGGTTGTACGTGGTGACCAACTGCGCCGCTAAGCCGATTTTGCAGGAGCCTATTCGGGATCCGGCCAAGTTCGATTGGCGCGAGGTCATCAAGGTGCAGCACTACCGGCTGGAAGTTGATGCGATGACTCGGCCTATGCGGGTGCGGGAGGAGCGGGCGGGATTTGGGGGTTTGGCATGAATGAAAGGGACGTAATCGAAGGCGCTCGACAGTCGTCGGCGGGGGCGGGGCTCGACCGGGGGGTTCTTGACGACATCATCGGTCGCATCGTCGAGGCGGCGGAGCCGGAGAGGATCATCCTCTTTGGGTCTGCCGTTCGGGGGGAGATGAGCGGGCATAGCGACGCGGCCTTGCTCATCGTCGAGGACTGGGTATGAACCGCGCTGAGTTTTTGGAACTGCTAAGGCACGGTGAAAACTCTGGCGTCGAATTCAAGCGGGACGACGTCGGGAATGTCGATGCTGCCAGGGAGCTGGTTAGCTTTTTGAATTTAGACGGGGGGGTTCTCTTATTGGGAGTGGAAGACGATGGTTCAATTTCCGGCGCCGTGCGTGCTGATCTGGAGGAATGGGTTGCGGAGCTGTGCAGAATCAAAATTGACCCGCCTATCGTCCCGCATATGGTTTGGCACGCGGATGGTTCCACGGGCAGGCGGGTCTTGGCGGTAAAGGTTACGGCCGGTCCTGACAAGCCATACGCCTTGGTGCACAACAACCGACGTACTTACTTGATTCGCGTCGGCAGTACGTGCCGTGAAGCGAGCAAGGAAGAGCTTGAGCGGATGTTTCAGGCTTCCGGGCGACTGAGATACGGGCTGAAGCCAGTCCCTGGAACGGCTATGGCTGACCTAGACGTGCGCCGTTTGGGAGACTATTTCTCCCGTGTGCTACGAGCAGACGCGCCTTCCCGGAGCAGCTACGCGGAGTGGGAGACGTTGCTTTGCAATCTTGAGTTGGCTACGACTTCACTTGGCGAGGTTCACGTCACTATCGACGGGTTGATTCTGTTTGGCGAGAATCCTGCTCGCTTCCTTCCCCAATCGGGTATTCGTGCGATCTGCTATGCGGGGTTGGAACCGGATTACGCGGTCCGTGCGGACGAGGAGATCAAGGGGCCTCTGGTTCCTCTTGAGAGCGCTGGCGGGTTGACGATCGAGCCTGGAATCGTGGATAGAGCCTGGGATTTCATGCGGCGAAATACTGCTCCAACGGCGTGGCTCGAGGGTGCACGGCGGCGGACGGGTTGGGAGTACCCGGAGGAGGCCATCCGGGAAGTCCTGGTCAATGCGCTGGTGCACCGGGACTACAGCATCTCCGGGGCTGACGTCACGTTGGCGATATTTTCCGATCGTATCGAGGTTCAAAGTCCGGGCAGGTTGCCCAATACGGTGACCATCGCGGGGATGAAGGCGGGGATGCGATATGCTAGGAATCAGACATTGGTGAACGTGATGCGGGATTACGGATACGTGGATGCCAGGGGCATGGGGATACGTAACAAGGTAATTCCAAGTATGCTTGCTCACAACGGCACAGCCCCGGATTTGATAGAGGACGAGTACAGGTTCACGGTGCGGCTGTGGAAGGAGCCCAAGGCGTCCCTGTGATTCCCGCGTCTTTAGGCGGTTGGCAGGAAGTTGATGCGATGACTCGGCCGATGCGGGTGCGGGAGGAGCGGGCGGGATTTGGGGGTTTGGCATGACTGAAAGGGACGTAATGGAAGGCGCTCGACAGTCGTCGGCGGGGGCGGGGCTCGACCGGGGGGTTCTGGAGGACATCATCGGTCGCATCGTCGAGGCGGCGGAGCCGGAGAAGATCGTCCTCTTTGGGTCTGCCGTTCGGGGGGAGATGAGCCGGCATAGCGACGTGGACCTGCTCGTCGTGAAGGATGGTTCGGACCTGCGCAAGCTCACGGGGCAGATATACCGCAGTCTGCGCGGGGTCGGGGTTGCGGTGGACGCTATCGTGGTCACTCCGGCTGACGTGGAGCGCTACAGAGACAGCCATGCTCTGGTGATCAAGCCGGCCTTGCGGGAGGGTAGGGTGGTGTATGAAGCCGCGTGAGCGCTTTTCAGCGGACGATCCGCGGGAGTGGATGAATCGCGCCCGAAGCAATCTGGCTAGGGCGAAGAATCGCATTCCGGGCGTCTATCTCGAAGACCTTTGCTTCGATGCGCAACAGGCGGCTGAGAAGGCCATCAAGGCCGTGATGATCAAGCGCGGGATTGATTTTCCTTACATTCACGACCTCGGCCACCTCTTGTTTGTGCTCGAGGAGGCTGGCGAGACTATCCCGGAGGGGGTCCAAGCTGCGGAAACGCTTACCACCTACGCTTCGATCACGCGCTATCCTAGTACTGGCAGCCCGGTTTCTCCGCAAGAGCATATGGAAGCGGTAGAGATTGCTGAGGGGGTGGTTCGATGGGCCGAGGTGCGGTTGTGATTTCTGCGTTGTGTGGGGGGTTGGTTGGGGTGGATTTGCCGATTGCGGGGGTGTTTCGGCGGACAAGGAGGGCATGGTGCGACTGAAGGCATTCAAAGTTGAGAATTACAAATCCATCCTGGATTCGGGCTGGGTCGAGGTGGACGACGTCACGGTGATCGTGGGCAAGAACGAATCGGGCAAGACGGCCCTGCTGCAGGCGCTGCACAAGTTCAACCCGTTCGATCCTGATCCCTATACGCTCGACCGCGAATGGCCTCGCCGCGACAGGAAGGGCCGGTCTCCCGATGCGGTGGTCGTAAGGGCGCGCTTCGACTTCGGAAATGAGGAATCGAGAGAGATTACTGAACTCACAGCCAGCGTTGTAGAGCAAACTGGCGTTGAGATTGCAAGGCGGTATGATGGCGGATATGCCTATAAGCTTTTGCCTGGCGGAGACGTTATTCTAGGCGCGAAACAGGAGGTACTGGACCTTCTGAGATCAATAGGTGAAATTGAAGGTACGCCCGCAGAATTCAAGGAACGTTTGCCGCGTATACGAGATGAAGCCATGCGGATTCTTGAAGGCAAGGGCCCCGCCGCGTTTAGGGAATATATCAACTATTGGAGAGCCGAGATGAATTCTGCCATTCAAGAAAGCAAAGGGTGGGACAGAGTCGAGGGCGAAAGGGCCAAAGGTGCTCTTGACCGAGTGCTGGGGCTGATAGAAATCTGGGATCAGAGGATAGGACTGGAAGAATTAATCACTGGCTGGATTCCAACGTTCATCTACATGGATGACCATAAGCCTTTCCGGGGCAGCGCCCAGCTCAATGAAATCAAAAACAGAGAGGGTCGTAATCGGCTTACCGGTGAGGACAAGACCTTTCTTATGATGCTGGAGATGGCCGGGTTAGACTTCGACGAGGAGTGCCGACGCGCTGATGCCCAAGACAGAGAGCAGCGCATGCTGGACATGCCCGATGCATCCTCTACTCTCACCAACCTTCTGGCCGACCACTGGTCTCAGCGCGAGTACAAAATCCGCATTGAAGCGGACGGTCACCACGTATCCGTTTTCGTCAGCGATGAAGTTGATCCGGCGCTCGTTTCGCTGAACGACCGATCGAGGGGCTTCCAGTGGTTCTTCTCGTTCGACACCACCTTTCTTCACGGGACCAAAGGAACTTTCAGGAACGCCGTCATTCTTCTGGATGAGCCTGGCCTGCATCTCCACGCCTCTGCTCAGCGCGATTTACTGTTGCGTCTACGTGAATATGCCAAGGATAACCAGCTCATCTATACGACGCACATGCCGTTCATGATCGACATGGAGCGCCTTGACGATATCCGAGTCTGCGTTGAGAGCAAGGACCGGGGCACCACTGTCTCCGCGAATTGGTATGGCACAGACAGGGAAGCTATATTCCCGCTTCAGGCGGCGCTTGGACTTTCGATCAGTCAAAGCTTGTTCATGGGGCCATACAATCTTGTCGTCGAGGGCGTGACGGACTTTTGGTTTCTTTCCGCGATGGCAGAGAATCTCCGATCTGAAGGCCGGAGTTCATTGGACGAACGACTCGTCATCACGCCGTCGGGGGGAGCGACGAAGGCCGCATCCGTGTCGACTATGCTCCATGGTCAGCGACTCAACGTCGTCGTGCTCCTCGACTCTGATATTGCGGGGAAGAGCGTCCGAGAAAGGTTAATCAAGGACTGGATCATAAAAGATCGTCAGGTGCTTCTTCTTGGGCAAATCCTCGGGCGCGACGATGAGCCCACGTTGGAGGACGTGTTTTCTGATGAGCTTTACCTGCGATTCGTGAATGACGCGTATGAACGGGAACTTGAGGGCTCGCCGATTGCGGCGGAGGAAATTGGAGGAAGCGGGCCGATAGTGCGGCGTGTGGAGGAGGCGTTCAGGGCGCGCGGGATGGTGCGGAACTCTGAGGGCAAGGCGTTCAACAAGGGTCGTGCGGCCAGGCGGATGTTGAGCGAACTGCCCAAGACCGGTTTGGCTGAGTTACCGGAAGAGACGGTCGAGAACTTCCGCAAGTTGTTCATGGCAATCAACAAGGCGATGCCCGGTTTGCGGGGCGAGGCCGCGTCGTGATCAAGTTGGATCTGCGGGAGGGCAGGGTGGTGTATGAAGCCGCGTGAGCGCTTTTCGGCGGACGATCCGCCGGAGTTACTGGGCGTGGATGCGATGAGCTGGGGGGTGCGGGCGCTGGGGGATTGGGTAGAGTAGCATATCGAGGTGAAGGAGCTGCGGGCTGCGGCCCGGCTGGCTGAGCCCGTCTGAAGAGGAGCATCAAGACCCATGCAGGAGAACCCGCCCGGCGGCGGTTTGCACTTTCCGGACCTGCGCATCCAGGGATTTCGCGGGATCAGAGACCTCTCGATTTCACCGTTGGGCCGGGTGACGCTGATCACGGGGAAGAACAACACCGGGAAGTCTTCGATTCTCGAAGCTTTGCGCCTTCATACGCAGAATGCCGTTCCTCGCACCGTATACGACATTCTCGAGTTCCGCGAAGAGTACGTCGGGAGGGCAGATGACGAGGATCGCCTCCACGATCCCGAGAGTTTTTTTCACGTTTCGGCGTTGTTCCACGGATTTCCCCGCCTTTCGGACAAATTTGGATCAATAGTCATTTCGACCAAGGGCAATACGCACCCCATGGATCTGAAGATGTTTATAGATTGGTTCAGAGAGGAACGAGACCCGGACGGAAGGCGGAGGTTGGTTGCCGAGCATCAATCGTCTTTCGAGGAACCAGAACGTTTAGCTGTCTTGGTCATCAAGACGGAGGAAGGGAAACGGTTCTATCGGCTTGATCACCTCCTCCGGCATGTCCGCAGATCTGCTCTTAGACCGCCTGACGGAGTGCGAATGTCCTGTGTATTGGTCAGTCCCTACGGCGGAGAAGAGACCGGTACGTTGGGGCATCTGTGGGACGAAATCGCCCTTACCGATAGTGAGCAGGATATGGTCGAAGCGTTGTGCATCATCGACCCCCAGATCTCCGCCGTCTCAATGGTAGGTGGTGAGACGCGCTTCGGGGGGAGAACGGCCATCGTACGCGCCGACAACATCCCGCGCCCTGTCCCGCTCCGCTCATTCGGGGATGGGATGAACCGCCTGTTCGCCATAGTTCTGTCCCTCGTCAACGCTCGCGACGGCATCTTGTTGGTTGACGAGTTCGAAAACGGGCTGCATCACAGCGTGCAGTTGGACGTCTGGCGCATCATATTCCGCTTGGCCCAAAGGCTCAACGTCCAGGTGTTCGCTACGACTCACAGTGCAGATGCCGTAAAAGCCTTCCAGAAGGCGTCGGCTGACGAGCCCGAAGAGGGGGCGCTTGTACGCCTGGCGCGCAGAGGCGGCGATATCATCTCGACCGTGTTTGAGAAGAACGAGGTGGCAATTACAGTCCGTCACAGGATCGAGGTGCGCTGAAATGGCGGATTGGAAGGTACTGCTGGTAGAGGGACTTGACGACAAGCATGTTCTGAAGCAGATCTGCCGCAGCCGCGGCATTCTCGACCTTGACGAGGTCGCCCATCATGACGGGAACCGGGATCTACTCAAAACCATCCCCACCTGGCTCAAAGCCAGTGAAGAAAAAGAAGGGGCCGTTGTTGGCGTGGTCATCGACGCTGACACCTACCCGGGTGCTCGCTGGCAGTCTATCCGCGATAAGTTCATCGCCGCCGGCTATTCGGACATGCCCACCGACCGGGATCCTACCGGGACAATAGTCGAACCTCCGTGCGGGTCGCTTCTGCCAAGGATCGGCATCTGGATAATGCCGGACAACAAGACCTCCGGCGTCCTGGAGGATTTCCTCCGCTTTCTGATTCCACAACAAGACGCTTTGTTTGACCACGCGAATGCCAGCGTGGACTGCATTCCTGCTCAACGTTTCAAGGATCAGGATAAGCTCAAGGCAATCATTCATACTTGGCTCGCGTGGCAAGAGAAGCCTGGCAGGCCCTATGGCACAGCCATCGCAGCCGGTTTCCTAGATCCCGGTTTGCCACAAGCCGATGTTCTTGTTTCCTGGCTCAAGCGGCTATTCGATCAGCCCAAGGCGTCCCCGTGACCATCCGACCCCGCGGCAAGCGGCTGATCGAGGGACTTGACGGCGTGGGACGTTACGAGGACAGCGGCGCTATGATCAAGCGGGGGTTCTGCGGTAGGGTAGGGTGGTGTATGAAGCCGCGTGAGCGCTTTTCGGCGGGCGAATCTCGATGAACCATGATGTCATGACTGGCACGCATGAAGAATTACCGGACCATCTCATGACTGATCAGGACGATTTACTCGAGAATTTGATCGGCAACTCGAAGGCGGCGATGATGGCTGCAATCGAAATTTATAACAAGCCAATGTTCCAATACAGGGACGAGTGCACGGTGATCCTATTGCTAAATGCTTGGGAACTTCTGTTAAAATCTATCCTCTTGAAGCATGGGGAATCTATTTTCTATGCGAAAAACACAGACCAAACGGATAAGACTTTGTCCTGGACGGATGCGTTTGAGAAAGCGAAGAAATATTTTCCAAGCACAGTGCAGGTCGATCCAACTCGCCGGAACCTGGATATGCTCAGCTCGTATCGCAACAACGCCATCCACTTGTACAATGAGGAAAACCTGAGTGTAGTTGTATACTCTCTTACCCAAACCTCGGTTATCAACTTCAAAGATATCCTGCTCGAATTATTCCAGATCGATTTGGCGGATCAGATGAACTGGCGCTTGTTGCCTATAGGTACCCATCCGCCAATTGATGCCGTCTCATATATCCAAGCTTCCACACGTGCTGCCAAGCCTTCAGGTGCGGATAAATTCCTAGCAGAACTGGCGCAATCAGTAGAACAATTGGTATCAGCCGGAGAGGATACCGGTCGTCTGTTGACGGTCTTCAGCATTAAGTTGGAATCAATCAAGAAGATTGGAGAGGCAGATGCAGTTGTTGGGGTGACTAGCGAGCCGACCCAAGACGGGGCACTGGCAGTGATTCGCCGACAGGATCCCAATCAATCTCATCCTTTGCGGCAAACGGAAATCCTTGATCAGATCAAAAAGCTTCATGGAGAACGGTTCACACAATACACATTCCAAGCCATCATCTGGAAACATGGCATCAAAGGACAGCCACAATACTGCTGGGAAGCCAAGGGAGGTAATCTTACGGTGTACTCGAATGACGTTATAACATTCATCAAGCGGCTTGCCAAAGCTGAAGTTGAGGAGTCAGTTAATGACTATCGCGAGTATCTCAAATCGCGGTCGAATTCAAAGGCAAACAAGCTATGATTCCGGCGGGTTGTAAGCGGTTGGGGGAGGTGGATTTTCCTATTGCGGCGGTGTCTCGTCATGCGGCGCGGGAGAAGTCTATACGTCACGGGCATCCTTCTACGCTGCACTTGTGGTGGGCTCGTCGTCCTTTGGCGTCGTCGCGTGCGGTGTTGATGGCGTTGCTTCTTCCGGATCCGTGCGATTCGCAGTGCCCGGAGGAGTTCAAGACCGGGGCGAGGAAGGCTCTCCTCGACATGAGCGGTCGGGCGGGCGAGTGGGACAGTTCGGTGAGGACGGACGAGGGGTTGCGTCGGGTCATGCTGGATTTCATTGCGGACTTTGCGAACTGGAAGAACGCGGCCAAGCAGGAGTACCTGGATACGGGCCGTGCGCTGGTGCGTGCGGCGCATCCGGGGGAGACTCCGATGGTGGTGGATCCCTTTGCGGGCGGCGGCTCGATTCCGTTGGAGGCGCTTCGCTTGGGCTGCGAGGCCTTTGCGAGCGATCTGAATCCCGTGGCGTGTCTGATTCTGAAGGTGATGCTGGAGGACATTCCGCGGCACGGTCCGGGCCTTGCGGACGAGCTGCGGAAGGCGGGAGCGGAGATCAAGGTGCAGGCGGAGGAGGAGCTGACCGACCTGTACCCGGCCGACTCGGACGGGGCGACACCCATTGCGTATCTGTGGTCTCGTACGGTTCGTTGCGAGACTCCCAATTGCGGCGCGGAGATTCCTCTGATGCGTTCCATGTGGCTATGCCGCAAGCCCAAGCGCAAGTGGGCGCTCAAGCCCAGGGTGGAGCGATTCGACGACGGGCGGCGCCCGCGCGTGGAGTTCGAGATATTCGAGCCGAGGTCCGAAAGCGAGGTGCACGGCGCCACGGTGGCTCGTGCAATAGCGACCTGCCTATGCTGCAACCTGGTTCTTCCGCCGGATCGGGTGAGGACTCAGCTTGCGACTCAGAAGGGTGGGGCGGACGCGGTGTTTGACGATGATGGCAACCGCGTCGGCGGGGCGCGCATGACCGCGGTTGTGATGCTCAGGCCTGGGGAGAAGGGCCGTCATTACCGGCTGCCCACCGGGGCCGACTACACGGCGGTTCGGTTGGCGCAGGAGCGGTTGTCGGAGATTTTGGGGGAGTGGGAACGCCGCGGGAGTCAGGGCCTATGCCCGGTGCCGGATGAGTCCACTCCTGCCGGTGGAGGCTCAGGGGCGGGTCGTGCGTTCAGCGCACAAAGGTATGGGATGCTCCAGTGGGGCGACCTGTTCACGGCGCGACAGAAGGCGGCGTTGGTGGAGGTAGGGAGACCAACGGCGAGGTTGACTCCTGGTACAGACCGGACTCTAGCCGCATTACTTTTGGGCAGAATGGCGGATGGGAACAACTCACTTACCCGATGGGAGAGCGGCGCTGAAAACCCTGTGAATCTGTTCGCTCGGCAGGCGATTCCTATGGTATGGGATTTCTGCGAATCCACACCCAAGAGCAATGCTCGTGGAGTCTTTCTCTCAGGTGTAGGCGCTGCATGTGAGGTTATAGACAGTGTACGAATTGCGGCATCGGGCCAAGTCTTGCAAGGGGATGCCGCCAGCCACCCTCTCCCTGACCAATCAGCAGGCATCTGGTTCACCGACCCGCCCTACTACGACGCCATTCCCTACGCCGACCTTTCGGACTTCTTCCTAGTCTGGCTCAAACGCACGCTGCCAAATAGCCCACTGCTACGCGACCCATTCGATCCCCACAACCCTCTCTCGCCAAAAGAACGCGAAGTTGTACAGGACGAAACGAAAGCGAACGACGGTCTTCCCAAGAATCGCGCATGGTTCGAGGAGGCGATGGCGCGCGCGTTCGCGGAGGGCCGCCGCGTGTTGCGCGATGACGGCATCGGTTCCGTGGTATTCGCTCACAAGACGACCGCGGGTTGGGAGGCTCTGCTCTCCGGCATGATTCGCGGCGGCTGGACGATAACCGGCTCTTGGCCAATCGCGACAGAAAGCGAGACTCGCCTGCGGGCCCGCGATTCGGCTGCGCTGGCCACCAGCGTTCACCTGGTGTGCCGTCCACGGGCCGAAGATGCTGCGGTGGGTGATTGGTCGGACGTGCTGCGGGAGTTGCCGGTGCGGGTTGGCGACTGGATGGAGCGTCTTCAGGGCGAGGGCGTGCGCGGCGCGGACCTGATTTTCGCGTGCGTGGGACCGGCGTTGGAGATATACAGTCGATACTCCCGTGTGGAGACCGCGGAGGGGCGCGAGGTCGGTTTGCCGGAGTATCTGGAAAGGGTTTGGGAGGTAGTTGGGCGCACCGCGCTCGAAAACGTTCTTGGGACGGCGGAGGCTCAGGCTCGCAACGGGATGGCGGGCGCGCTGGAGGAGGACACCCGTTTGACTGCTCTGTTCCTGTGGACGATTCAGAGTACTGGGTCAGGGAACGGCGTTGACGAGAAGGAGGCGCGGCGCAGGAGGACGGTGAGATACAGCCTGCCGTTCGACGTGGTTCGCCGGTTTGCGCAGCCGCTGGGCATCCACCTGCCGGACTGGGAGTATCGCATCATCGAGACGGAGAAGGGCGTGGTGCGGCTCATACCGGTGATGGAGCGGGGCGAGGATTTGTTTGGGGAGTCCGGGGCGGAGTCGGTTGCCGACGAGATCGAGGCGTCCAAGAACTTTTCTCCGCAGTTGAATCTGTTTGCGGAGTCGGCGCCGGCGGTGCGGGGGCCTGCTCGGCGCGTCGGCCGCGGGTCGGCGGCCGCGTCGGGGGGGCTCGAAACCAGGCGGAGCGCGACCACGTTGGACCGGGTGCACGCGGGGATGCTGCTACAGGCGTCGGGTCGGAGTCAGGCGCTGCGCGGGCTGATCGAGTCGGAACGTGAGAGCGGCCCGGACTTCCTGCGTCTTGCCAATGCGCTGTCGGCGCTGTATCCGCGCGGCAGCGAGGAGAAGCGTTTGCTGGACGCCATGCTGCTGGCGGCGCCGAGGTAGTCGAGCAGCGTTGACCGCAGGCGGGGGGATACACGTCGGTCTGTTCTGAGACATTGGAACGGGTTAGAGTGTGGGCTGGGGGTCTTTGTCGGCAGGCCGGGGTTGTGGCGCTTGTGGGTGAAGGTGGAACATCAATAGCGAGGTGACGGCTGATGAATCCGTGGTACAAGGTGGTAACGCCGCGTCGTGAGGTGCGTGAGGGCCGGTCGTTCAGTCCGGACGAGTTTGCGATTGCGTTGGAGCAGGTGGTTGCGGGTACTGCGCCGTCGGACTACCGGGATGCGGGGCAGTTCTTTTCGCGTACGTGCTTCACTCGTGCGTTGACGGAGCATTCGGGCATGGCGTTGCGGCGTCTTTCGGGGAGGACGGAGAACACGGCGCCTGTGATGGCGTTGATCACGCAGTTTGGGGGTGGCAAGACGCACACTCTGACCTCGTTGTACCACCTTGCGAGGGCGGGTCGAGATGCGGCGTCGCTGCCTGGGGTCTCGGATCTTCTGCGTGAGTCGGGCATCGGTGAGGCGCCTGCTGCGCGCGTGGGGGTATTCGTCGGTAACGCCTGGGATCCGCGGGAGGGGCGTGAGACGCCGTGGATCGACCTGGCGCGTCAGTTGGCGGGTGATGCGGGGGTTGCGGCTCTTGGCAGTGCGGCTCGGAGCACGCCGCCCGGGACGGAGGCTCTGGGGCGGGTGTTTGCGGCGGCTGAGGGGCCGGTATTGCTGTTGTTCGACGAGGTGTTGAACTTCGTCAACCGCCATCGCGGGATGGCGGAGCCGTTCCATGCCTTTCTCCAGAACCTGACGGTGGCGGTGACCGGGGCTACGCGGGCCTCGGCGGTGATCAGCCTGCCTCGGAGTCAGGTGGAGATGACGGTGTGGGATCAGGAGTGGCAGGAGCGGATCACGAAGGTGGTTCGGCGGGTTGCGCGCGACCTTATAGCGAACGACGAGTCGGAGATCAGCGAGGTGGTGCGTCGTCGTTTGTTCGAGGACCTGGGCGGCAAGCGGGTTCGTGAGAATACGGCGCGTGTGTATGCGGACTGGTGCTTCGAGCGTTCGGCTCGGCTTCCGTCTGAGTGGACGTCGGTCGACACCTCGACCACGGGGGCTAGGGCGAGGGATTTCCTTCGCAAGCGATTTGCGGCGTGCTACCCGTTTCATCCTGCGACGCTCTCGGTGTTTCAGCGTAAGTGGCGTGCGCTGCCGCAGTTCCAGCAGACTCGCGGCGCTTTGGCGATGCTTGCGCAGTGGGTGTCGTGGGCGGCTCGGGAGCATTTTCGTCAGGCTCGAAACGAGCCGCTGATCACGCTGGGTTCTGCGCCGCTGCACGTTCCGGAGTTCCGGGCGGTGGTGTTGGGTCAGTTGGGTGAGCAGCGCCTGGACGTTGCGATAGATGCGGACATCGCGGGGGAGACGGCTCACGCGAGGGCGCTGGATGCGGATACCAAGGGGGTTCTGCGGGGCATCCATGGCCGGGTGGGGGCTGCGGTGTTGTTCGAGTCTTCGGGCGGTCAGTTGGACAAGGTGGCTCATCTGCCGGAGTTGCGTTTTGCGCTGGGCGAGCCGGACGTGGAGACGACGAGCGTCGATACTGCTGCGTTGGCTCTTGAGAAGTCGGGTTTCTTCATTCGCAAGGTGGGTACGGACGGCTTTCGGATCCACCATCAGGCGACGTTGCGTAAGGTGGTTAGCGACCGTCGGGCCTCATTGGATGAGGAGACGGATATACGTCCGGCGGTTCGGAGGTTGGTGGAGGCTGAGTTCAAGCGGGGCGCGACTATTCCGGTGGTCTATTTTCCGGAGGACGGGGATGCGGCGCCGGATTCACCCCGTCTGACGTTGGTGGTGGTGGATCCGCGGGAGGAGTGGCGGGATGACGGGCAGCTGCGGGAGCGCATTGGGCGGTGGACGCGGGAGCGCGGGCGGTCGGCGCGGCTGTATCCGGGTTCGCTGGTGTGGTGCGCGAGGAAGCCTGGGCGTGAGCTTCGGGGGAGCGTGGAGGAGTGGCTGGCGTGGCGTCGCGTGGAGCGCGAGGCGCGGGACGGGACGCTTGGGGCGGAGTTCGGGCGGGCGGAGATTGCGGAGGTGCAGCGCAACGTAGAAGATGCTGCCGACCTGGCCAAGGACGAGGTGTGGGCGAGCTACCGCTTCGTTTCGCTTTCGGATGCCCAGTCGGACGGCGGTTTGAAGGTCATCGATCTTGGGGCGGGCCACGCGAGTTCGGGCGATTCTCTGTGCGGTCGGATCATCGGCGCGCTGAATTCGGAGGCGCTTCTGAACGAGTCGGTGGGAGCGGGGTATATCGACCGGCATTGGCCGCCGGCGTTCGAGGAGAAGGGGGCGTGGCCGCTGATGAGTTTGCGGCAGAGTTTTTTGAATGGCGCGTTGACGCGGTTGGTAGACCCGGACGCGGCGCTGAGGCGGCGGATAGTGGAGTTCGTGGAGCGTGGAGACTTTGGGCTGGCGTCCGTGGACAGGGGGGGCGGCGAGTACGAGCGGACGTGGTACAAGGAGCGCGTGGGGGCGGAGGAGGTGGCGTTCGAGTCGGAGGTGTTCTTGTTGAGGAAGGCGAGGGCGGAGGAGATCGAGGCGTCGCGGGCGCTTCAAGCTCCTGCTCCTGGGCAGGGCGCGGCGGCTGGTTCGGGGTTGATGGAGTCTCCTCCTACTGCGGCGCCGATTCCCGGTTTTCCTATTGTGGAGAGAGTCGGGCCGGCTGCGCGGGTTCCGGGTCAGGCGGGTCGGAAGACGACGATCAGGTTGAGCGGGGCGATACCGCCGGAGTCTTGGAATCGTCTTGGTATCAAGGTTTTGCCGAAGCTGCGCTCCGGGGAGAATCTGAGCGTGCGGATAGAGCTTTCGGTCAGCGTGGAGGCTGGGGTGTCGGAGGGGTTGCAGCTGGAGTTATCGCAGGCGCTTGCGGACTTGGATCTCGCGGGGCGGGTGTCGGTGGATGCGGGGTAGGGGGGTGTTGGGGGATGGGGGATGGGGGTGGGGGGGTCGCGTGAGAATGTCGCTGTCGTGCGGCAGCGGGCTGGGGAAGGGGGTCTCGGTGAGGGTGGGGGCTGTCTACCCGGGAGCAAGAGTACGACGTTACGGGGATGGTGAATGAGATTCGCGGTCGCGTCGATCAGTGGAGGGGTTTTCGCGGGTTTGAAGAATCCGAGCCATGGCGTACTGCGTTCGGCTATCATAGAGTCACGCTAGAATGCCGCTGTCGTGCGGCGCGAGCCGCAGCGGGCGGGCGCGGGTTGCAAGGGAAAGGTGTGATGGTCTTCACGATGCCAACAGAGGTAGTCAAAGCGAACTTGGTGCTGGTTGGCTTCAACCTGCTCAGTGCTCCAGATGAGTTTCAGTCATTCAGGCGTGCGATCGGCACAGACGTTCAGATGGCCGGCGCTGGAATTGCTACAAACATTCAGTCCGGTATCTCCGAGCCACAGCGCAGCCTCGCTGTGAACAAAGATCGGATCGCACTCGAATTGTCCTCTTCACGGTCAATGATTAGCCGCGACTACCCATCGCGCGAAGACTTGGGCCGGTTGGCTGAGGTGGCATGGCAAGCGATAGCCAATACGTCCCTTGGAGATCAGCGGCTTCAGGCTTTTGGATTCAACGTTGAGATGGTCTTCGACCAAGGCGCAGAGGCGTCCGCATTCGGATACCTATCAAGGCGGCTCTTTGCGGTTGAGTCTCTTGGAGGGAGGGGCTGGCAGTTTGTTGGCGGCGCCGGTAGGCTCATCTTCGATGAGAGTGAGCGGCGATGGACAATTCAATTAGAACCGCGGTTTAATGACGAAAATGAATCAAGGGTCTTCTTGAGCGCTAATTTGCACGTGGCCAGTCGGAATTTGTCAAAAAAGAGTGAGATCGAAGATTATCTGAAAGAAATCTGGGATGAGGTGCATGACTTCGTACAGCGATTGGACGAGAGAGGACCGTAATGGCTGACACGAGTACGTTGCAACGACTCAGCAACCCTAGCATGAAATGGTTAGAGTTCTTTCCTGGGGGAAACGATGCGTTCGATAACGTGCCACACATAAATGCACAAAACTCAGCGGCAGACGTTCTGCCACACAGTTTTGAAGATCAAATAGTCGATTATCCTACGTCACCTCGCGATGACTCTCTGAGCACTCATAGCGGTGACGAACATTCTGCGGCACTTCGCGATTACTTTCTGAGCACTCATACCGCTGACGAACCGCTGCATCTTACGCCAAGCGTCCCCACTTCTATGAACCCTAGCATGACTCGGTGCAGGATACGTGATGCAATAAGATTGGTGTACCAAAGAAATATAGAGGACTCTAACTGGGCTGCTGCCGGGCCTCATAGCCATGAACCAACCCATCGGGACAACATAGCTAGATGCTTGTTCACTCTGAGCGCCGATGGAACTGGCAGTATCGGAATCCTCGGTACCGAGGCAGACGTGGCGAACGCGATTGCCGAATTTTATCTAGGTTTTCTTCGGGGTTACGCAGAAAAAGATGCGGCTGTCGATAGTCGTGGTCAAGAGGTTCTTGCTTCCAGGCTGCGGGCGAGCTTCGAAATCGATTCTGTTGAGGACGGTATCGAGCATCTAGCCGAGGGGATCATCGATGAATCATTGCGGTCCGCAAATGGGGAGCAGGTTCTTGAGTGGCTAGGGGCTTTCTGCGTGGACACTTCGCGGCCGAGCTTCGCTGCGTCGGTTCTGCGCTGCTTGGGGCGTAATGAATATGCGGGGACATTTGCATGGAGCGTGGGAATAGTGCGCGACGGCTTGGCCACGGATATTGTGGAAATCCGGGATGCCGCTGTACAAGCGGCGGAGTCGTGGGCGGACTCCGACTTGATTGACGTTTTGAGGTCTCATTCTGATTCTGAGCCTTGGCTTCGACAGTACATACTTGACGTTATTGATGACTTGGGCGGATAGGCTGTGTTTCTGGCTCGCAAGATCACGCGCGCAAAGTGGAAAGCCGCGCAGGGGTTATCGGCTGGTGAGATTCCGGCTGATGCAGTGACTGTTGACCTAAAGACGCAAGGGAACTCGCTGTCCTTCTGGCGATGCGGCACGGATGGGGTGGGCGACGTTGAGAAGGCTGCGCTGGCAATAGCCTCGGCAGGTGACCGCGTTGACAGGCTCGATATTGTTTGGTTGGCCGACGAGGATCTACAGGCCGACGGTCAGACTTTGAGAGATACAAAGGGGCGCACGCCTGTAGCGAACATGGCGGACATGCACGTTGAGGTGGAGGCGTTGGATTACGTGCGCCTCGGTAAAGTGGCTCGCAGGATACTTGCGGCCATAGAAGAAGGTGGGTGGCGTCGGTTTACGAAAGCGCGGGTCAGGAGTCTTATTCAAGAGGCTGTAGGACAGGACCGTGTCGACCTTGACTTCCTTCATGACAAGGTGCGCAAAGAGGTATCGAACTGAGCGCAGTCCTCTTTGACGCTCATGCAATTCCGTGTTGCCGATACGTTCACGCCGGCCTTGGGGGGCTAGGCGGTGAGTAGCTGGATGTGGTTTTCGTATGGCCGGAAGTCCTTGGTGTTGAAGGTCAGCAGTCTGCGCTCTCCGTAGGCGAGCATGGTGGCAGGCGCGGATGGGGTTTCGCGAGTCTGAAGAACCGGTCAGTGGCGTGCTGCGTTCAACTATCATAGGGTCGCGCCAGAATGCCGCTGTTGTGCGGCAGTTGGCGAACGAGGGTTACAAAGGGAAGGTGTGATGGCTGCGAAACTTGATACTGCTGAAGGGCAAGCCAACGTATTGGTTGGTCATGGCCAAGAGGTTCTTGCTGAAGGGCATGCTCCGCCGCTGCATCCTGCTGTTCACTCCTTTTCCGAGGGATTTGGAGGCAAACGGCCTACAGTTGCCGTGATCGAGGCCGCCTCTCGTATAGCTGCGGCCGCGCTCGACAAGACGGTAGAACCTGAAATTACTGTTGACGTGGACGGTGCGCTGTCGTTTGACCTTCGATTGGCCAACGGCTTGCTGGTTTTCGCGGAGTTGGATATTGGCGGTGCGCTCGACGCCAGTATCTATGATGACTGCGAGGGCATCCTGATCAAACGTCTGCCAGAGGCGACTGAGTCTGAGCTTATCGGATGGTTCTAAGGGGACGCCGTGCCGGTTCCTGAAGGTGACGTCGTATGCCGGTTCATCCGTCCTGCGGATTGGAGCAATCGAGACAAAAGGCCCAGACCAGGGGCGTTCAAGCAGGCTGCTCTCTCGGTCTGGCATAGGGACCGCCTGTTGTCGCGGCAGATTCGCCTTGAAGACCTGCGCGTAGAACATCTTTTGGGTTATGGGCAGGCGCACCACACAGTCGCCGACTATCTGGAATTTGCGTGCAGGGCGGCACAGTGCGAGGGAACGCCTTTCCGGGTTCAAGTGGAGTGGCGCCCTGAAGACCAGTATGTTGAAGAATCGTGGCGGCCCTGGCGGTACGCCCACGTCCAAGTGGAAGCTATAGAGGGCCCTGACAAGTTCCTTGTAGAGTTCCGAAGGCTGCTTGCATTGAAAACGCGATCCCGAGTTCCTCCAGACTAAATGATCGAATGAAGCAGCCGAGAAGAAAAGAATAGAAGGCTGTGCGGCTGCCCGAGTAGCTCATGCAATTCCGCCATTGCCGATACGTTCACCGCTAGCCTTGGGAGGCTAGGCGGTGAGTAGCTGGATGTGGTTTTCGTATGGCCGGAAGTCCTCGGTGTTGAAGGTCAGCAGCCTGCGCTCTCCGTATGCCAGCATGGTGGCGACGATGTTGGCGTCGTGAATCTGCCGCCCGCTCACGGATACCTCCCAGCACAACGCGAGCAATGCGTGGATCAGTGGAGGGGTTTTCGCGGGAAATCGAGTGGTGGTGGTTCCGCATCGGCGCGCTAACAAACCCATCGTGTCCCTACGCCTGCCCCTGTATGCACCCTGTATGTATACTGTGAATACCCTTTAAGGAGTCTGTTCACCGGCGACGTGAACATGGGAGGGCTGACATGACCACACTCAGTAGACAGATATCGGCTTACGAGGAGATGCGCGGCGTGCTGGAGACCGACCACTTCGGCAAGTGGGTCGTCTTCTATGGGGGGGAGCTCGTGGATACGTACGAATCGTTCGAGGAGGCGGCAGAGGAGGCGATCCGCCGATTCGGCCGCGGGCCGTACTTGATCAGGCAGGTAGGAGCAGGGCCAATCACACTCCCCGCTTCTGTGCTGTACAGGCCCACCTATGCCAACGGCTGAAGTCGGGTTTACTGACGGCGGCGGGCGCGGATGCTCCGACATGGGTGTCGACAGGTATGTCAACTTCTGTTAGTCTAGCTTGTACATTCGCCCCTTGGCAGTACGCCCAGCTCCCGGCCAGTCCGGTAATTGTGAGCTAGACCGACCCCTTGGGGCTTTTTCTTTTGGATGGCGTTCGGTGGCTGTGACGGCTAAGGCGGCGATTCTCATTGACGGCGGGTACTTCCTGAAGCGGTTGCCCAACGTTCGGAAGGACATCGATACTTCGGATCCTCACGATGTAGTAAAAGCGATTTCACAGCTGGTCCGGAGGCACCTTGAGCAATTAAATAAAGTTTATAAGACTCCGAATTGCTTTCAGCTTCTATACCGTTGCTTTTACTACGACGCCTGGCCGTACCCAAATAGAGCTCACAAACCGATAAGCGAGCGTGCGATCGACTACTCCAAATCGGACGTGGCGATCTTCCGACGCCAGCTTTTTGACGCGCTGCTGCAACAACCTAACTTCGCCTTGAGGCTAGGGCAAGTCACAAAGCCGCATGGTAGATCCTGGATTCTGAAACAGAAGCCACAGGAGCGTCTCCTGAAGGGTGGTATCGGAGTGTCCGATCTCAAGGACTCTGATTTCTACCTCTATTTACGTCAGAAGGGAGTGGATATGCGAATCGGACTTGACATCGCCACGATCACACTGAAGAAGCAGGCTAGCATCATTGTCCTAGTATCCGGCGACAGTGACTTCGTGCCGGCGGCCAAACTTGCACGGCGGGAAGGCGTCACCTTCATCTTGGACCCACTCTGGCAGAGTGTGGCGCCTGACCTATCCGAGCACATAGATAGATTGACAAGCGGTTTTTGCAGGCCGCAGCGCGACTCGCACGCATTCGATACGGAGGGTTGAATTCCATGCCCCGACGCGCCAAGGCAAAGCGAGCGAAGTCTGTCGAGACTCTGACGCATGAGAAGGCTCGGCGCGCGAACCTGCCTTCTGTGGAGCAGGAGCTTTTGATGAAAGACGAGGAGCAAACTTCCATCAGGCTGGCGTACGAGCGGCGGAACCGCGATCTGGATCCGCAGCTCGTTTGGCGGGGCAAAGACGCGCAGGACCGGTTGGATCTGGTGGTGAACGCGCCGCCGTTGCATCCTGCTGTTCACTCCTTTTCCGGGGGATTTGGGGGCAAACGGCCTACAGTTGCCGTGATCGAGGCCGCCTCTCGTATAGCTGCGGCCGCGCTTGACAAGACGGTAGAACCTGAAATTACTGTTGACGTGGACGGTGCGCTGTCGTTTGACCTTCGGTTGGCCAACGGCTTGCTGGTTTTCGCGGAGTTGGACATTGGCGGTTCGATCGACGCCAGTATCTATGATGACCGCGAGGGCATCCTGATCAAGCGTCTGCCAAAGGCGACTGAGTCGGAGCTTATCGGATGGTTCTAAGGGGACGCCGCGCCGGTTCCAGAAGGTGACGTCGTATGCCGGTTCATCCGTCCTGCGGATTGGAGCAATCGAGACAAAAGGCCCAGACCGGGGGCGTTCAAGCAGGCTAGGCGGCGAGTAGTTGGATGTGGTTTTCGTATGGCCGGAAGTCCTTGGTGTTGAAGGTCAGCAGCGTGCGCTCTCCGTAGGCGAGCATGGTTGCGACGATGTTGGCGTCGTGAATCTGCCGCCCGCTCACGGGTACCTCCCAGCACAACGCGAGCAATGCGTCGGTCACTGCGGGGCCGTCCTCTAGTATCTCGAATGCCCAGGTGAGCCTTTCCACGTCTGCGAGGGCCTCGTTGCGTGTAATGCCGAGCGTCCAGGGCTGCGGGCGGGTAACGACTGCGAGGTACTCTCGCAGCACCTGTCGGTTGATTCTGGGCGGTTCAGGTTGGCGGAAGGCTCGGTCGAGACCGGCCCTTGCGGCGGCGTGGCCGGGGGCCTCCAGGACGCGGGCCTTGACCAGTATGTTGGTATCGACAAACATCGGGCGGGTCAGCTCCTCTCCTTATAGATAGGCGTCCTTGCGGCTGAGGCTCAGGCCCTCGGGCCACGCGCCGGCGGAATGGACGGGCCACACTTGGTCGAGGTTCGGCCTGTAGGCGGCCTCCGGGGGCTTGCGCCGGAACGTCACGGTTTCGGCGTCCACGTCGACTTCGGCGGTCTTCCATCCGGCTGCGGTCCAGGCCCGGGATTGGGTGTGGCTGCCGCCGCTGCTTTCGTTCGACCACCAGGGCCGGTAGAGGCGGGCTGACATGGGCAGGTCGAAGCCGATGACGCGCTCGATCTCGCGGAAGGATGCCCGCCACTCGTGGTTAGGGAGGCTGCACAGGTAGGTGTAGAGCCTCTGGTACTTGCCCCGGGCCGCCATTTGTCGGTACTTCCGATTTCGGTCCATTGCCATGTCAATCCTCCTTGTCAAAGTCAGGGCTTTTCAAGCCCCTGCTTTCATGGTAGTTAGTTAGGTACTAAAACGCAATACCCGGCGCGCACGGGGATTGTGCGGCATACGAAAAGGTGAGATGGCCCGGATCGTGATCCCTCGGGCGCGCAGTGGGGGGTTGCGGTCTCATCCCCGCGTTTGCGGGGAGGCGGCTCGGAAAGGCGGAATGAAGCGTGTTGGTGTTACCTCTGTTACCTGTGTGGGGGGCGATAGCAGGGTGGGCGTGGTGGGTGCAGTTCGTGGAGGCCCTGGCGATGACCATCCCGGGCGGCGTCGTGCTAAGCGGTATCACGCTAGGCAACATCGTGCTAAGCATCGTGGCAGGCATCGTGGCAGGCATCGTGTTAGTCGGCATCCTGCTGGTCGATATCCTGCTGAGGATGGCGGCTGTCTGAGGCTCGGAAAAGCGGAATGAAGGATGGGGGTCTATCCCCGCATGTGCGGGGGATTGCGTAGAGGCGCGTGCCGGACCGCGTGATCTGTGGGTCTATCCCCGCGTGTGCGGGGGATTGGCGGGCGGATCGCGATCCGCCCCTACGATGGACGAGCTGGGTGACCGGTGTGTGATTGTCCAACGTTATGCAGCGGTGAAGGGCTGTTATGCAGCGGTGAAGGTATGTTATGCTAGTGCATCATGAGAACGACGATTTCACTTGATGACCAGCTTGCGAAGCAGTTGCGCCGTGCGGCCAAAACCCGCGGCATCAGCGTGAGCGCTTTTATTTCCAGAACGTTGGACGATGCTCTAAAGCGTCGCGAGCCGTCGGAGCAGCCGCCCTTCCAGTTGGTGACCGTGCGCGGAGTACGTCCCCGCCTCGGGGTCGACCTCGACCGTCCGAGGGCGCTCGATGCACAGGATGACGAGACCGGTTTCAGGGGTTGGCGCGGATGATTTGGGATGATGCTTCCTGACGTGAGCGTGCTGATATATGCACACGTCGAGGACTCGACCCCTGATCACGCCGAGTATGCGAGCTGGATCACCCGTTTGGCGACGGGGTCTGAGCCGTTCGCTCTCTCGGTCCTCGTTTTGTCCGGCTTCATCCGAATCGTGACGAATCCCCGGATCTTCGATCCGCCATCCACTCTCGACCAGTCGTTCGCGTTCGTGTCTTCGCTGGTGGAACGCCCTACGGCTCGCGTTGTGGGTCCCGGCCCGGACCATCTGAATATATTCGAGAGATTGTGCCGCGAGTCGGGAGCCGCCGGGAAGCTGGCCGCGGACGCCCAGCATGCGGCGGTCGCGATGGAGCATGGTTGTACGATGGTGTCGACCGATTCCGACTTCAGCCGATTCCCGGGGCTTCGGTGGCAGCACCCGCTGCGCCCTAGCAGGATTTAGGGTCAGTTCGTACTTCTGCCCAACTTCAGTCCGGAGACGACCTCAGAGTGGGCGATGACCGGTGGGGTCTATTCATCAAGGGGTAGAACGAGTCGCCTGAGTCGCGCTAGATACCAGATACGTCCTACGTGGAATACAGCGAGGGCAAAATCGAACCTGGGCACGCTTTAGTCACCTCGGTCTTGGTCTCGGCTCTCCGATTCGCGCTCTACCGTAACGCTTTTCACCTTGAAGAGGCGGTACGCAAATACTACGACGCCAACCAACACCAATCCGGTGAACAGCGCTTCCAGAAGCGATAACCCGATAAGGGTGAACAGCGGTCCCACGTCAATCATGACGTGGAATCTAACCGAACCATATTCCCAAGTCAAATGGAACGCGGGATGGCCTACGGGGGGAGCCCCCTACGGTCACGGAGCCCTCATATGGAGGGCCGGGGTTTGGCTGTGGTCTTGCCTTCGGCGCCGGTGGACGGTGTAGCCCGCCGCCGCTGCTTGCCCCGTGGTCTGGGTGTTCCGGTAGATCGCGCTGGCCGGCTTCTGAGGGCGGGTAGAGCGGCGGGGCTGGCTAGGGGCCGTCTATTATTCCGGTGGTTGCGTCGAGGGCGTAGACGAATCGGTCGTCGGATCCGATATAGAGGATGCCGTCTGCCACCAGTGGGGAGGAACGGATTCTGGCTCCGGTTTCGTATCGCCAGACTAGTTCTCCGGTGTCGGCATCGAGTGCGTATACGTAGTGGTCCCAGGATCCGACGTAGACAATGCCGTTCCACAGTGCTGGCGAGGAGTGTATGTCGTGCCCTGTGTGGTAGTCCCACTTCTTTTCGCCGGTGTCGGCGTCGAGTGCGTAGACGTGATGGTCATGTCCTGTGATGTATACGGCGCCGTCTGCCACGGTTGGTTTGCAGTCAACTGCGTCTTCGGTCTGGTATCGCCAAATCAATTCGCCGGTTTCTGCGTCGAGTGCGTAGAGGTGGTCGTCCCAGGAGCCGACGTAGACCACGCCGTCGTCCACTGTGGGCGTGGAAACGACCCGGCCTTCCGTTTCGTACTTCCATTTGACCTCTCCGGTCTTTGCATCCATCGCGTGGAGGTGGTTGTCGCTGGATCCGACGTATAGGACGCCGTCGGCGACTGTGGGGGAGGACTCTATGGTGTCTCCGGTTTCCTGGCGCCATATCAGGCCTCCGGTGTTGGCGTAGAGTGCGTGCACGGAGTTATCGGCGGATGCGACGTATACGACGCCGTCGGCGACTGCGGGACGGGAGATGATCCACTCTCCGGTATGGTATCTCCAGTTTAGTTCTCCGGAGTCTGCGTCCAGTGCGTATAGGTGTGCGTCAGCGGATCCGACGTATACGGCGGCGTTAGCGACCGTGGGGGATGACAGCACGATCCCCTGGGTCTCGTATCTCCATCGCTCTTCGCCGTCGTCTGCGTCCAATGCGTAGACGTAGGTGTCATTGGATCCTACGTATAGGACGCCGTCGGCCAGGGCGGGGGAGGAAGCGACCCATCCTCCGGTCTCGTATCTCCATACGAATCCGGTCGGCTCGTGGTCTTCCTGTTTGATGCCGCTGGCTATTCCTGTTGCGGCGTCAAAGGCTTCGGCTGCGTACATCCGGTGGTCCCATGATCCGAAGTAGATGACGCCATCGGCAACTGCGACCTTGGATCCGACTTCGGCGCCTGTTTCAAAGTGCCAGTAGAGGTCTCCGGTGAGCGCGTCGATCCCGTGCATGTGGTTGTCGGAGGAGCCGACGTAGACGATACCGTCGTTCACCGTGGGGGATGCATATATGGCCTCTCCGGTATTGTATTTCCAGATGAGGAAACCGGTTTCGGTGTCTAGGGCGTAGAGGAAGGCGTCGGATGATCCGGCGTATACGATGCCGTCGGCGACTTCAGGGGAGGATGACACGTGGTCACCGGTTCGGTGTTTCCATCGCAGTCCGCCTGTGTCGGCTTCTAGGGCGTAGACGTATGCATCCCATGAGGTGAAGTAGATGGAGCCGTCGGCCACGGCTGGGCTGGAGTGGACCCCGGCCCCAGTCTCGTAGGTCCATTGGACTTCGCCCGTGCCGGCGTCGAATGCGTAGACGAATGCGTCATTGGATCCAACGTAGACGATACCGTCGGCCACAGTGGGTTTTGCGACCACCAATCCTGCGGTCTGGTAGCTCCACAGTAGGCTGCCTGTGTCAGCGTCGAGAGCGTATACGGAGGCGTCGAGGGAGCCGACGTATACGATGCCGTCGGCGACTTCGGGGGATGAGAAGACGGATGCTGCGGTCTCGTATTTCCAGAGCTCTTCGCCTGTGTCAGCGTCGAGGGCGTATACGGAATTGTCGTTCGACCCTACGTATAGGACGCCGTCGGTCACGGCGGGTGATGAAATCACGCCATCTCCCGTCTCGTATTTCCAGAGCTCTTCACCGGTGTCAGCGTCGAGGGCGTAGACGAAAGAGTCGGTTGATCCGAAGTAGACCACACCGTCCACCACTGCGGGTGAGGACAGTACGTTGTCGCTGGTCTCGTAGGTCCAGAGTATGGAGCTTGGGGAGAAAGGCGTTGGGGTTGGCGTGGGGGCAGGGGTGTTGGTTGCAGTGGGTTCGGGGGCCGGAGTGTTGGTCGCAGTGGGTTCGGGCGTTGGCGTGTTGGTGGTGGTTGGGGCGGGGGCGCGGGTCGGTGCAGGGGGCGTGGTGGGGATTGGCGTTGGCTGGGGGCTTTGGCTTCTGCAGGCAACGGACAGCAGGATTAGTACGGCGGCGGCAATTCCGGTCACGACCCAGATTCGTGTCATTTCCAGCGTCCATTTCTCAGAGCTACAGGGGGGGTGTGCTGACTGTGATTGTATCAACCGGATGAGGGAGTTTTCACGCGGTCAGCGGTGGAGTGCGCCGACGTACTTCTGCGATTCCATCCTTCCCTGTAGGCGGCTGAGGACTTCGCGTCCGAAGGGGCGGTTGGTTGCAACGATTCCCGGAATGGGCTATAACGGCTGCCTTGGCCAAGGACGGGAAGGCAGCCGGCCGCTAGAAACCTTCGAGAGGAGCTCGTACTGTGGATAGCAAGAGAATCGGCGCTCTGGCGCTTATAGCGGGTCCGCTGTTGACCGTAGTGTCTTACCTGATACGGCCGAGTACTCTACTGGTTTCCGGTACGGACGTTACGGACGCGGATGAAGCGATACGGGCTATTCAAGCGAACCCTCTCGGGTCCCACCTTTCAGCCTTTCTGTCTCCGGTTGGTCCGCTGTTGACGTTCTATGGTCTTTGGAGTGTGGTAGGTGAGGACCGGGGCCCGGGTTGGGCTTCTGCGTTGTCCCGTGTGGGGCTGATCCTGATGGGTCTTGTGGTAGTTGGGGCGTGGGTATCAGCGGCGCTTTCCCACGCGGTGGAGCGCGCGGACCTCCATCCTGAGCACGTGGAAACGGCGATGGTGTCTGCGCGGGCCGCCTATACCGCGAATATCGGCTTGTTGGAGATGCGGGGTCCGACATTGGTGGGCGCGGCCTTGGTTCTGAGTTTGGGGATCTGGGCGTCCGGGGGGGCGAACAAGATTCTGTCCTGGTTAACGGCGGCGTTTTCGGCGGCGGCGCTGGTGCCAATAGCGATAATCATCGCCGATCCTAGCGACATTAATCAGGTAAGGCTGTTGTTGACCTTGCCCGTGGTGAGCTACTTGCTCTGGATAATCTGGTTGGTCTGGCTTGGGGTGAACAGGTTTAGGAGCGAGCAGGCGTAGGGTTTCTGGCCCGTTGGTTCGGCTGTAACGTCCGGGTCGGGCCGTGTTTTGGGCGCGGGTTGGTTTGGATCAATGCGGCGTTTGCGTCCTTGCTACTCATCAAGCGGTATTTCCCCTTTCCAGAGGTGGTTGTAGCCGCCTGCTACGGGGACGTACTGGCCGGTGCCAATGGTAGCGATGTCGTATTCCGGTAGAGAGATTCTCGCCATGCATTTGCCGTCGGATATCGCGCCGCGCCCGCTAAAATCGAAGTCGAGGTTGTCGAATCCGTGCTGCTTGCGACGATCGGGGAGGTCGTTCACGTCAACCGGGTATAGGTGTAGGAAGAACGTCGCCTCGGTGTCTGCGCGTACGCACGACTCCTTGACGTATGTCAGCGTGTTTTCGTTGAGATACACATCGAAGGTGGAGCGGATTGCGGGTTCTCCGGATACGAGGGACTGGTAAGAGGAGCGGGCCGCCAGTTCGAAAGACTCTTTAGGGTACGTAATCATAGAGATATTGAAAATTCCGTCAGTAATGATACCTTCAACAGAAACCTGCTCTCCCAGCAGTTCTAACCGGGCTGTCCTTATAGGGTCGGCAGTATCTGTCTGAACGCGGTGCGTCCTGCCGTTCTTCTCGCCGGATGCTGTAGTCTCGGTCCAGCCGGACACTGTGGGCCATGTTGCTCCGCTTTGGTGGGCCACGAAGATTCTATTTGGGACATTGGGGAGCGAGGAGACTAAATCAGCCAGCGCACGGAGACACGGTTCGAAGACGTACGCACAATATGCCTTTCCATAGTATTGATAGTAGTAGTTGCTCGGGTTTTCAGGTTGATAGAACCGCATAGAAGGGGCTGCATAACCGGTTACGTAAACTATGTCTTCTTCTTGCACATTTTCTTCCAGAAAGGCGAGGACGGCCTTGGCGTCATATCGGGTCTCGTATGGACTGTCCTGCCGTATGGTTCCCACTCCGGCCAGGGCTATTGCGCCGGCGGCCGCGACGGTTAGCACGGGAGCCATCCACGCCCGACGCGTGAGCGCGGCGAGAGAACCGGCTATCCAATGAAGCGCGATGCCGACGGCCAGGAAAACAATGGGTCCCAGATAGATAACTTGGCGAACGTCCCCAAGGGGATATATGCTCAGCAGGGCAGCGGCAACGGAAACTGCAATGCAAAGCGAAAATAAAACCGTGATGGCGTTGTCTTGCAGCTTTCCTCGAAACTTTCTGAGGATTGCTGCGCCCAGTAGGATAGCGAATGCGGTAAGCGCTGCTATGGCAACAACGTCTGGTAGATGATAGGTCAATAAGTTCCAAATTCCATCAACCGAAAATTCAAATATCGCGGCTGCATCGAATTTCTCTTGATAGTAATACGGCGATAAGTAACCACCCGATCCCCAGCCTCCTTGCTGCCACTGATGGCGCAAAGTTGCGGCGTAGCTTGTGGCGCAGCCGGCGAGGAAGCACGCTGCGGGCCACAGGAGGGCGATGCGCGACTTGAGCCAATTGCGAATCCGACCTGGGTACGAATTCCCTTCCGCCGTTGTCAAGGTCTGGGGGAGTAAGAGCATAGCGGCGGCGATTACGGCAGCGCCGAACAGGACCAAGCCGTACTGGAGCAGCGGCGCGAGGAACAAGGAAACACAGAGCAGGGCCTTCCGTCCGTCCCGCAGATACCACAGCAGTCCGGCTATCATAAGCACGGCCAGCAGTGCGTCGATGGAGTATTCGCGCGCATCTTGGGCTTGCTCTATTGCGGCAACGGAAAGAGTGGTCAAGAGGGCCGCCAGAAAGGCGGCCCGCCGGCTCACGCCGAGTCGCGGCAGTAGAAAGAGCATCACGGCGACGGTCAGAAGGCTTGCCGCGGCGGGCAGAACGCGGATGCTGAGGGGCGTACTCTCGACTTTTTGGACCGCCCACAGCGCCAGGGGGTAGAGGATCGGCGCGGAGTTACTGCCACGGGTGCCGGAGACGACTTCCCGGATTGTGCCTCTGGAAAGGTTGGCTGCTGCCGCTTCGTCAAGCCATGCGGAATTCCCGGGCAGGTCATAGAAGCGCAGCGCGGCCGCGGCTATGAGCAGGCACAGGAACGCCGCAAGGGCCAGCCGTTCGGGAGAAACGCGCGCGGTCAGGGCGCGCCATAGATCATTCAGTGCGAAGCCCTGCGAGCCGTTCCCGCTACTGAGCAAGCCGGATCTCCCCTTCCCATAGGTGGTTGTAGCCGCCTTCTACGGGGACGTACTGGCCAGTGCTAATCGTAGCGATGTCGTATTCCGGTAGAGGGATATTCGCTATACATCTTCTGTCGGATATCGCGCCGCGACTGTTGAAATCGAAGTCGAGGTTGTCGAATCCGTGCTTCTTGCGACGGTCGGGGAGGTCGTTCACGTCGACTGGGTAGAGGTGTAGGAGGAACGTCGCCTCTGTGTCTGCACGGTCGCACGGTTCTTTGGCGTAGGTCAGCGTGTTGTCGCTGAGATGCACGTCAAAGGTGGAGCGGATTACGGGTTCGGCGGAGCGAACTGCCGCTTCGACGTTCGCAATCAGAGCGATCCGGATCTCTCCTTCCCAGAGGTTTTTGTATCCGCCTTCGACTGGCACGTACTGTCCGGTGTTAATCGTAACGATGTCGTATTCGGGTAGAGGGATATTCGCGATGCATTTGCCGTCGGATATCGCGCCGCGACTGTAGAAATCGAAGTCCAGGTTATCGAAGCCGTGCTTCTTGCGACGGTCGGGGAGGGCGTTCACGTCAACCGGGTGCAGATGGAGGAAGAACTTCGCCTCCGTGTCGGTCGGGGCGCACGGCTCCCTGACGTAGACCAGCGTGTTTTCGCTGAGATATACGTCAAAGTCGGAGCGGATCGGGATTATGGTTTCTGGCTGGAACATCATCTCTTCGATTCTTGCGGTCATTTCCTCGGCTCTTGCAATTATCTCGTTGCTGTTCGTAATCAGATAGAGTTCCGGTATTTTGCCACCAGTGAGACGCTCAACCGAAGGTTCTGGCATATTTTCCAACAGCTTCAATCTATTATCAGTAACAAACCAGATTCTGCTGTTTATGATGCCGAGCGAGTAGGCTAAGTTGGCCATTTCACGGAGGCACGGTTCGGCGAAATCCCGGCACCAGTGGGTTCCATAGTAGTAATTGTCCGGTTTTCCTTGATGAAACTGGATGGTCGGGGCTGCCGCCCGGCCTGCGTAAACCATGTCCTCTTCGCGCACATTTTCTTCCAGAAAGGCGAGAACGGGCTTGGTGTCATATCGGCTCTCGTATGGACTGTCCTGCCGCATGGCGGCCACTCCGGCGAGGGCTATTGCGCCGGCGGCGGCGATGGTTAGCGCGGGAGCCATCCACGCCCGGCGCGTGAGCGCGGTGAGAGAACCGGCCATCCAATGAAGCGCGACGGCGGCGGCCAGAAAGATGACCGGCCCCAGATAGATAGCCTGTCGGATGTCCCCAAGGGGATATATGCTCAGCAGTGCAGCGGCAACGGAAACTGCAATGCAAAGCGAAAATAAAACCGTGATGGCGTTGTGTTGCAGCTTTCCTTGAAACTTTCTGAGGACTGCTGCGCCCAGTAGGATCGCGAATGCGGCAAGCGCCGCTATCGCAACAACCCACGGCAAATGATACGTCAGTAAATTCCAAATCCCGTTAATTGAAAACTCGAAGATTGCGAGCGCATCGAATTTTCCCTGATAGTAATACTCCGATAGATAGTGATCCGATGCCCAGCCCCCTTGCGGCGACTGATAGCGCAAAGTGACGGCGTAGCTTATGGCTCCGCCGGCGAGGAAGCACGCTGCGGGCCATAGGAGGGCGATGCGCTGCTCGATCCAATTGCGAATCCGGCCTGGGTACGAATTCCCTTCCGATGCCGACAAAGTCGGTGGGAGTAGAAGCATAGCGGCGCCCAATACGGCGGCGCCAAACAGGACCATACCGTATTGGAGCAGCGGCGCTAGGAACAGGGAAACGCAGAGCGGGGCCTTCCGGCCGTCCCGCAGATACCACAGCAGTCCGGCTATCATCAGCACGGCCAGCAGCGCGTCGATGGAGTATTCGCGCGCATCCTGGGCTTGCTGTATTGCGGCGGCGGAAAGAGTGGTCAAGAGGGCCGCCAGAAAGGCTGCCCGCCGGCTCACGCCGAGTCGCGGGAGTAGAAAGAGCATCACGGCAACGGTCAGAACGCTTGCCGCGGCCGGCAGAACGCGGATGCTGAAGGGCGTACTCTCAACTTTCTGTACCGCCCACAGCGCGAGGGGGTAGAGGATCGGCGCGGTGTTACTGTGACGGGTGTTGGGGACTACCTCCACGAGGGAGCCGCTCGAATTATTGGCGGCAACCGCTTCGTCATACTCCAGGGAATTCCCGGGCAGGTCATAGAAGCGCAGCGCGGCCGCGGCTATGAGCAGGCACAGGAACGCCGCGAGGACGAGCCGTTGCGGAGAAGCGCGCACGGGTAGGGATGGGGCGGGAATGCTCATTCGCTCATTCTCGCACGCGGCCTTTGCGTCCTCGCTACTCATCAAGCCGGATCTCCCCTTCCCAGAGGTGTTTGTAGCCGCCTTCTACGGGGACGTACTGGCCGGCGCTAATGGTGGCGATGTCGTATTCCGGCAGCGGGATATTCGCGATGCATTTGCCGTCGAATGTAGCGCCGCGCTGGTCGAAATCGAAGTCGAGGTTGTCGAAGCCGTGCTTCTTGCGCGGGTCGGGGAGGTCGTTCACGTCGACCGGGTAGAGGTGTAGGAAGAACGTCGGCTCGGTGTCTGCGGGGGTGCACTGGTCTTTGACGTAGGTCAGCGTGTTGTCGCGGAGATACACGTCGAAGGTGGAGCGGATTGCCGGTTCGCCGGGTACAACCGCCTCGTAGACGGATACGAATGTCCTGTACGCCGGTTCGACGAACTCTTTGACGTTCGCAATCAGAGATATATTCCACTCTCCGTCAGCAAGGAAACGCTTGACTGAAACTTGCTCTTCCAGCAGATCCAACTCCTCCCCTATTGATTCGTAGTTGTGGACCATGAAGATTCTATTTGTGACACCGTGACGCGAGAGGGCTAACTGAAGCATTTCCTGGATACACTCTTCGAAGGCGTCCCAGCATCCTGCCTCTGCATAGTAGTAGTTGCTCGGTTTTTCATCCTGATAGAACTTGATAGGAGGGATTGCATAAGTGGCTACGTAAACCATATCTCCTTCCTCCACGTTCTTTTCCAAGAAGGCGATAACGGACTTGGCGTTCTGGCCTGACTTATACGGACTGTCCTGCGATAGGGCGCTCACCCCTGCAAGGGCTATTGCGCCGGCCGCGGCGGCGGCCAGCGCGGGCGCCATCCACGCCCGCCTTGTGAGCGGGGCCAGACTTTCCGCCATCCAATAGATGGAGACGCCGGCCGCCAGAAAGATGATCGGCCCCAGATAGAGGTTTTGGCGAATCGCTCCCAGAGGGTAAATTGTCAGCAGGGCGGCGAAAATGGCGATGCCGACGGCCAGCAGGGCCAGGGTTGCAATGGCATCGAGTCGCCGCCTCTTCAGGGATGCCATCAGCATCAGGGCGAATGCCCCAACTGCCAATACGGCAACAACCTCCGGCAAATGATAGGTCAATAAACGCCAAGTCCCATCAAACGAAAACTCGAAGATTGAGGGCGCATCGAATCCTCCCTGATAGCGATTCGTCTGGTAGGAATCCGCTCCCCAGCCCCATCTCCCCCACTGGTAGCGCAAAGTAACCGCGTAGCTTATGGCGCACCCGGCGAGGAAGCACGCTGCGGGCCATAGGAGGGCGCTGCGCTGCTCGATCCAATTGCGAACCCGGCCTGGGTATGTATTCCCTTCTGCCGCGGCCAAGGTCTGGGGGGAGGGTAGAAGCATAGCGGCGGCTATTACTGCGGCGCCGAACAGGACCAAGCCGTACTGGAGCAGCGGCGCGAGGAACAGCGAAACGCAGAGGAGGTCCTTCCTGCCGTCCCGCAGATACCACAGCAGCCCGGCTATCATCAGCACGGCGAGGAGTGCGTCGATGGAGTATTCGCGCGCGTCCTGAGCGTGATATATCGCGGCAACCGAGAGGGTGGTCAGGAGGGCCGCGAGAAACGCGGCTCCCCGAGCGATCCCGAGGCGCGGGAGCAGAAAGAGCATCACGGCGACGGTCAGAACGCTGGCCGTGGCTGGAAGAACGCGGACGCTGAAGGCGGATACGTCCACTTTCTGGACCGCCCACAGCGCCAGGGGGTATAGGATCGGCGAGGAGTTGCGTTGGCGGGTATTGGGGACTACTTCGGAGAGGGCGCCGCTCGAATTGTTGGAGGCAACCGCTTCGTCATACCACAGGTCATGCCCCGGCAGGTCATAGAAGCGCAGCGCGGTCGCGGCTATGAGCAGGGACAGGAACGCCGCAAGGGCCAGCCGTTGCGGAGGAACGTGCACGGGTAGGGATGGGACGGGAATGCTCATTCGCGCTCTTGCCAGAGGATTTCCCCTTCCTAGAGGTGGTTGTAGCCGCTGTCCACGGGGACGTACTGGCCGGTGTTAATGGTGAAGCCCCGGACTGGTCTACAGTGAAATCCTCTCCCCCTTCAAGGGCTAGGGTGGGGGCGCGTTCCATCTACCGCTCAAATCGGATCTCCCCTTCCCAGAGGTGGTTGTAGCCGCCGTCCACGGGGACATACTGGCCGATGTTAATCGTGGCGATGTCGTATTTCGGTAGAGGGACATTGGCCATGCATTTGCCGTCGAATGTAGCGCCGCGCCGGTCGAAGTTGAAGTCGAGGTTGTCGAATCCGTGCTTTTTGCGACGGTCGGGGAGGTCGTTCACGTCAACCGGGTAGAGGTGGATGAGGAACGTCGCCTCCGTGTCGGCCGGGGCGCACGGTTCCCTGACGTAGGCCAGTGTGTTTTCATGGAGATACACGTCGAAGGTGGAGCGGATTATGGGTTCGGCGGAGCGAACTGCCGCTTCGACGTTGGCAATCAGAGAGATCGGGAACTCCCCTTTCCAGAGGTGGTTGTAGTCGCCTGCTACGGGGACGTACTGTCCGGCGCTAATGGTAGCGATGTCGTATTGCGGCAGCGAGATTCTTGCCATGCATTTGCCGTCGTATATCGCGCCTCGACTGTTGAAATCGAAGTCGAGGTTATCGAATCCGTGTTGCTTGCGACGGTCGGGGAGGTCGTTCAGGTCAACCGGGTAGAGGTGGAGGAGGAACGTCGCCTCTGTGTCGGCCGGGGCGCATGGCTCCCTGACGTATGTCAGAGTGTTTTCGCTGAGATACATGTCGAAGGTGGAGCGGATTATGGGTTCGGCGGAGCGAACTGCCGCTTCGACGTTGGCAATCAGAGAGATCGGGAACTCCCCTTCCCAGAGGTGGTTGTAGCCGCCTGCTACGGGGACGTACTGTCCGGCGCTAATGGTAGTGATGTCGTATTGCGGCAGCGAGATTCTCGCGATGCATTTGCCGTTGAATATCACGCCGTGACTGTTGAAATCGAAGTCGAGGTTGTCGAATTCGTGCTTCTTGCGACGGTCGGGGAGGTCGTTCACGTCGGCGGGGTAGAGGTGCAGGAGGAACGTCGCCTCCGTGTCGGCGCGAGTGCACGGCTCCCTGACGTAGGTCAGCGTGTTTTCGCTGAGGTATACGTCAAAAGTGGAGCGTATTACGGGTTCGCCGGATACGACCGTCCCGTACTCCGGTTCGAAGAGCTCTTTGGCGTTCGTAATCAGCGAGACATTGAAATGTCCGTCAGTCATGACAGGCTCGACTGAAACTTTCTCTCCCAGCAGTTCGAGCACCTCCCACGTTGATTTTCTCGGATGGACCATGAAGATTCTATTGGGGAGCGAGACCGCTGAACCGTCCATCTCACGGAGACACTCTTCGAAGACGCGACAGAATCCTGCCTTTCCATAGTGGTAGTTTGGTTTTTCACCTTGATATAACTTCATAGGGTGGACTATATAAGAGGCGATTACGAAAACCGCGTCTTCTTCTTCCACCTGTTCTTCCAGAAAGGCGAAAATGGTCTCGAGGTTTCGGTCTGAATCATATGGCCTGTCCTGCCGTATGGCGGCCACTCCGGCGAGGGCTATTGCGCCGACGGCCGCGACGGTTAGCGCGGGCGCCAGCCACGCCCGTCGCGTGAGCGCGGAGAGAGAACCGACTATCCAATATATGGCACCGCCGCTGGCCAGGAAGATGACCGGCCCCAGATAGAGGTTTTGGCGAATGCCCCCAAGGGGGTATATTCCCAGCAGTGCAGCGGCAACGGAAGCTGCAATGCAAAGCGAAAATAGAACTGCGATGGCGCTGCCGGGAAACTCTCCTCGGAACTTTCTGAGGACTGCTGCGCCCAGTAGGATCGCGAATGCGGTAAGGGCTGCTATGGCAACAACGCTTGGCAGATGATAGGTCAATAAGTTCCAGATCCCGTTAATTGAAAACTCGAAGATAGCGGGCGCATCGAATTTCTCTTGATAGTAATACTCCCATAGATATCTATCAGAAGCGAAGCCCCCTTCCTGCCACTGATAGCGCAAAGTGACGGCGTAGCTTATGGCGCAGCCGGCTAGGAAGCACGCTGCGGGCCATAGTAGGGCGATGCGCGACTTGAGCCAATTCCGAATCCGGCCTGGGTATGTATTCCCTTCCGGCGCGTCAATCGGGGGGGGGGGGGGGGGGGGGTAGAAGCATGGCTGCTCCCAATACGGCGCCGCCGAACAGGACCAAGCCGTACTGGAGCATCGGCGCGAGGAACAGGGAAACGCAGAGGAGGGCCTTCCGTCCGTCCCGCAGATACCGGAGCAGGCCCGCTGTCATGAGCGCGGCCAGCAGTGCGTCGATGGAGTATTCGCGTGCATCCTGGGCGTGGTGTATTGCGGCAACCGAGAGGGTAGTCAGGAGCGCTGCCAGAAAGGCGGCCTGCCGGCTCACGCCGAGGCGCGGCAGCAGGAATAACGTCACGGCGACGATCAGAACGCTGGCCGTCGCGGGCAGAACGCGGACGCTGAAGGTGGAGACGTCCACTTTTTGGATCGCCCACAGCGCCAGGGGGTAGAGGATCGGCGAGGAGTTGTGTTCGCGGGTATTGGAGACTGTCTCCGAAAGGGTTCCCCTCGAATTGTTGGAGGCAACCGCTTCGTCATACTCTAGGGGATTCCCAGGCAGGTCGTAGAAGCGCAGCGCGGCCGCGGCTATGAGCAGGCACACGAACGCCGCGAGGGCCAGCCGTTGCGGAGGAACGTGCGCGGGTAGGGATGGGACAGGAATGCTCATTCGCTCTCTTGCCAGAGGAATTCCCCTTCCTAGAGGTGGTTGTAGCCGCCTGCTACGGGGACGTACTGGCCGGTGTTAAAGGTGAAGCCCCGGACTGGTCTACAGTGAAATCCTCTCCCCCTTCAAGGGCTAGGGTGGGGGCGCGTTCCATCTACCGCTCAAATCGGATCTCCCCTTCCCAGAGGTGGTTGTAGCCGCCTTCTACGGGGACGTACTGTCCAGTGTTGATGGTAGCGATGTCGTATTCCGGTAGAGAGATTCTCGCCATGCATCTGCCGTCGAATATCACGCCGCGACTGTTGAAGTCGAAGTCGAGGTTGTCGAATCCGTGCTTCTTGCGACGGTCGGGGAGTTCGTTCACGTCGGCGGGGTAGAGGTGGAGGAAGAACGTCGCCTCGGTGTCTGCGCGTACGCACGACTCCCTGACGTAGGCCAGTGTGTTTTCGTTGAGATACACGTCGAAGGTGGAGCGGATTATGGGTTCGGCGGATACGAGCGTCCCGTACTCCGGTTCGAAGAGCTCTTTGGCGTTCGTAATCAGCGAGACATTGAAATATCCGTCAGTCATGACAGGCTCGACTGAAACTTTCTCTCCCAGCAGTTCGAGCACCTCCCATGTTGATTTTCTCGGATGGACCATGAAGATTCTATTGGGGAGCGAGACCATTGAACCGTCCATCTCCCGGAGACACTCTTCGAAGACTCGACAGAATCCTGCCTTTCCATAGTGGTAGTTGCTTGGTTTTTCACCTTGATAGAACTTCATAGGGTGGACTATATAAGAGGCGATTACGAAAACCGCGTCTTCTTCTTCCACCTGTTCTTCCAGAAAGGCGAAAATGGTCTCGAGATTTCGGTCTGAATCATATGGACTGTCCTGCCGTATGGCGGCCACTCCGGCGAGGGCTATTGCGCCGACGGCCGCGACGGTTAGCGCGGGAGCCAGCCACGCCCGTAGGGTGAGCGCGGCGAGAGAACCGGCTATCCAATGAAACGCGATGCCGACGGCCAGGAAGATGACCGGCCCCAGATAGAGGTTTTGGCGAATGTCCCCAAGGGGATATATGCTCAGCAGTGCAGCGCCGACGGAAGCTGCAATGCAAAGCGAAAATAGAACTGCGATGGCGCTGCCGGGAAACTCTCCTCGGAACTTTCTGAGGACTGCTGCGCCGATTAGGATCGCGAATGCGGTAAGCGCTGCTATGGCAACAACGTCTGGCAGATGATAGGTCAATAAGTTCCAGATCCCGTTAATTGAAAACTCGAAGATAGCGGGCGCATCGAATTTCTCTTGATAGTAATACGTCGATAGATAACCACCCGATCCCCAGCTTCCTTCCTGCCACTGATAGCGCAAAGTTACGGCGTAGCTTATGGCGCAGCCGGCGAGGAAGCAGGCTGCGGGCCAGACCAGGGCGATGCGGGGCTTGAGCCAATTGCGAATCCGGCCTGGGTATGTATTCCCTTCTGTCGCCGCCAAGGTCTGGGGGGAGGGTAGAACCATAGCGGCGGCTATTACTGCGGCGCCGAACAGGACCAAGCCGTACTGGAGCATCGGCGCGAGGAACAGGGAAACGCAGAGGAGGGCCTTCCGTCCGTCCCGCAGATACCACAGCAGCCCCGCTGTCATCAGAACGGCCAGCAGTGCGTCGATGGAGTATTCGCGGGCGTCCTGGGCGTGGTGTATTGCGGCAACCGAGAGGGTAGTCAGGAGCGCTGCCAGAAAGGCGGCCTGCCGGCTCACCCCTAGGCGCGGGAGCAGGAATAACGTCACGGCGACGATCAGAACGCTGGCCGTCGCCGGCAGAACTCGGACGCTGAAGGTGGAGACGTCCACTTTCTGGATCGCCCACAGCGCCAGGGGGTATAGGATCGGCGAGGAGTTGTGTTCGCGGGTGTTGGGGACTACCTCCGAGAGGGATCCGCTCGAATTATCTGCGGCAACCGCTTCGTCACCCGATGCGGAATTCCCGGGCAGGTCATAGAAGCGCAGCGCGGCCGCGGCTATGAGCAGGCACACGAACGCCGCAAGAGCCAGCCGTTCGGGAGAAACGCGCGCGGGGAGGGATGCAGAGGGCAGGTTCATGGGAGGCACAAGATACGCTTTAGGCAACCTTGTTACGTTTAGGGCTAGCGTAATCGCCTGGCCGGCAAGATTGCCGAAACGACGCCGCTCGCTCCAATGAGGTCAATGTTTCCAACAATGCTCCAGCCCGAGCCGTTCGAGTCGGGGCCAAGCTCTCCTCCGCTGGGCCGGATCTGCGTTTGCGGTACTGCGGGGAACCATTCTTCGATGATATTGCATTATCGGGTGTGAGACAGGCCTCGGGGTTAGTTGTACAATGTGCTGCGCCGTTGGCCCGTGGTGCGGCGACCCCGGGCCCGTAGGATTTCGGCTCGCCTGCGGCTGTGCGCGAGGCGGCGTTTGGCGTTACGCCGAGCGCCATCGGGCAGGGACGATAAGTTATGACGACTACGATTTCAGTGCAGAGCGCTGTCGACAGGGGTGTTGAGGATTTCGGCCCCTTGCGCCCGGTGTCGGTCAACATCCGACCTATCCTAGAGTCTGTGGCGGGTCTGCTCACGGATGCTGATATAGACGACTGGTTCGAGGGTCTCGACCGGGTCAATGAGGGGCGCGGCTTCTACCTGGAGCTGACCGCGGAGGGGGAGCTGGCAATCAGTCCGATGGTGAATCGTGACGGCGCGAAGGCAGAGACGCAGTTAATCATCTACCTAGGCTTGTGGGCCGAAGGATACGGGGGCGATGCATATGGCGAGAGCGCTATCGTGCGTCTCCCCGACGGGTCGCGGGTTCGCCCCGGCGCTTCCTGGCTGTCACCCGAGCAGGCGGCCCAACTGCCGCCGATTTCCGAGGGTGGGGCGATAACGCTGTGCCCGGCGTTCGTGGCGGAGATCGTGTCCGGGACGGATACGCTGCCTCGGCTGCAGGGCAAGATGGAGCAGTACATGGCGAACGGGGCGGAGCTTGGCTGGCTGATCGATCCCTACCGTCGGCAGGTGCACGTGTACCGTGCTGATGGGGAGCGGGAGTTGCTGGAGGACCCGGAGACGGTGAGCGGGGGGCGGGTGTTGCCCGGCTTCGTGTTCGAGGCGGGCCGTCGGATCTTCGACTTGCACCGGCCGGAGCGGCAGGGGTAGGCGCGATGGCGGCTGTGTTTTTCTTTGGTTGGTTCGGAGTTGGTTCGGAGGGCTTTCCGGCACAAGCGCAGCCGCTTTCGGCTATCACCCTGACCCTCTCTACCTATCGCCAATCCTCGTGCCGGGGAGATGTTCCGGTAAGCTGCTGATGACTACTTTCAAGGGGGCCAACGGCAACCCATCGTCGGCTGCCCGCGTGGACATGAGGATATTGAAGAGGCTGGTGCGCGGTATCCTCCCTGCGCGGGTGCATGGTGAGCTTCGGCGGTTGGTCCATAGCCGTCGGCTCAACCGTTTGCCTGTGCTGTCGGTGGACGTTGACCCGCTTCCGGCGGCGGGTGAGATTTCATTGTCGGATATGCTCTGCGGCGACGGCATATCCGATGGCTGGGAAAAGGCGAAAGCGTCGATAGACGGGGTCTTCGGATACGTGCATTGGACTCACGCCACGGATCCCGGGAGCTGCCGGGCGATCTACCATCTGATACGCGGTTTTCAGCCGCGCTCCGTTCTTGAGATCGGCACGAACCGCGGGGCGTCCACGTTACATGCGGCCATGGCAATGCGCGAGTACCGGGGTGCAGGCGACCGGCCGCGTCTGGTCACCGTGGACTTGTTCGACGTGAACGATCCTGCTAGTGTCGGATCGAAGCGATACGGCATCTCCACTCCGCCGCGGGAGGCGCTGGAGCGGCTGTGCTGTGCGGACCTGGTTGAGTTTTGCATCGCCCGGTCGACGGACTATCTGAGTGGGTGCGAAAGGGAGTTCGATTTCATCTTCCTGGACCACGCCCCGGCCGCGGACGCGGCCTATCGTGACATCGTGCTGGCAATCAAGGCGCTTCGCCCGGGCGGGCAGATGCTGATTCATTCCTACTTTCCGGGCAGGAAACCCTTGGGGACGGCTGAGCGGGTAAACTCTGACTGGTACCTTGCCGTGCGCCGTCTGCGTCGTGAAGGGGCCGGGTTGGTCGTCCTGCCCCTGGGCCCGTTACCCTGGCCGGCGGAGCCCGGCGGGTCGAACCTCACCAGTCTGGCCCTCCTGGCGAGAGAATGACCAACGGCGCGCCGCTTCGGAAGACATGACATGACCTATTTGGTACGAGAGATCAAGGGATTGGGGCAATCCGAAGCGTCTCCGATCGCCCCTGGCCGCAAGCGGATCATGATAATCGACCCGCCTTTCAAGCGGCTGTATCACGACAATGCCTCGTTGGTGAAGTTCCCGCTGGCGCTTGGCTTTCTTTCGGGGGCGGTGTTGAAGTGGACGGATTGGGAGGTTCAGGCCTATAACGCCGATTTCAATCCGAAGCGGAGGGCTATTTCACTCGACAACGTAACCCGCATCAGGGAAGGGATGGAGCGTTACCTTCGGACGCTGGAGGACTCGTCAGCGCCTATCTGGGAAGAGATACGTTCGGCCATAGCGGAGTTCGATCCGGACGTGGTTGGGATAAGTTCGAAGACGCAGAATTTCCCGTCCGCGATGAGGGTTGCGCGAATTGCGAAGGAGCACAATCCGGACACGCTGGTGGTTCTTGGCGGTCCGCATGCGACCTTGTCGACGGGTACGGCGTTGGATTGCCCGGACATCGACGCAGCGGCATTGGGTGAGGGTGAGATGACGCTGGTGGAGTTGCTGAAGGCTCGGGAGAGGGGGGAGTCTTTGAGTGAGGTGGCTGGGTTGGCGTACCGTGAGGGCGGTCGGAAGGTGTTCACGCGTCCTCGGGGGAACATTCCGGACCTGGACGTTCTACCTTTTCCGGCGGAAGCTGCTCCGCGAGTTCTTCGCGACTACGAGAGTTATCCGGCGGAGGCCTTTGGATACGTCTTTTCGGCTCGGGGCTGTCCTTACAGTTGCACCTTCTGCGAGTCGAAGGCGATCTGGACGCAAACGACGCGCTGGCGCTCGCCGGAGAACGTGGTGCGCGAGCTGAAGATGCTTATGGAGCGCGGGGTTCGGTACGTCTATTTCGACGATGACACCTTTGGTATCAAGGCGAGCTATATCGAGGAGCTTTGCAGTTTGATCGAAACGGAGTGTCCGGGGCTGAGGTGGGGCTGCGAGATAACGGTGGGTGTCGTGAAGGAGCGTTCGGTGGAGTGGATGCGTCGTTCCCGCTGCGTGCGCGTGAACATCGGTATCGAGTCTGGTAACAACGAGATACTTCGCAAGGTGAAGAAGGGTCACGTGATCGAGAAGGCTTATCCTGCGGTGGACCTGTGCCGTGAGGCGGGCATTGAAGTGGGGGCCTTCTTCATGATTGGTTTCCCTTGGGAGACGGAGGAAACGCTTCGGGACACTCTGACTGCTATCGAGAAGGTCAACGCTGATAACATCATGCTTAGCATCTTCACTCCGTATCCGGGTTCGGAGTTATTCCAAGTGTGCAAGGATCTTGGTGTGGTGGACGACGATTTCGACATCACGATCTACAACCATCAGAGTACGGAGAATTGCTTCACGGCTTTCATTCCTCCGGAGCGTTTCAGGGAATTGGTCGGGGAGGCGGCCTTGATCGTCGGGCGGAAAAACCGTCGCGGTCGTTGGCGTCGGGTGGTCCGTATGCTGCGCCAGCGCGATTTCCATCGTACGGCGCGTATGGCTCGGCAGTTTGTCCTGACCCGTGCGTCGTGGTATTTGGAGCGCGTCTTCCGCCGCCGCCGGCTGGGAACGGCGGCCTGACGGTGGGGAAACGAACCCCGTAGGTACATTTGAAGGGCCTGAAAGAACCGGCAGTATTCTTGTCCACTACGAGTTGAGATATCCATAATGATTGTTTCGGTCCACGCGCCAAAGACGGCCGGCATCAGTTTCGGTCTGGCCCTCGAGGATTGCTTTGGAAAGCGTTTGCTACACGACTACACGGAGGACCGGCTTGAAGGTCCGCCTATCTACACTTGGCCAAGAGGCGCTGGCGGAGCCGCGCTTGGGTGCGCTCTCATGCGAACGAGTTGGTTGCGAGCTACGACGCTGTCCATGGCCACTTCACCACGTCCAAACACCTCCCGATCGTGCGGGGGGTGATTTGTGCATCTTCTTTCGCGACCCGGTCGATCGGACGATATCGAGTTACCGCGACAGTTTGAGTTCTACTATACGCTCAAGGTTTGCCAGATACACAGCCAAGTTACTGACAGTGAACCAGTACGCATCGCTGCCCAAGCAATCCCGCATCTATGCGATTTATACCAGCGGCCTGCCACTGGAACAATTCTCCTTCGTGGGATTAACGGAAGAATATGAAGCCAGCCTGGCGCTTTTCAATGCCATCTTTGGTGTCAACCTTCCGAAGTACCATGTCAATGTCAACGAAGAGGTTCCGGACGATTTCAGCGTCCATGAGAGAAAGGCGGTCAGAACCAGTCAGCGGGCGAATTACGCAATTTATGACGACGCCCGGCGGAGATTCGGCGCTTTGTATTCCAAGCACGTCCGGTGAGCAGGATCAAATGGACGTTTCGCAGTCTGAAATGACTCCAAAAATCGGAGGGGGGGTGATTGTTTCGGTCCACGTGCCAAAGACAGGAGGCAAGAGTTTCGGGCTGGCCCTCGAGCATTGCTTTGGAAAGCGTTTGCTGCGCGACTCCAGAGATGACCGGCCTGAAGGTCCGCCTATCTACACCTGGCCAAGGCGCTGGCGGACCCGTGCTTGGGTGCGCTCTCATGCGAACGAGTTGGCTGCGAGCTACGATGCCATCCACGGCCACTTCACCGCGTCCAAATACTTTCCCCTCTTGCGGAGCGGGCGGGGGGTGTACTTCTGCACCTTCTTGCGCGAACCGTCCGAGCGGGCGATTTCAGTTTATTTCAGAGATTCGAGTTTCAGGTCGCGTTCAAGGTATGCCACATACACAACCAAATTACTTACACTCAGCCAATATGCGTCACTGCCCAAACAGCGACGCATCTATGGGATTTATACTAGCGGTATGCCAATGGAAAAGTTCGCCTTCGTCGGAATAACGGAGGAACATGAAGCCAGCCAGACTCTTTTCAAGGCCATGTTCGGTTTCGACTTTCCGGAGCGCAATGCCAGCGCGAAGGAAGATGTTTTGGTTCCGGACGATCTCAGCGTCCGCGAGAGAAAAGCGGTCAGGGCCAGTCAACGGGCGAATTATGCGATTTATGACGATGCTCGGCGAAGATTCGACGCTTTGTATTCCCAGCACGTCCGGTGAGCAGGATTAAATGGGCGTTTCGCGTTTTCTGAGCCGCTACTCGCCCCGCCTGGCCAGGAAGGCGTACCGGCGCCTTTTCGGCGAGGAGCATTGGTACCTGGCGGTGAACGCGGGTCGTTCCCTGGCGGATTCCGCAATGACGGGCCGGTCGCCTTCGGTGCGGCTGAAAGTGCATCATGCTCCTCCGGGTCGTTTCTGGGCGGACCCGTTTCCGATAGTTGTCGAGGGTAAGGTTTGGGTGTTCTTCGAGGATTACTCTTTCGCGTCGAGGAAGGCCGTCATATCGTGCGCTCCAGTGTCCTCCGATGGGGAGCTTGGCGCGGTATCTGCTGCGGTGGAATGTTCCTACCATCTTTCCTACCCGTTTGTGTTCGAGCATGGCGGCGAGCTTCATTTGATTCCCGACACCTGGGACGAGAATCGGGTTGACCTGTGGCGCTGCCGCGGGTTTCCCGACGATTGGAGGAGAGAGCGGACGCTGCTGGCCGGGGTGAGCATGAGCGACCCTACGCTGCACCGTCAGGACGGGAAGTTGTGGCTGTTCGGCACGGTGAGCGATGCGCGGGCGCGGGCCAATGACGAGCTGCATATCTATACGTCGGATGCTCTGGAGGGTTCGTGGCGTCCGCACGGGTCCAATCCGGTGGTGTCGGATCGCGGGCGCGCCCGGCCGGCTGGGCGTCTTTTCTTCCGGGATGGCAGCCTGATTCGGCCGAGTCAGGATTGCAACGGAGGCTACGGGCGCGGGGTCGTGCTCAACCGCGTGGATGCGCTAGACGAGCGCGTCTATTCGGAAACCCCGTTGGGTCGTATTGACGGCTCCGTGCTGCCCGGCAACCGGGGTACGCACACGGTCAATCATGCCGGGGGGCTGGAATTCCTGGATGGTCGGACGCTGGCGCGCAGGGAGAGGGGTGAGATCCTGGAGGGGGGCGTTTGAGCTTGTGGGAGTCGAAAGAGGGAGGGGTAAGGGTTCTGCTGATCGGCCCGCTTCCGGGCAAGTCGTCGTCGGTTGGCGAGCCGATTGGCGGTGCGCGGGTGACGTTTGCGGAGGCGGTGCGAGAGTTGGGCCTGCGGGGCTTCGCTCTTGACGTGGTCAACACGTCTCGGCCGCGGCCGAATCTTCCTCTTTGGAAGATTCTGGGCTACGAGTTTCTGACCTTTGTGCGGGTGTTGTGTGCAGTTCTTCGGCGTGCTCGGCGCTCGGATCTGGTATTCCTTCACATGTCGGCGTATTCTGCGCTGTCTGCGGCGTTCTCCGTCTGGGTCTTGTGCCGGGCGCTGCGCCGTCCGCTGGCGTTGCGGTTCTTTGGGGACAGCCTGTATTTCACGTACCATCGTTATGGGACGGCTCGGCGCTGGCTGATGGATCGTACGTTTCTCCGGGCCTCGCTGGTGTATGAGGAACGGCGGACGCTGCGGGAGTTCAGCGATCGCGCCAACTTTCGTTGGCTGGCGAACACTAGGGACATCATTCCTGCGGCGATGAGTCGAGACCGGGATAATGTCCGGAGACTGCTATTCATGGGCCAGTTGAGGATGGAAAAGGGGTTGGCGGAGGCTCTGGAGGCGTGTCGGTCCCTGCCTGGGGACTGCCATCTTCGAGTGTTTGGGCCTGTTATGCCGAACACCGACTTTTCCTTGTTCGACGGCCACCCCCGTGCGACCTACATGGGGGCGGTGGAGCCGGAGGATGCGCCTCGCGTGCTGGCCGATCACGACGTGTTGCTGTTCCTGAGCTACATGAGAAGCGAGGGCACTCCGGGAGTGATCATAGAAGCCTTCCAGTGCGGGGTGCCTGTGGTAGCGACGTCGATAGGGGGGGTTCCGGAGCAGGTGGAGCACGAAAAGAGCGGGCTTCTGGTGTCGCCTCGTTCTGCGGGGGAGTTGAAGGCCGCGATCGAGCGGCTGATCGACGACCCGGCCTTGTACCGTCGTCTTTGCGCGGGGGCCAGGGAGCGCGGGGAGTTCTTCCGCAGCGGGGGCCATTTCGACCGGTTGGCTGAGGAGCTGCGGGGTCTGGCCGGCAAGTAGGCAAAGATGCTTGCTCAGTTGCTTTGGTCCTCTGACCGGCGGGTAGTGCGTCAGACCCTCTGGATTGGATCTATTACGGCGGTTCAGCTGTTGGGCGGGCTGGCGCAGATAGCGATCTCTGCGCGGATACTTGGGCCGGAAGGTTTCGGGGTTCTGGCCGTCATCGTCGCGGTAACTGCGTTCGTCCACCTTCTCCTGGCCGCACCTGGCGGTCGAGCGGTTGTAACTTTCGTAACGCGTGCGGGGGCGGAGGGAAGGCCGGAGGAGGCGTCCCGCGTATTGCGTTTCACAGTGGCCTCGTCGCTGGGTCTGTCGCTCATCGCCTACGCCTCGATTGCCGTCCTCGTCTTTGCGGCGAGCAGCCTGTTGGGGATTGGGGAGGCCTACCGGGACATAGCGCTCATGTACGGCGTCGCGGGGATCTTTCTGGCTACTCGGGCGGAAAGCCTGGCGGTCCTGCGGTTGTCGGACCGGGTGTCCCTGGGTTTGGCAATCACTCTGGCGGGCGTTCTGACCCGGGTCTCCCTGCTGGGAGTAGTGTGGTTGACTGGGGGTGGTCTGTTGGAGGTGGCGCTGGCGCATATTGCCGGAGCGGCGGCGGGCGGCGGCGGGATGCTTGTTGCCGCGGCGGTATCGGCGCCGCGGGCGGGGATACCCGGATTCCTGAGTTCGTTATCGCTCAGGGTTCCGCCTGACGTCGTGCGCTTCCAGGCCGGGATATTCGGGCGGTCCGCCTTCTCGGCGTTGTCCTATAATATGGACACTCTGTTGGTGGCGCAATTTGCCGGCGCTGCGGACGCCGGACTGTACCGTGCGTCTCGGCAGATTACGGACGCCGGGCACTATCCGTTTCAGCCGCTAAGGGATGGGGTTCAACTCCAATACAGCAAGCAGTGGTACTCGGGCCAGGGCGGGGCTTTGCGGCGGACCTCTTTGATGTTCGGCCTGGTGACCTTCACGTCGTCGGCAGCGCTATTTGGTCTGGTTGCGATCTTCCATGAACCGATAGCCTTGCTCTTGCTGGGGGAGGAGTTTTCCGGCTCGGCCCGGCTTTTGCTGATCATGATTTTGGGCGCTTTCACCCTCAACAGCATTTCGGCGCTTACGGCGCTGCCGGCGGCTGTTGGGCGCGTCTGGCCGTTGTTGGCGGCTGAGATGGGCGGCTTGGGGGTTTTCGTCGGGGTCATGTTATGGCTGGTTCCCCGGCACGGCGCGGAGGGTGCGGCCTGGGCCAATACTACTTACTACGGCGTGACTGCCTTGATTTTAGTTCCCTTCATAATCTCGACCCTTCGGCAAAGCCGCCGTATAGGGCAGAAACCGTGAAGCGCGTATGTCCTCCCCCCTCCCCCCGCCCGATGCAACGAATCTTGACAACAGGGTTTCTGTATTTGGTTACCTCTTTCTGTGTCTGAACGTATTTCTCTTTAGCTCTATCCTCGTTGCCGATCATGGGGTATTCAATACGCTGACCCGTGAAGACCACCTGGTGGAGAGTTTCACCGCGATTTGGTATTTGCTGGCGGGCTTCCTGCTGTTCGCGACGGCCTGGATGGAGGGCAGTTTCTTTCGTCGCTGCGTCTATATTCTGGGCGGTATGACGATGTTGCTTGGGGCTGGGGAAGAGATCAGTTGGGGTCAGCGGATATTCGGTTTTGCGACGCCGGATTTCTTGATGGGGTTGAATGAGCAGAACGAGTTCACAGTCCACAATATCGCCAATGGAGTGTTTGCCCTTGTGTACCTGAATGGTGCACTGATCCTGTGTATGATAACGAGCGCGGCTTTCTTTTATAGGAAGGGCCGGCTTTTCGGGATTCCGTTGCCTTCGATCCTGCTGATGCTGGGTTTTCTGATAATGATTTCCTATGCGTCGGGAGCGGAGCTCAGGTATGAATCGGCAACGAGCTTCAGAGAATACGTGATGACCACGAGAGGATCCTTCGGATTTATCTTAATTGAGGAGAAGGGGCTGCTTGCGCTCTTTCTGATCTTCGCCTTGTTTTCTAAGCAAGTCAAGTTGGTGATTGCTTCCGCTGCAACCCTGGCGGTCGTCTTGGCTCTCTTATACGTGAGCTATCGCAACGTGAGCGGGCATGGTGAGGTCGTTGTTGGGGGCCTGTATGAGATGCGCGAGTATCTGTTCGGCATTGCCTGCCTCTTCTATTCTTTGGAGCTGGTGCTGGCTCAGGGACGGTTATCGGCAATCTCGCGAGTGCAATTCAGTTTTAGCGTTCTGAAACTGGCGGGCAGGCGGGTTCCATTCTGGCTGCGGCGAGATACTTGGCTTCGCTCAGGGTGACAAAGGGGAGTTGGAGCTTTGGCGGCCAGGGGCGGCGCGCGCTGGAGCCTTGCCGTCTAGGGCCGCCGGTAAATCGCATATACGGAAGCCGCGAGGTAGTCGCGCAACAATGGCACGCGCAGCAGCAGGTTGGAAAGTCGCCAGAGCGCGGGCCAGCGTTTGAGTTGCGGGTTCACAATCAGCCGTTCCTCTTTCCATCCTATTTCTTCGACGTAACGAAGAAATTCCGAAAACTTCATTTTGTTCATCCCTTCCCGCGTATCTTCGAACGACTGGGCCTCATCCGCTAGCGGTCTCCAGAATTCGCGCCTTAGACGCATGAGCGCGTCTTCCGAAAAGAGGACACCGGCCCACGGTATTCGGAATTTGAAGAACCGGTTCAGGTGGTCCCCGAAGGGTGAATGAAACAGCGGGCCAAAGGCTATAATCGTCCTACCGCCCCCCTCTCTTGACTTGAGGACGTCGTCGATACGTCGGAGGAAATCGCGCGGTCGTTCCACGTGCTCAAGCATTTCGTGAGAAAGTACGATGTCATACTTTTTCTCGTTCGTTATGTCATGAACATTCATACACTCAAACGTTACGTAGTCCTGCAACTGCGTTTTTCTGGCACATTGTTTTGCGAGTTCGATGTAATAGGGGTCTTTATCAATACCCGTGACGTGTTTGCAGCCGCGCTGTGCCAAGGCCAGGGACATTTCTCCCATGCCGCACCCGACGTCGAGGTATCGCATATCGGGCTCGATGGGAATTTCGTCATGGAGGCGGCGGTTCCATTTTTCGAAGCGAGCCTTTGCGTATTCGATGCTCAGATCCCGTTCGAGCTGGTGGAGTTCCTTTGCTTCGGGGTGCCTGTCATGCGCGACTAGGCGAAGCAGCCTGTAATCAATCGTCTTACCGAACATTTGGCTCCCTTCCGGCGAGGCGGTTCTGTACTTTGTGCATAGTAGCATCGCCAAAGCGGCCACAGATTGTTCATCGAGAAAGCCTCGTGCGGCGTTCCCGCTACCGGTCGAGGCGGAATTCGGGCTGCCAAGCGATGCGGCATCGTGACCAAGAGGCGGGGCGCGGCTAGGGGCGGGGGCGGAGCGTGTATGTCTGCTCGTTTGGCTTGAGTGAAAGTGCGGCGGCCTGCGTGTGGAAGGTGAGTTCATCGAGGACTTCACCGTTCTGGGAGACGGTGAATGGTCTGCCGACCCAATCCGTTGGTTGGTCGAAGAGTATGGTCAGCGGCTGGTTGAACGTGACGTTTTCGAGGCCGTCGGAGAGGGTAATCTGGATGCTTTCGGTTCCGTCGCTGCCCTCGACCGGTTCAACCGTTAGCACGGCATTATTTCTTTCCCGGGCATAAAGGGTTATGTCGTTCATGGGAGCGTTCCAGAAATCACGTGCTGCGATGGATTGAACGTCTTTTTGGAATTCGTCCCAATGGTACCATCCCCAACTTTCCGTCCGTCCGATGGAGTGGTATGTCAATATAACCCACGCGGTTTGTTCCAGTGCTTCATCGAGTATAGGGGTCAACTCGTTGTTGTTATTGATGCATGGTTCGCAGTCTTGAAATTCGATGCTTTGCATTTCCAGGGCCGTGAGTCCGAACCAATTATCCGGCTCTAACTGGCCTCCCGGCATATTGTAGAACTTCTCGGGGTCAAAGATTTGTAGTCTGCCACTCAGAAAGCCTGCGGCCTCCAAAGCCCGCTGGGTTTCTTCTTCAAACCCGGCGCTTCTTGGATATGCGTATGCTACGGGCTTCATTCCCCACTCTTTCATGGTGTCGTAGTTGGTCTGGAAAGATTGGAAGGCCTCTTCGTAAGACAGTTCGTCGTGGTCTACGTGGTTGTGGCCGTGTCCAAAATAGCTGAGCCCGTTGGGAACCAGTTCGGACATGAGATATACGATCATTTCATCGTCAGGGCCGCTGAACACGCGATTACCGTTTATGGTATTTCCGGTCACTATTTCGTATCCGATTACGATGCCCTGCTCGATCACGTAGCTATCTATGTCCGGTTCTCTTCCGGGAGTGGGCCAGTCATCGTTAGTAATCGAGATTGCGGCGGTGTGGTTGTCAAACCACTTTGCGACTGAAGCGTTCAGGGGGGCCGGTGTGGGAGTTGGCGGAGGATTCGGAACGTCCGATGTTTGGGCCTGGCATCCGATGGCGAGGACCAAAACGCCGAGGAAGAGCAGCGCCGTCGTCATCATTGGAGCGCGATGGTGGGGGTGGGGTGAGTTGGTCATGGTGAGCTTGGCTTTGTCATTCTACCTGCTGGTTGAAGAGGATTTCTTCTTCCCAGAGGTGGTTGTAGCCGCCTTCTACGGGGACGTACTGTCCGGCGCCAATGGTAGCGATGTCGTATTCCGGCAGCGAGATTCTCGCCATGCATTTGCCGTTGAATATCGCGCCGCGACTGTTGAAGTCGAAGTCGAGGTTGTCGAATTCGTGCTTCTTGCGACGGTCGGGGAGGTCGTTCAGGTCGACCGGGTAGAAGTGTAGGAGGAACGTCGCCTCGGTGTCTGCGCGAGTGCACGGGTCTTTGACATATGTCAGCGTGTTTTCGCTGAGATATACGTCAAAGGTGGAGCGGATTATGGGTTCGGCGGAGCGAACTGCCGCTTCAACGTTTGCAATCAGAGCGATCGGTATTCTTCCTTCCCAGAGGTGGTTGTAGCCGCCTTCTACGGGGACGTACTGTCCGGTGTTAATGGTAGCGACGTCGTATTCCGGTAGAGAGATTCTCGCCATGCATTTGCCGTTGAATATCACGCCGCGACTGTTGAAGTCGAAGTCGAGGTTGTCGAATTCGTGCTTCTTGCGACGGTCGGGGAGTTCGTTCACGTCGACCGGGTACAGGTGTAGGAGGAACGTCGCCTCCGTGTCTGCGCGTACGCACGACTCCTTGACGTATGTCAGCGTGTTTTCGCTGAGATACACGTCGAAGTCAGAGCGTATTACGGGTTCGGCGGAGCGAACTGCCGCTTCGACGTTCTCAATCAGAGCGATCGGTATTTTTCCTTCCCAGAGGTGGTTGTAGCCGCCTTCTACGGGGACGTACTGTCCGGTGTTGATGGTAGCGACGTCGTACTCCGGCAGAGAGATTCTTGCGATGCATTTGCCGTGGAATCTCGCGCCGCGCTCGTTGAAATTGAAGTTGAGGTTGTCGAATTCGTGCTGCCGGCGATGGTCGGGGAGGTCGTTCAGGTCAACCGGGTACAGGTGTAGGGAGAACCTCGCCTCTGTGTCTGCGCGTACGCACGACTCCTTGACGTATGTTAGCGTGTTTTCGTTGAGATAGACGTCGAAGGTGGAGCGTATTGCGGGTTCGGCGGATACGAGCGTCTCCCATCCAGGGCGGGCCGCCAGTTCGCTGGACGCTTTGATGTTCTCAATCAGAGCGATCCTAAAATCTCCGTCGTCAGCGGCGACGCGCTCAACTGAAACTTGCTCGCCCAGCAGTTCCAATTCCTCCAGTATTGATATTTTGGTATAGACTAAGAAGATTCTATCTGGAACGTTGGGGAACAAGGCGACCCTATCGATCATTTCACGGAGACACGGACGGAGACCCGGTTCGGCGGAGGGGAAACACCAGCGGTCCCATAATAGTAATAATTGTGCTGGTATTTTTTCTTCTCCGCGGTAGAACTGGATGGGCGGGATTGCCCAGTGTACTGCGAAAACCGCGTCCTCTTCCCGCACCCGTTCTTCCAGTGCGGCAAGAACGGCTTCGATGTTTCGGTCTGTATCATATGGACTGTCCTGCCGTATGGCGGCCACTCCGGCGAGGGCTATTGCGACGGCGGCCGCGATGGTTAGCGCGGGGGCCATCCACGCCCGTCTCGTGAGCGCGTGGAGCGAACCGGCTATCCAATGTATGGCGCCGCCGCTGGCCAGGAAGATGACCGGCCCGAGATAGAGGTTTTGGCGAATGTCCCCAAGGGGGTATATTCCCAGCAGTGCAGCGCCGGCGGAAGCTGCAATGCAAAGCGAAAATAGAACTGCGATGGCGCTGGGGGGAAACTCTCCTTGAAACTTTCTTAGGACTGCTGCGCCCATTAGGATGGCGAATGCGGTAAGCGCGGCTATGGCAACAACGTGCGGCATATGATAGGTCAGTAAACTCCAAATCCGGTCAATCGAAAACTCAAATATCGCGGCTGCATCGAATTTCTCTTGATAGTAATACGGCGATAGATAGATACCAGAGGCGAAGCCTCCTTCCTGCCATTGATAGCGCAAAGTGGTCGCGTAGCTTATGGCGCAGCCGGTCAGGAAACAGGCTGCGGGCCAGAGGAGGGCGATGCGTTGCTCGATCCAATTACGAATCCAGTTTGGGTGTGAATTCCCTTCCGGCGCGCCAATCGTGGGAGGGGTTAGCAGCATAGCGGCGGCGATTACGGCGGCGCCGAACAGGACCAAGCCGTACTGGAGCAGCGGGGCGAGGAAGAGGGATGCGCAGAGAAGGGCTTTCCTGCCGTCCCGCAGATACCAGAGCAGGCCTGCTGTCATGAGCGCGGCCAGCAGTGCGTCGATGGAGTATTCGCGGGCGTCTTGGGCGTGCTGTATTGCTGCAACGGAAAGAGTGGTCAGGAGGGCCGCCAGAAAGGCGGTTCCCCTAGCAACGCCGAGTCGCGGGAGCAGAAAGAGCATCACGGCGACGGTCAGAACGCTGGCCATGGCTGGCAGAACGCGGATGCTGAAGACGGACACATCCACTTTTTGGACTGCCCACAGCGCCAAGGGGTAGAGTATCGGCGAGGAGTTACTGTCGCGGGTATTGGGGACTACTTCCGAGAGGGTGGCTCTCGAATTATTTGCGACAACCGCTTCGTCGTACCATGCGGAATTCCCTGTAAGGCCATAGAAGCGCAGCGCGGCCGCGGCTATGAGCAGGCACACGAACGCCGCAAGGACCAGCCGTTGCGGAGAAACGTGCGCGGGGAGGGCGCGCCATAGATCATTCAGGGCGAAGCCCTGCAAGCCGTTCCCGCTACTGCTCAAGCGGTATTTCCCCTTCCCAGAGGTGGTTGTATCCGCCTGCTACGGGGAGGTACTGTCCGGCGCTAATCGTAGCGATGTCGTATTCCGGTAGAGGGATTCTTGCCATGCATTTGCCGTCGAATATCACGCCGCGCTGGTCGAAGCTGAAGTCGAGGTTGTGGAATTCGTGCTTCTTGCGCTGTGCCGGTAAGCGATCAATGGCCTGGGTGTGTTGTCAGGGGGTGACCTCTGGAATTGCTGGATGATCGGGAATGGCATCGTTCGGCTGGCCTGTTTTTCGCAAGTAGATTCCCTCTCTGACCTGCCGGGATGAGTTTTCGACTATGGAGCGGCACTCAATGGCTGAAGCGTCTAACGTGTTCAAGGATTCTTCCGAGAGTCGGGGCCTTTCTGCGTCGTCGGTCAGTGGAACGAAGAGGGCCTTGTTGACGGCCTGGTTTTCCTTGATTCGCTGCAATAGGCGCCTGAAGCCGATACGGCGCAGGGTATATCCGCCCCATCTCCCAAAGGCCGCGAGCCATAAGGACCTGGCGCGAACGGCCTGGTTCACGGCTTGTTGGGGCGGCGTGTGGTCGAACTTCGGCGTTCTGCATAGGGACGTCAAGACGTCCATCACGGCGGCTGTTTCTCTGGTAAGCGCGGCAAAGGAGATGGTGAGGACGTCGGCATCGGTCCGGAAGACATTTGCGAGTCGTTCGGGGGTCAATCTATCGCGTACAACGGCCTTCTCCAGCCGCTGCGGGCCGAGGAGGGCGGAAAGCTCTGCCCGGCTCGTGCGGAATTGCATCATGGAGATTGCGCGTTCCCGGTGGTCTCTGAGCAGTACCACGAGCAATATCCTGAAACCCTCTTGCCTCAGAGCGTCGACGCTGGGGGGCAGGCTGGGGTCGGCATAGGCCAGGTTGGCCGCGTCGCAGAGGATTTGACCCGGCTCGCCCCGGTCCAGCTGTTTGCGGGCTTGTCTGAATGCCCCTGGCGAGCGGTAGTAGTACCGTTCCTTGATTTCAGGGAATATGAAGCTGGGGTGGCCTCTCAAGAGGCGGTAGAGGAATTCGCTCCCGGAGCGGCCGGGCCCGACTACAAGGAGATAATCGTACACGTTTGGACTGCCTTCCCAGGGCGCGGTGGATTGCAGCGTCACCAGATTGCCGCCGGTAGCCGCCTCCTTGGTCTCGCTGGCTTCGTCCCTTCCGTGCCTTGGGCTATGGCCGCCTGCATTTCATTGCGGCCGCGGGTCCGTGGAGGCGGCTACCGGCTTCATCCCGTAGCAACTGCGGCAATAGTGTGGAATGTCGTTGCCGGCAATTCGTCGGCGCAGTTCCCGGTATTTGTCGTTGTCCCAGATATTGGCGAATGGCTCATCGAAAATGTTGCCCATTTTTACGACGCTGGAATCGGCTATTTGACAGCAGGGGACGACGTCGCCGTTGGCGGCAACGTAGGAACTCTGCCAAGGCCAGGGGCAGCGGTTCGCGCTGGAATACCTTTGGCCATGCTCGACGCTGAGCGGCATCCCGATCTCGGCGGCGACTTCTCTCGACTTCCGGATAGTCTGGTCCACCCCGGAATCTTTCCTGGAAACGTCTATCGGCGCAATTGACTTCTCCATCTCCTCTTTTCCCCAGTCGGTCAGCAAGGTTGTTACCGTCAGCTTGTCCACACCGAGGCGTTTCGCCAGCCGCACCAGGTCCGGCAGTTCGTGGGCATTCCGGAGCGTAACGACCGACCGCAGTTCGATCCCGGGCCAGACGCTGCGGCCGCGGCGGCGGACCATGTCGGCGACGTTAGCGACGACTTTCTGAAAGTTGCCGTTGACCCGGATTGCCTCGAAGGTCTCTGCCGTCGCGCCGTCCATGCTGATGATAATCGTCGTTCCCCGCAGGCGGCTAAGTTGCTGGGCGATATTCTCGGTATAAACCGAACCATTGGTTACGATGGAGACGGCACGCTTCCCACCCCCCGACTCAGCCTCTTCCAGCATCTCGATCAGATGCCGGTTCAGCAGTGGTTCTCCCATTCCCTGGAGCTTTATCTGACGAAGCATCGGCAACTGACTAAGAATTGAGCTGAACCGTTCGGTGGTCAACCGGGTAGTCGTCCGCGCCCAATGCGTCACCTGGCAATGGTCACAGGCAAAGTTGCACGTATCGATGGGCTCGACGTCGATGCTGGTGGGTAGGAAAGGAGTCCTTTTCAGCCCGAGACGCTTGGCTACCCGCCCGCCGCCGGTGTGATAGACCTTTCGAGGGCTGCCCATTCCCACCCGGCGCGATAGCCGCAAGAGACTTCGGAAGATATTATTCATTTCCAAGCGAACTCCACATAACTTGATTTTGTCCCTGCCTACGGTCACGCCGGGGTTGGGTCTCTTTGCGTCTGAATGAGGAATGCTGCGGTGGCGCAGGCCAAGCCGATAAGGAAATTGTATGCCCCCATGGTGAGTAGGTGGTGAAGCGTGAGGCCGAACAGGGCCATGACAATAACCCATCCGACGACTAGATCTCTTGCCAGGGATTTTGGCACAGTCCAAACCAACCGGATCAAGAAGAACAGTGATAGCAAGTATAATGCCAATGGAATAATGCCCGCTTCGCCAAGCAACATGAGGTATACATTGTGGACTCCGGTCGGTCTCAGGTGGTTTCCGATAGGTGCGCCCTGCATATAGTGAAGCTGATACAGGCCGTTGCCTATGATGGGTGATTGCAGGGCTTTCTTGGCGCCCAACTCCCACAAGAGGATTCGTTTGGATAGAGACGCGTCGCGTCTGTTGTTGGAATCGTCTTTGGCGCCGCCTGCTTGGTCGAGTGGATTGACCGGCGCGTTGGCCTCGGTCGCTGTCTCTGCGGATGCTGCCATAATCGGGCCTATGGCCAGCGTCTGAGCCCGGTAGGTTATGCGGTTCTTCTCGTATGAGACGTATGCGCGCAAGAACTTTCCCCGGTCTTGGTCTGCGGGGGTGTAGTTTGGCAAGAGGGCGCCTTGTACGTCGGTCCAGGTGGCATGGTCGGGCGTATTGAGATCGCCGAGCCGGGGGTCGGCCCGCTGCCATCGCCAGGGATTTACCGGGTTGTCGTCAGCCCAGTGGGTCTTGTCGTAAACGAGGTAGACGGTGATAGTTTCTCCCACGCGTTTCGCTTCGTATGGTTCAACGATCCAGACCTCGTTGCTATACAGTACCGGCGTCTCCGGGATGATCCAAAGCAGTACTCCGGCGATGCATAGAACAGTCAGGCCGGTATGCAGGAGGTCTTGTCTCAATCGTCGTACGTTGAGCAGCAGGAATAAGATCAGCATCAGTCCGAGAACAATAACGGCGGTATTGGAAAACGTTGCGAGTACGGCGGCGGATCCCAGGACCAGGGCCAGATATCCAAGGGGTCGTTGTCGTCCGTTGGATTGAAATGCCAAGGCGAGGGCTACCGTGATGCAAGCGATGAATCCGGCGTCGTTTGGGTCTGTAAAAACGCCGGTCATGCGATATGTATGTAGGTACTGCGGCAGCACGCCGATATTGCGCAGCAGTGGTGAGGCCAGAATGACGGCGCAGCTTGCCATGAGGATCACGAGGGTCCACTTCAACAGGGTCTCGGCGCCGATTCGCTCCAGCAGCGAGCGTCCGCCAAGTATGGCGGCCAGTGTGACGCCGAAGAAGAAGCCTTGGCGGACCAAGTCTTTGGCCAACAGTTCGGAGTCGGAGACGAGGGAAGCGGCGGAGGCGATCAAGAGGTAGGAGGCAATCGCGGCGAGGAGCAGTACACCGGGGGTTCCAAGAGACTTCCACCGGCGGAGGCTGACGAAACCGAGCAGGAGGATGCAGCATAGGAGAATAGCCCCAAGGACTAGCGGTTCTATGACGCCGCCTTGGAGCTTTATATGTACCAGTACGGCCAGGGCCCAGAATGAAAAGGCGATGCAGGCGACCGATGCGAAGTCGAGTCTCCTCCGGAGGAAAGGGACAAGCGATAGCATGGGTTTACCTTTGAGTCATGGGCGTTTGGCGAGCTGGCGGCGCCTGCGGGCGAGTCCTCGGGGTCTTTGCCTGCGAGCGTTTGTCGCGCCGACCACGGTGGTCACGGTAGGGAGACCTCTTCCGTCCAGAGCTTGCGGTTTCCCTCGTACTGGCCGACTCGTATTCTGGCGATGTCGTATTTCGGCAAGGCTCGAAGAGCGATGCATTTGCCGTCGAATATCTCTCCGTGCCATTGGAAGGCAAAGTCTAGATTATCGAATCCGTGGGGCTGTCGGTGGCTGGGAAGGTCGTCCGTGTCGGCAGGGTACAGGTGCACGAAGAACCAGGGTTTCGTGTCTTTTGGACTGCACGGGTCCTTGACGAAGATCAGATTTCCCTCTTCAAGATGGACGTCGAAGACACTGCGGGCCACGGGCTGGCCGGAAAGGTCGAAAGAAAAATATGCCTCAAACCACCGCTGTTTCTCCTGGAACCAGTACTCCGCTTCCCAAAGGAGGTTGCCAGCGCGGTCAACTTGTCCGGTTCGGATGCCGACGATGTCCTTGTCGGGAAGCTGGCGATCAGTGGCGCAGGTTCCGTTGTTCTTCAGGGAAGACCGGTACCAGTAGAAATGCAGCGTATCGCGTTCGGGGGTTCCACTTTCGGAATTCAACGAATAGACGGTCAACGGGAACTGCGAACCGAACTCGTCTTCCCATAAGCAGATCCGGTTCCCGTAAATCAGCCTTTTTCCGTGGAGGTAGACATCGTACCCGGAAGTAATGATGGGGTCTGTGCCCCTTCCGTATTCACTTCCAGGCTGCTCCGAGACCACTCTCAGGAAGTCTGGCTGTACGGGTTCGGACGGACTGGCAATCGCTTCCACCCGGTTGCCTAGGCGGTCTTCGTAGTAGAGGGAAGCGCGGATGCGATGCCCGACGTCTGCAACAGTGGGAGTGTAGACGTCGTCGGGTTGTTGAACGGGGATGCTGGTCCAGCCATCGGCATCGCCGCCTTTCTCCCACCGCCACGTTTCCTCTGGCAGCTGCCGACCGTGGGACTCGTTGAGCAAGGCGCGGAACGGCTTGCCTTCCACCGGAGCGCCGGAACTTTGGAATATGGCGGCGGGCCAGAGCTCTTGTTCGCGCAGGCGATAGAGCTTGCCGTCGGCCAGTTCTGCGACCAGTTCCAGCAGGGGATCCCGAGACAGGGCGCTTCGTAGGTCTTCGTTCTGCTGCGGAGGGCATGGCCACCACAAGTCAGTGAAATAGAGGACGTGCACCTCTCCGCTGCCAGGTGGGTTCAACAATGCGGACCGCAGATGGTCCAGTTCACAGGGTAGTCCGTAATATTGTGCTGGACCGTAGACGTGCAAACTCATGAGGGTTCGGTCATGGCTCAGGATCGCGCCTGTGAGATTCGCCTCCCGAATGTACTGTAGGCTTTCCGAATTCCTCCACCGCGCTTCGGCGTACCCTTGTCGCACGCCATCATTCCAGAGCCGTATTTCGGGTGCATGCTGGGCAAGCAGATAGGCCGACTGCAGAAACAGCCCCAGCATCAGAAGGACTGCAAGAGCCCCGACCCACCCAATCGCTTGAACTGCCCGCGGTCGCGGAAGGATTCCCTGCGGCGCCCTCCTGCGCGCATACCTTAGGGCGCCGTCGATCAGGAGCAGCGCCGCGAACAGGAGCGGAATATACAGAGGAGCGAGGAATCTCCACTGCAATCCATCCCAAGTGCCTCCCGACATCATTGCGACGACGAGCAGCGTCAGGTAGGCGAGGGCAAAACCGCCGAATACGCGGAACGGCACCCATGCAACCTCCGAAGGAACCGTAGGGTCCCGCTTCCGGTCCGCGCGACGTAGGATGGCATGTGCGGCGGCGATGACGATGGCCAACAGGACCGGGGCGGTCAACCCGAGGAGCCACCAGTCGTTGACGAGGATTTGCAAAGCCTCTTCGACGATGAAGGGAAGTGAGTAGAAACCCTGGTCTCTTCCACCGGTCGTTGATCCGGCAACTAGAAAGTTCCGCAGTCCCCACAGAGCCACCGGAGCCGCGGCGATCAGCGTATAGACGGCGATGCGCTTCATCTTCTCCCGCGGCGCAACCCGCGCTGCGATCAGCATGGGGACGACCGCCAGGATGAGGGAAACGCCTATGTATCGGGTCAGCCAGGCCAGCGCGCTGAACGCACCAGCCCAGATCAGGGACGTGCGTCCGCGGCCGCTCAGGTGAGCGTCGATCTGGGTCAGCGAGAGGGTTACGAACAGAATGAAAGGCAGTTCCCCCATGCCTTCGGCCGCCATTTCGACGAGCGGAAGGGCGAATGCGATCGATATGCATCCATAGAGCCACAGGAACCGGGAGTGGAGATGGCGCCTCAGCCACCAACCCGCGACGAGGACGGTCAGCCCGAAGATGAGGATGTTTAGGGGTCCTGCGACGGCGTAGGGATCGACCCCGAGCAGTCCTCCTACGGCGGCGAGCATCGCAGGGTAGAGCGGCGGCCATGCCACAAGAGGGCCATTCAAATCAACAAAACCATCACCGGCCAGGAGATTGCGGGCCACCGTGACGTAGTTGACGGCATCCCAGCCCATCCCCGGTCCGTAGCTTGCCTGCCTCAGGAACACGAGACCCGCGCCGAGCGCGGCAGCCGCTACGATGAAGGCCCTGTCGATAGTCTCCTTCAGGCGCGTGGAGGACAAGTCGTCTTGGCTTCCCGGGAGGCCCAGCGCAGCCGCTGCGACGACGAGCGCCCTGTCGAAAGCTTCCTTCAGGCGCACGGAGAGCAAGTCGTTTTCGCTTCCCGGAAGGGGGCCCAGCACAGACGCGGAGCCGGATGCCGCCATCCGTCCGTTTCCGGGGTGTTGTCGTTCGGTCTGCGCTGGCCGCGGACCACTGCGAGACCATCCCTTGGGTAGTGGCGTGGGAGTGCGGGGAGTGACGGCTCCTTTGTCGCGCCGACCGCGGTGGTCACGGTGGGGAGATCTCTTCCGTCCAGAGCTTGCTGTTTCCCTCGTACTGGCCGACTAGCATGCTGGCGATGTCGTATTTCGGCAGGGCGCGGAACGTGACGCATTTGCCGTCGAATCTCTCGCCGTGCAGGTCGAATTTGAAGTCCAGATTATCGAATCCGTAGGGCTTTCGGTAGTTGGGAAGGTCGTCCGTGTCGGCGGGGACCAGGTGCACGAAGAACGTGGGCTGCGTGTCCTCCGGACCGCAGGGGTCCTTGACGAAGATCAGATTTTCCTCTTCGAGATGGACGTCGAAGAAGCTGCGGGCCACGGGCTCGTCGGAAGCGAACGACGACAAATATGCGTCAAACCACCGCTGTTTCTCCTCGAACCAGTGCTCCGCTTCCCAAAGGAGGTTGCCAGATCGGTCAACCTGTCCGGTTCGGATGCCGACGATGTCCTTGTCGGGAAGCTGGCGCTCGGTGAGACAGGTACCGTTGTTCTCGGAAGACCTGTGCCAGTCGAAATCCAGCGCATAGCGTTCGGGTGTTCCACTTTCGGAATTCAACGAATAGACGGTCAACGGGAACTGCGAACCGAACTCGTCTTCCCATATGCAGATCCGGTTCCCGTAAATCAGCCTTTTTCCGTGGAGGTAGACATCGTACCCGGAAGTAATGATGGGGTCTGTGCCCCTTCCGTATTCACTTCCATGCGGCTCCGAGACCACTCTCAGGAAGTCTGGCTGTACGGGTTCGGACGGACTGGCAATCGCTTTCACCCGGTTGCCTATGCGGTCTTCGTAGTAGAGGGAAGCGCGTATGCGATGTCCGACGTCTGCAACAGTGGGTGTGTAGACGTCGTCGGGTTGTTGAACGGGGATGCTGGTCCAGCCATCGGCATCGCCGCCTTTCTCCCACCGCCACGTTTCCCCTGGCAGCTGCCGGCCGTGGGACTCGTTGAGCAAGGCGCGGAACGGCTTGCCCTCCACCGGAGCGCCGGAACTTTGGAAGATGATGGCGGGCCAGAGCTCCCGTTCGCGCAGGCGATAGAGCTTGCCGTCGGCCAGTTCCGCGACCACTTCAAGCAAGGGCTCCTGAGACAAGGCCCTTCCGAGGATTTCGTCCTGCTGCCTAGGGCATGGGTTCCAATCGCGCCAGTTAGTGAAGAAATAGAGGAAGTGCACCTCTCCGCTGCCAGTCGCCGTCAACAATGCGGACCGCAGATGATTCGCTTCACACAGTAGTTCGTGGTGGCGTGCCGGACCGTGGGCGTGCAAACTCGTGACGAGGTGGAAATTGCTCAGGATCGCGCCTGTCAGATCCGCCTCTCGAACGTACTGTAGGCTTTCCGAATTCCTCCACCGCGCTCCGCCATACCCTTGTCGCTCGCCATCATTCCAGAGCCGTATTTCGGGTGGATGCTGGGCAAGCAGATAGGCCGACTGCAGAGACATCCCCAGCATCAGAAGGACTGCAAGAGCCCCGACCCACCCAATCGCTTGAACTGCCCGCGGTCTTGGAAAGATTCCCTGCGGCGCCTTCCTGCGCGCATACCGTAGGGCGCCGTCGATCAGGAGCAGCGCCGCGACCAGGAGCGGAATATACACCGGGGTGAGGAATCTCCACCCCAATCCATCCCAAGTGGATCCCGACATCATTGCGTAGACGAGCATCGTCAGGTACGCGAGGGCAAAGCCGACGAATACGCGGAAGGGCCCCCAGGCAACATCTGAAGGGACCGGTGAGGGGTCCCTCTTCCGGTCCGTGTGGCGGAGGATGGCATGTGCGGCGGCGATGACGATGGCCAACAGGACCGGGACGGTCAACCCTAGGAGCCACCAGTCGTTGACGAGGATTTGCAAAGCCTCTTCGAAGATGAAGGGAAGTGAGTAGAAACCCAGGTCTCTTCTGCCGGTCGTTGACCCGGCAACCAGAAAATTCCGCAGCAGCCACAGACCCAACGGCACCGCGGCAATCAGCGTATAGATGGCTACGTGCTTCATCTTCTCCCGCGGCGCAACCCGCGCTGCAAGTAGCATGGGGACGGCCGCCAGGATCAGGGAAGGGCCTATGTATCGGGTCAGGCAGGCGAGCGCGCTGAACGCTGCGGCGAGTATCAGTGATGCGCGTCCGCGTCCATCGAGGTGAGCGTCGATCTGGGTCAGCGATAGCGTTACGAACAGAATGAAAGCCGACTCGTTCAGGGTTTCGGACGCCATTTGGACGAGGGGAAAGGCGAGTGCGATCGATATGCATCCCCACACCCACAGGAACCGGGAATGCAGATGGCGCCTCAGCCACCAACCCGCGACGAGAATGGTCAGCCCGAAGATGAGGGCGTTGATGGGTCCTGCGACGGCGTAGGGATCGAACCCGAACAGTCCCCCGCCGGCGAGTATCGCCGGGTAGAGCGGTGGCTGGGCCGGACCGCCCAAGCCATTGAGACCATCCGACAGAAGATTGCGGGCCGCCGTTATGTAGCCGACGGCATCCCACCACATCGCCGGTCCGTAGTTGGCCACCCGCAGGAGCACGAGGCTCGCGCCCAGTGCGGCTGCCGCGACGACGATCACCCTGTCGAGAGTCTCGTTTGTCTGTGCGCCGGTCGCGGTGGTCACGGTAGGGAGACCTCTTCCGACCAGAGCTTGCGGTCTCCCTCGTACTGGCCGACTCGTATGTTGGCGATGTCGTATTCCGGCAAGGCTTGGAGAGCGATGCATTTGCCGTCGAATATCTCTCCGTGCCATTGGAAGGCAAAGTCTAGATTATCGAATCCGTAGGGCTGTCGGTGGTTGGGAAGGTCGTCCGTGTCGGCAGGGTCCAGGTGTACGAAGAACATGGGCTGCGCGTCTTTCGGACTGCACGGGTCCTTGACGAAGATCAGATTTCCCTCTTCGAGATGGACGTCGAAGAAGCTGCGGACCGCCGGCTCGCCGGAAGGGTCGGAAGAAAAATATGCGTCAAACCACCGCTGTTTCTCCTGGAACCAGCGCTCCGCTTCCCAAAGGAGGTTGCCAGCGCGGTCAACCTGTCCGGTTTGGATGCCGACGATGTTCTTGTCGGGAAGTTGGCGATCAGTGGCGCAGGTTCCGTTGTCCTTCAGGGAAGACCGGTGCCATTCGAAATCCAGCGCATCGCGTTCGGGGGTTCCACTTTCGGAATTCAACGAATAGACGGTCAACGGGAACCGCGTACCGTACTCCTCTTCCCATATACAGCCCTGTTTTCCATAGATCAGGCTGTTTCCGTGGAGGTAGACATCGTACCTGGAAGTAATGATTCGTTCTGTTTCGGAATCGCCCGCCTCGCCCCTTCCGTCTTCGCTTCCAGGCGGCTCCAAGACCACTCTCAGGATGTCCGGGTGTACGGGTTCTGAGGGCTTGGTAATGGCTTTCACCCGGTTGCCTAGGCGGTCTTCGTAGTAGATGGAAGCGCGGATGCGATGCCCGACGTCTGCAACAGTGGGGGTGTAGACGTCGTCGGGTTGTTGGACGGGGATGCTGGTCCAGCCATCGGCATCGCCGCCTTTCTCCCACCGCCATGTTTCCCCTGGCAGCTGCCGACCGTGGGACTCGTTGAGCAAGGCGCGGAACGGCTTGCCTTCCACCGGAGCGCCGGAACTTTGGAATATGGCGGCGGGCCAGAACTCTTGTTCGGTCAGGCGATACAGTTTGCCGTCGGCCAGTTCCGCGACCACTTCAAGCAGGGGCTCCTGAGACAAGGCCCTTCCGAGGATTTCGTCCTGCTGCCGAGAGCATGGTCTCTCCAGGTAGTCATTGAAATAGAGGACGTGCAGTTCTCCGCTGCCAGGTGGGTTCAAGAATGCGGACCGCAGATGATCCGGTTCACAGGGTAGATTGTAATGGCGTGCTGAACCGTAGACGTGCAAACTCGCGATGATCTGGTCATTGCTCAGGATCGCGCCTGTCAGAGCGGCCTCCCGAGTGTACTGTAGGCTCTCTGAATTGCTCCACCGCGCTTCGGCGTACCATTGCCGCAGGCCGTCATTCCAGAGGGGTATCTGGCGTGCATGTTGGGCCAGCAGCGCGGCCGACTGCAGAGACAGCCCCAAAATGAGGATGGCTGCAAGAACCCAGACCGACCCTATCGCTTGAACTGCCCGCGGTAGCGGAAGGATTCCCTGCGGCGCTCTCCTGCGTGCATACCGTAGGGCGCCGTCGATCAGGAGCAGCGCCGCGAACAGGAGCGGAATATACAGAGGAGCGAGGAATCTCCACTGCAATCCATCCCACGTGCCTCCCGACATCATTGCGACGACGAGCAGCGTCAGGTAGGCGAGGGCAAAACCGCCGACTACGCGGAACGGGGCCCAGGCAATATCTGAAGCGACAGGATCGTCGCTCTTTCGGTAGAAGAGGCGGAGGGTGGCGTGTCCGGCGGCGATGACGATGGCCAACAGTACCGGGGCGACCAACCCGAAGAGCCACCAGCCCCCAACGACGATTCGCAGAGCCTCGCCCACGATGTAGGGAAGAGAGTAGAAACCCAGGTCTCTTCTGCCGGTCGTTGACCCGACAACCAGGAAGTTCCGCAGCATCCACAGGGCCACCGGCGCTGCTGCGATCAGCGTATAGACGGCTATACGCTTCATCTTCTCGCGCGGCGCGGCACGCGCTGCGATCAGCATGGGGACTGCCGCGAGGATCAGTGATGCGCCCATGTATCTGGTCATGCAGGCGAGCGCGCTGAACGCGCCAGCCCAGATCAGTGAAGCGCGTCCGCGGCCGCTCAGGTGTGCGTCGATCTGGGTCAGTGAGAGGGTTACGAACAGAATGAAAGCCGAATCGCTCATGCCTTGGGACGCCAATTCGACGAGTGGAAAGGCAAGGGCAATCGATATACATCCCCAGAGCCAGAGGAAGCGGGAGTGCATATGGCGTCGCAGCCACCAGCCCGCGACAAGAATGGTCAGCCCGAAGATGAGGGCGTTTAGGGGTCCGGCGACAGCGTAGGGGTCTAGCCCGAACAGTCCTCCTATGGCGGCGAGTATTGCCGGATAGAGCGGCGGCCAAGCCACCCAAGGGCCATCCAAGCCATTAAGGCCATCACCGGCCAGAAGATTGCGAGCGACCGTGACGTAGTTGACGGCATCGGGTCCCATGCTCGGTCCGTAGCTGGCCTGCCGCAGGAGCACGAGACCCGCGCCGAGCGCGGCAGCCGCTACGACGAGCGCCCTATCGAGAGCCTCCCTCAGGCGCGTGGAGAGCAAGTCGTCTTGGCTTCCCGGGAGGCCCAGCGCGGCAGCCGCTACGACGAGCGCCTTGTCGAGAGTCTCCTTCAGGCGCACGTGGAGCAAGTGGGTCATGGGCGTTTGGCCGGCCGCGCGGGCGGGGTCTGTTTCCGGCACGTGCTGCGGAGTTCGGCGGCCACTCGATCGTACCAGTTGGCGCTCCGAAAGCGGTCTCCTCGCTGTCTTGCTCCCTGGCAGAGCCGGCGGTACAACCCGGGGTCGTTCAGCAGTCGCTCGATGGCGGTCTCGACCTCTGCTGCGGAACGGGGTTCCACGAGCAGCCCGCTCTCTTCGTGCTCAACCAGTTCGGGAATGCCTCCCCATCTTGCGGCGACGACTGGCAGTCCGCACTGGAAGGCTTCGAGGATAGCGCCGGGGTAGCCCTCGGACCTGTAGTAGCTGGGATATAGCAGCAGGTCGTGTTCACTGAGGACCCTTGGTATTTCGGCCGGGTCCAGTACTCCGCCGTAGGTCGCCCTGGGGTGGTCCTCGAACAGAGAGAAGTCGGTGTCGGACACGCCGGGGCCGAAGACGTTGAGATGACAATTCTCCGGCAGTCGGCGGCACGCTTCGAGGGCTTCGGCGAGCCCCTTGTCCATTTCCAGACGGGCAACGAAAACCAGCTTTTCCACTTTGTCTCGCGCGGTTCGGGCGGGGGCCTCGACGTCCCTCGTATTGGGGAACCACTTGAAGTTGTCCCGGTCGTCGAAGTTGCGGTGCAGGTACTGCGTCTCCACGTATACCAGTGAAGAGCGCATATAGGTTCGGTCGGCGAGCCAGCGCGCGAAGGCGCCGTATCCCAGGTAATCGACCATCATGTCTCCCCCGGTGATGCGCAGCGCCAGGGGCCTGTGCGCGACCTTGCATACGGCCCATAGGAACGATGCCAGGCTGAGCGCGGAATAGGGGGCGATGATGAGGAACACGACGTCGGCGCGCCATATCTTCCTTGCAACTCCCCCGGCTACTCTCAGGAATCGCGCCAGACGGTTGGCCCTGATCTTCCAGCGCGGCAGATTGGTCACGCCCCCCGACGTGTCGATGACGTCCACGGCGAAACCGCGCGCGCTCAATTCCCGCACCTGCTCGTCGGCCATCACCTTGTTGCCCCCGACCACGTTGGTATCGGACGCTCCGGTCTTTTGTACTGGAGCGATGAGCAGGATGCTGGGCGCTCGGCTCTCTTTCCCGGTCAACGTGATTCTTGCTCTTTCTCGAGTTGAGCACGGGCGGCGGGTCTGCCCCTGATCCCGCCGGACAGTGCGGATCGGCCCGCGTCCCACAGGAAGCTGGCGTCGCTGGGCTTCGGCAGCCAGACCGCTGGCAAACCCGTTCGAGTCGTTTTGTGGAAAACTATGGAGAGGAACAAACATCCGCACGTCATGCCGATGGTCATGCCCCATGCTGCGGCCTCGGCGCCAAGTGTGGGGTAGAGGATGAGCAGAGCGCTGAGATTGGCGCACAGTCCGAGTAAGACCGCCCATGAGCAGATATGCGGGCGGTTGGATCCCTTGAAGTGTGTCATGAAGATTCCCGAGGCGGCGTATGCGAGTATCCCCGGCGCGATAATCCACAAAAGCGGGACCGCGGGCAGGAAGGCTTCCGAGAGTAGTATGCGCACCAGGGGCGCACTGAGCGCGAGCAGTATGAGCATGGGAATCGCGGTGCCTACGCAGACCAGTCGCAGGGAGAGAGCGACTATCTCGACGCGCTCGGCGCCTGCGACACGGGGGAACAGCGCGTTGCCCACGGCGTTGGAGATGAGCATGAACCCAAGCATGAGGGCGCTGGCTGCTGCGAAGAGGCCAATTTCGCCCTGGCTGGCGATCAATCCAAGTATGACGACTCCGAAGTGAGGTTCGAGGGCGTTTCCGAGCCTCGCGGCATGGTATTTCAATCCGTAAGTGAGAACGCGGCTGATGTTCGAGCGTTCCGGGATTTCGAGGGCCAGTGCGTAATGGCGCCGCAGGTACAGCAGGGCGGCGGCTATCATGACGCCGTGGCCTGCGGCAAAGGCGATGATGGCGCCGTCGACCCCAAGGCCCAGGCTCCGGACGAGGACCAGGAGCATGAGCACGTTGGCCGCGACGCGGAGCATTGAAAAGACGGCCAATCGCCTGAAGCGGCGGAGCGCGACGAGTTGGTGGTCGAGAACGATGGAGACGGCGGTGAGCGGGACGAGCGCAAGCGACAGCAGGAAGGTGTTGGTCTCGGCCTTTTGAAAGAAGTCGAGGCCGCTGTATATCAGCGGGACGGCGAGCGCGGCGGCCATCCCTCCGCCGGCAAAGCAAATAATCAGGGCTGAGGAGACGCCTTGCGAGACGCTCATCTTCCGCGCGGCGACGAAGTACTGAGCGCCCTGTTGTGCGCCGGGGGTGAGGAGCAGACCAAGCAAAGTCCCGAACGCGATGCAGAGGGCGTATGCGCCCCTTCCTTCGGGAAGCAGCATGTAGGCGAGCAGCGCCTGTATCAGCAAGGTCAGCCCGGCCATGCCGGCCAAGGTGGCAAACATTACGGACACGTCCTGCCCGCCGGTTGCGGCCGGGACTTCCAGCGCGTTTGTCGTTGCCGGCTTGGATTGGGGCATGACGCGGATTGGTGAACCGGAGATTGGACTTCGAGGCGCGCGGCGCTTGCCAATGGGTTCAGAGTTCATTTATTTCTTTTTAAGGATGTCCTTAATTTCAAGAATGCCCTGAATATGGGGGGAGGGGGCGGAATGAAGAAGCCTATGCCCCAGCTCAGGTGCATGGTCGCCAGCACCAAGGGAAGGAGGGCGGCGGCTGGGTCTCGTCGGCGAAAGCCGACGACCGCGGCCCCTGCGGCGAGGGTCAGCACGTAGGCAAGCAGGAGCGCGGCCAAGGGCCAGGGGAATCCGATCAGTGCGAGCGCCGCGCCGGCCGCGAGGCCCAGCAGCAACCCGGGAGCGGCAAGTTGGCGAGGACGAACGGAGCCCGGATGCTTGATGACAACCGCGGATTTCCCTCGACCGTAGTTGAAATACTGCCGGGCCAGCGTCCAGAACGTGTTGCGCGGCCGGTAATTCACGACCAGTTCGGGATCGAACCATACGATCTTCCCGCGCTTGCGCAACCGGTAGTTGAACTCATAGTCCTCGTTGGAGGCGAGGTTGGCATATCCTCCGCCCATCTCTTCGAGGGTCTCACGGGAGAACACGCCGAGGTAGGCGGTTTCGGAGGCTTCCTCCTTCCCGCCGAGTCGATGGCGAGCGTCTCCTGCTCCCAGCGGGGTGGTCATGGCGATGGCTACGGTTCGTTCGAAGGGGGTTGCGCCCACGGCTAGTTGCCGGCCACCGACGTTTGCCGCGCCTGTTCGCTCCAGGGTTTCCATGGCTCGGCTCAGGTAACCAGGCGGGAGGGTGGTATGTGCGTCGCATCGCGCCATGAAATCTCCGGTGGCGGCGCGAAACGCTGCGTTGGCTCCGGGCACGAGGGATTTTTCGGGATTGGGAATCAACTTCACCGACGGGTGAGACCGGCGGACAAGTTCGGCCATGGCCGTGGTTTCGGAGCCGTCGGCGATGATGACCTCTATTGGCCCCTGATAGTCCTGAGCGAATATCGAATCGAGGGTGGGAATTATGGTCGCTTCGGCATTGCGCGCCGGAATTATTACCGATATGCGCGGGGTGTGATCACGTAATAACCTTCGGGCTTCGAGGTTTACTGATCTTTTATGTTCATGATGCCGCATCTTTCTACGGCCGCTCGCGTTGTTCTGGCCGCTGAGGGAGTGGTGAGTCCATCGGCTCAGCCTGGGATTGTAACTGTTCGCTGATGGCGCTCATTACGCGCACGGTTTCGAGGCCGTCTTGGGATGTGACGGCTGGGGGCAGGCCGTTGACGCTTCGCTTGAAGAACTCGCTGACGGTCCTATCGTGGATGTTCCTGAATCGGCCTGCGAGATATTCGAATCCATTTGCGAAGGCGCCTGAGGCGATCTGGGCGGCCTCGCTAACAGCGGAAAGGCCGATTCCCCAAGGGGACTGGTTTACCCTATGGTAGTTGACGAGCATCTTACTCTGCATATCGACTTTCATTATGCCTTCAGCGCCCCACAACTCCAATAGAAAGGCGGAATGTTTGCTTGTGTAGGTTAGTACGATGCTGCTGGAGACGCGGTCGCCCATGAGCTCCAATCTATAGTCCTCGAAGGGCGACCATGGGTACTCCGGCAAGATTTTTCGGCCCCGTACACGGACTTCTCGGATGGGACCGATGAATGCCTGTGAGAGGTACACCACGTGGGGGCCTGTCTCTCCTATCGACCCGCCGGGCAGCCGGTTGGCGAAGTGGCCGGGGTCCGTGGTCCACAGGGTGACGGGGGTGGAGTAGAAGATGCGCATTCCGGTTAGGCGCCCGACGTCGCCTCGCTCGATGCGCTTGCGCGCTTCTATGACCTGGGGGTGGAATAGCTCAGTATGAGCGACCTCGACCCGGCCTTTGGATGCCCGCTCGGCCTCGATGATCCTTTCACACTCCTGGACCGTCGTGGCCATGGGTTTTTCAATAAGTGCATTGGATCCCGCTTTCAGGGCGGCCACAGCTATGTCGGCATGTGTGCTCGGCGGTGTGCATACGTCAACGAAGTCGGGGCGCTCCCTGGCCAGCATTTGGTTGACGTCATCATAGGCGGCCGGAATTCCGAATTGGCGGCTGACGGCTTCGGCGCGGGTGCGGTCGAGGTCGCAGACGGCGACGACTTTCACGCGGCGTCGCAACCGTAGCCAGGCGGGCAGGTGCTTCCTGGTTGATATGAACCCGGCTCCTATGATGGCTACTGTGTACATCCGGCATCCCCCTTGGAGTACCCGCGGTGGTTCCGAGCGAGCAGAGTCGTGGTATTGGGCAGGTACAGAGGATGCCGGGGTTCTGCCGTTCTGGTCAGGCCCAAGTGGGATGGCGCCGTGACACCCGGACACTTCGGGTTACCTTCGTCGACCGGTTCAGGTAGGGCGGGTAGGAGCCGTGCTCTCCCTATACCAGTATAACTGCCCCGCCATGCGAGCCGCTGTACAGGTTCCCAGCCTGAACCTGAGCGCGAAGGTTCTTGATTTGGTGCGGGTTGGTGGGCCTAACTTGTACTGTACTGCGAATGTTCCGGTGGGAGGTTTCAATATAAGCAGGTCGGGATGGCGGTACTCGTTCAGTGTATCGACAACCGGGGCTGTCCATCCCGGATGCCCCTTTGGACTGTGGTTGGCAGGACCTCGGCCTGTTCGCAATCTAGTTATATCAAGTCGGATCGCCTTGCCCACGCAAGACTTCTGGTGAGCAATCGTCTTGATACCTGCTGCATAGCTATAGCAGGTTCTTGTACCAGCCGGGGCTGATCATGGCCATAATGCCCAGGGCCGATATGATTATGGTTGCGGCTACTCCTGTAGTGGCGGCTCTTTTCCACTGACGTGAGACGATAAATGCCAACCCGGATGCGGCCACGCCACCTATGATTACCCACTGTAGAGACCCGCTCGCGGCTATCAAAATCACCCAAGCCAACACTCTGGCCACGTATTTGTAGATATCCTGCACGGAAGTTCTCGTGTTCATTAGATTCATCCTTCCTTCACACACAACACTTTCGGTTGTTCGTTTCCTATCACTATGCTTGGGGCTACTGCTTTCGCCGTGCCTGATTTTCACCCATGGCCTTCAACCATTGTGAACCCGTCGGTTGTGGTTGGTCACCACCTCAGCCCATCTCGACATCCTCCGCATCGTGCAAATCGCCGATGAACTGGTGCTGACATCTCAGACTTCAACTTCTGATCCGGTCCAACCACGCAGCTGCCGCCTGAGTTCGGTCGTCGATCCAACGTAAGACGCGAGTCTTAGTGCCCGGTGAATTAGCGAATTGCCGCAGTCGTTCGGCTTGTTCGTGGCGTTTGGTGAGGTCGATGCGATTATCACCTGCGCCTTCGGCGACTTCAACGGGACAGTGCGGTCTTGTGGTGTGGTCGAGATGTTCTAGACAATGGGTACTCAGTGAGTAACGAAGCGGGCCGGGGTCACCCAGTCCCGCAGGCGCCACGCTGAAGCTAACGTACTGAGCAAGCAGGCTGGCGGCCACGTTTATTGAGAGCGCAGCCACGTTCTGACTGGGTAGCTCATCGGAGCGACCAGCACCCGCGATATATTCAGGGTCGTCCAAGAGGCCCTGGCGGTCGGGGACGACTTGGCTGAGCTCGAGTTGTCGGGTGCAACTCATGCACGGTTGTCCTGGTCTGATGACGTGGGAGCGCCAAGTGGCATTACGCATTTCTCCGTCGCCAAAGATGTCGATACTAATGCCACCGTCAATGACCGGGATGAGATCCGAGTAGGCTAGGGCATTGAGGACGGCTCGAGGCCAAGGGCGATCAACACAGGAGAAGATGAGGTCATGGTCAAGGGCGAGTTTCAATCCTGCGGGCTCGCAGATAGATAAGTCAGAGACCTCAATCCCGTAACTTGTGGCGGTTGCTGCTCCCGTTCCTTCCCTCTGGGCGACATGAACCTTGGGCCGCCTCAACCACACATCGCGAGGCTTCGCACCGATGAGTCTGTCCAAATTGTGCGCTTGAACGACATCGAAGTCCATCACGGTTATGTGGCAGAGTCCCGATGCGGCTAGGCGGACTAGGACATCAAGTCCTACACTTCCGGCACCTACAACGAGGATTCGGCGGCGAACGAGGTCGGCTTGGCGCCGCTCACCCCAAGAATTTATAGTGCGCAACTGCCTTTCGGTTGGTTACGGTGGAGAGCAGAGAGTGTCGTTCCAAGATACGGCGAGCCTGTCTCCGATGACGCGAACGTTGTTGGAGTGGCTGCAATCAACCTGCTTCCCGGTCCCGATGTCCCAATGACGCGCCGACCAAGTGTTGTTGCCGGTGGCGAGAGTCATTCCAACTAGAGGCAGCCCGGTGACCTCACGTATGAGGTTGGCATAACTGGATTCGGTGTCGCGGTCTGGTCCGCTCATGGACTGCCAGTTGCTGGATTCGGGATGGCTGTGGAGTAGTACCAAGCCGTAGCCATCGCTTTGGGCAATTTCAGCAGCCCTCAGGACATACTCGGAGGTGACAGTCACATTTCCATGGACATGTCGGTCTCCAGGTTCGGGCGGTATTACCTCGGCGATTAGGGCACTGACCCGGTTCATGCCAGTTGAGCGGCGGTAGGTAGCTAGGCAGAGGTCTTCCTGACCATCGGCCCTGACCAACTGGCTCAAGAGCACCTCCTCGGTCGTGGCGGTCATGGCAACTGAGGTGGTCCAGCGGGTCATGTGATTGCCTCACTAAGAACAGCACGAATGTGGCTAGACCAACAGATTCGGGGTGGGGTGTCACCCCACCCCTCGATCTGGCGGCTGTGCATGAGCCAGCCCGATTTCGGCGATGCTTGGCTGTTGGTTCTGTAGAAACCAATCCCGGCGGGGAAGTGGACCCAATGCGGAGGCACCTGAGGCCATGAGGCGAGTTCGTCAGTGCCGACGCCTGTTTCAACTGCGATTCCTGCATATGCACCGTCGATGGGCGTGATTCGGTAGACGACGAGCCCGGCCTCAACCATGGGATTGAAGCCGAGTTGCGTTATGTCGTCGATGAACCTCAGGACGCCGGGGGGCATTAGGCTACATCCGCCTTCTCGCGGATCGAAACGAACCGTGCGTCTTTTTCTATCTCGACGGGGTCGTCGTCAGCGAAGCGTTTCGTCTGGGGACGCTCCTTGCCTTGGAGTTCGCCCAAGTCGTAGATGTTGGGCTCCAGTCCAGCTAAGCGCAAAAGCTCGGAGGCCTTTTGCACGATGTCGCTCGTGGTGAAAGGTTGCCCGTCGATGGTGAACGGAATGGAACGTCCGAACGGCTTTATGGTGACTGATTGGGTCATTGACCTATCCTCCTCCCCTTGGATCAGGGGCTTGTCTTCACGTCGCAGCACTTGCGCTCCGCCACGCAAAGGTGTAGATTGTTGCCGAAGCGATGTACGATTCGACAAGAGCATTATTGCACAGGTGATATATGATTGCAAGAAAGCAATCAGACGAGAGCGAGCTAGGCCAGAAGAGTAGTGGGCCAAGGAGGGGGAGTTTCGACGCGGAGGCCTTCTACTCCGCTCTAGATGCAGAGCGCCGGAGCCGACAACAGACCTGGAAGCGGGTCGCTGAAGAAGCGCAGGTAAGTGCCTCCACTCTCACTCGTATGGCCCAAGGGAGGCGTCCAGACGTAGACAGTCTGGCAGCACTGGTCACATGGTCCGGGTTGAGTGCCGACACCTTCGTCCGGGACGACCAAGGAAAGCCCGAGCCCGGTGGTTTAGCCATGATCTCGACCTACTTGAAGAGTGACCCTCACCTGACACCTGAAGCAGCGGACGCCCTTGATGAGTTAGTAAAGGCGACATACGAGCGGATGCGGAAGAAGGACTAGCGTATCGTGCGGAGAGGGTTTAAGACGGAAGCTAACGCTATTGCACGCGAGGTGAGGGGAGAATTATCCCTATCTCGCGCCGCGCCTCTCGACGTGTGGCGACTAGCCAACCATCTAGATATACAGGTGGTCCCGCTGTCCAGCCTCCATGCGGAGGCTCCTCGCGCTGTGCAATTATTCATGAATGGAGGCGAGGGGATATTTTCTGGAGTTACAGTATTCTGGGGCCATCAGCGAACCATCGTTTTTAATGATGCGCACGCCCCGGGACGTCAAGCCAGCGACATCGGGCATGAGCTATCACATGGACTCCTGCTTCACACTCCTACAATGGCGGCAGATGAGCTAGGGTGTCGTCTGTGGAAGCGTGATGTTGAAGATGAGGCAGCTTGGCTGAGTGGCTCGTTACTGGTACCAGAAGAGGTCGCACTCCTGATCGTTCGACGTGGATGGTCGCTATCTGAGGCGGCAGCTAGTTATGGCGTTACCGAGAGTATGATCCGGTTCCGTATAAACGTGACGGGTGCACGGAATCGGGTACAACGGATGCGGGTAAAGTAGGATCGTCTGGCAACTTCCGGCTAGCAGGAGGAGCAACTGTTCGACCCTCCCTACTGGTAGGGCGTAGTCGGAGGATGGGACGTTGGGGCCGGGGTAGGGGTTAGGGTCATGTCTACCTGCACGGTGAGGGTGGAGGCGATCTTGCCAAGGCTGCTGCCGAAATGCAGCACGGTCGCATCGAGGTTGAGTCTGAAACTATCCGAATCTGCGCGGCCGATGGCGTAGGTCACGTCGTCCTTGGAGTTGTGGAGGAGCACATTGGCGGTCACCGGGTTGAAGGTGGTGGCGGGGATGTTCTCGTTTACCGAGTTGGACAAAATCGAGAACCTTCATGCTGTGGTTCAGGTTGGGGGTGTAGGTTTATCAGGCCTGCACGATCTCAGACGCGCGGCGGATTTTTGCGAAGGCGTCCTCTAGGCGGAAGAAAGAAGCCGATTCCCCAACTGAGATGTATTGTCGCCAAGACCAGTGGGATCAGGATGGCGGCCGGGTCTCGGCGGCGAATGCCGATCACCGCTGCCCCGAGGGTTATGGTCAAGAGGTAGACGAGCGGGATGGCTAGCGCCGCCCATATCATTCCGGCCAAGCCCAATGCGATGGAGGCGGCCAGGCCGAGCACCAGCAGGGGAGCGGCGAGTTGTCTGGCCCGGAGGGAGGCGGGGTAGGTCATTAGCACCACCGATTTCCATCGGCCGTAGTCGAAGTACTGGCGCACCAGTGCGCGCAGATTGTCGCGCGGCCGGTAGACAGCCTCAAGTTGGGGATCGAACCACACTGTTTCGCCTCTGCGGCGCAGCCGCCAGTTGAGTTCGAAGTCCTCATTTCTGATCAAAGCGGAATCGAATCCTCCCGCGGCTTCGAGCGTCTTTCGATACCAAGCGCCTAGGTAGACGGTGTCGATGGGACCCTCGGGCCCACCGAGGCGATGGCGTGCATCGCCCACGCCGAGGAACGTAGTGGTCGCCATTGCGACCGCCCGCTCGAATACCGTGGACCCGGCGGCTTTTTGTCGGCCCCCGACGTTGGCCGCGCCGGTTCTTGCCAGGGTGGCGACGGCCCGCTTCACATAGTCCGGCGGTAGCACTGCACGGGTGTCGCATCGTACGATGACATCCCCTGCGGCCTCTTGCAGCGCGAGGTTGAGGCCGGCTGAGATGGACTGCTCGCGGTTGGGCACCACCCGCACCGCGGGGTAACGCTTCTGGAGCATCTCCTCCGTGGCCGGTGTGTCCGAGCCGTCGGCTATGATCACCTCGATGGGGCCGGAGTATTTTTGGGCCAGCACCGAATCGAGGGCGGTGGAGAGGGCTTCTTCGTCGTTGCGCGTCGGTATGATTACTGACACATGGCTCATGGTCGGGGCGGCAGAGAGCAATTAAACACGCGAGGTTTGGCGTGGGGTCCTCTTGGCCAGTTCGCCTGCTATCCATCGGTAGGTGTGCTTGATACCGTCCTCGATGGCTGTTTCCGGCTGCCATCCGATGATTTCGTTCAGGACCGTGTTGTCGCTGTTGCGTCCCCGCACTCCCTGTGGTTTGGTCAGATCATGGTTTCGTCGCAGGCGCTTTCCGGCGGCGGCGCATACGGCATCGACCAACTGGTTGATGGTAATGAGCTCCTCGGTGCCCAGGTTTATCGGCTTGTCGTAACCCGATTCCATGATGCGCCGCAGCCCTTCGATGCAATCGTCGACGTAGCAGAAGCTGCGGGTCTGTTCTCCGTCTCCCCACACCTCGATTTCGGCTCCGTCCTCGGCGAGGGCGACCTTGCGGCAGATTGCGGCCGGGGCCTTCTCCTTTCCGCCGTCGTAGGTTCCTAGTGGGCCGTAGATGTTGTGGAAGCGGACGATGCGCGAGTCGAGGCCGCATTCTTCGTTGTAATAGGCGGTCAACTGCTCGGCGAACAGCTTCTCCCAGCCGTATCCCTTTTCCGGGTCGGCGGGTATGGCCTCGTCTTCCCGTAGGGGGGTGACGTCCTCGTCGGTCTGTAGGAAGCTGGGATAGACACAGGCGGAGCTGGTGTATAGGTATCGCTTCACGCGGGATACCCTTGCGGCTTCCAGCATATGGCTGTTGATGAGGGTGTTGTTGCGGGTGAGGAATGCGTGGTTGGCGGTGATGTATCCGATGCCGCCCATGTCGGCGGCGAGCTGGTAAACGTCGTCCACGTCGTCGGCGGCTTGCAGGCAGTTTTCAAAATTGCGCAGGTCGGCAATGAGGAATTCGTCGGCGGCGCTATCCTCGAACTCGGGTTGCTTGACGTCCACCGCCCGGACCCAGTGTCCTTCGGCTTTCAGCCGCTTGACGAGGTGATGGCCTATGAAGCCTCCGGCGCCGGTAACAACGGTGTTCATAATTGCCTTCGTATCAACTGCCCGGTGATGGTTCGCTAAAGGGCTCGCCCTTCGCCGCCGCCTCCTCGCGGCGTTGGTTCCACTCTTCCCACTCGCGCTGGACCTGGGCCCGTCCCTGGGCCCGTCCCTGGGCCCGGAGTTTTTCTTCGAGGGGCTTGAGAAACTTCCTTTCCAAGTACCTGTAGGTAACCATGATCGCACCTCCGGCGATGTCCAAGACCGTTATGACAAAAATAGCATAAACGACTATCAGCGGTACGGCCGGCGCGCTTTCGCTGACCACCGCGCCGGCAGTGTGCGCCATGCCATCATGCTTGCCGCCGGAAACCTCGTTGACAGCGATGAATACCGTCCACCCAATGGTCAGGGCGAATATCAGGCCCAAACACCAAGGCAGCCACCTGCGTCCAACGCTCCATATGGACTCTCGTTCGGGCGTCCGGTTATTCATTGGGCAATCGGCAACGTTTGAAGCCGCCATCCTCGGCGACAACGATGTTCATTGGACGCTGTTCCTTGATGAAGGTCATCTAAGGTCGGCCTATAATCTGGAATATCTTCCTAGCGGGTTTTAGCATGGGAACCAGGAGCATATCCCACAGGCCGTGGTTCCAACAAGCCCGACCCACCTCAAAATTGGCCTTTATGATTCTTTTGATGTTCTTGGTGGAATTGCCTCCCGGCTCCATGTTCAGCAATACTCGGCCCAAATATTTCACGTCAATGTTGTGTTTGAGCATCAAGCGCAACATCAGTTCATAGTCCGCGGCGATGGGATACCGGAGGTCGAATGCGCCGTAACGTTCGTAAACGCGTCGTCGGACGAAGAACGTTGGATGTGGCGGCATCCATCCCAGGCGCCACTTGGCTTTCCGGCTGTCCCCGGCCTTCCAATACCGGACTGTCTTGCCGGCTTCGTTAGTGTAAATCTGGTCGCCGTAGCAGGCATCAACATCCTGATCCCGTCCAAAGGCGTCGGCGACATCCCGTAGGACCAGCGGGTCGTTGTAGCGGTCGTCGGCGTTCAGAATCCCGACCACCTCGCCGGTGGCGCGGCGTATGCCCTTGTTCATGCCGTCGTAGATGCCTTCGTCCGGCTCGTTGATGAATACCGAAATCTTGTCGAGGTATCGCTCAAGGACTTCCAAAGTCTCGTGGGTGGAGCCGGCGTTGACGACGATGATTTCCATTTCGTGCCCGTGCTGCTGGGACAGGATGGATTCGAGGGCTCGACCCACCCGGACATCGTTGAACACCGGGACTACTATGGAGATTCGTGTTTTCATTATTCAGTATGCATTGCGATTCCGGCATAGATGCTGCGTCATACTGGGAGTCGTCATTTTCAAGCAATGCGGCGAGGCCGGCAAGTATGGATTCCAGCCGGAGCGGAAAGCATCCTGGTTTCACTGGTTTCACATGTTTGCATCGTTAGAGCTAATGCTACAGGCGCCTTCATCGTCAGTCTTCGCATTGTCCCTTGGCGGGCAGCGCCACCGAAAGCCCGGTCTACCGAGCCGGGTGGGGGGGCACTCCATAATACCTAGTACGCCCTCAAGTTTGTTGCCGATGCCCAAGAGTTCAACCATCTCACGGGCAAGTTGCCCCTCCTTGACTGAAGGCGCGCGCAGCAGTGCCCGGCGCGCGCCGGCCGTCAGCGTCTTGATTGCGTGGAAGCCGGAGCCTCCCAGTTGCAGAAAAAGTCTGCCTCCAATTGGGCGAAGCCCATTGTACACCGAAAGATTTGGGAGTCCGCGTCGTTGGCCGAATCTATCCACCGGAGAAAGTCTTCAGGAATTGGCGACATCGCTGCTTTGCAGAACCCGGCCGGTCAGGTCGGCTCCAAGCAGACCTTTGGCAACCGCGCCGATGCCGGAGCACTTCCGTTCGGCCGGCACGTCATCGTAGGCGGCTGTTTCCGACTCAATGCGTTCGTAATCCATTCGTTCACCCCTCAAACTGTAAGGGCCGCCCACTGTGTGCGACGGCATCGCGTAGAATCTCCGCCGTCTCCTCCGCCGCGCGCTTCCATGAAAACCGTGACAGGTTCTCATATCCTGCCTTAATCAGGCGCTCGCGTAATTTCCCGTTCTGCCGGAGTTCCAAGAAGGTATTGGCAATACTATCGACAGACATTGCGTCGAAATACGTGGCCCCTTGGCCGCACACCTCCGGGAGGCTTCCGTACTTCGATGAGGCCAGCGGGAGCCCGCAGGACTGGGCTTCCAGCGCGGGTAAGCCAAATCCCTCATACAGTGAGGGGAAGAAATAGGCGATGCTGTTTCGCAGGAACGCAATTTTTTCCGCCTCGGAAACGAAACCAGTGGCGACCACAGCATCTTGAAAGCCTTCCCGGTCTAGGTAGGCGCTCAGTTCGTCTCCCCGATCGTGACCGATCAGAACAAGCTGCTCCTCACCTGGCGCTCTTCGTTGCGCCTCGACAAAACCTTGGACCAACCGCTTGATATTCTTGTGAGCCAATCCGCTGGAAATGGACAGGAAACAATCGCCTCGAACCCCATATTTCCGCTTTACGTCAAACCAGGCATCTCCCCGCATCTCCCGATTCGCTATTGGCCCCTCGTAGACGACAGCGATCTTACGGCCGTCATGCCCTAGTGTATTTTCGATGCGCTCCTTTCCAAACTGGGAGACCGCTATGACTGCGGATACCGAGCGGAGCGCGCGGGGAACGAGAATGTTGTAAACCATGCGCCTTCCCAACGGGACCGTATTTGAGATATCCCGGAAATTCACGTCGTGCAGGACTACTACTGTGGGAAGGGTCGAAAAGACAGGCGAAAGGTATCCAGGGCAAAACAGCACGTCTCCGCCTAATTTCTTCGCCGCGGAGCTCATGCTAATTTGCTGGTACAGCACACGCAGCAGCTGGTTTGAGCCGCCGACTGAAGTAACCTTACATTGAAAGCCCAACTCATCCTCGTAATAGCTATGATTCACCTTATTCGTCATGCACAGGACATCCACGTCAGGCAGAGCGTACAGCTCAGGCAGCAGATTATCTACGTAAGTTTGAATTCCCCGGTTACGTCCCGGAACGATGAAGAGCAAATCCACTATGATCTTCATAGTCTTGCACTCCTCGTCTCAAGTGGCGTCAATACACGATTGGCGCCGGCGAGGCATTCAGTGGTCCTATTCACTGGCACAGCCCGGTTCCCGTTGTCCGTTGCCGAGTCTTTCCCGCGGTCTGGAATCTCTTTGACGTTTCCAAATCTCGGTGACGGCGGCAAAAGACAGGACGACCCAAAAGTATCGGTCACTCGAATGAGTGTCGACCAAGTTTATCAGCAAGAGCACTGCAAACGCGCTCAAGAAGGCGTTCCGCCACAGGGTTGCCTCGGCAGACGCGCCGGGTGCAAGCCGCCACATCATCCACAAAGCGCACGCGAGAACTGCCAGAAGCGGGAGCGCTCCGATCAATCCCGCTTCGGCCAGTATCTGTAGATAGCCGTTGTGTGCGCCGACGGTTAAGGTGTCCGGGAACCTCTCTCGTGCTTCTGCCTGGAAGGTCCTGAATCCACTGCCTCCGACAGGATCATCGGCGAATATCTCCAGGGCCAGTTTCCAGTTCCTGGTTCTCCATTCATCCGAACTAACTCCAACTCCACCGGCGGAGACCGGCGGTGGAGCGCCTAGGCCCTTCCTAATCGGGCCAATGGCGGGCGTTTGGGCCCAGTAAATGCCGCCGTCCTTTTCGTAGTACACGTAGCCGCGCAGGAACTTGCCCCAGTCGCCGCCGGTCAAGGTGTAATCGTATGACAGGGCGTCTTCGACATCGGTCCAGGTGGCGTGGTTGGGTTTACTGGCATCGTCGGACTGGGCGTTGGCCCGCTGCCAATGCCATGGGTTAGCGGGGTCGTCGTAGACCAGGTAGGCGATGATGGTTTCCCCCACTCGCTTCTCTGCTTCCTCGTCCCTAATTCTGGCGACGCCGAATTTCACTCCAGGCGGCGGCGCATCTATGGCGCTGCCACGCGAAGAGCCCGAACCTAGCAGTTGTGGGAAGATGCGGTCAAATGACGTTATGCCAGTGGGCAGTACCTGCGACGCCAGAAAAGCGGCCGCTAGTACTGCTATGCCTGAAGCCGTTAATGGAACCACCACGCGGGGCGGCGAAACCGCGCTCAACGCGATGAAAGCCGCGAGCACAATGAGAATGGCAAAGGTGCCTGATCGGGACCCGCTGACAAAAGCGCCAAAGATAATTATAGTCAGTAGGCCCACGGCAATCAGCCTGGAGGGCCATCGTCTGGAGGTTATGATCAGGCCGATCCCCAAAACATAGGCCAGTATGGCGAACATCCCCAATCTGCTGATTCCATAGGCATCGGCGATTACGGTTGCTTCCAGACTTCCTCTACTCTCGGAAAACTCTTCGACATCTACAGAGCTATCGAGCAGTCCCTCCCAGTGCCAGCCTTCGGGCTTGTAGGTCATGCATTTTTCTACGTCCGCGCATTTCAGTCCGACTGCATCGCTGCCAAAGTAAAACTCGACTAACACCAGCGTGAATATAATGGCACTGCCGCCTAGTATCGTCCAGGCGAAGGAGGGTATTCTTTTCTCTTCGCGTACAGCATCCACCACCATGGCGATTATCACGAGATACGTGGGAAGGCGAATCAGCGCGAGGATGGAGCGGGTTGAATGGTCGCCCCAGAGGAAGGAGAGCATTAGCGCCAGTACGAACACCGCGGCGAGCCGTTGCGTCCAGGTGCCGGTCAATATGTGCAGCACTCCCTTGGGACCTTCGGCTGCCAGCTTCAATGCGAGAAAGACCGCCAGGATAGCTACAAATAGAACGATTTCCAGGACTTCGGACCATGTTTTCAGTAGAAACTGAAAGGTGATTTCGATCAGAAGTACGTAGGAGAGCATCCACGGCAGCAGCTTGGCGCTGTGGAATCTTTCCCGTGCTGATTGTATGAAGTTGCCTCGCAACCAGGTTGTCATTATCGACGTGTCTCGGTTGCCGGCGGTAATTTATATGTTTGTCGGAGTATGTGGATCACGAACGGAATGATAGTCATGGCAAAGACGAGTGAATGGATTGTGGCGGCCCATGCCGCGCCGTCTGCCCCGTGGCTTGGCGCCAGCAATACGATGACGACCGCTTGCGCGGCGACGGCGGCGGACATCGCTATCAGGTGGGGAGTGGCCCGGCCTGTTGCAGTGGGCATAACGTATAGCGCTGCGATGCTGGTAAATACGAATGCGCCAGGGAGCATGAAGAGCAAGGGGCTGCTGGCCTCTGCGAATTCCGGGCCGAGCAGGATTCGGATGAGGGGTTGGTGAAATATGGCAAGCAGTCCGTAGCCCAATGCTGCCACTGCCACCACCATCGCGGTGAAGCGTCGGGACATATTCCTGACACCGGCGCCGTTGGCGCCGAACCACTGCCTGCTGTATTCAACCTGCAATGCTTGGGAAAGGGAGAGGACTGGCAACTTGGTGGAGTCTATGACGTAACGGGCGGCACGGTATAGCCCGACTTGGGCGGCGCTGGTCAATCCGGCTATCAGGAGCGCGTCAGCGTGGACGTGCAACGCCTCGACTGAGGACCTGCCGAAGGACACGATCTGGAATCTGCGGACGTCTCGCGGAACCTTGACCGAGAGGGAGCGCAGAAGTCCGGGTATGCCTGCCCGGCTGGCCGACAACAATACCAACAATGCCATCCCGGTTCCAAGTACTGCGGTCCTCGTTACGGACGACATGATGACCATGGGAAGTCCACCGCCGGTTGACCAGGCCCATAGAAGGACCGCCGCTCCGGACAGCGCACTCGCGACCGTGACGGCAAAACCGAACTGCAACCGGTCGGCTAGTCTCAGCACCGCGACGCTTTCCCCGGAGACAGAGGTAAGAACGCCGGTAACACTGTAAAGGAGCATTGGCAGTACATAGTCGCTATTTACGAGGCCAAGGAGTCCAGCGGCAATGAGCGTTCCAGCGGCAATCAGTCCGTAGGAGAGCAGCCTCATGCCCAACGCGGCTCCAAAGGCGAGCCGTAATACTCTGGCCGCCTCCTCCGGTCTTCCTCTGGCTATGCTTCTCGTTGCATAGGTTGTGATGACCTCTTCGCCGGGGATTGTAGCGATTCCGAAGACGAGCGAGGCTGCTGCAATGACGATGACGAGTATACCGAAGCCTTCGGGCCCGAGAATCCGGGCTGCGAAGGTCACGTGAATTATGCCGGCCAGTACCTGAACGGCGGTTATCGCGCCCAGCCACAGGGTTTGCCGGGCCGCGCGTTGGTCGGATGCCGGGAGTATCTTTGCCAGGAGAGATTTCAAGGGCACGGACGTGTTTGGGCCAGCTGTTCGGGTGACAGCCAGGAGGCGTCGGGGCGAACCTGCGACCCGTCGGGGAGACGCACGATGGCACTCTCACCGGCAGCCCATCGTACTGTACCCCGCAGCGGGTATGTGGCACCAGTTGCCGGGCAGGAGGGTCTGAACTGTGATTCGTGTGATTTTCGTGATTGGGATGATTGAGAGGCGAGGTCTGGGGTGTGACGCCCGCAGGCTCAACGACAGGCGCTTCGAGGAGTTGGTCGTCGGCTAGGTCGGGGAGAATACCCTCACCGAGAGCAACATGCGGGACTTGGTGAGGCTGGTGGACGAGGAAATGAACGGGTGGCCCGGGAGCAGCGGGGTAGGCGTAATGGCGATTTGCGGAGAGGTTGTCAGCCCAAGTGGATTATCTCAACATCGCCCCAATGATGGTTCAAGTACTCTGCAACCAGCCGGCGGTGGCAGTGTTCCGGCTTGTCCTCGCTGCACAACAGGCATGCATTGGCGATTGTCCTTTTTATTCCCTTCTTCGCAATGCGCCGTTCGTCCATCAAGGCGAGGAACTCGCGCTCATAGGTTTGCCAGTGACGATGCTCCTTCCGGTAAGTGTCCAGCATCTCTGAAGTGGGAGCTAACTCAGGCATGTGTACGTATTTCATTCGACAGATCTTTTGCAGGAAGTACTCCAGATCGTTCTTCTTGGCAAAGCCTGCGAGTTGCGAGACATTGTTGAGCCGTACGTCAACCAGGCGTCTTGCGCCCGATTGACGTAGCAACTCAAAGAACTCGGAGGCAGATTTCTTAGTGAAACCAATAGTGTAGACTTTCAAAATTGATTTCTCCGGTCGTCGCTGGGCGATTCTTGTGCAACGTGGGCTACTTTCTTGGCCCTGCGAGTCAAGGCATCGGCAATTACCTCTTTTCGAGAGCGCAACATGTCTCCGTTGTGAGGCAATTTGAAGATATCCATCAGGCGGTTCATCGTGGCATCGTGCTTCTCCACACTACCACTGGCCAGGATGTGTTCGACGGCGAGGCCGCGCTCCTCAAGTACCTTTGCGATCAACAGTGTGCGGTGGCAATCCAACGGTTCCTTCTCGCTACACATCACGGCAACGCGGCCCTGATCGGCCATCCGCACGATCTGCTTGATGCCATCATCGAACGAGTCTGTGTTCGCGAGGCGATCATAGTTCACGCGCCCATCCAAGTCATAGCATGAACGGTCCATCGGCCGGCCACCGAGTTCTCCGCCAAGGAATGCGTAGCCGATCCCGGCTTCGTCAAGAGCGCGATCCAGGATGTCATGGTTGAATTGGGGGGTGTAGCGGCTGGACGGTGAAGAGCGAACGTCTACCACTTCATCTACGCAATGCCTTCTCAGCAGTGCGAGGAATGCCTCAGGTGCGTGGTTGGAATGGCCGATCGTGAAAACCTGGGGCTGTGTTGAATTCAATGTTCTTCCGGGTGTCAAGGTTTGATGATGGCGGCGATGAGCTTGTAGCAATATCCATCCGTATGCGCCCCGGCGAGACTTATAGTTACCAAGCACTCACCGATGTGATAGCAGCCATCGCGCCGCCAGTTGTATTTCTGCTCGTAGTTTGGGTCAGTGACCCGGAGCCAATAATCCGTTCCTCCATGTCGAAAACGGCCCTGCACTGTCCGACGGTTGTAGTAGTCAAACACCCATACCTTCAGGTTGACCTTGATGAGACACAATGAACTATTGATGGAGTTAGCATACGAAGTATGAACTCTGTCGTTACGTCCTTTGCTGGAGCTACTCTGGTTGACGCAAAGCGGGTCGAATTCGTCGACCCAGTTTGGCAGATCGTCCAAACTTGCACTGCCTACCTTAGCCCAACGACGGTTCGGGTCAAGCAGCCAATTCTCCCGCTGGTGACTTTTGGGGTGTGCGTTGAGAACTGGAACGTCCATGACATCAAGCAGGCGAGGTGTGCTGCCGTTTTCATAGCGAGACTCGGAGGGGGTCAGCCCTGCATTATCCCGGCCGTTTATGGGCCGGACCCACGGACCGGGCCGCCCGTCCGCCTGCAATTCTCTGCCGGCGATGCACCGACCTCCGGGCGTACGTGCAGGCATACGTGAACTGGCCAAGCATACGATGCGTTTAACGGTGAGCGTTGCCATAGTCCTGCCTCGGCAGTTTGATATTGATTTGGCTCCAGTATTCTAACTCTGTCGATGACGGTGCGCTACGTCTGACGCGCGATGCCCGGCGAGCTATGCGGTAACCACGTCGGCGCTTCGAGAGCTTCTACGCCCCCAACGGCATCCAGGACCGCGCATGGCATGAGCAAGGGCGCCTCGATCTTGGCCGCGCAAGGGGGTAGCGGAGCTTGATACACGCGGTCCTGATGCGCAACGACGGGCGCCTGAGCTTAGGGGCTGTTGCCTTGGGGTGTGTCGCGTCAGGCACGCCGCATTGGCTGCCACCGGCGATAGGTGGCGACTCGCCATAGCCATTCTGCGGGGCCAAAGCGAAATCGGGAGAGCCACGTCTTCGACCACCACAGTTGCACAGCCCAGACCGCGAGGACGAAAAGTATTATCCCTGCTCGATTGACCGTAACGCCGCTCAGCAGGACCGAGAATGCGAGAACTCCCAGTACGGTTTGCATCAGGTAGTTGGTCAGAGCCATCCGGCCGGCGGATCTGAGGCTGCGTTTGAGCCAATTATCTGGGCTCTGATTCCACATCACGATCAAGCTCATGTATCCGAGTGATGCTGGAATGGCGCCGAGGTTGTTTGGAATGTTGCCGATGAATGCCACGTCGTTTGAGAAGTCGTTGATGGCTACGAAGGCGACTCCCAGAGCGGCCAGGGGCAGGCCGATTCCGATGCCGCCGATTGCAACCCTGCGATAGGTACTGGGCGACATTTTTCCGCTCATGAAGCCTAGCCGGTACAGTCCTGCGCCCATGAGAATCATTCCCAGTCCTCGCATGAAGTATCCGGACAGCGCCCCCAGGCCGAGTAGATCGTCCAGATCGTCTATATCCCCGCTGGGTTCAGTCCATATTCCCGCCAACGCCGCATCGTTCGAGTCGGCAATGGACTGGAGCAGCAGGTCGCTGGCAATGGGCACGAAGTAGAGGACGGCGCCAACGACGATAAGGGTCCTGGCCGAAAGCTTCCTCATGGCAACGAGGAAGAGGGAGGAGACGGCATAGATCATCAACACGTCCCCTTCCCACAGCAGGAAGTGGAAGATGCCGATGAGGAGCAGCAGGGCGTTGCGCCATAGGTTCAGTAGCGCCGCTCGGCCTCCGCGAGCTGCGGCCCTGTCGATGAAGAGCATCACGCCGGCGCCAAACAGTAGCGAGAACAGCCCCATGAACTTCTGGTCGATGAAGATCTCACCGAAGACCCCGACCGTCCAGTCGAGCCAGTTCTCGGATCCGCCTGCGCTTACGTTCAGGTAGGGGACAAGCCCGAACTTGAAGCTGACGGCATTCATCAGCAGGATTCCCAGCACGGCCACGCCTCGGATGAGGTCCAGACTGGTTATCCTCGTGGATTCCGCTACCGGTCCGGAACCGGATTGCCCGTCACCGTTCGATTGTGCTGATCCTGTGCTGTGGATGGCGGTGTCTCTATTCACTTGGCGCTACTCGTATACCCGGGCGTGAGGGGCCTGGGGTAGGGGGGCTACGGGGACTGTACTATTTTCGAGTGGGTCATTGTGGACTATGACCGTCAGCACTGTAGGCAAGCTGGTTGGCAGTAATGTGGACCGGTCCTCAGGCAGTCAACCATTGAAGAGGCTGTAATTGAGCTGACTGACAGTCTCTTCTGGCAGGCGGAGAGGCCGTGGAGCAGCAGGTTGAGCTTGCCTATGGCCAGCGTGCTCAGATTGCGCTCCTGTCCGTGGAGGACGAGGTTGCGCCGATCTCCGCCCGGTTCCTGCACGTACTGCGCGGTGTATATGAGCATTCCGCCGGAGCCGGCGGTGGGGTCGCATATACGCATCCCCTGGGTCGGTTGTAGCAGCTCGATTATCAGGCGCACCACGGGGCGCGGCGTGTAGAACTCACCGCCCTTCTTGCCGGCGTCGTCTTGTCTCAGGTTATCGTCGCGCAGGTTCAGTTCGCCGAAGTGGTTGAGCAGGTTGCGGATGATGCGCTCGCGGTTGGCCGGGCTGCCGAGCTTGGACTCGTCGTTCCAGTTGGTGCCCGCGAGCACTCCGTCGAGCTTCGGGGTGTTGGCGCCCTCGACGGCGTGGCCGGCGACGTTGAGAGCCTCGCCGAGGTTCATCGAGGCGGCGGCGATCTTAGGCCAACGGGCGGATTTTGGGACGAAGAACTCGTGCTCGTCGGCATTCGAGAGCGCGACTTTGCGCGGGACGCCGTCCGCCACGGCTTCCTCCACCTCTTCGTCGAAGCGGTCGGAGAGCCGTTTCAGGAAGAGTATGGAGAAGATGTAGTTCTTGTAGTCGGCGGCGTCTATCTGCCCGCGCAGGATGTCGGCGGCCTGCCACAGCTTGGACTCTAGCTCCTGTCTGCTGAGCGTCATAGGCGCCTCCTCTTGGGTTGGGTTGTCGGTGCGGCCCTGCGGCCGATGCGGTGGATTATCGAGTGTCGGAGGGTCTCGCGGCGGCAGGGGGGTCTGCGCCTAGCCATGGGCCGGTGTATCGTTGAAAACTCAACACTGTGTAGTGTCACACGCAGGAAGGTATGAAACATGGCCATCCCGGAATCTCAACTCAGCAGGTGGTCTGACCACGGCCCCCAAGATGCGTCGATACGCACCCATGAGGCTATCCGACGGGTGTTGGCAGCCTACGGATGGCCAGAGGGTATGACCTACGATTTCTATCTACAGGGGTCGTATCGTAACGACACCAACATCCGGGGCGACAGCGACGTTGACGTGGTGTTGGAGTTTACTTCGACCTTCTACTACGACGCGAGCTCTCTTTCCGAATATGAGCAGGAGTTGCTTGACTCATCATTCCCGCCAGCGACCTACGGCTGGAATGATTTCAGGCTCGAGACTCTGAAGGCCCTAGAGAATGGGTTCGGCAAGGCGATGGTGGGGCAGGGCAACAAGTCGATCAAGCTCAAGGCAAACCCGCCCACGCTGGCGGCCGACGTGGTCGTCTGCATGGAGTACCGGAGATATACCAGTTACCACTCATACGTAGAGGGCATCAACTTCCGGGCGCTGCATGACAAACGCTGGATAGTGAACTACTCGAAAGAGCACTACAAGAACGGTGCAGCCAAGAGCAACCGCACTTGGGACCGGTACAAACGGACCGTGAGGATGTTCAAGAACGCCCGGAACCACCTGGAGGTCAACGGACGTATCAGTGCAAAGCTTGCTCCGTCCTACTTCGTCGAGTGTTTCCTCTACAACGCGCCGGACTCGGCGTTCCAATACGGCTTTCAAGACACTTATAGCTCGGTCGTCAACTGGATGGCGGAGGCCAATCTTGAGGAATTGGTCTGCCAGAACGGTCAACAGAACTTGTTCGGTTCGTCTCCTGAGCAGTGGTCGGTTAAGGATGCAGAGGTGTTTGTGGATCATCTGTTAGACCTGTGGGACGACTGGAAGTGACCAGGTGAGATGCACTCCTATGAGATAGAAGGAAGGGATAGGGTGACAGTGGCTCTCGCTGCCGCCAGTATCCTGCTGGTCTGGCTTCTCCACGTCGGGCTGGGCGCCATCGACTTCGAGCCTAAGTGGTGGTTGAGCGTGCCTTCGTTCGCGGGGTTCTATTCGGGCCTCAGTCGGTTGTTTGACCGCTATGTGTGGAGACTTGGGTTGCTTGGGAAACTCAGGCTCATCCAGTTGCCCGACCTCAATGGAAAGTGGGCTGGCGAGGTTGAGTCCTCCTACGGCCAGGATAGTCGCGCCCACTCGGTTTCCGTGGTCATCCTACAGCGATGGTCGAAGATACTCGTCAGGCTCGAGACTGAATACTCTCGTTCTCACAGCATTACGGCGAGCCTGAGAACCACTGATCTACCCAATCCCGAACTGTCCTACCAGTACGTCAGCGAGCCGACGGCAAATGCGCCGGACACAATGGAGATACACAGAGGCACTGCAACCCTTGAACTAATCGGCTCTGGTCTTGAGGGCGATTACTATACGGGGAGGGGACGAGGAGAGATTGGAACAATCAGGCTCAGCAAGTCATGACATTGAAGCTGGCCCGTCAGGGTCCGTCGAATCAAACCGGAGATCCGGGGGCAGCAATGACCAGACAGTTGACGGCAATCATCAAGCGGGGTAGGGCTACTTGCCCGGCCGACAAGCGTTGGCAGTACGGCTTGCCGCCGCGGGGCAACGCCAACTTCGCCTGGGTGCAGCACATGGCCCATCACCTGGCGCCCCGCGGCACGGCGGGCTTCGTCCTTGCCAACGGCTCCATGTCGTCGAACCAGTCGGGCGAGGGGGAGATACGAAAGAATCTCATCGAGGCGGACTTGGTGGACTGCATGGCGGCCCTGCCCGGTCAGCTCTTCTACTCCACGCAGATACCTGCTTGCCTTTGGTTCCTGTCGAGGGACCGCGGCGGCGGGAAGTACCGAGACCGTCGGGGCGAGGTACTGTTCATCGACGCCCGGAAGCTGGGGCGCATGGTGGACCGCACGCACCGGGAATTGACCGACGACGACATCGCCCGCATCGCCGACACTTACCACGCTTGGCGCGGCGAGCCTGAGGCTGGAGAGTACGCCGACGCGCCGGGTTTCTGCAAGAGTGCGACGCTGGAGGAAGTGCGCAAGCATGGCCACGTCCTCACCCCGGGCCGGTACGTGGGGGTGGAGCCGCAGCCTGACGACGGCGAGCCCTTCGCGGAGAAGATGGCCCGCCTCACCTCCCAATGGCGCGAGCAGCAGGCGGAGGCGCAGCGGTTGGACGCGGCGATAGGGGCGAATCTGGCGCGGCTGGGGTTTGGAGAACGGGGGACGGAGTGATGAAACTCGATCTGTCACCGCTGGAAAACGCCGTGGCCCGGTTGGAGGATGGGCTGGCCCAGTTTGACTCCAACGCCGTACGTGAATTTCCACAGATCCGGAACTAGATGAGGGCTGGGGCGATCCAGGCGTTTGAGTTCACTTACGAGCTCAGCGTTAGGATGTTTCAGCGGTACTTGGAGCAAGTCTCAGCCAATCCTGCGGAGGCTGACGAACTTTCTTTCCAGGACTTGATCAGAAGGGCGGGACGGTGGGGATTAGTGCGTTCTGAACTCGATGTCTGGATGAGATACCGCGCCAATCGGGGCGCCGCCAGTCACACTTACAACGAGGAGAGAACCGAAAGAGTCTTTTGGGGCATCCCGGAGTTTCTGGAAGAGGCTCGGCATCTTCTGAAGGAATTGCAGGAAAAGAATGAACTCCTCAACTAGCCCGGTGGACATTCGGCCCGACCACCTGGAAATCGTGCAGGACATCCTGCGCGCCCATCTGCCCGCCGGATTCAAGGTCTGGGTGTACGGCAGCCGCGCCCAATGGATGACAAAGGACTACTCTGACCTCGACCTGGCGGTAGAAGGCGCTGTCAGGCTCGGCAGTAAGATTATGTTCAGGTTGCAGGTCGCTTTCGAGGAGTCGCGGCTCCCCTATACCGTCGACGTGGTGGACCTCAAGGCTGTCAGCAGCGAGTTCAAGCAGATTGTGGAGGGCCAGAGAGTTCCGCTGCCGTCAGCAAACGGCCAGGCAAATATGGATGGCGAGTGGCGCGAGGTGACGCTGGGTGAACTCGTCCTAAATTTTGACTCTAGGAGGATTCCGCTCTCAAAACGCGAACGGGAGAAACGCCGTGGACTGTTCCCATACTACGGTGCCACCGGGGTTATGGATTATGTAGACGACTTTTTGTTTGAAGGTCTTCACCTGCTCGTGGCAGAGGACGGCTCTGTAGAACGGCCTGATGGTAAGCCATTTCTTCAACTGGTCAATGGAAGGTTCTGGGTAAACAATCACGCTCATGTCCTGAAAGGGTCAACAGACGAAGACACCAAGTTTCTCTACTACGCGCTTTCGACTATCAATGTCAGCCCTTACATAAGTGGATCGGTACAGGCCAAGCTGTCTCAGGGCAATCTAAATAAGATTCTTATGCCGTATCCGATTGGCGAGAGTGACCGACGGGCCATCGCCCACGTGCTGGGGACGCTGGACGACAAGATCGAGTTGAACCGGCGGATGAACGAGACGCTGGAGGGGATGGCGCGTGCGCTGTTCAAGTCCTGGTTCGTGGATTTCGAGCCGGTGCGGGCGAAGATGGTGGGGCGGTATGCGGGGCTACCCGCGGAAATCGCGGGGTTGTTCCCGGATCGGTTGGCGGGGTCGGAGCTGGGGGATGTGCCGGAGGGGTGGGAGGTGAGGGCGTTGGGGGAGTGCTTCCACCTCACTATGGGACAGTCGCCGCCAGGCAGCACGTACAACGAAAATGGCGAAGGTTTGCCGTTCTTTCAAGGCTGCACAGACTTCGGCTTTCGGTATCCCGAAAACAGGAAGTTCTGTACTGCTCCAACCCGGATTGCCCAACCTGATGATACGCTGGTCAGCGTCAGAGCGCCTGTCGGGGACATCAACATGGCTTGGGAGAGGTGCTGCATAGGCCGTGGCCTTGCCGCGCTGCGGCACAAGTCAGGTTCTGGTTCGTTCACTTATCACTCGGCATGGGCGATACAAGAGAGGTTGCGCCAATACGAACATACGGGGACAGTTTTTGGAGCGATTAACAAGAAGCAGTTCGAGGTACTGCCTGTGATTGAGCCGAAGTCACCGATAATTGACTTCTTTGGGACGCTCGCGCTAGGATTGGATGAGCGAATTCGGTCGAACGTTGCGGAATCCCGCACCTTGGCCGCCCTGCGGGATGCGCTGCTGCCGAGGTTGGTTAGGGTGGGAAACCTCACTTGATACCAGGAGTTTAAAAAGAATGACTGAAGAAAATGGGAAAATCTGCTTTGTTATTGCACCCATTGGGAACCCAGAGTCCGAAATCCGCAAACGCTCCGATCAGATCCTGCGTTACATCATTAGTCCTGCAGTGGAACCCCGCGGCTACAAAGCAGTTCGTGCAGACGAGTTAGACAAGCCAGGGTTGATTACGAGCCAAGTTATTCAGCACGTTGTTGAGGACCCACTGGTAGTGGCTGACTTGACAGGTCGGAATCCCAATGTCTTCTATGAACTGGCAATTAGACATGCAATTCGTAAGCCTATAATTCAAATCATAAGCAGGGATGAGAATATCCCATTTGATGTCGCGGGGACAAGGACCATATTTGTCGATCACCACGATCTCGATAACGTAGCTTCGGCCAAAGCGTCGATTTCGGAACAAATTGACGCCCTTGAAAAAGACTCATCATATATGGAGACTCCCATCTCAGTGTCCCTGGATCTGCAACGTCTACGCCAGAGTGATGATCCAGAACAAAGAACTTCCGCAGATGTGATCTCTGCACTATCAAATCTGACAAAAGAGGTGATGGCTTCTCGAGCGGAATCGCGTAAATTTATGCGCGATCTAGAGAAATTACAAGGTACTTTGATGCGTAACTTAAATATTTCTAATAGAGAGCGTGAATATTTCAAACACCAGAGACACCGAATCGGGTTAAATGAAGATCCCACGTTGGAACGGTTCACGAGAGACAGTGTGAGACCACCCCTAGATAACACAGCAGAGGATGAATTACGTTGGTGAAATTGTTGGTTTGCTAGAGCACAAGACATCCCCAGGCTGCAAATCCCGGGGAGACGATCGCGTGAGCGTTGCTGTTGGTGAAACGGTCTATAGTCTTGGAACCGCTTCATGCTCGGGGGTTGGATTGGCTTGGTCCGACGAGGAGCTGGATGGCGCCAGTTCTGCGCAGAAGCGCATTTGACCCACTCAGGCGCCATGCGGTTCCCTGTAACTCCGGGGGTATTGCCGCTGTGAACGTCACCGAACTCTGCATCTCCATAGGGCAGTCGCTGCCGCCCCTGTTTGAGTGCTCGCCGGCCCCGCAAGAGGGGGTGCGGGTGCGTACGCCGCTGCTGTATCCCGATGGCGGAGTGGTTGACGTTTTCGTCCTGGAACGGGGCAACGGTTACACCGTTACCGACTTCGGGGATGCTCTGGGCTGGCTTGGGTTGCAGTCGGTGAGCCGGCGACGTTCAACCAAGCAGCAAATTCTGGCGCAGGACGTGTGCCAAACGCTGCGTATCGAGTTGTTTCAAGAACAACTGTTTCTTCGCGACGTGCTGAACTGTGCACTGGCTGAATCGGTGTTGCGGGTAGCCCAGGCCGCGGTGCGCGTCTCCGACCTGTGGTTCACTCTGCGGAGCCAATCCTTCCAGACAACGGCTGATGAGGTGGACGAGTGGTTACGCGAGAAGCAGATTCCCTATGAACGCGCCGTACAGAAACGGGGAAGATCAGCGCGCACTTGGACGGTCGATTTTGAGACCTACGCCAGCAGCCGCACCTCACTCGTCTTTTTATTGAGCACCGGTACCCGTGGGGCGGTCCACAGGCTGGCTGAGCATGTTTTGGCTGGATGTGTGGACCTGAACCACCTCAAGACTACTCAACAAGGTCTGCACTTTATTTCCCTATTCGACGATACCGAGGACGTATGGCGGGAGGAGGACTTCAATTTGTTAAATGAGCACTCGGAAATCGCATGTTGGTCACGTCCCGATGGATTTGAACGCCTCCTCAGGGCCGCATGACCACCCTCACCGGAGCCGACGTCGAGGCCGCGGCCCTCGGCTGGCTCGCTGGCTTGGGCTGGCGCGTGGCCCATGGGCCGGAGATCGCGCCGTAGGCATCCGGTTCGGCGCGGGCAGACTACGGGCAGATGGTGTTGAGTTGTAGCTTGCAATGCGCTAGTGTCAAGTAGAGGAGGTTTCAGTTGGGAAATTGGGCAACATCCGGCGGGAGGAGTAAATCATGGCAATGAAAAGGGCATTCATAAGTTTCGATTTCGACCACGACGAGGAGCTCCGAGACGCTTTGGTGGGGCAGGCGAGAATGGCTGACTCGCCTTTCAGTATCGCAGACTGGTCGGTGCATGAGCCATTCGATACCCGTTGGAGGCAAGAGGTACGGGCGCGCATACGCAGAACCGACCTGACAATTGTCATCTGTGGGCGGTACACACATGACGCGAAAGGCGTGGCAGCCGAATTGACTATCACTCGTGAGGAGAATAATCCTTACTTCCTTCTAAAGGGGCGTCCCAATTACACTTGTACCAAGCCTAGGCAGGCACGCAAGGCAGACAAGATTTACGATTGGACTTGGGACAATCTTAAGAAATTGATAGCAGGCGCGAGATGAGTTAATGTCCGATCAGTCAGACGACTGTCGTCTGATTCATAAGACGAAGGAGACCTACGGGGACTCGTTCAGCGCTGACCTGTTGGAGCAGTACAAGCTCTACGTGCAGTCGGCGGAGAACGTTAGCGCGCGTAGAGTCGCTTCGAGCCGATACCTGCTTACCCTCAATGCTGCCCTCGTTGCGTTGTACGGGTTTCAGTCGGCAGGTCTCGGCCAAAGCTACTGGACGCTGCCGGTTCCCGTCATAGGGATTCTCGTCTCACTGCTTTGGTATCTGATCATCAAGTCACACGCTGACCTGAACCGCATCAAGTTCGATGTAATTCACGAGTTTGAGCAGCGCTTGCCGGCGGTGATGTACAAGTATGAATGGCAGTTGGCCGAGGAGGGGCAGGGCACGGTTTATCGTGCCGTGACCACCATAGAACGATGGATACCTATTCTATTCGCCGTGCTGCACGTGGTTTTGGCGGTTATCATCATCCTTGAATTCACTGGCGTATTGGATTGGACGAAATGACCACCTTCACCGAAGCGGAGGTCGAGACCGCAGCCCTCGATTGGCTCGTTGGTTTGGGCTGGCGCGTGGCCTACGGGCCAGACATCGCACCCGGTGCGCCAGGCTCCGAGCGGGCGGACTACGGGCAGGTCGTCCTGGAACGTCGTCTTCGAGACGCCCTCGCTGAGTTGAACCCCAGCTTGCCCGCCGAGGCGCTGGACGACGCCTTCCGCAGGCTGACCCGCCCGGAGGGGTCGACACTCGAAACCCGCAACCGAGCCTTTCATCGGATGCTGGTGGACGGCGTGACTGTGGAGTACCGCGCGGCCGACGGCGCGATCCGCGGGGCGCAGGCGCGGGTCATCGACTTCGAGACTCACGCCAAAAACGACTGGCTGGCGGTCAATCAGTTCAGCGTTACCGAGAACAGGAACAATCGCAGGCCGGACGTCGTGCTGTTCGTCAATGGCCTGCCCCTGGGCGTCGTAGAGCTGAAGAACCTAACGGACGAGGACGCCACCATCTGGACGGCCTGGCAGCAGTTTCAGACCTACAAGTCCGAGCTGCCGTCGCTGTTTGCCATGAACGAGGCGCTGATGGTCTCGGACGGGACGCAGGCGCGCATCGGCACCCTGACCGCCGGGCGGGAGTGGTTCAAGCCCTGGCGCACCGTCTCCGGCAAGGCGCTGGCCGATTCACTCATGACCGAGATCCAGGTGATGCTGCAGGGCGTCTGCGCGCCGGATCGGTTTCTGGCTCTCGTCCGAGACTTCGTCGTGTTCGAGGACGACGGAGGCGGGGCTCTTGCCAAGAAGATGGCGGGCTACCACCAGTTCCACGCCGTGCGGGTCGCGGTGGGCGAAACGCTGCGGGCGGCCAAGCTGCAACGAGTGGTAACAACAGAGGGGAGCGGGCGTTACGAGTCGGGCCGGAAGCCGGGCGGCGACCCCGGCGACCGGCGCATCGGCGTTGTCTGGCATACCCAGGGTTCGGGCAAGAGCTTGACCATGGCCTTCTACGCCGGGGCTATTGTCCGCGAGCCTGCCATGGGGAACCCGACCATCGTAGTTCTCACCGACCGCAACGACCTGGATGATCAGCTCTTCGGCACCTTTTCCCGCTGCCAGGATCTCTTACGGCAGCCGCCCGTTCAGGCGGAGAGCCGCGCCGATCTGCGGCGCAAGCTCTCGGTGGAGTCGGGCGGCGTGGTGTTCACCACCATCCAGAAATTCTTTCCGGAGGAGAAGGGCGACACCCATCCGAAGCTATCGGGCCGGCGAAACATCGTGGTCATCGCCGACGAGGCCCACCGCAGCCAGTACGACTTCATAGACGGGTTCGCCGGGCACATGCGGGACGCGCTGCCCAAGGCCTCGTTCGTCGGGTTCACCGGCACGCCCATCGAGTTGCAGGACGCCAACACCCGCGCCGTGTTCGGGGACTACATCAGCATCTACGACATCCAGCGCTCCGTCAAGGACGGGGCGACGGTGCCCATCTACTACGAGAGCCGCTTGGCCAAGCTGTCCCTGGACGAGCACGAGCGGCCGCTGATCGACCCGGACTTCGAGGAGGCCACCGAGGGCGAGGAGGTGGAGCGCAGGGAGCGGCTCAAGACCAGGTGGGCGCAGCTGGAGGCCGTCGTCGGGGCTGAGAGTCGGGTGAAGCAGATAGCCGAGGACATCGTTGCCCACTTCGAGCAGCGGTTGGAAGTTCTGGACGGCAAGGCCATGGTCGTCTGCATGAGCCGGCGCATCTGCGTCGACCTCTACCGGGAGTTGACGCGGCTGCGCCCCGACTGGCGCGACGACGATGACGCCAAAGGCACCGTCAAGGTGGTGATGACCGGCTCCGCGTCCGACCCTGCCGACTGGCAACCTCACGTCCGCAACAAGCCGCGTCGGGAGGCGCTGGCCCAGCGGTTCCGCGACGCCGACGACCCGCTGCGGGTCGTGCTGGTGCGGGACATGTGGCTGACGGGGTTCGACGCGCCGAGCCTGCACACGATGTACGTGGACAAGCCGATGCGCGGCCACGGCCTGATGCAGGCCATCGCCAGGGTCAACCGCGTGTTCAAGGACAAGCCGGGCGGCCTCGTGGTGGACTACCTGGGGCTGGCGCATGAGCTGAAGCGGGCCCTCGCCACCTACACCGAGAGCGGCGGCACGGGCCGGACGGCACTGGACCAGGACGAGGCGGTAGCCGTCATGCTGGAGAAGTACGAGGTCTGTTGCGCCCTGTTCCATGGGTTCGACTGGTCGAAGTGGACGGTGGGCAATGCACAGGAACGGTTGAACCTGCTGCCAGCCGCTCAGGAGCGCGTCTTGGCCCAGGAAAACGGCAAGGAACGCTGCTTGCAGGTGGTGCGGGAGTTATCGAAAGCGTTTGCGCTGGCCGTTCCCCACCCGGAGGCGCTTCGCATTCGCGACGACACGGGTTTCTTCCAGGCTGTGCGGGCTGCGCTGTCGAAGCGGGCAGCGGGGGAAGCGCGTTCTGAGGAGGAGTTGGACCTGGCGGTGCGGCAGATCATCTCGCGGGCGGTCGCGTCCGAGGGTGTGCTGGACATCTTCGCCGCGGCGGGGCTGGACAAGCCGGACATCTCGGTTCTCTCCGACGAGTTTCTGGCCGAGGTGCGGGGTATGCCTCAGCGCAACCTGGCGGTCGAATTATTGCAGAAGTTGCTCAAGGGGGAGTTGTCCGTCCGCGGTCGCAAGAACGTGGTGCAGGCCCGCTCCTTCGCCGAGATGCTGGAGGAGACCCTGCGGCGCTACCAGAACCGGGCAATCGAGGCGGCGCAGGTCATCGAGGAGTTGATACAGCTTGCCGGGGACATGCGGAGGGCCAACGCCCGAGGAGAGAAGCTGGGTCTATCCGAGGACGAGCTGGCCTTCTACGACGCTCTGGAAACTAACGACAGCGCGGTTCAGGTACTGGGCGACGAAACCCTGCGGGGCATCGCTCGAGAGTTGGTCGACACCGTGCGGAACAACGTCACCATAGACTGGACGCTGCGGGAGAGCGTGCGCGCCAAGCTCCGTGCGATGGTCAAGCGCATTCTGCGCCTACACGGCTACCCGCCCGACAAGCGGGAGAAGGCAACAATCACGGTCTTGGAGCAGGCCGAGGTCTTGTCTGAAGGCTGGGCGGCAGCCTGAGTTCACCGTGGAAGGTCAACTCCTACCTGCGCCGGAGGACTTCCGGTAGGGGGAGCGGATGCCGGAGAGGCGGCGCTGAACGGCGGAGTTCGCAGTATAGTGCGGGTTGGTGGGCCTAACAGGACGTGCGGTCCACGCGCGTGAAGCGGAACCGGGCGTTGCCGCGGCGCTGGCTGCATCGGGTACTTACCTGGGACTGTGTATAGAAGTAGGCCCATCGGCGAGTGTTGGCCGGTAGTGGCTACTCACTGCCTTCGCTTGGCAGAGGGACTTCACGTCATGTATCGTTGGATGATACTATCCGTGCATAGTGGCGGCATGGAAAAATCACTTCGTCAAAGGGCTTCGAATGCCTAGCGCGGCGGTAGAAGGGCAGTTCCGTTTCGTCATCAACACACGAGAGAACAGCTTCGAGCCTCCTCACGTACACGTCTGGGTCGGCGACGAAGACGTGTGCCGCATAGAGTTGAATGGAGGGACTTTTATGGGCAGTCCTCCGCCGGGAAACCTCCGGAACATCATGAAGGCGTACGCCAGATACGCTGAGGAGATCAGGAGTACGTGGGACGCCATTCATGGAAGGTAGCAGATGATGGACGCCGTTTTGGTGAAGAATGCCAGCCGGATGATGATGGCTGGCAGCCTGTTGGAAGATGGGATTGAGTTGAGGTTTGCAGACGGGCGCAAAGGTCTCATACCCTTTGCCGACGTTGCTGAAATCAAGGAGCGTTCGGCACTGTCCAGCCTTGAGTTGCCGAACCCGTATGAAATGGTCTTGGAGACGGTCAGTGGCGAGCGGATAGAGGTTCCCTGGGACTTCGCCCGTCACTACTGTGACGAATCCTACCGACCAACCGTCGAGACGATAGCGATGCACGGGAAGCAGACCCTAGGAGAACGCATCCGCCAATTCAGGGAGTCCGCCGGGTTGACTCAAGAGGCTCTCGCTCGCGCAGCGGGTATAGGGCGGGTGACGCTGGTGCGGCTGGAGAATGGAGAACAGACGCCGAGGTTCAAGACCTTGAACGCAATTGCCGAAGCCCTAGGGATACGTGTCCCGGAGCTGCTCATCGAGCCGGAATTGCTTCTGCAATAGCCGCCGATTCATAGTGGAGATCAGAGTGGATACAGGGACGATGGTAGGAATCAGAGTTACTCCGAGGATAGGGCCGAGGCCGAGATGTTTTGTGATACGGAAACGGTTGGAGTGAAGGTCAATGGCTTCTTACTTCGAGTGGAATGAAGCGATTGCGAAATTCTTTTCGGATGGGCTGAATGCCAGCGAGCCCTATTACCTTAGCGTGGATGATGAAACGCTGATGGAAATTGGCGCCTTGAGCTTTGATCAAGACTGCTTGCCGGACGCTGTGCAGGACTTTGAGACCGCCGTCCGAGAAGAATGCGTTGTCAGCGGGCGAGTTAAGTTGCCGCTGGCAAGGCGGAGACGGACAAGTAGAGCGCCAACATATTTGGCTTTTCTTGGGGCAATGGTGCTGGCAGCGCATCGAATGGCGCCCGAAGACGCCATTGCCGAGATAAATTACTTTACCCGGCTGCGAGAGATTCTTGGCATGACGGGGGAGAGGGGCCGACCTCCCGGGCTAAATGCTCCCGGCGCTCCTGAAGAGAGCCTTTGGATCGCTCTCAACACCTGGATATTGCATAACGGTTGGCAGCCTTCGGCGGAACGTGGTCCAGACGGCCCCTTGAAGTTCACGAACTATCCTCTATCTCAATCTTTGCTGCGGACAGGTGACAAGGAAAAGCTTGAGAGGGACTTTAGGAACGCTGAGAGCGATCTGGGCAGAGATTTTGACCGTGAAATGGTCGGAGCTTGGTTCTTCAATCGAGCTACCGACTTCCCTACTCATCACATTAGAAAGCTGGCACAAGAAGCGACGACGGATAGATACGAAGCCATCGTTGACGCTGTGTACAATGTCTATGCCTCCATTGACTGGGATCGATCAATCTCAGGCGCTGATAGAGCTGCCAATTGGCGCAATCCGCGCAGATTGATGGCGGGCCTTTACCGCGAGTTTGACCCTCTATTCGATACGATCACCTACCACTTGTTCCCTCGTCGCCAACTCAGAGAGACGAGGACGGATCTGAACGTTGTACGCAACGGCAAGCCGGAGAAATTGCACCGAGAGCAGGATGGCCAGTTCCGTCCCCTGTGGCCGGTCAAACCCGATGGAGACGAAACTTACCAGATTACCGGAGACCAGCGGACTACGGAATTGTACCTACCTGCACGAAGCTTCTGGGTGCTGACTCGTGACCGGTACGACGATTCTTCGGGAACATTCGCGAGTCGCGGCGCACCTCGACTTGGAGAGACCTTCCTACTACTGTGCCGGGTAGAGTGCAAAGAGCAGTTGGATATCTTGAAAGACGAAGGACTTCTGGACTGGAACGGAAACCCAGTAGATGCACCTGACTGCAACGATTGGCTCGAATATCGGGAATGTATGGCGCTGTCCGCTAATTGGGACGGCGTAATCCCGCAGATGCGCGAGCTGTTCGACGAGCTTCGGCCCAGGAGCAGGGCATCTATCTCTCTACGGGGCGGATTGAAGACTGGAAGGCGCGATACTTGGCTTGATGGGTATCTGCCGTGTCTTTCTATTACTTCATTTGACCCCACTTGGCGAGTCCGGGTGGAAAACGTTTCGCGCCCAGACGACGAACCCGTGTTGGACGACACCGTAAGCGCTAACAGTATGATTGAACTTCCCCCGTTGGCAACCGGGGACTATTTGATCAGAGTGGTGAGCGGCAGTGGAGGCTCAGCGGACCGTCGGTATATCAGGGTGCTGTCCTGGGACGCGTTGCAACCGGCGGAGCCAACGGTGACTTTCGGGACGACCGTTGGCAGTTACATCCTGCGCGGCGGATTGTTGACAGTCAGCCAAGATACTGTCACGGGTGAAGGGTTCTGAGCATGGAGAGGAAATACTTTTTCGCTAGCACTGTAGGACGCCCTCAAGACGTTCTACAACGGATCATCGCAGTAGTAGTGAACTCGAACACGGCGTCACAGATACCTCTAGTAAAGCTGGAACGGAACGCCCGTCGCCAGTTCTATGTGTTTCTGGGGGTGGACAGTGATGAAACCTCGCGTATTCCTGGAGGATTAGGGCAGACCTTTCGACTGCTTGGCATCACATTTAACGAGGATTCTCCACTCAAACCGGATCAGATTCGGTCAATGGTGCAGCGGCAAGATATTGAAATTCACGGCTTTAACTCACTGCGATACCGGTCGCAAACGTATGAAGACCCTGGCGATCCGTTCGAACAGTCCGATGCTTGGCAGCCACAAGAGGCCTCGCCCGAAGTGTGCGCCCGTTTCGAGTGTTTGCTGCACTGGCTTTCAGCTCGCGGCGAGGGGACATGGGAAGCGTTCAAACAGGCGGGGGACATCCTCGGTGTATCCGGTGATAGGCAGGAGGCCCGCTCAGCCCTCCGGCGGTTGAGTCTCCTTGGCCACATCGACCTCTCCGGCGACGGATCCCGGTGGTCGATTTCACCGGGCGCCCTTGTGCGGTTCCCTGATGGTCCGGAGAGCGGCTTTCTTGCTGGGCAGCGCACAGGATCGTTGCTCCGAAATGTGGGCGAGCTATGGCCGCTGAATGAGACGCAGCAGACCCACTATTCGGGTCCGCCGAGGATATACCTGGACTCTGGCGTCCCTCCCGGCGCTGACTGCGTAGCCACCCTAGGTATATCCGACGCTGGAGTGACTTCTACGCGGTTGGCTGACCTACTGCCCGGCCTTGAAGAATGGAAGGACTCGCTCCAATCTGTACCCAACTTGAGCACAGGAGTCTATGACATCGAGAAGTGGTACGAGGGAGATTTTCAGACTTGTGACACTGTCTACGACCGGGATGGCGTCTATTACGGCGAGCCGGGAATGTATCGACTTAGCCTGAACGGCAACCGTTCAGGCCGGTCTCTGACCGTGTTCTTCGACGAACAGGCCCAGCGATGGCTGAGAGGCGACTGGTACGGCCTACGTTTCCTGGCGCTGGAGGCGAGAGAAAACGGTGTCTCGGCTGTCCACGATTCAAATGCCGGAGAACTCCTCATACCGGCCTCGCAACGCTGGCCGTTGCTGTACGAGCGGGCATTGACGTTAGCGTCCGGGCTGCTTCCGGGCCGGGCGGCTAACCCCGACTGGCTGAGCTATCCCCGTATACCATTGGACCTGGCCAGGACGCTATGCGGGAAACTGAACGTCACCCTCCTGGAGGAGTAGGGGAGTAGGCCATGCATGATCTTGTCGGTGCATACGAACGCCTGAACACGGTCTATCGGAAATACATCGAGAGCGCCTTCCCCCTGCGGTACTCCAACATGGCTCAAGAGCGCAGGGAGTTGTATGCGGCATCGGACGTACTATCACAGCCTCCGCTGTTGGAGCCGACGCCGGTGTACCCATCCTCGGGTCTCACTCTTTCTCAGGCTACAGCGCAACTCCCCGCGGAATACTGCGACCTGCCGAGCTTGGCGCAGGGCTTGGTGGGGAATCCCGGCATTCGACTGTGGAAACACCAGTGGGACAGTGTCAGAGCGGCGCTGCTGGACGGGAAGGACCTGGTGGTGACGACCGGCACGGGTTCGGGCAAGACCGAGTGCTTCCTGCTCCCAGTGTTGGCCGAGTTGGCGAGGGAATCCACCGAGTGGCCCGCTAGTCCTCCCCCGCCTGCCAACAGAAAATGGTGGGAGAACGAAGCATCCGAGTGGCAAAGCCAGTGGGCGCACACGGAAAGGAACGTGCGAGGGCTACATGCGGTCCGAGCGATGATACTTTACCCACTGAACGCCCTTGTCGAAGACCAAATTCGACGGCTGCGGCAAACGTTGGATTCCGATGACGCCCTGCGGTGGTTTGACGCAAAACGGGGCGGGAACCGGGTGACGTTCGGGAGATACACAGGGGTCACTCCCGTTTCCGGCAGTCCAAGGAACGAGTTTGCGGTCCGAAGGCTCAGAGAGCGGTTGCGGGCTATGGCGGATGAGAGCGCTGCCGTGAGGGCGGAGAGCGAGGAGGTGCGCTACTACTTCCCCAACATCGATGGCGGCGAGATGTGGTCACGCTGGGATGTTCAGCAGACCCCGTCCGACATTCTCATTACCAACTACCACATGTTGAACATCATGCTGATGCGGCAGGTGGAATCGGGGATATTCGAAAAGACAAGAGCTTGGCTCAAGTCGAACCAAGCGAACAAGTTCTTCTTGGTCGTAGACGAACTTCATTCCTACCGGGGGACGCAGGGTACCGAGGTCGCTTACATTCTCCGTTTGTTGCTGGATCGCTTGGGACTCTCCGTCGACTCCAACCAATTGGTCCTGTTGGCAACATCGGCAAGCATTGACAACACCGATGGGTCTCGGAAGTTCCTGCGCGAGTTCTTCGGTAGAGACAATTTCCAGATCATATCGGAAAGTCAGCAGCGCCCAGAGGCGGGTTCCTTCAACTCGATGCGCCGGTTCCAGCCTGCATTCCAGGCATTTGCCCGGAAAGTCCAGCCCAACGTGCTCAGCCCTATGGAACCGCCAAATCCAGAATCGGACACCGCCAAGGAGGCGATGGCTGAACTGGCATCCGCTCTGGGTGGTGAGGACAAGATGGGGGCTGACTCGGCGCACGAACTGGCGGCGACCTTGTTGGAAGTTGGGGCCGACGACGCTATCCGCGATGCTTGCATAACCGCCAGCGGTGAGATTCGCGCCACCAAGGTATCCGAGCTGGATCGTGTGCTCTTCAACGGCGCCTGCACTGGGAACACGGCGTCGGACGCTATGCGGGGTCTGCTGCTGGCCTTGGGAATGAGCCGAAAAGAGATGGGCTCCACGTCACCTCAGCCGGTGAGGGGACACGTCTTCTTCCACAACGTGCAGAACATGTGGGTGTGTATCAACCCGGGCTGCGATGGGCAATTGCACCAAGAGTCCTCGAGACCCGGGGATGGCCCCGTCGGCCCCGTCGGTGCGCTGCACACCCAGCACCGGATAGTCTGCAGTTGCGGCGGCCGGGTGCTGGACTTGCTAGTTTGCGAAGTGTGCGGAGAAATTCTACTTGGAGGTTACCGGGGAAGGGCCAACGTGTCTGGTCAGCAGGTTGAGATTCTTACGGCGGACCTGCCTAACATCGCAGGCATGCCCGGCCAGGGAATGGGCGATCGGAAATACGGAGAATATGCGGTGTTCTGGCCGCTAGGCCAGGACGAACCTAACGGAGAGCCGGAAGACCTGGAGTTCACTCACAACAAAATTGCCCGGAGATGGAAGCGGGCCAAGCTGGGTGTCAAATCAGGATCACTTCGCTCCAGCAGCGTTAGCCCCGGCCCTGGCGAAACGAATGGTTGGGTTTACTCGATAGAGGGTCAAGAGGCTGATCAACAAGACGCCTTTCCGCCCAAGTGTCCACGCTGTGACGCCGACTACCGCCGCCGGCGATATTACGATACGCCGCTGCGTATGCACCGCACCGGATTCCAGAAGGCGTGCCAAGTCGTGGCAGGCGCCCTGGCTCGCGAAATGCCGCTGAGGCAGAAGGATAAGCCCGGCCGCAAGCTGCTCATCTTTACCGACAGTCGTCAGGATGCCGCCAAGCTCGCCTCAGGCATGGAGCAGGACCACTATCGGGACATGGTACGCATACTGCTGCTCAAGGCCCTGGACGAATACTGGGGGGGCCTTGAAGCGGTTTTGAGACAGATTTCCAATGCGATTCCACAGACTGCTGAGAAAGTCTCCGACTTAAATCCCGCGCTTGGCAGAGCCATATTAATTGCACCGAATCCCGGCGACCACGAGTTGGCCCTCCAATTCCAATCCTTGTCCGGCGGCCTTTATCCGGAACTGCTCAACTGGCTTGCCGGTATTCCAAGCGCCAATCACGAAGCGCTTGCGACAGTGAAGGCTATGATCGAAGACTTCCCCGGCCGCGTGCCGCTGACCGCCATCAGGAACAAAATGAAGCAGGAGTTCCTCGCATTGGGATTCAACCCTGGAGGAAACGGCTATAAGGTATCTGGATACCCGTCAGACGGGACCTTCTATAGGTGGCAGGAATGCTACAACTGGACGGGGAATATCCCCATAGAAAAGCCGAACCTTCCACCTCAGGCGCACCGACTTCTGGGGCAGATAGACGACTCACTGACCAGCGAATTGATGTTTACGCTCTTTCAACACACTACGAGAACACTGGAGGGTCTCGGTGTGGGGTGGGCGACGTTCAGGCCCAACGTGCAAGTGGACGGGAGCGTAGTTCACGCCGTCGAGTCGATCATCCGTCATTTGGGGGTGCGCAGGCGCTACCCAGGTCAGCAATACTTCTCCAGCACAGGTGCAATTCCACAGTCGGGCATCAACTTGCCGAGAAAAATCCGTAACTTCCTGCACTCTGCCGGTGTTTCGGAGGAACATGTTGTAGACACATTGCGAACCTCGGATATTGGAGCGCTAGACGGCGACACACTTGGCATCTCTCCGAAAAACCTCTATATCACAAAGGCGACTACGAGGAACGATCAGGGCCAAGTCGACGGGTTGCGCTGCCCCAAATGCAACGCCTTCTATCTGCATCCAACGGGCCGCGTATCTGTTTGCCCTGATTGCGAGATAGAGCTTGAGCGGGGCTCCACTCGCGAGAGCTTCGACTACTACATATACCTGTCCGAAGAGTCCGGCCCAGCATTCCGGCTGCATTGCGAGGAGTTGACCGGACAGACCGGTGACGGCGACCGGCCTAAACGTCAGCGCTGGTTCCAAGAAGTGTTCGTCGGGGAGGAAAAGGGGTTGGCACGCGTCAACGGAGTGGATCTTCTGAGCGTTACCACCACTATGGAGGCAGGCGTTGACATTGGTGGTCTGGAGGCGGTGATGATGGCCAATATGCCGCCTCGCCGTTTCAACTATCAGCAACGAGTGGGGCGAGCAGGACGGCGCGGCGCGGGCGTCTCGTTGGCAGTGACCTTTTGCCGTGGCCGCAGTCACGACGATTACTACTACCAGCGTCCGGAGCAGATTACCGGCGACCCGCCGCCCACCCCCTACGTTGACGCGGCCAGCGATACGATCCTCAAGCGTGTCTTCGTGAAGGAACTGCTACGGCTGGCCTTCATCCACCTTGGCGCCCGCGGAGACGATAAGTTCCGTGACAGCGTACACGGGGAGTTCGGTCCGGTGGTATATTGGGCCAGACGAGCCGACAAGGTGAAGGCCTGGTTGAACTCGGCACGCAATGAAGCTCCCATCCGGCGCATCCTCGACGCGCTGCGTGCGGGTACGAGTTGGAGAGGCGCCGCTGGCGATGATTTCTGCGCGGACATGATGGCCTATGCCAGAGGGCCTCTGTTGGGTGACATTTCTAAGGTAGCCAACGATTCGGGCTATCACCAGGAAGCCCTCAGTGAGCGTTTAGCTCATGCGGGTCTGCTGCCCATGTTCGGGTTCCCTACAGATGTTCGTCTACTGTTTACTCGCAGTCGATACGCGTTGAATCCATGGCCGCCGCAAAGCGGGACTATCGACAGGGGGCTGGACATCGCTATTTCTCAGTTCGCACCCGGCTCCCAACTCGTAAAGGACAAGGCAGTCCATACCGCCTGCGGCGTGGCGACCTTCTATCCCTTTGGCCGGAGCATAAAACTGGGCAACGGATTCAACCCTCCTTTGCCCGGTGATAACCCCAGACCCTTGGCCCTTTGTGACAGTTGCAGAAGCGTTCAGTACCGGCAGAACATGACTGACGTGCAGCCCTGCACCGTTTGCGGGGCCAGCGGAGTCGTACCCATAGATGCCAGGGAGCCAACCGGATTCTTCACGGATCTTCAACCGGAGGATTATGCCGGCGTCTTCGAATGGACTCCCAGGTCGACTCTGCCTACACTTACCTGGGGAGTTAATAAGGATCCTGCGACGTCTGTTGGCAATTGCGATGTCCTGTCCTTCAATGATGACATTCTTTCCATCAACGATAACGATGGCGCGGGCGGATTTGCATTTCAGGCAGCGACCCTCCGGGGGCATCGGGAATCCCGGGGCGCTTATGCAGTCGACCCTAGGCCAGACAGCGGCATATCCGTTTCAGGTGTCGATCATCAAATAGCCCTGCTATCCCGCCGGCGCACTGACGTATTGCTGACAGGTATACAGAACTGGCCTGACGGAGTGTTTGCCGACCCGCGGAGCGCGGTGGGGCGCGCCGCGTGGTACTCCCTGGCGTTCTTTCTTCGCAGCTCGGCTGCGGCGCTCATGGACGTAGACACCCTGGAATTCAACGCCGGGTTCCGCCCAACTCGCGAACCGGACGGGCGAGTCGCGGGTCAGGTATTCCTGTCCGACACCCTTCAGAATGGTGCGGGCTACTGCTGGTGGTTGGGGCAGTCCGAAAACTTCGAAAGGCTACTGCGAGAAGCGGACGTCGGAAAAGTCGGCAGCAACGCGGAACGATGGGCCGGCAATCCACATGGCACGGAGTGCGATACTTCGTGCAACCGATGCCTGCGTGATTTTTACAACCTTTCCTATCACGGCCTGCTGGACTGGCGTCTGGCCCTCGACGTGGCTCGCCTGGCGCTGGACCCAGACACTGTCCTGGACCTCACGTCTCCCTGGCATGGCCAGACAACCCCGTGGCAGTCGCTTTGCAAGGGCAGCAATGCACCGGTCCCCGTGATGCTGGAGAATCTTGGGTACGGAGAGGCTACGGAAATCGGCAGTCTTCAGGCGTATTTGCATAAAGGGTACAACCGCGTAAGCATCGTGCGGCACCCTCTCTGGACAGACCTTCATCCCATCTATAGGACAGCCAAGTTGGAAGCGGAGCGAATCTTCGAGGTTTGCAAGATTGACGCGTTGAATCCGTTCGAAATCATCAGACACCCGGCTGGCGTGCTGTCGTCGGGCGCGTAGCGCCTGCCGGCCTGCTACTGGCTGGCGAATTCCTGCACCGCCGCAATCCCGTCACCGTCTAGGCAAACGGAACCCGATTCTGTTATCGAAATCATCTGGGGCTTCCTCTCAGACGAGGCCGTACACAGGGAGACCCGTCCTACTCGCTCTCGAAGCCGCTGTCGTCGAAATTCAGGGTGCGACTGTTCTCTGTAACTGTCCGCACGACCTGCTCCGGCACACCGTCCGGCACGTCGGCCTCTATCTCCAAAGTCAGCCTTACCTTGGCGTTCATCAGGCCCGCTAGGTGGGAAATAACTTCATCCGCTATCTGGCCTGCGTCTGTGCCTGCACGCGCGGGGTTCAACAACTTTACCGACCCATGATAACGCCGCTTGGGCGCCGCCGAGGAGTGGGGGGCGGAAGGTCCTTTGCCGAAGGATCTCGGATCTTCACCTATTTTCACAATTCCTTCGCCGTCGTCGGTTCCAGTTCCCTCAACGGCTTTGGCGGCACTCACGGCCTCCGCATCCATCTGGCTTTGGGCTACGTCGGGACGTACCACCAGGCCGGGATCGCTATCCGATAGGGCGGCCCTCGGCCCGTGCTGAAGACCGCGGTATCTCTTCTCACCTTCGTCATAGCTGTCGGCGTAGGCGAAGGAGTCTTGCTGCCACATCATCAGCGAGATGCCGTTACGAATGGCTTCGAGCAGGACCGCAGGCTCCTTCAGCCTGGGCAGGTAGGTATAGCGGGCAAAGTCGTCCAGGAGTTGCCGTACCGGAACGTGGTCTCCCCGCCAGAGGGGTATGCGGTCCAGTTCCATGCGGAGGCGCGTCCCTGCGAAGCCGGTTATCAGCAACTCTTCGCTGCGCATCCTCCTGCTGGCCCGTTCGGCAAGGGCCCCCTGCCCGGCCAATCTGATGGCCTGCCACTCCACACCCACCTGGGGCGTGGATTGCACGGGAACCAGCAGCCACTGATAGGTCTCGCCGATACGAGCGGTGACCGCGCCATCGGCGGCATTCATCTGGGACTCGGCCTGCCGCACCTGGTGCGGCGGAAGGTCGAGACGCTCCTTGTCGGCGATAATCGACTGCCAAGCCAGGTAGCGCCGCACCCCGTCCTCCAGATCCTGAAGGCGCGTGTCGTCCGCTGCGAGGAAAACGAGGGTGTTCCTGAACAGGCGCGGAGAGCTTCCCCGCGACTCCAGCATGGACTTGGCGACGGTAACGGCGCGGCTGTCGGACTCTCCCCTCACGTGCGAGTAGGTCGGACCAAGCACGACAAGGCTTGTTTCCAGATCGTCCTGCACGTCGTGGCTCGACGAGGGAAGGATATGCACCCTATTGAAATCGCCCCGATTGCTCAGGTCGGCTTTGAGCCGCCGTTCGATCTCCTGGTCTACCTTGTCGCGGTTTCGCCGGTGCTCCTCGGCCCGGCTCTCGGCCAGGGTGGCCACCGTGGGCTGTGTCGAGTACCAGTATCGAGCGCCATCCTGGTACAGGTAGGTAGCAGCGCTTCCCAGCCGCCGCATGGCATCGCCGAACACTGCGGCAGGCTCTCCCGGAATGACGCACCCCAGTTTGATCCGCCGGTCTTCGATTCCCTGGTTCGCCGCGGCCGGAATGGGCGCTGATCCCAGGTAGATCGAGCGGGCCACCCTGCGGCAGGCGCCGTACTTGCCAAGGTTGGGTACCTCGCCGTCAAGCCTCAAGGGGAGGGAATTCACGCCGTCTACGTCACGATCTATGACGGGGACCCAGTTTTCGGGAAGGTATCGCGTGAGTTCGAACTGCACGCGAGAATCGTCGAGGGGCAGGTTGGCCGGCAGTATCAGGGGATTGCGGTCGCCCTTCTCCCAGAGGCTGTGTATTACCGAGGCCATGAGCCTCAGGACTCCGCGCGTGCGCTGGAAGCTCAGCAACGTTGACCAATCGGCATAGAGCCGCTCGAAGACCTCCGGGTGGATGGGGTACGCATCCCTGATGCGCTTCTCGTAGTCCGCTTCGGCGCACTCCGGCGGGAACTCCTGGTGACTTGTGCGATAGAGGTCGCAGAAGGCGCGGGCCACGTTGTCGCGGGTGGCAAAATGAGCCTGGTCTGTGATGGGCTGTAACAGGCGGCGGCGAACGATCTCGAAGCTCTCCTCCGCACTGGCCGGGCGCCACGGCGAATCGACGCGTCCGATGACGTTGCGTAGGCGGTTAAGCGCGGCCCGACCCCTCAACCCACCCACCTCCACGTCGTCAGCCCCCGCATGGGGCGAATCCGTAGATTCGGAGGCCGGTAGGCTGATGACCAGCAGGCAGTTCTTGGCAGCTTTTGCCGATTCCGACAGCGCCTGGGCGAAGGTGAACTGGGTCTCGAAGCTGCCGGCCGGAAGGTCTCCCTCGTCGTGGAGTTGCCTGGCGTAGGCCACCCATTCGTCGATCAGTATGAGCGACGGGCCATACTCATTCAGCAGTTGCCTCAGCGCGTCTCCGGGGTTGGTGGCGTGTTCGTCGTCCGGACGCACTCGCTCGTAGGCCCGCCGGGCTTCGGCCTCACCGCCGGCCGACTGCCCAAGCTGCCAGGCAATCTCTCCCCACAGAGTCCGCACCTTCGTGCCGTCGGCCTTGGTGACGGGATTGCCCGGCTGTATCTTGGTGCCGACCAGCACCACCCGGTTCACCGAAGGCAGCGCCGCTACGCCGGCGTTCTGCATCACCGCATCTATGCCGGGCAGCTCATCGACCGGCGCGCCGGAGAAGAGGTGGTAGAGGGCCAGCATAGAGTGGGTCTTGCCGCCTCCGAAGTTGGTCTGAAGCTGCACCACCGGGTCGCCGCCCGTGCCCGCAAGCCGCCGCACAGCGCCGTCCAGTAACCGCTTCAAGCTATCGGTCAAGTAGGTTCGGCGGAAGAACTCCGAGGGATCGCGGTACTCTGGGGACCCTTCTCCGAGGTGCACCTGCCACAGGTCCGCCGCAAACTCCGCCTGCTGGTACCTGCCGCTAGTCACGTCCTGGTGCGGGGTGACCACCTCGCGCCACGGTTTCAGGCCTGTCGCGGCCTGGCTTTCGATAGTTCTTACGGCGGTCCTGCGCCGCTGCGTCCGGGCCTGCTCGTCGAAGCGGACGCGCAGGAGCTCCATCTTGGCTTTCTCGACCTCGCCGGCCTCCTGCGCAGAGACCGCGGTCAGGAGCCGGTGGGTCGAATCGAGCGCCCGGTAAGTATCGTCGCCGGAGAACGCTTCCTGATGGGCCCAGCGATTCCGCACCCCCCGCAGCTCGCCCACGAGGCTCCGCTCAGCGTGCCCCAAGATGTTTCGGTAGACCTCGTTCCAGGAGTCCCACGTGACCCTCAGAAGGGCTGCGGAGTCCATGCCGGAAAAGTGCGCCTTCGCGTCCCGGACAGGCTCCCCCAAGACTTGCTGCAACACCTGCACGGAGCGGCCTCTGTGGTGTTTGATGAACTCCCGCCGGACGAACGGCTCAAGTCCGCTCTTGAGCATGTCCATTGCGGCGCCTACTCGGTCCCTGTTGGTTATTGCCATGCGTTCCTCCCTGCCGCCTATTCGGCAAGAGCGCCTCGGCGCCTGAATTCCGCGGCTACGGAGTCATGGAGCGAGCATGCCTCCTGCACCACGAGATCAGGGTCGATCATAGACGACCTTCCCTTCCCGGAGGGCAGCATGGAGCACGGTTCCTACAATGCTGCCTCGACTCGCAATCTCATCCGGCGTAGCCACCACGATGTCCTTGCTGACCGGAAGGTCTCCGAGCGACCGCCGTATTTCGACCGCTGCGCTGCGCTTGTCCGTCACGCCGCCCATCACGACGAGCAGGTCGACGTCGCTCCACTTGTTGACGTCGCCACGTGCTCGAGAGCCGAAGAGCACGATGCGAGACGGTTGGAACCGTTCAACGATGCGGTCCACCATGGTCGATATTATCGTTTCGGAGGTCATCGCGCGGCGGCGCCTTCGCTGATAAGGGATATCTGTTGAACACTGGAACTCTCCCTGGCCAGCCGCGTTATCTCCGGCCAGCTCTGAACCAGTGCGTTGTAGCTCTGGGCCTCTTGGGAGAGCTTCTTCCGGTCGCAGATGCGGTGGAGTCGGTAGGCCAGCTCGCGGGCGGTCTCAGCGTCGGCGCCGAGCTTGGCCACCATTTCGGCGGCGACAAGCTCGCCCTGGTCGAGAACGCGCACCAGGTGATGCGCCGCTGCCCAAACTGCGAACTTTTGTTCTATCTCCGGGTCCCAGTCCTCCGGCAGCTCGCTGGGCTGGAGCAGGCGCACGCTGCCCGCCTCTGACTCCAGCATCCCCGCCTCGACCATTCCCGACATGCTGGTGTTCTTGGCCTTTGAGAGAGTCTCGGCTATTCCGAAGTCGCCTTCGGCAAAGCCCGACTGCTCGAACCAGGCCAGCGCCCATCGGGTATCGGCGTCGAAGTCTCCCTCTTGTTCGGCCAGCGTCTCGTCCAGGGTCTGGTTGATGAGGGCGAGGGCTTCGCTCACGGACACGGTTTTCCCGCTGGCGTCCAGCACCTTTGCGTAGCGGGTAAACACGGCCATGCCGGGGCCGATGGCGGCCTGGGCCAGGTCCACCGGGGCGATGTTCCCGGCCTGCATCTGCTTCAGGGCCGGGGGCAGTTCTGCTTTGAGAGCATTGACGAACTCGCGGCGCGTGGCCATCGGCGCATCCTGCGACCGTGGACGGCAGACCAGGACGACGGAGGAGGCGAGAGCGTTGGCGCCCAACGCATTTGACCTTCCGGAGCGTTCGGTTCTCATGGGCCAAGTACCAATGATCTGAAAGCCGGTGTTCACCAGCGCGGATAGCATCGTGTCCCATCCGGTCGAGGTTACGCCCTGCCGCGTCTCTTCCTGTTGCTTGTAGGCGTAGAAGATGGACGACGGAAACTCCGTCGTGCAGCGCTCCCGTATCAGTCGCAACGTCTTGCCCATCAGCCGCTCGAAGCGTTCGTTGGGGGTTTCGTCACCCTTCTTGTCAAATCTGGGCGCGGCTATCATCTCTTGGTCAATGGGAACCAGGATGCCGGCGAACAGGTCGGGATATATGCCCCGTAGCAGGGGGCGCAGCCACACGTAGAAGAAGTCGGAGAGCTCCGCGTAGCTGATGTTGTCGTAGTAGGGCGGGTCTGTGACTATTACCGGGCCGCTCTCTGCGTGGATGGTGGTCGAAGCGTCGGCTTGGTGTGCCTCGCCAGCGTTCATATGTGCGGGAAGACGCTCGACCACTTTTGAGACCCACTCAATTTGCCCCATCCAATTTTGGGATGAATTTGAAAATGGGTTGGCTTCTGCAAAATCATAAATCATTGGAATCGCTTGGCGAGCGAAAACTCCGGCGACTTTGTCGCCGGAGTTTTGCCAGCGTGCATAACTACAACCGCTGTCTGCTGTCCTGCCGATAGCAAGAGCTAGGTACGTGCAGAGGACATTAGCGTACTGCTCCTCTGCGCCGTCAGCGCGTGCTTTGGCGACAGCCTTTGCCACCATATCCGTGAAGGTGGCAAGAGCAACGAGTTGACGTTGGGTGAACAACTGATGCCAATGAGTAATGCCGTACCCACGACCGCTTATCTTGTAAGCGGTCGTGGGCATCTTTTGATCAGGATATGAACCTAATTCGGGCTTAGCGGACAATGCCTTCTGGATATGCTTCTTAGTTGGCGACAGGAAGAGCCGCTTGCGTTTGCCCTCGGCAACTATCGCCGTCATCTGCTCGCCCATGTTCCCGGCCCTGGACTGTTCACGGATGTAAGCATGAGGCGCCGCCCCGTTGCAGGCTAGACACACAACGCCCTTGCCGCCGCGAATCACAGTGCGCTCAAGCGGTATGTTTGCGCCGGTGTCCTGCACCACAAAGGAAATCCGTCTCGATTTTCGCTCAACTGTCGGGCGCATCCAGTGTTCGTTGCCGGGTTTCTTGGACGCTCGAAAGGTGGTCATCAGGGGCATATCCGCGCCGCAGGCCGGGTTGGGACAGGGGACGGTGCGGGCCCACAGCCAGGCGATGACTGTAGCCTCGCCGCCGTCGGGCAGCTTGACCTTTGGGTAGAGATGTCCGATACGCTCAAGCGCCCTCTCGCGTATCCACTTGCCGTAGTAGCGGATGTCGTCGGCCAGGCCGGCGGCGGCGCGCCAGGCGATGCGTTTCTCCTTGCGGCCTTTTTTGGCCTTGCCGGTGGTCATACCCAGCGGATTGGCGTCCGGGTTCACCGGGGGGCGGTCGGCGAACTGGGGCGGCAGCTCGATGAGGGCCTTGTTGATGAGAACCGCAACGGGGTTGAGGTCGGAGGCGACAGCCCGGAGTCCGAGCCGCTGCGCTTCCAAAGGGATGGAGCCGCCGCCAGCAAAGGGGTCGTAGATGGGCAGCGCCTTGTCCTTCAGGTAGCGCAGCACCTTGGTCGGGCTATCCTTGCGGGGAGCGGTCTCGCCGCGCGAACGGGCAACGGAACGGGCTATCTCATAGCGGGCCTCGTTTTGGATCTCCCTTGCTTCTGGCTTGCTCTCGTCGGTGCTTTCCCATTTGACCAGTTTGCGGATGACGTCATGGAGGCGTTTGCGCTCGGCTGTCTGGTCCTCCTCTGTGGGGAATTCGTCGGGGCAGGAGGAAGGGTCGTCCACCATGCTGGAAAAGATGACGGCGCGGCAGGCGGCCAGCGGCCTACGGGCCCACCACAGATGCAGCGTGCTGGGGTGGCCGTGCCGGATGGACTTCTCCCGCTTGGACTCGGCGTTTATCTCGTCCAGCGGGAGGTCGACCTCGATGAGCTTCTTGCGTGTGGTGACTGGCGGCGCGATCATCAGCGAAGTCCCTCGGTCAGCTTGTCTCCGCATTTAATCAGTCGAACAGGTTCGAGGCTGCCTCGAAATGAAATCATGGCGCTTTTACGCTTCAAAGCGTCCCGTTCGGCTATATTTATTCCACGCCCGAAAGCGGCGACGGGCCGGAATTTGGTCAAGGTGTTCTGCGGGACAATCTGCTCAGCAACCTGGGCGCCTGCCTGGAGTTGGCGGACAACTTTGCTGGTGTGGAACCTACCTCGCTTTAGTTCCATGGGGCAAACCCAACCCACACCGGAGGAATCTTCTGCGATGAATAGATAATCGCAACGCACCTGATCCGATCCTAATGGCGAGCCGTTCTTATCGAAATCTACAATCAAGCGGGGAGCCGGAGCATCGCGCAACGATACTCTACACCCCTCCTTATTGATCCTTGCCTTTACGATACAGGATTCGTTGACTTTGGTGAGGACACATTTCAGCAGCCCGTCCATTAGTCGTTCCCAATTCGACTGGCGATTTCAGCCCATTTATTGTGTAGGGCCACTGCCACGTCGTTGAAGTCGGACGGATAGAGGCCGGAGTCGTCGATATCGATCTCGCTTACGGTTGACCCTCTGCCCCTTCTTACATTTGGAGTGAACAGCCATGCCCCTACCTGATCGGAGCGCAGCGCAACGTCACCCCCATCAATCTCCTGCCGTTCTGCCTTCGGGATTTGAGATAGCCGGACCAAATTGGCGAGCTCCTCCAGCAACCACTCGCTATGCGTGGTAACGATAACCCGAATGCCGGCGAGCACAGCGGCCGCGAGTTCTCGCGTAAACGCAACCTGCATGGCCGGGTGCAGATGCGATTCCGGTTCTTCGATGATCAGCACGTCGCCTGGCCCCACCAAGTGACGAAGATACAGGGCCACCGGCGCCAACTCGGAAACCATAGAAGATGCCCGCGTCAACGGCAGATTCTCATTCCAGCCGTCCGGGCGATAGGTGAAATTAGGGTAACCGGTCCGCGTTGACTCCATCCGTACGGCCCCTGCGAGAACGTTCTCTTCCAGACGCGTTGCCAAGGCAGCGACATGGCCTTGGCGATTCCTCCATGGCAGTCCGCTTACTCCGCTCATCTCGATTAGCTCACTCAAAAAATCAGCCAGCACCCCTGATAAGAGTGGCGTATTGCCAAAGGGGCGGATGCCGGCTGCAGTGGCATTCTGGACGAGCGTGCTTACGACCACTTGGTGGCTATGCATGACCCCGGTGCGGTCGGCAGGCAAGTAATATGCGTTTCGGTGGAGAGGATAAAACAGCGAGGTGAACGCGCGCGCGGCCATCGAAGCAATCACGCTCCTGAGATTGTCATCGGAGTTACGATCCCTATCGTCATGGATATCGAGTGCCCCTAGCGCCGTTAGTGCCTCTATCTCACGTATGTCATAAGGAAGCGGTTCGCGATCTCCAATGGTTCCCGAAAATTGGATACTACTCTTCTTACGCAATCGAAGCTCGTATCGAACTATTCCTGTGCTGTCCCTCCTGGGGATGGATAGTTCGACTCTTGCAGCAACACCTGATTTTGAACGGCGAATCAATTCATTGAGATTATCAACGCCAAAGCATCGACCGATTTCTCTTTCTAGATTGTTCTCAAAACCGTGGGGTTGTTCGACAATGGTGCGCATGTATGAAGCCACCTGCTCAGGCAGCGGATTAAGGAGCGATGAACTGAGCGGCTCCCTTCTTCGCGAGAACTTCCGGTTCTCGTCGAGTTGCTTTACAAGCCATTCGCGAAACTCTTCCATCTCAGCAGGACCCAAGTCATCAAAACTATCCGACCGATGGAAAATAGCATTGAGGTAGTCGCCTGGTCGCCGTATATACGCATATGGGGAAGCAGTCCCACTTCCGAAACATTGATACAGTGCATACATTAGAATCGAGAGGTAGGATTTCCCCGTATTGCTCGGACCAATGAACACCGTCAGCGGTCGGAGCGCCACACTGGCCCGGGAGATAGGTCCGAAATTCTCCACGTTCAGCCGATATTCTCCGGTGAGTGGTTGACTTCCTGTCTCAGGAGTCACAGATACCTCCGTATTGGCTTTGTCCGATCTGTACTCGGACATAGAGGATGTAGTTGCCCCGCCAGCGCGAGAATCGCCGGCCTAGCGTCCTTCTTGGAGGAGGACGTTTCACTTGTGTGACATTGTGCCTCATGACGGGGTCTCGGCGCGGGCGAGCAGTTCGGGCAGGTCGTAGTTGACGCTGGTGACGCCGAAGTCCGGCTCGCGGCGGAACGGCCTGCGGACGTAGTGTACCTGTTCCGCTCCACCGTCCCGAAACTCGACGATGGCCAGGATGTAGTCCTCCGGCTTGTTCAGGGAGGTGAGTATCTCGTTCTTGGTGACCGTAACGGTCGCCGCGCCCTGTACTCGCCCCTTCACCTCGATGAAACGCAGCTTGCCCGTGCCGGGCACCCGGCTTTCGACGTCGTAGCCGAGCTTGTCGGACTCGCGGTCCACCGGCTCGAATCCAAGACCGCGCTCGACCTGCATCACCGCAGTTCTTGCACGCGCGGCCGCGGCTTGAGTGTCTCGAATCGCCGCACTTGTGCTGACTGCGCCGGCCATCTTGCGAAGCAGTCCGGCGGGCACGACCAGAACGCCGCCGAGGACTACGGGGGGCAACGGCGACAACTGCCGCTCACGTTGAATCTCGTCCATTCGCTTCTGCAACCGCGCCTGAAGGTCGTCGGCCCGGCGGCGGGCCTCGGCGGAGTTGAGGCGGGCGTTGGGTTTCCCCGCCTGTTCCTGCATCCGGAGCTTGGCGGCCTGAAGGTCCCAGTAGGTGATCTCCTTGGTCAGGCGTTCCTTGACCGCGGCCTCCGCCTTTGAGAGGAGATCCAGCTTCTTCGACCGGACCTCTTCGAGGTGCTCAGGCACCAGCTGAGACACGGCAAATTCGACGGCCTTGGCTTCCAGGCCGCCCCCAATCCAGCTGCACTCAGGCCGGCCGATTATCTCCTGCACCGTGGGTTCCCCATCATCCAGTGGCCGGTAGTCGAGGTAGGGCGCGTAGTCCTGGCCCACCGTCTCGAGTTCCGCATCCACTCCCACGTAGAGCATTCTCCTGGAGATGGTCCGCTGCTCTCCGGAGCGCGTGCGGCTTCCGTCCTGGATGCTGTGCTCCAGGTACATGAGTACCCTGGGCCGGTCGCCATCGTCGTTGTCGTCCACCAGGGCCGCACTCTGCCTGAGTACTCCCCGGTGCCGCTCCAACGTGAGGTCTATGGCGGCGTCCAGCAGCGGGTGGCCTGGGCAGACGAACGCCGCAGGCAGCTGGCCGGGAGGGGCCATGAGTGACTTCTCGAAGGTGATGCGCTCGTAGCGAGGGAGTACCGGCTCGCCCAGACCGATCAGCCGGTCGCGGTCGCGTACCTGCGCCGGGACGCGGCTGACCTGGTAGCGCCGAGGCTCCCTCTCCCTCATCCTGCCGCCCAGGCGCCGGAAGGCCTCGATGAAGAAGGACTCGATGTAGTGGGGCTGGAGCCTCCTGACCTCGGCCCGCTCCATCTCCTCACGAATCCTGAGCACCTGGCGGGTGTCCATAGAGTCCTGGGCCAGGGCGGACTCGGCCAGTAGGTCCTGAACCTGGCCCCGGTCGAAAGCCTCGTTCACCGCGAAGTTCAGCCTGGCTTGTACCTCGGGGCGTTCTCCATATCGGATGGCCTCCATGAGCAGATCGCGCAATGGCTTGCCCTCGAACTGTACCTTGCCCAGCACGTCGAACACCTGCCCGCCCAGGGCCTGCCGCTGTTCTTCCAGCTTCTCGAGGAGGGTGTGATAGACGTCGCCCTCCCTGGTCTCGTGAGCTACCAGGTTCCAGAGGTGGCAGACCTGTGTTTGACCGATTCGATGAATGCGGCCGAACCGCTGCTCGATACGGTTGGGGTTCCAGGGCAGGTCGTAGTTCACCATCAGATGAGCGCGCTGTAGGTTGATCCCCTCGGAGGCTGCGTCGTTGGCGAGGAGAATCTGCACCTGGGGGTCGTGCAGGAAAGACTCCTGGACGGCCCGCCGGTCCTCTCGGCCGACACCGCCGTGGATCATGACTATGGCTTCCTGGCGGCCCAGGAGGGTTGTTATCCGCTGGTGGAGGTAGTTGAGGGTGTCACGGTGCTCGGTGAAGATGACGAGCTTTTGGTAGGGGGAGGGCGCGAACGGCTCTTTGGTCCCTTCCGACGCAGGGGTGAAGAACCTGTTGAGCAGGTCTGCGAGTTCCTGCCATTTCTTATCCTCGCCGCTGGCCCGTACTGTCTGCGCCAGCGATTGCAGGCTGCGCAGACTCTCAATCTCAGCCTCAAGCTCTTCAACCGTCCGCGCAGCCGTAGCGCGGTCGAGTATCTCCTCCTCGGCGGCTGCGACCTCTTCACCGGGGGCGTCCTCCAGGTCGGCGAAGTCTTCCTCGTCCCATTGAGGGACGCTGGCAGATAGCGAGTAGGCGGCCTGTGAGCCCCGCCGCAGTAGTTGAAGCTCACGGTGACGGCTCTCCAGCCGCTCCTTGCGCCGAGAGAGGGACTGGTAGATGGCCTCGGGTGAAGACGCCAGCCGTCGTTGAAGGATGGTGAGCGCAAATCCCACGGTTCCCGCTCGCTTGTCGTTCTGCAGGGCCTCGGCCCGGTTGAACTCTTCCCGAACGTATTCAGTCACGTCGCCGTACAGGCGGGCCTCGCCGTCGGACAGCGTGTATGGGACCACATAGGCCCGCCGTTCAGGGAACAACGGCGTGGCATCGAACTTGTACAGCCTCTCCTTCACCATTCGGCGCATTAGATCGGAGACGTCGGCCGTGTGTACGCCGTCACGGAATCGGCCCTCGAAGCGGTCGCCGTCCAATAGGGCCATGAACAGCTGGAAGTCCTCTTCCTTGCCGTTGTGCGGAGTCGCGGTGAGGAGCAGGAAATGGCGGGTACGCGTCGAGAGCATCTGCCCCAGCCTGTATCGCTTGGTGTATCTGATCTCGCCGCCGAAGAAGGATGCCGACATCTTATGGGCCTCGTCGCAGATCACCAGGTCCCATCCGCCATCGCGTGCCTGGAGCAGGGCCTGGACGTCCTCGTCGCGGGCCAGCTTGTCGAGGCGCGCTATGGCAAGAGGCGTCTCGGTGAACCAGTTGCCCGTGCGTGCGGCCTCCAGCTTGTCGTTGGTCATGATCTCGAACGGAAGCTGGAATCGCCGATAGAGCTCGTCTTGCCACTGCTCGGCCAGGCTGCCGGGACACACCACCAGGCAGCGCTCCAGGTCGCCGCGGGCTATCAACTCTTTTATCAGCAACCCGGCCATGATCGTCTTTCCGGCGCCTGGGTCATCGGCAAGGAGAAAGCGAAGGGGTTGGCGGGTCAGCATCGAGTCGTACACCGCCGTGATCTGATGAGGCAGAGGGTCGACCATAGAGGTGTGGACGGCGAGCACCGGGTCGAATAGGTGGGCCAAGCGAATGCGCTGGGCCTCGGAGACGAGACGGAAGACGTGGCCGTCCCCATCGAAGGACCACGGAAGTCCGCACTCAAGCACTTCGAGGCTGGGTTCGTCGTCCCGGTATAGGAGGCGAGTACCGACGGCCCCGGTGGCTGGCGCTTTGTAGGTGAGTTCGAGCGCGGAGTCGCCGAACCACTTGACGCTCACGACCTCTGCTGGTCCATCCGGCGCCACTCCCTTAACGAGGGCGCCGGAGGTCAGGCTTTCGAGTTCTGCCATGCATTCCTTCCTGTCTAAGCTGTCGCCTATCATACTTCTATTTGCTGTTGACAGTCAACTCAACAGCGGGTATGCTCTGGGCGAGGTGATTGTATGGAATTCCCAGAGCGTCTACGTTCATTGCGCAAGGAAGCCCGATTGAGCCAGCGCGATCTGGCGGAACGGGTCGGCGTCGACTTTACGTACCTCAGCAAGATAGAGAACGGGCGTGTCGAGCCTCCCAGTGAGGCCGTTCTGAAGGGCATCTCACGGGAGTTGGCGGAGGCTCTGGGTAGGGATGAAACGGAATTGGCCGACGAACTGATAACCCTTGCCGGGAAGGTTCCGTCGGATATCGCTAAGACGTTAGTCCGGAATCCACAGGCTGTTCGGTTTCTGCGATCTATCGGAGATGACGTGAGGTCACCCGCCGAGTGGGAGAGGCTCATGCGCGGCCGGTCCAGGGAGCGGGAATGATTCCGAAGTTCCTATCTGATGCCCAGCTTGAGGGCATGGCGGGCCGTTTGTTGGTCCTTCTTCTCGGCAATGCGCGGGAGCTTGAGGCACGCCGTGTTGTTCTCGGGGTCATTGCACACGGGGCCATTCCAGCCGGCATCATGCCAGGGAACTCTTACCGATACGCGCCGGATCGGGAACGGCAGGTTCGACAACATGGCCCTACTGTACTCCGGGTACAGTGTGGTGTTGCTCGCGCCCCTCACACCAGGCCGTCTGAGCAGACTATGCGGATTACTTGCGGTTCTTCTGTCCGGGGCCTGGCCGGGTCGGCGGGCGGGTTGAGGCGGTGGCGTTCTCGGAGGGCTTCCAGCCGCGTTAGCAGGGCCGAGCCTTCCAGCTGCAGGTTTCTGATTTCGACCAGGGCGCCCCCTACGTGCGGCGGTACGTCGCCGAGGAATATGCGCCTGAGCGCCTCGACCTGGCGCAGCCGCGCGCCGTCCCCCGCCGCGGCTCGCATGGCGATGCCGAGGTGTTTCGAAACGTACCGCCGGGCACTGCTGTCCCGCGGCCTTCTGGCCCTGCCCAGCCGTCTCCCAAAGTCCACCCTGAAGGCATCGAACGCCGCCATCACGCGCTCGTTAGTGTCTGTTGGCAGCGGCTCGGCGGGCGTGTCGGGGCCGCAGTCAGCGGCCGCTATGAACTGACCGGGGTTGATGGCGCGCGGCCCCAGGCCGCCGTCCACTGCGTAGCAGCTCCGGACGCCGCCGGCGCTGACGAGGACCACGGTCTCACCCTGCCGCGGGTCGTCGAACGGCGAGGGTATGGAGGCCATCGACGCGGGCGATATGAGCGGCGCCTGCGACCCATCCGGCAGCGGTGTGCTTCGCGCTCCGGACGCCTGAAATCGCGGTTGTTGCGGCTGGAGCGCGGATCGTATGCCGTCGGGGAGGTTGGTGATGGTCCGCCACAGGTCCGGGTCGTCGTCCTGGATGCGCTGAAGCAACGTTATCGCCCGCTGATTTGCGGCCACCTCATCCAGGCCGTCGTCAACGTCTGGCAGCGCTTTGCCCTCGTAGATGCGGTACATCGCGTCGGCGTTGAGCCGTTCGGCGTGGGACAGCAGCTTGCTGTCCAGTCCTATGAGGTCGTGGAACGACTGGATGCGGTTGTGCAGCCGGTTCGTCAGGGACAGTTTCGCGTCCACCTCGACGTCCGGCCACATGTTGTGCAGGTGGATCACCTCGTGTTCGGTGCCGATGCGGTCGACTCGCCCGAAGCGCTGTATCAGGCGGACCGGGTTCCAGTGCAGGTCGTAGTTCAGCACCCGCGCGCAGTCTTGCAGATTCTGCCCTTCGGACACTACGTCCGTTGCCAGGAGCACCCTGATCTCCGGGCCGGGGAGGTTTTCGCGCCGTGTGAGGTTCCACGTTGGGGAGAAGCGCTTGACGATGTTCTCTGCGGCGGCGCTCGTGCTGCCGGTCAGCATCGCAATCCCGGGATCCCGCCTGTCGGGGTTCAGTTCGCGGTGCAGATACTCGACGGTGGTTTCGGCCTCGGAGAATATCAGCGTCTTGCCTGCCCGCACGTCGGGCCGGGCGAGGAACCGCCGCAGCGCGTGGAGCTTGTCGTCGTCGTCCGGCGAGATGTCCCTGACCCTGTCCAGGACGTCGGACAGCAGGGCGGCGTCGGCGTCGAGGTCTTCGATCCACCTATCGGCCTCGAATTCGCCGGCGTCGTGGACCAGTCTGTCGCGTTTGCTACCGGCCTGCCGGCGGCGCAGTTCTTCCTGTTTCAGGACCTCCAGGAGGTCATCCACGTCGAACGACTGGCCGGACAGCATACGCGTCGCGGCGCTGCCGATGGGGACGTATCCGGCCACGAGCGCCTGGCGGAAGTTGCGGTTGCTGGTGATGAGGGACCGCAGCGTCGATCGGAACGCCTCGATGCTGGACTCCAGCCGCTTGAGCAGCAGCACGCCCATCAACCTGGCTATGCGGTCCCGGGCCCGGAACAGATCGCGGTACTCCGGCTTCTCCCTGGCCTCCGGCCTGATGTACTCGGTTGCGCGGTATCTTGCCGCGGTGTGCTTTCGCAGCAGGGCCTGCAGTTCTTCCAGGGATCCTGCCTTTGCATAGACCTTGTCCAGACGGTAGTCCACGTTGTCGAGAACGGGGTCGGGGAAGCGCACCGGCTTCCCGTCGACCATTGCCGTGTCGCCGTAGAGGTCGCGAATATCCTTGCGCCTCCGCCGTATGAAGACCGCGGACAGAACCTGATCTATCTCGGCCCTGGGCACATTCGGCTTGTCCGGAGGCAGCGGCGGCGTTTTGGCGGAACGGCTTCCCTGCCACGCGCTGAACTCGGCCTCGTAGTTCTCGTAGTCGGCGCGGTACTTGAGCCACCTCTGTGCGTTGGCGAAGTACGCCTCGAGGCTGAGCGGCTCTATGTTCAGCCCGTGCTCCGTGTCGTCGAGGAACAGCCTGAGCTGTCGGTAGACGTCCATCGGCCCCAGGTTCTGGGGGGTAGCGCTCAGCAGGGCCACCTTGTGATCGCCCGATTCCAGGTAGTGCGCCAGGCCTTTGGAGCGTTGGTTCACGTTGCGGAAGTTGTGCGCCTCATCGACCAGCACCGGCCCTCGGTTGGGGTACTCATTCGCGAGTACGACGCCGCGGCCGGCTGGTTCGACGTCGACGTATCGGCCCAACTCTTCGTCGAACTCGTCTTCCGGCGGCGGGGCGATCACGCTGTGGGACAGAACCTCGGCGCCGAGTCCGAACCGTTCGTTGAACACTTGCCACATCGGCTTCAGCCTCGCCGGGCAGAGTATGAGCGGCGGGCCGTCCTTCGGGTAGCTTACGCGTAGTTGGTGCAGAAGTTCGGCGCCGACGAAGGTCTTGCCGAGGCCCACCACGTCGCCGATATAGCAGCCTCCATGGGTTTCGATCATGGACAGGGCGCGGCTCACGGCGTCCAGCTGGAAGTTGGCCAACCCTTTATCGCGTGCTTTCACCGGCGGCTGTCCGCCGCCGAAGTCCGTGTAGTAGAGCTCGTAGAGAGCCTTCAGGTAGACGTGGTACGGCGGCGTTTTCGCCAGCGCCCAAGACCGTTCCAGTTCGGCTACCAGTGCGTCGCCTATGTCTTCCGAGTCTGCCCAGAGCCCATCGAACCAGCTGCGCAGGGCCGACATCTCCGCGTCTCCGGTGACGCGCACGTTGAGTTCGGTGTTGCCGGTGAACCCGGCGAGCGTGAGGTTGGAGGAGCCGACGACCGCGGCGCCCGGCTCGGCGTGGTTGGCGTACCAGCACAGATACGCCTTGGCGTGCAGCGGGCTTCGCAGGTAGGCCCGTATCTCCACTGTGCCTGCGGCCACCATGTCCCGCAGGGTGGACACGGCCTCTTCCGTATTGCGTTCCTGGGGCAGTACGGAGACGCCCTCCGCGATGCGGGCGACGGTCTGCTGCGCGATATGGCTGCGTTCGCTGCGCTGCACCAGCGCGTCGGCGTCGAGTTGAGCCCTCAGCGCGTGGGTCTGTTGGATTCCGAGGGCGACCTCTTCCAGCACGCGCCGGTCGGTGCGCCCGACGAGGATGCGTACCTTGTCCAGCCGCGCCAGGTCGTCGGCCACGGCTTCGAAGCCGCTGATGAAGAAGTATCCGACGGCTATGTCGGCGCTCGCCGAACTGCCCAGCATGTCCTTCAGGCGCGCCAGCAGCGTCGGGTCGGTCGATGCGTGGAGTATGTTCATTGTGCCCATCTCTAACTCTGTCGTGTGATTGCGGTATGGTAGCGCACCTACTCAAGCTAACCACACTGGAGGCTTATGCCATGCTAAAGTACGATACCTTCAGCTATAGCCGTAGGAGCATCAGAACCTTGCCGACGTCTACGTGCCAAGTTCAGGGCGCTTGACTTTCTCCCCACCAACCTTCTCAGGATGTTTGCGCGTGCTTGACTTGAATGAGTTGATGAACGGCCTTCCAGGTATCACACCGCGGTGGGGCGGCGCGATGGCTGAAGCGGCGGGAGTATGCCTGGAATTGCAACGCCATAGCCAGGGAGTTCTTCTTCGCGTGAGGGGTAACGTAAGCAAAAGGCATGAGCTAATCTGGCCGTCCATAGATGCCCAGACTTTCCGGACCTGGGCAGACCGCCAGGAGGCAACCGAATATGGCGCTACGGCAATTGCCGTGCTGTTGGCCAAAAATGAAATTGGCCATACGGTGATCGAGAGAGCCGTGAAAAGTACAGGCATCGATTACTGGTTGGGGCATGAAGCGGAAGGGCCGCCTTTTCAACGCAAGGCGAGACTGGAAATATCTGGCATTCTCAGAGTTGATGGGAGTGACAGTGATGTCGAAAAGGCTGTTGCCAAGCGAGTAAAAGACAAACTAAGGCAAACCCAATCCTCTAGCGGGCTGCTGCCGGTTTACGTAATCGTAGTTGAGTTTGGAAGCCCACTATGCGAGGTACAAACGGAATGAGCAAGATCAATGACCTTCACAACGAGGCCATGGACCTGGCGGAATTTGCTTTGGTCGAACGTTTGCAAGGCAATGCGGAAGGAGAGTTACACTTTACTGAACAGGCTCTAGACCTCGAACTCGCTGCGATCCAGGAACTGGCGGATCCGATAGAGCCAACCTTTTCCGTTCTTCACCGAAGCGCCGGGACGCTGGCATTGCAATGCCGTAAATATCGACTAGCCGAACAGATAGCGGCAAAAGCTCTAGCCGGAGAACCTCCTAATGAAATTGCGGAGGAGCTTCGCGATCTCATTGAACAAGTGCACTTTCAGCGGCATCTTGAGCTGCGAGGAATTGAACTGGGACAGGATGAGATGCAGATGAGTCTGTCAGGCAAGGAGGTTGGCTATGGCATGGTCACTTCGAACGAGTTAGTAAGCAGAATCGAGGATACATCGAGATTGATTGGGCGAATCGTGGAACGACAGAGAGAATCATCCTTCAGTAAGCGAGGCCCTCGGAGAACTATAAGAAAAGACTTTCCAGTGCTTGTTTCTGCGCCCCGGGCCGCCAGCTTTGCCGTAACATTGAAGGTTGCCCGTCCAACGGGACAACTCTACCCTCCGATAGAAGTGCAAGTGATTATAGACGAATTCATGGATTTGATGGCTATGGTGAATAGTTCAGATATTCAAAGATTGGAAGAGCGTATTCCGGATCCGTCATATTTGCGGAATTTCCTTGGAATCGCGAAGAAGATAGCGCCGGATGGTGACCGGGTCCGACAAGTAGGCTTTACGGTGCAAAGAGATAATGAGCCTCGCCATGTGTCAGTCACCAAGCCGGCAGCAGAGATCTCCGTGCCATCCGTTGGGGAGCGGGGAACCGAATACGAAACACTTGGAGAGCCTGTTGAGGTTCGGGGAACGTTCTGCTTCGCGGACGCCACAGGCAACGAGGACAACAAGATCAAGATTGTCGATGATAAAGGGAAGAGTCATTCTGTGACGGTGCCTGTGGGTATGATGAACGACATCGTTCGGCCAATGTGGGATTCGAAGGTACTTGTAAAAGGATTGCGGAAAGGCCGAGCAATCGTTTTACAAGACATAGAGTTAGACGAGTAAGCCAATTACTCGCTCTCCAAAACGCGGCGGGCACCTACAGGGGACGCCCGTGTCGAGTCGGTCGATGCGTGGAGAACGTTCGGCCTTCGGCCTTGAAGAAGCAGATTCGGACGGGCGGGCTACGGTCTGGCGGGCCGCCGGGTGCGCAGCGCGGTTACGTCAGAGCCCTGTACCACTGGGGCTGAGCAGCGATGCAATGCCAACCGCCCCTATCGCCAAGGCAACGCAGCCGCCTATGGTAACGGCCTGTTTCAAATCACGCTGGAAGAAGTACACCGCCACGCAGACGAACCCGCCGCCCAAGGCGGCCCATAGCAGGAAGCCGCTTTTGGCTACCAGCGCTATTACGATCACGCCGATGGCGGCCACAGGGATGACCCTCTCGGTCAGTTTGTCGTTCATTCAATCTCCTTGCCTCGCCATACACGACGGGGGCGTCGCGTCGCTATGGATTACTATAGTCTGCGGTTCGGGGTGGGGCAACCGCCGCGGGGTAGGGCGGGACCATGTGCCGAAGCGAGAATCTGGGTCAGCTTGGCAGACCATGCGGCAGTCGGATGGTTTGCCTTGGACCGACATGCTTGGGCCCCTGCGTACCTTTTTGCGCTCCATGCGTAGGAAAAATTGGCGCTCGCGGGGCTTCACGTACCGCCAGGATTGAGGGACCACGAAATTGTGAAACGTGTCTCTCAAGACGCTGAGCCCCACGGGATTCGAGTATTCCCATATCTCGGTGACCTCCAAAGCGTAAGCTATGTTCCGTCCAGCATAATAGGCGTCAAATTCCTGTTTCTCTATGCCCGCCTCTTTGGACACGATGTCCCAAATCTCCTTGGGGGTTCCAGTCCGTACGTCCCCGACCCGGAATCCGCCTCTCAACTTCCCTACGGGACTGGTAACGTATATGAACACGTCCCTTCCTTTGATTGGAGCCAGGAGACGCCGTCTCAGTTCAAACTTCTTCAGCCCATCAAATACGAGATTTGCATAGCGGGGCTTCAAAGAAAAGAGCAACGGCACAGATGACCTATTCATGATTGCTCCGGGTACCCAAGTCGAAACAGCTTCTGATACGTACTCCATGGTATATTTCTCGCCGACTGCGGGGATCGTCCTACTTCGTCATAGTGGGACACTTCCCATATCTCGGGGCGGGCTTGCCGGGAGCTTATTTCTGAGTGCTTTAGCGGTTGATTGCTTCCGTGAGAGGCTCTCCGCAATTCAAAACTACGATGAGTTTTTCCTGATCGCTGAAACGTACCCAGTTCTTCTTTTGACGCAACCGATCATGTTGTTTGCGGTGGGTTTTGTGGCGGCCGCCCACCGCGACGGGGATGAAACGGATCGGTTTGGACGTGGGCCGGATGATTTCTTCAGCGAATTGCGCTCCCCCTTGTAACTGCGATTGAACTTGACTGGCCTTCAGGGCCCCTTTCTTCAACTCAATCGGGATCACCAGGCTGTCACCATCGCTGTCATCATCGCTGACGAACACGAAGTCGCATCTCCTACCCACAAGTTTGCTTGACAACTTGGGGCAATCCATATTGATCAGGACGTGCTGCCGCGGCACACCCTTCAGGCTTACCGAGCACCCCGGCCCACAGCACCTGCTGACAAGGCATGACGGGGGGATGGCCGATTCAACCTTACTGACGAGAGCTTCAGTCAGGCTTGGCCTCCTCGGTTATGCGGTTCGATATTGCCGCGTAGTCGTTGTAGGTCTCCGTTGCGACTTCATCGAAGCCTGAGCGGAAACCGCCGAAATCCTCGTCGAACGGGATCTCCTTCACGACGGATCCCTTGGGCCGCGACTTCGGCTCGAACAACCACACTCCCAGCTGGTCAGGGGAGAGTGCGTAGTCCGCGCCCGCGATTCCTTCTCGACGCTGCTCCGAGAGTTTGGACAGGCGCACCAGGTTGGTCAGTTCGTCCAGGACCCATTCGCTATGCGTGGTGATTATGACGCGCACGCCGGCGCGCACCACTGCTGACAGGTGTCTGATGAACTCCACCTGCTTTGCAGGGTGAAGGTGGGACTCAGGCTCCTCGATGATCAGCGTTTCGCCGGCCTGAACGACGTGTCGAAGGTAGAGCACAACCGGCGCGAGCTCGGACACCATCGAAGACGTATGCATGAGCGGCAGGTCTCTTTCCCATCCATCGGGCTGGTAGGAGAACTCAGGGTACCCAGTAACTGATTCCCGATTGAGTATCGCACCGCCCAGCACCTCGGTTTCCAGCCTCCCGGCAAGGTCTTTCCAGCGTCTCCGTCTTGCAGGTCTCCGTTCACTCAATCCGATCAGGGTTTCAAGGAAGTCGGCAAGCACGCCTGACAGAGCTGGCAGTGGAGGTTCAGGGCCAAGCCCTGCTCGTGAAGCGCGTCCTATCAGGGATCTCACGATTGTTTTGTGAGCGTGCATGACGCCGGTGCGGTCTGCGGGCAGGTAATACGACATACGCGTCAAAGGGCTAACCAAATCCGGGCCGTACTCATCAGCAAGCTCACTCAGCATCACACTGGATATGGCGACCCTGCGTATCTCATTTGCGGGGTATCTGAGAAATCGGACAAACTGGCTGCTTATACGCGGATCGGCACGCAGCGAAATCGTGCTTGGGATTGAACCATCCAGATCGAATTTGCCGCCTTTTATCGTGTACTTATATCGGATGTAGTCAGCCTCTGACGCTGCTTCTGGAACAAAGCGTCTTGCAACAACGCTCATACCTTCTTCTATTCCGTTGCGTACCAAACTGCCGGTTGTCTCGATACCAAAGCAACGGACGATTTCAGCATCAAGGGATTGGGCAAAATCGCCAACATCTTCGAGCTGGTGCCGGACCATGGTTGCAACGTATTCCGGCAACTGGACTGGAGCCTTTTCCGACCGGTTCGCTTCATGGACCTCTTCGTAGAGGCTTTCGGCCCATCCAATCAGCGCCTCGGCATCTTCGGCTGAAACCGTTTTAGGATTCTGCTGGTGCCCAATACCACCAAAGATGGAATTATCTCTGAAAGGGGAGCTGAATCGTGGATCAAGAACCGTGCCGCTGAAAAACCTGTGCAGCGCGTAGATGAGGACAGCCAGGTAGGATTTGCCGGTGTTGCTGGGGCCGACGAACACGGTCATCGGGCGCAGCTCGACGTTCGCTCTGGCGATTGGGCCGAGGTTGGTTACGTTCAGTTCGAGGTTCCCGAACTCGGATGGTGCGGTCATTTCTTCTTACCTGGTTGGGGGCGCCCATCATCGGTTGCGTCTGCGGTGGGGGCGGTACCGCTCCAAATTTATCACACGCCTATCGTGTCTTGAGGTCTGTTTCTTGAGGCCCCAGTAGGGGCAGCCGTTCATGGGAGGTTCCCGCGTGAAGCTGACGCTGTACTCAATCTCCATCCGGGGCTCGCAGCAGGGCCTTCACCGCATCCCCGCTGACGCGTTCGGCAGTCAAGCCTTCTTCAATGGCCCGCGACAGCGCCGCGTCCTCCTTCTCGTCGGTGGCGTGTATCAGCCCCAGGCGGCGTTCTATGGCCGTCACTTCTTCTTCCGTCAGGCCGTACAGATCATATACAAGCCTGTCTATCTCCCTTTCCTGCTTGCCCGTGTACGCGCCGGATCTGGCCGCTTTGTCGTCAAGGATGCTGTCCACTAATCGGACGAACGGACGCTGTTCGGCTACGGAGGTCTTCGGGATGGGCAGTCTGCCCACTGTAAACCTCACCCACCTAGGAACGCCCATTCCAGAGTTCAAGGCAGTGTTCTTCACATACCACGTTATCAAGTTGGAATTGAGTACAGCGCACAGATACTTGATTGAGGTGCCTGTGATCATGTACGCGGTGTTCACACAAAACCTCTCGTTTTCATAGTATGCAAATCGTCCGTATTCGGTGAGATCTATCCAGAACAGTTTTTCTTTGGTGAAGTCCTCGTAATAGGCGCAGTTGCGCAGGTTATAGGGCGTTCTGCCTTTGTCCTGGCGCTTTGCCAGTTGAGGATAATGGCAATCGAGATGTGCCTTGACGGCGGGGTAGTCGTCAATCTCAATGGCCGGAACATTGCCGTATCCGTTGTGAGTTGCGATGAACCACAATTCCGCCCACTTTACGCGGTATCGCAGGATGTCGCGGCCCCGCAGTATAGGCTTGATGATATCCTCGGAGTTCGGGTCGCTATCGATCAACGCCTGTCTGGTCTCGCCGTCGATGATGAATGCCTTGTTGTAGCCGGTCTTGATGCCATAGTTGATCTTGACGTCCCACTCCGCAAGCGGCGTTCCAACGGTGCGCATCTTGTCCATGACGCTATGTTCCGTTAGCGACAGGATGCTCCACGGCGCTTCGTGGTCTGGACGCACCCGCCCCCACAGGTTTGGGTTGGGCGGGAACTTGCCATCGGGGAGTCTGTCCATGTCGACGGCTCGGAACGCCCCATTCGCGCTTCCCTTCCGCAGGAGCAGCACGCAGCTGTCCACTATGGCGCTGTCGAAGACGTCCTTGCCCAGTTCGAGAAGCGCCAGCGGCTCGTGCTTCTCGGAGAAGTAGCGTCGCAAGGGCTTGCCGTACTCGGCCTTCAGCCAGCTGTTGGACGTGATGTAGGCCAGAGTGCCGTGAGGCGAGCGGAGAAGCTGGCAGCCCCGTTCGTAGAAGAGTTGGTACACGTCTCCTGTTCGGGCGAACGTCTCGTATTGGGCGCCCCTGTAGAGCGTTCCCAGTTTGCCGCCATCCTTCTGCAACTGGATATACGGCGGGTTCGCGAGGGCCACGTCGAAGCCGCCTTGGTCGAACACCTCGGCGAATTCGACGCGCCAGTCGAGGACTGGGGCGGACTCAGGCGTGCGGTTTGGCGCGGGCGCGTCGGCGAGTGCGTCCCTGAGTTCGTCTTGCACGCGCTCGATCTCGGCTTTGAGGGTCTCCTTGCCTGCCGCGGCGTCCATGTACTTGGCCTTGAGGCTCGCCAGCTCATCGGCAGCGCCTTGCGCCCTGTGTCGGAACAGGTCGCCGTAGTTGTCGGGGCTTGGGTCCGGCCCCAGCAGGCTGTCGCCTCGTACGACCTTGAAGTCGAGGTTGGGCAGGGGTTCGGGCTTTTCGCCTTCGTACTCGATGGCTAGTGAGAGCCACATTCGCAGCATGGCGATGTTCACGGCGAATTCGTCGATATCTGCGCCGTAGAGGTTGCGCTGTATGACGTGGAGCTTCAGTTGGTAGAGGCTGCGGGGAGTGACTCCGACGTTGAACAGGGTGGTCCGAAGTTCGACGAGTTCCTGCATCATGCCGAGCAGGTATGCGCCGGAGCCGCAGGCGGGATCGACCGCGGTCACCCGTTCCAGTGCGACGGCGACCTTGCCTGCGGACACGGTGGAGAGGCCGGAGGTGTCTCGCTCGTCCACGAACCGTGCGATGTCGTCTTCGGTCAGTCCGGTATCGCAGCCTTCGAGGTATCCCTTCAGGGCCTCTCGGCACATGAAGGCGACGACTGGGCGCGGGGTGTAGTAGGAGCCGGTGCCGCGTCTGCCTGTCACGAGTTCCTCGAACACCTTGCCGAGCATTTCCGGATCGACGGCCACCTCGACGTCGAAGGGGGTGGACTCCATGACGGTGAAGTTGAAGCGGTCGAACAGGTCGGTCAGGATGGGTTGGATGACGCCGTCGGGCACGGTCACGCCGTCCCGTTTGTCCAGCTTGGTCTGCTCGAACAGGCCGCCGTTGAGGAACGGCACTTCACCGAATACCAACTCCATGAACTTGTCTTTGGAGTTCAGGTCTCGAGACTGTAGGTTGTTGAGGCCGAAGAAGAAGAGGTGGTGCAGCCTGTCGGCGTGAAAGTTCTCGCCCTTGTCGTCGTCGGCTCGGTGGTCGTTCCATAGGGCGTTGAGGTAGTCGCTGTCGCCCTGGAAGGTGAGCCAGCCCTTTTTGGAGAGGAAGTAGATGAACATGAGGCGGTTGAACAGTGTCTGAACGAACAGCTTCTTGTCTTCCTGCTCTTTCCGGCTGCTTCCGAAGCCCTGGACGCGTTCCATTGCGAAGTCGAATACTCGCTTGTACTCCGCGAAGAACTTTCTGGTGACGGCCTCTACGTCGAAGGCGGCGTTGAGGGCGGTTCGGATGCTGCGGCTGTCTCGTCGCCGCCAGTAGATGTTGGAAACCTGCTGTACGGCGGTTCGTCGGGGCAGGTCTCGTTCGACGACCATGCGGCGCAGTGTGGGGCGTGCGCCATCGAACTGGGGGAGGATGAAGTGCAGCTGATTGGCGGGCGCGTTGGTGAAGACGAGGAGGATGTCTTCGCCGAGGTGTTTGGCGATGATCCTGGCCGCGTTCGCGGCGTCCTCTTTGCGGACGCGGGTCGTCTGCTTAGTGTCGAGCGGCACGTATAGGACGTGGACGCCGTCAAGGTGGGCGATGCGCTCGGCGGCGTGAGGGAGGGCTGCGGCGCGGGGAGCGCGGTCGAGGCCGACCTGGCCGGACGCGGGGGCGAAGTCGAGGACTTCGACGAACAGGGCGCGTAGTTGGGCGACGCGTTCGGACGGCGAGGCGGCTGCGAAGACGCGGGCTACGCGGCTCTCGACTTCGGCCGCGTCATCGCGGCTCAGAACAGGCATGGGCTAGTACCTATGGAAATGGGATGGGGGAAGGATAGCACGGGCTGGCGGGGGTCGGCAGGGGGGCGGATGCGGAGAGGAAGGCGGCGGGGGACGGCATGTCCTGAGGACGGAACGCTTTGCTATGCCTTGGCCCGTATGACGACGCTGCCGCCATCCTCAACGTCGATGGCCAGATTGTGTTTGTCGAGCAACAGCATCCCGACGAGGGGGGCGCTGCCAGTTGCGTCAGCCTCGATGTCCCTCGGTTGGCCGTCCCAAAGCACCGTGACGTAGTGAACGTCGAAATCCACTTCGGCGTCGTTGGCCAGGAACGCTTGGCCTATGTAAGCGAAGGGCAACCCTAATTCCGCCACCAAAACTGTCGGCAAGGTCAAGAAGCCGCTGTAGCCTGTGTCCACCACGGCCTCAATGTCCCGGACCTGCCCCTCCGGACCCCGTAGGCGAATGGTGACCACTGCTTCATAGGCGGCATTCACCACCCCTTCGATCACTCGGTCCTCCGCAGAGACCCGGCCCCGAAGCTGCGTAGCGCCCGGTACCCGACGCGCTCGCACAAGATGTCTACGGCGTCGGGCCGCTGCGCCCGCAGACGGTCCACCGCGACGCGGGTGGTGTCAGCAATGGCCCAGTCCCCAGTCTCAACGTCAATGGCGACGTACTCTCCAAAATGGTCCAATTCGACTTTGGGCAGAATGTCTCGCTCGTATATTTCCTTACCGAGCCGGACGGCTTCCTTGCGGGGCCTGCGCGGGCGCGCCGGTGTCTTTGCGCGGGTCATGCATACTCCTCAGAAGGCGTACTCGTAGAACTGACATTCTACCGCGCTGGGGGTTGTTCCGTACGGCGAGGCGGCTGCGAACACGCGGGCTACGCGGCTCTCGACTTCGGCCGCGTCGTCGCGACTCAGAACAGGCATGGGCTAGTACCTATGGAAATGGGATGGGGGAAGGATAGCACGGGGCGGCGGGGGTCGGCAGGGGTGCGGGCGCGGAGAGGAAGGCGGAGGGGGCGTTGCGGGCATCGCAGGGGGGCGTCTATGCTGGGGGCCGGACCAGGCGCAGCATGGGGAGAGGTCGGCATCCTGCACGGCAGTCGCTTTGGTCTTTGCGGGCCGTTATCTACAAGAGGCCGGAGGCCGTTGCCAAGGCCTTCGGCGCAACGGGATGGGGCAGTGAAGATAGTACAGGTAATCCACGGCTACCCGATGCGGTACAACGCGGGCTCGGAAGTGTACACGCAGGGTTTGGCGCAGGCGCTTGCGGAACGCCACGAGGTGCACGTCTTCACAAGGCAGGAAAACGCATTCCTTCCCGAGTATGCGGAGCAGCGGGAGACGGACCCGTCGGACGCTCGAATCACTCTTCACGTGATCAACATGGCGAGGTCGGCAGCCCGATATCGACACGCTGCCGCGGACAGCGCGTTCGCCGGGCTGCTGGACAGGATCCGCCCGGAAGTGGTGCACGTCGGACACTTGAACCACTTATCTACTTCCGTGGTGTTCGAGGCGGTCGCGCGGCGGATTCCGGTGGTGTTCACGTTGCACGACTACTGGCTGATGTGCCCAAGGGGGCAGTTCATTCAGATGTATCCCCAAGACCCTTCGGACGTCTGGGCGGTTTGCGATGGGCAGGACGACAGGAAGTGTGCGGTCCGCTGTTACGTGCGCTACTTCTCGGGCAATGAGGAGCAGTACGATAGAGACGCCGACTATTGGACGGGCTGGGTGGGCCGGCGGATGAACCACGTTCGGGAAGTATGCGGCGCGGTGGATATGTTCATAGCGCCGTCGATGTATCTTCTGGGTAGATTCAGAGACGACTTTGGGATTCCGGAGCGGAAGTTGACGTATCTCGATTACGGTTTCCACCGGCAGCGTCTGGAGGGCCGAAGCAGGGGACAAGGCGAGCCGTTCACGTTCGGCTACATCGGGACGCATATACCGGCAAAGGGAACGAACCACCTCATTTCATCCTTTGGCGGGGTGTCCGGCAGCCCGATGCTGCGAATCTGGGGGCGGGACCGGGGCGTCGAGACCGGGGCTCTGAAAGCGCTGGCGCAAAGCCTTCCTGCTTCCGCCGGCAGCCGCGTCGAGTGGATGGGTGAGTATAGAAACCAGGACATTGTTTCCGACGTGTTCAACCTTTGCGACGCGATCGTGGTACCTTCGATCTGGGCGGAGAACTCGCCGCTCGTCATTCACGAGGCGCTGCAGGCCGGAGTTCCGGTGATAACCGCCGATTACGGCGGGATGGCCGAATACGTGCGCCACGAACGGAACGGCCTGCTCTTCGCCCACCGAGACACGCAATCCCTGACTCGGCAGATGCAGAGACTGGCTGACGATCCGCAACTTGCAAGGCGGCTGGGTAGAAGGGGGTACGTGCAGTCCGCTGACGGGAACGTCCCGGACATGGCGGAGCATTCTCTTTCGGTGGAGCGGATCTACGCCGGCCTGATAGGGAGGGGAAAAGGGCAGTGATCGAAGCCGCAGTAGAACGTAGGACATACCCTGGAGCACAGTCAGCCCCGGCAGATCCTGGACGTGCAGGCCCATGGCGGATCACGTTCGACACCAACCCGGACGACTGCAATCTACAGTGCATCATGTGCGAGGACCATTCGCCCTACAGCACGACCCAGGTTGACAGGCGGCGGGCCGGCCTTCCGAAGCGCCGGATGGGCATCGATCTGATTCGCCGCGTCATGGAGGAGTCCGGCGGCTCCGGCCTGCGCGAGATCATACCTTCGACCATGGGGGAGCCTCTGCTCTACCGGCGCTTCGACGAAATCCTGGATCTCTGCGCTGAGTACGGCGTCAAGCTCAACCTGACGACCAACGGGACTTTTCCCAAGCATGGAGCCAGGGCGTGGGCCGAGCGGATCGTGCCTGTCGCCTCGGACGTGAAGGTGTCCTGGAACGGCGCGACCAAGGCGACCCACGAGAACGTCATGCTGGGGTCGAAGTGGGAGACCGTTCTCGAAAACGTTCGGACGTTCATCGGCGTCAGAGACGCCCACTCTGCGCGCGGCGGCAATCGCTGCCGCGTAACGTTCCAGTTGACGTTCATGGAGATCAACGTATCCGAACTGCCCGACATCGTGATGCTGGCGGCCGGGCTCGGCGTGGACAGAGTAAAGGGGCACCACCTATGGGTCCACTTCAACCAGATACGGGGCCAGTCGATGCGGAGAAGCGCGGAGGCCATAGCCCGTTGGAACGCCGTCGTGGATTCGGCATACGATGCGGCGAGGCGCTACAGGCTGCCGAGCGGCGGGCGCGTACTGTTGGAGAACATTTTCAGGCTCGATGAGAACGGCGACGGAGACATATCCCCCAACGGCGCGTGCCCGTTTCTCGGGCAGGAAGCATGGGTGGCCTCGGACGGCAGGTTCAACCCGTGCTGCGCCCCGGACGCGCTGCGCAGGACGCTCGGCGACTTCGGCAACGTAAACGACACCAGCCTGTACGACATCTGGGAGAGTGCGCAGTACCGGGACCTTCAGGCTAACTACATGAAGAACGCCCTGTGCCAGGGCTGCAACATGAGGCGGCCTGACAACTCATGAAAGACCGGTGGCGGAAGTACGGGATATCCGCGGACTCATCCCACCACGTCTATCAGGGACGGCCTGCATACAAGCCGAGATTTCAGGAAGTTCTGAAGTTCCGGGAACCCGGACTCGCGCCCGTACTTGCCGGCTGCGGCGCGTACCATGCAACCCCCGACGGCCTGCCTGCCTACGAACGGCGCTACATCCGAACATTCGGATTCTACGACGGCCGCGCAGCCGTCCATTCCGAGGACGGATGGTTCCACGTCCTCCCGGATGGGGCTCCCCTGTACGTAGAGCGGTATGCATGGTGCGGCAACTTCCAGGAGGGGCGCTGCTCCGTCCGACTGCCGGGGGGCGGCTACTTCCACGTCGGGAGCGACGGCGCACCTGCGTACGGCGAGCGATACCGGTATGCCGGGGACTTCAAAGACGGGCGCGCCGCTGTTCAGCGCGAGGACGGCAAATTCACTCACATAGACGCTTCCGGCGATCTGGTGCACGGCAGATGGTTCCAGGACCTGGACGTATTTCACAAGCGTTACGCCCGCGCCCGCGACTTGAACGGCTGGCACCACGTGGACGCGGTCGGGGAGCCTCTGTACGGGGAGCGGTTCAGAAACGTGGAACCGTTCTACAACGGACAGGCCCGTGTAGAGAGGTTCGACGGGTCCTTGGCCGTCGTCGACGAGTCAGGGCGGACGCTGCTGGAACTCAGACGGCCGCCGCAATCGAATCTCGAACGGCTATCGGGCGATATGGTCGGTCTCTGGCGAACTCAGACGATCCATGCTGCCGAGGCGCTGGGTGTGTTCGAGCGCCTGCCCGCATCCGCGGAAGAGATAGAGCGACTGGTTCAACTGGGGAGGTCGGTCGGGATCAGATTGATGAGAGCCCTCATGGAACTGGGTCTCGTACGGCGGGACGCCGGGGGTGTCTTCCATCCGACCGATCGCGGGGCTCTCCTTACGCGAAGTCACCCGTTCTCGCTTGCGGACGCGGCCCGGCACTGGGGCAAAGAGTCTTACGAATCGTGGTCCGGGATTGTTCGGTCGCTCCAGACCGGAGAGTCCGGCTTCGAGAGGTTGAACGGCAAGAATTTCTTCGACTGGATGGAGGACAGGCCCGCGGACCTCCAAGCCTATCATTCGGCTATGGCGGCGTACGCGAGACACGACTACGGAGACCTCGCCGACTCGGTGGACTTCACCGCGCACGACAGCGTTCTGGATGCCGGAGGCGGCACCGGCGAGCTGGTGTTCGCGCTGCTGCGTTCCTGCCCTGATCTGAAGGCAACGGTCATGGACAGGGTGGAGGTGGTCAGGGGCGCCGAACCGCCCGCAGACCTCGAAGGGCGGTGCCGGTTCGCGGCAGGAGACCTATTCCAAGAGTGGCCCGTTACGTCAGACGCCGTCATCATGGCGAGGGTGCTGCACGACTGGCCTGACCGCGATGCTCTGCGTATTCTGAGGCGCGCCCGGGAGGCTATGCCCACGGGGTCCACGCTCTACGTGATAGAGATGGTCCTGGACGACACGGCCGGCGGGGGAGGCCTGTTGGACTTGAACATGCTCGTCATGACCGAGGGCGCGGAACGCACGGAGGAGCAGTTCAGGCGAATTCTTGCTCAAGCAGGTTTCGGGCTGATAGACGTAACCGCCACAGGGTCCGTAAGTTCGGTCATTACGGCAAAGGCGCTATAGGCATTCTCGCAGCATGAACTACGTCGTGAGACAACTGAGCGCCATACCGGCCGAGGCCGACGCGGCGCTGATCGTGAGACATGCCGAGCGGGAGGAGATACCTCCGGGGACATTCGGCTCCGAGGTGCCTCTGACTGCCGGGGGAGTCGCGTCTGCGGAAAGGCTTGGGGCTGCGCTGTGCGGCATGAGGCCGCAAGTCAGGGCTGCCGCCAGCCCTGTACCCAGGTGCCTGGCGACGGCCGAGGCGATGCTGCGCGGCGGGGGCTTGCCTGAAGAGGCGGCGCTGGACAGGCGGCTCGGCGGGCCTGGCGTTTTCATCGTAGACGAGGACGTCAGCGTGGCGCTTTTCCTGAAAATCGGCATATTGGAGATAGTGAAGCGCCAGCTCGCACACGCGGAGCCTCCGGCGGGGATGAGAGCGACCTCCGAGGGAGTGGGCGCGCTCCTGGGGCTGACGGCCAGCGGTCTGGGGTCATGCGGGCGCCTGAACGTCTACGTGACCCACGACTCCATACTGGCAGTCCTGGTTGCTTATCTGTACCGGCTATCGATTGACGAGGTCGGCTGGCCCGATTATCTGGACGGTCTCCTGCTATGGCGTTCGGCAGGACGGATTCACTTCACCTGGAGGGGGCTACAGCAGGCTTCTTACCCATTCGGCTGTTAGCGCAATCGCTTCTCTCGTGGTGACTTGGGGAGTGTAGCCCAGCGCTTTTCTGGCCTTTTCGGCACTGAATGCCTCTCTGTGGCCCTCTTCGCCGGGGCGGTATCCCGTGTACTGTATCGGGACGCAGTGCGCGGCAACTTCCCTACAGATTACGGCCAGGTCTTCGACCGTGTATTCCTGACCGGAGCCTATGAAGAACTTCTGTCCCGCGACCTTCTCAACGGGAGCCTGAATTGCGAGTATCCACGCTCTTACCACGTCGTCTATGAACGCCAGGTCGCGGGTCTGCTTGCCGCCCTCGACGACGATGGGCTTTCCGTGCAGGGCGTCCCACAGCCACTTGAATACAAAGACCTCTCGGCGCATGTTTGGGCCGATCACCACGCCCGTGCTCATGACGATCGACGGCACGCCGTAAGCCAGGCGCCACGCCGACAGAGCCATTTCGGCTGCGGCCTTCGAGAACCCGTACGGATTGTGAGGCGTCAACGGATGGTCTTCGTCGATTGGAAAGTACAGGGCGCGCCCGATTTCGTTGCCGGACGCAGCGAACATCAGCTTCGACACGCAGCCCGTCTTGCGCACTGCCTCCAGCAGCGCAACCGTGCCTTCGACGTTCTGCATGACCGTGTATCGCGGCGACTCGAAAGCGAGCGGGGTATCCGGCTGCGCCGCCAGGTGCACCACCGTGGAATGGCCCTCGACGTCGCTGGGCTGCACGTCCTGGAGGCTCTTCCACAGATAGGTGAAGCCGGGATCGGACATCTCCCGGCGCAGCAGCGCGGCATGGCCGGGGGGCGTTATGTCCAGGCCGGTTACGCCGTAGCCCCTGTGCAGCAGCGCCCTGGCGAGGCTGGAGCCGGCAAACCCTGCGGCGCCGGTAATCAGGACCCTTGCATCACGCTCGCGCATCGTCAAGCAGCCTGGCTCGCGCGTCAGGGGTCGCCTGGCGAGTCTGTCTAGTAGGAGGTGTTTTGTGGGTGTGAGTCCGGGGAACGTTCATGCATCGTCTGCGACCCGACGGTGCAGGCCGGACCTTCTGTTACGATCCGTCAACTCGAACCTCGGTATGAGCGGTCCTGATTTCGCGCGGGTTGGTGGGCCCGGCAGGGATCGAACCTGCGACCAATCGGTTATGAGCCGACCGCTCTGACCACTGAGCTACGGGCCCCTGCGAGCAGCCGCCTGCTGTATATCCTGCGCGTCGTCCACGTTCACACCCGGCGCGGACGCTTGCCGCGTGTAACTTCCCGGCCCGGCTGGCTGCATTCCCTTGCCTCGACTTTAACCCAAGGGTCGGGGTTTGGGAAGTAAGTCTGTGGGCGGAGCCTTCCGGCGGACGTGCAGATTCCTCAGTTCAGCGAGTCACTGGAAGAGGATGCCGAGGCCCCAGGAATCCCGGAGCTTGCAAATTTGCCAGATTGACCCATACGTGCGCCGGCCCTATACTGATCGGCAAAATGGGGCTATATCGGACGGAGGAAAATTGGTAGAGATCAAGATCAACGAGGGAGAGAGTTTCGAGGCGTTTCTCCGGCGCTTCACGAAGCGGGTGCAGCAGGAGGCGGTGATAGCGGAGGCTAGGCGGCGTAAGCATTTCGAGGCGCCGAGCGCGCTCCGCAAGAAGCGGGCGGCGGCCAAGCGGCGGAAGAGTCTCAAGGCCACTCTGAAGAACATGTGAACTGTAGCCCGCCCAACGGCGGGCTTCTTGTTTGCCTAGATACTCCCAGTTGCGTTTTCATCCCCTTCCGCTCTCGTGTTGTCGAAAATGAGCGGTGGTCCGTCCGGGAGGGCTGTTTCCGTTTCTTGTCAACACGATTCTTGCCTCGGTAACCGGCGCCGGTGACTCAGCCCAACTTCGGCATCGTCGTTTTTCCCGGCACCTGGAGCGACCGAGATTGCCGCTACGCCATTTCGACTGTCCTGGGATACAGGGCGTCCTTCGTATGGCATGAGGACCTCAACCTCGACGGGTACGACGCTTTGGCGCTGCCGGGCGGCTTTTCTTACGGGGATTACCTGCGGGCCGGCGCTATCGCGCGCTTCTCTCCCATCATGGAGAGGGTGACGGAGTTTGCCGCTGCGGGGCGGCCGGTCATCGGGATATGCAACGGTTTTCAGATACTTTGCGAGGCTGGACTGCTGCCCGGCGCCCTGATACGCAACAGCCATCTGGAGTTCCGTTGCGAGTGGGTTGATCTGCGGGTTGAAAACATCGACACGCCGTTTTCCCACCGCGCGCGGGTTGGGCGGACGCTCCGGATGCCCATTTCGCATGGCGAGGGGAACTATCAAGCAGACCGGGACACCGTCGAGGCGCTCGAAAGATCGGGCAGGGTGGTGTTCCGGTACGCGGATCGAGAGGGTCGATCTGTTTCGTCGGCCAATCCGAACGGTTCGGTCAACAACATCGCGGGCATCATCAACGAAGAGGGCAACGTTCTCGGTATGATGCCGCACCCGGAGCGCGCTTGCGAAACTCTGCTGGGCGGCGTCGACGGCAACGCGGTGTTTCAGTCTATTGCGGACTCGGTGATGAAGTTTCGGCTCCCATGAACAGTGGAACCGGTCGATTGGCTTAGTCAAGCGCAGTTATTTTGCCGTCCCTCAATTTCTCTACCAGCCTGGCCCATGCCGTGCATACAGCGCGGTCATCAGCGACAACCGCTCACATGCACCGGGCGGGTCGGTGAACGAGATGAGCGATAAGCAGTCGGCAATCGGGGTGAGCCAGGAGACGCTGGACGAGGTGGCCCTATCCCGCGCCGAGTACGAGGCTATATCGGAACGACTTGGGCGGGATCCAAGCCCGTTGGAGCTCGGGCTCTTTGGCTCCCTGTGGAGCGAGCACTGCGGCTACAAGCACACCAAGCGGCTGCTCAGGACTCTACCGGTGCAGAGTCCCCGCCTGCTCGTGACTCCTGGGGCTGAGAACGCCGGGGTGATAGACATAGGGGACGGGCTAGCGATTGCGATGAAGATCGAGTCGCACAATCATCCCTCGGCGGTGGAGCCGTTTCAGGGCGCTGCTACGGGCGTAGGGGGAATCGTTCGGGACATCTTCGCCATGGGGGCGCGCCCGATCGCGCTGCTCAACTCACTGCGCTTTGGCAGCCCGGAGGATCCGCTCAACCGCTTTCTGTTCCACGGAGTGGTAGCGGGCATATCCTCCTACGGGAACTGTATCGGCGTGCCGGACGTGGGGGGCGAAATAGCGTTCGACGATTCATACTCCGGCAATCCGCTGGTCAATGCGATGTGCGTGGGACTGATCGAGAACGGGCGAATGCTGAGCGCATCTGCTCGCGAGCCTGGCGACCTGTTGGCGCTGGTTGGAGCGGATACTGGCCGGGACGGCATCCATGGGGCGTCCGGTCTGGCCTCCCGCGCGTTCGAGGAAGAGGCTGAAATGCGTTCGGCCGTGCAGGTCGGCAACCCCTTTCTCGAGAAGTCGCTGATCGAGGCGTGCCTTGAGGCGGCGAAGCTGGATGGCGTGATGGGGATGCAGGACCTGGGGGCGGCGGGTCTTGCGAGCGCAGCCATCGAGATGGCGCACCGCAGCGGCATGGGCCTCAGACTTGATTTGTCGAGAGTGACCCGACGAGAAGAGGGGATGACTCCGTATGAGGTGATGCTCTCCGAGTCTCAGGAGCGGATGCTATTGGCCTTGCGCCCCGGCGCGGAGGGGGAGGTTTTTGCGCTTTTCCGGAAGTGGGATCTTGGCGCTCAGGTGATCGGCGAGTTCACCCGCGGCGGCAACGTCCTTATAAGCGACGGGCCTGAGCTGTCGGCGGAATCGCCGATCGACGTGTTGGTGGACGCCCCGGAGTATGTTCTCTCCAGCAGCAAGCCGGACTGGCTGACCAAGATGCAGGATGAGGACCCGGCTCGGCTTCCTCTGCCCAGCGAGGCGCCTGCCGGCGTGCTGCTGCGCCTGCTTTCATCCCCCAACATCTCCAGCAGGCGGGCCGTGTTCAGGCAGTACGACCATCAGGTGCAGAACAATACGGTCATCCCGCCAGGGGGCGATGCCGCTCTGTTGAGGCTCAAGGGTACCAAGAAGGCTATAGCCGTGTCCGTGGACTGCAACGGTCGGCTGTGTTACCTCGATCCCTATGCGGGCAGCATGATAGCGGTGGCTGAGGCGTGCAGAAACGTCTCTTGCACCGGTGCGGAGCCGATAGCGCTGACCGACGGTCTCAACTTTGGGAATCCGGAGACAAGCGACGTTCAGTATCAGCTCACGGAGTCTGTGCGCGGCATTCGGGATGCTGCGCTCGCCTTTGGCGTGCCTGTCGTTAGTGGAAACGCCAGCATGTATAACGATTCACGCGGTCATAGTATCCATCCGACACCTATCATCGGTGCGCTGGGCCTGCTGGAAGACGTGAATGCGCACGTCACCTCGGGCTTCAAGGGCGATGGAGACCTCATCGCGGTACTCGGCGCAGAGTGTGCCTGGGACCACCCCGGCGGCTTGGCGGGCAGCGAGTTTGCCGCCGTGCTGCATAGCTGGACGGGCGGGCGGCCTTTCATCGACCTGGCTTTCGAGGTGCGCGTGCAGATGTTGTGCCGCCGGCTTGCCCTGGAAGGGATAGCTCGATCCGCGCACGACTGTTCGAACGGGGGCCTTGCCGTAGCGGTTGCCGAATCCGCTATCATCGGCGGATGCGGCGCTGCGCTCGTCGAGCCGCTGCCGGAGCGTTGGGACGCAGCGATGTTTGGTGAAACGCAGTCCCGGGTGGTCATTTCGATCAGGCCGGACAGGCTTGGCGATCTGCTTGAGATCGCCAGGGAGTACGGGATTCCCGTCTCAGCGGCAGGTACAGTAGGCGGTGACAGGCTGCGCTTTGCAGAGGCTATCGACGTTTCGCTGGAGGAGGCCGGCCGGGCCTGGAGCGCCGGGCTGGCTGCGGCCACGTCCGATTGATTTCCCGTAACCTGTGAGCGTCTTTCCAGATGCGCGATAATAAGGATGATTTCACTAGGCAATCTGAGAACGCGTGTGCAGTTGCTCGCGTTTTCTCCTGGAGGCGAGTTTGCCAAGATACGACTACGTGTGCCGGTTGAACGGGCACCTCTTTGAAGAAATACAGAGTTTCTATGCGGAGTCAGGAGCCGCCTGCCCGCGGTGCGGAGCGCCGTCGGACCGGCAGATCTCCATACCCGCGGTCCACTACAAGGGGTCCGGCTTCTACACGACGGACCATGCCCGGAACAGTTCGAGGCAGTCTTCCAGCAGTTCGGGAAAGAACGGGGGGGACTCGGACAAGCCGCCTGAGAAGGCCAAGAAGGGCTCGAAGGCCTCTTCAACCGAGTCGAAAGGCTCTTCGGACAGCAGCAAGTCCGAGGCCAGTTGAGTTTCTGTTGCCAGCGTCCCATTTCGAAGAGTCGTGCGAGCGGTAATACAACGGGTTTCCTGGGCGGCGGTGCACGTCGAGGGCCGCAAGGTGGGCAGCATCGACAGGGGTTTGGCGGTGTTCGTGGGGATATCCCATGAGGACAACCGGGATGATGCTGTTTATCTGGCCCAGAAGACGGTCAACATGCGCTTGTTCCCCGACCCGTCCAACCCTTCCCGCGGCTTCGAGTTATCTGCAATAGACGCGGGTGCGAAGCTGCTGCTGGTCAGCCAGTTCACGTTGTACGCGTCCACGCGAAAGGGACGGCGGCCGTCGTTCGTCGAGGCTGCGCCCCCGGAGGCGTCACGGCCGTTGTTCGACCTGGTGGTAAAGGCGTTCCGTGGTACCGGCTTGCATGTTGAAACCGGCGAGTTCGGGGCGTCTATGCGCGTCGAGATGGCCAATGAGGGGCCGATGACCATCATGCTGGACACTGTCGACCGGCTACGGCCCAGGCGGGGATGAGGGAAGGGCTGGCGACTCATTCCTGCGGCCAACGCCTGCCGCTCGGCTGCCGCCTGTTGTTACATGGGCGGGATTTCTTCACCGGACCGCCGGCGGGGCAGGGGAGACCTAAGCGGCCCCATGTTCCAGGTCCAGGCCTATGTTCATGGTCTTTGCCGAATGTGTCAGTGCGCCTACCGAGATCATGTCGACTCCGGCGGCGGCGATGGCCGCAACGTTGTCCAGGGTCACGTTGCCGGATGCCTCGGTCAAGCATCGGCCCTTCAGCGCTTCCGCGGCTTCCCGCACGTCGGCAAGGGTCATGTTGTCGAGCAGCACGATGTCGGCGCCTGCCTCCATGGCTATGCGGGCATCGCTCACCGATTCCACTTCCACTTCGATGCGCACCGTGTGCGGGGCTCTATTTCGGGCGCGGTGGATAATTTCCGCAAGTCCCATTCCGTACGTTCTGAGGGCTTCGACGTGATTGTCCTTGATCAACACGCCGTCGGCCAGGTTGCGCCTGTGATTCCGTCCTCCTCCGGCGGCGACGGCGTACTTGTCGAGCGCTCGGAGCCCTGGCGCGGTCTTGCGCGTATCCAATATGTCTACACCGGTTCCGGCCACGGCCTCGACAAAGCGGGAGGTTAGCGTAGCGATGCCGCTCATGCGCTGCATGAAGTTGAGTGCGGTTCGTTCGGCCATGAGGATAGTTGCGAGGCAGCCTGCAACCGTGGCTACACTCTCGCCGCCCTGGACGCGATCGGCGTCTGCGAAATGCGCGGAAGTATCGAGAGAGGGGTCCACCCTGTTGAAGACGGCCAGCGCGACCGGCAATCCGGCGAGGACTCCGCTTTCACGCGGCACGACGCGTGCTTTTGCCCGCAGGTTTTCCGGCGCCAGGCTTGCGGTGGTGACGTCGCCTGCTGCGAGGTCCTCTTGCAGCGCCCGGTCGATGATTGACTGAAGCTCGCCTGCGGGCGGGAGCATTTGGCCGGGCGTCCTGTTATCCGCCGATCTTGAGCATGCGCTCTAGGGCCGTGATGGCGTCTTTTCGCACGTCGGCAGGAACTCGTACCCGGTTTATTACGAGGCCCGCCATCAGCCCTTCGAGTACCCATAGGACGTATGCCGGATGGATTCGGTACATCGTGGCGCAGGGGCAGATGACAGGATCGAGACAGAAGATCGTCTTGTCGGGATTTTCCTGCGCCAAACGATTGACTAGGTTGATTTCGGTACCGATAGCCCAGGCGGTACCGGGGTCGGCCTGAGACACCGTACGAACAATGAACTCCGTGGAGCCGTTCACGTCCGCCTCTTGGAGCGCGTCGGTAGTGCATTCGGGGTGAACGATGACGTTCACGTCGGGGTGCGTTTCCCTTGCCTGTCGGATCTGCTCGACTGTGAAGCGTGTGTGTACCGAGCAGTGTCCCTGCCACAGGATGACCTTCGCCCGGCGGATCTGCTCCGGGGTTAGACCTCCCATGGCTCGGAAGGGGTTCCATACAGCCATATCTTTTTGGCTGACGCCCAGTTTTAGGGCGGTGTTCCTGCCCAGGTGCTGGTCTGGCAGGAAGAAGATTCTGCTACCGCGATCGAATGCCCACTCGAACGCTTCTGCGGCATTTGAAGAGGTGCATACGGCGCCGCCGTTGCGCCCGCACAGGGCCTTTATGGCGGCGGTCGAGTTCATGTAGGTGAGGGGGACCACCTCGTCTTGGCCGCCTAGGACGGCGGATATATCGTCCCATGCGTCGCTGACGTCGTCGCTGTGAGCCATGTCTGCCATGGAGCATCCGGCGGCCATGTTTGGCAGTATGACGTTCTGTGCGGGCGCGGTGAGAATGTCTGCGGTTTCGGCCATGAAGTGAACGCCGCAGAACACGACGAACGAGGCTTCACGCTCTTCCGCGGCCATTCTGGAGAGTTTGTAGGAGTCTCCGCGGAAGTCGGCGTACTTGATGACGTCGTCTCTCTGATAGTGGTGTCCCAGAATGATTGCCTGCTGTCCGAGGGCCTTTCTCGCCTCCAGGATGCCTGCGTCAAGTTCTTCCGGCGATAGTTTCAGGTACCTAGTGGGGACTTTTTGCCACCTGACGCCGGACCTGAACTCTTCTTCCAGCGTGCGGGTGCGTAGGTTTCCGTCGGTCTGGCAGAACGCGGACTGCTCAAGTTCGGTGATGGGTATCGCTACTTGGCCGCCGCTTCGTCTCGATACGGTTGTCATGGCGTGCTCGCTGCGGGTAGTTTGTGTTGATCCCAGTTGTGAGCTGCTTGCCGATTGGTTTCCTGATCCGGCGGGGCTGCCGTTTTCCCTGCTTCCTGCACTTCCCCTCTCAGCGACCACGGGGTGGCGTCCGTGATGCGCACGGTCACCGTCTGGCCGATCATGGAATCCTCACCTTGCAGGTAGACTATTTTATCGCCTCTGGTCCTGCCCTGTAACCTCCCGCGGGTGCGGTTGTCCACCAGCACTTCAAATTTCTGTCCGGCGAGGCGCTTGTTCATTCCGTTCTGGATTTGCTCCTGCATTCTGGAGACTTCTGCGAGCCGCCCCTTCTTTTCAGTGCGGTCGAGTGTGTCGGGCAGCCGTCTCGATGCGAGGGTTCCCGGCCTTTCGGAGTAGGCTGCCGCGTGCACCTTGTCGAAGCGGACTTCCTGGAGCAGCTCCAGAGAGCGGCGGAACTGTTCCCGGCTTTCTCCCGGAAAGCCTACGATGAGGTCCGTGGTCATGGTGACTGCGGGGATGGTTTCCCTGATTTCTTTGACTTTGTCGAGGTACTGCCGGCGGGTGTACCCGCGTTTCATGTCGGCCAAGATTGCGTCGTCGCCCGCCTGCACTGGCAGGTTTACGGACTCGCAAACTTTGGGCAGATCCGCGACGGCGCGGATTATGCGGCTCGACATGTCGTTCGGATGTGAGGTGAGGAAGCGGATACGTTCCAGGCCCTCGATGGCGTGCACTTCGTACAGCAGGTCGGCCAAATCTCTCCTGGGTGACAGATCCTGGCCGTAGGAGTCCACGTTTTGCCCCAGCAGGGTGACTTCTCTCACGCCCCGCTGGGCAAGCAGGGCGGTTTCCCTGACTATTTCGTCCGTCGATCTGCTGGTTTCCCGGCCTCTGCGGTAGGGGATGATGCAGAAGGTGCAGAACTTGTCGCATCCGTGGACGATGGGGACGAATGCGGTAACTCCGGGCTGTTTGGGTACGAGAGAATCGAGGCATCCTTCCGCGTCGAGGCCGATGCGTGCGGCGGCGGCCTGGATTACCGGCTCGAACTGCTGGGGCCTTGCCCACACGTCAACATGTGGGAATCTGCGTCGGAGTTTGTCCTGAGTGGGTCCGACCATGCATCCCATGACCGCGATGGTGCGGTTCGGGTGGGCCATTTTTATGGGTTTGAGGCGTCCAAGCAGTCCTGTGGCGGTATCTTCGGCTGACTGCCGCACCACGCATGTATTCAGTACGACGACGTCGGAATCTTCGGGTACGTCGCAAGACAGTAGGCCCAGCTTTTCGAGACCGCTCGCAAGTCGGTCGGAATCGGCCTTGTTCATCTGGCAGCCAACTGTCCAGAGGTTGTAGGTAGCCATTACCGTATGGGCCTTGGCTCTTGTGCCTGTTGGCGTTTCTGCCTTTTATGGTTTCTGTGGTTGGGGGTACGGCCGGCTTTCCTGCGGTGCCGTTGCGGTCGCCTGTAGCGAAAGCCGATGGTATTTTGTGGCGGAGGGAGTGGGATTCGAACCCACGAGGGGGCTCATCACCCCCAACCCGCTTAGCAGGCGGGCGCACTAGGCCTCTATGCGATCCCTCCGATAGCGGGTTGCCGCTTCCTACGTTTCAATATAGCCCTGCGGCACACACTCCCGCAACTTTGGTTGTTGCGCGGGCTTGCGGGCTTTGGGGCGCCGGCGGTGGGGCAGCGTCCGGGAGGAGTGAGCCGGGAGTCATCGCTGCGGCTTTTCGGCAGTTGCCGGGGAATGTGAAGCATTTTGAAAGTCGTTTTCAACGATCCTGGATTATCCCGGCAACACGCGATCTACAGGATCCACGGGAACCGTGGGGTCCACGGGAACCCCGGATTGGTAGTGGACCACGGATACCCGTCGAGGATGGTGAATATGGCGGCGACTAAGGACCACACGGAGGCAAGACCAAAGGGCATCAAGTATGCGAGTCTGGGCAGAGTATCGTTTGAGGTGAAGCGTAATTCACCCCTGGATCTTTTGTGGCTAATACACATCCATATCAGAGAGGCGCATAATGTCACGAAACTAATCAATACCAGTGCACCACTAAAAAGCCGTAGTGTGACTATCAGACCTAGGAGCCAGCTGCTATACAGGGTCGTATAGGCTGCGATGATAAGGATACGCGGTGCAGATATGTTAAACATTCTCAGGAGCAAGTATATCCAAGGCAAGAAGAGCATTGCAGAATATACTGCACCTGCCACCGCATACCACCTGGGGCTCAGACCTTTGTTCCGCGCAATAAATGCACAAATCAAAGCGCCTATTGGGGCATACAGGATCCCAATTTCAAACAGAATACCTATATAGGCCATCGCTAAATAGTGAATACATGCAAGGATAATAAATATACCGACGATGGGCCCCATTGATGAGGCCATGGGAATGGCCGTGAAGAGCGTACCGAGTGCAAACTTCATTGTCGGTCTACCGCTTTCGTCGTAATTCAGGAACAGGCATAGCGACGGGGCCGCCAAGGTGACGGGAGTGGATGGGGCGTTCTAGGGAGCACCGCGGTCAGCATCGCCGCGGCCGGGGGTGCGAGTCTATCACCGATCGAGATGGGCCTTGTTCCTTCTTTACTGAAGGGAGAAGGGCGGAGAGGGAAGCGGGGTTATGCGACCTGGGTGGCGGCCATGGACGTTCCGATTTTGTCGATTTGGACCTTGTTCATCCAGTAGAAGAGGTCGTCCGGGTCTCCACCAACGAGCTTTGTGGCGAGGTTTCTGGTCACTTCCTCGAAGCGGGGCTGTAATTTTTGGTTTAGTTTCCTCCCAAAGAGCGCTCCTGACCCGCCGCCTACAAGCCCCCCGATGATATTGCCGGGTCCTGGGACTATGGATCCTCCCGCAGCACCGCCGGCAGCACCGGCCGACATGCAAACCTTAATGATGCCGAACTTCGTCATCAACGCCAACGCTTTGATGGAATGAACTCTGGACCGATCCTTCAGATCCACACCGGCGAGCTCACGTTCAGTCGAGACAATTTGCCAAAGAAGCTTGATTCCTGCAACAATTTCGGCGGCGTGCGGCAATATACGGCCGATAGAGTCAGGCACGTCTATGCCCATATTTTCTGTCAGCTTTTTCAAACCGTCTTTGGCGTTTTCGGTCAGTTCGGCATCCGAGCCTATGTCGGTGATACGGTTTACCAATTCCGGATGTGAGTTCTCGATACTCTCATATATTTCTGTGCTGATGAGGAATTCTATGTTGGGGTTGTCCTGCATGGCATCCACAGTTTCGTTGGCATAACGTTTCTTGCCGGTTTTTACCTGATGGTAGATAACCTCACCGGATGGTGAGGTTCCCGTAAGGTCCCAGCAGGGCTGATTTGGGCTTTCGGCGAGTTCAAAATTCCACCCCGGTTTCTGCTCTTCCAGGATGGACTTGGTTTTCAATTCAGCGATTTTTCCCTTGAGGTTCGACACAAAACCTGTGTATTTTGGTGAGTCTATGCCGTGCTCTAGCATTTCTTTGTAATGCTGGGGTAGTGATTTACTCTGCGCGACGTTAGGGGAAGCTAAGCCATGGGCTTCGCGCAATATATCCGGTACGTTACGCTCATTGAATAGAGCTTGGAGCGCCTCCTCTGCGGCCAAGGAAATTTCAATGGCGAAATGGCCTTTATCCATGGCGCGGATCTGCTTGATAATTTCTTGGTACTCAGGATCATCTGCGCTCTTCACTGCGGGGAGTTTCCGCAGTTCGGGAAGGAGGTCAAGGGATTGCATTGTCATGGTCTATCGCACCAGTGCGAGGACGACGGCGACCACTGCGACTACGAGGCCGACGTATGCTCCCCAGTGCAGGAGTGTATTAGCCGAGTGGCGTTCGAGCTCTACTGTGCGCGTTTCAAGGGCTTCGGCGCGGGCCTCGGCTTGCGAGTCGAGTTCTGATATGCGCGTCTCGAAGGCTTCAGCGCGGGCCGCGACTTGCGAGTGGAGCTTTGATATGCGGGCTTCAAGGGCTTCGTCGCGGGCCTCGGCTTGTGAGTCGAGCTCTGATATGCGCGTCTCGAAGGCTTCAGCGCGGGCCGCGACTTGCGAGTAAAGCTTTGATATGCGGGCTTCAAGGGCTTCGGCGCGGGCCGCGGCTTGCGAGTTGAGCTCTGATACGCGGGCTTCAAGTTCCTTGATTTGGGCTCTGGCCTGCGGGTCGCTTGAGTCGAGCTCTGATATGCGCGTCTCGAAGGCTTTAGCGCGGGCCGCGACTTGCGAGTAGAGCTTTGATACGCGGGCTTCAAGTTCCTTGATTTGGGCTCTGGCCTGCGGGTCGCTGTCTGTATGAGTCTCGACGTGCCTGGCGAGCAGCTCGTGGTTCTTTATGACCCTGGGAATGAGTTCCTTATTGATGCGGTCCTGCTGTTTCCAGAACTTTACGCGCTCGCCTATTTTCGGTTCATCCATGTTTAGGTTCTCCTGGCTCCAGGTTCATTTCTGCGCTCCGGCAGGCCGCAGAGCGGGGTTCTCCTAGTGGGCCTCTTCGGCTTCAGCGGTCACTTTACTAGGCGGCGGCGCAGCAGGATGGCGGCGATGGGGAAGAGTAGGGCTGTGAGTCCGATTATGTATAGGGCGGAGAAGAGGTGTGAGAGTCCTAGGTCTGCGGTTATGAATCCTCGTGCGAGGTGTACGGCTGGCGTGAGGGGTGCGGCCCATGCTATGGGTTCCACCCAGTCGGGCAGAATGGATATGGGGAAGAATGCACCGCTGAAGAAGTATAGGGGTGTAGCCACGACGGTGAATGTCAGTGAGAGAGTGTGTACGTTGGGGGCGAGGGCTGCGAATATGAGGCCGACTGCGCCGAACTGTACTCCGACCATGGCTGCGGCTAGCAGTAGTCCGATGCCTGAGAAGGAGTTTACCCATCCTAGGGCGGCGGCGACGGCGGTTATGCAGATGGCCGTAATGATGCCCCTTGTCATGGCCCATGACATGTCTCCCATGGCTATTTCGCGCACGCTGACCGGGGCTGTCAGTACGGTTTCGTAGACTCCTTTCTGCATTCGGAAGAAGGATCCCCATGAGCACTCGAAGATGGAGTGGAACATGGCGGATCCTACGATGACTCCCGGGGTGACGAATTGGGCATAGGGCACGCCTTCGACGTCGTTAACCAGCGTTCCTACGCCGACGCCTATGGCTACCAGGATGACAAATGGCTCGATGAAGTACCAGGTCATGGCCGTGAGCCAGGTTCGTTTGAACACGAGGGCGTGGTGGAACCACATTCCGGTCACGCTTCGCACCCTGACGCCAAAGACGCGGGCGCTGGGGTATGTGGTTGCCATCATTCGTCGTCCGTGAGCGTCACGCCGGTCATGGACAGGAAGACGTCTTCGAGGTTGGATGGCCGATAGGAAATGCGGACGCCTTGGAGGCCGGACAGGTCTGGCCGTTGTCCGTTGGAAGCCGTCACCGTGATGACGGGGCCTGCATCCCGGCAATTGAAGCCTTGGTTTTCTATCCAGTTGACCACGTCTTTCCTGACTCCGTTGGCGACTCTTACCAGGGCGACTTCCGGGCCTGCCCGGCGGGCTACGAGTTCGTCGGGCGCGCCCTGGTCGAGTATTTTGCCGTGGTGCATGACGGCCAGGCGGTCGCAGAGGGCTGCGGCTTCTTCCATGTAGTGTGTGGACATGAAGACGGTGACGCCTGCTTCTTTCATGGTTTCGAGTTCTTGCCATACCCGGTTGCGGCCCTGGGGGTCGAGTCCGGTGGTGGGTTCGTCGAGTACGACCACTTGCGGCTCGGTCATGAATGAGCGCGCTATTGCGAGTCGTCTCTTCATGCCGCCGGAGAGGGAGTCGATCTCATCGCGGGATTTTTCGGTGAGGTTGAAGAACATCAGGACGGCATCGGCTCTTCTCCTTGCCTGTGCGGGCGAAAGGCCTGCGATGAACCCGTAGGCGATGAGGTTGTCCCTGGCGGTAAGGTCGGTATCTAGGCCGTCCTGCTGAGTTACGACTCCGAGTACGTTTCTCACTTCTCTGGGTTGGCTCGATACGTCTATTCCGGCGACCGTCAATTTTCCGGAGGTGATGGGGGAGAGTCCGCTCATCATGCGCATGGTGGTTGTCTTGCCCGCGCCGTTTGGGCCCAGCAGCCCGTATGTCTCTCCTCTTCGCACTTCGAATGAGACGCCGTCGACTGCGGTGGTCTTGCCAAATCGCTTGGTTATGTTGGATGCGCGAATGACGGTCGTATCGCCGTCGCTTTTCATGTTTGCCTCTTTGGCACTGAGGATGGCCGCGGTCTGACGAATGGGGCGCGCTTACTCTTTGCCGGGTCCGCCTTTTCGATGGCGCCCAATCATTGGGATAGGCTTACGTGGGCGTCCAAGGGCGTTTCTTCAGAGAGCGGCGCCCTCGGTGGGTGCGTTCGATTGCGGCCGGGTCACGGGCGGTCTCCTGCGGAACTGCCTGGCGCGTCGCCTATCCACACCTCTCCGCCTTCGAAGTACTCTTTCTTCCATATGGGCACGATCTGCTTCAGGCGGTCGACGAAGTAGAGTGCGGCCTCGAAGGCGTGCCGTCGGTGTGGTGCGCTAACTGCGAGGGCCATGCTCATTTCTCCGATTTCGACCCTGCCGGTACGGTGTGCAACTGCGACCTGTCCGATGTCGAATCGGTTTTTCATTTCGGTTATGAGCCGCATCATCATGCGTTCCGCCATGGGTGTGTATGCCTCGTATTCGAGGTGTAGGACTCGGCGGCCGGCGTTGTGGTCTCTTGTGACGCCTAGGAAGGTGACTATCGCGCCGTCGGCATCCCTGCGTACAAAGTCAGCGAGCGATGCGGGATCGAGGGGTTCTTGGGTTATCACCACTTGTTGTTCTTGGCCGGTCGCCAAGGCGCCTCCGCTGACGGGCGGAATGATTGCGACCTCGTCCCCGTGGTTCAGTCTGGCGGTCTCCTTTGCGTACTCTCCATTGGCGGCCAGCATTACCGTTGACGGCAGGCGCCAGGCGCCGGGGACGGCGCGGGCTGCTCCTCGGAGGGCGTCGGCTACGGTGGCGGGTTCCTCAAGTTCGACTTCCAAGCGGGATATTCCGGCGGCTTCCCGCACTCCTGCAAAGAGACGTACCGTTACTATCACCGTGTAAGGACCTTATGGGAAGAAGGGTGGGGAAAGGCCGCCTGGCTGGGTCGAACGCGCTGGTGCGTATTGTTCCAGTATAAGTTAGAGTTTCACCCGGTGCGGCCTGCTTTGACGGCGTAAAGTTCGGGGTCGTAAACTTGAGTGACGTTGCAGGCTGTGCGTATTCAGAGTTGAATTGCGCTTCACCTTAGCCGGGGGCCGCTGCGCGAGCAGGGCGTCAGCCCGGAGTGTTTGGACAGGACATGGTACGAATACGTTTGCGCCGGATGGGCGCGAAGGGGCGGCCCTTCTATCGTGTGGTAGTTGCGGATCAGAAGGCTGCGCGCGACGGCCGGTTCGTGGAGCAGATCGGGACTTACGATCCACTTCCGGATCCTCCGGCGGTGAAGATCGACGAGGCCAGGGCGTTGCACTGGCTGCGCAACGGAGCGCAGCCCTCCGACCCGGTGGCGCACCTGCTGAAGAACGCGGGGGTTCTTGACAAGGTGAAGTCAGGTGACTGATTCCACAGAGGCCTCGACGCAAGAGCAAGATGCGGCGGATGCGGTCGAAGGTGAGTCACAAGACCGGGTGGTAGAGCTCGTGGAGTTCATCGCCAGGTCACTTGCAGCGAACCCCGACTCGGTTAAGGCGACGGTGCGGGAGGAGAACGATCAGACGGTCATCACTCTTGAGCTTGATGAGAAAGACAAGGGGAAGGTGATTGGGCGTCAGGGGCGTGTGGCGCAGGCGATACGGTCTCTTCTGCGAGTCGCTGCGGTGAAGCAGGATACGCGTATCGGCCTCGAGATCGAATAGTCCGGGGCGCTTGTGGCTTCGAGGTCCAAGGGCCTGCAAGGGCGTTGGGTTTGCTGCGGCCTGCGCGGTGAGGCGTGCGTGAGGGGGCTTGCGGCGATGCTGATAGGCCCTGAGTTCAGGGGATCCGGCTCAGTGTAGGAGCGCGGGTACATGAAGTTGGCAGCGCGCTGGCTGGAGTGGATACTGAACGGTGGATCATGAGCGTAGACCCTGCCAGATGTCTGCTATAAACAGGGGCTGGGCCGTCGCGCGCATTTACCCGGAGGGTGAAGGTTTACAGCTATGTCTGGTCATTCAAAGTGGAGCACTATAAAGCACAAGAAGGGCATGGCCGACGCTCGTCGGGGTCAGCTGTTCACCAAGCTTGCGCGAGAGATCATGGTTGCGGCTCGCGAGGGGGGCGGCGACCCGGATACTAATTTCAGGCTGCGTTTGGCGATTGATACCGCCAAGTCGCAGAACATGCCCAAGGACAACATCGAGCGTGCGGTCAACAAGGGGGCAGGCACCAGGGACGGGTCTGCCGATGCGCTGGAGGAGATCACCTACGAGGCTTACGCGCCGGGCGGGGCGGGTCTGCTCATCCAGGCGGTAACGGACAACAAGAACCGGACAGCCTCGGCCATCCGCTCGCGGGTGACGAGGAATGGGGGCAGCCTGGCCTCGTCGGGCGCGGTGTCATGGAATTTCGAGACCAAGGGATTGATCAGCGTGGAGGTGGCGGACGGGGAGCCGGAGGAGGTGGCGCTAGAGGCGGTGGATGCGGGGGCTGAGGACGTGGACGTGATGGAGCGGACCGTGGAGGTGACTGTTTCCTTCTCCGGTCTGGGACAGTTGCGGGCAGCGGTGGAGCAGTTGGAGGGCGTACAGATCGAGCGTGCGGAGATTGCGTTGATTCCCAACAGCACGGTTCCACTGGAGCGTTCTACGGCTATCCAGACTTTGCGGCTGCTGGATGCGTTGGAAGAGTTGGACGACGTTCAGAAGGTGTTCTCCAATGCGGATTTCCCGGATGAGGCGCTTGAGGCGTACGCGTCCACTTCGTGAATGGCACCGGGTCGGCGCGTTTGGGGGTGTCCGGGGCAGGGGCGGAAGAGCATCGGAGCGGTGTTGCGCGGGCGGTACGGGCAGGACTTCGCCGCGAGGTCGCGGCTGCTGAGGGGCCTGGGCTAAGGTCGGGCTGAGAGCGAATCGAGAGAACTGTTGCCGCCTTTCAAGATCAGATCAGAGTTTCGGCCAACCGGGGATCAGCCGCAGGCTATCCGGGAGCTTGTGGAGGGCTTTGCCGAGGGTCTGAAGCGGCAGACTCTCTTGGGGGTTACGGGATCGGGCAAGACGTTCACGATGGCGGGCATCATCGAGCAGGCTCAGCGTCCGTCGTTGGTGATAGCCCACAACAAGACTCTGGCGGCGCAGTTGACAACGGAGTTCCAGGATTTCTTTCCTGACAACTCGGTGCAGTATTTCGTTTCTTACTACGATTATTACCAGCCCGAGGCGTACGTTCCTCAGTCGGACACCTACATAGAGAAGGAGTCGGACATAAACGAGGAGATCGACCGTCTGCGGCACGCTGCGACTCGTTCGCTTCTGACGCGACCGGATACCTTGATAGTGGCGTCGGTGTCTTGCATCTACGGGCTGGGGTCTCCTGAGGAGTACCGGAGCGTTGTTCTCAACATCCGCAAGGGAGAGGAGACCGGTCTTCGCAAGACGGCGCGCCGTCTTGTGGACATGTATTACGAGCGTAACGACATGGACATGTTCCGCGGCCGCTTCCGAGTGAGGGGCGACACTATCGAGATCATGCCTGCTTACGAGGAGTTGGCGGTGCGCGTGCAGTTCTTTGGGGATGACGTGGAACGGATCCAGGAGCTGGACCCACTGACCGGGGAGGTGTTGTCAGATCGTGAGGACATCGACATCTACCCTGCCAAGCACTTTGTGACGCCGAGCGAACAGCTGGAGGATGCCCTTAGCGACATCGAGAGCGAGTTGGAGGGGCGGCTAAAGGAGCTGAGGGACTCAGACAAGCCTTTGGAGGCGGCTCGTCTGGAGCAGCGCACCCGTTTCGATCTTGAGATGCTGCGCGAGGCGGGGACGTGCCCAGGGATCGAGAACTACTCCGGGCCTCTGGGTCGTAGGCCTCGGGGTTCCGCTCCCTGGACGCTGCTCGACTACTTTCCGCCTGGCTTCCTGATTTTCATCGACGAGTCCCACATCACTCTGCCGCAGATTCGGGGTATGTATCACGGGGACCTGTCGAGAAAAAGGACGCTGGTGGACTATGGTTTCCGTCTGCCATCGGCGCTTGACAACCGTCCCCTGTCATTTGAGGAGTTCGATGAGCGTGTGAACCAGATCCTCTACGTCTCTGCGACTCCCGGGCCTTATGAGGCGGAGTGGCAGCAGAAGCGTGTGGAGCAGATCATTCGGCCGACGGGGCTTGTGGATCCGACGATCGAGCTACGGCCCACGGAGGGGCAGGTCGATGATCTGATAGAGCGCATCCGGCAGCGTGTGGAGCGAAACGACCGGGTTCTGGTTACGACTCTTACCAAGCGGATGGCGGAGGAGCTTTCCGACTACCTGCGCGAGATGGGTATACGGGTTCACTATCTGCATTCGGAGATCAACACTCTTGAGCGGTCGGAGATACTGCGCGACCTGCGTCTTGGGGTTTACGACGTGGTGGTGGGTATCAACCTTCTCCGGGAGGGTCTGGATCTGCCGGAGGTGTCTCTGGTGGCGATCCTGGACGCTGACAAGGAGGGTTACCTTCGTTCCGGCTCCTCGCTCATCCAGACCATCGGCAGGGCTGCCCGCCACATTGACGGCCACGTGGTGATGTATGCGGACCGGGTGACGGGGTCTATGCGTGAGGCGATAGGCGAGACTGACCGGCGTCGGCAGATCCAGAGGGCCTACAACGTTGAAAAGGGCATTGTTCCCAAGTCGATCGTCAAAGAGGTGCGGGATATTACTGAGCGGGTCCGTCAGGTGGCGGAGACCAAGGCTCCGTACGTCACTGTTTCTGATCTCCCGAAGAACGACCTCACCCGTTTGGTGAAGGATCTGCAGAAGCAGATGACTTCTGCGGCGAAGGATCTGGAGTTCGAGAAGGCTGCGATTCTTCGGGATCAGATCGCCGATCTGCGAAAGGTGCTCGTGGACATGGAAAGTTCGTCGGTGCAGACGGAGAAAGTCGGTACCTGAGCTTTCAGGGGGCCTTCTAGCGCGCGCGCGGCGATGGTTTGCGAGTGGCGGTCAGATAGAGCGCCCAGGCGCTTGCCAGGAGCGCTGCGGCCACGAGGAATCCTCCCTGGAAGCCGATTCTGTCGGCGATCAGGAAGCCTGCGAAGGGTCCCAAAGCGGATCCGAGGTCCTGCCAGGTGGAGTATCTGGCGAACGCCTCGGTGCGAACGGAGCCGGGCGAGGTTTCTCCGAGAGCGGTGTCGAGAGCGGTGTTGACTCCCACAGCCGCGATGAAGAGAACGGGCATCGCGGCGATTACTATGATCAAAGAGTCGAAAAGGGCTATGAGAGCCAAGGGTGCGACCATTGCGGCCATTCCGTAGGCTATAGATATTCGTCTACCTATGCGGTCGGACAGGTGCCCCAGGGGTACGCCGAGTCCGAGGTCGCAGAACCATCTGAAGCCCACTAGAAGGCCCGCCAGGGTGATTGCGGCGAGTGATCCGCCGAGTATGTTTCCGTTTCCGTCGGCGAACTCGGCGAGGTATGGGGCGACGGTGGCGATGGCGAGGCCGTTGGCCGCGAATGCGGTTGCGAAGCGCATCAGGCTTATGGCGAGCATCGGCAGCCGCAGTTTCCGGCTGTGCTCTGGAAGCCTGGCGACGGCAAGGTTCCATGCGTCGAGGCCATTTCTCAAGACTCCGCCGTATGCACGGGTACGGGGCGGCCTGATATTGGGTACCTTGGCGGCGATGATTACGGCGAGGAGTCCGACGCAGGCGAGTGCGGTGAAGGTTATTTCCCTGGAGGTGAGTTGGAAGAGGGCGGCTCCTGCGGTGACTGCGATGAGGCTTCCGAGTCGCTGTCCGGAGTTGAAGAAGCCCATGAGTCTGCCCCGCATGGCGGATGTTCCGACTCCGAATGCGGTCAGGTGGGCTGCGAGACGCATGTGGGAGTATGAAACGCCCCAGACGATGCGCGCCAGCAGCAGGACGGCGAGACCGCTTCCAAGGCCGTATGCGAGCGTGGTGAGTGCGCCGGCGGCTATGGATGCGACGAAGGGCCATCGGAGGCCAAAGCGTTGGTACACCAGCGCTGCGAAAGCGTTGCTGCCTAGGCGTATGAAGCGGTTGATGCTGAGGGCGAGGCCTATCCAGAATGATGCGGCGAGGCCAAGCTGGTCGCCGGCTCCGAATTCAAGGGCGGCCACGGGCAGTACGACGTACATGAGGGAGTCGCCCATGATGGCGGCGGTGGTTGGGGAGACGGCGTAGACCATGCCCACGGGAATGATGGATCGGACGCGCCTTGGCGGGGCAGGGCGTACTTCATCCCCGTCGTCAGGGTTTCCGCCGGGGTCGTGAAGCGTGGTCACGGCTGCATTCCTTGAGCGTTACCAACAGGATCGCGGCCGTATCTTGGGGGCGCGTCGAGGTTCATCATTCCAGGCTTGTCCGACCAATCCGAGGTCTATCCGACCTGCCTCACCATAGCAACATATTGGCGGTCAGGATGCTGGGAGCGTCTCATGGCTCTGCGCGGCGATGCGCTTGCAGTGAGTTCCATGGCCGGGTCGGGGTCGTCGCGCGTCTGGAATCCGGCATCCTCAAGGGTGATGGGTCATGGGTGAGCGGTATCGCGCCGCTGTCGCGGCCGTTCGCGAAGGACTCCTGCACAGGTTGCAACTGCCACAGCGGACGCGTCTATCCCTTGCGGGCGACGAGGTTGCGCCCCCGCGTAGGCAAGCGTAGAGAAGGACGCGTCCATGCCTTGCGGGCGGCGACTTGCCGTCAGGCGATTAAGCGTACTTGAATCTGATCAATTACGCGGCAATGTGAAAGATATGAGAATACCCTTAAACTCGCTGATAACGTCAGCAGATTCTGATTGATTCCAGGTCTTTCTCGGCGCTAATGCTGTGATTGCATATAGCTCATTGTGGTGTTCTTCGCTACGAAAGAACCAGTGAATGAACCCCTCGTATGTTTCGAGGCCCTGTTTGAAGCTGATTTGATATTCACGTCCCCAAAAATTCTTTCTAGACAACAATTGGGTACTGGTAATTCGATAATCACTCCAGCCTGTTAGGCGCGATGGTGATAGATTTCCTGATCTGATCCGCTCAATGCTCAGATCGCTGATAGACGTGGCAAAGGCTATGATGGATGCTGGCGTGTCGGGATGTGATATCCTTATTCCAACGCGAGAAGGATCGTCGTCGATATCCCATCCTGCGGGGATTTCTAGAGAGAATCCCTGTCTCGCTGTGTATATCCCATTACTTATTCGTGGATGAGGAGTGGGGGTGGGCGGCAGCGTGGTCGTGGGTGTTGGTACGGCATACGGCTGTGCGAAGCGCAGAATGGGGATTTGCTCCTGCACAGTTGTTTCTGCCACTGCGAATCCCACTCCTTCGACGCTGGTCGCAGAGACCTTGAAGGTGTTGATTCCCAGTACTTCACCCTGCAGGGAGAACATTGGACCCCCGCTGTTGCCCGGGTTTATCGCGGCGTCGGTCTGAATCATGCTGCTCGAAAGTGCGGGGAAGTAGCGCACTGCGGAGACTATACCCATGGTGACTGTTGCAGGACCGTCGATGCCGAGGGCGTAGCCCATGGTGACTACCTGATCTCCCGGGTTCAGAGCCAAAGCGTCGCCAAAAGGCAATTTCCGGAAACTGCCGCAACAGATCCTTACCACCGCCAGATCTCTAACGTCATCCGTTCCCAACACCGTGCCTCGATAAGGCGTTGAGTCGTTGACGATCACGTTGACCTGTTCGTTATTTTCAATGACGTGGTAGTTGGTGATGACGAAAGCCGTCTGCTCCTGGATTTCGAAGATGAGCCCGGATCCTAAACCGGACGGGGTCTCAATTTTGACCACGGCCGCCCTAACCCGGCGTACTACGTCGCTTAGCGATGGCGTTGGTGTCGCGGTAGGCATGGGAGTCGGTGTTGGCGTTGGCGTCGGTGTTGCGGTAGGCGTTGGAGTGGGCGTTGGCGTTGGCAGCGGTGTAGCGGTAGGCGCGGGAGTGGGTGTTGCGGTAGGCGTCGGTGTTGGCGACGCGGTTGGTTCCGGGGTAGGCGTGGGAGTTAAAGTTGGAGTTGGTGTCGGCGCCGGGGTTGGTGTAGGAGTGGGTAGAGGTTCAGGCGTGATAGTTGGGCTCGGTACAGGTGTCTCGGTGGGGTTAGCCGCGATGGTTGCTACGACTGCGGCCAATACGGTTGCCTCAAGGTCCGGCGTAGGAGTCGGGGAGTCTGTCGGCGCGGCAGTAGGAGTGGGGGAGGCCGGCGGATCAGGCGGAGGCATTGCCTCGACGGTGCAAGCAACCATGCAGAGGACGCCTATGCCAACGATTATGCCGATTAGTTTGCGGGTCGAATTGCACGTCCTGCGATTATCGAACATTCTTAGAGGTTTTCGATTCAATCGAACTCTTCCACCCTCTCCTGAACCTTTTGCTTTGGAAACCTCACGTGTCCCGGCGGCTCAGCGCCCTGTATCCGTAGCCAGAAATAGGGTCGGTAAATACGATCACCTATACTGCGGGCAGTATAGCACCCGCTCCACCGGCGTTTCGCCTCCGGTGCCGCGAGACAACGTACCCATCCCCGTGGTATTCGTGTAATCATGAGTTACTTCGCCGGCCGTTCGCGTCGTGCGGGGGCCTGGACGGACACATGCAGGAGGGGACATGGCGATCTATCTGACTGAGGCTGACGTGGATCGGCTGCTGGACATGGAGTTGGCGGTCGATGCGCTGGACGAGGCTTTCAAGGCGCGTGCGGTTGGCGAGGTCACCAACACGGCGCGCTCTCGTATGCCGATTGGCGGGGGTTCATACAATCTGATGGCCGCTTCCTGGCCTGCGAAGGGGGTTGTTGGTCACAAGTCCTATACTGCCGGTCCCGGTGGGGCTCGGTTCCACGTTGCGATTTTTTCGACGAACGGGGATGGTCTGCTGGCGATGATAGAGGCGAGCCGGCTGGGCCAGGTCCGCACGGGTGCGGCTTCCGGTCTTGCGACCCGCTATCTTGCGAACGGCGGCCCGATTTCAGTTGGAATGATCGGGTCCGGTTACCAGGCTGAGACTCAGCTTGAGGCGATCGCTTCGTGCTGCGACGTGACTTCGGCCAAGGTATTCAGCCGCAGGGAGGAAAGCCGCGACCGATTCGCGGCTGCCGCGTCGGAACGGTTGGGCATTGCAGTGGCGGCGGCGGGTTCCCGGGAGGAGTGCGCGGAGGGGGTTCAAGTACTGGTTGCCGTCACCAGTTCGGTGGATCCGGTCATCACGGGGGACATGCTGTCTGCCGGTATGCACGTGAACGCGGCTGGCAACAACTCCTGGCTGAAGCGGGAGCTGGATACTTCTGCGGTGGTGAAGTGCGACGTGGTGGTTGTGGACGACGTGGATCAGGCGAAGATCGAGTGCGGCGAGTTGATGCGTGCTGCGGAGATTGGCCGCTTCAGCTGGGACGAGGCGATACCTATCCACGCGGTGGCTGGAGGGGGGCATCGGGGCAGGACGGACTCTTCGCAGATAACGCTTTTCGAGTCTCAGGGTCTTGCTCTGGAGGATCTGGCTGTTGGCGAGCGGCTATACAGGATGGCTCTGGAGCAGGGCATAGGGGTGCGTTTGCCCGGCTAGTTCGTAAGTAGGCGCATGGGCATGGCCGCGCGTAGGCGCTTACGCGCGGGCTGTCGGGCTGGTTCGGGGCAGCCGCAGGGTTGAGGCTTGTCAAGCGGTGTCTATCAGGTACGCCTGTTGTTGGGCCTCTCCGGTGATGACGGGTCCGTCCGGGGAGATGAAGACGTCTACTTCGGAGCGCACTCCGAAGTCTGGCAGGTATACGCCGGGTTCGATGGTGACGCCTACGCCCTCGATGACGGCGCGGGTGTCTCGCGTCTCCCATCCGTCGAGGTTTACGCCGTTGGCGTGGACTTCCCTGCCGAGGCTGTGACCTAGCCGGTGCGTAAAGTATTCGGCGTAGCCTGCATTTTCGACGACTTCTCGCGCGGCGGCGTCCACTTCCCATCCCTGTGGGTGTTTTCCTCGCTCGATCGAGTTCCGTAGAAACTGGAATGCGGTGTCGCGGGCGTTTCGTACCACGTCGAACACCTCTTGTTGGCGTGTGGTTGGCGGTCCTCCGAGGCTTGCCGTCCAGGTAATGTCTGCGTAGATGGAGTCTGCTTCGTCGAGCCTTGCCCATAGGTCGATCAGCAGCCATCCCCGTCGCCGGATAACCGAGGAGCCGTTGGGCGGCGGGTCGTAGTGGGGGTCGGCGGAGTGCTGATCGAAGGCGACGACGGGGCCTTCGTCGGTAACCAGGCCGAGTCGATCGAATCTCCCGCGTATGAACTCGGCGAGGTCATGCTCCGTGAGCTTCCAGCGGACGTTTGCGCCTGCGAAGTCGAACGCCTCCTTGACTATGGCGGTGAGGCTGCTTGCGGCTCGTTGGTGGGATTGGAGTTGCTGCTGCGTCCAGCGTTCTGTTGCGTACTGGATGACGTCGCCTGATGAGACGACTTCGATGCCGAAGCTCCGTATGAGTTCTATGGTTCCGGCGTCGATGCGGCCTACTCGCGGGAGCTGGTACATGGGCGAGTACTCCATGGCGACGCGGCCGGAGTCGGGGAGGGCTCTTCGGAGTTGTGCGAGCATGGTCTCCCGGCTGCCGTATCTGCGTATGGCGGGCGCGTCTCGTGGAAAGCGTCCGGCGTCGACCTCATGCGCGAGTAGAACGGGCTCTCCACGGGCGGGTACGTAGAGCCATACGGGTCGGGTGAGATTTTGTACGTGCGTTCCCAGCGCGGCGGTGAAGACGGGGTTGGAGTACCTATAGTCACGCGTGAGCCAGCCGCGAATTCCTGCGGTCTGCATGAACTCCTGCGCCGGCCCTACAGTGTCACTCATTGCGAACCGGTTTGTTGGCGGGCTCGGGGTTGTTCACGTCGTGCGCCCTGGGTTGTGGTCAAGATGGGTTGGCCTCTCTGCGCGGCAGCCAATCCACTCATTCGTACCGTGCGGGGCGCAGTTTGCTGCGCACCTCCGGGTTGACGACTCGGCGGGGCCAGTGTCCTCGCAGAATGAGTGCGGCCTCTGCGGAGGCTGCGATTGCGGACCATTCCCCTGAGAGTGTGGACTCGCCTCCGGCGTGGGGGGATGCTATGAAGTTGTCCATCTTGAGCAGTGGGTGTTCCGGGTCGCAGGGTTCTGTTTCGAACACGTCTAGCCCGGCCTTAG